>NZ_JACVBA010000001.1:0-2235480 GCF_014852135.1 Stenotrophomonas sp. STM01 | reverse complement strand
GCCGGCTTTTCCGTTTCGTCAACACCTCGTTTCGAGGAAGTTGACTCAACTGCTTCTCCGGCGCCCGAAGGCATCTCGTTGAAGCGAGCCGCCTACTTTAGCAGGCTTTTCGTTTCCGTCAACACCTCATTTCGAGGCGGTTGACGCTACTTCTTGGCGGTGGTCACCGAAGTGGCCGGCGCGTTGAAGCGAGGGAGCGAATTCTAGACATCTTTGTGAAAAGCGCAATCACTTTGTGTGCCTTTGCAGCAAATTCCTTGCTGAAGCCAGATTCGGCAAGGTTTTGGACTGATTGAGAGCGAAATCGGATGACGGAGCGCTTCTCTATATGAGTGGCCACGCCCTGGCGTGCCCAGCTGCTGGCGCTGCTTCGGCCTTGCTTGTGGGTGCTTTGGTGCTGCGATTTCGTTCTGCCCTCACCCCAGCCCCTCTCCCGCAGGGCGGGAGAGGGGCTCTGACAGCTTTCCTCGGCCACAATGGGGGTTGATCCGGGGTTGTGCGACTGATGACTGACTCTTCTGCTCGTTCGTTCTTCAAAGACATTTCGCTGCCTGCAGTGATTGCCGGCTTCATCACCGTTCTGGTGGGTTTCGCCAGTTCGGCGGTGATCGTGTTCCAGGCAGCACAGTCCGTTGGAGCCGACCAAGCCGAAATAGCCTCGTGGATGTGGGCGCTCGGCATCGGCATGGGCGTGACCTGCATTGGCTTGTCGCTGCGCTACCGGATGCCGGTGGTGACGGCATGGTCCACGCCAGGCGCGGCGATGCTGGTGGTGGGCGCTACCACCCTGCCCCTGTCCGATGCCATCGGTGCCTTCGTGCTGGCTGCAGCGCTGGCGGCGGTAGCGGGGTTCTCCGGCATCTTCGAGAAGGCGATGCGGCGCATTCCGGTCTCGCTGGCGTCGGGCATGTTGGCCGGTGTCTTGTTGCGCTTTGGGCTGGATGTATTCGTGTCGGTGGGAACGCAACCGCTGTTGGTGCTGGCGATGCTCGCGACCTACCTGCTGGGGCGACGGCTGCTGCCACGCTATGCGGTGATTGCAACCTTGCTGGTCGGTGTTGCGATTGCCGCCAGCAAGGGATTGATGCACGTGGACCAGGTGCAGTTGCAGTTGGCGCGACCGGTGTTCACCGTGCCGACGCTGTCGTGGGCTGCCGTGTTCGGCATTGCCCTGCCCCTTTTCATCGTGACCATGGCATCGCAGAACGTGCCCGGTGTGGCGGTGCTGAAGGCCTCCGGCTATGACGCGCCGGTGTCGCCGGTGGTGGGCTGGATTGGTGCGGTCAACATGGTGCTGGCGCCGTTCGGCGGCTATGCCTTGAACCTGGCGGCGATCACCGCGGCGATCTGCATGGGCCGTGACGTGCACGAGGACCCGGCGCGGCGCTATACGGCGGCGGTCAGCGCCGGTGCGTTCTATATCGTCATCGGCCTGTTCGGGGCGACGGTGGCGGCGGTGTTCGCGGCGTTCCCGAAGGAACTGGTGGCGGCGCTGGCCGGCATCGCCTTGCTGGGAACGATCGGCAACAGCCTGGCCGTTGCGATGCGCGAGGAAGTGGAACGCGAACCGGCGCTGGTGACCTTCCTGGTGACGGCATCGGGCCTGTCGATGGCCGGGATCGGGTCGGCGTTCTGGGGGTTGGTGGCGGGCGTGGTGACGCTGCTGGTGTTGCGGCGGTGAGGGGGATGCTGCCCGCGTCTTGTGCTCTGCGCGAAAGGGCCTGAGCGGCTGCCCTCTCCCCAACCCCTCTCCCGCTTGCGGGAGAGGGGCTTAAGCAGAAGCTTGAGCTTGCGGAAGCGGGGCTTGAGCAAAGGCTTGAGACAGCGCCAGCGTTAGAGCGGCTTTACCTCGAAGACCTGCCTGAGGGTGTGGCGGCCGCCGGGGGCCAGTTCGATCATGTCCGGGCCGACGTTGCCGGCCTCCACGCAGACGTAGTTGCGCCATGCGTCGCCGATGTCGTCCATCTTCGCGGCCTGGGCTTGGCCGGCGTTCCAGACCACGGCGCTGCGGCTGCCACTGGTGGTGATATCGATGGCGCGCTTGAAGCCAGGGTCGCGCAGGACGTAGTGGCCGGCGGCCTGGGTGTAGATGCGGTCGCTGCGGCCCGGGTCGCGCGGATCGCGCAGGTTCCAGTCGCCCTGCTGGACGTGGGCGTTGCCGTTGTCGAGCTTGTCCAGGTAGGTCAGGCCGTCCAGGCCGGTGACGTCGACCTTCAGTGCATCGCTGACGTTGAAGTAGTTGTGCAGCGCCTGGGTGATGCTGGTGGGCTGGGTGCCGGTGTTCTCGGTGGTCAGCTCCTGCTCCAGCGTGCGGCCGATGCGCAGCACCATCTGCAGCTTGAGGTTGAGGTTGTCCAGCGGCGGCGGGGCCAGGGTCAGCACGATGCTGCCATCGGCCTCGCGGCGGGCATCGCGCAGTTCCCACGCCACGGTGCGGACGAAGCCGTGCGAAGGCACGTCGTTGCCCTGCCCCTGGCGCGAGAAGTACGGCCAGCACACCGGGCTGCCACCGCGGATGGGCGTGGGCGGCTGCTTGGCGCTGGGCGAGAGCCACATCACGTCCTGGCCGCCCTTGGGTACGAAGGACAGCAGCTGGCCACCGAACACGCTGATGGCGGCGGTCGAGAACGGCGTTTCCACCTTCCAGGCGGTGAAGCCATTGAAATCGCCTGTGCTCAGGCCCTGCACATCCTTCATTGCGAGATTGCTCCGTACGATCGGGGATTGGACGAGTTGGGGGTAGTTGGCCGGCAGTTGGAACGCCGTGGGCGCCGCCGGTTTGGCGTCGCGCAGCGCCTGCAGGATGCGGTTGCCGGCACGGCCGTCGGCGGACTTCCAGCCCAACCGCTGCTGTTCGAGCTGGATGGCGCGACGGCTGGCGGTACCGATCATGCCGTCGGCCGCACCGATGGCATGGCCGCGTGCCAGCAACAGGGTCTGCAACTGGCGGCGCTCGTCGCGGCCCAGGCCCGGGTCGTCGGTGGGCCAGGCGGCGCGCAGGCCGCTGCCGCCACGCAAGCGGTCGGCCAGGGTGGCGATGGCGAGCGCATAGCTTTCGGCGGCGTTGTAGGAATAGATGGCGTCGTAGTTGCGGAACACCAGCAAGGCCGGGCCCTTGGCGCCGGCTGGCAGCAGCAACGCGGCGTTGGCGTCATCGGTGATGGCCGGGACCTGCAGTGGGCTGCCATCGACCAAGGTGATGCCGCGTGTGCGCCAGTCCGCCAGCGGCTTGCGCTTGGTGCGTCCGGCCAGGCTGGCATCAAAGCCCGACGGAATACGCACTTCCACGCCCCAGGGCTGGCCGGTACGCCAGCCGGACTGCTTGAGGTAGTTGGCGGTGGAGGCCAGTGCATCGGGAATGCTGGCGACCAGGTCGCGACGGCCATTGCCATCCCCGTCGACCGCGATGCGGGCGTAGGTGGAGGGCATGAACTGGGTATGGCCGAAGGCGCCGGCCCACGACCCGGTGAGTCCGGCCGGATTGAGGTCGCCCTTGTCGAGCAACTTGAGCAGGGCCAGCAACTCGCCCTTGAAGAAGGGTTGGCGGCGGCCGTTGCAGGACAGCGTGGCCAGCGACTGCAACAGCGGGCGCTTGCCGAATACGCGGCCGTAGTCGCTCTCCACGCCCCAGACCGCGACGACGGTGGCCGGATCGACGCCGTATTGGGTGGCGATCCGCTCGAGCAGCGCGCGGTGCTCGGTGAGGCGGGCGCGACCGTCGTTGATGCGCTGGGTGTCGACCAGTGAGGCCAGGTAGTCCCAGATCGGCGTGGTGAACTCGGGCTGGGCGTCGAGCAGCGGCAGCACGCTGAGATCGGGGCTGACGTCGGCGAACCACTGGTCGAAGCGTTCGGCGCGGATGCCCTGGGCGGCGGCGCTGGCGCGCAGCGCGGTGCCGCAGCTGCCGAAGTCGCTGGTGGCCGCCGCCGCGGACGTGGCCAGGGTGAGGGCAGCCAGTGCCGAGGCTGCGCGCATCATCAGGGGTGCTTTCATCGGCCAGGCTCCTTGCGTGGGGCTTGATGATACGCGGAGCGATGGAAGGGGCTGGCTGTCCAGGAGTTGGGGGCTGGAGCCGCGCGGTTCCTGTTGCGCCGTCGTCGTGTGCTGCGTTGGGTGGTCAGCGCTGGAAGCGACCCCTCCCCGGCCCTCCTCTTGGCGTTGCCAAAGGGAGGGGTTGAGAAGCGGGGTTTGGGGTTACACGGCGTCGAGGTAGTACCAGCGGCCGTCGATGCGTTGGAAACGGCTGTGCTCGGCCATCTTCACCGCGCTGCCGCCGCCGACGCGGTAACGGGCGATGAATTCGACCTCGGCCGTCGCCTCGCCAGTGACGAGGTGACGCTTCACGCTCAGGCCCAGCCATTGGGTGCGCTGGCCGGGTGCGTCTTCCAGCGACAGGGTTTGCGGGCGGGTGTCCGGGTGCCAGCTGGCCAGCAGGTAGTCCACGTCCTTGAGCACGTAGGCGCTGTAGCGCGAACGCATCAGTACCTCGGCATCGGGAGCGGCTTCGCCGGCGTGGTAGCGGCCGCAGCAGCGGGCGTAAGTGAGCGCCTGCCCGCAGGGGCACGGTGAGGTCGGAGTGATCTGCATGGCGTATTTTCCCACCGATGCCACCTGCCACTCCAGCGGGCCCGGCAAGGGCGCGTATGCTGTCGCGCCCTGCGCCGGAATCCCCATGCTGGAACTGCTGCCGCCCGAGCTGCCCTGGTTGCTGGTGATCGCCTTCATCGCCGGGCTGGTGGATGCGGCGGTCGGCGGCGGCGGGCTGATCCAGCTGCCGGGGCTGTTCACCACCCTGCCCCAGCACACCCCGGCGGCCCTGCTGGGCACCAACAAGTTCAGCTCGATGTTCGGCACCGGCGCGTCGGCCTGGCGCTATGCGCGCTCGGTGCGCTTCCCGTGGCGGCCGGTGCTGCTGGCCGCGGCGGCGGCATTCGCCTGCTCGTTCCTGGGCGCGACCGCGGTGACGCTGCTGTCCAAGGATGCGGTGCGTCCGCTGGTGCTGACCCTGCTGATCGTGATGCTGGGTTACACGCTGGCCAAGAAGGATTTCGGCGCGATGCACCGGCCCCGCGAAGTCGGGCGCCGGGAGCTGGTGATCGCGCTGGTCATGGGCGGGGTGATCGGCTTCTACGATGGCTTCTTCGGCCCGGGCACCGGCAGCTTCCTGATCTTCCTGTTCGTGCGCTTCTTCGGGCTGGATTTCCTGCGCGCCTCGGCCGCCTCCAAGGTAGTGAACCTGGCCACCAACGTGGCGGCGATCTCGTTCTTCCTGCCCAGCGGCAACGTGCTGCTGGTGTTCGCCGTGCCGATGGCCGTGGTCAACGTGCTGGGCGCGGTGACCGGTACCCGGCTGGCGCTGCGCGGCGGTACCCCGTTGATCCGTAAACTTTTCCTGGTGCTGGTGGTGGTGCTGATCACGCGCATGGCCTGGGACACCTCCAATGGCCCGTGACGGCACCTGCACATGGCTGAATCCCGGCCGCTGAAATTCCGCCGGATCCATCACATAGTCGCGGCCGAGGATCCGACGCCGGACGCAGGGAAGGGCTTGGGATGAAGAGCCGATATCGTATTGCCGCATTGCTGCTGCTCGCCGGCATGCTGCTGGCCTGCCTGCCGGTACTGTTTTCGGCGCAGCAGGCGCGCAAGCAGGCAATCCGGGAACGGTTTGCCCAGCTTGATGACACCGCCGCGCACCTGGAACGCCAGGTCCGCGATACCGCCAGCCTGCTGCGGCAACTGCGGCAGCAGATGCATGCCCGCAGTGATGACCCCTGCAGTGCCGAAGGCGTGGCGCTGATGCAGCGGTTCGTGATGAGCTCGCAGATCGTCAAGAGCGCGATGTTCCTGGACGGCACCCGGGTGCTCTGCTCCTCCAACAGCGCGGTGACCAACAACCTGCTGCTCGGGCCGCCGCCGGTGGTCCAGCCCGACGGCACGCTGATCCATTCGCAGGTGCGCATCCGCGGCGTACCGCAGCGGCAATACGTGCTGCTGGTCAAGGATGGCTACGGGCTGCTGGCCTACCCGGACGGCCTGATCGCGCCGTTCTCCCGTCCCAACGTGTCGATGGGATTGTTCAGCACCCACACCGGCGCGTGGCTGGCGCGCTACGGGCACCTGCAGGAAGCCTGGGCCGCGGCCAACGGCCCGGCCGCCGGCCAGGCGCATTACCTGGACATGGACAGCGGCTACATGGTGGTGCGGCGGGTGGTGCCGCCGGGGACCACCGGCACGGTCGTGGCCAGCCCGCTGGCGTCGATCGACACGCGCGTGTCGCAATTCGCGCATTGGTTCCTGCCGGCCGGCGTGCTGGCCGGGCTGGTGGTGCTCGGGGCGGCCTGGCTGATCAGCCGGCGCCAGCTCTCGGCCCGTGCCGAACTGCTGCATGCGATCAACAAGGGGCACCTGTTCCTGCTGTACCAACCGGTGTTCGACCTGGTCGATGACACCTGCGTGGGTGCCGAGGCGCTGCTGCGCTGGCAGCACGAGGACGGCAAGGTGGTGACGCCGGACCTGTTCATTCCCTTCGCCGAGGACGCCGGGCTGATCCACCTGGTCAGCCGACGCGTGCTGGAACTGGTGGTCAAGGACCTGAGCGGCTTCCTGCGCCAGCATCCGGGCTTCCACATCAGCGTGAACCTGTCCCCGCAGGACCTGCAATCGCCGCGTACCCCGCGCCTGCTGGCCGACATGCAGGCGGCGATCGGCCCGGGGTGCGGCCGCTTCGTGGTCGAGGCCACCGAGCGCGGCCTGCTGGAGAGGACCAGCGCCCTGGAAGTGCTGCTGGCGATCCGCGGACTGGGCATCGAGCTGGCGGTGGATGACTTCGGCACCGGCTACTCCAGCCTCTCCTACCTGACCACGTACCCGTTCGACATCCTCAAGATCGACAAGAGCTTCACCCATACCGCCTGCACCGGATCGGTGACCAGCAGCGTGGCCGACCACATCATCGACCTGGCCCGCAGCCTGGGCATGCGGACGTTGGTGGAAGGCATCGAGACCCGCGAGCAGGCCACGTTCTTCCGCCAACGCGGCGTGCGCTACGGCCAGGGCTATCTGTTCAGCAAGCCCCTGGGTGCGGCGGAGCTGTTCGCCTTCGTGCCCGCGCATTCGCGCCCGGACCAGCATGCCCGGCCGGCGCCGGTTGGCCCCCTGCCCCGGCGCCGGCCAACACCGGATTGATCGACCTCAATGCATCGCCCCACTGATGCGGCGATGCTGGCTTCCTCGCGGGATGGCCGCGGTCGTGGAGCAGTGCCATGCAGCAGGATTTCCAGGGACGCATCGCGCTGGTGACCGGCGCGGCATCGGGCATCGGCGAAGCCGTGGTCCGCCAGCTGGCCGCGCGCGGGGCGCAGGTACTGGCCGCCGACATCGACGGTGACGCGGCCACCGCGGTGGCGATGTCGCTGGGTGATCGGGTGATGCCGTTGCGCGTGGACGTCAGCGACCCGGATGCCGTGCGCCACATGGTGCAGGCCGGCGTGGAGCGTTTCGGCGCACTGCACCTGGCGGTGAACAACGCCGGCATCAGCGGGGCCAGCCTGCAGACCGCCGATTACCCGCTGGAGGAATGGCACCGCGTGCTGGGCGTGAACCTGCATGGGGTGTTCTACGCGATGAAATACGAAGTGCCGGCGATCCTGGCCGCCGGTGGCGGCGCCATCGTCAACATGGCCTCGATCCTGGGCAGCAACGGCTGGGCCGGCTCGGCCGCCTATGTCGCCGCCAAGCACGCCCTGGTCGGCATGACCAAGAGCGCGGCGCTGGAGTACTCGGCCCAGGGCCTGCGGGTCAACGCGGTCGGCCCCGGCTTCATCGACACGCCGTTGCTGCAGGGCATGGACGCGCAGGCCTACGCCGGGCTGGTGGCGCTGCACCCGGCCGGGCGGCTGGGCACGGCCGACGAGGTGGCCGAGCTGACCTGCTTCCTGCTCTCGGACAAGGCCTCCTTCATCACCGGCAGCTACCACCTGGTCGACGGCGGCTACTCCGCCCGCTGACCACCGCGCCGCCGGCGCACCTGACATTGTGTGTTTGGCAGGGCCTGGCCCTGCCTTTTTTTGTGCCGGATTTCGCCAAAGTGCCATTTGTTGACACATGAATGCGGCTTTGTGGCGCCTTCTTGTTGCCGCCGCCTAACGAATTGTTTACAAGTCGGTGACACCCGCCCCTACGGCGGGCCCACCAGAAGTAGTCCGGCATTCAGAGGAGCTTTCCGATGAAGTTGTCTTCGCTACGCACGCAACGCCTTGCCCACGCCGTACGGCTTTCCCTGTTGTTGCTCCCCGCCACGGCGGCCGCCCAGGACGCCACCGAGAACGCGCGCACCCTGGACACGATCCAGGTCACCGGTACCCGCATCAAGAAGGCCGAACTGGAAACCCAGGTGCCGGTGCAGGTGCTGTCCCGCGAGGCCATCGAACGCACCGGCTACACCTCGGTGGCCGACGTGGTCCAGCACCTCACCGCCAGCGGCGCCTCGCTGAGCACCAAGCTCAACTCCAGTGGCAACTTCGGCTTCCCGCCCGATGGCGGCGGCGTAGGTGCCGGCGCGGCCACGGTGGACCTGCGCCACCTCGGCCCCAAGCGCGTGCTGGTGCTGGTGGACGGCATCCGCTGGGTCAACGAATCGTCCGGCTCGGGGGTGGGCTCGTCGGTCGACCTGAACACCATTCCGCTGGCGCTGGTGGACCGCATCGAAGTGCTGGAGGACGGTGCCTCGTCGATCTACGGTTCCGACGCGATCGCCGGCGTGGTCAACATCATCACCAAGAAGGGCGCCGACGGTGGCCACGTCGAAGTGCAGTACGGCGACTACAACCTCAAGGGGGGCGGCACGACCGGGGTGGACTTCAGCTTCGGCAAGAGCGGCGAACGTGCGCAGTGGATCGTGGGCGGCTCGTGGTTCAAGCAGAAGGAGATCGGCTCCAACGAGTACAAGTGGGCGCGCGAGCCGGTGCCGGGCACCGGCCTGGCCAATGGCAGCTCGGCCACGCCGCAGGGACGGCTGGTATTCGCCGACCCCAGCGGCAACGTGTTCAACATCACCTCCAACACCGGCGTCACCTCGCCGCAGTTCGATCCCAGCCAGACCGGCTGCGCGCGCACCGATGACTACCATTGCTTCGGCACCCCGGACCGCTTCAACTTCGCCCCGTACAACCTGTTGCTGACCCCGAATGAGCGCAAGTCGGTGTTCGGCCAGGTGCGCTTCGAATTCACCCCGGCCGTCAGCGGCTGGTTCCGTGGCCTGTACAGCGAGCGCGAGTCGGCCAACCAGGCCGCGCCGGAACCGTTCTTCCTGGGCACCGACGCCGGCGTCTACAACGACTGGGCCGAGAAGAACCTGGTGATCTCGGCCAACAACCCCTACAACCCGTTCGGCTTCGACCTGACCACGATGGGCAGCGACCCGAACCTGTTCCTGATCGGGCGTCGCCCGGTGGAAGGCGGGCCGCGCCGCTACGAGCAGAAGGTGAAGACCTGGTACGCGGCGGCCGGGCTGGACGGCACCTTCGAGGTCAACCAGCGCACCTGGAACTGGGACATCAACGCGATGACCAGTGAAAGCAAGGCCACCCAGACCAACACCGGCAGCTACAACATCAAGCACATCAACCAGGCGCTGGGCGACCCGGCCGCCTGCGCGGCGATCGCCGGCTGCGTGCCGCTGAACATCTTCGGCGGGCCGGGCACCATCACCCCGGACATGCTGGCCTGGATCTCGCCGCTGGTGCGCGACCGCAGCAAGAACACGCTGAGCCTGGGTTCGGCCAACATCACCGGCGAGCTGTTCGACAACTGGGCCGGGCCGGTGTCCTTCGCCGCCGGTGCCGAGTGGCGCCGCTACAAGGGCGAATACCACCCTGACCCGATCACCGTGGCCGGCGAGTACAACGGCGTGCCGTCGGGCATCACCGTTGGCAGCTATACGGTGAAGGAAGCCTATGCGGAATTCGACGTGCCGCTGGCGCGTGGCGGTTTCTGGGGCAAGAGCCTGGACCTGAGCATCGCCGGCCGCTATTCGGACTACTCCACCTTCGGCGGCACCGGCACCGGCAAGATCGGCCTGCGTTGGCAGCCAGCGGACGAACTGCTGCTGCGCATGTCCTACGCGCAGGGCTTCCGCGCACCGTCGATCGGCGAACTGTACGGCACGCTGAGCCGCTTCGACGCGACCCTGGTGGACCCGTGCAACAACGCCGCCTCCACCACGCCCAAGTGCGTGGCCGATGGCGTGCCGGCCGGCTACGAGCAGGCCAACCCGCAGATCTCGGTGGTCACTTCCGGCAACCGCGACCTGCAGCCGGAAGAAAGCCGCTCGTTCATGGCCGGTGCGGTGTGGAGCCCGGGCTGGGCCGAGAACAGCAGCTGGTCGAGCAAGCTGGACCTGGGCGTGACGTTCTACCGCCACACCATCGATGACGCGATCCAGGCACCGGATGCGCAGGCCATCCTCGACCGCTGCATCGATACCCGCGATGCCACCGCCTGTGCCAGCTACACGCGCAACGACCGCGGCCAGATCATCCGCTTCGAGGACATCCTGGCCAACCTGGGCACCATCAACACCAGTGGCTGGGACTTCACCGCGCATTGGCTGCTGCCGGAGACCGGCTGGGGCCAGCTCGGCTTCGACTGGAAGGCCACCTGGGTCACCCGTTACGAGCTGATCAACGAATCCGGCCAGGCCGAACCGAAGGCGCCGGGCGTGGAGATCAACGACAGCGCGATCCCGGAGTGGAGCTCGACGTTGACCACCAACTGGGACTTCCGCAACTGGAACGCGAGCTGGACGATGCGCTACATCGACCGCCTGCGCGAGCGCTGCGCCGGGGCCAATGGTTTCGACATCTGTACCGACAGCGCCAACGACCAGCATTGGCTGGGCGCCACCACGTACCACGACGCGCAGGTGAGCTGGCGCACCGATGCGTGGATGAAGGGCGCCAAGGTCACCGTGGGCGTCAACAACGTGTTCGACAAGAACCCGCCGATCTGCCTGAGCTGCACGCTCAATGGCTACGACCCGGGCACCTATGACCTGCCGGGGCGCTACAGCTACGCCAAGCTCAGCCTGGATTTCTGAGCCGGGTGAGGGAAACGACAAAGGGAGCCGAAAGGCTCCCTTTGTCGTTGGCGATGGGCATTCGGTTTCGGGATTGGCTGGAAGCCGACACTGCTTCCGTAGCCCGCCTCTGCGCGACGGGATGGGCCGTCGGCTTCGCGACCGGGCAATCAGCGCAGGATCGCGCCCGCCAGGGCCATCAGCAGCAGCGCGAGCACCGGCAGCATCGACAGGCCGAAGCCCAGGCCACGCCCCGCCGGCGCGGCAACGTAGGCGCGCCAGTAGATCAAGCGGCCAACCAGGTAGACCGCACCGATGCCAGCCACCCATTCGGCCGGCCAGAAGCGGGCGGCGACGAACAACGACGGCAGCAGCGCGACCATCAGCTCCAGGGTGTTCATCTGCACGCGGTAGACGCGCTCGAAACCTTCATGGCCGGTGACGGCCGGCGCCTTCACGCCGTAACGGCCACGGGCGCGACCGACCAGGGTGGTGAAGAACAGGTACTGCACCACGACCAGCATGGCGACGATTTCCACGTAATGCATGGGGGAATCCTCGGAGGCGTTTGAGGGGACTGTAACGGAGGTGCGCGCGGGGTGATGCGAGCGGATGTGGGATGGGCTTGGCGGCTGGACCTGCTCCTGCCGTGCTTCCTCCCTGGCCAGTGGCAAGGGAGGAATGCCCGGGCTTACTGCTCGGTGGCCGCGCTCTTCCTCGCCGGCTTCTTCTTCGGTGCGGCTTCGGCATCGTCCGCCGCGACTTCCACGTCACCGGCCTCGTCCTGTTCGCGGGCGGCGGCGCCACGGGCGCGCGCCGGCAGCTTCAGGCGATTGGCCTCGTCGTCGTATTCGATCAGCAGCACGCCCGAATCGTGGCGACCGCTGATCTCGACGAAGCAGGCACCGCCGATGAACGGCTCCAGTGTCATCACCGACTTCAGCGGCGTGGCCACCACCATCTGGAAGCCGAAGTTCTCGAAGATGTTCATCGCCAGCGCGGTGAACTCGTTGTCGGCTTTGTCGAAGGCTTCGTCGAGCACCACGGCGGCGTAGCGCGGCAGTTCGCCGTCTTCGCCACCGAGCTGGTAACGCAGCGCCGCGGCCAGGCAGGTGGTGGCCAGCTTCTGGCGCTGGCCACCGGACTTGCCGGCGCCGCTGCGGTAGATCTCGACCTGCTCGCGGGTTTCACCGTCGAGCTCGACGCCGTAGAACTCCACGTGCTGGCGCACGTCCAGCACCTGCTCGCGCCAGCGGCGCAGCTCCGGTTCCTGTGCACCGAGGCGGCGCACCAGGTCACGCAGCACGTTGAACTGGGTTTCGGCCAGCGAACGGTCTTCGGTCTGCTGGTGGGTCAGCACCGCGCGCAGCTGCAGCTGGAAGTCCTGCACTTCCGGCAGGCGCCGGTCGCTGACGTCAATGGCCAGCACGGTGCCGCGGTTGAACGGCACCTGCTCCAGCGAGGCGTTGACCTCGTCCATGCGCTGCTTGATCGCCTTGTGTGCCTCGGCGGTGTGGCGCTGCAGGGCGAGCAGGTTGTTCTTGCTCTGGGTCTGCAGCAGGTCGAAGAAGCGGCCTTCGTGTCGTGGCAGGCCGTCGCTCTCCAGGCGCTGCAAGCGTGCCAGGAAGTCATCGGCGCTGCTCAGCGACACGGTGAAGTCACCGGAGTCCTCCGGCCACTGCTGGCAATACTTGCGGAAGCAGTCGAGCAGGTGCTGGGTGAGCTTGGCGTCGCGGCTCTGGCTCTGCCCCAGCTCCTCGGCCAGGCCACGCTCGATCACCCGGAAGTGGCTTTCCAGCGTGTCCAGGTTGAAGCCCGGCAGCGCCTCCAGGCGCTCGCCCAGGCCGTCGCGCTGGGCGTCGGTCAGCGGCGCACCGGCGACGCGGGCGGCGCCGTTGTCACGCTGCTGTTCCAACCGCACGCGCTCACGCGAAAGCTGCGCGCGTTCCAGCCGCACGTCCTCGTAGGTGCGCTTGGCCTGGTCGCGCAGGCCGCGGGTCAGCTCGATCTGCTGGCCGACGCGCGCCAACGCGTTGTCGCCCTCGCGCAGGTCCACCAGCTGCTCGTCGATGTCGGCCAGGCGCTGCAGGCGCGGGCCGACGTCGATCTCGTCCCAGTCGCGCTCGACCAGCACGCGCGCGGCCAGCTGCTTTTCCTGCCCGCTCTCGCGCTGCTTGCGCAGCATGGCCACGTCCGACTCGCTGCGCGCGATGCGCTGCGCCAGCTCCTGCGCCTCGCGCTCGTAGACGCGGCGCTTGTCGCGGTTGTCGTGGCCCAGCATCCAGCGCTTGCGGTCGTTGACGGCGTGGCGGTCGTCCTTCTCGTAGCGATCGCCCGGGTGCTTGATCTGGCCTTCGCGGGTCAGTGCGCGGTCTTCGTTGCGCAGCTGGCTGGCGTTCTCCACGCAGGTGTAATCGAAGCGGCGCAGCAGTTCGTTATGGACCCAGTCGCCGAACACGTGGTCGCGCAGCTGCAGCTTGTGGATCAACGAACGCTTGTCCGGCTCGCGCGCATGCAGCGACTCGTTGTCGCGCACGCGGAAGTAGACCAGCTTGGTGCCCAGGTGGGTGCGGTTGGCCCACTCGGCCACCTGGCTGTGGTGCTTCTCATCGACCAGCAGCGACTGCGCGAAACCGTGCAGCACGCGCTCGATCGCGCCGCGCCAACCGATCTGGTCCTCGCGCACCTGGATCAGCTCGCCGACGAAGGGCAGCACCGATTCGGGCAGGCCGGTGTCGTCGCACAGGCGTGCACGCATCTGCTGCAGCGGGGCCGGGATCGAGCTGGGCGCGGACTTGAGCGATTCCAGCTCCACGCGCAGCGCATTGAAACGCTTCTCGTCATCGCGGCGCTCGGCCATGCGCTCGGCGATGGCATCGTCCACGGTGCCGGCACCGTCACGGCTGCCATCGATCAACGCACGCGCCTGTTCGACCTGCTCGGCGAACACCGAAGCGGTGTCGGCCAGCGACATGCCCAGCTGGCGGCATGCGGTTTCCAGCTGCTTGCGGCGGCGCGCGCGTTCCTCGACCTCGCGCTCGACGCGGGTGCGTTCGCGCTCCAGCTCTTCGATGCGCTCGCCGCCCTGTTCGCGCTGCTGGCGTTCCAGCTCGACCAGCTTCTGCTCGTGGTTGTCCAGCGCCTGGCGGCGCTGGCCTTCCTCGCCCATCAGGCCGCGGTCGGCGACCTCCACTTCCTTGAGGCGGTCGTTGACCAGCTCCAGGCGCTTTTCCTCGCGGAAGCCGTCGATGCCGATCTGCAGGTCGCGCAGGTTGGCCACGCCCTTGCGCAGCTCGGTCAGGTCCTGGTGGTAGTCGCGGGCCGGGGTCAGCGTCTCGACCTGGCGGCGTGCGGTCACCACCGCGTGGTGGGCGCCGTCCAGCTCGGAGAAGTCCTCGACCAGGCGGTCGGCCGCTTCGAAGGTGCGCGGTTCTTCCAGCATGAAGCCACGCAGGAAGGCGTTGAGGTCTCCCAGGTTCTTGGCCGACTGCGTCTTGTGCAGCAGGCGCAGCGCCATGTCGTTGCCGATGCCCAGCAGGTGGCGGAAGCGCTCGGCGTAGCCGGCGAAGCTGTCGAAGTGGGCCACGTCCTCGCCCAGGCGCAGGCGCAGCTTGCGCAGGTCCAGGTCGAAGCCGTCGAGTTCGGCCAGGTCGAAGCGGCGCGGCACCACCATGTAGTGCTTGCGCACATCGTTGGCGGAGGTGCCGGCGCCGTTGATCCAGAACATGCGGATGATCGACACCGCGTCGCCGCGGGCGTTGTGGTATTCCAGCGCCAATGCGGTCCAGGTCGCGCCCTTGCGCAGGTACTGTGTGGCGATCTCGCCCGATGCGCTGTCCTGCTGGTCGGCCCAGGCGCCACGCACGTAGGACACCAGCGAGCGGTCGCGGCCGGAACGCTCGGCTTCGCGCGCGGCGGCGTTGAAGTCGACGATGCTCGGCGGCGTCAGCAGCGCGCTCATGCCATCAAGCAAGGTCGACTTGCCCGAACCGGAACGGCCGACGAACAGGAAGCCGCGCTCGGCGATCGGTACTTCGGTCAGGCCCGAGAACGTACCCCAGTTGAGCACCTGCAGGCGGCGCATGCGGAACTGGTTCGCGCGGGCATCACTGGCCGGGTCGTTGAACAACGCGGCGGCGGGAAGCAGGGTGTGGGAAGCGGTGTCCATGCGGCTCATCCTTCAACCGCCGCGCCTGGCGCGACGGCGACAAACAAATGTGATTCGACGCGCGTGCGCGTCATTCGTCGGCGTCTTCGCCGGCGGCTTCGGCCTCGGCCGGCGCCGGCTCGCCTTCGCGCAGCTGGCGGTAGGCCTCGCCCAGGGCCTGCACGTCCTCGGCCGAGAACAGCAGCTTCAACGCCGGCGAGATCTCGTAGCGGTCCTCGCTGCCGCGCAGCTTGGACAGCAGCTGGTTCTCGCGCATCTTGGCGATCGCCGCGGCCACGCGCTTGCCGTAGCCGGCCTGGTCGGTGGAGACGTTCTTCTGGTAGATGCTCATCGCCTCGACCAGTTCCAGCTCCTCCACCACCGCGCGTTCGCCGCGGGTATCGGCCTCGGCCAACTGCTGGCGCAGGTGCAGCAACAGCACCGACTCGATGAAGGTCAGCGGCGCGCTGCGCAGTAGGGTCGGCGAATCCAGCTCGGCGGTATCGGCCTGGCGGGTGAAGGCGATGCCGCCGTCACGGTCCAGCACCAGCTCCAGGAACAGCTCGCACAGCAGGCTGCGCACCGCGTCTTCGTGGCGCAGCAACGCGGTCCACTGGGTCGGCTGGCGCTGCGCATCGACGCTGGGGCCAGCCAGCAGCTGGCACAGCGCGCGGCGCGCCTCGGCCGGCAGGCGGCCGGTGTCGCCCAGGAACAGCGCGCCGGTGTCCTTGTTGGTGGCCGGCGCGGCAGGTGCCGGTGCGGCCTGGCCTTCGCCTTCGTTCTCGATTTCGGTCTCAGACCAGTTCATCGCGTCTTTCCTTGAGGAACCACACCAGCGGCACGCGGGCACGCCGTGCCCTGCCGTCGCCGCCGGTCCATTCCACGGTTTCCAGTTGATCGCGCACCACCATGCCGTGGCGGGTGCCGATGGAGAGATAGCCGATCACGCTGCCCAGGCCCTGCCGCGCCGGCCGCTCGCGCAGCACCTGCGCGATGGACAGCTGCGGGCGGGTGCCGAGCAGCATGAACAGGTTGTCCTTGAGCGTGCGCACGTCGATCTCCGACTGCGCGACCAGGTCGCCGACGCTGTCCAGCGAGATCTCGGCCGCATCGGCCATGAAGATCGACGTCTCGACCTGGTGGCTGCGCGGGTCGTGTAGGCGCCATTGGCCAATTGAACGCAAGCGTGCGGCCGACAACGGCAGCACGAAGCCGGTGGCGGCGGTGGGGTGCATGTCCTCGCGCAGCTGCAGCGCCTGGCCTTGCGCCTGCTTGAGCAGCTGGTTGAGGCGGCGCTGTTCCAGGTAGCCGCGGCTCTGCACGAAACCGCGCAGGCTGCGCGCGAAGTGCTGCATCACCTCGTGCACCTGGCCGCCGCGCTCGAGCAGGGTGCTGGTGAAGTTGCGCAGGAAGTTGCGCTCGTTGCGGTCCAGCTTGCGGGTGAAGCCACGCTCGAGCACCGCGTCCAGCGCGGCATCGAGCTCGGCGCTGCGGCGCGGGTCGTTGAGCAGGTCCCAGAAGCCCTGGAAGCTGCGTCCGGCATCGGATTCGCCGATCACATCAACGCCACTGAACAGGCGGTCCAGCACGTCGCCGCGCGCGCCTTCGTCGTCGATGATGCGCTCGCGGAAGCGGCGGTTGAGCTGCTCGAAGTCATCACGCACGCGGCGGAAGTCCTCGGCCAGGTCATCGGCCAGGCGGATCACGTCGCGGGTGCGTTCCAGCGCGCGCTTGCCGTCGAGGGTGGCGACCTTGCCGCTGGCGGCCTGGGCGATCTCCGCGTCGATGCGCTCACGCTCGGCGCGCAGCGCGGCCAGCCGTGCCTCGGGGTTGGTCTCGGTCTGCTGGGCCAGCTGCGAGAGCTGCTGCATGACCATCGACAGGCGGCTTTCGGTGGCCAGGCTGGCGTTGTGCTCGACCCCGGCGATGAAGCGGATGGCCTGCACCGCCTGGCGCGAGAGCTCGTACTCCTCTTCGCTCGCTCCTTCGGGCAGGCGCCGCTCCAGCCAGCCCTGCGACAGCCAGTAGGCGATGTAGGCCTGCGCGGTGCGCGGCAGCTCGACGTCGAGCTCCTCGGCGTTGAGCGCGTCCAGCTGCTGCTGCAGGCGCTCGGCCAGGATCGAGCCCGGCACGCGCCGGTCCGCTTCCAGCAACAGGCCCTGCAGCAGCCCGATCAACACCGGCGCGCGGTCGGAGGCCAGCAGTTTCCACAGCGGCTGCTCGCGCAGGCGCTGATAGCCGGCAATACGTTTGGGGTACTTCATCGACAGCGCGCGGGTCCTTGGCTTAGCGGCGGGCGTGGCCGACTTCGATGAAACGCAGGAACTCGGCGCGGGTGCGCGCGTCGTCATGGAAGGTGCCACGCATGCGCGAGGTGACCATGGACACGCCACGCTTGTGGATGCCACGGGTGGTCATGCACTCGTGCGAGCCTTCCACCACCACGCCCACGCCCAGCGGCTGCAGCACGTCCTGGATGACATCGGCGATCTGCGCGGTCATCTTCTCCTGCACCTGGAAGCGGCGGGCATAGGCCTCGACCACGCGCGCCAGCTTGGAGATGCCGACCACGCGGCCGTTGGGCACGTAGCCGACGTGGACACGGCCCAGGATCGGCGCCATGTGGTGCTCGCAGTGGCTTTCATACTCGATGTCGCGCAGCACGATCATCTCGTCGTAGCCGGCCACTTCCTCGAAGGTACGTGCCAGGTACTCGCGCGGGTCGTCCTGGTAGCCCTTGAACCAGTCGCCGTAGGCCTCGGCCACCCGGCGCGGGGTATCCAGCAGGCCTTCGCGGGCGGGATCTTCACCGGCCCAGCGCAGCAGGGTGCGCACGGCGTCTTCGGCCTGGGCCTGGGTGACGGGCGGGTTCTTGGAATCGGTCATTACAGACAGCGCTTGGATTACGGGGTGGACATGCTACCAGCCGGGCCCCGGAGGGGGCAGCACGGCGGGTTCACGGGGGCGGGGGCCTCCCTGTTCATGGCCTGCGTTCAGGTTCAGCCGCCCTCAGGGCCGCTGCCGGGCCGTTTCGGTATCCCGCTCCAGCGCCTTCAGCAGGCTGGGTTCGGCAGGGCTGGCGATATCGGCGATGCGCCACTGGCCCTTCTGGCGGCTGAGGGTGAGGTCCAGCGCCAGCGGTGCAACCGGATCGGCCATCTGGGCGGTGGCACGCAGCCGGCCGCCATCCAGCGGGGTGAGGGTGAAGGCCAGCTGGCGCAGGTCCTGCGCGGTGTCCTGGCATTGGCACAGCGGGTCGGCGTCGAGGTAGCCGACCTCGCCGTCATTGGCCTGGCTGTTGGCCTCCATCGCCGCCAGCAGCGCCGGGGCGTAGACCTGATCGTCGGGCAGCACGTCCTCCAGCGGCACGTCCGGGTAGTACGTGGCGTAGACGTGGGCCAGGAAGGCGCGGGCCTGGTCGAGGTCGGCGGCAGTACCCGCGGCGGCGGGCGTGGCTGCCGGTTGCGGGGCGTTGGCCGGCGGGGCGTTGCAGCCGGCCAGGGCCAGGGCGAGGGCCCACGTCCATGTGTTCTTCATCGTGCGGTCCTGAGTGGGTGGGGATGGCTTGGCGGGAGCTTACCCCTCCCCGGCCCTCCCCTGCGCCTTCGGCGCCAGGGAGGGGGCGGTTCATGCGGCCGGGTCGATCACGCTGGAGCAGCTCCGCCCAGCAACCGCTCCGCCAGGCCCGACCAGCGGCTGGCATGCCGGGCCAGGGCCGCCTTGATCACCTCGGCGCTGCCGGACAGGTGCAGCCCATGCCGGGCACGGGTGATGCCGGTGTACAGCAGCTCACGGCTGAGCACGCGATTGTCGCGGCGTGGCAGCTGCAACCAGACCTGGTCGAACTCCGAGCCCTGCGCCTTGTGCACGGTCATCGCGAAGGCACTCTCGTGCGCCGGCAAGGCGGCGGGGTGGAAGGCGCGCGGCGAGGACAGGTCATCGCCGGGGAACCAGGCCGTGGTGCCACGGCTGCCGCCATCGCTCAGGCAGATGCCGATGTCGCCGTTGAACAGGCGGTGGCGGTAGCTGTTCTCGGTGATGATCAACATCCGCCCGTGGAAATAGCCGGGCCCGGCACTGCCGCGGCGGGACGCGCCGGCCAGGCGTTCCTCGATGCGCGCATTGAGGCCACGCGCGCCCTGCGGGCCTTCGCGCACCGCGGTGAGCAGGCGCAGGCGGCCGGTCAGGGCCAGGGCCTCGGCCGGGCTGCTGGCGGTGGCCAGGGACTCCCAGTACTGCTGCAGCGGACCCCGCCACGCCGCCAGCGGATCAACCTCGCCTTCATGGAAGTGCACGCCGGCCAGGGTCTTCCCGCGCAGCAGCGCCAGCGCCTGTGCGGCATCGCCCTCGCGCATCACGGTGGCCAGCGGTGCCAGCTGCAGGGCATCGCTCTGGCGGTAACCGCGCTGCAGCTGCACGCGGGCACCTGCGAAGGCGTTCGGGGTGGTTTCGATGGCCTCGGTGGGCAGGCTGCCGAGCAGTGGCTGCAGCGCTTGCGCATCGGCCGCGGCGATGCGCTGGCCGTCGCCGGCGGCGCGCAGGATGGCGCTGAGCACGTCACCGGCTTCCACCGATGGCAGCTGGTCGGGATCGCCCAGCAGCACCAGCCGGGTGCCGTCGGCCACCGCTTCGACCAGCTTGGTCATCAGCGGCAGGTCGATCATCGAGGCCTCGTCGACCACCACCACCTCGTAGGGCAACGGGTTGTCGGCGTGGTGGCGGAAACGCGGCAAATCGGGAATCACGCCGAGCAGGCGATGCAGGGTGGTGCCGGTGGTCGGCAACTGCTCGCACAAGGCGGCATCGACACCGGCACCGGGCAACACCTGCAGGGCGTTGCGCAGGCTTTCGGCCATGCGTTCGGCGGCACGGCCGGTCGGGGCAGCCAGGGCTACGCGCGGCGCCGGTTTGCCCTCGGCCCGGGCCTGCGCGGCCAGCAGCACCAGCAGGCGGGTGATGGTGGTGGTCTTGCCGGTGCCCGGGCCGCCGGTGACCAGCAGCAGGTTGTGGCGCAGGGCGACGGCGGCGGCGCGGGCCTGGAGGTTGCCGGCGAGGGGTTTGTTGCCCTCATCCGCCCTTCGGGCACCTTCTCCCGCTTGCGGGAGAAGGGAGGACTGACGCTCAACGTGCTGCGCTTGGCCCCCTCTCCCGCCTGCGGGAGAGGGCTGGGGTGAGGGCATCCCAAACAGTTCCCCCTGCGTTGCCACCAACGGCAGCACCTCGCCCGGGAACAACCGCGTGAACAGCGCCGCCACACCGCCCAGCGCCGCCAAGGGCGGGCGCACGCCACCGATCCGTTGCAGTCCCAGCGCCAGGCGCCGCTCGTACTCGCGGTAACGCCGCAGGTACAGCAGGCCGTTCTCCCAGACCAGCAGCGACTGCGTGCTGGCCTCGCGCGCATCGGCCATCGACACGATCCACGGCGAGGCCGCCAGCTGGGCGCTCCACTGCGCCGGGTCCGGCCACTCCACGCCCACGTCGACCAGCCGCTGCGGCTGGCGTGGATCGAAGCCGGCATGGCCCTGCGATACCGCCAGCGACGCCAGCGCGGCGGCGGCCAGCACGGCGTCCGGCGTGTCTGGGTCCAGCCGGCGCAGGCTCTGCGCCAGTGCGTGGTCCAGCGCGCGCAGGGCACCGGCGTTGTTCAAGGCCTTGAGCAGGCTCATGCCTCGCCCTCCAGGCGCGCCAACAGCGCCGCATGGCCTTCGCGGCCACCGGCGAACAATTCATCCACCGCATGCACCAGCTCCGGCGCGAAGCGGTGCGCGTACAGCCCCGGCGACGGCGTGCGGCTGGCGTCCAGGCCGCGGCAGAACAGGTAGCGGATGCCACCGAAGTCGCGCGCGTAGTCGTAGCCGGCACCGAGGCGGAACCGCAGCCAACGGTGCAGGGCCACGGTGTAGATCAGCGCCTGCAGGTCATACTCGCTGTGCTGCATCGCCGCTTCCAGCTGCGACGGCGCGTAGTCCGGCAACCGGTTGGATTTGTAGTCCAGCACGTACCAACGGTCGTCACGCACGTAGGTCAGGTCGATCTTGCCGGTCATCAGCCCCTCCAGCTGGCGGCGCAGGCCAAAGCCGTGGCGGTCACGCACCACGCCGTGCACATGCAGCACCCGCAACAGGGCCGGCACGGTGGTGGCCTGCATGGCGAAGTGGAACTCGATCTCGGCGCTGTACGTGCCCACGGCCAGCGAATGCAGCGCGCCGCCCTCGGGCAAGGTCACGGTCAGGGTCTGGCCGATCAGGCCGGTCAGCAGGCTGACGCCGTCGGCGATGTCTTCCTCCACGTAGCCGTCGTCGCGCAGGGCCTTGGCGATGACGGTGCCCTGCCCGTCCGGCGCAGCCTCGCCGGCCTGCCAGTGCACCCAGGCGGCGAAGTCCACGTTCTCCAGCGCGGCATGCAGTACGTTGCCGAAGCGACTGCCGGCAAAGCGGGGGTCGAATACCTCGGCCGGCGTGTCGACCACGGCCGGTTCGGCTTCCACGTCCACCTGCGCCGGTTCGTCGGAGGCGCCACCCTTTTCCTCGGTGGCCGCGGCGGAGGTGTCCTGCCCGCCGTCGGCATGGGCCAGCTGGGTGAAGCTGTACACCCACCAGTCGTGCGGCACCACGCGCTGCACCGCGCGCACCGGCGGCAACGCCTGCTCGCGCTCGGCGGGCAGGCGTGGCGGCAGGCTGTGCGGGCCACCATCAACGATGTGGATATCCGCGTGCGCGGCCAGCGCGGCCATGTCCTGCAGCATCGGGCCCAATCGCGAGGACGCCAGGCCGGTCAGTGCACCCCCGGTTATCCACAGGGCATGCTCGGCGCGGGTCAGGCCGACGTACAGCAGGCGCGCGGTTTCGGCTTCCTCCTCGGCGCTGACCTGCTGGCCGACGGCTTTCCACTGCGGGTCGTCCTTGTCGATCTTCCAATGCAGCACGCGCTGCGCACCGTCATGCACGGTGCGGTGGTTGGACGTATCCGGCGCGTTGGTCGCGATGCCCACGAACGGCAGGTAGACCAGCGGGTACTCCAGGCCCTTGCTCTTGTGCAGGGTGATGATCTGCACCCGGCGCGCGTCCGATTCCAGCCGCAGCAGCTGGGTCTCGTCGCTTTCATCGGCGTGCGCCATGCGCGTCTGCAGCCAGTCGAGCAGGCCATGCAGGCCGATGCTGCGGTTGCTGGCTTCCTGCAGCTGTTCGCCCAGCTGCAGGTAGTTGGTCAGGCGGCGCTCGCCATCGACCAGCGCCAGCAGGCGTTCGGCCTGCTCGGCGGCAAGGTCGGACAGCAGTGCCAGTACGCCACCGCGCTGCCAGCGCTCGCGCCATTGCAGCAGGCGTTCCTGGTGCGCGCGTTGGCGGTCGCCCTCGTGCTCCATCGCCGCGATCGCGGCGGCGTCCTCGCCCAGCAGCACGGTGGACAGCGCCGCGCGCAGCCGGCCTTCGTCGGCCGGTTGCAGCAAGGCCAGCAACAGCAGCCGCACCTCGTGCGCCTCGGCGCTGGAGAACAGGCTCTGCTTGCCCGCCGCCACCGCCGGGATACCCACCGCCGCCAAGGCCTGCTGGATGCGCGCGGCCTCCTTGTGCGACCGCACTAGCACGGCGATGTCGCCGGGCTGCGCCGGCGCGCCATCCACCTGCGCGCGGCCCTCGCGCGACGCACGCAATACCCTGTGGATATCACCGACGCAGGCCAGCGTGGCGGCCTCGCGGGCATCGTCGGCCTTGAGTGGCTTGCCGTCGGCATCGCCCTGGATCACGCACACGGTCAACGCCGGTGCCGGCACGCCATCGATCAGGTAGTCGGCATCGGTGCGCTTGCTGCCCGGCAGCACCGGTTCGAACTGGATGCGCTCATCGAGGAAGGCGGTACTGCCGGCGTTGTCGTACAGCGCCTGGATGGCACGCAGCACGCTGGGGCGCGAACGGAAGTTGCGGTCCAGCGCCGGTGCCGCCTCGGCCAATGCCTTGGCCTGCAGGTAGGTGTGCACGTCGCCGCCACGGAAACCGTAGATGGCCTGCTTGGGGTCGCCGATCAGGAACAACGCGGCCTCGTTGCCATCGCCCGGCGCGAACACGCTGCGGAAGATGTCCCACTGGCGCGGGTCGGTGTCCTGGAATTCGTCCACCAGCGCGAAGCGGTACTGCGCGCGCAGGCGCGCGGCCAGCACCGCGCCGTGTTCGCCCTGCAGGGCATGGGCGACGTTGTCGATCAGGTCGTCGTAGGTCTGCAGCCGGCGTTGCTGCTTGAACGTGCGCAAGCGCTGGCGGGCTTCGTCGCGCAGCTGGTGCAGCAACGCGATCGACTGCTGGCGCTGCCAGCGGGTGACCTGCGCCATTGCCTGCAGGTAGTCGGCAAGCAGCGGCTGCAACGGCGACGCCGGCGTGCTGCCGGCCTTGGCCTTGTTGGTCTTGGCGGTGAGCGCCTCCAGCGTGAGCCGCTCCAGCCGTTCGTCGAGTTCAACCTCCGGGTCGGGATGGCGGCTCCACTGCTCCAGCTGCAGGAACACTGTGTTCACCCAGTCCGGCTTGTAGCTGGCCTTGTTGAGTACGCCGCCGTCCATTGCCTCACGCAGCTGCTGCAGGTAGGTCGGTCCGTGTTCGATCAGGCCGGCGGCCAGGCGCTGCACGGCGGCATCGCGCAATGGGCGGGCGTCCTCGACCACGCTGTCCGGCACCTCGGGCAGCAGCGGCAGCTCGCCGGCCAGCTTGTCCAGGTCGGCGGCCAGTGCATCGGGACTTTTCCACAGGCCCAGCAGGGCCTCCAGCCGCTCACCCTGGCCGGCATGCAGGCGCCACAGGTCGGCGGCCAGTTCGGCATGCAGTTCGCGGGTGTTGGCCAGCAGTTCCGGCGCGGCGAAGGTGTGCCCGCTTTCCAGCGCGTATTCGCCGAGCACGCGGGTGCAGAAGCCGTGGATGGTGAAGATCGCCGCCAGGTCGGTTTCCTCGGCGGCCGCGCGCAGGCGCCGTCCCAGCTGGGCCGCGCTCTCGCCGCCCTGGTCCAGGTGACGTTGCAGGACGGCGTGGGTCAGCGCGGTTTCCGGGGTGTCGCTGGCGTCCGGCGCCACCCCGACCAGGCGCGCAGCCAGGTCCAGGCGTTCGCGGATGCGCTTGCGCAGCTCCTGGGTGGCGGCGTCGGTGAAGGTCACCGCCAGGATCTGGCCCATGCGCAGGCCGCGCTCGACCACCAGGCGGGTGAACAGCGTGGCCAGGGTGAAGGTCTTGCCGGTGCCGGCGCTGGCTTCGATCAGGCGCAACCCGTCCAGCGGCAGGTCCAGGTAGGGGTCGTGTACGGCGGTGTTCATGCCGCACCTCCAGTGCGCCCGGCCGGGCCCGGTTCGGCCCGTACCCGACCCTCGCGCAGGGCCGAAAATATCAACAGGCTGTTGTGGATAAATCTGTGAGTAGTGTCTTCGGCGGCGAACGGATCGCTGCCGCGCAGGGCCAGCCGCAGCGCTTCGCCGTCGCGTTCGCCCCAGCTGTAGTCGCCGCCGTACCAGCGCGCGTGTGCAGACTTTTCGCGGTTTTCGGCAGCGGCGTTGTAGATCTCCCAACCGGTGTACGGGGCAAACAGCAGCGGCGCCTGCAGACCGTCGGAACGTAGCTGCAGCAAGGCTTTCAAGGCGTTTTGTGCTGCTTCCGGCGAAGGCGCCGGCAGGGCGTGCGGGCCGTGCCCGTCCTGCCCGCCGTCGTGGAACTGCAGCAGCGGCAGGCCGGCACCGGCGGCATTGGCCAGCAACCAGTCCAGCCCCCCACGCAGCACGTAGGCCACCCCGGGCGCACCGGCATGCAGGCGCACCAGCCCCTGTGGATGAATCTGGTTGACCCGCCCATGCAGGCGCAGGCCATCGATCTCTACTTCGTACAGTTCCGAGCGCAACGGCTGGCCGTCGTACCAGGCCGCGAAGGCTTCGGCGCTGGGCCGGACCCGGCCGAGTACGCGCTTGAACTGCTGTTGGCCCAGCGCACCGGACGGCAACAGCGCGCGCGCGCGCAGGCGCTGGTACAGCCCCTGTTCGCGACCTTCCAACAAGGCGGTCAACACCTGCTGCTGCAGGGCCGAATGCTCGCGGCCACCGCCGGGGACGACCAGCGGCTCGGTGTCTTCGCTGTGGTCGATCTCGCCGGCCAGGCGCAGGCCCAGCCGCTGGCCGAGGAACTGCCCGGCCGGGTCGGACAGGAAGCGGCGCAGGCTGTCCAGCGACAAGGCATCGTCCTCCAGCGCGGCCGGCAACGGCGCGGCCTGCAGGCCGGTGAACCACGGCGCCAGCGCACGGCGGTTGCCACCGACCGCACCGGCGGCCGGGTGCCATTGCTGGCGATAGCTGAAGCGGCGCGGCTCCTCGCCGCCGAACGCGGTCGGCGCGAACGGCTGCAGCGGGTGGCGTACCACCAACTGCCTGCGCACCGCGGCCGGGTCCTGGTGGTAGGCGGCGGCCGTGTCGATCAGTTCGCTGACCAGCACCGAGGGCTCGCGCACGCTGCCATCGCGCGCATCGGCGCCCAGGTAGCTCAGGTAGAACACCTCCTGCGCGGAGGCGAACAGCTGCAGGAACAGGAAACGGTCGTCCTCGCGCAGCGAGCGGTCGCCATGGCGGCGGCGCGTGGTGCCCAGCTCGGCGGTGAGCCGGCTCAGGCCCGCGGCCGGGTCGCGACGCGGGAAGTCGCCGTCGTTCAGGCCCAGCACGCAGATCACCCGGAACGGCAGCAGGCGCATCGGCACCATGCGGCCAAAGCTGATGCCGCCGGTCAGCAGCGGGGCGCGGGTATCGGCCTCGGACAGCACCGCGGCGAAGTGCGCGCGCACCACCTCGGCCGGCACGCTGGCGGCGAAGCCGGCCGTGTCCGCGTCCTCGGCGAACTCGCTGACCAGCTTGCGCAGGCGGTCCAGCGCGCGCTGGGTGGACGACTCGGCCGGGGGCTCGGGCAGCAGCGCCTGCAGCAGGCCGAGCAGGCGTTCGCGCCATTGCGCCGGGGTCAGCGCATCGGCCAACGTCTTCTGGTGACGGGCCAGCACCCGCAGCAGGCGGATCAGCGCATCCAGCGCGGCCAACGCACCGCCTTCCAGTTCCGGCCACGGGGCGACGCCGCCGATGTCCTCGTCGCTGCCGCTGGCATGGCCGAGCAGCAGGCGATCCAGCGCGAACTGCCAGGTATAGGCATCGTCGCGCGGGGCCTGGTGCGGGTCCGCGCGATGCGCAGCGTCCAGGCCCCAGCGGGCACCGGCGGCCTGCAGCCAGGCGTGCAGGCGTTCGAAGGCGACCGCGTCCAGCCCGGCGGCGGCGGCCAACGGCGCGCTGGCCAGCAGATCGAGGATTTCATTGAGGCCAAAGCGCGACACCGGCAGGCCCAGCAACTGCACGAACACCTCGGCCAGCGGCTCGCCCTGCAGCGGGCTGGCATCGGCCAGCGCCCACGGGATGTGCTCGTCGCTGCCGCCACGGCCACCGAACACCGATTCCAGGTACGGCACGTAGGGGTCGATGTCCGGCGCCAACACCGCGATCTCGCGCGGCTGCAGCGGCGGGTCGAAGCGCGGGTCCTCCAGCAGTGCGCGCAACTGGTCGTGCAGTACCTGCATCTCGCGCAGGCGCGTGTGGCAGGCGTGGACCTGGATACTGGGGTCGTCCACGCGCAGGCGCTCGCGCAGCGGTGGTTCGGGCAGCGCGCGGCGGTGGTACAGGTCGGCCTGCAGGCGGTGCAGCAGGCTGTCGCCCAGCCCACCGGCATCCAGCCCGGGGCCGGCCTCGCTCTCCGGGTCGACGTAGGCGGCGATCTCGCCGGAGGGGTGCACCACCTCGTAACTGCCCAGTACCGCCATGAAGTCGCGGCCAGCCGCGCCCCAGGCCTGCAGCAGCGGGTTCTCGCCGGCCTGCGCGCCGAACGGATCGGCCTCGCCGCTACGCAGCTTCTCGCCCAGCGTCTGCAGGTCGCCCCAGTACGAGCGGGTCGGCGTGGGCATATAGAAGTGCAACGTGCCGACCCGCGCCTGGGTGGCGATCACGCGCAGCACGTCCGGCGACACATTGAGCGTGGCGAAGGCGAACAACCGCCCCGGCAAGCCCTGCGGCAACGGCTTGCCGTCGCCCTCGAAGCGGCGCAGGTAGTCATCGATGCGGCGTGCGCGGTACGGGTGGCCCCCGGCGATGGCCCGCCACAGGATGGCCTGGGGATCGTTGGGCTCGCCGCCCTGCTCCCAGTCCAGCAGCCAGTCACGGCGCCAGGCCTGGTACTTCTCGAATACCCCGCCCAGCTCGCCGGCCAACGCCCACGGCCGCAGCGGGTCGTCGCGGTCCAGGTAGGCGCGCAGCGCGGCCAGCGGCGGCCGGGCCATCAGCGCCGGATCGGTCAACGCCGCGTACAGCCGCCAATGCAGGCCACTGGCGCCGAGGTCGTCGGCTTCACCGCTGACGTTGGCGTTGAGCGCACGCGCCACGAACTCGCCGGGCGTGAGGAACTCCAGGTTGGCTGCGATGCCGTACTCAGCCGCCAGCGTGGACTGCAGCCAACGCCGCATCGCCACCTGCGGGATCAGCACCGTGTCGGCGGCCAGCAGCGGCTGCCCGGGCGCAGGTTCGCGCAGGGCATGGGCCAGCAGCGAGGCCAGCACGTCCAGGGCATTGGAGTGATAGAGGCGGAAATCGGGTACGGCGGTCATCGCGCCATCTTGCCGTAGCCGAACTACTGCCCGCCAACATTATGTTGATCGACGCACCGGCAGCACCCGATCCCCGGTCCCATCAGCTGGAACCCACTGCCCCGACTACCCGCAGCCGGCTGCTCACCATGTCTGCGTCCTCTCCGCTCAAGCCGGGCGTCAGATTGATGGAGAATTCCAGGGAAACATCGACGGGGCGCAACGCGAATCGACTGATGTCCTGGGGCTTTACCGGAATCGAGAAGCGGATGGATTGGTCAGGGGCCAACACCTGCAATTGTTCGCGCAATGTCGCCGCAGCGAGCGTGGTTCGCAACGACGTGGTTCTTTGCGTGTGGTTGTCATGGACCCTCACCGATGGCCCCCGCTGGCGGATGTACTCCAACGGCAGGCTCACAGGCTCGGAACCACCGTTGCGTAGCTCCAACTCAATGTTCAGCGTTACCCCTTCGTGGAAGCGGCAATGTGCATCATCCACGCAGCGTGCATGCAGTTCGATCATTGGGTCAGGCTCCTTGTTCTGCGCTACGGCCGGAACTACGGCAATCAACATTGTGGTGAATAGCTGGGTCACTCTACGGTGCATGTTATTTCCCTGCCGATCTCATGGCGCAGTAGTTCCTGTACCTCGCGTGCAATGTTCCAGGCATGGCGCGGCTTGATTGCGTTGCAATCCTCCGCGTTCATGATCGTTGCATCTGGATCCGATAATTCCCGCGAATCTGGCTTGGCCACAAGCGTTTCAGGGTCGAAGCTACCGTCTGGCTTTATGTAACGGACGGTTTCTTCGTCCGGATCATTGTACGAATACTCATCTGGAAGACCGAGGCAATGCGCAAACTCATGCGCAAAGGTCCATACGGTGGTACTGAGGGAAACATCAATATCCGGGTAGCTCACCTGCTCGCGTTCATATCTGCGGTGAATGAACAACATGTAGTCGCCACCCCCATCCACCCAACGGACCTCGTAGCGGATCGGACGTTTCCGGCTGCCGCACTCAGGATCCCTGATCCCCAACACGAGCTTTCCGTTCCAGTAGCGCGAGATCCCTTCGGCCATACGCTGTTTGACGCTCGCCACTTCAGCCGCCGTGATGCCTGGCATCGGCACCACTTTCACCTCGATGGAGACCACGATATCGGCCTGTGTCTTCAGTGGCACCTCGATCCGGTAGCTGACGGGGAAGGAATAGTTGTGTCTTTCACCCGTACTGGCATAGGCCTCGTAGTAGCGGCCATCAATATCACCACTAATCCGCACGTCGTGGTCCTGGACCCAACAGCCCGGATCCGACGCCTCCTCGGTGGGAGCATCAGAAGGCGCTACGGGGCTCGGTGACGACGCAATCACATTACTGGCCCGTTTCGGCGCTGTTGCAAAGACAGCACTCCCGACATCGCCGCCATGATTGACATGCACCAATGGCTGCTTCCCGGCCAGCAGTACGCAACCACAGCTGGCCTTGTCCCCATTCCGTGCGACGGCCTGCCCGTCGATCAGGAGCGTGGGGTCACCGGTCACGATGGCGCCGGCACCATGCCGGGTGCACAGGACCTTGTCGCCGACTCGCGCCACCGCGCGGCCGTCGATATCGGTGTGCGGCGAGCCGGACAGCACCGCGCCTCCGCGCTGCAGGGCATCGCCAACCACGATGAGCATCCGTGACATCGCCGCTCGGCCTCCCTGGCCGATCCTTCAGGGAAATCAGCGGCGGACCTTAGTGCAGGGATGCGGCGGGATGATCAGGGGCGGCGAGGTTGGCCCGGGATCACTGGCATGACAACGCGCGGGGCTGGCAACAGGGCAGTTCCACTTGCCGCGCGTCCCGGTGTTCCGGGCAAGCGGCCCGGCGACCCCGTACGGATTGGGCCAACCGGCGGACACTGTGTTGCTGCTCCCGGGACTGCTCATCACCCATGGTTCGCCCGGCGGATGCGACAATACTGCACGGACCAGTTCGCTTTTGTTCAGCCGCGTCTGATAATCCTACAACGTTGTTTTTCCGTTAAAGGCCACCATGCCCTCGAACCCGCCACCCCTGGTGCAGTTGTCCAACGTACGCATCGACCGCGGCGGGCGCACGATCCTGCGCGACGTCTCGTTGCAGGTACCGCGCGGCAGCATCACCGCGGTGCTGGGTCCGTCGGGCAGCGGCAAGTCGACGATGCTGGCGGCGCTGACCGGCGAGCTGCGTCCGGTAAGTGGCAACGTGCAGCTGTTCGGCCAGGACATCCCGCACGGCAACCGCGCCCTGCTGGAGATGCGCAAGAACGTCGGCGTGCTGCTGCAGGGCAACGGCCTGCTGACCGACCTGAGCGTGGCCGAGAACGTAGCGCTGCCGCTGCGCGCGCATACCCGGCTGCCGGAACCGGTGCTGCGCCGACTGGTGCAGATGAAGCTGCACGCGGTCGGCCTGCTGGCCGCTGCCGATGCCTGGCCGCGCGAGCTGTCCGGCGGCATGGCACGGCGCGTGGCGCTGGCCCGTGCGCTGGCACTGGACCCGCCGCTGATGATCTACGACGAGCCGCTGACCGGGCTGGACCCGATCGCCTCGGGCGTGATCATGAGCCTGATCCAGCGCCTCAACGACAGCCTCGGCCTGACCAGCATCATCGTCAGCCACCACGTCCACGAGACCCTGCCGATCAGCGACCAGGCGGTGGTGATCGCCAACGGCGGCATCGTGTTCTCCGGTACGCCGGACGAACTGCAGGCCAGCCAGGACCCGCTGGTGCGCCAGTTCCTGCACGGCCAGCCGGACGGCCCGATCCCGTTCGATGCGCCGGCGCGCAACTACGGGTTGGAGAACGCATGATGGTGCCGATGCACGAAATGCGTGATTCCTGCCCCCTCTCCCGCATGGCGGGAGAGGGTTGGGCTGAGGGCGCTTCTGCGCTCAAGGCTGCTCCCCTCCGCCCTTCGGGCACCTCCCCCCGCAAGCGGGAGAAGGACAACAGCGGCTTCTGCACCTCCAACACTTCAGGAGTCGCTCTCTGATGCCCTTCGCCTCCTCCATCCGTTCGCTCGGCCGCGCCGGCCTGTTCTCGCTGACCGTGCTGCGTGGTTCGCTGCCGACCCGTGACTTCCTGGCCGAGCTGACCCGCGAGATCTACAAGATCGGCGCACGCTCGCTGCCGATCATCGCCGTGGGCGGTGCCTTCGTCGGCCTGGTGCTGACCCTGCAGGGCTACCGCACGCTGACCACCTTCGGTGCCTCCGACGCGCTGTCCACGCTGTTGGGCCTATCGCTGTACCGCGAGCTGGCACCGGTGCTGACCGCGCTGCTGTTCATCGGCCGCGCCGGCAGCTCGATCGCCGCCGAACTGGGCCTGATGCGCGCCACCGACCAGATCAAGGCGCTGGAACTGATGGCCATCGATCCGGTCGCCAAGGCGGTGGCACCGCGCTTCTGGGCGGCGGTGCTGACCGTGCCGCTGCTGACCGGCGTGTTCTGCTCGCTGGCCATCACCGGTGGCTACTTCGAGGCGGTGCATGTGCTGGGCCAGGACAACGGCACGTTCTGGTCGGGGCTGCGTGGCAGCGTCGACTTCTGGGATGACTTCGCCGTGGCCCTGCTCAAGTCGGCGATCTTCGGCGGCACCGCGGCGCTGGTGGCGGCCTACGTCGGCTTCCACGCCGAGCCGACCATCGAAGGCACCTCGGTGGCGACCACCCGCGCGGTGGTCAACGCCTCGCTGCTGGTGCTGATGTTCAATTTCGTGCTGTCGGCACTGCTCTTCCAGTAATACCCCACGCCCCGCGCCGGTCGCGTGGGAACAGAACCCGAACGGCTTCGCCGCGGCGAAGCACCAGATGGATCAGGAGTGAGATAACAACATGGCCATCCGTGGACCCAGACTCGAATTTTCCGTCGGCGCCTTCCTGCTGCTGGCCCTGGCCTCGCTGCTGGTGCTTGCCGTGGCATCGACCAACCAGCGCTTCGGCGTGGGCGGCGGTGACTATGTGCTCAAGGCCCGCTTTACCCAGATCGGCCAGCTGCGCAAGCAGGCGCCAGTGAAGGTCGGCGGCGTGACCATCGGCCAAGTGGCTGATATTCAGCTCGACCCGGTTAAATACGACTCCATCGTCACCCTGGCCCTGGACGGCAAGTTCAAGGATCTGCCCGCCGATACCTCGGCAGGCATCTTCACCAGTGGCCTGCTGGGCGAAAGCTACATCGGCCTGCAACCCGGTGGAGACCCTGAACCGCTCAAGTCCGGTGACGAGATCGTCTTCACCCAGCCGGCGGTGGACCTGATCCAGCTGGTTGGCAAGTACATGTTCAGCGGTGGCGGCAATGCCGCCGGCGCCGAGACCCACGAAACCCCCGGCGCAGACGCGCCCGCAATGGAACCGCAACCATGAACGTGAAACTGCTCGGCACCGTGCTTGCTTCGGCCCTGCTGGCCTCCACCCCGGCACTGGTCAGCGCGCAGGCGCGCCCAGCCGCCACCGCGGCCCAGCCGTCGCCGGCCGCACGCACCGTGCTGGATTCCAGCACCCGCATCATCGACACGCTGCAGTCCCGCCGCAGCGAGTTCCGCAGCAATCCGGCCGCCCTGCGCAGCTTCATCGACGGCGAGCTCAGCCGTGGCTTCGACCGCGACTACGCCGCCCGCCTGGTGCTGGGCGTGCACGGCCGCGGCGCGTCGGACGAGGACGTGAAGCTGTTCGCCGACGCCATGGCCGACAACCTGATGTCGCGCTACGGCTCGACCCTGCTCGACATCCAGGGCAAGCCGAGCTTCCGCTACAAGGGCGAAACCGCGCTGCCGGGCAACCGCGGCGTCAAGGTAACCACCGAACTGGTGCGCTCGGGCAGCGAGCCGACCCCGGTGGAGTACCTGATGCGCAACGTCGGCGGCCAGTGGAAGATCTTCGACGTGATGATCGAAGGCATCTCCTACGTGCAGACCTTCAAGAACCAGTTCGACGCCCCGCTGCGCCAGAAGTCGATCCGCCAGGTGGCCACCGAGCTGCGCAGCGGCAGCATCCAGGCCAACGCCGGCCCGGCTCCCCGTGGCAAGTAATGCCAGCGCCCGCATCGAGGGCGACACCCTGCACCTGGCAGGCGTGCTCGACCGCGCTGCGGTAACGGCGTTGTGGCCGCAGCTGGCGCGCGTGCCGGGCACGTTGCGCCAGCTCGACCTGCAGCTGCTGGAACGTGTCGACAGCGCCGGGCTGGCCGTGCTGGGCGAGCTCGCCGCACGCCTGCACGCGCATGGGCCAGTGCAGGTCCTCGGTGCACCGGCAGGGCTGGACGAACTGCGGGCAGCCTACCGGCTGTCCCCGTCACTCGATTTCAATGCGACCGCAGCAGGAAGCTGACATGAGCATCATCCGCACCCTCCCCCTCCTTGCCTGCGTCGTGCTGCTGGCCGCCTGTGCCGGCAAGCCCGCACGCGACAGCGCGCCGGCCTCCCGCCTGGTCGAACCGTCGCAGGCCATCGAACAGCCCGTGGCGGCCAATGACGTGCCGGCGGCGGCGGAAACCCCCGCCGTCGATACCGACACCTCCGGGCACGACACGCCACCGCCGGCCGCGGCCAGTGCGGGCACCGCCAGCGAAGAGGTGGCCCCCACCGCTGCCGAGGACGACTTCGCTGCGCTGTACGGCGGCCCGTCGCCCAGCACCGGCGCGGAGGAAGCCACCGGCGCATCGCCGTCCTACGACCCGTGGGAGAAGTACAACCGCGGCGTGCACCGCTTCAACAATGCCGTCGACCGCAGCGTCGCCCGTCCGCTGGCCACCGCCTACACCAAGGTGGTGCCGCAGTTCGCGCGCACCGGCGTGACCAACTTCTTCAGCAACCTGCGCTCGCCGCTGACCATGGTCAACCAGCTGCTGCAGGGCCATGCCGATGACGCCTGGGACACGCTGGGCCGCTTCCTGATGAACAGCACCTTCGGCATCGGCGGCCTGTTCGACCCGGCCAGCAAGGCGATGGTGCCCAAGCGCAGCGAGGACTTCGGCCAGACCCTGGGCACCTGGGGCTGGCGCCAGTCGCGCTACGTGGAACTTCCGTTCTTCGGCCCGCGCACGGTGCGTGACGTATTCGGCCTGGCCGGCGACATGCCGCTCTCGCCGATCCGCCAGATCGAGATGGACAAGGTCCGCATCGGCCTGCAGGGCCTGCAGCTGGTCGACACGCGTGCCCAGCTGATGGCGGTGGACTCGCTGCGTGACACCGCGGTCGACGAATACGCCCTGACCCGCGATGCATGGCTGCAGCGCCGCACGTACCAGATCGAGCGCGACCTGCGCCACAACCGCGGCGACGACGACGATGACCCGACCACGATCCCGGTCGATGCGATGCCGATGCCCGATTGGGGCAATTGATCGCCGGTGATGCCGCAAAAGAAAAAGCCCGGGGAAACCCGGGCTTTTTCGTGCCGCTGGAACCCGTTACGCAGCAGGGCCGGGAGGCGATCCCGGCCCCGCGCGTCACGCCGCCAGGGCGGTATCGATGGCCGCCAGCAGCGCCGCGTTGTCGGCCGGGGTATCCGGCGAGAAACGGGCGACGACGCTGCCGTCCTTGCCGATCACGAACTTCTCGAAGTTCCACAGGATCGCCGGCGCGGCGTTGGTCGGGATGTCCAGGCTGGCCAGCTTCTCGCGCAGCGGGCCATCACCGGTGGCAACCGGCTGGGCCGCGGTCAGCTGCTGGTACAGCGGGTGGATGTCGGCGCCGGCCACGCTGATCTTGGAGAACATCGGGAAGCTGACGTCGTAGGTGAGCGCGCAGAACTGCTTGATCTCGTCCTCGCTGCCCGGCTCCTGGCCGTTGAAGTTGTTGGCCGGGAAACCCAGCACTTCCAGGCCGTCACCCTTCTTCTGGCGGTACAGCTTTTCCAGGCCTTCGTACTGCGGGGTGAGGCCGCACTTGGAGGCGGTGTTGACCACCAGCAGCACCTTGCCGCGGTAGTCGCCCAGCGTGGCCGGTGCGCCATCGATGGTGGTCAGCGCGGTGTCATACACGGAAGCAGTCATTGCGGTTTCCTGCGGGGGGTTGGGGAGGGCAAGCATAGCGGGCGTGGATGGCGCTGGCACGACCTCGGGGTGCCCGTTACGCGCTGTTCCAGTGATGCCGGTAATGCCCGGCGTCGCCTGCGATCAGGTTTCGTCGGCACCCGTGTCTTCGGCCTCATCCTCGCCGCCGAGATCGCCCAGCAGCGCCTGCGCGGCGTCGGCCGACAGCGATTCCACGCCGCGCAGCTTGCGCTCGATGGTGCGGGTCTTGCGGCTGGCATCGCCCAGGCTCTTGCCGACCGTGTTGATCTGCTTCTCGGCCTTCTCCAGGATGCCGGCGAACTTGCCGAACTCGCCCTTGACCGCGCCCAGCAGGCTCCACACTTCGGAAGAACGCTGCTCGATGGCCAGCGTGCGGAAGCCCATCTGCAGGCTGTTGAGCAGCGCGGTGACCGTGGTCGGGCCGGCGATCACCACGCGGTGTTCGCGCTGCAGCGCGTCGACCAGGCCCGGCCGGCGGATGGTTTCGGCATACAGGCCTTCGGTCGGCAGGAACATCACCGCGAAGTCGGTGGTGTGCGGCGGCACGATGTACTTCTCGCTGATCGACCTGGCCTGTACGCGGATGGCGCGTTCGAGCTGGTTGCCGCTGCCGCGCACCGCCTCCAGGTCACCGGCTTCCTGCGCATCGAGCAGGCGTTCGTAGTCCTCGCGCGGGAACTTGGAGTCGATCGGCAGCCATACCGGCGCCTGCTCGTCGCCGCGCCCGGGCAGGCGCACCGCGAAGTCGACCATCTCGCCGCTGTCCGGGCGCACCTTCACCCCGCGCGCGTACTGTTCGGCGGTCAGGGTCTGCTCCAGGATGTTGTCCAGCTGCACTTCACCCCAGCCGCCGCGGTTCTTGACGTTGCTCAGCACGCGCTTGAGGTCGCCCACGCCGGTGGCCAGCTGCTGCATCTCGCCGAGCCCGCGCTGCACCTGCTCCAGCCGCTCGGACACCAGCTTGAAGGACGAATCCAGGCGCGTATTGAGCGTGCTCTGCAACTTCTCGTCCACGGTCTGGCGCATCTGCTCGAGCCGGGTGGCGTTGTCGCCCTGCAGGTCCTTCAGGCGCGCTTCCAGCGTCTGCCGCATCTCGTTGATGCCGGTCTCGTTGCGCTGGGTCAGCTCGACCAGGCGCTGGCCGAGCAGTTCACCGAAGCGCTGCTGCAGCTGCACGCCTTCCTCGCGGCCCTTGCGCGTGTCTTCGACCAGCGCCTGCTGCAGGCCGGCCAGCTGGCGCGCGAACACGTCCATGCGCCCCTGCTGCTGTTGGCCGAAGGCATCAAGCTGGTCGCGCACTTCCTGCAGGCGCGCGCCGAGCAGCTGCGCCAGCTGCTGCTGCAGCACGTTGTTTTCCTCGCGGCCCTTGCGTGCGTCGTCGTTGAGGCTGTCACGCAGCAGGTCCAGGCGCTGGTCGGTGCGGGTGGACAGGTCGGTGAGGTTGCGGCCGAAGCCGTCCATGCGCGCGTCCTGCTGGCGGGTCATCGCCTCCAGCTGCTCGCGCAGTTCGCCGCGGCCGATGCGTTGCTCCTCGCGCAGCGCATTCTCCAGCGTGGCATTATCGGCGCGGCGGAACAGCAGCACCAGCTGCAGCACGAGGACGACCAGCACCAGGGCCGCCAGGATCAGGGTTTCGGTTTGCATGCATGCAAGTGTAGCCCCGTCGATCTCACCGCCTGCGCCGCATCTGCGATCATGTAGGCCCCCCTGCACCACCCATTTCCCATGAAGCCGTCGCTTTCCCTGCTGCTCGGCCTGGCCTGCCTGGCGCCCTTGCCGGTACCGGCCGCGCCCTCGCAGACCGTCACCTCGCCCCACGCACTGCCCGCCCACGACACCCGTCCCAAGGTGTTCCTGGCCGGCAGCATCGAAATGGGCAAGGCCGGCGACTGGCAGCAGCAGGTGCAGCAGGCACTGGCCGACGAAGGCGTGCTGATGCTCAACCCGCGCCGCGCCGACTGGAACCCGGCCTGGCGCCCGGAAGCCGATGAACCCGAGTTCCGCCGCCAGGTGGAATGGGAGCTGGCTGCGCTGGAACAGGCCGACATCGTGCTGATGTACTTCACGCCGGGCACGCAGAGCCCGATCACGCTGCTGGAGTTCGGGCTGTACGCGCGCTCGGGCAAGCTGCTGGTCGCCGCACCGGCCGGCTTCTGGCGCAAGGGCAACCTGGACATCACCGGTGACCGCTATGGCGTGCCGCGCCATGACGACCTGCCGGCGCTGATCTCCGCGGTGAAGCAGCGCCTGGCCGCACAGCGCGCGGCCCAGCCCGGGACCTGAGCCATGCCGTGGATGGGCATCAACGACGTCGGCACCTTCGTGGTGGCGGTGATCCTATTCCTGATGCTGCCCGGCCCGGGCACCTTCACCCTGCTCACCGCCACCGCGCGCGGCGGCGTGCGCGCCGGCTACGCGACGCTGGGCGGGTTGATGCTGGGCGACCAGATCCTGATCGCCATCGCCGCCACCGGCGTGGCCGCGTTGTTGCAGGCACACCCGGCGCTGTTCGCCGGCCTGCGCTACCTCGGTGCGGGTTACCTGATCTGGGTAGGCGTGCAGCTGCTGCGTGAACCGGCCGCCGGCAGCAACGGCAGCGATGCGGTCCAGCATGGCCGGCGCTGGTTCCGGCAGGCCTTGCTGGTCGGCGTGCTCAACCCCAAGGCCATCCTGTTCTACATGGCCTTCTTCCCGCTGTTCATCGACCCGGCCCGGCAACGTGGCGCGCTGACCCTGGCGACCATGGCGGTACTGATCGCCGTGCTGAGCATCGGCTGGTGCTCGGTGCTGATCTTCGGCGGGCAGTTCATCGCCCGGCGCCTGGCCGGGTATCCACGGGTCGGGGTCTGGCTGCGCCGCGCGGTCGGCGTGTGCCTGATGGTGTTCGGCGTGCGGCTGGGCCTGGAATAGGAGCCGCTGCGCCAGAGCGGTACGATCGGCCGACATCCCTGGCAGTGCGAGGCGGGTGGGCAATGAAGATCTCCTGCAAACGGGCCTATGAGGCCGCCAGCGCCGACGACGGCCAGCGCTTCCTGGTCGACCGCCTGTGGCCGCGCGGCGTCAGCCGCGAGAAGCTGCAGGCCACCTGGCTGAAGGACGTGGCCCCGAGCACCGCATTGCGCCAGTGGTTCGACCACCAGCCCGAGCGCTGGGAGGCGTTCGAGCACCGTTATGCCGCGGAACTGGCCGGTTCCCCGCAACACTTGAAACCGCTGCGCGACGCCCTCGACGCCGGCCCGGTCACGCTGGTCTACGGCGCGCGCGACACCCGGTACAACCAGGCCGTGGCGCTGCGGGATTACCTGCTCGCCCACCCTCGCCATTCATGATCAGCGCGCGGCCCCGGTTTTGTGCCGGTTCCGGCAGCGATGCCAATGGCAATCGCCAAAGCCCGCTGAAACCGCGCATCTTTCTGGCTTTGCTGCACTGCATTCGGCGACACTCGCCGACTTCCTGAATCACCACGAACCGTGAGGTCCGCATGCAGTCCTGGCTCCGGCGCAAGCCCATCGACCAGCTCACCGAACACGAAGAAGGCCGCCGCCTGATCCCCTCGCTGAGCTGGCCCCACCTGGTCGCACTGGGCATTGGCGCCATCGTCGGTACCGGCATCTACACGCTGATCGGCGTGGGCGCGGACAAGGCCGGCCCGGCGGTGCTGCTGTCCTTCATCATCGCCGGCGTGATCTGCGCCTGCGCGGCGCTGGCCTATGCCGAGCTGTCGACGATGATGCCGGCCGCCGGCAGCGCCTATACCTACAGCTACAGCGCGCTGGGCGAGACCATCGCCTGGGTGGTGGGCTGGAGCCTGATCCTGGAGTACTCGCTGGTGGTCAGCACCGTGGCGGTGGGCTGGTCGGGCTATTTCGTCGGCTTCCTGGAGTGGCTGCACACCTCCTTCGGCTGGAACGTGATGCTGCCGCAGGCGCTGGCCGCCGGCCCGCACGCCGGTGGCGTGATCAACCTGCCGGCCATCGTCATCACCTTCCTGGTGGCCGGCATGCTGATGCTGGGCACGCGCGAGAGCGCCACGGTCAACGCGGTGCTGGTGGTGCTGAAGCTGATCGCGCTGGCGGTGTTCGTGGCCGTCGCGCTGCCGGCCTTCAACGCCGAGAACCTGCAGCCGTTCATGCCTTACGGTTTCCCCAAGTCGGTCAGCGCCGACGGCGTGGAGCGCGGCGTGATGGCGGCCGCGGCGATCATCTTCTTCGCCTTCTACGGCTTCGACGCGATCTCCACCGCCGCCGAGGAAACCAAGAACCCCAAGCGCGACCTGTCCATCGGCATCATCGGCTCGATGGTCGGCTGCACCATCATCTACCTGCTGGTGGCCGCTGCCGCGGTCGGCGCGATGAGCTACACGGTGTTCGGCAAGAGCGCCGAGCCGCTGGCATTGATCATGCGCGAACTGGGCCACGGCACCGCCGCGCTGGTGATCGGCATCGTCGCCATCATCGCCCTGCCGACCGTGCTGCTGGCCTTCTTCTACGGGCAGAGCCGCATCTTCTTCGTGATGTCGCGCGATGGCCTGCTGCCGCGCGGCCTGTCCAAGGTCAACCAGCGCACCGGCACGCCGGTGGTCATCACCCTGTTCACCGCCGTGCTGGTCGCCGCCCTGGCCGGCGTGGCGCGCCTGGACGAGATCGCCGCCCTGGCCAACGCCGGCACCCTGGCCGCGTTCACCGCAGTGGGCCTGTGCCTGCTGGTGCTGCGCAAGCGCGAGGCCGGCCGCGAGCGCAAGTTCCGCGCACCCCTGGCGTGGATCGTCGGCCCGGTCGCCATCCTGGGCTGCATCTACCTGTTCTTCAGCCTGCCCACCCGCACCCAGCTGTGGTTCCTGGCATGGAACGCACTGGGCCTGGTGGTCTACGCGGTGTACAGCCGCCGCAATGCGGTGCTGGGCAAGCGGTAATCCACCGCTCCATGTGGATGACACAAGGCGGGCTTCGGCCCGCCTTGTGTTTGTGGGATTACATCCCAGCCTACCTGCGTTACCGAGCCTGCCTGGCCGCGTAGTCCTGCGCCTGGCGCATCACCCGCAGCACGTTGCCGCTCCAGATGTTGGCGATCTGCGCCTCGCTCAGGCCACGGCGCTGCAACCATGCGGTGATCTTGGGCAGGTCGGCGGCGTCTTCCATGCCGATCACGCCACCACCGCCATCCCAGTCCATGCCGATGCCCACGTGGTCCGGCCCGACCACGTCCAGCATGTGCCCCAGGTGCTGGAAGAAGTCATCCAGCGTCGCCTTGCGGCGTGGGTACTTCTGGTCCAGCTCGGCCATCGCCCGGGCCAGTTCCACGCCCTTGGCCATGCTCATGTCGTCCCAGCCCCCCAGGCGCTTGCCGAGTTCTTCCTCGGCCTGCTTGCGCTCGGCGGTCTTGGTCTCGTCGATCAGGTAGCCGCCATAGGCATTGGCCTGGATCACGCCCCCCTTGGCGGCGAGCTGGCGCAGGCGCGCGTCGTCGAGGTTGCGCGGGTGGTCAAACACCGCCTTGGCCGAGCTATGCGACAGGATGAACGGCACCGGCATCATCTCGATGAGGTTGTCGAACACCGCATCGGACGCGTGCGACTGGTCGATCACGATGCCCAGCTTCACCGCCTCGTTGACCAGCGCCTTGCCGGCCGGGCTCAGCCCCTTCCACTCCGCGCCCTTGGGGTCGGTGGCCGAATCGGCGAACTCGTTGTTGGCGAAATGCACGGTCGACATCAACCGCAGGCCGGCCTTGTAGTAGAAGCTGAGCAGCGAGGGGTCGGCCACCAGCGGGCTGCCGTTCTCCATGCTGATGTAGACCACGCGCTTGCCGGCGGCCTTGATCCGCGCCGCGTCATCGGCGCTCAGCGCCAGCTGGAACTTGTCCGGGTTGGCGGCCAGCATCTCGTGGATCTGCAGCATGCGCTGCAGGCCATGGTCGCGTTCGGTGGTGTGCGCGGCCGGGGTGCGGTCGCCCTGGTCGGTGTAGATGGCGAAGAAGCCGCCATCGAGCGCGCCTTCGACCATGCGCGGGTAGTCCACCTGCGACAGCGCGTTGTGGTCGTGGCGCTGCATGATGTTGAAGTCCGCCCGGGCGAAGTTGGCCGGGGTATCCAGGTGCGAGTCCAGGGTCAGCAGGCGGCGCTGCAGTTCGCTGGCCTTGGCCAGTTCGGCCTGGCTGAACTCCACGGCCGAGGCCGCCAGCGGGAAGCACAGCGACAGGGATACCAACAGGGACAGGGGACGCAGCGTCATGAGGCCTCACCAGGGGTGGAAAGGCCCGACCTTAGCCCCGCCTACCGGCCACGGCCAGTGACGGACGGCATGGGCGCGCCGGACACCCGCCGCGCGCGATCCGCCCCCTCCCTTTGGCGCAGCCAAGGGGAGGGCTGGGGAGGGGTAAGGCCCTCCCGCTAATCCCGGATCAATCCACCACGCGGCAGAACACCGCCTTGAGGTAGCGCGATTCCTGCACGTGCGCCATGAACGGATGGTCCGGGCCGGCACCGGCCACCTTCAGGATCTGGATGGTGCGGCCGGAATAGAACGCGGCGCGGCGCAGCATGTCCAGGAACTGGTCCTCGGCCACCAGGCCGGTGCAGGAGAACGTGGCGAACAGGCCACCGGGCTTGACCACGCCCAGCGCCAGCTTGTTCATGTCCAGGTACTTCTTCAGCGCATTGATGACCTGGTCGCGGTCGCGGGTCATCTTGGCCGGGTCCAGGATCACCACGTCGTACTGCTCGCCGCGGTTGGCCGCATCACGCAGCCACGGGAAGATGTCGGCCTGCACGAACCGCGGCTTGGCGTTGTTCAGGCGTGCATTGCCCTTGGCGATCTGGATCACGTCCTGGTCGATGTCCACGCCCAGCACGTCGCTGGCGCCGCGCGCGGCAGCGTACACGGCGAAGCCACCGGTGTTGCAGCACAGGTCCAGCACGCTCTTGCCTTCCACCTGCTGGCTCAGCCACTCGCGGTTCTCGCGCTGGTCGGCGAAGAAACCGGTCTTGTGCGCGCCGGCCGGGTCGGCACGGAACTTGATGCCGTACTCGGTGATGACCGCTGGTTCGGTGGTGGTGTTGCCGTGGAAGTCGAAGCTTTCCTGCTTCTGCACGTGCTCGTCGGCGAAGCTGTGGAAACGGCAACCCGGGAACTGTTCGCGCAGCGCTTCGTAGATCCACTCGCGGTGGCGGAACATGCCGGCGGCGAAGAACTCGACCACAATCAGGTCGTCGTAGCGGTCCACCACCAGCCCGGACAGGCCATCGCCCTCGCTGTGCACCACGCGCCAGGCATTGGAGACCTGGTCCAGCTTGAGCACGTCACGGCGCAGCGACACCGCCTCGGCGATCTTGCGGCTGAACCAGGCCTGGTCCACCGCCACCTCCGGATGGGTTTCCAGAATGCGCACGGCGATCCGCGAATGACCGTTGTAGAAGCCCCGGCCAATCCACTCACCGTCCACGCCGACCACGTCGACGATGGTGCCGGACTTCGGCTTGACGGTCGGCTTCTCGACCAGTTTCTGGAAAATCCACGGGTGGCTGGAGCGCCACGCGTTCTTCAGGCGTACGACGGGGAGTGGGGTATTCATGCCGCTATTGTAGCCGCGCCGGGGGCCGCTCCCGCGGTGCTCTCATTGACTGTGCGGGGCGCAGCCGGCAGTATTCAGCCCCAGAAGGGGAGTAGCTCCCAGACGTTGTCGCCGTCAGTTCGAGCCGCAAGGCTCCGGTGCAACGGCAGTTCCGGCCTCCGGTACTGTGAGCAAGACCTTCGCCGCATTGGCGAAGCTCTGTCCCCGGTCTCCCCGATTCCGTGTCCAGCTCTTGGCCTGTGTGGTTCCGAGAACCCTTTTAACGACCGGAATTTCCCATGATCCAGACAATCGGTAATCCCTGGCTTTGGGGCGGCTTCATCGCCGTCGTCATCGCCGCCCTGTTGATCGACCTGGTGCTGATGCGCCACGGCGGCCCGCACAAGGTCACCTTCAAGGAGGCCCTGCTGTGGTCCATCGGCTGGGTGGCGTTGGCCCTGGCCTTCAATGCCGGCCTCTGGTACTACCTGAACGAGACCGCCGGTACCGCGGTGGCCAACGAGATCGGCCTGCAGTTCCTGACCGGCTACCTGATCGAGAAGGCGCTGGCGGTCGACAACATCTTCGTGTTCCTGCTGATCATGGGCTACTTCGCGGTGCCCGAGACCCAGCGCCAGCGCGTGCTGATCATCGGCATCCTCGGCGCCATCGCGCTGCGCACGGTGATGATCTTCGCCGGCACCGTGCTGGTGAACCAGTTCCACTGGCTGCTCTACGTGTTCGGTGCGTTCCTGCTGTTCACTGGCTGGAAGATGTGGTTCGCCGCCGGCCAGGAGCCCAGCCTGGATGACAACCCGGCGCTGAAGTTCATGCGCAAGCACCTGCGCATCAGCCACGAGTACAACGGCAACCGGCTGGTCGCCGAGAAGGACGGCGTGCGCTGGTTCACCCCGATGTTCGTGGTGCTGATCCTGATCGCGGTCACCGACGTGATCTTCGCGGTGGACTCGATCCCGGCCATCTTCGCCATCACCACCGACCCGTTCATCGTGCTGACCTCGAACGTGTTCGCGGTGCTGGGCCTGCGCGCGATGTTCTTCCTGCTGGCCGGCATGGCCGACCGCTTCCACCTGCTGCCGTACGGCCTGGCCGTGATCCTGGCGTTCATCGGCGCCAAGATGCTGCTGATCGACCTGTACAAGATCCCGGTGCCGGTGTCGCTGGGCGTGGTCGCCGCGATCCTGGTCACCACCATGGTCCTGAGCCTGAAGATCCCGCCGAAGCAGAAGCACGGCTGATCCACCGCCGCCAGCGGGATTGTCCCGTTGGCGGCACAGCGGTTCCCATGCCCGTCCCCCTTGCAAACCGGGGACCCGCCGCAATCCCAATGACATGGATACGCCAAACGTCCCCGCCACCGGCGCCTCGCCGGCCAATGACCGCAGCGACCGCAACCGGGTGCTGCGCGCCTTCAACCTGAGCCTGGGCTTCGTGCTGCTGCTGGTGGCCGTGTTCGCCGTGCAGAGCAGCGGCTGGGACTGGCGCGCCTGGTCGGTGGCGCCCCTGGAAGCCAAGGGCCTGTGGGGCCTGCTGGGCGCCCCGCTACTGCATGGCTCGATCGAGCACCTCGGTGCCAATGCGGTGACCCTGCTGATCCTCGGCACGCTGGCCGGCAGCGTCTACCCCAAGGCCACCGTGCGCGCGCTGCCGCTGCTGTGGGCGGGTTCCGGGCTGGGTGCCTGGTTGCTGGGCGAGCCCGGCAGCCATCACCTCGGTGCCAGCGGCGTGACCCACGGCCTGATGTTCCTGGTGTTCGTGCTGGGCCTGCTGCGCCGCGACCGGCCGGCCATCGCCGCCGGCATGATCGCCTTCCTGTTCTACGGCAGCATGCTGATCACCATCCTGCCGCATGAGCCGGGCGTGTCCTGGCAATCGCACATGGGCGGTGCCGCCGCCGGCGTCATCGCCGCGCTGATGTTCCGCCACGCCGACCCGATGGCCCCCCGCAAGCGCTACAGCTGGGAAGACGAGGAAGAGGACGAGGTGCTGGCCGACGCCGATGAGCTCGAGCCACCGTCCCCGCGGCAGGTACCGGTGTTGTGGCAGCCTCGTGAGGGCCGCGATTACGAAGTGGTGGTGCCGCTGCGCCGGCGCGACCCGAACGACCCCGCGTAAGCGCGGCCTTGGTCGACAGGCTTACCCCTCCACATCACAGCCAAGGCCGCGCTTACTGCATACCGTCCACCGCGCGGCGGCCCAGTGCGGGATCGTCGGTGAACAAGGCATCGATGCCGGCCTTGAGGTACTCGCGCATCTCGGCCACCGATGCCTCCGGGTTGCGCGCGTTCTCCTCACCCTGGCGCATTGCCGGCGGCAGGAACGGGTTCTCCGGGCGGAAGGTGTAGACCACCACCTGCAGGCCGGCGGCATGCGCATCCCCGACCAGTGCGGTGGGCGCAGCCAGGCCCCCCTGCGCGTTCCACGGGATCACCATGCGCCGTTCCGGGCCGATGGCGTCGGCGTAGCCGGCGATCTCCTTCAGCCCGGCCGGCGTCGCCATCTGTGCATAGGTCAGCGTGCCGCCGGCCAGCACCACGTCGGCCGGCATGTCGCCGGCAGCATCCAGCAGCTGCAGCAGGCGGATGTTGGAATCGCGGCCCAGCTTGGCGCGCAGTGCGCGCAGGTTGGCGGTCTCGAAGGACTGCACCATCACCGGCGCCACCTTGGTATAGGCATTGCCCTGCAGCGCGGCCAGCAGCTTGTCTTCCATCGGCAGGCCAATGCCGCGGAAGTAGCTGCCGTGCTTGATCTCCGGCACCAGCCCGATGCCGCGGTTGGCGCGGCCGGCCTGCTGCACCAGGAAGCTGATGATCTCGTCCAGCGAGGCAATGCGGAACTGCCCGTCGAACGCAGTGCCGCGCACCTGTGGCAGGCGCTCGCGGGCGTACAGGGTCTTCAGCTCGGCCAGGGTGAAGTCTTCGGTGAACCAACCGTCGATCTTCTTCCCGTCGATCACCTTGGTGGTACGGCGCCCGGCGAATTCCGGATGCGCGGCGACATCGGTGGTCGAGCCGATCTCGTTCTCATGGCGTGCCACCAGCACGCCGTCCTTGGTCATCACCAGGTCCGGCTCGATGTAGTCGGCGCCGTCGGAGATGGCCTGGGCGTAGGACGCCAGGGTGTGCTCGGGCAGCAACGCGCTGGCGCCACGGTGCGCATACACCGAGACATGTGGATAACTCTGGGCGGCGGTGGCTTCCATCGTCGAGCAGCATGCCACGCCAACCATCATCAACCATCCCCACCTGGACATCGCACCGCACCTTCATCCAAAAAACGAAGGCGCAATGATGCCGCTGCGATGTGACCGGCGAAAGAAAGAACAGCCTCAGGCCGGCTGCAATCGCCAGCCATCCCTGTCCAGCTGCAACGTGGCATCGATGCCAATGGCCTGCAGGAAGGCCGGATCGTGGGAGACCACCACCAGCGTGCCGCGGTACTGCCGCAGCAGGCCTTCCAGGGCTTCCAGTGATTCCAGGTCCAGGTGGTTGCCCGGCTCGTCCAGCAACAGCAGCTGCGCCGGCGGGTCCGCGTAGAGCACGCAGGCCAGCGCCGCCTTGAGCCGCTGCCCACCACTGAGCCGGGCCGAGGGCAGCACCGCCTGCGCGGCGTCCAGGCCCAGCAGCGAGAGACGGCTGCGAGAGACGGCTTCCTCCTGCAGGGGGTTGCTTTCGCGCAGCCCCTGCAGCGCACTGCATTGCGGCGGCAGGACCGCCAGTTGTTGGTCCAGCAGCGCTGCGGGCACCGCAACCTGTACGTTCCCCGCCACCGCTTCGCACTGACCGGCCAGCAGCTTGAGCAAGGTGGATTTGCCGGTGCCGTTGGCTCCACTCACGGCCAGGCGCTGGCCCCGGCGCAGCGACAGGTCCAGCGCAGGCTGCGCCGGGCCGCTCCACGGCAGACGCACGCCTTCCAACCGCACTACCCATTCCGGGCCACCGGAGAGCAGCGCCGGCATCAGCAACACCGGTGGTGGCGCATCCAGCTGCGCATGCGCCTGCCGCACCGCGTCGTCCAGCCCCGCATGCCGTTGCTGGAGCTGCTGTCGTGCCTTGCCGGCGTTGGCTTCGGCACGCTGGCGCTGCAGGCCCAGCAGGATCGGCGCCTGATTGGCCCTGGCCGCATCGCGGCTGCCACGCGCGCTGCGCTGCTCCAGCCGTTCGCGTTGGACGCGCAACTCCTGCTCGCCCTTGCGACGTTCATGGCGACGCTGCAGCAGCAGGGTTTCGGCCGCCGCCCTTGTGGCAGCGCGCGCCTGTGCATAACTGGCGTAGTTGCCACCATGGCTGCGCAGGCCCTGCGGCGACAATTCGACGATGCGCTCCACCTCGGCCAGCAACAGGCGGTCGTGGCTGACCAGCAGCACGCCCTGCCCCCGTGCCCGCAGTTGCGCGGCCAGCCACTGCCGGCCAGCCAGGTCCAGGTGATTGCTGGGCTCGTCCAGGATCAGCAGCTCCACCGGTTGCAGCAGCGCGCCCACCAATGCCACCCGCATCCGTTGCCCGCCACTGAGCTTATCCACAGGCATGTCCGCAGAGACACCCTCCAGTCCCGCGTCGAACAACGCCTGCTGCAGCGTTTCGCGCAGCATCCACTGTTCGCCCACCGCGTCGAAGTCGGCCGGGTCGGTGCTGCCCGCCTCGATCCGCAGCAGCGCCGCCAACACGTTATCCACAGCGGCAAGCTCGGCTACCCGCTGCCCGGGAATCACCGCCACCTGCTGCGGCAGGTAGTGGACGCGGCCCATGCGCCGGCAGTGTCCGGCGCTGGGTACGCGCAGCCCGGCCATCATCTGCGCCAGCACGGACTTGCCCACACCATTGCGGCCGACCAGGCCAGTCAGCCTGCCATCGAAGCGTGCGGTGAGATCAGAAAAAAGGCAGCGCCCATCGGGCGTGTGCCAAGCGACGCCATCCAGCGTCACGGATACGGAAGTTGTCATGCGTGGTTCCATCGATGCCCGAAGCACCCGGCCGCCAACGGCAGCAGGGACTGGAAGGGACCGTCATTGCGACGGTGGCATCAATGGCGCATTGGACTGGCTCCGCAAGCGGGGGGATCCCGTAACGGGGCATAGCCTACTGCGCGCAGGCTGAATGTGTCACCTCACGCGGGGCATCACTTACCGATGCAGAAACTCGAGAAAATCCGCCCCAACAGATCGTCGGCCGTCATCCGCCCGGTGATCTCGCCCAGTGCATCGTGGGCCAGCCGCAGCTCCTCGGCAGCCAGTTCGAGCTGGTCGTGGTGCAGCTGCGCGTCGGCGATTTCCAGGTGCCCGGCGGCACTGGCGATGGCCTCGACATGGCGCAGGCGCGCGGAGAACTCGCCCTGCATGCCTTCCCCGGCACCGTCGCTGGCGATGGCGCGCAGGCGCGCGTGCAGCTGCTCCAGCCCTGCCCCGTTGGCCGCCGACAACGCGATGCTGTCGGCCCCCAGGTCCTGCGGCCACTGTGGCAGCAGGTCGCATTTGTTGAATATCCACAGCTGCCGCGCGGCCTGGGCGGCGGCATCGCCAATGGCCTGCTTGCCCGCGTCCGGATCACGCGCATCCAGCACCACGATGGCCAGGTCGGCGCGCTGCATTTCGGCGCGGGCGCGGCGCATGCCTTCGCGCTCGATGGCATCACCGCCTTCGCGCAGGCCGGCCGTGTCCACCAGTTCCAGCTCCAGGCCATCGATGCGAATGGTTTCGCGCAGCGTGTCGCGGGTGGTGCCGGCGATGTCGGTGACGATGGCGCGCTCGCTGCCGGCCAATGCATTGAGCAGCGAACTCTTGCCCGCATTGGGCGGGCCGATCAGCACCGCGTGCAGGCCATCACGCAGCTTGCGGCCACGCTCGGCATCAACGCGCAGTTGCTCCAGCAGCGCGCGCGCCTGTTCGATGCCGGCGCGCACCTGTGCGCCGCCCAGCGTATCCAGTGGCTCATCGGCAAAGTCGATGGCCGCTTCGACATGGATGCGCAGGCGCACCAGCTGTTCCCCCACCTCTTCCACGCGCCGCGAGAACACGCCATCGAGCGAACGCCGCGCCGCGCGGGCCGCGCGTACGTCACCGGCGGCGATCAGGTCGGCGATGGCCTCGGCCTGGGCCAGGTCGAGCTTGCCGTTGAGGAAGGCCCGCTCGCTGAACTCACCGGCACGCGCCTGACGCGCGCCCAGTTCGATGCAGCGCGCGAGCAGTTGTCGCAATACGACCGGACTGCCGTGGCCCTGCAGTTCCACCACGTCCTCGCCGGTGAAGCTGCGCGGGCCGGGGAAGTACAACGCGATGCCGTCGTCGATCACCTCGCCGCCTGCATCGCGGAACCTGGCGTAGTGCGCGTGCCGCGGCTGCAGCATCGGGCAACCCAGGTCCAAGGCGATCTGCAATGACCGCGGCCCGGAGACGCGCAGCATGCCGACGCCGCCGGCAGCGGCGCCGCTGGCAATGGCAACGATGGTCTGGCCGGTGGACAACGCGCTCATCGGTTACAGCTTCTGCAGTTGCGCACGCGCCTGGGCCGCGCCGCTGCCTTGCGGCTGCAACTCCAGGTAGGTGGCGTAAGCCTGCTTGGCCTTGGCCTTGTCGCCTGCGTTGAAATACGCGTCGCCGAGGTTGAGGTAGGCCACCGCACGCGAGGGATCGATCTTCACGGTGTTCTCCAGCCAGCGCGCAGCCTCGGCATAGCGCTGCTGGCGGTAGTAGACGAAGCCCAGGTTGTTGGCCGCCAGGGCGAAGTCCGGACGCAGTTTCAGCGCTTCGGTGAATTGCGCCACGGCCTCGTCGTAGCGCTTCTCGCGGTACAACTGCAGGCCGCGGTCATTGGCCTGCTGGGCACGTTGGCGGTCGGAGGTCGGCACCGCCGCCGGCACCACCAGCGTGCTCTTGCCGCCCTGCAGGTCGGCCACCGTCACCGGCTTCTCGGCTTCGCCCTTGGCATCCTGGGCGGCGTCGACCCGGTTGTTGAGCGCGATGGCATCGGCCGAGAGCTGGCGGGTGTCGGCGGTCAGGTATTCCTGGCTGTCCGGTACCTGGAACACGAACTCGCCGCCCTGCGATCCGGGCAGGCTGCCGAATGCCGGGGTCTGCTGCGACACCGCCGACACCGCCGGCGCCACGTACGCGGCCAGCTCGGTGCCGGTGATCAGGCCATCGCCATTGAGGTCGCCCTTGCCGGCCAGCGCCTGCAGCAGCACCCAGGTGAACACCGAATGCCCGTTCGGGCCGCTGTCGGCCACCTGCTGGTCGGCGCCACCGGCGGTCAGCATCTGGCGGGCGCTGCGGCGCGCGTTCTCGCGCAGGAACGCCGACGAGGACGGCCCGCCGCGGGTCAGGCCCAGGCCGCTGTAGCAGGCATCCATGACGAACATGACGTGCTTGGCGCGCATGCTCTCGGCGATGTTCTGGATGTCGGTCATCGCGATCGCGTCGGTGGCGAACTCGTTGGGGTCCGAATCCACCGGAATGATGTAGCCCAGGTCGCGCCCGGAGGCGAGCTGGCGGGTGGCACCATGGCCGGCGAAGAACACGAACACGCGATCGTTCCGGCCGGTGCGGTCATCGGCCAGGCGGTCGTGGAAGGCGGCCAGGATGTTGTTGCGCGTGGCCTGTTCGTTCTTCAGCACGATCACCTGCGAGGACGGGAAGCCGAACTGCCCGGTCAGGGTATCGGCGATGGCCTGCGCGTCATGGCTGGCGTACTCGAGCTTGGGCCACTTGGCGTAGTCGTCGATGCCGATCACGATGGCCCACGACTTCTCGTAGCCGGTGGTCACGGTGGCGTCACTGGTGGCGCCCTTGCGCGGGCGGCTGACGCTGAAGTCACGGCCGTTCCAGCCTGCGAACTGGTAGCCGTCGGCGATCAGCCGGTCCAGGATCTGCGGCAACGCCTTCACCGCGCGGTCGTGGATGTCATGGAACAGGATGATGCCCTTCTGTTCCTTCTGCACCTGCTCGACCACGCGCTGCACGATCGACTCGGGCACCGGGTCGGCCCAGTCCATCGAATCGATGTTCCACATGATCGACTTCAGGCCGGCCTCGCCGAGCAGCTGCAGGCCTTCGGCGTTGCGCGCGCCATACGGGAAGCGGAACAACGGCGCGCGGCGGCTGTCCACGTCCTTGAGCAGGATGTCGGTGCCCAGCACCTGCTCGCGCAGCGCGTCGCCGCTGGTCCGCGAGAGCTGTGCATGGGTCAGGCTGTGGTTGCCCACCGCGTAGCCCTGCTCCATCAGGTTGCGGCTGATGCCGGCCATCGGCCCGAGCTTGACCTTGCCATCGGGCTGGATCGCGCCCAGGTTGCGGCCCACCTCGAAGAACACGCCCGGCACGTCGTAGCGCTTGAGAATGGCCACCACTTCATCGGTATAGGCCTTGTGCGGGCCATCATCGAAGGTCAGCACCACGGTCTTGGCCGGCAGGTCGCGGCCGAAGATCTCGCGCTCGCTGTCCTTCATCGACATCGGGTAGGGCTCGATCACCCCGTAGTCGCGCAGGATCGCCTCGCGGCTGTATTGGGTATGCAGGTGGGCGATGTAGTCGTCCCACTTCTCGCGCTTGAGCGTGATGGCACGGGTGCGATCGAAACGGCTGAAGATCCGGGTGATCTCCTGGTTGTAGTTGCGCTCGATCTCGTCCAGCGCCTCCAGGTCCTCGCCGATGCGCTGGTGCAGCTTCACCGCCGGCAACGAGGAGTCCTTGCCGACCCGCTCATGCAGGTCACGCAGCACTTCGCGGAACGCCAGGCGGTCGGCGTCGTACAGCTCCGGTGCCGATTCGATGTAGTCCAGCACCGTGCCCAGCGTGGCGAAGCGTTGTGGGCTGCTCTGGCGCAGCAACGCATCGAACTGCGCGGCGATGGCCTCGCGCTGCTCCAGCCCGTCATGGAACAACTGTTGGCCAATGCGGCTGGAGGTGGTGCGGTCGGCCGGCGTCTGCTGTGCCTCATCGGCCAGCAGCACGACGATGCGGCGATGGCCATCCAACTGCTTCTGCAACGCGCCCAGCAGCGGTGCCGCTGCCGGGTCCGTCGCCGCCGCCGCGGCGGCGCTGGGTTGGGTGACGGGCGCCTTGCCGGCCGGTTCCTGCTGCCTGCCACAACCGGAGGCCAGCACGCAGGCCAGCAACAGGGGCGACAACAGCGCGCGGTACGAAGGCAACGAACGGGGCATGGCGGGCTCGACGACGGGAAACAGTGGAAGGGGCGCGAACGCGGGGCGATTCTAACGCCACATGCGAAAAGCCCGCCTTGCGGCGGGCTCCTCGACTTACTTGGCTTCGACCTTGGCCGGCAGCGTGTCCTCGCCGTGCTTCTTGATCATGTACCACTGCTGCAGCAGGCTCAGGCCACCGTTGACCACCCAGTACAGCACCAGGCCGGACGGCATGAAGGCCATCATCACGCCGAACACCAGCGGCATGAACTGCATCATCTTCTGCTGCATCGGGTCCATGCCCACGGCCGGCGTCAGCTTCTGGGTGAACCACATCACCGCCATGTTGATGACCGGCAGGATGAAGTACGGGTCACGCGCGGTCAGGTCCTGGATCCAGGCAAACCACGGGGCCTGGCGCAGTTCCACCGACTCCACCAGCACCCAGTACAGGGCGAAGAAGATCGGCATCTGGATCAGCAGCGGCAGGCAGCCGCCCATCGGGTTGATCTTTTCCTTCTTGTACAGCTCCATCATCGCGGTCTGGAACTTCTGGCGGTCATCGCCATAGCGTTCCTTCAACTGCGCGATGCGCGGCTGGAACTTGCGCATCTTGGCCTGCGACTTGAACTGCGCATTAGCCAACGGGAACAGCGCCAGCTTGAGCAGAATCACCAGGCCGATGATCGACCAGCCCCAGTTGCCGACCAGCTTGTGCACCTGGTTCATCACCCAGAACAGGCCCTGGCCGATGATCGCCATGATCGAGAAGCGGCTGTAGTCGACCACGCGGTCCAGGCCCTTCACATCTTCCTTGGCGATCTGGTTGACCAGCTTCGGGCCCACCCACAGGCGCGCCTCGGTGCTGACCTTCTGCCCCGGTGCCACGGTGAAGCCCGGGCCGCTGGCTTCGATCACGTTGCGCGGGCCGTTCTGCGACAGGCGGTACAGCGCGGCCTGGTCGGCCTGCGGGATCCACGCGGTGAAGAAGTGGTGCTGCAGCATCGCCGCCCAGCCACCGGTGATGGTCTGGTTGAGGTTGCCGTCATCCATGTAGTCCTTGAACGCACGGCGCTGGTAGCCATCTTCCGGGCTGAACCAGGTGGCGCCATTGAAGCTGAAGGAGTCCGGGTTGGTCATGCCGCGGGTGACGATGGACGGCACGCGATCCAGCTTGCGGAACACGTAGCCCTGCCACGGCGCGCTGCCGGCGTTACTCACTTCATCCTTCACCGAAACGGCGTACTCGCCACGGGTGAAGGTATAGGTGCGGTGGATGCTCACGCCGTTGGGGCCATTCCACACGAACGGCACCTGCACCTGGTTCTGGCCGTCGGCCAGCACCACCTCGGTGGCGTTGCCGGCCGGCTGGAAACCGGCGGCGCCAGGTACCGGCGAACCGGACTGGCTGGCCCAACCGGCGGTGGCGGTATACGGGTGCGCCTTGTCCTCGGTCAGCAACTGCACCGGCGGGCTGCCGGCGGCCTTGGTCTGCGGGAACTGCAGCAGGTCGGCGTCGAGCACGCTGCGGCCATCCAGCACCAGCTTGAGGACGTCGGTGGTGACGGTCACGCGCGGTGCGGCACTGGCCGCTTCGACGCCGGCAACCGCCGGGGCGGCCGGAGCCTCATGGCCGGGGACGGTGGCCTGCGGCACAGTACCGGTGCCGGGCACGGCGAGGTCGGCATCGTTGGACACCGGCACGGCCGGCTGGGTCGCGGCCACGGTGGCCGGATCCGGCGCGTTCTTCTCGCGACCCCATTCCATCCACAGCAGCACGGCCACCATCAGCCAGGCGAAAATCAGGAATACACGGGTCTGGTTCATCAGCAGGCTGGCTCGGCTCGGCCGGAAGAAGCATCCGGCGCGTTCAAAGGAGTGGGTTCAGCGCCCTTGCGCGGCGGCATTGTGCCGTCCGCGCCCGCAGCGGGCAATGCGCCGGCACGGCGCAGCAGGCGTTCGAACGCCTCGCGGATCTGTTGATTGCTGGCCGTCTTGGCCGCCGAGCGGGCAACGACGACGAAATCGCCACCGGCCAGGCACGGCAAAAGATGGCGTGTTGCATCGCGCAACACACGCTTGATACGGTTACGGCCGACCGCACGCGTATCCACCTTCCGTGACACGGCCATGCCCAACCGAGCGGGGGCATCCCCTTTCAGCCAGTGGAGTGTCATCAGCGGGTCGGACACACGGCGGGCGCCGTTGAAGACCGTAGAGTATTCAGCGCGCGTACGAACCCGCGCAGAGCGAGGGAATCGCTTGCGCGGGAAGGCACTGCTCACGATTGAAGTTGCATGTGCCGCGGAGAGCGGCAACGCAATCAAGCGCTGAGGACTTTGCGGCCCTTGGCGCGGCGACGCGACAGGACCTTGCGGCCGTCAGCGGTCTTCATGCGGGCACGGAAGCCGTGATCGCGCTTGCGCTTGAGGTTGCTGGGTTGGAACGTGCGCTTGGTGGCCATGGGGGCACCTGTATGAATGGGACGGAAAGAACCGGAAATTCTATAGAAGCGCCCCCCACCCCGTCAAGCTTACGAAACGACGGATATTCACAGGCCGGTGCACAGCTTGTGGATGAGCCTGTGAATAAATCCGGGACAAGCATTCCCGCATCCGGTCTGCGGTGGTAGTCTGGGCCATCCACTTTTCCCTGTTCCGGCCTGTGGCCCGGCGGCTTCCTGCGCCTTGCCGACAAGGCCTTTGATGATTATTGCTGATGGATGCCTGGTCTCTTTGTCTTGAACGTCTTGAAGCGGAATTCCCGCCGGAAGATGTCCACACCTGGTTGAAGCCCTTGCAGGCCGACCAGCGCGCTGACAGCCTGGTGCTGTACGCGCCCAATGCCTTCATCGTCGAGCAGGTGCGCGAGCGGTACCTGTCGCGCATCTCCGAGCTGCTCGCCCATTTCGCCGGTTTTTCCGAGGTCATCCTGGAGATCGGCTCGCGCCCCCGCGTGGCCGAGCCGGCCCCGCTGCCTGTGAGCAGCGGCGTCCAGGCGCCGGTATCGGCACCGGTGGTGCCGTTCAACGGCAACCTGGATGCGCACTACACCTTCACCAACTTCGTCGAAGGCCGCAGCAACCAGCTGGGCCTGGCCGCCGCGTTCCAGGCGGCACAGAAGCCCGGCGACCGCGCCCACAACCCGCTGCTGCTGTACGGTGGCACCGGCCTGGGCAAGACCCACCTGATGCTGGCCGCCGGCAATGCCATGCGCCAGGCCAACCCGGGTGCCAAGGTGTTGTACCTGCGTTCGGAACAGTTCTTCAGCGCGATGATCCGGGCGCTGCAGGAAAAGACCATGGACCAGTTCAAGCGCCAGTTCCAGCAGGTGGACGCGCTGCTGATCGATGACATCCAGTTCTTCGCCGGCAAGGACCGCACCCAGGAAGAGTTCTTCCACACCTTCAACGCGCTGTTCGACGGCAAGCAACAGATCATCCTGACCTGCGACCGTTACCCGCGGGAGGTCGAAGGCCTGGAAGCGCGCCTGAAATCACGCTTGGCCTGGGGCCTGTCGGTGGCGATCGAGCCGCCGGATTTCGAGACCCGTGCGGCCATCGTGCTGGCCAAGGCACGCGAACGCGGTGCCGAGATCCCGGATGACGTGGCGTTCCTGATCGCCAAGAAGATGCGCTCGAACGTGCGCGACCTGGAGGGGGCACTCAACACCCTGACCGCCCGCGCCAATTTCACCGGCCGCGCGATCACCACCGAGTTCGCCCAGGAAACCCTGCGCGACCTGCTGCGTGCCCAGCAGCAGGCGATCAGCATTCCCAACATCCAGAAGACCGTCGCTGACTACTACGGCCTGCAGATCAAGGACCTGTTGTCCAAGCGCCGCACCCGTTCGCTGGCCCGTCCGCGCCAGGTCGCCATGGCGCTGACCAAGGAGCTGACCGAGCACAGCCTGCCGGAAATCGGCGATGCCTTCGCCGGCCGTGACCACACCACCGTGCTTCACGCCTGCCGCCAGATCAAGACGCTGATGGAAACCGACGGCAAGCTCCGCGAGGACTGGGACAAGCTCATCCGCAAGTTGAGTGAGTAAGCCATTCGGGGCACCGGATAGGTCGTAGGGAAGAAGCCGGACGAATCATGCACCGACGCCGCAGAGGCGTCATCGCACAAAACGGTGCATGATTCGGGGGCAGACGTTGGGGAAGTTGTGGATAAAAACGCGTCTCCAAAAACGCGAAAAGTTATCCACAACATTCCCCACCCGTTCCGGGCCAGTAGTACAGAGGGTTTCAGTGCATAGAAACCTTTTGAAAACAAATACTTGGGTGTGTTTTAAACCAAATCTGGCTCTACCAGCACCACCAAGCTTTTGATTTAACCCACATCTTTTAAAAGCATAGGGGCACGAAACCACATGCGTTTCACACTGCAGCGCGAAGCCTTTCTCAAGCCGTTGGCCCAGGTCGTCAACGTGGTTGAACGCCGCCAGACTCTGCCGGTTCTGGCCAATTTCCTGGTCCAGGTGCAGGGTGGTCAGCTTTCATTGACCGGTACCGACCTGGAAGTGGAGATGGTCTCCCGCATCGCGGTCGAAGACGCCCAGGATGGTGAAACCACCATTCCGGCGCGCAAGCTGTTCGAGATCATCCGCGCCCTGCCCGATGGCAGCCGCATCACCGTTTCGCAGACCGGCGAAAAGATCACGGTGCAGGCAGGCCGCAGTCGCTTCACCCTGGCGACCCTGCCGGCCAACGACTTCCCGTCGGTTGACGAAGTCGAAGCCACCGAGCGCGTTGCCGTGCCGGAAGCGGCGTTGAAGGAACTGATCGAACGCACCGCGTTCGCAATGGCCCAGCAGGACGTGCGTTACTACCTCAACGGCCTGCTGTTCGACCTGCGCGACAAGACCCTGCGTTGCGTGGCCACCGACGGTCATCGCCTGGCGCTGTGCGAAACCGAGCTGGAAAGCAGCACCGGCAAGCGCCAGATCATCGTGCCGCGCAAGGGCGTGACCGAGCTGCAGCGTCTGCTGGAAGGCGGCGATCGTGAGGTGGAACTGGAAGTCGGCCGCAGCCATGTCCGGGTCAAGCGCGACGATGTGACCTTCACTTCGAAGCTGATCGACGGCCGCTTCCCGGATTACGAAGCGGTGATCCCGATCGGTGCCGACCGCGAAGTGAAGATCGAGCGCGAAAGCCTGCGTGCTTCGCTGCAGCGCGCCGCCATCCTGTCGAACGAAAAGTACCGCGGCGTTCGCGTCGAGGTGACCCCGGGGCAGCTGAAGATCAGCGCGCATAACCCGGAACAGGAAGAAGCGCAGGAAGAAGTCGAGGCCGATACCCAGGTCAATGATCTGGCCATTGGCTTCAACGTGAACTACCTGCTCGACGCCCTGTCGGCACTGCGCGACGAGCATGTGGTCATCCAGCTGCGCGACTCGAACTCCTCGGCGCTGGTGCGCGAAGCCAGCAGCGAGAAGTCGCGCCACGTCGTGATGCCGCTTCGTCTCTGACCGGCGTTCCACGTGGAACATGAAGAAGCCCGGCGAATGCCGGGCTTTTTTCTTGCAAGGTTCCACGTGGAACCTGATTCCGGAGCGGACGTTTCGGAAGCCGTTCGCGGTGGTGGCAAAGGACCGCCATTGCAGCCGGTCTCGCACAATTTCCTCTCAAAGGCCCAGGGCACTTCGCATCTGCCGTCGCCCCGCCTGCTTTTTCCCCTTCCTGGATCTCGATTTCCGGCGACGGGACCTGCCCCAAGCGCCGGGTTCTTCCCACTGTGATCCGATTCCGGGCGCAGATGGCCCCGGCTTGGAGGCCATCTTCGGAGCAACGGGAGATGCTGCGGTTCTGGTTGCCCGGCTGATGGGTATCGAGAACGCCATTTCCCCGCAGAAGCTCTGCAAGCGGGTTGTTCCGTTGAGCTTGGCCGGCCATGGGATCGTAGATTTCGCCAGTTCCGCAGCCGTTCGGCCGAAAAGCGAAGCGCGCAGGCAGCAGATCCCCGATGCCGCTTCGCCCAGCGTCCACCGTTTGCCCCTGGTTTCGTTGACTTCTGCCGGTATCGGGCCGCATGACGAGTCCAGAAACAGCGATATCCACGGTTTCGGAGTACCAGCGTGGGGCGAGAAGGCCGGCAGGTTCCACGTGGCGCCTTCGAACTCAGCTCAGCGCCCGGGGATTTCTTCAAATCTGAAAGTCAGGTGGCGTGCAGGACTCCCGGATTTCGCCATTTGAGCCGCTTTGTCCCGGCCCTGTTGCGGTGACGCTTTTTTCGCAGCTCTATGCTTTAAATCTGAGAATAAATCTAAAGCTTGGTGGTGATGGTAGAGCTGGATTTCATGTAAAACTATGCTAAGTGACTGTTTTAGCTAAATATATTAGCTTCGAAACCCCCTTGAAAAGTGGCCGTCAAGCCTGTGGATATCTGTGCATAAGGTGATCTCTGTGGAAAAGTGCCAAATTTATCCACAGATTGCCAAAGTTATACACAGACCTTTCCCCCAGAGCTGTCCCGCGAAGAAAAAGTCCCCAAGAACGGCCCACTGGGAGCTGGGCCTGATTTCGTGAAATCTGAAACGGCGTGAAGGGTTGGATGCTGCAGAATTCGCGAAATTGCAGGTGTTCCACGTGGAGCGCCTGGGCGAGCGTATTGCCCGCACCCCGTTGGCAGATGCTTTAAGCTGCGCCCTTGTCCGCCGCGGATGGCGCGGTGGTTGGGTACTTGAGCGTCAATGCATATCGTCCGTGTTGCCCTGAACCGCGTCCGTCGGTTCGATTCGGTGGAATTGGCGCCCCGCCCTGGCATCAACCTGATTACCGGCGCCAATGGCGCTGGCAAGACCAGCCTGCTGGAAGCGCTGCATCTGATGGCCTACGGCCGCAGTTTCCGCGGACGCGTACGCGATGGCCTGGTCCAGAAAGGTGCGGACAGCCTGGACGTCTTTGTGGAATGGGAAGAGCGCGGAGCCGGCGGTGAGACCGTAGTTCCACGCCGAGCCGGGCTGCGTCATGGTGGCCAGAGCTGGAAGGGCCGTCTGGATGGCGAGGATGTCGCGCAACTGGGCACATTGTGCGCCGCGTTGGCGGTGGTGACCTTCGAACCGGGTAGCCATGCCCTGGTCAGCGGGGGGAGCGAGCCCCGTCGTCGCTTCATCGATTGGGGATTGTTCCACGTGGAACCGGACTTTCTCCCCCTGTGGCGGCGTTACACACGGGCGTTGAAGCAACGCAACGCGCTGCTCAAGGCCGGGGCCCCGGGCTATCAGCTTGATGCCTGGGACAGGGAATTGGTTGAAGCGGGCGTGCCGCTGACTTCGCGCCGCCAGCACTACGTGGAACGTCTGCAGGAGCGGGCCATTGCCATTGCCGCCGATCTGGCCCCGACCTTGCAGTTGCAGACCCTGGAACTGCTGCCTGGGTGGCGCCGCCACGAGGTATCGCTGGGGGATGCCCTGCTGCTGGCCCGCGAACGTGACCGCAATGCCGGCTTCACGTCGGTGGGACCACATCGCGCGGACTGGGATGTGGGCTTTGCGCAGATCCCTGGCCGCGACGCGCTGTCCCGCGGGCAGGCAAAGCTGACCGCACTGGCCTGCCTGTTGGCCCAGGCCGAGGACTACGCTGCCCTGCGCGGTGAATGGCCGGTCATTGCGCTGGATGACCTGGGCTCGGAACTGGACCGCAATCATCAGCGGCGGGTGCTGCACCGCCTGGCGCAGGTGCCGGCCCAGGTGTTCATCACCGCCACCGAAGTACCGGCAGCCCTGGAGGAAGAGCTGCGCCCGGCGGCAATGTTCCACGTGGAACACGGCACGCTCCAGGCCGTGGTTTGAGCCTTCAGGGCGGAAATCTGCCCGGTAGGTATAATCGGAACGTCACCCCTACCCCTCATGCCCCTGCCGTACCGGTAGTGCATGACCTGCGGAGCCTACGGCAAGCGCAATGAGCGAAGAACAGAACACCCCGGCCACGAACGGCAATTACGACGCCAACAGCATTACCGCCCTGGAAGGCCTGGAAGCGGTCCGCAAGCGCCCCGGCATGTACATCGGCGACGTCCATGACGGCACCGGTCTGCATCACATGGTGTTCGAGGTCGTCGACAACTCGATCGACGAAGCGCTGGCAGGTCACGCCGACAACGTCACCGTCACCATCCACGCCGACGGTTCGGTGTCGGTGTCGGACAACGGCCGCGGCATCCCGGTCGGCAAGCACGAGCAGATGAGCAAGAAGCTCGACCGCGAAGTGTCCGCGGCCGAAGTGGTGATGACCGTCCTGCACGCCGGCGGCAAGTTCGACGACAACAGCTACAAGGTTTCCGGCGGCCTGCACGGCGTCGGCGTCAGCGTGGTCAATGCGCTGTCGGAGAAGCTGATGCTGGATATCTTCCAGGGCGGCTTCCATTACCAGCAGGAGTTCAGCCACGGCGCGGCGGTGCGTCCGCTGGAAAAGCTGGAAACCAGCGACAAGCGCGGCACCACCGTGCGCTTCTGGCCATCGGTGGTCGCGTTCAACAACAACGTCGAGTTCCACTACGAGATCCTGGCGCGCCGCCTGCGCGAACTCTCGTTCCTCAACTCCGGCGTCAAGATCGCCCTGGTCGACGAACGCGGCGAAGGCCGTCGGGATGACTTCCATTACGAAGGCGGCATCAAGAGTTTCGTGGAACACCTGGCCCAGGTGAAGACCCCGCTGCACCCGAACGTGATCGCGGTGACCGGCGAGTCCAACGGCATCGTGGTGGAAGTGGCGCTGCAGTGGACCGATTCCTACCAGGAAACGATGTACTGCTTCACCAACAACATCCCGCAGAAGGACGGCGGCACCCACCTGGCCGGTTTCCGTGCCGCGCTGACCCGTACGCTCAACAACTACATCGAGCAGAACGGCATCGCCAAGCAGGCCAAGATCAGCTTCACCGGCGATGACATGCGCGAAGGCATGATCGCGGTGCTGTCGGTCAAGGTGCCGGACCCGAGCTTCTCCAGCCAGACCAAGGAAAAGCTGGTCAGCTCCGACGTCAAGCCGGCGGTGGAAAGCACCTTCGGCGCCAAGCTCGAAGAGTTCCTGCAGGAAAACCCGAACGAAGCCAAGGTCATCGCCGGCAAGATCGTCGATGCCGCGCGTGCCCGCGAGGCCGCCCGCAAGGCGCGTGACCTGACCCGCCGCAAGGGCGCGTTGGACATCGCCGGCCTGCCGGGCAAGCTGGCCGACTGCCAGGAAAAGGACCCGGCGCTGTCGGAACTGTTCATCGTCGAGGGTGACTCGGCAGGCGGCTCGGCCAAGCAGGGCCGCAACCGCAAGAACCAGGCGGTGCTGCCACTGCGCGGCAAGATCCTCAACGTGGAACGCGCACGCTTCGACCGCATGCTGGCCTCGGACCAGGTCGGTACGCTGATCACCGCGCTGGGTACCGGCATCGGCCGCGACGAGTACAACCCGGACAAGCTGCGCTACCACAAGATCATCATCATGACCGACGCCGACGTCGACGGCGCCCACATCCGCACCCTGCTGCTGACGTTCTTCTACCGGCAGATGCCGGAGCTGATCGAGCGCGGCTACGTCTACATCGGCCTGCCGCCGCTGTACAAGATCAAGCAGGGCAAGACCGAGCTGTACCTCAAGGATGACCCGGCGCTGGATGCCTATCTGGCCAACAGCGCGGTGGAAAACGCCGCCCTGGTACCGGCCACCGGCGAGCCGCCGATCGAGGGCGTGGCGCTGGAAAAGCTGCTGATGGTCTACGCCGGCGCGCAGGATGCGATCGAGCGCAACGCGCACCGCTATGACCGCGGTCTGCTCGAGGCGCTGGTCGATTTCACCCCGATGGACCTGCAGCACCTGCGCAGCGCCGGTGAGGGCGAAGGCCTGGATGCGCTGGCCAAGCATCTCAACCAGGGCAGCCTGGGCACGCCGCGTTTCACCCTGACCCTGCAGGAACCGAACGAGCAGCGGCCGGCGGCCGTGCTGGTGACCCGTCGCCACATGGGCGAGGAGCACATCCAGGTGTTGCCGTTGTCCGCGTTCGAGTCCGGCGAGCTGCGTCCGCTGCACCAGGCGTCGCAGCTGCTGCATGGCCTGATCCGCGAGGGCGCGACCATCAGCCGTGGCAACAAGAGCACCGAGGTGACCGGTTTCGCGCAGGCGCAGGCCTGGTTGATGGAAGAGGCCAAGAAGGGCCGCCAGATCCAGCGCTTCAAGGGCCTGGGTGAAATGAACCCGGAACAGCTGTGGGACACCACCGTGAACCCGGATACCCGCCGCCTGCTGCAGGTACGCATCGAGGATGCGGTGGAAGCGGACCAGATCTTCAGCACCCTGATGGGCGACGTGGTTGAACCGCGCCGCGACTTCATCGAGGACAACGCGTTGAAGGTCATGAACCTGGATATCTGATAGATCCAGCCGCAAGACCCGGGCGCCAGGTATTTATGGCGCCCGTCTTCTGCCCACCGCCTGCTCTGCAAAGGCCCGCGATGTCCGTCCCTCCCCCGCTCTCCCCGCCCATGGCACGCAAGGAATCGCCGGTCATCGGCTTCATCGCGGACCTGTTGCTCGCCGCCGGCTTCCTGCTGTGCCTGAGCCTGGTGTGTGGCCTGGCCTGGGGCCTGTGGCGTGGCGTCATGGTGGGCATGGAGGCCGCTAAGAACGGCAATGGCATGCCGGCCGGCAAAGAACTGTCGGGCCTGCTGGGTGACCCGGGCGCGCTGGCGCAGATCCTGATCGCCCTGATATCCACTGGCGGCGCGGCACTGGTGCTGTACTTCTGGCGTCGTCGCGCCACGCCGGCCGAGCGCGCGCAATCGCACCGGAATGCCCGCCGCGGCACGACCTGGGGCTGGACGCTGCTGGTAGCGGCCTGCGTGTTCATTGGCAGCAGCCTGATCAGCTGGATCGGCAAGCAGTTCGGCATCGAGCCGGCCCCGACCAACCTGCCGCTGATGGAACAGGCACTGGCCAACTATCCCCTGCTGCTGGTGGTCTTCGCCGTGTTCCTGGCCCCGGCCTATGAGGAATTGCTGTTCCGGCGCGTCCTGTTCGGCCGCCTGTGGGCCGCCGGCCGACCATGGCTGGGCATGCTGTTGAGCGGCGCGGCTTTCGCGCTGGTGCACGAGGTGCCCGGCACCAGCCCCAACGGGCTGCCGGAGATGCTGCTGTTGTGGTTGATCTACGGGGGCATGGGCATCGCCTTTGCCTGGCTGTACCGCAAGACCGGGACGCTGTGGGCGGCCATCGCCGCGCATGCGATCAACAACGCCATCGCGCTCGGCGCGCTGGTCTGGTTCGGCGCGCAGTAAGCCGAACGCGCGGTTGACGAAAAATTAAGCAGGACGCTCGCACACTGCAGCCATGAATGTGGGGGATCCATCATGAAAGCCGCTGCTTTCGCCATCACTGCCATCCTGCTGCTCGGCGCCTGCGCGACCACCACGTCGCCGACCGGGCGTCGCCAGGTCGTCGGTGGCGTTTCCCAGCAACAGCTGGACCAGCTGGGCGCGCAGGCCTTCGCCGAAACCAAGGCCAAGGAAACCGTCAACCGCGACGCCCGGCAGAACGGTTACGTGCAATGCGTGGTCAACGCGCTCGTCGCCCAGTTGCCCTCCCAGTACCATGGCGTACGTTGGGAGACGGCGGTGTTCGTCGACAAGGAACCCAATGCCTTCGCCCTGCCTGGCGGCAAGGTCGGCGTGAACACCGGCATCTTCAGCGTGGCCCGCAATCAGGACCAGCTGGCGGCCGTCATCGGCCATGAGATCGGCCACGTCATTTCGCGCCACCACGAAGAACGCATCACCAAGCAGATGGGCGCCTCCGGGCTCTTGCAGGTGGCCAGCGTGCTGGCCGGCGCCGCCTACGGTGAAAGCGCGGCCAGCACGGTCAGCCAGCTCGGTGGCATGGGGGCGCAGACCATGTTCCTGCTGCCCGGCTCGCGCACCCAGGAAAGCGAGGCCGACGTGGTTGGCCAGCGGCTGATGGCCCAGGCCGGGTTCGACCCCTCGCAGGCGGTGAACCTGTGGCAGAACATGATGGCGGCCAGCGGAAACCGCTCCCCGCAATGGCTTTCCACCCACCCGGCCCCGGCCAACCGCATCCGTGAACTGCAGCGCGATGCGCCGGCGCTGATGCCTGTTTTCCAGCAGGCCCGCCAGGCCGGACGGATCCCGCGGTGCGGATGACCCGGGACATTGCTGCAGTACACCAACGGAAGTGATTTCTCCGTCAAATAATTTCTGCTACGTTTGCGTGCTCGGTTTCTTTCCGAATAGTCCGAACTCCGCTCCCAAGCGGTCCCATCGAGGTGAACCATGATCTTCCGCAGCCATAAACAAGCCGTGCTTTCCGTCCTTATCGCGACCGCGCTCGGTGGTGTTGTGGTGGCTGATGCCGTTGCACAGTCGCGTTCGTCCGATCGCAACGAGCGTCGCGGTGGCCGTGGTAGCGCCAAGGCTGAAGTGCTGTTCCCGGAAGCGACCCGCCAGGAGCCCAACGGCAAGGCTTCCTCGAAGATGAGCGGCAAGCTGCAGAAGCTGTTCGAGGCCTACAACAAGAGCGAGTTCGAGCAGACCCGTGCGCTGGCCGATGAAATCATCGCCGCCGAGGCTGCCAACGACTACGACAAGGCCGTGGCCAACCAGCTGGCCTCGCAGGCCGCCTACAACCTGGACGACAACGCCGGCGCCAAGCAGTACCTGCAGCAGGCGCTCACCCTGAACCAGCTGGACAACAACGGCCACTACCAGGCACTGCTGATGCTGGCCCAGCTGCAGATCCAGGACGAGCAGTACGCCGAAGGCCTGGCCAACCTGGACAAGTACTTCGCCGAGTCCAAGTCCAACAAGCCCGAAGAGCTGATCATCAAGGGCCAGGCCCTGTACCAGACCGAAAAGTACGCCGAGGCCATCCCGGTGCTGCGCGCCGCCATTGCCGCCTCGCCCGAGCCGAAGGACAACTGGAACCAGCTGCTGATGGCGTCCTACGCCGAAGCCGGCCAGACCGGTGAAGCGGTCAAGGAAGCCGAGGCGCTGGCCAGCCGCAACCCCTCGGACAAGAAGGCCCAGCTCAACCTGGCCAGCATGTACATGCAGGCCGACCAGATGGACAAGGCCGCCGCAGTGATGGACAAGCTGCGTGCGTCCGGACAGCTCACCGAAGAGCGCGAGTACAAGCAGTTGTACTCGATCTACGCAAACACCGAGAACAAGGAACGGGACGTCATTGCGGTGATCAACGAGGGCCTGGAGAAGGGCATCCTCAAGCCGGATTACCAGGTTTACCTGGCCCTGGCGCAGTCGTACTACTACAGCGAGCAGATCCCCCAGGCGATCGAGGCCTGGCAGAAGGCCGCTCCGCTGTCCAAGGATGGTGAGACGTACCTGAACCTGGCAAAGGTTTTGCATTCGGAAGGCCGTATCCCGGAAGCAAAGCAGGCTGCCCGGGACGCAAAGGCCAAGGGTGTCAAAAACCCGGCTGATGCCGACAAAATCATCAACCTGAAGTAAGCAGGAATAACGCCTGAACAGCTGTTTTTGAGATGCGCAGCTGGTCAGGATTGGTATAAGCTTGGAGGTTCCTGCGGTGTCATGCACCGCTGAATCTCAGGGGCGACAGTAATGCTTGCCCCGCCTCACTACAGAGCTCTTGGCGCATGACGGAACAATTGGTCTTCCACCACAGGTACGACGACAGCGATAAGGATAAGGGTCTGAGCTGGCCCCGTATCGCTGGCATCGCCTTTGTAATCGCACTGCACTTGGCAGCCCTGATGATGCTTCTGATCCCGGCCGTGGCCCCGAAGGCCGCTGCGGAGAAGGAACGCAACGTCATGGTGACGCTGGTCGACGCCCCGCCGCCGCCGCCGCCACCGCCGCCGCCGCCGCCGCCGCAGGACATCCCGCCGCCGCCGGTCAAGAACCTGGCGCCGCCGAAGCCCTCGCCGCTGCCGCCGCCGCCGGAAGCCCCGGTGATCGACGTGCCGGAACCGCGCCCGAATGACGTGGTGACGCCGCCGGCCCCGCCGGCTCCGCCCGCCCCGCCGGTCGACATCCAGGCCAGCGTGGACATCTCGTCCAAGAACATGAACCCGCCGCGTTACCCGCCGGCCGCTTTCCGCGCCGGTATCCAGGGCGAGGTCATCCTGATCATTGATGTCGATGCCAACGGCAACGTCACCAATGTCGCCGTCGAGAAGTCCAGCCGCAACCGTGACCTCGACCGTGCTGCCATGGAAGCGGCGCGCAAGTGGAAGTTCAACCCCGCCTCAAGCGGTGGACAGAAGGCGGCTGGTCGCGTCCGCGTCCCGGTCAACTTTGCGCTGAGCTGATCCGTGTGGCGGCCAGGACTGGCCGCTGCTGGAACGGTTCAACTTTAGCTACACCCTTTAACACCACACACAACAAAGGTAAGCGTCATGCTGCAGGAAATTTTCATCGCCGCTGCTGCCGGGGGCAACGCAAACAACGCCCTCTCGCAGATGGGCTTCGAGCACCTGATCCACGAAATGACCTCCAAGCCGGGTGACTTCGCCGTCTCCTGGGTCGTGCTGATCACCCTGGTGGCGATGTCGGCCATGTCCTGGTACTGGACTGTCATCAACATCTTCCGTACTGCCCGCCTGAAGTCGGCCGCTGGCCGCGTTCCGAGCCTGTTCTGGGATGCCCCGAACGCCCAGGACGCCATCCGCGCCATGGAAGAGCAGCCGGCTTCCGAGCCGTTCTCGAAGATCGCCCTGGACGCTGCCCAGGCTGCTGCCCACCACCAGCAGGCCGGTGCCGCCGAGACCCTGAGCCGTTCGGAGTTCGTCGATCGCGCCCTGCGTCAGGCCGTGACCCGCGAGTCCAACAAGCTGCAGGGCGGCATGATCCTGCTGGCCACCGTCGGTGCAACCGCTCCGTTCGTGGGTCTGCTGGGTACCGTGTGGGGCATCTACGGCGCGCTGATCAAGATCGGTGCAACCGGTTCGGCCTCGATCGACGCCGTTGCCGGCCCGGTGGGTGAAGCGCTGATCATGACCGCCATCGGTCTGTTCGTGGCTATCCCGGCCGTGTTCGCCTTCAACTTCTTCAGCAAGATCAACAGCGCGACCATCAGCAAGTTCGATACCTTCGCGCACGATCTGCACGACTTCTTCGCCACTGGCTCGCGCGTTCGCTGAGCCAGTAAGCCGAGCAGTCCTCGCAACGATATAGACGGAGCCCGTTATGGCTTTCAGTAGTGGTAACAGCAGCGGCCCGATGGCCGACATCAACGTGACGCCCCTGGTGGACGTCATGCTGGTGCTGCTGATCATCTTCATCATCACGGCTCCCCTGATGTCCCACAAGGTCAAGGTGGAGTTGCCCGAGGCCAACCTGATCCAGAATCCGGACGATGCTGAAAAGCGTCCGAATCCGATCACGGTTGCCGTCAAGGAAGACGGTTCGCTCTACTGGAACGACGAGCCGGTCTCGAAGGAGACCCTGGAATCGCGTTTCGCCACCGCTGCGCAGCAGACGCCGCAGCCGCCGCTGAATCTGCGTGGTGACAAGACCACCAAGATGAGCGTGATCAACGAAGTGACCAAGATCGCGCAGGGTCAGGGCATGCTGGACGTCGGTTTCGTTGCCACCAAAGAAAAGGGGCAATAAGCGATGGCATTCAGTAGTGGCAACAACAAGGGCCCAATGGCCGACATCAACGTCACGCCCCTCGTGGACGTGATGCTGGTGCTGCTGATCATCTTCATCGTGACCGCGCCGATCATGACGTACCCGATCGCCGTGGATCTGCCGCAGCGGGTCATCAACCCGCCGCCGCAGCTGCGCGAGCCGCCGCCGCCGATCGATCTGCGCGTGGATGCGAGCAACCAGGTTTTCTGGAACAACAGTCCGGTGAACGTGGCTGACCTGCAGCAGAAGATGGAAGAAGAGGTACAGAAGGATCCGACCAACCAGCCGGAACTTCGCATCGAAGCAAGCCCGGATTCGGAGTATGAAGTCATGGCCAAGATCCTTGCCCAGGCCAAGAATGCTCAGATGAAGAAGATTGGCTTCGTGCAGTAATACTGCAACACCAAGTCATGACGCGACTGGAAAACGCCCCCGGAAACGGGGGCGTTTTTTTTTTTGCTTCGCGAATCGTAATGGTGCGCAGCGGTGGAAACGGGATGGGGCGCGCTGCCCTGCCCTGCTGTGCACCGGCAGGGAGCGGTTGGACACGAGCGCCAGGCGCTGGGTGGCATCGAGCGACGGGCGTGTGGATAAACGAAGCAGAAGGCGGTCGCGGTAGCGCATCTGGATGTGGAAGCGCGTGGCGGGGGTAGATTGCGTTGCGCCGGAAAGCCCTGCGTTGCGAACCTCCCGCTGTGGATAAATATGCGCTGGGCTAGGTACGCGTGCGGAGAATCGCTGGGTTCCACGTGGGGTTGCCCTGCAGAGTGCCTGGCACCGAGCCTGATTCGGCACCACCGATCGGAGAAACATGGCATGCCTGTTGGGATATCCACAGATGCGGCGCAGGCTGTGGATGAAACTGCAGCCTCATCCAATCCGATGCATCGTCCGGATGCGCGATTGCAGGCCATCAGGAGGCGTTGTTATCCACAGCTCCTGCGCTGAGCGGCTCGATTCTCCAGCCTGGTGAACGCGGATTCCATGGTTATCCACAGACCATGGTGCATCCATTTCGGGATGCCGGATGGCGCTTATCCACAACCGCCAGCGAGTGGCGTCATTCTGCCAAGGCGGATCCGGGCGGATGATCGGTCTGGCTGTGGATAACTCCTGCTATACCCCGCGAAGCGCTATCACTGCCAGAACAGCCGGATTTCCGAGAATCTACAGAAATTGAGCGATATTCAGCGATCTTTGCGCCTGAAACCCGACGTATCAGGAATGCCCGAGCAGGGGCGCGGATGGAATCAGGCTGCCTGCCCCACCCCCGGCGTGGCAGGTCCAGGGGACCGGTGGATAAGTCATGCCTCTCAACGTACCGGGCGCCGGATATCCACAACGGACCAGCGATAGGGCTGTCGGTTGCCATCGAACTGGTGTTTATTCACAGGAGAATGGCAAAGCAGCGCCGCATCAATGCCCCGAATGGCCCCGGATGCTCCCGTTTGTGGATAAAAATGCGTTCAAGCGACGAGGGATGCCTGCTTATCCACAGCAATCTGGGGATAAGCGGCTTCGCAGGCCTCCGGTGTGCTTCGTGACCCGGACGACACCTGATTTATCCACAGGCGCTGACCGAATCAGGCTCGTTGCCTGTACATGGGCCGTTGCAGCTGTGGACAAGTCCGGACCGGAAGCACGCGGCGCCCGAGAAAATCAGGCTATTTGTCGGCCCATTGGTAGAATTTAGGAAAAGATAGCCGCCGAAACTGCCCTTTTCGATACGGCGAATCCATCCACAGGGCATCGTCGTCAGGGGCCCAGGAGAGCATCCGCTTCCTGCTGCGCGCCCGCGTGTCCTGTAAGTCCTCTTCGCGGGGGGCCCGGCGTTCCTTCCCCGCTCCGGCATCAAGCGGGCAGGGCCCGCACTTGAGGGGATGGCAGTGGATGTCTGTGAAAGCCATCGCCCGGCCTGTGGATAACCATGTGAATGATCATGTGCTCATGCCGCATGCACATGTTGCCCATCGCCGGGTACCCCGCCTCCGACCTGAATCAGGCGTCGACGGCTGGTTCCCCTGCCCGCTCGATGATCGTCAGGTAGCCTGCCACCGTGGCTTCGATGCCTTCGTACAGGGCCTCGCCGATCAGTGCATGACCGATGGAGACCTCCAGCACGTCGGGGACCTGGGTCAGGAAGTGATACAGGTTTGCCTGCGACAGGTCATGTCCGGCATTGACGCCCAACCCGGCGGCCTGCGCGCGGCGTGCGGCATCGGCAAACAGGGCCAACGCCGGGTCCACCGGGCCGGTGGCGAAGGCCTCGGCGTAAGGGCCTGTGTACAACTCGATGCGATCAGCGCCCAAGGCTGCGGCCTGGGCAAGGTCGGGATTGCCGGCATCGACGAACAGGCTGACCCGGCAGCCATATCCCTTGAGCGTGGCGATCAACGGACGCAGGCGTTCGCTGTCGCGGCTGAAATCGAAGCCGTGGTCGGAGGTGAGCTGGCCGTCGCCGTCGGGTACCAGGGTGACCTGCGCCGGACGGGTCTGCTCGCACAGCGGCAGCAGGCCGGGATAGCCCTCGCGCGGCGGCGCGAACGGATTGCCTTCGATGTTGAACTCCACGCCATGCTGGCGGGTGAGTTCGGACAATGCGTAGACGTCGTCGGCGCGGATGTGGCGCTGGTCCGGGCGCGGATGCACGGTGATGCCGTGCGCGCCGGCGCGCAGGCAGGTCATCGCGGCACGCACGACGTCCGGATCGCTGCCGCCGCGCGAATTGCGCAGCACGGCGACCTTGTTGACGTTGACGCTGAGCTGGGTCATGGGTGGTTGGGGTCCTGCAGCTGCGGGGGTGCGGGAGCCGCTGCCGGCGCCGGCAAAGGGGGCGTTGTGGTCGCGGCGTCGGCAGTGGCCGCGGGACGGAGCTGCTCGCGCAGCGCCTGCAGTTCGGCCGCGTGCAGTGGCCGCGGGACATCGTTGACCACGCCGTCGAACTTGGCCGCGTACAGCCCCTTCACCCACAGCAGCATGAACACCAGCGCCGCCACCAACGACAGCACCAGCAGGGCCATGTTCGTCGTGGACAGGGCGAACACGAATGCAGCCAGCGCAAGCAACAGGAACAACCAATACATGGTCTCGACCTCCCCGGAGAGGACAGCAGTTTAACGGCCGCTGCAAGCCCGGTTCCATGGGCCGCGGAATGGACGGAGCGCTGGAAGGCATGGACGGCGAAACGCCCCTGTCGCCGCCGGTTCAGCCATGCCAGGCGAGGCGTGCCGCGCGGTCTTCAGAGCAGTGGTGAGGCCAGCCGAGCTACGGCCTCCGGCAGCCGCTGGCGCCACAGGGGGCGCTGGCTGCTTGGCACCACCTCGGTGGCGCTGTCGAACTCCTGCTGCAGGATGGCGTCCAGCTCGGCGGTCAACCCGCGGTCGTTGTACATCATCGACAGCTCGAAGTTCAGGCGGAAGCTGCGGTGGTCGAAGTTGGCGGTGCCGACGATGCAGGTGTGGTCATCGGCGATGAAGGCCTTGCTGTGCAGCATGCGCGGGCCGTACTCGAAGATGCGCACGCCGGCCTCGAGCAACTCGTCGAAGTAGGAGCGGGCGGCCAGGGTGACGAACTTCGAATCGCTCTGCCGCGGGACCATCAAGCGCGTGTCCAGCCCGCCGAGCGCAGCCGAGGTCAGCGCCATTCGGGCGGCTTCGCCGGGCACGAAATACGGGGTGACCAGCCAGACGCGGTGGCGGGCTTCCTGGATGGCGGCCACGTGCAGGCGGTGGATCGCCTCCCATGCCGAATCCGGCCCGGAGACCAGCACCTGCGCGCGGATCGTGCCCTGGTCGCGCCGCGGCACGTCGGGCGGGAACAGGTCTTCGCGCCGGAAGTTGCCCGCACCCTGCCCGGTGGCGTAGATCCAGTCTTCCAGGAACACCAGTTGCAGGCTGTGCACCACATGGCCCCGGATGCGCATGTGCAGGTCGCGATACGCATTGGGGTTGCGGCTGTCGTCTTCCTCGTCGGTGACGTTGATGCCGCCGGTAAAGGCGACCTCGCCGTCCACCACCACCAGCTTGCGGTGCGTGCGCAGGTTCAGCCACGGGCGCTTGAACGGCTTCAACAACTGGCGCGGGTGGAACCAGGCCACCTCGCCGCCGGCGTCGAGCAGCGGTTGCAGGAAGCGCTTGCCGATGCGCGAGGAACCCACCGCATCGAGCAGCAGGCGCACCTTGACGCCGGCCTTGGCGCGTTCGGCCAAGGCATCGCGCATGGCGGTGCCGGCATGGTCGGGCTCGAAGATGTAGTACTCCAGGTTCACGTGGCGACGTGCCTGGCCGATGGCGCCGATGATCGCCGCGTAGGTGGCCGCGCCATCGACCAGCCAGTCGACTTCGGTGGCGGTGCTGGGCGGCAGGCCGGTGGTGGCCTGCCCGACCCGCGCCAGCTCGGTGCAGGTGTCATCCTGCGCGCCGACCGCGTCGTAGGTGCCCAGCCCCTCGCGCGAGCGCCCGCGGCGCAGGCGCTGGCGGACGATGCGTTGTGGGCCGAACAGGTAGAACACGAACAGGCCGATGTAGGGCAGCGCCGCCAAGGACAGGATCCAGCTCAGCGTGGCCACCGGTTCGCGCTTCTGCAGCACGATGTAGCAGGCCAGCAGGACCAGGTAGACCACGTAGGTGGCGGCCAGGATCTGGCCGAGGTGGGGAAGGCTGGACAAGCTGGCCCAGAGGCTGTGGAAGGCATCGCGCATCCGCCGATTCTAGCCATCCGACGGTGCGCGCGAGGGACAAAAGCCGCCCATGGCGCCTGTCGATCACCTTGTGCAAGGCCGGCTGAAGCGCCGGGCAGCTGAATGTGGCCAGTCGCTGACAGTGAGACAGGCGGGCGCTAGCGTAGGCAGATGTCGACCCCCTCCCCCATCAAAGGCCGCGGTGCCAGCAGCTACCTGCCCGGCCGGTTCGAGACACAGCTCACCGAAGCCGTGGACGATGGCTGGGCGACAGAGGAGAGCGAGGAGTTCGCCCAGGCCCGGCTGCGCACGGACGTACGCCCGGAAACCGCGCGCAGCATCATCAGCCGCAACACCTCGCCGGACGTGGGTTTCAGCCAGTCGGTGAACCCGTACCGCGGTTGCGAGCACGGGTGTTCGTACTGCTTCGCCCGCCCCACGCATGCCTACCTCAACCTGTCGCCGGGGTTGGACTTCGAGACCAAGATCTTCGCCAAGGTCAACGCGGCCGACGTGCTGCGCCGGGAGTTGTCCCGGCCGGGCTACGTGCCGCAGCCGATCGCGCTGGGCATCAACACCGACGCCTACCAGCCGATCGAGCGCAAGCTGGGCATCACCCGGCAGCTGATCGAGGTGATGCTGGAGACCCGGCATCCGTTCTCGCTGATCACCAAGAACGCGCTGGTGGAGCGTGACATCGACCTGCTCGCCCCGCTGGCCGGGCAGCAGCTGGTGAGCGTGCATTTTTCGGTGACCTCGCTGGACCCGCACCTGTCGGCGAAGCTGGAGCCGCGCGCCTCGGCCCCGCATGCCCGCCTGCGCGCGATGCGGCGGCTGAGCCAGGCCGGCATCCCGGTGGGGGTGATGGTGGCGCCGGTCATCCCGTGGATCAACGACGCCGAGCTGGAAGCGGTGCTGGAGGCCGCCCGCGATGCCGGGGCCTGCAGCGCGGGCTATGTGCTGCTGCGCCTGCCCTACGAAGTGGCACCGCTGTTCCGCGATTGGCTGCAGGCGCACTACCCGCAGCGTGCCGAACACGTGATGAGCACCATCAACCAGCTGCGGGGCGGCAAGGATTACGACAGCCAGTTCGGCAAGCGCATGCGTGGAGAAGGCGCCTACGCCGACCTGCTTTCCAACCGCTTCAAGCTGGCGCGCAAGCGGTTGGGGTTTGATGCCCAGAACAGCCATTGGCCGAAGCTGGACTGCAGCCGTTTCATCGCGCCGGCCCCGCCGAAGAAACCGTCGCTGCAGGGCGAGTTGTTTTGAGCGGGCAGGCCGGTTGCCGGGTCAATCGCCGCCACCTCCACCGTCCCCGCCACCATCGCAGCTGCCCCCATCGCCGCTGCACTCGCTGGCATAGGCGTCGGTTCCCAGGATCGGCCCGCCGCCGTCGGATGCGGAGAACGTGTCATCGCGCGGCGTGGCGGCGGCATTGGCCTGGGTGCTGGCGAAGCTCAGGCACAACACCGCGCCGATGACCGGCAGCAGCCAGATCGTGGCGATCTGCAGCACGCGCTGCGAGGCGGACAGGTCCGGCACACGGAACACCGCGCCAGTGGCGACGAGATTGACCAGGACGAGCAACAGCGCGGCAAGCGCGATCCAGTTCATCGGTGAGCTCCAGTGTTCGCGTGATGCGGGCCGGGTGCCGAGCAGCGTAATGCCTGCCGCGTGAAGGGGGACGTGGCGCCTAAGGCTGCCCGTACAGCCGCTGGGCGGACTGGAACAGGATCCAGCTGGTGGCGATGAACTTGTCGCCGCCCTGCGGGCGGTTGCCGCGATGGGTGTGGGTGAAGGCGGTCGGTGCGATCAGCAGGCTGCCGGTGCGCGGGGCAACCTTGCGTTGCTGGAACAGGAACTCGGTCTGGCCTTCGTCGAAACCGTCGTTGAGGTAGAGCGTCCACAGCAGGTGGCGGTGCAGGGTTTCGCCGCTGGCGTCGCGCGGGAACAGCTCGCAATGCCAGTACGGGTAGCCGCCCTCGCCCGCGGTGTACCACTGCAGGTTGATCGCGCCCGGGCGCAGGCAGGTGCGGGCCAGGTCGGACAGCGCGCGCTCGTCCATGGCGGGGAAATCATCGGCGGTGAGGCGGCGCGGTTGGCCGTCGCTGCCGGGGACCTGCAACATCAGCGGCGAGATCAGGGCCTGTGGATAACGTCGTAGATAACGCAGCAGGCCATTGAAGACGGCGACCTGCAGGCGCTGGTCGACATCGCGCCAATCCTCGCTACCGCTGATGCGCAGGTCGCGGCTGTGCTTGAGGTCCGGATGCACGCCGCCGCCCACGCGGCCGGGTTGCAGCTGGTTGCTGTGCTGCATGCGCTGCACGATCGCCGCGCAGTCCTGGGCGGACAGCGCGTCGTCGTAAACCTCGATGAAATCCACGTCGCTCATCGGTGGTTCCCAGGAGAACTGAGGCCGATGGTGGCGTGGAACACCTGCTTTGGGTAGTGCCAGGCCCTCCCGGCGGTGCATTGCCGGGAGGGCTGCAGCGGAGCGTGGTCCCGCTGCAACGAGCGGTGATCAGTTGGCGTCGTGGTCGGTGTGGTAACGGGTGGCTTGCGCCACCTCGTTCTTCGAACCGAGGAACACCGGCACGCGCTGGTGCAGCTGGGTCGGCTGGAGGTCGAGGATGCGCTCGCGGCCGTTGGTGGCCGCGCCGCCGGCCTGCTCGACCAGCAGCGCCATCGGGTTGGCTTCGTACATCAGGCGCAGCTTGCCGGCCTTGCCCGGGTCCTTCTTGTCCCACGGATAGATGAAGATGCCGCCGCGGGTCAGGATGCGGTGCACGTCGGCCACCATCGAGGCGATCCAGCGCATGTTGAAGTCCTTGCCGCGGCTGCCTTCCTTGCCGGCCAGCAGGTCGGCCACGTAGCCCTGCATCGGCGCTTCCCAGTGGCGCTGGTTGGACATGTTGATCGCGAACTCCTTGGTGTCCGCCGGGACCTGCATGTTGCGCTGGGTCAGGATGAAGGCGCCGGTCTCGCGGTCCAGGGTGAAGGCGTGGGTGCCATGGCCGACGGTCAGCACCAGCATCGTGCTCGGCCCGTAGATGCAGTAGCCGGCGGCCACCTGCTGCATGCCCGGCTGCAGGAAGTGTTCGTCGCCGGGCTGCTTCACGCCGGCCGGGGCACGCAGCACCGAGAAGATGGTGCCGACCGAGACGTTGACGTCGATGTTGGAGCTGCCATCGAGCGGATCGAACAGCAGCAGGAAGTCACCCTGTGGGTATTCCGACGGCACCGGCTGGCTGTGGTCCATCTCCTCCGAGGCGCAGGCCGCCAGGTGGCCACCCCAGGCGTTGGCTTCGAGCAGGATCTCGTTGGAGATCACGTCCAGCTTCTTCTGTGCCTCGCCCTGCACGTTGCCGGTGCCGGCATCGCCCAGCACGCCCCCCAGGGCGCCCTTGCTGACGGCGATGGCGATCGAGGTGCAGGCGCGGGCGACCACCGCGACCAGCTGGCGCAGGTCGGCGTTGATGCGCTTGTTCTGTTCTTCCTCGATCAGGAAGCGGGTCAGCGACGTACGGGACATGGACGGGAGCTACCTTCAGACAAAAGGAGCGCTATTGTCGCGGGTTGTCCTGCTTTTTTCGAGCTGATGGCCATGCCGTGTCCTTTTGCGGACAAAAGCAGCCATGCGGCGCTGCCGTTGGCTTTATCCACAGGGTCCGTACCATGGAGGCACGGAGGGGAGTGGCATGGATTGGAATCAGGTGACACATGGCTTGTTGGCAGCCCTGGGTATCGGGCTGCTGATCGGTGCGGTGCGCGAGCGCCAGCACGGCACGACCCGCACGCTGCAGGCCGGCGTGCGTACGCACGCCCTGCTGGCGCTGATGGGCGCGGTGGCGATGCTGCTGGGCTTGCCGGCGTTCCTGGTGGCACTGCTGGCCGCCGCGGCCCTGGCCTGGACCAGCTACCGCATCAGCGCGGCCGACGACCCGGGCCTGACCGGCGAGATCACCATGCTGACCACGGTGCTGCTCGGCGGGCTGGCACTGGAGCAACCGGCGCTGGCCGCCGCATTGGGCGTGGTGGTGGCGATCCTGCTGTGGGCCAAGGCGCCGTTGGCGCGGTTGAGCCGCGAAGTCATCACCGACCAGGAGGTGCGCGATGCGTTGCTGCTGGCGGCGTGCGCGCTGGTGGTGCTGCCGCTGCTGCCGTCCGAGGCGGTGGATCCCTGGGGCGTGCTGGTGCCGTACAAGCTCTGGCAGATCGTGGTGCTGGTGATGGGCACCGGCATGCTTGGGCATGTCGCGCTGCGTGCGGTGGGCGCGCGCTGGGGCCTGCCGGTGGCCGGCTTCTTTTCCGGTTTTGCCTCCTCCACCGCTTCGGTGGCGGGGTTCGGGCGCAGCAGCCGGGCGGCACCAGCGCTGGTCCCGCCTTCGGCATCGGCCGCCTTGCTGGCCAACCTGGCCTCGTTGTTGCTGTTCGCGGCGGTGATCGGCACCACCTCGCCGGCCCTGTTGCGCGCCAGTGCGTGGCCGTTGCTGGCCGGCGCGCTGGTATTGCTGGGGTTCGCGGCGCTGGGCCTGCGCCATGTGCCGGATGAAGCGGTGCCCGAGACTTCGACGGCCAAGGCATTCCAGCTGCAGCATGCGCTGATGATCGCGGTGGCGATTGCGGCGGTGCTGCTGGTATCGGAAGGGCTACGCCAGCTGTTCGGCCAGGCCGGGGCGCTGGTGGGCGCGACGGTGGCGGCGCTGGGTGAACTGCATGCGGCGGCGGCAAGCATCGCCAGCCTGACCACGTCCGGCGGGCTGGAGCTGGGCCAGGCGCGTTGGGGCGTGATCGCCCTGCTGGCGTCGGCGTCGTTGGCCAAGTCGGTGCTGGCTTTCCTCAGTGGCGGTGCACGCTATGGCGGCATCGTCAGCGTGGGGCTGGGCGCAATGGTGGTTGGCGCTGCAGTGGTGGCCTGGCTGGTCGGATGAGGAACGTCGGGGAGCGGAAGGGCTTTGCGATCCTGCGGACCCCCACGCATCAGGCATTTGGCCGCTGGCTTTCGGTTCGCCGAGGACGCGCTGGAGAGAGGTAAAGCTCTTCGTACGGCACTAAAAAAGCCCGGGTTTCCCCGGGCTTTTCAACAGGACAGCGACGGCCGATCAGCCGCGGCTGACCTCGTAGACGGCCTTGGCCACGTAGTCCAGGTTCTTCTGGCTCAGCGCGGCCACGCAGATGCGGCCGGTGCCCACGGCATAGATGCCGTAGTCGTCACGCAGCCGGTCCACCTGCGCCTTGCTCAGGCCCGAGTACGAGAACATGCCGGCCTGCTTCTCGATGAAGCTGAACTCCGGCGCGCCCAGGGCGGCCAGCTTCTGCACCATGCCGGCCCGCAGGGCGTGGATGCGCTCGCGCATCTCGGTCAGTTCGGCGTCCCACAGGCCACGCAGCTCGGCGCTGCCCAGCACGCCGGCCACCAGGGCGGCGCCGTGGGTGGACGGGCTGGAGTAGATGGTGCGGATGATGCGCTTGACCTGCGACTGCACGGCCTTGGTCGAGGCCGCATCCGGGCCCACCACCGACAACGCGCCGACGCGCTCGCCGTACAGCGAGAACGACTTGGAGTACGAGTTGGCGACGATGAAGCTGTCGATGCCGGCCTCGGCGATGATGCGCACGGCCTGGCCGTCCGGCTCGATGCCCTTGTCGAAGCCCTGGTAGGCCATGTCGATGAAGGGGAACAGCTGGCGGTCCTTCAGCAGCGCGGCAACCTGCTTCCACTGCTCGGTGCTCAGGTCCGCGCCGGTCGGGTTGTGGCAGCAGGCGTGCAGCAGCACCACGGTGCCCGGCTGCAGCTTCTGCAGGTCGGCGACCATGCCGGCGAAATCCAGGCCGTGGGTGGCGTTGTCGAAGTAGGTGTAATCGACCACGTCGAAACCGGCGGCGCCGAACACGGCGCGGTGGTTTTCCCAGCTCGGGTTGCTGATGGCCACGGTGGCGTGGGGCAGCAGCGTACGCAGCAGGTCCGCGCCGACGCGCAGCGCGCCGCTGCCGCCGATGGTCTGCGAGGTGGCCACGCGGCCGGCGGCCAGCAGGTCCGAACCTTCGCCGAACACCAGCTTCTGCGTGGCCAGGGTGTAGGCCGGCAGACCGTCGATGGGCAGGTAGCCACGCGGTTTGGCCTCGGCCACCAACTGCTGCTCGTACTGCTTGACGGCACGCAGCAGCGGGATGCGGCCGTTCTCGTCGTAGTAGATGCCGACGCCAAGGTTGACCTTGGTCGGGCGGCTGTCAGCGTTGTATGCCTCGGTCAGACCCAGGATCGGGTCGCCAGGAACCTGTTCCACATTTGCAAAGAAGGACACGGCGGTACTCGTTTCAGAGTGGCGGGGAGTGGGGGTGTCCGGCGCGGATCACGCACGGCGGCCAGAACCGCCACATCGTAGCAGGGTGGGGCGGCGATGGCCGGAGGATTTCAGTTGGAACTACAGCGGCAGTCATGCACGCGTCGCAGGCACCGCCTGCGCGATCATGAACGGATGCGCCCCCCTGCCCCGTTCCTGATCGTTTCCGGCCTGTTTCTTGCCGATCCCGTCCACGCCGCAGAACCGGCGCCGGAAACCCTGCGTGCCGTGCAGGTACAGGCGGCCAAGGTGCATGCGGTGGATGACTTCGAATTGCCCGCCTCCAGCACCACGGTGGACGTGGGCACCGCTGGCAATGGCCGCGGCGCGCTGGTGGGCGAAGCGCTGGGTGGCGTGCCGGGCCTGTCGGCGCGCGAACGCCAGAACCTTGCCCAGGACACCCAGCTGTCGATCCGTGGCTTTGGCGCGCGCTCCACCTTCGGCGTGCGCGGCGTGCGCCTGCTGGTCGATGGGGTGCCGGCGACGATGCCCGATGGGCAAGGCCAACTGTCGCATTTCAGCTTGCTCGGCGCGGACCGCATCGAGGTGCTGCGCGGTCCGTTCTCGGCGTTGCATGGCAACTCTTCCGGTGGCGTGCTGCAGCTGTGGAGCGCCGATGGCCAGGCCGGTGACCCGTGGCGGCTGCGCAGCAGCGCCGGCAGCAATGGCAACGCCAGCACCGGCGTGCAGCTCAAGGGCAAGACGGGGGCGATGCATTACAACGTGGCCGCCAACCACTTCCGCACCGATGGCTGGCGTGACCACAGTGCGGCGCGACGGGAGTCGCTCGCGGCGCGGTTGGGGTTCGCGCTGGCCCCGGGGCAGCGCCTGGACCTGCTGCTCAACGGCTTCGATGCCCCGCATGCGCAGGACCCGCTGGGCCTGACCCGCGCGCAGGTGCAGGCCGATCCACGCCAGGCCACGGCGGTCGCCGCCCAGTACGACACCCGCAAGTCGGTGCGGCAGAACCAGGCCGGGCTGGTCTACACGCTGGACCGGGAGCACCAGACCTGGCGCCTGATGGGCTATGCCGGGCAGCGTGCGGTCGAACAGTTCCTGGCGATCCCGCCGGCGACCCAGGGCAACCCGCTGCATTCCGGCGGCGTGATCGACCTGGACGGCAACTACGGCGGCGTGGACGCGCGCTGGGCCTGGCATGGCGCGCTTGTCGGCCGGCCATTGGAGCTGGTGCTCGGCGCCAATGCCGACCGCCAGCGCCAGCACCGCACCGGCTACGAGAACTTCATCGGCACCACCTACGGCATCAAGGGCCGGTTGCGCCGTGACCAGCGCGACCAGGTGCAGAACGTGGACCAGTTCGCGCAGGCATGGTGGCAGTTCAGCCCGCGCTGGTCGGCGCTGGTCGGTGCGCGGCACACGCAGGTGCGGTTCCGCTCGCAGGACCACTACCTCACCGCCGGCAACCCGGATGACAGCGGCCGCCGCGACTATTCGGCGACCACGCCGGTCGGTGGACTGGTGTTCCGCGCCAACGACGGCCTGCGCCTGTACGCCTCGGCGGGCCGCGGCTTTGAGAGCCCCACCTTCAATGAGCTGGGTTACCGCGCCGATGGCGGTGCGGGGATGGCGCTGGACCTGTCCTCCTCGACCAGCCGCAACTACGAACTGGGCGCCAAGTGGCGTGCACAGAGCGGGGCGCGCCTGGAATTGGCGCTGTTCCGCGCCGATACCGATGACGAGCTGGCGGTGGCGACCAACAGCGGTGGACGCAGCAGCTACCGCAACATCGGCGCCACCCGTCGCCAAGGCGTGGAGCTGGGATGGCAGCAGCCGATCGGCGAAAGCCAGCACCTGCAGCTGGCCTGGACCTGGCTGCAGGCCAGCGTGCGTGACGGCTACCTGACCTGCACCGGCCTGCCCGCGCCGTGCCGGGTACCGACCAACCGGGTGGCGCCCGGCAGCCGCCTGCCGGGCGTGCCGCGCCAGCAGCTGTCCGCGCGTTGGCAGTGGCAGCCGGGGGCATGGCAGTGGGCTGCCGAAGTGGTCGCTGCCAGCGACATGGTGGTCAACGACCTGGCCGATGCGCGCGCACCGGGCTACGCCCTGCTGAACCTGGAGGCGGCACGGGAATGGCCGACCACGCGCGGTCCGCTGCGGGTGTTCGCGCGCGTGGACAACGTGCTGGACCAGCGCTACATCGGCTCGGTCATCGTCAACGACGGCAACCAGCGCTACTACGAGCCGGGACCGGACCGCGGTGTCACGCTGGGGCTGCAATGGTTGTGGGACCGGGGCTCCTGAGCCTGCGGCGGGCAGCCGTCCAGGGCCCCGCTCTGCCCTGCCCCATTCACCGACCGTCTCTCACTGTTCGCTAACAGGCAGCTCACGGCGAACTGACGGGAAGGGGCGTAATTGTGGCTGCCCCGCAGGAGGAGGGTCGTGCCATGTACCGCCCTGACCGTGTCGAACACCGCCCCGCCCCGACGTTGTTCCGGGCTGATCCGAGCGTGATCCGGCGCGGGCGACTGCAGCGCAACGCGCATGCCGCCGACGAGGTGGCGCAGGACTTCGTGCAGTACAGCCTGGATGACTACGCGCGTCGCCGTCGTGGCGCACTGCGCTGGCGTGACCTGCAACCGGCCTATGCCTTCGCGCTGGTCACGCACGCGGCGGATTGGCCGCGCGGCAGTGCCGACACCGAAGCCGAGCTGGCCGCGCACTGGGAGCAGAGCCGTGGTGAATCGCGGCTGGGCTGGGAGAAGGTGCGCGGGGTGATCGAGGATGCGTGGCTGGCGCTGGATCGGATGCCGACTGCCGCGGTGCACGTGCGGGCGGGCTGAGGGAGAAAGCCCAAAGCGACCCCTCCCCGGCCCTCCCCTGGGCTGCGCCCAAGGGAGGGTGTGTTCATGGCTTCCACCCTCCCCTGCACCTTCGGCGCAGGCGGGGGGCAATGCATCAGGCGCTGAAATCCAGCACCACGCGGCCTTCGATGGCACCGGCGTGCATGCGCGCGAACACGTCGTTGATGTTTTCCAGCGTGTCGGTGCTCACCGTCGCGGCGACCTTGCCGTCGGCGGCGAACTGCAGCGATTCCTGCAGGTCCAGGCGGGTGCCGACGATGGAGCCGCGCACGGTCACGCCGTTGAGCACCATGCCGAAGATGTTGAGCGGGAAATCACCCGGCGGCAGGCCGTTGAGCGATACCGTGCCGCCACGCCGCACCATGCCCAGCGCCTGCTCGAAGGCCTTCGGCGAGACCGCCGTGACCAGCGCACCGTGGGCGCCGCCGATCTCCTTCTTCAGGAACGCGGCCGGGTCGGTGGTGCGGGCGTTGACGGTGACGGTGGCACCCAGGCGCTTGGCCAGGGTCAGCTTGGCCTCGTCCACGTCCACCGCGGCCACGTTCAGGCCCATCGCCTTGGCGTACTGCACCGCCATGTGGCCCAACCCGCCGACCCCGGAAATCACCACCCAGTCGCCGGGCTTGGTGTCGGTCATCTTCAGGCCCTTGTACACGGTGACACCCGCGCACAGCACCGGGGCGATCTCGACGAAGCCGACGTTGGCCGGCAGGTGGCCGACATAGCCGGCGTTGGCCAGCGCGTACTCGGCGAAGCCACCGTTGACCGAGTAGCCGGTGTTCTGCTGGCTCTCGCACAGGGTTTCCCAGCCGCCCAGGCAGTGCTCGCAGTAGCCACAGGCCGAGTACAGCCACGGCACGCCGACGCGGTCGCCTTCCTTCACGTGGGTGACGCCGGCACCCACCGCCACCACGTGGCCAACGCCTTCATGGCCGGGGATGAAGGGCGGGTTGGGCTTGACCGGCCAGTCGCCTTCGGCGGCGTGCAGGTCGGTGTGGCAGACGCCACAGGCTTCGATCTTGACCAGGATGTCACCGGCGGCCGGGCGCGGCACCGGTACTTCCTCGATGGTCAGCGGCTTGCCGAATTCACGAACCACCGCAGCTTTCATCGTCTTGTCCATCGTCGATCTCCTTACTGGGGGATAGCCCTACTCTGACGCCGGCCCATGTCCGGCGCATTGATCGTGATCACGCCCGGCACGTTGGCGTGCCGGGCATGCGGGGTCAGAAGAAGCCCAGCTTCTTCGGTGAATAGCTGACCAGCAGGTTCTTGGTCTGCTGATAGTGGTCGAGCATCATCTTGTGGTTCTCGCGGCCGATGCCCGACTGCTTGTAGCCTCCGAACGCGGCATGCGCCGGATAGGCGTGGTAGCAGTTGGTCCACACCCGCCCGGCCTGGATGGCGCGGCCCATCCGGTACAGGCGCGAGGCGTCGCGGCTCCACAGCCCGGCACCCAGGCCGTAGGCGGTGTCGTTGGCGATCTGCAGGGCTTCTTCCTCGGTCCTGAAGGTGGTCACCGAGACCACCGGCCCGAAGATCTCCTCCTGGAAGATGCGCATGTCGTTGCGGCCCTTGAATACGGTCGGCCTGACGTAGAAGCCGTCTTCCAGGTCGCCGTGCAGCGTGTTGCGCTCGCCGCCGATCAGCACCTGCGCGCCCTCGGCCTTGCCGATCTCGATGTAGGACAGGATCTTGTCCAGCTGCTCCTTCGAGGCCTGCGCGCCGACCATGGTGTTGGGGTCCAGCGGGTTGCCCTGGACGATCGCCGCCACGCGCGCCAAGGCGCGCTCCATGAACGCCTCGTAGATCGACTCCTGGATCAGCGCACGCGACGGGCAGGTGCACACCTCGCCCTGGTTGAAGGCGAACATCACGAAGCCTTCCACCGCCTTGTCCAGGAAATCATCGTCCTCGGCCATCACGTCGGCGAAGAAGATGTTGGGCGACTTGCCGCCCAGCTCCAGCGTCACCGGGATCAGGTTCTGGCTGGCGTACTGCATGATCAGCCGGCCGGTGCCGGTTTCGCCGGTGAAGGCGATCTTGGCGATGCGCGGGCTGCTGGCCAGCGGCTTGCCGGCCTCCAGGCCGAAGCCGTTGACGATGTTGAGCACGCCCGGCGGCAGCAGGTCGCCGATCACTTCCATCAGCACCAGGATCGAGGCTGGGGTCTGTTCGGCCGGCTTGAGCACCACGCAGTTGCCGGCGGCCAGCGCCGGGGCCAGCTTCCATGCCGCCATCAACAGCGGGAAGTTCCACGGGATGATCTGCCCGACCACGCCGAGCGGCTCGTGGAAGTGGTAGGCCACGGTGTCCTCGTCCAGCTGCGACAGGCTGCCTTCCTGCGCGCGCAGGGCACCGGCGAAGTAGCGGAAGTGGTCGGCCATCAGCGGCACGTCGGCGTTGAGCGTTTCACGGATCGGCTTGCCGTTGTCCCAGGTCTCGGCGTGGGCGATCAGCTCCAGGTTCTGCTCGATGCGGTCGGCGATGCGGTTGAGCAGGTTGGCGCGCTCGGTGCTGGAGGTCTTGCCCCAGGCGTCCTTGGCGGCATGCGCGGCGTCCAGTGCCAGTTCGATGTCCTCGGCGTTGGAGCGCGCCACCTGGGTGAACACCTTGCCGGTGACCGGGGTGATGTTGTCGAAGTACTGGCCGCTGCGCGGCGCCACCCATTGGCCGCCGATGTAGTTGCCATAGCGGGGCTTGAACAGCGACTGCGGGTCGGTGGCCATGGGCTTGGTGGACAGGACTGCGTTCATGCGTGCATCTCCGGGATCAGCAATGGGATGGACCGCGCGCGGCGGTGGTCCCTGCAAGGCGCAAGAGCAGTGCCAACTTCGCCGTGCTGCGTTGCCGCACGCGGCAAATGCCGCCGGGACGGCGCCGCGGGGCGGCCGGTGTTGCGCCGCATCAGCCGCGGACGTTGCAGTGGCCACGGCACTGTGCTGTTAATCGGAACAGGCAAACGGACACCTGTCGCAATCTGCGACACAGGAGTTTCCATGGCACAGCTACCGCAACACCGCGTGGGCAACGCCCGGCGTTCGTTCTTCGAGCGGGGCACCCTGCCCGTCGGCACCGTGCCCGATGCCATCCTGCAATCGTGGCGACGTTGCCAGCGCAGCGGCCTGGCGGTCGATGCGCAGCCGCAGCTGGAACCGCTGCCCGGTGCCAACCTGCGTGAACTGCGCGAGCGCCACGAGCGCCTGTGGCACCTGGCGCGGGCCGAGCTCGATGGCCTGGCCGCGCATGCCGCCAGCACCGACAGCATCGTGCTGCTCACCGACGAATCCGGTTGGATCCTCAATGCCGAGGGCAATGCCGGCTTCCTGGACAGGGCCGGCCGCGTCGCGTTGATGCCCGGCGTGTGCTGGAGCGAAGCGGCGGTGGGCACCAATGCCATCGGCACCGCCATCGTCGAAGGACGGGCCATCGAGGTGCGCGGCGGCGAGCACTTCTTCGCGCCGCACGGCATCCTCAGCTGCGCGGCCACGCCCATCCATGACCCGCATGGGCAACTGGTCGGCGTGCTGGATTTCACCGGACCGGCCAGCGTGCAGCAGATGCATGCGCTGGGCCTGGCGCGGTTGGCGGCCAATCGCATCGAGCACCGCTTCTTCGAGAACGGCATGGACAGCTGCGAGCTGCTGCGCCTGCACCACGACCGCGCGCTGCTGGGGACCGCCGGTGAAGGGGTGCTCGGTTTCCGCAATGGACGGTTGGTGGCGGCCAACGGCGTGGGCTTGCGCCTGTTCGGGCTGGAGCGTGGTGACATCGGCCGCGCCTCGTATGAGGCATTGTTCGATGCACCGCTGTCGCGCATGCGCGATGACGGCATGCTGCAGGACCGTAGTGGCCGCATCCTGCACGGCCAACTGGAGGCGTCGGCGGCGCGCGTGGCGCGTGCGCAGGTGGTATCCGTGCCGGTGCCGCAGGCGCGCCCCGCCCTGCCCTTGCCGGCGGCCGGCACGGTATTCAGTGCGGCGCAGGAACTGCAGCTGGCGCGCGCCGGCCGCGTGCTGGAGGCCGGTCTGCCGGTGTTGCTGCAAGGCGAGACCGGCACCGGCAAGGAGGTTGCGGCGCGCGCGCTGCATGCGCGTGGCAGCCGTGCCGGCAAGCCGTTCGTCGCGGTGAACTGCGCGGCGCTGCCGGAAGGATTGATCGAGGCCGAGCTGTTCGGCTACGAGGAAGGCGCCTTCACCGGCGCGCGTCGCCAGGGCAGCCCGGGCCTGTTGCGCCAGGCACAGGGCGGCGTGTTGTTCCTGGACGAGATCGGTGACATGCCGCTGGCCCTGCAGCCACGCCTGCTGCGGGTGCTGCAGGACCGCGAACTGTCACCGCTGGGGGGCGGCAAGCCGGTCAAGCTGGATTTCATGCTGGTCTGCGCAACGCATTGCGATCTGCAGCAGGCGATGGATGAAGGTCGTTTCCGTTCGGACCTGTACTACCGCATCGCCGACCACGTGATGCGCTTGCCGGCGTTGCGCGAGGAAGCGGACCGTACCGCGCTGGTGCAGGCGCTATGGGCGCCGTTGGCGCAACAGCGCACGTTGTCGGACCAGGCCCTGCAGAAGCTGGCGGCCTACCCCTGGCCGGGCAACCTGCGGCAGCTGGTGGCCTGCCTGCGCACGCTGGTGGCGTTGAGCGAGCCGACCGCGGTGATCGCGGCGGAGGGCTTGCCGGAATATCTGCTTGTGGCGTACCCGCCTGCCGTCGTCCCGGCCGGCGATGGCAGCCTGCAGGAGATGACGCTGGAGGTGATGCGCCAGGCGCTGGCGGCGTGCAATGGCAATGTCAGCCAGGCGGCGAAGCGGCTGGGGGTGAATCGCAGTACGTTGTATCGGCGGTTGAAGCTTTAGGAGCCAGACCCCTCCCCAACCCTCCCCTTGGCTGCGCCAAAGGGAGGGAGCAAAAGCGTCAATCGCTGCTATCTGAAAGACCTCGCATGACCGCCCCCTCCCTTTGGCGCAGCCAAGGGGAGGGTTGGGGAGGGGTAAGCGCCCTGCCCCGTCATTCCATCAACCCGGCAACACCGACGCCTGTCGCGCCAACTGCTCGATGCCGGCCCAATCACGTGCCTGCAACAGCTCGCGGGTGGTCAGCCAGCTGCCGCCCACGCACAACACGTTGGGCAGGTGCAGGAACTGCGCGGCGGTCTGCGCGCTGATGCCGCCGGTCGGGCAGAAGCGCACGTCGCCGAACGGGCCGTTCCAGGCCGAGAGCATGGCCGCACCACCGGCCTGCACCGCCGGGAAGAACTTGAACGTATCCAGGCCCTGCTCCAGCCCGCGCATCAGTTCCGAGGAGGTGGCCACGCCCGGCAGCAACGGCAGGTCGGTGTCGCGCGCGGCGGCATACAGCCGGTCGGTGGCGCCCGGCGATACCGCGAAGCGCCCGCCAACCGCCTTGACCTGTTCCATCTGCGCCGCGGTCAGCACCGTGCCGGCGCCCACCACCGCATCGGGCACCGCCTCGACCATCGCCTTGATCGCGTCCAGCGCGATGGACGTGCGCAGTGTCACCTCGATCACCGGCAGCCCGCCACGGAACAAGGCATGTGTCACCTGCACCGCATCGTCCACGTCCTCGGGGGTGAACACCGGGATCACCGGGGCCAGTTTGAGCACTGCGCGTACGCGCGGATCAGCGCCGGACATCGAATTTTCCTTCGCCCATCAGGGCCATCACGTCGGCCACGCCGACCGGGTTGAAATCACCGGGGATCGAGTGCTTCAGGCAACCGGCCGCCAGGCCGAAGCGAAGGGTGGTGTCGGCGTCCAGGCCCTCGATCAACCCGTGCAGCACGCCGGCAGCGAACGCGTCGCCACCGCCGATGCGGTCAATGATATCGGTCAGCTCCTGGACCGGTGCGACCGTGCGCGTGCCATCGCGGCCGAGCAGCATCGCGCCGATCGAATGGTGGCCCACGCTGTGCGCGGTGCGCTGCGTGCAGGCCATGTACTGCAGGCGCGGGAAGGCGGCGAAGGCCATCCCCGCGGCCGCGTCCACGCGCGCCTGCGCATCGGCCTGCGCGAACTCGCCGCCCAGCACCACGCCGATGTCACGGTAGTCGGCGAACACGATGTGTGCGCAGTCGAACAGGTCGCGCAGGATCGCCTTGGCGTCCCCGCCCCAACGTTCCCACAGCTTGGGCCGGAAGTTGCCGTCGAAGGAGACCTTGATGCCCAGTGCGCAGGCCGCGCGCGCGGCGTCCAGCGTGGCCTGCGCCGCCTCCGGCCCCAGTGCCGGGCTCACCCCGGACAGGTGCAGCCACTGCGCGCCCTGCAGCAGCGCCGGCCAGTCGTAGCTGTCGGCGCGCGCGCTGGCGAAGGCCGAATCGGCGCGGTCGTACACCACTTCACTGGGACGGTGGCCGGCACCGGTGGTCAGGAAGTACAGGCCCATGCGGCCTTCGGCGCGGCGCACCCGGCCGGTGTCCACGCCGTGGCGGCGCAGCTCACCGGTGACCGCCGCACCGAGCGGGTTGTCGGCGACCACGCTGACCATGGCCACGTCATGGCCGAAGTGGGCCAGCGACACGCCGACATTGGCTTCGGCGCCACCGCAGTGCACATCCAGGGAAGGGCTTTGCAGCAGCAGCTGGTGGCCGGGGGCGCCCAGCCGCAGCAGCAGCTCACCGAAACAGACAACGCGGGGGGAATTCATCGGGACTCCTGCTCATCGTCGAACCGGCGCGCATCATGGCACGGGAAATTGACTATCGGTGTCATTTCACCGTTTCTGTCCTCCTGTCCCGTCGCCGCAATGGGCGGGAATGTCCTTGGGACAAGGTATTGCAAGGGTCTTGCGGCCTGTTGCAGTGCAAGATGCCCCACCTTCACGCAGCTGCTACTTTCCGTTTTGACTAGCGGTGTCATCCGCGCTCAGCAGTACATAACGATCAGCCGATTCGCATGTAGACCTTGGAGAGGGGAAGCACATGGATCCACGTAACGCATCAAAAAAGACACCGGTTACCTTGCTCGCGCTGGGCATCGGCCTGGCCCTGCAGGCCGGCACCGCCGCCGCCCAGGACGCGGGTACCGCGGCGACCGAACTGGATGCGGTGACCGTCACCGGCTACCGCGCCAGCGTCGAGAAGGCCCTGGACATCAAGCGCGGCGAAACCGGCATGGTCGATGCCATCGTCGCCGAGGACATCGGCAAGTTCCCGGACAGCAACCTGGCCGAATCGCTGCAGCGCATCCCCGGCGTGGTGATCACCCGTGACGGCGGCGAAGGCCGCAACATCTCGGTGCGCGGCCTGGGCCCGGACTTCACCCGCGTGCGCATCAACGGCCTGGAAGCGCTGAGCACGGTCGGCAGCAGCGATGGCCAGGGCGGCACCAACCGCGGCCGCGGCTTCGACTTCAACGTGTTCGCCTCGGACCTGTTCTCGCAGCTGATCGCGCGCAAGACCGCCTCGGCCGACGTGGAAGAGGGCTCGCTGGGCGCCACCGTGGACCTGCGCACCGCGCGTCCGTTCGACTATGACGGCCTGACCATCGTCGGCAACGTGCAGGCCGGCTACAACGATGCCTCGCAGTCGGCAATGCCGCGCTTCGCCGGGCTGATCGCCAACAGCTGGGCCGACGGCAAGTTCGGTGCGCTGCTGTCGGTGGCGTACTCCGAGCGCGAGACGGTGGAAGAGGGCACCGGCACCGTGCGTTGGGCCGGTGGCACCACCAATGGTGGCTTCAACCCGGCCTCGACCTTCAAGGATGCGCTGCGCTCGGACGTATACTCGCCGCGCTTCCCGCGCTACACGCTGATGGAGCATGACCAGAAGCGCCTGGGCGTGACCGGCGCGCTGCAGTTCAAGCCGTCCGACCGCACCACCTTCAGCCTGGATGCGCTGTACTCCAAGATCGACGCCAAGCGCGACGAGAAGTACATCGAAGCCAATGGCCTGAGCAAGTCCAGTGCCGATGGCAAGAAGGAAATCCTGGTCAACGACGGCGAAGTGCGCAACGGCGCGCTGGTCTACGCGCAGATGGACAACGTCGACATCCGCGCCGAGAACCGCCACGACGAGTGGAGCACCGAGTTCTACCAGGTCAGCCTCGACGGCGAGCACCGCCTGAGCGACAACTTCACGATCACCGGCAAGGTCGGCACCTCGCGTTCCAAGCACGAGAACCCGATCCAGGCCACGATCATGATGGACAAGCTCAACGTCCAGGGCTACAGCTACGACTACCGTGGCAACGCCAACAAGCCGGTGTTCAACTACGGCATCGATCCGACCGACCCGAACGGCTGGACGCTGTCCACCGTGCGCCTGCGCCAGAACTACGTTTCCAACGACTTCGACAACGGCCAGCTGGAATTCTCCTGGGCCATCGCGCCGTCGTTCACGCTGGAAGGCGGCATCCAGGCCAAGAATTTCCGCTTCGATTCGATCGAACGCCGCCGTGCCGGCACCGAGACCAACGTGCCGACCTTCAACGGCAGCAAGATCGTGCCGGCGGACATGACCGAGCAGGCCAGCCTGCAGGGCATGAGCGGCTCGCCGGGCAAGTGGGTGGTCCCCAACTTCGACGCCATCGTCAATGCCTACGGCATCCTCAACGGCACCGGCGACTACGCCCTGGTCGATTACGCGGCCAGCATGCGCAGCGTCACCGAGCAGGACCGCGGCGCCTGGTTGATGGGCACGTTCGGCTTCGACATCGGCTCGGTGCCGGTATCGGGCAACATCGGTGCCCGTTACGTGAAGACCAAGCAGAGCTCCACCGGCGTGGCCACCGCGAGCGGCACGCCGATCAGCACCACGGTTGGCCGCGAGTACAACGATTTCCTGCCGTCGCTGAACCTGGTGGCCGAGATCACCCCGGACTTCCTGGTCCGCTTCGGCGCGGCCAAGGTGATGTCGCGTCCGGGCCTGGGCAGCCTGACCCCCGGCGTGACGGTCAATGTCAGCGGCAGTGCCCGCACGGTGAGCGGCGGTAACCCGATGCTCGACCCGATCCGTGCCAAGACCGCCGACCTGGGCTTCGAGTGGTACTTCAACGCCGGTGCGATGCTGGGCGTGGCGGTGTTCTACAAGGACATCGAGAGCTTCATCCAGAACACCCGCGAAAGCCGCATCTATTCGCAGAGCGGCCTGCCGGCCAACCTGCTCGATGGCACCACCGCCAGCGTCACCGACGAGTTCGTGTTCACCGTGCCGATCAACACCCCGGGCGGTGACCTGACCGGCGTGGAGTTCAACTACACCCAGCCGTTCACCTTCCTGCCGGGCAAGTGGTCGAACCTGGGCATGCAGCTCAACTACACCTACGTCGAATCCAAGATCCAGTACCTGACCAGCTCCGGCGCCGCGGCGCAGAAGACCGACCTCACCGGACTGTCGAAGAACGCGTGGAATGCCACGCTGTTCTACGAAGGCGAGCGCTGGTCCGGGCGTGTCTCGGCCACCAACCGTGACGACTACCTGATCCAGGTACCGGGTACCGAGGCCGGCTTCAACAGCGACGCGCAGGGCGTGCACGGCCAGAGCGGCACCACCTTCCTCGATGCCTCGATCCGCTACCGCATCAGCGACCAGCTGGAGATCAGCCTGGAAGGCGCCAACCTGACCAACGAAGCACAGGAGTCGTGGGTGTCCAACCCGTCGGTGTCGCTGCCGCTGGAATACAGCGAGACCGGGCGCCAGTACACGCTGGGCCTGCGCTACAAGTTCTGATGCTGCAAACCCGCCCCGGTGCAAGGCCGGGGCGGGGCAATGATGGTGCGACGCAGGATGTGAAGACGCGTTGGCGTCGCTAACTTGGCCCCTCGCATGCGGAACCGTTCCGCCGCTGCATGCTTCCAAGAGACGCCCGATGTCCCCACGCTCCATTGTTTCCGCACTGCCCCCGTTGCTTCTGGCTTCCGCGCTGCTGGCTGCTCTCCCGGCGGCAGCGCGGGCTTCTTCGCCGGGCATGCTGTTCCGCGTATCGGCCGACAACGGTTTCGTCGCCGACAGCGCCCAGGGCGACCCGGTACCGAACTTCCAGGACAAGGTGAGCCTGGTCGATGACGGCGCGCACGGACGCGCCATCCAATGGCAGGACGACGGCGTGCTGTCCTGGAACGCGCCGGGCAACATCCAGGCCGCGCGCGGCACCCTGTCGTTCTTCTGGCGCGCACGCTACGCGGTGGGTGAGGCGCCGTTCGTGATCTTCCGCGTCGGCTACGCCGACCACAGCAGCTGGGACATGGCCTGGCTGCGCATCGACTGGAACGGGCAGGGCTTCGACGCCTTCGTCACCGACGCCAACCTGGCGCGTACCCGCGTCTCGTTCAAGCTCGACCACATCCCCCGTCCCGAGCAGTGGCAGCACATTGCCTTCGGCTGGGACGAGGACCACGGCGTGCGGCTGTTCGTGGATGGCCGCGAAGTGGCGCGCGCCGAAACCACCGGTGACTATGACGCGGCGCTGGACCAGTTCGGCCTGGCCGGGCGGGTGATGGCGCCCTACCAGGTACAGAGTCGCTACAACTTCCTGCGCGGCAGCGACGTCGACGAGATCCGCGTCTACGACCGCCTGCTCGATGCCACTGCCGTCGCTGCATTGGCGCGCAATGCCGAGCCGCGCATCGCCGGGGAGGGGACCGGTTCGCAACGCGCGTGGTGGCACCGCCACGGCTGGGATGGCGCGCCGCCGCCGTTGCTGTCCACGCCGGTGACCACGGTCCGCAAGATCGAGTTCGCCGACGTCAAGGACAAGCAGCAGTGGATGTGGAAGGGCACCGACGGCATCGCCGAGACGACCTGGCCCGGCGTCTACAACCGCTCGCGCCTGCCCGGGCGCAATGACTACTTCCAGCTGCCGGACTGGAACACCTACGTCGAAGGCGGGCAGCGGCTGGACCTGACCGTGCCCGACGGCGAACGCATCAACCGCGTGGAGATCCGCGGCGCGGCGTTCGGCACGCTGGCCGGCACCGCAGGCACCCTGTTCACCCGCCCCAGGGGCGTGGTGCGCAGCGTGGACGGCTTCACCGAGCAGCGCGGCGGGGTGCTGCACTTCAGCAACGTGGAGCAGGAGACGCCGATCCAGGAACTCTGGGGCTACCACGTCAGTGACGCAGCCGAGCCGGAAGGAACGGTCAAGCAGCGCTACCTGATCGACAGCAGCGTGCTGCCGGACTACACCAACATCGCCCCCCTGCGCGACTACATCGACGGCCGCTTCGCCGCCGATGAGCGCAGCACGGTGATGGCGCTGCCCAAAGGGGCGGGCGCGCGCAAGCGTGGCGCGGACACGTTGCCATCCGCGCCGGCACCGATCGTGCACGTGCTGATCCCCTCCGGGGTGGGCGATGCGCCGGCGGCGCAGCCGCTGATCCGCAGCTGGGCCTACAGCTGGGAGAACATGCACGACGGCCTGGATGGCGTGGCCATCGACATCCCCGCACTCGACCTGCCGGCCACGCATGATGGCCCGGACGGGAAGGTCATCCCGCTCAACATCCGCATCAAGGACCCGATCTGGCCGGCGCGCGACATGATCGACGTCTCGGTGTCGGTGAAGCCGGGCCAGGTACGCACGCTGTGGCTGGACCTGCGCGACCGCATCCTGACCGCCGACAGCCTGTGGCTGTCGATCGCCTCGGCCGCACCGGGCTTCAACGCCACCTCGCTGGACGGGGCCGAAGTGCGCCTGGTCTTCAAGGACCGCAAGGAGGCGATCAAGGAGCACGTCGCCGACCGCTTCAACCAGGCGCGCGACAACTGGGGCTTCCTGGTCGAGGAGCACACCACCTCCAAGCGACAGCGCCTGTACGCGCGCGTCTACGCCGACCTCAGTGACCTGCTGCGGGTGGACCCGGACCACGCGCTCGGCCGCTTGTACTGGAACTACATCAGCTACAACAGCCAGGGCAGGCCACCGTTCACCGCGCCGCAAGCGCCGAAGGACGTGCCGGCGTGGGCGTTCAACCAGCTCGAGGACCTCAAGCACGTGCGCCGCTTCGTTGACTGGTGGATCGACGAACGGCAGGTGGCGTACGGCGATTTCGGCGGTGGCATCTCCGACGATTCCGACCTGACCCAGCAGTGGCCAGGGCTGGCCCTGATGGGCGTGCAGCCGGACAAGCTCAACGCCTCGCTGACCGCGTTGTCCGACGCGGTGTACCGCAACGGCATGTTCTCCCATGGCCTGAGCACGATCGAGACCGACGAGTTGCATGCCTACGAGGAGGGCATCAACACCAACAGCGCGATGCTGTACCTCAACTGGGGCGACCCGCTCACCGTCGAGCGCCTGATGGAGACGGTGAAGGCCTTCGATGAACGCATCATCCTGCCCAATCCGCAGGGCCACCTGCTGTTCTCCAGCAACTGGTACGGCGGCAACAAGGTCTACCGCGAGCCGAACTGGCAGTGGCAGAAGCCGTACTCGTTCCCGGCGCTGCACCCGGCGTTCCTGGTCGGCGAGTACAACGCCGACCCGACCGGTCGCAAGCTGGTCACCGGCCTGGCCGACAGCTACCTGGCCCATGCCTACACCGACGACAAGGGACGCTGGGCCTTGCCCAACGAAATCCACTGGGCGACCGGCAAGACCCGCGGCGGCGAGTTGAACCAGGGCTCGGGCAGTGGCGATGTCATGCACCTGTTCTGGGCGGCCTGGCGCTGGAGCGGCGATGACCGCTACCTCAAGGGGCTGGACTACCGCGTGGCGCGTGGCGGCCCGGGCGTGCTGTCCAACCTCGGCGAGAACTACATCGACGTGCTCGGCCGCCAGCAGGACTGGGGCAAGCAACTGCTGGCCGAGGCCGACAAGGGGGCCGGCGGCTTTGCCAACATCAGCGCCTGGCAGCTGACCGGCGACATGAAGTACCTGCAGCAACTGCACGCCGATGGCATCCAGGCCAAGGCGCAGCGCGAGTACATGAACACCGAAGGCCACTGGTGGAGTGATCGCGTGGAAGCACCCAGCGAGTTCCTGCAGCGCGTGCGCCTGGGCGGCATTGCGCTCAAGCGCAACCAGAGCTGGCCGGGCCACACCCTGAGCTGGTCGTTCGCGCAGCCCGACGGCGCGGAGCAGGTGGCGCTGGCGGTGCATGCGCCGTCGCGTGAGGCGTTCAAGGTGATTGCCTACAACGTGAGCGCCACGCCGCAGGATGCGACGTTGACCGGTTGGAACATCGCGCCGGGCACCTGGCGGGTCCGCAGTGGCGTGGATCGTGATGGAGACGGTGTCATCGATGGCACCGCACAGGTGCGCGAGGTGCTGCTGGAGAAGAGCGTCGGCACTGGCCTGCGCTTCCTGCCGAAGCAGACCCAGGTGTTCGAATTCACCCTGGTCACGCCGGGCGAACCGGTGGAGACGCGTGCGGACCTGGGCATCGGCCGCGGCGACCTGCGCGTGGAAGGCGAGCGCGTGCTGTTGACCGTGCACAGCCTGGGCCACGTGGCCACGCGTGCCGGGCATGCGCTGCTCGAGGATGCGCGCGGGCGTGAAGTGGCACGGGTGGCGATTCCGGCCTTGGAGGCACCGCGGGACCTGGTGCCGCGCACCGTGGAGGTGGCGTTGCCGTTGCCGGCCGGTTTCAACCGTAGCGGCGCGCGGGTGCGGGTGATGCAGGACGGGCAGGGTAGCGAAGTGACGCTGCGTAACAACAGTTTGCTGCTGAACTGAGGAGAATCGCGAAGAGCACCCCTCCCCAGCCCTCCCCTTGCCGATGGCAAAGGGAGGGGGCAAGAGCAGGCTTCATCGCGAACTGACAGCACTAAGCAGAACCGCCCCTCCCTTTGCCGCAGGCAAGGGGAGGGCTGGGGAGGGGGCGCTTGAAGGGGCTTCAGCGAGAAACCCGGCCCGTCGGGACGCTCACCCCCGCCAGCGACGCAGCACCGCGGCCTGCGCCCAACGCGCGGCGATGTTCGGCGCGGTGATGCACACCGCTTCATCGGTCACGGTGGTCACCGCACGCTCCAGCAACTGGATGTCGGCCTCATGCTGGCGCGCCACGTGCGGGTCCTCGAAGAAGATCGCGCGTTGGCAGCGGTGCTCCAGCACGCGGTCGGCGATCTGTGCATCGCCGCCGAGCGGACCGCTCTGGAAACGCTGCACCCATTCCTTCTCGCGCGGCCAGCCGCGGCTCCACGCCATCTCGTTCAAGCGCTGGCCAGTGGTGCCGGTACCCACGCGTTCGGCGAACTGCGAGAGCACGTCGAAGTGCTCGGCGGCGAAGGCCAGCATCTGCGGCTTGCGCGCGTCGTGCGCGATCAACGCCAGGCACTGGTTGCCGAAGTCATTGAGGTCGTCCGCACCGGGGTCCGGCGCCAGACCGGCGTGGATGCGCTCCATCTCGATCCAGTCACGCGCGGTGGCCACCGTCGAGATGAAGGGCTTGCCGTGGATCACGCACTGGCGCTTGAGCGCGATGGCCTCGGGAAAGATCGAGGACGGGTCCACCGGATCAATGAAGTAGATCGCGCCATCGAGCGTGCGCTCCGGCGAGCCCATGCCAACGACTTCGGCGACCAGCTTCATCAACCCGCCCTCGCGGCCATACGGGTAGCGGTGCAGGGCAGGGTAGTCGGCCAGCGGGCCGGCGCCGACGATGGCGTCATGGGTGCGGCCCACCGCATGCAGTTCCAGGCCCAGTTCGCGGATGCCGCCCTCGCAGGCACGCAGCCAACGGAACAGCGCCGCGTCGGTGCTTTCATGGTGCAGTCGGTTGGCGGCCAGGCCGATACGCATGACGGGAAACATCCGGAAGGGAGACGCCGCTAGTGTACGGCGTGCTCCGTTACCGCAAAGCGGCTCAGGCCTGCAGCAGCGTGACGATGCTTTCGGCGGCGTCGCGGCCTTCGGCCACCGCGGTCACCACCAGGTCCGCACCGCGTACCGCATCGCCGCCGGCGAACAGCTTGGGGTTGTGGGTCTGGTAGGGCAGGCGGCCGGCACCTCCGGCGATGATGCGGCCATTGCCGGTGGCTTCCACGCCCTGCGAACCCAGCCACTCGGGCAAGGTCGGCGAGAAGCCGAACGCAATGATCACCACGTCCGCCTCCAGCAGCGATTCACTGCCCTCGATCGGCTCGGCGTTGCGGCGGCCATTGGCATCGGGCGCGCCCAGTTGCGTCTCGACCACGGTCACGCCGATCACTTCGTCGTCGGCACCGGCCTCGATCGCCAGCGGCTGGCGGTTGAACAGGAAGCGCACGCCTTCCTCGCGGGCGTTGGCCACTTCGCGCGCCGAGCCCGGCATGTTGGCCTCGTCGCGGCGGTAGGCACAGGTGACGCGCGCCGCGCCCAGGCGGATCGCGCTGCGCACGCAGTCCATGCCGGTGTCGCCACCGCCGAGCACCACCACGCGCTTGCCGTTGAGGTCGGGCAGGGCGATCTGGTCCTCCCAGCCGGCAATCGGTCGGCCATGCGGATCGTTGCCGCCGACGATGCGGCTGTTCTGCACCAGGAACGGCAACGCCGGCAGCACGTTCTTCAGGTCCTGGCCGATCAGCCCGCCGTCGGTGTAGCGGTACGCACCGGTGCCGAGGAACACCGCGTCATAGTCGGCCTGCAGTTGATCGACGGTGATGTCGCGGCCGATTTCCACGCCCAGCCGGAATTCCACGCCCATGCCTTCGAGGATCTCGCGGCGGCGGCCGATCACGCTCTTGTCGAGCTTGAAGCTGGGGATGCCGAACTGCAGCAGGCCGCCGATCTGCTCATAGCGGTCGAACACCACCGCCTGGATGCCGGCACGCGCCAGGCGGTCGGCACAGGCCAGTCCGGCCGGGCCGGCGCCGACGATGGCCACGCGCTTGCCGGTGGACTGCACCGCGTGCAGGTCCGGCTTCCAGCCGGTGGCCAGTGCGGTATCGACGATGTACTTCTCCACCGCGCCGATGGTGACCGCACCGAACTCCTCCAGCGTGCAGCTGCCTTCGCACAGGCGGTCCTGCGGGCAGACGCGGCCGCAGACTTCGGGCAGCGGATTGGTCGAGTGGCACAGTGTCGCGGCTTCGTGGATGCGGTCTTCCTGCACCAGCTGCAGCCACTGCGGGATGGCGTTGTGCACCGGGCACTTCCAGCTGCAGTACGGGTTGCCACAGTCCAGGCAACGGCCGGCCTGGTACTGCGCGTCGGCCTTGTCGAACTTGCCGTACAACTCGCCCCAATCGCCGGACGTGCGCAGTTCCACCGGGATGCGCTGCGGCATGGTGCGGGGGAGGTCGAGGAACTGGAAGGCTTGCTTGCGGCTCATGGTGGGGAACTCGTGATGTCTGGGAAGGAGCCCTTCTCCCGCATGCGGGGTGAGGGCTTGTTGCCTACGAGCCACTGGCTCGTACAAGACCGAACGCCCAGCGCGCTGCGCTGGGCAGGGGCGCGGAGCGAGGTGCCCCGAAAGGGGCGGATGAGGGGCTCTGCTTTCGAAGCGCCCTCACCCCAACCCCTCTCCCGCTAGCGGGAGAGGGGCTTCTGGCGTCATGCAGCGTTGCGCAGCGCGGCAGCCAGCGATTCGATGCTGGCCGCCTTGGGCTTCACCAGCCAGAACTTGCCGACGTAGTCGCGGAACTCATCCAGGATCTGCTGCGCCCAGATGCTGCCGGTCATCTCGCGATGACGGCCGATCAAGGTGTGCAGGTGCTGGCGGTAGCTTTCGAAGCCCTCGGCCGAGATGCGGTGGATGTCGATCAGCTCGTGGTTGTAGCGGTCCACGAAATCGCGGTCGATATCCAGCACGTAGGCCAGGCCACCGGTGAAGCCGGCACCGAAGTTCAGGCCGACCTTGCCGAGCACCGCGACGATGCCGTCGGTCATGTACTCGCAGCAGTGGTCGCCGGCGCCTTCGATCACCGCCAGCGCGCCGGAGTTGCGCACACCGAAGCGCTCGCCGGCGCGGCCGGCGGCAAACAACTCGCCGCCGGTGGCGCCGTACAGGCAGGTGTTGCCGATGATCGCCGTGTTGCGAGCCTCGAAGCGCGCACCGCGCGGCGGGCGTACCACCAGCCGACCGCCGGCCATGCCCTTGCCGACGTAGTCGTTGGCCTCGCCTTCCACTTCCAGGTTCAGGCCATCGACGTTGAACGCCCCCAGGCTCTGCCCGGCGGTGCCGCGGAAGCGTAGGTTCAGCGGTGCCTCGGCCATGCCGTGGTTGCCGTGCGCGCGGGCGATGGCGCCGGCCAGACGCGTGCCCACCGAGCGGTCGGTGTTGTGGATCAGGAAGCGATGCTCGCCGCCGCGCTTGTGCGCGATGGCATCGGCCAGCAGGTCGTCCATCTGCGTGGCCAGGCTGTCCGGTGACTGGTACAGGCGCTGTGCGGCGCAATGCGACCCCTGGTACTGCGCTGGTGCGAGCAGGCGCGACAGGTCGACCTTGACGCCTTCGCGCGGCGAGACTTCCAACTGCTCCAGCAGGTCGGTGCGGCCGACGATCTCATCCAGCGAACGCGCGCCCAGCAGCGCCAGCCACTCGCGCACTTCCTCGGCCAGCAGCCGGAAGAAGTTCTCCACGCGCTCGGGCAGGCCGGTGAAGTAACCCTCGCGCAGGCGCTCGTCCTGCGTGGCCACGCCGGTGGCGCAGTTGTTGAGGTGGCAAATGCGCAGGTACTTGCAGCCCAGCACGATCATCGGGCCGGTGCCGAAACCGAAGCTGTCGGCACCGAGCAGCGCGGCCTTGATCACGTCCAGGCCGGTCTTCAGGCCGCCATCGGTCTGCAGGATGGTGCGCCCGCGCAGGTCGTTGCCGATCAATGCCTGGTGCGACTCGGCCAGGCCCAGTTCCCACGGCACGCCGGCATAGCGGATCGAGCTGATCGGCGAGGCACCGGTGCCGCCATCATGGCCGGACACGGTGATCAGGTCGGCGCCGGCCTTGACCACGCCGGCGGCAATCGTGCCAACGCCGGCATGGCTGACCAGCTTCACCGATACCAGCGCATCCGGGTTGACCTGCTTGAGGTCATAGATCAGCTGCGCCAGGTCCTCGATGGAATAGATGTCGTGGTGCGGCGGCGGCGAGATCAGGCCGATGCCCGGCTTGGCGTACCGCAGCCGCGCGATCAGTTCGTTGACCTTGTGGCCGGGCAGCTGGCCGCCTTCGCCGGGCTTGGCGCCCTGGGCGACCTTGATCTGCAGCACTTCGGCGTTGACCAGGTACTCGGCGGTGACGCCGAAGCGGCCCGAGGCCACCTGCTTGATCTTGGAACGCTTCTCGGTGCCGTAGCGCACCGGGTCCTCGCCGCCTTCGCCGGAGTTGGAACGGCCACCGAGGCGGTTCATCGCAATCGCCAACGCCTCATGCGCTTCCGGCGACAATGCACCCAGCGAAATGGCGGCGGTGTCGAAGCGCTTGAACAGCGCTTCGGCCGGTTCCACTTCATCCAGCGGCACCGGCGTGGCCCCCGGCTTGAGCTGCAGCAGATCGCGCAGCGCCGAGGTCGGGCGCGAATGCACCGCGTCCATGTACTTGCGCCAGTCCTCGGCCTTGCCGGTGCGCGCGGCGCGCTGCAGGGTCAGCACCACATCCGGGTTGTACATGTGGTATTCGCCGCCATGCACATACTTGAGCAGGCCGCCCACTTCGGCCGGCGCCAGCTCGTTCCACGCACGCGCGGTGAGTTCACGCGCTTCGGTATCCAGCCGCGCCAGGTTGACGCCGCCGATGCGTGCGGTGGCATCCGGGAAGCACAGCTGCACCACGTCCGGATCAAGGCCGATGATCTCGAACAGCTGCGCGCCGCGGTAGCTGGCCACGGTGCAGATGCCCATCTTGGAGATGATCTTGCTCAGGCCCTTGTAGATGCCCTTGCGGTAGCTGCGGCCGATCTGCGAGACCTCACCGCCCTTCTTCAACTGCAGGATGCCGCGCCGGCCCATGTCGAACAGCGTCTGGTAGGCCAGGTACGGGTACACCGCGGTGGCACCGTAGCCGAGCAGGCAGGCCATGTGGTGCGCGTCGCGTGCGGTACCGGTCTCCACGATCAGGTTGACGTCGCAGCGCAGGCCCACCTTGGACAGGTGGTGGTGCACCGCGCTGGTGGCCAGCAACGCATGCACCATCGGGCGCTCCGGCACCGGGTAGCGGTCGGACAGCAGCAGCACCACGATGCCCTCGCGCGCGGCCTGCTCGCACTGCGCGCAGATCCGCTCGATGCCGGCCTTGATGCCTTCCTCGACGCTGTAGGACAGGTCGATCAGGCGATTGCGGTCGACGTACTGCGCCATCTTCACCAGCTGGCGCAGCTTGCGCTGGCTGAGCACCGGCGAGTTGAGGATGACATGGTTCACCGTCTCCGGGCCGGCATGGAAGATGTTGGTCTCCTTGCCGAGCTGGGTGCTCAACGACATCGCGCATTCTTCGCGCAGCGGGTCGATGGGCGGATTGGTGACCTGCGCGAAGGCCTGGCGGAAGTAGTCGTACAACGGGCGCGTATTGCGGCTGAGCACGGCGATGGGCGTGTCGTCGCCCATCGAGCCGGTGGCTTCCTGGCCGGTCTCGGCCAGCGGCCGCAGCACCTGTTCCACCTCTTCGGAGGTCAGCTGGAACAGCTTGTGGTAGCTGCGCAGGGTCGGCTCGTCGAACGGCTCCTCGGCCAGCGACGGGTCGATCAGCTCGGTCTGCAGGTAGGTCACGCCCTGATGCAGCCACTGCTTGTACGGCGCGCGCGCGCGGTTGATGCGGTCGATCGCGTCCGAGTCGAGCAGGTCACCGCGCTTGAGGTCGATGGCCATCATCTGGCCTGGGCCCAGCTTGCCCTTGCGCACCACGCGCTCGGTGGGCACTTCCCACACGCCGGCTTCGGAGGCGACCAGGAAGTGGCGGTCGGAGGTCAGCATCCAGCGCGCCGGGCGCAGGCCATTGCGGTCCAGCGTGCAGGCGGCATAGCGGCCATCGCAGGCGACGATGCCGGCCGGGCCGTCCCACGGTTCGGTGTTGAGCCCGTAGAACTCGTAGAACGCGGCCAGGTCGGGGTCCTTGAACTCCAGCGACTGGGTCGCCGGCGGCACCAGGATGCGTAGCGCCTGGATCAGCTCCATGCCACCGGCGACCATCAGCTCGAGCATGTTGTCCATGCTCTGCGAGTCCGAGCCGTGCATCGAGATCACCGGGTCGAACTGGGCGATGTCGAACTTCGGGGTCTTCCACACCTTGCTGCGCGCCTGCGCCCAGTGGCGGTTGCCTTCGATGGTGTTGATCTCGCCATTGTGGGCGAGCATGCGGAACGGGTGCGCCAGCGGCCAGCGCGGCATCGTGTTGGTGGAGAAGCGCTGGTGGAACACCACCACGCTGGCGGCCAGTTCGTGGCGCTGCAGGTCCGGGTAGAAGCTGCTCAGCTTGTCCGGCAGCACCATGCCCTTGTAACTGATGGCATCGGCGCTGAGCGTGGTGACGTAGTAGTCGGCCACCTCGCGCAGCTGCTGCTCGCTGCGGCGGCGCGCCAGGAACAGCGCGAGCGCGAACTGCTCGGCGCCCTGGCTGGCGTCGGCGTCGACGAATACCTGCTCGATCTTCGGCAGCGTATCGCGGGCCAGTTCACCGCAGACGCTGGCATCGGTGGGTACCTCGCGCCAGCCGCGCGGGTGGCAGCCGGCGCTGCGCAGTTGGGCATCCAGTTCGTCGCGACAGCGCTGCGCGGCGTCGGCGTCGTGCGGCAGGAACACCACGCCGGCGGCGAAGTTCGGGCCGATGCGGATGCCGGCTTCCTCGGCCAGCTGGCGCAGGAACACGGTGGGCTTGCGCAGCAGCAGGCCGCAGCCGTCGCCGGTGAGCCCGTCGGCGGCTACGCCGCCGCGGTGGGTCATGCGCGAGAGCGCGGCGATGGCGGTGTCGACCAACAGGCGGGACGGCTGGTCATCGAGCTGGGCGACCATGCCGAAACCACAGGCGTCGCGTTCGTCTTGCGGGTCGTAAAGCCCTTGCGGGGTACCGGCGGCCATCTGTGCCTCGTAGCGATGTCAGGTGAGCGGCGACACTTCCGCCCGCTCGCCAAGCACGCCATGCACACGGGGGTGAGGCGCGCCGCACGTACTGCAATCGCTCGGCTTGTCTGGGGAAAGGCTGGAGGTGGTCGCCGTCACGGCGGTCGTTACCAGCGCAGGCGCCCTCGCGCTCACCCAGTGCACACGATGTGCTCTTCCTGGAGCGCACCTGAAGGTCACCGGATGCGATCGACTAGATCACACATGTTGCGACGCCGCAATACATCGTTGCTTGCGCAACCAAAGCCTTGCAGGACAAGGCTTTGGCGGTTTCCTGTTCAGCCGCAACGGACGCCGCTGATGACGCCCTTGTCATCCACTTCGATGTTCAGGCGTTCGCCGATGAACTCCATGGTGATGGGCTGGTTGGGCTTGAGCAGGCGGACATCGTTGGCGCCGGCGTCTTCCTTGGCCTGCGCCTGCATGGCGTCGGAATAGGTCTGGCCGACCAGACCCTGCACCTGGCTGGCGTCGCAGCTGCCCGGCGGCGGCGGGGTGGGATCGGCATCGGCGGCAGCGGCCTGGGCGGCCTGCTGGGCCTGGTCCAGGACCTGGTCCTGCTCCTCCGGGGGTGGGCCCTTGCAGGCGCCCAGCAGCAACACGAGTGCGGTGGTGGCAATCAGGGCGGCGGGGCGGCGCAGGGCGCGCGGCGTCGACGGGAATTGCATCGGTACTCCAGAGCATGTGAAGACGGAGCAAGCATATCGCTTGCATCCGTACCTGTGCCGCTTCCGGTGAACGGATTCAGCCGCAGCGCAGTGCGGTGATGTTGTTGGTGCGGCCGACTTCGATGGTCAGGTGGTCGCCGCCGCTGCTGGCCGGTGCCGGTTCGGAGGCGGTGGTGGTGCCATCGGAACCCCGCACCACGCTGACGTGCAGGCTGTCGCTGTCCACCCGCGCGCGCTCCACCGTGCCGGGGCCGGCGGCCAGGCCAACCGCGCCGCGCACCCTGTCGGTGTGGCATTGGCCCGAGATGACGCCGTCGATGGGTTGCACCTGGGTGACCTGTGCGGTGCTGCAGGCGGCGCAGGCCAAGGAGAGACCAGCCAGAAGAACAATGCGGTGCATGGCGCGCTCGGCTTCGATGGGGGAGGTCCAGCCTGCGATGGCGGGGGTAAGCAGCGGGTGAAAGGGGGCGGTTCCCGGGCAGGAGCGCCCCCTGCCCAGCCTATGGCAATGGCAGGGAGCGGATCATGGCTCCCGGTCCGTATCCGCAAGCCGACGCATTGGCTCCCTCCCTTTGCCAGCGGCAAGGGGAGGGCCGGGGAGGGGTGCCTTCGGCGACAAACCCAACGTCCACTTCCCGGATAATCCCCGCATCCAACCTCGCAGGACGTCTTGATGCAGCAGGAAAGCTGTCGTGTTCTGGTCCTCGGCGGGTACGGCCACTTCGGTGCACGCATCGTGCGTGCGCTGGCCACCACGCCGGGCATCACCGTCATCGCCGCTGGCCGCAATCCCGCGCAGGCCCCGGCCAACCTGCCGGGGGTGGATCTGTCGCGTATCGAGCTGTGCCGGTTGGATACCGTCGATCCTGCATTTGCCGACCAACTGGCCGCCACCGGCGCGCAGCTGGTGATCCACACCGCCGGGCCATTCCAGGGACAGGGCTATGACGTTGCGCTCGCGTGCCTGCAGGCCGGCATGCACTACATCGATCTTGCCGACGGGCGGGAATTCGTCCGTGATTTCGCCTTGAAGGTGGATGCGCCGGCACGCGCCGCCGGCCGTAGTGCGATCAGCGGCGCCAGCACGCTGCCGGCGCTGTCCAGTGCGGTGGTCGATGCGCTGGCACCGCAGTTCGAGCGGCTGCAGGGCATCGACATGGTCATTGCGCCCGCCCAGGCCACGCCGTTGGGCATGGCCACCGTGCGCGCGGTGCTGTCGTACTGCGGCAAGCCGTTCGATTGCTGGATCGATGGCCGCTGGCAGCCGGTGATCGGTTGGGCCGACCCGCAGCCGGTGCGCTTCGCCCATATCGCACCGCGCCTGGCCGCGGCCTGCGACGTGCCCGACCACGACCTGCTGGTGCAGCGCTATCCGGGCGTGCTGACGGTGCGCTTCCGCGCCGCGCTGGAGTTGCCGTTCCTGTCGCGCTGCCTGGCCGGCATCGCCTGGCTGCGTCGTTGCGGGTTGCCACTGCCGATGGAGGCCATGGCCGGCGTCTTCGCCCGTGCAGGACGCTGGTTCGACCGCTTCGGCACCGACCTGGGCGGCATGCGCGTGACCCTGCGCGGGCTGCGCGGCGGTGTTACCCACACCGCGCATTGGGACCTGACCGCACCGATGCTGCACGGCCCGGAGATCCCGACCTTCGCCGCGGTGCTGCTGGCGCGCCGCTTCGCCCGCGGCGAGCCTCTGCCAACCGGCGCCCACGCCTGCGTCGGCCTGCTCACCCTGGCCGAATTCGAAAGCGAGTTCGTGCGCTGGCAGATCGAAAGCGCAGCCTCCTGAACCGGCGGAGCTTATGCCGCCCACGGTTTGGCTGAAGCGTTCATGTGGCCGTGTGGCAGGGTGCCGACCGGGCTATTGACTACATTTGTAGTCAGGCCTACCGTGACGACACGTGTAGTCACCGGAGCGGGCCATGCGCCGCAAGACCATCGGGGACCAGGAACTGGCCCTGCTGCAGTACATCGGAGAGAACGAACCCACCAGTGTCGGTGAGGTCGCCACGGCGTTCGGCGAGGCGCGCGGGTTGGCCCGCTCGACCGTGCTGACCATGATGGAGCGGCTGCGCACCAAGGGGTACCTGCAGCGCGCCCAGCAGGACGGCGTGTACCGCTACCACACCACCGCCGAGCAGCAGGACGTGGTCAACAGCGCGGTCGGCAGCTTCGTGGAGAAGACCCTGCAGGGGTCGATCTCGCCGTTCGTGGCGTGGATGTCGGAAAAGGCCGCCGTCAGCGACAACGAGCTGGCCGAACTGGAAGCGCTGGTCAGCAAGCTGCAGTCGCAGCGCCGGGAGGATTGATCATGGACAGCCTGTTCGAACTGCTGGGCAACCGCCTGCTCGCCACCAGCGTGCAGACCGTCGTGCTCACCGCGCTGGTCTGGGCGTTGTGCCGCTTCGTGCGGCGCCTGCCGGCCAGCACCCAATGCGCGCTGTGGTGGCTGGTCGCGCTGCAGGCGGTGGTCGGCCTGGTCTGGAGCGCACCGCTGCAGCTGCCGGTGCTGCCGGCGATGGACAGCACCGTCAACGTGGTGCAACAGGCCGCCGCTGCGGTGCCGCCGCAGGCCAACGCCGCACCGGTGATCGTGATGCAGCCACTGCCGTTGGAGAGCGGCTGGTCCTGGCTGCAGGTGGTGATGGCGGTGTGGTTGGCCGGCGTGCTGGTGATGGCGCTGCGCACCTGGGTGGCCTGGCGTGCCAGCCGCGCGCTGCTGCGCCACGCCCAGCCGTGCCAGGACCACAAGCTCAACGCGGCCCTGAAGCTGGCCGCCGAGGCCCATGGCCTGTCGCGTGCACCGCGGCTGATGCTCAGCAGTGCCATCGACTCGCCGCAGTTGATCGGCCCCTGGCGGCCGGTGCTGCTGTTGCCGGCGCGTGGCCTGCCGCGCATGCGTGACGACGACCTGGACATGGCGTTGACCCATGAGCTGGTGCACCTGCAGCGCCACGACCTGTGGCTGGGCTTGATGCCGGCCCTGGCCCAACACCTGTTCTTCTTCCACCCGCTGGTGCATCTGGCGGCGCGCGAATACGCCATCGCCCGCGAAGCCGCGGTGGATGCAGCGGTGGTCGCCGGCGACCGCCATTGCCGCCAGCACTACGGGCGCCTGCTGCTGCAGCTGGGCGTCGCACCCCGGCCCGGTGCTGGCCTTGCCAGTGCTTCGCCGACCTTCCTCAGCCTCAAGCGGAGATTGCTCATGCTGCAGAACACCTCTTCGTTCCCGCGCGTCGGCGCGGGCCTCATCCTGGCCGCGGTCGCGCTGGCGGGGGTGCTGCCGATGCGCCTGGTCGCCATGCCGGGCCCGCCCGCACCCCCGGCGCCGCCTGCAGCCCCGCTGGCACCGCCGCCACCGCCGCCACCGCCTGCACCGGCAGCCGGCGCGTCGGTGGAGCACACCGTGATCCGTACCAATGGTGACCTGGATGACCTGCCGGTGCCCCCGGCACCGCCCGCTCCGCCTGCACCCCGCGCGGCCAAGCCACCGGCCGCTCCTGCAGCGCCGGCTGCACCGGCGCGATCGCTGGGCACGCAAGGCGTGATCCACCTCAGTGATGACGGCGGCCGCAACAGCTACGTGCTGGTCAAAGGCAACCAAAGCATCATGAACGGCACGCTCGCCGACCTGCACCAGGCGCAGCGGCTCAACGATGGCAATGGCGTGATCCTGCTGCGCCGCGACGGCAAGCGTTACGTGGTGCACGATGCCGACACGCTGTCGCGCTTCCAGCAGATCCACCAGGAGACGCAGCGCATCGCCGACGAACAGGGCAAGCTGGGTGACCGCCAGGGCGCGTTGGGTGACCGTCAAGGTGAAATCGGCGAGCGCATGGGGGAAATCGGCGAGCGCATCGGTGAGATCGCCGCGCGCCAGGCCGAGCTCGCACTGGCGCGCCGGGACGACGCATCGGCGCGCCGGGCGATGGAAGACGCGCGCCGCGAAGCGGAAAAGGCGCGTGCGGAAATGGACAACCCGGCGATGCGCGAGGAGATGCGATCGCTGGCGCGCCAACAAGCTGAGCTGGGCCGCCAGCAGAGTGAACTCGGCCGGCAGCAGGCTGCGGCGAGCCAGCGCGCCCGCCAGGAAGTCGAGCGCCTGATCGACCAGGTCATCCGCAACGGCATCGCGCGGCCGATCAACGGTTGAGGGGGCATGGGCCGGCCCGCGCTGCGGTGCCGGCCCATTGCGGCGTGCCGCCGCCGCATGCGCGGCATCCATCCCGTCCACCGGCAGGACGGCAGCACGCGGTAACGCCGCCTGCCGATGCCTGCGGGTCAGCCTTGCCCGGTCAACGCCAGCGCCGCGCGCTCGTCGGCCTCGGCCTGCACGAGCCGCAGGAACAGCTGCGCCAGCGTCACCACGTCCTGGTGGTTGTGCTCGCCGACGCGACGCAGGTTGCGCGCGCTGCCGCCGCGCAGGTAGTTGAGCCACGCCGCCGGTGCCTCGGAACCGGGCAGGTCGTCCTCGCGGGCGATGCGCAACAGCTGGCGTTCGATGGTTGCCAGCCGGCAGTTCTCCCAGGTGCCGCGATAGCGACGCCGCGTCGGGTAGAGCAGGTCCACGTGGTCGAGCGCCGAGATCGGGTCCCCGCGCCGCGCCAGGCGGTAGCGGGTCTTCAACAACGGGGCGTCGTAGCTGCGGCCGTTGTAGCTGGACAACACGGTGGACGGCGACAACCAGCTGGCGAACCGCTCCAGCATCGCGCCTTCGGCCGCCATCGTGGACATCAACAACTGGCGCACGCGCAGGCCTTCGCCGCGCATCGCGTCGCGGTACCAGTCGGCGGCACCGATCATGAAGGCGCGGGTGCCGGTGCCACCGGCCAGGCCGGTGGTCTCGGTATCGAAGAACAACAGGTCCTGCGCGGCGACCGTTTCATCCGGCCGCTTGCTGAAGGCCAGTGACAACGGCTGGGCGGGAATCGCCTGCGGAATGAAGGCTTCGATCAGGTGCAGGCCGGGCGCGACCTCGGTGCCGGGCAGGCTGCGGTCGACCGGCCCGTTGCGCTCGGCGCGTGGGGTGGGCGTGATCGCGCGGTTGCGCGAGGCCAGCAACCGGCGCAGCGCATCACCGTCCTGTGCGCGCGGCGCAGTGGGCTTGTGCTGGATGGCATCGACCCAGTCGAACACCGAACCGCCTTGGCCTGCCTGTCGCGGGCGCGGCCCTGGCCGCGAAAGGGAAGATGCATCCGCAGCCGACGAAGCGCTTGCTGCAACCGCAGGTGCGGCCGCGGCCTCCACCGGCGCCGGCTTCGCGCCCAAGGGCGCTCCTGCCGCGGGAGTTTGCGGGGCATGGCCGGCCTGCGTGCGCAGCGCCTTCAGCTTCTCCAGGCTGATGCTCATGGCAGCAGCTCGAGTGCCTCGTCGGCCTCATCGGCCATGACCGGCTGCACCTGCTCGCAGCGTTCGGCCGACAGCAGTGACAGGACCCGCAACGCCAGCGCGCGCGGGGTGACGCCGTTGCCTTCTTCCTGCGCGGCCAGCACCGGGCCCACGCAGGCCGGGCAGCCGGCGGTGCAGTCGCAACGCTCGACCAGTTCCAGCGCGCGCTGCACCAGCTCGCCCTGGCGCAGCCACAGCGGCTCGCTCAGGCCGACGCCGCCGGGAAAGTTGTCGTACAGGTACACGGTCGGCACGAAGCTCTGCATCAGCTCCACCGCGCCTTCGCCCCCTTCCACGCCACGCAGCTGGCCGCGACCGGTCTGGTCGGCCACCGCGAACCACGCACCGTCGCCGTTGCCCACCGCCTTCTGCAGGTCGCGCGCATCGGCCATCACCGCCACGGTGGCGACGATGTGCAGCGCGTAGGCCGCGCCGAGGAAGCCATCGAGCGCGTCCTGCTTCTGCGCGAAGCTGCGCAGCAGCGTGGCCTGCGGCAACTGCCACCACACCGAGGTGGTGTGCAGCTCCTGGTCGGGCAGGTTGACCGGGCCGTAGCCGATGTTCTCGTGCGTGTAGTAGCGGATCTTCTTGTAGCCGGCCACGCGCCGCACCACGTGCACCTCACCGTGATGCGAGTCACCGCGCCCGGCCACGTTGCCGTCGAAACGGTCCAGCACCTTGAGCTTGGTGTAGTCGATGCTGTCGGTGTAGTAGTCCACGTGCGTGCGGGTGACGTAGGCCTTGCGCCCATCCCAGTCCAGCCGCTCGACCTGGTAGGGCGTGCTCTGCACCATGTGGATCGCGCCTTCGTACAGGGTCAGCGCGGCGGCGGAGTAGTCCACCTCGGCGATGATCTGCTGCTTGCCGTCGCTGCGGTCCACCACCACGAAGTTGCCGTCGGCCACCGCGCGCAGGCTCACCGCGTTGGCCGGGTAGCTGTCGGCGATCCACTCCCAGCGGTCGCCTTCCTGGTGGATCACCTCGGTTTCGGCCAGCGCCTGCAGGAACACCAGCGGGTCGATCGGCCCGAACGGCTCACCGGCCAGGAACGGCAGTTCGAATGCCGCGCAGCGGATGTGGTCGAACAGGATCAGCGGTTGGTCCGGCGCGATCCGCGCGTGCTCGGGCGTGGCGTTGGCGAAGAAGTCCGGGTGCCGCACCACGTACTGGTCCAGGGGTTGGCTGCTGGCCACCATCACGCCCAGCGCCGCCTGCTGGCGACGGCCGGCGCGGCCGAAGCGCTGCCAGGTCGCCGCCACGCTGCCGGGGTAACCGTTGAGCACCACCACGTCCAGCGCGCCGATGTCCACGCCCAGCTCCAGCGCCGAGGTACTGACGATGCCGTCGATGTCGCCGGCGCGCATCGCGCGCTCCACCTCGCGGCGCTCGGTGGGCAGGTAGCCGCCGCGGTAGGCGCGGATGCGCGCCGGCTTGCGCGGGTCGTTGTCGAAGATGTCCTTCAGGTACTTGGTCAGCACTTCCACCATCAACCGCGTCTGCGCGAACACCAGCGTCTTCAAACCGCTCTTGATCGCGATGCGCGCGATGCGGTTGGCCTGCGAACGTGCCGAAGCACGCAGGCCCAGGTCCGGGTTGATCACCGGCGGGTTCCACAGCAGCACGTGCTTAGGCCCGGCCGGTGCGCCGCTCTCGGTGATCGCATGCACCTGTTCCTCCACCAGTGCTTCGGCATGCGCATGCGGGTTGCCGATGGTGGCCGAGCACAGGATGAACTGCGGTTGCACGCCGTAGAACGCGCAGATGCGCTTGAGCCGGCGGATCACGTTGGTGACGTGGCTGCCGAACACGCCGCGGTAGGTGTGGATCTCGTCGATCACCACGTAGCGCAGGTTCTCGAAGAACTGCGCCCACTTGGTGTGATGCGGCAGGATCGCCTGGTGCAGCATGTCCGGGTTGCTGACCACGATGTCGCCGTGCAGGCGGATCGCCTGGCGCGCGTCACCGGGGGTATCGCCGTCGAAGGTGAAGGCCTTTACGCCGAGGTCGCCGGCGCGGTTGAGCTCCAGCAGCTCGGCCACCTGGTCCTGTGCCAACGCCTTGGTCGGGAACAGGTACAGGGCCTTGGCATTGCCCTGCATCGCCGCACTGACCACCGGCAGCGTGTAGCACAGCGACTTGCCCGACGCGGTGGGGGTGACGATGGCGACATGCTCGCCGCGCTGGCTGGCGTCCCAGGCCTCGGCCTGGTGCGAGTACAGCTGCTCGATGCCACGCGCCCGGAGCGCGGCCTTCAGCGCCTCGGGGACGTCGTCGGGGATCGGCGCGTAACTGCCTTCGCGGCCCGGGATCGTGAAACTGCCGGTGACCCGGTCGCTGTAGCGCTTGGCCAACCGCTTGCCGAGCAGCGAGCCATCACGCGAGGGCAGGCCATCGGTGGTTGCCAGCGCCCGTTCGCTGGCTTCGGTGCGGGGAGCGAGGGAGAACGCCATGCACGCAACTGCCGATCAAAGGACGGCATCAAAGCACAGCGGCGTCTCATGTTGTGAGACGCCGCCATGCGTTGGCCTGGCGATGCACGGCGTGACTTCAGGTTGCCGCGCCGATGAGTGGCGTCAGAAGCGCCAGGGTTGCCCGGGCGGGGGCCGCCTGGCGATGTCCTGGGCCAGGGCGGTGCGGCGGGCAAGGGCCTGCCGCAGGCCTTGTACCAGCAGGTAGCCCTGGCCCAGGAGCAGGCCAAGGCTGAGCATCAGCAGCAGGCTGCCGGCGATGGCCGCCACGCCCCTGCTCGCGCCGTCGGCGTCCATCGCCATCAGGTCCAGGTGCAGGCTGCCATTGTCCTGGTAGGCCGCCATGACCCGTGCCTGCAGGCTGAACGGGCTCGGTTGGAGGGACAACTGCTCGGACCGCGCCCATTGCACGAGCAGGTTGTCGGGCACCGCGCGGCCCTGCACGGCGTAGGCTTCGGTGATGCGCTGGTCGATCTGCTCGGTGGGCAGGACAGGGTCGTCCAGCGCGAGGATCACCCCGCCGCGCTGCTGTTCGAGCAGTGGCGTGCTCTGGCCGACCAGCGCCTGCTTGAGCGGCGTGCTGGCGAAGTCCCGGGTGAGGGTGCGGATGGCCTCCACGTCACCAGGGCTCATCTCGATGCTGTTGAATGCTGCCGGTATCTCGGCGGCCTGCTTGCGCAACTGCGCGGCGAGCGAAGGCCAGTCGTCCAGGGCCGTGTCACCGTCCGGTCCGTTGAACTGCAGGTCCAGTGTCCGCACCAGCGAGGTCTTCAGGTCGGTGCAGGCCGGGGCGTCGGTGGTGCAGGCGTCTTCCACCAGCGCGACGAGATCCTCCAGGCCGCGGACTTCCCACACTTCCCGCAGCGCGCTGAGCGAGAGCGTGTCCATCGCGCCCAGCATGGACGCCAGTGCGGCGTGACGGCTGGAGGGGCGGGTCCGCAGGTACTCCCCGCCATACAGCGCCAGCAGTGCGGGTTCGACCTGCGGGAACGGCATGTGCGCCGGGGTGCCGCCCCAGAGCACCTGGCTGCAATCGGCAATGGCGATGTCCTCCTGCCCCGGGGTGCGGTCGCTCACCAGGGCACAGGTGCCCTCCCCGGAGACCTTCAGGACATCTCCCGGGGAGGGGCGATCCTGCAGCAGCCCCTGCGGCGTGGCATCCTCGCGCACCGTGCCGGGGATGATCGACGCCATGCCGGTGGTGAGCATGTTGCGCATGGATCCCTCGTCCGGCAGTGCCAGCAGCAGGCCGAACAGCCCGAGCAGGGTCAACAGCAGCGGTACGCCCCAGCGCGGCGCGGGAAAGCGCTGGTGTTCCTCGGCCAGCGACCAGCCTTCGCCCAGCCCGAGGACCCGGCCGTTGAGGCGGTCGACCTCGATGTGCATGTCCTCGCCGTAGGGCACCCGGTTGCTCTTCTGCCAATGCCTGGGCAACTGGACCTGCAGGTTACTGCCCAGGAACGTGTGGCGCTGGGTGAGGGACGCATTGTTGGCCGCCTTCATCGCGAATTCGGCCAAGCGTCCCCTGGCGCGATCGATGCGTCGTACCGCGGGCACCACCGGTGGCGTGCGGCGCACCGCGCGCACGATGGCCACCGTGATGCAGGCCAGGCCGGCGACCAGGAACAGCAGCTGGACCGGCCTGCCGAACGCACAGGTGGCCAGCCACAACAGGAAGACCGCCAGCACGCAGCACCACACGGTGGCCGAGCGCCACTGCCGGGGAAGGCGCAGCTGCGCCTCGGCAGTGGTTTCATCCCGTTGTCCCAGCCATTCCGGTTCCGTCGCCGCCGCAACGGTCGTTGCCGGCGTGACCGGCGCGTCCGACGCCGTGGTGGTGAGGACTACGGGGGCTTCCTCCGGCGTGGTCTCTGTCCCGGTGGGAGGCGTCGCCCGCAGCGCGCGACGGTAGCCGTCCACCACCTCGAAGCCATTGAGCTTCACCACGACGGCGACATTGCCGGAGATCACCACTTCGGCCTCGTTGTCCTCGGCCAGGAACGCCTCGGCGTCATAGGGCAGCAGCACCGTCACGTCATCGATGGTGTCGTGCGTGGTGCTGCTCCCGTTGGCGGAAAGCCCATGCTGGCGATACCGACCGCGGATGCGTCGGACATCGGGCTTGAAGTGGAGCTTTTGTGCCTGCTGCAGGGGTGCCAGCGCGGCCAGTTCCTCCTCGCTCAGCGTCCGCAGGACCGGCTGCGTGCGCAGGGTTTTGAGCGCATTGCGGTCATCGGCGCGCCGTATCGCGTAGATGATGAGGCTGATCAGCGCCCACGCCAGGAAGGCAAGCTTGGCCCATACATACCAGCTCATGGCCGCCACCCTGGGTGCGCTGCCAGACCTGCTTGCCCGTGATCCTTCGCCATGCCGGCCATCGTTCCTCCCTGGAACTGTCGAATGAACATCCGTTGTCAGGTCCCTGCCCGGAGAGGGCGGATAGCCCCGTGGCTACAACCGATAAGTCTCAATCCGTAAATCGTGATCTACGGGTGATGTGGGTAGGGAATGCCGGATTTTAAGCACAGATTTTTGCGATTGGCACGGCGCAGCGCGGGAGGCGATGGCGATGTGTCCGGGTGAATGGCGTCCCTGGCAGGAGATCCACCGGGAGCGTGGGCCGCCGGTCTGCGGGTGTCCCGCGGGCCGCTCCTTCTGCATCGATGACGGTGTCGGCTGGCCCGTCGCAACGAATTCTGAAGCTCGCATCCGTATCCTGCGCATGACCGGTAGCGCGCATGAGGATGCTGTGGTGGCAACAGGTGGATGGCAGGGAGCAACCGTGGTGGTCGGCATGATGCTGGCCGGCGTGGCATCGGCGCAGCAGGCGGCCCCGCAAGCGGTCCCGCCGGCGCTCAGCCAGCCGCCCGTGGATGGAACGGCGTTGTCATCGCCGCCGCCGGCTACCGCCGGTGGCAATGTCACCACGCTGGGCGAGGTCCGCGCGATCAAGCCCGAGGACGACCAGCCGCTGGACCTGTACCGGTTCAAGAACCCCGTGCAGGCCGAGCCCAACCGCTTCAGCAAGAACTGGAGCGAGCCGCCCACGGTGGAGGAGGTCAGCCTGGGCGGCGGCTACGTGATGATGGGCATCTACTACGGCCTGGCCAAGGCGGCACAGGGCTTCAACAAGCTGACCCATGCACCGGCGCAGATCCAGTCGGCCATCGCCCGTCCCCCGCCGGAGCTGACGCCGGAGCAGCAACGGCGTGCGGCCACCTTCTGCGCGCAGCAGGATTGCGTGCAGCCGGCCGAGGGCCGCTGACGCAGGATGCCGGCCTGGCACGTTCGCGGTACGCATCGCTGTCTTCCTGGCGTCTAATACGCGCATGAATCCCCCGCACCAACGTCCGCCGCAGCGGCAGGCGGCTGCCAAGTCGGCGCCCGCCAGCCCCCTGCACTCGCGCAATCGTCACCAGGGCCGTTATGACCTGGCGCGGCTGGTGGCCGCCAACCCGGCATTGCGCCCCCACCTGGTCCACACGCCGGCCGGCAGCCAGAGCATCGACTTCAGCAACCCCGTCGCGGTGCGTGAGCTCAACCGCGCACTGTTGGCCAGCGACTACGGCATCGCGCACTGGGATATCCCCGAGGGTTACCTGTGCCCGCCGGTGCCCGGTCGCGTGGACTACCTGCACGGGTTGGCCGACCTGCTGGCTGCCGATGCCGGTGGCAGCGTCCCGCGCGGTCCGGCGCTGCGCGTGCTGGATGTCGGGGTGGGCGCGAACTGCATCTACCCGCTGCTGGGCCAGGCCGAATACGGTTGGTCGTTCGTCGGCAGCGACATCGATGCCGGCGCGCTGCAGTCGGCCGGCGCCAATGTGCGCGCCAATGGCCTGCAGGGCGTGATCGAACTGCGTCAGCAGCACGCGCGTGGCCAGCTGTTCGAGGGCGTGCTGCGTCCGGACGACCACTTCCACCTGACCCTGTGCAACCCGCCCTTCCACACCTCGGCCAAGGAAGCCGCGCAGGGCAGCCAGCGCAAGGTGCGCAACCTGGGCGGGGCGGCTAGCCCCCGTGGCAAGGCGCCGGCGCTGAACTTCGGGGGCCAGGCCAACGAGTTGTGGTGCACCGGCGGCGAGGCTTCGTTCCTGCGCCGGATGGTGCGCGAAAGCGTCGATGTGCAGGCGCAGGTGCTGTGGTTCAGCTCGCTGGTGGCCAAGCGCGAGCACCTGGCCGACCTGCACCGGCAGCTGGCCAGGGCCGGCGCGGTCGAGGTGCGCGAGGTCGGCATGGCCCAGGGCAACAAGCAGAGCCGCTTCCTGGCATGGAGCTTCCACGCGGCCGGGCCGCGCCGGGCCGCGTTGCGGGGCGATTGATCAGGACGAGATGCCGGCCAGCACCGCATAGGTGACCACCAGCGACACCAGCACGGTGTAGATGCCGCCGATGAACAGGTAGCGCAGCAGCGTCAGCACGACGTTGCCACCGTACACCCGCTGCTGCATCCAGATCAGGTACACCGGCACCGACAGCCACAACAGCACGTACACCACGTCGGTGGTGGCGTTGACGACCGGGCCGGCCAGCGCGTTGCCCAGCCCGGCGACCAGGAAGGTGGCCAGCAGCACCAGCATCAGCCAGGCATGGCTGTACAGCGCCACCACCAGGTGCTCCAGGTAGCCGATGCCGCGGCCCAGGTAGGCCACGCGCAGCACCAGCGCGAACACCGGCATCAGGAAGAACAGCGCGCCGGGCAGGGCGGTGAGCACGGCCTGCACGTACAGGTCGGTCTTGCCGCCCATGCGCGCGACGTTGGCGTTGGCGTTGTCCAGGCGATGGTTGAGCCACTTGTTGGCGAACCCCGGCCAACTGTCGATCACGATCGGGTTGGTCTCCGGATCCCATGGCTTGCCGCCGACCTGGTGGTTGAAGAAGCTGCCGCCCCTGCCCTGGGCGGTGCGCCCGGCCACCGCCGTGGCACGCTGCACGGCGTTGCCCGCCGCGCCCTGCGGCGCAGTCTTCGCCAGTTCGGCCAGGCGTTGCTCGGCGGCCGCGTTGATCGCACCGATGCCGATGCCCAGCGCAGGGCCACCGGTGGCACCGTCGTTGAACTGCTGGCCCAGCCGGGTCAGCTCGGCATCGCGCCGCGCCTCCACCTCGTCGGCGGTCTGCGCCGTATCGAACAGCGTGGTGCCCTTGACGTGCCCGCCAAAGTCATCGGCATGCAGGGTCAACTTGCCGACGAAGAAGGTGAACAGGGTGAGGATCACGAACAACCGCAGGGGCTGCACGTAACCCACCCGCTTGCCGCGGAGGTAGTTGAGCGCCACCCGGCCCGGGACCAGCAGGTCGCGCAGGGTGCGGAAGATGCGCCCGTCCAGGTGCCAGAACGACTCGAACACTTCCTCGATCGCATGCCCGACGTGCTTGAGCGGGTTGTGCGCGGATTGCCCGCAGGTGTGGCAATAGTGCCCCTGCAGCGAGGTGTCGCAGTTCTCGCAGGCACCGTGGGCGTGCGGGGCGTCTGGCAGGGCGTCGGGTGGGTTCATGGGTGCGGCAGGCAGCGAACAGAAGCTGCATACGATAGCGGGGTTTGCCTTTTCTGTTCAGTTGCCAGTCATCGAAATCAGCCGCGCGCCGGTCGCCGGTACCGCGTCAGCCGCGTTTCTTGCGGTGCCACAGCGCGTTGACGATCACCCAGCGCCCGTCGAACCGCCCCAGCTGCAGATGGTCGATGAACCAGGGGCTTTCCAGCCGCACGGTGGCGATGTCCTCATCCACCGCCAGCACGGTGATGCTGCGCTGCCATTGGTCGCGTGGTGTCTTCAACGCGCCTTCGCGGGTGTAGCGGATCAGCTCGTCCGAGCTCATCCGCCCCAGCCCCAATGCTTCGTTCGGGTTGGCCACCACGTTGCGCTTGGCCAGGTCCGGGTGCAGGGCGCGTGTCACCCGCGCCACGTCGCCTTCCAGCTGGCCGTCCATGTAGTCGTGGGCAGTGGCCTCGATGGCCTGCAGGGTCGCCGCATCCGGCGCCGCCGATGCCGCGCCGGTCACCCACAGCATGCCCAGCAGCACTACCCGCATCGCACCCGTTCGCATGGCCCACTCCCGATGGTTGGTGGCCCAGCCTGCCAGTGGTCGTGGCCGGTGCCATGGGCCGGTGGTCACCCCGGAGGCCATGCCTTACCGTGTGGCCAATGCCTGCAGGGAGATCACTGCCGATGGAAGCCGCCCCCCGCTCCGCCAACCCGTCCTATCGTTTCGGCCTGGCCGCGCTGCTGATGCCGCTGGTCAGCCTGCTGGTCGGCAGCATCGCGGTGGCGGTGATCCATGGGGGGCTGGAGGAACTGGCTGCCATGTTGATCGTCGGCATCGGTGGTTGCGTGATCGGGTGCCTGCTGGCCCTGGTCTCGCGCTGGCGCCGCGAATCCAACGCCTGGTTGGGCTTTACCGCGCTGTTCTTCAACGGCCTGCCGCTGCTGGGGCTGCTGGTGGCCTCGCTGTAGGAGCGGCCTTGGCCGCGGTCGGTAGGGCTGGAAGCCTGCGTGTTTCGCGGCCAAGGCCGCTCCTACCGGTTGAGATCCGCGCCATAGGCTGGGATGGAATCCAGGGGATCCCATGCCCCTGCGTGCCGGGTCATCGACATTGGCATCGTAAGAGCGAATCCAAGCATTTCTCCACTTGGCACACCCCTGCTACTGGGTGATGATCGGCTCGAACAGGAAGCGCAGGAAGCGTTTACCGCGATGGAATCGAAGGTAGCCCCGCTGGAAAATCGGCGTATCAACTACGTTCTCATTGACCATGAGAATGTCCAGCCAACCGATCTGGCCTTGCTTGACCGAGAGGATGTGCGCCTCTGGGTTTTCGTCGGTGCCGGACAGGTGAGAATCTCCTCCGAACTCGCCATCCAGATGCAGGCAATGCATGAGCGCGCTGCCTACGTGCGTATTTCAGGAAATGGCAGCAATGCGCTGGATTTCCACGTTGCTTTTTATATCGGGCAATTGGTGAAGGATGACGCGCGGGGATTCTTCCACATCATCTCCAGGGACACTGGGTTTGATCCGCTGGTGGAGCATCTGAAAACGAGGAAGGTGTTTGCTTGTCGGTCAGCATCCATCAGCCTGATGCCGTTGTTCAGAACGGCGGAGGTGCCGGCCGCCGCCAAGCCAGCCGCTATTCCAACCGTGGCAAAGGGACCTGAGAAGGCAAAAGGCGATGGGCAGGCGACAGCCTCCACACTGACAACCGCCGCGCAACGGTTGGCTCGGATGAAGCAGTTGCTGAAAAAAATGGACGGAAGCAAACCGGCCACATTGACCGCGCTGAAAAAGCACGTGTCTGCCCAGTTTCAGAACAAACTGAAGGCCGATGATTTGGACGCCCTCATTGCTAGCCTGGAGAAAGCAGGTGCGCTCAAACTCCAAGGTACGAAGGTGCACTACAGATGAAGCGCAAGGTTTTCTTCGTGATGTGAGGCGTACGGTGCTCATGCAATGCTGGGAATGCCGGGGAACACTGCGGCACATACGCAGCAAGGCACCCTCACAAGCAGTGGCCCCCGTTGGAGCGGCCTTGGGCGCGAAGCCGGTACCGCTGAACGGCCATGAGCTTCGCGGCCAGGGCCGTTCCTACCGAGGGCGACGGGTCAGCCGCCGATGGCGGCCTTCAGTTCGGCCAGCTGCTCCTGCAGCTCGGCCACGGTGGCTTCCAGCTGCTGCACGCGGGCTTCCAGCGCGCTGTCGCTGACCGCCGCCGGTGCAGCCTTGTAGGTCTCGGCCAGGGCGTCCAGGTCCAGCGGGCCGCCCATCAGGTGCATGAAGCGGTCCTCGCGCTGGCCACCGACGCGCGGCAACTGCACGACCAGGCCGCGCTGCTGCAGGCGGTCGAGCTGGTGGCGCAGGTCGGTGGCGTCGGCGAACCGGGCCATGCGCTCGCTGCGGGTGCTCAGTTCACCAACGGTCTGCGGGCCACGCAGCAGCAACAGGCCGAGCAGGGCAACCTGCTGGCGCGGCAGGTCCAGCTTGGTGCCGGCCAGGTGCTCGTAGCGCTCGGCACGCGAGGAGAAATGCTGGCGGGCCAGGCCCAGCCCCTCGAGCTGGCGCAGCGCGTGCTGCACCTTGCCCGCGTCCAGGTTCATCACCGGCTCGCGCGCGGTCTTCTGGTTGGCCGCCACCTGGGTGGCGTTGACGGTCAGCGGGTAGGCGTCCGGGGTGGTGGCTTCCTTTTCGATCAGGCAGCCCAGGGTGCGGGCCTGCACGGGGTCGAGGATCGGGAAGCTGGGGGTCTGCGGGCTGTCGTCGGTCATGGTGGGTGTTCCGGTCACGCGGGGGCGCAAGGATAGCCGAGGCGGGAAAACCGGGGTCAGGCCCGGTCCGGCGCGGCTGCCGCCGGGGCGGGCAAACCGGGGAGTCGGTAAACTTGGCCGGTTTTCGCTGATCCCGGTAGTTTCCATGTCCCGATTCCCCGCCCTCGTCCTGCTGGCCGGCACCGCGTTGTCGCTGGCCGCCTGCACCGCCCCTGATCGCCTGCAGCGCCCGTCGGCGCCGGTCGCCCCGGCCGCGGTGGTCCCGGCCCCGGTGGCCAATGACAACCTCAACGCCGTGTTGTGGGTGCAGCGCTCGCAGGAGTACCGCGCCAGCGCCCTGCAGACCTGGAAGCTGGCTGGTGAACAGCTGGACCGCGCCCTGGCCGACCCGACCTGGACCGCGCTGCTGCCGGAGGAAGGGGGCACCCACCAGTCGGCCCGGCTGAAGCCGGCCGTGGTGGTGGACGTGGACGAGACCGTGCTGGACAACTCGCCGTTCCAGGCGCGCCTGGTGCACGACGAAGGCAGCTACAGCGACGCTGGCTGGGCGGCCTGGGTCGACGAGCAGAAGGCCGAGCCGGTGCCGGGCGCGGTGCGGTTCGCACAGCTGGCCGCGTCCAAGGGCGTGACCATGATCTACATCAGCAACCGCACCTCGGCGATGAAGGACGCCACCCTGGCCAACCTGCGCAAGGTGGGCTTCCCGGTGGCCGACGACAGCGTCTACCTGGGCCTGGGCACCGAGGTGCCGGGCTGCCGCCAGGTGGGCAGCGAGAAGGGCTGCCGGCGCCTGCTGGTGGCGCAGCAGTACCGGGTGCTGATGCAGGTCGGCGACCAGTTCACCGATTTCCTGCAGGTCCAGGACAACACCCTGGCCGCGCGCGACGCGCTGCTGGACAAGTACCAGGGCTGGATCGGCTCGCGCTGGTGGATCCTGCCCAACCCGACCTACGGCGGCTGGGAAAGCGCCTCGTTCAACAACGCCTGGTCGCTGCCGGCCGAGCAGCGCAACGCCGCCAAGCGCGCCGCGCTGGAGGTGGCCCGATGAGCCGTGCCCCGCTGCCGCTGCGCACCGATGAACGGCTGATCTTCGCGCTGGACGTACCGGGCAAGGTGCAGGCGCTGGAGTGGGTGGAGCGGCTGGGTGATGCGGTGTCCTTCTACAAGATCGGCATGGAACTGCTGGCCTCGGGCGAGTACTTCGACGTGCTTGATGCACTGGCCGCGCGCGACAAGCGCGTGTTCGTCGACCTGAAGTTCTTCGACATCCCGGCCACCATCGCCGGTGTCATTGGCCGCCTGTCACAGTGGCCGGTCAGCTACTGCACCATCCATGGCTGGCACCCGGAGATGATGGCCGCCGCCGCAGCCGCCAACCGTTCGGACATGCGCCTGCTGGCGGTGACCGTGCTGACCTCGATGGGGCGCCCGGACCTGGCCCAGATGGGCATCGACCGCGAGCCGGTGGACGTGGTGGTCGAGCGCGCGCTGGCCGCCCAGCGCGCCGGCATCGACGGGGTGATCGCCTCCGGCCAGGAAGCTGCGCCGATCCGCGCGGCCACCGGCGCCGGTTTCTCCATCGTCTGCCCGGGCATCCGTCCCGGTGGCCCGGTGGGCGATGACCAGCAGCGCACCGTGGGCGTGGCCCAGGCCTTTGCCGACGGCGCCGATGCCATCGTGGTCGGCCGCCCCATCCGGCTGGCCGCCGATCCGCGTGCCGCGGCCTTGGCGATGCAGCGCGAAATCGCAGATGTATTCAAATAAATCAATAACTTATTTGATGATTAATAAAGTATTGCTTTAACTGAAGTGGGCGCGTAGGCTACGCGTCGTCCGGCCCTGCCGGTCGATGTGTCAAACATGTCTACCGGCTCACGCCGGCTTGAGGAGGTTCGCCACCGGCAACGGGGCGGCCTCTTTTTTTATGTACGTTTTCCAGCGGCGATGCACCGTGCAAGGGCGCCGCTTCGCCCCCGCCTTTGCCGAAGGCACGGGGAGAGCCGGGGAGGGGAGGCTTCTGCCATCAGCGGCACCCTGCCTCCGCTCCAGCCCCATCCGCCCAGCCGTGACGGCCGTGCTTGCCGCTGTCACCGGGCAGGCTTCAAGATCAGCCCGCTCACGGGGGAGAGGACCAACGACGCCATGCAACGCCGTTCTTTACGTACCTGCCAGCAGCTCGCGTTCCTGTCCGTCTGCGCGGTGGCGCTGCTGGGGGCTGCCTGCAAGCGCGACAGCGCGCCGCTGCCCGGTGCGGCCACCGAGCCGGCGGCCACCGTGCGCCAGCTCGCCCAGTACCTGCATGACAACGACCTGCCCGGCTATGCCAGGGCCTCGGTCACCCCGGCCCAGTACGCCGCGCTGGAAACCGCCTGGGCGCAGGGGCACAGCCGTTGGCCACTGACCGACCTGCCGCTGGACGAGAAGCTGCCCGACCTGCTGGGGGCGCTGTCCGAACCTGGTGCCGAGCAGAAGCTGCAGCGCGCCTTCCGCGCGCAGTTCGAGGGCCAGGCCGCCAGCGTCCGCCAGGCCGCGCATTCACTGGGCCTGTTCGGGGTGCAGTACATCACCCACCAGGGCGACTACACCCCGGCCGAGCGGGATCACTACGTGCAGCTGGTCAACGTGCTCAGCGGCTGGGCGCAATCGGCACCGCTGTCCGATGCCAAACTGGCGCGGACCAACATCGGCACGCTGACCACCGCCGCGCGCGCCACCGGGCTGGGCAGCGCACAGGCCTTCCAGGACGCCGGCATGAGCGGCAGCCTGCAGCGGCTGGTGCCGTTCGCGGCGGCGCTCAAGCAGGTGCTGGCCAGCTACGGCCTGGCCCTGGACGAAAGCGTGGCGCAGATGCGCACCGGCCTGGTCTCGCAGGACGGCGACAACGCGCTGGTCCGCGTGCAGTACCCGCTGGCCGGCAAGGACGTGGACCTGCAGGTCGCGCTGGTGCGCCGCGACGGGCATTGGTACCTGGCCCGTACCGTGGCCGAAGCCGACCAGGTGATCGCCGCGGCCCAGGCCGCCGAACAGGCCCGGGTGGAAGCCGCACAGGCCGCCGCGACCGCAACGGACCCGGCCACGGCGCCGGGCAGCGATCGGCCAGACACCGCCAAAACGGCGGCTAAGCCATAATGGTCCAGATGTCGAAACAGAAATCCCAACCCGAACAGGGCGACCTGCTTCCGCCGGACGATGCCCACGCGGCGCCGCCCGCCCCGCCTGCCGCCATCGTGCCGGGCACCCCCAGCCGTGCCGTGCCCGCCCGGCCCGCCGGCCGTCGTCCGCTCTGGGCGCGCCTGCTGGGCAAGCTGGTCGAGCCCTGGCTGGGCCTGAAGATCGAGCCCGAACAGGCCGGCGAGTACGACGACGGCCGCCCGGTGGTCTACGTGCTGGAGGACTACGGCCTGTCCAACGCGCTGATCCTGGACAAGGCCTGCCGCGACGCCGGCCTGCCTTCGCCGCTGGTGCCGCTGGCCGGTGACCTGCTCGGCCGCAAGCGTGCCTATGTGGCGCTGTCGCGGCGTTCCAGCAACAACGCGCTGATCCCCGAGCAGCGCGGTGCCAAGACCCACTCCGATTCGCTGGCCAAGCTGCTGCAGGCGCACCGCGCCAACCCGGCGCTGGACGTGCACCTGGTGCCGGTGTCGATCTTCGTCGGCCGCGCGCCGGACAAGCAGAGCGGCTGGTTCGCGGTGCTGTTCTCGGAAAACTGGGCGCTGGTCGGCCGCTTCCGCCGCCTGCTGGCGGTGCTGCTGAACGGCCGCGACACCATCGTCCGCTTCGCCCCGCCGGTATCGCTGCGCGAAACCGTGGACGAAGGGCTGGAGCCCGAGCGCACCGTGCGCAAGCTGCAGCGCGTGCTGCGCACGCACTTCCGCCGCATCCGTGAATCGATCATCGGCCCGGACCTGTCCACCCGCCGGCTGCTGGTGGACAAGGTGCTGGCCGCCGACCCGGTGCGCGAGGCCATCGCCGCCCAGGCCAAGCGCGACAACTCCAAGACCACCGACGCCTGGAAGAAGGCGCAGGGCTACGCCTGGGAGATCGCCGCCGACTACTCCACCCCGGTGGTGCGTTCGGCCAGCTTCATGCTCAGCCACGTGTGGAACCGCATCTACGCCGGCGTGCTGGTGCACCACCTGGACAAGTTCAAGGAAGCCGCGCCCGGGCACGAGATCGTCTACGTGCCCAGCCACCGCAGCCACATGGACTACCTGCTGCTGAGCTACCTGCTGTACGACCGCGGCATCGTGCCGCCGCACATCGTGGCCGGCATCAACCTCAACCTGCCGGTGGTCGGCACGCTGCTGCGCAAGGGCGGCGCGTTCTTCATCCGCCGCTCGATCAAGGGCAACGCGCTGTACTCGGCCGTGCTCAGCGAATACGTCGCCCAGCTGGTGGCCGGCGGCTATTCGATCGAGTACTTCGTCGAGGGCGGGCGCTCGCGTACCGGCCGCCTGCTGCAGCCCAAGGGCGGCATGATCTCGATGACGCTGCGTGCCTTCCTGCGCCAGCCGCGCAAGCCGGTGCTGTTCCAGCCCATCTACATCGGCTATGAAAAGCTGATGGAGGGCGGCAGCTACCTGGACGAGCTGTCCGGCCGGCCGAAGGAGAAGGAATCGATCTGGGCGCTGCTGTGGGGCATCCCCAAGGTGCTCAAGCAGAACTTCGGCCAGGTGGTGGTGAACTTCGGCGAGCCGATCGCGCTGAACGACGTGCTGGCGCAGAAGGCACCGGACTGGAACGGCCAGCCGGTCGGCGAGGACGAGAAGCCGAGCTGGCTGTCCAGCGCGGTCGATACCTTGGCCGAGCAGATCCAGGTGCGCATCAACGGCGCCGCCGACGTCAACCCGATCAACCTGCTGGCGCTGGCGCTGCTGTCCACGCCCAAGCACGCGATGGGCGAGGCCGACCTGATCGCGCAGATCGAGCTGAGCAAGAAGCTGCTGGTCGAGATGCCGTACTCCGACCGCGTCACGGTCACCCCGCACTCGCCCGAGCGCATCATCGCCCACGCCGAGGACATCAACGTCCTCACCCGCATCAAGCACCCGCTGGGCGACGTGCTGAGCGTGAGCGGCGACACCGCGGTGCTGCTGAGCTACTTCCGCAACAACGTGCTGCACCTGTTCACCGCCTCCTCGTGGGTGGCCTGCTGCTTCCAGAACAACCGCCGCATGAGCCGTGGCGGCCTGCTGCGGTTGGGCCGCGGGCTGTATCCGTTCCTGCAGGCCGAGCTGTTCCTGCCGTGGAGCGAGGACGAGTTCGCCGCGCGCATCGACCAGACCATCAGCGTGTTCGTGCGCGAGGGCCTGCTGCAGCACGTGGGCGAGGACGACGGCGGCATGCTGGCGCGCAGCACCGGCCAGACCGACGAGGTGTTCCGCCTGCGTGCGATCGGCCATTCGCTGCAACAGGCGTTCGAGCGTTACTACATCGCCATCGCGGTGCTGGTGAAGAACGGCCCCGGCACGCTCGGCGCCGCCGAGCTGGAGAGCCTGTGCCAGCAGGCCGCGCAGCGCCTGAGCCTGTTGTACGCACCGGCCGCACCGGAGTTCTTCGACAAGTCGCTGTTCCGTGGCTTCATCCAGAAGATGCGCGAACTGCGCCTGGTGTGGCCGGACGAAAACAGCAAGTTGTTGTTCGACGAGCGCCTGGACGCCTGGGCCAAGGACGCCAAGTTCATCCTCGGCCGCGAGCTGCGCCACACCATCGAACGGGTCAGCCCGGAAGCGGTGAAGCCGGAAGCCCCGGTCGGCAAATGAGCCGCCGGTGCATCCACGCGTTCGTGGGTGTGCCGCTTTTCGCGGCGCTGTTGCCGTTGTCGCCTGCGCTGCAGGCGGCAACGCAGGCGGGGCGCTGCGCTGAGGACGAGCTGCCCGGCCGCTTCACCGGTGCGCCGCTGCGGTTGTGCGTGGCCGGCGAGGGCGAACAGCGCCATTACGTGTTGTCCATCGCCGGCGTCGAGCGCCTGCAGGCGGACATCGCCAGCGTGCGCAGCGGCGCGGTCGCCGACTGGGCCGGGCACGCGCTGGGCCTGCAGTGCAGCGAAGACGGCCTGACCTGCGAGATCCGCGTGGACGAGCGCGATGCCTGGAAAGGACAGCTGCCGGAGCACCCCGGAGTGCCGGTCGCCGATTGACGCGGGCCGTGCGGGAGCGCCGACATCATCGCCGGTGATGCATATGCTTGGGTGGCGCGGAGTGACGGGGGGCAGGCCTACGCCGGCTCGTCCGGGATCAGCATGCTTTCCAGCTTGGTGATGCAGTCCTTGAGCTGCAGCTTGCGCCGCTTCAGCCGTTTGGCCTCCAGCTCGTCGTCCGGGTTGGCGGCAAGGCGGGTGATGCGATCGTCCAGGCCGCGGTGTTCACTCCGCAGTACGGCGATGCGCTGGCTGATCTCGGCGGGCGTCATGGTCTCCACGGGGGCTGAGCATAACCGGTTGCCGTGTCCGGTGAGGAGGGGCGCCGCCGAGCCGGTAGAATGCCGGCAATGAGTGCCGTCATCCCCCTGCCCGATCCCGCCCCGCGTGCCCGCGATCCGCGCCTGGCCGAACGTGAACACCACAAGCTGGCCAAGCGCCTGCGCCGCCAGGTGGGCCAGGCCATCGCCGATTTCGGCATGATCGAGGCCGGCGACAAGGTGATGGTCTGCCTGTCCGGCGGCAAGGACAGCTACACCCTGCTGGACATCCTGCTGCAGCTGCAGAAGAAGGCGCCGGTGCCGTTCGAGCTGGTCGCGGTGAACCTGGACCAGAAGCAGCCGGGCTTTCCCGAGCACATACTGCCGAAGTACCTGGCCGGCCTCGGCGTGGCGTACCACATCATCGAGCAGGACACCTATTCGGTGGTCAGCCGGGTGATCCCGGAAGGCAAGACCATGTGTTCGCTGTGCTCGCGCATGCGTCGTGGCGCGCTGTACAACTACGCCGAGGCGAACGGCTTCACCAAGATCGCGCTGGGCCACCACCGCGACGACATCGTGGCCACGTTCTTCATGAACCTGTTCCACCATGCCAAGGCCGCCGGCATGCCGCCCAAGCTGCTCAGCGATGACGGCAAGCACGTGGTGATCCGGCCGCTGGCTTACGTGCGCGAAAGCGACATCATCGACTACGCCGTGGCACGGCAGTTCCCGATCATCCCGTGCAACCTGTGCGGCAGCCAGGAGAACCTGCAGCGCAAGCAGGTCGGGCTGATGATGAAACAATGGGAGAAGGACCACCCCGGCCGCATCGAGCAGATCGCGCGCGCGCTGGGCGATGTCCGGCCCTCGCAGCTGGCCGACCCGCGGCTGTTCGACTTCATGGCGCTGGGGCGCCGCGACGAAGCCCCGCTGCCGGACGCGCATGCGTGGCTTGCCGGCGGCGAGCAGGGTACGGAGCCCGCGGACCCCTGATCCCCTGATGCCCCGCAGGTCGGGCCTGGTCCGGCCCCGCCGCCGTCTGTTGCATTCCCGTTTTCCCTCTTTCCTTTTCCGGCTTCCAATTCATGTTTTTCAAGAACCTGACGCTGTTCCGCTTCCCCACTTCCATTGATTTCTCCGAAGTCGACACGCTGTTGCCGCACGTGGTGCTCAAGCCGGTCGGCGCGCTGGAAATGACCTCGCGCGGCTTCATCTCGCCGTTCGGCCGCGACGAGAAGAACGTGTTCTCGCACCGCATCGGCGACGCGCTGTGGCTGACCGTCGGCGGCGAGGAGAAGATCCTGCCGAGCGTGGTGGTCAACGACCTGCTGGCCCGCAAGCTGGAGGAAATCGAGGAGAAGGAAGGCCGCAAGCCCGGTGGCCGCGAGCGCAAGCGCATGAAGGACGACCTGCTGCACGAGCTGCTGCCGCGTGCCTTCGTCAAGAGCTCGCGCACCGATGCCTTCCTGGACCTGGAGCACGGCTACGTCGCGGTGGACAGTTCCAGCCGCAAGACCGGCGAGAACGTGATGAGCGACATCCGCGGCATGCTCGGCAGCTTTCCGGCGATGCCGCTGAACGCCGAAGTGGCGCCGCGTTCGATCCTGACCGCGTGGATCGCCGGCGAGCCGCTGCCCGAGGGCCTGAGCCTGGGCGAAGAGTGCGAGATGAAGGACCCGGTGGAGGGGGGCGCGGTGGTCAAGTGCCAGCACCAGGAACTGCGCTGCGACGAGATCGACAAGCACCTGGACGCCGGCAAGCAGGTCACCAAGCTGGCGCTGGTGTTCGAGGACAACCTGTCCTTCGTGCTCGGCGACGACCTGATCGTGCGCAAGCTCAAGTTCCTGGACGGTGCGCTGGACCAGCTCGAGCACATCGACGAGGACGGCCGCCGTGCCGAGCTGGATGCGCGCTTCGCGCTGCAGAGCGGTGAAATCCGCCGCCTGTTCCTGCTGCTGGAAAAGGCGTTCAAGCTGAGCAAGGCCGACAGCTGAACCGGAACCAGCGTCGTCCCGGCGCGGTAACCCGGCCGGGTCTATGCTGTGGCCATGGCCCGCCTGCTTCGCCGTCTGATCGCCCCCACCGCGCCGGGTATCCAGCGCGACACGGTGCGCCTGCGCCTGGATGACGCGGCCGAGATCGAGGTGCTGCGCGTGCGCGACCCGCGTGCGCGCCGGCTCAAGCTCAGCGTGGATGAACGTGGCGCGCGCTTGACCTTGCCCACGCGCGCGAGCCTAGTCTCCGGCGAGCGTTTCCTGCAGGCCAACCGGCAATGGCTGCAGCAGCAGTTGGCGCGTTTCAGCGACGATGGCCTGCTGGCGCCGCCGCTGTTGCTGCGCGAGCCCGGCGTGCTGCCGCTGCGTGGTGCATTGCTGCAGGTGCATTGGGAAGACGGGCGCTTCACCCGCATCGAAGTGGACGAGGCCGGGGCGCATATCCAGCTGTCCGCGCGTGCCGGGGAAGCGGCCTTGCGTCGTGCATTGCGCGAGTTCTACGAAGCCCAGACCCGCGCCGACGTCGGCCAGTGGCTGCCGAAGTACCTGCCGGGGCTGGCGCGCGCGCCGGCACGGCTGCGGCTGAAGGTGATGTCCTCGCAATGGGGCTCGCTGGCGCCGGACGGTTCGATGGCGCTGGACCTGGCGCTGGTGCTGGGCCGGCCCTCGGCCTTCGAGTACGTGCTGGTGCACGAGCTCTGCCACCTGCTGCAGGCCAACCACTCGCCGGCGTTCTGGGCCGAGGTCCAGGCGCGTTTCCCGCACTGGGAGCAGGAGCGCGATTACCTGCGGCTGGAAGGGCGGCGCTTGAAGGGCACGCTGCACCAGTTGTTGCAGGTACGGGCGTAGGGGCGAAGGGGCGAAGGGCTTACCCCTCCCCAACCCTCCCCTGCTGTGCAAGGGAGGGGGCGGTCCACGCGATGTGACAGATGGCAGTCATGCTGCTTCTATCCCCTCCCTTGCGCAGCAGGGGAGGGTTGGGGAGGGGTGCTTTGGGGGCTTTCCCGATAAACCCCGGGAGCCCGTACGCCCTCCCGGCTCCCACGCTTCGTACCGGCGCGTGGGTCAGGCAATACGCCGCCGCGATGACCGCCCGCGCACCTCGCCGGTACCCGCATAGCGGAACACCGACACCGCGCCGGCCAATGCCTCGGCCTGCTGCTCCATCGAACGCGCCGCCGCGCTGGCTTCCTCCACCAGCGCCGCGTTCTGCTGGGTGGTCTCGTCCATCTGGGTCACGGTGTGGTTGACCTGCTCGATGCCCACGCTCTGCTCCTGCGATGCGGCGGCGATGCGCGCCATCAGGTCGGTGACCTCCTTCACCGCGGTGACGATCTCGTCCATCGTGCTGCCGGCCTGGGTGACCAGGCGGGCGCCGTCGTCCACCTTGCCCATCGAATCCTCGATCAAACCCTTGATCTCGCGCGCGGCGGTGGCCGAGCGCTGTGCCAGCGAGCGCACCTCCGAAGCGACCACGGCGAAACCACGGCCCTGGTCGCCGGCGCGCGCCGCTTCCACCGCGGCGTTCAGCGCCAGGATGTTGGTCTGGAAGGCGATGCCATCGATCACCGAGATGATCTCGGCGATCCGGTGCGAAGCCTGCTCGATGGCCTGCATGGTGCTGACCACCTGGCCGACCACCTGGCCGCCGCGCTCGGCCACGCCGGCCGCGCCGATCGCCAGCCGGTTGGCATCGCGGGCGGATTCGGCGTTCTCGCGCACGGTCGAGGTCAGCTCCTCCATCGAGGCAGCGGTTTCCTCCAGGCTGGCCGCCTGTTGCTCGGTGCGCCGGGACAGGTCGTCGTTGCCGCTGGCGATCTCGCCGGCGGCGACGGTGATGGCCTGCGAGCAGTGCTTGATCTGGTCGATGATCACCGCCAGCCGCTCGGCGGTCAGGTTGGCATCGTTCTTCATCGCCTCGAAGTCACCGGCATGCTCGCCGGTGATGCGGTGGTCCAGGTCGCCGTCGGCCAGGGCGGCCAGCATCGCGCGGACCTGGCCGGTGGTGCCGGCCAGCGTGTCCAGCAGCTGGTTGATGCCCAGCGTCAGGGTCTGGATGAAGCCGGCCTCGGCCACCGGCTGCAGGCGCTTGCCCAGGTCGCCGGCATTGGCCGCGGCGACGATGCCGGCCACGCTGTTCTCCAGCTGCAGCTCCTGGGTGCGGTCGTGCCACTCCACCGCGAAGCCGCTGCGGCTGCCGTCGGCGTTGAACACCGGCGTCACCACCTGGCTGAAGTGCACGCCGCCGATCTGGATGCGGCCGTTGTGGGGCTGGCGCAGCTGGTCGAGGATGCCGCGGATGCGCGCCGGGTTGGCGTGGAAGCGGTGGATGCTGCTGCCTATCAGCGTGTCCACGTCGAAATCCGGGAAGGCCTTGCGCAGGGTGTCCTGCTGGTTGCGCAGCAGCGCCACGACCGAGCGGTTCACGTAGCGGATGATGTGGTCGTTGTCGGCGATCATCATGCCGGTGCGCGAGGTGTCCAGCGACGCGCGGATCTGCGCGTTCTCCTGGTGCATGGCCTGCTCCTGCTGCCAGCGCTGCTGCACGCGTGCCTGCAGCGCCGCCACGCTGGCGGCCAGCGTGCGTGTGGTGCCAACGCCAGTGCCGTCGCCGGCAACCGCATCCAGCTGCGCGCGCAGGCTGGCTGGTGTATCGCCCAGGGCCCGCAGCGGGCGCAGCAACGTGACCGTCAGCAACGGCAACCCGCACAGGCAGAGCACCAGCAGCAGCCATTGCCGCGACCACGCCGCGATCGCGACGGTGGCCACGCACAGGACCAGCGCCGCCAACAGCGTGCCGCGCTGGCCTGCCCAGGCCAGCTGCAGTGCGGACGGATCGGGGGGCTGGGCGACGGGGTGGGGACGTGGATGCATGGCAACTCCGGGTCAGGCAATCGGGGGAAGGACGACGGGAAGGACGATCACAGCGGCCGTTGCCGGCCCGCACGCGCAGGCGCGCGGCCGGCGTGGCCGGCAGCGGTGCGGGAGGATCCGGCCCGGGAACAGGGGGCCGCGGCGGGAAAGGCGGGAAAGCATGCTGCGATCGGACGCGCAGGGCCCATCGCGGGCCTGCGTTACTTCATTCCCTGTAACGGTCGTAACCCCGTTAGCGGCGGCGCCACGGGCCTCTGAACCAGACCAAGGCCGTATTGCGGTGCCGGGATTCAGCTGGCGTCGGGCAAACCGGCGATGAAGCGCTCGATGATCGCCGCCACCGCGGCCGGCTGGTCCATGTGCACGTGGTGGTGGCCGGGCAGGGTGTGCAGGCGACCGTCGGGCAACAGCGCGGCGCGCTGGCTGCGCTGCGGTTCGGGGAAGTAGTCCTGCGCCGGCGTGGCATAGATCACCTGCACCGGGCAGCCGATGGTGCTGACCACGTCCCGCACCTGGTCCTCGGTCATGCGCACGGCGGTGGGCAGCATCAGGCGCGGGTCGCTGCGCCAGCTCCAGCCGCCATCGACCGGCTTGACCCCGCGCTCGACCAGCAGCCGCGCCGAGATCTCGCTGAGCTGGTTGACCATCATCCGCGCCCGCACCGGCGTGGCCAGGTCGGGGAACACGCGCAGCTGCTTGTCATCGAGCCTGGACGCGGCGGTGACGAAGGTGCGCAGGCGCTGCACGGTCTCGGTGGCCGGCGCGGCCAACCCGCCCAGTGCCTCGATCGATACCAGCGCCTGCACGCGCTCACCGGCCACCGCCGCGACCAGGCTGGCGATGGCCGCGCCCATCGAGTGGCCGAGCAGCACGCAACGGTCCCAGCCCAACGCATCGGCGATGGCCAGGGTGTGCACGATGGCCTGCGGCGTGGTGTACGGCGTGGTCAGCGGCAGGTGCTCGCTGAAGCCGTGGCCGGGCAGGTCGACCATCACCAGGTCCAGCGTCGGCAGGTGGGCGGCCAGGGGCAGGAAGCTGGCGGCGTTGTCGAGCCAGCCATGCAGGGCCAGCACCTTCAGCCCGCCCGGGGGGCCGCTGCGCAGGCCGGCCAGGCGTTGCCCGTCGACCCGCAGTTCGAACGCGGTGGCACTCATGCCGTCTGCGCCGTGGCCAGTGCCGCCAGGGCACGGGCATGGGCGGCACTGTCGTTGAGGCAGGGGATGTAGCGCATGGTCGCGCCGCGTTCGGCCAGGGTGGCGGTGAAGCCGAGCGCGACTTCCTCCAGCGTTTCCAGGCAGTCGGTGGCGAAGCCCGGGCAGACCACGTCGATCTGGCGGACGCCGCGCTCGGCCATGGCCCACAGGGTGGGCTCGGCATACGGCTGCAGCCAGCGTTCGCGGCCGAAGCGTGACTGGTAGGCCAGCGTCCAGGCCTCGTCGGACAGGCCCAGCGCGGCGGCGATGGCACGGGCGCTGGCTTCGCAGCGCTGCGGGTAGGGGTCGCCGGCGTCGGCCAGGCGCTGCGGGATGCCGTGGAAGGAGAACACCAGCTTTTCGGCGCGGCCGTGCTGCTGCCAGTAGGCGGTGATGGACGCGGCCACGGCGGCGACCCATTGCGGGTCTTCGGCATAGTCGCGGACCAGCTGCACCTTCACCTTCGGGTGGCGCTGCTGCCACTGCAGCACCACGTCCTCGACCGAGGCGGTGGTGGTGGTGGAGTACTGCGGGTACAGCGGTAGCACCACGATGCGGCGCGCGCCTTCGGCGGCCAGCGCATCCAGTGCCGGACGCAGCGCCGGGTTGCCGTAGCGCATCGCATCGCGCACGCGCCAGTCCGGCAGCAGCTGCTGGATGCCCTGCGCCAAACGGCGGGTATGCACGGCCAGCGGCGAGCCTTCCGGCAGCCATACCTGCGCGTACTTGTGCGCCGAACGGCCCCCGCGCAGCGGCAGGATCAGGCCATGCAGCAGCGGCTTCCACAGCAGGGGGGGAATGGACACCACGCGCCGGTCACCGAGGAACTCGGCCAGGTAACGGCGCACCGCCGGCGCGGTAGGGGTGTCGGGCGTGCCTAGGTTGACCGCGAGCAACGCGGTGGTGGGGGCGTTGGACATCCGGGTATTTTCGCAGGTCTTGGGCGGTTGGGGACGACGCGTGGTGGCCGGGGAGGGTGGGGAGCGGGAAGCCATGGCGCCGGCTTGCACGCACCCTCCACAGGCTTCCGCTCACCACCGATTCATCCCGCCGCGCCTAATTTCAGGCACTTGCGTTATCTTTCTGTGCACCGACCTACGGAGTTCACCATGCGCCGCCTGCCGTGCCTCGCCCTGTTGCTGTCCGCCAGCCTCCTGTCCGCCAACGCCGTTGCCGGCCCACAGGAAGACCAGCGCGCACGCAATGCCGTGCGCGTGCTCAGTGAAATCCAGGACATCCCCGAACAGGCGATCCCGGACAAGCTGCTCGACGAAGGTCGCGCGATCATCGTCATCCCTGACACGATCAAGGCTGGCCTGGTGCTGGGTGGCCGTCGTGGCCACGGCCTGATGTCGGTCAAGACGCCTGATGGCAGCTGGTCCAACCCGGTGTTCATCAAGCTCACCGGCGGCAGCATCGGCTTCCAGGCCGGCGTGCAGTCCTCCGACGTGATCCTGGTGTTCCGCAACGACCGCAGCCTGGACAACATCGTCAACGGCAAGTTCACCCTCGGCGCCGACGCCGGCGTGGCCGCCGGCCCGGTCGGCCGCAATGCCGCCGCCGCCACCGATGGCCAGCTCAAGGCCGAGATCTGGTCGTGGTCGCGCGCGCGCGGCCTGTTCGCGGGCGTGGCGCTGGATGGCGCGGCGCTGCAGATCGACGATGCCGCCAACCTCGATGCCTACGGGCAGGGCACCACCCCGCGCATGATCATCGAAGGCCGTCTGGCCAGCGCGCCGTCCAGCGACGTGGTCGCCTTCCGCGACCGGCTGGAGGAATCCACCTATGCCGCTCGCGAAAAGCGCGGCACCCAGGGCACGGTGGCACCGGTGGCGTCCACCGCGCCGCGCGCCGATGCGGTCAGCGTGCCGGCACCGGTCGCAGCGGGCAGCGATACCGCCACCACCGCCCCGATCCAGCCGGCACCGGCTCAAACCGCGCCGCAGCAGGGCTTCCAGCCGGTGAATGAGGGCGAGATCCGCACCGAATCGCTGGACGGTGGCAACTGACCTTCGGCATAGCGATCGGGTCATGCCCGGTGCGCTATGCTCAACAACCTTCCACACATAACGCGAGCGGATCATGGGCAGTTTCAGCATCTGGCACTGGTTGGTCGTGCTGGTCATCGTCCTGCTGGTGTTCGGCACCAAGCGGCTGACGAGCGGCGCCAAGGATCTGGGCAGCGCGGTCAAGGAATTCAAGAAAGGCATGCGCGAGGAGGACAAGCCCGCCGCACAGCTGGGCGATGACTCGCGCAAGGCCGAGAAGAGCGCCGAAACGCAGGCCGAGCACGACCGCGAAGCGCGCTGATCCGGAGTTCCGGGCGTGTTCGATATCGGTTTTGGCGAGCTGTTGCTGATCGCCGTGGTGGCCCTGGTGGTGCTCGGTCCCGAGCGCCTGCCCAAGGCCGCGCGGTTCGCCGGGCTGTGGGTTCGCCGCGCCCGCAACCAGTGGGATTCGGTCAAGCAGGAGCTCGAGCGCGAACTGCACGCCGAGGAACTCAAGCGCAACCTGCAGGACGTGCGGCAGTCGATGCAGCAGGCCGAGAGCGGGCTGCGCGATCAGGCCCGACAGGTGCAGGACGGCGCCGATGCGCTCGGCCGCGAGGTCGAACAGGCGCCAGCTACGGAAACGGAAACGTTCATCGAGCCGCGGCCGGTCGCGCCGCGCCCGGTTGCCGCGGAAGCCACCGCTGAAGCACCGGCGCAGGACGCGGCCGACCGTGCCCTGATACAGGAAGGCCCGGCGTCGCCCGCGCAGGAGCCGTCGCGATGAGCGGGACCGACTTCAACGAAAGCCCCCTGATCGAGCACCTGATCGAGCTGCGCGCGCGGCTGGTGCGCGGCCTGCTGGGGTTGGGGGTGGTGCTGCTGGCGTTGCTGCCGTTCTCGCGCACGTTGTACAGCCACCTGGCCACGCCGCTGATCTCGCAGCTGCCGGCCGGGCAGACGATGATCGCCACCAATCCGGCCGGCGCCTTCTTCGCGCCGCTGAAGCTGACCTTCTTCACCGCGGTGTTCGTGGCCGTGCCGTGGCTGCTCTACCAGGCCTGGGCGTTCGTGGCCCCGGGCCTGTACGCCCGCGAAAAACGGCTGGCGGTGCCGCTGCTGGCCTCGGCGGTGGCACTGTTCTACATCGGCTGCGCCTTCGCCTATTTCCTGGTGCTGCCGGCGGTGTTCCACTTCCTGACCACGTTCCGCCCGGAAGTCATCGCCATCACCCCCGATGCCAATGCCTACCTGGACTTCGTGCTGGCGATCTTCTTTGCCTTCGGGGCCAGCTTCGAGCTGCCGGTGGCGATGGTGATCCTGGTGCTGCTGGGCTGGGTGACCCCGCAGCAGCTGCGCGAAGGGCGCGGTTACGCGGTGGTCGGCATCTTCGTGCTGGCCGCGATCCTGACCCCGCCGGACGTGGTGTCGCAGCTGATGCTGGCCATCCCGATGTGCTTCCTCTACGAACTGGGCATCCATGCCGCGCGCTGGCTGCAGCCACGTGACCAGGACAGCAAGCGCGCGGCCTCCTGAGTCCTACCTCACCGCGCTGGCACAGGTTCTGCGATACCTTTCCCGATGAATACAGGCCAGGTCCGGTTACAGTGGCCGGGACGGCGCCGGGGGAATTGATAGTGACGGACAAAAAAGAAAGCTGGATCAATAACTTGCCGCTACTCGGGAAGATGGTCGCGGCGTTTGCGCTGGTGTTCCTGTGCTTCCTCGTCGCCGGTGGCATCAGCTACCGGACCGCCAGCGAGGATGACTTGGCGCGGAAACGTGAAAGCCAGCAGATCGAGGTCATCCGCCACGTCGAGGACGCCATGCAGGCGGTGCGCCTGCAGCAGCTGGCCCTGCGCAACTACCTGCTGGGGCAGGGCGAGGACGAGCGGGTCGCGCTGCGCGAGCAGGGTGACCGGCGCGACGCGGCGCTGGAGGCGGCCAGCAAGGCCGGCAACGCCGCGCACGTGGAGCAGATCCGCACCGCGACCCAGGCCGCCAACAACTGGGACCAGATGGTGGAGTCGGTGTTGGCCGAGCCGGCCACCGATGCGGACACCTTCGAACAGGCGCGGCGCAAGCTGGAGCGGGTCAATACCGGGCAGGCCAATGCGCTGGTGGTGATGCTGGGCAACATCTACGACAGCGAGATCCGCACGCTGCTGGCCGAGCGCGAGGAAATGAGCAAGTGGATCGACCGCGCGCAGAAGGTATCGCTGCTGCTGCTGGTGATCGGCTTCGCGGTGATCGTCGGCACGTTGTGGATGATCGCGCGGGTGGTGGTCGCCCCGATCAACAGCCTGACCGGCAAGATGACGCGGCTGGCCGACGACGACCTGGAGGTGGAGATCGGCGGGCTGGAGCGGGGCGACGAGATCGGCGCCATCGCCCGCGCGCTGGAGGTGTTCCGGCGCAATTCGGTGGCCTCGCGCGATGCCAACTGGGTCAAGCTCAGCGTGGGCGAGGTCGGCGCCGAGCTGCAGGCCATGCAGGAGGCCGAGACCTACGGCCAGGCGCTGGTGTCGCAGATCGCGCCACGCATCGACGCGCCGATCGGCGTGTTCTTCCTCTGGGACGAGGACGAACAGGAGCTGCGCCTGCAGGGCAGCTACGGCTTCCAGCGGCGCAAGCACCTGGGCCTGCGGTATGCCATGGGCGATGGCCTGATCGGCCAGGCCGCGCTGGAGCGCAAGCGCATCAGCGTGCAGCAGGTGCCGGATGATTTCTTCGGCGTGCATTCGGCGCTGGGCGAAGCGCAGCCGCGCCAGCTGGTGGCGGTGCCGCTGTTGTTGCAGGGGCGCCTGCTCGGCGTGCTGGAGTTCGGCACCTTCGGCCAGTTCACGCACACCCAGGAAGCCTTCCTGGACGCGGTGCTGCCGCAGGCGGCGCTCGGCCTGGAGAACATCCGCGCCTCCGAACGCACCCGCACCCTGCTCGAACGCACCCGCGCCCAGGCCGAGGAACTGCAGCGCTCGCAGGTGGCCCTGCAGGCCCAGGAAGAGGAACTGCGTGCCACCAACGAGGAATTGCAGGGCAAGACCGTCGAGCTGGAGGAGCAGGCACAGCGCCTGTCCGCCTCGGAGGAGGAGCTGCGCGTGCAGGCCGAGGAACTGCAGGCCTCCAACGAAGAGCTGCGGCAGAAGACCGAGGTGCTCAACGAGCAGAAGGACGTGCTGCAGGTGCTGCAGCGCGAGACCGAGTTCAAGGCGCAGGAACTGGCACGCGCCAGCCAGTACAAGACCGACTTCCTGGCCAACATGTCGCACGAGCTGCGCACCCCGCTCAACAGCCTGCTGATCCTGTCCAAGGAGCTGGCCGAGAACGAGAGCGGCCACCTGGACGTGGAGGAAGTGGAGGCCGCCGCGGTCATCCACGACTCCGGCTCCAACCTGCTGCGCCTGATCAACGACATCCTGGACCTGTCCAAGATCGAGGCCGGCAAGATGGACGTGCACCGCGAGGAGGTGCGCATCGAGGGCGTCACCCGCGAGGTGCTGCGCCATTTCCGCCACATGGCGGTGGAGAACCGGCTGGAATTCGCCATCGACCTGGACCCGTCGGTGCCGGAAGTGCTGGTCACCGACCGCTCCAAGCTGCAGCAGGTGCTCAACAACCTGCTCGGCAACGCCTTCAAGTTCACCCGCGAGGGCAAGGTGACGCTGCGCCTGGCGCTGGCCGACCACGCGATGCTGACCCGCATCGGCGTGGCCGCCGGCGAGCAGTACATGGCGCTGTCGGTGCAGGACACCGGCATCGGCATTCCGCCGGAGCGCCTGGATTCGATCTTCGAGGCCTTCGAGCAGGTCGACTCGAGCACCAGCCGTCATTACGGCGGCAGTGGCCTGGGCCTGGCCATCGCCCGCCGCCTGGCGCAGCTGCTCGGCGGCCACCTGGTGGTGGAGAGCGAGCCGGACAAGGGCAGCTGCTTCACCCTGGTGTTGCCGTTGCTGTCGACCGCGGTCAGCAGTGCCGCCGCCACCAGCGACGCGGCGCCGGCACCGCTCGAGCGACGCCCGGCGGCGACGCCGGCGCGTGCGGCCACCGCGCAGCTGATCGACTGGATCCCGGACGACCGCCACAACATCGCCGCCGGCGAGACGGTGATCCTCACCGTCGAGGATGACCCGGCGTTCGCGCGGATCCTGGTCGACCTGATCCGCCGCAAGGGCCACCGCGCGCTGGCCGCCGCCGACGGCGAGAGCGGCCTGGAGCTGGCCCGTCGCTACCGTCCCACCGGCATCCTGCTGGACGTGATGCTGCCGGGCATGGACGGCTGGTCGGTGCTGCAGCACCTCAAGCACGACCCGGTCACCGCGGCGATCCCGGTCCACTTCATCTCGGCCGTGGACGAAGCGGCCAAGGGCGTGGCGCTGGGCGCGGTCGGCTACCTGACCAAGCCGGTGGACCGCCCGGCGCTGATCGCCGCCTTCGACCACCTGCTCGACGTGGCCGGCAAGATCGTGCGCAAGCTGCTGCTGGTCGATGACGATGCCGATTCACGGCTGGCGCTGACCCGCCTGCTGCAGGCCGACAACGTCGAGATCGACCAGGTGGCCTCCGGCGAGGAAGCGCTGGAGCGCATCGCCACCCACAGCTACGACTGCATCGTGCTGGACCTCAACCTGGGCGGGATCTCGGGCGTGGAGTTCCTGGAGAAGGCCGCCACCCTGGTGGCGGTGCCGCCGGTGGTGATCTATTCCGGCCAGGACCTCAGCCGTGAGGAAAGCCTGAAGCTGCGCCAGTACACCGACAGCATCGTCATCAAGGGCCAGCGCTCGCCCGAGCGCCTGCTCGACGAGGTCAGCCTGTTCCTGCACAGCATTGGTTCGCGTGGCGCCAACGCCACCCCGTCGGACGACCAGAACCTGGGCGGCCGCCAGGTGCTGCTGGTCGACGACGACATGCGCAACCTGTTCGCCCTGTCCAAGTCGCTGCGCGCGCGCGGCATGAACGTGATCATGGCCCAGGACGGCTACAAGGCGCTGCAGCAGCTGCAGGAAAACCCGTCCATCGAGCTGGTGCTGATGGACATCATGATGCCGGGCATGGACGGCTACGAGACCACCCGCGAGATCCGCAAGCGGCCGGAATGGGCCAACCTGCCGATCATCGCGGTCACCGCCAAGGCCATGCACGGTGACCGCGACAAGTGCCTGGATGCCGGTGCCAACGATTACCTGACCAAGCCGGTGGACCTGGACAAGCTGTTGTCGATGATGCGCGTATGGCTGCAAAAGTAGGCCCCGATGCTCCCCTTGCCAGTCGCGATGAGATCGACGACATCGAAGTCGATGCCTTCATCCAGGCGATGGCGCGGCGGCACGGCTACGATTTCTCCGGTTACGCCCCGGCCTCGCTGAAGCGCCGGGTGCAGGCGCTGGTGCAGACGCTGGAGATGCCGCACATCGGCGAGCTGACCGCGCGCGTGCTGCGCGACGACGAGATGGTCTCGCAGGTGATCTCGCGCCTGTCGGTGCCGGTGTCGGAGATGTTCCGCAACCCGGCGGTGTTCCGGAAGCTGCGCGACGAAGTGTTCCCGGTGCTGGCCTCCTACCCGCAGATCAACATCTGGCAGGCCGGCTGCGCGCACGGGCAGGAGGTGTACTCGCTGGCCATCCTGCTCAAGGAGGCCGGGCTGTACGACCGTTGCCAGATCTACGCCACCGATTTCAGCGACGAGGCGCTGGCGCGCGCGCAGGAGGGCATCTTCCCGATCCGCGACGCGCGCCTGTACTCGGAGAACTACCTGGCCGCCGGTGGCCGGCAGACGCTGTCGGACTACTACCACGCCCGCTACGACTTCATGAAGCTCGACGCGCGGCTGCGCGAGCGGGTCACCTTCGCCAACCACAACCTGGTCTGCGACGGGGTGTTCTGCGAGGCGCAGCTGATCCTGTGCCGCAACGTGCTGATCTATTTCTCCGACGCCCTGCAGGACCGGGTGCTGGGGCTGTTCCGCAGCAGCCTCAGCCGCGGCGGGTTCCTGTGCCTGGGCAACCGCGAATCGATCCGGTTCGCGCCCAGCGCCCGCGACTTCGTGCCGCTGGACGCCGAGCTGCGGCTCTACCGCAATGCCGGGGGCACGCTGTGAACCGCCCCGCCGGCCCGCAGCCGCAGGCCGTGGTGGTGGGCTGCTCGGCGGGCGGGCTACAGGCCCTGCACGCCCTGCTGGGCGGGCTGTCCGGGCCGCTGCCGGTGCCGATGGTGGTGGTCTGCCACAGCGGTTCGGAGGACATGCGGCTGTTCTGTGAACTGCTCGCTGGCCGCAGCGGCCAGACCGTGGTGGAGGCCGAGGAACGCCAACAGCCCCGGCCCGGCACGGTTTATGTCGCGCCCTCGGGCTATCATTTGCTGCTGGAACGTGACGGCCGTTTCGCTTTGAGTGTCGATCCGAGGGTGTCGTTCTCCCGCCCCTCCATCGATGTCCTGTTCGAATCTGCTGCCGGCGTCTGGCGTGAACACCTGCTTGCCGTGCTGCTCACCGGGGCCAATTCCGATGGCGCCGAGGGCTGCCTGCGCGTCCGCGGCCAAGGCGGTACGGTGATCGTGCAGGATCCACATACCGCGCAGGTACCGGTGATGCCGGCCGCCGCGCTGGAACTGGCGGGGGCCGATCATTGCCTGCCGCTGCCCGGAATTCCCAAATTGCTGGAAACCCTATGTTCGTGACCAAGCCGCCTGCCCCGCAGCGCCCGAAGATCCTGGCGGTGGATGACAACCCCGCCAACCTGCTGGTGATCCGCCGCGTGCTGGCCAAGCTGGACGTGGACGTGATCGAGGCGTCCTCCGGCAACGAAGCACTCAAGGCCACGCTGGACGACGAGTTCGCGCTGGTGCTGCTGGACGTCTACATGCCGGACATCAACGGCTTCGAAGTGGCCGAGATCCTGTCCCAGGAGGAGACCACCCGGCAGACCCCGATCATCTTCGTCACCGCCACCTACGCCGATGACGTGCACCGCCTCAAGGGCTACGGCTTCGGCGCGGTGGACTACATGGCCAAGCCGCTGGAGGCGACCATCCTGCTGTCCAAGGTGCAGGTGTTCCTGGAGCTGTACCGGCACCGGGTGGCGCTGCGCGATGCCCTGAGCGAGCTGTCCGAGCGCAACCGGCAGCTGGAGATCGAGGTCGAACAGCGCAAGCAGATGGAGCAGGAGATGCGCCACCTGGCCATGCACGACATGCTCACCGGCCTGCCCAACCGCGCGTTGTTCATGGACCGCCTGGAGAGCGCGCACCACCGCGCCTCGCGCCACAACGGCATGTTCGCGCTGGTCTACGTGGACGTGGACCGCTTCAAGGACGTCAACGACACCTGGGGCCATGGCGCCGGCGACGCGATGCTGGTGGAGCTGGCCGCGCGCCTGCGCGGCACGCTGCGCGAGAACGATACCGTGGCCCGCCTCGGCGGCGACGAGTTCGCGCTGGTGCTGGAGGAACTGGACGACATCAGCGACGCGCACCGCCTGCTCGAACGGCTGGGCAAGGCGCTGGAGGTGCCGATGTGCTATCGCCTGCGGGATGGCGAGGACGTGGCCCTGACCATTGCCGCCAGCATCGGGCTGGCCGCCTACCCGGCCGATGGCGCGGAGGTGAATGCCCTGCTGCATGCCGCCGACCAGGCCATGTACCTGACCAAGCGCAGCCGCGACACGGCGTGATCGTGCACGGCCGGGGTTCCCCCGGCGCCGCGGATGCCTCCCGCCGTTGCCGGGCCGGGAGGCGGGTCGAAACTCAGGCCTCGAACACGTGGCCGCTGGACGGCGGCGGCGTGCTGCCGGCATCGGCCGGGGCCAGCATCTGCTTCCAGGCGGCGTAGACCGCGCCGGCGAACACCGGCATCAGCACCGCCATCAACAACAGCTGGGCCACGGCCATCGCCGCGGCCTGGCCGGCGATCAGGCCGATGACCAGCGCCACGATCATCACCGCGAAATAGATCGCGAAGATGGCGATGAAGGCCAGCACGAAGAACACCAGCATCGCCGGCAGGTTGTGGATGCTGGCGCGCAGGCTCTGGCGCAGTGCATGCACGCCGGTGGCGCGCTGGAACATCACCTGCGGCGGCATCACGAACAGGGCCAGGGTCAACGCGGCGAAGGTGGCCAGCATCAGCAGCAGCCACAACAGGATGCGACCGGCCGGCAGGGTGGCGACCAGCGCCTCGATCTGCGCCGGGTCCGGCTGCGTGCCGGACTGGCTGAGCTCGTTGAGCTTGAGCATCACCTCGGACAGGTGCTGGAAGCCGGACGGTCCGCCGACCAGCACCAGCAGCAGCGTGCCCAGCAGCAACGCGCCCACCAGCTGCGGCAGCAGGGCGACCAGCAGGTGCGGCGCGCGGCCTTCCTGCACGCCCTGCAGCAGGTGTGCCGGACGGGCCGGGCGGCCCTGGTCGACTTCGCGCACGGCCCACAGCAGGCCGCCCATGAACAACGGGCCGGCCAGCAGCAGCAGGAACTGCAGCAGCGTGCCCAGCGCGGGCACCAGCAGCGACAGCGATAGCACCAGCGAGGTCCCCAGACCCCACAGGATGCCCAGCGAGCCCAGCGCCAGCGGCGCGCGCTTGAGCAGGCCAAAGCCGGTCAGCAGCCATTCCGCGCCGGCGGAGGCCGACACCTTGCGAATCTCGCTCATTGCAGTTCCGAAACAGGGGGGAGCGTCGGTCATGCCGACGTATGCGGATTATCGCTTGAAACGTGTCGTGGCGTTATGAGGCGCAGGTAACGACCCCTTCCTGGCCCCGGCCTGGCGGTGCGCCGAAGGACCGGCGCGGAACGCCGGAATTCATCCGGCCCGGGAAGGGGCGGCCTCGAAGCGGCGTAGCAGTGCCGGGCGCCCTTCGACCACTTCGTACAGCGCCAGGCGGCGGAGGATGAAGCGTTCGGCGGGGACCGCTTCGGCCAGCAGGTGTTCCTGCTGTTCCGCCGCAAGCGTGGTGGTACTCAGGCTGCAATGCGGCGTGTAGGCGAAACGGTGCGGCTGGAAGGCCAGCCCGCTGCCGGCCAAGGCGCGGTGGAAGGCTTCCAGCGGGGCGGGATCTTCCGGCTGCAGCCAGATCACCGGGCCGGTGGCGAAACGACGGATGGCCACGAACCGCGCCGGCAGTGGCAGGTGCGCATGGGCAAGCGCCTGCAGCCGGTCGAACACTCCGAGTTCCGATTGCCCCGTCGCCAGTGTCCCCAGCCCGGAGGAGCCGGCCAGGGTGATCTCGGCCGGGTAGCCGGCCAGGCGGGTGTCGTAGCGATGACGCAGCGCCAGCACCTGCGCGGCGACCGGGTCGGGCAGTTCGAGCACCACGTAGCAGGGGCGCTCGAACATGGGCTTCAATGGTGCTCGCTGCGCCGCACGTGGCGCACGAAACGGCGCAGCAGCTGGCGGGCCAGCGGCGCGGCGCTGACCTCGCGGGCAACGCTGCGTGCGCAGCCGCCATGGCGGGCGATGCAGTCGGCGCGTGCGCGCACGTAGCCGCGCATGTGGTGGGTGGCGAATTCGGGGTGGAACTGCAGGCCCCAGGCCTGCTCGCCCCAGCGGAAGGCGTGGCAGTTGTCCTGCACCGAGCGCGCCAGCACGGTGGCGCCTTCGGGGGCGCGCAGCACCGTCTGCAGGTGGGTGGCGTGGGCCGGGAAGGTGGCCGGCAGGCCGGCGAACAGCGGATCGGCCGCGGCCGGTGCTTCCAGCTCCAGGCGGATCGTGCCGGACTCGCGCCCGGCCGGGTTGTAGGCCACCTCGCCGCCCAGTGCGTGGGCCAGCAGCTGGTGGCCATAGCAGATGCCCAGCAGCGGCATGCCGGCATGGGCGGCATCGCGCAGCCAGTCGGCGCTGCGCTCGCTCCAGTCGGCGCGGTCGGTGACGAAGGCGGCCGAACCGGTGACGATGGTGGCGGCGAACCCGCCGCGGTCCGGCAGTGCCTCGCCGTGCTCGACGTTGACCACCACGGTCTCGGCTTCCTCCAGCCCGGCGGCGACGCGGATCCAGTGCGGAAAGCGCCCGTAACGGCGCAGGGTCGGGAACGGTTGCCCGGTTTCAACGATCAGGAACGGCTGGGACTTCATTCCGCGGGAGGCAGTACTGACAGGACTTCCTCGATTGTAGTCAGCCCCTGCGCCACCTTTTCAAGCCCGGTGCGGCGCAGGGTACGCAGCCCTTCGGCGCGTGCGGCGCGGCTGAATCCGGCCAGGTCCATGTCGCGGGTGATCAGGGCGCGCAGCCGCGAACCCAGTGGCAGCAGCTCATACAGGCCGATCCGGCCCATGTAGCCGGTGCGCCGGCACTCCAGGCAGCCGACCGGCGCATATGCGGTGATGACATCAGGTAATGCGTCATGGGCATCACGCAGCGGGGCCCAATCGGCCGCTTCCAGCGTGTCGGGCACCTTGCAGTGCGGGCACAGGGTGCGCACCAGGCGCTGGGCGAGCACGCCGTTGACGGTGGAGCCGATCAGGTAATGCGGCACGCCCAGGTCGAGCAGGCGGGTGATCGCCGAGGGCGCGTCGTTGGTGTGCAGGGTGGACAGCACCAGGTGGCCGGTCAGCGAGGCCTGCACCGCCATCTGCGCGGTCTCCAGGTCGCGGATCTCGCCGATCATGATGATGTCCGGGTCCTGGCGCAGCAGGGTGCGCACGCCGGCGGCGAAGTCCAGGTCGATGTTGGCCTGCATCTGCATCTGGTTGAATTCCGGCGCGATCATCTCGATCGGGTCTTCCACCGTGCACACGTTCACGTCCGGGGTGGCCAGCCGCTTGAGCGTGGAATACAGCGTGGTGGTCTTGCCCGAGCCGGTCGGGCCGGTGACCAGCACGATGCCGTGCGGGCGGGCGACCAGTTCATTCCAGCCGGCCGCTTCCTCCGGGCTGAAGCCCAGCTGCTCGATGCTCTTGAAGGCCGAGTCCGGGTCGAAGATGCGCATCACGCACTTCTCGCCGAACGCGGTGGGCATGGTGGACAGGCGCATCTCCACCTCGCGCCCGCCCGGCGAGCGGGTCTTGATGCGGCCATCCTGCGGGCGCCGGCGCTCGGCCAGGTCCATGCGGCCGAGCACCTTGACCCGGCTGACCACCGCGGTCATCACCGAGGGTGGCATCTCGAACACTTTGTGCAGCACGCCGTCGATGCGGAACCGCACCCGGCCCATGTCGCGCCGTGGTTCCATGTGGATGTCGCTGGCGCGCTGCTCGTAGGCGTACTGCAGCAGCCAGTCGACGATGCTGACCACGTGGTGGTCGTCGGCGTTGACGTCGCCGGAGCTGCCCAGCTCGACCAGCTGCTCGAAGCTGGGCAGGGTGGTGGCGTTGCCACCGTCCCGTGAGTCGTTGCGGGCATTGCGGATCGAGCGGGTGACGCCGAAGAACTCCATCGTGTAGCGATGCAGGTCCAGCGGGTTGACCAGCACCACCTCGATGCGGCGCCGGCTCAGGTGCTGCAGGTCCGGCACCCAGTCGCGTGCCAGCGGCTCGCTGGTGGCCACCAGCACGCGCTCGCTGTCCACGCCCAGCGGCAGGATGCGGTGGCGGCGGGCATAGGCGTGGGAGACCACGGCGGTGGCGGCGGCCACGTCCACCCGGGTCGGGTCGATGCGCAGGTAGCGGGTGTGGGTGCGGCCGGCCAGCCATTCGGTCAGCCGCTCCAGCGCCAGCTCGCCCCGGGCCGGTGGCGCGGCGGCCAGCTTCAGGTTGGCCAGCAGCACCAGCGGATGGATCTCGCTGGGATTGCGCGCGCCCTGGGCCGAGAAGCGGATCCGCTCCTGGTCGTGCGCGGCCACCAGGCCATCGCCCAGCAGGGCGGCGGCGACGTTGGAGAATTGCAGCTTACCGGGCGTGATCGGCACCGGAACCGGTGGTATCTGCGCGCTGCCTGCAGCCTGTTGCTCCACCCCGAACCCCTTGCTGGCGCGGCCAAAGAGCGGCCGCTCGCTATACTAGCGCACCCCTTTCGCATGGCTCAGGCAGCATGTCCGCGACCCCCACCGTTCCAATCACCTTCCAGGGCCTGATCCAGACCCTCAACGATTTCTGGGCAAAACAGGGCTGCGTGCTGATCCAGCCGCTGGACCTGGAAGTGGGCGCCGGCACCTTCCACCCGGCCACCTTCCTGCGCTCGATCGGCCCGGAAAGCTGGAACGCGGCCTACGTGCAGCCCAGCCGCCGTCCCACCGACGGCCGCTACGGCGAGAACCCCAACCGCCTGCAGCGCTACTACCAGTACCAGGTGGCGATGAAGCCGAGCCCGGACAACATCCAGCAGCTGTACCTGGATTCGCTCAAGGCGCTGGGCATCGACCCGCTGGTGCACGACCTGCGCTTCGTCGAGGACAACTGGGAGTCGCCGACCCTCGGCGCCTGGGGCCTGGGCTGGGAAGTCTGGCTCAACGGCATGGAGGTCACCCAGTTCACCTACTTCCAGCAGGCCGGTGGCCTGGAGTGCAAGCCGGTGCTGGGCGAGATCACCTACGGCCTGGAGCGGCTGTGCATGTACCTGCAGAACTGCGACAACGTCTACGATCTGGTCTGGACCTACGGCCCGGACGGCACGCCGGTCAGCTACGGCGACGTCTACCACCAGAACGAGGTGGAGCAGAGCACCTACAACTTCGAGTACGCCGACGTGGAGGAGATGTTCCATCGCTTCGACGCCTGCGAGAAGGAAGCGCAGAAGCTGGTCGAGGCCGGCCTGCCGCTGCCGGCCTATGAACAGGTCTGCAAGGCCTCGCATTCGTTCAACCTGCTGGACGCGCGCCGCGCCATCTCGGTGACCGAGCGCCAGCGTTACATCCTGCGCGTACGCGCGCTGGCCCAGGCCGTGGCCAAGCTGTACGAGGCCAAGCGCATCGAAGCAGTGGCCGCCAAGGAGGTGCAGGCATGAGCATGCAGCCGTTGCTGATCGAACTGGGCGTGGAAGAGCTGCCGGTCAAGGCGCTGCCGGGCCTGGCGCAGGCATTCTTCGATGGCGTGATCGATGGGCTGGCCAGGCGCGGTATCGCCTTTGACCGTGAGGGCGCCAAGCCGCTGTCCACCCCGCGTCGCCTGGCGGTGCTGCTGCCAGGCGTGGAAACCGAACAACCCGAGCAGCATTCGGAGGTGTTCGGCCCGTACCTGAACATCGCGCTGGATGCCAACGGCGCGCCGACCAAGGCGCTGCAGGGCTTCGCCGCCAAGGCCGGCATCGACTGGACCGCGCTGGAGCGCACCACCGACGCCAAGGGCGAGCGCTTCGTGCTGCGCTCGGTCAGCCCGGGCGCACGGACCGCCGCGCTGCTGCCGGAGATCGTGCGCGAGGCCATCGCCGCGATGCCGATCCCCAAGCCGATGCGCTGGGGCAACCACGAGTACGCCTTCGCCCGCCCGGTGCACTGGCTGGTGGTGCTGCATGGCAATGACGTGGTGCCGGCCGAACTGCTGGGCCTGAAATCGGACCGTTTCAGCCGTGGCCACCGCTTCATGGCCGACAAGCAGGTGTGGCTGAGCCACCCGAACGACTACGTCGAGTCGCTGAAGGCCGCCAACGTGCTGGTCGATGCCGACGCGCGCCGCGAGCGCATCGTCGCCGAGGTCAATGCCGCGGCCGCGCAGGCCGGCGGCGTGGCGCGCATCACCGAGGACAACCTGGAGCAGGTCGTGAACCTGGTCGAGTGGCCGTCGGCGGTGCTGTGCAGCTTCGAGCGCGAGTTCCTGGCGGTGCCGCAGGAAGCACTGATCGAGACGATGGAGATCAACCAGAAGTTCTTCCCGGTGCTGGATGACGGCGGCAAGCTGACCGAGAAGTTCATCGGCATCGCCAACATCGAGTCCAGGGACGTGGCCGAGGTGGCCAAGGGCTACGAGCGCGTGATCCGTCCGCGTTTCTCCGATGCCAAGTTCTTCTTCGACGAGGACCTCAAGCAGGGCCTGGCCGCGATGGGCGAGGGCCTGAAGAGCGTGACCTACCAGGCCAAGCTGGGCACGGTGGCCGACAAGGTGCAGCGCGTGTCGACGCTGGCCCAGCACATCGCCGCCCAGGTCGAGGTGGACCTGGCGCAGGCACGGCGTGCCGCCGAGCTGGCCAAGAACGACCTGCAGTCGCGCATGGTCAACGAGTTCCCGGAGCTGCAGGGCATCGCCGGCCGCCATTACGCCGTGGCCGGTGGCGAATCGCCCGCCGTGGCGCTGGCCATCGACGAGGCCTACCAGCCGCGCTTCGGCGGTGACGACATCGCGCTGAGCCCGCTGGGCAAGGTGCTGGCCATCGCCGAGCGCCTGGACACGCTGGCCGGCGGCTTTGCCGCGGGCCTGAAGCCGACCGGCAACAAGGACCCGTTCGCACTGCGCCGCAATGCGCTGGGGTTGGCGCGCACCATCATCGAGAGCGGCTTCGACCTTGACCTGCGCGCACTGCTGGCCACCGCGAATGCTGGGTTGGTCGACCGCAAGGTGCAGGCCGATGCGGGCGAACTGTACGACTTCATCATCGACCGCTTGAAGGGCTACTACGCCGACAAGGGCGTGCCGGCCACGCATTTCAACGCGGTGGCCGAGCTGAAGCCTGCCTCGCTGTACGACTTCGACCGCCGCATCGATGCCATCGGCACCTTCGCCCAGCTGCCCGAAGCTGAGGCGCTGGCCGCAGCCAACAAGCGCATCCGCAACATCCTGCGCAAGGCCGAGGGCGACATCCCGGGCATGATCGACCCGGCGTTGCTGCGCGAGCCGGCCGAGAGCGAGCTGGCCGAGGCGGTGACCGCGGCCATCGACGACACCGGCGCCAGCCTGCACCACAAGGACTACGTGGCTGTGCTCGGCCGCCTGGCCCGCCTGCGTCCGCAGGTGGATGCGTTCTTCGATGCGGTGATGGTCAACGCCGAGGACCCGGTGCTGCGTGGCAACCGCCTGGCGTTGCTGCGCACGCTGGGTGACCGCCTGGGCAGCGTCGCGGCGATCGAGCACCTGTCCAGCTGATCGCGGGCGACATGCCGCAGACGAAGGCCCGCGCAAGCGGGCCTTCGTCGTTCTTCCCCCGGCAGGAGCGGCCTCGGCCGCGAAGCACGCACGAATGCGGTCCATGCAAGGGCCGGTGTGCCGATGAAGTTGCGGCCGTTGTCGGTGTTGCAGGGGCTGCTGACTTCGCGGCCGGGGCCGCTCCTGCCTGATCGGCAGTGCAGGCCCACGGGCGACGTCCGGCACAAGCGCGTCGGGGATTTACATCGCTTTCACATGTGGCAAAACCGCCACATTGTGATTTTGCCAGTCATCTCCAGCCCGGTATGCTGGCGTGCATGCAGCCTTCCCGAATCACCCTTTTTCTCCTGTCTGCCGCGTTGTTTCTGGCGGCGTCCCTTGCCCATGCCCGCGGCACCATCCAGAAAGTCGAAATCAAGGGCCTGGACAAGGGCGACGACGCCGAGATGATCGAGAACATCGAGGCCTCGCTCTCGCTCTATGACGTCATCGGCAAGCAGCAGGGCGAGTCCCGGCTGGAATACCTGCTCTCCCAGGCCGAGAGCCAGACCCGCAAGGCGCTGGAGCCGTTCGGTTTCTACAACCCCGACATCACCATCGAAAGCCCGCGCGAGGGCGACAACGTGCGCGTGGTCGTGCGCGTGGAGAAGGGCGAGCAGATCCGGGTCCGCCAGGAAGAACTGGCCATCACCGGCCCGGCCGGCCGCGACCGCTACCTGATGGAGGACCTGGAGGCGTTCCAGCCCAAGCGCGGCCAGCCCTTCGACTCGGTCAACTACGAAGCCAGCAAGATCACCATCACCCGCCGCCTGGCCGAACGTGGCTACTTCGACGCCGACTTCACCCAGCGCAAGGTGGAAGTCACCCGCGCCGAGAACGCCGCCGACATCTTCCTCACCTGGGACAGCGGCCGCCGCTACAACATGGGGCCGATCAACTTCCAGCAGGACTACTTCCGCCAGGACCTGTTCGAGCCGCTGGTGTACTGGGAGCAGGGCAGCTACTGGCACGAAGGCAAGCTGGACCGCCTGCGCGAGTCGCTGACCAAGCTGGATTACTTCAGCGTCATCGACATCCAGCCGCACCCGGAGCAGGCCGACGAGAGCGGCGAGGTGCCGGTGGACGTGAAGCTGACCCGTGCCAAGCGCACCATCTACACCGCGGGCCTGAGCTACGGCAGCGAGAGCGGAGCCGGTGTGCGCGGTGGCGTGGAGCGTCGCTACGTCAACCGCCGCGGCCACAAGCTCAACACCCAGGTCGACTACGCGCAGAAGCGCAAGAGCCTGATCACCAGCTACCGCGTGCCGGGCTTCCGCTGGCTCGATGGCTGGTACACCTACGCGGTGAGCGTCTATGACGAGCAGACCGACTACATCGACCTGCGCAACTTCAAGCTGATCGCCAGCCGCAGCGGCGAGATCAACGAGCACTGGAATGCCATCGTCTCGATGAACGCCCTGCGCGAGCGCTGGCGCTACAGCTCCGGCAACCAGTTCAACAGCGCCGTGTACCAGTACTCCACGCTGGTCTACCCGCAGTTGACCGCCGATTACGTGGACGTGGACGACAAGAGCTTCCCGCGCCGCGGCCTGAGCGGCAACGCGACCATGCGCGCCGGCATCGAGGGCGTCGGCTCGGACACCAGCTTCGTCCAGGCCGATGCGACCGTGCGCTGGTACGTGCCGGTGGGGGAGAGTGACCGCCTGATCCTGCGCGGCCAGGCCGGCACCACCTGGACCAGCGACCTGGTGGCGATGCCGCCCAGCCTGCGCTACTTCGCCGGTGGTGACCGCTCCATCCGCGGTTACGCCTACCGTGAAGTGGGCCCGCGCACGCCGGCCCCGGACAAGTTCGCCCTGGGTGCCAAGAACCTGGTGGTCGGTTCGGCCGAGTACGAGCATTACTTCGGCGGCGGCCCGTGGGGCGCGGCGGTGTTCGTCGATACCGGCAGCGCCTTCGACAACACCATCGACCTGCATACCGGCGTGGGCCTGGGCGTGCGCTGGAAATCACCGGTGGGCCCGGTGCGCATCGACATCGCGCACGGCCTGAACAGCCCTGACTCGCAGTTCCAGCTGTACCTCAACATCGGAGCGGACCTGTGAGCCGGCGTCCGGAAGAGGTGAGCCCGGAAGAGCGCGAGGCGCGCATCGCCGAGCTGCGGGCGCGGCGCAGGGCGCGCATGCGCACGCTGGCCGTGCGCAGCGGCATCACCCTCACCGTGCTGGTGCTGCTGGGGTTGTTCGGCCTGTACTGGCTGCTGCAGACCGTGGCCGGCCGCGAAGTGCTGCTGGCGCAGGTGGTGGCACGCCTGCCGGCCGGCTCGTCGCTGACCTGGAGCAAGGCCGAGGGTCCGCTGGCCGGCCCGCTGATCCTGCACGACCTGGATTTCCGCTACGACGACCTGCATTTCAGCGCCGCCGAAGCCTACCTGGACCCGGACATCCGTCCGCTGCTGGGCCGCAAGCTGCGCCTGGACGCACTGCGCATCCGCGACGCGCACCTGGAGCTGGGCCCGTCGGAGGACAAGCCATTCGAACTGCCGCGCTGGCCGGACGTGCTGCCGGCCATCGAGCTGCCGCTCGCGCTGCAGGCGGACACCATCGTGGTCGATGGCCTGCGCATCACCCAGCTGCAGGAACCGATCATCGACATCACCCGCGTCCGTGGTGGCATCGAGGCGGCCGATGGCGAATTCACCGCCACCCAGCTCAAGGTCAACAGCAACCTGGGTGACTTCCGCATCGACGGCCATTACCTGCCGCGCAAGGACTACCGGACCGACCTGACCGTGCGTGCATTGATGCCGCCGCGACCGGGCCAGGCCGCGGCGCGGCTGGGGCTGGTGGCACGCGGCGACCTGGCGCACATGGAAGTGGCCCTGGCCGGTTACGCGCCCAAGCCGTTGCACGCCAGCCTGGTGCTGGACGGTCGCAACGACCCGGTCTGGAAGCTGGCCGCGCGCAGCGAGGAGCTGGACCTGGGCCAACTGGTGCCCGCGCAGTTCATGGCCGAAGCGCCCGCACCGCTGGCGCTGGACTTCACCGCGCGGGGCCGTGGCGGCAACGCGCAGCTGCAGGGGCGCGTGCGCCAGGGCGAACAGGAACTGGTGCTGGCGCCGTCCAATGTCAGCATCGACAACCAGGTGCTGACCGTCGCGCCGCTGGTGGCCGAGGCCTTCGGCGGCACCGTGCGCCTGCAGGGCAAGGCCGATTTCACCGATGCGCAGAACCCCGGCTTCCGCTTCTCGGTGGTGGCCAACCAGTTGACCTGGACGCCCGCGCCGGACCCGACCGCACCGGACAGCACGCCGGTGCCGATGCACCTGAAGGAAGCGCGGCTGGGCGTGGCCGGCAACCTCAAGCAATGGGCGGCGATCGGCAAGGCCGACGTGGCCCGCGACCAGCAGGACGCCAGCCTGGATTTCGACGTGCGCGGCAATGACCAGCAGGCGCAGATCGAACACCTGAAGGCGACCACGCCGGGCGGTGCACTGGAGCTGGCCGGCTCGGCCGCCTGGGCCCCCGCATTGGCGTGGGACGTGGATGCGCGGCTGGCCAACTTCGACCCGGGTTATTTCGCACCGGGCTGGGACGGCGACCTGTCCGGCACGCTGGCGTCCCGCGGCAAGCAGTTGCCGCCGCCGGCCGGCACCGAGGACCTGCGTTTCGAGGCCACGCTGGATGCGCCGAAGATCAGCGGCCGGCTGCGTGGCCGCAGCGTCGACGCACGCGCCAAGCTGGCCGTGCAGGGGACGCAGGGCGAGGGCGACGTGCGGCTGGTGCTGGGCGAGAGCCGCATCGAGGCCAAGGGCAAGGTCGGCGACCGCATCGACGTGGATGCACGGCTGGAGCCGCTGCACCTGTCCGACCTGCTGCCCGGCGGCAGCGGCAGCCTGGCCGGCACCGTGCAGCTGCGCGGCACGCCCAGCCAGCCGGACATCACCGCCAACCTGCAGGGCAGCAGCCTGCAATGGGACGACTGGAAGGCCGGCCAGGTCAGCATCAACGGCCGCCTGCCGTGGGCCGGCGACAACGGCAACCTGCAGGTGCAGGGCAGCGCGTTGGAGGTGGGCATGCTGCTCGACCACGTGCGCGTGGACGCACGCGGCAGCGTGCAGAACCTGCAGCTGGACGCGGAGACGCGCAACGACCTGGGCGCGCTCGCGCTCAGTGGCAGCGTGCGCCAGGCCGGGCAGGCGTGGCGTGGCGAACTGGGGGCATTGCGGATCGCGCCGATCAAGGGCGCACCGTGGCAGCTGCGCCAGCCCGCGGCGTTCAGCGTGCAGGGCAGCGCCTTCACCCTGGGTGATGCCTGCCTGGGCTCGGACACCGGTGGCGCGTTGTGCGTGGCCGCCAACTGGCCGCGCGAGGGCCTGCTGCTGCGCGGTGATGCACTGCCGCTGGCGTTGGTGCAGCCGTGGCTGCCGCCGAACTCGGGCCGCCGCATCCATCTGCGTGGCGACATCACCCTGGACGGCAACATCCGCCCGCGTGGCAATGCCTGGGAAGGCAGCTTCAAGGTGGCCTCGGCCGAGGGTGGCATCCGCCTGGGCGACAACGCCCGCGGTGAACTGGTGCGCTACGACCACTTCTCGATCAACGTGGACATGCAGCCCAACAGCATCAAGGGCTACCTCGGTGTCGGCTTCCAGGGCGATGGCTTCATCGACGCCAAGGTGCAGACCGGCTGGGAGCCCAACGCCGCGCTCAACGGCGAGCTGTACCTGAACATGTCGCGGCTGTACTGGATGGAGCTGTTCTCGCCGGACCTGGTGCGGCCCAAGGGCCTGGTCGAAGGCCACGTGAGCCTGCGCGGCACGCGCTCGCAGCCCACGCTGGGCGGTGAGGCCAAGCTGAGCGATTTCACCGGCGAGTTCCCCGCGCTTGGCCTGACCCTGAGCGAAGGCGTGGGCAACTTCACCGCGCAGCCCGATGGCTCGGCGCGCATCAGCGCCTCGGCCAAGACCGGCGGCGAAGGCGCGCTGAAGATCGACGGCGGGCTGTCGTGGTTCGGCGATGCCCAGCCGTTGCAGCTGCATATCCACGGTGACAACGTGCTGCTCGCCAACACCAGCGAGATGCGCGTGGTGGCCAACCCGGACCTGAACTTCACCCTGGCCGGCACCGCGATGGAACTGCGGGGCAGCGTGCACGTGCCGGAGGCCGACCTGGACCTGGAGCGCCTGGACCGCGGCACCTCGGTGTCGGAGGACATCGTGGTGCTGGACCCGGTGGACCCGGAGGAAGCGCCGTCCTCGCCGCTGGACATGGACCTGACCGTGAGCCTTGGCGACAAGGTCCGGATGAACGGCTTCGGCCTCAAGGGCGCGCTGACCGGACGCATGCAGGTGCGCGCGCGCCCGGGCCGCGAGATGACCGCCAACGGCGGGCTGGAAGTGAGCGGTCGCTACAAGGCCTACGGCCAGGACCTGACCATCACCGACGGCACGCTGTTGTGGAACTACGGCATCGTTTCGGACCCGCGCATCAACATCAAGGCGCAGCGCGAGATCGGCGACGTCACCGCCGGCATCCACGTCACCGGCCGCGCGCAGGCGCCGAAGGTGGACGTGTGGTCGGAGCCGGCCATGTCCCAGTCCGAAGCACTGGCCTACCTGGTGCTGGGCCGCAGCCTGAGCATGGCCAGCAGTGACCAGGCACAGCAGGTCAACGCGGCCTCGGCGGCGCTGTCGGCCGGCAGCGGCCTGCTGGCCGCGCAGGTCGGTGCCAAGCTGGGCCTGGACGACGCCGGCGTGAGCCAGTCGCGTGCGCTGGGCGGTTCGGTGATCGGCGTGGGCAAGTACATCACGCCCAAGCTCTACGTCGGCTACGGCGTCTCGCTGGTCGGCAGCGGCTCGGTGATCACGCTCAAGTACCTGCTGCGCCGCGGCTTCGACATCGAAGTGGAATCGTCCACGGTGGAAAACCGTGGTTCGGTGAACTGGCGTACGGAGAAGTAAGCCCCCGGCCGTGCATCGCCGGGGATGGGCCGGGCGCGCAGCCATGCCGCGCGGGGGCGTTGCGGGGGAAATGCGTGCCGGGCGTGGCTCGGCACTACGGGGCGTCTTCCGTTGGTATCCGCTCGCCGCGCGTGCGATGCAGGCGGCCCAGGTCGAACAGGCACAGGCCCAGCGTCAGGCCGCCGCTCAGCGCGCCGTAGGACAGGTTCAAGCCGCGCATGATGAACGGCGCGGCGAAGAACAGGCCGATCGCCAGCAGGGGCAGCATCTGGTTGAGCCGCGCCGAGGCGCGCAGCGCACGCCGCACGGCGAGCCACAGCGCGGCACCGCCCAACAGCATGCCCAGGAATCCCAGTGGCGTGGAGCTGAGCGCGATGGCGGCCACGGCAAGCAGCGGAAGCCACAGCCGCATCGCTGCAGGCGTGGGCAGCCAATGCATCAGCAACTTCCACGGCAGCACGCCCATGCCCAGCAGCAGCGTGACCGCCGTACCGGTCAGGGCCAAGGGCATCAGCTCACCTGGCGATGGCCAGCCCAGGCCTGCATCCAGGTCGACACTGGCTTTCATCACGTACACCGCGACGGGCAGCAGCAACCACAGTGCGGACAGGCCGATGCCGCGGATCAGCCCCAGCAGCACACGATCCTGGCTGAGCCGCCCGTCGTCGGTGACCGCGCGCCAGAAACTGACCTGCATCTCGTGCAACGGCGGGCAGGGCAGGAAAGCGGCCGCGTCGCCGAGGTGCCGCAGCGCATTGCGCATCATGTGCAGGCGGGCCGGGTTTGCCGCGCTCAGCAGCGCCTGCAGGTGGCGCCACGGACGGGTCAGCAGCGTGCGGCATCGCCGTGTGTCGGGCAGTGTCGCCGGTGCGTCCTGGTCGGTCTGCAGTTCCAGTGCCAACGCCGCTTCGTTGCCCGCCTGCCAGATCCAACGCTGGCGCAGCGTCTCGCGCATGCCGGCCAGCGTGTCCGGGTCGACATGCGTGCCCACCTGGTCCCAACCGAACGCCGTGGCAAGCAGATCGAAATTGGCGCCGCCGATGGCGTCGCCACCGTGGTACAGGCGGCCGAGGAGCTCGCCACCGGCATCGGCCTTGCCGCTCAACGACCAGAGCTCCGGGCACGTGTCCAGCCAAACCTGGAAGCGGTCCGGTGGCTGCGTGCCGGCGGCGTCGATGATGCGCGCGACCAGCGCGTCGAGGTCGATGGCCGGCGGCAGGACCAGATTGTCCTGTGCCAACCAGGCCGGTTCGGCGTACGGGTGGGTGGGCGCGACGGCCGCGGGTGCGGCACCGGCCAGCACGTCGGCCAACGACTGCGGCTCGATGATGATCTCCCGTGCATCCGGCTGCGCCGTCGGCCATGGGTCCTGGTCATCGTCCGGTGCTTCGGCGTCGGTGGTCGCCAACGCCTGTTGATGGCGCTGCCAGTGCAGGGCGGTCTGGTAGGCCTCGTGCAGGCGCTGGAAGGCCGCGGCGTCATCGTCCGGGCGGTTGCTGCGCAACAACCGGGCATAGGCACGCTTGATTGCGCGCTCGTCGGCGCTGGCGTCGAGCTCGAGTACTTCCAGCGCCCAGTTCACTGCAGCCCCTCCAGTTCGTCCAGCGCCCGGCCGAGTTCGCGCCGGTGGCGCTCCACACGCTGCGTGTCCTGGCTTTCCAGCGCCTCGCGGAACTGCAGCAGCCAGCCCTGCAACTGCTCGCGCTGGTCCACGTGTTCGGAGTACAGGCGCTCGGTGCGCGCGATCAGCGCAATGTTGGGTTGATGGTCACGCGGGTGCACCTTCAACGCCTGCAGTGCCTGCAGGCGTTGCTGGATCTGGTCCGGGGCCAGCACGCCGGGGTTCTGCTCCAGCACCAGCTCGTGGCGCTTGCCGGTGGCGTTCTCGGTGACCTCGACCTGCAGGATGCCGTCCACGTCGTAGGTGAAGCGGGTGGTGACCGAGCGGTCCTCATTGCCGTGGTTGGTCAGCGGAATCTGCAGTTCGCCGAGCTTGATGTTCCTGTCCACCGTGGGGCTTTCGCCCTGGTAGACATCGAAGCGCAGGACCTTCTGCTCGGCATGCACCGGATGGAACACGTCCTCGCGGCTGACCGGCACCACGCTGTTGCGCTGGATGATGGGATGGAAGTAGCCGGTGCGCTCCTTGCCGTCCGGGCCCATCCGCGACACCTGCGTGCCCAGCGTGTACGGACAGACGTCGGTCAACACCACTTCCCGCAGCGCGCTGTCGCGCGCCTTCATGCCGGCGGCGACGGCCGCGCCGAGGGCGATGGCCTGGTCCGGGTGGATATGGCGCAGTGGCAGGCGCCCGAACATGCGCGTGGCAAGGCGCACGACCATCGGCATGCGCGCCGCGCCGCCGACCAGGATGATGTCGTCCAGTGCCTCGGGCTTGAGCCGCGCGTCGCGGATGGCGCGTTCGATGGGCGTGCGCATCCGTTGCAGCAGCGGTTCGCACAGCTGCGCATAGCGGGCTTCATCCAGGTGCCAGTGCAGCTCGCGGCCGCCCAGCGTGAGTTGCAGGTCAACCGCGCTGCGCGCGCTGAGTTCGCGCTTGAGCTGCTCCAGGCGGTGCAGCAGTTGCGCCTGCTCGCTGCCGTCGAGCATCGCCGGGTCGAGTTTCATGTCCTGCCGGAAGGCATGCGCCAGTACCTGCAGGAAGTCCTCGCCGCCGAGGAAGTTGTCGCCGGCGCTGGCATGGACCTCGACGATGCCGTCGAACAGCTCGAGGATCGATACGTCGAAGGTGCCACCGCCCAGGTCCAGCACCAGGATGCGGCCCTCGCGCTCGCGTTCCTGCAGCCCATAGGCCAGGGCCGCGGCGGTCGGCTCGTTGATCAGGCGCTCGACGCGGATGCCGGCCAGTTCGCCGGCGGTGCGGGTTGCCTTGCGCTGTGCGTCGGAGAAATAGGCCGGCACGCTGATGACGGCCTCCTCGACCTTGTGGCCGAGCGCGGCCTCGGCGTCGGCCAGCAGTGCGCGCAGCACCAGCGCGGACAGCTCCTCCGGGCGGAAGCGGTGGCTGCCCAGCCGGGTCTCGCGGTCGGTGCCCATCCAGCGCTTGAAGTGCGCCACGCTGTCGCCGGGATGGCTGACCAGCCGGTCGCGTGCGGCCTGGCCGACCAGCACCGCGCCATCGGCGACGCTGACCGCCGAAGGCGTCAACACCTGGCCGTGCGGGTTTGGAAAAAGGACCGGGCCGTCGGCACCGTGCATGCCGATCAACGAGTGCGTTGTGCCCAGATCAATGCCGACGATCATCCCTGATGCCCCTGTTCAAGTTGTCGTTGCGATTGTAGGCAAGCCACCGCCATGCGGAAACACGCCGCGCAACCGGGTGATGGATCGGCATGCGGCACGGGCCTGCATGCCGGCGCTGGCATCGGGGCGCCGACCATGACCGCTGGCGGTTGCCGCTGTTGGCTGGCACGGCTACTGTCTGGCCCTGTTCTGCATTCCGCTGGAGTACCCATGACCCGCAAACCGCTTGCCGCCGCCCTGGCGCTGGGCATGTCCCTGGCCACCGCTGCCCATGCCAATGAAGGCATGTGGATGCCGACGCAGCTGCCTGACCTGGCCGGCACGCTGAAGGACGCGGGTTTCAAGGGCAATCCGGCCGAACTGGCCGACGTCACCGCGCCGCCGCTGAGCGCGGTGGTGCGGGTCGGTGGCGGCACCGGCTCGTTCGTCTCCGACGACGGCCTGCTGCTGACCAACCACCACGTGGCTTATGGCGTGATCCAGTACAACGCCAGCAAGGAACACAACATCATCGACGAGGGCTTCATCGCCCAGGGGCGCGCCGACGAACGCGCGGCCAACCCGGATTACCGCGTGCTGGTGACGGTGGGCTTCGACAAGGTCACCGATGACGTGCTCAAGGACGCGCGCGGCAAGACCGGTCGCGCCTACTACGATGCGGTGGAGAATGCGCGCAAGCGCATCGTCGCCGACTGCGAGGCCGAAGGCGGCGTGCGCTGCTCGGTGGCCAACATGTACTACGGCAGCGACTTCTACCGCATCCGCCAGCTGGAGCTGACCGACATCCGCCTGGTCTATGCGCCGCCGCGCGCGATCGGCAACTACGGCGACGAGATCGACAACTTCATGTGGCCGCGCCACACCGGTGACTTCACCCTGCTGCGTGCCTACGTGGGCAAGGACGGCAAGCCGGCGCCGTACAGCAAGGACAACGTGCCGTACCACCCGCCGGCACACCTGACGATGTCGCTGGACGGGCCGAAGGAAGGCGACTACGCGATGCTGGCCGGTTACCCGGGCACCACCTACCGGCTGCGCACCGCCGCCGAGTTCGCCAACCAGATCGATACGGTGCTGCCGCGCCGCGTGGCGGTGTTCCAGCAGCTGATCGACACCATCGAGGCGATCGGCAAGGACAATGCCGATGCACGCACGCGCTACGCCTCGCAGCTGCAGTCGCTGAAGAACAACCGCAAGCGCGCCGCCGGCGAGCTGGAAGGGCTGCTGCGCAGCGATGCCAAGACCCAGCGTGCGCAGGACGAGCAGGCGATGCTGGCCGCCACCGATCGCAAGTACAACGCCGACATCGACGCGCTGTTCGCCTCGCTGGCGGCCGGTGAGCAGGCCGGTGCCAGCGAGTTCCTGGTGACGCTGATGTCCAGCCAGACCCAGCTGCTGCGCTCGGCCATGCTGCTCGAACGCCTGCGCATCGAATCGGCCAAGCCCGACGCCGAGCGCGAGAGCGGTTACCAGCAGCGCGACCAGGCGCTGATCGAAGGCGTGCTCAAACAGGTGCAGCGTCGCTACGACCCGACGGTGGAGAAGGCCATCCTCACCGCGCTGCTGACCCGCTACCAGCAGCTGCCCGATGCACAGCGCGACGCGCACTACGACAACCTGTTCGGCCGTACCCCGGCTGAGCTGGCCCGGCACCTGGACGAGATGTACGCGCAGACCCGCCTGGGCGACGAGGCGCAGCGCCTGTCGCGCTTTGAATCCGCGCGCAAGGGGGGATTCATCGAGGGCGACGCGCTGGTGTCGGTGGCGTCGGCGCTGGTGATGGCGCAGCTCAACGCCGAGCGTGAAAGCAAGGAGCGCGAGGGCGAGCAGCTGCGCCTGCGGCCGTCCTACATGCAGGCCCTGTTCGATTGGCGTGCAAAGCAGGGCCGGGCGGTATACCCGGACGCCAACAGCACGCTGCGCATCAGCTACGGCAAGGTCGAGGCGCTGCACCCGCGCGACGCGGTCAGCTATTCGCCGGTGACCACGGTGGCCGGCATCGTCGAGAAGAACACCAACACGGTGCCGTTCGATGCGCCCAAGCCGCTGCTGGCGGCCATCGCCAAGGGTGACTTCGGCAGTACCGCCGATCCGGCGCTGAAGACGCAGACGGTCAACTTCCTGACCAACCTGGACACCACCGGCGGCAACTCCGGTTCGCCGGTGCTCAATGCCAAGGGCGAGCTGATCGGCCTGAACTTCGATTCCAACTGGGAGTCGGTCAGCGCCAGCTGGTGGTTCGACCCGCGCTACAAGCGTGCCGTGCACGTGGACATGCGCTACCTGCGCTGGCTGCTGGCCAAGGTCTACCCGGCACCGGCGCTGCTGCAGGAGATGGGCGTGCCGGCGCAGTAAGCCCGGCCGCACCGGCAGAACAGTAACGGGGCCTACGGGCCCCGTTACTGTTTAATCTTCTGACACATGTACCCTCCCGTAACTGGTATTACGCTGGGCTAGAATCCGACATACGTAGGCAATGGTATGCCTTCGAACAGGAGTGATCGGTGCAGCAACAGGACAACATCATGGTGGGCGTCGAGCGGGAGCTGGCCCTGGCGCCACTGCGGATATGGATCGTCGGCAGCCTGGATGTGGTGCAGCCGCTGGTCTGGCATGGCGCGCAGGTGCATGCGCTGGACAGCATCGACGCGCTGTACCGCGAGCTGGCCATCGTGCCGTGCGACATCGTGCTGATCGACACCTCGCAGATCCGCGAGGACGTGGCCCGCACCGTGGCCCACCTGCGCCGTCGCGATGACCTCGGCGTGGTCCTGCTGGTCGACCCGGCCACCCCCGAGGCGGTGGCCGAAGGCCTGTGGGCCGGCGCCGACGCCTGCCTGCCGCAGCGGCCATCGTCCAACGTGCTGGCGGCCAAGCTGTATAGCCTGCGTCGTCGCTTGCCCGGCGAGCCGGCGCAGGTGGTGGAGGCCAGTGCCGCCCGCCTGCCGGAACAGGGCTGGATGCTGGAATCCGATGCCTGGGACCTGCGCGCGCCGGGGGGCAGCCTGCTGGCCCTGACCGAAGCAGAACGGGCGTTTCTGTCCCTGTTGTTCTCGTCCCCCTCTGAGACGGTGGCGCGTGAGCGCCTGATCGAAGCCCTGACCGACCAGCCCTGGAGCTTCGACCCGCACCGCATCGAAGTGCTCGTCCACCGGCTGCGCAACCGCGTGCGGATGGCCACCGGCCATACCCTGCCGATCCGCGCAGTACGGGGAAGTGGCTACCGCTTGACGGTCTGAATGTATAAATTTCGTTCAGAATAAATTCACGGATTTGAAATTTCGCGCATTCAGCCGAATTCCGCGGATGCATCGTGATTTCCCTGTGAAAACAAGATGATGGCGATGTGAGCCAGATCACATTATTTGTGTGACGTGAGGAAGTGAAAGTATCCGTCACGCGGCGGCACTGTTTCCGCGTAAGAGCGCAGTGAGAATCCGCGCCGTCACACGCACCTCACGGTGCTGAATTGCGACCCGTTTTGGGGCGGGTCGCCAAACCAGAAGAAGAACGTACACACGCGGGCTGCCACTGCATGGCGGCCCGGCCGCGCAGTGTTTGCAGAGGCTTTCCCGGTGAACAATCAAATCGAGCAGTGCATTGCCAGTGATGGCGTCATGGACGAAATGCGGCTGGGTCGCAGTGGCACCCGGTGGTGCTGGAAGCACAGAGCAGGCGCATTGCTGCTGCTGGCTGCATCGTTCCTGCCGGTAGCGGCATGGGCAGGTGCCAGGCCGGACGAGATCCAGCCGCCCAACAACATGGGCGTGCAGATGGTTGAAGACATGACCATCGACTGGACCGCGGTGCCCGCCGGTTCCGGCGGTGTACTGAAGGTGGACCTGGGTAACGCACTGACCGTGGACCCGGCTGACCTGGCGGCACTGGGTTGCTCACTCAATGCAACCATTCTGAGCTGCCCGGTAGCGACGGGCATTCCGGGTGGCACGCTGACGGTACCGGTACGGGGCTTGAGGGTGGGGACCTTCACCCTGGTGGCGACGGGCGATGACGCCAACACCACCACTGCCAGCAATTCCGGTTCGATCATCCACAGCGGTGACCTGTCCGTCACCAAGACCAAGGTGTCTCCTGTCGGTAACGCCATTGCCGGCGGCATGGTCCATTTCGAGCTGAAACCGCGCATCACCGGCATCGATTCCGATGTGCCGGCCGGCGCAACCATCGTGGTCAAGGACAAGCTGCCGGGCGGTCAGGGCCAATTCGCGCAGGTTACGGCCACTTCCAGTGGTGGCCCCGCCGGCAGCTGCCAGTACAGCGCTGCCGCGCATGAAGTCGTGTGTACCTATGCAGGCCCCTTCAGCGCGGCCAGCTTCAACAACACGACCATCAGCGTGGCCGGCAAGCAGATGCTGGATGGCGACTTCATCAACCAGGCTGAGATCTATCCGGAGTCGACGCTCACCTACCTTGATCGCGTCAACACGAACAACACTGACGATGTGCAGTACACCACCGAGCGGGGTACTGACATCGAGGCGCTGGTGTCGCCGCTGCCGGGTCCTTATCTGCCTGGCAACCAGGCGGACGTGACCATCAGTTTCAGGAACAACGGCCCTGTGACGTCCACCAATGGTGTGGTGCAGGCGGTCATCCCCGACGGCATGACCATCGTCAGCGTGCCTGCAGGTTGCAGCATGCCCGTGCCGAACGTGCCACCGCCGGGCCAACTGGTGGTGTGCCGGGTTGCCGACGTGATTCCGGGTGGCACGCTTGCCCCCGGACAGAAGGCTGATTTCCCCATCAAGGTGGAAATGCCGCCGCTGACCAATCCGAATGCGCCGCAGACCGGCACCATCACGGTGAAGGCGATTCCGGACAGCAGCCTGCAGGACGCCGACCCGAACAACAACGACAAGAGCGTGGACTTCACGGTCCATCCGCCGATCGCGGACCTGTCGCTGACCAAGGCCAAACAGGGCGCCACTGGCAGCCCGCTCAGCGGCCCCCAGGTGCCGGGTACCACCATCCGCACGGAGCTGACGATCCGTAACGAGAACAGCAGTTCCGGCGACCTGCGCTACAGCAGGGCCGAACCGCTCCAGGTGGTGGACTTCGTCCGTCCGGAGGAAATCAAGAACGATCAGCTGAGCAATGTGACGGACGCCAGCATCTGGGTCTGCACGGTATCCAATGCATCCGGCGCGCAGATGGCCCAGGCGCCGTCCCCCAACCATACGAAGATGGTGGTGTGCAAGACCACCGGCCCAAGCGTGGCGGCAGGCCCGGCGCTGGCCTCGGACCTGAGCTCCTTCAACACGCTGGTCCGTGACGGGACGCTTGTCGTCCGCTTTGACACCACGATTGCCGACATGGCGCCGAATGCCACGCCGGTCACGTTGAATGACAAGGCCTGCACCGGTACCACCGCGCTGGACCTGCTGGGCGTGCCCACCGCTGGCCGCCCGTATCCGGCTGACAGCAACGCAGGCAACGACTGCCGGGAAGCCGGCGGCAATCTGGTCGGAACCCCGGTGGGTGAAACCGGCGACAGCGGCGCGATCACCATCAACAAGACCGTTTCCAAGGACGGTGTTGCCGCCACTGCGCTCGAGAACGTGACGCTGTCCGAGCTCGACAACAACCTGTACTGGCATATCAGCATCACGCGTGGGACCGAACCGGGCCTGTTGCCGATTCCGACGTTGAACCTGACCGACGCAGTGCCCGGCATCGTCAACCTGCCGCACCTGAAAACCCCGGCCATCGCGGTGCTGATCGAAGCGGGATCGACGGGATACGCCTCACACAATTGCCCCGCCACCATCGCTGCGGGCCAGAAGAACCTGAGCTGTGCGTTCAAGGACGTGCAGCCGGGCGCCGTGATCAACATCCGTCTGCATGTCCAGCGCGAGCTGGGTGTTCTCGACAGCGTCGCAGGTACCGGGGCCAACCGTCGCCTGGTCAACACCGCATCGCTCTCCTCGCCGGACGCCGTGCTGACCGGCCGAGTCAGTGACTCAGCCGCGGCCGAAGTGGCGCCGCGCCTGGATGTGGCGATCAGCAACAAGACGGTGAATCCGTCCAGGCCGGCCATCGGCCAACCCGTCAAGTTCACCATCACCGCGACCAACCGTGGGCCGTACCACATTTACAACGATGGCGAATTCACGGTAGTTGACGATTTCTACACCGGCACGGCGGACATGAGCCAGCCGTCGTATGACCTGACGGGGACCCCCGCGCAGTTGTTTGCCGGTACCTCAGGGGCATTGCAATGCACTACGCAAGCCAATACCCCAAGCGCGAACTACACGCGCGTGTCCTGCATCAACACCCAGCAAATTGACGCCAACTCAGCGCATCCCGTGGTCGTCAATACACGGGTGCTGCGTCCGGCCCTGAACGCGATCACGCATCCGGTCGGTGCGACCATCTACGACAACCCGGTTGCCAAGAACAGCGCATCGGCTGTGCTGGGCGGTGGCCTGTGCGAGTGGCGCGCCGACGGCGACAGCGTCAGCGCTGCCTGCAATGACCCCAGCGCGCAGAGCAACAACCGGCATGAGATGGACTTCCAGGTCACCTCGCCGGACGTGGATCTGGAGCAGGGCAAGATCAAGGTGGTGCCGAACGGCCAGCGCGACTTCCGCCTGAACGATGTCATGACCTTCCGCTTCACGCTGCGCAACAACGGCCCGACGCGCGCGGAAAAGGTGGTCATGACCGACTACCTGCTGGAGGAGGCTATCGGCTACGAGTACCAGCTGTTGACCACCAGTGGTCAGAACTACAACGTGGGTACGCTGCCGTCCGGCTACACCCGCGTGGCGCGTAACGCGACCTGTGCGCTTTCAGGCAGCACCGGCCCGGGCAAGCAGAAGGTCGAGTGCACGCTGAGCGAAGACCACCTGGATGCCAAGGAGCAGGTCGATTTCGAACTGCGCTTCAAGCTTGTCAACCAGGGCAGCAATACGGCCACGGCCAGCAATGGTGTGCCTTACGGCAACATCGCCGTGATCTGTTCGGCAGAGAGCAACAACCCGGCCAGCAGCGTCAATGGCTACGAGAAGAACGGCTGGTGTGGTCCGACGGTCAGCAGCCAGAACAACAACGCCGCGCGTGTGAACGGCACGTTGTTCCCTTGGGCGGACCTGACCATCAACAAGGACACCAACCTGCCTGCGGGACAGACGGCCATCGAGGTAGGTGAGGCCGTGCCTTACGTGATCACCCTGGTGAACAATGATTTCTCCGATGCAGGTGGCTCGCGCGCGGGCGACACCGTGTCGCGCCTGCGCATGGTCGATACGCTTCCCAAGGGCTTTGTGTGGTTGACCACACCGGGCAAGCAGCCGACGGCTGCAGCCAATGGCAGTGCGGCCGTCAATGCACCATTGACTGTCAGCGCAGGTGTGCCCGCAGCGGGCACCGGCAACGTCTGCTTCCTGTCTGGCGGCAGTGCACAGATCACCAATGCTTCCCAGCACCAGGAAGTGACCTGTGACCTGCACGGCACCTTCCCCACCGGGGCAGCCAACAGTGTTGCCATCACCTTGTGGGCAATGCCGGTGCCGGGCGTGTACACCGGTCCGTTCAACCTGCCGGTGAAGAACACCGCCAAGGTAAGCCCGGGTCTGGACGGCGATGGCCAGCCGACCTTCGATGAGACGGTTACCACCAACAACGAAGACGATGCGGATGTGCCGGTGATTCGTGCTGCCAGCATTGCCGGCCGCGTGTTCGTGGACGTCGGTGACGACGGCGACCAGCACCCGGGCGACGCGGCCATCGGCCAGGTAACGGTGAAGTTGACCGGTACGGATGCTTTCAACAATCCGATCGCGCTGGAGACCCAGACCGATGCCAGCGGTGACTACCTGTTCGCGGCGCTGCCTCCGTCCAACGCGGCTGGCTACACCATCGTCCAGGTGCGTGGCCCGACCACCAACGGCTATGACAATGGCTTGCCGCAGCCCAACACGCCGCGCACGCATCGCAACGGCATAAGCACGGGCGTCACGCCGGCTGGCGGCAGCTACGCCGTGGGCAATACCCCCACCCAGAGCAGCATTGCAGGCGTGGTGATCGCCAGCGGAGCCGACGGCGTGCAGTTCGATTTCCCGAAGTTCAACGGGCGCAGCATTGGCGGCTTTGTGTTCGCCGACCGTGCCCGCGATGACATCTATGTCACCAGCTCGATCGATACGCCGATTCCCTCGGCCAAGGTGGAGCTGCTGGTATGGAACGCCGGCAAGGGGGGGTACGAGCTGTCGCAGGACGTGCAGACCAATCCGGATGGCAGCTACCTGTTCACCGGCCTGACGCCGTCGGCACGCTATGCCCTGCGCGAAGAACTGCCGGCCACCTATCTCAACCTGCACAGCGCGGTCAAAGCCGGCACCGTGAACGGCGCGGCCTGCGTGGGCTGCGTGGTCTCCAGAGAAGGCACGACCGGCCCTGCGGCCGATGTAGACCTGATCAGCGAGATCAGCGTGCTGGCAGGCAATGGCGCCAACTTCAACTTTGGTGAAGTGGTCCCGGTGTCGGTCTCCGGCACGGTGTTCTTCGACCTCAACAACAATGGCGTGAAGGAAGCGGGCGACGCCGGCATCGGTGGCGTGGATATCCGTCTGACCGGTACCGACGACCTGGGCAATGCGGTTGACCTGCCGTTGCAGACCAACGCCGACGGAACCTTCAGCTTCGAAGGCCTGCGTCCGGGCACCTACACCCTGATCGAGCCGACCCAGCCGGCCGGCACCGCGCAGGGCAAGACCACGGCAGGCCAGCTGGACAGCACCAAGGGCAACAGCGGTACCGCCAGCAATGGTGCGGCACCGGAATCGAGCAAGATCACCAACATCGACCTGACCCGGCCGGGTGATTTCTCCAGCGACAACCTGTTCGCCGAGGTGCCGACCAACAGCGGCATCACCGGCAAGGTGTGGATGGATGCCAACAATGACGGCGTGGTCGATCCGGGCGAGGACGGTATTGCCGGCGTCGAAATGGAACTGACCGGCACCGACATCAACGGCAACCCGATCACCCCGATCACCGTCACCACCGGTGCCGATGGCAGCTACAGCTTCCTCAACCTGCCTCCGGGCGAATACAAGGTGGTGGAGAAGCAGCAGCCGGCCGGCACCAATGACGGCAAGACCAAGCCGGGCAACATCGGCGGCACGCCGATGGGCACCGGCTCGGTGGAAGGCAGCGCCACCACACAGAACCCGTCGTTCATCGGCACGATCACCGTTGGCGTGGGCCAGGTGTCGGTCGAGAACAACTTCGGCGAAGTGCCGGCGGCCAGCATTTCCGGCAACGTCTACAACGACAGCAACGACGACGGCATCCGCCAGCCTGAGGAAGGCGGCTTTGCCAACGTCACCGTCGAGTTGACCGGCACCGACGACCTGGGCAACCCGGTCACGCTGACCACCACCACCGACGCCAACGGCAAGTACACCTTCGAGAACCTGCGTCCGGGCACCTATGTGGTGACCGAACCGAACCAGCCGGCTGAAACGCTCAACGGCAAGACCACCGCCGGCAGCACGGGCGGCACGGGCGGCAATCCGTCGACGACCACCTCGGAGATCACCGGCATCGTGCTCAAGCCGGGCGACAAGTCGGTGGACAACAACTTCGGCGAGATCGGCGATTCGCCGGACATGCTGGTGAGCAAGTCGTCCAACACGGTGAAGTTCACCGTCAACAACGTCGCCACGTACACCATCCGCGTGCGCAATGGTGGGCAGCAGGCATCCACGGGCGAGTACATCGTCAAGGACCGCCTGCCGGCTGGCCTGAACCTAGCGGAAGTTCCGTCCGGCAATGGTTGGACCTGTTCCGGCGCGGTGGGCGATGCCCGCTTTGAATGCCGCAGTTCGGAAGTGGTCAACGCCGGTGCGACCTCCACCTCGGACATCACCGTCAAGGTGAACGTCACCGCCGAGGCCGCGCAGGCCGGCACCGTCAACAACGCCGTGCTGGTGGAAGGCGGCGGTGAGAACGAGTTCCGCACCCCGACCACCACCGAGCGCAACACGTTCGAAGGCGACGTGACCCAGTTGCCGGTGTGCGATGCGGCCATCACCCAGAACGTGTGCCGCGTGCCCAATGAAGTGCAGCTGTCCGCATCGGTCGGCGGTACCGTGTGGTACGACATCGGCAGCGACGATGCCTTCCTCGACAGCGGCGATACGCGCCTGCAGTCGTGGATCGTGGAACTGCTGGATGCGGCGACCGGCCAGGTTGCCAAGACCACCACCACCGCCGTGGACGGCAGCTACCGCTTTGGCGACGTGGTGCCGGGCATCAAGTGGAACATCCAGTTCCGTGACCCTGCGTCGGGCGTGTTGTGGGCGTGGCCGGTGAACCAGGAAACCGCCGGTGGCATGGGCGTGTCCTGTGACGCCACGCGTGCCATCAGCGATGGCAGCAGCAGCGCCTGCCGTATCACCGAGAACGGCACCAGCCAGCTGCAGGTCGTGCTCGAAGCCGGCCAGCATCTGCCGCAGCAGAGCCTGCCGGTGGATCCGTCGGGCGTGGTCTACGACGCCATCACCCGTGATCCGGTGCCGGGCTCCATCGTGACCCTGACCCCGGTGGGCGTGTGCAACGGCTACGACCCGAAGACCGCCATCCTCAACGCCGGTGCCGGTGGCTACCGCGTGGAAGGCAACGCGGTGTCGATGACCGTGGGTACGAGCGGCTACTACCAGTTCATGTTCGGCCCTGCCGCGCCGGCACGTTGCGAGTTCCAGCTGACGGTGACGCCGCCGGGTGGCTACCAGTTCGTGTCGTCGCTGATTCCGCCGCAGGAAGGTTCGCTGTCGCCGCTGGGCGCAGCCGGCACCAGCCACCTGGTGCAGCCGCAGGCCGATGCGCCGACCGGTGCGGTGGGCACGCCCACCCAGTACTGGCTGACCGTGTTTGCCGGTTCGGCAACCGCCGGCATCGTCCACAACCACCTGCCATTGGACACCTCCGCCGGCACCGGCCTGGTCATCACCAAGACCGGTGACCGCCAGACGGCCGAGATCGGTGACACCGTGCAGTACAGCATCACCGTGCGCCAGACCTCCGGCAGTGCGATGGCGACGGTGAACATCGTCGATACGCTGCCGCGTGGCTTCACCTACATCGACGGCACTGCCCGTGTCGGCGGCCGCGCGCTGGATGAGCCGTTCGGCAAGCCGGGCCCGCGCCTGGGCTTCAACCTGGGCCCGATCAACGTCGGCCAGCAGTTGGTGCTGACCTACCGCGTGCGTGTTGGCGTCGGTGCGCAGCAGGGTGATGGCATCAACCGCGCGCAGGCCCATGGCTGCTCGATCACCGGTGGCTGTATCGATCCGGGTTCGATGACGCCGGTACCGGGCTCGGTGCCGTCCAACCAGGCGCAGTACCGCGTGCGCGTCACCGGTGGTGTGTTCACCGAGGAAGCCTGCGTGCTGGGCAAGGTGTTCGTGGACTGCAACAACAACCACGTGCAGGACAACGAAGAGCTGGGCATCCCGGGCGTGCGCCTGTACTTCTCCAACGGCACCTGGGTGATCTCCGATTCGGAAGGCAAGTACAGCTACTGCGGCCTGACCCCGCAGAGCCACACGCTGAAGGTGGATCCGTCCACCCTGCCGGCCGGCTCGCGTCTGACCACCAGCAGCAACCGCAACCTGGGCGATGCCGACAGCCTGTTCCTGGACCTGAAGAACGGCGAGCTGCATCGCGCCGACTTCATCGAAGGCAGCTGCTCCAACCCGCTGCTGGAACAGGTCAAGGCCCGTCGTACCCAGGGCGAGGTGCGTGCGCCGGAGACCGAAGCCGGCCAGTCGCCGCTGCGTTTTGAAAGCAAGCCCGCCCGTGCGCCGCAGCAGGCCACGGACTCGGCCAACCAGAGACCGATCGTGCATCCGCGACCCAACCCGCCCTCGGCATCCGCTTCGCAGGAGGTGCAGCCATGAGCCGTCATTGCCTGCGCAAGATGCCGCGCATGAGCCTGCTGGCCTGTGCGCTGGCCACCGCCGCACTGCCGGCCATGGCGCAGAACGTGGGTACCAGCTCGCGCTTCACGCCGGTGTTGGGTGATGCCACCACGTTGTATCCGCGTTCGCTGGTCACCACCGATACGCCGCCGGAAGTCGTCGCCGCCCGTTCGGGCCAGGCTGACTACAGCGGCAACGTCGGCGTGGACCGCGTGTCGGTGGAAGTGGACCGCGACGGCATCCCGGCCGATGGCCAGACGCCGGTGCATATCACCGTGCGCCTGCTCGGTGCCGACGGCAAGCCGTTGGCCGGCAAGAGCTACGCCACCATCGAAAACAGCGGTGGCCGCCTGCGTCTGCCGGGTTCGCGCACCGATGAATTCGGTCCGGGCGCGGCCGATGCCGACAAGGTCATGCCGGGCGTACAGGTGGAAGTGGAAAACGGCGTGGCCGAGTTCGACCTGGTCGCGCCGCATGATCCGCAGGATGTGCTGCTGCGCATCACCGCCGGCGGCCAGACCGCCGAAGGCACCATCGGCTTCCTGCCGGAAATGCGCGACCTGCTGGCGACCGGCCTGATCGAAGGCATCGTCAATTTCCGCAACAAGTCCAACGCCAGCCTGATCTCGCCGGTGCAGTACAACGACGCCTTCGACCGTGACATCCGTCGCTGGGAGAAGACGTTCAACAACGGCAAGGCCAATGCCGCCGCGCGCACCGCGTTCTTCGTCAAGGGCCAGATCAAGGGCGAGTACCTGCTCACCGCCGCCTACGATTCGGACAAGGATGTGCGGGGCCGCCTGCTGCGTGATATCCAGCCGGAAGAGTTCTACCCGGTGTACGGCGACTCGTCGCTGCGCGGCTTCGATGCACGTTCGGCCGAACGCCTGTACGTGCGCATCGACAACAAGCGCAGCTACCTGCTGTACGGCGATTTCCAGACCGGCGACACGCTGGCCACCACCAGTGGCATCGGTGGCAGCGGCCCGATCCCGCAGCGCAGCCTGAGCACCTACAACCGTACCGCCACCGGCCTGGGCTGGCATTTCGAAAGCGAGCGCGTGCGTACCAACGTGTTCGCCATCGAAGACTCGCTGCGGCAGATCATCGAAGAGTTCCGCAGCCAGGGCAGCGGCCCGTACGCGCTACGCAACAACGCCGTGCTGGAAGGCAGCGAGCGCGTGGAGATGATCGTGCGCGACCGCAACCAGCCCACGCGCATCGTTTCGGTGAAGCCGCTGGCGCGGCTGGTGGACTACAGCTTCGAGCCGTTCTCCGGCCGCATCCTGCTCAACCAGTTCCTGCCTTCGTTCGACAGCGACCTCAACCCGGTGTCGCTGCGCATCACCTATGAGCTGGACCAGCAGACCGAGAAGTTCTGGGTGGTGGGCGCCGATGGCCAGTTCAAGCTGACCGACAAGCTCGAAGTGGGCGCCTCGGCGGTGGAAGACCGCAACCCGTACGCCGAGTTCAAGATGGGCAGCGTCAACGCCGGTTACCGCTTCGGTGAAAACACGATGCTGGTCGCCGAGTTCGCCCACACCCGCAGCGAGGTCAACACCAACTCGCTCAACCAGGTCACCTCGCAGGGGTTGAAGGACGTGGTGGGTGAGGTGGAAGGCGATGCATGGCGCGTGGAATTCGCCCATGACGGCGGCAAGTTCGACGCCCGCCTGTTCGCCGCACGCACCGATCCGGAGTTCAACAACGCCGCCTCGCCGTTGTATGGCGGTCGTGGCGAGTACAGCGCCCGCATGGCCTACGCCGTGGGCCCGCGCCTGGAGCTGTACGTCGAAGGGCTGCGCAGCGAAGATCGCAACCCGGATGGCGGCAAGCGTGACGCCGGCGGCGCGGGTGTGCGCATCGGTGCCACCGAGCGTCTGACCGTGGACTTTGGCCTGCGCAGCATCCGCGAGACCATCGGCGTGACCTCGCCGTGGTCGTCCGGTGCGCCGTTCGGCCAGACCGGCGGACTGACCGGTGGCTTCGCCACGGGCGGTGGCGGCGGTGCGCTGGGCTACGGCCAGCAGGCACTGGACCCGGCCACCGGTTTGATGGTCATCAACGGTTCCTCGAGCGGCAGCCCGATCACCAGCGACCTGCCGATCGGCACCAAGCTGGAATCGGACAGCGCACGCATCGGCCTGGGCTATCGCTTCAGCGACAAGTTCAGCGGCGGCGCCGAGTACGAACAGAGCGTCAGCGGCGAAGACCGCAACCGCGTTGCCGCGGGCGTGGACTACCAGGTGTTCGAGCGCAGCCGCCTGTACGGTCGCTACGAAAAGCAGACCGGCCTGACCAGCGCCTATGGCATCACCACCACCGACCGCGAGGCCGATGCGCTGGTGTTCGGTATCGACAGCAGCTACATCCGCGACACGCAGGCCTTCTCCGAGTACCGCATGCGTGACTCGATCAGCGGCCGCGACGTGCAGGCGGCCTCGGGTATCCGCAACAACTGGGACATCGCCCAGGGCCTGCGCCTGAGCAGCTCGATCGAACGGGTGAACGTGGTGGCCGGTGATACCGGCGACAGCACCGGCCTGGCGCTGGCGTTGGACTACACCGCCAATCCGCTGTGGCGCGGCGCCATCCGCGGTGAACACCGCATCTCCGAGGACGTGCCGGGCACCACTGCCAACGAGGCCTTCAACACCACGTTGCTGCAGTTCATGGTGGCGCGCAAGTTGAGCCGCGACTGGACGCTGCTGGGCCGCAACTACCTGCTGGCCACCAACTACGAAGACCGTGGTGACGTGCTGCAGGATCGCTTCCAGCTCGGCCTGGCCTACCGCGACACCGACCGCAACCGGGTCAACGCGCTGATGCGCTATGAGTACAAGCTCGAGCGCGACGAGAGCGGCCTGACCCTGCTCGACGGTGAAGTGGTGGATGGCACCAGCCAGGACGTGCGCACCCGCGCGCATATCGTCTCGGCGCATGCCGACTGGCACCCGTCGCGTCCGTGGTGGCTGACCGGCCGCATCGCCGGCAAGTGGCAGCGCGACCAGTTCGCCTACAGCGACGGTGGCCGCGTCAACAGCAGCTTCAATGCCGTGCTGGTGTCCGGCCGCGTGGTCTACGACATCACCGAGAACTGGGACATCGGCGTGCTGGGTTCCACCTTCCGTGGCCAGTACGGTGCCAACCAGTACGCCTATGGTCTGGAAGTGGGCCGCCTGTTGCGCCAGAACCTGTGGTTGTCGGCCGGTTACAACTGGACCGGCTTCGAAGGCGACAGCGACCTCAACGGTTACGAGTACACGCAGCAGGGTGCGTTCCTGCGCCTGCGCTTCAAGTTCGATGAAGATCTTTTCCGTCGGGACCCGGTTCGTTACCGCGATCCGGCCCGCTGAGGATGACACCATGACCCTTTCGCCTATGAAAACCCGCTCGTTCCGCACCCTGCTGGCCGCCGCTGTCCTGACCGCTGTCAGTGGCGTGGCCACCGCGCAGCAGACCCAGCTCAACCCGCAGGCCAAGCGCATCACCGACGAGGCCATCCATGCCGACCTGGAGTCCTACGAGGCCACCCAGGGCCGCATCCAGGCGCTCAACGATGGCGGTCGCCCGATCCGCGACTACCACCTGTCCAAGGCGCAGTGCTGGCTGGACGTTTCCTTCCACGAGTACACCCGCAACGACCGCAGCGCCTTCCCGCAGGAAGCACTGACCGAGTCGGAGAAGCTGATCGTGGACATGGAGAACGGCGTCTCGCCGATCCCCACCGACACTGCGTTGGTCAACAACGCCAAGTACCTGCGTGCCGACCTGTGGCAGCGCCTGAAGGTCATCCACGGCACCCCGGGCTTTGCTTGCGCCGCGCAGAAGGTGGCCTGCGGTGAAGTTGAACTGGTGCACGCGGGCAACGAGTTCAACCAGCAGCAGTGGCGTCACTCCAAGCCGTACATCCAGATCGCCGAGGACCTGGTCAACGAGGCGGAGACCGCCGCGCGCCTGTGTGGCGTCGCCGACCCGACCGGCCCGGTTGCGCCGGCCCCGGCGCCGGGCCCGCTGATCGCCAACGTGCTGTTCGAGTTCGACCGCGACGGCTACAAGGACATCCGCACCTACTCGCTGGAAAGCGTGGACCGTGCACTGGCCACGATCGGCAGCGAGCAGCGCGAGCTGGCCGGCGTCACCCTGGTCGGGCATGCCGACCGCATGCAGGGCAACGGCTTCGACTACAACCAGGCATTGTCCGAGCGTCGCGCCAAGACCGTGCGCGAGCTGCTGATCGGTCGTGGCGTGGCCGCCGACAAGATCCGCTACGAGTACCGCGGTGATACCCAGCAGGTGCAGCAGTGCGACGGCGTCAAGCCGCGCGCCGCGCTGCTGGAATGCCTGCTGCCCAACCGTCGCGTGGAAGTACGCTTCGAGCTGGGCCGGTAAGCGCCCGCGCGGACGAGGTGACGTGGAACGCCCCGGCCATGCCGGGGCGTTCTGCTTTCTGGACGAGGTGCCTGGCCGGGCGCTGCATTGGACGGGGCAGGGCCGGGCAGAGCGACGGCACCCCTCCCCAGCCCTCCCCTGCTGCGCAAGGGAGGGGGCGGCTCCCGTGAACGGTCAGGTCGTCGCAGCACCGCTGTTGCTCCCTCCCTTTGCCGCAGGCAAGGGGAGGGCTGGGGAGGGGTAGCCTCCATCCCCGCAGCAACCCTTCCGGCATGACCTGAAAAACCACCCCCCACGGAAATCGCTAAACTCGACCGGCTTCTCCAAACGGGTACGCCCTTGGTCTCCAGCTGGATCCTGCTCCTGGTATCGCTTGGCTACGCCGCGCTGCTGTTCGGCGTGGCCTGGTGGGGCGACCGCCGCCCGCTGTACCCGGACCGCCTGTGGCTGCGCCCGGTGGTCTACAGCCTGGCGCTGGCGGTGTACTGCTCCTCGTGGACCTTCTACGGCGGCGTCGGCACAGCGGTGCGCTACGGCATCGGCTACCTGCCCATTTATCTTGGCCCGCTGCTGATGCTGGCCTTCGGCTGGCGCATCATCGAGCGGCTGGCGCTGATCGCGCGCAGCGAGAACGTGGTCTCCATCGCCGACTTCATCTCCTCGCGCTTCGGCCGCTCGCGGCGGCTGGCGGCGCTGGTGGCGTTGATCGCCCTGATCGGCGTGGTGCCGTACCTGGCGTTGCAGTACAAGGCCGTGGCGATGAGCCTGCAGGTACTCAGCGGCGACAGCAGCGGCGGCAGCCTGTTGACCGACCCGGCGCTGTACGTGGCGCTGCTGATGGCGCTGTTCGCCATCCTGTTCGGCACCCGCCAGGTCGATGCCACCGAGCACCACCACGGCATGATGCTGGCCATCGCGCTGGAATCGATGATCAAGCTGGTGGCGATGATCTCGGTGGGCCTGTTCGCCTACCTGCTGATCGCCGACCGCGGCGAGTCGGTGGTGCAGTCCGCGCGCACGCTGTTCGAAGGCATGCCGCCGGTGGGCTTCGTCTCGCAGACCCTGCTCAGCTTCCTGGCGCTGATCTGCCTGCCGCGCCAGTTCCACGTGGCGGTGGTGGAATGCGGCAGCGCCGCCGACGTGCGCCGTGCGCGCTGGATGTTCGGCGGCTACCTGGTGCTGATCTCGCTGATGATCATCCCCATCGCCAGCGCCGGGGCGACGCTGTTCGGCACGGGGCTGGCCTCCGACGACACCCTGGTGCTGGCCCTGCCGATGTCCGAGGGCAGCGTGGCGCTGGCGCTGGTCGCCTACGTGGGCGGCTTCTCGGCGGCGACCGGCATGGTGATCGTCTCCTCGATCGCCCTGGCCACGATGATCAGCAACGACCTGGTGATGCCGGTGCTGTTGCGCCGCAGTGGCGACCACCGCGAGGCCGCCGACGTGGCCTCCAGCGTGCTGTGGATCCGCCGCCTGGCGATCGTGTTGCTGGCGCTGGTCGCCTACGGTTACTACCGCGTCAGCAACAACGACACCATGCTGGCCACCTACGGGCTGATGGCGTTCGCCGCGGTGGCGCAGTTCGCGCCTGGCCTGATCGGTGGCCTGTACTGGCGCGGTGCCAGCCGGCGCGGCGTGGAGATCGGCATGGTGGTCGGCTTCGCGGTGTGGGTGTACACGCTGCTGGTGCCGGCACTGAGCCACGGCGGCTGGCTGGACGATTCGCTGTTGCAGCGTGGCCCGTTCGGCATCGGCTGGCTGCGCCCGCAGCAGCTGTTCGGGCTGGAAGGCTGGGATCCGCTCACCCACGGCACCTTCTGGTCGCTGCTGCTCAACACCGGCGTCATGCTGCTGATCTCGGTGCGCTGGCGTCCGGACGTGGCCGAACGCCTGCGCGCGGCGCCGTTCCTGGATCCTTACGCCAAGCGCCCGGTGGTCTCCGGCGATTGGCCGGCGCACGTCAAGGTGCGCGACCTGCTGGCGCTGGCCACGCGCGTGATCGGTGATGCACGCGCCCGGCGCGCCTTCAACGAGCAGGCGATCGTGTTGCAGCGCGAACTGCTGCCGTCCGCGGCCGCCGACCGGGTCTGGGTACAGTTCACCGAACGCCTGCTGGCCGCGTCCATCGGTGCGGCGTCGGCGCGCCTGCTGCTGACCAGCCTGCTGCGTGGTTCGGGCATGGACCTGGGCGAAGTGGTGGCGGTGCTCGACGAAGCCGGGCAGGAGCTGCGCTTCAACCGCGAGATCCTGTCCACCACGCTGGAGAACATCAGCGCCGGGGTCAGCGTGGTCGACCCGGAGATGCGCCTGACCGCGTGGAACCGCCGCTACCAGCAGATGTTCGGCTATCCCGACGGCATGCTCTACGTGGGTCGCCCGGTGGCCGACCTGATCCGCTACAACGCCGAGCGCGGTGAGCTGGGCGAGGGCGACATCGAGATCCAGATCAACCGCCGCATCGGTTACATGCGCGCCGGTTCGCCGCATGTGTTCGAGCGCACCGGCGCCGATGGCAAGGTGATCGAGCTGCGTGGCCAGGCCCTGCCCGGGGGCGGCTACGTCACCAGCTACAACGACATCACCGACTTCAAACAGGCCGAGCAGGCGCTGCTGGAAGCCAACGAGACGCTGGAACAGCGCGTGGCCGAACGCTCGCAGGAAGCCGAGGCCGCGCAGCAGTCCAAGACCCGCTTCCTGGCCGCGATCAGCCATGACGTGCTGCAACCGCTCAACGCCGCGCGGCTGTTCGCCTCGGCGCTGCGCGACAGCCTGCCCGAGACCGACGAGCAGCGGCACCTGGCCGAACGCGTGGATGCTTCCCTGCGCGCTGCCGAGGAGCTGTTGGACGGCCTGCTCGATGTCTCGCGGCTGGATGCCGGCGGGCTGCGCCCGACCATCACCGAGTTCGACGCCAGCGTGCTGGTGCGCGAGCTGGCCGCGCAGTACACGCCGGTCGCGGCCGGCCGCGGCCTGCGCCTGCATGTGTTCGCGCGCGCGGCGTGGGTGCGCAGTGATCGCCGGCTGCTGCGCCGCGTGCTGCAGAACTTCATGGCCAACGCGCTGCGCTACACGCGTACCGGCCGCATCGTGCTGGGCCTGCGCGTGCGCGGCGAACAGGTCGAGCTGCAGGTGTGGGATACCGGCCCAGGCATTCCCGAGCACCACATGCAGCAGATCTTCAACGAGTTCCACCGCTACCAGCAGCCGTTCGACTGGGGCGAGCAGGGGCTGGGCCTGGGCCTGTCGATCTGCCAGCGCATCTCGCGCCTGCTCGACCATGGCCTGAATGCCCGCAGCCAGCCCGGCCACGGCAGCATGTTCTCGATCACCTTGCCGCGCGTGGCAGCGCCCGCCGCACCGCTGGTGGAGGCGCGCCAGGCCACGGCGTTCGGCGGGGATGATTCATTGGCCGGCCTGCGCGTGCTGTGCGTGGACAACGATCAGGAAATCCTCGACGGCATGCGCGCCCTGCTGGGGCGCTGGAAGGTCGAGGTGATCGCCGCCAGCACGGTGGACATGGCGCTGGAAAAGCTGGCCGAACGGCCGGACGTGATGCTGGTGGACTACCACCTGCACGACCGCATGGACGGCCTGGATGCACTGGTTGCGCTGCGCGAGGCCGCCGGCCGGCCGTTGCATGGCGCACTGCTCACCGCCGACGGCCGCGACGAGCTCAAGCGGCTGGCGCGCGAGCGTGGCTACCGCGTGCTGACCAAGCCGGTGAAGCCGGCCTCGCTGCGCGCCTTCCTGATGGCGATGAACGCCCCGCGCCAGCGCCAGCAGCCGTAGCACCGGCCTCGGCCGCGAAGCGCGGAATGCGCCGTGCCGTGCTCAGTGCCGGCACGTGGCGGCGAGCAGTAACCCCTCACCGGCCCTGCCCTTGCCTGTGGCAAAGGGAGGAGGTGTTTCATGCGATCGCTCAGACCACGGCAACGCCGCTCCAGCTGCTTCCGTTTGCCGCAGGCAAGGGCAGGGTCCTGCAGTTGCTGCGGCACCGGCACCGGCACCGGACTCAACCCACTGCGGTCAGGTGCTCGTACAGGATCGTGCAGCCGATGATGATCAGGATCACGCCGCCCACGATCTCCGCGCGCTTGCCGGCCAGGTTGCCGAGCACGCGGCCGAGCATGATGCCTGCGGTGACCATCGTCATCGTGCACAGGCCGATCACCAGTGCGACCACGCCGATGTGCACGTCCAGGAAGGCCAGGCCCACGCCGATGGCCATCGCATCGATGCTGGTGGCAAAGCCCGTGACCGCCAGCGCCCAGAAGCCGTGGCGTGGCTTCTCCGCGGAATCCTCGCCTTCGGCCTCCTCCGGCTTCAGGCCGGCGACGATCATGTGGATGCCAAGCGCACCCAGCAGCACGAATGCGATCCAGTGATCGAATGCTTCCACGTACTGCGAGGCGGCGCGGCCGAGCAGCCAGCCGATGATCGGGGTGATTGCCTCGATCACGCCGAAGATCAGGCCGGCGCGCAGCGCATCGGGAAAGCGGGGTTTGTTCATCGCCGCGCCCTTGCCGACCGCAGCGGCGAAGGCATCGGTGGACATGGCAAAGCCAACGAGCAGGATGGAAAGTGGGGACATCTTCAGTACCGGGCCGGGCGGACTCAAACGGCACACGGCGCGCCCAACCATTCGTTGCGCACGCGTGCCGCTGGTCTCGCCAACCGGGTCTGGCTGCCCACGCCACGGCGCACTGGCCGAGTATGTTGACGTGAGCGCTTCCAACGCTGGAAGCAGGCTACTCCCCAAGGGAGCGCGGATTCTAGCATGGCCACCGTCCGGGCCCGTGAGGCGAGGCCGAACAGGCCAATGCAATACCCCTGTAACCGCCGTGTGGCCTGATGGGCGCCCGGCCCTGTGCCGCGCGCCGGCCCGGTTGCCCCGCGGCATCGGGTGCTCAAGAAACCCGTCTGCTGGCCGATTTCGAGGCATCCCCACGCCCGGAGTACCGGCCCATGAAGTTCCCCCTCGGTATCGCCCAGAAACTGCGCCTGAGCCTGTTGGCGCTGGTGATCGGCCTGATCGTGATCGGCTCGGCCTATGCCTGGCTCAGCGTCGGCATGCGCAACGCCGACCAGCGCCTGCAACGTTACCAGCAGGATGCCGCGCAACTGGAAGCGCTGGCTGCTGCGTTTGCCGAGGCACGGCGCGCGCAGGCCGAATATGCCATGTCGTTTTCCACTGCCGCCGGCCAGGCCTTTGTCGCTGCCAACAACCGCCTGCAGGCCGCGCTGGTGCCGGCCAAGGGCGGTCCGGGGTGGAGCGAGGCGCTGGCCAAGCCGCTGCGTGCCTACGTCGAATCCGGGCAGGCGCTGGACGAACGCATCACCGAACTCGGCCACGACGCCGACAGCGGCATGCAGGGCGAGCTGCGCGGTGCCGTGCATGAGGTGGAGAACCTGATCGCCGACTACCAGGCACCGGCGTTGCAGGTGTCGATGCTGACCATGCGCCGCTACGAGAAGGATTTCATCCTGCGCCGCGAGCAGAAATACGCCGATGAACTCAGCGCGCAGGTGATGCCGTTCGAACTGTTGCTGCAGTCCACGCGCATGCCCGAGGACGTGCGCGGGCAGGTGCGCGAGGCGATGCAGCGGTATCAGGGAACATTCCTGTCCTATGCCGCCGCGCGGTATGGCGCGGACAGTGAAACCCAGGCCATGGACGACCTCGCCGCACAGGTGGTGCCGGTGATCACCGGCCTGCAGCAGGCGCAGCGCAGCAGCCTGGCCCGGCAGCGCGACGAGCAGGCCGCGGCACGCCGCTGGATGGACGCCGCCTTCGCCGCCACCGTGCTGGTGGTCGGCCTGCTGCTGGTGAGCCTGCTGGTGCTGCTGCTGCGCGCGGTGGAGCGACCGCTGGCCGATGCCGCCGCGTTCGCCCGCGCCATTGCCGACGATGATCTGGACGGGCGGCTGGTGGTCCGCAATTCGCACGATGAGATCGGACGTCTGGCCACCGCGCTGATGCAGATGCAGTCCAGCCTGCGCGAACGCATCGCCAGCGAGCGGTTGGCCGCGCAGGCCAACCAGCGCGTGCGCCAGGCCCTGGACGTGGCCAGCGCCGCGGTACTGGTCACCGATGCGCAGGGCAGGGTGGTCTATGCCAATCCGGCGCTGGCGCACTCGTTCGCGCTGGCCGATGTCGGGTGGGTGGTCGAGGCCGGGTGCGAACTGCAGGTACTGGGCGTGCAGGTGGAGGTACTGGCCCGGCAGGCGCTGGAGGAAGGCATCAGCGTCAACGCCGACGTGGCGCTGGGCAACACCGGCTTCCTGCTGCGGGTCAGCCCGGTGCTGGAGCAGTCGCGCGTGCTGGGGCTGGTGATGGAATGGCAGGACCGCCGGCTGGAGCGGGTGATCGTCAACGAGGTGGCGGCGGTGGTCGAAGCGGCCGCTGCCGGTGAGCTGCAGGGACGGATCGTGCTGGACGACAAGCAGGGTTTCGTCCACCAGCTCGGCGAGCGCATCAATGCCTTGCTCGACAGCGTGCAGGCCCAGCTGGGCGACGCCACCCGCGTGATTGGCCATTTCGCCCGCGGCGACCTGAGTGCGCGCATGCGCGATGACGGCCGCGGCATCTACGCGCAGCTGCGGCAGGGGCTGGAAGTGGCGATGCGGCAGGTGGGCGGCATCGTCTCCAGCATCCAGCACTCGGCCGGCAGCGTGCAGGACGCGGTGGACGACATGGCCAGCGGCACCGCCGACCTGTCCGGGCGGGTCGAGCAGCAGGTCAGTGACGTGCATGACGCGCTGGCGCGGGTACGCTCGGTGGCCAGCGAGGCCCGCGAGAATGCCGGCAGTGCGCGGCACAGCGCGGCGGTATCCGAAGCGGCCAGCGAGGCCGCCACGCGCGGCAGCGAGGCCACCGCTGCGGCGATCAGCGGCATGGAACAGCTGCGCGCGTCATCGCGGCACATCCGCGAGATCGTCGCCACCGTCGACAGCTTGTCGTTCCAGACCAACCTGCTGGCGCTCAATGCCGCAGTGGAGGCCGCGCGTGCCGGCAGCCACGGGCGCGGCTTCGCGGTGGTGGCCGGTGAGGTACGGATGCTGGCGCAGCGCTCGGCCGAGGCCTCGCAGCAGATCCGGGTGCTGGTCGATGCGTCGCTGCAGCAGGTGGAGGCCGGTGCGCGGTTGGTGGATACCAGCGGTGAAGTGATGCACGACATCAGCGGCCGGGTGCAGCAGGTGGTGACGGCGATGGCGCGCATCGACGCCGGCTCGGAGCGCCAGGTGAGCGCGGTCGATGACGTGGAACGGTTGCTGCGCCGTATCGGCGAAGGCACCCGGCAGAGTGGCAACGTCGCACGCGCTTCCTCGCAGGCAGCGGCGGAAATGCGCGTGCAGGCGCAGGAACTGGCCGCGGCGGCGGAGCGCTTCGTGGTGGTGGGCGAGGGGGAGGCTGCGAAGACTGTCGCGGGGAACGGGGGGCTGCGACGGTCAGCGTGAAGAGTTGAGCGGTTGAGGGGGCGAGCCGGTGAGCAGTCGAGCAGTCGGGCGTCACCCCTCCCCAGCCCTCCCTTTGGCGCAGCCAAGGGGAGGGCCGGGGAGGGGTCGCTCTTGCTCTTGCTCCACACCCAAGCCCAGCATCACCTGCCGCAGATCACAAACGCAGCAATGCCCCCGAACCGGCGTTGCGGCTCAGTCTTCTTCCGGCGGGACGACGATGGCGTCGTCATCGATGGCCAGCTTGCCGGCCATCAGCACCGCCTGGGTGCGGTTGGTTACGCCAAGCTTGCGCAGGATGGCGGTGACATGGGCCTTGATGGTGGCCTCGGAGACGCCCAGGTCATAGGCGATCTGCTTGTTCAGACGGCCGGCGCCGAGCATCTGCAGGACGCGGAACTGTTGCGGGGTCAGCTCGCGCAGGCGCTGCCCGACCTCGCATTCCTCATGGTCGGTGGGTGGCACGTTGTGCGCTTCGGCCGGGGCCCAGCGCTCGCCGTCGAGGATGGTGCCCAGGGCATGGCCGATGGTGTCCGAATCGGCGGACTTGGGAATGAAGCCACAGGCACCGTGGTCGAGCGCGCGGCGCATCACCTTGGGCTCCTCGCGTGCGGAGACCACCACCACCGGCAGCTGCGGGTGCAGCGAGCGCAGGTGCACCAGTGCGTTGAAACCCTGCGCGCCGGGCATGTTCAGGTCCATCAACACCAGGTCGGCGTCGGGATGCTGTTCGGCCAGGGTGTACAGGGCCTCGACACTGTCCGCCTCCAGCAGCTGCACACCGGGGATGACGCGTTGCACCGCGCCCTTCAGGGCTTCGCGGAAAAGCGGGTGGTCATCGGCGATCAGCAGGGTAGGCATGGCGGAAATCGGAGTTGGCGGAGTAGTGAAACCCCTCTCCCTGCGGGAGAGGGGTAGGGGAGAGGGTACACAGGCCAAGCCCGTTGTGCGCTGCGCGCCTCCCCTCATCCGCCCCTTCGGGGCACCTTCTCCCTGAGGGAGAAGGTGAAGCCACGCAGCTTCCCGTACCCGCGGTTACCGCACCTTGCGCTCTTCCACCAGCGAGGCGACCACCGAGGGGTCGGCCAGCGTGGAGGTGTCGCCCAGCTGGTCCGGGGCGTTCTCGGCGATCTTGCGCAGGATGCGGCGCATGATCTTGCCGGAGCGGGTCTTGGGCAGGCCCGGGGCCCACTGCAGGTGGTCCGGCGCGGCGATCGGGCCGATCTCCTTGCGCACCCAGGTCACCAGCTCCTTGAGCAGCTCGTCGGTCTGCGGCTCGCCGGCCACCAGGGTGACGTAGGCGTAGATGCCCTGGCCCTTGATGTCGTGCGGGAAGCCGACCACGGCCGCTTCGGCCACCTTCGGGTGCGAGACCAGCGCGCTTTCCACCTCGGCGGTGCCGATGCGGTGGCCGGAGACGTTGATCACGTCGTCGACGCGGCCGGTGATCCAGTAGTAGCCGTCCTCGTCGCGGCGGCAACCGTCACCGGTGAAGTAGTTGCCCGGGTAGGTGCGGAAGTAGGTGTCGATGAAACGCTGGTGGTCGCCGTAGACGGTGCGCATCTGGCCCGGCCAGGAGTCGCGGATCACCAGGTTGCCCTCGGCGGCGCCTTCCAGCAGTTCGCCGTCGGCGCTGACCAGGGCCGGCTGCACGCCGAAGAACGGCAGCGTGGCCGAGCCCGGCTTCAGGTCGATGGCACCGGGCAGCGGCGAGATCAGGATGCCGCCGGTCTCGGTCTGCCACCAGGTGTCCACGATCGGGCAGCGCGCATCGCCGACCACGTCGTAGTACCAGCGCCAGGCTTCCGGGTTGATCGGCTCGCCGACGCTGCCGAGCAGGCGCAGGCTCGTGCGCGAGGTGCGCTTGACCGGCGCCTCGCCCTCGCGCATCAACGCGCGGATGGCGGTGGGCGCGGTGTAGAAGATGGTGACCTGGTGCTTGTCGATCACCTCCCAGAAACGCGAGGTGTTGGGGTAATTGGGCACGCCCTCGAACATCACCGAGGTGGCGCCGTTGGCCAGCGGGCCGTAGACGATGTAGCTGTGGCCGGTGACCCAGCCCACGTCGGCGGTGCACCAGTAGATGTCGTCCTCGCGCAGGTCGAACACCGCCTCGTGCGTGTACGCCGCGTACAGCAGGTAGCCGCCGCTGGTGTGCAGCACGCCCTTGGGCTTGCCGGTCGATCCGGAGGTGTACAGGATGAACAGCGGGTCCTCGGCGTTCATGCGCTCGGGTTCGCACTCGGCCGGCTGGGTGTCCACCACGTCGTGGAACCAGCGGTCGCGCGGGGCCTGCATGTCCACCGCGCCGCCGGTGTGGCGCACCACCAGCACGGTTTCCACGGTGTTGGTGCCCGGCAGCTTCAGCGCGGCGTCGACGTTGGCCTTCAGCGGCACCTTCTTGCCACCGCGCAGGCCTTCGTCGGCGGTGATGATCAGCTTGCTGCCGCAGTCGCCGACGCGGTCGGCGATGGAGTTGGCGGCGAAGCCACCGAACACCACCGAGTGGATCGCACCGACGCGGGCACAGGCCAGCATCGCCACGGCGGCGTCGACGATCATCGGCAGGTAGATGGTGACGCGGTCGCCCTTCTTGACGCCGAGGTTGCGCAGCGCATTGCCCAGGCGGCAGACGCGCTCGTACAGCTCGCGGTAGGTGACCTTCTGCGCCGGGCTGTCCGGGCTGTCGGCCTCGAACAGGATGGCGGTCTTGTCACCGCGCGTGGCCAGCTGGCGGTCCAGGCAGTTCACGCTGACGTTGAGCTCGCCGTCCTCGAACCACTTGATGCGGAAATCGTCGAGCTGGTAGCTGACGTTGCGGATCCTGCTGGGCTTGACGTACCAGTCCAGCCGCTCGGCGGCCTTGGCCCAGAACGCGTCGGGGTTTTCCACCGATTCGCGGTACTGCTGCTGGTACGTGGTCTTGTTGATCCGTGCCTTCGCGGCGAACCCGGCATCAACGGGATAAACATCAGTCATGGCAACCCCTCACCTTTGCACTTGTAACCAATGAAAAGGCCTTGTCTGCGCGACAGGGCCGGACAACCCAAGTGTGCCGTATCCACCCCCCCGCGCGCTGCCCCCCGGATTAGACGATGGTCGAATGCACGCCGACTTACGACTAATGGCGAATAGCCGCCCCGTGCCGGCCGACCGCACGCTGGCCGCGACCGTGCAGCTGGTGCGGCCGCAAACGCCAGTCGGGAGAGAGACTGAAAATGAATACATCCGTGTTGAAGACGGCCCGCCGTCCGCTCGCCGCCGCGCTGCTGGTTGCGCTGGTTGCGCCGGGCATGGCGTGGGCCGAGACGGCCAGGGAGAAAGCGCTCGAAGCGCGCGTGGCCGAACTGGAACGGCAGGTGCAGTTGCTGGTGTCCACCCAACAGCAACAGCAGGGCGTGATCACGCAGACCCAGACCGACGTCGGCCAGGTGCGTGCCGCGCAGGCCGACCTGGCCGCACGGCCGGCGGCGACGGTGCCGGCCGGCAAGCAGCCGATCCAGGTCACCAGCATCACCCCGGGCGCGACGCCGGGCACCACGTTCAAGTTCGGCGGCTTCATCAAGGCCGACTTCCTGGCCACGCGCACCGGCGACGGCCAGCTCGCCGACGACGCCACCGGCCGCGCGCTGTACCTGCCGGGGCAGACGCCGGTGCACGGTGCCGGCGGCTCGGGCAAGGCCTCGGACGTGGACTACAACGCGCACGCCAAGTTCTCGCGCTTCAACCTGGGCGTGGACCACGTGGCCGAGAACGGCGACAAGGCCGGTGCCATGGTCGAGATGGACTTCTTCGGCAACTCGCTGGGCAACCAGACCGCGACCAACACCTACGGCGTGACCCTGCGCCATGCCTACATGTACTGGAACAACTGGCTGGCCGGCCAGACCTGGTCCAACTTCATGGATGCCGCGTCCATCCCCGAGGCGGTGGACTTCGTCGGCCCGACCGACGGCGTGGTGTTCGTGCGCCAGGCCCAGGTCCGCTACACCAACGGCGGCTTCAGCGTGGCCCTGGAAAACCCGGAGACCACCACCCTCACCGGCACCTACAACCCGGGTACCGGCAAGTGGAACGTACCGTCGGTAGTCAACTCCGACCGCGGTTCGCTGCCGGACCTCACCGCCCGCTACGGCTGGAAGGGTGACTGGGGCACGTTCGGCGTGGCTGGCCTGGTGCGCCAGCTCAAGGTCGACAACCAGGCCACCGGTGCCGATGCCACCAAGGTCGCCGGCGGCGTGACGCTGGGCGGCAAGTGGGTGATGGGCGACAGCGACAGCCTGCACTACCAGCTCACCGGTGGCGAAGGCATCTCGCGCTACATCGGCCTGGGCATCACCGCCGACAGCGGCTACGACGCGATCCGCGACGAGATCGACCCGACCGGCGTGGTCGCCGCCTACGTGGGCTGGCGCCATGCGTTCTCGCCCAAGCTGCGCACCAACCTGATCTACGCGCGCAGCGACTACGACAACGATGCCTCGATCACCGGCAACCTGGTGACCAAGAGCGTGCAGTCCATCCGCGGCAACGTGTTCTACACCCCGATGCCCAAGGTCGATATCGGCGCCGAGCTGATGTACGGCGTGCGCGAGATCGAGAACGGCCAGAAGGGCGACATCAGTCGCCTGCAGTTCACCACCAAGTACAGCTTCTGATCCCGCGGTGCCGGCATGCAGGCCATGTCGGCACCGTCTGCAGGAATGTAGTCCGTACCATCTCCCTACCCCCACGGGGAGCACTCATGTCACCGCCGAGGCGCGTACCCCGCGCCGGGGCGCTCGTATTCCCACGTCTGGAGAATCCCGATGAATGCTTCCGTCGATCCCCGTGTTGAGCGGATCGCCTCCAATCCGCTCTACCAACGCCTGCGCAAGGTGCGCAACCGGCTTGGCTGGACCCTGACCGTGCTCATGCTGCTGGCCTACTACGGCTACATCGGCCTGATCGCCTTCGACAAGGCGTTCCTGGCTACGCCGATCGCCGCGGGCAAGATCACCACCGTGGGCATCCCGATCGCGCTGGGCCTGATGGTGTTCACCATCCTGATCACCGGCTTCTACGTGCGCCGCGCCAACAAGGAATTCGACCAGCTGACCCAGCAGATCGTGGAGGAAACCCGATGAGCCATTCCTTCCTGCGATCGGGCGCGCTGCTCGCGCTGATGGCAGCCAGCGGCGCAGCCCTGGCCGCCGGCGGCGACATCGGCCAGACCGTGCGCCAGCCGACCAACTGGACGGCGATCACCATGTTTGCCGTGTTCGTGCTGGCCACGCTCGGCATCACCAAGTGGGCAGCCAAGCGCACCCGTTCGGCATCGGACTTCTACACCGCCGGCGGCGGCATCACCGGCTTCCAGAATGGCCTGGCCATCGCCGGCGACTACATGTCCGCCGCCTCGTTCCTGGGCATCACCGCGGCGGTCATGGCCAATGGCTACGATGGCCTGATCTACGCGCTGGGCTTCCTGGTCGGCTGGCCGATCCTGACCTTCCTGATGGCCGAACGCCTGCGCAACCTGGGCCGCTTCACCTTCGCCGACGTGGCCGGCTACCGCTTCCAGCAGAAGCCGATCCGCATGTTCGCCGCCTCCGGCACGCTGGTGGTGGTGCTGTTCTACCTGATCGCGCAGATGGTCGGCGCCGGTGCGCTGATCAAGCTGCTGTTCGGCCTGGACTACTGGGTGGCCGTGGCGCTGGTCGGCGTGCTGATGATGGTCTACGTGCTGTTCGGCGGCATGACCGCCACCACCTGGGTGCAGATCATCAAGGCCTGCCTGCTGCTGTTCGGCGTGACCTTCATGGCGCTGATGGTGATGTGGAAGTTCAACTTCAGCTTCGAGGCGCTGTTCAGCGAAGCGGTGCGGGTGAAGACCCAGATCGCGGCCAATGGCGGCAAGAGCGCCGAGGAAGCGGCCAGCGCCGGCCTGGCGATCATGGGCCCGGGTGGCTTCGTGAAGGACCCGATCTCGGCGATCTCGTTCGGCATGGCGCTGATGTTCGGCACCGCCGGCCTGCCGCACATCCTGATGCGCTTCTTCACCGTCCCCGATGCCAAGCAGGCACGCAAGTCGGTGCTGTGGGCCACCACCTGGATCGGCTACTTCTACATCCTGATCTTCATCATCGGTTTCGGTGCGATCGCACTGGTGCTGACCAACCCCGAGTACGCCGACCCGGTGACCGGCACCATCCAGGGCGGCCCGAACATGGCGGCCGTGCTGGTCGGCAAGGCGGTGGGCGGCAACCTGTTCATGGGCTTCATCTCGGCGGTGGCCTTCGCCACCATCCTGGCGGTGGTGGCCGGCCTGACGTTGTCCGGTGCCTCGGCGGTGTCGCATGACCTGTACGCCACCGTGTTCAAGCAGGGCAACCCGCCGCCGGGTTCGGAGCTGCGTGTCTCGCGCATCACCACCCTGGTGCTGGGCGTGGTCGCGGTGCTGCTGGGCATCGTGTTCGAGAAGCAGAACGTGGCCTTCATGGTGTCGCTGGCCTTCGCCATCGCCGCCTCGGCCAACTTCCCGGTGCTGATCCTGTCGCTGCTGTGGAAGGACTGCACCACCCGTGGCGCGGTGATCGGCGGCTTCCTGGGCCTGGCCTCGTCGCTGCTGCTGACCCTGCTGTCGCCGTCGGTGTGGGTGGACACGTTGGGCAACCCGGCCGGCAGCGCGCCGTTCCCGTACACCAGCCCGGCGCTGTTCTCCATGACCATCGCCTTCGTCGGCATCTGGCTGTTCTCGGTGCTGGACAAGAGCCGCAACGCACAGCAGGAACGTGCGGCCTATCCGGCGCAGGAAGTGCGTGCCGAGACCGGCATCGGTGCCAGCAAGGCGGCCGAGCACTGATAATTGGTAACGTTTGAAACAACGGCCGGCGCTTGCGCCGGCCGTTGTCGTTTATGGGTCGGCTATGGGGGTTTTCCCTGATGCGGGGTCGGAAGACGGCTTCCTAAGATGCGGACAAGGGGAGTTCCGCATCACAGGTCCGTCGTATCCACTTCCAGCCGTCTGCGAGGAACCGTATGTCGTCTCGTATCGCCAGAACCGCGTTGTCCACGGGCATCGCCCTGATCCTTGTCGGAACGATCCCCGCCGTATCGGCCCAGAACGCAGACACGCCACCGGCGCCGGCCGACGGCAAGGTGGTGGACATCGCCAGCGTCAAGGTCACCGCCTCGGGCTCGCGCATCGACCGTCCCGGCTTCAACGCGCCCACGCCGACGGTGAAGGTGACGCCGGAGGAACTGCAGCTCTCCACCCACACCAACATCGCCGCCGCGCTCAACGACCTGCCGCAGTTCCGCGGCACGGTGTCGCCGCAGACCCACACCACCGGCGTGGACGCGGCGCGCGCGCCGGTCGACCTGCGTGGCCTGGGCACCAGCCGCACGCTGGTGCTGCTGGACGGGCGACGCTTCTCCAGCGACAACGACCTGGCCGCGATCCCCTCGATCCTGATCAGTGGCGTGGACGTGGTCACCGGCGGCGCCTCGGCGGCCTGGGGCTCGGGTGCGGTCAGCGGCGTGGTCAACGTGCAGCTGGACAGCCAGCTGGTCGGGACCAAGGTCGACGTGCAGGGCGGGGTGTCCTCGCGTTCGGACAACCAGAAGCAGTACGTCTCGGCGGCCACCGGCTTCGAGGTCGCCCAGGGCCGTGGCCATGTGGTGATCGGCGCGGAGGCGCTCAACAACGACGGCGTGATTCCCAAGACCTCGCGCCGCTGGCTGGGCCGCACCGCACAGCTGTCCAATGGCGACGGTACCTACACGATGGTCGGCGACGTGGGCTACGGCAACGCTGCCATCGGTGGCCTGATCACCAGCGGCGTGCTGGCCGGCATGGCCTTCAACCCGGACGGCAGCCTGCGTCCCTTCCCCGGCTATACCGGCGCATCGCTGATCCAGGGTGGCGAGAGCCCGAGCAACGATGACATCAGCTCGCTGATGACGCCGCAGCGGCGCTACAACGTGCTGGGGCGGCTGTCATGGAACCTCACCGACAACGTCGGCCTGACCGTGGACGTGCGCCATTCGCGCAGCTGGAACCGCTTCCCGTGGTTCGGCGACCACAACCGCGGCACCGGGCTGCGCCTCGGCGTGGACAACGCGTTCCTGCCGGCGGCGGTGCGTGATGCGATGGAAGCGGCCGGAGAGACCAGTTTCACCCTGGGCCGCTTCAACAGCGACTTCGCCTTCCCCGACATCGACTATGACCGTCGCACCACCCAGTTCACCGTCGCGCTGGATGGCGTGGTGGGCGACAACTGGCGCTGGGGCGGCTACTACAGCCACGGCGACAACCAATCCGACCTGGCCGCGCCGGGCTTCCTGCTGACCAGCAACTACCGCGACGCGGTGGACGCGGTGATCGATCCGGTCAGCGGCAAGGTGGTCTGCCGGGTGACCTTGACCAACCCCGGCTCCGGCTGCGTGCCGATCAACCTGTTCGGCCACGGCGCGCCCTCGGCCGAAGCGGCCGCCTACGTGACCGGCACGCCGCGGCGCATGACCAACACCCGGCTGGACACCGCCGGCCTGGACCTGCGCGGCGAGCCGTTCTCGCTGCCGGCCGGCGAGGTATCGGTGGCGGTGGGCCTGGAGGCGCGCAAGGAGCAGATCGATCAGAAGGTGGGCGCGCAGGACCTGGCCAAGGCGTTCAGCACCTGGAGCTCCTCGCCGATGGCTGGCAGCTTCACCGTGCGCGAGGCCTTCGCCGAGGTGGCCGCGCCGCTGCTGCGCGACGTGCCGGCGCTGCGCGACCTGCAGGTCAATGCCGCCGCGCGCTTCAGCGACTACAACAGCTCCGGTGCGATCTGGTCGTGGAAGTACGGCATGACCAATGAATTCTTCGATGGCTTCCGCGGCCGCTTCACCCGCTCGCGCGACATCCGTTCGGCCAACCTGTCGGAGATGTACACCACCAGCACCACCGGCTGGTCGACCATCAGCGACCCGCTCACCGGCACCTCGCTCAGCGCACTGGTGATCGGCGGTGGCAACCCGCGCCTGGACCCGGAGAAGGCCGATACGCTGACCGTCGGCTTCACCTGGGCGCCGGCCCGCGCCCCGGGCCTGATCATGTCGGTGGACTACTTCGACATCGAGATCAAGGACGTGATCACCCAGGTGTCGGCGCAGGAAACCGTGCTGCGCTGCATCGCCGGCAACCAGGCCATGTGTGGCCGCGTGGTGCGCGACGGCAACGGCGAGATCGAGCGGATCAACTCCAACTACGTCAACCTGGCCGAGTACCGCACCAACGGCGTGGACGTGGACCTGATGTACAGCCTGCCGGCGGCCACGCTGTTCGCCGCGATGCCGGGCCAGTTCCACGCCCGCGTGCTGGCCACCTGGGTGGACAGCCTGACCACCTACGACGGCAAGAACAGCTTCGAGTACGTCACCTCGCAGGGCCTGACCGGCGGCTCGGGCGTGCCGCGCTGGCGCGGCAACGCCACCTTCGGCTGGCGCGGCGACCGCTATTCGGCGCAGGCGCGCGCCCGTTACCTGTCCGCCGGCGTCTACAACAACCAGTTGCAGCTGACCAACGGCGACATCGGTTCCTACGTGTACTGGGACGTGGGCGGACGCATGCGCCTGCCGATGTCCGCGGACCGCGAGTTCGAGATCTACGCCGACATCAGTAACCTGTTCGACAGGAAATCGCCGCTGGGCGCGGTAGGCTCGCCGTACTACGACGTGGTCGGCCGCTACTACACGCTGGGCGCCCGCATGCGTTTCTGAGCCTGGTCGCGGCGGGATGATCGTCAGTCCCGCCGCGGCGCTTCCCGTCCCTGGAGGAAACCCCCTTGAACATGACCCGTTCCGCTTCCCCTCGCCGCCGGCATCCGCGCCGTCCGCTGCTGGCCGCCGCGTTGCTGGCCAGCCTGTGGCTGCCCGGCACGCTGCTGGCGCGCAGCGCACCGGCCGCGCCGCTGCAGGCCGAGGCGCAACGCCTGGCCAGCCTGCTGCCCGGGGGCGAGCTGGGTGCGGCCATCGTGCACCTGGAAAGCGGGCGCAGCGTCTACATCAACGGTGATCGGCCGTTCCCGATGGCCAGCACGATGAAGGTGCCGGTGGCGGTGCATATCCTCGCGTTGGTCGATGAAGGCACGCTGTCGCTGCAGCAGCAGGTCACGCTGAAGGCCGATGACATCTATCCGGAGATGGGCGGGCCGATGGACCTGCACCTGAGCGCCGGTTCGGCGATCACCGTGCGCGACCTGCTGCACATGATGATCACCGTCAGCGACAACAACGCCACCGACATCCTGATCCGGCTCGGCGGCGGCACTGCCGCGGTGGACGCACGCATGCGCGCGATGGGCATCGACGGCCTGCGCGTGGACCGCTACATCTGGGAACTGCTGGCCAACTACCGCGGCAACGCTGTCTCGCAGGCCCAGCCGATGGGCCCGGCCGCCTACGCCGAACTCTCGCGCGGCGAACGCAGCGAGGAGCAGCGGCGCAGCCACACCAACGCCTGGAACGCCGACCCGCGCGATACCAGTACCGCGCGCGCGATGACGTTGCTGCTGGAAAAGACATGGAAGGGGCAGGTGCTGAGCCCGGCCGGCCTGGAGGTGCTGCAGGCGATCATGCGCGATACCCGCACCGGCACCGCGCGCCTGCCCGGCATGCTGCCGCGCGACACGCCGGTGGCGCACAAGACCGGCACGGTGGGCGACGTGATCAACGATGTCGGCGTGATCACCCTGCCGGGCGGACGCGGCCATGCGGTGATCAGCGTGTTCGTGCAGTCGCGCGCCAGCAGCCAGGAGCGCGACGCGGCCATCGCCCAGCTGGCGCGGGCGGCGCATGATTACTTCCTGTTCGTGCCCTGAGCGCGCGCGGTGCTCAGCAGGCGGTGCTGAGCAGGCGCACCAGCTGGGCCCGGTGGCCGACGTCGAGCTTGCGGTAGATCGCGCTGATCTGGCTTTCGATGGTCTTGCGCGAGCGGCTCAGGTGATGGGCGATCTCGTCGTTGCGCAGGCCATCGACGACCAGTTCGGCCACGCGTTGTTCGGTGGGCGAGAGCTTGGACCATACCGGCCGCTGGCTGCCCGCCGGCGCGGCCGTGGCCAGGCACAGCAGGTACAGCGGTTGCAGTGGATGGGCCGGCAGCTGTGCTTCCAGGCGGATGTGCAGCGCCTTGCCCGGACATCGCGGGTGGCTGACCGTCGTGCTGCTGCCGGGGGCGACCGCGCCGGGGTGGCCGAGCCAGCGGCGCAGTTCCGCGGCGATGACATCCGGCAGTCCGGACCGGTCCGGTTCCAGCCAGTCGGCGCACAACCGCTGCGCCGCGGGGGACAGGCTGATCGGGTGCAGCTCGTGGTCGAGGATCAGCTCCGGCAGGCTCTGCCGGTCGAGCAGTGCCTGGTAGACGCTGCGGCGTTCGTCGCGCAGTGAGCGCAGGCGCTGCAGTCCGGCGGCCATCAGCGGGTGCAGCTCGTCCAGGAACTGCTGGTGGCCGTCGGTGATCTGTTCGTGGCCTTCGCGCATGCGGATGCTTAGCACCGCTTCCAGGCCGTCCTCGCCCCAGAACGCCATGTGGATGAACTCGTGCCAGCCCGGCGCCGGGTTCTGCGCGCGCAGCCGTTGCCGCGCCTGTGCATCGCCGGAGGCGATCTGCGACAGCGTGTACCAATGGATGCGCGGATGCTGCTGCAGGTAGGGCGCGGCCACGTCCAGGCTGCGCAGGGGCGGTGGCAGGCCGGAAGGCGTCTCGCCGAGGAAGTGCAGGCTGCGCTGCGGCTGGTAGCCGCAGGTGATGTCGTACATCAGCGTGCACGAATGGCAGGGCAGGCGTTGGCTGACCAGGTCCACGCAGGCGCGCCACAGGGCATGCATGTCCAGCGCCCGGAGCATGTCCTGCTTGGCTTGTACCGGGCAGGCATCGGGATTCACCGCGATGTCATGTTCACGTCCGACCATGGTGTTGCATGTCCCCGAGCCATAAAACGCAGCGGCCGTGACCGCTGTGATCCCCGTACGTCGTGCCGCGCCAGATGCCCGGCCCGGACAGGGGCCGGCATGGACCCTTCTAGCACCCCGTCGCGCGGGCAGGCAAGCCTCGCCCGGGTGGGCGTGGCGACGCTGGGGGCGGGGACGGCAGGGTGGGGCAGCGCGATGCGCTCGTGCGTGCAGCTGCCGGGCCGGTGGGCGCGCCTCAGCCGGTGAGCTCGGCCATGCGGCTGTCCGGTGCCGGTTCGGTCATGCCGAAGCGTTCGTCCAGTGCCCGGTACTCGCTGGGCGTCATGCCGACGGTGGCCTTGAACTGCCGCGCGAACGCGCTCTGGTCACTGAAGCCGCAACGCTGGCCGATGCCGGCGATGCTGCCCTCCCCGCGCAGCAGCCGCATCGCCATCTCGATGCGCAGCTTGATCATGTACTGCTGCGGGGTGAGCTGGAACACGTGGCGGAAGTGGCGCTCCAGCTGCGCCAGCGACATGCCCGCGCGTTCGGCCAGCTGCGGCGTGCGCAGGTTGGTCTCGAAATGCAGCTGCATGTGCGCCACCACCTTGTCGAGCTGGGCGAACGCCGAGTGGCGGCTGTTGGGGCGGCCGAGATCGCGCGAGACGCCCATCAACCCGGTGATGGCGCCATCGGTGTACATCGGCCGTTTCAGGGTGAGGCACCAGCCCGGGCGCCGGTTCGGGTACAGGTGCACTTCCAGGCGGTCGGCGATCGGGTCGCCGCCGAGGACCTGCTGGTCCTGCAGCAGGTAACGGTTGCCCAGCGGCGCGGGGAACACCTCCAGCGGCGAGCGCCCGATCACTTCGCCACGCTTCTTCCTGCCCAGCCGCTGCACCAGGGTGAGGTTGCAGTGCGTATAGCGCCCCTGCCGGTCCTTGATGAAGAACACGGTATCGGGAAGTGCATCGAACAGGTCCTGCACATCGCTTGAGGAGTGGCGTGCATCCAGGGGCGTCGTCATCACGGTGGCGGCCTTCAGGGTGGCGTGCGGCCGATCCTAGCGCATGCCGGAAGGCGTTTGCGCGTGTTCAGGTGGCTGTGCCGAATTCCGCATGAGCACGCCCAATCGCCTGCTATTCGGGCCTGCGCGGCGAATGGGAGCATGGCCGCATGCACCGGATAGACATCATCGATTCGCATACCGCAGGCGAGCCCACCCGGGTCGTGCTTGGCGGATTTCCCGATCTTGGCCAAGGCAGCCTGCAGCAGCGCCGCGAGCGTTTTGCCGGGCAGTTCGACCATTGGCGCGCGGCGCTGGCGTGCGAGCCGCGTGGCTCGGACACGATGGTCGGCGCACTGCTGCTGCCGGCGCAGGATCCGGCCGCGTGCACCGGGGTGATCTTCTTCAACAACGTCGGCTACCTGGGCATGTGTGGCCACGGCACCATCGGTGTGGTCCGCACGCTGGCCGAGCTGGGCCGCATCGGCGTGGGCCGGCATCGCATCGAGACGCCGGTGGGCACGGTGGGCGTGGAACTGTTCGCCGATGGCCGGGTCGCGGTCGACAACGTCGAGAGCTGGCGGTACCAGGCCGATGTCGTGGTCGAGGTGGCCGGGCATGGCCCGGTGCGCGGCGACGTCGCCTGGGGCGGCAACTGGTTCTTCATCACCGCGCAGGCACCGTGCACGGTGGAGCTGGCCAACCAGCGCACGCTTACCGCCTATACCGAGGCCATCCGCGTGGCGCTGGAACAGGCCGGCATCCGCGGCCAGGACGGCGAGATCGACCACATCGAAGTCAACGCCACCGCACCGGACGGCAGCGGGCAGATGCGCAATTTCGTGCTGTGCCCGGGGCTGGCCTACGACCGTTCGCCGTGTGGCACCGGCACCAGCGCCAAACTGGCCTGCCTGGCCGCCGACGGCAAGCTCGGTGCGGGTGAGCACTGGACGCAGCAGGGCGTGCTGGGTACCGCGTTCGAAGCGTCCTACCAGCCCGGTACGCGCGGCATCCTGCCGCGTATCATCGGCCAGGCGTGGATCACCGCGCGTGCCACCGTGCTGATCGCCCCGGCCGACCCGTTCGCCTGGGGCATTGGCGGTCCGCGGCCGTGAGTGCAGGCGGTACGTTCGAGCTGATCATCATCGGCGCCGGCATCGTCGGCGCCGCCTGCGCCGAAGCCGCGGTGGCCGCCGGCCTGCGCGTGGCGGTGGTGGAATGCGGCGCGGTGGGCGGCGGCGCGAGCGCGGCCGCGATGGGCCACCTGGTGGCGATGGATGGCGATGCGCATGAGCTGGCGTTATGCAGCTATTCGCTGCGGCTGTGGCAGCGTTGGGCCGATTGGCCACAGGCCGAATACCAACGCTGCGGCACCCTGTGGGTGGCACGCAACGGCGACGAACTGGACACCGTGGCCGCCCGCGTGGATGCGTTGGCGGCGGTCGGCGTGCAGGCCGTGGCGGTGGATGCGGCGGGGCTGTACCAGCGCGAACCGCAGCTTGCCGCGGGCCTGTGCGGTGGCATGCACGTACCGGGCGACGCGGTGGTCTACCCGCCGCGGGTGGCCTGGCGGCTGATCGAAGATGCCTGCCGGCAGGGCATGCAGTTGTTTGCCGGCGCCCGTGCCACGCAACTGGTCGAGGACGGCGTGCTGCTGGCCGATGGCCGCGTGCTGCGTGGGCCGGTGCTGGTGGCCACCGGCAGCGCATTGCCGGAGTTGCTGCCGGAACTGCCGATGCGTGCGCGCAAGGGGCAGCTGGTCATCACCGACCGGCACCGGCCGTTGCTGCGCCACCAGTTGATCGAGATGGGCTATGCCGCCGCCGCGCATGGCGCCGATGCCGCCAGCGTGTCATTCAACGTGCAGCCGCGGCCGAACGGCCAACTGCTGATCGGGTCCTCGCGCGAATACGACGCCACGGACAACGGCATCTCGATGGCGCTGCTGCAACGCATGCTGCGCCGCGCGTTCGACTTCGTCCCGGTGCTGCAGGAGTTGCGTGCGCTGCGCAGCTGGTGCGGTTTCCGCCCGGCCACGCCGGACGGGCTGCCGTACCTGGGCGCGGTGCCGGGCCGTCACCGGGTATGGGTGGCGGCCGGCCATGAAGGGCTGGGCATCACCGCCGCACCGGGCAGTGCGCGGCTGCTGGTCGATGCCTTCCTCGGCCGCAGTCCGGCGCTTGCGCTGGACCCCTATCGGCCGGATCGGCTGCAGCAGGAGGTAGCATGAGCCGCGTCGTATTGAGTGTGGACGGCCTGCGCGTGGAAGTGGAGGAGGGCGCCACCGTCGCCGCCGCCATCGCGCAGGTGCGCAGCAGCTTCCGGCGTTCGCCCGGCGGTGAGCCACGCGCGCCGCTGTGCGGCATGGGCCTGTGCTTCGAATGCCGGGTCCGCATCGATGCGATCGAGCAGCTGCGCGCCTGCATGGTGGTGGCACGCCCGGGCATGCGGGTGGAGACACAGCGATGAAACAGCATCATTACGACCTGCTGGTGGTCGGGGCCGGCCCTGCGGGCCTGGCCGCGGCCCATGCCGGTGCCCGCCGTGGCGCGCGGGTGGGGTTGGTCGATGCACAGCCGCGCGCCGGCGGCCAGGTATGGCGGCATGACCTGCGTTTCGGCGTGCCGGCGATGGCGCGGGCGCAGATCGAAGGCCTGGAGGCCGCGGGCATCGCGCTGCTGGCCGGGCACGAAGTGACCCTGGCCGACCCGCACCGGCTGCTCGCCGTCCATGCGCACGGCGCAGTGGCGCTGCACTGGCGCAAGCTGGTGATCGCCACGGGCGCACGCGAGCTGCTGCTGCCCTTCCCGGGCTGGACCTTGCCCGGCGTCACCGGCGCCGGTGGCCTGCAGGCGCTGGCCAAGCAGGGCCTGCCGGTGGCCGGCAAGCGGGTGGTGGTGGCCGGTACCGGCCCACTGCTGCTGGCGGCGGCCGCCACGCTCAAGCGCCACGGCGCGACGCTGGTCGGCATCCACGAACAGGCCAGCACCGCGCAGCTGCATGGCTTCGCCCGCCAGCTGTGGCGTTGGCCGGGCAAGCTGGCGCAGGCGGTGGCACTGCGCGCCGGCCTGGCGCCGGTGCCATGGCACCGGCAAAGCACGGTCGTGGCCGCGCATGGCGACCAGCGCCTGCAGGGCGTGGACATCTCCACTGCCGGTGGCCCGCGCACGCGCGTGGCCTGCGACCTGCTGGCGGTCGGCTGGGGCCTGGTGCCGAACGTGGAGCTGGCGCGGCTGCTGGGCTGTGAACTGGACACCTCCTGCACGCACCCGGTGGTGCGCGTGGACCTGCAACTGCGCAGCAGCCATCCCGACATCCACGTGGCCGGCGAAAGCCTCGGCATCGGCGGCCGCGACTGCGCCCGCATCGAAGGCGCGATGGCGGCGTGCTTCGCCCTGGGCGACGTGCGCGGCGGCGAGGCACTGCGCCACCGGCGCGAACATGAGCGTGCCTATGCCGCGCTGCTGGCACGGACCTTCCAGCCCGGCGAACAGGCCCGCACGCTGGCCGACCCCGACACTCTGGTCTGCCGCTGCGAAGACGTGCCGATGGCCGACGTGCACGCGCATCCGGACCCGCGCCAGCTGCGGCTGGTCACCCGTTGCGGCATGGGTGCCTGCCAGGGCCGCATCTGCGGCGCCGCGCTGCGCGAACTGCGATTGACCTCCCCTTCCACCTCCCCCACGGCCGTGCGGCCGCCACTGACCCCGGTCAGCCTGGCTGCATTGGCAGATGCATCCTTCGACCCATACGAACCAGGTAAGCCTTGATGAGCAATGCAGACTTCTGGCGCGGCGTACTGCCGGCCATCACCACTCCCTTCACCGCCAACGGCACGGTGGACCATGCCTTCCTGGCCGAGCACGCACGCCGCCTGGTCGATGCCGGCTGCAGCGGCCTGGTGCCGCTGGGCTCGCTGGGCGAAAGCGCCACCCTGAGCTTCGAGGAAAAAGTGGCCATCGTGCGCACCCTGGTCGATGCGGTGGGTGCCCGCGTGCCGATCGTGGCCGGCATTGCCGCGCTGTCGACGCAGGAAGGCATCGCGCTGGCCGCGGCGGTGAAGCAGGCCGGCGCCGGTGGCCTGATGGTGCTGCCGCCGTACGTGTACTCCAGCGACCGCCACGAGATGGATGCGTACATCCGCGCAGTCATCGCCTCCACCGATCTGCCGGTGCTGCTGTACAACAACCCGATCGCCTACAAGACCGACTTCAGCCCGGAACAGGTGGCCGCGTTCGCCGCCGAGTTCCCGCACGTGCAGGCGATCAAGGAGTCCTCCGGCGACATCCGCCGCCTGGCCGCGATCAAGGCCCTGCTCGGCGATCGCCTGGTGCTGCTGGTCGGCGTGGACGACCTGATCGTGGAAGGCATCGCGATGGGCGCCGAAGGCTGGATCGCCGGTACCGTCAACGCGTTCCCGGAAGAAGCGGTGCAGTTGTTCGAGCAGGCACGGCGCGGTGGTTACGCGGCGGCCCGCGAGTTGTACGAGTGGTCGTTGCCGCTGCTGCGCATGGACACCGTTCCCAAGTTCGTGCAGCTGATCAAGCTGATGCAGGAGCGCGTGGGCCTGGGCAGCGAGCGCGTGCGCGCGCCGCGGCTGGTGGTGGAAGGCGGCGAACGCGCGCAGGCGCTGCAGGTGATCGACCACGCCATCGCCACCCGCGGGAAGCGCTGAGATGGCCACGGTCGCGCCGTTGTTGATTGCCGGCCACTGGCGTCCGGCAGCGGAAGGCACGGACAGCTTCCGCGCGGTGGACCCGTCCACCGCGCAGGCCATCGGGGATGCGTTCCCGCGCAGCGGTGCGGCCGAGGTGGAACAGGCGCTGGCGGCGGCAAGCGCCGCCGCGCCGATGTTGGCGGCGCTCACCCCGGAACGCATCGCCGCGTTCCTGGAAGGCTACGCCGATGCATTGGAAGCCGATGCCGAAGCGCTGGTGGCGCTGGCGCATGCCGAGACCGGGTTGCCGGCCGCCACCCGCCTGCGCGGCAATGAACTGCCGCGCACCTGCAACCAGTTGCGCCAGGCCGCCAGCGCCGCACGCAGCGCCAGCTGGACCCGGCCGGTGATCGACACCGGCACCGGCCTGCGTTCGTGCCACGCGCCATTGGGCAAGCCGGTCCTGGTGTTCGGCCCCAATAATTTCCCGTTCGCGTTCAACGCGGTGTCCGGCGGCGACTTCGCCGCCGCCATCGCCGCACGCAACCCGGTGATCGCCAAGGCGCACCCGGGGCACCCGGGCACCAGCCAGCGCCTGGCCGAACACGCGCAACGCGCCGCGGACGCAGCCGGCCTGCCCGCCGGCACGGTGCAGCTGCTGTACGACATGCCCGCGCCACTGGGGCGGGTGCTGGCCGGCGATATGCGTTTGGGCGCGATCGCCTTCACCGGCAGCCGCGGCGCCGGGTTGGCCTTGAAGCAGGCGGCCGATGCCGCGGGCATCCCGTTCTTCGGCGAGCTGTCCAGCCTGAACCCGGTGTTTCTGCTGCCCGGTGCGCTGGCCGAACGCGGGGAAGCGCTGGCCGAGGCGTTCAGCGCGTCGTGCCTGCTCGGCAGTGGCCAGTTCTGCACCAACCCGGGGCTGGTACTGGTGCCGCGCGATTCCGCTGGCGATGCGTTCGTCGCGGCGGTGGCCGGCCGTTTCGCCGACACCGCGCCGCAGTTGCTGCTGTCGCCGGCGGTGCTGGCCACGCTGCAGCACGCGATCGGAGCGTTGCGCCAGGCCGGTGCGCGCCTGCTGTGTGGCGGGACGCCGGGCAGCGTGGGCATCACCCATGCCCCGACCCTGTTCGAGGTGGATGCCGAGGCGTTCCTCGCCGCGCCCGCGCGGTTCCAGGGCGAGGCGTTCGGCCCGAGCAGCCTGCTGCTGCGGGTCAGCGATGTCGCCCAGATGCAGGCCGTGGCGGCCACGCTCGAGGGCCAGCTCACCGGCACGCTGTACCGCGCCGGCGACGGCAGCGACGATGCCGCGTGGCAGGCCGTGGCCAGCGTGCTGCGGCCGCGCGTGGGGCGGCTGATCTGCGACCGCATGCCCACCGGCGTGGCGGTCAGCCCGGCGCAGCAACATGGCGGGCCATACCCGGCCTCGACGCAGCCGGGATTCACCGCCGTCGGCCTGCCGGCCGCGATCCTGCGCTTCAGTGCGCTGCAGGCATACGACAATGTGCCCGATGCGCTGCTCCCGCCGGAGCTGCGCGACCGCAACCCGGGTGGATTGCTGCGCTGGATCGACCAGCGTTGGACCACCGATGACATCGGAGCACAGCCATGAATGCACAGATCGGACACCTCACCCTGGAACAGGCACGCGCACGCCTGGCACCGTGGCCACAGCGCGCACCGGCCATCAGCGCCGAGGAGCATGCGCAACGCCTGCAGCGGGCCCGTGCGCTGATGCGGGCGCAGGGCGTGGACGCATTGCTGGTCACCGCCGGCACCTCGCTGCGCTGGTTCTGCGGCGTGCCGTGGGGTGGCAGCGAACGGCTGGTGGCGATGCTGCTGACCCTGGAAGGGGAGCCGCTGCTGGTGTGCCCGGTGTTCGAGGAAGGCTCGCTCGACGCGGTGCTGCGCATCCCGGCCGGCAAGCGCCTGTGGGAAGAACACCAGGACCCGTACGCGCGGGTGGCCGAGGCCATGGCCGAACGCGGCGCGCGCACGCTGGCGCTGGACCCGGAGGCACCGTTCCGCGTGCAGGTCGGCCTGGCCGCGCACCTGGGCGCCGATGCGATCCAGTCGGCGGCCTCCCTCATCGATGGCTGCCGGATGTGCAAGTCGCCGGCCGAACTGGCGCTGATGCAGCAGGCCTGCGACATGACGCTGTTCGTGCAGCAGCTGGCCGCCGGCATCGCCCACGAGGGCATCGGCACCGACACGCTGGTGCGTTTCATCGACGAGGCACACCGTGCGCTGGGCGCCGACGGCGGCTCGACCTTCTGCATCGTGCAGTTCGGGCATGCCACCGCCTTCCCGCACGGCATTCCCGGGGTGCAGCACCTGCGCCGCGGCGAACTGGTGCTGATCGACACCGGCTGCGCCGTGCAGGGCTACAACTCGGACATCACCCGCACCTGGATCTTCGGCGAGCCGGATGCCGAGCAGCGCCGCATCTGGGAACTGGAGCGCGCCGCGCAGCAGGCCGCCTTCGACGCGGTGCGCCCCGGCGTGCCGTGCGAGGTGGTCGACCAGGCCGCGCGCGACGTGCTCGAAGCGGCCGGGCTGGGTCCGGACTACCGCTTGCCGGGCCTGCCGCACCGCACCGGCCACGGCTGCGGCCTGGCCATCCATGAGGCGCCGTACCTGGTGCGTGGCAATACCCTGCCGCTGGCACCGGGCATGTGCTGCAGCAACGAACCGATGATCGTGGTGCCGGGCCGCTTCGGCGTGCGCCTGGAGGACCACTTCCATGTCACCGCCGACGGCGCGCAATGGTTCACGCCGCCATCGCCGGCCATCGACCGGCCTTTTGCCTGACCTGATACGCAAGGAGACACGCTGCATGCTTCGATCCAGGGGAATCCACCATTACGCCCGCAGCCTGGCGTTGGGCCTGGCCTGCGCCGGTGCACCGCTGCTGGCCCGGGCCGATGCGCCGCCGGCACCGGATGCGGCGGCGTTCAACCGCTCGCTGCAGCTGCGCGAACAGTGGATGTACCTGACCCAGGGCCTGGCCGGGCCGGCGACCTGGACCGACGCACGACAGTACCGCTACCGGCGCACCGCGCCGGGCGGCTTCGAGTTCGTCAGCCGCAGCGTGGGCCAGGCCGGCGCGGTGCCGGCATTCGACCAGGCACGGCTGGCGACGGCGCTGTCGCCGCTGCTGGGCCGCAGCGTCCAGGCCCTGCGCCTGCCGTTCTCCGACTACACGCTGGAAGCGGACGGGCGTGCCCTGCGTGCCTGGGTCGACGGTGGCTGGATGCGGTGCGAGCTGGGCGATGCCTACCGCTGCGCGCGCTGGAGCGCGCCGGAGCGGGAACCGCGCCCGCGTGGCTGGGGCGTGGTGCGTGACCTGTCGATGCCCGCCGACGACACGCCGCAGCGCTCGCCCGACGGGCGCTACGAGGCGCAGGTGCGCGAGGGCAGCGTGGTGCTGCGCCAGCTCGCCGATGGCCAGACCCGGGTGTTGGCGCGCGACGGCGCGGCCACCGATTTCTACGACCCGGAGAGCATCGTCTGGTCGCCGGACTCCTCGCGCTTCGTGGTACTGCGCGTGGTGCCCGGCTTCGCACGCCAGGTGACGCGGGTGGAAACCGCACCGCGCGACCAGGTGCAGCCGCGGGTGCGCACCCAGCTCTACCCCAAGCCCGGCGACCCGGTGGACATCGATCGCCCGGTGATCTTCGAGGTGGCCGGTGGCCGTCGCATCGACGTGCCGACCGCACTGTTCGACAACGCCTACGAGATCACCCCGCCGCAGTTCCGCGCCGACGGCCGCACCCTGGCATTCCGCTACACCGCGCGTGGCCACCAACGCGTGCGCCTGGTCGAGGTGGACGCGCAAAGCGGCGCGGCGCGCAGCGTGGTCGAGGAAGCCAGCAAGACCTTCGTCAACAGCTGGTGGTACCGCGCCGAGTTCCACGACGTGGGCAATCGCGGCGAGCAGATCGTGTGGATGTCCGAGCGCGATGGCTGGAACCACCTGTACATGGTCGACGGTCGCACTGGCCGGCTGCAGCAGCTGACCCGTGGCCCGTGGGTGGTGCGGCAGATCGTCAAGGTCGACGAGGCGCGCCGCCAGGTCTGGTTCGCCGCCAACGGCCGCGAGCCGGGCGACCCCTACCTGCAGCACTTCTACCGCGTCGATTTCGACGGCCGCAACCTGCAGCACATGACGCCCGGCGACGGCTGGCACGAGATCAGCCTGTCGCCGGACATGAACCATTACGTGGACACCTGGTCACGGCTGGACCAGCCCAATATCACCGAGCTGCGCGACGCACGTGACGGGCACCTGCTGGACACCGTGGAGCGCGGCGACGCCAGCGCGCTGTTCGCCGCCGGTTACCGCGCGCCGGAAACCTTCTCCGCGCCCGGCCGCGATGGCAGCACACCGATCTTCGGGCTGGTGGTGCGGCCCACCCGGCATGACCCGACGCGGCGTTACCCGGTGATCGAGAGCATCTATGCCGGCCCGCACGATTCCTCGGTGCAGAAGAAGTTCTGGCCGTTCGATTCGCAGTCCAGCAACGAGCGGTTGATCGGCCTGCAGGCGTTGGCCGACCTGGGCTTCATCGTGGTCGAGATCGACGGCATGGGCACCATGAACCGTTCCAAGGCCTTCCACGACGTGGCCTGGAAGAACCTGGGTGATGCCGGCTTCCCGGACCGCATCGCCTGGCACAAGGCCATGGCCGCGCGTGACCCTTCCTACGACATCAGTGGCGGCGTCGGCATCTACGGCGCATCGGCCGGTGGCCAGAACGCGCTCAACGCGCTGCAGTTCCACCCGGAGTTCTACACCGTGGCGGTGGCCTACAACGGCTGTTACGACAACCGCATGGACAAGCTCAGCTGGAACGAGCAATGGCTGGGCTGGCCGGTGGATGCAAGTTACAGCCGCGCCTCGGGCGTGGACAACGCGCATCGGATGCAGGGCAAGCTGCTGCTGATCGTGGGCGAACAGGACGAGAACGTGGACCCGGCCTCGACCTACCAGGTGGCCGATGCGCTGATCCGTGCCGGCAAGGACTTCGACCTGCTCACGGTGCCGGGCACCGGGCATGGCGTGGGCCGTTCGCAGGAGCCGGTGGACTACATCCAGCGCCGCAAGTTCGATTTCTTCGTGCGCCACCTGCGCGGGTTGTCCACGCCGGACTGGAACCAGCAGGGCACGCGCTGACGCGCCCCTCGCGACCGCGCGGTCGCGATCGCCTGTCCCGACACATCGCCGCCGGCTGCCCTGGGTGCAGTCCGGCGGCGATCTGCATTGAAGCACCGGATTGCAGGCTTGCCAGTGTGCCCGCCGCTGCGCGGCGATCGACCGCGCGGCGGTCGCTGCCGAGCCGGCACACGCGGCAGTGGAGGATGGCGCAGGTCGGTTGCCTGCACGCCACGCCATGCACCTCACGGGAAACACCGCCGATATGCCCGCAACGCCGGCTGGCGGCCTCATGCATCGTACCGGCCGGCCCTGCACGCCGGCGCAGAAGACCGGTTGTCCTGCAGGCCGTGTTGCTGCTGCGGCGGCGTGCCAGACATGTCCGCGTCCTATCTGGGGCGTTCCACGTGCAAAAAAAACCACCGCGGCGAGAACGCACCGCGGTGGCGGAAGGGAAACGCGGACCGCTTGTTACAGCTTGTATTCCACGGTCATGAAGTACTCCGTCCCCACCGGGTTGTACTTGGTGATGTCCGCATACGGCCACCACTTTTCCGAGGCATGCCGGTACGGTGTCTTGTCGAACAGGTTGACCACCGCCAGGTTGAAGGACAGCTGCTCGGTGGCGCGGTAGGCCAGCGACAGGTTCACCGTCATCCACGGCCTGAAGCGCTCGTAGCTGTCGGCCCAGCGCACCGGCGAGGAACCCAGGCGGTTGAAGTGCAGGTAGCTGGAGAAGCGCTTGTAGTCCCAGCCCAGGGTCATGTTCGAGCGGGTGCGGAACTCGCTGTTCCACTGCCGGTCGCGGATGTTCTCCACGGCGTCCTCGGGCAGGTAGCGGCTGAGCGTCTTGAGGATGTGCGTATAGCTGATGCGTGCGGAGAAACGGCCCCAATGGTCGGTGGGCAGGGTGGAACTCCAGCTCGCGTCGATGCCGTTCTGCTGGTACATGCCGGTGTTGAACGGGCTGGTGATCACCGACAGCACGCTGTCGTTGCGGCCACCGCGCTGCACGCGCGCCAGCATGGTCTGGCACTTGGGCGAGTTCGGGTCCACGTCCAGGCCCTGTGCATCGAAGCCCAGCGCGCATTCGGCGGCATAGCGCAGCACCGCGTCGGCGCCGATCAGGCCGACCTGCTCCTCCAGCTTGATGCGGTACCAGTCCAGGGTGAAGGAGTGGTTCTGGCCGATCTGCGCGACCATGCCGAGGGTGTCGCTGCTGCCCTTTTCCTCGTGCAGCCCCGGGTCACCCTCGGAGTACTGGCGGATCGAGCCGGTGCCGTAGTCGTCACCGCAGCCCTGCCAGCTCTGGCCGCGCTGCAGGCCTTCCTGCTGCACGCAGCTCAGGTAGTCGACGCCGCTGGTATAGGCCGAGCTGCGTTCGGCGAACATCACGTGCATGTCCGGCGCGCGGAACGACGTCGCGTGCGAGGCACGCAGCAGCAGCCAGTCGCTGGGGCGCCAGCTCAGCCCGGCCTGCCAGGTGAAGGCGCCGCCGACGTCAGAGGCGTCGTCGTAGTGGTCGTAGCGTGCGGCCAGCTTGGCATCCCACTGGCCAAAGCCCGAGCCGGCCGCCAGCAGCGGCACCGAGAACTCCGTGCCCACCGCGTAGTGGTTGCGCTTGCCGCTGCCACGGATGCCGCTCCAGCCGTAGATGTCGCCATCGACGGTGGGCTGGTCGGTGATGAAGCGGTAGCTGTCGCGGGTGGCTTCGGCCACCGCGGCGAACGCCAGCGGCCCGGCCGGCAGGTCGAACAGGTTGCCGGACAGGTCGGCGGTGAACGACTGCGAGGTGGAGCGCCCGTCGCCCACCGAGGTGTGCATGACGTCGCGGAACACTTCCGGCGACAGCTGGCCGAAGAAGTCGATGTTGCCGTTGGGCATCAGGTTGGCGTCCAGGCTGCCGGCGCCCACGCGCACCCAACGGCTGCCGGCCCACGGCAGCGACCAGTCGCGGCCTTCCTCGCCGAACAGCAGGCCCATCATCGCCTTGTCGTTGAAGCGCTCGACCGTGTCGCGGTAGCGATAGCGGCCGTAGTTGTAGTTCAGGCTGTAGTCGAAGCGGCCCACCGCACCGCGGATGCCGGCGATGATGACGTCGTTGTTCTCCTTGAACTTCTGGTTGCTGCCCGGGAACTCGTTGTTGCGGAAGGTGCGGTAGGCGTGGCGCCAGGCCACCGCGTTGGGCTGCGCGGCCTGCATGTCGTCCACCACCTCGTAGTCGACCGCGTAGCCGTAGCGGTACATGCCGGCATCGGCGCGCGAGCGCGTGCTCAGCGCGGTGGCGTACAGCTCGTGCTCGCCCAGCGCATGGGTGGCGTTGAGGAAGCCGAACAGGCGCTTGCGGCCGTTGCGCACGGTGTAGCTGTCGAAATCGTTGTCACCGCAGTAGCGCTCCGTGCCGGTGGCGCTGCCGGGCTTGGCCGGCACGTAGCCGAGGGGGTCGCAGCGGCCACTGATGTCCAGCAGGTCCCAGCCGCTCTCGCGGTCCCAGAACGACATGACCTGGGTGGGGTCGCGGTAGTCCGGGTCGGGCGAGCGGTCCGGCGAGGCGAACCAGCGGCGCTGGTTGCCCTGGATCGGCCAGCGCCGGTCCCATTCCAGGCCGGCGGTCACCTGGGTGTCGCCGAACTCGAAGCCGGTGGTCACCGACACCCGCTCGGACCGGCCGCCGCCGTGCACGGTGTCGCCGTGGCGGTAGGACAGCGTGGTGCCCTCGACCTTGTCCTTCAGGATCACGTTGACCACGCCGGCCACCGCATCGGAACCATAGATCGCCGAGGCACCGCTGGTCAGGATCTCGACCCGGTCCACCGCCGAGGTCGGGATCATCGCCAGGTTGGTGACGTTGCCGCTGACCGTGCCGGCCGGCTTGGGCAGCATCGGGATGCGGCGGCCATTGAGCAGCACCAGCGTGTAGCCGGGGCCGAAGCCGCGCAGGTTCAGTGCCTGCGCGTTGGCGTTGAAGTTGTTGGTGTTCTCCTCGCCGACGAACACACCGGTGTTGGCGGTGATGTTGGACAGTGCGTCATAGACGTTGGCGAAGCCCTGGTGCTCCAGGTCCTCGGCAGTGATCATCTGCACCGGATCGATCCCCTCGATCTCGGTGCGCTTGATCCGCGACCCGGTCACTTCCACCTTGTCCAGGGTCCTGGCCCCGGCCTCGTTCGTGGCCTGCTGGGCCAGCGACAGTCCGGGTAACAATGCCAGACCGATGGCCGTGGCGATGGTGCAGCGTTTTGGCAAACCCCTCATACTCCCTCCCGAGCGTGGTGTCTGGTTGGCGGTCTGATGCCGCCGTGCGGTGGCGCGCAATGCGCCTTTTTTCATGGTGTTGATGGCGGGGCAGGGCCGATAGCACGAAACGCCGGTGACCGATGCGGAACTCCGCACAGCCCGGAACGCGCACTGGCCCCTCCCGTCCCAAGGGAGAGATGCCGATGAATGCAGTGGGGTCGCCGGATCAGGACCTGCAGGTGACGCTGGCGCGGCTGCGCCAGGCGTGGATGGACAAGCGCCCGGACCATGCCCAGCGCCGTGACGACCTGCAGCGCCTGCGCGCCGCGTTCAAGGCGCGCATCGGCCAGATGAGCGATGCCATCGCCGCCGACTTCGGCCATCGCTCCCGGCATGAATCGGTGATCGCCGATGGCATGACCGTCACCGGCGAGATCGACCACCTGCTCGCGCACCTGCGCGGCTGGATGAAACCCGAGCGCGTGGGCGTGGGCTGGCGGTTCTGGCCGGCGCGGGCACAGGTGCGCGCGGTGCCGGTGGGCGTGGTCGGCGTGATCTCGCCGTGGAACTACCCGGTCAACCTCGCGCTGGTGCCGCTGGCCACCGCGATCGCGGCCGGCAACCACGTGCTGCTCAAGCCTTCCGAACACACGCCGCAGACATCTGCCTTCCTGCAGTCATTGCTGGCCGAGGTGTTCCCGCCCGAGCGCGTGAGCGTGGTACAGGGCGATGCCGGCGTGGCGGCGGCATTCTCCGCGTTGCCGCTGGACCACCTGGTGTTCACCGGCTCCACCACCGTGGGCCGCAAGGTGATGGCCGCGGCCGCGCAGCACCTGACGCCGCTGACGCTGGAGCTGGGCGGCAAGTCGCCGGCGGTGGTGGCCACCGACTACCCGCTGGAGGCCGCCGCCGCGCGACTGGCGACGGGCAAGTGGTTCAACGCCGGGCAGACCTGCATCGCCCCGGACTACGTGCTGGTCGACGCCGGCCGCGTGGATGCCCTGGTGCAGGCCCTGCGCGAACAGGTGGGCGCACGCTATGGCAACTTCGACGATGCCAGCGACTACAGCCGCATCATCAACGACGCACAGTTCGCGCGCCTGAAGGGCTACGTGAGCGATGCGCGCGCGCGCGGCCTGCAGGTGGTCGAGCTGGCGCAGATCGATGCCGAGCGCCAGCGCCGCGAGCGCCTGTTCCCGCCGACGGTGATCCTGCAGCCCGGCGACGACGCCACGGTGATGCAGGAGGAGATCTTCGGCCCGATCCTGCCGGTTCGCGGCTACCGCACGCTGGACGACGCCATCGCCACCATCAACGGGCGCGACCGGCCGTTGGCGCTGTACCCCTTCAGCCACGATGCGGCGACGGTGGAGAAGATCCTGGGCCGTACCGTGTCCGGCGGCGTCACCGTCAACGACACGCTGCTGCACTTCGCGATCAACGGCCTGCCATTCGGCGGCATCGGTGCCAGTGGCATGGGTGCGTATCACGGCCGTGCCGGGTTCGATGCGATGAGCAAGCGTTTGCCGGTGCTGTGGCAGACCAAGCGTGCGGGCAGTGACCTGCTGCGACCGCCCTACAGCAAGGTCGCGAAGTTCATCGACTTCATTTCGCGCTGACGCTGCCCAAGCGCCCTCATCCGCCCCTCCGGGGCACCTTCTCCCATTGCATGGGAGAAGGGAGGGCCTGCGGCATTGCGTGCCCTGGCTTTCCGCTCAGGCCCCTCTCCCGTGGACGGGAGAGGGGTTGGGGTGAGGGCGCTTTGAAAGCACGCCAGCGTTACGGCAACGCAAAAACGCCCTCATCCGCCCCTTCGGGGCACCTTCTCCCATTGCATGGGAGAAGGGAGGAGCTGCGGCATTGCGTGCCCGGACGGGGCTTGGCTGCATTCCCGCTGCTGCTGAAAAGGAAAAGCCGTAACCGGACCGGGGACCGGCCGGTTACGGATGACCCGGCACAAAGGGAGAGGGAGCCGGTGTCGAAAAGTGGTGTCCAAAGCCCCTGTCCCGCAAGGTGGGGGAAGGAAGGTTCTGGGGCATTGCGTGCCCTGGCTTTCCGCTCAAGCCCCTCTCCCGTGAACGGGAGAGGGGTTGGGGTGAGGGTGCTTTGGAAGCACGTAAACGCTACGGCAACGCAAGAACGCCCTCATCCGCCCCTTCGGGGCACCTTCTCCCGCAGGCGGGAGAAGGGAGGTTTCCAGGTAATACGTGTGGGTTGGCTTACTTGGCCAGCGCGTCGGCAATGCGCTGGCGCAGCGTCTGCAGGTCCTTGGCGAACGCGTCGATGCCGGTGGCCAGCTTCTCGGTGGCCATCGGGTCGGCGGCCAGGTCGGCGTCGAACTTGGCTTCATCGATGGCGGCCACGTTGACAGCTTCGGCCGTACCGGCCACCAGCTTGCGCGGCAGCTCGCCGAAGTCGGCGTCCAGCTTCTCCAGCAGGTCCGGCGAGATGGTCAGGCGGTCGCAGCCGGCCAGCGCTTCGATCTGCGCGGTCGAGCGGAACGAGGCACCCATCACCACCGTCGGCGAGCCGCGGCGCTTGAACTCGGCGTACACGCCGCGCACGAACTGCACGCCCGGGTCTTCGTCGATGCTGGCCGGCGCCTGGCCGTTGGCCACGTACCAGTCCAGGATGCGGCCGACGAACGGCGAGATCAGGAACGCACCGGCTTCCGAGCAGGCCAGCGCCTGGGTCGGGTTGAAGATCAGGGTCAGGTTGCAGTCGATGCCTTCGGCCTGCAGCACGCGCGCCGCCTCCACGCCGGCCCAGGTGGCGGCGATCTTGATCAGCACCTTGCTGCGCGGCACGCCGGCCGCTTCGTACATGGCGATGAATTCGCGCGCCTTGGCGATGGTGGCGGCGGTGTCATGCGCCTGGTCGGCGTCCACTTCGGTGGACACGCGGCCGGGCACCAGCTCGGCCAGCATCGTGCCCACGCCCACGGTCAGGCGGTCGACCACGGCCTTGGCCACGTCCTGCACGTCGCCGGGCTGGTTGCGGCCCCACCGCAGCTCGCGCTCGATCAACGCGGCATAGACCGGCAGGTCGAGGGCTTTCTTCACCAGGGTCGGGTTGGTGGTGCAGTCCACCGGACGCAGGCGCTTGATGGCCTCGTAGTCACCGGTATCGGCGACGACGACGGACAGTTCACGCAGCTGGACGAGCTTGGATGCAGCGGTCATGCGGGTACTCCAGGTCAGTCGGTGGCGCCGTCATCATCGATGCGCGCGATGACAGCCGCGGTGTCCTGGTCGAACACCGGCGCGGCAAACGGCTGCGGGCCCGGGGTGCGCCCGAACACGATGGGACGGGTGATGCCACGGTAGCTACCCAGCAGCGGGTGCGGCAGGGTGGTGATCATTTCCTCGGCCAGCACCTGCGGGTGCTCGAACATGTCCTCGACCTTGCGCGCGGCCGCGCACGGTACTTCCTCGCCGAACAGGGCTTCCCACTCCAGTGCACTGCGCGTGGCCAGCGCGGCATGCAGCTTGGCCAGCAGTTCATCGGAATGCTCGGCGCGCTTGCGCACACTGTCGTAGCGCGGGTCGGTGGCCAGTTCCGGCAGGCCGGTCTTCTCGCACAAGGCCTGCCAGAAGCGCGGCGTGTTGGCCGAGATGTACAGGTGGCCGTGCGCGGTGGGATGGATGCCGGTGACGCCACCCGAACGCATGTCACGGCCCACGCCCTCGGGCTCACCTTCGGCCCAGATCATCCGTGCCGACTGCATGGTCAGCGCGCTGCGCAGCAGCGACACGCCCACGTACTGGCCTTCACCACTGCGCTCGCGCTCGTACAGCGCCGAGGACACGCCGGCGGCGACCAGCGCGGCGGCGTAGTAGTCCACCACCGAGCCGTACAGGATCTCCGGCGCACCGCCGGGCTTGCCCTGCATCGCGCACATGCCGGTCATGGTCTGCAGCACCTGGTCGTAGCCGGCCTTGTCCTTCAGCGGGCCGCCTTCGCCGTACCCGGTGACCGCGCAGTACACCAGGCGCGGGTTGATCCGGTTCAGGCTCTCGAAGTCGATGCCCAGCCGCGCCGGCACGCTCGGGCGGAAGTTGTGCACCAGCACGTCGGCCTCGCGCACCAGCCGCATCAGCACCGCGCGCTGGTCCGGTTCCTTCAGGTCCAGCACCACGCCGCGCTTGGAGCGGTTCACGCCAAGGAACGCCCGGCTTTCCGCTTCCAGCGTGGAGGGGTACTTGCGCAGGTTGTCGCCCACCGGCGGTTCAACCTTGATCACTTCCGCGCCCTGGTCGGCCAGCAGCGTGCAGCCGTAGGGGCCGGCGATGTAGGCGCTCAGGTCGAGCACGCGGATGCCGCTGAGCGGACCGGTGGCACCTTCGCGCGTGGCGACATCAAAGGGAGAAGGGGTGTGGCTTGCAGACATGGGGTTACTCGATTCCTTGCTTGCAGTTTCCTCCCGTGCCACCGGAAGAAACAGATCGTGCGGGTATTTTCAGCGAGGACAAAAACCTTCCACAGCCCATCGAGCGCCCCTGACACCGTGATGGAACGGGACGCATCGTCCTGCCGATGCCGGCAACGCACCTGGCGTGGCCGGCACCGGCGGGTGGATCACGAAGGCGCCAGCGACAGCCAGCTCAGGCGCCATGCACCGTGCTCACGGCCACCGCAGCGGTAGTAGGGCTCGAACACCAGCGGCGCGCGGCAGTCCAGCTGCATCGTCACCGTGGCGCCTTCGCCCCTGTCCTCACCGACCTGCAGCCACTTCGACGGGTCGCCGTGCGGCAGCCGCACCGTCTCGTCGGTCTTGAAGCCGTCGATCAGCCCGGTGGCATAGACCAGTGGGCCATAGGTCAGGCCGACGTACTCCCAGCGCAGCACTTCCTGCGCCACCGGCGAGCCGTCGGGTGCGCGCGATTCCTGCACGTTGATGTTGGCCGCGCGCTGCAGCTGCGGCTGCATCGGCAGGCGCAGGTTGACCAGGTCACCGGCCTTCCATTCGCGCAGGATCTGCACGAAGCCGTCATCGCCGGGCTGCACCGGCACGGTGATGCCGTTGACCTGGATGCGTGCGTCCTCGGCCCAGGCCGGGATGCGCAGGCCGACGCTGAAGGTGGCGTTGCGCTCGGGCGAGACGCGCAGCGTGACCTGGCCGTCGAACGGGTAGCGGGTCTGCTGCTGCAGCGTCACCGCGCCGGCCTCGGCCTGCGGCAGCGTGGCCTGGCCGGGTCCGTACAGGTTCACCCGCAGGCCGCCATCGGCGGCGACGCCATAGGCCACCTGCGGCAGTTCCTCCACCGCCATCGCGCCGGAGGACTTGCAGCAGCGCCAATACGTGGTGTGCACGCGCTTGCCGTTGGGGAAGGTGTAGTAGCACCAGTCCTCGCCGTTGGGCGCCATCGCCGCGAGCAGGTCGTTGTAGGCGGTACGCTCCAGTTCCTCGGCGTAGCGCGCATGGCCGGTGATGGCCAGCAGCTCGCGGTTGAGCTGCATCCAGGCCAGCACCGAGCAGGTTTCCACGTAGGCCTGCGGGAAGAACGTGCGCGGCGCATTGAACACTTCGCGCGAGCGGTGCGCCACGCCCCCCCACGGGCCACCGCCGAGGGTGAGGTGCTGCGCGCGGATGTTGTGCCACAGGTTGTCGATGGCGAGGCGGTAGTCGTGCTTGCCGGTGGCCTTGTACAGCTTGGCCAGGCCGACCAGGTTCCAGGACAGCTGGTAGGCCTTGCCAGTGGCGATGAACGCCGCGTCCTCGCCGGCGATGCCCTTGTCGAGCAGGGCCAGGCGCGGGTTGGCATTGGCCTGCTGCAGGATCCTCTCGGCCAGCGCGAGGTAGCGCGGTTCACCGGTGACCAGGTACAGGTCGGCGGCCGGGTCCAGCAGCACCGTGGCCGACATGCCGTGGTGGTTGCCCAGCGTGGTGATGTCGATGCCCGACTCCAGCGCTTGCCAGCACAGGTCGGCAATGCGCCGCGCGGCCTGCAGGTAGCTGTCATCACCCAGCGCACGCCAGGTCTCCAGGAAACCCAGGATCAGGTAGCTGTGGGTCCAGATGTCCCAGGTGCGCAGCGCCGGCTCGCCGTTCCAGCTTTCCGGCTTGGGCGGCTGCGGCACGGTGAAGCGGCGGTCGGCGGCATAGTTGCCCAGATAGCCATCTTCGTCCTGCTGGCTGATCAACCAGTCGGCGACGCGGCGCAGGTTCGCTTCCAGCTGCGGTTGGCCGCCCTGCGCCACCGCGCGGGCGGTGGCCGAGAGCCACTTGCCGGCATGCTCGCCGTACCAGTCGCCTTCCTGGTTCTGCTGCTTGTGGGCCTGGCCGAAGATGCTGATCGACGGGCTGTCCTCGTCGACGATGAAGTGGCTCAGCCGGCCGCTACGGTTGGCGGCCAGCATCTGCCCGAACAGGCCATCGAGCTGCACCGCCGCCGGTGTCACCAACTGCTGGCCGTTGTGGATGGCCGCACTCATGCCGCGTCCACCACGCAACGGAAGCCGAGCATGCCGCTGCGGTCCTTGGCCGGTGCCATCAGCAGGTACTTGCCATGCTGGTCCAGGCGGTAGGCCTGCGGGAAGTACCAGTGCGAGGTCTGCGGCTGGTAGCTGGAGCCACCACGCAGGATCGCCGCGCGGGTGTGCTCGTCGACGAACTCGTCGGTCCATTGCCACACGTTGCCGACCAGGTCCTGCACGCCGAACGGGCTGGCGCCCTGCGGGTGTGCGTCGACATCGGCCGGGGCCAGCACGCGGCGGCCGCGGTTCACGCGCGGCACGCGCGCGGCGTCCCAGTCGTTGCCCCACGGATAGGCGCGGCCATCACTGCCCTGCGCGGCGTACTGCCATTCCCATTCGTGCGGCAGGCGCTTGCCGGCCCACGTGGCGTAGGCACGCGCGTCTTCCAGCGAGACCCAGATCACCGGCTTGTTGTCCCAGCCGGCGCGCGGCGCGCCGTCCACCCAATGGGCGAGGAAGTTGATGTCATCGGCCGGGTGGTAGCCGGTGGCATCGATGAACGCCTTGAACTGCGCATTGGTGACCGGGAAGCGGTCGATGTGGAAGGACGCCATCTGCATGTGTTTGCGATGGTGGCGGCGCGGGCAGTCTTCCCACGGGAACTGCACGTCCTGTCCGGCCCAGTTGAAGCCTTCGATCTCGACGCCGCCGACGGCGAACACGAACTCACCGGCGGGGACGGTGACCATACCTTCCGGTGCACTGGCCTGCGGCGGGGTGGCCGGGATCTCGCGCAGCTGCTGGCCCAGCGCCTTCCATGTGCCGGAATGGCTGTTGAGCGGCTGCGCGGCACGCGTGGCGGCGTCGGCCATGAAGGCGTCGAAGCCGTCCAGTACCACGCCCGGCTGCACGCTCAGCACCGCGCCGAAGCCGCGTGCTTCCATCGGCAGTTCGATCACCGCCACGCCATCGCGGATCGACGGCGACAGTTCCACGCCGTGCCACACGTCGTAATAGCGCGTGCCGTCCACGTGCGACAGGCCGATCTGCTCGCCGTTGACCGCGTATTCGTTGCGGTTGATGAAGGTATGCAGGCTCAGCCCATCGACCGGGAACTTGCTGGCGAAGATGCCGCCCTGGTAGCAGACCTGGTACGGCTCCCAGTCCATCGATACCACCAGCTGCGGGAACTGGCGGTAGATCGCGGCGATGCGGCGCAGGGTTTCGCCATCGCGCGCTGTGAACTGGTTCCAGATGCCCCAGATATTCTCCCAGGCGTTGTAGCCGATGCCGTTGAAGAAGCAATACTGCAGGTCGTGGTTGCGGTTGCGGCCCCAACGGTTCTCGTAGTTGACCATGTGGCGCGGCTCCAGCCACTTCCACTTGGACACTGGTGGCACCGGGCCGTCCGGGGCCTTCTTGCCCCAGCTCTGCACGTTCCAGATCAACTGCTCCTCGGAGCTGATGGTGGACTCGGGCTGCACCACCACCGGGTTGCCGTTGGCGTCGCAGGCATCGAAGAACGCGCGCGGCACGCCGTTGAAGGTATCGCCGTTGATGCCATCGGCGCCGGTGGCCTTGATGATCTCGGCCATGCCGTCCCAATGGGTCACGCCCGGGTCGCGGGTACCGTGGTCCCACGGCTTGGCCGGCAGGAACACGCGCACGCCGCGCTTCTGGAAGGCCTTCACGGCAGCGGTCAGCCCTTCCAGGCCGCCGGGCAGCGTGTGCGCCAGGTCGAACTGGTTGCGGTCGTCGATGCCGATGTTCGGGTAGATGTACCAGATCAGCACCGAGTCCAGCCCGCCGAAGCGCGCGACCAGGTCGTCCAGGTATTTGTCCACGGTGTACTGCGCGGTGTCCACGTCGAAGAAGTAGCGGTCCTCGACCATCATCTGCGCGTGCACGAAGTTGCGCTGCGCCCACTGCAGCTCGGGGCGGCGGTAGTTCACGTCGGTGTAGCCGATCCGCACCAGGTGCTCGCGGCGCCAGTCCTTCAGCTCGGTCAGCCAGTCGCCGGCACTGGCGTTGGCATCGATCATCCAGCTGCCGATGTCGGCGAACGGCCAGGCCGGTGCCTTGCCCGGGGTGGGCAGGTAGCGGCCGGTGGTGACGTGCGAGAACTTGTACTCGGTGGTGATCGCCTCGCGCCCGTGGTCGGGGCTGTCGTTGTCGTAGTCAGGCGTGGGGTACGGCGTGGTCATGGCATTCATCCAACGAAAAACAGGGGGAGCAAGCGGTCAAAGCGCGCACCAGGCCGCGAGCGCGGCATGGGCGTCGGTGCCGGGGACACGGCGGGCATCGGCCAGCAGCGCGGTGACTTCGGCATGGTCGGGGATGCTGGATTGTGCGCCCAGTCGTGTGCAGGCCAGGGCAGAGGCCGCGCTGGCGGCGAGCAGCGCCTGCTGCAGCCCATCGCCACGCGCCAAGGCCGCTACCAGCGTGCCGCAGAAGGTATCGCCGGCGGCGGTGGTATCCACCGGCGAAATGGCGAACGCCGGCTGCAGCAGGGTACGGCCTTCGTGCCGCGCCAGGCAGCCGCGCGCACCGAGGGTGACGATCACGCAGGGCACGTCCAGCCGCGCCAGCCCGCTGGCCAGGTCTGGCGGGTTGCCGGCGACCACGTCCAGTTCGCCCTCGTTGACGATCAGCATGTCCAGTTGTGCCAGCAGCTCGGCCGGCAGCACCTGCGCCGGCGCGGCGTTGAGCGCGATCTTGACCCCGACCGCGCGTGCAGCGCGGGCATAGGCCAGCACGGCGTCGAGTGGGGTTTCCAGCTGCAGCAGCAGCCATTGCACCCCGTCCAGCGCAGGCAGGTGTTCGGGCCGCAATGCCATGTTGGCGCCCGGCGCAACGGTGATGGCGTTCTCGGCATCGTCGGACAGGCAGATGAAGGCGGTGCCGGTCGGCAGCTGCGCATCGCGCACCGCGTGCAGCTGCACGCCGGCGTCGCGCAGCGAGGTTTCGATCGGCGTGGCGAAATCATCCTGGCCCAATGCGAGCAGCATCCGGGTGCGGGCGCCGCCCGCACGCGCACAGGCCACGGCCTGGTTGGCACCCTTGCCACCGGGGAAGGTGCGGAACTCGCGGCCCAGCACGGTTTCGCCGGGCGCCGGCACGTGCGCGGCGCGGACCACGAAGTCGAGGTTGGCCGAGCCGGCGACAAGTACGGTGGAACTCATGGAATGGCCTGGTAAACGAGGTTGTAGAAACGGGTGGAAGGTGAGGCGAGCGCCTTGTCACCGCTGGGCAGGTATTGCATCAGCAGGATGGCCACCAGCTTTTCCTTGCGGTCGATGGTGAAATAGGTGGACGCCGCGCCCGACCAGCCAAACTGGCCGACGCTGCCGAGCTTGCCGCGGTAAGCCGGGTTGGTGATGACATAGCCGCCCAGGCCGAAGCCCTCGCCCGCGCCGTAGCTGCTGATGGCCGGCTCGAAGCCAGCGAGCTGGTCGCTCATCATCAGCTCGACGGTCTTGCGCGAGAGCAGCTGTTGTGTCCCGCTGCGGCCATCGTCGAGCAGCATGTGGGCAAACTTCAGGTAGTCGGCAGCGGTGGAGTACAGGCCGCCGGCGCCGCTGTCATAGCCTTTCAGGCGCACGCCCGGATTGCGCGCGCTGAGCGTGTCGGCCACGCGCAGGCTGCCATCGTCGTTGCTGGTGGGCAGTTCGACCACGCGACCACGCTGCGCCAGCGGCACTTCAAAACCGGTGTCGTGCATCGCCAGCGGGCTGAAGATGCGTTGGTGCAGGAACTGCGCGAACGGTTGCCCGCTGACCACCTCGACCACGCGCGCCAGCAGTTCGGTATTGCTTCCCTCGTAATGGAAGTGTGTGCCGGGCGCATCGGCCAACGGCAGCGTGGACAAGCGGCGTGCAACGTCCTGCAGCGAGGTCGCGCTGTCGACGTCGGCCGCGGTCAACAGCTTGGTCGCCACCCGGTGCGTATCCGACGCCGCCGCGAAGCCGCTGGTATGGGTGAGCAGATGGCGCAGGGTAATCGCGCGCGGTGCATCTTCGGTCTGCGGATGTTGCAGGTCGCCACCGGTCACCACGGTGCGGTCGGCGAACTCGGGAAGGTAGCGCGCCAGCGGATCGTCCAACGACAGCTTGCCTTCTTCCAGCAGCATCAGCACGGCGACCGAGGTCACCGGCTTGGTCATCGAATAGATGCGGAAGATGCTGTCGGACTGCAGTGGCCGGTGGCCAGCGCTGTCGGCGTGGCCGTAGTGCTGCTGGAACACGATGCGGCCATCGTGCTCGACCAGCGCCACCGCGCCCGGGAACTGGCCCGGTGCGGTGCTGGCCTGAAGGAAACCATCCAGCCGCTGCCAGCGGTCTCCAGCGTGCAGCAGCGGCGCGGGCAGGCACAACAGGAGTGCGGCGCCACGGCGCAGCCAGCGACGGCTGCGCGGTGTTGCGATGGTTTGATGCATGGCGTGCACTCCTGCGCTCATCAGCGGAACGTGTACGAATAGCTCAACGAGACCACCCGGCCACGACCGGCCCAGTAGTTCTGCCAGCCATCGCCCTGCGAGCCGCTGAGGATGTAGTACTTGTTGAACAGGTTGTCCACGCCCAGCGAGAACGTCCCGAAGCGGCCACTATCGTAGTTCACGCCCAGATCCCACAGCGTGTAGCCGTTGATCTTCTCGTCGTAGTCGAAGGTCTCCCCGTCGTACTCGCGCACCGCCGAGCTGGTCAGGTGGCGGTCGCGCAGCATGCTCGCCCCCAGCGTGGCGTCCAGGTTGGGCAACGCCTTCCATACCAGCGCGACGTTGATCTTGTCCGGGGTGGCGTCGAAGATGCCCAGCGGCTTCTTCAACGGGCCGGCGTCGTAGCGGCCCTGCGGATCCGGGCCCCAGAACGAGGTCCAGCCACGCAGGTGCGTGTACAGGCCGGTGATCTTGAACGTGTCGGTGAAGCGGAACTCACCGGTGAACTCGATGCCTTTGATGTCGGTGGGCGCGCGGGTCATGATGAAGTCGCTGGTCAGCGGGTCCACTTCCAGCGACGCGCCGAAGTCGGAGGTGGAGTGGTACCAGCTGCCACTGAGCGCGCCCCGCGAACCGCGCCAGTTGAAGCCGATGTCGATGTTGTCGACGATGATCGCCTGCAGGTCGAGGATGCCCTTCACCGACTGCCCGGTGTAGTTCACGTTGCGCAGCGGGATGCCGATGTCCGGCAGGGTGAAGCCCTTGCTGTAGGCGCTGAACAGCGAGAACTGGTCGGTCACGCGCCAGATCGCGCCGATGTTGGGCAGGTTGGCGGTGTAGTCCAGGGTGCCGCCTTCGACGAACACGCTGTTGCGGTAGGCCACGGTGGTATAGCTGTCCACGTCCAGCTCGCCGTTCTCGCGGCGCAGGCCGCCACTGACCGTCACCGGGCCGATGTCCCAGCTCAGCTGCGCGTAGGGGGCCACGCTCTTGTAGTCCATCGGCGGCACCCACACGCGGTCGGTCATCACCAGCCGCTGCTGCGCCACGTCCTGCACGAAGTCCACGCCGGTGTGCAGCTCCAGGCCATCCACGCCGAACAGCGTCGGGCGCGTCCACGAGGTGCGCAGGCCCTTCTTCTCCGATTGGATCTCGGACTGGTCGAAGATGCGGTCGGCGTCGTCGGCCGGCGCCGGCTTGACCAGCTGGCGGTCGGCGCCGTTCTCCGGCAGGAAACGCATGCCCTGGTCGGCCTGGTAGCCGACCAGGTCCAGCGTGCCGCCGAAGAAGTCGTTGTGGGTGTACTGCAGGCTGTACTGGATGAACTTGTTGAGCGCATCGCGCTGGCCGTCGATGTGGCCCTTCACCGAGGTGTTCGGGTACGGCGTGTCGCACGGCGGCCAGTCATGCGGGCCCTTGCAGCCGACCACCTGGATGTAGTCGCCGTTGCCGCCGATGTTGAAGTTGCTGTAGGTGGCCTGCAGGCGCTGCTCGCCGTCCTGGCCGAAGTTGAAGCCGCCCTTCATGTACAGGTTGCGCGACTGCGAGTCGGCCAGCGAGCCGCTGGAATTCATGCCGATGCTGCGGCCCTTCGCGTCGTAGGCCATGCCGCGCTCCAGCTGCGAGACGCTGGCCAGGAAGTCGTAGTTGTCCTGCTTGATCGCGTGGCTCAGGCCCAGCTTCCAGCCCACGCTGTCATCGTGGAACTGGGTCTGGTAGCGCGCGCTGATCGTGGTCTCGCTGCCGTCGTGCTCGGGCACCTTGGAGATGTAGTTGATCACCCCGCCGGTGGCACCGATGCCCTCGGCCGCCGAGGGACCATTGATGACCTCGATGCGGCCGATCACGCCCATGTCGGTGAAGGTGCCGTTGCGGGTGCCTTCGCGCAGCGGCGAGCCCTGCGGGATGCTGTCGAACAGGCGCAGCGGGATGCGTCCGCGCAGCGACTCGCCGGAGTTGGTCATCGCCTGCGAGGATTCGGCGTAGCCGGGGATGGTGCGTGCCAGCACCGCGGTGTTGTCCTCGGTGATGACCAGCGACTGCCGGATCTCTTCCGGGGTGATGATCGAGATCGCGCCGGGGATCTTGTCCACGGCCTTGGGCGCGCGCACGCCGGTGACGATCACCCGGTCCAGGTCGGTGGCCTGGGCAGGCTTCCTGCCGCTGCTGCTGGCGGCGCGTTCGTCCTCGCGCGCCTGCGCCGCGTCCACCTGTTGTGCGCGCACACTGTCGCTGACCGCAGCGGCCAGCAGGAAAACCCCCAACGTCACAGGCAAGTTCTTCATGTTCGTTCTTATCTCGATGGATGTATGAGAAGACGCGCTTGAACTGCTTTGCCGCATGCGTGCGGCGACTGCTGCAGGTAATGATCGCTGGCCACGTCCCTCCCGACGCGCCGTGCCCCCGTGGATGCAGCCTAGGCGTGCGCAGGGGCAGGGAAGAAGGACGGGCGGCTAGCTTCAGACGTGAGCTTTTGTTGGTTGAAGAAAGGCGATGTTTTTTCTTGCGATGCAACAAGAAACATCCGCTTGTGACGCATCCGGCAGGCAAAGAAAACGGCGCCACGGGCAACCGTGGCGCCGTTGTCCATCAGCCCGTTATCAGAACTTGATGGTGTGCGACAGCGACACCATCCGGCCGCGGCCGGAGAAGTAGTTCTGCCAGCCCGGCAGCTGCGACCAGGTCAACACGTACTGCTTGTCGAACAGGTTCTCGATGCCCAGCGACAGCTGGCCGAAGCGGCCGGTGTCGTAGTTCACGCTCAGGTCCCACAGCGCGTAGCCATAGGTGTTCTCTTCGTTGGCGTAGACGTCGCCGTTGGCCGGGTTGGTGAAGGTCTCGCGCAGGTCGCGGTCGAAGGTCTTGCTCACGCCCAGGGTGGCGTTGAGGTTGTCGTTCGGCGTCCAGGTCAGCGAGGCATTCACCTTGTCCGGCGAGATGTCCAGGATGCCCATTTCCTTCTTCAGGCCCGAACCCGGGTAGTACTGGGTCTGGCCACGGATGCGCGAGTACAGGAAGGTGGCCTTCCAGTGCTCGTTGAAGGTCCAGGCGCTGTTGAGTTCGAAGCCTTCGATCTCGACCGGTGCGCGGGTCAGGATGAAGTCGTCGGTGGCCTTGTCGATGGTCAGGGTCGAGCCGAAGTCCGAGGTCGAGCGGTACACCGACGCACCCACCTGGCCCTTGGCGCCGCGCCAGTTGAAGCCGACTTCCTTGTTCTTGGTGATCAGCGGCTGCAGGTCGGTGATGCAGGCCACGGCCTTGCACGGGCTGCTGGCCTGGATGTTGCGCAGCGGGATGCCGACGTTGGCGATGCCGAAGCCTTCGGAGTACGAGCCGAACACCGACCACGCATCGTTGATGCGCCAGATCGCGCCGAAGTTCGGCATGGTGGCCTTGTAGTCCAGCTTGCCGCCCTGCACCGGGGTGTGGTCGCGGAAGGCAACGGTGGTGTAGCTGTCGATCTCCAGCTCGCCGTCCTCGCGGCGGACGCCGGCATCCAGCGTGACCGGGCCGATGTCCCAGCTCAGCTGCGCGTACGGCGCAACGCTGGTGTACTTCATCGGCGGCACCCACAGGCGGTTGGTCAGGGCCAGGCGCTGCTCGGCGGTGTCTTCCACCATGTCCAGGCCGGCGCGCAGGCGCAGGCCTTCGACCGTGAACAGGTCACCGTAGGCATAACCGAAGCGCAGGCCCTTCTTCTCGCTATTGATCTCCGACTGGTCCCAGATGCGCTGGTCTTCCGGCGGTGCCGGCTTGGTCAGCTGGCGGTCGTCGCCGTTCTCCGGCACGTAGCGCATGGCCTGTTCGGCCCAGTACGCATCGATGCTCAGGTCGCCGCCGAAGAAGTCGGCGTTGGTGTACTTCACCGCGAACTGCTCGAAGTCGTTGAACTCGGCCAGCGAGCCGGCGATGGAGCCCTTCTCGGCGGTGTTGGTGGTGGGCTTGGTGCAGCCATCGTCACCGGCGCGGCAGCCTTCCACCGGGATGTAGTTGTGCTTGCCGCCGATGTGGAAGTTGCTGTAGCTGGCCTGGATGCGCTGCATCTGGCCTTCGCCGAAGTTGTAGCCGCCCTTCACGAACAGGTTCTTGCTGTACGAGTCCGACAGCGAGCCGGAGGTGTTCAGGCCGACGCGGCGGCCGTCGCCGTCATAGGCGATGCCACGGTCGATGTAGGCGCCGCTGATCAGGAAGTCGGCCGCATCATCCTTGTAGGTGTGCATCACGCCGATCTTGGTCTGGTCGCTGTCGCCCTTGAACTGGGTGCCGTAGCGGGTGGAGATGGTGGTCTGGTGGCCATCCACTTCCGGGTTCTTGGACAGGTAGTTGATCACGCCACCGGCGCCGCCGATGCCTTCGGCGGCGGACGGGCCGTTGATGACCTCGATGCGGCCGATCACGCCCATGTCGGTGAAGGTGCCGTTGCGGTTGCCTTCGCGCAGCGGCGAACCCTGCGGCACGCCGTCGAACAGGCGCAGCGCGATGCGGCCGCGCAGGGTCTCACCGGAGTTGCTCATCGCCTGCGAGGATTCGGAGTAGCCCGGCACCATGCGTGCGAGCACGGCGGTGGCGTCTTCGGTCAGGTTCAAGGTGCGCTGCACCTGCTCCGGGGTCACCAGGGTGACCGCGCCGGGGACCTTCTCGATCGCGACCGGGGTACGGGTACCGGTGACGATGACCTGGTCCAGGCTGACCGCATCGTCATGGGCTTTGCTTGCATCCTGCGCCATCGCCGGCGCAATGGCGCTGGCAAGCAGAACAGTGCTGATGGCAGCAGTAAGTGGCTTGATCATTGCTTCCTCTCCCCCTGATGTGGAAACGGTGTACAGACAGCTGGGGGGCGGCCTGCACCGGTAATCGAGACGGGGACTTGTGCCCCTTTCATGCTGCCGTTTGATGCACCGGTGCCCGCATGGGAACGTCAGGCGCACCTTCGACGATGGGCAGAGACTAGGGGCGGCTTTCTGGCGAAGGAAGCGCGACTGGGTATGTTCATTGCCTAGTGTTTGTTGCGATTGGACGGCGCTGGAACCGCCCCGAGACGGGGGCGCGGCGCCGTGCTCGGCCGGGGCGTTCCCGGCAAGGCCAGCTGCCGGGCATGGCCCGGCACTGCGCCAACCCCGCACCGCATCGCGGTGGGGCGCAGCCATGTTCGGCGGGGGTTTCCCGGGGGATGCCCATGCCGGGCATCCTTGGCATTACCGGATCAACGCGGCGCGGGCTTCTTCCAGCAGGGCGTTGACCTGGCGCAGGCGCACCGAGGCGCGCGACCAGACCAGCCCGATCCGGCGCGGTTCGCTTGGTTGCGGCAGCGGCAGGCTGACCACCGAAATGCCTTCGGGCCAGGGCTTGGCCCAGTCCGGCACCAGCGAGACGCCCAGGCCGCGGTCCACCATCACGGCGATCGCGTTGAGCGCATTCAGCTCGAACCGCTCACGCGGCACGATGCCCACCTTGCGCAGGTATTCGTCGGCCTGGCGGCCACCCCATTCGTGCCGGTCGTAGCGGATCAGCGGCTCCTCGCGCAGCAGCTGGTGCGGGTCGCAGCCGGCCAGCCGCGCCGGGGCCAGCACCACCAGCGGCTCCTCGCGCAGCAGCTGCCAGTCGCAGGTCTTGGGCAGCGGGAACGGTGCCTGCAGCACCATCGCCGCGTCCAGATCGCCCGATTCCACCGCACCGTACAGGTCGGCCGAATAGCCCGGCTTGATGAAGACGTTGATCTCCGGGAACTTGGCCACCATCCGCGCCAGCATGTCCGGCACCAGCCCGCCCAGCGCGGTCGGGCAGGCGCCCAGGCGCAGCTCGCCGGCCATGCCGCTTTCGTTGGCCACGCTGCGCAGGTCGGCCACGTCACGCAGCAGGTCGCGCGCCCGCTGCAGGATGCGCGCGCCTTCCTCGGTGACGCTGACGGTGCGCCCGGCGCGGGCGATCAGCGGCGCCCCGAGCTCACGCTCCAGGGTGCGGATCTGTTGGGCCACCGCCGCCGGGGTGATGTGCAGCAGGCGCGCGGCCGCGGCCATCGAGCCACGGTCCACGACGGTGACGAAGGTATTGAGGAACTGGGTTTCCACGGTATGACCTCTCAGCTGGCCGCAACGCTACACCAGCAGGCCGGCGCTGGCGATGCGACCAACGTCATGGTCCTGGCGTCGTGGCCGGCCTTCACACCGCATCCTGCTTGTAGATCGTCAGGCCCTTGAGCGAGCGGGTCGGGGCGGGGAAGCACAGGCTGGCCAGGTAGCCGATCACGATGCACAGCATGATCGAGATGGCCAGGTAGAAGTACGGGTGCACCAGCTTGAACCACCAGGCCACGAAGGTCAGCACGATCGAGGCGGCCACGCCGATCGCCACGCCCTGCGAGTTCGCGCGGCGGGTGAACATGCCCAGCGTGTAGGCACCGGCGAAACCACCGCCGAGCAGGCCGGCCAGTTCGATGGACACGTCGAACAGCGAGTGGATGTCGTAGCGCGACATGATCAGCGCCAGGCCGATCGCCACCAGGCCCACCATGACGGTGGAGATCTCGGCGAACAGCACGCTCTTGCGCGGGTTCGGGTTCTTGGCCAGGCGCTCGTAGAAGTCCACCGAGATCAGCGTGGCCACGCTGTTCATGATGCTCGACAGCGTCGCCATCGCCGCGGCGAACACGCCGGCGATGATCAGGCCGGTGACGCCCGGCGGCAGTTCGGCGGCGATGAACAGCGGGAAGGTGGCATCGATCGGCAGCAGCGGGTCCAGGCGCTGCGGGTTGTTCTTGTAGAACACCCACAACGCGGTGCCGATGCCGTAGAAGATGAAGCCGCCCGGGATCATGATCGCGGCGAACGCCCAGATCGAGCGGCCCGCCTCCTTGTCCGACTTGGTGGCCAGGGTGCGCTGCATCAGCACCTGGTCCTTCGGGAAGGTCAGCACCACGTCGAACACCACCAGGAAGATGAAGCCCCACACGGTGGCCTTGGTCAGGTCGAAGCTGAAATCGAACAGCTTGGTCTTGTCTTCCATCGCCGCGGTGGCGACGAATTCGCCGAAGCCGCCCTTCAGCGTCCACACGATGAAACCGATGGCGAAGATCGCGCCGCCCATCTTGACGATGACCTGCACGAAGTCGGTCCAGATCACCGCCTTCATGCCACCCATCGCGGTGTAGATGATGGTGAACACGCCCATCATCATGATGCTCCACACCACGCTGATGCCGGTGATGGTGGCAATCGCCAGCGCCGGCAGGAACAGCACCACGCTCATGCGCGCGCCGATCTGCATGACGATGCACAGCGCGCTGGCGAGCATGCGGATGGCTGGGTGGAAGCGGGTTTCCAGGTAGGAGAACACGCTCATCAGGTCCAGCCGGCGCAGCAGCGGCACGATCCACACCGCCACGAACATCAGGCCCAGCACCGCGATCAGGTTGTTGGTCAGGTACTGCCAGTTGGTCTCGAACGCCTTGGCCGGGATGGCGATGAAGCTGATCGAACTGGTGTTGGTGGCATACAGGCTCACGCCGGCCGCCCAGAACGGGATGCTGCGGCCACCGACGAAGAAGTCGGCGGTATTGCCGCGCTTCTCGCGGAAGTAGAACCAGGCGCCCATGCCCAGCATCGCGGCCAGGTAGACGATGATCACCGTCCAGTCCATCCAGCCCAGCAGGTGCTTGCCGGTCTGCATCTCGAAGGTGTGCAGGCTGCCGTCGGCGCTGGCCCAGGCCAGGCCGTTGCCCCAGCTGGCGGTGGCGGTCGGGGCGTCGGCGCCGCTGCCGGCCACGGTCGCCCAGGCGCTGGTGATGGTGTGGAAGGTGCGCGCGTTGACCGCGCCCTTGCGGTCACGCACCTGCATCAGCAGGTGGGCCTGGCCGAGCGCGCGCAGCGAGCCGGGGACCAGCGTGCCGTCCATGCCAGGCAGCGACACCCAGCCCTTGTCGGTGGTCCAGCGCCACAGCTGCTGTGCGTTGCCGGCAACCGGTGCATCGACCACGTACAACGCGCCCTTCTGGGCCTGCATCGCCGCCGCGGCGGCATCGCCGGGCCACATCGGGGCAGAAACCCAGGTGCCGTTGCCGGCGGGCCGGCGCAGCAGCTGGCGCTTGCCGGCACCATCGACGCCGGCCACGTACAGGTCACCGTCCAGCGTGGTGGCCACCGCCTGTGCCAGCGGCGAGGGCAGGGGCAGCGATTGCCCGGCCACCAGCGCATCACCCTTGCGGGTGACCTGGTCCAGGCGGTTGGCCTGGCCGGCGCCCTCGCCGACCAGCAGCCAGCTGGCATCGCCGTAACGGACCAGGCCGTGGAGCGCATTGGCGGGGGTCTTGCCCAGCTGCAGCGGCTTCCAGGCCTGCTCGCCCTTGCCCAGGTACCAGGCGCGCTCGCCTTCCAGGGCCAGCAGCTGGTCCTGCAGGGCCAGCATCTGCTGCGGCGCACGGCCATCGGGCAGCGTCGGCAGCAGGCCGGTGGCCACGGCATTGAGGCTTTCCCCGGCCGAGGCGATGCCACCGGTCACCAGCAGGGTGAGCGCCAGCAGCAGGCGCAGGCCGAGGGAGAGGGGGCGCTTCAGGAAGGCCGGTGCATTGGCCGCGTGCTTGGACATGGGATGGACCCCGGAAAGTAAAGCGGAGGTGCCGGCCCAGGCCGTCACCTTGAGGAAGGATCAGGCGTGGCGAGCCCCGGCGACGATGGCTTCGGCACGGCGCAGGAACGGCAGGTCGACCATGCGTCCCTCGAACAGGAACGCGCCGCGGCCCTGCGCATCGGCCTGCTTGGCGGCGGCGAGGATACGCCGTGCCTCGGCGACCAGTGCCTCGGGCACGCTGAAGAGGGTGTTGGCCAGCGCCACCTGGCGCGGGTGGATGCAGCTCTTGCCGATGAAGCCCAGCTTCTGCGCCATGGTTGCCTCGACCGTGAAGCCCTCAGCGTCGGCCACGTCCGGCCATGCGCCGTCGCAGGCGAACACCCCGGCTTCGGCGGCGGCCATCTTCACCGCGAACAACGTGGCCTGCACGTTGGCCGGGTCACGCGCGATGCCGTTGGGCGCGAACAGGTCGCCCAGGCCCAACTGCAGCCCGGCCACGCGCGGATGCGCGGCGGCCAGTTCGGCGGCATGGCGCAGCCCGCGCGGGGTCTCGATGTTGATCAGCAGCCCGATCGGCTGGGCCACGCCGTTGGCGGCCTCGGCCTGTTCCAGCGCCGTGGCGACCTGGCGCACCTGCGCGGCCGATTCGATCTTGGGAATGTTGAGCAGCCACACGCCGGGCACGGCCACGGCCTGGAGGTCGGCGGCGAAGTGCGGGCTGTCGGTGGCATTGGTGCGCACGATCAGCAGCTTGCCGCCGGCCACCACCTCCGGGCGCGCCAGGAACGCAGCCACGGCCGCCCGTGCAGCCGTCTTGCCGGCTTCCGGCACGGAATCTTCCAGATCGAAAGACAGGGCATCGGCCGGTCCGGCCATGGCCTTGTCGAACAGCTCCGGACGTGCGCCGGGCACAAACAGCTTGCTACGCATGGGGTTCCCTCTAACCTTGAGGGCAGTCTGCGCAAATCGGAACCGGGAAAAAGTGTATTCCCGAACATTCATGCAATAGCGTTTGTTGCGCTTTGCCGGATCAGGCCGCCCGCAACCTGCCGCCCCGGGTGGTGCCGAGCCACGCGCGGCGGGCGTTCTACCGAGAGTCCCTCGTCCCGGACATGGCACGGCGAATCCCATTCAGTTTCGCTGCCGTGACGGCGAGCCTGGCCAACATCGCCCGCAACCCCGGACCCCTTCCTTTCCCCGCAAGCGGGGGAAGGTGCCCGAAGGGTGGATGGGGTGCTTCTGATCCGGCACGTGCGCCACATCGCGGCGCTCGGCCCAAGGGGGCCATGTTTCCCCACCCCGGCTAGAATCCCCCCATGAAAATCGCTTCGTGGAACGTCAACTCCCTCAACGTCCGCCTGCCGCACCTGGAACAGTGGCTGGCCGACTTTGCCCCCGACGTGGTCGGCATCCAGGAAACCAAGCTGGAGGACCACAAGTTCCCGGACACGCGGCTGCTCGAACTGGGCTACCGCAACGTGTTTGCCGGGCAGAAGACCTATAACGGCGTGGCGCTGCTGTCGCGGCACCCGATCGAGGACGTGCAGATCGGCATCCCCGGCTTCGAGGACGAGCAGAAGCGGGTGATCGCCGGCACCGTCAACGGCGTGCGCATCATCAACCTGTACGTGGTCAACGGCCAGGACGTGGGCACGGACAAATATGAGTACAAGCTGCGCTGGCTGGAGGCGGTGCGTGGCTGGATCGCCGACGAGCTGCACAAGCACCCGCAATTGGTGGTGCTGGGCGATTTCAACATCGCCCCGGACGAGCGCGACGTGCCCGACCCGATGGTGTGGAACGAGAACCACATCCTGACCTCCACCGCCGAGCGTGCGGGCCTGCGCAAGATCCTGGAGCTGGGCCTGCACGACGGCTTCCGCCTGCACAGCGACGAAGGCGGCATCTTCAGCTGGTGGGATTACCGCGCCGCCGGGTTCCGCCGCAACCTGGGCCTGCGCATCGACCTGACCCTGGTGTCCGACGCGCTCAAGCCGCGCGCGCAGGCCTCGGGCATCGACCGCGAGCCCCGCACCTGGGACCGCCCCAGCGACCATGCCCCGGCCTGGGTACAGTTGGCGCAGGGCTGAAACGGCAAGGCCCGGCCATTGCTGGCCGGGCCCGGTCGAATGGCGCCATGCTGCGTTTCAGCGGATGCTCTTGCGCGTGAACAGGTTGACGATGGCCAGCAGGATCACCGCGCCCAGCAGCGACAGCACGAACGAGCGCAGGGTGATGGCGGCATTGATGCTGCCACCGCCAAACAGGAAGCCGGCGATCATGGCGCCGATGATGCCGACCACGATGTTCAGGATGATGCCCTGCTGTGCATCACGGCGCATGATGAGGCTGGCAAGCCAGCCGACGATGCCACCGATGACCAGCCAGACGATGATGCCCATGCGTGTATCTCCCAGCGTGAATGCACCCGGGGACGGTGCGGTGCGGACAGTCAACGCGCACCGCGGTGAACGTCCTGTTGAAGCGGCGGTGGTTTGTTCAGCATGAGGGGTTACGTGGAACGTTGGGATTTCGACCCGGTGCGGGTCTGGCTGCTGCCGCATGTCCCGGGCACGCGCGGCGAGCCGCAGGCACGCGTGCTGCTGGCCGATGTGCTGGGCAGCACCCCGCAGGACCTGCCGTTGACGCGGGATGAGCGCAATCGCCCGTGGTTGATCGGGGAGCTGGCCCACTACGGCACCGGCTGGAGCCACAGCGGCCCGCATCTGCTGGTGGCGCTGGGGCAGGGCGCACGCCTGGGGGTGGACCTGGAACAGCAGCGGCCGCGCCGGCAGATGCGCGAGGTGATCCGGCGTTTCTTCCACCCGCAGGAGATCCAGTGGCTGGACGGGCTGGACGACGCGGCATGCCAGCAGTGGTTCTTCCGGGTGTGGTGCGCCAAGGAAGCCCTGTTGAAGGCGCACGGGCACGGCATCTCGTTCGGGCTGGAGAAGCTGCAGTTCGCGCCGGACGCGGCGGGGGCGCTGCAATTGGTGTGGTGCGACCCGGGACTGGGCGAGGCTGGCCGCTGGCACTTGCACGAGTGGCAGGCCACGGCCGATTTCCGCGCGGCGCTGGCGTGGTATCCGCTGTGATGGGTGGGTGGTATCCACTGTGATGAGCGAAACGAAGAAAGGCCGCGAAAGCGGCCTTTTTTATGCTTCTGCTCCAAGCCCCCTCCCTTGCGCCAAAGGCGTAGGGGAGGGGAGGGTAGCTGTTGCTGTTGCATTTGCCCCGACCGATACCGTCCCGGTCCTTTCAGTAGGCAAAGCCAGAGCCAGAGCGACCCCTCCCCAACCCTCCCCTACGCCTTCGGCGCAAGGGAGGGGGCAGAAGCAGCGCTAAAGCTAAAGCCAAAGCCAAAGCCAAAGCCTTCCCCCGCTCCTGCGATAATCCCCGCCATGAACGACACCTCCCTCCCGCCCGACGTCAGCACCGACCTGCAGCAGGGCCTGCAGGCCATGGGCCTGGACGCCGCGCTCGCCCCCCCGCTGCTGGCTTACCTAGCCCTGCTGGTGCGCTGGAACCGTACCTACAACCTCACCGCCATCCGCGATCCGCGCGAAATGGTCACCCGTCACCTGCTCGACTCGCTGGCCATGGCCAGCCACGTCACCGCCGGCACCCTGGCCGACCTCGGCACCGGCCCCGGGCTGCCTGGCATCCCGCTGGCCATCACCCACCCGCAGCTGCAGGTCACCCTGGTCGAGAGCAATGGCAAGAAGGCCCGCTTCCTGCGCGAGGCCGTGCGCCAGCTGGGCCTGAAGAACGCCCGCGTCGCCGAGTCGCGGGCCGAGGCGCTGGATGAGCCCGGTGCCTACGACAACCTCACCGCCCGCGCCATGGACACCCTGGCCGGCATCGTCGAGGTCGGCGGTCACCTGTTGCGCCCCGGCGGCCAGCTGCTGGCCATGAAGGGCGTCTACCCGCACGAGGAGATCGCCCAGCTGCCGGCCGACTGGCAGGTACTGGAAGTGCGTCCGCTGCAGGTCCCCGGCCTGGTCGGTGACCGCCACCTGGTCGTGGCCGAACGCAGGTAAGCCCGGACCCGCTCCAGCCGGCCCCACGCCGGCGGGCCGCCCCGGGATCATTCCGACAACGCTCCCCCTCCCGTTGCCGCCGGCAAGGGGAGGCCGGGGAGGGGCAGCCATTGCCCCCGAAAGGCACGCCGATTTCCGCCTGCGCGCCGCTACCCCCATAATGACCAGTCCAACCCCGCCCACGAGGCTCTCCTGCATGGCTCGCATCATCGCCATCGCCAACCAGAAAGGCGGCGTCGGCAAGACCACCACGGCCGTCAATCTGGCTGCTTCCCTTGCCGCCGCACCCAAGCGTGTGTTGCTGGTCGACCTGGATTCGCAGGGCAACGCGACCATGGGCAGTGGCGTGGACAAGCGTGAAGTCGCAGCTTCCACCTGCGACCTCCTGCTCGGCGAGAACAGCGCCGTCGAAGTGCGCGTGCAGACCGCCGAGGGCTATGACCTGCTGCCCGGCAACATCGACCTGACCGCCGCCGAGATCCAGCTGATGGAGCAGGGCGAGCGCGAGCAGCGGCTCAAGCGCGCGCTGGCGCCGATCCGCGATGAATACGACTTCATCCTGATCGATTGCCCGCCGGCGCTGTCGCTGCTGACCCTCAACGCCTTGGCCGCCGCCGACTCGGTGATCGTGCCGATGCAGTGCGAGTACTACGCCCTGGAAGGCCTCAGCGCGCTGGTGCAGACCATCGATGCGCTCAAGGTCAACCTGAACCCGGCACTGGAAATCGAGGGCGTGTTGCGCACCATGTTCGACGTGCGCAACAACCTGGCCAACGCGGTGTCCGCGCAGCTCACCGAGTACTTCGGCGACCGCGTGTTTCGCACCATCGTGCCGCGCAACGTGCGCCTGGCCGAGGCGCCCAGCCATGGCCAGAGCATCGTCGGTTATGACCGCAGCTCGCGTGGCGGCGTGGCCTACCTGGGCCTGGCCGGTGAGATCATCCGCCGCAACAACGAACGCAAGCAGGCCGCCCCGGCCGTGGAGACCGTCTGATGGCCGGTGCCAAGAAACGTGGCCTCGGCCGTGGACTGGATGCCCTGCTGGGCCCGAAGGGCGCCGTCACCCCGGTGACCGTGGCCGCGGTGGCCGAACCGCAACCGGGCGAGGTGCTGCGCAAGCTGCCCATCGACCAGCTGCAGCCGGGCAAGTACCAGCCGCGCCGTGACATGGACGAAGGCAAGCTGGCCGAGCTGTCCGAGTCGATCAAGGCGCAGGGCATCATCCAGCCGATCCTGGTGCGCCAGATCGAGGGCGGCAAGTACGAAATCATCGCCGGTGAACGCCGTTGGCGTGCCTCGCGCCTGGCCGGGCTGGACGATGTGCCGGTGGTGGTGCGCGAGCTGGAAGACCGCACCGTCATCGCGATGGCGCTGATCGAGAACATCCAGCGCGAAGACCTCAACCCGCTGGAAGAGGCCGAGGCGCTGGCCCGGTTGGTCAGCGAATTCTCGCTGACCCACGCCGAAGCCGCGCAGGCCGTCGGCCGCTCACGCGCCTCGGTGTCCAACCTGCTGCGCCTGATCGACCTGCCCATCGGCGTGCGCGTGCTGCTGGAAACCCGTCGCCTGGAAATGGGCCATGCCCGCGCGCTGCTCACGCTGGCGCCGGAACTGGCCACCAAGCTGGCCGAGGAAGCTGCCGAGCAGGGCTGGTCGGTGCGCGAGGTCGAGCACCGCGCCCAGCAGTTCGCCGCCGGCAAGGTGCCGGGCGCACGCAAGGCCAAGCCGTCGCCGACCGCGCCGCAGGCCGACATCGCCTCGCTGGAAACCGAGCTGTCCGAATCGCTGGGCACCAAGGTGGCGATCGCCCACGGCCGTGGTGGCAAGGGCAAGCTGGTCATCCATTACACCGACCTGGACACGCTGGAAGGCGTGCTCGAGCGGTTGCGTCGCCGTCAGCAGGGCTGACGGCCACCCTTCATCCCCCTGAGGTGAACGCAAGGCAATGAACCCCACCAAGGTCGACCGCAATCATCTGTTGCGTCTGACCGACCTGCCGAATGTCGGGCCGGCCTGTGAGAAAGATCTCCGTCTGATTGGAATCCGTGTCCCGGCGCACCTGCGCGGGCGTGATCCCTACGACATGTATGCCCAGCTGTGCCTGAAGACCGGCGTGGTGCACGACCCCTGCGTGATCGATGTGTTCCTGTCCATCGTGCGCTTCATGGCGGGGGATTCCCCGCAGCCCTGGTGGGCCTACAGCAAGGAACGCAAGGAAACCCTGGCCAGGGAAGCACCGCTGACCCTGTGGTGAGGTGGCCACCGGCCCCCGCGTGGGACCGGGCCGATGACAGCGCGGCACGGCGTGATGCTCCCCGGACAGGACAGACCGGTGAAATCTGTATCGTTGGCGGCGAAAATGCCGTCATTACGTCTGGATAGTTCTGATGACCCTTCTCGTGACCGGCGCGGCCGGCTTCATTGGTGCCTACACCTGCCAGGCGCTGTCCGTCCGTGGCGAGCGGGTGGTGGGGCTGGACAACTACAACGACTACTACGACCCGCAGATCAAGCGCGACCGGGTGGCCGCGCTGTGCCCGCAGGTGGACCTCCGCGCGCTGGACATCACCGACCGTGACGGCCTGGCCGCATTGTTCGATGAAGTGCAGCCGACCCGGGTGATCCACCTGGCCGCGCAGGCCGGCGTGCGGTATTCGCTGGAAAACCCGCACGCCTACGTGCAGAGCAACCTGGTCGGCTTCGTCAACCTGCTGGAGCTGTGCCGCCACCGCGGCGTGCAGCACCTGGTGTACGCCTCCAGCAGCTCGGTCTACGGCAATTCGGCCACGCCGCCGTTCTCCGAGGACCAGCGCGTGGACCAGCCGCGCTCGCTGTACGCCGCCACCAAGGCCGCCAACGAGCTGATGGCCTACACCTACGCCCAGCTGTATGGCCTGCGCGCCACCGGGCTGCGCTTCTTCACCGTGTATGGCCCGTGGGGCCGGCCGGACATGGCGCCGCTGCTGTTCTCGCGCGCGGTGCTGGCCGGGCGCAGCATCGAGGTGTTCAATGATGGCCACATGCGCCGCGACTTCACACATGTTTCCGACATCGTCACCGGTATCCTCGGGGCGCTGTCGCATCCCAGTGCCGAGGCCACGCCGCATCAGGTGTTCAACCTCGGCAACCACACACCGGTGGAGCTGGAGCACTTCATCGACGTGATCGCCTCGGCCGCCGGCCGGCCGGCCAACAAGGTCTACAAGCCCATGCAGCCCGGCGACATGGTCCAGACCATGGCCGATACCGCGCGGGCCAGGGCGGCCTTCGGCTACGAGCCGGCCACCCCGATTGAAGTGGGCCTGCCACCGGTGGTGGAGTGGTGCCGCACCTACTTCGGACCGCGCGCCTGATTTCATCTCCCGCTAATACGGAAGCGGGAAAATGCGCGGTCTTCCTGAATACGCATTGCCAACGGATCGCGTCATGAACCAGCCTGCCCTCTCGGTGGTCGTCCCCGTCTTCAACGAGCGCGACAACGTCGCCCCGCTGGTCAACGAAATCACCGCTGCGCTGCGCGGCAAGGTGCCCTTCGAGATCGTCTACGTAGACGACAACTCCAGGGACGACAGCCTGCAGGTGCTGCAGGCGCTGAAGGCCGCCAACCCCGAGCTGCGGGTGCTGCACCACGTGCAGCAGAGCGGCCAGAGCACCGCGGTGCGGACCGGGGTCAAGGCGGCGCGCGCGCCGTGGATCGCCACCCTCGACGGCGACGGCCAGAACGACCCGGCCGACATCCCCAGGCTGCTGGCCGCGCGCGATACCGCCGAGGGCGGGGTCAAGCTGTTCGCCGGCTGGCGGGTCAACCGCCAGGACAGCGGCTCCAAGCGCTGGGCCAGCAAGTGGGCCAATGCCATCCGCGCGCGCATGCTGCGCGACGACACCCCCGACACCGGCTGCGGCATCAAGCTGTTCGACCGCGATGCCTTCCTCGACCTGCCGTACTTCGACCACATGCACCGCTACCTGCCGGCGCTGATGCAGCGCGCCGGCTGGAAGACCGTGAGCGTGCCGGTCAACCACCGCCATCGCACCGCGGGCGTGTCCAAGTACAACAACTTCGGCCGTGCCATGGTCGGCATCCGTGACCTGCGCGGCGTGGCATGGCTGATCACCCGCTCCAAACGCACGGCGGTGGAGGAGCTCTGAGCATGGATTTCATGAACCAGCCGCTGGTCTGGCTGGAGTGGACCGGCGTGCACATGTCGCCGTGGAAGCTCATCGGCCTGACCGGCGCGTTGATGTTCGGCGGACGCTGGCTGGTGCAGTTCGTCGCCTCGCGGCGCGCCGGCAAGCCGGTGATCCCGCGCCTGTTCTGGTACATGAGCGTGCTGGGCAGCCTGATGACGCTGAGCTACTTCGTGTTCTCGGCCAAGCAGGACGCGGTCGGCGTCATCCAGAACCTGTTCCCGGCCTTCACCGCGCTGTACAGCCTGCGCCTGGACATCAAGCACCGCGGCTGGAAACGGGACAAGGCAGGGCACTGACGGCGGCGCGATTCCGGCGCTTTTGCCGCCTGAATCGGTCTAGGTCGGGCGGCGGCTTCAATGCGATGATCGGGGGTGAACTGTCTTCATCCGGGGAATCCTGATCGTGAAATCACCGCTGACCGCCGCCCTCCTGCTTGCCCTCGGCCTGAGCGCCGTGCCTGCCCTTGCCGCCCAGCCTGCCGCGCCGTCCACGCTGGCGACGCAGGCGGCCGATGCCCGGTTCCAGGCGATCTACGAGAAGGAATGGGCCTGGCGGCAGACCGGCGGCGGCGAGGCCAGCGAGGACGGTGACGCCCCGGCCGACGCCACCACCCTGCCCGATGTCGGCGCGCAGGCCCAGCAGGCCCGGCTCAAGGTGTGGGACGAGGTGCTCAAGCAGCTGGAGGGCATCGACCCGGCCACGCTCTCGGCCGAGAACCAGGTCAACTACGCCATCTACAGGTACCAGGTGGAGAACCTGGCCGACGAAGTGCGCCAGGGCACCTACGAGATGCCGTTCAACTCGGACTCCTCGTTCTGGTCGAACCTGAGCTTCATGGCCCGGCGCGAGATGAAGACCGCCGCCGAGTACCGCGCCTACATCGCGCGCCTGAACGACGTGCCGCGCTACTTCGACCAGCAGATGGTCAACATGCGCGCCGGCCTGGCGCGCGGCTTCAGCGTGCCGCGCGCGGTGCTTGAAGGCCGCGACGTGTCGATCTCGACCGTGGCCGGGCTGAAGGACCCGACCCAGTCGCCGCTGTACGAACCGTTGCAGAAGATGCCGTCCAGCATCCCCGCCGCCGAGCAGGCCAGCCTGCAGGCCGATGCCCGGCAGGCCATCAGCGGCAGCGTGGTACCGGCGTTCGGCAAGCTGTTGACCTTCTTCCGCGAAGAGTACGTGCCGCAGTCGCGCACCACCCTTGCCGCCGAGAAGATGCCCGGCGGCAAGGAGTTCTACCGCCAGCAGATCCGCGAGTACACCACGCTGGACATGAGCCCGCAGGAGATCCATGCGCAGGGCCTGGCCGAGGTGAAGCGCATCCAGGGCGAGATGAACGCCATCATCGACAAGGTCGGCTTCACCGGCAAAAGCCCGGACACCCGCTTCGCCGATTTCCTCCAGTTCCTGCGTACCGACCCGCAGTTCTACGCCAAGACCCCGGACGAACTGCTGTGGCGCGCGGCGTGGATCTCCAAGCGCGTGGACGGCGTGATCGGCCGCTACATGACGCTGCCGCGCGCGCGCTTCACCATCGTGCCGGTGCCGCCGGACATCGCCCCGTTCTGGACCGCCGGCCGCGGCGGCATGGGCACCTACTGGCTCAACACCTACAACCTGCCGGCACGCCCGCTGTACAACCTGCCGGCGTTGACCCTGCATGAGTCCGACCCGGGCCACGCGCTGCAGGGCGCATTGGCCGCCGAGCAGACCGACCTGCCGGAGTTCCGTCGCAACAACTACATCTCCGCCTACGGCGAGGGCTGGGGCCTGTATACCGAGAAGCTCGGCGTGGAGATGGGCATCTACCAGACCCCGTACGAGGACTTCGGTCGGCTTACCTACGAGATGTGGCGTGCCTGCCGGCTGGTGATCGACACCGGCGTGCATCACTACGGCTGGACCCGCGAGCACGCCATCGCCTACCTGCGTGACCACACCGCGCTGAGCGAGCATGAGGTGACCACCGAGGTCGACCGCTACATCTCCTGGCCGGCGCAGGCATTGAGCTACAAGCTGGGCGAGATCACCATCGTGCGTCTGCGTGCCGAGGCCGAGCAGGCGCTGGGCAGCCGCTTCGACGTCAAGGGCTTCCACGACACCATCCTGCGCCTGGGTTCGGTGCCGCTGCCGGTGCTGGAGCAGCAGGTGCGTGCCTATATTGAGCAACGCAAGAACGCCAAGTAAGGCCGAAGCAAAGGCGCCCTCATCCGGCGCTGCGCGCCACCTTCTCCCGCAAGCGGGAGAAGGTGGCGCGCAGCGCCGGATGAGGGCAGCTTTTGCCCCCTGCGATTGTGTAACGGCCCCCACCACCGGTAGGCTGCGCCGATGCTGCAGTCCCTGCGCCACCGCCGCCTGTTCCTGCTGCGCCTGCTGATGCTGGCGCTGGTGGGTTTTGGCGTGTTCGGTACCTCGCTGGCCTCGGCATTGACCGACATCCACATGCTGTCGCATGCCGATATCGGCGCCGACGTGCATGAACACGACGACGCGGCGCTGGCCAAGGCGCCCGATGCCGAGGATGCCGCCAACGCGCTGTTGCATGCCCTGGTGCACTGCGTGGACTGCCACGGCCATGGCGGCGTGCTGCCGACCCTCGCGCCGGCGTGGTCGCTGTCGTTCCCGCCGGTGCAGTCCGCACCGCTGGCGCAGGTGCCGCAGTGCGCCTCGCAGCCGACCGAGAGCCTGTTCCGTCCCCCGATAGCCGCCTGACGTCCCGGCCCATTGGCCGGCTCCCACGTCTGCAACTGCTATCTGGAGATTCCCCATGTGGATGCGCCTGGCGGCGATAGCCGCCTTTGCGCTGGTGCCGCGCGTGTACGCGCAGGCACCGGCGTCTGCTGTTCCGTTGAGCCTGGACGCGGCCATCGCCCGCGTCGCCGTTGACCACCCCGACCTGCAACTGGTCGATGCACAACGTCCCGTGCTGGAAGCACGCCGGGACGCCGCTTCGCTGCGCCCGCCGCTGCAGTTCGGCGTCGATGTCGAGAACCTGCTCGGCAGCGGCGACAACCGCGGCCTGAAGGGGCTGGAAACCACCGTCAGCCTGTCCGGCGTGCTGGAGCGCGGCGGCAAGCTCGACGCGCGCCGCCTGCTGGCGCAGTCCAACCTCGACGCCCTGGCCCCGCAGCGTGCCACCGCGCGGCTGGATCTGCTGGCAGAAACCGCCCGTCGCTACCTCGACGTGGCGCGCGCGCAGTCCGCGCTGGACATCGCCCTGACCGACATCGAGCAGCGCCGTCGTGCGGTGAATGCCGCGCGCGTGCGGCTGCAGGCCGGTGCATCACCGGAATCGGTGCTGTTCACCGCGCAGGCGATGCTGGCGCAGGCCGAGCTGGACCGCGACCGCGCCACCCAGGAGGCCGCCTCGGCGCGCCTGGCCCTGGCCGCCTTGTGGGGCGCACGCCAGGCGGGTTTCGCGTCGGTCAGTGGCAATGCCCTGCGCCTGCCGGCGGCACGTGACTTCGACCTGCTGGCCGATGAACTGCAGCGTGCACCGGAGCTGGCCGAATTGCTGGGCGAGGAGCGCGTCCGCGATGCCCAGCTGCAGCTGGCACGCACTGCCGCGCGCCCGGACTGGAACTGGCAGGTCGGGGTGCGCAACAGCCGCGCCGACAGCGCCACGTCGCTGGTCGGGGGTTTCAGCATCCCGCTCGGCAGCGCCCGCCGCGCCGCGCCGGAAATCCGCGAAGCCGAGGCCAACCTCGCGCTGCTGCCTTATGAGCGCAAAGCGCGCCTGCAACAGCTGTACGCCACGCTGGCCGAAGCACATGGCCGTTATGCCGGTGCACGGCTGGAGGTGGAACGCCTGCAGCGCGACGTGCTGCCGCAGCTGCAGAAGGCCGAACGTGCCGCCGAACAGGCCTGGCGTGCCGGCGCGGCCAGCTACATGGAATGGGCGCAGTTGCAGGCCATGCGCATCGAGGCGCGCCAGCGCCAGCTCGATTCGGCCATCGCCGCACAGACTGCCCTGATTGAAATCCAGCGTCTCACCGGCCAGTCGATGCTCGCCGATGACGCCACCGTTGCCCCGGAGAACGCACGATGAGCCGCACCCCGTTGATTTCCACCGCCGCACTGGTGCTGTTGGTGCTGTCGTTGAGTGCCTGCGGCGGCAAGCCCGAGGCAGCGGCGTCCGCCACCGCGCAAGAGGCCGGCCACGACGAAGCCGGCCACGCCCATGAGGAAGGCGAGGAAGAAGCCGAACGCACCACCATCAAGGCGGCGATGGCACAGCAGGCCGGCATCGTCAGCGCACCGGCGCAGTCCGGCACCATCGCCGACGAGCATGAGGTGCAGGGCCTGCTCACGCCGGTCGATGGCCGCGTGGCGCAGGTGATGGCGCGCTTTCCCGGCCCGATCCGCGCGCTGCGGGCCAACGTGGGTGACCGCGTCAGCGCCGGCCAGGCGCTGGCCAGCATCGACAGCAACCTGAGCCTGACCACCTACGGCGTCAGTGCGCCGATCAGCGGCGTGGTGCTGTCGCGGCAGGCGCAGGTCGGCGCGGTGGCGGGCGAGGGCACGCCGCTGTTCGAGATCGGCGACCTGTCCGAGTTGTGGGTGGACCTGCACATCTTCGGTGCCGACACCCAGCACATCACCGCCGGCGTGCCGGTCACCGTCACCCGCATGACCGATGGCGTCAGCCAGGCCACCACGCTCGAACGCGTGCTGCCGGGCACCGCCACCGCCAGCCAGAGTACGGTGGCACGCGCGATCGTGCGCAACGAGGACGGCTTGTGGCGCCCGGGCGCGGCGGTGAAGGCACGCATCGTGGTGGCGATGCAGCCGGCCGCCGTCGTGGTGCCGCTGTCGGCGCTGCAGAGCATGGATGGGCACGACGTGGTGTTCGTGCGCGAGGGCGAGACCTACACCGCGCGCGAGGTGACGCTGGGCGCGCGGGATGCCGCCAAGGTCGAGGTCAAGGATGGCCTGCGCGCCGGCGAGCAGGTCGTGGTCGAGCAGAGTTACGTGGTCAAGGCCGATATCGGCAAGGCGGGGGCGTCGCATGAACATTGATTGCCGCCAACGCATCCACGGAGGGCCGCGCCATGCTTGAGCGCATCATTCGCGCGGCCATCGCGCACCGCTGGTTGATGATGTTGCTGACCCTGGCCCTGATCGCCATCGGCAGCTGGAGCTTCACCCGCCTGCCGATCGACGCCACGCCCGACATCACCAACGTCCAGGTGCAGATCAACACCGCAGCCGAAGGCTACTCACCGCTGGAGGCCGAACAGCGCATCACCTATCCGGTGGAAACGGTGATGGCCGGCCTGCCGAAACTCGAGCAGGTGCGTTCACTGTCGCGTTACGGCCTGTCGCAGGTGACGGTGGTGTTCAAGGATGGCACCGACCTGTACTTCGCCCGTCAGCAGGTGGCCGAACGCCTGCAGCAGGTGAAATCACAGCTGCCTGAAGGGCTGGATCCGCAGCTGGGGCCGATCGCCACCGGCCTGGGCGAGATCTTCATGTACACCATCGACGCCGATCCCGAGGCGCGCAAGCCGGACGGCACCGCGTACACCGCCACCGACCTGCGCACGCTGCAGGACTGGGTGGTGCGCCCACAGCTGCGCAATGTGCCGGGCGTCACCGAGGTCAACACCATCGGTGGCTACCAGCGGCAGATCCACATCACTCCGGACCCGGCCAAGCTGCGCGCGTTGGGCTTCACCCTCGACGACGTCGCCGAAGCGGTGGAGGGCAACAACCAGAACGTCGGCGCCGGCTACATCGAGCGCAACGGCCAGCAGTTCCTGGTACGCGTGCCCGGGCAGGTGAGCGGCGTGGAGGAGATCGGCAACATCGTGCTGGCCCGCCGCGAAGGCGTGCCGATCCACGTGCACGACGTGGCCGAGGTCGCCGAGGGCCCGGAGCTGCGCAGCGGCGCGGCCACCCAGAACGGCCACGAGGTGGTGATGGGCACCGTGGTGATGCTGGTCGGGGCCAACAGCCGCGAGGTGGCGCAGGCCGCCGCCGCCAAGCTGGAACAGGCACAACGCAGCCTGCCCGAAGGCGTCACCGTCACCGCCAGCTATGACCGCACCGCGCTGGTGGACCGCACCATCCAGACCGTGGCCAAGAACCTGCTGGAAGGCGCGCTGCTGGTGATCGTGGTGCTGTTCCTGCTGCTCGGCAACTTCCGCGCGGCGCTGATCACCGCGGCGGTGATCCCGCTGTCGATGCTGTTCACGCTGACCGGCATGGCGCGCGGCGGCGTGTCGGCCAACCTGATGAGCCTGGGGGCGCTGGACTTCGGCCTGATCGTCGACGGCGCGGTGATCATCATCGAGAACTGCCTGCGTCGCTTCGGCGAACGCGCGCATGCCCTGGGCCGGGCGATGACGCTGGAGGAGCGCTTCGCCGAGACCGCCAGCGCCACCGCCGAGGTGATCCGCCCCAGCCTGTTCGGCCTGGGCATCATCACCGCGGTGTACCTGCCGATCTTCGCGCTCACCGGCGTGGAGGGGAAAATGTTCCACCCGATGGCGATCACCGTGGTGCTGGCCCTGACCGGCGCGATGCTGCTGGCCCTGACCTTCGTGCCCGCCGCGATCGCGCTGTTTCTGGGCGGCCGCGTGGAGGAGAAGGAAAACCGCCTCATGGCCTGGCTGCGGCGCCGTTACGAGCCGTTGCTGGACGCGGTGCTGCGGCGCGGGCGCTGGATCGTCGGTGGTGCGGCGTTGCTGGTGGTGCTGTGCGGCCTGCTGGCCACCCGGCTGGGCAGCGAGTTCGTGCCCAACCTGGACGAAGGTGACGTGGCGATGCATGCCATGCGCATTCCCGGCACCAGCCTGACCCAGTCGGTGAACATGCAGAAGCAGGTGGAAATGCGCCTGCTGCAGTTCACCGAGGTGGACAAGGTGTTCTCCAAGATCGGTACGCCGGAGGTGGCCTCCGACCCGATGCCGCCGTCGGTAGCCGATACCTTCATCATGATGAAGCCGCGCAAGCAGTGGCCGGACCCACGCAAGCCGCGCGTGCAGCTGTTGGCCGAACTCGAAGCCGCGGTGGAGGAACTGCCGGGCAACAACTACGAGTTCACCCAGCCGATCCAGATGCGCATGAACGAGCTGATCTCCGGCGTGCGTGCCGACGTGGCGGTGATGCTGTTCGGTGACGACATGGAAACCCTGGCGCAGGTCGGCCAGCGCATCGCCGAGGTCGCCGGGAAGGTGCCGGGCGCAGCGGACGTGCGATTGGAGGAGACCAGTGGCCTGCCGTTGCTGACGGTCACGCCCGATCGCAGCGCGCTGGCTGGCTACGGGCTCAACCCGGGCCAACTGCAGGCCACCGTGTCCACCGCGGTGGGCGGGCGCGTGGCGGGGCAGTTGTTCGAGGGTGACCGCCGCTTCGACATCGTCGTGCGCTTGCCCGAGGCCCTGCGCCAGGACCCGGCTGCGCTGGCCGACCTGCCGGTGTCGCTGGAACCGGCGTTGGCGCAGGACAGCGCCGATGAGTCCAGTCGCGCCGGTGGCTGGCGCAGCGGTGACGCGCGCACCGTGCCGTTGCGTGAGCTGGCCCGCATCGAGAGCAGCGAGGGGCCGAACCAGATCAATCGCGACAACGGCAAGCGCCGCATCGTGGTCACCGCCAACGTGCGCGACCGTGACCTGGGCAGCTTCGTCGCCGACCTGCAGGCGGCGGTGGATGCGCAGGTGAAGGTGCCGGCCGGCTACTGGGTGGAATACGGGGGCAGCTTCGAGCAGCTGATCTCGGCCAGCCAGCGCCTGGCGGTGGTGGTGCCGGTGACGCTGGTGCTGATCTTCGCGCTGCTGTTCTGGGCATTCGGCTCGGGCAAGGACGCGGCCATCGTGTTCAGCGGCGTGCCGTTGGCACTGACCGGCGGCGTGCTGGCCCTGGCGCTGCGCGGCATTCCGTTGTCGATCTCGGCCGGCATCGGGTTCATCGCCCTGTCCGGCGTGGCGGTCCTTAACGGACTGGTGATGATCAGCTTCGTGCGCCACCTGCGCGAACAGGGCCGTTCGCTGGACGTGGCGGTGCGCGAAGGCGCGCTGGGCCGCCTGCGTCCGGTGCTGATGACCGCGCTGGTCGCCTCGCTGGGCTTCGTGCCGATGGCGTTCAACGTCGGCGCCGGCTCGGAAGTGCAGCGCCCGCTGGCCACGGTGGTGATCGGTGGCATCGTCTCCTCGACGCTGCTGACCCTGCTGTTGCTGCCGGTGCTGTACCGCTGGCTGCATCGCAGGACTGCCGCTTGAACAGGCATGTAAGGAATATCCCTACACGCCGGGTTGATCTTGGACGAGGTCGGCCGAGCTGGTACCGTTGCGGCTACGGTTTGTAGGGGCATGACAAGGACAGGGAGATGGTTCGAACGCTTTTGACCGGTACGGAGACCACCGTGTCGGTGACCCCGGTGGTGGACCGCTCCCGCGCCGCCCTCACGACGCTGCAATCGCCCGAAGCGCGGTTGCAGCGTCTCCGGCAGCCGCGCTCATCGACTTACCTGCAGGCCGTGGCAGGGCTGGATGCCGGTGTTCACGTGCATGATCGGAAAGCACTGGATGCCCTGAAGGCAGCGATTGAGGCCGAGCTGGGCGAGCTGGTTGATGGCGAGCAATTGATCGGCATCGTTTCGCGTTGCTATCTGGGCCAACCCTATGAGGTCCATACCCTGGCGCTGGACGGGTTGATCATTGACCACTACAAGATCGGCCAGCCCCTGCCGTTGACGCTTGAGCGGGCGCGAGCGCTTGCACTGCATCGCTCCTATGCCTGCATCGAGGTATATGCCACGCGCATGGTGGCGGTCACTGGGTCCGGCAAAACGGCAATCATCGAGGGGGCGTAATGAGCGGAGAGCGCATCATCCACCTGGCGGACCTGTCCGCCATCACCAGCAACCTGCGTGCGATCAACAACGATCTTGGCGCGTTGAGCGATCAGGTCGGCTATGTGCAGTCCAATGTCGAGGACACCCGCGAAAAGCTGGAAAAGCTGCAACAGGCGTTTGATGCCTTTGTCATCGCCGATACCAGGGCCAAGGAGCTGGGCCTGGCCGAGACCCGCCATGTCAAGGTGCGCCAGGAGCTGGAATCGCGGTTCGGTCATCATGCGGATGTTCGTCGCCAGACGACCGGTATCCTGCAGGCCGCGGATGTACGGCTGGTGCGTCGTGACACGATCAATGCCGCGACCGAGCAGTTGATGCTGGCTGCGCCGGGCTATTGGCTGGCGCCGGCGCTGGTGGCATTGGCGGCCTGGTTGAGCGACAACCGCGACCTGGCAGAGCGCGGGCTGGCTGAAGCATTGCGCCGCGATGACGAGAAGACCAGCCTGCTGTTTGCACTGGTGTGTCGTCGCGCTGGCCGTATTGCTGCTGCGCAGCAGTGGATGGATCGCTACATGGCGCAGCAGAATCCGATGCTCCTGGATCGCCAGACCGTCGTGTTGATCGATGCCATCGCCGGCGGCGTGTTCGGGCTGGAGACGGCGCAAGGGTGCCTCAAGCGCACTGCTGGCTGGATCGACGAGTTATCCCAGCGTGCGGGTTTTGTCGAGGAGCAGCGGGCGCAGTGGGTCGATGCGTTGCGGTCGAAGATGCCAAACGGGGACGACAGTGCGCGCTTCACCAACCTGGGCAGGCATAGCCCGACGTGGCCGGCCTTGCAGGATGCCCTCAACGGCTGCGGGCTGCATGCGGTGGTCACCGATCACTTCGAGGGTGTTTTCGCGGGGCCAGCCAGGGCGACGGCTAGTCTGGCTGCGGATGTGGACCGCCTGCTCGAAAAGCTGACTTCGCATTTCGACGATGAGGAGCTCCCGCTGCGCCGCGAGGAGGAAATGTGCCGGTTGATCATCTCCGAAGGTGGTGACCGCCCGGCCGCACAGAAGCGCTACGACCTCCAGCAGACGCTGGATGAGCAGGTCAGCTTCACCCAGCTGCTGACCAACTCGGCGATGCATCCGGAGACGAGCCATGCATCGCGGGCCACGCAGCGTTTTGCCACGGCATTGTCGCGTAGCTGGATCCTCGATGCGCACCAGGACCTGACGGGGCAGATCCGTGCGCATGTGCCGGGCGATATCACGATCAATATCAGTGGCTGGACCGGCATCACCCGCGATGGTGCGAACCAGCGTGAGCTGGAGGCATCGCTGGGTGGGCATCTGGAAGCGCAACTGCAGGCGGCCTTGGCGAAAGTGAAGCTGGGCGTGTTGCATTGGTTGGGCCTGGCTTTGGCGATCCTGCTGATCGTGGCCGGATTCGGTTCGCTGGTCGCCATGGCAATGGGTGCGGGTCTGCTGCTGTGGGTCGGGGTCAGTTACAAGAACCTCGATGGCGTGCGCGCCAAGCTGCGCAGCCAGTTCGACCAGGCACGCGTGCAGTCGCTGCAGGTGCTGAAGGCGTGCCTGGCCGAGGTGGTGGAAGTCCGGCGCGAGCTCGACCGACGTGACGCCCAGTCCGAATCGCTGATTGCTTTGCTGGAGTCGGCAAGCCCCGACCAGTTCGCTTTGGGCGGCCACGATGCCGCCCGTCGGGTACTGGTAACTGCCTGAGGAGGCACGCATGACACGTCAATTGATTGATTCGCCGATGCCACCGCCGTTGCCTGTCCAGACGGTGGGGCCAGCAGCGCCGTCGTCACCTGAAAGCGGCGAGGTTGCATCTGCCCAAGTGGTTTCAGAAGCATTGGCCGGCGCTCTGCCAAGTTGGGACCTGCTTCCCGGCAATGGCTTCGTCCGCCGTCGACGCTGAGTCATGGTCGTGGTTATCCCGCGTGTCTATGCAGACTGGAGCAGCGCCCTGGAGCGCTTTGCCCAGGGCGGCGACGACGAGTCGGTGCTGCATGCCATGCGCCAGGGGCAATTGGACTGGACGCCGGGTGTGGCGACGTTGTTCAGCGAGCGCATCAATGAGGTATTCGACCAGCGCCTGAAGGCGCTGGGCTCCCGCCTCGATCGCAGTTTCAAGTACTGTCGCGATGAGGTTGACGTCGTGCGTGCGCTGCTGGATGCACGGCGCCAACTGACCGTGCTCCACTGGCTGGCAAGCCTGGAGGTGCTGCCGGAAGTGTTGCGCAGTCATCTGCAGGCATTGCTGCAGAAAGCGGCGCAAGCAATGCAACAGTCCCTGGAGGATGGTGCGCGCAGCCAACGCTCGGATGCGCTGCTGCGAACGCTGCGCCAGCAGGACCTGCGTCATTTCCAGGCTGCAATGCCCATGCCGGTTCCCGCTGCCGGAGAACCTCCTCCTTCATCAGTGCCATCCAAACGGCGCTCATTCCTGGTTTGACGATGACCGACGCAAGCGAATTCAAGGCAACACTGACGCGCTACCTCAAGGCCCGGGTTCCGTTCATATCGATCCGCAGCACGGAGCGCGCCCGTGTTCTGGACATCCTGCGCGAAGTTGCCGGTAGCCTCAATGCGCCGTTCTTCGTGCATACCTTGTCCCAGGGAACGCGCGAGTTGGCCAGTGGTCGCGTGGTGAACGAGGATCGTTCGGTCATTGGCGCGGTGGACTTCGCCAGCCAGCAGATGACCCAACGGCAGAACCTGAGTTTCGTGCTCACCGAGGTCTCGGACCTTGAGGATGACACCGCTTCGTCACGTCAGCTGATCGACGTGGTGATGTTGGCGGCCGACCACGGTGGCTCGTTGGTGGTGGTCACCAGCAAGCCTATCTTCGGGCAGCTGCAGAGGCTGGGTATGTCGGTGCAGTTGTCTGCGCCGAATGAGGATGAGATGGCGGCGATCATCCGCGAGCAGATCGACCCCTACCGCAGCCAGTTCCCGATCGAGTGGGATGAGCAGGACGTGTCGCGTGCTGCTGCGATCCTGGCCGGTGTATCGCGTCTTGAGGCCGAAAACATCATTGCCACGCTGTTGGTCAATGGTCGCATTGCCAAGGCCGACATGGTCGAGCTGATGTCGGCCAAGGATCGGATCTTCGCCGACATCAGTGGTATCGAGCGCGTTTCGGTGCGCAGCGCCGAGATGACGGTGGGCGGACTGGGCGGGCTCAAGGCCTGGCTGCAGCGCGAACGCCCGCTGCTCACGGCGGACCTGCGCGAGCGCGGCATACGTCCGCCACGCGGTGTGCTGTTGGTGGGCGTGCCTGGATGTGGCAAGTCACTTTCCGCCAAGGCGATCGCGCATGACTGGCAGCTTCCGTTGTATCGGCTTGACCTGTCGACCATCCATGGTCAGTACCTGGGCCAAAGCGAAGGGCGGCTGAAGGAGGCGCTGGCCACCGCCGACCACGTGGCGCCCTGCGTGCTCTGGATTGACGAGATCGAGAAGGGTCTGGCCGGTGCGACCGGTGGTGGTGACGGTGGGACTTCGACGCGTCTGGTAGGGCAGTTCCTCTACTGGTTGCAGGAGGCGCGCACGCGCGTGTTCGTGGTGGCGACGGCCAACGACGTGTCCCGGTTGCCGCCTGAGCTGTTGCGTCGTGGACGCTTCGACGAACTGTTCTTCGTCGACTTGCCGACCGCGGAGGAGCGCAGGGACATCATCGGCATCTATGCCCGACGCGGGCTGCCGGATGGGGTGTTGGATGCGTCGTTGCTGAACGAACTGGTGGAGTTGTCCGAAGGCTTTGCTGGCTCGGATCTGGAATCGGCGGTGAGGGAGGTCGTCAAGGAGGCCTACCTGCACGGGGATGGCGTGGTGAATCCGGAATTGTTCCGACGCAGCTTCCACAACGTGGTGCCACTCTCGCGAACCGCGCCGGAACAGATCGAGGGAATCCGGGCATGGGGCAGGGAGCGAGCGGTTCCCGCTTCCGGCGAGCCGATTGCATCGGGTGCCGCGCAGGCCGGGAGACCGCGTCGGGCCGTGTTGGCCTGAGAGCGGGGTGATAGTGGATCGCGGCCGAGTACCTCGGCGAGGTCCTGGCCAGATGCATCCGGCCATGCTCGGCGTGATAATGGCGACGACGGATAATGGTGTCCCCATGAGCGAGTGTTGCGGCTGCGGCAAAACCCTGGAAGTCGAACGCATGCAGGCCCGCCAACGGCGGGTGCTGGTGCAGGTGCTGGTCATCAACCTGCTGACGTTCGTGATGATGATGGGCGCGGCCTGGCACAGCGGCTCGGCCTCATTGCTGTCCGGCAGCCTGGACAATCTCGGCGACGCGCTGACCTATGCGCTGAGCCTGGCGGTGGTCGGTGCCAGCCTCGCCGCCAAGGCGCGCGTGGCCCTGCTCAAGGCGGTGTTCATCCTGTGCGCGGCCATCGCGGTGGCCGTGGGCATCGGCTGGAAGCTGGCCCATCCGCACCTGCCGCTGTTCGAAAGCATGGGCATCGCCGCGCTGCTGAATCTGGCCGCCAACCTGCTGTGCCTGCGCCTGCTGTGGCCGTACCGACAGGGCGACATCAACCTGGCTTCGGCTTGGGCGTGTTCGCTGAACGATGTGTACGAAGGCAGTGCCGTGATCCTGGCCGCGTTGGCGGTGTGGGCGTTCGGCGCCGGTTGGCCGGACCTGCTGATCGGCGCGGCCTTGCTGCTGCTGTTCCTGCGCTCGGCGTGGAAGGTGGCGCGGGCGGCGTGGCGTGAGCTGCGTGGCGCGCAGGCACGTGCGGCCTGACTTGATGTGCGTGCGCCGGGCTGGCTAGAGTCGGGAGGTACATTCAGGGAGCGGGCCCATGCGTATGCACCATCTTGCCGTGCCGGTTCTGTTGTCGCTGTGTGGCCCGGCCGCCGCGCAGGACAGCCCCATCTACATCGAGTTCCTGTGGTCCAGGACACCGGCTGACGCGATTGCCCGCCAGCAGACGCGGCAGTTCGTCATGACGGGCGATCACGAGCACCAGGTCTGCGTGGCCGCCAATGCCACGACCGACGATGTCGGCGGCTTGCAGCTGGAGCTGCGCGATGCCGACGGCAAGCAGGTGTCCCTGCACCGCTATGACGACTACCGCGGTGCCAAACGGTGCTACCGGGCCGACCTGGGCATCGGTGGCAGGCCGGGAGACTGGACGGCGCATGTCCTCCTCGGTGACGGCGGCACCAACACCGCGACGATCCGCGTCGATCCAAGCCTGGAGGACTCGCCGTTGTTCCAGGAGCGTGGCATTCCCTACGTCGCCGGCCGCCCGAACTACGATGCCTCGATCCCGCCGGAACAATGGTCGGGCCGGCTGGTCTGGGCGATGGACGTCGACCCGCAAGGCAAGGTCACCCATGTGGAGGTGGAAGTGGCCGAGGGCGTGGGTGAACGCCTGCGTGATCGCGCCATCGCCGCCGGCTACCTGAGCCTGTTCCCGCCGGACCCGCGCCGGGCCGGCACGCCGCTGCGCTGGCGCCGCACGCTGGACTTCGCCCCCCAGTAGGGCCCGCTGCGGCCGGTGATTTGCACTCGGGGCCTTGGCGCGGCATAATTACCGGCTCGCTGTGTCCGGAAACCTCCGGATTGGTGGTCGGGAACGTGTCATTCGCCCACCCTTGTCAGCGTAACCCTTTGATTCCCATGACACGTGGCGGGCAACCGCCGGGGCCGCCGTCTTCCTGGCTAAGGAAGTCACCAACATTACCGAGGTGCGCAATGTCCCGCGTATGCCAAGTTTCCGGCAAGCGAGTGCAGACGGGTAACAACGTCTCGCACGCCAACAACAAGACCCGTCGTCGTTTCCAGCCGAACCTGCACGAGCGTCGTTTCTGGGTCGCCAGCGAGAACCGCTGGGTCAAGCTTCGTGTTTCCGCGCATGCACTGCGCACCATCGACAAGAACGGCATCGATTCCGTTCTGGCTGAGCTGCGTGCCCGCGGCGAAAAGGTCTGAGGAGTAAACGATCATGGCAGGTAAGCGCGATAAGGTCCGTATGATTTCCTCGGCCGGCACTGGCCACTTCTACACGACCGACAAGAACAAGAAGAACACCCCGGGGAAGATGGAATTCCTGAAGTACGATCCGGTGGTGCGCAAGCACGTGATGTACAAGGAAGGCAAGATCAAGTAATCCGCCCGGATTGCCTGGTCTACCGTTCCACCCAGGACCCGCCGCAAGGCGGGTTCTGTGTTTCAGGCGTGTGAAAGCCCGCCGGCGCATCGCCCATGAACACATGCCGGCAGGGCATCAGGCAGGGGGATGGCATCGCCTACAATCGGGCGGATGAGCGTTCTTGATACCCCCGGGCCGTGTGACGTGGCCATCATCGGCGGCGGTGCCGCCGGCGTCCTCACCGCCATCGGCCTGCTGCGCGGCGCGCGGTCGGCGTTGCGCATCCTGATCCTGGAGCCCTCGTTGCCACTGGCGCGCGGCGTGGCCTACGCCACGCCCTACGACGAGCACCTGCTCAACGTGCCGGCCGGCAAGATGGGCGGCTTCCCCGACCAGGTCGAGGACTTCCTCGATTACCTGATCCACACCCAGGCCTTCCCCGGGGTGGCACGCGACACGCTGGCCGCGAGCTTCGTGCCGCGCTGGCGGTACGCCGAGTACCTGCGTGCGTGCCTGCAGCAGGCCGTGGACAGCAGCGCCGCACAGCTGGAGATCCGCGCCGAACGCGTGCTTGAGCTGGACCGTGACGGTGATGGCCTGCGCCTGGTCCTGGCCTCCGGGCAGGCGGTGCAGGCCCGGCGCGTGGTGCTGGCCTCGGGCAATGCATTGCGCCCGTTGCCGGCCCGTGGCGCTGGCTCGCTGCCCGAGGGCAAGCGCGTGGAGGCATGGGATTTCGCGGCGGTACGTGGCATCGCCGAGCATGCCGACGTGGCGATCATCGGCTCCGGCCTGAGCATGGCCGACACCGTGGTGTCGCTGCTGGCCAGCGGCCACCGCGGGCGTATCCACGTGCTGTCACGGCATGCCCTGATGCCGTTGCCACATGCCAAGGGGCCGGCCGCCGACTACGACCCGGAGCCGCTGCTGGCGATGAACCTGCGCCAGCGCCTGCATGCCCTGCGCGGGCATGCGCGCGCGGCCGCCGCGCGCGGCATCCCCTGGCAGAACGTGATGGAGCGGATCCGGCCGATGGGCCAGGCGCTGTGGCAGACGCTGTCCTGCGATGACCAGCGGCGCTTCCTGCGCCACGTGGTGCGCTATTGGGACATCCACCGCCACCGCATCGCCGGCTCCGTGCATGCACAGCTGGTGCAGCTGCAGCAGGAAAAGCGGCTGGTGCTGCATCGCGGCCGGTTGGAGACCGCGGTCAGCGAGGGTGCCTGCGTGCGGCTGACCGCCATGGACCTGCGCCGTCATCCGTTGCCGTTGGACGTGCACTGCGTGGTCAACGCCACCGGCGTGGAGATGCGCGCCCAAGCCATGCGCAACCCCCTGCTGCAGCAATTGCTGGGCAGCGGGCTGGCGCGCCCGGGGCCGCACGGCATGGGTATCGACAGTGCGCCGGACGGCAGCCTGATCGACGCCGACGGCGTGGTCGAGCCGCGCGTGCAGGTACTGGGCAGCCTGCGCATCGGCCGGCTGTGGGAAAGCCTGGCCATTCCGGAATTGCGTGGCCAGGCGGCGCAGGCGGCTGTGGCGCTGGGCTGAACCGTCACCCCTGCGGGGCAGGGAATGATTGGCGGGGGAATGAAGAGGGGCGCCGTTGGCGCCCCTCTGTTGTTTCAGGACTTCCCTTGGCCGCCGCCAGCAGGGGGCGGTTCGGATCCGCCGGTGTTGGGTGCCTTGGGGGGATTCATCGAGCGGAATGATGGCTCGAAGCGTTCGCCTCCGCGAACCGGCTGGTCCCGGTTCATCAGGGCAAGGCGTCGATTGTCGACATGCGCCCACGACCATTCACCGCGCGGGATGCTCTGCGAGGAGACGTAAGTGAACTGGACGGCCTGGCTGCCGTCTTCGGCGGTCAGTGTGGTCAAGGCCATGTTGGCAATGAACTGACTGCTGATTGCGCGGCCGTCCTTGTTGTTGGCGGGAGCAGTGACGATTTCCTGCAGGTTGTCTTCCAGCAGGCGGTTCAGCCTGGGAGAAAGGCGAAAGGCGGGATTGACGCCGGATATGCGGCCTTTGGCATCCACCTTGACCAGGACAGGAAGCACCTGGCGGTGATCGACATCCTGTACGGACGGGGAGGCCGACTCGGCGAGTGCCGTGCCATGAACAGCCATCAGCGCGAGCGTGCCCGCGAGTGCATTGATCATCTTTCCCATGATCCTTCTCCTGAAAGTTGACTTACCGCTGATCCGTGCAGTGCAACTACCGTAATGCCGATGACACTCTATTGGGGTGCCGGTTGCGCTGTCAAATGACGCACCAAGGCCGTGAGAGCTTCCTGTTGCACGGTCCAAACCCGGGACAAACCCTGCGTTTCAGCGCCCGACATCCGTGCGATACGCATGTATGCCACCCCATCGTCGTACTCGATCAATCGAGGGATCAGTCATTGAGACGGTCTGGCGTAAAATGGCCGGATGGATGTCTCCCACCTTCTCGACGGGCTGAATGCGGCCCAGCGCGAGGCCGTTTCCGCGCCTCTTGGTCACCACCTGATCCTTGCCGGCGCCGGTTCCGGCAAGACGCGCGTGCTCACCCATCGCATTGCCTGGCTGAACGAAGTCTTCGGCGTGCCGACGCACGGCATCTTCGCGGTGACGTTCACCAACAAGGCCGCCGGTGAGATGCGGCACCGCATCGACCTGCAGCTGCGCAACGGCAGCCGCGGCATGTGGATCGGCACCTTCCACGGCCTGGCCCACCGCCTGCTGCGCCTGCACTGGGCTGAGGCCAAGCTGCCCGAAGCCTTCCAGGTGATGGATTCGGACGACCAGTTGCGGCTGGTCAAGCGCGTGGTGCAGCAGCTGGAGCTGGATGACGGCAAGTACCCGCCCAAGCAGATCATGTGGTGGATCAACGCGCAGAAGGACGAAGGCCGGCGCCCGCAGCACATCCAGCCCGAGCCGCACGACCAGTGGGGCGAAACCCTGCGCCAGGCCTATGCGGCCTACCAGGAGCGCTGCGACCGCGCCGGCCTGGTCGACTTCGCCGAGCTGCTGCTGCGCGCGCATGAGCTGCTGCGCGACAACCCTGCGCTGCTGGCGCATTACCGCGCGCGTTTCCGCGAGATCCTGGTGGACGAGTTCCAGGACACCAACGCCATCCAGTACGCCTTCGTGCGCGTGCTGGCCGGCGACAGCGGGCATGTGTTCGTGGTCGGCGACGACGACCAGGCCATCTATGGCTGGCGCGGCGCGAAGGTAGAGAACGTACAGCGCTTCCTGAAGGATTTCCCGGGTGCCGAGACCATCCGCCTGGAGCAGAACTACCGCTCCAGCGCCAACATCCTGGGCGCGGCCAATGCGGTGATCGCGCACAATCCGGACCGCATCGGCAAGCAGTTGTGGACCGACAGCGGCGACGGCGACCCGATCGACCTGTTTGCCGCCTACAACGAGATGGACGAGGCGCGTTACCTGGTCGAGCGTGCGCGGCAGTGGGTGCGCGATGGCGGCAGCTATGGCGACATCGCCGTGCTCTACCGCAGCAACGCGCAGTCGCGCGCCTTCGAAGAAGCGATGCTCAGCGAGCAGGTGCCGTACCGCGTGTACGGCGGCATGCGCTTCTTCGAGCGTGCCGAAATCAAGGACGCGCTGGCCTACCTGCGCTTGATGACCAACCGTAACGATGATGCGGCCTTCGAGCGCGCGGTGAACACGCCCACGCGTGGCATTGGCGAGCGCACCCTGGATGAGGTTCGTCGCATCGCACGGCAGCAATCGCTGTCGTTGTGGGAAGCGTCGATGCTGGCCACGCAGGGCAATGACCTGACTTCGCGTGCCAAGAATGCGCTGGCCGGCTTCATCAACCTGGTGCAGCAGATCACCGTCGAAACGGCGCCGATGAACCTGGCCGAGCGCATCGAGCATGTGCTGACCCGTTCGGCATTGCGCGAGCACTGGAGCAAGGAAAGCCGCAACGCGCTGGATTCGGAGTCGCGCACCGACAACCTCGATGAACTGATCTCGGTGGCCTCGCGTTTCGTGCGTCGCGATGACGACATCGAGGAGGGCGCCGAGGACATGAGCGAGCTGGTGGCCTTCCTGTCCTATGCCTCACTGGAAGCCGGCGAAGGCCAGGCGCAGGCAGGCGAGGAAGGCGTGCAGCTGATGACGCTGCACTCGGCCAAGGGCCTGGAGTTCCCGCTGGTGTTCCTGGCCGGCATGGAAGAAGGGTTGTTCCCGAGCGCGCGTTCGCTGGAGGAAAGCGGGCGGCTGGAGGAAGAGCGCCGGTTGGCTTACGTCGGCATCACCCGCGCGCGCCAGAAGCTGATCCTGGGCTATGCCGAGTCGCGCCGCATCCACGGCCAGGACAACTACAGCCTGCCCTCGCGCTTCCTGCGCGAGATCCCGCGTGAGCTGTTGAACGAAGTGCGCCCGAAGGTGCAGGTCTCGCGGCCGGCCTCGCTGGGCACCAGCCGGGTGATGGGGCATGCCGCGATCGAGGCGCCGCCGATCAAGCTCGGCGCGTTGGTCAACCATCCCAAGTTCGGCGAAGGCATGGTCACCGACTACGAAGGCAACGGTGCGCACGCGCGTGTACAGGTCGAGTTTGCGGATGCCGGCAGCAAGTGGCTGGTAATGGCCTACGCCAACCTGACGGTGATCTGAGGCTGCATGGTCCGTCACGTCCTGTTCGTGTGCAGCCAGAACCGGCTGCGCAGCCCCACGGCCGAGCAGGTGTTTGCCGACTGGCCCGGCATCGAGACGGCTTCGGCCGGATTGAAGCCGGAGGCGGAGAACCCGGTGACGCCCGAGTTGCTGGAGTGGGCGGACCTGATCGTGGTGATGGAGCCGGTGCACAAGCGCCGGCTGGGCGAGCGCTTCCAGCGCTGGCTGCGCGACAAGCGGGTGGCCGTCCTGGGAATTCCAGATGACTACGACTTCATGGCACCGGCGTTGGTACGGCTGTTGCAGCAGAAAGTGCCGCCGTTGTTGGGTTGAGGGGCAGAAGCTAGCCTTCCCCAGCCCTCCCCTTGGCTACGCCAAAGGGAGGGGGTAAGAGCGTGGCTTTGTGGCGATCGGATCGAACTGCACGTACTGCTCCCTCCCTTGCGCAGCAGGGGAGGGTTGGGGAGGGGTAAGGCCTTCCGCTTCATGCCTCACGCCGCCCCTCATTTTCCAATGGTGCGTTCGCGCACCTGCTCCCAATCCAGCCCGAACTTCGCCAGGTACTTGCGCAGCCGATCCGCATCGTTGGTGCTTGCGCGCTGGGTGCGCGACACGGCGAACAGCTCGCGCCCCGCCGCCGACAGCGAGGGGGCACGCCGACAGACGCGGATCACGTCTTCCAGCTGCACCCGGTCGAAGCGGTCCAGCGCCGCCGCTGCTTCCCCCACGAGTTCATCCAGTGGCGAGGCCGTATTGCCGCCTCGCCATTGCGCGCGCAGTCGGGTGATCTCCGCATCCACGCCGTCGATCTGGATGCGTCCGGCCGTGGCCAGGGTCGCCATGCGCACCACGCTCGCTCCCAGGTCGCGGAAGTTGCCGCGCCAGGTGGCTTCGCTGCTGGTGGCAAACGACAGGTATCTCGCACGTGCCTCGACGTTGAAGCGCACGCGCTCGTGCTGTTCGCGTGACCAGCGCTCCAGCTCGAACTCCAGGTTTGGCTCGATGTCCTCGCTGCGCTCGGCGAGCCCGGGCAGCTGGTAGGTCCACAGGTTCAGGCGTGCCAGCAGGTCTTCGCGGAAGCGGCCCTGGCGGACGTCGTCCTGCAGGTCGCGGTTGGTGCCGGCGATCAGCTGGAAGTCGCTCTCCACCTCGCGGTCGCTGCCCACCGGAAGGAAGCGCTTCTCTTCCAGTGCGCGCAGCAGCATGGCCTGCTCGTCCGCGCCGAGTTCGCCGATCTCATCGAGGAACAGCAGGCCCTTGTCGGCCGAGCGCAGCAGGCCGGCGCGGTCGCTGCTGGCGCCGGTGTAGGCCCCCTTGGTATGCCCGAACAGCGTGCTCATCGCGCCATCGCCGCGCAGCGTGGCGCAGTTCACCTCGACGAAGCGGCCTGGCAGCTGATGCTTGTTCTTCTTCAGCTCGAACACGCGCTTGGCCAGCTGGCTCTTGCCGGCGCCGGTCGGCCCCATCAGCAGCATCGGTGCGCGCGAACGCGTGGCCACGGTTTCGATCTGCTCGATCATCCGGTTGAACGCCGGGTTGCGGGTGGCGATGCCGCCCTTGAGCAGGTCGCGGTCCTGCAGCTGCTGCTGGGCGAAGCGCTGGGCGATGTGGTCGTAGCGCGACAGGTCCAGGTCGATCACCGCATGGCTGCCGGGGTCGCCACTGGCCTGCTTGCGCGGCGGCGAGGTCTGCAGCAGGCGACCGGGGAAGTGGCGGCTCTCGGTCAGCAGGAACCAGCAGATCTGGGTGACGTGGGTGCCGGTGGTGATGTGGACGTAGTAGTCCTCTTCGTCCGGCAGGAACGGATAGCTGGCGAGGAAGTCGTGCAGGCGGGCGTACACGCCCTCGAACTCCCACGGGTCGACCAGGTAGTTGTCGTGCAGACGCACCTCGGAGGCCGGCGACACCTGCGCCAGATCGTCCTTGACCTGCTGGGCCAGCTTGCCGAAGCGACGTTGGTCCAGCAGCAGCTCCAGCCGGTCGAGCTGGAAGTCCTCGTGCATGCCCAGGGCCACGGTGGGGCGCCACTTCTCCCAGCGGCCCGGTCCGCTGCCGGCATCGAGCTGGGTGCCGAGCATGCCAAACACCACCTGCCGCTTGGACATATCCATTCCTATAAGTAGCGATATGGAAGTATACGAAATGGATTGCTTGTGGCGCACGGGATAGCGCCTGAAATGAATAAATAGATATTTAAATCAATCAGTTGAGATAATTTTCGAAAAGTTGGCACGGCGATTGCGTTTATAGGGCCAGGACAAGACGCGGGCATTCCCGCCAAGGAGTACCAGATGGCCAACGCAACCCTTTTCGCATCCCTGCGTGGTGCGCTGCTGCCGAAGGCGCAGGCGCGCAACGAAGCCGGTGGGCTGGCCTATGCCCGTGACCCGCGTGCGGCGCTGGCGCTGTTTGCGGCCACCGGCTGCCTCAGCAGCACGTTCTACGGGGACGCCGAGGCGCAGCTGGAACAGGTGCTGGCGCTGTGCGCCGAGGTGGATGCCGACTTCGTCGCCCGCACCGCGGTGTACGCACATGCCGTGGCCCACATGAAGGACATGCCGGCGTTGCTGCTGGCGACGCTGAGCGTGCGCGATGGCGCCGCCTTCGCCGCGGCCTTCCCGCAGGTGATCGACAGCGGCCGCATGCTTCGTACGTTCGTGCAGATCATGCGCAGTGGCCAGGTGGGGCGTCGTTCGCTGGGCTCGCTGCCCAAGCGCCTGTTGCGCCAGTGGCTGGAACAGGCCTCGCCGAAGGCGATCATCCATGCCGCGATCGGCCAGCAGCCGTCGCTGGCCGACGTGATCCGCATGGTCCACCCCAAGCCGCAGGATGCCGCGCGTGAAGCACTGTATGCCTGGGTGATCGGGCGGCCGCACGACGAGGCGTTGCTGCCGGTGGAACTGCAGGCCTACGAGGCGTTCAAGCGTGACCCGCGCGGTGCGTTGCCGGACCTGCCGTTCCAGTACTACACCGCGCTGCCGCTGGATGCCGCGCAGTGGGCGATGCTGGCACGCAACGCGTCATGGCAGCAGCTGCGCATGAACCTCAACACGTTCGCGCGTCATGGGGTGTTCGAGGACCCGGCGATGGTGGAGGTGGTCGCCACCAAGCTGCGTGACCCGCAGCAGATCGCCCGTTCACGGGTGCTGCCGTACCAGTTGCTGATGGCTTACCACGCCGCCGCTGCGTTGCCGCGTCCGATCCTGGACGCGCTGCAGGATGCGATGGAACTGGCCACGGCATCGGTGCCGGCGCTGCAGGGCAACGTGGTGGTGGCGGTGGATGTGTCCGGGTCGATGCAGTCGCCGGTCACCGGCTACCGCAAGGGTGCCACCTCGGCTGCGCGTTGCGTGGACGTGGCGGCGCTGATCGCGGCCTGCGTGTTGCGTGGCCACCCGCAGGCACAGGTGTTGCCGTTCGATACGGACGTCCGCCCGCAGCCGCTGAACCCGCGCGACAGCGTGATGACCCTGGCTCGCCAGCTGGCCATCAATGGCGGGGGGACGTCGGTGAGCGCACCGCTGGCCTACCTCAACCGCAAGCGTGCGCAGGTGGAACTGCTGGTGTTGGTGTCCGACAACGAAAGCTGGCGTGACACCCGTGGCAGCGGTGCGACCGCCACCCTGCGTGAGTGGGCCGCGCTGAAGGCGCGTTGCTCGCAGGCGCAGCTGGTCTGCATCGACCTGCAGCCGGTGGCGACCAGCCAGACCGTCGAGCGGGAGGACGTGCTGCACGTGGGCGGTTTCAGCGATGCGGTGTTCGAGTTGCTGGCCAATGCCAGCCTGCCCGCCGGACAGCGCCCGCGTTGGGTGGAGCGGGTGGCCGCAATGCCTTTGTAGGGACGACACGGAGGTCGTCGCAATGATGCCCGGCTGGCAATGGGGCCAGCCGGGCCTGGATAACAGGATTTTTCATGGAAGAAGGCGGATGCCGGTCTGACTACATGGGTTCTTCCGGTTCGACTCCGGACGTCATTCCACCCCTTGCCGTCTGCTTCCACCCTTTCAATGTCGGTGTGTATGAATGCCGATGGAACTACAGCCTTTGACGCTCCAGGTCGCGGGTTCGACTCCCGCCCGGTGCCGCGATGCACCGGTAGCTCAGTGGTTAGAGCAGGAACGCTGCCATGCCCGCGTGGCATGGCAGCGAGACGTTCCATCACCCTTGTCGTGCACAGCGGCACCCGTCGTAAGGCTTCATGCAGAAGCATGGAGTTGCTTCAATGCCGGCATGCGCGAATGCCGAAGGAACTACAGCCTCTTAAGCTCCGTGTCGCGGGTTCGAATCCCGCCCGCTGTGGAAACGCAGTGGTAGCTCAGTCCGGTAGAGCAGGATGTTCCTTCACCCCTCGTCGCGCGGGCCGGCACCCGTGGCAAGCGTTGCACGCGGTGAATGCCGGTGGAACTACATGGATAACCCTTCGGGGTCGGGTTCAACTCCCGGTGACAGCGTCGGCCATGCCGGCACTGCTTACGGTTCCACCACCCTTTGTCACCGCACCTTTTCGAATTTGAAGATGACAGGAACACCTGCATGAACACTCTCAACTACAACGTCATCCAGGAGCCGGGCGCGGCACCGATCAAGCTGTGGACGCGCGGCGTGCCGCTGGAGGAGCAGGCACGCGAGCAGCTGCAGAACATCGCGCGGTTGCCGTTCATCCACAAGTGGGTCGCGGTGATGCCGGACGTGCACCTGGGCAAGGGCGCGACCGTGGGCTCGGTGGTGCCGACCATCGGCGCGATCATCCCGGCCGCGGTTGGCGTGGACATCGGCTGCGGCATGATCGCCACCCGCACCACGCTGACCGCCAGCGACCTGCCCGACAACCTCTCGGCATTGCGCAGTGCGCTCGAGCGGGCCGTGCCGCATGGTCGCAGCGTGACCCGTGGCGGCCGTGACAAGGGCAGCTGGGATACGCCACCGGCGCTGGCCATCGAAGGCTGGTCGCAGCTTGCTGCTGACTTCGCCTTGATCTGCGAGCGTCACCCCAAGCTGAAGAACACCAACAACCTCAAGCACCTGGGGACGCTGGGCACCGGCAACCACTTCGTCGAGGTGTGCCTGGACGAGGAGCAGCGCGTGTGGTTCATGCTGCACTCCGGCTCGCGTGGCGTCGGCAATGCCATCGGCACCTACTTCATCGAGCTGGCCAAGCAGGAAATGCGTCGCTGGATGATCAACCTGCCCGACCAGGACCTGGCCTACCTGCCGGAAGGCAGCGTGCATTACGGTGACTACGTGTTCGCGGTGGACTGGGCGCAGCGCTTCGCGCGCATGAACCGCGAGATCATGATGCGCAACGTGGTCGCCGCGGCGCGCACGGTGATTGGCAAGCCGTTCGAGGCCCAGGCCGAGGCGGTCAACTGCCACCACAACTACGTCAACCGAGAGCACCACTTCGGCAAGGATGTGCTGGTGACCCGCAAGGGGGCGGTGAGTGCGCGCAAGGGCGAGATGGGCATCATTCCCGGCAGCATGGGGGCCAAGAGCTTCATCGTGCGCGGGCTGGGCAACGAGGACAGCTTCCACAGCTGCAGCCACGGCGCCGGCCGCGTGATGAGCCGTACCCAGGCGCGCAAGCTGATCAGCGTGGAGGACCACATCAAGGCCACCGCGCACGTGGAGTGCCGCAAGGACGCCGAGGTGGTGGACGAGTCACCGGCCGCCTACAAGCCCATCGAGGCGGTGATGGAGGCGCAGCGTGACCTGGTGGAGATCATGCATACCCTGCGTCAGGTGGTCTGCGTGAAGGGATGAAAGGCGCGTGCGCCCCACTACGGTGGGGCGCCGAAGGAAGGCAGGAACATGGACATGATTGAAATCGACGGAAGCCAGGGTGGCGGGCAGTTGCTGCGCTCGGCGCTCAGCCTGAGCCTGTGCACCCGCACTGGCTTCACCCTGCAGGGCATCCGCGCCATGCGCAGGCGCCCGGGACTGATGCGCCAGCACCTGACCGCGGTGACCGCGGCGGCGCGAGTGGGTAATGCGCGGGTGGAGGGTGCCACGCTGGGAGCGACCACGCTGCGCTTCGAACCGGGCGAGGTGCAGGCCGGTGACTACCACTTCGCCATCGGCAGCGCGGGCTCGGCCACGCTGGTGTTGCAGACCCTGCTGCCGGCCTTGTGGCAGGCACCGGCGCCTTCGCGCATACGCGTGGAGGGTGGCACCCATAACCCGTTGGCACCGAGCGCGGACTTCCTGGACCGCTGCTACCTGCCGGCGCTGGCACGCCTGGGCGTGCAGGCGCAGTTGCAGCTGCAGCGGCATGGGTTCTTCCCGGCCGGAGGCGGTGAGCTGGAACTGGAGGTGCAGCCCTGCACGGGATTGTCCGCGTGCGCGTTCGAGCAACGCGGGCCGCTGCAGGCAATGGAGGCATCGGTGCTGGTCTCAGGGTTGGCGGCGGCCATCGGCCAACGCGAGCTGGACGTGCTGGGCAGGCGCCTGGGCGTGGATACCCATCCGCGCCACCTGCAGGTGGTGCGGCCGGCGTTGGGGCCGGGCAATGTCGCGGCGGTGACGGTGCGGCATGGCGCGCACGTGGAGCTGTTCGATGGCCATGGCGAGCGTGGGCTGTCGGCCGAGCAGGTCGGCATGCGCCTGGCCGATGCCGTGCAGGCCTACCTGCAGGGCGAGGCCTGCGTCGGCGAGCACCTGTCCGACCAGCTGCTGCTGCCGATGGCGCTGGCCGGGGGCGGCAGCTTCAGCACCGGGCAGATCAGCGCGCACTTGCACAGCAATGCGCGCCTGATCGAGAAGTTCCTGCCGGTCGCGTTCGACTGGCAGCCGGAGGGGGCGCATTGGCGGGTGAATGTGCTGCAGTGAGGCAATGTTTGATCTGGCTCAATGCGGAACCGCAACATCCGATGTGCAATGGTAACTGTCCACCCTTCACCGAGGAGAACTGCCATGTACACGCGCATCCTGATTGCCACCGACGGTTCCGAGCTGGCCGCCAAGGGCCTGCAGAAGGGCCTGGAACTGGCCGCCCAGCTGGGCGCCCAGGTCGACATCGTCACCGTGTCCGAGCCGTGGGCGGTGGGCATGTACGACGCCATGGGCTGGAGCGCCGGCTACGAGGCCAGCCCCGAGTACAAGAAGGACCGTGAGGCCGGCGCCCAGAAGATCCTGGAGCCGGCGGTTGCCGCCGCACGTGCGGCCGGCGTGGCCAACGTGCAGCCGCACCACGTGCTGGACCGCTACGCAGCCGACGGCATCATCGATACCGCCACGGCCTGTGGCAGCGACCTGCTGGTGATGACCTCGCACGGCCGTCGCGGCGTCACCCGCGTGCTGCTCGGCAGCCAGACCGCCGAAGTGCTGGCGCGCAGCACCGTGCCAGTGCTGGTGATCCGCTGAGTCATGTGCAAGGGGCCGGGAGTGCATCCCGGCCTGCGGCCCCGCCGTCGCGGGGCGTTCTGCCCCTCCCCTGCGCAGCGGGGGAGGGCTGGGGAGGGGCAAGCCCCGGTCCCCGCGAAACTGCAGCCGGGCAAGCCCGCGAGGCGCTGTTTCGCCCCTCAGCCGTGCCAGGGCCGCAGTCCCACCACCGTGATCGCATGGCCACCGCGCCGCTCCTGCCGCAGGCAGGCGACGCGGCGATCCGTGCCCGTCATTACCAGCTGTACAGCTTCCAGTACACCGGCTTGGTGCCGTCCTTGTCGCTGTCCATGCGGCCGTCACCGTCACGGTCGTACATGTAGAACGGTGCGCCACGCGCCGGGGTGACCTTGACCATGCGCAGCACGCCGCCGACCCGGTATTCCTCGACCGTGTCGCCGTTGTCCATGGCCTTGCTGGTCACGTCGGCGCCTGAGACGTCCACCGGCGGGGAGCCGGCGCCCAGGGTGGCGCAGCCGGCCAGGGCCAGCAGGGGGATCAACAGCAGCTGCTTCATGACGGGATTCCTTGTTTCGGCGTGGATTCGATTATGCCCGTGCACGTCGGAAAACGGTCCGCCGCGTAGAATCGGCACATGAGCAGATTAGTCCTGATTGACGGTTCCAGTTACCTGTACCGCGCGTTCCACGCGCTCCCGCCGCTGTCCAACGCCGCCGGCGAGCCCACCGGGGCGCTGTTCGGCGTGGTCAACATGCTGCGTGCCACGCTGAAGGAAAAGCCCGAGTACGTCGCCTTCGTGGTCGACGCACCGGGCAAGACCTTCCGTGACGAGATGTACGCCGAGTACAAGGCCAATCGTCCGCCGATGCCCGACGACCTGCGCGCGCAGGTACAGCCGATGTGCGACATCGTGCAGGCGCTGGGCATCGACATCCTGCGCGTGGACGGCGTGGAAGCCGACGACGTGATTGGCACGCTGGCGTTGGCCGCGGCCAGGGACGGGCTGGAAGTGACCATTTCCACCGGCGACAAGGATTTCGCCCAGCTGGTACGTCCGGGCGTGGTGCTGGTCAACACCATGACCGGCAGCCGCACCGATTCCGATGCGGCGGTGATGGACAAGTTCGGCGTGCGCGCCGACCAGATCGTCGATTACCTGGCGCTGATGGGCGACACCGTGGACAACGTGCCCGGCGTGGAGAAGTGCGGCCCCAAGACCGCCGCCAAGTGGCTGGCCGAATACAACGACCTGGACGGCGTGATCGCCGCCGCCCCGACCATGAAGGGCAAGATCGGCGAGAACCTGCGCGCCGCGTTGCCGCGCCTGCCGCTCAACCGCGAGCTGGTCACCATCCGTACCGACGTGGCACTGGGACAGGGCCCGCGCGACCTGCAGCTGCGCGAGCAGGACGCGGACAGCCTGCGCGCGCTGTACGCGCGTTATGGCTTCACCCAGGCGCTGCGTGACCTCGGTGGCGTGGCCGCCCCGGCCGCCGCCGACGATGCCAAGGTCAGCCTGCGCGGCACCGCCGCCGGTTACGCCAAGGCCGGTGACACGGCGCCGGCCGCCGGCACCGACCCGGCGCTGGCGGCCAAGGGCGAGTACGAGACCGTGCTGACCGCCGGGCAGCTGCAGGCCTGGGTGGAACGCCTGCAGGGTGCCGAGGAGTTCGCCTTCGATACCGAAACCGACGCGCTGGATGCGATGCGCGCCAACCTGGTCGGGATCAGCCTGGCCGTGGAACCGGGCAAGGGCGCCTACATCCCGGTCGGCCATGACTACCCGGGCGCGCCGGCGCAGCTGCCGATGCAGCAGGTGCTCGATGCGCTGCGTCCGTTGCTCGAGGACGCCGGCAGGAAGAAGCTCGGCCAGCACGGCAAGTACGACATCCACGTGCTGCGCAGGCATGGCATCGAGGTGCGCGGCTATGCCGACGACACCATGCTGGAAAGCTTCGTGCTCAATTCCACCGCCACCCGCCACGACATGGATTCGCTGGCGCAGCGCTACCTGGGTTACACCACCACCAAGTTCGAGGAGGTCGCCGGCAAGGGGGCCAAGCAGATCCCGTTCTCGCAGGTGGGCATCGACGAGGCCAGCGCCTATGCGGCCGAGGACGCGGACATCACCCTGCGCCTACACCGCGTGCTGTCGGCGCAGCTGGCGGCCGAGCCGTCGCTGGAAAAGGTGTACCGCGAGATCGAGATGCCGCTGGTACCGGTGCTGGCGCGCATCGAGGCCAATGGCGTGGCGATCGACGCGGCCGAGCTGAAGCGGCAGAGCAGCGACCTGTCCGCGCGCATGCTGGCCGCCCAGCAGAAAGCCACCGAGCTGGCCGGGCACACCTTCAACCTGGACTCGCCCAAGCAGCTGCAGGCGGTGTTGTTCGACGAACTGGGCCTGCCGGCGCTGGTGAAGACGCCCAAGGGCCAGCCCAGCACCAACGAGGAGGCGCTGGAGGCGATCGCCGAGCAGCACGAGCTGCCGCGCGTGATCCTGGAGTACCGCGGGCTGGCCAAGCTGCGCAGTACCTATACCGACAAGCTGCCGGAGATGGTCAACCCGGACACCGGCCGCGTGCACACCAGTTACCACCAGTCCGGCGCGGCGACCGGGCGGCTGTCCTCGTCCGACCCGAACCTGCAGAACATCCCGATCCGCACCGAGGACGGCCGCCGCATCCGCCAAGCCTTCGTCGCCCCGCCGGGGCGCAAGCTGATGGCCTGCGACTACTCGCAGATCGAGCTGCGGATCATGGCCCACCTGTCCGAGGACCCGGGCCTGATCCGTGCCTTCGAGCAGGGCGCCGACGTGCACCGCGCCACCGCCGCCGAGGTGTTCGGGCGCGCGCTGGAGGAGGTGACGCCGAACGAGCGCCGCGCCGCCAAGGCGATCAATTTCGGCCTGATGTACGGCATGAGCGCGTTCGGCCTGGCCAAGAACCTGGGCATCGACCGTGGCCAGGCGCAGGACTACGTGGCGCTGTACTTCAGCCGTTACCCGGCGGTACGCGACTTCATGGAGCGCATGCGCGTGCAGGCACGCGAGCAGGGCTACGTGGAGACGCTGTTCGGCCGCCGGCTGTACCTCAACGACATCCACGCGCGCAACCAGGGCCTGCGTGCCGGTGCCGAGCGTGCGGCGATCAACGCCCCGATGCAGGGCACCGCGGCGGACATCATCAAGCGTGCGATGGTCAGCGTGGATGGCTGGCTGGCCGACCATGCCGACCGCGCCAAGATGATCCTGCAGGTGCACGATGAACTGGTGTTCGAGGCGGACAGCGCATTCATCCAGACACTTCAGGCCGAAGTGGAGGCCCGGATGTCAGCGGCGGCGAATTTGCGTGTGCCGCTGGTGGTGGATACCGGCATCGGGGAAAACTGGGACGAAGCTCACTAATTTTCCAAATTATTAACTCGAATCTCGATTCAATTGAAACACTTCGTTATATCCCTGCGCATTCAAAAAACCGTTTGGCGTCAATGCGATGAATCCATCCTTAATTTGTTTTGAAAAGGCTTGGATTCTTCACGAACCGTCAAGGTTCGTAGTGGTGATATAGCCCTCGACAGGCGCAATACCTGTCGCGGATCTCTCCCATCCCCTGGAGCAGATCTCGGAGCGGGGATTCCTCCCCAAATACCCGCTCCCCGGCCCCGTCGACCCCCCCCTGGTCGGCGGGGCTTCTTTTTTGGCGATCCTGGAACCGCCGGCCTGCTCCGGTGCCGGTCGTCGCACCGTGTTGATGGGCATCGCCCGAGCATGGGGGCGACGCATAGTCGGGAGACGAGGAATGCCGGACCTGTTCGCGCTGTCGATGCCGTGGTGGGAGTTCATCCTGCGCGCGGTGGTGGTGTACGTGGTCGTGTTGACGATGGTGCGGGTGGCCGGCAAGCGCGCGCTGGGGCAGTTCACCCCGTTCGACATGCTGCTGCTGATCCTGCTCGGCAACGCGGTGCAGAACGCCTTGCTGGGGCAGGACACGTCGCTGGGCGGTGGGTTGATCCTGGCCGCGACGTTGATCGTGCTCAATTACTTCGTGGGTTGGGTGACCACCCGCAGCCCGGCGGTGGAGCGCGTGATCGATGGCGAGCCGGTGGTGCTGGCCCGGCATGGGCAGGTGCTGCACAGGGTGTTGCAGCGCGAGCTGGTGAGCAAGGCGGACTTCTCGCGGGCCATGCGTGATGCCGGCTGCGAGAACATCGACGAGGTGGACCTGGCGCTGCTGGAGATCAATGGGCACATCACCTTCCTGCGCAAGGCCTGAGGTGGTGCGGGCAGAAGCAGAAGCTACCCCTCCCCAGCCCTCCCCTGCTGCGCAAGGGAGGGAGCGGTTCGATGCGATCGATCAGATCACCGTGCGACCTGTCACCGCGCACTCTGCTTCTGCCCCCTCCCTTGCGCGGCAGGGGAGGGTTGGGGAGGGGTGCTGTCGAGGTTCGCGCCGGACGCGCCGCCGGGGCTGTAGCCTCAGCCGGCCAGCCAGTCGCGCGGGACCAGGTACTCGGCCAGGCGTGCCTCGTCGCTGCCGGTCTCCGGCTGGAAGCCGTACTCCCAGCGTACGCGCGGGGGCAGGCTCATCAGGATGCTCTCGCTGCGGCCGCCGCTCTGCAGGCCGAACAGCGTGCCACGGTCGTAGACCAGGTTGAACTCGACGTAGCGGCCACGGCGATACAGCTGGAACTCGCGCTCGCGTTCGCCGTACGGCGTGTCCCTGCGGCGTTCGACGATCGGCAGGTAAGCATCGAGGAAGCCGTCCCCGACCGCACGCAGGTAGGCGAAGTCGGTGTCGAAATCGGCGTGCAGGTCGTCGAAGAACAGCCCGCCCACGCCGCGCGTCTCGTTGCGGTGCTTGATGAAGAAATACTCGTCGCACCAGCGCTTGTGCTCGGCGTAACGGGTGTCGCCATAGGGCGCGCACAGATCACGGGCCACGCCGTGCCATTGCCGCACGTCCTCGTCGAACGGATAGAACGGGGTCAGGTCGAAGCCACCGCCGAACCAGGCGGCGACTTTCTCGCCGTCGCGTTCGGCCTGGAAGTAGCGCACGTTGGCATGCGTGGTGGGCAGGTACGGGTTGCGCGGGTGGAACACCAGCGACACCCCGCAGGCGCGCCACGAGGCACCAACCAGCTCCGGGCGGCTGGCCGAGGCTGACGGCGGCAGGCGGGTGCCGGCCACGTCGGAAAAGCCGATGCCGGCCTGTTCGAACACCGCGCCTTCGCGCAGCACGCGCGTGCGCCCACCGCCCCCCTCGGCGCGCTGCCAGCGGTCCTCGATGAAGTGGGCCTGGCCGTCGGCCTGCTCGATGGCGGCGCAGATGCGGTCCTGCAGGCCGGTGAGGTAGTCGCGTACGCGGTCGAAATCGTTCATGTGGGTACTCGGGTGCGGGCTGCCGACGGGCTGGCGGGCGGAGTTTACTTGCGATGGGACGTGCGGTTGCCGGCCTGTGCCGGTGCGTCATCCGCCGCGGCGGGCTCGACGGCCTGCATCAGCCGCGCGCCCATGCCAAGCATGGCCCAATCGGTGGTTTCGTACAGGTCGCAGGCCACGTGCCTGCCGGTGCCGTCCTGTTTGCAGAGGGCCAGCAGCTTGCCGGGGATGTCCTCATCGCCGGTGTGCTCGTAGACGCTGCGCAGGTTCTCGCACCCGGCGCGGACGCCTGCCCGGCACAGCGTCTGGTAGTACGGGGCGGCACCGGCCCAGTCGCCGGCCAGCGCCTTGCGATGGCCCAGCGTGTTGCAGCCCTGCAGCTTGCCGGCGGCGCAGCAGGCCTGTGGATCGGTACCGGCCGGGCAATCCTGCTGCAGCGGGGTTTCGGCGTATGCGACCGGGGCACTGCAGTGGGTGGCGCCGCCGGTGCGCTGGTACAGCGCGTAGCGGTTCCATTCGTCCACGCCCAGCAGCTGGCCGCTGGCCAGGGGCTGCAGCACGAAGTCGCCGCCCTTGTCGTGGCGTATCCGCACCGCACCGCCTTCCAGGCGGGCACGCAGCACGCTGTTGCCGGACATCGATACCAGGCCCTGGTCAGCGAAGGACAGGGCATCCATCAGGCCGGTGCTGGCGGCATAGTCGCCGCACGGCAGGGCCGTTGCCGCTACCGCGGTCAGGTCGGCGACGTCCACCGCGGCCAGCGCCTGGGCGCGCCGGCAGGTGCGTTCCTCGCCGCCAGCGGCGCAGGCCTGCTGCAGCGCCTCGCGGGCACCCGGGTACCGGCCGGCATCCAGATGCGCGTCGGCCACCTTGCCGCAGAAACCGGCGTCGGGGTGGCGTTGGCACAGCTGCAGCACCTCGTCCAGCTGCACGGCGGGCAGCGCGGGCGCCGGCCCACCGGCCAGCGTGCCGGCCATGGCCTTGGCCAGCGCCAGGCCCAGCGCCTCGCGCGCGGCGGCACGGCAGGCGGCTTCGTCGAAGGCCGGTGTGCCTTCCCTGCAGACCGCCGGCTCGGCCAGGTCCGGCTCGGGCAGGTTCGACGGCTGGCCGGTACGCGCCTGCTCGACGTAGCTGGACAGCAGGCGTTCGCAGGCGAACGGAAGGTCCTCCTGACACCATTGCTTCAACTGCACCGGGGGGGCGCTGTAGGCGCTGTCCATGCAGCCGTCGATGTCGGCGCGGCAGCTGTTGGCCGGCGCGGCGGGGGAGGCGTTGCAGCGCGCCGTGCTTTCCAGCACGTAGTCGCCGAGCAGGCCGCCGATACGCTTGCCATCGGCGCTGAGCGTGTAGTCGGCGCTGAAGCCGTTGGACAGGTCGGCCGCATGCAGGGTCTGGCCCTGCTGGCGGATCAGGTAGCGGGTCGGTGGCTGGCCGTCGTAGATGCGCACGGCTTGGTGGTTGCTCTCCACGATGAAGCGGGCACCGCCATCGACGGCCTGGTAGATGCCGCAGGCCAGTGGCGTAGCCGCCATCGCCGGCAGGGTGGGAAGCAGCAGCGCGGCAAGCAGGGCCAGCAGGCGCGTCCGGAACGAGTGCGACATGGGAACTCCGGGGAACTCAGTGGAACAGGTCGCGGACGTCGCGCCGTTGCAGCTTGATCGCCAGCCAACCATGCAATGCCGCGATCGCCAGCGAACTCACCAGCAGGGTGATCAGCAGGCTCCAGCGGCTGAAGGCCATCTGCGCGCGCATCTCGGCGCCCTGCGGCGAGCTGAGGAAGTCGGCAGGGAAGATCGTCAGCATGCTGTTGAACATGCTGTCCATCACCGGGATGAAGGCGAAGTTGCCCAGCGCGACCAGCAGCAGGAACACGATGAAGCCGATGCGGCCCCATTCATGGCGCTTGAGCATGGCCCAGCACACCACGACGAAGGCGATGCAGAACAGCAGCAGCGCCACGCTCAGGCTGAAGGCATGCGCGTCGGTCCACTGGATCCAGTCCGGGATGACCAGGCCGTCGCGCTGCATCAGCGCGACGATGTCCAGGCGCCCGAGCAGGACCACCATCAGCAGTTGGAACAGGCACCAGACGATGCCCAGCGCCCCGAGTGCCAGTGACAGCTTGGCGGTGAGGTCGATGAAGCGGTCGGCACTGGAACGGCGGGGCGGGGCGGTGGGCAGGTCGGGTGGGCTCACGGTCGGCGGCGCTTGGAAAGTGGCGCCACTATCGCCGTTATGTGCCGGTATGCCCAGCCTTGACCAGCCACGCATGTGCAGCCGGGAGCTGGTGTCGCGCGCTGAGCGGGGCCAGCGTCACGCCATGCGGCGGTTGCAGCGGAACCCACGCCAGCTCCGCGATTTCGGCCTTCACCTGCGGTTGGCCGCTGACGCGGACCAGGAACGCCTCACCCTGCACGCGGCGGCCGGGCTCGTTGACCGCGTCCTCCTCGAACACGCCCAACGGCTGCGCGCTGTCGACGTCGAGCTGCACGCCCAGTTCCTCGAACAACTCGCGTTGCAGGGTCTGCAGCGAGGTTTCGCCAGGCTCGCGCTTGCCGCCGGGCTGGATGAAGGTGTCCGAGCCGTGCTTGCGGACCACCAGCACGCGCTGTTCGGCGTCGAGGAGGATGGCGGTGACGATCTGGATGGGGGACATGGACGGTCGGGGATCGGGGAGTGGCCGGGGGTAGAACCCCAAGGGCGCCTTGCGGCGCCCTTGGCGTGGTGCTTACTTCAGCTCCTGCTCGAACAGCTTCAGGATGCGCTTGTACTGGTCCAGCCAGGAGTCGGCGCGGGTGTAGCCGTGGCGTTCCAGCGGGTAGGGCGCGATCGACCAGTTGTCCTTGTGCAGCTCGATCAGCTTCTGGGTCATGTTGACCGAGTCCTGGAAGAACACGTTGTCGTCCATCATGCCGTGGGCGATCAGCAGGGTGTCCTGCAGGCCTTCGGCGTACTCGATCGGCGAGGAGATGCGGTAGGCCTCCGGGTCGATGTCCGGGGTGTTGAGGATGTTGCTGGTGTAGGCGTGGTTGTACTGGTTCCAGTCGCCGACCGGGCGCAGCGCGGCGCCGGCCTTGAACGTGCCCGGCGAGCGGAACAGCGCCATGTAGGTCATGAAGCCGCCGTAGGAGCCGCCGTAGATGCCGGCATGGGCGCGGTCACCCTGCTTGGTGGTGACCAGCCAGTCCAGGCCGTCCAGGTAGTCCTCCAGTTCCGGGTGGCCCATGTTGCGGTAGATGGCCGTGCGCCAGTCGCGGCCGTAGCCGGCGCTGCCGCGGTAGTCCATGTCCAGCACGATGTAGCCCTGCTGCACCAGCAGGTTGTGGAACATCTGCTCTCGGAAGTAGTTGGAGTAACGCGCGTGCACGTTCTGCAGGTAACCGGCGCCATGCACGAACATGGCGATGGGGTACTGCTTGCCCGGCTCCAGTGTTTCCGGGCCGTAGTACTTGGCCCACACCGGTGCGGCGCCGTGCCGCGAGGGCACCTGCACCATCTGCGGCTGGATCCATTGGCGTGCCTTGAACTCGGCGCTGCGGGTGTCGGTGAGCGTGCGGGCTTCACCGCCGGCGGCCGGCTGCACGGCGATCTGCGCCGGCAGGTACGGGGCCGAGTAGCGCACCAGCAGCTGCTGGCCATCCGGCGACAGGCTGAAGTCCTCCACGCCGTCGAGCGCGGTCACTTCGCGCACGGCACCGCCGTTGACGTCGACGTTGCAGACTTCGTAGTCGCCGGGCCACTTCTGGTTGCACAGGAAGTAGAAGCTGCGGCCGTCGGCGCTGACCTCCGGTGCCGAGGTTTCCCAGTTGCCCGAGGTCAACGCCCTGGGCCTGGCGCTGCCGCTCTGCGTGTACAGGTGCGAATAGCCCGATTCCTCGGACAGCAGCCACAGCGTGCGGCCATCGGGCAGCCAGCCGAAATCGTTGAAGCTCCAGTTGATCCAGCCGCCATCGGTGAGGCGGTGGCGGGTTTCCAGGCGGGCATTGGTGGCGCTGGTGGTGGCGATCCAGCGGTCCTTGTTGTCGATGGCGCGCAGCATGATCGCGGCCTGGCTGCCGTCGGCGTTCCAGCGGATGCCGCCGCCCATGAACTCGCTCATCACTTCCACCGGGCGATTGCCCTTGAGCGCGTCCTTGCCGGCCTTGCGGCGCAGCTCGGCGAGCGGGTCGGTGGTGATGCCGGGCAGGCCGTCGAGCGCGAGTGGCTGGACCTTGCCGGTGGCCGCATCGACCAGCCAGAAGCTATTCGGCGCCGGATCGTCGCGGCCGACGCGGGTACGGGTGTCCTCGGCTTCCTCGTAGCCGGATTCGGTGACGTACAACGGCATCTTGCCGCCGCGGCCCTCGTCGTAGCCCTTGGGCTTGGTCGCCACCACCAGGTGACGGGCATCGGGCGAGAGCACGCTGTCCACGATCTCGACGTCGCCGCCGAGGAAGACCGGCGCCGGTGCGCGGGTCGGGTCGGCCTGGCGCCAGCGCTCGCCCTGGTCGCGCAGTTCCTCGCGCTGGGCGCGGTCGTTGCGCAGCGTGGCCAGGGTACGCATCTGCTGGTCGCGCAGGGTGTCGGCCTTGGGCGGGTCGGCCGGGTTCTTGTCGGCCTTGAGCTGGACGACCTGGCGGGTGACGCCGCTGCGGGCGTCCCAATGGAACCAGTTGTTGGCCACGTTCCAGATCACGCCGCCGTCGGTGGCGAAGTTGACGCCGCTGGCGCGTTCGTTGCTGCGGGTGAGCTGGGTCAGCGCGCCGCTGCGCAGGTCACGCACGAACACGTCGCCGTTGCGCACGAAAGCCATGCGCTGGCGGCTGCTGTCGTAGACGCGGCTGGCGGCATCGAGCGTGCCGCGCTGGTCGTCGGCGACCTGCTGGGCGACGCCGCCGGCGCTGGGCAGGCGGAAGGTATCGCGCACCGCGCTGCCCTTGCGCTTGAGGGTGTATTCGACCTGCTGGCCGTTCCACGACCACCAGGCCGATTCCACCGGCGGCCCGATCCAGTCCGGGTCGGCCATCGCCTGTTCGATGGTGATCGGCGTGGGCGCGGCGTGGGCGCTGCCGAAAGCAGTCAACAACAGCAGGGACAGGGGCAGGATTCTGGGCATTGCGGGCACCGGTGGAGAAAACCGGGCAAGCGTAGCAGGCAGCGGTTTTGCCGGGCTGGGCCACAGGTCATGGCGGCCGGATTCCGGCGCGGGAGCTGCCGGAATCGGCAAGGTCTGCAAGGTTGTGCGGGATGACGCCTTCCCTTGTGCGGCAGGGGAAGGCCGCGGGGGAGAGCACCCCTCCCCAGCCCTCCCCTTTGCTTCGCAAAAGGGAGGGGGCCGAAGCGGGGTTTGCCGGAGGCGTTCGGATCGCGGGGAAGGGCCCCCTCCCTTGCGCAGCAGGGGAGGGTTGGGGAGGGGTCGCTTTTGATGTCGCTGTTTGGGGCGGGTCGCGGGGAGCACCCCTCCCCGGCGCGCCCCTTTGCTTCGCAAAAGGGAGGGAGCCGAAGCGGGGTTTGCCGGGGGCGTTCGGATCGCGGGGAAGGGCCCCCTCCCTTGCGCAGCAGGGGAGGGTTGGGGAGGGGGCGCTTTTGATGTTGCTGTTTGGGGCGGGTCGCAGGGGAGCACCCCTCCCCAGCCCTCCCCTTTGCTTCGCAAAAGGGAGGGGGAAGAAGCGGGGTTGCTTCACAGAAGTGAGGGGGGAAGAGGCGGGATTTGCTTCGCAAAAAAAGGGGAGCGTGGAAACGGGCCTCGCTGCGACCGATTGACGCACTGCGACAACCGGTCACATCCGGTCTTCACGAATACAGGACCAAAATGGACCAGTTTCCAGAAGCGAGAGGCCGGCGTGGACGCGCTATTGCTGTCACGGATCCAGTTCGGGTTCGTCGTGAGTTTCCATGTGCTGTTCCCGGCCTTCACCATCGGCACCGCCAGTTGGCTGGCATTCGTCGAATGGCGTTGGCTGCGCACGCGCAACACGGTGTGGCGTGAACTGTTCTTCTTCTGGCAGAAGATCTTCGCCGTGTCGTTCGGCATGGGCGTGGTCAGCGGCATCGTCATGGCCTTCCAGTTCGGCACCAATTGGCCGCGCCTGAGCGAAGTGGCCGGCACCGTGATCGGCCCGCTGCTCACCTATGAAGTTCTCACCGCGTTCTTCCTGGAAGCCAGCTTCCTGGGCGTGATGCTGTTCGGCTGGGGCCGGGTGTCGCCGCGCCTGCACTTCTTCTCCACCTGCATGGTGGCGTTGGGCACGCTGTTCTCCACGTTCTGGATCCTGTCCTCCAACAGCTGGCTGCACACGCCGGCCGGCTACACGCTGGTCGATGGCATCGTGCATCCGCAGGACTGGTGGCAGGTGGTGTTCAACCCGTCCTTCCCGTACCGGCTGGCGCACATGGCGCTGGGCTCGTTCATCACCACCTGCTTCGTCATCGGTGGCGTGGGCGCGTGGTACCTGCGCCGCGGCGTGCACCTCGAAGCCGGCCGCAAGATGCTGACCGCGGCGGTGGTGTTCGCCGCATTGACGGTGCCGCTGCAGATCCTGGCCGGTGACATGCACGGGCTGAACACGCTCGAGCACCAGCCGATGAAGATCGCCGCGATGGAAGGGCACTGGCACGACACCCCGCCCGGCGAAGGCGTGCCGCTGGTGGTGTTCGCCGTGCCCAACGAGAAGGAAGAACGCAACGACTTCGAAGTCGCCATCCCCAAGCTCGGCAGCGTGATCCTGACCCATAGCGTGGATGGCACGTTCGCGCCGCTGACCTCGGTGCCGGCCAGCGAGCGGCCGCCGGTGGTGCCGGTGTTCTACGCGTTCCGCATCATGGTCGGCATCGGCACGCTGATGCTGGTGGTGGCCTGGTTGTCGGCGCTGCAGTTGTGGCGCGGCCGGCTGTTGCAGTCCAGGTGGCTGGTGCGTGGCTGGAACTGGATGCTGCCCAGCGGCTTCGTCGCGCTGGTCGCCGGTTGGTTCGTCACCGAGATGGGCCGGCAGCCGTGGGTGGTGTACGGGCTGCTGCGCACCGCCGATGCGGTCGGGCCGCAGAGCGTGTGGATGACGGTGCTGTCGCTGGCGGTCTACGTGGTCGGCTACCTGTTCGTGTTCGGCTGGGGCATCTGGTACCTGGTCAAGATCCTGCGCCATGGGCCGGACACGCATCCGCGCGGCGAGGAGGCGCTGCCGACGCCGGCGCGCCCGCTGTCCGGTGCCGACGAACCGCTGGAGGGCCGCTGACATGGACATGACGACCTGGCTGCCGGTGGCATGGTTCGCGGTGATCGGCTTCGGTGTGCTGATGTACGTGGTGTTGGACGGCTTCGTGCTCGGCATCGGCGTGCTGGCGCCGTTCGCCGAAGACGAGCAACAGCTCGACGTGATGATGAACACCGCCGCGCCGATCTGGGACGGCAACGAAACCTGGCTGGTGCTCGGTGGCGCCGGCCTGCTGGCGGCGTTCCCCAAGGCTTATGCGGTGCTGCTGTCCGGCCTGTACCTGCCGGTGCTGCTGCTGGTGGTGGCGCTGGTGTTCCGCGGGGTGGCGTTCGAGTTCCGCTTCAAGGCGCATCGCTCGCGGCGCTTGTGGAGCGTGTCGTTCGCGTTGGGCTCGCTGCTGGCCTCGTTCGCGCAGGGCGTGATCCTCGGGGCGCTGGTGCAGGGCCTGCCGGTGGAGGACGGCCACTACGTTGGCGGTGCGTTCGGCTGGTTCAGCCCGTTCTCGATGCTGACCGGCGCGGCGGTGGTCACCGGCTACGCGCTGCTCGGCAGCACCTGGCTGATCCTCAAGACCGAAGGCCGGGAGCAGGCATTGGCACGCTCGCTGGCGCGGCCGCTGACGGTGGCGGTGATCGTGTTCATGGGCCTGGTCAGCACCTGGCTGCCGTTCCTGCAGTCCGGGGTGATGGAGCGCTGGTTCAGCGATGGCAACTTCTGGTGGCTGGCGCCGGTGCCGTTGCTGACCCTGGGGGTGGCCGTTGCGCTGTGGCGCAGCGTGATGCACCCGCGCCGCGACCTGCCGCCGTTCCTGCTGACGCTGGCGCTGTTCGTGCTGGGCTTCATCGGCCTGGTGCTGGGCATGTGGCCCTACCTGCTGCCGCCGTCGATGACCTTGTGGCAGGCCGCCGCACCGACCTCGTCGCTGGGCTTCAGCATGGTCGGGCTGGTGCTGCTGCTGCCGGTAATCCTGGGCTACACGGTGTGGTCGTATCGCGTGTTCCGCGGCAAGGTCACCGCCGGCACCGGCTACCACTGAACCGCGCGGGCTTGCCAGCGGGGCGGGCTGCGCCCAAGCTGGCCGCCCGCCGGGCGCACCGCGCCCGTGTCACCACAGAGGTTGTCGCAGTCGCATGTCGCATGTCCCGGTGTCCGTTCCGCGTCCGTCCCTACCGCTTGCCGTGGGTGACGGCGGGCGCCTGATCGCCGCCCATGCCGGCATGCAGGTGGACCTGGACACCTTCCTGGCGCAGGTGCGCGGCCTGGCCGCGCGGCTGCCGGCCGGCGCGCACGTGGTCAACCTGTGCGAGGACCGCTATCGCTTCCTGGTCGCGTTCTGCGCGGTGGCCGTGCGCGGGCAGGTCAACCTGTTGCCGCCGTCGCGGGCGCGGGCGGTGGTCGAGGACGTGATGCAGCGCCACGCCGATGCCTATTGCCTGGCCGATACCGATACCGGGCAGCTGCCCGAGGGTTGCGTCATGCTGCCCGAGGTGCTGCCGGTGGCCGAGGGCGCGCCGCCGGCGCTGGCCGCCGACCAGCGCGTGGCGATCGGCTTCACGTCCGGCAGCACCGGCGTGCCGACGGCCAACCCCAAGCACTGGGGGTCATTCGTGGCCGGCACCGCGCAGAACCTGGCCGCGCTGCAGGACCTGTGGGGCCAGGCGCAGCCGTCGATCGTGGCCACGGTGCCGTCCCAGCACATGTACGGCATGGAGATGGCGGTGCTGATGCCGTTGCTGGCACCGGCGACGCTGCAGGCCGGGCGGCCGTTCTTCCCGCAGGACGTGGCGCAGGCGCTGGCCGGGGTGGCCGCCCCGCGCCTGTTGGTCACCACCCCGGTGCACCTGAAGGCGCTGGTGGAATCGGGCGTGTCGCTGCCGCCGCTGGCCGGCATCGTCACCGCCACCGCACCGCTGCCGCAGGCGTTGGCCATCGCCGCCGAGCAGCGCTTCGGCACCGAGGTGCGGGAAATGTTCGGCTCGACCGAAACCTGCATCATCGCGCGCCGCCGCACCGCACTGGAGGAGGCCTGGCAGCTGCTGCCGGGCGTGCGGCTGAGCCCGCAACCGGACGGCACCCTGGTGCAGGCCGCGCACCTGGCCACGCCGGTGCAGCTGGCCGACCTGGTGGAGCTGCTGCCGGCGCAGCGTTTCGTGCTGCGTGGCCGGCGCGCGGACCTGCTGGAAATCGCCGGCAAGCGCGCCTCGCTGGGCGACCTGACCCGCAAGCTGCAGGCAGTGGCGGGCGTGCGGGACGCGGTGGTGGTGCAACTGGCCGCCGAACCCGGCCACGCGGTGGGCCGCATCGCCGCGCTGGTGGTGTCCGAGCGCGAGGAAGCGGACATCCTGCGCGATCTGCGCGCGTTGATGGACCCGGTGTTCCTGCCGCGCCCGCTGCGCAGGGTGGACGTGCTGCCGCGCAATGAAACCGGCAAGCTGCCGCGCGATGCGGTGCTGGCGCTGCTGGGGCAGTGACCTGCGCCGCCCCGGGTGACAACCCTCAGGCGTCGTGGACGCCGTCGATCTCCACGCGCAGGTCGTGCCGGCACACCACCGCATTGAGCACCAGGTAGGGCAGGTCGGCGGGCAGGCGTTGCGCCAGCATCCGGCGCACATCGGCAACCTCCTCAAGGTTGCGCACGTACACCTTGAGCCGGCTGCCGTGCCCGAACTGCTCCGGCAAGCCCGGACGATGGCGCCGCGCCGCGCCGATCAGCGCCTCGAAGTTGTTGAAGGTTTCCTGCAGCTGGCGCTCGGTGCTGTCGCCGTGCAGGGTCGCGTGGCCGACCACGCTGGCGGTGCCGGACAGCAGCAGCGGCAGCCGGCTACCGGCCGCGGCCAGCATGGCGCGGGCAAAGCTCGGGGACTGCGGGCCGTACTGGCGCGGGTAGTGGTAGGCGCTGACCTGGCGCGGGTTCTCCAGCGGCGTGCCGGGCACGCGCGCGGCCAGCCAGTACACCTGCAGCACGCGCACGCCATCGACGCGACCGATGGCGGTGGCGGCCGGCAGGGTGCCGGTATCGATCGTGCCGATGCCCCGGGCGCGGCCCACGCAGAACTGGCGGTAACGCTCCTGGTCGCCCTCGCCCTCGATGATGGCATCCATGTAGTTCCAGATGCGCAGCAGGTGCGGGTAGCCCTGTGCGGGCAGGGCCGCCAGCAGGTGCGTGTAGGCATGCTCGGCGGCGTTGCGGATGCCGCCGTGCGCGGCTTCGACCACCTGCATCGCGCCGAACATCAGCGCGCCATCGCTGGCCCAGGCCATGCCCTCGGCATCGCGGCCGCGGCTGACCGGGTACGGGCTGCGCCAGACCTCCAGCAGTGCCGTTCCCACCGCTTGCAGGCCGACCTGCAGGTAGCGCGGGTCGTCGGTCGGCGGTGCCGTGTCGCCGGCCTGGAAGCCGAAGATCGCCAGCACGTGCTCGTCGGCCAGCAGCTCCGGCAGGCGCGCCGGGTCGACGTAATCCACGTCCAGTGCCGCCACCTGGGCCGGTGTGGTGCGTGCGTTCATCGCGCACCGCCGTGTCGCCCCGCGGGGCGGGACGGGAGGTGGGACATGAAGGCGGGGCGGGGACGGAGCTTGGACGTCATTGCACGGTGGATCAGGCTTGCAGAGGGGCCAATGATAGCCTGCGCGCCGCTGCGGCCATGGTTGCGCTGGGCGCGGCGATGCCGGATCGTTGCGGCTTCATTTGGTCGTGGAAGTGGAAATGTCGCAACAAACCGAAGCCGAACGCGAACTGGCAGGGCTGCTGGTGGAGAGCCTGAACCTGGAAGACGTGGACCCGGCGCAGATCGACCCGGAAGCGGCCCTGTTCAACGACGGGCTGGGGCTGGACTCGATCGATGCACTGGAGCTGGCGCTGGCCATCAGCAAGCGCTACGGCTTCCAGCTGCGTTCGGACAACGACGACAACCGCCGCATCTTCGCCTCGCTGCGCGCGCTGTCGGCGCACGTGCAGGCCAACAAGGCCGCCTGAGCACGATGAACCCGGCCAGCCATGAACCCGGCCACGGGCCGGTGGCGCTGGCACTGCGCGTGATCCTGCTGCTGGCCTACCCGGTGCTCTCGCACGTGGCCAGCCTGCGCAGCGAGGGGGCCTGGGCGGCGTTGGCGCTGTTCGGCCTGGTACTGCTGTGCCTGCTGGAGCCGCTGGCGCGGCGGCGCGCATCGGCCTGGCTGGCGTTGTTCGCCTCCGGCCTGCTGCTGTACGGGGTGGGGGCCTCGCGCTGGGCCTGGATGCTGCTGCTGGCCCCGCCGGTGATGTTCCCGCTGCTGGTGGCCTGGGGGTTTGCCCGCTCGCTGCTGCCCGGCCGGGTGCCGCTGATCGGCCGCATCGTGCAGGCCCTGTACCAGCGCGCCGGCATGCCGGTCACCGCGGTGCTGGAGCGCTACACGCGGCGGCTGACCGCGGCCTGGGCGGTGGTGTTGAGCCTGCTGGCGGCGATCAACCTGGGGCTGGCGATGAGCGCCGTCCCCGACGGGCTGCTGGCGGCCTTCGGCCTCCAGCCGTGGTGGCCGGTCACCCACGAGCAGTGGTCCTGGTGCGCCAACATCGCCGACTGGGGCCTGATCGGCGGCTTCTTCGCGCTGGAATACGCGGTGCGCTCGCGGCTGTTCCCCACGCGCCCGTACCGCAACGCGCTGGATTTCATGCGCCAGATGGGCCAGCTGGGGCCGGTGTTCTGGCGCGACCTGCTGCGCTGAGTGGCGGCCCTGTCGTTATCCTGTGCGGCCCGGCCCGTCGACTGGACGCCATGCAGTTCGTGATTGCCCCCGACCATCCCTGCCTGCCCGGCCATTTCCCGGGCCGGCCGCTGGTGCCGGGCGTGGTGGTGCTGGAACAGGTGCTGCAGGCCATCGCGCGCGACAGCGGGCGGGCACCGGCGGCGCTGCGGCTGCCGCAGGTCAAGTTCATGGCACCGCTGTTGCCGGGCGAGTGTGCGCGGGTGGAACTGGACGGGCAGGCGCCGCGCTGGAAGTTCCGCGTGCTGCGCGAGGACACCGTGCTGGTGCGTGGCGAGCTGGTGCTGGTTGACGAGGCCGTTGCATGAGTGACGCCGACTGGAAGCAGCGCCCGGAAGGCGGTGGGCGCCGTGCCATCCGCCTGATCGGGCTGATCGCCCGGCGCGGCGGGCGTGGCATCGCCCGCGCCTGCCTGTACCCGATCACCGCCTACTTCTTCTGCGTGCGCGGCAGCGAACGGCGCGCCTCGCGCGACTACCTGCAGCGGGCGCTGGGCCGGCCCGCGCACCGTTGGGACGTGGCCCGCCACATCCACACCTTCGCTGCGACCATCCTGGACCGGGTGTTCCTGCTGGCCGGGCGCACGCGGCTGTTCGACATCCGTACCGAAGGCACCGCGCAGCTGCTGGAGCAGATCGACCAGGGTCGCGGGGTGCTGCTGTTCGGCTCGCACCTGGGCAGCTTCGACGCGTTGCGCGCGCTGTCGCGGCAACGCCCGGACCTGAAGCTGCGGGTGCTGCTGGACATCTCGCACAACGCGGCCATCAGCGAGCTGCTGGCCGAGCTGGACCCGGCGCTGGCCGCCGGCATCATCGATGCCGGGCAGGACGGGCCGAGCATCGCGCTGGCCATCCAGCAGGCGCTGCAGGAAGGGGCGATGGTGTCGCTGCTGGTGGACCGCGCGCGTCCGGGCGAGGCCGTGGTCAAGGTGCCGCTGCTGGGCAGCCCGGCGCCATTCCCGGCCGCACCGTGGTTGCTGGCCAGCGTGCTGAAGGCGCCGGTGATGCTCGCCTTCGGCCTGTACCGCGGCGGCAATCGCTACGATCTGTGCTTCGAGCCGTTCGATGCGCGCGTGGACATCCCGCGCGCGCAGCGCGCAGACGTCCTCACAGCGCTTATCCAGCGTTACGTCGACAGGCTGGAGCATCACCTGCACGGTGCTCCCTACAACTGGTTCAACTTCTATGATTTCTGGCAAACCGAAACTCCGTCCCCGCCTGCTCGGCCTGCTGCTGGCGAGCCTGGCGACACCGGCGCTGGCCAGCGAGGTTGATGCCGGCTGGATCCTGCGCCAGCTCGCGCAGCCGGCGCCGAGCCAGACCGGCTTCGTCGAGCTGCGGGGTTCGGCCCTGCTGAAGGAGCCGCTGCGCGTGGAAGGCCAGTACCGTCGCCCGGATGCGGCCACGCTGGTCCGCCAGGTGCGCGCGCCCTATGCCGAGACCACCACGATCGCCAATGGTCAGGTCAGCATCGACCGCAGCGGCAAGCCGCCGCGCGTGTTCTCGCTGCAGCGGGTGCCCGAGCTGGCCGACCTGCAGGCCAGTTTCGGCGCGCTGTTGTCCGGCGACTTGGCAAGGCTGGAGCAGGCCTACCGGCTGCAGGCCTCCGGCAGCGCGCAGCAGTGGCAGCTGGTGCTGACGCCGCGCGCCGAGGCGCTGGCACGGCGTGTGCGCGCGGTGACGCTGCATGGCCAGGGCAAGGAGCTGCGCTGCATCGAGACCCAGCCGGCACGCGGTGACCTGCAGCGCACATTGCTGGGCAGTGCCGCCGCGGCGGCGGCCAACCTGCGCCAGGCCGACGCATTGGCCGCGCTGTGCCAGGCCGGTGGTGCGCGTTGAAGCTGACCGCGCCGCAACGCATCGGGCTGGCGATTGGCTGGCTGCTGTTGCTGGGCTTGCTGACGGCCTGGATCAGTTCGCGCATGCAGGTCAGCGGCGACCTGCGCAAGTTCATGCCCGATGCGCGCACCCCCGCGCAGAAGCTGCTGCTCGATGAACTGGGCGAAGGCCCGGGCGCGCGGTTGCTGCTGGTGGCGTTGTCCGGGGCCAGCCCGGCACAGCTGGCCGCGCAGTCGCGCGAACTGCGCGCCACGCTGGCCGCCGACACGCAGTTCGAGCTGGTCGCCAATGGCGAGCAGGCCGGGCTGGAGGCCTTCCCCGAACACTTGTTGCCGTATCGCTACCTGATCCACGCGCTGCCGGCCGATGCGTTCTCCCGTGCCACGCTGGGCGATGAGCTGCAGGCGCGGTTGCAGGACCTGGGCTCGCCGGCCGGCGGCCTGATCGAACCGTTGCTGCCCTCCGACCCCACCCTGCAGCTCCTGCGCGTGGCCGAAGCGCTGCAGCCGGCCACCGCGCCGCAACGCATCGACGAGGTCTGGTTCGACCACACCGGCACCCAGGCACTGCTGCTGGTGCAGACCCGCGCCGCCGGCTTCGACCCGGGCGCGCAACAGGCGGCGGTGGACGCGATCCAGGCGGCGTTCACGCACGCGGCCGGGACCAGCGGCAGCCGCATCGAGCTCAGCGGGCCGGGCGCGTTCTCGGTGAAGATCGGCAACCGCACCGCCAGGGAAGCCAGCACCATCGGCACGCTCGACACGATCGGCATGGTCCTGCTGCTGTGGCTGGCCTACCGCAGCTGGAAGATGCCGATCCTGGGCTTCCTGCCGTTGGCCAGCGCCGGCCTGGCCGGCCTGGCGGCGGTGGCACTGGGCTTTGATGGCGTGCATGGCATCACCATCGCCTTCGGCTTCACCCTGATCGGCGTGGTGCAGGACTACCCCATCCATTTCTTCAGCCATGAGCGCCCGGGGCGCTCGTCCTGGGACAACGTGCGCGCGCTGTGGCCAACCCTGGGCACCGGCGTGATCGCCACCTGCATCGCCTACCTGACCTTCCTGTTCTCCGGGGTGGAAGGGCTCAAGCAGTTGTCGGTGTTCACCATCACCGCCCTGGCCACCGCGGCGCTGGCCACCCGGTTCGTGCTGCCGGCGCTGGTCGACCCGGCCACGCGCGACTTCGCCGATTCCAGACCGCTGGCGCGGGTGTGGGCCTACACCCGGCACCTGCCACAGCCGCGCTGGTCGCTGCTGGCGCTGGCACTGCTGGCCGGCGCGGTGGTGTCGTGGGCGCCGGGCCCGTTCTGGCAGAACGACCTGGGCCGGCTGACCCCGGTCGACCCGCAGGACCTGCAGCGTGACGCCCAGTTGCGCAGCGAGCTGGGCGCGCCGGACGTGCGCTACGTGATCGCTCTGCGCGGCAATGACGTGCAGGCCGCGCTGGAGGCCAGCGAGCGACTGCGCCCGGCACTGGATGCACTGGTCGACAGGGGTGCGCTGGAGCGCTACGACATGGCCGCGCGTTACCTGCCCAGCGCCGCCACCCAGCAGCAGCGGCAACGGCAGCTGCCGGACGCGGCCACGCTGCGCACCGCGCTGGCCGAAGCGGTCGCCGATACGCCGTTCCGCAGCGATGCGTTCGCGCCGTTCCTCGCCGATGTCGCACATGCACGCGCCGCGCCGGCGCTGCAGCCGCAGGACCTGCAGGGCACGCCGCTGGCCACCGCCGTGGGCGGCCTGCTGGTGCAGGGGCAACAGCACAGCACCGCGTTGGTCTCGCTCAGTGGCCTGCACGATATCGCCGCGCTGGCCGCCGCCGCACGCACCCAGGGCGGTGAGCTGCTGGACCTGAAGAACGCCTCCGAATCGCTGGTGGCCGACTACCGCGGGCGCGTGCTCGCTGCACTGGCCGTGGCGGTACTGCTGCTGTCGGCCACGGTGTGGGCGGCACTGCGCACGCCGCGCCGGGTGGTGCGGGTACTGCTGCCGATGGCGCTGAGCACGCTGCTGGTGCTGGCGGTGCTGCGTGGCCTGGGCGTGGAGCTGAACCTGTTCCACCTGATCGGGTTGATCCTGGCCGCCGGGCTGGGCCTGGATTACGGGCTGTTCTTCGAGCATGCCGGCGACAGCCACGCCGACCAGCTGCGCACGCTGCACGGCCTGCTGGTGTGCAGCGTGATGACGCTGCTGGTGTTCAGCCTGCTGGGCCTGTCCTCGATCCCGGTGCTGCGCGCGATCGGCAGCACGGTGGCGCTGGGCGTGGTGTGCAATTTCGTGCTGGCGCTGCTGGTGTCGCGCCATCCACTGCAGGAGCAGGCCGATGATCGGGCGTGAGCAGATCCTGCAACTGGTGCCGCACCAGGGCGGGATGTGCCTGTGGGATGAGGTGCTGGACTGGTCCTCGCAGCAGATCAGGCTGCGTGCGTTCAACCACCGCGATCCCGCCCACCCGCTGCGCAACGGCGGGCAGCTGGGGGCGATCCACCTGTGCGAGTACGGTGCGCAGGCAATGGCCGTGCACGGTGGCCTGCGTGCACAGGCGCGTGGCGGTGCGGTGACCCCAGGCGTGCTGGTGGCACTGCGTGACGTGCAGCTGCACGTGGCCCGCATCGATGATCTGGATGGCCCGTTGCTGGCCCACGCGCAGGTGCTGGTCGAGGCCGATGGCAGCCAGCAGTACGCCTTCACCGTGCACCATGGCGAGCGGCTGCTGGCCGAAGGCCGTGCGGCGGTGATGCTGCGGTTGCCGTGATTCCCTTCTTACCTTTCTGCAGGAACCCCTACCCATGACCCAACGACGTGCTCTGGTAACCGGCGGCAGCGGCGACATCGGTGGCGCGATCTGCCGCCGGCTCGCCGCCGACGGCGTGCATGTCATCGTCCATGCCAACGCCAACCTGGCGCGCGCGCAGGCGGTGGTGGAGCAGATCCACGCCGATGGTGGCAGCGCGCAGGCAGTGGCCTTCGACGTGGTCGATGGCCAGGCGGTGGCGGCGGCGCTGGAGGCCCTGCTGGCCGATGGGCCGATCCAGATCGTGGTCAACAACGCCGGCATCCATGACGATGCGCCGATGGCCGGCATGGACGCGCAACGCTGGAAGCGGGTGGTCGACGTGAGCCTGCACGGCTTCTTCCACGTCACCCAGCCGCTGCTGCTGCCGATGGCACGCACGCGCTGGGGTCGCATCGTCAGCGTGTCCTCGGTGGCGGCGGTGCTGGGCAACCGCGGCCAGAGCAATTACGCCGCGGCCAAGGCCGGCCTGCATGGCGCGACCCGTTCGCTGGCACGCGAGATGGCCAGCCGCGGCATCAGCGCCAACGTGGTCGCCCCGGGCGTGATCGAAGGCGAGATGGCTGCCGAGGCGTTCCCGCCGGAGATGATCAAGCAGGCGGTGCCGGCCGCGCGTGCCGGCAAGCCGGAGGAAGTGGCCGCGCTAGTGGCGTTCCTGTGCAGCGATGCGGCCGGCTACATCAACGGCCAGGTGATCGGCATCAACGGCGGCATGGGCTGAGGCCCGGCGGCTCAGGCGCGGCTGTCGGCGTCGTCGATCAGCGGCGGGTTGGCGCGGATGGTGCGGTACACGCGCCAGACGTGGCCATGGCGCAGCGCGAACAGCACGATGTGGCGGGTGATGCGGTACAGGTCCTGCAGCGGCCGGAAGTGGCTGGGGCGGAACTGTTCGTCGCTGCCGGCGCAGCGGTAACGCGAGTCGATGGGCACCGACACGCAGCGCGTGCCCAGTTGCCGCGCGGCGGAAATCAGCAGTTGCGCCTCGAACACGAAGCCCTCGGCGGGGATGTCACGCAGCGCGATCACCTGAGCCGGATAGAAGCGTTGCCCGCTCTGGCTGTCGACCACCTGGTAATGGGTGCCCCAGGCGATGCCCCAGTCGCCGAAGGCGTTGGCCAGGCGTCGGTACAGCGGTTGCGCGGCGCGCTTGCGCAGGCGTGCGCCGATGATGATGCAGCCGGGGTGGCGGTTGGCGCAGGCCAGCAGGCGGGGCAGGTCGGTGGCGGCATGCTGGCCGTCGCCGTCCATGGTCAGCACGCCACGCAGGCCGCGCCGGGTGGCTTCCAGGAACCCGGTGCGCAGCGCGTCGCCCTTGCCGCGACGCTGGCGGTGGCGCAGCACGATGACCGGCAGGTCGGCGATGCGCTGGGTGGTGTCATCGTCCGAGCCGTCGTCCACCACGATCACGTGCGGGAACAGCGCCAGCGCGCCCTGCACGACCTCGCGGATGCGCAACGCCTCGTTGAGTGCCGGGATCAGTACCGCGACATCGTTCGGGGACAGCGGCACGGGGTCATTCATGGCCCAGGCGGATCCTCAGCTGTTGCTGCCGACCGGCCGGCAGCAGGACCTGTTCGCTTTCCATCGCCAGGGCTTCCAGCAGCGGCAGCATCGGCTGCATGGCATTGCCGTGCAGCAGCGCGGTGAGCGGACCGGGCGCGGCGTCGGCGTCGGCGACGGAGGCGTCGGCGCAGGTGTCCAGTTGGACGGTGAGCGAGGGCAGGCCGGCGCAGGCAACCCGCGAGAGCACCAGCGCCGCGCCGAGCAGTCCTTCGCTGGGCGCCGGTTCGGCCAGCGGGCCGCTGGCGCTGCCGTCATAGGCCACCAGCAGCACCGCCTCCTCGCCGGCATGCAGCTGCACCAGCGCTTCCAGCAGGCCCTGGGCAAAGCTGTACGGCCCGGCGGTGATCGCGGTGGCCGGGACATGCGCGCCGGCGCCGATGGTCCAGTAGCCGGCCGCGGCGTTGTGCACCGAGTTGTGGAAGCGGGTGGGCGAGATCGCGCGCGGGTCGTCGGCCAGCGTGGCGCACATGTAGTCGGTGATCGACAGCTCGCCGTGGGTGGAGGTGAACACCGAGGACAGCGTATCCGGCGCGCGGTCGGCGGCCTGGCAGGCGGCCAGCGCCGCCTCCAGCGCCACCACCACGGTGCCCGGCGCGCGCCGGCGCTCGTTGGCGGCCAGCAGCTGCGGGGCCGGCCGTGCCGGCGGGGCGTCCGGGCGCTGCCCGGTGCGGACCCAGGCGCAGGCGCTGTCCCAGTCGGGCAGGCCGCTGCCCCAGAACCCGATGCCTTCCACGGTTGCCTGCAGCGCCTGCATCAGTGCGCCCTGCCGAAGACCAGCGAGCAGTTGTTGCCGCCGAAGCCGAAGGAATTGTTCATTGCGTAGTGGATGTCGGCCTGTGCATTGTCGAAACGGATCTGCGGGCCGCAGGCCGGGTCGGGGATCTCGCTGTTGAGCGTGCCGGGCAGCAGGCCGTGCTCCAGCGCCAGCAGCGCGAACACCGATTCGACGATGCCGGCCGCGCCCAGGGTGTGCCCGGTCCAGCCCTTGGTCGAGCTGGCGTGCAGGCTGTCCGGGAACAGCGCGGCCACCGCGGCGGCCTCCACGCTGTCGTTGGCCGGGGTCGAGGTGCCATGCAGGTTGAGGTAGCCGACCGCGGCCGGTTCGATGCCGGCGCGCTGCAGCGCGGCCTGCATCGCCAGGCGTGCGCCCAGCCCCTGCGGATGCGGCGCGGACATGTGGTGCGCATCGCTGGATTCGCCGTAGCCGCGCAGCTGCAGGCCGGTGCCCGGGCCGGCCCCGGCCCGTTCCAGCACGGCGAAGCCGCCGGCCTCGCCCAGCGACAGCCCGACCCGGCGCGCATCGAATGGTTGGCACGGCGTCGGCGCGACCAGCTGCAGGGCGTTGAAGCCGAACAGCACGCTGCCGCACAGGGTGTCCACGCCACCGACCAGGGCGGCGTCGGCCAGCCCGGCATCGATCAGGCGCGCGGCCTGGGCAAACACCTTGGCGCTGGACGAACAGGCCGTGGCCACGGTGACGCAGGGGCCCTGCAGGCCGGTGGCGGTCTGCACGAAGTCACCCAGCGAGTGCGGGGTATGGATGCGCCGGCGGTAGCGCAGGTCCTCGGGGAAACGGGGCGTGCCGTCGGCATCGTCGACCAGCCGCGCATAGGCGTCCTCGGTGGCCCCGATGCTGGCGGTGGAGGTACCCATCACCACCGCCACGCGCCCGGCACCGTGGCGCCCGACGACCTGCGCGACGGCGTCCAGCAGGCCGTCCTGCTGCAGCGCCAGCCAGGCCAGCGCGTTGTTGCGGCAGTCCAGCTCGGCCAGGTGGGCGGGCAGGGCGACGGCCTCCACGCCCTCGACGCGGCCGATCCAGCAGTCCAGCGGCGCGTTGCCGAAGTCGTTGCGGCGCAGCCCGCTGCGGCGTTCACGCAGCCCCTCGCGTTGTGCATCCCCGCCCGCGCCCAGCGCGGTGGTGGCGGTGTAGGCCAGGATGTCCAGGGCAGCGATGGGCGGGGTGGCAGCGATAGGCACGCGGGCTTCCAGGGGATCAACGGGGCGCGAGTATATAGACGCCCGCCCGGATACGAGCTGACGACGGCGGCCGGGAACGGTGCCGACCTGCACGTCGTTTTGATGAAAATGAATGCAATGGTTGCGCTAAATGCCCGACGTTTCAGGGATTACGCCTTTCAACAGCGCCCTATTTCCGACACAATCATTAGCTTCCCATGCAGGGCCAAGCCCGCTGGCATGCAAGCCTACGTCTATAAAAGCCAACGCAAGCAGGACACCTACGTCTACCTGGCCAAGCGTGATGATTTCGATGCGATCCCGGCCTCGCTGGGCGCAACGCTGGCCCCGTACACCTTCGTGCTCGAGGTTGCCCTGACCCCCGAACGTCGCCTGGCCCAGGTCGATGCCGCGCTCGTGCGCGCCAACCTGGCCGAGCGTGGTTTCCACCTGCAGCTCCCGCCGCAACCGCTGGCACCGGTGAAGATCGCCCGCATCGACGGCCGCGATGACTGAAACCCTGCGTACCCGTGCGGTCGCGATCGCCCTGGCGATCGGTGTGGTGCTGACCCTGCTCACCGGCTTCGGTGGCATGGCCGCGGCACTGTGCGGCGTGCTGGCACAGCCGGCCTACGCGCTGGCGGTGTCCTGGTGGCGGCGCAGCCGCACCGTGGCGCCGTCGCTGGCCCTGTTCAAGCGTGAACTGCCCGGCCTGCTCGGCCTGTGGGCCGGTGGCGCGGCGATGGTCGCGGTGCTGGTGTCCTGGCCGCTGGCGGCGCTGCATGACAGCGGCAGCCTGGCCGCGGTGCTGGCGCTGAGCGTGGCGGTCAGCGTGGCGGTGCTGGCGCTGTGGCGCACCTGGCCGTTGTGGCACGCGATGGAGCGCGAGGACAGCTCGCTGCGCACGCAGTGGAACGCCCTGGCCGGGCGCGGCCTGGATTCCTGGCAGGGGTTGGGCGCGGCCACGATCCTGGTGGCGCTGTGCGCGGCCATCGTCGCGCCGGCGTGGCCGGGCCTGCTGCCGACCTCCCTGCGTTGGCCGCTGGCCATCGCCAGCGCGGTGCTGGCACCGCTGCTGCACCACCTGCTGCAGGCCATGCAGGTCGCATCGCCGGCCGCCGTGGCCGAGGCACGGGTGGAACGGCGCACCGACGTCGAGCTGTTCGCCGAGGCCGCCGCCACGCCGGCACCGCTGGAACCGATCGCGCAGGACGAGCTGGTCCCGCAGCTGTTCGATGCCGCCCGTGGCGGCCGCGTCGACCGCGCGCTGCAGCTGCTGGATGCCGGTGCCGACCCGCACGCCGAGCCGCCGGCCGAGTCGCGCGACCAGCGCAGCCTGGTGGTGCTGGCCGCGGTACTGCCGGACCTGCGCCTGCTGCGCGCACTGATCAGCCGCGGCGTCGGCGTCAACCAGAGCCATCGCGGCATGACCCCGTTGCTGGCGGCGACCCGCGACAGCTGGCACGGCCGTCCCGAGGCAGTGATGACGCTGTTGGCCAACGGCGCCGACCCGCGCGCCACCGATGCCGAGGGCAACACCCCGCTGCACCATGCCGCGCGCAGCTCGGACCCGGGCGTGGCCGCGCTGCTGCGCGATGCCGCCGCCGAGATCGACGCGTTGAACAACGATGGCCACAGCCCGCTGGCGGTGGCCTGCCAGTCCGGTAACTGGCGCCTGGCCAAGTTCCTGCTGGAGCGCGGTGCCAAGGTCGAGCCGGTCGATGGCGTGCCGGTGCTGGTCGCCGCCGCGGCCACCGATGACGACGACCCGGCAGGCGTGCAGCTGCTGCTCAAGCACAAGGCGCGGCTGGACGCGCGCGACCGCCAGCGCCGCAGCGCGCTGCACGAGTCGGCGCTGGCCGGCCATGTCGATATCGTCGAAACCCTGCTCAACGCCGGCGCCAACGTCGAGCCGCGTGATGCCAACGGCCGCACGCCCTGGCTGGACGCGGCCTCGCAGGGCCATGCCGGGGTGCTGGAACGCCTGCTCGCCCACCAGCCCGACGTCAATGCGGTCGATGGCGACGGCAGCAACGCGGTGCTGTTGGCCTGCCGCGCCGAACACGTGTCCGCGGCGCTGGTCCGGCGCCTGCTGGACCTGGGCATTGCCGCAGACGTGGCCGGCAATGATGGACGTCGTGCCATCGACCACGCCGCCGCCGCCGGCCGCTGGAGCATCGTCTCGCTGCTGGACCCCGGCTACCCGTTGCCGGCCGCGGTCAGCGATGCCGCCGCATCCGGCGACGCCAGCCAGGGCGAGGTGTCGCCGGTGCTCAACGACCGCGCGCCGTTGGCGCTGCTGCGCGAGGCGCTGGTGTTCGGCAACGTCGACGGCATGGCGCCGCTGGCCAAGCTGTGTTCGGCCGACGAACTGGGCGGCCTGCTGCATGACCCGGAGCTGGTGCTGCAACCGCGCGTGGTGGATTGGCTGCTGGGTGCCGGTGCGCGCCCGGACGTGCTCGACGCCTGCGGCGACACGCCGATGTTCGCGTTGCTTTCGCGCGGCGTGGACGCGGTACCGACCCTGCAGGTGCTGCTCAGGCACGGGGTCTCGCCTGCCGGTCGCGGTGGCCTGACCCGCCTGCTCGCGGCCTGCGTGCAGCATGACCACGCCTCGCGTGGCACCGAACAATTCGCCGTGGAACTGCTGGAACGCGGTGCCGACCCGTTCGGCGCGTCGCCGGCCGGTGACCCGGCGCTGTCCCTGGCCGTGCGCCTGGGCTGGCTGAAGCTGCAGCTGTGGCTGCTGGCCAACGGCGTGGACCGTGAAGCCCGTGACAGCCACGGCATGACCGCCCTGCACCTGGCCACCGCGCTGGCCCGCGAGGCCTCGCTGAAGCAGCTGCTGCTGCAGGGTGCCTCGCCGGATGCACGTGCCGCCGATGGCCAGACCCCGCTGGGCGTGGCGCTGTCCAGCGGCCGCCGTGACCTGGCCGACTGGCTGGACTGGCGCGGCTGGGCCTTGCCGCTGCGCGCGCTGCGCGAGGCCGACGTGCCGGCCGCGGCGATGGCCGGCGATGCCGATGCCGTGCGCCGCCTGATCAACCTGGGGTTCGCGGTCGACGCCGTCGATGCGCAGGGCTGCACCGGCCTGCTGCGTGCGGCCGGCGGTGGCCACGCGGCGGTGGTCGATCTGCTGCTGGCACGCGGGGCCGACCCGCAGCATGCCGCGGCCAGTGGCGCGACGCCGCTGTCGGCGGCGGTGAGCATGCGCCAGACCGCCATCGTGACCGCGCTGCTGGCGGCCGGTGCCAAGCTGGAACATCGCCTGCCCGGTGGCGTGACGGTGCTGATGCTGGCCGCCGCGCTGGGCCTGCCGGACATCGTCGCGCGGCTGCTGACCGCCGGTGCCGACGTGCATGCCGGCGACGACCAGCAGTTGGCGCCGCTGCACTGCGCGGCGCTGTATGGCTTCACCTCGCGCGACCGCACCCGCCTGCTGGCCCTGCTGGACACGCTGCTGCTGGCCGGCGCCGAGCCGGACCAGGCCTCGGCCGGCACGGTCACGCCGCTGTTGCTGCTGTTGGGTGCGCGCGCCGAACCGGGCACTGCCTGCGACGAGCACGTGGTGCTGGCCGCGGTCGAGCGCCTGCTCGACGAGGACGTGGCGCTGGACGTGCGCGACCCGCGCGGCTTCGGCCCGCTGCACCTGGCCGCGCTGCATGGCCTGCCCCTGCTGGTGCAGCGCCTGCTGCGTGCCGGCGCGGATCCGGACATGCGCGATGCGATCAACCGCAGCCCGCGCGACATCGCGATCATGCGCGGTTTCGTCGACGTGGCCGGCGAGTTCGAGCCGGCGGTGCCGGGCGTCTCGTCGATGGCGCGGTTCCTGCGCGATCGCGGCTGAGGCGCGTGGTGAACTGAACAAAAAGCCCGGCGTGATGCCGGGCTTTTTGTTTGCGCGGTGAAGAGCGGACCCCTCCCAACCCTCCCTTGCTGCGCAAGGGAGGGGGCAGAAGCGGGCGTGCCGCGATCTGACCGTTCAGGCAGAACCGCCCCCTCCCTTTGCCGCGGGCAAGGGGAGGGTTGGGGAGGGGTAGCTGTTGCCGTTGCTCCTGCCCCCTCCCTTGCGCAGCAGGGGAGGGCCGGGGAGGGGTAGCTGTTGCCGCTACTCCCCATTCCCCTCGCGCTTGAACTCCGCTTCCTCCACGTCCGCCTCGAACAGGTGCATCAGGTCGGCACGCGCATCGCGCGAGGTCTGCATCACCGCGGCCTCGTCGTCGTAGACCAGGTGCTGGGCCTTGAGCAGTTGCTCGTCGTGTTCGCGGAAGCGCTGCACGTGCGCCTGGGCCACATGCGCCGGAATGCCCAGTGCGGTCAGCACGCGTTCGCTGGCTTCCAGGCTGGAGCCGAATACCTCGCGGAACGGTTCGGCCGACATGTCCATCAGCTTCCACGCATGCTGGCGGTTGCGCGCGCGGGCCAGGATCTTGGCATCGGGGTACAGGCGCCGCACCAGCCGCACCGCGCGCAGGTTGGTGTCCGGGTCGTCCATGGCCATCACGAACACGCGGATGTGCTCGGCACCGGCCGAGCGCAACAGTTCCGGCCGGGTCGGGTCGCCGTAGTACAGCTGGCTGCCGAAACGGCGCATGTCTTCCACCGTGTCCGGGTCGGCCTCCAGCGCCACGTAGGGAATGCGCTGGGCGGTGAGCAGGCGCGCCACGATCTGGCCGAAGCGGCCCATGCCGGCGATCATCACCTGCGGGCGCTGTGCGCCGGCCTCCTTGAGCGTTTCGTCCGGGGCCCGCTCGGGCGCGGCATGCGCCGGCTTGAGCTGCAGCACGCGCTGCAGGGCCAGCAACAGCAGCGGCGTGATCGCCATCGACAGGCTGACGATGGCCACCAGCCGGTCATGGTTGATGCGCCCCAGCAGCAGGGCGCGCTCGGCTTCGTTGAACACCACGAAGGCGAATTCACCGCCCAGCCACAGCACGCTGCCCAGCATCAGGGCGCTGCGCAGCGACATGCGCGCGGCCAGGCCCAGCCCCACCAGGATCGAGAACTTCACCGCTAGAAGGATGGCCACGCCGGCGGCGATCACCTCCGGTTCGGCGGCGACCCGCTTCAGGTCGATGCCCATGCCCACGGCGATGAAGAACAGGCCCAACAGCAGGCCCTTGAACGGCTCGATCTGCGCTTCGATCTCGTGGCGGAACTCCGAGTCGGCCAGCAGCACGCCGGCGACGAAGGCCCCCAGGCTGGCGCTCAGGCCGGCTTCGGTCATCAGCCACGCGGTGCCCAGCACCACCAGCAGGGCGGTAGCGGTGAATACCTCGGGCATGCGCGTGCGCGCCACCACCGCGAACAACCGCCGCAGCACCGGCCGGCCCAGCACGATCACCGCCGCCAGCACGCCCAGCGCGATGGCCGCGTCCTGCCAGGTGAGGGTTTCGTTCTTGACCCCGCCCAGCAGCGGGATCGCCGCCAGCAACGGGATCGCGATCAGGTCCTGGAACAGCAGGATGGCGAAGCCGAAGCGGCCATAGTCGCTGTTCAGCGCCTTGTGCTCGGACAACAGCTGCAGGCCCACCGCGGTGGAGGACAGCGCCAGCGCGGTGCCGACCACCAGCGCGCTCTTCCAGTGGAAGTGGTACATCAGCAACAGGCCGCCGAGCACGCTGGCGCTGAGCAGCACCTGCACCGTGCCGCCGCCGAACACCGGCTTGCGCATCACCATCAGGCGCGAGGGCGAGAGCTCCAGGCCGATCAGGAACAGCAGCATCACCACGCCGATCTCGGCGGCGTTGAGGATGCGGTCGGCGTCCTGCACGAAGCCCAGCACGTGCGGGCCCAGCACCACGCCGGCCGCAAGGTAGCCCAGCACGGCACCGAGTCCGAACTTCTTGAAGATGGGCACCGCCACCACTGCGGCCAGCAGCAGTACCAGCGCGAGTTCGAGACCGCCGCCATGCATGAAGTGGAGCTCCTTGAGGTAAGACCGGGCCGGCCGCCCGGGTGGGCCGGCCGCTGCGTTCATTATGGGGGCTGCCCCGTCAACGAAAAGGAATGCGCGCGCAATGCACTGTCGCCGGTACCCGCGCGCGGGGTTGACCCGGGCGGCCAACAGGCACAGACTCGCGCCGCTGCGGCAGGCCCGCAGCACCTTTCCGGAGTCCAACCCATGTCCAGCGACAGTAGAAGTCGATCTCGATCGACGCCAGCGGTGACGAACGCCTGAGTGGGGTGATTCGCCGTTGCTGGCGTTGCGTGATCGCAATGCATACAGGCGAATCCACATGAACCAGAAGCAGCTCCTGCGCCCGGTGGCCGACGCGGCCACCCTGAGTGCACCCCTTGCCGACTTCAACACCGCCGATGCGGTGGAATACCTCAACACCCTGGGCCTGCCGCAGGCGGCCGACACCTTGGCCGCATTGCCGGTGCCACGCGCGGTCAAGCTGCTGGAGGCCCCCGAGCTGCAGCATGCCGGCGAGCTGATCGCCGCGCTGCCGCCGGCCCGCGCCGCGGCCCTGCTCGGGCTGATGGCCGACGACCGCGCCACCGACATCGTCCACGAGCTGGACGCCGCCGAGCGTGCACGGCTGATTCCGCTGCTGGCGCCGGAGGCGCGGCAGTCGATCCAGTTGCTGCTGAGCTACCCGCCGAACACCGCCGGCGCCTTGATGACCACCGAGTTCGTCGGCGTGCCGGCCGACTGGAGCGTGGCCCAGACCCTGCAGCACATCCGACAGGTCGAGCGCAGCCGCGAGACCGTGTACGCGATCTACGTGCTGGACCCGCTCACCCGCCAGTTGCAGCAGGTGGTGACCATGCGCCGGTTGATCACCGGTGCGCCGGAGGATTCGATCCTGGACGTGGCCCAGGTCAACCCGCCGGTCACGGTGGGCCCGCTGCTGGACCAGGAGGAAGTCGCGCAGCTGATCCGCCGGCACGACCTGCTGGCGATCCCGGTGGTCGATGCGCAGCTGCAGATGCTGGGCATCGTCACCGTCGACGACATCCTGGATGCATTGATCGACGAGTCCACCGAGGACGTGCACAAGTTCGGCGGCGTGGAGGCGCTGGACAAGCCGTACATGCAGATCGGCTTCTTCGAGATGCTGCGCAAGCGCGCCGGCTGGCTGAGCGTGCTGTTCGTCGGCGAGATGCTGACCGCCAGCGCCATGCAGCACTACGAGGATGAACTGGCGCGTGCGGTGGTGCTGACCCTGTTCATCCCGCTGATCATGAGTTCCGGAGGCAATTCCGGCTCGCAGGCGACCTCGTTGCTGATCCGTTCGCTGGCCCTGCGCGAGCTGCGCCTGCGCGACTGGTGGAGGGTGGCGCTGCGCGAGCTGCCGACCGGCATGGTGCTGGGCGGCATCCTCGGGGTGCTGGCGATCGTACGCATCACCGTCTGGCAGCTGGCCGGCCTGCATGACTACGGCGCGCACTGGGTGCTACTGGCGGTGACCATCGGCGCCGCGCTGGTGGGCATCGTCACCTTTGGTTCGCTGTCCGGCTCGATGCTGCCGTTCGTGCTCAAGCGGCTGGGCTTCGACCCGGCCAGCGCCTCGGCGCCGTTCGTGGCCACGCTGGTGGACGTGACCGGCCTGGTCATCTATTTCAGCATCGCGGCGATGATCCTCGGCGGCACGCTGCTGTAGCCGGTAGTGCCGGGCCGTGCCCGGCAGGGCTTCACGCCAGAGCGCAGCAGGGCTGTGCTCTGGCGCTCATCGGCACTTGATCCAAAGCAAGCCAGACCACCTCCGGGCCGTGTACCTTTGCCCGGTACCCGCAACAGGCACCGTGATGAGCACCTACCACCTGCAGACCGTGTTCCGTCCCCGTTCGGTGGCCGTCGTCGGTGGCAGTCCGCGCGAGCGCTCGGCCGGGCGCGCGGTCATCCGCAACCTCAAGGCGGCGGCCTTCGCCGGGCAGATCGGCTGGGTGAATCCGCGCCATGCCGAGATCGATGGCATGCGCACGGTCAAGCGGCTCAAGGACCTGCCCTGGATCCCGGACCTGGTGGTGATCACCGCGCCGGCCAGCATCGTGCCGCAGGTGGTGGCGCAGGCCGCCGAACGCGGCGTGGCCGCGGCCATCATCCTCACCGCCGGGCTCGGCAAGGGTCCCGGTTCGCTGGCCGCGCAGGTCGAGGCCGCGGCACGGCCCAAGGGCATGCGCGTGCTCGGCCCGCACTGCCTGGGCGTGATTGCCCCGCATGCGCGGCTCAATGCCAGCATCGCCGCGCATACACCGCAGGCCGGCGACCTGGCGCTGATCTCCGAATCCAGCGCGATCGCCGCCGCGCTGGTGGAATGGGGCGTGGCGCGTTCGATCGGCTTTTCGGCGGTGGTGTCGCTGGGCGATGCGCTGGACGTCGATTTCGGTGACCTGCTCGATTACTTCGCCACCGACTACCGCACCCGCGCCATCCTGCTCTACGTCGACCAGATCAGCGACGCGCGCAAGTTCATGTCGGCCGCGCGTGCGGCCGCGCGCGCCAAGCCGGTGGTGGTGGTCAAGTCGGGCCGCCAGCCCAAGGCCAGCAACGAGGAGAACAGCACCCACTCGCAGGCGCTGGCCGCCTCCGACGCGGTCTATGGCGCAGCCTTCAATCGCGCCGGGTTGCTACGCGTGAATGCGCTGGACGAACTGTTCACCGCGGCCGAGACGCTGGGCCGGCTGGGGACCTTCCCCGGCAGTCGCCTGGCCATCCTGAGCAATGGTGGCGGCGTCGGCCGGTTGGCGGTGGACCAGCTGCAGGCCTTGGGCGGGGCGTTGGCGGAGCTGTCGCCGGCCACCATCGCGCAGCTGGACAAGGTGCTGCCCGAAGGCTGGTCGCGCGACAACCCGGTCGACATCGTGGTCGATGCCGACGGCGAGCGTTACGCCTCGGCGATCGAGGCGCTGCTGTCCGACGATGCCAACGATGCGGTGCTGGTGATCAACGTCCCCACGGCCTTCACCTCCTCGGCCGACGCCGCGCAGGCATTGACCAAGACGCTGGGGCTGCGCTCGCGGCAGCTGCGCGACAAACCGGTGTTCGCGGTGTGGCTGGGCAACGACGAGAACGCCACCGTCACCCTCAACACCGCGCGCGTGCCGACCTATCCCAGCGAGGCCGAGGCCGTGCGCGGCTTCCAGCACCTGGTGAAGTACCGGCAGGCGCAGGCGGCGCTGATGGAAACCCCGCCCAGCCTGCCGGCCGACCTAGTGGTCGATGCCGCCGCCGCGCGCCGGTTGGTCGACGTGGCGCTGGCCAACGGCCAGCAATGGCTGGACCCGGTGGCCACCCATGCGTTGCTGCAGGCCTACGGCATTCCCTCGCTGGAAGTGATGGTCGCGCGTGACGCGCACGAGGCGATGGACCTGGCCCAGCCGATGCTGGAGAAGGGCATGAGCGTGGCGGTGAAGATCCTCTCGCCCGACATCCCGCACAAGAGCGAAGTCGATGGCGTGCGGCTGAACCTGAGCACGCTGCCGGCGGTGCAGGCCGCGGCCACCGCCATCCTCGCGCGTGCGCGCGAACTGCGCCCGCAGGCGCGCATCGACGGGGTGATGGTGCAGCCGTGCCTGACCCGGCCCAAGGCGCGCGAGCTGATCGCCGGCATCGCCGATGACCCGGTGTTCGGCCCGGTGGTGGTGTTCGGCCGCGGCGGTACTGCGGTGGAAGTCATCGACGACAAGACCCTGGCACTGCCGCCGCTGGACCTGCGCCTGGCCCACGAAGTGATCGGCCGCACCCGCGTCTCGCGCATCCTCAAGGCCTACGGCGACGTGCCGGCCGCCGACGAGCGCGCGGTGGCGCTGGTGCTGGTCAAGCTGGCGCAGCTGGCCGCCGACATCCCCGAGGTGCGCACGCTGGACCTCAACCCGCTGCTGGCCGACCGCAATGGCGTGATCGCGCTCGATGCGCGCATCGCCATCACCCCGGTCAAGCGCCTGCACAAGGGCCGCGGCCATCCGCGCTTCGCGATCTTCCCGTATCCCACCGAGTGGGAGCGCACCATCGCGCTGTCCGATGGCGGCAAGGCCTTCATCCGCCCGGTGCGGCCGGAGGACGACGCGCTGTTCCGCGCGTTCTTCGCGCGGGTGACCGACGACGACCTGCGGCTGCGCTTCTTCCAGTCGGTGAAGCATTTCAGCCATGAGTTCATCGCCCGGCTGACCCAGCTGGACTATGCGCGTTCGATCGCGCTGGTCGCCATCGACCCGAAGAGCGGCGACATGCTCGGTGCGGTGCGCCTGCATGCCGATGCCGACTACAACCGCGGCGAGTACGGCATCCTGATCCGCTCGGACCTGAAGGGCCACGGCATCGGTTGGAAGCTGATGCAGATCATGATCGAGTACGCGCGCTGGCAGGGCCTGAACCTGGTCGAGGGCCAGGTGCTGCGCGAGAACACCACGATGCTGGCGATGTGCCAGAGCCTGGGCTTCAAGGTGAAGGCCGACCCGGACGATGCCACCATCATGAACGTCACGCTGCCGGTCAACGAAGGCTGACGCATCGCCGGGAGCACCCTGCCGCTGACGCGCGTTGTCACACGATTGCCCATGGCCGGTTCACACTAGCGCCATGGAACAACAAACCCCGCTGCTGCTGCTCCCCGGCCTGTTGAACGATGCCACGCTCTGGCGTGCCCAGCTCGATGCCCTGGCCGACATCGCCGACTGCCAGGTCGGTGACCTCACTGGCCATGACGACCTGCGCGCCGTCGCCGAGGACGTCTTGGCCAGGGCGCCGGAGCGCTTCGCGCTGGCCGGCTTCTCGCTGGGCGGCTACGTCGCCCAGGAAATCCTGCGCATTGCGCCCGGGCGTGTGCTGCGGCTGGCGTTGCTGGACACCTCGTACAAGGCCGATTCCGCGGAACGCGCGGCCCAGCGCGTGGCGCAGCAGAACAGCGTGCGCCTGCCCGGCACGTTCCACGGCTTTGGCGGCAGGCTCATGCGCAGCTACATCGACGCCTCGCGCCTGCAGGACCAGGCCCTGGTCAGTACCGTGCGCGAGATGACCTCGCGGCTGGGCGTGGAGGTGTTCCTGCGCCAGAGCCGCATCGCGCGCGTGGATGGCAGCGCCGAGCTGCGCGCCTGGCAGGGCCCGGCGCTGATCGTGTGCGGACGCAATGATGCGATCACGCCGCTGGCGGTCAGCGAGCAGATGGCGGCGTTGATACCGCAGGCCACGCTGGTGGTGATCGAGGACTGCGGGCATCTGGCGCCACTGGAGAAGCCCGAGCAGGTCAGCGCCGCGCTGCGGGCGTGGTTGTCGGCGTAACGCCGAGCGGTGTTCGTCAACAGCAACGGCACCCCTCCCCAACCCTCCCCTTGGCTGCGCCAAAGGGAGGGGACAGAAGCGGATGTGCGGCGATCCGACCGATCTAGCGGAGCCGCCCCCTCCCTTGCGCAGCAGGGGAGGGCTGGGGAGGGGGCGCTTCTGCTTTACCCGCACCCCAACGCCAGGCATGGCCCGGGACCACCAACAGGCATCAATCCCAGTGCGGTGCGATGCCCTGTGGGTTGGCCACGCGCTCGCCACGGTCCAGCGTGGCGATCTGCGCCATGTCCGCCGCATCCAGCTGCAGCGCCACAGCCTTGAGGTTGCTGGCCAGGTTCTCGCGGCGGGTGGAGGACGGGATCACCGCATAGCCCTGCTGCAACGCCCACGCCAAGGCGACCTGCGCGGTAGTGGCGCCGTGCTTGTCGGCGATGGCCTGGATCACCGGGTCCTTCAGCACCGCGCCGTAGGCCAGGCTCATGAACGCGGTGACGTGGATGCCCTGCGCACGCAGGTAGGCGATCAACGCACGGTTCTGCAGGTACGGGTGCACTTCGACTTGGTTGGTGGCGATGGCCTGCGCACCGAGGATGTCGATGGCCTGGCGGGTCAGGTCGATGGTGAAGTTGGAGACGCCGATCGCCTTGGTCAGGCCCAGCTGCTTGGCTTCGGCCAATGCGCCGAGGAACTCACGCATCGGCACCTCATCGTTCGGCGAGGGCCAGTGGATCAGCGCCAGGTCGACGTGGTCGGTGCCGAGCTTGCGCAGGCTCTCGCGCAGGCTGGCGATCAGCGCGTCGTGGTGGAAGTTGCTGATCCAGATCTTGGTGGTCAGGAACAGGTCCTCGCGGGCCACCTTGCCGGCGGCCAGGGCTTGGCCGAGGTCGGCTTCGTTGTCGTAGATCTGCGCGGTGTCGAAGGCGCGGTAGCCCAGCTCCAGTGCGTTGTGCACCGAGTCGATCAGTACCTGGCCGGTGAGGCGGTAGGTACCCAGGCCAATGGAAGGAACGTTCATCAGGAATCTCCAGGAATAGGGTGCTGCCGGCGATGCCGTGCAGCGCGAAGGAAAGTCGGTCACTCAGTGCGCGGCGGCGGCGATGCCGTCGGCGCGTGCATCGATGCCATCGCGGCGATCCAGGCGGCCGCTCAGCGCGGTCAGGCCATAGGCGCCCACCACCACCAGCGCACCCAGCCACGGCGTGTGCATCAGCCCGACGTGGTCCACCACCAGCCCGCCCAGCGAGGCACCGATGGCGATGCCGATGTTGAAGGCGGCGATGTTCAGGCCCGAGGCCACGTCGGTGGCCTGCGGCACGAAGCGCTGTGCCTGCTTGACCACGTAGACCTGCAGCCCCGGCACGTTGCCGAATGCCACCGCGCCCATCGCCAGCACGGTCAGCAGCACCAGCACGGGGTTGTAGGCGGTGAAGGTGAGCACCAGCAGCACCAGCGCCAGCAGCGCGAAGATGCGCTTGAGCGCGGGGATCGGCCCCAGCCGGTCGGCCAGGCGTCCGCCCCACAGGTTGCCGATCGCCACCGACACGCCGTACACCAGCAGCACCAGGCTCACGGCATTGGCCGAGAAGCCGCTGACTTCCTGCAGGATCGAGGCCAGGTAGGTGAACGACAGGAAGGTGCCGCCGTAGCCCAGCGCGGTCATCGCGTAGACCAGCAACAGGCGCGGCTGCGCCAGCACCGCGAACTGCTGGCCGAAGGTGGCCGGCGCGCTGCGCGGCAGGTTGTTGGGCACCAGCAGCAGGCTGCCGAGCAGGGCGATCACGCCCAGTGCCGCCACTGCCAGGAAGGTCGCGCGCCAGCCCAGGTGCTGGCCGATGAGGGTGCCCAGCGGCACGCCGATCACCAGTGCCACGGTCAGCCCGGTGAACATGATGGCGATGGCACTGGCAGCCTTCTCCTTCGGCACCACCGAGGTGGCGATGATCGAGCCGATCGAGAAGAACACGCCGTGCGCCAGGCCGGTCAGCACCCGCGCCACGATCAGCGGCCCGTAGCCCGGTGCCATCCAGGCGATCAGGTTGCCGACGGTGAACAGCGCCATCAGCGCGACCAGCAGGGTCTTGCGCGGCACCCGGCCGGTCAGTGCGGTGAGCACCGGCGCGCCGATCGCCACGCCCAGCGCATACAGGGACACCAGCAGGCCGGCCGAGGGCAGGCTGACCTGCAGGTCGGCGGCGATGGTCGGGATCAGCCCGACGATGACGAACTCGGTGGTGCCGATGGCAAAGGCACCCAGCGTCAGCGCCCACAGGGCGAGGGGAATACCATGGGACATGGGAATTACCGGTGGAGGAAGAGGCTGCGCAGTCTGCGCGCCACACTGTTGCGGAAAAACCGCTTCCCGGTGCAATGATTGTTGATTTAGAGTCAATAATTATCCCGGCTGGCCGCATTCCTCGTGAAAACCACCCTTGATGAGATGCAGGCCTTCATCGCGGTGATCGACGCCGGTTCGATCACCGCCGCGGCCGAGCAGCTGGACCAGACCACCTCCGGGGTGAGCCGGGCGCTGGCACGGCTGGAGGAAAAGCTGGGCACCACGCTGCTGACCCGCACCACCCGGCGCCTGCACCTGACCGAGGAAGGCGAGGCGTTCCTGGCGCAGTGCCGCGCCATCGTCGCCTCGGTGGAGGCGGCCGAGGAGCTGATCGCGGCGCGCCGCGAGCGTCCTTCGGGCAGGTTGCGGGTGGATGCGGCGATGCCGTTCGTGCTGCACGTGATCGCACCGCTGGTGGCCAGCTACCGTGCGCGCTACCCGGAGGTCGCGCTGGAACTCAACAGCAGCGAGCGCTACATCGACCTGCTGGAACGGCGTACCGACGTGGCCATCCGCATCGGCCCGCTGGCCGATTCCACCCTGCACGCGCGGCCGTTGGCGCACAGCCGGCTGCGCGTGCTGGCCAGCCCGGCCTACCTGCAGCAGCACGGTACCCCGCGCAGCGTGGCGCAGCTGGAAACCCACGCGCTGCTGGGCTTCAACGAACCGGATTCACTCAATTACTGGCCGGTGCGCGGCGCTGACGGCGGGCCGCTGCACGTGCGCCCGGTGCTGGCGGTCTCCAGCGGCGAAACGCTGCGGCGTCTGGCACTGGAAGGCGCGGGCATCGTCTGCCTGTCCGATTTCATGACCGAGCGTGACCGTGACGCGGGCACGCTGGTGGAGGTGCTGCCCCGGCAGAACCTGGGCATCGGCCAGCCCATCCACGCGGTGTACTACCGCAACACCGCGGTGTCGGCGCGGATCACCTCGTTTCTGGACCACCTGGCGCAGGCGATCAGCACCGCCCCGTTCGCCCAATGACCCGCGCCCGGTAGCGCGCAGCCAGGCTGCGCCGGGGCATGGCCCGGCGCTACCGGTTCAGTGCAGCTGCGCGTGGTGCCAGGCGTGCCTGACCAGCCAGCGGGCTTCGTCCCACGGCACGGCCAGGGCCGGCTGGTGGCGGTGGTAGCTGTCCTGCAGCACCTTGTAGAGCTGCTCTTCGTTGGCGCGCGGATAGGCCTGGTAGACGTCGTAACCCATCTCCAGCAGGCGCTGGTAATGGTCGAAATCATGTTGGCCCAGCCGGCCGATGGCGTGCACGCCGCGCCAGTAGGCCAGTTCGGCGTCACGGTTGAAATCGCGTTGGGCTGCGGATGTGGTCTTCATGGGTAGGACTCCATTCGCGGTCTACCCCCTGTGCCGCCGATCCTACTGGGCGCCCTCCCTGGCGTCCAATGCCCTGCGCATTCAGGTGTGTTCGGCGCTGGCCTGGTCCAGCTGGGTGATTTCCTGCGCCGACAATGCCAGCCGCGCGGCGGCGAGCACGTCGTGCAGTTGCTCCACGCCGGTGGCACTGACGATCGGGGCGGTGATGCCGGGGCGGGCGATCAGCCAGGCCAGCGCGACCTGCGCCGGCGTGGCCTTGTGCCGGGCGGCCAGGTCATCGAGCGCGGCCAGGATGCGCAGCCCGCGCGGGTTGACGTACTGCTGCACCACCTTGGCACCCCGCGCGCTGCTCTTGGCGGCGTCGTCGGCGCTGCGGTACTTGCCGCTGAGGAAGCCGCTGGCCAGCGAGTAGTAACTGATCACGCCCAGCGACTGCTCGCGCGCCAGCGGTTCCAGTTCGGCCTCGTAGCCGGCGCGGTCGTACAGGTTGTACTCCGGCTGCAGCGTCTCGTAACGCGGCAGGTTGTAGTCGGCCGACACCTTCAGTGCATCGCGCAGGCGCGTGGCGCTGTAGTTGGATGCACCAATGGCGCGTACCTTGCCGGCCTGGATCAGCCGCGCGAACGCGCCCAGGGTTTCCTCCAGCGGCACCGCATCGTCGTCTTCGTGTGCCTGGTACAGGTCGATCACGTCGGTCTGCAGGCGGCGCAGCGAGTCCTCGACCGCGGCGTTGATGTTGTCCGCCGACAGGCCCGGGTGCTCGGCCCACTTGGCCACCTTGGTGGCGATGACCACCTTGTCACGCTTGCCGCTGCGCTGCAGCCAGCGGCCGATGATGGTTTCCGACTCGCCGCCACGGTTGCCCGGCACCCAGGCCGGATAGACGTCGGCGGTATCGACCAGGTTGAAGCCGGCCTCGACGAAGGCATCGAGCAGCGCGAAGGAGGTCTTCTCGTCGGCGCTCCAGCCAAAGACATTGCCGCCAAAGGCGATGGGGCCGACCTGCAGGCCGGAACGGCCGAGTTCGCGGTACTGGGGCATGCGTATCTCCCTGATTTTTCTCCGAGCCTTGCAGCATAACGGCTGAACGTTCCGGTTCCGTGGCAACGGATTGAAAACTGCGTTCCGCGGCACGGCCACGCGCTAACGCATTGTGAACATCCGGGCGTGCATCGATGCAAATGCGCGCGTGCTAGGCTCGCGCCACACCCCTTGCCGGAGTCCGTGATGAACAAGCCAACCCCGTTGTTGTGTGCCTGTCTGCTGGGCGTGAGCGCACTGCTGTCCAGTGTCGCGGTGGAAGCCAGGGACAGTGCCGCCGCGAGCGCGCAGGTCCAGGTGCCGGCTTCGCTGCAGGCCGCCGTGGATGCCAGCACGCGCACGCCGGCCAACGTGGCCCGCGACGTCTACCGGCACCCGGCGCAGACGCTGGCATTCTTCGGCCTGCAGCCGGGCCAGACGGTGGTGGAGATCACCCCGGGCGGCGGCTGGTATTCGGAGATCCTGGCGCCCTACCTGCGCGATGGCGGCAAGTACGTGGCTGCCGTCGTGGACCCGGCGGCGCTGCCGGCCGGTGGCGGGCGCGACTACCAGCAGCGCTTGCGCGACGGGTTGGCGAAGAAGTTCAGCGAGTCGCCGGCGCTGTTCGACAAGGCCGTTGAAGTGGCCTATGACCCGGCCGCACCGGTGCTGGGCGCGCCGAACTCGGCCGACCTGGTGCTGACCTTCCGCAACGTGCACAACTGGCGCTCCAGCGGCCAGGCCGAGGGCATGTTCGGCGCGTTCTTCGCCGTGCTCAAGCCCGGTGGCACGCTGGGCGTGGTCGAGCACCGCGCCAAGGCCGACGTGCCGGCCGAGGACAAGAGCGGTTACGTGGGGCAGGCACAGGTGATCGCCATGGCCGAGGCGGCGGGCTTCAAGCTCGATGCCAGCAGCGAGGTCAATGCCAACCCGCGCGACACCAAGGACCATCCCAACGGCGTGTGGACGTTGCCGCCGTCCAACAACCACGCCGCCGCCGATGCCGGCAAGTACACCGCCATCGGCGAGAGCGACCGGATGACGCTGCGTTTCGTGAAGCCCTGAAGCACGGCAAGCGGCATGCAGCAGGCGGGAGGCGCAGGATGCCTGCGCCTCCCGCCGTCGTTTCAGCCGGTGGTGGCGCGGCGATACACCGGATGGTGCCGGCACAGCTCGGTGACCTGGCGCGCGACGCGTTCGCTGACGCGGCGCTGCGCGTGCTCGTCCTGCGCCAGTGCCTCGAGCACATCGCATAGCCAGTGCGCGAGCAGTTCGCACTCGAGCACGCCGAAGCCGCGCGTGGTGACCGCCGGCGTGCCGAGGCGGATGCCGGAGGTGACCAGCGGCGGACGCGGGTCGTTCGGCACCGTGTTCTTGTTGGTGGTGATGTGGGCGCGCGCCAGCGCCTGGTCGGCCTGCTTGCCGGTGTACGGGCGCGATGACAGGTCCAGCAGCATCAGGTGGTTGTCGGTGCCGCCGGAGACCAGCGGGAAGCCACTGGCCTGGATGACCGCCGCCATCGCACGCGCGTTGCGTAGCACCTGCTGCTGGTAGTCACGGAAGCCCGGTTGCAGGGCTTCCTTCAATGCCACCGCCTTGGCCGCCACCACGTGCATCAGCGGGCCGCCCTGGATGCCCGGGAACACGCCGGCGTCGAGCCGGCGGTTGAACGCCGCGTCCTGACCGCGCGAGAGGATCAGGCCGCCACGCGGGCCACGCAGGGTCTTGTGCGTGGTGGTGGTGACCACGTGCGCATGCGGCAGTGGGTCCGGGTACAGGCCGGCGGCCACCAGCCCGGCGACGTGGGCCATGTCCACCCAGAACCACGCCCCGACCTTGTCGGCGATGGCGCGCATGCGCGCCCAGTCCTTGTGCCGGGAATAGGCGGAGAAGCCGCCGATCAGCACCTTGGGCCGGGTTTCCAGTGCGATGCGCTCCATCGCGTCGTAGTCGATCAGGCCGGTGGCCGGGTCCAGCCCGTAGGGCACGATGCGGTAGTGCCGGCCGGAGAAGTTGGCCGGGTTGCCGTGGGTGAGGTGGCCGCCCTGGGCCAGGTTCATGCCCATCACGGTATCGCCGGGCGAGGTCAGCGCCAGGAACACCGCGGCGTTGGCCTGCGCACCGGAGTGCGGTTGCACGTTGGCATGGTCGCACTGGAACAGCGCGCAGGCGCGCTCGATGGCCAGCCGCTCGGCCACGTCCACGTGTTCGCAGCCGCTGTAGTAGCGGCGGCCGGGGTAGCCCTCGGCGTATTTGTTGGTGAACACCGAATCCTGGATCGCCATCACCAGCGGGCTGGCGTAGTTCTCCGAGGCGATCAGCTCGACATGGTCTTCCTGGCGACGGCGCTCGTTCTCGATGGCGTGGGCGAGCTCGGGGTCGAACTGGTCCAGGCGCAGGTGGGGGTCATACATGGGGGGCCTCCGGTGCGGTGGGCTGGTGGTGCGTGGCGGTTCCGGCGGCGGGCCGCGTGCGGCGGCGTGGCAGGCCTGCATCGAGCAGCAGGTGGGCGAGCAGGCCGATCACCAGCCCCCAGAACGCGCCGCCGATGCCGAACAGCTGGATGTTGGCCGCCGCGGCCAGGAAGGTGACCAGCGCTGCTTCGCGGCCGCGCGCATCGGCCATGGCGGTGGCCAGGCTGCCGCCGATCGCGCCGAGCAGCGCCAGCCCGGCCAGGGTGCTGATGAAGGTGGCGGGGATGGCCATGAACAACGCCGCCAGGGTCAGCCCGAACACCCCGACGATCACGTAGAACACGCCCGCGGCGACGCCGGCCAGCCAGCGCTTGCGCGGGTCCTCGTGCGCGTGGCGGCCGGTGCAGATGGCCGCGGTGATCGCGGCCACGTTGAAGGCATGCGCACCGAACGGGGCCATCAGCAGCGAACCCAGGCCGGTGACCGCGACGATCGGGTTGGCGCTGGTCGTGTAGCCGTCGTTGCGCAGTACCAGCATGCCCGGCATGTACTGGCCGGTGAGCGTGACCAGGAACAGTGGCAATGCCACGCCGAGCAGGGCATTGATCGAGAACGCCGGCGCGGTGAACACCGGGGTGGCGATCTTCAGCTCCAGCGCCGCCAGGTCGATGCGGCCCTGCGCGACCAGCAGCGCGATGCCGAGCAGCAGGATGCCCACCACCGCATAGCGCGCGCTGATCCGTTTCAGCACCAGGTAGGCGAGGACCAGCACGCCGGCCAGCAGCGGGTCGATGTTGATGCCAGCGAAGGCACCGATGCCGAACGGCAGCAGGATGCCGGCCAGCAACGCGGCCGCGATGCCTGGCGGTATCCAGCGCACTACCTTCTCGAAGCCGCCGGACAGGCCCAGCAGCACGAACGCGGCGGCCGATGCCAGGTAGGCGCCAATGGCTTCCGGGTAGGAGACGCCGGCCAGTGCGGTGACCAGGAAGGCGGCGGCGGGGGTGGACCAGGCGGTGATGATCGGCGCGCGCGCCCACACGCTCAGCGCGATGCCGGTCAGCCCCACGCCGATGGACACCGACCACACCCAGGAGGCGGTCAGTTCCGGGCCCAGCCCGGCCACGCGCGCGGCCTGGAACACCAGCACGAAGGTGCCGCCGTAATTGACGATGACCGACACCAGCGCCGCGATGGTCGGATGCAGCAGGTCGGCCGCACGCAGTGCCGGGGAAGGAACGGGAGGGGAGGAAGGTGGCGGGGACATCCGGCATCCGGGGACGAAGGCAGGTTGTCTTTGTAGGCGGGCAATGGCATGTTGCGCCCCTCCACTTATGGCCTGCTGGGCAGACCATTGCGGCAACCCGGGAGACCCCACGGCGATGTTCAGGCACGCGCAACTGGAGTCGGTGAAGGCCGGCATCGGCGACCCCGCCCATGCCGGGCTGGCGCTGCATGCCCGTATCCAGCGGGCGATCCGCCAGCTGATCCTGGACGGTGCGCTGGAAGTGGGCCGCCCCTTGCCGGCCACGCGCCCGTTGGCGCAGTCGCTGGGGGTATCCCGCGATACGGTCGAGGCGGCCTACCGCCAGTTGCATGCCGAGGGCTTCATCGAACGCCAGGTGGGCAGCGGCAGTCGGGTGTCGCAGCGTGCCCGGCCATTTGCCGGCGGCAAGGCGCAACGACGTGGCCACGCGCCGCGGCAGGCCGTGCGGCTGAGCACGCGCGGCCAGGCGCTGCGCGCCACCGGCGGGGTCACCGGCGCCACGCAGCATGCCTTCGCGCCCGGCGTGCCGGAGACACGGAACTTCCCCTTGCAGACCTGGGAACGCCTGCAGCGCGAGGTGATCCGCGCGCAGGGCAGCGCGGTGCTGGCGCACAGCCCGGCGCAGGGCGTGGAAGCATTGCGCCGGGCGATCGCCGACTACATCAACCTCGAACGTGGTGGCCACGCCACGCCGGAACGGGTGCTGGTGCTGACCAGCTCGCAGCAGGCGCTGGCGCTGTGTGCCAACGTGCTGCTCGATGCCGGTGAGCGCATCCTGGTCGAGGATCCGATGTACCACGGCGCGGCGCGTGCCTTCGATGCGGCGGGGCTGCGGCCGGTGCCGGTGCCGGTCGATGCCGAGGGCATGCAGGTGGAGCGGCTGCCGCAGTTGGCGGCGGGTGCACGGGCGGTGTTCCTCACGCCATCGCACCAGTTCCCGACCGGGGCGACGCTGGCGCTGGACCGCCGGCTGGCGCTGGTGCACTGGGCCGAGCGCAACGATGCCTGGATCATCGAGGACGACTACGACAGCGAGTTCCATTACGCCGGCAAGCCCACCGCGTGCGTGCAGGGGCTGGACCCGCACGAGCGCACGCTCTACATCGGTACGTTCACCAAGTCGCTGTTCCCCGGCCTGCGCATCGGCTACCTGGTGCTGCCGCCGGCGTTGGTGGAACCGATGACGGTGGCGCGCAGCCTGATGGACGGGCACAGCCCCACGCTCACCCAGCTGACGCTGGCGCGCTTCATGGAGGCGGGCCACTTCGGCGCGCACGTGCGGGCGATGCGCCATCTCTACGTGCAGCGGCGCGATGCACTGCTGCACCTGGTACGCACGCAGTTGTCCGACTACCTGGTGCCACAGGTGCCGGCGGGCGGCATGCAGCTGCCCTGCCTGCTCCGGCCCGGCATCGACGAGCAGGCGGTGCTGGATGGCGCGCGCCGGGCGGGCGTCGCGCTGCAGGGGCTGAGCGCCCTGCATGCCACGCGCACGCCGCAGGCCGGCTTCCTGCTCGGCTTCGCCGCTTACACGGTGGCGGAGATGGAGGGGGCGGCGGCGCAGCTTGCCGCGGTGCTGCGGCGGACGGTGGCCGGGCGCCGGCGCACGCCGCGCTAGCGTCGCGCGGCGGGGATGGGACAATGGCGTCCCGCCCGTCGCCCGCCGTTTCCATGCTTATCGCCTTCAACAAGCCCTTCAACGTGCTGTGCCAGTTCACCGACCGCAGCCAGCCGCCGCGCGCGACGCTGGCCGGGTTCGGCCTGCCGGCCAACGTGTACGCGGCCGGCCGGCTGGACTACGACAGCGAAGGCCTGCTGCTGCTCACCGACAACGGCAACCTGGCCCATCGCCTGACCGACCCGAAGCACAAGCAGCCCAAGACCTACTGGGTGCAGGTGGAAGGCGTGCCGAGCGAGGACAGGCTGCAGGCGCTGCGTGACGGCGTGCAGCTCAATGATGGGCCGACGTTGCCGGCCGGCGTGCAGCGGATGGAACAGGCACCGGCCGTGTGGGAACGCAACCCGCCGGTGCGTTTCCGCAAGACCGTGCCCGATGCATGGTTGGCCATCACGATCCGCGAAGGCCGCAACCGCCAGGTACGGCGCATGACCGCGGCGGTCGGCCTGCCCACCTTGCGGCTGGTGCGTGCGGCGATGGGGCCGTATGCGCTGGAGGACCTGCAGCCGGGGCAGTGGCGGGAAGTGGGCGCACGCTGAAACGAAAGAAGCGCAGCACGGCCGACGGCCGTTGCTGCGCTCCTGCGGAACTGCCGGCGTTGCCGCCGCGGCTCAGGTATCGCTGCCGATGTCGCTGGTTTCGTCGGTGACGCTGGCCGCGTGCGCGTGGCGACGACGCTGCGCGATCTGGCGCGACTTGGCCTCGATGGCTTCGTTGTCACGCTTGTTCTTGCGGTACAGCATGTAACCGATCAGGCCCAGGCCCACGGCGGCCACCGCCACGGTGGCGGTCGGGTTGCGGCGGGCGACGCGGCTGACGGTACGACCACCGGTCTTCAGGGCGCCGATGGCGGCACCGGCCTTCAGCCATTCGGCGGCATTGGCACCGCCACCCTTGAGGCTGCCGCCGGCATGGTTGACCAGTTCCATTGCCCGCTCCAGGGCCGGTCCGGTGATATCGCTGAACTTGCTCATGTGGGGGCTCCTTGTTTGCGAGGATCAGACGCCCAGTTTCGCTGCACGGGCGTGTAGGGGATGTTAGCCGGAAAGCGCGGGGCTGAGCGCGGGATGAAACGTGTGCGTTCACGCTTGGGTGTTGGTGGCGCGGACGGCACCCTCCCCGCCCTCACCTTGGCCACGCCAAAGGGAGGGCTGCCGCTCCCGGCGCCCGCCCGGCCTCACGTCCCGCGCGGCTTGGCCCGATGCGTGGCGGTCGCGCTCCACGGGTCATCCGGCCACGGGTGACGTGGGTAGCGGCCCTTCATTTCCTTCTTCACCTCGGCATAGGTGTTCTGCCAGAAGTTCTTCAGGTCACCGGTTACCTGCAGCGGCTTGCCGCCGGGCGAAAGCAGGTGCAGCAGCAACGGCACGCGGCCATCGGCGATGCGCGGCGTGTCGGCCAGGCCGAACAGTTCCTGCAGTTTCACCGCCAGCACCGGCGGACGCGGGTTGATGCCGTCGTCGTCCAGTGCATAGTCGATGCGGCGGTCCATGCCCGAGGGCACGCTGATGCGCACCGGGGCATGGCGGTCCACCTGCTGCCGGGTGTTCCAGTCGATGCCGGATTTCAGGGCCTCGCCCAGTTCCTCCTCGGTGAGCGCGTCCAGCCGGGTCTTGCCGTTGAAGGCCGGCAGCAGCCAGTCCTCCAGCGTTTCCAGCAACGCGGCGTCGGCCAGGTCGGGCAGGGCGAGTTCGGGCATCCACGCGCGCAGGCCCATCACCCGTGCGCGCCATTGCTGCAGGTTCTCGGTCCACGGCAGCGCGTCGAGCCCCAGTTCGCGCACCGCATCGGTGAGTGCGCGCGCGGCATGCGCCGGGTCCACGCGGCCGGCCGGGCGGCTGTCCAGCACGATGCGTTCGAAGCTGCTTTCGCGGCGCGCTTCCAGCGCACGCTTGGCGGCGTTCCAGCGCACCACGTCCTGCTGCCGGAAGCGTTCGGGGAAGTCGGTGCGCAGGCGCGTTTCATCGACCGGGGCCGCACGCAGGATCAGCGCATCACGCGGGTCATGGCGCAGTTCGCTGATGACCAGCCATGGCTCGCCGCGCAGGTCGCTGTGATCGAACTGGCGCGCGCTGCGGCCATTGGCCAGCTGGTAACGAAGGGGATCGCTGGGGTGCTGCACGGCGATGCGGTCGGGGAAGGCATGGGCGAGCAGGTCGCCGAGCTCATGTGCCTCGATGTTGCCGGGTGGCGTGGCGTCGCAACGCAGGCGCCGCCGCCATTGTTTCGAAGCCGCATCGATCGCGGCCAGCGCGCTGCGGCTGGCATCGTGCGGTGCGCGGCCGGCGCGGAAGGCCGCCAGCGCACGCCAACGGGCGGCCAGTGCATCGCCGCCTTGGCGCAACGGGTCGCGTGCTTCCAGCAATGCGGCCAGGTCGGCGGCCAGCGCTTGCTCGCGCGGATTCCTGGCCGACAGCAGCATCGCGGCCATGCGCGGGTGCGTGCCCAGGCCGAGCATGCGCTTGCCCAGCGCGGTGAGGGTGTTGCCCACGCTCAACGCACCCAGCCGCTGCAGCAGCTCGCGCGCGGCGGCCAGTGCACCGGCCGGCGGCGGGTCGACGAAGCGCAGGTCGTCGCTGCCCCACGCGGCCAGCTCCAGCGCCAGCGCGGCTAGTTCCACCTGCGCCATCTCCGGGCGCCGCTGCGGCTCCAGCCGTTGCGATTGCGGCCACAGCCGCCATGTCCAGCCAGCGGCGACACGGCCGGCGCGGCCGGCGCGCTGGTCGGCCGAGGCCTGCGAGATGGCCATCGCATCCAGCCGCGAGAAGCCGCTGTTGGGATCGTAGCGCGGCTCACGCGCCAACCCGGCATCGATCACCACGCGCACGCCGGGCAGGGTGACCGACGACTCGGCGACGTTGGTGGCCAGCACCACGCGGCGGCGGCCCTCCGGATCGGGCTGCAGCACGCGTGATTGCTGTTCGATCGGCAGCTCGCCGTGCAGGGCGAGGACATCGACGTTCCGGCCCGCCTCGGCAGCGGTCAATGCCGCCTGCAGCGCGGCCTGCACCCTGGCGATCTCGCGCTGCCCCGGCAGGAACACCAGTACGTCGCCGGGATGCTCGGCCAACGCCTGTTCCGCCGCGCGGCGGGCCTGTGCTTCCAGCGCTTCATCGCGGCGGGCCGGGAAGTGGCTGACCTCGACCGGATGGCTGCGGCCTTCGCTGGACAGGCGCGGCGCATCCAGGAAATCGGCCAGGCGCTCGCCATCGAGCGTGGCCGACATCACCACAATGCGCAGGTCTTCGCGCAGTTGGCTTTGCACGTCCAGCGCCAGCGCCAGGCCGAGGTCGGCGGTCAGGTGGCGTTCGTGGAATTCGTCGAACAGCAACGCGCCCACGCCTTCCAGCAGGGGGTCGTCCTGCAGCATGCGGGTCAGGATGCCTTCGGTGACAACCTCGATGCGGGTGCGCGCGGAGACCTTGTTCTCGAAGCGGATGCGGTAGCCGACGGTTTCGCCAACCGGCTCACCGAGCTGGCGCGCCATGAACAGCGCGGCGCTGCGCGCGGCCACGCGACGTGGTTCGAGCATGATGATCCTGCGGCCGGCCAGCCATGGCGCGTCCAGCAGAGCCAGCGGCACCTGGGTGGTCTTGCCGGCGCCGGGCGGGGCCTCCAGCACCAGCCGCGGCCGGGTGGCCAGCTGCTGGAGGATCTGCGGAAGCAGGGGGGAAATGGGGAATTCGGATGCCATGCGTGCATTGTAGAAGGCTGGTGGTGCGGGACCATGCGGCCAGCGGTGCTGGAAGGCTTACCCCTCCCCAGCCCTCCCCTGCTACGCAAGGGAGAGGGCGGTCTTTCGCACCTGGACAGATCGCCGCAGGCAGCGCTTGGCCCCCTCCCTTTCGCGTAGCGAAGGGGAGAGCTGGGGAGGGGTAAGTCGCACGCCGCTAGCGCTCCCGGCACAACGACTACAATGGCCTCCTTCACTGCTTTCCGGTTCCCGCTCCATGCAACTGATCGACATCGGCGCCAACCTCACCCACGACTCCTTCGAACGCGACCTGGACGCGGTACTGGAGCGCGCCCGCGCCGCCGGCGTGGTGCAGATGGTGGTCACCGGCGCCAGCCGCGAGCATTCACCGCAGGCACTGGAACTGGCGCGGCGCCACCCCGGCTTCCTGTACGCCACCGCCGGCGTGCACCCGCACCATGCCAGTGAATACACCGATGAGTGCGATGCGGAGATGCGCGCGCTGCACGTGCACCCGGAAGTGGTGGCGGTGGGCGAGTGCGGGCTGGACTACAACCGCGATTTCTCGCCGCGCCCGGCGCAGCGCAAGGCCTTCGAACGCCAGTTGCAGATCGCCGTGGACACCGCCAAGCCGCTGTTCCTGCACCAGCGTGACGCCCACGATGACTTCATCGCGATGATGAAGAACTTCGACGGCCAGCTTGGTCCGGCGGTGGTGCACTGTTTCACCGCCGAGCGCGGCGAGCTGTTCGATTACCTGGACCGCGACTACTACATCGGCATCACCGGTTGGCTGTGCGATGAACGTCGCGGCGCGCACCTGCGCGAGCTGGTCAAGCACATCCCGGCCGAGCGGCTGATGATCGAGACCGACGCGCCCTACTTGCTGCCGCGCACGCTCAAGCCGATGCCCAAGGACCGCCGCAACGAGCCGGCGTTCCTGTCGCACATCGTCCAGGAGCTGGCGCGCGACCGTGGCGAGGACGTGGCCGTCACCGCCGCCAACGCCACCGCGGCTACGCGCGCGTTCTTCCGCCTGCCGGGCTGAGCACGCGGCTCAATCGCCGCGCTGCGCCTGGTAGACCTGCAGGTGGCAGTAGGCGGCCTGCAGGAGCGGGGCGGCCTGCCCGGCGGCGCACGCGCGGTCGAGCATGTCGCCGACGATGTGTGCCGCTTCCACCCGCTGGCCGGCTTCCAGGTCGCGCAGCATCGAGGCCTTGATCGGCGAGCCGGCCTTGGTCACCGCCCCCAGCGCGATCTGCTGGGCGACCGACGGGATTGGCTGGTCGGCGTGCGCGGCCACCGCCAGGCATTCGGCGTACAGCGCCTGCATCAATGCGGTGCCGTGGTCGGTGGCGACGATGCTGCCGACGTCCCCACGCATCAGGCAGGTGCCGGCCGCCAGCGTGGCCAGGAAGGTGTACTTCACCCATTGCTCGCGTGCGATGTCCTCGGAGGCGACATGGTCGATGCCGGCCTGGGCGCAGGCCGCGGCCAATGCCGCGACGCGCGCACTGGCGGCACCGCCATCACGCTCGCCGAAGGTCAGCTTGGCCGGCTTGTCCAGGTGCAGCACTGCGCCGTCCCCGGCCTTGGTGGCGCTGATGAAGCACAACCCGCCCAGCACCCGGTCGCGGCCGAAGCGCGCGTCCAGCGCCGCGTAGTGGCGCAGGCCATTGAGGATCGGCAGCACCGTGGTCGCCGGGCCCACCGCCGGCGCGATGGCATCGATCGAGCTGTCCAGGTCGTAGGCCTTGCAGCTCAGGATGACCAGGTCGAAGGGGCGCTGCCGCGCCAGTTCCGGCAACGCCTCGGCGGTGACGTGCGCGACCGGGAACGCCGCATCGCCCAACGGGCTACGGATCACCAGGCCATCGCGGTCGAGCTGCGCGGCGCGGTTGGCCCGCACCAGGAAGGTGACATCAACGCCGGCCTGCGCCAGGCGGCCGCCGAAGTAACCGCCGGTGCCACCGGCGCCAAGGATCAGGATACGCATCTGCGGGAAACACCGTTCGAACCAGGGGAGTGGGCCCCATCATAGTGAGTCGGCAGGCGCGTGGGCCGGCGGTCGCCTCAGTCGGTCATGCCCTTGGGGACGTGCAATGTCGTGGGTTTGGCGAACGCCGCTGCGTCGAGCGGTTCGTAATCCACCCGCGAGGCACGGAAGCTGCGGCTGTCCTGACGGTTTCCGTGGGTGCCGCGGTAGGCCAGCAGCAGCCCGGTCTCGCTGTCTATCCACAAGGTGCCACGGGTGGTGCCGTCGGGCCCATGGCGGGCGTGGTCATAGTTCACGCCCTTGGCCAGGCGCCCGGCGATGAACTGGCCCTGTGCCGGTGTGCAACGGCCCTGCACGTTGTCGCAGGGCCGTTGCACGTCATACCAGTACGGGCCGCTGGCGTCGTTGGCCGGGATCATGTAACGCCCCTGCGCGCTGATCCACCATGCACGCGGTTCGTCGTTGCGCTTGAGCAGGTAGACGTCCGAGCCGCCGGTATCGAAATGGAAGTCGGCGCGCATGCCTTCGGCGGCGGTGCGCAGGGTCAGCCGGATCGGCTTGTCGGTGCCGCGGGGCGCCAGGTTGCCGTAGCCCTCGACGGTCGCCTCGATGCGTGCCTGCATGCCTTGCGGCTGTGCCTGCGCGATACCGGCCGCGGACACGGCCAGCAGTGCCGTCCACACGGCGCGACGATCAACGCGCAAGGCGGCTGCTGTCATAGATGGGCGTCTGCATGCGGACCACGGCGTAGGACTCGATCGGCAGGCGGCGGTGGCCGCTGACCGGTTCCTCGATCAGCATCGAGGCCGGGTGGTAACTCTCGCCTTCGGTCAGCAGCGAGGAGAGGCCGGCGATGACACGGTCGGCGAACGGCACGATCAGTGGCAGCTTGTAGGTCACCCTGATCTTGAGCAGGTTGGCATCCTGCACGTTGACCTGGCTGCCGCCCACGCGGTTGTCGCGGAACGCCAGGCTGTCGTTGGGTAGCGCGTAGCGGCCGTCGTACTGTCGCTCGCGGAATTCGTTGAAGGCCGCGCGGGTCGGCGCGATGACCTCGATGTCGGCGAACAGGCGGGTCTCCAGCTCGGCGCTGGCGCGGGCGCGGGCGACACCCGCTGCGTCCGGTGAGGTGGCCAGCAGCGGGGTCAGGCCGAAGGCCAGGGCGTTGCGCATCTTGGCATGGTCCACGCCGTTCACGGCTCCGGCACGCGCGGCCTGGAAGGCGGCGTAATCCAGGGTGGTCTTGGCGCGGTAGATCAGCACCAGCTGGAAGGTCACCAGGATCAGGAACAGGAATGCCGGCACGACGATGCAGAACTCGACCAGCGATTGCCCGGACTGGCGGCGGGGTGGGGTGCGCAGGGGTTTCATTGCAGGCCTCCATCGGCCGCGGGGACCGGGGCAGCGTCGGGAACTGGGTGCCAATGCAGTTGCTCGCCCACGCGCAGCGAGAACGCGGCAAGCGTACCGGCGGGCAGTTCCAGTGTGCTGCGCGCGCCGCGTTGCGAGGCCGCGCGCCAGGGCGCCACGGACTCGCGCCAACCCAGCACCTGGCCGTCACGGGACAGGAACAGCAGGTCCAGCGGGTAGCGCATGCCCAGCGTGTGCACGCTGGCACAGGGTTCGATCAACAGGCCTTGGCCCTTGCGCAGGCGCGGCAGCACCAGCAGGCCGAACAGGCGCCGGTACCAGGCACGCGCGTGCAGCACCTGCGGTACCAGGCAATCCGTGCCGCGATACAGGGCCAGGGTCTTCACAGGATCCCCTGCTGTTTCATCTGCAGGTAGATGAAGTACGCCAGCACCACGAAGATCAGCGGGAAGAAGAACATCACCAGGGGCAGCATCATCTTCACCGGTGCTTCCAGCGCGAGCTTCTCGGCGCGCAGGAAGCGCTCTTCGCGGCGCTGGTTGGCCTGTGCGCGCAGGGTGTCGCTGAGGTTGGCGCCGACCTTGTCGGCCTGGATCAGCGAGCTGGTGAAGCTGGTGACCTGCGAGATGTCCATGCGGTCGGCCATGCGCCGCAGCGACTCGGCACGCGGCAGACCGGCACGCATGTCGCGCAGCATGCGCGAGAATTCCTGCGACAGCGGGCCGGGCGGACCACGCTGCACCGACTGCTCGATCGAGCCGGAGATGTTCAGGCCTGCCTCCACGCCCATGGTGATGAAGTCCAGGAACACCGGCAGGTCGCGCACCACGTACTTGGTACGGACCTTGCGGCGCTCGCCCAGCCACAGCGTGGGATACATCCAGCCCAGCGGCAGGCCGAACAGCAGGCAGAAGAACAGCGCGCCAACGCTGGCCTTGCCCAGCAGCACCACCACCAGCCCAAGGAACAGCGCCACCGCGCCGGCCGAGACGATGCGCGTGCCATACAGCTCCTCGGGCGTGAGCACGAAGTCCTGGCCGGCGGAGGTCAGGGCGCGGTGCGCGCGTTCGAGCTGGGCGGCCTTCAGCCGCGGGCCGACCGCATGGGTGGCGGCGACCACCACCGGCCACAACAGCTGCAGCATGCGTGGCAACGGATCCTGATAGTCACGGTCGCTCTGCGGCACCTGCTGCAGCATGCCGCGCACGGCGAACATCACCAGCACCACCGCACCGATGGCCATCACCGCAACAAGGATGATCATCCAACTCATATGTCGATCGTCATGATTTTCCGGCACATGCGATACCCCAGGTACTCCAGCACGCAGATCAGGGCGATCACGCACCAGCCCTGCCAGGTGTGGAACATCGGGTTCATCGTTTCCGGATAGAACAGCACCAGAAAGCCCACCAGGCCGGCCGGCAGCATCGCCATCACGATGCCCTGCAGGCGGCCCTGCGCGGTGAGCGCCTTGACCTTGCCTTCCATCATCAACTTGCGGCGCAGCGTCTCGGCCAGCGTGGCCAGCGTCTCGGCCAGGTTGCCGCCGACCTCGCGCGAGATGGTCACCGCGGCGACGAACAGCTTGGCGTCATCGATCGGCACGCGCTCGGCGAAGTGCTCCAGCGCCTCCTCGGTGCGCACGCCCATGTGCTGCTCGCGCAGGATCAGCGACAGCTCCTGTGCCAGCGGCGGTTGCCCGTCCTGGGCGAGGGTTTCCAGCGCGGGGTTGAAGCCCACGCCGGCGCGCAGGCTGCTGGCCAGCATCAGCAGGCCATCGGGCAGCTGTGCCTGGATGCGGTCCAGCCGGCGCTGCTTGAGCCACAGGTAGATCTTGCGCGGCAGGATGGCCAGCAACAGCAGCACCACGATCGGCAGCAGCAGGTTGCCGGTGACCAGCCACAGCAGCAACGGCAGGATCGCCAGCAACAACGCGTTGCCGGCGAACAATGCCTTCGGGTCGACGAACAGGAACATGTCGGCCAGGTTGAGCCTGGCCTGGTTCATGAAGTTCTCGCGATAGCGCTCCATGAACCCGGCGCTGCTGCTGGCCAGGTACATGCCGGCCAGCGCGAAGCTGCCGAAGGCAAGCAGCGCGATCAGCCAGATCTCGCTCATCCCGGCGCTCCCGTGCGGAAGATGCCCAGGTCGATGTTGACGCCGCGCTCGGCCAGGGTCTCGTAGAACTCCGGCACCGCGCCGGTCGCGCGGAACTCGCCGACCACCTTGCCATCACGTCCGTGGTAGGAGCGCGGGCTGAACAGGAAGATGTCCTGCAGCTGGATGGTGCCACTCTCGATGCCGGTGACCTCGGAGATGTGGCTGACCTTGCGCGAGCCGCAGGGGTAGCGCTTCTGGTGGACGATCAGGTCCACCGCCGAGGCGATCTGCTCGCGCACCACCGTCATCGGCAATTCCATGCCGGACATCATCACCATCACTTCCAGGCGCGACAGCGTCTCGCGCGGGTTGTTGGCGTGGGCGGTGGTCAGCGAGCCTTCGTGGCCGGTGTTCATCGCCTGCAGCATGTCCAGCGCCTCACCGCCACGGCACTCGCCGACCACGATGCGGTCCGGGCGCATGCGCAGTGCGTTCTTGACCAGGTCGCGGATGGTGATCTGGCCCTTGCCTTCCATGTTCGGCGGGCGCGCTTCCAGCGCCACCAGGTTGGGTTGGGAGAGCTTGAGTTCGGCGGCGTCCTCGATGGTGACCACGCGGTCATCGTCGGGGATGAAGTTGGACAGGATGTTGAGCAGCGTGGTCTTGCCCGAGCCGGTACCGCCACTGACCACGATGTTGCGGCGTTCCTTCACCGCCATGATCAGGAACTCGAGCATCTGCGGGTTCAGCGAGCCGAACTTGAGCAGGTCCTCGCCGTGCAGCTTGCGCTTGGAGAACTTTCGGATGCTGATGCTGGGGCCGCGCAGCGCGACCGGCGGGATCACCGCGTTGACGCGCGAACCGTCCTTCAGGCGTGCGTCCACCAGCGGCGAGCTTTCGTCGATGCGGCGGCCCAGCGGGGTGACGATGCGTTCGATCGCCGACAGGACCGCGCGGTCGTTGGTGAAATTGACCGTGGACTGCTCGATCCGGCCGGCGCGCTCGATGAAGATCTGGTCGTGTGCATTGACCATGATTTCGGTGACGCTGTTGTCGTCCAGCAGGTCTTCCAGCGGGCCCAGGCCAATCGCCTCGTCCAGCACTTCCTTGGCCAGGCGGCGTCGGTTGACGGTCTTGGGAAGGTCGCTGAACTCCTTCTCCATGACACTCTCGATCAGCTTGATGGTGGTCGAGCGCAGCACGTCATCGGTCATGCCGCGCACGTCGACGCGGCGCAGGTCCATCTGCTTGACCAGCGCGGCATGCACGCGCGCGCGCCACACCGTGTTCTCCACGGCAAGTTCGGAAGGCTTTGCCAGGGATTGCGAGGGTTCCCGGGGCGCATCGTCGGGGTCATTGGCCGGCGCCGGCGCCGAAGTGGCCTGCACCACCGCCACCGGTTCGACCGGCCTGGCTTCCGGCGGGTCCTCGTCGATCACCTGCAGGCGGTAGTCGCCGATCTCCACGCTGTCGTTGCTGCTCAGCGGGCCGTGCGAGTCCTTCACGTCCTGTCCGTTGACGCGGATCGCCGCGCGTGCGCCCAGCGACTGGATGAAGATGCCGGCCTCCTCGCGCTTCAGGGCGGCGTGCTGCTGGGCGATGCTCCAGCCCTGCAGGATGATCAGGTTGCCGTCGCCACGGCCGATGCTGCACTCGCGGTGCATGCAGCGGACACGGCGTTCTTCGCGGTTGGAGGTGGTGATCAATACGTTGAACATGCTGATTCCTACTGCACGAACTCTTTGTTGCGGCGGGACATGGCTTCCTTGCCGCGCTCCTGGATGCTGTTGCCACGTTCCAGTGCGTCGATGTTCTCCTGCGATTCCGGGCTGATCACGCGCGGGGTGACGAACATCACCAGCTCGGTGCGGTTGCCGCGGAAGCCGTCGGAGCGGAACAGCTTGCCCAGGATCGGGATGTCACCCAGGATCGGGAACTTCTCCGCGCTCTTGGCGGCGCTGCTGTCCACCAGCCCGGACACGACGATGGTTTCACCGGCGCGCACGTTGATCTCCGAGGAGGTACGGCGGGTGGTGAAGCCCGGGACGCCCTGCACCATCACGCTGGGATCGATGCGGCTGACCTCGGCCATGAAGGTGGTGGAGATCTCGTCGTTGGAGTTGACCACCGGCTCGATGTCCAGCTTGATGCCGTACTCCTTGAAGTCCACCGTCACCTGGCCGAAGCCCTGCGGAATCGGAATCGGTACCTCGCCGCCGACCAGGAACTTGGCCGAGCCGCCGCTGCGGGCGCTCAGCTGTGGCGAGGCCAGCATGAACGCCTTGCCCTTGTTCATCAGCAGGTTGATGCTGGAACCGATGGTGGTGGCGATGCCGAAGAACGCCTGGGTACCGCGCACGGCGGTGGGTAGCGCCGGCTGCAGGTTCTCGAACGGTGAACCGTCCGGCAGCACGCGGTAGTAGTCGTTGGTGGTGAAATCCTTCAGCAGCCCGCCGGATGGGCCACGGATGACGTTGTCCCACTTGATGCCAAGCTCCTCCAATGCGTTGGAGTCGAACTCCATGATCTTCACGTCCATCAACACCATCGGTCGCATGCCGACCGGGTCGGAGGAGGTGAAGTCCAGCAGCTGCGGGTAGATCTCCTTCAGGCTGGCGATGCGCGCGGCGATGCCCGGATGCACGTCCTGGCCGGTGACCACGACGCGGTCGGAGATGGTATGCACGGTGATGTTGCCGGCATCGGCAAGCAAGGTGCGCACGGTGTCGGCCAGGCCTTCGGCGTCGCTCTCGCCGACGGTGACCGGCACCTCGATCTGGCTGCCGTCCTGCATCCACAGGTGGATGGTGCTGTCGCCGGTCTTGTTGCCGATCACCACCAGCTCATTGCGGCCGATGTTGGTGACCTGCAGCATTTCACCGTTGCCCACCGCTACACGCTTGAGCGCGCGCGGCAGGCGGTACACCGCGGCTTGGCCGACGTACAGGCGGGCACGCTCGGGCAGCGGCACCGTCTGGCGGCTGCCGGCGGGACGGCTGTAGGCGGCATTGGCCACCGGTGCCGGGAACTGATGGCCCGGAACCAGCGAGCCGGCGCCTGCATTGGATGCCGGTGCCGCCGGCGTGGCCGCGGCGGGTTGCACCAGGATCGGCATCTGCTGCGGTGCCTGCGGTGCGCTGGGGGTGGATCCGGACATCATGTCCACCTGCTGCGCGCCGACGGCGCAGGGCAGGGATATGGCGATGAATGCGCCCAGCATTGAAAAACGTGAGATGCGAGTACGCATGCTTCAGCCCTTGCCTCCGATGATGAAATGAACGCCGCTGCCCTGCGAACCGCTGGACTCTTTGCCTTTCTGCAACAGTTGTTTCTGGGTCAGGCCACCGAGGCCGAATGACTCGGAGTCCTCGTTGTGGCGCAGCATCACCCGCAAGCCGCCGGCCTTGCCCGCCACGGTCAGGCGCTCGGCTTCGCGGGGGGCCAGTTCCAGGGTGATGTTGGAGTAGCCGGGATTTTCCTCATCCACGGGTTGCTCGCCGATGCGGGTACCGGTGGCCAGCACGTTGATGTTCTCCAGCAGCGGCAGCACGCGCGCGCCGCCGCCTTCCTCGTCCACGGTCAACAGGATGTCGACATGGTCACCGGGGGCGACCATGCCGGAGATGGAATTGGTTTCGTCCACCGACATCGTGTAAGCCACGTTGCCGCTCTTGATGACCGAGGAGAACTGGTCGTACAGCGGCACCAGGGCAGCCCCCGGGACCGGTGCGCCCTTGGCAAGCGGCGAGCGCAGCACACGACCGACATACTGGTCATAGTTGTCCGGCGTGATCGCGTCGGCGGGTACCAGATCAACCGGGACCGGCCGCGCGGCGAGGTCATCGGAGGTGATCTGCATGCCCTGCTCGAGGTTCTGCTTGGGGACCGCGACGACGACCGTCTCGCCATCGTCGCGGGTCCGCTCGGCGACGGTCTTCTGCACGTAGTTCACCGCCAGCAGCGCGGCCAGGCCGCCCAGTACCAGTGCGACCAGGATGAAGACGAGGTTGCGGTTCGGCTTGATGTTGATCTTCTTCATACCCATCCGAGCGATAGTGCGTAGACGAAGCTCGAATAGGCCTTGCGCAGGGCCTGGACGAGTTCGAGGATGATGTTGGGCTCGGCGACCAGGACGATGATCCCGAGCACGGTGACGATGGTGTACTCAATGAGGGCGGCCCCGCGTTGGGCGCGCCGGCTTGGCGGTGTTGGCTGTCTCATGGCCGCGCTATCTCGATATCTGGTTGACCACCATGTCGGTGGTTTCGCCGTTGCGATTGAAGGTGAGGGTCATCTGCTCCTTGCCGTTGCTGTAACTGGCGGTGCAGCTCAACGCCATCATCGGGCAGGGCTTTGCGTCCTGGCTGCGCCAGCCGCGTTCGGGCAGGCGTGACTTGTAGAACCCGTCTGCCTGGAACGGCGACATGCGCACGTTCATGGTCAGCGTGCGTCCGGGGTTGTCGAGGTAGACGGTATCGGTCACCACCTGGGTGCCGGAGGGCTTGAGGAAGTCGGCGCCGGGCTCGGCCCGGGGCGTTTCCTTCAGCACTTCGACGATGCCGATCTGACCTTCGCTACCGGCCGCACCGCCGCTGATCTCGATGGTGAAGAAGTGCTTGTTGGTGCCGTGCGCGACGATCTTCTTGCTGCCCAGATCGGTGACGGTCACCTGCCCGGGCCACAGCTGCTCGTAGTAGCGCACCAGTTGCGCCGGGGGCAGCTGGCTCTGGAAACGTGCCGCGCGCATCGGTACGCCGTTGTGGATCATGTGCCGCGAGACCCATTCGCCCTGGCTGTCATCGGGCAGGGGCAGCTCCGGCCAGCTGGACGCCATCGCCGGCATGCTGGCCGCCAGGCCCAGGGCAAACACGCACAGGACATCACGGACGTGGCGCATAACGCTCCAGCTTGTCCATCGGCACCACATCCGGTTCGATGTAGCCCGGCTTCAGGTCACCCAGCACCCCGAACAGGGGCAGTGACGACACGCCCTGCAGCATCTTCGCGCCATCCTCCAGGTTGCTGGTCGGCACCATGTTGCGGATCTGTGCCTTCACCGAGCGCGGATTGTTGCCGCTGATCCCTGCTCCAGCGGCATTCCACGGATCGGCCAGCAGTGCGCTGGTGGTCTGCATGCGCAGGCCGATCGTGTCGAACGGCTCCAGGTAAGCGGCGGCACTGCCGTCGGCGGTGCGCAGGTCGCGGATGCGCATGTCCATGCTGGCCGTGATCAGGCCACGCTCGTTGGGCGGGAACGGCCCCGGCAGTTTGGAGATCAAGCCGCTCAGCCTGCCCATGATCCCGGGCTCGCGGTCATTGCGGTATGCGCCAAGCGTGATGTCGCTACGCTGCAGCAGCGGCTGGTTGGAGAACGTGTTGAGCAGCGGGTCGTCCAGGCGCTCGGCGGTGCTGGCCGGCACGTTGCTGATGATCTTGCTGTCGGCGGCGCCGAAGTGGCGCGCGATCAGCTGCGGGCGCACCTGCGCGTTGCTTGGTACCGCATAGGAGCGCGAGGCGGTCGCTTCCCAGGCGGCCGCACGCGTGGCCTGCTGCGCCTGCTGGCGGATGTGGACGTACTTGCCCAGGGTCGGAATCAGCAGGAACAGCGGCACCAGCACCAGGCACAGGACTGCCATTTCAACCATGCTCTGGCCGCGCTGCAGGCGGGGCGTGTTCATTGGCGCTTCTCCGTGGCGGCGGTGGGCGCGGCGAATGCCTGGCCGACAGTGAATACCTGTGTGGTCACCCGGTAGCCGTTGCCATTGCCGGGCTCGGCTTCCAGCACGATGTTGTCGGGCGAGGAACGGTGGTCATCGCCGCGCGAGGCGCCGAATCCCCAGGCGCGGCCGCCGGACCACACGCACAGGCGCGCCTGGTCCGGCGTGGTCCATTCGTCGCAGGGTTGGCCCGCCACCTGCCTGGCGGCAGGGCCCTGGAAACCTGCCGGTGCACGATCATCCTCGGGGACCAGCGCAAAGCGCTGCAGCGCGTCGGTGCTTTCCACCGGTTGCTCCTCGCGTGCACCGGTGGCCAGGTCCTGTTCGACGAATGTGGTGGCGCTGCTGCTGGAGAACGTGCCCTCCAGTTCCAGCTTGAACTGGCACAGGGCGTCGGGGGACTCCTGTCCGGCATCCCAACTGCGCGTCTGCAGGGTTTCGCTCTTGCCGTCCAGCCACATCTCGTAACGGGTCACGCCGACCAGCGCCACCTCGGTGTCGCTCAGACGACGGGTGGGGATGCCACCAGCCTCGCAGGCACGCACGGCTTCCAGGTAGGCGGCGCGTCGACCGTTCTGGCCATCGGTGAGCAGTTCGGCCGTCTGGTCCAGGTGGATCGGCGGCATGTTCTTGACCGCGCCCGGTTCGCCGCTGCCACTGGCGTCGCTGTTGCAGGCAACCAGCAGCGCAGCGGCGGCAACCAGCAGGGGGCAGCGCAGGCGCTGCAGGGAGGACGTATGGATCATAGGCGGGTGATTCCGAGCAGCACTTCCACCGAGTCCGGTGTGTCGATCAGGCGAGCCTGCCAGTACGGACTGAACAGGTTGCCCACTTCCAAGCGGTTGTCGCCGCGCTTGAACAGCGCGTAGTTCGGCGGGCGGTTGAAGTACACCTGGCCGGAGGCATAGGCCGAGATCTTGCCGCCGGCGGCCTTGTCTTCCATCGCCATCGGCGAACCAGCCGGGCCACCGATACCATCGATCGCGGCGCTGGTGCGTGCCTTGGCGACATCGGTCTCCACATGCACGGTGAAGATCGGGCCGGTGTTCTTGGCCGGGTCGGCGCGGCTACCCGGCTCGGTATAGGGACGCAGCCCCTGGCCGGACTTCACGTCGTCATAGTCACGCAGGCCCTGGTAACCGGTGAAGTACGCATCACGCTTCTTGCCATTGTCCAGGCTGACGTTCGGGTCACTGTCGACCATGCTGCTGGCAGCACGGTTCTCGCCGCGGATGTTGCCGTAAGGGCGATAGCGTCGGTTGTTGTTGAATTCCGATACCCAGCCACTGCCGTTGGCGAAGCCGGGCATGAAGCGCTGCTGCTGGTAACGCTGGACCGCTTGCGCGCCGCCCCAGCCCAGCGGAATGTTGATGTCCTTCAACGGCCACGGCAGGTTCACTTCCAGGCCCATGGCATCGGCGGCCACCCACCGGTCGTAGTCGACCATGTCGGTGCCGCCGGATTGGTTGAACTTGATCAGGAACAGGTTCAGGTCATGATCGCTGCGGCTCCACGAGAACGGGTCGCGCGATTGCATCACCACGTTGCGGAAGCGATCGGCCCCTCTGCGATCCTGTGCCGAGCCGCCAGCGCCGCCGCCGCGCGAACGCGGAATACGGTAGCTCTGCAGGAAGTTGTTGTTGGCGGTGAACAACTGCGAGGTCAGCACGCCAGCGCCCACCGCGCTTAGCGCGGCATCGGCGGAATTTCGTTTGACGATGTCCCGGGCGACCAGTATTCCATCGACGCGGCCCACGGCCTCCAGGATTGAACGTGAGGCGGTGGCCAATGTGCCGTTGAGCGCATCCAGCGCGGTCACCGTGACCTGGGCCAGACCGTGATAGGCGCGCCGGATGCCCTTGAGGGTCTGTCCGATGGCCTTGAATATGCTTGAAAGCGCCTGGAATATCGGCCCGACATAGGGAATCTTGGCCAGTACGCTCATCACCTTTTCCAGCACGATGGTCGTGGTGTGGAACTGGTTCATCCACGAGTACAGGCCGATCACCTGCGCAACGGCGACTTCATTGGCCACGCGCGCGCGGTTGGAATAGGCGGCGAAGTTCAGTGCCCGTGCCTGCTGCACGGCAACGCTGTAGGCGGCCGCATCGGCGGCATTGACCAGCTCGACCTTCTTGTTGACCGTCTGTCCGGTATCGAACAGCACGATCACGCCGACACATAGCACCAGCAGCATCACCAGACCGAGCACCATTGCCTGCCCGGCCATGGTGCGTCGCTGGCTCAATGAGGGAATCCTGCGGGTACAGAAGGCTTGTGCTCTGGCACGAGGGCTCATGAGGTTTCACCGGGCATGGCTCGCCCGTTGGCGCCCACGCGTGGGCACCAAGGCGAGTAACAACGACGGAAAGCGCCACGCGCAGCGGGGGCTGCGCGTGACGTCAGGACAGGCTCGGCTTACTTGTTGGAGTAAGCGTCCATGCCCTTGTCTTTGTCGGCTTCCTCTTGTGCCTGGTTGGAGACGTTCTTGGCACGATTGATCGACTGCGTTGCGCTCTGGCCGGAGAGTTCCTTGGCCATACCGGCAACCTGGCTGCGCGCGGTTCCACCGAAGTAGGTGAAGGCGGCGATGGCGGCGATGGCCACCAGTGCGGTGATGATGATGTACTCGGTCATGCCCTGACCGCGCTGCTTTTTGAAACCAAACTTACGGGGCGTGTGACGCATGGCTTTCTCCTAGTTTTTTTTGGCAATGCAGTGCATTGGATGCACTGCTGCGCCGTCCTGTTACTTCGGAATTCAAGTCAATGACACCAGTCGCTGATGACGCCCCCTGAACTGATGCGGGCACGATCTAAACACGCCTCCATTGCATGTTCAAGACAAATGGCATTTATCTGCGTGACGATGAAGTTAATTCAGAGCTTCACCAACTCCACGCGACGGTTCTGTGCCTTGCCCTCTTCGGTGTTGTTGTCGGCAACCGGTTGTGAATCGCCAAAACCGCTGGATTCAAGCCTTTTTTGATCGATTCCCGCAGTGACGAGGAAGTCGCGAACGGAGGCTGCACGGCGTTGCGAGAGCGACAGATTGTGTGACGCATTTCCCGTGTTGTCGGTATGTCCATTGATCGAAAGTCGCAGCTCGGGATTGTCGTTGAGCAGTGCGGTCACCTGCTCCAGCTGCGGCTTCGACGCGGGAAGGATGGTGGCCTGGTCGGTTTCGAACTGCACCTGGATGGCCACTTTGCCGGCGTCGTCGATCGATTTCTTCAGCGCGTCGGCCGGCAGTGCCTTGGCGGTGATCTGCACCGGCTTGGTCTCGGCGATCAGCAGCCCGGCCTGGTTGCCGCTCTTGGCGACATGCAGCCAGATGTTGCGGTCCGGCTGGCGGATCACGTAGACATCGGCAGTTTCGTTGTAGATGTCGCCCAGGGCATCCACGCGTTCAACGGCAGCGGAAGACTTCTGGATGTCATCCAGGGCGGCGGCGGGGATCTTGCCGTTGAACACCTGGCGTCCACCCAGGCTCTCGACCAGTGCCTGCAGGTTGCGGGTCAGCTCAAGCTGCGAGAACGGGTGTCCGTCCTTGGCCTGGAGGCGTGCGCCGTAGACCTGGCCCTCGACCCACTCCAGGCGGTCACCGGTCCAGAACGGTACACGCTCGAACGGGTTGGTCTCCGGGCGCTGCGCCTGATAGCCCTCCGGCAGGCCGATGTAAGGGAATTCACCCAGCGTGGCCGTGGAGACGGGCAGCTTCTCGATGTCGAAAGCGTTGCTGGTGGTCGTTGCCTCGGCAGCCGGTGCTGGCGGGTTGGTCTCTGCTGCATCGGTGGCGGGCGCGGCAGGCTCGGCCGGTGCGGGCGTGCGGTTGCACGCGCTGCCCAGCAACAGGGCGAGGGTCGACAGGGCCAGGGCAGTGCGCTTGGTGACGGGTTGTACGTTCATGGAATGCTCCGACAAGGAAATCGCCCCGGATGGCGAGATGGGCCAACCGGGGATGGGACGAGGAAAGCAAGCGTGCGCGATGGATGCATCAACGCTGTGTCAGCAGCGGAGCATGCGACGGGGATCCGGCCGATGAGGGAGCGCGGTAGCGTCGGCTGCGGGCGCGCGACGAAACGGGGCAGGCAGGATGACGGCCGATGAACGGGCCGAGGTGGAACGGCATTGTGCTGCGGTCATTCAGTGCCCTGTCGACGTGTGGTCCAAGAGCCCCCTGTGCGCGCAGCATAGCAATAGCGTCACGCCATCAAAAGATGGCGTGGTGCACGGATATGAAAAAGGGCGGGACCTCGCGGTCCCGCCCTTGTCATGCCGGTCGATCCTGGTTCAGCGGCTCAGCTGCGCAGGCCAACACCGCGCTTGAGCAGCCACAGTGCCAAGGCGGTGAGCGCGGCGACGAAGCCCAGCATCAGCGTGTAGGAGACCCACAGCGGCACGTCGCTGCTGCCCAGCAGGCCGAAGCGGAACGCGTTGACCATGTAGAAGATCGGGTTGGCGTGGGTCAGGGCCTGCGCCCAGCCCGGCAGCAGCGTGACCGAATAGAACACGCCGCCCAGGTAGGTCAGCGGGGTCAGGATGAAGGTCGGCACGATCGCCACGTCATCGAACTTCTTGGCGTAGACGGCATTGATGAAGCCGGCAAGCGAGAAGATGGTCGCGCCCAGCAGCACCGTGCTCAGCGTCACCAGCGGGTGTGGGATGCGCACCGGGGTGAAGAACATCGCGATGATCAGCACGATCACGCCGACCATCAACCCGCGCACCACCGCACCGGCCACGTAGCCGCCCAGGATCACCCAGTTCGGCATCGGGCTGACCAGCAGCTCCTCGATGTGGCGGCCGAACTTGGCGCCGAAGAACGAGGAGCTGATGTTGCCGTAGCTGTTCTGGATCACGCTCATCATCACCAGACCCGGCACGATGAACTGCATGTAGCTGTAGCCGCCCATCTCGCCGATGCGCGAGCCGATCAGGCCGCCGAAGATCAGGAAGTACAGGGTCATGGTGATCGCCGGCGGCACCAGGGTCTGGCCCCAGATGCGCAGGATGCGGTTGATCTCGCGGCGGACGATGGTGCCCAGCGCCACCCAGTTGCGCGAACCGGTGGTGGTCTCGGAAGAGGACGTGACGGAGGTGTTCATGCGTTGTTCTCCAGGTTGCCGGTCAGGCGCACGAACAGCTCTTCCAGGCGGTTGCTCTTGGTGCGCATCGAGCGCACGCGGATGCCGGCGGCGTTGAAGGTGTCGAACACGCGGTTGAGGTCCATCGCCCGCGGCATGTCCAAGTCCAGCGTGTGCGCGTCGGTGGCCTGCAGCGTGGCGCCTTCGATGTGCGGCAGCTGCGCCGGCAGTTCACCGTCGATGTCGAAGATGAAGCCTTCCACGTCGAGCTTGGCCAGCAGGCCGCGCATCGGGCCCTGCTCGACGATGCGGCCGTGGTTGATGATGGCCAGGTTGCGGCACAGCTGCTCGGCTTCCTCCAGGTAGTGCGTGGTGAGGATGATGGTGGTGCCGGCGGCGTTGATCTCCTGCAGCGTCTTCCACATGTCGCGGCGGATCTCGATGTCCACGCCGGCGGTGGGCTCGTCCAGGATCAGCAGGCGCGGGCGGGTCATCATCGCGCGGGCGATCATCAGCCGCCGCTTCATGCCGCCGGACAGCGTGCGGCTCATCATCTGCGCCTTGTTCCACAGGTGCGCGCGCTTGAGCTCCTGCTCGGCGCGGACCTCGGCCTCGGCGCGCGGGATGCCGTAGAAGCCGGCGTAGTTGACCAGGATGTCGAAGGGCTTCTCGAACAGGTTGAAGTTGATCTCCTGCGGCACCAGGCCGATCAGGCGCATGGTCGCGCTGCGCTGGCTGACCAGGTCGCTGCCGAAGACCTCCACCTGGCCTTCGCTGAGGTTCACCAGCGAGGAGATGATGCCGATCATGGTCGACTTGCCGGCACCGTTGGGGCCGAGCAGGGCGAAGAAATCACCCGGGGCCACTTCCAGCGACACGCCCTTCAGGGCCTGCACGCCGTTGTCGTAGGTCTTGCGCAGATCGGTAATGCGCAGCGCGGGGGCTGCGGGGGAGATTCGGGAGTCCAAGCTCGGGCCTTCGCGCCGGGTCTGCGGCGCCGCGTGAATGCAAAGCGCTATTATAGAAGGCCCCGCGGCTTTGCCCGGTCAAACACAGCTTTCCCTTCGTGCCTGCCCAATTCCCCCTCAAGCTGGTCGGACGCCGCATGCTGGCGCCCACCGTTGGCCACTACCAGTTCGTCCGTGACGATGGGCAACCGCTGGATTTCCAGCCCGGCCAGTTCATTCAGGTTCACTTCGAGTACGCCGACGGCACCGCGACCAAGCGCAGCTACTCGCTGGCCACCATCCACGACCACGCGCTGGGCCCGGGCGAGGCGGTGGAAATCGCGGTCAGCTTCGTGCCCGGCGGCGCCGCCACGGCCCTGTTCGAGGGGCTGGAGCTGGGCGGCCACCTGACCGGCAGCGGCCCATTCGGGCGCTTCTGCCTGAACCCGGGCGACCACAACGGCCGCTACCTGCTGATCGCCACCGGTACCGGCGTCACCCCGTACCGCTCGATGCTGCCGCTGCTGCGCCGGGCCATCGCCGAGCGCGGCGTGGAAGTGGTGCTGCTGCAGGGCGCCCGCACCCCGCAGGAACTGCTCTACAGCGGGGACTTCCGTGCCTTCGCCGAGGCCACCCCGGGTTTCCGCTACATGCCCTGCCTGTCGCGCGAGCTGCCGGCCGACCCGCACCCGGACGTGCGCAAGGGCTACGTGCAGCAGCAGCTGGCCGAGATCGGCCCGGACCCGACGCGCGACATCACCTACCTGTGCGGCAACCCGGACATGGTCGATGCCTGCGCCGAGCTGCTGAAGGCCGCCGGCCTGCCGCCGCCGCAGATCCGCCGCGAGAAGTACGTCAGCAGCAAATAGACCGCGTCGGCGGCGAACTGGTCGCGGCTGGCCGGATGCAGCGGTGCGCCCTGCATGCGGACATGCGCTGCGTTTCACCGACGGCCTGGAGTGTGGTGCGGATCAAGGGCAGGTCGTTCGCACCGCTCCATTGTTGGCGTGAGCATCGACAGGCTTGTCGGCGCTGGGGCGACCCGAGGCTACGGGTCCGGAAGACACGCCGGACCTTCAGGCAGCCATTCCAGGATGCCGATGAGCGGTGGACGTTGCCACCAAACTGAAACGATCCTGCCGTTCTCCGGGTAGGACGGGGTTGCGTGCGGACCACGCTGGCCGGAGCGCTGAGCACCTTGCATGCCGGGAATAGGAAATCTAGGACTTTCCTTACTCAATTTCTTCAACTTTGGGCAGGGGCTGATCGTTGCCCGTACAGCAGGCTGGAACAATTGCCCCGTGAGCAGCGCCTATCGGAGGTGATGACTGCGTGCCTTGGCCCGTCAGACGGCTGGACATGGAGGGTCGCATCTTCCGGTGTGGACCAGAGCTGCTGGAACCCATCGGTTGGAGAAGAAAAATGCGCTTGTTCAAAAGAGCTCTTGCGGTCCTTGTGTGGGTTACCCTGGCGGGAGTGTCGCCGCAGGCGCTTGCCGTCACCTGTGTGACGGACAGGGGTGTTCCGGCTGTGCACCAGATGACTCCGAGTGCCACCAGCTTGAAGATCAATCCGAATGTCCCGGACGGAACAGTCCTGGGGAAGCTGCAACAGGTCCTGTCATCCTATACATCCGCCATTTTGACGTGTGAGAACCTCACGTCCATCGATGCGCGCTGGGAAATGACCACGGGCGCTTATCTGGGCAACAGCACCTACGAAAGTGGAATCGATGGAATCGGAATCCGTGCGTACTACCTCCTCACCTATCCATTTGATACGCCACACAAGCGCAGCATCCCGGCAAGAGGTCCGTCACCGGTTACCATCTTGCTTGAGCTGGTGAAGATTGGTCCGATAACGGGAAAGGGAACGCTGAAGGCGGATTTTGGGCGGGTCATTATTCCCAGCGCAGGGGATTTTGTGTGGATGACGCTGAGAATGACGTCCAGTGTGACGGTGGATTCGGGGACGCCGACATGCTCGGTCAGTACACCGGCAGTGCCTGTCTCGATGCCGCAGGCCCAGAAATACTCCTTTACCGGACCTGGTTCGGTATCCGGTGCCCAGACCTTCAACCTTGGTGTGAAATGCGTGGGTGGAAACGCCGGCACATCGGTCGGGGTGTACACAGTGCTGACCGATCAAACGGACCCGGGCAACCGCTCGAATGCCCTTTCATTGAGCGCGGATTCAACGGCATCTGGCGTAGGTGTGCAGATTGTGCACGCGGGCAACATCCTGAGCTATGGGCCGGACCAGAAGGGGGCCGGTACCGAGAACCGCTGGTTCGCAGGCAGGTCCGAGGCCGGTGATTTCATCATTCCGTTGTCGGCCCGTTACGTCCAGACCGGGCAAACGGTCACGCCTGGCAGCGCGAATGCACGTGCCACCTTTACGCTCAGCTACGAATAGCGGGCTGGCGATGCGGTGTTTGTAACGTTTGCTGCGCCGCCATGGAAGGCCGCTGCGGACGCATATACAGGGCGCGTGCAAAACCATCGCGGATCGAGTGCTGTCAGCCACTACTGATGGAACATCACGGTAGAGCCATGCCAAGTTCTGCCGTCTGGCGAAATCAGGTAGGCAAACGATGGGATATGGGCAATGCGCAAGTCCTGGAAAGGGAGAGTGACGGCGAGGACGTGATGGTGCTTTGATGGCTGTTCGAGCCACCGAATGGTTCGATGGCTCACTGGGAAAAGCAGGGACGGAGGACGTTCAACATGAAATATCTGCTGCAGGTCGATTTTTCCTATGCCGGCCCCTGGGGCGTGGAGATGACGCACGCCATGCAGGACCTGGCGGCATCGATCGCCACGGAGAAGGGGCTGATCTGGAAGATCTGGACCGAGGATGCGGCAAGCGGCCGTGCCGGTGGCGTCTATCTGTTCCAGAGCCGGGAAGAGGCGCAGGCCTACCTCGACATGCACGCTGCACGCCTGGCGACGTTCGGCATTCCGGAGGTGCGGGGCATGATCTTCGTCATCAACGAACCGCTCTCGGCTATCGACCGGGCACCGCTGTAGGTCTTTGCAGGTCAGGGCGCCGGTTGCGGTGATGGCGAACGAGTCCGGCTGCATGAAGCCCTGACCGGTGCGCCGCTGCTGTGGTCCATCGGGCCATGGCGGTTTCAGTAGACGTGCTGCCCTTCACCGATGAGCGCTGCTGTTCGAACAGGGCAGCCCAAGGCGTCGATGCGCTCGCCTGCTACGGTGGCTGCCGCCGCGGGCACACATCACCTCCTGCGTGAACGCCGGAGCGCTTCGGCGTTGGTCAGGACGTGTTGCCGTCATTGCCGGACCTGGCTTCGTCAATGAAGCGCGTGACGGTTGACGTCCCCTCCGTCGGCAGCGCCGGCTTTCCTGATCTGCAACGGCCTTGATCGAGAAGGTCTGCACAGGGCATTCATTCTCGGCACAGAACCGAACGGGCGCGTCCAACGTACGCTCCGTCGGGACGAAATGTGTAGTCAGAGAGAAGGTGCTGATGGCAATCCGGCGCCATCATGACGCTTGCCCTGGAAACGTGAAGTCCGAATTCGGAAATCGCTGATCGTTTCCGATTGCCATGGTTGAAAGAATGGCGGCCCTCGCGTGGCCTGACCGCCACGCAGGTCGTTGCCGACGCCGGTGACGAGCCCTCCCTTTTGACCAAGGCACCTTTATGCCGATGAGCAGCAGTACACGCGCGAACGCGTGGCAGTTCGTCCTGGCCGGTTTGCTGGGGGCCAGTGGCACAGCCATGGCCGAAGTCTGCACCACCAACACCGGGCTGCCGGCGACCTTCGCGATGACCCTGCCGGAGACGATCACCATCAATCCGGACCTCGCCGACGGCAAGCTACTGGCCGACATCAGCGGGACCATGGTCCTGCAGGGGGCCACTGAGACGCTTTGTCCGGGCATCACAGGGGAAGCGCCCAACAAGTACATGCTCTCCAGTGGCGTGTATCTCGGTGGGAACACCTACGAGAGCGGCATCCCCGGCGTGGGTATCCGCTTCTACTTCAATGGCGTCGCTTTTCCGCTGGAAAACCGCTTTATCTTTCCTCACAAGGACACGCATAGCTGGCCGGGGCGCCTGCAACTGGTCAAGACCGGGCCGATCAGCCAGTCGGGTTCGCTTGCCGGACTGCAGGGCGGTGCCTACCTGACCAGCCATGGCAACCATCAATGGCGCGTGTTCGCGTTCAACGGCGCCACCAATGTGGACGCGGGACGGCCGACCTGCACGGTCGCCACGCCGCTGGTGCCCGTGCCCATGGGCTCGGCCCGGCTGAAGGAGTTCAACGGCATTGGCACCACGGTGGGCGAGCAGGGCTTCAGCATCGCGGTCGAGTGCGACGGCGGCCGCCCGCAGATTTCCACGGCGGTGTACGGGATGTTGACGGACCAGAACGATCCGGCGAACCGCTCCACCCAGCTGTCCCTCACCCCTGGCTCGACCGCTGTGGGCGTGGGGCTGCAGGTGCTCCACGGCGGCAAACTGCTGTCCTATGGCGGCAACGCCGGCGAGCCGGCCGCCGATGCACGCTGGTTTGCCGGACGCACCCACAACGGCCGCTTCGAGATCCCGTTGATGGCCCGGTACGTGCAGACACGGGCAGAAATCACACCGGGGAGCGCGAATGCCAAAGCCACCTTCGTGCTGAGCTACGAATGATGCCTCCCGGCACCGGTGGCAGCTGGGTTCAGGCCCCTGGCTTGCGCTGCTGCAAGGCCCGGCGGCCCTGTTCACGCAGGTGGACCAGCTCGGCGCGCACTGCGCCCAGGTCACGCTGCTGCAGCAACGCTTCCATCCGGGCGCAGCGTGCCACCAGCTCGGTTTCATGGACCAGCGCGAAGCCGCCGCGCACCGAATGCAGCTGCTGGCCGATGGCGTGGATGGGGTCATCGCCGGGCACCGTCGCGTTGGCTAGGCCTGCGTGATCCAGCAGCTGATCCAGTGTCGCCAGTGACTGCTCGAACGCACTGTCCAGGGCCGCATGCACGGCGGCGGGCAGCGGGCCCGTGGCAAGGTCGGAGGCCGCGGCATTTGCGGCGGACGCCGGTGCCGCTGGGTGGTCCTGCGCAAGGATGCGGCCGATGCTGTCCAGCAGGATCGGCTTGACCAGCACCTCGCTGATGCCGGCCTCCGTGCAGCGTTGCCGGTCATGTGCGGAGGCATGCGCGGTAATGACGATGATCGGCTGCACGAAGCCACGCGCGCGCAGGGCGTGGGCGAGCATGCAGCCGTCCATCCCGGGCATGTTGAGGTCGGTGAACACCACATCGTAGGCCTGCCGTTCCTGCAGGGCCAAGGCGTCGGCCGCGCTGGCGACGATGTCGGCCTGCTGGCCGAGGGCGTCGAGCTGCATCCGCATCAGCTCGCGGTTGGCGGGATGGTCGTCGACCACCAGCACCCGTCGCTGGCTATGCGGCGGTTCAACAGCCAGCGACGGTCCCGGAGTGGGAGTTGCCGCCTGCAGCGGTTCCAGCGGCAGCGTGACCAGGAAGGTACTGCCCTGGCCGAGGACGCTGTGTACCTGGATGCCGCCCTGCATCAACTCGACCAGCGCCCGGCACAAGGCCAGGCCCAGGCCGCTGCCACCGAAGCGGCGGGCGATGGAGCTGTCCGCCTGCGAGAAGCGCTGGAACAACCCGGCCTGCTGCTCGGTGCTCATGCCGATGCCGGTATCGCTGACGCCGATCACCAAGGGCGAATCCGGCCGGTCCTCGTCCTGCAGGTACAGCTCCAGCAGCACATCGCCTTCATGGGTGAACTTGAGCGCGTTGCCCAGCAGGTTGTAGAGGACCTGGCGGATGCGGGTGGGGTCGCCGCGGTACGCCGGGGCCAGTCCATCGTCCAGGCTGGTGTCCAGCACCAGGCCCTTGGCCCGTGCCATGGGCATGAAGAACGCCGCCGTTTCGACGGCAAGGGCCCTGAGGTCGAAGGCGATGGATTCCAGCTGCATCTGCCCGGATTCCACCCGCGAGAAATCCAGGATGTCGTTGATGATGCCCAGCAGCGCGGACGAGGACGAGGTGACGGTGCGTACCTGCTGCAGCTGGCTGCCGGACAACGGCGAGCGTTCCAGCAGTTCGAGGTTGCCGAGGATGGCGTTGAGCGGTGTGCGGATCTCGTGGCTCATCGTGGCCAGGAACGCCGACTTGGCCTGGTTGGCCGCGTCGGCGGCGCGGCGCGCCTGTTCCAGTTCCTGCTGGACCTTCTTGCGCAGCGTGATGTCCTTGAAGTTGCACAGCAGTGCCTGCCGTCCCTGGTAGCGGGTGGGCACGGCCACCACCAGCAGGTCGCGGTGCGACCCATCGGCCATGGCCAGGGTGAACTCGGCTTCGCGGGCAGGTGACGTCGCACCGACCGGGCCGAACCACCGCAGCAGTTGCTGGTGCAGCGGGGCGTCGCCGGCGCGTACCTGCCCGGCATAGGAATCCATCACCGCGTTCTGCAGCAGCGCCTGGCCGGTGTCCGGCGCCAGCAGCGACAGGCCGAACGGAGCGGTCGTCACCATCGTGCGGTTGAGGTCCTCGCTCTCGATGATGCGCAGCGAGCGGGCGTAGCCGGGCTTGAAGACCTTGCGGTCGATCAGCAGCAGCACCGTCCAGACGAAGCCGATCACCAGCAGCATCGCACCGGCATAGGCCGCCAGCCGTGGCCACAGATCGGCCAGGACGGTGCGCCAGGTGAACACATGGACCAGCTTCCAGCCGCTGGCCGAGAGCACGTCGCTGGCGATGAACTGGCCGTCCTGGTAGCTGAACGCCTCATCCGCCGGCGGCTGTGCCAGCGCGGTGCGCAGCAGCGCAGGCGGCAACGTGCCCGGGTTGGGGCCCATCAGCATGCGGCCGTCGTGGTCGGCGATCAGCAGCGCCTCGTGCGGGCGTGCAGTCGCCAGCCGCGAAGCGAACGACGCGGAAGGGTACGCGGCGACGAACACCGCGAACAGCTTCCCGTCCTGTGCCGCGCCCTGCACCAGGCGCACCGAGGGCTGTCCGCTCAGCGGATCGGTGGACGGCCGCAGCCACAACGGCAGGGCAGGGTCGAGCAGGCGCGCGACCACGTGCGGGTCCTGCAGGTTGCCCAGGTCTGGCGCCACCTGGCCGATCAGCTCGGCGGCACCGGCAGTGTTCAAACGCGTGGCGGTGTCGCCCGGTTGCAGCGGGCCCAGCCCGATGAAGCTGCCGTCGGGGTTGTAGAAATAGCCCGAGGCCAACAGGGCATGCGAATAGGCGCCGGCCTGGTAGCTCACTTCGTCGGCCAGGCGCAGGTAAGGCGCATGCACCTGCAGCGGGTGCGCCGCGTCGATGTCACCACGCACCAGCACCGCCGGGAAGCTGCGGTTGCGCTGCAGCACCATCCGCCCGTGGTGGGCGCTGAAGGCCGCAAGCAGCGCGGGGTCCGGGGCCTGCCGGTTGGCCCAGGCGTACTCCTCCTGCCGGACATTGATGCGCATGGCGCCTTCGTGCACGGCGAACAGCGAGCGCAACGCGGTGCGGCGCATGACGAATTCGGCCTGGCGTTCGCCGACGTAGTCGTTGACCTGCGCGTACAGCATCACCGCGGTGACGGTGGCCAGCACCAGCGAGGTCACCAGCCCGCCCACGAACAGCAGCAGCCGCTGGTGGCGGCTGAGCAGGCTCAGGGCATCGCGGCCCCGGCCCACGCGTTCCGGCGGTGTTGTCATCCCGTGCCCCTTAGCTGAACGGCGCTCCATCATAGGGTCAACCGGGCACGCCTGAGCGGATGTCCTACCTGCTGGGGAGAAGAATAAGACTGGGCCGATATGGGCGGGTACGAGCGGTTGGAACAATGTCCCCCGACGCAACAGACGGTACCCCGCCCACTGCCCGGAGACGCCTTCATGAACGCCCAGATCCGCAATGTCCTTCCTGCCACCGTTGCCCTGCCGGTCCCCAGTGCGCTGGTCGTGGATGCCAACGAGCTCCATCTGGCGTCGGTGATGAAGATGCTGGCACGCGCCGGTGCCGACCGGGTCAAGGGCGTGCATGCCGGCGCCGTCGGTATCGACGCGCTGCGCGGTGAGGACTGGGGCATGGTGTTCGTGGACCTGGACCTGCCCGACGTCACCGGCATGCAGCTGATCGACCTGCTGGCCGACCGTGGCAGCAAGGCCGCGGTGGTGATCATGAGCAACCATCCATGCCGCATCCTGCACGCCGCGTCCTGCCATGCCACCGCGCGCGGCCTCAACGTGGTTGCCGCGCTGCGCAAGCCGCTGGACGCGATGCTGGTGCAGGACCTGCTGGAGGAGCAGGCCATCCGCGCCGCGCAGGCACCGCAGGCGGCCCGGCCGGAGGAACCGTCGATGCATGGCTTCAGCGCCGAGGAACTGCGCCGGGCGCTGTTGTCGCACCAGATCAAGCCGTACTTCCAGCCCCAGCACGACGTGCTGACCGGCGCGCTGCGCGGCGCCGAGGTCCTGGCCCGCTGGCATCACCCGAGCGGTCGGGTGCTGGGGCCGCATGCCTTCCTGCCGGCTTTCGAGCGGGCCGGGATGATGGATTGCCTGACCCAGTACATGCTCTCCAGTGCCTTCGAGGTCATGGCCATGGACGGGCACGGTGCCGGCCGGGTGGTGGCGGTGAACGTCCCGGCCAGCGTCGCCTGTTCGGTGCAATGGGCTCAGAGCGTGGCCGACCTTGCCCAGGTGGCCGGGGTGGATCCGTCACAGCTGATCATCGAGATCACCGAGGACGGTGGTGCGGCCTGCAATGCGGCCCTGTCCGGCGTGGTCGCGCAGTTGCGGTTGCGTGGTTTTCAGTGCGCCATCGATGACTTCGGCACCGGCGATTCGTCGCTGGACCGGCTGATGCGTGCGCCGTTCAACGAGATCAAGATCAACCGCGGGATGATCATGCAGGCACGCGAGCACGTGCATGCGCGCAGCGTGCTGGCCAGCATCATCGCCATGGGCCGGCAGCTGGTGGCCACGGTGGTGGCCGAAGGCATCGAGGACCAGGAAGACCTGGCGATGGTGCGCAACCTGGGCTGCCACGTCACCCAGGGCTACCTGCATGCACGGCCGATGTCGCGTGCCGCCTACATGCGTTACGTGCTGCGCAGCGACAACGCCTGACAGGCAACGCCGCACGTTGGAAAGGGCCGGCCTTGCGCCGGCCCTTTTTGTTTCCGGCAACGGTATGCGGATGGCAGGCGCCCTGCGGACGTAAGCGCACTGCATCGTGCAGGCGCAGCAGAAGGCATCGTGACGCCATCGCATCCGTGCAACGTCGCCGACCGGAGCGGGTAGGCCAAGTGCAGACGATGTCGTAGGAATTTTCGGGTTCGCGAGGAAGGCTTTTTTTTCGGAAATGAGTCGCTTGCAGGCGCATCGGGATTCCTCCCGGGCGATAGCGTAATTCCCATCACGATTGCATCGCGCACCCCTTCAACGAACCGATTTCATTTGTTTCAGATAAGTCCTATCTGAAGGCTGCATGGATTCGGACGTCGCTGATTATCTCGCTGCAGCCTGCTCCCTAGACTTCCCCTGCCCTGACAAGACGGCGCACGGCACGACCCGCTGGACGGAAGTCAGGCCCTTGTTGCAATCCAATCCCTCAATCCAGGAATACTGAAATGAACAAGTTCTCCCTTGCTTCGGCCCTCGCCATCGCCCTGTTCGCCGCCCCGGCCGCCCAGGCCGCCGACGGCACCATCGAGTTCACCGGCGCCGTGACTGCCGTCACCTGCTCCATCAATGGCGGCAATGCCGATTTCAACGTGGTCCTGCCGACCGTCACCGCTGCTTCGCTGGCCACCGGTGGCGCTGTCGCCGGCCGTACCCCGTTCAAGATCGAAGTGAGCGGCTGCACCCCGGATACCGGCAAGATCTCGACCTTCTTCGAAGCCGATGCCCATGTGACCAAGGACGGCCGTCTGAACATCGACGACGGCGGTGCCAAGAACGTCCAGGTGGCCCTGCTCAATGACCGCCACGACCTGATCAAGGTGGGTGAGGCCGCTGTTGACCAGAACTCGCAGAAGGTCGACCTGGCTGGCGGTTCCGCTGTCCTGAACTACTACGCGCAGTACGAAGCCACCGGTGTTGCCGAAGCCGGCACCGTGGCGACCCGCGTCCGCTACACCATGTCCTACGAGTAAGCCGAAACCGCGTGGCGGCATCGCCGCCACGCACGGATTTCCGCTGCGCCGTCTCCTTCGGGACGACGGCGCGGCAACCGGGTCCCACGGCCCCAGGAGAAACGACCATGAACAACGGTATCCGTACATTGATGATGTCCACCAGTGTCGCACTGGCCATGTTTGCCTCGCAGGCCGACGCAAGCGTGGTGATTGCAGGAACCCGCGTGATCTTTCCGGGCCAGGACAAGGAAGCAACGGTTCAACTGAACAACGCGGGGCAGCTGCCGGCGCTGGTGCAGGCCTGGCTGGATGAGGGGGATGCCGCCGCATCGCCGGAAACGATCAATGTGCCGTTCACCCTCACCCCGGCGATGTTCCGGCTGGACCCGGGCAACGGCCAGGCATTGCGCCTGCTGCACACCGGGGCGGCCCTGCCCAGGGACAGGGAAAGCCTGTACTGGCTCAATGTGCTGGAAGTACCGCCGAAGGTGAATGACGATGCCAACCGCCTGCAGTTGGCGGTGCGCACCCGGATCAAGGTGATGTATCGCCCCGCCGGCCTGCCCGGCAAGGCCGCCGACGCCCCCGCCGCGGTTCGCTGGGAGCTGCGCCGGCAGGAAGACGGCACCGGTTACGCGCTCAAGGCCAGCAACCCGACGCCGTACTACGTCAACTACGGCAGCATCAGCCTGGGCACCGGCAACGGTACCCTTGATGCCGGCGGAGGCCACGTCGCGCCGGGCAGCAGCAAGCTGTTTCCGCTGGCCGCCTCGGCCGCCTCGGCCGCCGCGGTCCTTACCCACGCCGAAGTGCAGTACAGCGCGATCAATGACTGGGGCGGTGCGTCCCAGGGCGTGCAGCCGGTCAGCGCGCCCACGCGTTGAGCCAGGAGCCGCCAGTGGCGGCTCCGCGCTGACCCCCACTTTCCCGCACCAGCGGCTTCCGGCACGGAGCGGCCGCTGGGCGGATCCCGAATCGATCAGCAGGTGCCCCGGCATGGGGACGCCTGGTGCGTACCTGGAAGATTGCCGTGAACCTGCCTGTCGCCGCTTGCCACCGCTCCGTTGCAACCCCCGTGCGCCGCCGCCTACCGGCGCTGATCGTTGCCATCCTCGCGACGCAGTGCCTGGAAGCGATGGGGCAGGAAACGGCGATGTCGGCCGCGGCGGTGGTCCAGTTCGACACCGAGTTCCTGGTCGCCGGTGGCGGCCGCAACGTTGACATCTCCCGCTTCGAGCGGGGCAGCGTGGTGCTGCCCGGTGTCTACCGCGCCGACCTGCAGGTCAACGGCGATTACGTCGCGCGTGCGGACGTCACGTTCCGCAGCCTCGAGGCGGGCGCCGACGCGGTGGCCTGCATCGATGAATCGCTGCTGGCCCGGTTCGGCGCGGACCTGTCGCTGCTGGACCCGGCCATCCGCGACCGCCTGGCCGTGGCGGCCGCCTGCGAGCGCATCGAGGACGTCATCGCCGATGCGCGCGTGCACTTCGACTTCGCCGCGCAGCGCCTGGAGGTGAGCATCCCGCAGGTCGCCATGTTGCGCCATGCACGTGGCTACGTGGATCCCTCCAACTGGGATGCCGGCATCAACGCCGCCTCGCTGGGTTACAGCTTCAATGTCTACCAGCAGAAGATGCGCGGCAACGCAACCGTCACCCGCGGCTACCTTGGCGTGAATGCCGGTTTGAACGTGGGGGGCTGGCGCCTGCGCCATGACGGCTCCTACAGCTTCGACACCCAGGGCCAGCGCGACTACCAGGCCATGGCCACCTATGCCAAGCGCGAGGTGGCGGCCTTGTCGGCCGAGCTGACCCTCGGCGAGGCCTTCACCAGCGGTGACCTGTTCGATTCGGTCGGCTTCCGTGGCGTGCGCCTGGAAACCGACGACCGCATGCTGCCCGAATCACGTCGCGGTTACGCGCCGACCGTGCGTGGCGTGGCCAACAGCAATGCCAGGATCACGATCCGCCAAGGCGGCTCGCTGATCCACGAGACCACGGTGGCGCCGGGTGCGTTCGAGATCGATGATCTCTACGCCACCGGTTATGGCGGTGACCTGGAGGTCACCATCCAGGAAGCCGACGGCAGCCAGCGCGTGTTTTCGGTGCCGTTCGCCGCGGTGCCGCTGTCGCTGCGCCCGGGCGTGAGCCGTTTCAGTGCCACGCTGGGCACGCTGCGCCAGCACCAGGGCCGCGATGAGCCGCTGTTCGCGCAGGGCACCTGGCAGCGTGGCCTGTCCAACCGCGTGACCGGCTACGCCGGCGTCACCGCCGCGCCGGACTATGCCGCCGGCATGGTGGGCGTGGCCCTGAACACCCGCCTCGGCGCGGTAGGCGCCGACGTCACCCAGTCCTCCACCGTCCTGGCCGATGGCAACGCGGTGCGTGGGGCCAGCTACCGGCTGAGCTATGCACGCGACATCGCCGCCACCGGTACCCACGTCGCGATCGCGGCGTACCGCTACTCGACCGGCGGCTTCTATGGCCTGGGCGAAGCGATGCAGGCACGTGAGGCCGAGCGCCACAGCGATGTCTGGGCACCGCAGCGCCAGCGCAACCGCGCCTCGCTGAGCATGGGGCAGCGCCTGGGTGAGCGCCATGGCCGCCTGCATGCCACCGCGTCGCTGTCCGACTACTGGAACCGGCCCGGCTCGGACGTGAACTACTCCTTCGGCTACAGCGGTTCGCTGGGGCGGATGAACTACGGCATCTCGGCCAATCGCCAGCACAGCGCCGATGGCCGCGCCGATACCCAGTACTACGCCAGCCTGACGGTGCCGCTGGGCAGCGCAGGGCGGTCCCGGACCCTGAGCAACAACCTGTCCTACAACGATGGCGGTCGCTCGCGTGCGCAGAGCACCCTGTCCGGCACCGTGGGCGAGGAGAACCAGCTGTCCTACGGCCTGTCGCTGGCACATGCACGCGGCGGCGACATCGACAGCACCTCCGACCTCAATGCCAACCTGATGTACCGCGCTGGCAAGGCCGACCTGCAGGCCAGCATGGCGGTGGGCAGCCACCACTCGCAGGCATCGGTGGGCGCGCGCGGCGCGGTGGTGATCCATGCCGATGGCTGGACGCTGTCCCAGCCGCTGTCGGAAACCTTCGGCATCGTCGAGGTGGCCGATGCGAAGGGCGCGCGCCTGCTCAACGCCGCCGGCGTCAAGGTGGACGGGCGCGGTTACGCGGTCATCCCGTACCTGACCCCGTATCGCGCGAACACCATCAGCATCGACCCGAAGGGCCTGTCCACGGACGTGGAACTGAAGCTCAACAGCCAGCAGGTCACCCCGCGCGCCGGTGCCGTGGCGAAGGTGCGCTTCGCCACCGAGTCCGGGCGCTCTGCGGTGCTGGAAGTACGCCGCCAGGACGGTTCGGTGCTGCCGTTCGGCGCCAATGTCATCGACGAGGATGACCGCGAAGTCGGCGTGGTCGGGCAGGGTGGTCGCATCTTCGTGCGTGGCCTGCGCGAGACTGGCACGTTGACCGTGCGCTGGGCCGATGATGCGCGCGCGCTGTGCCGCGTCGAGTATCACCTGCCGGCGCGCGGCAAGGGCGAGGGCATCCAGGTGGTGCCGGGCCAGTGCGTCACGCAGGTGGCCGATCTGCGCGAGGCCGACGCCGCGCCGGTGTGGAACTTCGTCAGCGGCGAGTGAGCCGCGCCACGGATTGCGCCGGCACGTCGCAGCAGGCCCGTCAACGCTTGCACGCGCTTGCGCGGCGGGCTGGCCACTGACATAGAATCGCCCCAGCACATGGTCCCCATGTGTGCCGATGGGTGCACCCTTCAAGGGCGGAACCGGCCGGCGGGCGGTGGTCGTTGGAGGGGGTGGCGTGGACAGTTTCAGGATCCGGGTGGTACTGGCCGACGATCATCCCGGGATGATCGCCGGCGTGCGGCATGAACTGTCTTCGGTATCGACCATCGAACTGGTGGGGACGGCCGGTGATTCGACGGCGCTGATGGCCCTGCTGGCCGAGGTGCCGTGCGACGTCGTGGTTTCCGACTACGCCATGCCTGGCGGCGAGGTGGGCGACGGCGTGGCGCTGTTCGGCCTGATGCGGCGTCGCTTCCCGGACGTGAAGCTGGTGGTGCTGACCATGCTGGACAACCCGGCGGTGCTGCACACGCTGGTGACCCAGGGCGTGCAATGCATCGTCAGCAAGTCCGATGCGATCACCCACCTGGTGCCGGCCATCCATGCCGCGCGCACGCAGGGCCGGTACTTCTCGCCGAGCATCGAACGGGTGGTGAGCAGCGTCGACTGGAACCGCCGCAGCCGCAACCCGGACGGCGTGCTGAGCCAGCGCGAAGCGGAAGTGGTGCGGTTGTTCGCGTCGGGGCTGACCGTCAACGAGATCGCCGAGCGCCTGCATCGCAGCAAGAAGACCATCAGCACGCAGAAGGCCAAGGCGATGGAGAAGCTGGGCGTGGAGCGTGACGTGGACCTGTTCCGTTACGCGATGGAGAATGGTCTGGTCGCACCGGCATCGTCGGGCGGCGTCGACCCGGCCGTGGAATGAGTGCGGCCCGCATGTCCATGGCGTGAGCCACGATGACGCGGCACAAGCAGTTTCTTTTGCAAGGATGCACGCATGAAGATCACGCTTTGAACGGCGGATGATGCCTTGCGTGCATCAATTCAGACCGGTCCTATCGGCCGCCTGGCCGGTTTCGGACCTGGGCGCTTACATCGTTGTGCGCCCGCACATACATTTAATTAACAAATTGTGCCGGAACAACCAACGGGTCGGACCTGGCACACGACGATGCCCGCGCGTGCCTGCACGGTGCATCGGCCCGCCTACCTTCATCACTCTGGCCATCATGAAACCACTCAGCCTCCGGGTCGTCATCGCGGACGATCATTCCGCCGTCCGCGCCGGCATCCACCACGTGATCGAAGCGTCCGGTGGCGCATCGATCATGGGTACCGCGCGCAATTCCAGCGAACTGCTGGAACTGCTTGGCCGGGTGGAATGCGATGTGTTGATCACCGGCTACGCGATGCCCGGTGGCCGGCACGGTGACGGCATGTTCCTGTTCCGGCTGATCCGCCAGCGCTTCCCCGAACTGCGCATCGTGGTGCTGACCATGCTGGACAACCCGGGCATCGTGCACTCGCTGCTGAAGCTGGGCATCACCTGCATCCTCAGCAAGTCCGACTCGATGAGCCACCTGATGCCGGCCGTGCACGTGGCCTACGCCGATGGCCGCTACCTGTCGCCGACCATCGCCGAGGTGGCCGATTCGATCACCACCAGTCGCGCGCAGATCCACGCGCTGAGCGGCCGCGAGCTGGAAGTGATCCGGCTGTACGTATCGGGCATGACCGTCAACGAGATCGCCGAGCGGCTCAACCGCAGCAAGAAGACCATCAGCAGCCAGAAGGGTGCGGCCATGCTCAAGCTCGGCCTCAAGCGCGACCTGGACCTGCTGCGTTACGGGCTGGAGTCGGGCCTGGTCGGCGGCGACGCGCGCATGGCGGTACAACGGGCGCACTGAGGCCCGCATCGCATTGGCGGGCTTGTAAAGGACGCTTGACAGAGGCCGGACCCGCACTGCAGGATGTGTCAAGCATCCTTTACAGGGCAGGATCATGCGCCAGACACGCACTTCCATGCGTTCCCGTGCCAACCCGCGCGTGGGACAGCGGCCATGAGCCGCCATGCGTTGTCATGGTGGCTGCTGGGCAGTGGCGCGGTCCTGCTGCTGGGCGGCGTGCTGCTGCAGCAGGTGCTGGCGGCGCTGGTCAACGCACGCGCGGCCGGGGTGCTGGCCGGGATCGGCCTGGGCCTGTTGATCGCCGGCGTGCTGCGCCGGTTGATGCCGGCCGGCTGCGATGCCGCCACCCCGACCCTGCGCCGTCGCTACACCCGTGAAGTGGTCGTGGCCATGCTCGGCTACGTGGTGCTGCTGTGCCTGTCGATGTACCTGCTGCGTGGCGCCGAAGGCGCCGGGCTGCGCGCGTTGATCGCTCTGCTGCCGGTACCGCCGATCGTGCTGGTGCTGCGCGCGATGGTCCGCTACATCCGCGACGTCGATGAAATGCAGCAGCGCATCGAACTGGAAGCGGTCAGCGCCGCCACCGCGTTCGTGTCGCTGGTCTACCTGACCGGGGGCTTCCTGCAGTCGGCCAAGGTCATCGACGTGCCGTCCAACGTGGCGATGATCTGGGTGTTCCCGCTGGTCTGCCTGTCCTACGGCCTGGCCAAGGCCGTGGTCGCACGGCGCTACCACTGAGGCCGGGATGGAGAACCGTCTGCGCGAACTGCGCGAAGCCAGGGGCTGGTCGCAGGGGGAACTGGCCGAACGCCTGGAGGTGTCGCGGCAGACGGTCAATGCGCTGGAGACCGGCAAGTATGACCCCAGCCTGCCCCTGGCGTTCCGCATCGCCCGCGTGTTCGAGCAGAAGATCGAGGGGATCTTCTTCCCTGATGTCACATAGCCGGCCATGCTGCGTCTGGTGATGCAGCAGGTCCAAATCCACGCTTTCAACCGAGAGGGGCTGTTCCGATGATGTCCCGCACCATCCGTACCACTGTCCTGGGCATGGCCGTCGCCGGCGGCCTGCTGGGATGCAGTGCCTCCCCACCCGATGCCGCTCCCGCCAAGGGCATGGTGCTGGGGTCACTGGCGTTCAAGCCGTGCAGCCTGGACTCGACGTTCGGCCGCGCCAGCCTGGAGGCGCAATGCGCCACGTTGCAGGTCCCGGAGGACCGGGCCAACCCGCAGGGCCGCCGGATCGCCCTCAACATCGCCTGGCTGGCACCGGAGAAGGAAGGCAACTTCAAGCCCGACCCGGTGTTGTTCCTGGCCGGCGGCCCCGGCCAGTCGGCGGTGGACAGCTACCCGATGCTGGACCCGGCCTTCACCAAGGTGCGCGAGCAGCGCAACGTGATCCTGGTCGACCAGCGCGGCACCGGCGACTCCAACCTGCTGGCCTGCACCGACAGCGAAGGCACCGACGTGTCGGCCGCGGCCATGGGCGCGCATGCGGCCGCCTGTGCGCGCACGCTCTCGCAGAAGGCCGACCTGCGCCACTACACCACCACCGACGCGGTCGCCGACCTGGAGGACGTGCGCAAGGCCATCGGCGCCGAGCAGATCAACCTGATCGGCGTCAGCTACGGCACCCGCGTGGCCCAGCAGTACGCCATGCGCCACCCGCAGCAGACGCGCAGCATCGTGCTCGACTCGGTGGTGCCCAACAGCCAGCCGCTGGGCAACATCTTCGCGCGCAACCTGGACGATGCGCTGGCCAAGCAGTTCGCCCAGTGCACCCTCACGCCCTCGTGCAAGGATGCCCTGGGCGACCCGCGCGCCGAGCTGGACGCGCTGCTGGCACGCCTGCGCGCGCAACCGGTCAGCGTCACCTACCGCGATGCGGCCACCGGTGAGCAGAAACAGGGTGAGTTGAACGCCGACCTGGTCGCCGGGCTGGTGCGCATGTACGCCTACATGCCGGCCGCCGGCGCGCTGCTGCCCAAGCTGATCCACGAAGCCAGCGCCGGCCGTTACGAGAACCTGATGGCATTGGCGCAGATGCTGCAGTCGGACATGAGCCAGAGCATGGCCATGGGCATGCAGCTGTCGGTGGTCTGCAGCGAGGATGCCGACAGCATGGTCGCCACCGCCGGCGACGAGCACACCGTGCTCGGCAACCGCATGGCCGAAGGCCTGGCCGCGATGTGCGCGGTGTGGCCCAAGGGCAAGGCCCCGGCGGACTTCCACGCACCGCTGGCCACGCAGGTGCCGGCGCTGGTGCTGGAAGGCGAGTTCGACCCGGTCACGCCGCCGCGCTATGGCGAGGAAGTGGTCAAGCACCTGCCCAATGGCCGCCTGTTCGTGCTGCGCGGGCAGGGCCACAACGTGATCGGTGCCGGCTGCATGCCCAAGCTGTTCACCGAGTTCATGGACAAGGCCGATGCGCGCGCGCTGGATGCGAGCTGCCTGGACAAGATCAACTACGTGCCACCGTTCACCAGCTTCAATGGCTGGGAACCGTGATCTCGACGCATCACTGAGGAATCCGCTTACATGATCGTTGCAGAACGACTCCGCAAGACCTTCCCCGGCAGGGGCAAGGACAAGAGCCCGGTGATCGCCGTGGACGAGGTGGGCTTCACCGCGCGCGATGGCGAGATCACCGGCCTGCTCGGCCCCAACGGCGCCGGCAAGACCACCACGCTGCGCATGCTCTACACCCTGATGACGCCGGAGAGCGGCCGCGTGCTGGTCGATGGCGTGGACCCGGCGGTGGACCCGGACACGGTGCGCCGCAACCTGGGCGTGCTGCCCGATGCGCGCGGCGTGTACAAGCGCCTGACCGCACGCGAGAACATCGACTATTTCGGCGAGCTGCACGGCATGTCGGCCACCGACATCGCCGCGCGCACCGCGCGGCTGGCCGCCGCGCTGCAGATGGAGGACTTCCTGGACCGCGCCACCGAGGGCTTCAGCCAGGGCCAGCGGACCAAGACCGCCATTGCCCGCGCGCTGATCCACGACCCGCGCAACGTGATCCTCGACGAGCCGACCAACGGCCTGGACGTGATGACCACCCGCGGCCTGCGCGGTTTCCTCAAGGAGCTGCGCGAAGAGGGGCGCTGCGTGATCTTCTCCAGCCACATCATGCAGGAGGTGGCGGCGCTGTGTGACCGCATCGTCGTCATTGCCCATGGCCGGGTGGCGGCGCAGGGCACCCCGGACGAGCTGCGCGAGCATGCGCACGAGGCCAACCTGGAGGATGCCTTCGTCAAGCTGATCGGCAGCGAGGAGGGCCTGCACGCATGAACCGGACCGGATTCCTGGGCTGCATGATCACGGTGATGCGCAAGGAGCTGCGCGACTTCGCCCGTGACCGCCGCACCTTCCTGCTCACCCTGCTGACCGCACCGCTGCTGTACCCGCTGATGTTCCTGGGCATGAGCAAGCTGACCAGCCTGCGCACCGAGAACCAGCTGGACAAGGACCTGGCCCTGCCGGTGGTCGGCATGGCGCAGGCGCCGAACCTGGTGGCCTTCCTGGCCAGCCGCGGCATCAACGCCACCGAGGCGCCGAAGGACATCGAGGCCCGCATCCGCGCGCAGAAGGACGATGTGGCGCTGATCATCGATCCGGACTTCGCCGAGGACTGGCATGCCGGCAAGCCGGCCAAGGTCGACGTGCTGGCCGACACCACGCGCCGTACCAGCGACGTGCAGGTGATGCGGCTGAAGACCACGCTGGGCGAGTACAGCCAGTCGGTGGGTGCGTTGCGGCTGTTGGCGCGCGGCGTGGATCCGAAGGTGGCCGCGCCGGTCAACGTCGGCACGCGTGACCTGGCCACGGCCGAGGCCAAGCGTGGCATCTTCCTGTCGATCGTGTTGCCGCTGGTGCTGATGCTGTCGGCCTTCATCGGTGGCTCGCACCTGGCGATGGACACCACCGCCGGCGAACGCGAGCGGCAGTCGCTGGAGCCCCTGCTGGCGACGCCGGCGGCGCGTGGCGCGCTGGTCAGCGGCAAGATGCTGGCCGCGGTCACGGTCGGGCTGGTGTCGATGCTGCTGATCCTGCTCTCCTTCAAGCTCAGTGCCAGCATGGGCACCGGCGCGGCCACGTCGCTGGACGTGAGCTTCGCGGCGATGGGCAAGCTGCTGACCATCCTGCTGCCGCTGGTGGTGATCGGCACCGCGCTGCTGACCTGCCTGGCGGCCAGCGCCAAGAGCATGAAGGAAGCACAGAGTCACATCGCCTGGCTGATGATGCTGCCGATGCTGCCGGGCTACGCGCTGATGGCCTATCCGCTGAAGGACACCCAGCTGTGGCAGTACGCGGTGCCGTTCCTGTCGCAGAACCAGATGCTGGTGAAGGTGACCCGTGGCGAGATGCCGTCGGCCACGCAGTGGGGGGTGTACCTGCTGGCCTCGCTGGGCCTGGCGCTGGTGTTGTGGGGGATCGCGGTGTGGCGTTACCGCCAGGAGCGCCTGGCGATCTCGGGTTGATCGACCCGCAGTGCGATGCAGAAGGCCCGGCGAATGCCGGGCCTTCTGTTTGGTGGGCAGCGGTCGGCACGGCATTGCCCGGGACGTGGTGTGGCGCGATGCCGGCAGGGCAGGCCCCGTCCCTTCCGGACCACCGGTGCGGCTGCAGCCCTGCCGGCACAGCATCCGCGTCTAGCCGGCACGATCACCGCACGGGGCAAAACGCAGAAGGCCCGGATCGCTCCAGGCCTTCGTCGCCATCACGCACCTGCGGGCTTACTTGTTCGGTGCGAAGGCCAGGGTGCGGCGGGTGGTGACCGGGCTGCCCATTGGCTCGAACTTCCAGCGCCTGACCGCGGCCAGTGCTTCGCGGTCGAACACGCGCGCCGGGGTGGCACGCAGGATGCGGGCGTCGGTGACCGAGCCGTCGGTGCCGATGGTCAGTTCCACCAGCACTTCGCCGGAGGTGCCCGAACGCAGCGCATCGGCCGGGTAGCGCGGGGCCGGGGTGCTGACCGCGCGCAGGGTCGGGGCGGCGGGGGCCGCGGCCGGCTTCGGCGCGGCGGCAGCGGCGGCGGCTGCCTGGGCGGCGCTGCGCTGCTCGGCCTCGCGGCGGGCGGCGGCTTGGCGCTCGGCCTCCAGTCGCTCGCTGTCCTTGCGCGCGGCTTCCTGGCGGGCGGCCAGCTGCTGGGCGGCCGAGGCTTCGGCGGCCTGCTGCTGGGCCAGGCGCTGCTGCTCGACCTGCTGCTTGGCGCGGTTCTCGGCGTCACGCTTGGCCTTGTCGGCTTCGTCGGTGGTGCGGCGCTCGGCGACCTGGACGCCGCTGGTCACGCCCTGCTTCAGGCGAGGCAACGCCGGGGCGCTGGGATCGACCTTTTCCACCAGCGCGATCAGGCGCTGGGCTTCGGTGAAGTCCTCGCGGCCCAGCGCCTGCTCGGCGGCGATCAGGGTGTAGGGCTGCAGGTCGGTCAGTGCGCTCTTGATCGAGGCATCGTCGGGCAGCTTGTCGCGCAGGGCCAGGTAGTACTCCATCGCGTTGTCACCGGCCGGGGCGTACATGCGGTTCTCGCGCAGCGCGGCACTGGCGGCATCGCGCAACGCGCCGGTGTCCATGCCCTGCACCTTCTCCGAGGCGGCCTTGTCGGCCGCGGCCGCCTGCGCGGCGGCGGCCGGAGCCGCGGCAGTATTGGCGGCGGCAGGCGCGGTTTCATCCGGTCCGGAACAGGCGGCCAGCGAGGCCAGCAGAACGACGGGTGCCAACAGGCGCAGCCTGCCTTGCTTCGTGACGTACGACATCAAACATCCCCTTGAATCGACGAACGTGGACGGCCGTGCCTGATGGGCGAGAAGGCGCGGCGTTTCCCAAAGCCGCGGCGGCCGACAGTGAAGCGCGAATCTAGCATCGCCGAACCGGGCTGCGGTGCCAGAAAATTGTGACAAGGTGAAAAAGTGATGGGCGTCACATTGTGGCGCCCATCGGGGGTACTCAGTGCGCGGCCGGCTTGGCGTGGCCGTTGCTCATCAGCTTGTCGGTCCAGGCAATGCCGATCGCCGACAGGATGAACACGCAGTGGATGATGGTCTGCCACATCACGCCGTCGGCGGTGAACTTGGAGCACAGCTCGCCGGCCTCGGTCAGCGCCTTGGTGCACAGCGGCGCACCGATCTGGCTGGACTCGATGAAGGTCTTGAGCAGGTGGATGGAGGAGATGCCGATGATCGCCATGGCCAGCTTGACCTTCAGCACCGAGGCGTTGACGTGGCTCAGCCACTCCGGCTGGTCCGGGTGGCCGTCCAGGCGCAGCCGCGACACGAAGGTTTCATAGCCGCCGACGATCACCATCACCAGCAGGTTGGAGATCATCACCACGTCGATCAGGCCCAGCACGATGAGCATGATCTGCTGCTCGGTCCAGGTCTGCGCGTGGGTGATCAGGTGCCACAGCTCGTTGCCGAACAGGTACACGTAGACGCACTGCGCGACGATCAGGCCCAGATACAGCGGCAACTGCAGCCAACGCGAGGCGAAGATCAGGGACGAGAGCGGGCTCAACGGTTTGCGGTCGGACATGAAAGGGATGCTGCGTTGCGGAAAGCGCGCAGGTTAACGGGCGCCCCCACACGCTGCCAAGCGGTGTGCCTCGGTACACTCGGTGTCAGTCCCGATGGAGGCGTGTTCATGATCGACCTGCACTACTGGCCCACCCCCAATGGCCACAAGATCACCCTGTTCCTGGAGGAGGCGGGCCTGGAATACCGCATCCACCCGGTCAACATCGGCAAGGGCGACCAGTTCCAGGCCGAGTTCCTGGCCATCTCGCCGAACAACAAGATGCCGGCCATCGTCGACCATGCCCCGGCCGACGGCGGGGCACCGCTGAGCGTGTTCGAGTCCGGCGCGATCCTGCTGTACCTGGCCGAGAAGACCGGCCGTTTCCTGCCCACCGACCTGCGCGGCCGAGCCGCGACGCTGGAATGGCTGTTCTGGCAGATGGGCGGGCTGGGCCCGATGAGCGGGCAGATGGGGCACTTCAACGTGTATGCGCCCGAGCGCATTCCCTACGCCATCGAGCGCTATGACAGCGAGGTGCGCCGCCTGCACCGGGTGATGGACAAGCGGTTGGAGCAGTCGGCCTACCTGGCCGGCGACGACTACGGCATCGCTGACATGGCCAGCTACCCGTGGATCGGTGCCTACGCCAAGCTGCCGGTGGATTTCGACGCTTTCCCGCACCTGCGCCGCTGGCACCAGGCCATCGCCGCGCGCCCGGCCACCCAGCGCGCCTATGCGATCGGGCCGACCGTGAACCCGCAGGCCGGGCAGCCACTGAGCGAGGAAGAGAAGCGGCACCTGTTCGGGCAACGCTGAGCCCGGCCAGCGTTGCCCGTGGCATGGCCCCGCCGCCGCGGGGCCATGCTCACCAGGCCAGCGGCCGTGCTTCCTGCTTCCAGAACAGCCAGCGGCGCAGTTCGCGGCGCGGCTGGGTGCCGACCTGCTCGGGGTGGGCGTCGGTCGAGGCCAGGTCGAGCAGGTGCAGCGTGCCCGAATGGCTGCCCACCGCCAGCGTGCGGCCGTCCGGTGAGGTGGCCATGGCGCTGATGGTGCTGCCGACGTGCTGCTTCCACAGCACGGTTCCCGCGCTGTCCACCGCACGCAGGTAGCCATAGGCGTCGCCGAGCACCAGCCCTTCCGGCAGCGGTGCGCTGGCATAGACGCGGGCACCGGGTTCGATCACCCGCACCGCCGGGTGGTCTTCATAGAAGTCCGTGTCGATCTGGGCCAGCGCCGCGACCTCCACGCCGATGGTGGCGCCGTTGTAGAAGTGGCAGGCATTGAGCGCGACGTGCCGGCCATCGGCGAAGAACGCCGCATGGTGCGGGTACTCGCCATGCGGGCCGACCTCGCTGACCGGCGTGCCGTGACCGTCGAAGATGCGATGGCGGCCGTCCTGGTGGCCGCAGGCGATCCAGTTGCCGTCGGGCGACACCGCCGCATGCACCATGTCCAGGCGCACGCCGTAGGGGTCGTCTTCGCCGGCGGCCTCTTCCAGTTCACGGGCGGCAGGCAGCAGGCGCTGGATGCCGGTGGCACTGCACAGGAACACGCCGCCGGCCTGCACCACCACCACGCGCTGGGCATCGTTGAACGGCACCAGCTGCTGCACGGTGGCGTCGTCTTCGGCCAGCGCGGCCAGGACGGACGGCAGCCCTTCCTGGCCGGTGGGCAGCGGCAGCACCGCGACCGGGGTGTCGTCGGCGCCGCGGACCAGTGCGATCCGGCCCTCGCGGAGCAGGGCCAGCACCCGGCCATCCGGGCTGCTGCCGAACATCTGCAGGTCCGGCTCCGGGGTGACTTCCAGGCCCTGCAGGCGCAGCACCTGGCCGGGTTCATACCAGGTGCCGGTGCGGATCAGCAGGCTGCCGTCGGCACGCCAGGCCAGCGCGCCGAAGCCTTGGCCGTTGTCTTCCAGCAAGGGGCTGGTGGCCTCGTGCAGGGGTGGCCACTGGCTGCGCAGGCGGGCAATGGCCGCCTCGCTGCCTTCGGCATTGGCGGCACGCAGCTGCTGGCGCAGTTCCGGCAGCAGTGCCGACAGCGCCGGCGGGTCATCGGGTTCGCCCATGCCCTCCCAGCCGCAGGCGTCGCCCTTGGCGATATAGGCGTTGAGATGGTGGGCGTAGGAATGTACGGCGTCGTGCCATTGTTGTTGCGGGGTTGCGTCGGCCATGACCGTGGGAAGCTCCATGTGAATGCAGGACTTTTGGCCCCGGCACTGTAGGGGCAGCTCCGTTAGGATGGCGCGATCCGTGATGCCTTCGACAGGAATCCCATGCGTCCCTTGTTCCTTGCCCTTGCCATGATGTGTGCCATGCCTGCAGTCGCCCAAGCCGAAAAACTCACCCTGGAGGCCATCACCGGCAAGGCGCCGCTGACCGGCCCGACGCTGATGAAGCCCAAGGTGGCCCCCGATGGTTCGCGGGTGACCTTCCTGCGCGGCAAGGACAGCGACCGCAACCAGCTGGACCTGTGGGAATACGACATCGCCAGCGGCCAGACCCGGTTGCTGGTGGATTCGAAGGTGGTGCTGCCCGGCGAGGAAACCCTCAGTGATGCCGAGAAGGCGCGCCGCGAGCGCCAGCGCATCGCCGCGCTGAGCGGCATCGTCGACTACCAGTGGTCGCCGGACGCGAAGAGCCTGCTGTTCCCGCTGGGCGGCGAGCTGTACCTGTACGACCTGGGCAAGCAGGGCCGCGAGGCGGTGCGCCAGCTCACCCATGGCGAAGGCTTCACCACCGACGCCAAGCTCTCGCCCAAGGGTGGCTTCGTCAGCTTCGTGCGCGAGCGCAACCTGTGGGTGATCGACCTGGCCAGCGGCAAGCAGATGCAGCTGACGCGCGATGGCAGCGCGACCATCGGCAACGGCGTGGCCGAGTTCGTCGCCGACGAGGAAATGGACCGCCACACCGGCTACTGGTGGGCACCGGATGATTCGGCCATCGCCTTCGCCCGCATCGACGAATCGCCGGTGCCGGTGCAGAAGCGGTACGAGATGTACGCCGACCGCGTGGAGATGATCGAGCAGCGTTACCCGGCCGCCGGCGACAAAAACGTACTGGTGAAGCTGGGTGTGGTCGCGCCGCGTGATGGCGCGGCAGCGGCCTGGGTCGACCTGGGCAAGGAGCAGGACATCTACCTGGCGCGCGTCAACTGGCGCGATCCGCAGCACCTCACCTTCCAGCGCCAGAGCCGTGACCAGAAGACGCTGGAACTGATCGAGGCCAACCTGGCCGATGGCAGGCAGCGCACGCTGGCCACCGAGACCAGCAGGACCTGGGTGCCGCTGACCAACAGCCTGCGCTTCCTCAAGGATGGTCGCTTCCTGTGGTCGTCCGAGCGCAGCGGCTTCCAGCACCTGTACCTGGCCAGCGCCGACGGCAAGCAGCTGACCGCGCTGACCTCGGGCAACTGGCCGGTGGACGAACTGCTGGCCGTGGACGAGGACGCCGGCAAGGCCTACTTCCGCGCCGGCGTCGAATCGTCGCTGCGCAGCGAGATCTACGCCGTGCCGCTGGCCGGCGGCACGCCGGTCAAGCTCTCGCACGCGCCGGGCATGCACAGCGCCGCGTTCGCCAACAATGCCAGCGTGTACGTGGACAGCTGGTCCAACAGCACCACGCCGCCGCAGATCGAGCTGTACCGCGCCAATGGCGAAAAGATCGCCACGCTGCTGGACAATGACCTGGCCGACCCCAAGCACCCCTACGCCCGGTACGTGGAAGCGCAGCGCCCGGTCGAGTACGGCACGCTGACCGCCGCCGACGGCAAGACCCCGCTGCACTACAGCCTGATCAAGCCGGAAGGCTTCGACCCGTCCAAGCGGTACCCGGTGGCGGTGTACGTATACGGCGGCCCCGCCTCGCAGACCGTGACCGACAGCTGGCCGGGCCGTGGCGACCACCTGTTCAACCAGTACCTGGCCCAGCACGGCTACGTGGTGTTCTCGCTGGACAACCGCGGCACGCCGCGCCGTGGCCGTGATTTCGGCGGTGCGCTGTACGGCGTGCAGGGCACGGTGGAGGTGGCCGACCAGCTCAAGGGCGTGGAGTGGCTGAAGGCGCAACCGTGGGTGGACGGCAGCCGGATCGGCGTGCAGGGCTGGTCCAACGGTGGCTACATGACCCTGATGCTGCTGGCCAAGGCGTCGGACCAGTACGCCTGCGGCGTGGCCGGTGCGCCGGTCACCGACTGGGGCCTGTATGACACGCACTACACCGAGCGTTACATGAACCTGCCGGCCGCCAACCCGGCCGGCTATACCGAGGGCCGCGTGCTCACCCACATCGACGGGTTGACCTCGCCGCTGCTGCTGATCCACGGCATGGCCGACGACAACGTGCTGTTCACCAATTCGACCAGCCTGATGAGCGCGCTGCAGAAGCGTGGCCAGCCGTTCGAACTGATGACCTACCCGGGTGCCAAGCATGGCCTGTCCGGTGCCAACGCACTGCACCGCTACCGCATCGCCGAGGGCTTCCTGGCACGCTGCCTCAAGCCCTGAGCGGCGGCGAGAGGCGGGCATGCCGACCTTGTCCCCGCCCCCCTTGCCAGGTGCATCACGTGCACCCGGCAAGCCGCCGCGCAACTGGCTGCAGCGCAACCTGAAATGGGCGCTGCCGCTGGCGGCGGTGCTGATCGTGGCGAGCTGGTTGTTGCTCAACTGGTTGGGCCTGCGCCAGATGGCCGCACCGCTGGAGGCCAGCGAGCCCTACAGGCAGGCCATTGCCCGCGCCGCACAGCACCGGCAGGTACAACAGGCGCTGGGGGAGCCGATCAAGGCCGAGCCGTTCCCGTTCGGCAGCATCGGCGGGTCTGGTGGAATGACCAATGCGTCGATGGTGATCCGCATCTCCGGTCCGCACGGCAAGGGGCGGATCAACGTGGATGCGTATCGTCGCCAGCATTGGACCTTCGACAAGCTGCAGGTGCACCTGCCCGGCCAGCATGTACCGCTGGACCTGCGTACCGAGGACGAGAAAGCTTGTGCACTGATGTCGCATTGCCTGTGATCGGCGCGCGCAGGCCCACGGCGTGTGGACCTGCTGCAAGCGCGTGAATCGCTGCTTCCCGTTGCCTCGGGCAAGGGGAGGGCCGGGACGGGCCTGACTTCCCACCCTTGCCGCTCGCGCCCTGACTGCGTAGCGTCACCGGCATCCTTTCCGGAGTCGCCCGATGAAGCCGCTCGTTCTTGCCGTTGCCCTGGCGCTCGCCGCGCCGCTGACTGCCACCGCCGCCCCGGCGCCTGCCGCCAAGGCCACCCCGGCCGCCCCGGCCTGGGTCACCCACAGCAACGAATTGGCGCAGATCCTGCTGCAGGCCCAGGCGCCGTTCCAGCCGGAAATGGCCAGCTTCTTCGGCGTGCCGGGTTACGACGACAAGGCGGTGGACCTGGGGCCGGACAATGCCGCGCGCTACCGCCAGGCACTGGGCAGTGCACGCGAGCAGCTGCGCGAGAAGCTCCAGCTCGAGCGTGACCCCAACGTGCGCCAGGACCTGGAGATCATGATCGCCACGGCCGAGCGCAACATCCAGGGCAGCACGCTCAACGAGCAGCACCTGATGCCGTGGGCGGACGTGCCGCAGACCGTCTTCAGCGGCCTCAACGGACTGCTCTCCGACCAGGTGCCGGCCGAGCGTCGCGCCAAGGCACTGGACCGCCTGAAGGCCTACGTCGGGCAGGCACCGGGCACGCAGCCGTTGGCCACCCTGGCGCGCCAGCGCTATGCCGAGAAGAGCGGCACGCCGAACCTGCTGCAACCGACGAAGATCGAGGTCGAGCAGGCCATCGCCAACGTCGATACCTACATCGACGGCATCGGCAAGTTGTTCGCCAAGTACAAGATCGAAGGCGCCGATGCGGCGCTGGCCGAACTGTCCACGCAGATGAAGGACTACATCGCCTGGACGCAGAAGGACGTGCTGCCGCAGGCACGCACCGACAACCGCCTGCCGGCCGAGCTGTATGCCTTCCAGCTCAAGGAAGTGGGCGTGGACATCGACCCGGCGCTGCTGGTGCGCCGTGCCCAGCTGGAATACATGGAGACCCGTGCGGCGATGCGCCAGCTGGCACCGCTGGTGGCCAAGGACAAGGGCCTGAAGGTCGCCGACCCGAACGACTATGCGGCGGTGATCCGCGCGCTGAAGCAGGACACCATCGGCAACGACCAGCTCGAATCGCACTACCGTGGCGTCATCGATGCGATCGACCCGATCATCCGCAAGCAGGGCATCGTCGACGTGCCACGGCGCCCGCTGCAGATGCGGCTGGGAAGTGAAGCGGAGAGCGCAGCCTCGCCTGCCCCGCATTACCTGCCGGCGCCGCTGGTCGGCAACACCGGGCAGCAGGGCACCTTCGTGTTGCCGCTGGGCAACCCGGCCACCGGCGCGAAGGCGCAATACGACGACTTCAACTTCGGCTCGGCGGCGTGGACGCTGAGCGCGCATGAAGGCCGCCCCGGCCACGACCTGCAGTTCGCGGCGATGGTCGAGCGGGGCATCTCGCTGGCGCGCACGTTGTTCGCGTTCAACTCGGTCAACGTCGAGGGCTGGGCGCTGTACGCCGAAGCGGAGATGGTGCCGTTCGAGCCGCTGGACGGGCAGATGATCGCGCTGCAGTTCCGCCTGCTGCGTGCGGCCCGCGCCATGCTCGACCCGATGCTCAACCTCGGCCAGACCGACCGCGAACAGGCCCGCCGGGTGCTGGTCGAGGGTGTGGGCCTGTCCGAGGCGATGGCCACCCAGGAACTGGACCGCTACACCGTGCGTTCGCCGGGCCAGGCCTGCAGCTACTTCTATGGCTATACCCGCATCCTGGAGCTGCGCATGCAGACCGAGCTGGCGTTGGGCGACAAGTTCGACCGGCTGGCGTTCAACAACTTCCTGCTCGACCAGGGCCTGTTGCCGCCGGACCAGCTGGCTACGGCGGTCAATGAGGTCTTCATTCCGGCCCAGCGCCGGAAGTGAAAGAAGGGCGCCGCAAGGCGCCCTTCTTTTTTGTAGGGTGGCCTGGGCCGCGAAGCTGATGCCGTGTGCAATTGCAGGTATCGCGTGTGTTCGACGTTCCCCGGCTTCGCGCCTGAAGGCGCTCCTACCGTCCCGGCGGCACCCAGATCGCCACGCCGGCAGCGCGCTTCTGCTGGGTGGGGATGCCCACGCTCAGGCCACCGGCGCTGTGCCGGCCGTAGCTGCCGGCGCCGACCGACATGCCCACCGGCGAGCCGCCGGCGCCCACGCCCATCAGGATCACGCCGTTGGCGCCCAGGGCGGCGGCCTCGCGCTTGAGGCGGGCGATGGCCGCGTCGGTCTGGCCCTGGGTGCCGAAGCCGACCGCGCTGGAGGACTCCAGCTGGGCGATCTCGACCGCGCCGGCCGGGGGGGTGGAATAGATCTGTACCGTGGCCGGATCCACCGGCGTGCGTGCCTGGCCGAGCATGACCTTGGACGTGCTGGCGCAGCCGCCGGTGGCCAGGGCCAGGCCCAATGCGATGGCGAGCGGGAATTTCATGGCTTCACTCCCCGGTGATCTGTGTTTGCGGATGATCCACGGCCGTGACTGAATCGGCCGCGAACTGGTTGCCGCGACGGCGGCCACTTGAACACGGGCATTTCCGGGCTATCTTGCAGTGAGTTTCTGATGGAGGAAAGGACATGGGACTGATCAGCCTTATCTGGGGTATCGCGGCATTGCTGTGGATGGTGCTGGCCTTCATCCCGCTGCTGGGCTGGGGGAACTGGTTCCTGATCCCGTTCGCCGCGGTGGGCGCGATCATCGCCGCCATCGGCCTGCTGTTCACCCACGCCACCAAGCGTGGCCGCGCCAAGACCGGCCTGGTGCTCAACGCCATCGTCATCATCGTCGGCGTGATCCGGCTGAGCATCGGTGGCGGCATCATCTGAAGCCCCGCCGACCGGGGGAACGGCCATGGCCGGGCAGGGGGCGTAAAATAACGGGGTTGGCCGGGGTGTTTCCCGGCCGTCAGGGCCAGCGACAGGCGTAATCCCCCGATGATCATCCGACCCCGCCCCCACGGCTGGCAGCTGCTGTACATCCTGCGCGGCTCGATCGTGCCGGCCATCGCGCCCAAGGTGCTGGCCATCGGCGCGTTGGCGGTGGCCGTGGCGGCATTCGAGCGGTACTGGCACCCATTCGGCCGTGACGGCGTCACCGTGGTGCCGTTCACCCTGCTTGGCCTGGTGCTGTCGATCTTCCTGAGTTTCCGCAACAGCGCCTGCCACGAGCGCTGGTGGGAGGGCCGCAAGCAATGGGGGCAGCTGGTCATCGAGTCGCGCAGCTTCGCGCGCGAGGCGGCCGCGCTGCTGGCCCACCAGCCGGCGCTGCAGGCGCGCGCCGCGCACCTGCTGATCGGTTTCGCCCATGCCCTGGCCGCCCGCCTGCGCGGCGGCGACGAGGCCGCGGCGACCGCACCGTGGCTGGCCCCGGACCAGGCCCCGGTGCTGGAACGCCGCAACCTCCCCGACGGCGTGCTGGCGCAGCTGGGGCGCGAACTGGCGGTGCCGCTGCACGCCGGCCAGTTGGACCCGTACCTGTACGCGCAGTTCGAAACACGCCTGCATGCCATGTCCAGCGTCCAGGCCGCCTGCGAGCGCATCGCCGGCACCCCGTTGCCGTTTGCCTACACCCTGCTGCTGCACCGCTGCGCGTGGCTGTTCTGCGTGCTGCTGCCGTTCGGCCTGGCCGGTGCGCTGGGCTGGGCCACGCCGGTGGTGTCGATGCTGCTGGCCTATGCCTTTTTCGGCCTGGACCAGCTGGGCGAGGAAATGGAAGAGCCGTTCGGCCTGGAGCCCAACGACCTGCCGCTCGATGCGATGGTGCGTACCATCGAGATCGACGTGCTGGACGCGCTCGGCCATCGGCCGCTGCCCGAGCCCCTGCAGCCGCAGGGCTACCTGCTGCACTGAATCATTGCCATTGGAACCAAGGAGTACCGCGATGGGCCACCCCCTCTACCGTCCGCGCCGCATGCGCCATGACGCGTTTTCGCGCCGCCTGATGCGCGAGCACACGCTGACCACCGACGACCTGATCTGGCCGGTGTTCGTGCACGAGCTGGACGGCCGCGCGCCGGTCGGCTCGATGCCGGGCGTGGACCGCATGTCCATCGACGAGTTGCTGCGCGAGGCCGAACAGGCGCTGGAGCTGGGCGTGCCGGTGATCGACCTGTTCCCGGTGATCGACCCCTCGCGCAAGTCGCTGGACGCGGCCGAGGCCTGGAACGAGGACGGCCTGGCCCAGCGCGCCGTGCGCGCGTTGAAGCAGCGCTTCCCCGAGCTGGGAGTGATGACCGACGTGGCGCTGGACCCGTACACCACCCACGGCCAGGACGGCATCATCGACGAGCGCGGCTACGTGCTCAACGACATCACCGTCGAGGCGCTGGTGAAGCAGTCGGTCTCGCATGCGCAGGCGGGCGTGGACATCGTCTCGCCGTCGGACATGATGGACGGCCGCATCGGCGCCATCCGCCGCGCGCTGGACGCCGCCGGCCACATCAACTGCCGGATCATGGCCTATTCGGCCAAGTACGCCTCGGCCTTCTATGGCCCGTTCCGCGATGCGGTGGGCAGCTCCGGCAACCTGGGCAAGGCCGACAAGAAGACCTACCAGATGGACCCGGCCAACAGCGACGAGGCCATGCGCGAGATCGCGCTGGACCTGGAGGAAGGCGCGGACATGGTCATGGTCAAGCCGGGCATGCCGTACCTGGATATCGTGCGCCGGGTGAAGCAGGAGTTCGGTGTGCCGACCTTCGCGTACCACGTCAGCGGTGAGTACGCGATGCTCAAGGCCGCCGCGCTCAACGGCTGGCTGGACGAGCGCGCGTGCGTGATGGAGACGATGATCGGCTTCAAGCGCGCCGGTGCCGATGGCGTGTTGACCTACTACGCGCCGCAGATCGCGCGCTGGTTGAAGGAGGACTGAGATGGAACCGAGTGCAGGCGTGCAGGTGTACCACTGGGTGGTGTGGTTGGCCGGGGTGGGCATATTCGCGGCGGTGACCCTGGCGGTGATCGTGGCGATCGTGCGTGCGCGCCGTCGCCCTGCCGAGCTGCACTCGGCCGCCGAGCGGCTGCAGCGTGAAGCCGCATTGCAGCCCGAGGCCGATGCCCGCCTGCGCGCGTTGAGCCAGCTCAAGGAGCGTGGCCAGATCGGCGAGGCCGAGTACGAGAAGCGGCGCGCCGAGTTGCTGAAGGGCTGAGCGGTTTTCGCGCGGAAGCTTCCTTCCCGCGCGTGGTGTCAGGCACCCCTCCCCGGCCCTCCCCTTGGCTGCGCCAAAGGGAGGGGGTGATTCACGCCGGTAGGTAAGGTCATCGCGAAACCACGCTCCTGCTCCCTCCCTTTGGCGCAGCCAAGGGGAGGGCCGGGGAGGGGTGCTCTTCGCGCGTGGCTAGCGGCAGTCGTCGCTGCCACCCACCACCGGCGCCTTCATCCGGTAGAGATCCAGCCCGCCGGCACGCGGTGCCCGTGCGCGACCACTGATCATCAGTTCAGCGGGCTTGCTCGCGTCCACCAGAGCCCCGCGGGTATCGCCGTCCTCGCTGTTGAAGGACAGCCCCAGCAGCGTGGCCTCGCCCCAAGCCCCCTGCCGGCACTGCGCGACCCAGGTCCGTGCCCCGGTTGCGGTGCCACGGGCAAACACCACCGCGCGGCCACCGCCCAGCCAGCTGCCATCGACTTCATCGGCGGCGCTGTTGATGCCGGCCATCGGGGTCGGTGCGGCGAAACCGTCGCCGGCGCGGGCCGCCGTCCACAGGTCCCAGCCGCCCACACCGCCGGTACGGTTGCTGGCGAACAGCAACCGCCCGTCGTCGGCCAGGGCGGGAGAGCGTTCGTCCTGACGGCCGTTGACCGGCCCCTCCAGTCGTTGTGGTGCACCGATGTGGCCGTCGGCTGCGAGCGGCGCACGGTACAGGTCGAACCCGCCCTGGCCACCGGTGCGGTTGGAGGCGAAGTACAGCCAGCGGCCGTCCGTGCTGAGGAACGGATCCACCTCGTCGGCCGCGCTGTTGAGCGACAGTGGCCGTGGGTCCACCCAGCGCTTGTCCTGCAGCGTGGCCTGCCACAGGTCCCAGCCGCCGGCGCCGCCGTCGCGGTTGCTGGCCCAGACGATGCGCTGCCCGTCGGCGCTGAGCGTGGCGCGCAGTTCGTCGGCGCGGGTGGAGACCACCCCCATGCCCTCGATGCCGAACTCGGAAAGCGCCGAGGCTGCCGGGGTACAGAGTAGACTCGCAGTCAGCGCGAGCAGCAGTGGTCGGGTCCGCATCCGGGTTCCGCAGGTGAAGGTCGCGTCCAGTCTAGGTCATGCAGAGGAAACCCATGAGCGCGCCCCGCTACGCCGTATTTGGTCAGCCCATCGCCCACTCGCAATCACCGCGCATCCAGACCGCGTTCGGCAAGGCCCATGGCATCGCGGTGGACTACCGCGCCATCGAGGCCTCGCCGGAACAGTACCCGGCCGCGCTGGAAGCCTTTGCCGCCGACGGTGGCGTGGGCGCCAACGTGACCCTGCCGCACAAGGAAGCCGCCTTCGCCCTGTGCAGCACCATCACCTCGCGCGCGCAGCGCGCCGGCGCGGTCAACACGCTGTTGCGCAAGGGCGAGCGCTGGCACGGTGACAACACCGACGGCATCGGCCTGGTGCGTGACCTCACCGGCCGCCACGGCCTGGACCTGCGTGGTCGCCGCGTGCTGCTGCTCGGTGCCGGTGGCGCCGCGCGCGGCGTGGCGCCGGCGCTGCTGGATGCCGGCATCCTCGAGCTGATCGTGGTCAACCGCTCGCCGGAGCGTGCCGATGCGCTGGTCGATGCGATGAGCGAACCCGGCCGCGCCATCTCCGCCTACTGGGAGCAGTTGCGCGAGCAGGGCGACTTCGAACTGATCATCAACGCCACCTCGGCCGCGCGCGGCAACGAGAGTGGCTTCAGCCTGCCGCTGTCGCTGGTCAACAGCATGACCACCGCGGTCGACCTGAACTACGGCGAGGCCTCCATTCCGTTCCTGGCCTGGGCGCGTGCGGCCGGTTGCCGCAACAGCTTCGATGGCCTGGGCATGCTGGTCGAGCAGGCCGCCGAGAGCTTCCAGCAATGGCACGGCATGCGTCCGGAGACCGATGCGATCTACGCCGAGCTGCGCGCGGGCGACGCGCTGCTGGTCACCGCGGACTGAGTGGCGCGATGAACAGTACCGAGCTGTTGTCCACGCTGCTGGTTTCCATTGGTTACCGGCTGCCGATCATCATCGCGCTGGGCGTGGCGGTGATGATGGTGTTCGATACCCCGTCGAGCCGGCCACGCCAGATGGCGCTGTGGGGCTTGTCGGTGCTGCTGCTGTGCACCCTGGTGGGCGGTGGGTTGGCGGTGCTGCCATTGCTATTCCTGGCGCAGGGCAACTACGGCGCGCTGAGCGGGCTGAATACGCTGCTCAGCGTCGTCCACATCGGGCTTTCGCTGCTGGAGGCGGCCGGCTTCATCCTGCTGGCATGGGGCGTGGCGCAGGCGTTGCGGCGTCCTGCCGCGGGCGGCAAACCCTGAGCCGGCGGCGCATTCGGTGAATGCGGGCGGGTATGGGAAAATGCCCGCCTTGAACGGAGCAGGTGGCAGGTTGGCGTGACGGAAAAAGTAGAAGCACCCCGGACGCTGACCGAAGACCTGAAAGCCGGCATCCGCGACGCCTACGCCAAGCTGCAGGCCAATACCCCCGGCTTCAGCACGCGCCGCTCGCAGAGCCAGATGATCGGCGTGGTCTCGCGCGCGCTGGCCACCGGCAACGTCGGCGTGGTCGAAGCGCCCACCGGCGTCGGCAAGAGCCTGGGCTATCTCACCGCCGGCGTGCCGATCGCGCTGGCCAGCAGGAAGAAGCTGGTCATCAGCACCGGCACGGTGGCGCTGCAGTCGCAGCTGGTCGAGCGCGACATCCCCAATTTCCTCAAGGCCACCGGCCTGCAGGCCACGGTGGCGCTGGCCAAGGGCCGCACCCGTTACCTGTGCACGCGCAATGCCGCCGAGGCACAGGGCGAGGGCGTGCAGGAAGGCATGTTCGGCGACGACGTGCCGCTCTACGACCGGCCGCTGGCGCCGATCGAGATGGACGTGGCCGAGAAGCTGACCAAGGCCTTCATCGAGGGCCGCTGGAACGGCGACCTGGACAACGCGCCGGAAACCGTCACCCCCACCTTGCGCATGCGCATCACCACGCCGGCCTCGGCCTGCGCCGGCCGGCGCTGTGCCTATTCGGCGCAATGCCCGGTGCTGCGCGCACGCAACGAGGTGCGCGACGCGCAGATCGTGGTGACCAACCACGCCCTGCTGCTGTCGGCGCTGTCCATCGGCGAGAGCGACAGCGGCCAGCCGTTGATCGCCCCACCCGCTGACATGCTGCTGGTGCTGGACGAAGGCCACCACATCGGCAATGTCGCCATCGACCAGGGCGCGGCGTTCCTGCCGCTGGACGACATGGCCAAGCGCACCGGCCGCCTGCAGATCCTGATCGCCGGCGCCTATCGCGCGGTGGACAAGGACAAGATCGGCAACCTGCTGCCCAACGAGGCGATCGAGGTGGCTTCGCGGGTCAGCAAGCTGCTCAAGGGCTTCCGCGACGAGATCGCCCACGTCTGGATCCCGCAGCCCGATGAGCGCGAGCCGATGTGGCGCGCCGCCAACGGCCGCCTGCCGGAGGCATGGAAGCAGCCCATCGAGGAACTGGCCGACGAAACCCGCACCCTGCTCAACTGGGCCACCGCCGCCACCGCGCTGGTGGCCAAGGGCAAGCCCGACGATGCCGGCCATGAACGCCTGCAGCGCAACCTGGGCATGGCGCTGGAGATGATCGAGCAGCAGTACAACCTGTGGGCGGGCTGGCGCCGCGAGGACAAGGAAGGCCAGCCGCCGATCGCGCGCTGGGTAACCCTGTCGCGCGAGGGCGACTACCAGTTGCATTGCTCCCCGGTGTCGGCGGCGATGGTGCTGCGCAAGCTGCTGTGGGACGAAGTGGATTCGGTGGTGATGACCTCGGCCACGCTCACCGGTGGCGGTGATTTCCAGTCGCTGGCCATCGACAACGGCATTCCCGAGGACGCGGAGATGGTGTCGCTGGCCTCGCCGTTCGACCTGCCCAACCAGGCCGAGCTGGTCGTGCCGAAGTTCCCGGTGACGCCGGACGACCGCGAGCGCCATCCCAAGGAAGTGGCCAGGTACCTGGCCGCCGAACTGGATTGGGACAAGGGCAGCATCGTGCTGTTCACCTCGCGCTGGAAGATGGAAAAGGTGGCCGAGCTGATGCCGGCATCGTTGCGCAGGAAGGTGTTGGTGCAGGGCGAGAGCGCCAAGCAGAAGATGATCGACGAGCACCTCCGGCGCACGGCCGCGGGCGAGGGGTCGGTGCTGTTCGGCCTGAACTCGTTCGGCGAAGGCCTCGACCTGCCAGGCGAGGCCTGCACCACGGTGGTGATCACCCAGGTGCCGTTCGCGGTGCCGACCGATCCGCAGACCTCGACCCTGAGCGAGTGGTTCGAAAGCCGTGGCCTGAACTCGTTCAACCTGATCGCCATCCCGCACGCGCTGCGCACGCTGACGCAGTTCGCTGGCCGCCTGATCCGCACCTCGACCGACACCGGGCGGGTGGTCATCCTCGACTCGCGGCTGCTGACGCGGCGTTATGGCAAGCGCATCATCGACGCGTTGCCGCCGTTCAAGCGGGTGATCGGCTAGCCACCGAAAGATGAAAAGCCCCTCTCCCGCGGGGTAAGGGTTCGCATACCCGCCTCGTACGCTCCTCCTCCATCCCTGTCCATCCCATGCCCGACTTCACCGCGACCTTCCCTTGGGAAACCCAGCTGCAACGCCTTCAGCAACACGCCCCTGTGCTGGCGTCATTGGCGCTGTTCGACGCCGACGGGCTGACCGAAGTCGGTCGTGCGCTGGAGCAGGTGCTGCAGGCCGGACAGGCACTGGCCAGGTGCGGCGTGGACGTGGGCCTGGTCGCCGACGAGCTGCGTCGCTACCAGAAGTTCGCACCGCCCGGACGCCCGTCACTGCAGATCGTGCAGTTGCGTCGGCAGCAATCGACGGTGCAGCAGGCACAGCGGGTGGCCAGGCAGGCCTTCGTCCGTCATGCCGATGCGCTGGCACGCGTGCTGGCGCTGCAGGTGCCGGCGAAGCTGGGGACGGTAGTGGTGGTCGAGCGTTGGCTGCAGGCGCGACTGGGCTGATCGGTTTCCTGCTTGGACACGCCGCTGCCACGGCGTGGCCAAGGCGAGCAGACGGGCGCAACCGCAACAACCTTGGCCCTGCTCAGTGCCACAGGCCCAGGACCAGGCCGAACAGCACGAACTGCACCGTGTGGTAGCCGCCGTCGATCAGCCACAGCGCGGTACTGCGCTGGGCGAACTGGTAGTTGATGCCGAAACTCGCCGCGACCATCCCCAAGCCCACCACCAGGCCGCTCAGCACGGCGTGCGGCAGCGGCGGTGCCGGGCCCAGCCACCACGCGAATGCGAACGCGGCCACCAGCGAGAACACGAAGCTCACGCCGAACACCTTGGCCGGGTGTCCCTGCGGCACGTCGCCGCCGTTCTCCCGGTTCCATGCACGGCCGAACAGCGCCGGTGAGTACCACAAGCCTCCCAGCACGAAGCTGGACACGGCGGCCAACACCACGGCGTAAACGTTCATGCGATTCCCCCTCCCCGGACGATGCCCGCATCGTATCCGCATGCGCGGGCCAACAGCGGGGCTGCGGGCGGTCCGCGGGCAAAAAAAGGCCGGTGGCATGCCACCGGCCCTTCCTGTTCCCTGGCGGTGGCCGGGATCAGGCCTCCAACGCCGCCGCCGGCCCGAAGAACTCGTAGCGGCTCTGTGCGTCCGGCACGCCCACGTCGCGCAGCAGCTTCTTCACCTGGGCCATGAACGGCTTCGGGCCCAGGAAGTACGCATCCACGTTGCCTTCGGCCGGCAGCCACTGCTGCAGCAGTTCGCGGCTGAGCAGGCCTTCGGCATCGGCGGCATCGCCCGGCAGCGCCTCGCTGTAGCAGGTGTAGCTGCGCAGCTGCGGGTGCTGCTTCTGCATGTCGGCGATGAACTGGCGGAATGCATGTACCTGGCCGTTGCGCGCGCAATGGATGAAGTGCACCGGGCGGCCGCTGGCCAGCGCCTGCTCCAGCATCGGCAGGGTCGGGGTGATGCCCACGCCACCGCTGATCAGGGCGATCGGGCGGTCACCGGCCACCAGCGTGAAGTCGCCGGCCGGGGCGAACAGCTCCAGCGCGTCGCCGAGCTGCACGTTGTCGTGCAGGTGGTTGGACACCTTGCCGCCGTCCTCGCGCTTGACGCTGATGCGGTAGCTGCGGCCATTGGGCACGGCCGACAGCGAGTAGTTGCGGCGCACTTCCTGGCCATCGATCTGCAGGCGCATGCCGATGTACTGGCCGGGCTGGAAGTCCACCACCGCGCCGCCGTCGACCGGCTGCAGGTGGAAGGAGGTGATCTCGGCGCTTTCGCGGACCTTGTCGACCACCTGGAACATGCGCCCGCCGCGCCAGCCGCCCGGTGCCTGCTCGTTGGCCGCGTACACCGATTCCTCGGCGCCGATCAGCAGGTCGGCCAGCATCTGGTAGGCGGTGCCCCAGGCATCGATGATCTCGTCGGTGGCGATCTCCGGCCCCAGCACCTCGCGGATCGAACGCAGCAGGTAGTGGCCGACGATCGGGTAGTGCTCGGGCAGCACCTGCAGGGCGACATGCTTGGCCACGATCTGGCCGACCAGCGGGCCCAGCGCCTCCAGCCGGTCGATGTGCTTGGCGTACATCAGCACCGAGTTGGCCAGCGCACGCGGCTGGTCGCCGCTGGACTGGTGGGCCTGGTTGAACAATGGGCGCGCCGCATCGCTCTCGGTCAGCATCAGGCCGTAGAAGTGCTTGGTCAGGGCTTCACCGCCGGTTTCCAGCAGGGGAACGGTGGCCTTGATCAGGTCGCGCTGTGCAGCAGTCAACATGGGTGTTTCTCTTTCTGCTTGGGGTACCCTGTGGGTTCCATGTTTCGTGCCAGCTTTTCTGCATATGAAAATCAATGACTTGGCTTATGTGCGGGTTGAAACGACCCGGTTCGGTCCGGGTCGGGATGACTCATGGGTGTCGAAATGACCTGCAACCCCTTCATGTCCGGGATCATCCCGCTGGTCGACGACCTGGCCCGCGACGACCTGGCCGATGTCGAGCGCTATGGCCGGTTGCTGCGGGTGCTGCGGCAGCTGTTGCCCAGTGATGCGGTGGCGCTGCTGCGGCTGGAGGGCGAACAGGCGGTGCCGCTGGCGGTGGAAGGGTTGAGCACTGACACGCTGGGCCGCCGCTTCCGGCTGGACGAGCACCCGCGGCTGGCGGCGATCCTGCAGGGGCAGGGCACCGTGCACTTCGCCGCCGACTGCGGCCTGCCCGATCCCTACGACGGCCTCGTCGAGTCGGTGCACGGCCACCTGGAGGTGCATGACTGTATGGGCTGCGCGCTGTACATCGACGGCCGCCCGTGGGGCATGCTGACCATGGACGCACTCACCCCCGGCCAGTTCGAGCAGATCCAGCGCGACCGGCTGGAAGCCTTCGCCAGCCTCGCCGCGGCCACGGTCAAGGCCGGCGAACGGATCGGCACGCTGGCGGCCCGGTTGAGCGAGGAGCAGGCGCTGGCCGAAACCTGGCGTGCGGCGGCCGGGCAGCGCACGCCACCGGAGGTGGTGGGGCAGAGCACGGCCTTCAAGGCGCTGCGCAAGGAGATCGCGCTGGTCGCGCCCAGTGACCTGAGCGTGCTGATCAGCGGCGAAACCGGCGTCGGCAAGGAGCTGGTGGCGCGCGGCATCCATCGCCAGTCCGCGCGCAAGGACAAGCCGATGGTGGTCATCAACTGCGCCGCCCTGCCCGATGCACTGGTGGAAAGCGAACTGTTCGGCCACGTGCGCGGCGCGTTCACCGGTGCGGTGGGCGAGCGGCGCGGCAAGTTCGAACTGGCCGATGGCGGCACGCTGTTCCTGGACGAGGTCGGCGAGCTGCCGCTGGCCAGCCAGGCCAAGCTGCTGCGCGTGCTGCAGAGCGGGCAACTGCAGCGGGTGGGCTCGGACCGCGAACACCAGGTGGACGTGCGGGTGATCGCCGCCACCAATCTGGACCTGGCCGACGCGGTGCGGCAGGGGCGTTTCCGCGCCGACCTGTACCACCGCCTGGGCGCCTATCCGCTACGGGTGCCGCCGCTGCGCGAGCGCGAGCGCGACGTGCTGCTGCTGGCGGGCTTCTTCATCGAAGAGGCGCGTTCGCGGATGGGCCTGCGCAGCCTGCGCCTGTCCGCCGATGCCCAGGCCGCGCTGCTTGGCTACGACTGGCCGGGCAATGTGCGGGAACTGGAGCATCTGATCGGTCGTGCGGTGCTGCGCGCGCTGGCAGCCAGCGGCACGGTGCGCCCGCGCATCCTCACCGTCGATGCGGCGGCGCTGGAGTTGCCGGTGCACAGCGATGCCAGCGCGCAGGCCCCGGCCGGTGCCGGCGAAGCGCTGCAGGCCGAGGACCTGCGCAAGGCCGTGGATGATTTCCAGCGCCAGCGCATCGCCGCCACGCTGGAGCGCACGGCGGGCAACTGGACCGAGAGCGCGCGCCTGCTGGGGTTGGATCGGGCCAACCTGAATCGCCTGGCCAAACGCCTGGGGCTGAAGTAGCCGGGGTTGGGGTTCGAGGGGCTTGCCGGTGGCACTTGCCCCTTTCCCCTATGCCTGCCGCACAAGCGAGGGGCAATTGCGGTACTGCAGTGGACCGGCCGTTCGCATGGACGGCCCCCTGCCTTGTGCCGCAGGCAGGGGTGAGGGCCGGGGAGGGGGGGGAAGCCAGTGCGCCCGGCGTCGTCCCCGTTGCTCAGCCTTCCTCGTCTTCCGGACGGTTCAATGCCGCGGTCATCGCCGCGGCGTCCTCGCGCGCGAGGAACAGGTATTCCAGCTCGCAGCCGCCGAACTTGTCTTCCAGTTCGTGCATGCGCACCGGGTGGCTGCCGAAGCGGTAATGCGTGCTGCCGTCATCGGTATCGATGGCGTACACGCCGAAGGACGGCGGATTGGTCAGCGTGCCTTCCAGCTTGACGGATGACGGGTCGATGGCGCGCTGGATGAGGGCTTCTTGGTCGATCATGGGGGGACGGTAGGGCTGGGGGTCGTGATTTCGGGTGAAGTGGAATCTCTGGCGCGTCCTGCGTCAATGCTTCTCGTGCTTCCAGTTGCGGTGCTTGCCATCGGATAACCACGCGATGGCCTGGGTGATGCGTTGTTGCCGGGTGGTTTCGCGCTTGGCCTCGCCGATCCACTCCAGGTAGTCGCGCTGGTAGCCGGGGGCGAAACCGTCAAAGGCGGCCTGGGCCTGTGGGGCCGCGGCCAGCGCCTGGGCGAAGGCCGGCGGTATCGGCAGGGCGGCCCGCGGCGCAGGCCGCGGGGCCTTCACGCCGCTGTCGATGCGGCGCATGCCCTCGCGCAGTTGCGCGGCGAACGCGCGCTTGTCCGGCAGGTCCCGGGCGTGCTGCAGGCGCCCGTACTGGCCCATGGCCTCGGTGTTGTCGCCCGGGCCGGTCTGGCGTTGCCAGAAGCCCAGCGTGGCATGCGCCTTGAAAGCGGCCATCCCGCACAGCAGCTTGCCCTTGTACAGAAAGCTGGGCATGCCCCACTTGATGGCTTCCTCGGCCTGGCTGCAACCGGCGTGCACGCGTGCCCGGATCTCGCGCAGGATGGGTTGCGCGAAATCGGCGGCGTTGGCGATGTAGGCGTCGACGCGGGGATCGGGGGACATGACGGGGCCTCGGATGCGCGAAGCCTGCCGTCAGTCGGCCGGCAAAACAAGCCCGCCGATGCGGCGGGCTCGTCAACGGCCTGTTTGGGTACGGTCAGGCGCGGCGTAGGCGCCGTGCCAGGCCGCTGCACAGCGCGATGAAGGCGGTGAACACGGCCATCGACAGGAACTGCAGGCGGGTCTCCGGGGTGCTCAACAGCAGCGCGAAGATCAGCGCGAGGATGGCCAGCGCCAGCACCGTCAGGTAGGGGAAACCGGCCATCCTGAATGGCAACGGGGTGCCGTTGCGTTCGGCGCGGCGGCGCAGGATCAACTGCGAGACCAGGGTCAGGGTCCACACCAGCAGGCAGGTCGAGCCGACCACGTTGAGCAGCACCGGCAGCACCTTGTCCGGGTACAGCAGCTCCAGCACGGTCGCGCCGAAACCGAACAGCACGCTGGCCAGCACCGCGATCAGCGGCACCTGGCGGGCGTTGGTGCGGCCCAGCCAGCGCGGTGCTTCGCCACGCGAGGCCAGCGAGTACATCATCCGCGAGGCACCGTAGAGGTTGGCGTTGAGCGCCGAGAGCAGGGCGATCACCGCGATCAGCGTGATCGCGGTGGCCGCGCCGGGGATGTTGGCCACCTGCAGCACCGCGGCGAACGGGGAGCGCAGCGCATCGCTGGTCCATGGCACCACGGCGATGATCACGCCGATCGAGCCGATGTAGAACACCAGGATGCGCCAGGCCACGGTGCGGATGGCGCGGGCCAGGCTGCGCTCCGGGTCCTGGGTTTCAGCCGCGGCGACGGCCACGATCTCGGTGCCGCCGAAGGCGAACACCACCACCAGCAAGGCCGCGCCGATGCCGGCCAGGCCCTTGGGCATGAAGCCGCCATGGCCGGTGATGTTGGACAGGCCCGGCGACGGCACGTTGGGCAGCAGCCCGCACAGCAGGGCGATGCCGATCAGGATGAAGCCGATGATCGCGCCGACCTTGAGGATGGCGAACCAGAACTCGAACTCGCCGTAGTTGCGCACGCCCATCAGGTTGATGATGGTGAACACCACCATGAAGGCCAGCGATACCAGTGGCACCGACAGCTCCGGCCATATCGTCTTGAGCAGGCCGGCCGCGCCAACCGATTCGGCGGCGATCACCACCACCAGCTGCGCCCACCACAGCCAGCCCACGGTGGCACCGGCGGTCGGGCCGAGCGCGTCGGCCGCGTAGACCGAGAACGCGCCGCTGGTGGGGCGCGCGGCGGCCATCTCGCCCATCGCGTGCATCATGATGATCACCAGGGTGCCGGCGACCAGGTAGGAGATCAGCACGGCCGGGCCAGCGGCGTGGATGCCGACGCCCGAGCCCAGGAACAGGCCGGCGCCGATGGCGCTGCCCAGTCCCATCATGATCAGCTGGCGCGGCTTGAGCGCGCGTTCCAGATTCTGCGACGGCGCACTGGCCGGGGCGGTCGAATTGGCGGACATCTGAACGATCTGGTGTAGAGAAGTGCGACACCTTACCGCGTTCGATTGTCATCGTGTCTGTCCATCGCGCCCGCCACGGCCCGCTGCCAGTAGGATGGACATCCCGGCGCCCGATGTGCGCCTGCAGCAATGGATGACGGATGCGCGGCCTGGATTTCAGCTCGTGGCAGGGCCTGCTTTCCACCCTGGTGGGCCTGGCGATCATCACCCTGATCGGCGTGGGCATCCGCCTGCTGGTGATGCAGGTGGTGCAGCAGAAGCGCGAGGCAGCCAACCGGCAGATCAACGAACGGCTCAAGACCTTGATCGCCGCCTACAAGACCCTGGGTGGTTCCTTCACCGGTGACCTGTCGGTGGACCCGATCCACCTGCGCGAGATCCGCCGACGCGCCGCCGGGCTGGCACAAGGCCAGGCCACCCCCAATGCCGAGGGCGCGCTGTTGCTGCCGCCGATCGATGGCGGCGAGGCCGGGGACCGGGCGCGGCGCATCCGCGATGCGGTGGAGGCGGCCCTGTCGGACGTCATCCTGCTCGGCACCGAGGAACAGGTGCGGTTGGCGGCGCGCGCGGCCACCGACATGGTCGAGGGCCGGCCGATCCATACCGCGGCACTGGTGGTGTCGCTGCGCGACTTCATCCGGGGCGTGCTCGACCTGGACACCATCCCGGCCAGCGTGGCGATCCCGCAGCAGGGGCCGGCGCGCCCGACCTCCAGTGGCGGTGGCGGAAAAGGTGGCGGCAAGGACAAGGAGGGTGCGGCCGGCGGCGCAGGCAAGGGTGGCGGTGGCGGCATGGGCGGCATGGGGGCCGGCGTGGGCATGGGGGCGGGGCTCGGCTATGGCGCCGGGCGCGGCGGCGAGGAGGAGGCGCAGTAGCGGCCTTGGCGATGGTCCGGCAGCGCGCACGCCCTGCTCCCTTCCGTGCAGCGAAGGAGAGCCGTGGTTCTGCTGCTGCCTTGCTTCCCCGATCCAACCGGGACCGGCCGACGGTCAGCCGTTCCCTCCGGGCAGCACCGCGCGTATCGCATCGCACAGCTCGTCCTGCGAGAACGGCTTGAACAGGGTGCGATAGCGGCCCTCGATCAGGCCCTCCTGCACCAGCACCTCGCCGGCGTAGCCGGTGATGAACAGCAGGGGCGGCAGGGTGCCGGCGCGCTCCAGCGTGTGCACCATGTCCAGCACCGTGACCGGACCGGGCATGCGCACGTCGGAGATGATCAACTCCACCTTCAGGCCGGTGCCCAGGTAATGCAGCGCCGCCTGCGGGTTGTAGGCGGTGGACACCCGGTAGCCGAGGTTGCGCAGCATGTCGGCGAGCGCGTCGCGGACCTGTGCATCGTCTTCGATCAACAGCACCGATTCGCCGTTGCCGCAGGCCGGCGGGGCGGCGCGCGCTGCCGCGACCGGCTCGGCGGCGTGGCCGGAAACCGGCAGCAGGAAACTCACCGACGTGCCGGCTCCCGGGCTGGACTCCACGTCGATGAAGCCACCGGCCTGCTCGACGAAACTGGCCACCATCGGCAGGCCCAGGCCGGACCCCTTGCCGGTGGGCTTGGTGGTGAAGAACGGTTCGAACACCTTGGCCCGCACTTCCTCGGCCATGCCCATGCCGCTGTCGCTGACCGTGACCTGCACGTACGGCCCCGGCGTGCCGCTGCGGCTGGAGACGGTGTTGACCAGCGACATCACGATGCGCCCGCGGCCATGGGTGGCATCGCGCGCGTTGACCGCCAGGTTGATCAGCGAATTCTCGAAGTACGCGCGGTCCACGTGCACGGCATGGATGTCCTCGGCGCAGCGCAGGATGAACTCCCCTTCCTCGCCCACCGCCTTGTGCAGCAGGTCGCCGATATCGGCCAGCAGCTGCCGCGGGTCGATGGTGGTGGCGGTGCGTGGCTTGCGGCCGGTGAAGGTCATCAGCTGGTTGGCCATGCGCCCGGCCTTCTCCACCGCCTTCTCGATGATGGCGGCGTGGCGCAGCACCGCGTCCTCGTCGCTGCCCTTGCGCAGCAGCGAGATGCTCAGCGAAATCACGGTCAGCAGGTTGTTGAGGTCGTGGGCGACGCCGCCGGCCAGGTTGCCCACCAGCTCCATCTTCTGCGTGTTGGCCACTTCGCTCTGCATCCGCAGCAGGCGCTGCATGCGCGCCTCGATCTGCTCGCTGTTTTCCTGCCCGCCGTGACGCAGGTCCAGCCCGCGTTGTCCCAGGCTGTGCAGGTCATGGCTGACGCTGACCCAGTGACCGGCGACGCCGTCGGTGGCAGGCAGCGGCGAGGCGGCGCTGACGAAGCCGTGGTAGCTGCCGTCGGCGGCGCGCATGCGGTACTCCACCGGTGGCATGCGCCCGGCCGCCATGCCACGGCTGACCGCGGCATTGAGGTGCATCACATCGTCGGGATGGACCCGCTGGATCCAGTCGTCGACGTGGAACTGCCGCACCTGCGTGCGCCCGTACAGGGTCCGCCGGGCGGCATCGTTCATCCAGAAGATCTCGCCGCCCTGCCCGAACACGCAGACCTGGCAATCGGTCGCCTGCAGGGCGTCGTGCAGCAGCGGCGACAGGCCCGGTGGCGCGGCCCCGGGCGTGGCCAGCGCGAAGCATTGCACCAGCAGCGGCGCGTCCGCGCGCGGCAGCGGCACGAACACCAGCTGGTAGCCGAGCCCGTCGCGGGCCAGCCGGCGTTCACTGCCGTGCCGGCGGCATGCCTGCACGGCGGCCTGTACCTGTGGGTCGTCCCACAGGTGGGCGGCATCCCCGGTGCGCGCATGGCAGGCCACGAGCAGGGCGTCGAAGGCCGCGTTCTGCAGGTGCGGCCGCGTGGCCTGGCCGATCAGCAGCGCGAACGCCACCGAGGCGTGCTCCATGCCCCGGCAGAGCGCCATTGCCATCGGGTCAGCGGGTGCGCGGTCCATGGGCGTCCTGTCGGTGAAGGGGGGCGGCCGTGCTCAGGCGATGCGCTCGACCCGGCACCGCTGGCACAGCGGGTAGCTGTCCAGCAGCGGCGTGATGGCCGCGTGCATGCGATCGAAGCTGTCGCCGTACATGTACAGCGCGGTTTCGGTGGGGCCCTGCCAGTGGCTGTTGAGCATGCCCACGCCTTCCAGGCGGCGCATGCATTCCTCGTGGACGTGGTTGATGTCGCAGGTCTGGTAGACCTCGGCGGGCAGGTTGGTGCCATTGAGGTACAGGCCCAGGCCCTGGTGCACGCCAAATGGAATGCGTGGGCCACCGCCGGGCAGGCTGATGCTGGAGCCGACCGGGGCCAGCATCGCCTCGAACAGGCGCCGGATCAGGAGCACGCTGTCACCGCCCAGGTCATCCACCCGGATCCGCAGGTCGCAGTTGGCCACTTCGCCGCTGGACGCCAGCAGGGTGCCGCCGCCGATCACCTCGGCACGGATGCCGTGAAGCTGGCAGGCATCGCTGAATGCGTCCTCCAGCTCTGTCCGGTGGGCCGGTTGAAGGCGTGCGTTGAGGGTGACCGTGATCGTCCCGCGCGCGCCGGTGTTGCCTTGGGTTCCCTGCATTACCGCACCACTCCTGACTGCCTGGGCGGGAGCGGCACCGGCATCGACCGGCGCGCCCCCGTGGCCAAGTATCCGCAGCCCGGTGTGCAGGCCCGGTGTGCAGGGGCTGGCTGCGCTGGGCAGGGGCGGGCCGGTCACCGGGCAAGGGCATGGAAGCGAGCGAGAGGCCCGGTGAGCGTGCGCCTGCAGCAATCCTCCGCGCCCGATTGAACTACCTTATCCCTACCTTCCGCGCGCGGATGCGCCTTCCAGAGACCGTAATGAGCCTGAAGACCCTGAACCCCTACGATTTGTTCGATGTGCGTTCGTTGCTGAGCGAGGAAGAGCGCGCCGTGCAGGATTCGGTTGCCCGCTTCACCGACGAGCGCGTGTTGCCGATCATCGGCGACTGCTTCGACCAGGGGCGTTTCCCGAACGAACTGATCCCCGAGATCGCCGAGATGGGCCTGCTGGGCAGCACGCTGCCGGAGCAGTACGGCGGCGCCGGGCTGAACGGTGTCAGCTACGGCCTGATCTGCCAGGAGCTGGAGCGCGGTGATTCGGGCCTGCGCAGCTTCGTGTCGGTGCAGAGCTCGCTGTGCATGTACCCCATCTACGCCTACGGCTCGGAGGAGCAGCGCCTGCGTTGGCTGCCGGACATGGCGCGCGGCAAGGTGATCGGCTGCTTCGGCCTGACCGAGGCGCACGGTGGCTCGGACCCGGCCAGCATGAAGACCCGCGCGGTGAAGGATGGCGGGGACTGGGTCATCAACGGTTCGAAGATGTGGATCACCAACGGCTCGGTGGCCGACATCGCCATCGTCTGGGCCAACACCGAGGAGGGCGTGCAGGGTTTCGTGATCGAGAAGGGCACCCCGGGCTTCACCGCCCAGGAGATCAAGCACAAGATGAGCCTGCGTGCCTCGGTGACCGGCGCCCTGTTCTTCGACAACGTACGCGTGCCCGATGCCAACCGCCTGCCCAACGTGAAGGGCCTGAAGGGGCCGCTGGGCTGCCTGACCCAAGCCCGCTACGGCATCACCTGGGGCCCGCTGGGCGCGGCCATCGCCTGCCTGGACGAAGTGCTGGCCTACACCAAGGAGCGGATCCTGTTCGGCCGCCCGGTCGCGGCCACCCAGAGCGCGCAGATCAAGATGGCGGACATGGCCCGCCGCATCACCGCCGGCCAGTTGCTGGTGTTGCAGCTCGGTCGCCTGAAGGATGCCGGCGTGATGCAGCCGCAGCAGGTGTCGCTGGCCAAGTGGAACAATTGCCGCCTGGCCATCGACATCGCCCGCGAGTGTCGTGACCTGCTCGGCGGTGCCGGCATCACCACCGAACACGGTGCGATCCGGCACGCCCTGAACCTGGAATCGGTGATCACGTACGAAGGCACCGAGACCGTGCACCAGCTGGTGATCGGCCGCGAGTTGACCGGCATCAACGCGTTCTGAACGCGCGCGCTGCGTGACACGGACGGCCGGCCCTGCCGGCCGTTTCCATGTCTGGCTGACAACGGCGGTCACACCCGCCTTGGCCCCGCTCGCCTACCATCGGTGACAATGGGCGCGCCTGGCACACGTGGCCAAGCGTATTTCACTCCTGTTGGCAGCACCGAGAACCCGTGAAGACACCCCCCCAACTCCAGGTCCTGATCGACGATGGCGTCATCGACGAAGTGTTGCGCCCACTGAAGAGCGGCAAGGAGGCGGCGGTCTACGTCGTGCGCAGCGGCGATGACGTGCGCTGCGCCAAGGTCTACAAGGACATGGCCCAGCGCAGCTTCCAGCAGCGCGTGCAGTACCAGGAAGGGCGCAAGGTGCGCGGCAGCCGCGAGGCGCGCGCGATCGGCAAGGCCAGCAAGTACGGCCGCAAGCAGCAGGAAGTGGCGTGGAAGAACACCGAGGTCGACGCGCTGTACCAGCTGCGCGAGGCCGGCCTGCGGGTGCCCGAGCCGTACGGCTATTTCCACGGCGTGCTGGTGATGGAACTGGTCACCGACGCCGAGGGCTTCAGCGCCGCGCGCCTGGGCGAGGTGGAACTGGCCGCCGAACAGGCCCGCCAGTTCCACGCGGTGCTGGTGCAGCAGGTCAAGCTGATGCTGTGCTGCGGCCTGATACACGGCGACCTGTCGCCCTACAACGTGCTGGTCGGCCCGGATGGCCCGGTGGTGATCGACTTCCCGCAGGTGGTCAGCGCCGGCGGCAACAACGCCGCGCGCACCATGCTGCTGCGCGACGTCAACAACCTCACCGCCTACCTGGGGCGCTCGGCGCCCGAATTGCTGGATACCTGGTACGGCGAGGAAATGTGGGAGTTGTTCCAGGCCGGCGACCTGCTGCCGGAGACCGAGTTGCGTGGCCAGTACACGCCCGACGAGCGCGCGGTGGACCTGGACAGTGTCCGCCACGCGATCAACGATGCACGCGAGGAAGCCCTGATCCGGCAACAGGGCCGCGAGGCCGCGGCCGAGGAAGACGGGTACTGAGGCGCGGGTTGCGTTCGCATGCGTCGGCTTCTCCTGCGAGGGGGGTGCCAGTGCATGGCGAACCGCCCCTCCCGTTGCGTCAGCAAGGGAAGGGGGCAGTGGAACTGCAAGGCAGGTCAGAGCGAGACGTAGCGGCCCGCGTCGCGCTCCTCGATCAGGATCATGAAATCGACGTACAGCGATACCAGCGCGCCGCTGTCATCCAGTCCCCAGAACGCCGGATAGGCGCCATCGCCGTAGCCGCTGGGTGTGATGACGCAGTCGTCCGGGTGGGCCAGTGCCAACGTCCGCGCGATGCCTGCGCCTGACCACTGGCGGAAGCAGCGCTCCTGCGCGATGTGGCTCAGCGTCTGCAGCCCACTGACATCGAAGATCGCCAGGTTGCCGGCGTCCACCCCATAGATGCCGGTGCCTTGCTGGGTGCGCGCGGCCTTCCAGGTCACCGCGCGACGGTGCGGGTCGAAGCGGATGCGGATGCCGGCCACGCGCCGGTCGACCATCACCGTTTCCACCGGATGGCGGCCTAGCGGTGCCCGCCGCGCCAGTGGCTGCAGGTCATCGAAGCCATAGCCGAAATCGCTGATGGCCAACACGCCGGAGCGGATGTCGATCTCACCGATCACCTGCTGGGTGATCTGGCCACGGAGGTCGTCCTGCTCGATGCGGCGATCGCCCCGGAACAGCAGGTTCTCGTCGAGCGCGAGGTCGTCGTTGGGTGCGGCCAACGGCGCATCCGCCGTGCTGAGCGTGCCCAGTTCGGCATACCGCGCGGCGTTGATCACCGGGGCGGTGGGTGGATCGAACAGCGTGAACACCTGGCTGATCCGCCAATCGCCATTGGCGTCGTGCCGCAGGTCGTACACGTGATAGCGGGCGCTGGCAGCGCCGTTGCGGCGCGTATGCACCTGCGCCTGCGTACCGTCGATCCGTTGCCCGATGACCTCGGTGGTGGCCGGGTCGAAGTCCGGGTCCGAGCCGTACGCATCGCTCGTGCCGGAACCGCAATCCTTGTCGAAGTGGGCCTGGTCGGCTTCGGAAACGAGGCTGTGCCAGCGGCCGAAGTCCACGTCGTCGCCCATCGTTTCGCGGGCATGTGTCCATTGCCGGTGCCAGTGCTGGATGAAGGCCCGTACCCGAGCTTCCGGCGTCGGGGCGATGGTGGCAGACGCCGGTGCGGGTGTGGACGGCTTGCCGGTCAACAGGTCGAACAATTTCTTCATCATGTGATGCTCGCGGAAATCAGTAGCGTGTCGTAGCGCGCCGGCGACCCATGGATGCCCATGCGGGCGAGGCCAGGCAGGGCCATCAGTCGTCGCCCAGCGAGGATTCCTGGCGCGGGTCGGCGAACAGGAAGGCATCTTCGCCGCCGTCCACGCTGACATAGGCCGTGCCAAAGTTGCGCAGGCGCCATCGCCACTGCCCGTAGCGCGTGCGCAGCGTGCCCTCGACATAGCAGGGCCCATGCAGGAAGTAGTCGTGCTCCTGGCGTGGCGTGATCACCACCGCATGCCGGAAGAACGCCACGACCTCGCGCGGGGTGGGCTTGAACGATTCGCACAGCGGCGCATCGCTGGGCGTGTCCACGCCCTGGCCGGTGATCCGGACATCGCTGATGGTCCCGAGTGGGCCAAGGGGTGCCGCGCCCACGGTAAACGGCAGCAGCAGGCCGGCGAGCATCCAGTGCAGTCGGCGGCTGGACGCGGGCGGATGGGGGGTGGACATGGTTCTCTCTCCCTGTGCGATGACGGCGTGCAGCCTTGCAGCGCCGGGGAGAGTTTTTACCCGAAGTGGGACCGTTGGCGCGTCAATGCGGACGTGCCGTGCAGACCTGTCCGCTCCTTTGCGCCGCAAAGGAACGGGTTGAGGCCGGATGCGTTGGGCAGGCTGGTCATAGGCGGGCGTCGCGGCGGAGGCCGCCCCTGCGCGAGACCGCGCCTACGAGGGACGCAGGGTGCACGGATCGACCCCCTCCCTTTTGCGCAGCAAAGGGGAGGGTTGGGGAGGGGTGCCTTTGGCGGGCCGGTCGTGCACGTCTTTCGCGGCCGATGTCGGTGCTTCACCGGCCAGCTGCCGTGCCAGATCGGCCTTGGTGAGGTGTCCGTGCAGAAACAACAGGTCGCTGAAGATGCGCATTGTCATGCTCCTACTTGAGTAGGGCTCATGTTGCGTCCAAGCTGTTGGCTGGAATAGCGATCATTCCTCAAGCAAGGCTTGAGGAAAATTGAAGGCTCAATGTCAAAGCCACCTCTTCAGTTCCTGCAGGGCTTCATCGCCACCGCCCGTCTGGGCAACCTTTCGCGGGCGGCGGAAACGATGCATGTCACCGTCAGTGCACTCAGCCACCAGATGCGCCAGCTGGAGGAGCGCCTGGGCTATCCGCTGCTGCTGCGACAGGCGCGTGGCGTGGCACTGACCCCGGAGGGACGGCGCCTGTTCGACCAGGTTGCCCCGCATCTGGATGCGATCAACGAAGCGTTCCGCCCCTTCCCCGCACGCCACGACTGCGTGCTCACGGTGAGTGCGGTGCCGAGCATGGCATCGGCCTGGCTGGTGCCGCGCTTGGGGCGGTTCGTGGCATTGCATCCGCAGATCGAGATCAACCTGCAGTCCAGCCAGCACCTGGTCGATTTCGAAAAGCAGTTGCAGTTCGATGCCGCGATGCGCGTGGGCAACGGCCACTGGCCGGGCCTGACCGCCGAGCCGTTGATCGACGAATGGCTGGTGCCCATGGCCAGCCCGGCATTGGTGGCACGCATGGGCGGCATCGACGCGTTGCCCTTGTCGCAATGGCCATTGCTGGGCGACCCGGATGGTGAATGGGACCGCTGGTTTGCGCTGGCTGGTGAGGCACCGCCGAAGCGCTACATCGCCATCCTCGATGACTCCGAATCCCACCACCGCGCCGCGCTGGATGGCGTCGGCGTCGCGCTGGGGCGCGTCACGCGTGCGCGGCTGCTGCTCGAGTCCGGGCAGCTGGTGCTGCTGTCGTCGGAGCGTCTGAAGACGCCCTGGTCACACTGGCTCGTCTACCCGGAGCGTTCGGCCACGCATCGCGGCTTTCTTGCCTTCCGCCAATGGCTGCACGACGAGGCCGCGGAGCATCGTGCACACGTGGGCGGTTAGCACGGGGAACGCGGGACGGCTGCCATCGGGCCGGTTGGCGGTACGCGTGCCTGGCGGCCGTGGTTGTTCCCGCCAGGTTCGCAGCGTGCACGGATCGGCCCCCTGTTGCGCGGCAAGGGGGAGGGTTGGGGACGGGGGCCTTCGGCAGGCCGGCCGTATGCGTGCTTCGCGCTGAAGACCGCGCCTAGCGCAGCCGGTGGTCCCTGATCCAGGGGGCCAGCAGCCGCAGCCGGGTGGGCTGCCAGGACAGGGTGAACGCGGTCACCAGTGCCGCCCCGGCCAACGCCATCACCCATACCAGCACCGCCATCGAGGCGTGGTCCACGGCCAGGCACAGCAGCAACGCCATGGCGATGCCCAGCGTACCCAGCCCCCGCAGCACGCGCAGGCCGCCCCTCGACGGGGCGCGCGCCCACACCTGCCGGGCGTGGATGTCCATCGACAGGGCCAGCCATCCCATGCCGGCCAGCGCACTCAGCAGTGCCGTGGCAAGCAGCAGGTTGTCGAGCAACGACTCAGGCATGCACGGCCTCCTCGCGCGGCGCTTGCGCCACCGTCGCCCGCATCCGCTGGCCCACCTTGCAGGCCGCCATCACCGCGATCACGGCGGTGGCCAGCAATGACAGGTCCACGCCGGCCACCGGCCAATACCCTTGGGCCAGGGTACGCAGCAGGTGATCCCCCGTGGTCATCCCGTTCAACAGCACCGCGGCAAGCGCGAACAGGGCGATCGCCCAGCACTGTTCGCGCCACGCCGGATTGACCAGGCCGCGCGCCACCGGCGCGCTGCGCCAACCGGCATGCACCAGCGCCAGTGCCCAGGTGCCCCAGAACGCGTAGCGCTCCCAGTCACCGCGCGCCGGCAGCGCCTCCGGCAACACCCGGTTGGCGATCAGGATGCCGAGTGTCGCCAGGACCATGCCGGTCACCGTGGTGACCGCCAGCGCATCGACGATGCGCGCGCCCTGGCGGCCCTGCTGCGCGTGTTGTCGTTTGCGCTTCTCGACGAAGAAGATGAAGCCGGTGGCGATGCAGGTGGCACCGGCCAAGCCGCCCAGCACGTACAACCAGCGCAGCAGCCAATGGCGGAAGTGCTGCAGGTGCAGGCCGGTGAGGAATTCGTTCATGCGTGCCACCGGGGTGGCCGGCGGGTCTTCGCGGATCAGCTCGCCGGTGGCGGCCTTGAAGTGGATGCCGTCGCCGACCAGGGCGATGCGGTCGGTACCGGCGCGGTACACGCTGACGTAGCCGTTGGCATCGCCCACGTGCTGCAGCACCAGGAAGCCGACGTCGCCGGCCTTGTCATGGGCCTGCCAGCGCCGCTGCGCCTGGGCCACCATCGCATCCACCGAGGCCAGCCCGGCGGCGACGCCGGCACGCGTGTGCGGCAGGCCGGTTTCCCGCGCCTCCACCTGCTCGTGCAGGTCATGCAGGCCATGCAGCTGGGTGTGGCCGACCGGGAAGTAATAGGTGCCGGCGAAGATCAGCAGGCCGGTCAGCGCGAAGAAGAAATGGAACGGCAACGCCACCACGCCGGTGAGGTTGTGCAGGTCCAGCACGCTGCGCAGGCGCGCCTTGCCCGGACGGAAGGTGAAGAACTCGCGGAAGAGCTTGCGGTGCATGACCACGCCGCTGACCAGCGCGGCCAGCATCACCAGCGCCGAGAAGCCGACGATCCACACGCCCAGGTTCTTCCAGTCCAGGGTCAGGCCGTAGTGCAGCGGGAAGAAGAAGCCGCTGCCGATCTTGAGCTGGTCGTCCGGCAAGGCCTTGCCATTGCGCGGATCGATGGTGGCGTAGGCCCAGATCTGCTCGTCCGGGTTCTTCGCGTTGGGCACGTCGTAGCCGGCGTACAGCGCAAGCACCGGGTCGCGATGGGTGGTGTAGGCACTCCAGCTGCCGACCTGGTCGAAGCGTTGCGGCATGTCGCCGTTGACCATCGGCCGCATCGCGGCGATGGCTTCGGCGGTGGGCTGCATGCGCTCGAAGGCCGGCCGCAGCACGGCGTCGAACGACGGCATCGGCTGCGGCGCGATGCGCGTGGCCGGGATCGACCAGCGGTCGATCTCGCGGTCGAACACGGATAACGCGCCGAAGAAGAAGGCGGCCATCAGCACGAAGCCGAGCACCAGCCCGAACCAGGTGTGCAGCCATGCCATGGCCTGACGGAAGCTGTTGAACATGGATGCCTCCGGCTCAGACCAGTCGGGATTGCAGGAGTGATGCGGCCGCGGCCATCAGCGCACCGCCGCCGACCAGCACCATCCACAGCCGCGCCACGTGGTGGGTGGCGATGGCCCACAGGAATACGCCCAGGTAGGCCAGCAGGCCGACCAGCGCGCCGAGGAACTCGGCGTCATGGAACGCCAGCTTCACCGCGAACAGCGCGCTGGTGGTCAATGCCACCGTGCCCCAGGCGAACACATAGCCGCCGAGGATGGCGGCAAGGATGCGCGGGAGGACCTGCAGGCGCCGGGACGCGGCAGGCGGTGCGGAAGCGGTGGATACCTGTGGCATGGCGATGGCTGGTCTCAGGTGGATGGGAAGTGGCGTGGTGCGGCGAATCGCCCCTCTCCCGCGCGCGGGAGAGGGGCTGGGGTCAGAACCGGTAGTTGAAGCTCAACGTGTAGTTGCTCGGTGCGCCGTAGTAGCCCACCTGGTACAGGCTGTTGATGTACTTGCGGTCGGTGAGGTTGTTGACGTTGGCGCGGACGGTGGCGTTGGGCAGCACGTCCCAGCCGATGAAGGCGTTGAGCAGGGCATAGCTGCCCTGGGCGATGGTGGTGCCGGTGTAGGTGTCCCGGGTGGAGATCGCGCTCTGCCAGCGCCCGCCGATGCCATAGGACAACGCCTCGTAGCCGGGAAAGCGCGAACTGAACACCAGGTTGGCGGTGCGGCGCGGCACCCAGGTGTAGGTATCACCACCGTCCTGGTTGTTCATCGACAGGTGGGTGAAGCCGAACACCAGGCTGGCGTGCTCGCCGAGCTTGCCGGTGGCCTCGAATTCGACGCCCTTGGATTCCACGTCCACGCCGTAGTACCAGTACATCGCGGTATCCAGGTCATAGCCGCCGGAAGTCGCCAGGCCCTGCTGCTTGGCCTTGAACAGCGCCAGCGTGGTCAGCAGGCGGCGGTCCAGCCACTCGGCCTTGACGCCCACCTCGTAGTTCACGCCCTTGGTCGGGTCCAGGTAGACGCGGTTGCGGTCGTACTGGTCCTGCGGCTGGTAGATGTCCGAGTAGCTCACGTAGCCCAGCACGCGGTCGTTGAAGTCCCAGGTCAAGCCGGCGTAGGGGCTGATGTTGCTTTCGGTCTGGTCGAAGTTGTTGCCGTTGTTCCCATCGCGGTGGTACTGCGCCCAGTTGAAGCCGACCACGGCCTTGAGGCGGTCGGTCAGGGCCAGGCGGGTGGCGCCATAGCCACGCTTCAGGCGCTGGTTGGTCCAGTTGGAGCGGGTGCGCGGGCCCCATTCCGGCTCGGCGATGGCGTTGCCGGCATACGGGAACGCCGGTAGCGCGCCGAACGCCGGATCGTTGGGATCGACCGGGTGTTCCCAGGTGGTGGCGCTGCTCTTGGCCACGCTGACGCCGAGCATGGCCTCCTGCTCACGGCCGAACAGTTGGAAGCGACCGTTGAGGGTGACATCGCCCAGGTGCGAGTCCATGTCATCGATGCCCTTGTAGGCCCAGCCGACCAGGCCGGTGTGGGTCTGCGGGTCCAGGCCGGTGGTGCTGAAGGCGAAGAACAACTGGTCATCGTTGCCGATCTGGCGATAGTTGTAGGACGCCTTGACCTCCCAGTTCTCGCCCAGGTGGTGGGTGTACTCGGCGAAGGCGGTCTGGGTCCGGGTGTTCCAGTAGGTCCAGTCCTGGGTGGTGGACGCGCTGCGTCCCCAGCTCGGCTGGCTGCCATCGGTGTTGGCGAAGCTCAACGCGCCCCACATGTTCTGGTCGCTGTTGGCCTTCTGCCACGAATAGCCCAGCGTCAGCGTGCCGTTCTCGCCGATCTGGCCATCGACCACGCCGTACAGGAAGTTGCGGTCGTTGGTGAAGCCGCGCAGGTACGAGTCGCCGTCCTCGTGCGCGGCCACCACGCGCGCGGCCCAACGGCCGTCGGCGGTGATCGGGGTGGAGTAGTCCACCTCCACGCGGCGCTTGCCCCACGAGCCCACGCTCACGCCCACTTCGCCCCTGGCTTCGTTGGTGGGGCGCTTGCGCACGTAGTTGATCGTGCCCGAGGCGTTGCCCACGCCGGTCAACAGGCCATTGGCACCGCGGATGACCTCCAGCTTCTCGTAGCCGAAGGCATCCATCGCGCCGGTGACGATGCCCCAGTCATTGGGCAGGCCGACGCCGTCGATCTGGGTGTTCTTGATCTCGAAACCGCGGGCCAGGTAGTTGGTGCGGTTGGTTTCCCATTCCTCCACCTGGATGCCGGTGGCCAGGCGCAGCGCATCGTTGATGCTGTTGGCGCCGAACTGGGCCATCTGCGCGCGGTCCACCGTGCTGATCGACTGCGGGGTGTCCTTGATGTCCAGGTCCAGGTTGGTCGCCCCGTTGCTGACCCGGTTGGCGCGCTGGGAGACCACCCGCACCGCGTCCAGGGTGGTGGCGCTGGCATCGGCGACGGTGCCTTCGGCGGCCACTGCCATCCCCGGGCTGGCCGCCAGGGCCAGGCTGATCGCCCACGGCAGGTGGCCGGAAAGGGAACGGCGGCAACGGGGAGGCAAGCCGGCGCCAGGGGCCGGACGGCGGGGGGAGCGACTGGGGGACATGGAAGGCCTGGGGGTTGGAAGGCGGGAAATCGCGTGACGGAGGCGGGCGCATGCCACATCCGTTGTGGGCATCTGCCGATGGACAGGCAGGCAATAGCGATTGAGAAATTAAATGCGAATGATTTGCATTTTGCAATATCCGGCCCAGTCAGGTTCTGTCGGTGAGGTGGCCGGTTGCGCTTTGCCGTCCAAACGGACGGTGTGCGCCATTGCCGTATGGACGCGCGGCTCCCCGGCCGCCTTGTATGCTCGCGCTGGCCCATTGCCTGGAGGCGCCATGTCCGACGTGTTCGAGTCTGCGGTTCCCGCCGGGGGGGCTTCCGGCGCCCGGCGCCTGGGATGGTGGGTGCTCTGGCTGCTGCTGGCCGCGATCAGCCTGCATTTCCTGTCCAAGGTGCTCAGCCAGTACGGACAGTTGGATCCGGAGCACTACACGATGTACTGGTCACGCCGCGGCTGGCTGTGGCTGCACATCAGCGGCGGCGTGCTTGGCATCGTGCTGGGGCCGGTGCAGTTCCTGAGCCGTTGGCCGCGTGCCCGGCCACGCCTGCACCGCTGGTCCGGCCGCTTCTACTTCGGCGGGATGCTGCTGGCCTGCGCGGCGGCGGTGGGCCTGATCGCCACCTCGCCGGCGCCGCTGGCGATCACCCTGGCCTTCGCGGCCACCGCGCTGGCGTGGCTGGTGACCGCACTGGTGGCGATGCGGGGCATCCGGCGCGGCGACGTTGCCCGCCATCGTCGCTGGATGACGCGCGCCTACCTGGTGACGCTGGCACCGGTGAGCTTCCGCCTGTTGTTGCCGGCATGGATCGCGCTGGGCAACGCGCCGTCCCCGGACGTGATCGCGGTCCTGCTGTGGGTGAGCTGGGTGTTGCCGGTGTCACTGCACGTGGTCTGGGTGAACTGGCCCAGGCGTTCGCCGGTCATGGCGGCCGGTTGAGGTCGGCGGCCGGTCGGTGGCGCGCTTCAGCCGTGGCGGTGTTGCCACACCAGGCCGGTGACCACGCCGGCCAGGCCGATGCCTGTCCCAAGCACGGCCGGGAGCACGCCTCCCGCGCCGCCGAAGTAGATCAGCAGCCCCAGCGCGGCACCGCCGAAGGTGGGCAGCCAGAACCGCCATGCCATCAGGAAATCGGCGATGTCCAGCACGTCTAGCAGATCGGAAAGCGACATGGAATGTCTCGCAGAGGTCCAACGTGGAAAGGAACGGCAGGGGGAAGAAGCACGCGCTGCATCCTGCCACTGATGCCCGCCATCGTGCACGCTGGATCAATCCGTCCAGCGTCGCATCAGCCACACGCCGGCATGCACGATCGCCATGGGCAAAAGCCCAAAGAGTGTGATGCACAACACAACGCCCGCGCAGAACAGCAGGGCCAGTTCCATCGCCTGTTGGACCAGCACGCGTGGTGGCATTCCCGTGGGAGGATCGGTAAGCAGGGACGCCAGCAGAAACAGCACCGGTACCGCTGAAAACAGCGCACCGACGACGCCGGTGCTGAGGATCGTCTGCTGCAGTTGGCTGCGCGGCTTCATGCCGAGGTGCCATCCGGCACGCGCCGGCGCAATGTGGTGCGGATGATGACGAAGGCAAACAGTTCGAAGCTGAGGTACAAGACGCTGATGGAGCCCAGCCTGATCCAGCCACTGGCGATGTTGGGGCCGCAGTAGAGTCCCAGCAGGCATCGGGCCACGTCCAGCAGGCAGGCGCCGGCGAAGGTGATCGCAGCGATGCTGGCCAGCACCAGTAGCAGGTAGGCCAGGCATTGGGCAGCCCCGCCACGCAGGGCCCCGCGATGCCGATGCAGGTGCCGCCATGCCCGCACGGGAAGGGCGGTGATGGCGAAGAAGCCGAAGCCGCCCAGTGCATAGAACAGTGCGATGAAGATGTCAGCGGTCAATGGCGTGCAGCCCATGGGAACCAGCAGCAGGCCAAGCCGGTTGCCGGCAACGGTGCGCGATGCATCTACCTGGCTCCTGCGTGGGCCAGGCGTTGCAAGGCATGAAGGTCACGCGAGTGTTCCAGCGCGCTGGTCCGGGAACAGCTGCTGAGCATGAAAGGTTGCGGCCCGTGGGTGTAGACGAGCACGTTGGAGCCGGTCACGGGCACGAATCCATCACTGGTGAAGTGGACCGAATCCTCGGCGCTGGACGTGACGACGTCACCCCGCTCCAGGTTGCCCTTCCAGACCTGCAGCACCCGGAGTCTGGCCAGGCGGGCATCCTCGCGGCCGAAGCCGTTGCCTATCGTGATCTGCTCCACGTGGGCGGAGAACACATTGTCGGCCGCAGCATGGGCCTGCTTGACGGGCAACGGCTTGCCGCAGGAAACGGCAATGGCCGGCTGTGGGATCGACAGGACGAGACTGAGGACGACCCACTTCAACATGGGGGCTCCGTTCGGGATGCAGGCTGCGCCAGGTGATGATCACTGATTCCTGGAGCCAGTGCCACGCCTGATGGCATGCGGATGCCGCGATGGCGTGCCGCTGGCACCGGTACGTGCGCTCGACATGGGGGCGTGCTCAGCGGCCTGCAACATTGGCCAGGGACTGGCCGATGCTCAGTTCATTGCCACTGGGGTCGGCAATGCGGAAATCGCGCATGCCATACGGGCGGTCGCCGATGGGCACGAGCATCGGCACGCCGGCGGCCATCAGCGCGGCGTGGTAGTCGTCGATTCCGGCCACATGCAGGTACAGGTGCGAGGCGCCGACCGGCTTGGCATCCGCACGCCGGGTGAGGGTGATTTCGACGTTATCCCGGCACACGGCGGCGATCTCGGCGGGCTCGCCCCACGACCACGCCAGCGAGAATCCCAGCGTGTGCTGGTAGAACGCCAACGCGTCCGCAAGGTCATGCACCGAAAGCAGGGGCGAAACGGATTCGAATTTCATGGCCGCAGCTCACGTTGGTTGACGCGGGAAAGGGCGAGGGTGTCGCGCGCGTGGACGCGGTCGTCATCGTCGCTGCCGCTCAGTCGCCGGCCAGCTCGCGCAGCTCGGCCACCCGCGCGATGTTGAGCTGCATTGGGCAGAACGCGTACATCGGCGAGCCCACGTAGGCACCGGCGAGGTCGCAATGCGTGTTGCGGTAGACCAGCCAGGACTTCTGCGCCTGCTCCAGCCGTTCGGCATCGGCCGGGGCTTCGGCGGACAGCCGGTCGTGGATGCGTGTGTACAACATGTTCATCTCCGACTTCACCCGTTGCGAGGTGCCCGATGAGCAGGCGTCGACCACACCGTTGTTAATCGGGCCAGTCCGGTCCAGGCAATCGTTGTACATACGCTCGTAATCGACCGGGGGCGGCGCGGCCATGGCCATGCCGCAGGGGCCGAGGAGGAGAAACAGCAGTCGCTTGGGCATGTGCATGGAACGTCCGGTTGTGGAGGATGAGTGGCCAGGTCATCGGCGGGCCGGGGCTCCACCTTGTCCATGCGCTGCATCTCAGGCTATCAGGCTTTCCGCTGCAACAGCCTGCCAAGCGCCTCCCAGCACAGGCCGCTGTCCTCGATCGGGATGGCCGTGCTGTTGCCTGCGTGCAGGATGAGTTCGGTGGCGATGCCTTCGGCGTCGAGCCGACCCTGTAGTTGTTGCAGGATGCGGCGTCGGCCACTGAACCAATGCCGCTGCTCGTCCATGGTCCGTTGCAAGGCGTGGGCCAGCGGCAGGCCGAGCCGCTGGTGAAGGCGGATCAGAGCCACCTTGTCGGCTCGCCCGAAACCTGCCTGCAATATGTAGCGGCCATCACCGGCCGCAGCCAGGTCGCGCTTGTCCTGCAGGTATTCCTCGCAGGATTGCGCGCTGCCCACGACCTCCAGTGCGCCGCTGTGGGCGTCGACCAGGTAGGCGGCAACGCCGACGTGGCATGCACTGTCATCGCCGTGCAGGACGAAGCGCGCGCTGTTGCAGCCGATGATCCAGTAGTCACCTTGCGTTGTAAGCCGGCAGGAAGCGATGGCGAATGCCTCGCCGGCTTCGGCTTCGCAGGCTTCCAGCACGATGTGCTGCGCTTGCGCCGCGCTGATCATGGCGAGGGCCATCGCCGGGCGTGCAGCGGGTCAGTCATCGCAGGTCGAACGGCCATGGTCACCGTAGGCATCGCACCAGGCCTGCCTGAGCAGGGCCCGGCAGCTTCCGTCATGCCCGGCCCGCAATGCGTCGATGCCCTGCTGGGTGAGCGGTCGCGGCAATGGCGCCTGGAGCGCGTTCCAGTTCTCGCCCAGCACCCGTATGGCCTCCGGTGAGGTGATGTCGGGGTTGACCTTCATCAGCATCGCGAATGCCGCCTGCTTTGCCTGTTGTTCGGTCAGGTCCATAACGAACTCTGGCGTGGCGAAGGAGAGTGTGTAGTAGTAGCCACTGCATTGGGCGTATTGCTGCGTGCGGCCCTGCGCACGGCCTTGGGGCAGACAGAGCAGGGCGGCGGTGATGCATGCAGCGGTGGCGGGTACTTTCATGGGGGGCTGCGTGTAACGGGCCGCTACTTTACGCCAGTGGTCGCACGGCGCGTTGCTATTGCCCTCCATCGGCCCCCGGACGCCGCCAGGGTGTCGATGGACGGCGGGCACGGCAGCGTTCACCGAGGATTGCGTGAGAGCACCATCGAATAGGCGAAGCGTCCAGGTGGGTGCAGGCAGATGGTGATCAGCAGCAGGCGGCCCTGGGTGTCGCGGTAACGGCGTTGCACGCGCAGCGCCGGTTCGTGCTTCCTGATATCCAGCAGCTTGGCGTCACCGGCGTCGAAGGAGGTGGCGTCGAACACCTGTTCCACCCGCGACAGCCGCCCCGGCTCCAGGAACCGGGCCAGCGTGCGCGCGGTGCTGGCGATGTCCAGGAAGCGCTCGGTGGGCACGCCGGTGCGGATCGGGATCAGCACCTCGATGACCGCGCCGGGCGCGTGGGTGTGTTCTTCCAGGCGCAGGCAGTGCAGGCGCAGGTAGTCCTTGCCTTCGGCGATGTCCAGGTACTGCGCCATGGCTTGGTCGGCGATCAGGCGTTCGGCTTCGAGCACCTTCAGGCGGGCGGTGTTGCCGTACTGCATCAGCAGGTCGACGGTGTCGATCTGCTGTTCATAGCGCATGGCTGCGTTCTGCGCGATCACGCGGGTGCCCGCGCCCGGACGGCGCTGCACCAGCCCGGCGCTGATCAGCTGGGCCAACGCCGCGCGTGCGGTATGGCGGCTGACGTTGAAACGCTCGCACAGCTCCAGTTCGGTCGGCAGCAGGGTGCCCACCGGGTGGTCACCTTTCTCGATCGCCGCCTGCAGCAGGTCGCCGAGTTCGGCGTAGCGGGGCTTGCTGCGTCTGGTACCAGTCATCTGTACGGATCCTTGTTCAACGTCATTGCGAAGGCTCCTGCCCGCAACGTCCAGGCCCCTGCGATGTCCCATGACGGCCCGTAAGGCCAGGGCAGCGGCGTGCGTGGGATGGCCGGGGTTGGCCGGCGCTGCTGTCCGCATCCAACCACGCCGTGATCGCCGTTGCCGGAAGCCGCATCGCGTTGGGTGGGGACGGCAATGATGCCGTGGCCGGGCGTGGGTTGGCGAGCACCGGCATGACCGCACGTCGCCTGCCTGCAGGCCCGTGCCTGCGCTTGCGCTGCCCGCTTGTCCCAATGACGTGACGCTTGTGCGACGTCCACCGCTGTCAGCCCTTGGATTGAACCACCGGTGGAATGATCACCGGCAGCGCGTGCGGCACGAAACGGAATGTTGCGCGCGGCCGGCACCTGCCGTACCCGTGCACGCGAGGTGACACCTGTGGCGACGGTGCCGGCGTGCGGTGACGGGACACACGCAATGGCTGGCGGGCGGCCTTCAGGCGCTGGCGGGCATGCGTGGGCCGCGCAGGATACCCGAAGCCCGGTGCGGTGCGCTTGCCCTCGGCTGGCCGGAAGCAGCCCGGCAGCCCGGCAGCCCGGCAGCCCGCTACCATGGGTGACGCGCCGCAGTGGTGGCGCCTTCCCCGGGTCCGTGCTGCAGGGTGGCTGAAATGACGTTGCTTGAAGGTGTCCGTGTCCTTGACCTGTCGCGCATCCTTGCCGGTCCGTGGTGCACGCAGGTGCTGGCCGATTTCGGCGCCGACGTGATCAAGGTCGAACGCCCCGGCGTGGGCGATGACACCCGCGGTTGGGGCCCGCCCTACCTGAAGGATGGCCAGGGCAACGACACCGCCGAGTCGGCGTATTACCTGTGCGCCAACCGCGGCAAGCGCTCGCTGGCCATCGACTTCACCACCCCCGAAGGGCAGGCGCTGGTCCATGCACTGGTCGGGCGCTGCCACGTGCTGGTGGAAAACTACAAGGTCGGTGGCCTGGCGAAGTACGGGCTGGACGCTGCCAGCCTGCTGGCGATCAACCCGAAGCTGGTGTACTGCTCGATCACCGGCTATGGCCAGGACGGTCCGTACGCGCAGCGCGCCGGCTATGACGCCGCCATCCAGGCCATCGGCGGGTTGATGAGCGTCACCGGCGAGCCGGATGGCGCGCCCGGCGCCGGCCCGCAGAAGGTGGGCGTCGCCGCCACCGACCTGATGACCGGCATGTATGCGGCCACCGCCATCCTTGCCGCGTTGCGCCATGCCGAGCGCACCGGCCGGGGCCAGCAGATCGACCTGGCATTGCTGGATACACAGGTGGCCTGGCTGGCCAACCAGGCTTCGAATTACCTGGTGGGTGGTCTGGTGCCGGACCGCCAGGGCACCGCGCATCCCAACATCGTGCCGTATCAGGTGATGCCGGCCGCGGACGGCTACTTCATGCTCGCCGTCGGCAACGACGCGCAGTTCGCGCGGTTCTGCGAGGTGATCGGCGAGGCGCAACTGGCCGTTGATCCGCGCTATGCCACCAACCGTGCCCGTGTCGCCCACCGTGCCGAGCTGGTGCCCCACCTGCAGCAGCGGCTGCGGACGCGGCCGGCCGCCGAATGGCTGGCCGCGCTGGAGGCTGCCGTGGTGCCGGCCAATCCGGTCAACCGCATCGACCAGGTGTTCGACGACCCGCAGGTACAGGCCCGCGGCCTGCGCATCGACGTGCCGCATGCCGCGGGCGGCACGGTGGCGATGGTGCGCAACCCGCTGAAGTTCTCGGCCACGCCGTTGCAGTACACGCAGGCCGCGCCACTGCTGGGGCAGCACACCACGCAGGTGCTGGGAGAGGTGCTGGCCATGGGTGAAGCCCAACTGCAGCGGCTGCGCGGGCAGGGCGTGATTGGCGGGTAGTGTGTGGGTTGAAGCGACCCCTCCCCAACCCTCCCCTTGGCTACGCCAAAGGGAGGGAGCGGAAACGGGTTTTGCTGCGAACCATCCGCTCGCGCAGAAGATCCCCCCCTTGCGTCGCAGGCACAGGGCAGGGATTGGGCGCGTTTACGCGCCGCCCGGGAAGCCGTGCTGGCGCCACGCCTCGAACACCACCACGGCGACCGAGTTGGACAGGTTCAGGCTGCGGTTGTTCGGTTGCATCGGCAGGCGCAGGCGGCGGCCGTCGGGCAGGGCATCGAGTATTTCCTGCGGCAGGCCACGGGTTTCCGGACCGAACAGGAAGGCATCACCGTCGGCGAAGGACACGCTGTCGTAGCACACGCTGGCGCGGGTGCTCATGGCGAACAGGCGTTTGGGCGCGATGCGCGCCAACGCGGTGTCCAGGTCCGGGTGGACCTGCATCTGCGCGTACTCGTGGTAATCCAGGCCGGCGCGCTTGAGCTGCTTGTCACTGAGGTCGAAGCCCAACGGCTCGATCAGGTGCAGCCGCGCGCCGGTATTGGCGCATAGCCGGATCACGTTGCCCGTGTTGGGCGGGATCTCGGGCTGGTACAGCAGGACATCGAAAACGGGTGCGGAAGTCATCGGCGAAGTTTACGCCGCGGTGCCTCCCGCAGGGCGTGGGCTTACTTGGCGATCACGCTCTGCACGACCACGCCTTCGACCGCGCCGGCAGCCATTTCCACGGCCTTGGCCTGCACCTGCTCCAGGTCCGGGCGGACGTTGACGGCCGGCAGCGAGACGATCCACTGGCCAACGTTGGCACCGATGGCCACCGGGGTGTTGGCGGCCAGGCGCGAGGCGGCCTGTTCTGCCATCAGCTCGACGATCTGGCCGACGGTCGGGCGCACCTGCACGGCGGCCAGGGTCGGGATGCTGCTGTTGGCTTCATGGGTGGCCTGGGCGATCTGGTCGGCCGACGGGCGGACCTGCACGGTCTCCAGGGTGGTGATGTCCGAAGCGTGCACCGCGGAGGCAAACCCGGTGCCGGCAACGAGGGCGATGGCGAAGGCGAGGGACTTGGCGTTCATGGCGATACCTGTGTGGTGTGTGTGAACAGCGGTGTGGTAGTAAAGTAGTACACCAAATATCGGGATGCAAGAGCTTTTTCAACTTCCCGATGTTTATTCAGCATCCAGTCATGTTGCTTTGGGGTTGATCTGGACGCACTCAGGAGTACGCAGGACGCGTGCCAACTGCATCTTGTTGAATTGAAAGGATGTTTTTGATTCTGAAAGTGTCCGCTGTCCGGACACTGGGTGTGCGCAGGGGTTGTCCGCGGACACCGGCCGCCGTTGACGGGCGGCCATGACGCTTGGCGTATGCGGTGGAAGGCGCAGGACGGTTAGGATCGGCGCTCACTTCATGCCCAAGGAAAGTGGAATGAACGCTGCACCCCGTACCGCCCTGTTGACCCTCGCGCTGAGTGCTGCCCTCGGGGGATTCGTCGGCACGCCGCTGCCGGCGCAGGCCAAGACCAAATCGGTGACCGCCGCAGCCACCGTCGACATCCCCTACGACGAGTTCACCCTGCCCAACGGGCTGCGCGTGCTGGTGCACACCGATCGCAAGGCGCCGATCGTGGCGGTCAACCTCTGGTACCACGTGGGCAGCAAGGACGAGCCGGCTGGCCGCAGCGGCTTCGCCCACCTGTTCGAGCACCTGATGTTCAACGGCAGCGAAAACGCGCCGGGCGAATACTTCACGCCGTTCGAGGCGGCCGGTGCCACCGACATGAACGGCACCACCAACACCGACCGCACCAACTACTTCGAGAACATCCCGACCACCGCGCTGGACATGGCGTTGTGGATGGAGTCCGACCGCATGGGCCACCTGCTCGGCGCCATCGACCAGAAGACCCTGGACGAACAGCGCGGCGTGGTCCAGAACGAAAAGCGCCAGGGCGAGAACCAGCCCTACGGCCAGCTGCGCGAAGTCGTCTCGCGCACGATGTTCCCGGTGGGCCACCCGTACCACCACACCACCATTGGTTCGATGAACGACCTCAACGCGGCTTCGCTGGAAGACGTGAAGACCTGGTTCCGCACCTGGTACGGCCCGAACAACACGGTGCTGGTGCTGGCCGGCGACATCGACGTGGCCACCGCCCGGGAAAAGGTCGCCCGCTACTTCGGCGACATCCCGGCCACCCCGACCATGTCCCAGCCCAAGGTGGACGTGGCGGTGCTCGCGCAGAACGGCCGCACCGAGCTGGAGGACAAGGTCCCGCAGGTGCTGGTGCAGCGCATGTGGAACGTGCCGCAGGTCGGCGACAAGGACGCCGACCTGCTCGACCTGACCTCGCAGGTGCTTGGCGGCAGCGCCAGCTCGCGTCTGGACGAGCGCCTGGTCCACCGCGACAAGCTGGTGGACAGCGTCAGCACCAGCAACTACGGCTCGCAGCTGGCCGGCAACTTCTCGATCCGCGCGCTGGTCAAGCAGGGCGTGGACCCGGCCAGGGTCGAAGCGGTGATCGACGAGGAGCTGCAGCGCCTGATCAAGGACGGCCCGACCGCCGAGGAACTGGCCCGCGCCCAGACCGACTACCGTGCAGGCTTCATCCGTGGCATCGAGCGCATCGGTGGCTTCGGCGGCAAGGCCGATGCGCTGGCTTCCTGCGCCACCTTCACCGGCAACCCGGCCTGCTTCCGCGAGTCGCTGGCCACCGTGGCCAGCGCCACGCCGGCGACGGTGCGTGCGGCCACCGCCAAGTGGCTGGGCAACCCGAGCCACACCTTCGTGGTCAAGCCGGGCGAGCGCAAGCCGCTGGTCGAGGAGGCCTCGGCCAAGCCGGCGCCGTTCCAGTTGCCGGCGGTGGATGCCAGGTACACCACCACCGCCAGCAACGTCGACCGCAAGGCCGGCGTGCCGGGCGTGGACAGCTTCCCGCAGCTGGTCTTCCCGGCGCTGCAGCACGCCACCCTGAAGAACGGCAGCAAGGTGATCCTGGCCGAGCGCCATGACACCCCGGTGGTGAACATCAGCTACGAGTTCGCCGGTGGCTACTCCAGTGACCACGGCGGCAAGCTGGGCACGGCCAACTTCGCCAGCCAGATGCTCGACGAGGGCTCGGGTGAACTGAACTCGCTGGCGTTCAAGGCCCGTGCCGAGGACCTGGGCGCGCAGCTCAGTGCCGGTGCCGCGCTGGACGGTTCCAACGCCTACCTGTCGGCGCTGACCGAGAACCTGGACGCGTCGGTGCAGCTGTTCGCCAACATGCTGCGCACGCCGCGCTTCGACCAGGCCGAGATCGACCGCGTCAAGGGCCAGTGGCTGTCCGGGATTGCCCAGGAGAAGGCGCGTCCGCAGACCGCCGCGCTGCGCGTGCTGCCGCCGTTGCTGTACGGCGCCGACCATCCGTACGGCATGCCGTTCACCGGCAGCGGCACCGAAGCCTCGGTCGCGGCGATCAGCCGCCAGGACCTGCTCAACTACCAGAAGCAGTGGCTGCGCCCGGAGCAGGCCACGGTGATCGTGGTCGGCGACACCACGCTGGCGAAGATCGTGCCGGTGCTGGACAAGCACTTCGGCGACTGGAAGGGCGAGGGTGCCGCACCGGCGAAGGTGGACGTGGCCCAGGTGGCACGCCCGACCGCGCCGCGCGTGTTCCTGATCGACCAGCCCGGCGCGGTGCAGGCCAACATCTATGCCGGCGAGCTGATGCCCTCCACCCGTGACCCGGGTGCGGTGCAGCTGGAGATGTCCAACGAAGTGCTGGGCGGCTCGTTCACCTCGCGCCTGAACATGAACCTGCGCGAAGACAAGCACTGGTCCTACGGTGCCCGCACCGTGATCACTTCGGCGCAGGGCCAGCGCCCGTTCCTGGGCATTGCCCCGGTGCAGATCGACAAGACCGCCGAATCGGCCGCCGAGATGCTGCGCGAGATCGCCGAGTACGGCACCGGCAAGGTGCCGGCCACCCAGGCCGAAGTGACCAAGGTGGTCGACAACGACCTGCGCAGCCAGCCCGGCGCCTATGAAACCGCGCAGGCGGTGATGGGCACCATTGGTGGCATCGTCCGCTACGGGCGCCCGGACAACTGGGTGCAGGTGCGCAACGAGCAGGTGGCCAACTTCACCCCGGCGCAGGCCAGGGACGCGGCCAAGGCAATCGACCCGAACGCCCTGACCTGGGTGATCGTCGGCGACCTGTCCAAGATCGAGGCCCCGGTCCGTGCGCTCAAGCTGGGCGAAGTGACCGTGATCGATGCCGACGGCAAGCCGGTGGCCAAGGCCAAGTAAGCCGCAGCGCCCGCTCCCGTGCGCGGGAGCGGGCAGGCAAGGAGAAACAAGCCCCTCTCCCGCCCGCGGGAGAGGGTTTGGGGTAAGGGCCGCCCCCCGCGTCCGGGATCATGACGCGTTCATCCATTGACGGCACAATCCGTTCTGCACTTCACAAGGAATAGTCCATGCGCGTCCTGCTTCTGTCCGTCCTCATCGCCAGCACCGCCGCCTGCACCTGGGTGCCGATCGAGTCCAGCGGCAAGGCCACGCGCGTGCTGCCGGCCGGCCCGGTGGCGCCGGGCTGCATCAACAAGGGCGAGATCGTGGTCTCGGTCAAGAACAAGGTGGGCTTCTACAACCGCAACCCGCTGCGCGTGCAGGAAGAGCTGGAAACCCTGGCCCGCAACGAGGCCCCCAGCGCCGGCGCCAACGCGGTGCAGGCCACCAGCCAGCCGGCCGATGGCAGCCAGCGCTTCGCCGCCTACCAGTGCCCGCCGCGCTGAGCAGGGGGTATCTGCGGCCCTGGCGACTCCATACGCCGGGGCCGGAATTTGTAAAGATGCGGTAAAAAGGCGCAGACGCTAGAATAGCGCCCCCTTCGCCTGAGTCTTGGCGCTTTCCGATGCCTTTCCAGAATGTCTCGATCGCGGGACTGGCGCATATTGATGCGCCGCATACGCTGACCTCCAAGGAAATCAACGAGCGTCTCCAGCCCACGCTGGAGCGCCTGGGGATTCGTGCCGACGTGCTTGGCGACATCGCGGGCATCCACGCACGGCGCCTGTGGGACCAGGGTACGCAGGCTTCGGACGCGGCCACCATGGCCGGCCAGAAGGCACTGGAAGACGCCGGCATCACCGCCGACAAGGTGGGCCTGCTGGTCAATACCTCGGTCAGCCGTGACTACCTGGAGCCGTCCACCGCCTCGATCGTGTCCGGCAACCTGGGCATCGGCGAGGACTGCGTCACCTTCGACATCGCCAACGCCTGCCTGGCCTTCATCAACGGCATGGACGTGGCCGCGCGCATGCTTGAGCGCGGCGACATCGACTACGCGTTGATCGTCGACGGCGAGACCTCCAACCTGGTCTACGAGAAGACGCTCGAGCGCATGATGTCCCCGGACATCACCGCCCAGCAGCTGCGCGACGAAGTGGCCGCGCTGACCACCGGTTCCGGTGCCGCCGCCATGGTGCTGGCACGCTCGGAGCTAGTGCCGGACGCACCGCGCTACAAGGGCGGGGTGACCCGCGCGGCCAACCAGTGGAACAAGCTGTGCGTGGGCAACCTGGACCGCATGGTCACCGATACCCGCCTGCTGCTGATCGAAGGCATCAAGCTGGCCACCAAGACCTTCGAGGCCACCCGCATCGCGCTGGGCTGGGCCGTGGAGGAGATCGACCAGTTCGTCATCCACCAGGTCAGCCAGCCGCATACCAACGCCTTCATCAAGGCCTTCGGCATCGACCCGAAGAAGGTGATGACCATCTTCGGCGAGCACGGCAACATCGGCCCGGCCTCGGTGCCGATCGTGCTGAGCAAGCTGCGCCAGCTCGGCAAGCTCAAGAAGGGCGACCGCGTCGCGCTGATGGGCATTGGCTCGGGCCTGAACTGCACGATGGCCGAGGTGGTCTGGTAACGCGCTTTTCCCTTCTCCCCAAGGGGAGAAGGGCTTTGATCACGGGGCCGGTTCTGCCGGCCTTTTTCGCAGGTGTGACCCGATGAGCACGTTCCCCGGCTACCCCAGCAATACCCACCGTTTCGAAGTACGCCCCGGCTTGTCGATGAACTACATCGACGAGGGCCCGCGCGATGGCGAGGTGGTGGTGATGCTGCACGGCAACCCGTCGTGGAGCTACCTGTGGCGGCACCTGGTCAACGGGCTGAGCGACAAATACCGCTGCATCGTGCCGGACCACATCGGCATGGGCCTGTCCGACAAGCCGGACGACAGCCGCTACGACTACACCCTGCAGTCGCGCGTGGATGACCTGGACGCGCTGCTGCGCCACCTGGGCATCACCGGCCCGGTGACCCTGGCCGTGCACGACTGGGGCGGCATGATCGGCTTCGGCTGGGCGCTGTCGCACCATGCCCAGGTCAAGCGCCTGGTGATCACCAACACCGCGTCGTTCCCGCTGCCGGCGGCCAAGCCGATGCCGTGGCAGATCGCCATGGGCCGGCACTGGAAGCCGGGCGAGTGGTTCATCCGCACCTTCAATGCGTTCTCCTCCGGTGCGTCCTGGCTGGGCGTGAGCCGGCGCATGCCGGCCGACTTGCGGCGTGCCTACGTGGCCCCGTACGACAGCTGGGACAACCGCATCTCCACCATCCGCTTCATGCAGGACATCCCGCTGTCGCCGGCCGACAAGGCCTGGTCGCTGCTGGAGCGTGCCGCCGCGGCGCTGCCGTCCTTCGCCGATCGCCCCGTGTACATCGCCTGGGGCCTGCGTGACATCTGCTTCGACCATCACTTCCTGGCCGGCTTCCGCGCGGCATTGCCGCAGGCCGAGGTGACCGCGTTCGAGGATGCCAACCACTACGTGCTGGAAGACAAGCACGAGGTGATCGTGCCGGCGGTACGGGCATTCCTGGAGCGCAACCCGATCGCCTGATGCGCCTGGCGTGGCGGCGTGGCCGCCCGGGTGGGTGCACGTGTCTCCACGCCGCGTTGCTGCAGGGCGCTGAACGATCGGTGGCTTCGCCGCCGGGGTTGCTCCTGCCGGCGGTGTCTGTGCCAAGCTGTCCGCCTACCCGTACATGGAGCGATGGATGGATTTCGACAGTCTGGACCGTGAGTTGCGCGACAGCGTGCAGGACCGGGTGCTCAGCCCGCAGGAAAAGGTCGAGCTGCGCGAGCTCGGCGAAGAGCTGCCACCGGACCGCGTGCGTTTCCTGCGCAACCGGGCCTTCGACATCGCCCGCGAACAGATCGCCGCCAATCCGGCCGACGCGCTGCCGCTGCTCAAGTGGGTCGAGCAGATCGTACGCACACTGGATGCCAGCGCCGATGTCCCGGAGACCCTGAGCAGCGTCTACTTCTCGCCGGGGGATGCCTGCATGCAGCGCCTGCGCGGGCTGTGCACCAGTGCAAAGAAGAGTCTGGACATCTGCGTGTTCACCATTTCCGACGACCGCCTGACCAGCGTCATCCTCGATGCGCACAAGCGCGGCGTGCAGGTGCGCATCGTCAGCGACAACGACAAGCTCTACGACGATGGCAGCGACATCCGTCGCCTGCACGAGGCCGGCATCGCGGTGCATGTGGACCACACCCAGTACCACATGCACCACAAGTTCGCGCTGTTCGACGGCAAGCTGCTGGCCAACGGCAGCTTCAACTGGACGCGCACCGCCACCTCGTACAACGACGAGAACCTGGTGGTCACCAACGACCGCAACCTGGTGCGCAGCTTCGCGCAGGAGTTCGAGGACCTGTGGGGGCGTTACACCGCGCTGTGAAGCGCCCTGCAGCGGGCTGCCGGCTCGGCAGCCCCGGGTAAGCGCGGCGGCGGGAGCTCAGGCGGCGACCGGCGTGTTCGGTGGCGAGGAGGGGCTGTTGCCGTTGTCGTCGGGATGGTCGTCGTCATTGTCGGCGTCATCGCGCCAGCGCCAGTCCGCCAGGGTCAGCGGCGCCATGCCATGCGCGATGCGCGCGCGGTCGCACTGCGAGCTGGCCTTGCCGTACTCCCACGAGGCATCCACCTCGCGGCACACGCTGGGCCGGTTGGGATGGATGGTGCAGCGCGAGTACACGCCGATCTCAGAATCCAGCGCCACACAGCGGATCGGGTCCGAGTACGTGCCCTGCATGCACAGGCGATGCGGGTCCAGGCGCTGGGTCAGCTGGTGCGGCACGCCGCCTTCGGTGACTTCATCCGATTCCATCCAATGGAAGGCGACACGGTACTGGGTGCAGCAGGCACCACACGTCAGGCAGGGATGGGGCATGGGAAGCCGGCCTTCGGGCGGCAGCGGGGCGATGGGGAAGGCACGGAATTTTCCACGCTGCCGGGCCGCGCGCAAGAATTTTCTTCAGCGGCGACAATAGGAAGATGAACAAACACTGCAATATCGCCGCGCGCCTGCCTGAACTGGCGCGTGAACGTCCCGACCAGATCGCCATCCGTTGTCCGGGCCGACCCGGTCCCGGGGGCATGGCTGCCTACGACGTGACCCTGGATTACCGCAGTCTGGATGCGCGCAGCGATGCGATCGGTGCCGGGTTGGCCGCGTATGGCATCGGTCGCGGCGTGCGCACGGTGGTGATGGTGCGCCCGGGGCCGGCGTTCTTCCTGCTGATGTTCGCCCTGTTCAAGATCGGCGCGGTGCCGGTGCTGGTCGACCCGGGCATCGACAGGCGTGCGTTGCGCCAATGCCTGGACGAAGCCCAGGCGCAGGCCTTCATCGGTATCCCGCTGGCGCACCTGGCGCGCCTGCTGCTGGGCTGGTCGAAGTCCGCCACGCGCCTGGTCACGGTGGGCCGGCGCTGGGGCTGGGGGGGCACCACGCTGGCCGCGCTGGAGGCGGCCGGCAGTGGCAAGGGCAGCCAGCTGGTTGATACCGCGCCCGATGACGTGGCCGCGATCCTGTTCACCAGTGGCTCGACTGGCGTGCCCAAGGGCGTGGTGTACCGCCATCGCCATTTCGTCGGCCAGGTGGAGCTGCTGGGCAATGCCTTCGGCATGCAACCCGGTGGCGTGGACCTGCCGACCTTCCCGCCGTTCGCCTTGTTCGACCCGGCGCTGGGCCTGACCTCGGTGATCCCGGACATGGACCCGACCCGGCCTGGCAGCGCCGACCCGCGCAAGCTGCATGACGCGATCAATCGCTTCGGCGTGACCCAGCTGTTCGGCTCGCCGGCGTTGATGCGGGTGCTGGCCGAACACGGCCAGCCGCTGCCGACGATCACCCGCGCCACCTCGGCCGGCGCGCCGGTGCCACCGGAGACGGTGGCCAGGATCCGCGCGCTGCTGCCCGAGCATGCGCAGTTCTGGACGCCGTACGGGGCCACCGAATGCCTGCCGGTGGCGGTGATCGAGGGCCGCGAGCTGCAGGACACGCGCGGCGCCACCGAGGCCGGTGCCGGTACCTGCGTGGGTCGCGTGGTGCCGCCCAACCAGGTGCGCATCATCGCCATCACCGACGCGCCGATCCCGGAGTGGAGCGGGGTGCGCGAGTTGCCGGTTGGCGAAGTAGGCGAGATCACCGTGGTTGGCCCGACCACCACCGACAGTTATTTCAATCGTCCGCAGGCCACGGCCGCGGCGAAGATCCGCGAGGTACTCGGCGATGGCGGTGAGCGCATCGTGCATCGCATGGGCGACGTGGGGTGGTTCGACGCGCAGGGCCGCCTGTGGTTCTGCGGGCGCAAGACCCAGCGCGTGGAAACCGCGCAGGGCCCGCTGTACACCGAGCAGGTCGAGCCGGTGTTCAACACTGTCGCCGGGGTGCGCCGCACCGCGCTGGTCGGCGTCGGCGCACCGGGCAGCCAGGTGCCGGTGCTGTGCTACGAAGTGCTGCCGGGCGCCGATGCCGTGGGGGTGGAGGCGCAGCTGCGTGCGCTGGCCGCGGCGCAACAGACGCTGGCCGGGATTGCCACGTTCCTGCGCCATCCGGGTTTTCCGGTCGATATCCGTCATAACGCCAAGATCGGGCGCGAGAAGCTGGCGGTGTGGGCGACGGAGAAGCTGGGGGCTTAAGGCCCCAAAGCGCGACCCCTCCCCGGCCCTCCCCTTGGCTGCGCCAAAGGGAGGGGGCAGAAGCATGGCTTTCGCGATGACCTGACCGACCTGCATGAACCACCCCCTCCCTTTGGCGCAGCCAAGGGGAGGGCTGGGGAGGGGGAGAACGCGGTTCCGGCCAGATCCCCAAAACCCCAGGCCCTCCGCTGCTGCGATACTTGCAACCCGAACAGCCGGCACAGGGGCCGGCAGCAGAGGCGATCGAACAGATGAAGATTCTTGTCACCGGTGGCGGTGGGTTCCTGGGGCAGGCCTTGTGCCGCGGGCTGGTCGAGCGCGGGCATGAGGTGCTCAGCTTCAATCGCGGCCATTACCCGGCGCTGCAGGCGCTCGGCGTGGGCCAGATCCGGGGTGACCTGGCCGATGCCAATGCGGTGCATCACGCCGCCGCCGGCGTTGACGCGATCTTCCACAACGCCGCCAAGGCCGGTGCCTGGGGCAGTTATGACAGCTATTTCCAGGCCAACGTGGTCGGTACCCGCAACGTGCTGGCCGCGTGCCGCGCGCATGGCATCGGCCGGCTGGTCTACACCTCCACGCCCAGCGTGACCCATCGCGCGACCCATCCGGTGGAAGGCCTCGGTGCGGATGAAGTGCCTTACGGCGAGGACTTCCAGGCACCCTATGCGGCCACCAAGACCCTCGCCGAGCAGGAAGTGCTGGCCGCCAACGGTGCCGAGCTGGCCACCGTGGCATTGCGTCCGCGCCTGATCTGGGGCCCGGGTGACAACCAGTTGGTGCCGCGCCTGGCCGAGCGTGCCCGCGCCGGCCGGTTGCGCTTCGTGGGCGACGGCAGCAACAAGGTCGATACCACGTTCATCGACAACGCCGCGCAGGCGCACTTCGATGCCTTCGATCACCTGGTGGTCGGCGCGGCCTGCGCCGGCAAGGCCTACTTCATCTCCAACGGTGAGCCGCTGGAGATGCGCGTGCTGCTCAACAAGCTGCTGGCCGCGGTCGATGCGCCGCCGGTGACCAAGACCGTTTCGTTCAAGACCGCCTACCGCATCGGCGCGGTGTGCGAGCGGCTGTGGCCGCTGCTGCGGCTGCGCGGCGAGCCGCCGATGACGCGCTTCCTGGCCGAACAGCTGTGCACGCCGCATTGGTATTCGATGGAACCGGCGCGCCGCGATTTCGGCTATGTCCCGCAGGTGAGCATCGCCGAAGGCCTGCGCCGCCTGGCGGCCGGTCGCTGAAGCGCAGGGTCGTCATCCGGCGCTCACGCCCCCATCACCGTCTGACCACCGCGTCTTGTCCAGCATGGACCCTGTTTTCATATACAGGAGGTCGCCATGCTTCATTACGCCGTCGTCTTCTTCGTGATCGCCATCATCGCCGCGTTGCTGGGCTTCAGTGGCATCGCCGGTGCGGCGAGCAACATCGCCTGGATCCTGTTCGTGGTGTTCCTGATCCTTGCGGTGATCTCGCTGTTCCGCAAGAAGGGCTGAACCGCTTGAACCACAACGGCCCGCCCGGGTGTCCCAGGGCGGGCCGTTGCGTTTGCCGCCGGGCGCCGGTCAGGGCGCGAGCGGGCACGCGAAGTAGGTCACCGTCTTGCCATTGTCCAGGCGGGCTTCGCCCACCGGCCTGAAGCCGAGCTGCTGGTGGAAGGCCACGGAAGCGGGATTGGGCGGATCGGCGTTGATCTCGCAGACCAGGCAATCATGGCCATGCAGGCGTGCGTGCGCGGCCAAAGCGGCGTACAGCTGCCGTGCCAGCCCCTTGCCGCGCGCCCGCGCGTCGACCACCACGCGGTCGATGTAGACGAAGCGCCGGTAGCGCGCCGACAGCCAGGCGAAGTTGGGGTTGTCGTAGTCGGCGTCCTGGTCCAGCGCGATCAGCAGCGCCTGCGCATCGGCGCAGGTGCGGGCGAAGAACGCCTGCCGCAGCAGCCGTGCGAAGGCCGCCGGCTCCTGCCAGGACAGCTCCTGCGCGTGGGCGTTGTTCAACGCCAGCAGTGCAGGCAGGTCGTCGCCGGTGATCGCGCGGGGCGCGTCACCGGCGGCGGGCGCTGGGTTCATGGCGTGGAGGTGATCGAGCTGGACAGCGCCTTGTCGGCGGCATGGCGCTCCAGCGCCAGCTCGACCAGGCGGGTGATCAGCGCGGTGTAATCCAGGCCGGAGGCGCCCCACAGCTTGGGATACATGCTGATCCGGGTGAAGCCGGGCAGGGTGTTGATCTCGTTGATGACCACCTCGCCGGCCTCGGTGAGGAACACGTCCACGCGCGCCATGCCGGCGCACTCCAGCGCCTGGTAGGCGCGGATGGCGATCTGGCGGATGCGCTGCTGGGCGTCGTCGCTGATGTCGGCCGGGATCACCGTTTCGGCGCCGTTGGCGCTGATGTACTTGGTGTCATAGGCGTAGAAGTCGTCGTGCACAACCACTTCGCCGCAGACACTGGCCTCGGGGTGGTCGTTGCCGAGCACCGCGCATTCGATCTCGCGGCCGACGATGGCAGATTCCACCAGCACCTTGTGGTCGAAGGACAGCGCCAGCGCCATGGCGGTGGCGAACTCCCCGGCATTGCGCACCTTGCTCACGCCGACCGACGAGCCCTGGTTGGCGGGCTTGACGAACAGCGGCGTGCCCAGCTGCGCGACCAGCGTGGCGTAGTCGGCGCCGGCGGCGGTGCTGCGGTTGAAGCAGGCAAACGGGGCGACGGCCAGGCCGGCGTCGCGCAGCAGGCGCTTGGTCACGTCCTTGTCCATCGCCGCGGCCGAGCCCAGCACGCCGGAGCCGACGAACGGCAGGTTGGCCATGCGCAACAGGCCCTGCAGCGAGCCATCCTCGCCCAGGGTGCCGTGCACGATCGGGAACACCACGTCGATCTGCTGCAGCGCCGAGGCCGGGTCGCTGGGTACCAGCTGCGCCTGCTCGCGGCCCGGAAGCACTGCCACGGCATTGCCGGAACGGTTCAGCGCGATCCGCGCCGGGTCGTTGGCGTTGAGCAGGAACTGCTGCGGGTCGCTGACGTGCCAATGGCCCTGCTTGTCGATGCCGATCAGGCTGACATCGAACCGCTCCTTGTCCAGCGCGTCGAGGATGTTCTTCGCCGACTGCAGCGAGACCTCGTGTTCGGCCGAACGACCGCCGAAGATGATGCCTACCCGGGTCTTGCCCATTGCCTGTTGCTCCTGCCGAATGCCTGTGAGGGGTATGCATAGCATGAAGCAGGGAATGGGGCAGGGGGAACAGGAAATGTTCTTGCGGGGAGCGGGCGAGCAGGGACGGGCAGGGCGGTTTCACGCGCTCCCGCGCCCGTTGCCGTTCCACGGCGAAAAGCACCGGTGTGTCTGGAAAGGTGACATTCAGCCAAACGCCCCTCGCACCGCCGGCCGCATGCGCCCCCGCGTTCCCGGTCCCCGACCACGGCCATTCCCGGTTGCCTGCTTCGGTAGAATGCCCGGCATGTCTCCATCCCCCTTCAATGTCATCAAGCCGCTGGCCGGGCGAGCGCTGGAAGTGGCGCTCAACCGTGCGCTGGCCCTGGACCCGGATACCCGCAGTGCGCTGGCCACGCTGGACGGGCAACGCATCGCCCTGACCCTGGAATCGCCGGCACTGGCGATGCAGATCGGCGTCAGCGGGCAGCGCCTGACCGTGGGCCCGGTCGATTCCGCGCAGGAGGCCGACCTTGCCGTGCGCAGCACGCTCGGTGGCGTGCTGGCGCAATTGCCGTTCCTGGCCAATGCACGGCGCGGCAACAGCGCGCCGGCCGGGCGGGTGAAGGTGTCCGGTGATGCTGAATTGGCGCGCCGGCTGCAGCAGCTGGCCAGCCGTTTCGATCCGGATTGGCAGCAGCCCTTCGTCAAGGCTTTCGGCGAGGTGCTGGGCGTACAGATCGCGCAGACCCTGCGCGCGGCGCTGGTGCAGGCGCGGCGCAGTGCAAGGGACCTGGCCGAAAGCGCCGCTGAGTACGTCACCGAGGAGTCGCGTGACGTGGTGCCGCGCGCCGAGCTGGAGGCCTTCCACGACGACGTGGATGTGATACGCGACGACGTCGAGCGCCTGGGCGTGCGCGTGGCGCGGCTGCGCCAGCGCCTGGGAGGTGCCGCATGAAGGCGACCCGCGCGATGTTCCGCGCCAGCCGCATCGGCCGGGTGATCCTGCGCTACCGCCTGGACGCGCTGCTCGATGGCACCCCGGTGGAGCGCTGGCTGCGCCTGGCCAAGCCGTTCGTGCCGCGCGCCAGTGCCGACATCGCCTCGCTCTCGCGTGGCGCACGGCTGCGCCTGGCGCTGCAGGAGCTGGGGCCGATCTTCGTCAAGTTCGGGCAGATCCTGTCCACCCGCCGCGACCTGGTGCCGCCGGACGTGGCCGCCGAACTGACCCTGCTGCAGGACCGGGTCAAGCCGTTCGATGGGGAACGCGCGTTGCAGATCGTCGAACAGGCACTGGGCCTGCCGATCACCGAGGCGTTCGCCAGCTTCGATACCACGCCGCTGGCCTCGGCCTCGATCGCGCAGGTGCATGCCGCGACGCTGGACGGTGGCCGCCAGGTGGTGGTCAAGGTGCTGCGCCCGGACATCGAGCAGCAGATCGCCGGTGACATCGCCCTGCTCAAGTCGCTGGCCGCGCTGGTCGAGCGCACCCATCCGCGTGCGGACAAGATCCGCCCGCGCGAAGTGGTGGCCGAGATCGAGACCACCCTGGCCGCCGAGCTGGACCTGCAGCGCGAAGGCGCCAATGCCAGCGTGCTGCGCCGGTTCTGGGAGAACTCCGATGACCTGTACGTGCCGGAGGTGATCTGGAGCCACACCGCCGAACGCGCGTTGACGCTGGAGCGGGTATGGGGCATCCCCTCGGACGACATCGCCGCGCTGGACACCGCCGGCATCAACCGCCAGGCGCTGGCGGCCAAGGGCGTGCGCGTGTTCTACACGCAGGTGTTCCGCGACAACTTCTTCCACGCCGATGCGCACGCCGGCAACATCTGGGTCGACATCGACCCGGCGCGCCGCGATAACCCGCGTTTCATCGCGCTGGACTTCGGCATCATGGGCCAGCTTTCGGAGGAGGATCAGTACTATCTCGCCGAGAACTTCATGGCGATCTTCAACCGCGACTACCGGCGCATCGCCGAGCTGCACCTGCAGGCGCAATGGATGCCGGCCACGGTGCGCATCGACGAGCTGGAAGCGGCCGTGCGCGCGGTGTGCGAGCCGTACTTCACCCGCCCGCTGTCGCAGATCTCGCTGGCCGAGGTGCTGGTCAAGCTGTTCCGCACCGCGCAGCGCTACCAGCTGACCCTGCAGCCGCAGTTGATCCTGCTGCAGAAGACCCTGCTCAACATCGAGGGCGTGGGCCGCCAGCTCGACCCGCAGCTGGATATCTGGGCGGTCGCCAAGCCGGTGCTCGAACGCATCCTGCGCGAGCGCTACAGCCCGCGCCGCGCGTTGAAGGAACTGGCCAAGCGCCTGCCGGAAATCATGACCCAGGCCCCGGACATGCCGGCGCTGCTGCACAGTTGGCTGCGCCAGCAGGTCGAGGGCAAGCACGAGCTGGCGATGCGCTCGCAGGACATCGTCAGCCTCAACGAGACCCTGCGCCGCATGCAGCGACGCGTGGTCACCGCGGTGACCGGCGTCGGCCTGGTGGTGGTGTCGGCGCTGCTGTACGGGCTGCAGACCGGTGGCCCGCTGCTTGCCTCGGTGCCGCTGTGGTCGTGGATCACCGGCGGCGTGGGCGTGCTGGCGCTGGCGTCGGCCTGGTTGCGGCGATGAGCGCGACGGTGGAAGCCGCCGAAGCGGAAGTCGTGTTCGAGCCGTTGCCGTTGTTGTACGAGGACCAGTGGCTGGCGGTGGTGAACAAGCCGGCTGGGCTGATGGTCCACGACAGCAAGCTGGCCCGCGGCGAGGATGACTTCCTCGCCGACCGCCTGCGCGCGCAGCTGGGCAAGCCGATCTTCCTGGTGCACCGGCTGGATCGTGCCACCAGCGGCTGCCTGCTGCTGGCCTTCGATCGTGAAACGGCCAGTGCGCTGGGCAAGGCGCTGATGGGTGGCGAGGTGAGCAAGGATTACCTGGCGGTGTGCCGGGGCTGGCCGGCCGAAGACGCGTTCACCGTCGACCACGACCTGGACGGCGGCCCGGGTAAACCGGTCAAGAAGCCGGCCATCACCCATTTCCAGAAGCTGCTGACCGGCGAGCTGCCGATTCCCTCGAACGGCTTCCCGACCTCGCGCTATGCCTTGCTGCGCTGCCAGCCGCAGACCGGGCGTTTCCGCCAGATCCGCCGGCACCTCAAGCACCTGTTCCATCACCTGATCGGCGATACCAGCCACGGCGATGGGCGGCACAACCGCACGTTCCGCATGCAGGGCGTGCACCGCATGCTGCTGCACGCCGAGCGGCTGGCTTTCCCGCATCCGCAGGGCGGCCGGGTGGACGTGAGCGCGCCGCTGGACCGCGAGTTCGGCAAGGCGATGGACCTGTTCGGGTGGTCGCCGCAGCCGTGAGGTGAGGGGGCCGTTGCCCCGACCGCACCCCGCCTTGCTGTGCAAGGAGGGGACGGTTCCTGCAGGTCAGTCCGATCACAGCGATCGCCACGCTCCCGCCTCCTCCCTTGGCATCGCCAAGGGCAGCACCACGCGGGGGCGTTGCTTCCTCTTTCGTTTACTTCCCGCCCTTGGCCTCGGGCTCATTGACGATCTGCTGCAGGTCCTTTTCCAGGTCCGCCAGCAGCGGCGTCATCTTCTGCTGGATGGCGACCATCAGGTTCTGCATCAGCGTCGGGGTCTTGTCGAGCAGGCTCTGGCCGGCCGGGCTCTCGTAGAACTCGGCCATCGCCAGCACGTCCTCCTTCGAGAACGAACGCTTGTACAGGTCCACGTACATCGGCCGCATCTGCGACCACGACAGCGCTTCGCGCATGGTCTGCGAGGTGCGCTGCTGGATGCGCTGGATGCGTTGCTTCTGCTCCGGGCTCAGCTGCTGGTTGCCGCTGAGCTGGGCGAACTGCTGCTGCTGCATGGCTTCCATCTGCGGCAGCATCGCGTCGAGCATGTTCTGCGCACGGGAGGCGGCGAGCAGGCGGTTGATGTCGCTGTCCGACGGTGGCGTGGCCAGGGCGGGCGCGATGCCGGCCAGCAGCAGGCTGCCGGCCAGCAGCAGGGGCGTGAGGCGGGAACGGACGGTGCGATGTGCAGACATGGGCCTTCCTGGAGTCCGGGGCATGCCCGGAGCATACCTGCGGTGCAGCATCGGCGTGCCGCTCGCCCGGCCTGGCCGACTGGACGTGTGACCGGATGTTTTCGGCAAGTTGTTGTTTTCAATGTAAAAACAGCAATCCGCGTGAAGGGCCTAGCAGATCAGGATGTCACCTGGATGAAAATTTTACGGAAAATGAGATGTAAATCACATTTTTCGGCGTAGGCTCTGCCTGAAGGTGCGACACAGGGGAGGGGCAGGCACGGTAGCCAGGCCCCTGCATCAATGGGGGGAAGGGCGATGGAAGAGCTGGCCAAGGGGTCGACTGTCGTGATGATCGCGGGCTGGGTCGCGGTGCTGACCCTGCTGCTCGCGTGCGTGCTGTTGACCCTCATCGTGATCCTGAGAATGCGCGCGCAGCGCCGCGAGCAACGCGACCTGCAGGCACGCGAGCACTGGACGCGGGTGCTGCAGCAGGCCCTGCTGGGGCCGGTGGAGGTGCAGCGGCTGCAGCCGGGTGAAGTGCAGGGCTTTGTCGACGCCTGGAACGCCCTGCACGAATCACTGCCGGAGGAGGCCGCACGGCGCCTGGTCCCGGTCGGGCAGCGGGTCGGGCTGGAGGAGGTCTCGCCACGGCTGCTGCGCGGCAGCTACCACGACCGTGCGATGACCATCATCGCCCTGGGCCACCTGCGCGATCGTCGCCTGTTCGACCGGCTGTCGCCGTTCCTGACCGACCGCAGCCCGATCGTGTCGCTGTGCGCGGCGCGTGCGCTGGCCCAGGTGGACCCGCCCCGCGCGATGGCGATGTTCGTGCCACTGGTGGCCGAGCGCGAGGACTGGGTGCCGGGCAACGTCGCACGCATCCTGGCCGAGAACAAGGACGGCAGCGCCGCCCGCGAGCTCGGCAATGCATTGCTGCGTGCCAACGCCGATACCACGGTGAAGCTGGTGCGCTTCCTGGCCGACATCGATCCGCAACGCGCCAGCGGCGTGCTCCGGCAGCTGCTGGACGGGCACGTCGACGACCACATCATCTCGGTCTGCCTGCAGCTGGTGAACGACCGCCACGAGCGCGAGCGGGTGATCGGGTTCCTTGCCGCCTCGCGCTGGCATGTCCGCATGCATGCGGCGGTCGCGCTGGGCCGCATCGGCGAGGCCGCCGACGCCGCGCGGCTGGAGCCGTTGCTGGCCGACAGCGTGTGGTGGGTGCGCTACCGCGCGGCGCAGGCGCTGATGGCGCTGAGCGGCAACGGCGTGGAGGCCATGCGCAAGGTGCAGCAGCGGCAGGGGGATGCCTTCGGCCGCGACATCATCGACCAGGTGTTGTCCGAGCACGGGCTCAGGGGGGCGACATGAACTACTGGCAATCCTTCGTGGAGTACCTGCAGCAGTTGCCATGGCTGCAGCAGCTGGCCGCGCTGCAGTGGCTGTTCGTCGCCTACTTCGTGGCGATCAACCTGGCCTACCTGGTGCTCAACTACATCTCCGCCTACCAGATCGTGCGCTACATGCGCGAATACCGGGCCAACTACCTGCCGGCGGCGCTGCGCGAGTACCAGCCGCCGGTCAGCATCGTGCTGCCGGCCTACAACGAGGAAACCTCGGTGGTGTCCTCGGTGCGTTCGCTGCTCAAGACCAGCTACCCCGACTTCGAGATCGTGGTGGTCAACGACGGTTCCAGCGACCGCACCCGCGAGGCATTGATCGAGGCCTTCGGCCTGGTACTGGTGCCGGAGGCCTATCGCGCGCGGCTGCACACCGAGCTGGTCAAGGGCGTCTATGCCTCGGCCCGCTACCCGCGCGTGCGCATGGTCGACAAGGCCAACGGCGGCAAGGCCGATGCGATCAACGCCGGGATCAACTGCGTGCGCTACCCGCTGTTCTGCGTGATCGACGCCGACAGCATCCTGCAGCCGGAAAGCCTCTCGCGGGTGGTGCGCCCGTTCCTGGAGGACCGCCGGGTGATGGCCAGCGGTGGCGTGGTGCGCGTGCTCAACGGCTGCACGGTCAAGGACGGCATGTTGTCCGAAGTCGGCCTGCCCCGCCGCCTGCTGCCCAGCTTCCAGCTGGTGGAGTACCTGCGCGCGTTCCTGTTCGGGCGCATGGGCTGGTCGCCGATGAATGCCCTGCTGATCATCTCCGGCGCGTTCGGGGTGTTCTACAAGGAACGGGTGATCGCCATCGGTGGCTATCGCACCGATACCGTGGGCGAGGACATGGATCTGGTGATCCGCCTGCATCGCAACCTGCGCGAAGAACAGCGCGACTACCGCATCGTGTTCGTGCCCGACCCGGTGTGCTGGACCGAGGCACCGACCGACCTGGCCTCGCTGCGCAACCAGCGCGTGCGCTGGCAACGCGGCCTGGCCGAGAGCCTGTGGTCGAACATCCGGCTGATGTTCAGCCGCCACGGTGGCGCGGCCGGATGGGTGGCGTTCCCGTTCATGCTGGTGTTCGAGTTCCTGGGCCCGGTGATCGAGGTGATCGGCTATGCCTCGATGATCGTACTGGCACTGGTGGGGCTGGTGCCGCTGGATGTGTTCCTGGTGTTCCTGGCCGCCGCGGTGGGCATGGGCATCCTGCTCTCGGTCAACGCGATGCTGCTGGAGGAGCTGTCCTTCGGCCTGTACAAGCGGCCACTGCAGCAGCTGCGGATGTTCGTCGTCGCGGTGCTGGAGAACTTCGGCTACCGCCAGATCAATTCCTGCTGGCGCTTCGTCGGCACCATGCGCTGGTTGTTCAGCCGGCGCCGGCGCCACAGCTGGGGACACGTCAGCCGCGATGGTTCCTGGCAGCAGAACGCGGCCGGTGCGGAGCCGGCGAGCCAACCGCATGCGCCGGAAGGGAGCCACCTACCATGAAGACCAGGAGCGATTCATTGGCCATGCAACCGCCTTCCACTCCCCGCACGCTGCACGTGGCGCTGCTGCTGGTGCTGGCCAGCTGCAGTGCCGCCGCGATGGCGCAGGATGCCGAGCCGGACGCGCTCACCGTGCAGATGCGCCAGGTGCAGGCACTGGCCACCGGCGGGCAGCGTACCGAGGCCCTGGCGCGCTACACGGCCCTGCTGGTCGAGCACCCCGGCAATGGCGACCTGTTGCTGGCACGTGGGCGCACCTACGCGTGGGACGGCCAGTATGCGGCGGCGGAGAACGACCTGCGCGCGGTGGTGGAAAAAAGCCCGACCTATGCCGACGCGTGGTCGGCGCTGGGTGACGTGTACCGCTGGAGCGACCGTCCGCAACCGGCCGCCGATGCCTACTCCCATTGGGTGGAACTGGCACCGCAGGACCCGGCCGCGCGCATCGCCCGCGGGCGCGCCCTGCGCGATGCCGGGCAGCGCGAAGCGGCGCGCGCCGACTTCGATGCCGCCGCCGGCCTGGGCGCCGACCCCGGCGAGATCGCCGGCCTGCAGCAGAGCCTGTTGCCGCGCCTGTCCAACCCGGACGTGATCGTCGCCGGCTACCGCTGGAGCGCCAGCGCGGGTTGGGACCACACCGGCTTCAGCGGTGACCGGGAAAGCTGGAACGACGCCGACCTGACCGTGCGCCGCCAGTTCAGCCGCGGCTCGCTGGGCCTGGAGCTGCTGCGCGCCGATCATTTCGGCATCCGCGATACGGCCTGGGCACTGGATGGCTACGTCCCGTTGTGGCCGCGCGCCTACGCCAACCTGCGGTACCAGCACGGCCCTTCCGGCGGGGTGCTGCCGCGCCAGGCCTGGCGCGCGGAAGTGTTCCAGGGCGTGGGCAGTGGCTGGGAGCTGTCGGCCAGCGTCGACCACCTGCGCTTCTCCGGCGATACCGAGTTCTACGGGATCGGCGTGGGGCGCTACGTCGGCAACTGGTACGGCCGCTACAAGCTGCAGCACGTGCCCGGCGTCGGCAATGGCAGCTGGAGCCACCGCGTGCTGCTGCGCAACTACTACAAGGGCGATGCCGACGACTACCTGGAGGTCAGCGCCAGCAGCGGTCGCAGCACCGACATGGACCGCTTCGGCACCGTGGTGCGCGACAGCAACGCCGCGGTCGGGGTGGCATGGAAGCACTACTTCGCGCCGAATTGGGGCTTCAAGATCGGGCTTGGCTATGCCGATGACGACGGCGGCTACGACGAGCAGCGTGTCTCCGCGTCGCTGTACACGCGCTGGTAGCCGGGCCGCGGTGATGACGATGACCGAACACAACGGCAATGCGTGGTCGCGTTTCTCCTCCGCCTTCCCGGCACTGTTGCTGGCGCAGGCGGTGCTGGTGGCCGGCGCGGTGCTCAATGGCCTCCAGGGCGCGAGCTGGGACGGCAACCAGCGGTGGGCCATCGCGGGCATCGCACTGGTGCAGGCCGGCCTGGTGCTGCTGCGGCTGGTGCCGTTGCTGCTGCTGGTGAGCCTGCCGGTGCTGGCGATCCGCCGGCGCGTGCCGCGCGTGCTGCTGCTGGCGGTGGTGTGGTCATTGCTGCTGGTGGTGCAGGCCATGCTCGACCAGTACTACCAGGTGGCGCAGGTGCCCTTGGGCGCGGACCTGTTCGGTTACAGCACGGCGGAAATCCGCACCACGCTGGCCGATGGTGCAGCGCTCAAGCCGCGCGGCGTGCTCGCCCTGGTGCTGCCGCTGGTGGTGCTGTGGCTGGGCCTGTTGCTCTGGCATCGCCGCGACGGGCGGGGCTCGACGCTGGCCACGACGGTACTGCTGGTCGCCGGCATTGCCGCATGGCTGCTGCCGCTGCCGGCCGGGGCCAAGGTGTTGGGCGATGATGCCGCACGCGGCCTGGCCTGTAACAAGCTGGCCTGGTTCAGTGGCGATGTATGGCGCTGGCGCCGGGACGGCGCAGGCATCGTTTCGCCGCCGCCGGTGGCCGCAGCCACGCAGTTGCCGGCGCTGGATCCGCAGTACCCGTTCCTGCGCCAGGAGTCGACCCCCGACACGCTGGGCGACTACTTCTCGCCGACCCGCGACGGCAGCCGGCCGAACGTGGTGGTGATCGTGGTCGAGGGCCTGGGGCGTTCGTTCTCCGGGCCGCAGGCATCGTTGGGCAGCTTCACGCCGTTCCTCGACGAACTGGCCGCGCGCAGCCTGTACTTCGACAACTTCCTTGCCAACCAGGGCCGGACCTTCGGCGTCCTGCCGACGTTGTTCGGCTCGGCACCGTTCGCCGAGCAGGGCTTCACCGCGCTGGGGGCCGGCATGCCGGCGCATCCGGGGTTGTTCAGCGTGCTCGGCCAGCAGGGCTACCACACCGCCTTCTACAACGGCACCGACACCGCCTTCGACGACGAGAAGGGGTACATGCAGCTGCAGCAGGTCCAGCAGCTGGTGGACATGAACTCCTTCGGCGACGGCTACCAGCGCAACCCCTTCAGTGCCTGGGGCTATCCGGACAAGGAGCTGGTCTCGCGCGTGCTGGCCGACAGCAACCGCCTGCAGGCCCCGTTCCTGGCGGCGATCCAGACCATCTCGATGCACACCAGCTACGCGTTCCCCGGCCAGGAGGTCTACCGCGCGCGGCTGGAACAGCGCCTGCAGGCGTTGCAGGTGCCCGCCGCGCAACTGCCGGCGTACCGCGCCAATGCCGCGGAGTACAGCACCATCCTGTACACCGATGACCAGCTGCGCCGTTACTTCGACAGCGTGGCCAGTGCACCGTGGTACGCCAATACCATCTTCGTGGTGACCGGCGACCATCGCCTGCCGGAGATCCCGATGGGCGAGCACGTGGACCGCTACCACGTGCCGCTGATCATCTTCTCGCCCCTGCTCAAGCAGCCGCGGCGCGTGCGCGCGGTGTCCTCGCAGCTGGACGTGACGCCGTCGCTGGTGGCGCTGCTGTCCAATACCTACGGCCTGCAACGCCCGGCGCGGACGCCGTGGCTGGGCACCGGCCTGGACATGGCCGAGAGCTTCCGCAACATCCATGCGCTGCCGCTGCAGCAGACCAAGACCAGCGCGCCGGAGTACCTGGCCGAACGCTGGTGGCTGCGCGAGGGCAAGCTGTACGAGCTGCAGGACGGCATGCACCTGGCCGAAGCCGACGATCCGGCGGTGCGTGACTGGGTGGCCGCGCGACGGGCGCATTACGTGCAGGCCAATGCGATCTTCATGCAGCGGCGGGCATTGACCCCGGACGGTGCCAACGCGCCGCTGGTGGCGTACCAGGCACCGGCACGGCCGGATGCCCTGGCGGTGGTCGCACCGACCGCGCACGGCGTGGGCATGGAGTCCGCGCAGGTGGCGCGCATCGGCGGGGGCGTGCAGTTGACGGCGGTGTTCAGCAATGGCGACGCGGTCCCGAGCAAGCCGTTCGTGCCGCTGGCCGTGTTGGCGACCGAGGATGGCCGCGAGTTGAAGGAGGTGTACGGCAGCGCCGTGCAGCTGCCGGTGGGCGGCAAACAGCAGGTGCAGCTGCTGCTGCCCTATCCGCAGGCATGCGCCGGCCGCTGCTTCGTGTCGGTGTTCCCGTCCGACCCGGACAACGGCAAGCCGGTCGGCATCGGCCGCTACCACCTGCCGGTGGAGGCCGGTGCCGCCACCGCCGGCGGGAGCGCGCCATGAGGTCGCTGTGGGCCGGTGGCCTGGTCTGGTTGATGTGCGCGCTGCCGGCCACGGCGGCCAGCCCCGCCAGCCGCGCGTTCTGGACCTGGGAAGCGGAGTCGTATGCGCTGGTCGAGGATCCGGCCGTGGCCGAGGAGGCCATCGCCTACCTCAAGCCCCGGCATGTCGACACGCTGTACCTGTATGCCGATGCCTACCAGGGCCGCAACCTGATCGTGGAGCAGCCGCAGCTGTACCGTGCCTTCATCGAGCGCATGCATGCGCAGGGCATGAAGGTCTACGCGCTGCTCGGTTCGGCCTACCTGAACACCGAGAACTACGTGCTGCCATCGCATCGCGCGCAGGCCGAGGCGATGTTCCTGCGGGTGGTCGAGTACAACGCCAGCGTGCCGGAGACGGCGCGCTTCGACGGCGCCAACCTGGACATCGAGCCGCACATCCTGGATGCATGGGACGAGGACACCCGCGAGGGCCTGCTCGCCGGCTTCCTGGACATGAGCGATGCGTTGATGCAGATCAAGCATGCGCATGGCGCGACCTTGAGCGTGGGGCCGGCGATACCGTTCTGGCTCGATGGCATCGAGCTGGAGTGGAAGGGCAGGCGCCGCCCGGTCAGCGAGCACACGATCGACCTGTATGACTACGTCGCGCTGATGGACTATCGCGACAAGGCAGAAGGCAGTGACAGCATTCTTTCGCATGCGGCCAGCGAGATCGCCTATGCCAACCAGGTGGGCAGGAAGGTGGTGATCGGGCTGGAGGTGTCGCCGAACGAGATCGACAAGGTCACCTTCGACGAGGAAGGGCCGGAGGTGTTCGAGCAGGAAGTGGCCAAGGTGGAGCGTGCCTTGCGCAAGGACCCGTCGTTCGCCGGCTTCGCCATCCACCATTACCGCGCCTGGCGGCGTTGGGAAGCGCGGGAGTGGGATCCGGCGCAGGCGCGCTGAGTTCTCTCCGGGCCGCCTGTGCCGGCTCCTGCCCAGCCTTCCCCGGCCGTGCAGGGAGAGGGTTCGCTGGACGGGAAAGCGCATCGTGATGCTGCGTTCCGCTGTCCCTTTGGCGCCGCCAAGGGGAGGGTTGGATAGGGACTTCCGCCGAGCGCGCCCGCCGAGCATGGCCCGGCATGGGTCGGCTGCTTACAATGCGCCGATGGGGACAGGCCTGATCGAAATCTCGGCGCAGCTGGCGATACCGGAAACGGAGATCGTCGAACGCTTCGTGCGCGCCAGCGGGGCCGGCGGGCAGAACGTGAACAAGGTATCCACCGCGGTGGAACTGCGCTTCGACGTGGCCGGCTCGCCCTCGCTGCCCGAGCCGTTGCGGCAGCGCCTGCTGGCACGCCGCGACCGCCGCATGACCGGCGAGGGCGTGCTGGTGATCGACGCCCAGCGCTTTCGCACCCAGGACCGCAACCGCCAGGATGCCCGCGAGCGGCTGGTGGCCTTCATCCAGACCAGCCTGTCGGTGCCCAAGGCGCGGGTGGCGACCAAGCCCACCTACGGTTCCAAGCTGCGCCGGCTGGACCAGAAAAAGGAACGCGCCCAGGTCAAGCGCGGCCGTTCAACCCGCAATTGGGAGTAGTACTTGAGCCATTCCGAGCCCGTGGTGCCCGTCATTCCATCCAATGTGCCCAGGGTCAAACCCAATGCGTTCGTCCGTTGGCTGGGGCGCACCGTGCTGCGCCTGGGCGGCTGGCGCATCCGCGGCCCGATCCCGGACCTGTCCAAGGCGGTGGTGATCGCCGCGCCGCATACCTCCAACTGGGACGGGCTGTGGGGGCTGGCGGCCAAGATGGCGCTGGGCGTGGAAGCGCGCATCCTGGGCAAGGACAAGCTGTTCTGGTGGCCGCTGGGCAGCGTGCTGCGCGGGCTGGGCGTGGTGCCGCTGGACCGCAGCTCGCCGCAGGGCACGGTCGGGCAGGCGGTGGCGATGATCCAGGGCAGCGAGCGGATCTGGTTCGCACTGGCCCCGGAAGGTACGCGCAAGCCGGTCAAGGAGTGGAAGACCGGATTCCTGCGCATCGCGCGCACCGCCCAGGTGCCGGTGATCCCGGCCTATTTCCACTACACCGAACGGGTGATCGGCTTCGGACCGCCGTTCCACACCAGCGGTGACGACGTGGCCGACATGGCGGCCATCCGCGCGTGGTACCGGCCGTGGCGGGGCCGCAACCGCGGCACCACCTGAGCGGCCGCGCGGCGGGGCCGGCCAGGCCCAAGGCGCCACCATCGGCACATGCTGGAAACCGGTGATCGGAGTAGGGTGATGGGTTGTTCGAAGCCCGTTCCCAAGGAGCCGTTTCATGTCGCGTACCGTAGTTCTGGCCGCTGCCATCAGCCTTGCGCTGGCGGCCTGTTCCGGCAAGGAGTCCACCACCCCCGTGAGCGCCAACGCCCCCGCCCAGGCCGGCCAGCCGGCCGACGCCTCGACCAACCCGTTCATGACCGCCAGCAGCCTGCCGTTCCAGGCACCGGCGTTCGACAAGATCAAGGACAGTGACTACCTGCCGGCCTTCGAGGAAGGCATGCGCCAGCACCTGGTCGAGATCAAGCAGATCACCGACAACACCCAGCCGGCCACCTTCGACAACACGCTGCTGCCGATGGAGCAGTCCGGTGCGATCCTGGACCGCGTCAGCCGCGTGTTCTTCAGCGTGGTGCAGGCCGATACCAACCCCGAGCGCCAGAAGATCCAGGAAGACGTGGTGCCGAAGCTGGCCGCGCACAGCGATGCCATCTACCTCGATGCCAAGCTCTTCGCGCGCGTGAAGGCGGTCTATGACGCACGCGCCAGCGCCGGGCTCGACGCCGAGCAGCTGCGCGTGGTCGAGGAGACCTACAAGGGCTTCGTCAAGGCCGGCGCCGAACTCAACGACGCCGACAAGGAAACCCTGAAGCAGTACAACGCCGAGGAAGCCACACTCTCCAACGACTTCCACAACAAGCTGGTGGCGGCCACCGCCGCCGGCGCGGTGACCCTGGATGACAAGGCGCAGCTGGCCGGCCTGTCCGAAGCCGACATCGCCGCCGCCGAAGGTACCGCCAAGGAGCGCAAGCTCGACGGCAAGTGGGTGCTGAGCCTGCAGAACACCACCCAGCAGCCGGCGTTGATGTCGCTGCAGGACCGCGACGTGCGCGCCAAGGTGCTGGAAGCCTCCGAGACCCGCACCGAGCACGGTGACGCCAACGACACCCGCCGCATCATCCAGCGCCTGGCCCAGCTGCGCGCGGCCAAGGCCAAGCTGCTTGGCTTCCCGAACTACGCCGCCTACAACCTGACCGACCAGATGGCGCAGAACCCGGCCAACGCGCTGAAGCTGCTGACCGACACCGTGCCGGCAGCCACCGCCAAGGCGCGGGGTGAACTGGCCGAGATCCAGCAGGTGATCGACGCGCAGAAGGGTGGCTTCAAGGCCGCCGCCTCGGACTGGGACTTCTACGCCGAGCAGGTGCGCAAGGCCAAGTACGACCTGGACGAGTCGCAGATCAAGCCGTACTTCGAGCTGGACAACGTGCTGCAGAACGGCGTCTTCTATGCCGCCAACCAGCTGTACGGCCTGACCTTCAAGGAGCGCAAGGACCTGCCGGTGTACAACCCGGACGTGCGCGTGTTCGAGGTCAGCGACGCCGACGGCAAGCCGCTGGCGCTGTTCTACGCCGATTACTTCAAGCGTGACAGCAAGTCCGGCGGCGCGTGGATGGACGTATTCGTCGAGCAGAACGGCCTGACCGGCAGCAAGCCGGTGGTCTACAACGTGTGCAACTTCACCAAGCCCGCCGCCGGCCAGCCGGCGCTGCTGAGCTGGGACGACGTGACCACGATGTTCCACGAGTTCGGCCACGCCCTGCATGGCATGTTCTCCAACACCAAGTACCCGAGCGTGGCCGGCACCGCGGTGCCGCGCGACTTCGTCGAGTTCCCCTCGCAGTTCAACGAGCACTGGGCGTCGGACCCGAAGGTGTTCGCCAACTACGCCAAGCACTACCAGAGCAAGGAAGCGATGCCGCAGGCGCTGGTGGACAAGATCGCCAAGGCCAAGACCTTCAACCAGGGCTACATGACCACCGAATACCTGTCGGCGGCGCTGCTGGACCTGGCCTGGCACACGCAGGCGGCCGATGCCCCGCAGCAGGACGTGGACACGTTCGAGGCCGATGCGCTCAAGCGTTACAAGGTGGACCTGGCGCAGGTGCCGCCGCGTTACCGCAGCAGCTACTTCGACCACATCTGGGGTGGCGGTTACTCGGCTGGTTACTACGCCTACTTCTGGGCGGAGATGATCGACCATGACGCCTTCGAGTGGTTCAAGGAGAACGGTGGCCTGACCCGTGAGAACGGCCAGGTGTTCCGCGACAAGATCCTGTCCATCGGCAACACCCGCGACCTGGCCACGGCCTACCGCGACTTCCGCGGCAAGGACCCGAGCGTGGAGCCGCTGCTGCACAACCGCGGCCTGAAGTAATCGCGGCATCACAGTGGTTTGATTGAAACGACGAACGGCAGGGGAAACCCTGCCGTTCGTGTATCCAGCGTTGTTGTAGGAGCGGCCTCGGCCGCGAAGCTGGTAATGGCGAAGCCTGCATGAAGTCTGCAACTGCATCCGCCATGACGTCGTTCCGGCTCGTCAGCTTCGCGGCCGAGGCCGCTCCTACGGCAGCAATCTACAACCGGCTGACCATCTTCAGCCGCACCTGCGAGGCGGCCACATCGTGGCGCTGCGCGGCCATCGCACACAGCCGATCCAGCAGCGCCTGTGGGTCCTGCAGCAGCGGGTCCGCATCACCGATGCGGACGGCAAGATGGCCCCACCAGAACGGGTGGCCGTCCACGTAGATTTCGTAGCCAGCCACGTATTGGTGTTCGTGATGCAGATTCATGGTGGTCATCGGCGATATCCGGCCAACTGCGTAGGAGCGGCCTCGGCCGCGAAGCCGGCGTTGGCGATGTATGCAAGACGTCTGCAATTGCAATCTGCAGGAACGGCGTTCTGCCTCAATGGCCTCGCGGCCAAGGCCGCTCCTACACAGGCGTATCTCACGTGCCCACATGCACGCGGTTGCCGGCCTCGTTGCAGCCCAAGTGTTCCAGTGCCATCTCCAGCGCCAGGACATAGCTCTGGGCGCGGAAGCCTTGGGCAACGCCGAGACGGTGGCCGTCCGCGGCAGGCAGGCGCGGTTCCTGACCATCGTCGTCATGTACTTCCACGTAGACGTTGTGCAGGCGCGGCAGCAGCCGCTGCAGGCGGGCGCTGCGCACGCAGGCGCCGGGCGCGAGCAGGGTGACCTCGCCGGGACTGTGGTCGGCCACGCACAACGCTTCCAGCAGTTCCTGTTCGCAGCGGCAGTCACGCACGGCGATGCTGGTGCCGCTGTCCAGGGCGCGCTGCACCAGCGAGTGCATCACCGCCTCCGGCAGCGGCGCGGCGGCGCGTTGCAGCGCCCCGCTGCCTTGGGGGCCGCGCACGATGTTGATCGACATGGCTCAGGCCTCCATTGCCTGCAGGCGACGCGCGGCGATGGCCAATGGCAGTTGGCAGGCCTGGTCGCGTTGCGCGGTGCAGACCACCACTGCCGGTGCGTGCTGCGGGTGCAGGTGCGCGTCGAGCGCATCGGCATCGTTGCGCACCATTTCGATGTAGGGCACGGGCAGTGCCTCCAGTGCCGCCAGCAGGGCCTGGCCGTGCTGGTCCCATTGCGGCGCGCCCGCCACGGCGGTTTCGATCAGCACCCACGCGGGCCGTGTGTCCCGCGCTTGGTGCAGGCCGTCGAGCAGGGCCGGCAGTGAATCGCCGCTGCGGCAGTGCAGTGCGTGGCCACCGATGCGGGCCGGAAGCGGTGCCGGCGGCACGCCCTGCGGTGCTTGCCGGATCAACAGGATGCTCATGTGACACCTTTGCGGAGCGCCGTTTGGCGCGGTGGTGACACGATGCGCGCCGGGCAGGTAACACCGCTACGTCGGAGCAGGGGTGTGCGCGTAAAGATTGCGTAGCGCTGCCGTCGCCGCAGGAGCGGCCTCGGCCGCGAAGCCGGTGACAACGCTGCGTCCAGAACGCCCGGACATCGCGGGGCACCAGCGGCCATCGGTCTTGCTCCTACCGGGGAACTTCGCTCCTTCCTGCCAGTCCACTGCCTTGTCTTCCCTCAGGAACGTGCCATGAACGAGACGACCGTCGCGCGCAAACCCCACCCCGCCTTGGCCTGGCTGCGTCGCGAGGCATTGCCGTTGGCGGTGATGCTGGTGCTGATGGGCGCCGCCCGCGACAGCCTGGCCAACCACTACCAGGTGCCCAGTGGATCGATGCAGCCGACCCTGCAGCCCGGCGACCGGGTCGCGGTGGACATGCGCGCCTACGGGTTGCGCCTGCCCTTCACCGAGCTGCAGGTGCTGGCGACCGGGCAGCCCCGGCGTGGCGACGTGGCGGTGTTCGACTCGCCGGCCGACGGCACGCGCCTGGTCAAGCGGGTGGTGGCCGTGGCCGGCGACCGGGTGGAACTGCACGGAGGCTACCTGCACATCAATGGGCAGCCGTTGCAGCGGCAGGTCGCCGAGGAACTGTTCGGCGACAAGGCGGTACGGCTGGACCTGGCCGACGGCGGTGGCCCGGACATCACCGGCATCACCATCCCGCAGGGCAAGTTGCTGGTGCTGGGCGACCATCGCGGCAACAGCTTCGATGGGCGCTTCTTCGGCCTGGTGGACGCCGACAAGGTCTACGGCAAGGCGGTGGCGGTGTACTGGCGGCGGGGCGAAGGCCTGGAGTGGCTGCGGCTCTAGCGCGGGCGGGTAACACCAGGGAGGCACGAAGCCGGCACGGAAACGTCGCCGGCTTTTTCGTGGATGACGTTCCTGCCGCGGCGATTATTGGTATTACCAATGAATCGTAGTAACCCTATGGTCTAATAGGATCTTCGCGGAAACAGCGATTCAATCGCGGCGCGTTGGTTGAGTAATTTGAATATTGGTAATACCAATATTTGCGACCACGAAATCTCCACCTGCGGGTGGGCCGCCTTTCGCCTTTGTCGAGAACCTGCATGCAGTCCTGGGAACAACTCTACGACCCCGCTGGCAACCTGTGGCTGTCCAGCCTGATCGCGCTGTTGCCGATCGCCTTCTTCTTCCTGGCCCTGGCCGTGCTGCGGATGAAGGGCTGGTTGGCCGGCACGATCACCGTGGCCATCGCGCTGGCGGTGGCGTTGCTGTTCTATCGGATGCCGGTGGCGCAGGCACTGGGCGCGGCCGGCTATGGCTTCATCTACGGCCTGTGGCCGATCGCGTGGATCATCATCGGCGCGGTGTTCCTGTACAAGGTGTCGGTCAAGACCGGCCAGTTCGACATCATCCGCGCCTCGATCCTGTCGGTGACCGAGGACCAGCGCCTGCAGATGCTGATGGTGGGCTTTGCCTTCGGCGCGTTCCTGGAAGGCGCGGCCGGCTTCGGTGCGCCGGTGGCGATCACCGCGGCCTTGCTGGTCGGCCTCGGCTTCAAGCCGCTGTATGCCGCGGGCCTGTGCCTGATCGTCAACACCGCGCCGGTGGCGTTCGGTGCGATGGGCATCCCGATCATCGTCGCCGGCCAGGTCACCGGGCTGGATGCCTTCGAGATCGGACAGATGGCTGGCCGGCAGTTGCCGTTCCTGACCATCATCGTGCTGTTCTGGATCATGGCCATCATGGACGGCTGGCGCGGCGTCAAGGAAACCTGGCCGGCGGTGCTGGTGGCCGGTGGCGCGTTCGCCATCGCACAGTACCTGACCTCCAACTTCATCGGCCCGGAACTGCCGGACATCACCGCCTCGCTCGCATCGCTGGTGTGCCTGACGCTGTTCCTGCGCCGTTGGCAGCCCAAGCGCATCTTCCGCTTCGAGACCGAAGCCAGTGCGGCGGCGGCTGCGCAGGCGCTGGACGCGCCGGCCTACAGCGCCCGGCAGATTGCCAAGGCGTGGTCGCCGTTCCTGATCCTGACCGCGATGGTCACGCTGTGGAGCATCAAGCCGTTCAAGGCGCTGTTTGCCGCCGGCGGCCCGCTGCAGGGCTGGGTGCTGAAACTGCCAGTGCCAGGCCTGGACCAGCTGGTGCAGAAGATGCCGCCGATTGTTCCCACGCCCACGGCGTACGAGGCCGTCTACAAGTTCGACGTGCTCTCGGCCACCGGCACCGCGATCATGCTGGCCGCGGTGATCGCCATCGTCTACCTGCGCATGCCGCTGCGCGCGGCAGTGCGCACCTTCGGCGAAACCGTCAACGAACTGAAGACGCCGATCTATTCGATCGGCATGGTGCTGGCGTTCGCCTTCATCGCCAACTATTCGGGACTGTCGGCAACGCTGGCACTGGCTCTGGCCCATACCGGCGATGCGTTCACCTTCTTCTCGCCGTTCCTGGGTTGGCTGGGCGTGTTCCTGACCGGCTCGGATACCTCGTCCAACGCCCTGTTCTCGGCGCTGCAGGCCACCACCGCGCAGCAGATCGGCGTGTCCGAAGTGCTGCTGGTGGCGGCCAATACCACCGGTGGCGTCACCGGCAAGATGATCTCGCCGCAGTCCATCGCCATTGCCTGTGCGGCGGTGGGCCTGGCCGGGAAGGAATCGGACCTGTTCCGTTTCACGGTCAAGCACAGCCTGATCTTCACCGTGATGGTCGGCCTGATCACCACCGCGCAGGCGTACTGGCTGACCTGGATGATTCCCTGAGCCATGGACAGCCTGCCAGCCACCGCCCATGGGCTTCGGGCCACAATGTCGGCATGAGCACTCAACGCATCTCCGACAAGGTGGCCGCGCAGCTGCGCGCGCTGGTGGACGAACAACAGCTGCAGCCGGGCGACCGGCTGCCCGCCGAGCGAACCCTGGCAGTGCAGCTGGGGGTGTCGCGCACGGCCCTGCGCGAGGCCATCGCCCAGCTGGGCAGCCAGGGCCTGCTGGTGGCGCGGGTGGGCGGCGGCACCTTCGTCGCCGAGCCGGCCGCGCGTGCGCGGCAGGCACTGGATGAGCCACTGGCCCCTTACCTGCCGCTGTTCCAGGGTGACCCGGAGTACCGCTTCGACGTGCTGGAGATCCGCCATGCACTGGAAGGCGCCACCGCCTGGCATGCCGCATTGCGCGCGACCGACGATGACCGCGTACGCATCACGCAGGCCTTCCAGACGATGATGGACGCGCACGGCAAGGACGACCCGGCCGGCGAGGCGCAGGCCGATGCGGCCTTCCACCTGTCCATCGCCGAGGCTTCGCACAACCTGGTGCTGCTGCAGGTGATGCGCGGCCTGTTCGAGCTGCTGCAGACCAACATCTCGCAGAGCCGCGAGAAGCTCTACACCTCGGCGACCACGTTTTCGCCACTGTCCGACCAGCACCGCGAGATGATGGACGCGGTGCTGGCCGGTGATCCCGAACGCGCGCGCGCCGCCGCGCATGCCCACCTCGCCTTCGTGCACACCACGCTGCGCACGCTCGATGAGAACGAGGCGCGGCGTGCACGCGCCTCGCGCCTGCCTTCCCCCCACGGTTGACCCCATGATCATCTCCGCCTCCACCGATTACCGTGCGGCCGCGCAGCGTCGCCTGCCGCCGTTCCTGTTCCACTACATCGATGGCGGCGCGTATGCCGAACACACGCTCAAACGTAATGTTTCCGATCTGTCCGACATCGCGCTGCGCCAGCGCATCCTGCTCGACATGTCCGAGCTCAGCCTGGAAACCGAGTTGTTCGGCGAGACACTGGCAATGCCGGTTGCGCTGGCACCGGTCGGCCTGACCGGCATGTATGCGCGCCGCGGTGAGGTGCAGGCCGCGCGCGCGGCCGACAGCCGGGGCATCCCGTTCACCCTGTCCACGGTGTCGGTGTGCCCGATCGAGGAAGTGGCGCCGGCGATCAAGCGGCCGATGTGGTTCCAGCTGTACGTGTTGCGCGACCGTGGTTTCATGCGCAACGCGCTGGAGCGCGCGCAGGCGGCCGGGGTAACCACGCTGGTGTTCACCGTCGACATGCCGGTGCCCGGTGCGCGCTACCGCGATGCGCATTCGGGCATGAGCGGGCCGAACGCCGGCGTCCGCCGCATCGGCCAGGCCATGACCCATCCCCGCTGGGCGTGGGACGTGGGCTTGTTCGGTCGTCCGCACGACCTGGGCAACATTTCCGCCTATCGTGGTCACCCGACCGGGCTGGCCGACTACATCGGTTGGCTGGGCAATAATTTCGACCCCTCTATCTCGTGGAAGGACCTGGAATGGATCCGCGAGTTCTGGAAGGGGCCGATGGTGATCAAGGGCATCCTTGATCCGGACGATGCACGCGATGCGGTGCGCTTCGGCGCCGACGGCATCGTGGTGTCCAACCACGGTGGTCGCCAGCTTGATGGCGTGCTGTCCACCGCGCGTGCCTTGCCGGCCATCGCCGATGCGGTGCAGGGTGACTTGAAGATCCTCGCGGACTCGGGCATCCGCAACGGCCTGGACGTGGTGCGTATGCTCGCGCTGGGTGCCGACAGCGTGCTGCTGGGCCGCGCCTTCGTGTATGCATTGGCCGCGCAGGGCGAGGCCGGCGTGGCCAACCTGCTGGACCTGATCGCCAAGGAGATGCGCGTGGCGATGACGCTGACCGGGGCGCGCCGCATCGCCGACATCAGCCGCGATTCGCTGGTCAACCTGGCATGAGCAGGCACGACACCTTGCTGGCGCAGCTGCGCGCGGCCGTGGGCAATGGCCACGTGCTGACCGGCGACAAGGCCACGCGTCGCTTCCGCAAGGGCTACCGCTTCGGCGATGGCTCGGTGCTCGCGGTGGTGCGCCCCGGCACGCTGCTGGAGATGTGGCGCGCCTTGCAGGCGGCGGTGCAGGGCGGGGCGGCGGTCATCCTGCAAGCGGCCAACACCGGCCTGACCGGTGGCTCCACGCCGGATGGCGACGACTACGGCCGGCCGGTCGTATTGATCAGCACGCTGCGGCTGACCGGCGTGCAACTGCTCGACGGTGGTCGCCAGGTACTGTGCCTGCCGGGTGCCACGCTGGATCGCCTCGAACAGACGCTGGCGCCATTGGGGCGTGAGCCGCATTCGGTGATTGGTTCCTCGTGCATTGGTGCATCGGTGCTGGGCGGCGTGTGCAACAACTCCGGCGGCGCGCTGGTGCGGCGCGGGCCGGCCTATACCGAGATGGCACTGTTCGCACGGGTGGACAGTACGGGCGAGCTGCAGCTGGTCAATCACCTGGGTATTGCACTGGGTGATACGCCGGAGGAAATCCTGCAGCGCGTGCAGGCGGGCGACTACAGCGCCGCGGACGTGCAGTTGGAGTCCGGCCGGGCCGCGTCCGATCCGCATTACGCCGAACAGGTGCGGCGGGTGGATGCGGACACGCCGGCACGTTTCAATGCCGATGCGAGCCGCCATTACGAGGCGGCGGGTTCGGCGGGAAAGCTCGCGGTGTTCGCGGTGCGGTTGGATACGTTTGCCAGGGAAGCGGCCGAAGTGTTCTACATCGGCAGCAACCAGACGCAGAGTCTGACCGCCATTCGCCGGCATCTGCTGACCGGCTTCGAGCGGTTGCCGATCAGCGGCGAGTACATCCATCGCGTCGCCTATGACATCGGCGAGCGTTACGGCAAGGACACCTTCCTGCTGATCGACAAGCTGGGTACTGCCCGGGTGCCGGCGGCGTTCGCGTTGAAGAGCCGTGTCGATGGCTGGTTCGAGCGCATTGGCCTGCGCGGTGTCACGGACCGGATGATGCAGCTGCTGACGAGCCTGCTGCCTTCGCATCTGCCGGCGCGCATGGGCGGGTTTCGCCAGCGTTACGAGCATCATCTGCTGTTGAAGGTGTCGGCACAGGATGCGGCGGTGACCGAGGCCTGGCTGCGGGAGTTCTTCGCCAGGCATGAAGGCGACTACTTCCATTGCACGCCGGAAGAAGGGCGCAAGGCCTTCCTGCACCGCTTCGCCGTTGCTGGTGCAGCCGTGCGCTATCGCGAAGTGCATCGCACGCAGGTGCAGGACATCGTTGCGCTGGACATCGCGCTGCGCCGTGATGACCGTGAGTGGTTCGAGCAGTTGCCGGCCGAGCTGGATGCACGTCTTCTGCACAAGCTGTACTACGGCCACTTCCTGTGTCACGTGTTCCATCAGGACTACATCGCGCGCAAGGGCGAGGACCCGATGGCGATCGAGCATGCAATGTGGAAGTTGCTGGACGCGCGTGGCGCGGAATACCCGGCCGAGCACAACGTCGGCCATCTCTATCCGGCCAAACCGGCGCTGGCGCAGTTCTACAAGCAGCTTGATCCGAGCAATACCTTCAATCCCGGCATCGGCCAGACCAGCAAGCAGCCCGGTTGGAAGGGCTGTGATTGCTGAATCTTGCTCATGCCTTTGCTTAAGCCCCTCTCCCGCGAGCGGGAGAGGGGTTGGGGTGAGGGGAAGCTTCTAGCTGGAAAGGCAAAGGCCAAAGCCAAGAGCCAAGAGCCAAAGCTGCCCTCATCCGCCCCTTCGGGGCACCTTCTCCCGTACACGGGAGAAGGGACGGCATCCGCCGTCATACCGTTCGGCGCGGGCGCGGCATCGGCATCGGCATTGACTCCTGAATCGATACTTCCTGCATATCAATCCGTACACAACAGGTTATGGATCGACCTGTTCAACAGGTCCAAGCTTCCCGCATCTCCAATGAAGCGGCCCGGTGATGGGCCTCGATGCGATGGAACTCGAACACAACGGCACGCCAACCTGCCGTGATTCCCTGACGCCTGCGACTGCGCTTACCGCCACCGTCGAACAACCCCACATCCGCCAAGGCACGCCGGCGTTCCGGCGTGCGGTGGTGGCGCTGTTCATGGCCGGCTTCGCCACCTTCGGCGTGCTGTACTGCGTGCAGGCGCTGTTGCCCGGCTTCAGCCACCACTTTGGCGTGAGTGCGGCCAACAGCGCGTTGGCGTTGTCGGTCAGCACTGGCGTGCTGGCGGTGGCGATGCTGGGGGCCGGCATCCTCTCCGACCGCGTGGGCCGGCGCCCGGTGATGGTGGCCTCATTGCTGGTTTCGTCACTGTTGACCCTGGCTACGGCGATGGTCGATGACTGGAACACCCTGGTGGTGCTGCGCGCACTGCTGGGCGTCAGCCTGAGCGGTGTGCCGGCGGTGGCGATGACCTGGCTGGTCGAGGAGATGGACAGTCGCGCCTTGGGCCTGGCCATGGGCCTGTACATCGGCGGCAATGCGGTGGGCGGCATGAGCGGCCGCCTGGTCGCCGGCGTGGTGGCCGACCACTGGGACTGGCGCGCAGGCATCGGTGCGGTGGGGGTGATCGCGCTGTTGGCCACGTTCGCACTGTGGACGCAGCTGCCGGCTTCGCGCCACTTCCGTGCCCGTCATGCCGAACCGGCGCGGCTGCCCGCACGTTTCGGCGGCGTGTTCGGCGACGCGGCGTTGCCGTGGCTGTTTGCCTGCGGCTTCCTGCTGCTGGGGGTGTTCGTCACCGTCTACAACTACCTGGGCTATCACCTGATGGCGCCGCCGTACGGCCTGAGCCAGACCGTGGTGGGCCTGATCTTCATCGTCTATCTGGTCGGCAGCTTCAGCTCGGCGTGGATGGGCCAGCTGGCCAATCGCCTGGGCCGCGGTCCGGTGCTGGCGTTGTCGTTCACGTTGATGGTGGGCGGCGTATTGCTGCTGGTGCTGCCGTGGTTGTGGGCGATGGCGTTGGGTATCGCCGTGGTCACGTTCGGCTTCTTCGGCGGGCATTCGGTGGCCAGCAGCTGGGTGGGGGTGCGCGCCGGCGCCCTGCGTGCCGAAGCCTCGGCGCTGTACCTGCTGTCCTACTACCTGGGCTCCAGCCTGCTGGGTGCGCTGGGTGGCGTGTTCTATACGCGCTGGGGCTGGATCGGCGTGTGTGGCTATGTGCTGGTACTGACGCTGGCGGGCGTGGGGGCGGCCTGGCAGGCATGGCGTCACCTGCAGGCGACGAGCGACGTGCCGGTGGTGGTGGGGCCCTGAGGGTTGAAAGCCAAAAGCCAAAAGCCAAAAGCCAAAAGCGTTACCCCTCCCCAACCCTCCCCTTGGCTGCGCCAAAGGGAGGGGGCAGAAGCACGGCTTCGCAGTGATCTGATCGACCCGCATGAACCACCCCCTCCCTTTGGCGCAGCCAAGGGGAGGGTTGGGGAGGGGTAGAGGGGTAAACGCCTTCAGCCCCGCACCACTTCCTGCCGCATCAGGCCGATGAACTGTCGCATCAGCGGCGTCACCGCTTCGCGTCGCCACGCCAGCTGGATTTCCGATGCGGCGCCGCGATCACTCAACGCGACGAAGCACGCCCCATCGACCTGGATATGCCGGCACGAGGACGGCAGCACGCACACCCCCAGTCCCGCCGCGACCAGGCTGATCAGGGTTGAGGACTCGCCGGCTTCCTGCACGATGCGCGGGCTGAAGCCGGCGTTGCGGCACAGCGTGATCACATGGTCGTGGATGCCGGCACCGGCATCGCGCGAGAAGCCGACGAACGGGTCCAACGCGAACTGGCGCAGGGACAACGTGGCCGTGTCCGGATCCTTGCCGGCCAGCGCCGGATGGGTGGCATGCACCACCAGCGCCAGCGGATCGTCGAGCAGGCGCTTGGCGACCAGCTCTGACGGCAGCACCCGCTTGCGGATGATGCCCACGTCCAGCTCGTTGGCCAGCAACGCATCGATCTGGCGCAGGCTGTTCATCTCGCGCAGCTGCAGTTGCACCTGCGGGCGCTGCTGTCGATAGGCGAAGAAGGCGCGCGGGATCTGCGGCAGCAACGGGGTGGCGCGGGTCAGGCCGACGCGCAGTTCGCCGCTTTCGCCGCGCTGCGCGCGCTGCACCCTGTCCACCGCGGTATCGACGCGCTGCAGGATCTCGCGCGCCTGCTCCAGCAGCACTTCGCCAGCGGGCGTGAGCTGCACGCGGCGATGGCTGCGCACGAACAGATGCGCGCCGATCAGGGTCTCCAGCTGGCGGATCTGCTGGCTGAGCGGCGGTTGCGACATGCCCAGGCGTTCGGCGGCGCGGCCGAAGTGCAGCGTGTCGGCCACGGCGAGGAAGTAGCGCAGGTGGCGAAGTTCCAGTGACATGCGCCGGTTCCGGGGAAGGTGCGGTGATTGTCGCCGGACTCCACCGCGAATGGGGGCGATGGCGATGCGCGCCGTCGTGCGCGGGCTCAGCGTTCCGAAGGCCCGGTGTCGTCGTATTGCCGTGGCGCGAACAGGTCCGGCTGGATCAGCTCCACGAACGCGCGCGCCTGCGGCGACAGCACCTTGCCCCGCCGCACGACTACGCCGTAGCTGCGCGAAGGGAAGTAGTCGCCCATCGCACGGGTGACCAGCTTGCCGCGATCAGCGTCGTTCAGGCAAAGCGCGGTGACGATGGAGATGCCCATGCCCATCGCCACGTACTGCTTGATCACCTCCCAGCCGCCGACCTCCAGCGCCACCGTGTAGGGCACGCGGTGTTGCTGGAACACCAGGTCCACCAGCCGCCAGGTGATCTGCCGGCGCGGCGGCAGGATCAGTGGCCACGGCGACAGGTCTTCCAGGCTCAGCTGCTTCTTGTGCGCCAGCGGGTGGTCGGGCGGGGTGATCAGCACCTGGTCGAAGCGGTACACCGGCGCGTAGCTGAGGTCGGCCGGGACATCCATCATCGAGCCGATGGCCAGGTCGGCGGCATCGCTGCGCAGCAGGTCGGTGCCGTCCGCACTGATCGCGTTGTGCAGGGTCAGGCGCACGTCGGGGTACTGGCGGCGGAAGTTTTCGACGATCTTGGGCAGGAGATACAGGATGGTCGACGAATTTGCGGCGATGTTGAGCTCGCCCGCGTCCAGCCCGCCGACCTTCTCGCGGAAGCGCGGCAGCAGCCCGTCCAGGCTCTCCACCAGCGGCTGGGCCATGTCGTACAGCAGCTGGCCCTCGCGGCTGGGTACCAGGCGTCGCCCGCTGCGCTCGAACAGCACCATCCCCAGCTCCCGTTCCAGCGCCTGCAACTGCAGGCTCACTGCCGGCTGGCTGACGAACAAGGCCTCCGATGCCCGCGAAACTGACCCAAGTCGAACTGTCTGCAGGAATGCACGCAGCGGCTTGAGCCGGTCCGACTTGTAGGAAAAACGCGGGTTTACGGGCGTCTTCTTGGGCATGGCAGGTCAAGTATTAGCACAACTTATAAAAAAGATTGCAAAAACTGTTTTGTTAAATACCTCGTTGCGGCGGCAGGTTGGAGTCCCCGACACCCGCAGGAACCTCCGATGTCCGCCGTCGCCCACGCTGTCGCCGCAACGATCCCCCCCCGCCCGACCCCGGGCATTACCGTGACCACCCAATTGGCCGGCCAGTCCGAGCTGTTGCCGGCCGGTGCGCTGGGGCTGCTCGTATCGCTGCACCGCGCGGTGGAGCCGGAGCGGCAGGTGCGCCTGGCCGCGCGTGGCCAGCGCCAGGCCTTCTTCGACCAGGGCGGCAGCCCGGACTTCCGCGACGACACCCGCGCCATCCGCGAGGGCGACTGGACGGTGGCCCCGATCCCGGCGGCGCTGCAGGACCGCCGCGTCGAGATCACCGGCCCGACCGACCCGAAGATGGTCATCAACGCGCTGAACTCCGGCGCCAAGGTGTTCATGGCCGACTTCGAGGACTCCACCTCGCCGACCTGGCGCAACGTGCTGGCCGGCCAGCGCACCATGATCGGTGCGGTGCGCGGTGACCTGGCGTTCACCGCGCCGGCGGCCAACGGCAAGCCGGGCAAGCACTACACGCTGCGTCCGCATGACGAGCAGGCGGTGCTGATCGTGCGCCCGCGCGGCTGGCACCTGGACGAGAAGCACGTGCTGATCGACGGCCAGCCGATTGCCGGTGGCCTGTTCGACGCGGCGGTGTTCGCCTTCCACAACGCGCATGCGCTGATGGAGATCGACCGCGGCCCGTACTTCTACCTGCCCAAGCTGCAGTCGATGGAGGAGGCCGCGCTGTGGGAATGCGCGCTGTCGCACATCGAGGGCATGCTGGGCCTGCCGCAGGGGCAGATCAAGGTCACGGTGCTGATCGAGACGCTGCCGGCGGTGTTCGAGATGGACGAGATCCTGCACGCGCTGCGCGAGCGCATCGTCGGCCTGAACTGCGGCCGCTGGGACTACATCTTTTCGTACCTGAAGACCTTCCGTCACCACGCCGACAAGGTGCTGCCCGAGCGCGGCCAGGTGACCATGACCCAGCCGTTCCTGAAGGCCTATTCGGAACTGCTGATCAAGACCTGCCACCGCCGTGGCGCGCATGCGATGGGTGGCATGGCCGCGCAGATCCCGATCAACCACGATGCCGCCGCCAACGAGCAGGCGATGGCGCGCGTGCGTGCCGACAAGCTGCGTGAAGTGACCGCCGGCCACGACGGCACCTGGGTCGCGCACCCGGCGTTGATCCCGGTGGCCAGGGCGATCTTCGACGAGCACATGCCCACGCCCAACCAGCACAGCGTGCTGCGCCGTGACGTGCAGGTCGGCCGCGAGGACCTGGTCGCACCGTGCAGCGGCAGCATCAGCCGCGCCGGCTTCGAGAACAACGTCGAGGTCTGCGTGCGCTACATGGCCGCCTGGCTGGACGGCAATGGCTGCGTGCCCATCCACAACCTGATGGAGGACGCGGCCACCGCCGAGATCAGCCGCAGCCAGATCTGGCAATGGCTGCACGCCGGCAACCAGCACCTGGACGACGGCACCGCCATCGACCTGGCCCTGCTGGACAGCACCCTGCGCGCGCTGCCGGCACGGCTGGGCGACACCGCCGCGCTGCCCGGCGGCAGCCGCATCCCCCAGGCCATCGGCCTGCTCGACCAACTCAGCCGCGCCGATGAACTGGCCGAGTTCCTGACCTTGCCGGCCTACCGGCAGATCGACTGACCTTCCCCCTTACGCATCACGATCATTCGAGGACGCAACGATGAGCACCTACCAGCAACAGATCGACGCCCTGCAGCAGGATTGGGACAACAACCCGCGTTGGAAGCACATCACCCGCACCTACAGCGCCGCCGACGTGGTGCGCCTGCGCGGCAGCGTGCAACCGGAGTACACGCTGGCCAAGCGTGGCGCCGAGCGGTTGTGGGACCTGGTCAACGGCAGCGCGAAGAAGGGCTACGTCAACGCCTTCGGCGCGATCAGCGCCGGCCAGGCGATGCAGCAGGCCAAGGCCGGGCTGGAAGCGGTGTACCTGTCCGGCTGGCAGGTGGCCGCCGACGGCAACACCTCCGAGACGATGTACCCGGACCAGTCGCTGTACGCCTACGATTCGGTGCCGACCATGGTCCGCCGCATCAACAACACCTTCCAGCGCGCCGATGAGATCCAGTGGAAGAACATCATCGACGGCAAGGTCAAGGCCGAGGACGCCATCGACTTCTTCCTGCCGATCGTGGCCGACGGCGAGGCCGGCTTCGGCGGCGTGCTCAACGCCTACGAGCTGATGAAGAACATGATCACCGCCGGCGCCGCCGCGGTGCATTTCGAGGACCAGCTGGCCGCGGTGAAGAAGTGCGGCCACATGGGCGGCAAGGTGCTGGTGCCGACCCAGGAAGCGATCCAGAAGCTGTCGGCCGCACGCCTGGCCGCCGATGTGCTGGGTGTGCCGACCATCGTGCTGGCCCGCACCGATGCCGAGGCCGCCAACCTGCTGACCAGCGACTTCGACCCGAACGACGCGCCGTTCGTCACCGGCCAGCGCACCGCCGAAGGCTTCTACCGCGTGAAGAATGGCCTGGAACAGGCGATCAGCCGTGGCGTGGCCTATGCCCCGCATGCCGACCTGGTGTGGTGCGAGACCGGCACCCCGGACCTGGGTTTCGCCCGCGAGTTCGCCCAGGCCGTGCACGCCGCCAGCCCCGGCAAGCTGCTGTCCTACAACTGCTCGCCCTCCTTCAACTGGAAGAAGAACCTGGACGACAAGACCATCGCCCGGTTCCAGGACGAGCTGGCGGCGCTGGGCTACAAGTACCAGTTCATCACCCTGGCCGGCATCCACATCAACTGGTTCAACACCTTCAAGTTCGCCCATGACTACGCCCGCGGCGAGGGCATGCGCCACTACGTGGAGCAGGTGCAGGAGCCGGAGTTCGCCGCGCGCGAGAAGGGCTATACCTTCGTCTCGCACCAGCAGGAAGTGGGGGCCGGCTACTTCGACGACGTGACCACGGTGATCCAGGGCGGCGCCTCCAGCGTCACCGCACTGACTGGCTCCACCGAGGAGGAGCAGTTCCAGGCGGAAGTGGCTGCCTGAGTCAGATTTGTCCGGTTGTTTTGGAGGGGCTCTTACGAGCCCCTTCTTTTTTGTGATTTGCGTCCTTGCACTTTCATGCTGAAACAGCGTGGATGGGCGTTTACTTTGGTGATAACCTCGTGAACCAACCCGCCATGCATGGCGGGGGTCCATGAGGCAGGGAATGAGCGGCATGGTGTCCGGGGGTCTGGCCAAGCAAACGGATCCCCCCGCAGGTCTGTCGGCCGCAGGGGGATCGACACTGCGTGCCCAGCTTTCGCCCGTGGAGTTCGCCCTGTTCGCTTCGTTCGGTGTCCGCCGCCGGTTGGCCGCGGACCAGGTGCTGTTCCGGCGCGGCGACCTGTGCACCTCGATGTACATCATCGTCAGCGGCGCCATCTGCCTGGACTTCGGTCCCGGCCTGCCGGCCAAGCAGCTGGCGGCCAATGACTTCTTCGGCGAGCTGGCCATGCTGATGGAGCGCCACCCGCGCAGCTCCGATGCCCGCGCCAGCTGCGAGACCCTGTTGATCGAGTTGACCCAGGAAGGGTTCGAGCAGCTGATCGAGCAGGACCCGGCGATGGTGGTGTTCTTCCTGCGCCGCACGGTCTCGCGCGTGGTCGGCAGCGAGCAGCGCCTGATCGGCCAGCTCAGCCGCCGCAACCAGGAACTGGAAGCGGCGCTGGGCAATCTCTACAGCGCCACCCACGAGCTCAACCACACCCGCGAGATGGTCTACAACGACGATCTCACCGGGCTGCACAACCGGCGCTCGCTGACCGCCTACCTGCAGCGCTCGCACCGTTCCGGGCAGCGTCCGCAGGGCCTGCTGCTGATCGACTGCGATGACTTCAAGGGGCTCAACGACCGCCATGGCCACCTTGCCGGCGACCAGGCGCTGCAGCGCCTGGCCCGCATCCTCGACTCGGTGGTCGGCCAGGACGACCTGGCCTGCCGCCTCGGCGGAGACGAATTCTGCGTGCTTTTGTGCCGTACCGATGCACTGCACCTGATGCGCACCGCCGAGTTCATCCTCGATGCGATGCGCAGCCTGGCCGCGTTCCCGGGGGCAGAGCCCGGCGCGCGTTCGGTCAGCATCGGCGTGTCGCTGGTCAACGCGGCCTACCACTGGAACGAGGCCTACGCGCGCGCGGACCAGGCGTTGTACGAAGCCAAGCGCCTGGGCGGCAACCGCGCCCAGTGGTTCGCGGGCTGATGGGCCGCGTGGAGTGATGACGTGGCCGACGACGCCGACCCCTCCCTTGCCCGCCGCCAGCTCAAGACGCTGGTACTGACCGACCTGTGCGACTCGGTGGCGCTGATCGAACGGATCGGCGACAACGCCGCGGCCGAGTTGTTCCGTGACCTGGACACCCGCGTGCTGCAGCTGCTGCAGGTCTGGAACGGCCGCCTGATCGACCGCTCCGACGGCATGTTCCTGCTCTTCGACGCTCCGGCAAGTGGCCTGGGCTTCGCCCTGGACTACCAGCAGGCACTGCAGGCGCTGGGGGCGGAGCGGAGCCTGTCGCTGCAGGCGCGGGTGGGCCTGCACGTGGGCTACGTGCTGTCGTGGCAGAACAGCGACGAAGCCGTCGCCGTGGGCGCCAAGCCGCTGGAAGTGGAAGGCCTGGCCAAGTCGATGGCGGCGAGGTTGATGAACCTCGCGCGGCCGGGCCAGATCCTGTTGTCGCCGGTGGCCGAATCGCTGTTGCGCGGCAACCTGCAGGCCATGGGGGAGCGGCGCGGCCGGCTGCAGTGGAAGTCGCACGGGCGCTGGCGCTTCAAGGGCGTTCCCGCCGCGCAGGAGGTATTCGAGGTCGGCGAGGCGGGGCGCGCGCCGATGCGCATGCCGGCGGCCTCGGCCAAGGCACGCAGGGAACTGCCGATGTGGCGCAGGCCGCTGGCGCTGGTGGCCGAGGTCGTGCTGGTGGCGGCACTGGCAATCACCGCCTGGGTGATGGTCCGCCCCGAACCGGCCATTGCCTTCGCCGAACGGGACTGGGTGGTGCTGGCGGACCTGGAGAACCGTACCGGCAACATCATGCTGGATGATTCGGTCACGCAGGCATTCCGGGTCAGTCTGGAGCAGTCGCGGTACGTCAATGTCCTGAGCGACATGAAGACGCGTGACACGCTGTCACGCATGCGGCGTGATCCGGCGACCACGCGGCTGGATCGCAAGCTGGCCTCCGAAGTGGCGATGCGTGATGGGGCGCGCCTAGTGATCCTTCCCTCCGCGTCCGAAGTCGGCGGGAAGCTGCGGCTCCGTGTTGAACTGGTCGATCCCCGCACCCAGGCAACGGTGCTGACCGAGATGATGGAAGGCGCGAGCGTGGGTTCGGTGCTGGGTTCGGTGGATGGGCTCGCTTCCCGGCTGCGCACGCGCCTGGGCGAATCGGCGGTGTCGGTGAAGGCCGCATCCGACCCGCTGCCCGCCGTGACCACCTCCAACCTCCAGGCGCTGCGCGCCTATGCGCTTGGATTGCGTAACGCACGGGACGGCAACTGGCAGGTTTCGCGGCAGATGTACCTCGAAGCGGCGCGGATCGATCCCGATTTCGCCCAGGCCTATCTGGGTATCGCGCGTGCCCACGCCGCGCTCTCGGAGCGTCCGAAGGCATTGCCGTGGCTGGACAAGGCGCTGGCCCTGCGCGCACGTTTGCCCGACCGTGAGCGGCTCTATCTGGATGCCTGGCAGGCCGAGTTGAGGATGCCTTCGCAGGCCCTGGAGAAGTGGCAGGTGATGGCGGGCCTGTATCCCGATGATTTCGCCGGGCAGGCGAATGCGGCCTGGCACCTGTATGTGGCCAATCGCTTCGATGAAGCGTTGCCGTATGCCGATGCGGCCGATGTTCCGCAGGACCCGCTGCGGAACTACGCCGCCGACTACGTCGGCAGGTTGTGGTTGGCCAAGGGCATGCCGGACAGGGCGCTGGCCCACTTCACCGCAGCGGGTGAGGCCAACAGGATTGGCCATGCCCGGCGGGTTGCCGCTGCCTACGCGGTAATGGACCGGCATGCCGACGCGGAGCGGATCCTGGAGGGCGTCGGCACAATGGACAGCCCCGGCGTGGACCTGTTGCCCTACATCGAACGGGTGAGCATCGCCTTGGACCAGGGGCATTGGCAGAAGGCGGAAATGCTGTCCGAGCGTGCGCGTACGGCGTCCCGGACGAGCGATCCGTTCGTGTACCAGCAGTTCCAGCTCATCCGCTCCGTCGTGGACCAGGTGCAGCTGTCCGAAGGCAGGCAGCAACGTCGCGAGGTGGTCGCGCGGGAACTGAGTGAGGAACTGGCGCAGGCAAGCTGGGACCCGCAGAATCGTGGCGACCTTGCGACGATGTTGCTCGTCAATGCAGGCCTTGGGCTGCGTGATGGAAACACGCGCCTGGCCCAGGACGCACTGGCCCGCGTTGGGAGGCTGCCTGATGACACCCGCTACAGCGTCCTGAGCGCCTTCGAGCGGATTCTCCGTGCAGGGGTGCAGGGCGAGTCCGGTGATCTGGAGGGGGCCATTGCACTGCTTTCCCCGCGACCTGACGACATGTATCAGTCACGGGTCATGCTCTACGGGTTGCTGAGCAAGGCCGGTCGTCATGCGGAGGCTGAAGCGCAGGCGCGCTGGCTTTCAAGCCAACGCGGCCGCGCCTACATCGAGGCCAATGCCTCCCAGGCATTGCAGCCGTTGAACGTGGCCGACGCGCAGATGGCCAGCCTGTGGTTGGCCGAGTCCCTGGCCGCGCAGGGAAAGACAGGTCATGCGGGTGAGGAAGTGGCGCGCCTGCTGGCACGCTGGCCGCAGGAACGCATGCCGCCTCAGCTGCGGTCCAGGGCAGAGGCTATCCTGTCGGCCTCGAAGCAGAAGATCACGTTGTGATTGCCCCGCTGGGAAAGGTGCTTGGCCAGTTGCTCGCGGGCGAAGGCGATCTCTTCCTTGCTGGCCAGTGAGTGCGTGGTCATGCAATAGAACAGGTCGCCCGGCTTCGGCGCATGGTCGATGAGCGCTTGTGCCTCCGCCACGCCCAGGCTGGCCAGTGCGCTGCCCGGATTCTCCTGGAAGCGTTCGCGGAACGCGTCGTCCGTGGACAGCTTTTCCAGCAGGATGTCGGCTACCACGGGGTCCAGCCCCGGGTGCTCGGGTGCCTGGTCGCAATCGTTTGAAGATGTGTTCATCGTCGTCCGCCATTGCCCGGCGGGGAAGGCGTCGCAGACGCCCGTCCGGTCATGAATGAAATGTATCTGCGCCGTGCCCCCTGCACGGCCCGAGGATGATACCGATGAAAGTGCGTCGCTGTACCGCCGTTGTGATCGAGCCGCGCGAGAACTGCCGGTTCGATCTTGGTGACCTGCTGTCAGGCGGAAATGGACTGGTGCGCGAACGGCGTTGGCTGGCGTTGGCACCGCATCTGGAGGCGGCGCAACCGCTGTCCGATGACGAGGTGTTGCTCATGGGCCGCTTCAGTCCCGACGCCTGGGAAGAACGGCAGGTGCCACTGGACGCGGCGGTGGCGCGGTTGCTGCAGTGTGGCCTGCTGATCGCCGACGCACCGGCATCCGGCCCGCACCGCGAGGCGGACGAGCGCTATCGCGCGCTGCGCTGGTGGCCGCTGGCCGCGATCACCCACCACGCGGCCCGTTGGGATGGCGTGGACAGCGTCCAGTCGATGCAGCGATTGGGTACCGACAACATCGCCGGCCTGTTGCGTGCCTGTGGCACGCCGCCGCCGGCCACGATCGAGCGGGAAGCGGCCGGGCCGGACCTGTGGCTGCCGCGCAGCGCGCCTGGCGCACTGGAGGCGCTGATGGCCCAACGCGTGACCTGCCGGAACTTCGACCCGGACAGGTTGCTGGAACAGGACCTGTTCTCGCGGATGCTGGAGCGTGTGTTCGCCGCGCAGGCATGCGTGCGCCAGGGCGAGGGCGTCGACTTCCTGAAGAAGTACACCCCCTCCGGGGGCAGCCTGCATGCGACCGAGGCCTACCTGCTGGTCCAGCGCGTGGAGGGCATCACCGCGGGCCTGTATCACTATCGCCCCGGCGAGCATGCGTTGCGGCCGTTGCCGGCGCCGGTGCTGCCATTGCAACAGTTGGCGCGCGATGCCCTGGCCGGCCAGCACTGGTTCGCACAGGCGCCGGTACTGGTCGTCTATGCGCCGCGCATCGCACGCAGCCACTGGAAGTACCAGCATCACCCCAAGGCCTACCGCGCCTTGATGCTGGACGTGGGTCACCTGTCGCAGACCCTGTACCTCAGCGCGACCGACCTGGGGCTGGGCGCGTTCGTCACCGCGGCGATCAACGAGGTGCAACTGGAACAGGCCTTCGGGTTGCCGCCGATGGAAGCCGGCCCGTTTGCCGTGGGCGGGTTCGGTTGGCGCGCAGAGCAGCAGGAGATCGCCGAGCTCGACCCGAACCGGGTGGTGTGGTGAGGCTGGGGCCCGGCTGCCTGCCGTCCTCCTGCCGGGCCGGGCTCAGCTGGCCTCGAAATCCACCAGCACCGCGCCGTCGCCCACCTGGTCGCCGGCCTTGGCGCGGAAGCCGTGTACCGTGCCGTCGGCCGGGGCCTGCAGGGTGTGCTCCATCTTCATCGCTTCCATCACCAGCAGTGGTGTGCCGCGGCTGACGCTGCTGCCGGGCGCGACCAGCAGCGTGACCACGCGGCCGGGCATCGGTGCGAGCAGGCTGCCGCCGTGGTCGGTGGTGTCGGCCGCGTCGGCGACCGGGTCATGCACGCTGAAGCGCAGCTGGCGGTCGTCGCCGAACACGTGCAGGGCAGTGCCGTCGCGCACGCTGTCGCCGCGGTGCAGGCGGTCATCGGCCTGCAGCGCGTAGCGGCCATCCTGCACGCCGCCGCCAAGCTGCACCCGGGTATCACCGGAGGTGACCTGCCAGCCATCGCCCTGGCGGCGTACCTGCAGCGTCTGTTGCTGCTGCAGGTGTTCCAGGGTGACCGTGCGTGCGGCCGCACCGGTCAATCGCCAGCCGTCGCGGATCGCCCACGGCGAGGCGTCGTCGCCGTTGTCGGTGGCATCCCCGGCGACCAGCACCGCGGCCAGCGCCCAGTCGGCGGCCGTGGCAGCGTTGTGCCGGATGTCCAGCGCCTCGCGCTCGCGTTCGATCAGCGCGGTGTCCAGGTTGGCATGTCGGAATGAATCGGTCATCACCAGCCGGCGCAGGAACGCGGCGTTGGTGGTCACCCCGACTACCTGGCAGTCCAGCAGGGCGCGTTGCAGGCGCTGCAGGGCACGGTCACGGTCCACGTCCCAGACGATCAGCTTGGCGATCATCGGGTCGTAGTACGGGGTGATCGCATCGCCCTGCTCGACGCCGGCATCCACGCGCACGTGGGTACTGGCCTGCGGTAGCCGCAGGTGGCGCAGCGTGCCGGTGGACGGCAGGAAGCCACGGTCCGCGTCCTCTGCATACAGCCGCGCCTCGATGGCGTGGCCGTGGATCTGCAGTTGATCCTGTGACGTTGGCAACGGCTGGCCGGCGGCCACGCGCAGCTGCCATTCGACCAGGTCGGTGCCGGTGATCATCTCGGTGACCGGATGCTCGACCTGCAGGCGGGTATTCATTTCCATGAAATAGAAATCGCCATCGGGCCCGGCGATGAACTCGACCGTGCCGGCGCCGACATAGCCCACCGCGCGTGCCGCGTCGGTGGCGGCCTTGCCCATCGCGGCGCGCCGTTCGGCGGTCATGCCCGGTGCCGGCGCTTCCTCCAGCACCTTCTGGTGGCGGCGCTGCACCGAGCAGTCGCGCTCGAACAGGTACACCACCTCGCCGTGGCTGTCACCGAACACCTGGATCTCGATGTGGCGCGGGCGTTCGACGTACTTCTCCACCAACACGTGCGCATTGCCGAATGCGGCCTGCGCCTCGCGCTGGCAGCTGGCCAACGCCGCCTCGAAATCGGTACTGGCCTCGACTTTGCGCATGCCCTTGCCACCGCCGCCGGCACTGGCCTTGATCAGCACCGGGTAGCCGATCGCATCGGCCTGCTCGCGCAGGAACGCAGGTTCCTGTCGCTCGCCGTGATAGCCGGGCGTCAACGGCACCCGGGCGGCCTGCATCAGCGCCTTGGCTGCGCTCTTGTCGCCCATCGCATCGATGGCCGACGCCGGCGGTCCGATGAACACCACGCCGGCCTCGGCACACGCGCGCGCAAAGCCCGCGTTCTCGGACAGGAAGCCATAACCCGGATGGATCGCCTGCGCCCCGGTGCGCCGCGCCGCATCGAGGATGGCATCGGCACGCAGATAGCTCTCCGCCGCCGGCGCTGCGCCGATATGGATGGCCTCATCGGCCAGTCGCACATGCCGCGCATTGCGGTCCGCATCGGAATACACCGCCACCGTGGCGATGCCCAGGCGGCGGCAGGTGCTGATGACGCGGCAGGCGATTTCACCGCGGTTGGCGATCAGGATCTTGTTGAACATGGAAGGTCTCCGGTCGCCGTTACATGCGGAACACGCCAAAACGCGTGTCCTGCGTGGGTGCATTGAGGCTGGCGGCAAGCGCCAGGCCGAGGATGCGTCGCGTGTCGGCGGGGTCGATCACGCCGTCGTCCCACAACCGCGCACTGGCGTAGTAGGGATGGCCCTGCTGCTCGAACTGATCACGGATTGGCTGCTTGAAGGCATCTTCCTCGTCCGTCGACCACTGCCCGCCCTTGGCCTCGATGCCATCACGCTTCACCGTCGCCAACACGCTGGCCGCCTGCTCGCCACCCATCACCCCGATCCGTGCATTCGGCCACATCCACAGGAAGTGCGGCGAATACGCCCGGCCGCACATGCCGTAATTGCCGGCGCCGAACGAGCCGCCGATCACGACGGTGTACTTCGGTACACGCGCGTTGGCCACGGCCATCACCAGCTTGGCGCCGTCTTTTGCGATGCCGCCGTGTTCGTACTTGCGGCCGACCATGAAGCCGGTGATGTTCTGCAGGAACACCAGCGGGATGTTGCGCTGGCAGCACAGCTCGATGAAGTGCGCGCCCTTCAGCGCCGACTCCGAGAACAGGATGCCGTTGTTGGCGATGATGCCGACCGGATGGCCATGCACGTGCGCGAACCCGGTGACCAGCGTGTTGCCGTAGCGCGGTTTGAACTCGTCGAAGCGCGAGCCATCGACCACGCGCATGATCACTTCGCGCACGTCATAGGGCTTGCGCGTATCGCTTGGGATAACGCCGTACAGCTCATGCGCGTCGAACAGCGGTGCTTCATCGTCCTGCAGCGCAACGCCCGGCGCGGGCTTGCGCCAATTGAGGCTGGCGATGATGGCGCGCACCCGCGCCAGCGCCTGCAGGTCGTTGTCGGCCATGTGGTCGGCGACGCCGGAAATGCGTGTGTGCACATCGGCACCGCCCAGTTCCTCGGCGCTGACCACCTCGCCGGTGGCGGCCTTCACCAGCGGCGGGCCACCGAGGAAGATGGTGCCTTGTTCCTTGACGATGACCGTCTCGTCGCTCATCGCCGGCACATACGCGCCGCCGGCGGTGCAGCTGCCCATCACGCAGGCGATCTGCGGGATGCCCTGCGCCGACAGGTTGGCCTGATTGTAGAAGATGCGGCCGAAATGGTCGCGGTCCGGGAACACCTCGTCCTGCAGCGGCAGGAACGCGCCGCCGGAGTCGACCAGATAGATGCAGGGCAGGCGGTTCTGCTGCGCGATCTCCTGCGCACGCAGGTGTTTCTTCACCGTGACCGGATAGTAGGTGCCGCCCTTGACGGTGGCATCGTTGGCCACGATCAGGCACTCCACCCCGGACACGCGGCCGATACCGGCGACCATGCCCGCGCCAGGCACCGGGTCGTCGTACATGCCATGTGCGGCCAGCGGCGCGACTTCCAGGAACGGGCTGCCGGGGTCGAGCAGCGCATCGATACGCTCGCGCACCAGCAGCTTGCCGCGCGCGGTGTGCTTGGCCCGCGCCGCGTCGCTGCCGCCACGCGCGGTGGCTTCCAGCGTCGCGCGCAGATCGTCAACCTGCGCCTGCATGGCAGCACGGTTGGCTTCGAAGCTGTCGCTGCCGGGTTGCAGCTGGGTGGTGAGGATGGTCATGGCGGCGGAATCCTGGAGGTTCTGGAGCATGCCCGGGCTCGCCGAGGCGGGAGCAGGGCGGTTGCAACCCTTCTCCCTTTCAAGGGAGAAGGTGCCCCGAAGGGGCGGATGAGGGGGCTCTTCGGACGTCGAGTCCGCGTGCTCGGAGCTTCCCCTCATCCCAACCCCTCTCCCGTGAACGTGAGAGGGGCTCAAGCGGCATCATGCGGTTTTCTGGAACAACTCACGCCCGATCAGCATGCGGCGGATCTCCGACGTGCCGGCGCCGATCTCGTACAACTTGGCATCACGCCACAAACGGCCGGTCGGGTACTCGTTGATGTAGCCATTGCCGCCGAGGATCTGGATCGCCTCGCCAGCGGCCCAGGTTGCCTTCTCGGCCGAGTACAGGATCGCGCCGGCGGCGTCCTGGCGCGTGGTGCGGCCCTGGTCGCAGGCCTTGGCCACCGCATAGACGTATGCCCGGCAGGCATTGAAGCCGACATACATGTCGGCCAGCTTGGCCTGGATCAGCTGGAACGTGCCGATCGCCTCGCCGAACTGCTTGCGCTCGTGCACGTACGGCAGCACCACGTCCAGCGCCGCGGCCATCAGGCCCAGGGGGCCACCGGACAGCACCACGCGCTCGTAGTCCAGCCCGGACATCAGCACTTTCACGCCGCCGCCCACCTCACCCAGCACGTTCTCCACCGGCACTTCGCAGTCCTGGAACACCAGCTCGCAGGTGTTGGACGAACGCATGCCCAGCTTGTCCAGCTTCTGCGCGGTGGAGAAGCCCTTCATGCCCTTCTCGATGATGAAGGCGGTGATGCCACGTGAACCGGCGTTGATGTCGGTCTTGGCATAGACGATCAGCACGTCCGCATCCGGGCCGTTGGTGATCCACATCTTGTTGCCGTTGAGCACGTAGTGGTCGCCGCGCTTGTCGGCGCGCAGCTTCATCGACACCACGTCCGAGCCGGCACCCGGCTCGCTCATCGCCAGTGCGCCGACGTGTTCGCCGCTGCACAGCCTGGGCAGGTATTTCTGCTTCTGTGCCTGGCTGGCGTTCTTACGCAGCTGGTTCAGGCACAGGTTGGAATGCGCGCCGTAGGACAGGCCGATGCCGCCGGAGGCGCGCGAGATTTCCTCCATCGCCACCACATGCGCCAGGTAGCCCATACCGGTGCCGCCGTACTCCTCTTCCACGGTCATGCCGAGCAGGCCCTGCTCGCCAAGCTGGCGCCAGAGCTGGTTGGGGAAGTGATTGGTGGCGTCGGCTTCCGCGGCCAACGGGGCGATGTGCGCGGCGGCGAACTGGGCCACGCTTTCGCGCAGCATGTCGATCTCTTCGCCGAGATCGAAGGACAGGGTGGGGACGTGCATGGGGCGGCTCCAGTACAACCAGGCGAGGGGGCGCTCCGGGGTGGGGGTGACGGCTGCGGCCGTCCGCACGGGCGTTTGCGCGCAGCCTAGCCGGTCTTCGTGAAAAAGTGAATACAAATTCAAAAATTGAACTTAGAATCACTCCATGGCCTACAAACGCTCGGAATTGATGGAAAAGCGCCTCGCCGGCAACCGCGAGGCGATCCTGGCGGCCGCCCGGCGACTGGTCGCGGCCGGCGGCTACCGCAATGCACCGGTCACTGCCGTGGCGGCCGAGGCCGGGGTCTCCACCGGGTTGATCTACCGCCACTTCCCGTCCAAGGCGGAGCTGTTCGTCGAGGTGCTGACCGCGGCGGTGGAACATGAGCTGGAGATCCTGTCGGCGATTGCCGGGCAAGCGCGTCCGGCGCCACAACGCCTGCACGCGGCGGTGGCTTCGTTCGTGCGGCGCGCGATGGCCGGGCCATGGCTGGCCTATGCCTTCATCGCCGAGCCGGTGGATCCGGAAGTGGAGGCCGAGCGCATCCGTTGCCGGCGCCTGTTCGGTGACGTGTTCAAGCGCATCCTTGCCGACGGCGTGCATGCCGGCGAGTTGCCGCCGCAGGACCTGGACGTGAGCGCGGCCTGCATCGTCGGTGCCTTCACCGAGGCACTGGTCGGGCCCGTCGCGCCCAGCCGCGATGGCCTGCGCGATGGCGAACATCTGGTCGATGCGATCGGTGCGCTGTGCCTGCGTGCAGCCGGTGCCGCATCGCCGCGTTGAGGCCGGTGGGATGGTGCGTTGCCGCATTCATTGAGGCCGCCAACCCGTTGCAGGCGCGGCCCAACGCTGGTCTATACTCGCCGGCAGCCATAGTCCTTCGACTACTCGCCTGGGGTATTGAGACGTGCGGAATTACGACCTCGAGTTTCTCAAGCGCTTTTCCATCGTCATCGTCATTCTGGCCGTCATCACGGTTGGCCTGATCATCTTCGCTTACTTCCTGCAGCACTCCATCCCCGCCGAAGTCTCGCCCACCGTGGCCAAGCGCGTTGAACAGCGCATCGCGCCGATCGGTGCGGTGTATGCGGGTGCGACCGGTGCCTCGGCCCAGGCCGCGGCTGCAGCGGCCGCCGCCGCGGCGGCTTCGGCCAGCGGTGCCTATGGCGGCACCCTCGACGGCAAGACGATCTTCGACAACCTGTGCACCGCCTGCCACACCACCGGCGTGGGCAAGGCGCCGACGCTGGACCACGCGCACTGGGACAGCCGCCTGGCGCAGGGCAAGGACACCCTCTACAAGCACGCCATCGAGGGCTACACCGGCCCGGACGGCGGCATCATGCCGCCGAAGGGCGGCAATGCCGGGCTCAGCGAGGAGCAGATCCACGCCGCCGTGGACTGGATGCTCGACAACCTGAAGTAAGCCGCCAGATTCGGTGGCTTGCGGTCACATCGGCTGCTGCACAATATCCGGCGCCGCCCTCGACGGGCGGCGCTTTTTGTTTGCCAGCCGCCGCCAACCGGAGTTGCCCATGCGCCGTACCCCCACCCTTCTCGCCCTGGCACTGGCTTTGGCCTGCGCCGGTCCCGCGCTGGCCGCCCCGCCGGCGGTGTTGCCGATCGGCAAGGTCCAGGGCAACGGCGCGCGCAGCGCCCATGAAGGCAAGACCGTCACCATCGAGGCCGCCGTGAGCGCCGACCTGCGCGAAGGCCTGGGTGGCATCTATGTGCAGGACGCCGGCGATGGCGATGCGGGGACTTCCGACGGCTTGTTCGTGCAGTTGCCCAAGGACCAGGCGGTGCAGCCCGGGCAGTGGCTGCGTATCACCGGTACCGTGCAGGAGCTGCCGGCCGGCAAGAGCGACAACCGCCTGACCACCCTGCAGGCCGACAAGGTCACCGCCATCGCCGCCCGTCCGGCCCCGGCGGTGACCGTGCTGCAGGACGTGCCGGCCAACTGGGAAGCCCTGGAAGGCATGCAGGTCCGCATCGCCGTGCCGCTGACCCTGGCCGGCCAGGATGGCCTGTCGCGTTACGGTGAACTGACCGCGGCCTTCGGTGGCCGCCTGTGGCAGCCCAGCGAAGTGGCCGCCGCCGGCAGCCCGGAGCAGGCGGCGGTGATCGCCGACAACGCCCGCCGTCGCATCCGCCTGGACGATGGCAGCAGCCAGCGTGATCCGCGCAGCGTGCCGTACCTGGCCGAAGGCACGCTGCTGCGTACCGGCGCGCAGCTGACCGACGTGCAGGGCATCGTCGACCAGCGTTTTGATGGTGACATCCGCCTGCAGCTGACCGCACCGCTGACCGTCGCCGAGGCGCAGCGTCCGCAGCAGCCGCCGACGGTGGCCGGCGGCCTGCGCATCGCGGCGTTCAACCTGGAGAACTACTTCAACGGTGACGGCAAGGGCGGTGGCTACCCGACCCTGCGAGGCGCCAGGACCCCCGAGCAGCAGGCGGCCCAGCAGGCCAAGCTGGTCACCACCATCCGCAGCCTCAACGCCGACGTGGCTGCGCTGATGGAACTGGAGAACGACGGCTACGGCCCCGGTTCGGCGATCGACCAGCTGGTGCGCGCGATCAACGAAGGGCAGGGCAGGGACGGCGACTGGGCGTTCGTCGATGCCGGCCACGGGCCGGGCGACAACCCGATCCGCGTTGGCATCATCTACCGTCGCTCGAAGGTGAGCCCGGTCGGCAGGCCGGCGGTGCTGGAGCGCGAGCCGTTCGGCGAGCGCAGCCGCGTGCCGATGGCGCAGGCGTTCCGCATGGGCCGCAAGGGCACGCCGTTCGTGGTGGTGGCCAACCACTTCAAGTCCAAGGGCTGCTCGGAAGCCAGCGGCGCCGATGCCGACCGCAACGACGGGCAGGGCTGCTGGAACGCCACCCGCGTCGAATCGGCACGCCTGCTCAACAGCTGGCTGCAGACCGACCCGACCCGCAGTGGCAGCAAGGACGCCGTGTTGCTTGGCGACTTCAATGCCTATGCGATGGAAGACCCGATCCGCCAGTTGGCTGCCGACGGCTGGCAGGACGCCTTCAAGCTGGCCGGCGTGGAGCAGCCCTACAGCTATGTCTACAACGGCCTGACCGGGCGCCTCGACCACGCCTTGTTGAGCCCGGGCATGGCAGCGCGCCTGAAAGGCGCGGCGGAGTGGCATACCAACGCCGATGAAGCCGACGAGGCCGGTTACCAGGGCCGCAACGTCCCGGGCCCGTGGCGCAGCTCGGACCATGATCCGCTGCTGCTGGGCTTCGAACCGTAAGTTCCCGTACGCGAAGACCGCCCTCCCTTGAGGCAAAGGGAGGAAAAGGCTTTGCCCCCTCCCTTGCGCCGAAGGCGCAGGGGAGGGCCGGGGAGGGGCAGTTGCCGTTGCGGTTGAAGCCTCACCACCGAAAGAAGCACTACAGCGTCCCGCGCGCGATCAAGCCAATCGCCGCCACCGCCAGCAGCAGGCCCACGCGGTTGAGCACGCTGGTCTTCTCGCCGAACACCCACACGCCCACCAGTGCGCCCAGGCACACCACGCCGATGTTCATCCCGGCGAAGATCGTCGCCGGGCTGTGCGGCAATGCCTGGTGCGCACGCACGTAGAACAGGATGTTGCCGAAGTTGATCGCACCCAGCAGCAGGCCATAGGCCAGATTGCGGGCATCCAATCGCGAGGCGCCGGTGAAGTGGCGTTGCAGCTGCCAGGCCAGCATCAGCACGAAGGCGATGCCGAAGCTCACCAGCAACGCCGATGTCGACGGGGTGCCGGCGGCGGCGACCTGCTTGAGCAGGATGTCCACCAGCGCGAAGCCGGCCCACACGCCCAGCAGCCAGCCCCAGCTCGAACCGGTCGGCGTCGTCGCATCGCCGTTGCGTGCGCTCACCCCGACGATGGCCAGCAGCCCCAGCGCCAGCCCGGCCAGCTTCCAGCCGTTGGCCTGTTCGCCGAACCATACGAACGCCGCGGTCAATGACAGCAGCAACGACAGCCGCTGCGCCACGTCGCTGCGCACGATGCCGGCCTGCCGCACCGCCCGCGCCAGCACCAGGAAAATGCCGGGCAGCGCCACCGCCAGGCCCAGCAGGGCCAGCCATGGCGTGTGCCCGCCCTGCAGCGATTGCAGGGAAGGCTTGAGCACCAGCAGCGACAACACGCTGGCGGCCAGGTAATTCCAGGTCACGGCCTGGGCGATGTCGATGCCGTGGCGTGGCACCAGTTTCAGCAACACCGACACCAGCACGCTGCAGGCCACGCTCAGGAACAGGAAATGCATTGTTTCGGCTACCGTGAAGACCACGGCGGTGATGCCGCCGGTCGGGGCCGGTATTATGGCGGCATGCAAACGCCCCCATTCCCCCACGAATCGGCGACGCTGACCCTGGAAGGCCCGGCCGGGCCGCTGGAGGTCGCCGTCGACCTGCCCGATGGCGACGCCGCGCCGCGGCCGGTCATCGCCGTCATCTGCCACCCGCTCTCGATCGAAGGCGGCAGCATGCACAACAAGGTGGTCACCATGGTCTCGCGCGCGCTGCGCGACCTGGGCATCACCACCGTGCGTTTCAACTTCCGCAGCGTCGGCGCATCGGCCGGCGTCTACGACAATGGCGAAGGCGAAGGCGATGACCTGCGCGCGGTGGCGCACTGGGTGCGCAGCCAGCGGCCGGATGCGACGCTGTGGCTGGCCGGTTTCAGTTTTGGCGCCTACGTGTCGTTGCGTGCGGCCGGCGCGCTGCAGCCGCAGGCCCTGATCTCGATCGCCCCGCCGGTGGGCCGCAGGACCTGGGATTTCAGTCAGGTGCAGCCGCCGTCGAACTGGCTGGTGGTGCAGGGCGAGGCCGACGAAGTGGTCGACGCGCAGGCGGTCTACCAGTGGCTGGCGTCGCTGGACAACCCGCCGCAGCTGGTGCGCATGCCCGACACCTCGCATTTCTTCCATCGCAAGCTGATCGACCTGCGTGGCGCGATCCAGCATGAAGTGCGGCGCTGGCTGCCCGACAGCAGCAGCTGACCGCATGGACGCACTGACCCCCTCACAACGCTACGCCGCCGGCGTGGCCCGTGGCGACTGGCGCGATGACCCGGCCCAGCATGCGGCGCTGGCCGAGCTGGACCGCATCCACGAGGCGCTGGTGGATTCGGCGCAGGACGGCTGGCTGGACCGCCTGTCCGCCTTCTGGAAGAAGCCCGAGCCGGTCAAGGGCCTGTACTTCTGGGGTGGCGTGGGCCGCGGCAAGACCTTCCTGGTCGACCTGTTCTACGACGGCCTGCCGATCGAGCAGAAGTACCGCACCCACTTCCACCGCTTCATGCGTGGCATCCACGAGCGCCTGCGCGAGCACCAGGGCCAGAGCGACCCATTGGCCAAGATCGCCCAGGAGTGGCGCAACAACCTGCGCGTGCTGGTGCTGGACGAGTTCTTCGTCACCGACATCGGCGATGCGATGTTGCTGGCGCGCCTGCTGGAGCGCTTGTTCGCCGAGGGCGTGACGCTGGTGACCACCTCCAACACCGCGGTGGAGAACCTGTACCTCAACGGCCTGCAGCGCGAGGGCTTCCTGCCGGCGATCGCGCTGCTGCAGAAGTACTGCGTGGAGCTGTACGCCGAAGGCACCGAGGACTACCGCATGCGTGCGCTGACCCGCTCGCCGGTCTACCGCGCGCCGTTGGAGGCGGACAGCGATGCCTGGCTGCTCGGGCGCTGGAAGGAGCTGAGCGGCAGTGATGATCCGCGCAGCGGCAACATCGCCATCGAAGGCCGCAAGATCCCGGTGCGCGGGCGCGGCAAGAGCATCGTCTGGTTCGATTTCCCGGCGTTGTGCGAGGGGCCGCGTGGCCCGTCGGACTACATCGAGATCGCGCGCGAGTTCAACACCGTGCTGCTCGGCGGCATCCCGCATTTCGACCGGATGAACGAAGACGCGGCGCGTCGTTTCGTCAACCTGATCGACGAGTTGTACGACCGCCAGGTCAACCTGGTCTGCACCGCGCAGGATCCGCCGCCGCTGTTGTATTCGGGCACCCGCCTGGCCGGCGCCTTCGAGCGCACCGCCAGCCGCCTGATCGAGATGCAGAGCGCCGAGTACCTCGGTACCCCGCACCGTCATTGAGGGCACCGCCGGGAGTGCCGGGCCACGCTCGGCGCTACGGCGCACCACCGCTTAACCCCGTTCCGCATCCCCGGCCGTTCCTGTATACGCACGCCACATCGGCACAGGAGCCAGCGCCATGAAGCACACCCACGCATCGAAGCGGTCCCCGGCCCGTACCGCGGCCCTGGCCGCGGCCGTCACCCTGCTGGTCGGCTTGCCGGTGCTGGCCACCGTGCGCACCGCCGGGCCACCGTCGTCCGTGGTGGAAGGCGACCTGCAGGCACCGGGCGTGCAGCGCGTGCGCGAAACACGCGCCAACTTCCAGCCGCCGGCAGGCAGCACCTGCAGCGACACCCCGGTACTGAGCGAAGTGCCCGACCCCGATCGTGGCCAGGTCCAGCACGCCCGCCGCAGCCGCCACGCCATCGCCGAGAGCGAAGCGGCGATGGTGTCCGAGGCGGTCATGCCGCCGTCGCCGCCGGCTCCGCCGGCGCCGGTGCCGCGCCCGGCCCCGGCGGCCGATGCGGCTTACCGGACATCGGCAAAGGCGATGGCGCCGGCCGGTCGCGCCAGTGAGGTCGCGGTGCGCCAGCAGTCGCAGGTGCCGGTGACGGCCGGCGTGGTCGACGACAACGCCGACTTCGGGGCGTTCCAGCAGTTCCTGCAGCGTCATGGCGAGTCCGCGCAACTGGGCCGCGACATCCGCGTGCGCCAGCGCCTGCAGGTGGTGGATACCCGGGGCCGCCCGGTGCCGGATGCGGAGGTGTCGGTCGTTGCCGCCAATGGCGCGCGGATGTGGGCGCGTACCGATGCCGGTGGCCAGGTGTGGGTGCACCCCAATGCCTTCGATGACCGCGATACGCCACGCTACCAGGTGCAGGTGCGCCGTGGCGGCCGGAGCGTGGAGGCGACCCTGCAGCGTGGGCAGAAGAACGCGCTGCAGGTGGTGATGCCTGACGCCGCGCCGCCGGCTCGTGCGCGGCTGGACCTGGTGTTCATGGTCGATGCCACCGGTTCGATGGGCGATGAGATCGACAAGCTGCGCGGCTCGCTGCAGGGCATCGTGCGCGACATCAGCCGGTTGCCGTCCAACCCGGACATCTGCCTGGGGCTGGTGACCTACCGCGATCGCGGTGATGAGTACTTCGTGCGCGGCTGGGACCTGACCGGCAATGTCGGCGCGTTCCAGCAGGTGCTCGACGGCGTGCAGGCCAATGGCGGCGGCGACTATCCCGAGGCCATGAACGAGGCGTTCAACCACGCGGTGCAGTCGTTGAGCTGGCGCGGCCCGTCGACCACCCGCGTGCTGGTGTCCTTGGCCGATGCGCCGCCGCACATGGACTACGCGCCCCCGCGCTATGACCAGACCGCGTTGGCGGCGCTGGGCAAGGGCATCAAGGTGTTCAGCGTGGCCGCGTCCGGCCAGGACACCACCGGCGAGATCGTGCAACGCCAGATCGCGCAGTACACCGGCGGGCGTTTCATCTTCCTGACCTACAAGGACGCCGCCGACCCGGCCAGCGGTGCCGGCACCCAGACCACGCACGACGTGAGCAACTATTCGGTCGACACGCTGGACCAGCTGGTGGTGCGCCTGGTCCGCGAGGAGCTGGCGCGGTTGCCCAAGGGCTGATCCGGAGGAAGGCGTCGCCGCGCTGCGATGGGCGCGGCTTCGGCTGCCAAGCCAATGGCAGGCACCACGGTCGCGCTTACGGCAGCGGGATGCTGTTGCCGGTTTCCCGCTCGTGCACGGCGGCGGTGGCATCGCCGGTGACGCGCATCATCTGCAGCGGCTGGCCGTTGTAGCGGAACTCCAGCGCCGATTGCAGCCGGTCCAGCGCCAGTACCTGGTTGCAGAGCGACTGCGCATGCCGTTCCAGCACCTGCGTGCGCGCTTCCAGGCGTTGTTCCATTTCCGCATCGAGCTTGTCGGCGCGCTTGTCCAGGCGGTCCGAGCCGCCGGTGAACACCGTCCACAACACGCTGCGCGCCATCGAGCCGGCCAACGACTCGGCGGCGGCTTCCACGCGTTGCTCGAAGCCCTCGTCGAAGGCGTCCTGTTCCCAGCGCCCGCGGCCGATGGTATGGGCCACGAAGTCCTCGGCCTCGCGCCGCAGCTTGCGTACCTTGCGCGAGTTGGCGTCGCCGGTCAGCGTCTCGTACACCGCGTCCAGCGCATCGAAGGTGATGCCCACCGACTCGGTGGCGATCCCGGTGACCGCTGGCATCAACTGGCGCACGCCGTTTTCCAGCGCCCGCAGGCGCTGGGCATCGGCCGCCGAGACCGGCTGCATCCGGCCATCGATGCTCAGCTCGCCGTCATGGAAGACGATCTCGCGCAGCGCCTGCGTGTCGCGTCGCAGCCAGATGCCGCCGCCATCGACCAGCACGTCGTAGTCGGTTTCCACGCCGCATTGGTCGGCAGAGAGAGAGGGGGCGTTCACCGTGGCGGCGTGGCCGGCGACGGGGAGCAGGAGCAGCAGGGTGGCGAGGGCAGCGGTGCGCATGGCGATGTCGTCCTTGGGATGGCGCCAGCTTCGCGACTTGGCGGCAGGTTGGCCCCGGTCGAAAGTCACGCCTGACGGCGGGACGTGATTTTCACGCCATCGGAACAACCGATTTCCGCACAAAGAAATCCGTCAAACCCCTTGACTGCGCAGTCGATTCAGACAGTTCGGATCGTGATTATCCGGACAGTTGCGGCGCAGCCCTTGTGCCACAAGGCTTGGCGAAATTTCACAACATTTCGTGTTGACCCTGTCATACACCCCCACTATCTTGTGGGTCGTCGGTTCCGGCGGGTTTGCTCCCCGCTGGATTCAAAGGGAAGCCGGTGACGCCTTCAGGCCAGTCCGGCACTGCCCCGCAGCGGTAATTGGGAACGACCCCGCCACACAGCACTGAGGCAGCGGCCTTGGGAAGCGGCGGAGTAGGAGAAGGCCCCCGCCTTCATGCCCATGAGTCCGAAGACCTGCCGACAGCCGCGCGAAGCACACCGCGCGGTGCCGGCTGCGGTGTCTTCGAGGGGAAGACGGCTGGTGACGTGGTGCTGCTGACGCCGACCCCCGGGTCGATGCCGTCGCGGCCGCTGCGACGCCGCCCTTCCATGCTCACGACCCGCACCGGCCCCGGTTCCTGCGAGGGCAGGCACCCCGTGCACCACGCCATGAAGGACACACCGTCGTGACCACTTCCGCTACCGAAGTCGCCCCGGCCGAGGCCGGCTTTGAACTGACCCCGCCGCCCACCGCCACCGCCATGAGCGTGACCAAGCGCAATGGCAACACCGAGCCGGTGGACCTGAACAAGATCGTCCGCGCGATCCAGCGCTGCTGCGAAGGGCTGCATTCGGTCGACCCGATGCGCGTGGCCACCCGCACCATCTCCGGCCTGTACAACGGCGCCACCACCCAGGAACTGGACGAGCTGTCCATCCGCACCGCCGCGCTGCTGATCGGCGAGGAGCCGGAGTACGGCCGCCTGGCCGCGCGCCTGCTGGCCAACTTCATCGCCAAGGAAGTGTCCGGCCAGGAAATCCACGCGTTCTCGCAGTCAGTGGGGCGCGGCCACGAAGTGGGCCTGATCAACGACCGCCTGCTGAACTTCGTGCAGATCAACGCGCGCAAGCTCAACGATGCGATCAACCCCGAGTACGACCTGAACTTCGATTACTTCGGCCTGCGCACGCTGTACGACCGCTACCTGCTGCGCCACCCGCATTCGCGCAAGGTCATCGAGACCCCGCAGCAGTTCTTCCTGCGCATCTCCAGCGCGCTGAGCGAGGACGTGCCCGAGGCACTGGCGCTGTACCAGCGCCTGGGCAGCCTGGACTACCTGCCGTCCAGCCCGACCCTGTTCAACGCCGGCACCAGCCACGAGCAGCTGTCCTCGTGCTTCCTGCTGGACTCGCCGCAGGATTCGCTCGAGTCCATCTACGCCAAGTACGGCGACATCGCCCAGCTGTCCAAGTTCAGCGGCGGCATCGGCGTGAGCTACACCCGCGTGCGTGCGCGCGGCTCGCTGATCCGGTCCACCAACGGCCACTCCAACGGCATCGTGCCGTGGCTGAAGACGCTGGATTCCTCGGTCGCGGCGGTCAACCAGGGGGGCAAGCGCAAGGGCGCGGCCTGCGTGTACCTGGAAACCTGGCACGCCGACATCGAGGACTTCCTGGAGCTGCGTGACAACGCCGGCGACGAGTCGCGCCGCACCCACAACCTCAACCTGGCCAACTGGGTGCCGGACCTGTTCATGCAGCGCGTGGAGGCCGACCAGGAGTGGTCGCTGTTCGACCCGCGCGTGGTGCCGGAATTCACCGACCTGTACGGCCCGGCCTTCGAGCAGGCCTACCTGCAGGCCGAGGCGCAGGGCAAGGCCGTGCGCACCATCAACGCCCGCAAGCTGTATGGCCGGATGATGCGCACCCTGGCCGAGACCGGCAATGGCTGGATGACCTTCAAGGACAAGTGCAACCTGGCCAGCAACCAGACCCTGCGCCCGGGCAACGTCATCCACCTGTCCAACCTGTGCACCGAGATCCTGGAGGTCTGCTCCAACGACGAGACCGCGGTGTGCAACCTGGGCTCGATCAACCTGGGCAACCACTTCGACGAGCATGGTGACTTCGATTTCGAGAAGCTGGCCGAGACCGTGCGCCTGGCCGTGCGCCAGCTCGACCGCGTGATCGACCTGAACTTCTACCCGATCGAGACCGCCCGCCGCGGCAACCTGCGCTGGCGCCCGGTCGGCCTGGGCTGCATGGGCCTGCAGGACGTGTTCTTCCGCAAGCGCCTGGCCTTCGATTCGGAGCCGGCCCGCGCGCTGTCCAGGAAGATCGCCGAGACCATCTACTTCCACGCGCTGGAAACCTCGTGCGAGCTGGCCACCGAGCGTGGCAGGCACCCCTCGTTCAACGACACCCGCGCCGCCCACGGCGAGCTGCAGTTCGACGCCTGGAACGTGGTGCCGGAAGACACCGCGCGCTGGGACGACCTGCGCGCGCGCATCAAGCAGCACGGCCTGCGCAACTCGCTGATCATCGCCATCGCCCCGACCGCCACCATCGCTTCCATCGCCGGTTGCTACGAGTGCGTGGAGCCGCAGGTGTCCAACCTGTTCAAGCGCGAGACGCTGTCCGGCGACTTCCTGCAGATCAACCGCTACCTGGTCGGCGAGCTGAAGCAGCTGGGCCTGTGGACCGACGAAATGCGCGATGCGATCAAGCTCGCCGATGGCTCGATCCGCAACCTGCAGCAGATCCCGGAAACGCTGCGCGAGGTGTACCGCACCGCGTGGGAGCTGCCGATGCGCTCGCTGATCGACATGGCCGCCGACCGCGGCGCGTTCATCGACCAGTCCGCCTCGCTCAACCTGTTCATGGAAAGCCCGAACATCGGCGCGATGTCGTCCATGTACATGTACGCGTGGAAGAAGGGCATCAAGACCACCTATTACCTGCGTTCGCGCCCGGCGACCAAGATCGCCAAGACCACGGTCAGCGCCTACACGCCGGTGGAAGCCGTCGCCTGCTCGCTGGAAAACCCGGAAGCCTGCGAAGCCTGCCAGTAAGCACCGCTCAAGCCCCTCTCCCGCTTGCGGGGTGAGAGGGGCCGTTTTGCGAACCACCGGTTCGCGGCCCATCGAACGCCCTTGCACCCGTGCAAGGGCCGGGGCGCGAAGCGGGGGTTGGGGTGAGGGCACTGCTGAGCAAGCAGCCCTGAACCTCGAAGAGCCAACCCTCATCCGGCGCCACGCGCCAGCTTCTCCCTGCGGAGAAGCGCAAACGAGATTTCCCATGTCCAAGAAACCCAACCAGATGCTGCTCGACCCCGGCTTCGAGCTGACCCTGCGCCCGATGCGTTACCCGGACTTCTACGAGATGTACCGCAACGCCATCAAGAACAGCTGGACGGTGGAGGAGATCAACTTCCAGATCGACATCACCGACCTGCACCACAAGATGACGCCGGCCGACCGCCACCTGATCCACCGCCTGGTCGCCTTCTTCGCCACCGGTGACTCGATCGTCTCCAACAACCTGGTGCTGAACCTGTACCAGCACCTCAATGCGCCGGAAGCGCGCATGTACCTGTCGCGCCAGCTGTACGAGGAAGCACTGCACGTGCAGTTCTACCTGACCCTGCTGGACAACTACCTGCCGGACCCGGAGGAGCGGTTCAAGGCGTTCGCCGCGGTGGAGAACATCGATTCGATCAAGAAGAAGGCCGACTTCTGCTTCAAGTGGATCGACTCCATCCAGGGCCTGAAGCGGATCGAGACGCGCGAGGAGCGCCGCCAGTTCCTGCTCAACCAGATCTGCTTCGCCGCGTGCATCGAGGGCCTGTTCTTCTTCGCCGCGTTCGCCTACGTGTACTACTTCCGTTCGCGTGGCCTGCTGCCGGGCCTGGCCTCGGGCACCAACTGGGTGTTCCGCGACGAGAGCTGCCACATGGAGTTCGCCTTCGAGTGCGTGCGCACCATCCGCGCCGAGGAGCCGGACCTGTTCGACGCCAGGATGGAACAGCAGGTCTACGAAATGCTGGAGGAAGCCATCGAGTGCGAAGTGCAGTTCGCCGAGGACGTGCTGTCCGGCGGCGTGGCCGGTATCTCCACCCGCGACATGCGCCAGTACCTGCAGCACTGCGCCGACCAGCACTTCGCCAAGCTGGGCATGGCCAAGAAGTACAACGTGCGCAACCCGCTGCCGTTCATGGAGCTGCAGGACGTGCAGGAGCTGACCAACTTCTTCGAGCGCCGCGTCTCGGCCTACCAGGTCGGCGTGCAGGGCGAGGTGTCCTTCGACGAAGCGTTCTGATCGTCGCATGCTGGTAGTACCTGACACCCCGGTGCGAACGCCCGGGGTGTTCCTGTTTTCGGATTGCAGTCGGGGACGAAGCCAGGATCGCCGCGTAGGAGCGGCCTTGGCCGCGAAGCCGATGTGATCGGCGTACACCAGCCGCACAGCCCGTGCGGCGTATCATCCCGGCATTCCCCCATTGCCGACGTCCCATGACTCCGATCCCGCAGACCGATCCGCCCGTTGAAGTACGCATGGCCGAGATCGTTTTCCCGAACCACACCAACCACATGGGCACGCTGTTCGGTGGCCAGGCGCTGGCATGGATGGACAAGGCGGCCTTCCTCGCCGCCGCCCGCTATTCGCGCCGCACCGTGGTCACCGCGCGCTCGGACCAGGTCGACTTCAAGCTGCCGATCCGCATCGGCCAGATGGTGGAAACCATCGGCCGCGTGGTGCGCGTGGGCCGCAGCTCGATGCACGTGGAAGTGGAGCTGGTGACCGAGGACCTGCTCACCGGTGCCCGCGAGCTGTGCACCAAGGGTACCTTCGTGATGATCGCGCTCGACGCCGAGGGTCATCCGACCAGCGTGCCGTCCCTGCCGCCGCTGTGACCCGGTTGCGATGACCACCTCGTCCCCACCGCCGCTGGGTGGCCTGTCCCCCGCACTGGTGGCCGAACTGCCGGAGTTCATCGCCCGGCACCGGCGCCTGCTGGTGGTGACCGGCGCCGGCTGCAGCACCGACTCGGGCATCCCTGATTACCGCGATGCCGACGGCCAGTGGAAACGCACCCCGCCGGTGACGTTCCAGGCCTTCATGGGCGAGGCGGCGACGCGGCAGCGTTACTGGGCCCGCAGCCTGCTCGGTTGGCCACGCTTCGGCCTGGCGCGGCCCAACACCACCCACCACGCGCTGGCGGCACTGGAAGCCGATGGCCGGGTGGAACTGCTGCTCACCCAGAACGTGGACTGCCTGCACCAGCGTGCCGGCAGCCAGACCGTGATCGACCTGCACGGGCGGCTGGACCAGGTGCGCTGTATGGCCTGCGAAGCGCGTTCGTCGCGTGAACAGCTGCAGGTGCGCCTGCTCGCCGCCAACCCCGGCTGGGACCGGCTCGACGCCGGCATGGCGCCGGACGGCGATGCCGACCTGGAAACCGACTTCGGTGCCTTCCAGGTGCCGGACTGCGAGCACTGCGGCGGCCTGCTCAAGCCGGACGTGGTGTTCTTCGGCGAGAACGTGCCGCGCGAACGCGTGGCGGCGGTGCAGGCGCACCTGCAGCAGTCCGATGCAGTGCTGGTGGTGGGGTCATCGTTGATGGTCTATTCCGGGTTCCGTTTCGTCGATGCCGCCGCCAAGGCCGGCCTGCCGATCGCGGCGGTGAACCTGGGCCGCACCCGCGCCGATCACCTGCTGTCGCTGAAGGTGCAGATGCCCTGCGCGCAGGCGCTGGGGTTCCTGCTCGACGGGACCAAGACGCAGTGATCCACCACGCCGGTTGAATCGGGTCCGGCGGGGGCGTGCAATGTGCGCTCCCCACTTTTTGCGGATCTTCCCGTGAGCCACCTGTTCTCGCCCCTGTCGCTGGGCCCGCTGTCGCTTTCCAACCGCATCGTCATCGCGCCGATGTGCCAGTACTCGGCCGAGGATGGCCAGGCCAGTGATTGGCACACCATCCACCTGGGCCAGCTGGCACAGTCCGGTGCCGGCCTGCTGATCCTCGAAGCCACCGCCGTGCTGCCGGAAGGGCGCATCAGCTGGGCCGACCTGGGCCTGTGGGACGAGGCCACCGAAGCGGCGCTGGGCAAGGTGCTGGCCTCGGTACGGCGCTGGTCGAAGATGCCGATCGGCGTGCAGTTGGCCCACGCCGGGCGCAAGGCGTCCACCGCCCGGCCGTGGGACGGGGGCCGGGCGATCGCGCCGGACCAGGAGCATGGCTGGCAGGTGCTGGCCCCCTCGGCGTTGCCGTTCCTGGAGGGTGAGCCGACCCCGCAGGCACTGGATGCAGCCGGCATCGATGGCGTGGTCGAGGCGTTCGCCGCGGCGGCCCGCCGTTCGGTGCGCCTGGGCCTGGACCTGATCGAACTGCATGCCGCGCACGGTTACGTGCTGCACCAGTTCCTGTCGCCGTTGAGCAACCACCGCACCGATGAATACGGCGGTTCGCTGGAGAACCGCATGCGCCTGCTGCTGCGGGTGTTCGATGCCGTGCGTGCGGCGGTGCCGGCCACGGTCGCCGTGGGCGTGCGCATCTCGGCAACCGACTGGGTCGATGGCGGCTGGGACGTCGAGCAGAGCATCGCGCTGGCCAAGGCACTGGAAGCACGTGGCAACCATTTCCTGCATGTTTCCAGCGGTGGACTGGACCCGCGCCAGCAGATCCCGGTGGGCCCGGGCTACCAGGTGCCGGCCGCCGAGGCGATCAAGGCGCAGATCGGCACGCCGGTGATCGCGGTGGGCCTGATCACCGAGCCGGCCCAGGCCGAGGCGATCCTGGTCGACGGCCGTGCCGACGCCATCGGCCTCGCCCGCGGGATCCTCTACGACCCGCGCTGGCCGTGGCACGCCGCCGCCGCCCTGGGCACGCATATCAGCGCCTCGCCGCAGTACCTGCGCTGCGAGCCGCATGAAGCCCGCGGCCTGTTCGACGTCGGCCGCTGCGATTGACCCCGGCCGGGCGCAGCCATGCCGCGCCCGGCTTTGCCAACGCATCCGCGCCGGGCGTGGCCCGGCACTACGGGTGGTCGATGTCCACCCGCCACGCGGGGGGCAGGGCATCGACCACATGCTGCAACAGCGCCCTGATCTTCGGCGTGAGGTCGCGCCGGTCGCTGACGCACAGGAACAACCGCATCGGCGCCGGAGCAGCACGGGCCTCGTCGCCGCCCGGGGCGGTGAACAGCGGCTGCAGCTCACCGCGCGCCAGGTAGGGCGCGGCGACGAAGGCGGCCAGGCGGGTGATGCCGCCCCCGTTGGCAGCCATCGCGGCGAGCGCGTCGATGTCGTCGCTGACCAGCGCCGGCTGCACGTCGGCGTCGAAATGCAGGCCGTCGCGGGTGAAGCCCCAGTGCAGGTAGCGCCCGTCCAGCGGATGGCGGAACAACAGGCAACGGTGCTCGCGCAGGTCTTCCGGCGAGCGCGGTGTTCCCGCATCGGCAAGATAGGCCGGCGACGCGCAGAACACGAACGGCACCTGCGCGACGGGCCGCGCCACCAGGCCTTCCTCCAATTGGGTTTCGATGCGGAAGCTTACGTCCACGTCCTCGTGTGCATGGTCGACGCTGCGGTCGGTCAGCAGCAGCTCGATCGCAAGGCGTGGATAGCGCTGCTGCAGCGCTGGCAACAGGGGCGCGAGGACATGCCGGCCGAAGGCGGCGCTGCTGGCGATGCGCAGCCGGCCGGCCGGCGTGGCATCCGGGTCGGTGACGGCTGCCTGTGCACGCTGCAGGTCGCGTTCGATATGGCGCACCTGCGCCAGGTACAGCGCGCCACGTTCGGTGAGGGCCAGCTGGCGGGTGGTGCGGTTGAGCAGGCGCACGCCCAGGTGGGCTTCCAGGCGGGCGATGTTCTGGCCCACCGCGGCCGGGCTGATGCCCAGGGTGCGTGCGGCGGCGGCCAGGCTGCCGGCATCGGCGGTGCGGATGAAACTGCGGAGGGACTGGAGGATGTTCATGCCGGCGCGCATTTTCCGGGGGGATTGCCAAGTATTTCTTTATAAAGCGCCAAGCCCGAGCCATCTAGCTGGCCGTGGCGGGGCCGGCCAGACTGACGGGTTCGCGTTCGTCGACGGTTCCGCTGCCGGTGGCGGCGACCGTGTCAGCTGCAACCGGTTTTGCCGGGCTGCTGCCGGAGCGGTTACCTTGCGCGGTCCCCCGCCGTGTTGCTGGCCATGCGCCCTGATTTCATCCTGACCCTGTCCTGCCCGGATCGCACCGGCATCGTCTACCGCGTGTCCGGCCTGCTGTTCGAGGCGGGTTGCAACATCCTGGATGCGCAGCAGTTCGGTGACGAGGAAAGTGGCCGGTTCTTCCTGCGCGTGCACTTTGACATGAGCAATGCCGGCGATGTGCCGTCCGTGCGTGCACGCCTGCAGGCGCTGGGGGAGGCGTTCGCGATGCAGTGGGAACTGCATGATGCCCGTCGTCGTGCGCGCTTGCTGGTGCTGGTCAGCAAGCAGGGCCATTGCCTCAACGACCTGCTGTTCCGCACCCACAGCCGCCAGCTGAAGGTGGACATCGCCGCGGTGGCCTCCAACCACGCCGACTTCGCCGGCCTGGCCGGTTCCTACGGGGTGCCGTTCCATCACCTGCCGGTCAGCGCGGACAACCGCGCGCAGCAGGAGCAGCAGATCATCGATCTGGTCGAACGTGAGCGCATCGATCTGGTGGTGCTGGCGCGCTACATGCAGATCCTGTCGCCGCGCCTGTGCCAGGCGCTGGCCGGGCGGGCGATCAACATCCACCACAGCTTCCTGCCCAGCTTCAAGGGCGCCCAGCCGTACCACCAGGCGCATGCGCGCGGGGTCAAGATCATCGGCGCCACCGCGCACTACGTGACCTCCGACCTGGACGAAGGCCCGATCATCGAGCAGGACGTGGCGCGCGTGGACCATGCGATGACGCCGCGTGACCTGGTACAGCTGGGCAGCGATACCGAATCGCTGGTGCTGGCACGCGCGGTGCGGCGTCACGTGGAGCACCGCATCCTGCTCAACGGGCACCGCACGGTGGTGTTCCGCTGATCTGCTCTCTCCCCTTCGCGTAGCGAAGCGGATGACGGGGGAGAGGGAGCTTTGTCGTGCACCCTCCCTTTCGCGCAGCGAAGGGGAGGGCTGGGGGAGGGGGGCTACACGTTGCCGGGAAGGCGGCCCGGCTTCGCGACCAAGGCTGTTCCTGCAGAGGCCTATCCCACTACTTCAATCCCGCCTTCGACCAGCGCGATCCGCGTGGCCGCGTCGTTGGCCGAGGACACCGGCCGGGTCAGTTCCCACAGGAAACGTACGCGGAAGCCGCTGATCGCCGCGTCCTGCGCGCTCCACAGCACGCAGTAGTCACGCGCCAGGCCACAGACATGGACCTCGGTGATGCCGCGCTCGTGCAGCCAGCCGGCCAGCCCGGTCGCCGGGCGGTCACCGCGTGGGCCATGGTTCTCGCGGAAGGCGCTGTACGAATCCACCTGCTGGTCGGTGCCCTTGCGCAGGATCAGGTCGGCCACGTCCCAGCCCACGCGCGGGTCCAGCGCCGCCCTCGGACTGCCCTGCACGCAATGGTCCGGCCACAGCGTCTGCGCGTGGCCATGCAGGTCGATCACCTCGAACGGGGCACGCCCGGCATGCTGGCTGGCGAAGGAAACGTGGTCGGCCGGGTGCCAGTCCTGGGTGGCGACCACCGTGCGGTAGCGGCGCGACGCCAGCAGCGCGGCGATCCCGGGAACGATGGCATCGCCCTGCTGGCAGGGCAGGGCACCGCCGGGCATGAAATCGGGCTGCAGGTCCACCACCAGCAACGCTACATCGGCTGCGTACATCGACTGTTTCCTGACGCGGGAGTGACGACAGTCTAAGCGGTGGGGCATGGCAGGGCATGACCAGGGAATTCCTGCCCGGCGCGGTGGTGGGATGCGGTGGCGCGGCGAGGTGGACTTTCCGGGGCGAAAGCACCCCTCCCCAACCCTCCCCTTCGCTGCGCGAAAGGGAGGGGGAAAAGCGGGGCCTTGTGGTGATCTGCCAGTGCACGCGGAGTTACTCCCCTTCGCTGCGCGAAAAGGGAGGGGAAAAGCGGGGCCTTGCGGTGATCTGCCAGTGCACGCGGAACACTCCCTCCCTTTGCCGAAGGCAAGGGGAGGGCGGGGGAGGGGTTGGACGTTGCCGTTGCTTCGGCGTGGGCAGCAACGCGCGCCATCGCTGCGAAAGGCCCCCTCCCCAACCCTCCCCTTCGCTGCGCGAAAGGGAGGGGGCAGACGCAGCATCTGCGGTGATCTACCGGAGCACGGCGCACTGCAGCCCTACGCGGCCACTTCCCCACGCAGCGTGCGTGCGGCACCCACCATCGCTTCCAGCGCGGCCCGGGTCTCCGGCCAGCCGCGGGTCTTCAGGCCGCAGTCCGGGTTCACCCACAACTTGCCCGGGGCCAGCACGTCGCTGGCCTTGCGCAGCAGTTCCACCATCTCGGCGCTATCGGGCACGCGCGGGGAATGGATGTCGTACACGCCCGGGCCGATCTGGTTGGGGTAGTCGAAACGCGCGAACGCATCCAGCAGTTCCATGCGCGAGCGCGAGGTCTCGATCGAGATCACGTCCGCGTCCAGGGCGGCCACCGCTTCGATGATGTCGTTGAACTGCGCGTAGCACATGTGGGTGTGGATCTGGGTGGCATCGGCCACGCCGCTGGCGCTGATGCGGAAGGCACGCACCGCCCAGTCCAGGTAGTCCTGCCATTGCGCGCGCCGCAGCGGCAGGCCTTCGCGCAGGGCCGGCTCGTCGATCTGGATGGCACGGATGCCGGCCGCCTCCAGGTCGTTCACTTCATCGCGCAGCGCCAGCGCGATCTGCGTGCAGGTATCGGCGCGCGACTGGTCATCACGCACGAACGACCACTGCAGCACCGTCACCGGCCCGGTCAACATGCCCTTCATCGGCTTGTCGGTGAGCGACTGCGCGTACCGCGACCAGCGCACCGTCATCGGCGCCGGCCGGCTGACGTCGCCGAAGATCACCGGCGGTTTCACGCAGCGCGAGCCGTAGCTCTGCACCCAGCCATTGCCGGTGAAGGCGAAGCCATCGAGCTGTTCGCCGAAGTACTCGACCATGTCATTGCGCTCGAACTCGCCGTGCACCAGCACGTCCAGGCCGATCTGTTCCTGCACGCGCACGCAATGCGCGGTCTGCTCGGCCAGGAAGGCATCGTAATCGGCATCGGAGAGCTTGCCGGACTTGTTCCGCGCGCGGGCCAGGCGCACGTCCTGGGTCTGCGGGAACGAGCCGATGGTGGTGGTCGGGAACGCGGGCAGGCGCAGTGCCTGTGCCTGCTGCAGCTGGCGCTGTACGTGCGGTGTGGCGCGGGCGGCATCGGTGGCGGTCAGCGCGGCTAGGCGTGCCTTCACCGCCGGGTTGTGCACACGTGGCGAGTGGCGGCGCGATTCGATGGCCGCACGTGCCTGGTCCAGCGCCACCTCCGCCGAGGCCTTGCCGTCCAGGGCATCGGCCAGCACGCGCAGTTCCTGCAGCTTCTGCCGCGAGAACGCCAGCCAACTGCGCAGCTCGGCATCGAGCTTCTTCTCCTGGCCAAGGTCCACCGGGCAATGCAGCAGCGAGCACGAGGGTGCCAGCCACAGCGTGTCCGGTCCCCGATGGCCCAGGGCGTAACGCGCCAGGATCAGCGCATTGTCCAGCGCGGCGCGCCAGATGTTGCGGCCGTTGACCAGCCCCAGCGACAGGATGCGCGTGGCCGGCAGGGCACGCAGCACGGCGTCGAGCTGCTCCGGCGCACGCACCAGGTCCACGTGCAGGCCATCGACCGGCAGCGACGTGGCCAGCGCGAGGTTGTCATCCAGCGCACCGAAGTAGGTGGCCAGCAGCAGCTGTGGGCGCGGCACATCGGCCAGATAACGGTAGGCGCGCTCGAAGGCCGCGCGGGCAGTGTCGTCCAGGTCCTGCACCAGTACCGGCTCGTCCAGCTGCACCCATGCCGCACCGGCGTCCTTCAGTTCGGCCAGCAGCTGCGCGTACACCGGCAGCAGGCGATCAAGCAGGGCCAGCGTATCGCTGCCGTCGGTGGCCTTGGACAGCCGCAGGAAGCTCACCGGGCCCAGCAGCACCGGCCGGGTCTCGATGCCCAGTGCCCGGGCTTCGCGGTACTCGCTCAACGGCTTGTCGGCATGCAGCGTGAAGGCCTGGTCCCGGGTGAGTTCGGGCACCAGGTAGTGGTAGTTGGTGTCGAACCACTTGGTCATCTCCAGCGCGTGCAGGTCCACGCCGTCGCGCTGCAGGCCGCGTGCCATGGCGAAGTAGCCGTCCAGCGGCGCGCGCTGCGCCAGTGCCCGGTAACGCTGCGGGATGGCATCGAACAGCACCGCGGTGTCGAGCACCTGGTCGTACAGGCTGAAGTCGTTGCTCGGCGGTACGTCGACGCCGGCATCGCGTTGCAGCCGCCAGTGGCGGGCACGTAGTTCGGCGGCGGTCGCCTGCAGTTGCGCGGCATCGGTCTCGCCGCGCCAATAGCTTTCCAGCGCGTGCTTGAGTTCGCGGCGCGCGCCGATCCGGGGGAACCCCAGGTTGGTAACGATAGTCATGTCAGTGTCCTCATTGCATTGGGCATTGAGGAACGAAGGAACCGCGCATCGTGCGCGGCCTTGCAGCCACGTCCGCCACGCCAGCGACCTTCGCCCCCGCGGGCGAACCGGATTCATGGCGGGGACACGGCGGACCGGCCCGCGGCGAGGCAGGGCATCGGTACCGGCCGCCTCCCCGCGGAGGCTCCAGGTCGAATCGAGGGACGGCAGGTCCCCCGGCCAAGGCCGGTATTCGGGCTGATGGACACGGGCACCGGGGTGCCCACCTACTGGCCGTCGCTTCCCGGGGATGAACCCAGTGCTGGATGACGGCGGTTGTTTCCATTCACCGCTGCGGGGCAGCTCCGGAATGGCGGCACGAGGCCGCTTCACCGGATTCCCGTTTAAATTCATCCCTTCATGCGGATAAAGGGATGAATACCTGAGGCGCGCACAAAATAGGCCGGACCGCGCGCGCGGTCAAGCGATGGTTTCCATGCAAGGCGGCGGCTGCCGGAAGCGCGTCACGCTCGGGTGTCCGCCCCGGCCCCGGCCGCAGGCGCTGCCGTGCCGGGCGGCGTTCAGTGTGCGGTGGAGTGCGAGAACACGTTGATCACCACCACGCCGGCGCAGATCAGCCCGATGCCGATCAGCGCCGGCAGGTCCAGTTTCTGCTTGAACACGAACAGGCCAATCAGCGAGATCAGCACGATCCCCACCCCGGACCAGATGGCATAGGCGATGCCGGTGGGCACGGTCTTCATCACCATCGACAGCAACCAGAAGCACACCCCATAGCCGAACAGCGCACCCAGCGTGGGCCAGAGCCGGGTCATGCCATCGGAGGCCTTGAGCAGCGAGGTGGCAGCCACCTCCAGCGCGATGGCGCAGGCGAGCAGGGCATAGGCGTTCATGGCGATGGCCGGCTGGGGGAGGAAGCGGATTCTATCTGGTCGCGGAAGGCCCGCTTCGGTGCCGGCGGCGCAGAGCGATGCCCACGTTCGAGCACCGCGTGGAAAGGTCCATGGGAAAGGCCCACCGCCGTGGCGCAAACGGGACCGGCAGAAAGCAGAATGCCCAGGGGATTGCCCTGGGCATCTGCTGGCGCAAGTGCGGGATATCAGTCGCCGAGGACGCCGCTGACACCCACGTACATGCCGGACCCATCGCCGTTCTTGGAGAAGCCGCCTTCCAGGCTCCAACGGCCGCTGTCAGCGGTGTAGCGGCTGCTGATGCCAACCGCGCCCTGCGACTTGTAGCCCGCCGCACCCACCGCGTAGGTCACCTTGCCGGGCACGTAGGGGGCCTGGCGTGCCGCCATGGCGCTGGCGATGCCCGCATGCATGCTGCGCTCCAGGTCATTGATGCGATACGCCAGGCTGACGTTGCTGATCTGGTTGTTGCGGTTCATCGTCCAGTCGTACAGCTGGGCACCATTGACGGCATCGGTGCTGTCGGCACTGACGCGGCCCCGGGCGACATTGGACATGGTCACCGGCGAGCCCTGCTGGCCGAGCGAGACGCGCGAGTAGTCGGTGCTGCCGTCCGCGTTCTGGTCATAGCGCACCGTCTGCTTGAGCTGGGCGACGTTCACCGCGTCGGTGTCCTGGGTGCCGGCAGCGACGTTGGTCACCTGGCGTTCCTGACCCGCAGCGCCGACGGAGACCGCGTTGTCGCGGTCAGCGATCGAACCGTTACCCAGCGCCACGCTGTTGGTCCCGGAGGCGATCGCAGCGTCGCCGATGGCCAGCGCGCCTTCGCCCGAGGCCAGGGCAATCTGCGAGTTGCCTTCGCCGACGTTGCTTGAGATCAGGCCGCTGTCACCGAAGTTGGCGTCGGAGAGGGTGGACTCCAGCTGGGTGAAGCGCCCTTCCAGCTGGTCGACGGTGTTGCCGATGCCATCGAGGCGATCGTTGATGCCGGCCATGTTGCTGCTCACATCGCCCAGACCGTTCTTCAGGTCGCTGATGTCGCTGGCGTTCTGCGAGGTGCGCTGGTCGATGTCGGTCAACGCGTCGCCGACGTTGTTGACGGTCCTGCCGCCGACCGTATAGCTCGGTGCAGAGATGCTGCCATCGATGCCCACCGTGGCACCACCGCCCAGGTGGGCCGCCATGGACTGGCTGGCGGCATGCAGCTGGGCGCCGTTGACCGCCTGCTGGCTGGTGGCGTGGACGGCGCCGGCGGCGATGCCGTCCAGCGTCCGCGCGCCCTGGGTGCCGGCGAAGTTGACGGTTGCGCCGCCCTTGTCGGCCGCAACGGTGATGTCACCAGTGGCGGCATCCTGCTTCACCAGGCCAACGGCGCCGTCCTTGATCTGCTGGTCGAGGTCGTTGATCTTCGTGCTGCTGTCGGCAACACGGTCATCGATGTGGGCAATGGCCTCGCCCAGGTTGGTGGCCGTGTGGGTTGTACCGTCGGCGTTGGTCACGCTGTAGCTGGGGCCGGTGATGGAACCATCGGCATTCACCGTGGCGCCGCCACCCAGGCCGGCCGCGATGGCCTGCAGCTGGGCGACGTTGACGGCATCCAGCGACTGGCCGCCGGCCTTGATACCGGTCAGGATGCGCGCGCCGTCGGTGCCGGCGAAGTTCACCAGCGTGCCGGCCTTGTCGGCGGCCACACCGATGGCCAGGGAGTCGGCATCCTGCTTGACCAGGCCCACGGCACCGCTGTTGAGGTTGGTGGTCAGGCTGTTGATGTCGCCCTGGATCGCGGTGATGTTGCCTTCGTTGACGGTGGTGCGGTTGTCCAGGCTGGTGAGGTCACCCTGCAGGCTGGTGATGTTGGTGTTGATCGAGGCGATGTCGCCCTCGGTGGTGGTCACGCGATCACCCAGCGCAGCGACGTCGCCGTTGAGGGTGGTGATGCTGCCTTCGGCCGTGGTCAGGCGACCGTCCAGACCGGTGATGTTGGTCTCGGCAGTATCCATGCGGCTGCCCAGGGCGGTGACGTTGGCATTGGTGGCGAACAGCTGTGCGCCGTTGACCGCATCGGTGCTGTCAGCAGCCACTGCGCCGGCCTGCACGCCGGTCAGGGTGCGGGCGCCGTCGGTACCGGCGAAATTCACCAGCGTGCCGGCCTTGTCGGCCGCCACGCCGATGGCCAGGGAATCGGCGTCCTGCTTGACCAGGCCCACGGCACCGCTGTTGAGGTTGGTGGTCAGGCTGTTGATGTCGCCCTGGATCGCGGTGATGTTGCCTTCGTTGACGGTGGTGCGGTTGTCCAGGCTGGTGAGGTCACCCTGCAGGCTGGTGATGTTGGTGTTGATCGAGGCGATGTCACCTTCGGTGGTGGTCACGCGATCACCCAGTGCAGCGACGTCGCCGTTGAGCGTGGTGATGCTGCCTTCGGCCGTGGTCAGGCGACCGTCCAGACCGGTGATGTTGGTCTCGGCAGTGTCCATGCGGCCGCCCAGGGCGGTGACGTTGGCATTGGTGGCGAACAGCTGTGCGCCGTTGACCGCATCGGTGCTGTCAGCAGCCACTGCACCGGCCTGCACGCCGGTCAGGGTGCGCGCGCCGTCGATACCGGCGAAGTTCACCAGCGTGCCGGCCCTGTCGGCGGCCACGGTGATGGCCAGGGAATCGGCGTCCTGCTTGACCAGGCCAACCGTGCCATTGGTGAGATTGGTGGCGAGCGCATCGATGGCGGTCGCGTTGGACACCGTGCGGCCATCGATATGGGTGATCGCGTCGCTGAGGCTGCCCACCGGCTGGCCGCCCACCGTCAGGGTGGGAGCGCTGAACGTACCGGTATCGGCGTTATAGGCCGCGCCTCCGCCGATTGCGGTGGCAATGCCGGCAGCGGTTGCGTTGGACTTGTTGGCCTCCGCCTGCAGCTGGCTGACGTTGACGGCATCAGTGCCTTCCGCACCGGCGGCGACATTGGTGAGGCGGCGCTTCTGGGCAGCCGAGCCGACCGAGACTTCCCCGGCTGCAACCGCGCCTGCCAGGCTGGCGCCCGACTGGGACGTATACGCGGCCGCGCCAAGATTGGCGGTGGTGGTGCTGCCGGCACCCAGTGCCACGCTGCCCTCATGCGTAGCCTTGGCATTGACGCCGATGGCGATGGCATTCTTGACGGTCACGTTTGCGGCACGGCCCATGGCGATGGCGTCGTCGCCGGTGGCATTGGCTGACGTGCCTACGGCGATGGAGTCGGTGCCCGCCGCGTGCGTCTGATCGGTGTTGTTCTGCTTGGTGTCGGGATCCGCGCTCGCGGTGAGTGCTGAACCGAGCGCGATGGCGCGGGCACCACTGGCAGTCGACGATGTGCCGATGGCCGTGGCATCAGTGCCGGTAGCCGTGGCATTGGTACCGAACGCAGCGGCGCGTGCAGCGTTGGCCACGGAGAACGAACCGAAGGAGATCGCTTGCGAACCACTGGCATATGAGCCGGAGCCATGGGCGATGCTGTTGCGGTCCAAGGCATTGGCGTAGGCGCCGGTGGCGAGCGCACCGATGGCGCTGGCTACGGAGTGGCCACCCAGTGCGGTCGCACCGGATCCTGATGCCAGGGATGTGTCACCGAGCGCGATCCCGCCGACCGTAGCGAAGCTTGAAGTGATATTGAGCCCGAGGCCATCTACACGGCGGTTCCCGTTACCGCCGATATTCCACATGGTTCCAGTGGACTGTGCGTTGAAGCCGATCGCAGTGTTGTTGGTCGAGGTGCCCGATGCGACAGCGCCGGTGCCCAGCTTGGTGTTGTCGGCCAGTGCTACGGCTGGAACCAGCAGCATCGCGATACATGCCGCGAGCGCACTCGTCGCCGATCGCCGGTCACGGACAATTGAACGGCTGCGCTTGCCCTTGCCGGAGGCCAGTTCACTGGCCACCATGAAAGCGCCCAGGGTCGAATTCCACACAAGCTTGTAGATGAGGTTCATGAGTTGGTCTGCCTGATGTGATGCAGGTGGAGTGCCCATGCCTGCGTCTGCAAATGCGTGCCGTCGTTGGCGCTTGCCAGTACGGGCCGTAGGTGTCGCGCGCAGGATGTTTCCGATGTCTTGCGGCTTGATGCGCAAGATAGAGAGCAGAACAAATGCCCTGAATAGGCCAAGTCCTAAAGCAGCCACGCTGACGTCGGACTCGGGAGGGATGTGCTTTCCCCGGTACGAAACTGCTTTCGTTGCCTCGTGCACAGGGCATCGGTTGCAGGGAATGCGTGTTAACGGATATCCGTGACGTGTGTGGCCTACCACCCCAGGTGCGGCGGTCTTGCGGGCCGTTGCGTGTTGGCGTAGGGACGGCCCGTCCGCAGGATCAGGTGACGGTCGCGATGACTCGTGTCGGTTCGATTGCAGCGGACGCGTCCAGGCACGACGGCGTTCTTACGGTAGCTGCGTAGAGTGGCCGCCGGCTGCAGCCATGGCGGTCTGCGCAGGGGCAGGAGAGCGACGTGGTCAGGGCAACGGGCAAGCGACAGGGGCGCCGCCAGGCGAAGGGGGGGATGCAGCCGCGCCGGGGAGGCGTGCGCTTCATGCTGCTGGCGGCCCTGTTGTGCCCGGGGATGGCAACGAACGTGCTGGCACAGCATCGTGCTTACAACGTACCGGCCAGCGTGCCCGCGGCCGAGGTGCCGCAGCGGGAAGCCGAACGCCGGCAACTGTTCCAGCAGGTGCTGGACAACCCGGCCGACCTGGAGGCCGGGTTTGCCTATGCGGTGCTGTCCACGCGTCTGGGCGATTACGAAGCCGCCATCGCCACCTACGAGCGCATGCTGATCGAGCGGCCGGGTACGCCGCGGCTGCAGCTGGAACTGGCCGCGCTGTACTTCCGCCTGGGGGCCTATCCACGCGCGCGCCAGCTGTTCGAGAAGGTGCAGGCGTTGCCGGAAACGCCGGATGCGGTACAGCGCCGGATCCGCGGCTACATGGCGGTGATCGACGGCGAGCAGAAGCGCGAAGGTGGCTTCTCCGGTCGGGTCAGCCTTGGCGCACGGGTGGAAAGCAATGCCAACGGTGCGCCGGACCGGCATGCGATCAGCCTCAATGGCCTGGACTTCGAGCTCAGCCCGGACTCGCGCGCGGCCGGTGATGCCAGCGGCCAGTTCGGCCTGCAACTGCGCTACCGGCTGCCACTGTCGGCGCAGGGCGACGTGCTCGACACACGCCTTGCCACGGCCTCCAACCGCTATCGCGACCTGCATGGGTTGGACAGCGACGTGGCTGAGCTGCAGGTCGGGCCGGAGATTTCGCTCAACCGCTGGGGCATGCGCGACGGCCGCGTGGCCATTGCCGCATTGCTCGGCCAGACCTGGCTGGATGATGCGCGCTACATGCATGCCGCCGGCCTGGCGCTGGGCTTCCGCAGGCCGGTCGGGCGTGAGGCTGCCATCGCCGCGAACCTGGACTGGCGCGACGAGCGTTATACCCCGGCCCCGGCGATGGCCAGTGCGCGCGGTTACTCGGGCGATCGCTACCGCGCCGGCTTCACCTACAGCCGGCAGCTGGATGACGACTGGCAACTGCTGCTGAGTCCCGGCGTGGAGTGGCGCGAAGCGGCCGTGGACGCCAACAGCCATTGGGAGCCGCGCTTCAACACCGCGGTGAACTACCGCTTCCCGGCGCTGCTGGGCAGCCGTAGCCAGCCATGGTTGCTGGCGGTGAGCGCGCAGTTGGCGCGACGCCGGAACGATGCGCCACTGCGTGCGGTTGACCGGCAGGCCAGCCAGCGCGGCAACGACCTGGTGCTGCAGGCCATGCAGACGATCCCGCTGCGCCGTGGCACCGACCTGCAGGTGTATGCCGGCTATCGCCGGGTGAGCTCGAACTACGACCTGCGCGATTACCGCAATCGCTTCGCGGGCGTTTCGCTGGTTCAGGCGTTCTGAGGACATGGGCATGCGTACTTCCCTTCCCCTGGTAGTGGCGATTGGCCTGGCGCTTGGTGCGTCGGCGATGGCGCAGGCCGAGAAAGTGGGCGTGGCCGCGGCAGTCGCGCCCGATGCGCGCAGCCGCTCCGGCAACGCGCCGCTGCAGGTGGTGCGGCTGGGGGACAACGTGGTGCGCGACCAGCGTTTCCAGACCGATGCGAAGGGCGTGGTGCAGGTGCTGTTGGTGGACGGTTCCAGCTTCACCATCGGGCCGCGCTCGTCGCTGGTGATCGACCACTTCGTGTACGACCCCGACAAGGGCACGGCCCGCCTGGCCGGCAGCATGTCGCGCGGGGTCATGCGCTTCATCGGCGGTGCCGCTTCCAAGAGCGCCGATGGCGTTACGGTGAAGACGCCGGTTGGCGTGGCGGGCATCCGTGGCGGCATCCTCGGGCTGTGCGTGGATGACGCGCCGGCCGGCTGTGCCGGTAGCGCCCGCGGCGATTTCGAGTTCGGTATCGGTGCCACGTTCGCACCCAACCAGGGCACGCCGGTCGCGTTGCATCAGCCGGGGACCTCGTTCGCATCCAACGGCATGGGTGCCACGCTGCTTCCGGTGATGGGCATGCCCGTGGACCCCGCGGCTGCACTGCCGGCGGCACCGGCGGGCAGCCAGCCCACCGGCGGGCTGGACGCACAACCCAATCACATGGCCGGCTTCAGCGGCGGCCCGATGGCACCGGAGCTGGGTGTGCCGGGGGTCGATCCGCTGCTGGCACTGCTTGTACTGCCCACCGATGCGCCGGCCGCCGGCGTGGGCCAGTCCCTGATCGAGACAGGCATCGAACAGCGGCCGCCGGTGGATCCCGTGGACCCCGTGGACCCCGTGGATCCCGTGGATCCCGTGGATCCTGTGGATCCCGTAGATCCGGTAGATCCGGTAGATCCGGTAGATCCCGTGGATCCCGTGGATCCCGTAGATCCCGTAGATCCCGTAGATCCCGTGGATCCCGTGGATCCCGTGGATCCCGTGGATCCCGTGGATCCCGTGGATCCCGTGGATCCTGTGGATCCCGTAGATCCCGCCCCAACCCGAACCTTCTCCGGCATCCTGCAGGGCTTTGCCGGGGGCCTCGGTGGCGGCTCGCCGTTGCAGCCGGGCAGCGCCGAATTCCAGTTCGACCCGGATGGCGGCACGGTGACAGCGCGCATCGCCCCGCGGACCTGGGAAGGGGCGGCGTTCACCGGCAGCGGGGACTACCTGCACGACCTGAGCTATGGGGTGACCACCGGCGAGGGTGACGCACAGGTGGTCGGTGACAGCAACGCCCTGTGTGATTGCGACTACCTGAGCTGGGGGCAGTGGTCGGCGGACGTGGCGGCCAATGGCACCACCTACTCGGCCCAGGACGGCTACTGGATCATCGGCCAGCTCACGCCGCTGGCCGAACTGCCGACCGACGTCATCGCCAGCTATGCGGGCACCGCGATCGGCAGCGTGTCGGACAACGGCGTGGTCACCACCGGCGTGACCGGCGACTTCACCGCCACGGTGGATTTCGGCAGCGGCACCGGCAGCCTGCAGATCGCCAACTTCGATGGGCGCAGCTTCGGCGACAACGCACTCAACCTGGACCAGCTCATGTCCGGCATGCCGGACGGAGCGTTCAGCGGCTCGCTCGGCATGGATGCCAACAGCGGCTTCTATGGCGAGTATTCGGCTGGTTTCGCCAGTGACGGCACCGATCCGGCGGCGGCGATGCTGGGCACGTTCTGGGGCAGCGATGGCAGCTGGTCGGCCAGCGGCGTCTTCGCCGGTGACAAGACCGGCGATGCGCCGCCCAACGGCCTTTGAGGTCGCCCGTCCTGGCCACGCGCCCGCACTCTGGTGAACGCCCACGCCGATTCCGGCTGCTGCTGGCCGGCGTGGCCATGCTGCTGCTCGCGTTGACGTTGGACATCACCTTCCGCGACGGCTTCTCGCGCCTGGCCGACCTGGTCTTCGACGCGTTCCAGCGCGCCGCTCCCCGGGCGGCCACCGCCGACCCGGGCGTGGTGGTGGTCGACATCGACGAAGCCTCGCTGCAGCACATCGGCCAATGGCCGTGGCCGCGTGACCGCATCGGCCAGGCGGTGGATGTGCTCGGTGGCATGGGCGCGGCCGCCATCGCCTTCGACATGGTATTCACCGAGCCGGACCGCACCTCGCTCGGCCCGCAGCTGCAACGGCTGCGGGCGCAGGGCATCGACGTGCAGGTTCCGGCCGGTGCGGTACTGGACAACGACGCGTTGTTCGCCGCGTCCATCGCACGCAATCCGGTGGTGATGGGCGTGGCGTTGTCCGACGAAGGCGGGCGCACGCTGCTGCCGCCGGTCGCAGGCCTGTCGTTTGCCGGCAGTGACCCGCGTGATTACCTGGACGCCACACGCGGTGGCTTGTCGAACCTGCCGGCACTGACCGACGCGGCCAGCGGTATCGGCAGCTTCTCGTTCCCGCCGGCGCGCGACAACATCATCCGCACCTTGCCGCTGGCCGCGGTCGCGGCCGGCCAGGTGTACCCGGGCCTCGGCGTGGAGGCCCTGCGCGTCGCCCAGGGCGCATCGGGGCTGACGCTGCGCTCCAGCGACGCGAGCGGGGAGGTGGGGGCTGGCCCGGTGGCGATGACGTCGGTACGGGTCGGGGTGCTGGAGCTTCCGGTCATGGCCGATGGCCGCTTCCGCGTGCATTTCTCCGGCATGCCGCACATGACCGTGATCCCGGCCTGGCAGCTGTTGCAGGACGATGGCGCCGCACTGGCCGACAAGGTCGAGGGCCGCATCGTGTTGATCGGCACCTCGGCGATCGGCCTGCGCGACATCGTCGCCACGCCGCGCGTCGCGGCCGAACCGGGTGTCAACGTGCATGCCGAGCTGATCGACCAGGCGTTGAACCAGCAGTTCCTGCAACGCCCGGACTGGGCACGCGGTGCCGAGGTGCTGGCGGCGGTGGTCGCTACGCTGCTGTTGCTCGCAGTGCTGCGCCTGGGACGGCCGGTGTTGTCCTCGCTGGCACTGCTGGGGCTGGTGGGCGGCGTGTTCGGCGGCGCGTGGTGGGCCTACCGCAGCCACGCGATGCTGCTCGATCCGCTGCCTGGCCTGCTATGCCTGCTGGTGGTGTTCCTGACCATGATGCCGGCGTTGTTGTTCCTGGGTAACCGCGAGAAACGCTTCGTGCGCACCGCGTTCGCACGCTACCTGTCGCCGGCCCTGGTCGAGCGCCTGTCTCAGGATGCACAGGCGTTGCAGCTCGGCGGCCAGACCCGGCAGATCACGGTGCTGTTCTCCGACATCCGCGGCTTCACCACGTTGTCGGAGCAGCTCAGCCCCGACGCGCTCACCGCGCTGCTCAACCACTACCTCACGCCGATGACCGATGTACTGCTGGCGCACGAGGCCACCATCGACAAGTACATCGGCGACGCCATCATGGCGTTCTGGAACGCCCCGGTGGATATCGCCGACCATCCGCGCAAGGCCTGCCTGGCCGCCCTGGGCATGGCCGACGCGGTGGCCGCGCTCAACCGGACCCGCGACAGCGCGCTCCGCATCGGCGTCGGCCTGCATTGTGGCGATGCCTGCGTCGGCAACCTGGGCTCGCAGCAGCGCTTCTCGTATTCGGCCATCGGCGACACGGTCAACCTGGCCTCGCGCGTGGAAGGCCTGACCAAGTTCTACGGCGTCACCGTGCTGGTGACCGAGGCGGTGCGCGCGCAGGCCGCGGACCTGGCCTTCGTCGAGGTCGACCGCGTGCGCGTGGTGGGGCGTGGCGAGCCGGTGGTGCTGCATGCGCTGTTGGGTGATGCTCGCCACGCGGTCGACGCTGCCTTCCTGGCGCTGGCCCGGCACCACGCGGCCATGTTGGCCAGCTACCGGCAGGGGGATTTCCAGCAGGCGCGGGTGCTGTTGCAGGCACCGGGCGACACGCCGGCGGCACGGCCGTTGCAGGCCCTGCACGCGCTGTACGCGCAACGCCTCGAGCACCTGCTGGACCAACCACCCGAGGGGTGGGATGGCATCTTCACGGCCACCTCCAAGTAGTGCCAGACTCCACCTTCAGCCCGAGGCAGGTTGCCAATGGATTCCCACGCACTGCTGCAGACCTTGACCCTGTTGATCGTCGGCCACGCATTGGCCGACTACCCGCTGCAGGGCGAATTCCTGGCCAAGGCCAAGAACCGTTTCGCGCCGGTCCCCGGTGTGCCGTGGTACCAGGCACTGGGTGCGCATGCGGTGATCCACGGCGGTGCGGTCGGCGTGATCACCGGCAGCATCGTGCTGGGCGTGCTGGAAGCGCTGAGCCACATGCTGATCGATGACCTGAAGTGCGGTCACCGCATCAGCTACAACGTCGACCAGTTGCTGCACGTGGTGTGCAAGTTCATCTGGTTGGGGCTGCTGGCCTGGGTGCCCGCGCTGCCCTGAGCGCGCCCTTACTCCTCCAGCGCCGGTACCGTTTCGCCGCGCTGCCAGGCGCGCAGGCCAACCAGCCCATCGATGCGGTCCAGCAGTCGGCGCGTGTATTCGTAGCCGGCCTGCTCCTGCGCACGGCCCAGCTTGAAGTTCAGCAGGCCCATGCCCGGTACCGTCGGCGGCTTGAGCAGCAGGTCGTTGCCACGCCCGGCACCGCGCAGCATGCGCCCGGAGGTGATCTGCATCGAGCGCGCGGCCACCACGCCGATGCGGGGGAAGTCATCGCCCTTGCGTCTGCCGGTCAGCAGCTGCCAGGCCAGCGACAGCCGTGAGGGCACCTGCGCGTAGGCGCTGCTGACGCGCCACTCGTCGTCGGAGGACAGCATCGAGATCAGGTTGGGGCCGCTCTTGATCGCGCGCATCACCGACACCGGCACGTTGTTCATCACCCCGCCGTCGACCAGGACGTGGCCCTGCGCGCTGATCCACGGCGGCAGCGCGACGGGGATGGCGGTGGAGATGCGCAGTGCATCGCGGGTCAGGCCGTGGCGCACCACCTCCAACTCGTTGGTGGACAGGTTGGCACCCACCGCGAAGCAGTTGATCGGCAGGTCTTCCAGCCGTGAGTCGCCCAGCTGGTCGTGCATGCAGGCATCCAGGTGGCGGTGGTCGAGCAGGCTGTACCAGGGCAGGGTGAAGCGGCCCAGCGCCTTGCGCTGCAGGAAGAACTGGTCGTAGTCGGCCATCATCCGCGCGGCATCGTCACCGGCGGCATAGGCGCGCGCGACCACCGAGCCGATCGAAGTGCCGCCGATGATGTCCAGTTCCACGCCGGCTTCGCTCAGCGCCCGCAACGTACCGATGTGACCGGCTCCCAGCGCGCCACCACCGCCAAGGACCGCGCCCAGCGCATGGCCGCTGAGCAGGCGCGCGACGCGGCCGAGGTGCGCGTCGCTGTCCAGGGCGACATGGTGGTGCAGGTGCAGCGGGCGCTGCTGCAGCCAATGTGCGGTGCCGGCGATGGGCTCGCTGGCATGTTCGCGCCACAGCAGCAGGCCGACCTGGCGCGGGCGGAACAGCGGCAACGCATAGGCTTCCAGCGTGCCCAACGGCACGGTGCCCTGGCGGGCCTCGTCCAGCCGGCCGCACAGCAGCAGCTGGTCGCAGTGGCGCAATGCCACGCGGTCCCAGCCGGCATGGCCGTCACCGGCGACCAGCAGCAGCTTGCCGCCGTCCGACTCCTGCAGCCCCAGCCAGCGCGACAGCTGCTGCTCGTCGGCGGCCTCCAACCCGGCGGGCAGGTCATGCGCGCGCAGCACGGTCACCCGTGGCACGCTGTCGCGCAGCGCCTGCAGCAACTGTGCGACCAGGGCTTCGGGTACCGGTGCGCCGCCGGCCGGGCACAGGCCGATCGCATCGGCGGTGCGGGGGGCCAGGGTTGCGGCGGCCGAGGTGGTCGCCGCCAGCCGCCGTCCCAGCGTGCGCAGGATGGACTGGGTGAAGTCCGGCTGCGCCGCGGACAACCGGTCGAAGCTCTCGCGGCTGAGTTCCAGCACCTCCGAGTCGCGGCTGGCCACCACGTCGGCGGTGCGGGTCAACCCGCCGAAGAAGGCGATCTCGCCGACCGGCTCGCCCGTGCCGATCTCGGCCACCAGGTGGCGGCCGTCCAGCAGCACCTCGAAGCGACCCCGCACCACGTAGTACACGTGGTCGGCCGTATCGCCCTGCCGCACCAGGTGGTCGCCCTTGCGCAGCGCCAGCCGACGCATCTGCGCCAGGATGCTGTCGCGCTGGGCCTCGGACAGGCCAGCCAGCAGCTCGGAGCGGGGAACGGAGGAAGCATCGACGGACACGGCGGGGCTCTTGCGACAAGGGCGGGATCAGACAGCGGAGGTTGTCCGCATGCCACTGTGCCCCGCCAACGTAAGAGCGGATGGCCCCGGCCGTCCCGCCACCTGAACGGATCGGCCAATGGCCGCGATCAGGTGTTAGGCACGGCTACTTTGTAGCCGCGCCTATGCGTTACGGGGCAATAACAGTGCAGCCCGCCGCTGGCGTCTCGGTGACAACCTGAGAGCCATCACTTCCCGGGCAGCGGTACAGGGTTTTCTGCTGAGCGGTGGCACTTTGTGAGCCCCAACTGCGCCAACCGGACCCACCAGTCGATCCTGACTGCGACTGCGACTGCGACTGCGATTGAGCTTGGGTGGCTTGTTGCTGCGGCTGCGGTGCATTCGAAGCGGTGGCAACCGGTGCCTGTGGCTGGACAGTGGCTTGCGCCTGCCCATCTTCAAACACATAGATGGCAAGGCCTGCGCCTTTCTTCTGGAAAACCCCGCTGCTTACGCCAAGCCCATAGGCAGTGTTGCCGTAACCCCAAGCTTGGCCGGAGCCGACGGAGCCAATCTGCTGATCGCCCATTCCGCCAATAAGGATGCCATTGGCACCGAGGTCAGCCGCCTCCTGCTTCAAGCGCTCCATCACCTTATTGGTCTTGCCCTGATCGGTGATGGCCCATGAATTACGGCTGCCGGCATCCAGTAGCGCAACTTTCTCGAATCGGGCCGGCGGATCCAGATAGATACGTACGCGAGAGGGATCAATTGGCGGGCGCTGATTGCCTACAAGCACGCTGGATGACGCGCAGCCGGTGAGAGCAAGAACCGCCATTAGCGAAATTGCTTTGATGTTCATCCATTTCCCCTGTTGTAATTCCATCTGCCGGAGGTAGCCTCCGCCCTGATTAAGCCGCCCGATCCTATCCGAAGATATATCTTGCCGCCAATTTGTGTGCCTTCCGGCATCGGGAACGGGTCACCGTAACTCTAACCTTTTGTTCTCACTGGCGACATGGATCACATCCCGATCCGGCCGGCGTTTGATCTGATGGTCCTTGCCCATGTTGATCAGGTAGATTCCATCGTCGTCGCATGAGCTGACGCCGGTATCAATCATTACGGCACCGCCAGGTTGGACCAGTCGCAGCATCGAGTCTCCACTGCCGGAGATAAGGCGCGGCCGGTTAAAGCCTGCAATGTTGCGGATGTATTCGCGTTCGAATGAAGAGATGGAATCACCCTCGACCTCCCTTCCGAAATGGGAAAGGGACTTTCCGGCCAGCGCTGCTAGTTTGGGCAACTTGCGCTTGTTTACCTTTTCCGTCCTCAACCAACCGGACTTAGGTTGTTCCGTCGCGCCAAACGCATTGGCGATCTTCTTCTTGGTGCGCCCTGAGCCTTCGATAGCAACTCGAGCTGCTACGGCTATTTCGTCGTTCTCGCGTATCGCCTGATTGTCCGTGGTAATGGCGGGTGGATGTAGCAAGGTGCCGATACACAAAAAAAGCCAGCTCGCGCGCTGGGATCGGTGCACAAGTCGATGTCAGGGGGAGCAAACGTGCGCTGCGTGGCCGACCTGGGTTTGCCACGGGCAACAGTTAGGCAACATATGCCGGACGGCGGTGCGCAGGAGCATGCAAGCCAGATCCTTTGATGCCGGTTTGCCGGTCATTCGCTTGCTGATCTGGTCGAGCATGTCCTGGGAGGCAGAAGGGAAACATCCCGACGCCGAGTGACCTCCTTCCAGCGCGTTAGATTCCCGCGCTTCGTGCCGGCATCGGCTTGGAGCCGGCCACCTCCTTCGTGCTACCGGTCGATAAGGTTGGTCATGGCCAGCTCCCGGGAGGGTCTTGCTGGCCTTCAGGGCCTCCTCTGTAAGCTTTGCCCAGTCCCTGCAGCCTTCTTTTCCGTTGAAGGAGTCCTGGAGAGGGTAGGATGCGCCCCGCGAACGCGCCAAGGCGCGCCATTCTTTACCCCAGTCGCCCGATCACCTCCATGGGGTGCACGGCATTCCCTTGGTGCAGCGGAGGTACGTTGCGCCGGGATCTAAAGGGAAAATCAGGGGCTTACGGGGGAGTGTGCAGCCCCCATTTTGAATCCAGATGCGTCGTATGTCATTGAAATATAATATTAATCCCGTATCGGTTGCGCCGATGATGGACTGGACGGACCGCCATTGCCGGGTCTTCCACCGCATCCTCGCGCCGGGCGCGCGGCTGTACACCGAGATGGTGCACGCCAATGCGGTGATCCATGGCGACCGCGAGCGGCTGCTCGGCTTTGACCGCTGCGAACACCCGCTGGCGCTGCAGTTGGGGGGCAGTGAGCCGGCCGCGCTGGCCGCGGCGGCCCGGATCGCCGCCGACTGGGGCTATGACGAGATCAACCTCAACTGCGGCTGCCCCTCCGACCGGGTCCAGGCCGGGCGCTTCGGCGCCTGCCTGATGCGCGAGCCGGAGCTGGTCGGCGACTGCGTGGCGGCCATGGTCGCGGCGGTGGACATCCCGGTGACGATCAAGTGCCGGCTGGGCGTGGATGAGGACAACGAGTACGACCGCTTCGCCGGGTTCGTCGACCGCCAGGTGCAGGCCGGCGCGGCGATGGTGGTGGTGCACGCCCGCAATGCGTGGCTGCAGGGCCTGTCGCCGAAGGAGAACCGGGAGATCCCGCCGCTGCGCTACGACTGGGCGTACCGGCTCAAGCGCGAACGCCCGGACCTGCCGGTGGCGCTCAATGGCGGCATTGCCAGCGTCGAGGCCGCGCAGGCGCATCTGCAGCACGTGGATGGGGTGATGCTGGGCCGCGCCGCCTACCACGACCCCTACGTGCTGCACGCGCTGGAGGCCGCCCAGACCGGTGCCGCGGTGCGCACGCGCGAGGAGCTGCTGCTGCAGATGCGGCCCTACGTGGAGGCTCGGTTGGCCGACGGACTGTCGCTCAAGCACATCAGCAAGCACCTGCTGGGCCTGTTCCATGCCCAGCCGGGCGGGCGGGCGTTCCGCCAGGTCCTCAGCGAAGGCGCCCACCGTCCCGGTGCCGACTGGGGCCTGATCGAGCAGGCACTGCAGGTCACCCGCGACCAGGCCGAACGCGTCGCCTGAGGGTGCGCGGCCGGGCAGAAAGGCGGCAATTTGTCCGGTCATTTTGCTGAATGAGCGGCGCGGAAGCGGGCAGGGTTCAGACCGGATTCACTCCCAAAAATCAAGAATTTGCCGTGATTTCGTAAGGGCCGGGAAAAATTTTCAACGTCGCCTTTTACGAATTTTGAACGTTGCCCCGCAGTCCGTTAGGATCGTTCCCATGCATCCGCACTTTCGTCGTCGTCTGCAGATCACCCTCGCCGCCACGTTGACTGTGGCAGGTCCGGGCGTGGTCGCCGCGTCGGCCGAGCCGCCGCCGCGTGCGGAGCCGGCCCGGGCCCAGATGGTGGCCGAGCGTGGGCGTCCGGCCAACGACCGCTCCCTGTCCGACGCCGTGCGTCGGGTACAGCGCGAAACCGGCGGGCGCATTCTCGGTGCCGAGCGCGTGCCGTACGATGGGCGCGACATCAACCGCGTCAAGTACATGGACGACCGCGGTCGGGTCCGTTACATGGACGACCCTTCGCCGTCGCGGGCTGCTCCCCGGCCGCCGCGGTCCGATGACCAGCCACCACGCGGCGATAACTCCTGAACAGCGATAATCGCTACGCGTTCCGCATCAAAATGCCGGCAGGTGCCGGCCCAAGTTACTAGGGAGAGTTCATGCGTATCCTTCTGGTTGAAGACGAAGCCCCGCTGCGGGAAACCCTTGCAGCCCGCCTGAAGCGCGAAGGTTTCGCAGTGGATGCGGCACAGGATGGCGAGGAAGGCCTGTACATGGGCCGCGAAGTGCCGTTCGACGTGGGCATCATCGATCTGGGCCTGCCGAAGATGTCGGGCATGGAGCTGATCAAGGCGCTGCGCGATGAAGGCAAGAAGTTCCCGGTGCTGATCCTGACCGCCCGTTCGAGCTGGCAGGACAAGGTCGAGGGCCTGAAGCAGGGCGCCGACGACTACCTGGTCAAGCCGTTCCATGTCGAAGAGCTGCTGGCCCGCGTCAACGCGCTGCTGCGCCGCGCCGCCGGCTGGTCCAAGCCGACCCTGGAATGCGGCCCGGTCGCGCTGGACCTGGCGGCACAGACCGTCAGCGTCAGCGGCAGCAACGTCGACCTGACCAGCTACGAGTACAAGGTCCTCGAGTACCTGATGATGCATGCCGGTGAACTGGTCTCCAAGGCCGACCTCACCGAGCACATCTACCAGCAGGATTTCGACCGCGACTCGAACGTGCTTGAAGTGTTCATCGGCCGCCTGCGCAAGAAGCTGGATCCGGACGGTGAGCTCAAGCCGATCGAAACCGTGCGTGGCCGCGGTTACCGGTTCGCGATTCCGCGTACCGAGGGCTGAGCCCCTCCCAGGGGCGTTGCGGTATGACGGGCCGTCAGTGGCTATTGAAGCGTTGGCGGCCCCGCTCCCTGCAGGCCCGCCAGCTATTGGCTGCCTCGGTGGGCCTGGTGGCGTTCCTGGCGCTGGCCGGTTACGCACTGGACGCCATGTTCGCCGACACCGCGCGAGCCAACCTCAGTGAACGCCTGAAGAACTACGCCACCGCCTATGCCGGTGGCGTGGATTTCACCCGCGACGGCTCGTTGTACATCCGCGAGCAGCCGCCGGATCCCCGCTTCGACGTGCCCGGCAACGGCCTGTACCTGCAGGTGGTGATGCCTGGTGGCACCGGCAATTCCATGTCCGCCGAAGGCCCGATGCTGCCTGACGTCAGCGGGCGCATGCTCAAGCCGCGCGAGGAAGTGTTCGAAGGCCCGTTGCCGATGACCCAGATCGATGGCACGCCCGGCGAGGTCTACCGCTATGGCATGGGCCTGGTCTGGGGCGGCGACGGCGGCCCGGAAACCGAATTCCCGTACACCATCTACGTGCTGGAGGACTCGCGTGCGCTGGGCAAGCAGCTGCGCGTGTTCCGTGGCGCGGTGTGGTTCTGGCTGGGCGTCACCGGCCTGATCCTGTTGCTGCTGCAGACCCTGGTGCTGCAGTGGAGCCTGCGCCCGCTCAAGCGCGTGATCAACGAGCTGACCAAGGTGCAGCGCGGCGAGCGCGAGCGCATGAGCGAGCTGCACCCGCGCGAGCTGGCGCCGCTGACCGAAAGCATCAACGCCTTCATCGAAAGCGAGCGCGAGAACCTGGAGCGGCAGCGCAACACGCTGGCCGACCTGGCGCATAGCCTGAAGACGCCGCTGGCGGTGCTGCGCACCCAGCTGGACAGCGGTGCCAATGACCCGCAGGAGCTGCGCGAGGAACTGGACGTGCAGCTGCAGCGCATGAACAACCTGGTGTCCTACCAGTTGGCGCGTGCGGCATCGTCCGGTCACAAGCTGTTCTCCGCGCCGGTGCCGATCGAGTCCAACGCCGAGGAGATCGTGCGCGGTCTGGAGAAGGTCTACGCCGCCAAGGGCGTGCTCTGCGAGTTCGAACTGGAGCCGGGCGTCAGTTTCTACGGCGAGCCGGGCGACCTGCAGGAGCTGCTGGGCAACCTGCTGGAGAACGCCTTCAAGTGGGCCAACCGCCGCGTGATGCTGACCGCACGGCCGATCACCAGCGGTGGCGGCCGCCGTGCCGGCCTGATGCTGGCGGTGGACGACGACGGCCCGGGCATCGCCGACGAGAACATCGCCAAGGTGCTGCAGCGTGGCGTGCGCGGCGATGAGCGCGTGCAGGGCCACGGCATCGGCCTGTCGATCGTGCAGGACCTGATCAAGGCCTACCGCGGCCAACTGCAGGTGAGCCGTTCCAGCGAACTGGGCGGTGCCCGCTTCGAAGTCACCCTGCCGCCGGGCATCTGAGCACGGCGCCATCGCGGCATCGCGTTGCCCCAGGCAGGCGCATCAGCCGTGACCTGCGCAGGCTGGGATGCAATCCCGGCATCACCACGCGATCAATACTGCGCTTGGGTCGCACTGCCCGGCGACGGGCCATACAGCCGGCGCAGGTGCGCGGCGACTGCCGGCATCGCCTGCTCCAGGACATCGGGTGCGGAGAAGTGGTACTCGCTGACCACCGCGAAGAACTCTTCCGGGGCTTCGGCCGCGTACGGATCGAGGGTGACCTCCTGCTCCCGGTCCACCTGCGCGCGGAAGTGGTCGTAACACTGCTGGAAATCGTGCGCCCATTGCCGCTGCCATTCGCGTGGCAGCGGCGGGGTGCCGTCAATGGCTCCGTCCAGTGCGTCCAGCTTGTGTGCCATTTCATGCACGGCCACGCAGAAACCGGCGTGCGGGTCGGCGATATCGGCCTGCACGTCGGCCCAGGACAGGATCAACGGGCCGCTGTCCCACGACTCACCGATCAGCTCGTCGTCCCATTCGTGTACCACGCCCCATTCGTGGCCGTCGTCGATGGCATCGTCATGACGGCGTCGTACCCGGAATGCATCGGGGTAGACCACCAGTTCCGACCAGCCGTGCAGGCCTTCGGCACCGAACTCGATCAACGGCAGGCAGCACAACGCGGCCAGCAGCATGCGCTGGCCCTCGTCCAGGACCAGGCCGGCGACCGGCGTGATGGTCTTGTGCTGCAGGAACAACCCGGTCAGGGCGCGCAGCCGCTCCTGCTGGGCGGGCTGCAGGGCATGCAGCCAATGACAACCCCGGCAGGTCTGTTGCCAGAGGGCGTCATCAAGGGGAGCAGGCGTGCGCCGGAACCAGCGCAGCAACGACTGGATCAGCGGAACATCCCGGGCAGCATGCGGTGCCAGCGCGGTGCGCGCAGGCGCGGCAGGATGTCGTCGTCACTGCCGCCGCCGGCACTTTGCGTGGCCTTGGCCTTGGCCGGTGGCGTGGTGGCGGCCGGTGCGGTGGTGGCGATGTTCACCGAGGCCGCCGGGACGGCGACACGCTCCACTTCGCTGGGCGCGTAGCTGCAGCCACCCTGGCCGGCACCGCCGAGCGCATCCGAAGCCTGCGCCGCAACCGGGGCCAGCAGTAGGATCAGGCAATGAGCGAGGTGGCGCATCGTCAACATCCACAGCAGGGTGAGTTCCCGATTCTAGCCTGCTTTCTGGACTGAATTGGGCCCCCCGTCGGGCGCTTTGCGAGGGCATGCCGCATAATTTCGCGGTCTGTTGTCGAGGAACCCCCTGTGGATGACCGCCAATTGCTGGCCAAGCTGGGCGCTGGAGCGTTCTCCGGTGACGCGCTGGCCCGTGAGCTCGGCCTGACCCGGGCAGCGGTCTGGAAGCGTATTCAAGGCCTTCGCGCCGCAGGCGTGGCCATTGAAGGCCGCGCCGGCGACGGCTACCGGCTGGCGCAGCCACTGGACCTGCTGGATGCCGCACGGATCCGCGCCGGGCTGGCTGCCCCCGTGCAGGGGTTGCTGGCAGGGCTGGAAGTGGCCTGGTCGGTGAGCTCCACCAACACCGAATTGCTGCAGCGCAGCGCGCCTGAGCGCGGGGTGGAGGTATTGCTGGCCGAGCGCCAGACCGGTGGCCGGGGCCGTCGCGGCCGGCACTGGGCCTCGCCGTTGGCCGCGCACGTGTACCTGTCGCTGTCGCGCAGCTTCGCCGGTGGCCTGTCGCGCCTGGGCGGGCTGAGCCTGGCCGTCGGCGTGGCCACGGTCGAGGCGCTGCAGGGATTGGGCTTCGGCCAGGTGGGCCTGAAATGGCCCAACGACGTGGTGGTGGACGGCCGCAAGCTGGGCGGCCTGCTGGTCGAGGGCGGCGGTGAGTTCGCCGGCCCGGCGCGTGCGGTGATCGGGCTGGGACTGAATGTCCACATGCCTGCGGCGGCCGCCGCCGACATCGGCCAGCCCTGGGTGGACCTGGACGCATTGGCCGGCCTGCCGGTGCGGCGCGACGCGGTGGTCATGGCGCTGCTGTCCTCGTTGCTGCCGGCGCTGGACCTGTTCGAGCAGGAAGGGCTGGCGCCGTTCCTGCCGCGTTATGCGGGCATGGACGTGTTGCGTGGCCGCGCGGTGCGGGTGGAGGAAGGGGGCGTGATGCACGAGGGCGTGGCCTGCGGGCTGGCCGACGATGGCGCGCTGAAGGTGGAGATGGCCGGGCGGGAGACCTGTTTCCATGCCGGCGAAGTCAGCGTGAGGGCGGCATGAGCGACTGGTTGTTCGACCTGGGGAATTCGCGCTTCAAGTTCGCGCCCCTGCATGGCAACCAGGCCGGCAGCGTGCAGGCCTGGGCGCACGGTGCCGAAGCGATGACCGCCAGCGCGCTGGAAGCGCTGCCACGTGGCGAGGCCGCCTGGGTGGCCAGCGTGGCCGCGCCCGCACTGACCGGGGAGGTGATGCGCATCCTGTCCGAGCGTTTCGAGCAGGTGCACGTGGCGCGCACCCAGGCGCAGTGCGCCGGCGTGACCGTGGCCTATGCGCGCCCGGAGAAATTCGGTGTTGATCGTTTCCTGGGCCTGCTGGCGACGGTGTCGTTGCAACGACCGGTGCTGGTGGTGGGTGTCGGGACGGCGTTGACCATCGACCTGATGGACGGCGATGGCCTGCATCGCGGCGGCCGCATCGCCGCTTCGCCGACGGTGATGCGCGAGGCCCTGCACGCGCGTGCGGTGCAACTGCCCGCCAGCGGCGGTGATTACGCAGAGTTCGCCAACGACACCGCCGATGCGCTGGCGTCCGGCTGCGATGGCGCCGCCGTGGCGCTGGTCGAACGCAGCCTGCAACAGGCTGGCGGGTTGCTGGGTGCCGCGCCGACGTTGATCGTGCACGGCGGCGGCGCCGCGCCGTTGGTGCCGCTGCTGCCCGACGCCGAACACCGGCCGGCACTGGTGCTTGATGGGCTCGCGCGCTGGGCCGTTCACCACGGCGCCGGTGGACGGTAGGATCTGCGCATGCTGAGCCGCTTCCTGATCGTCATTCTTGTGATCCTCAACGTGGGCGTCGCGTTGTGGTGGATGGTGCCGCGCGCCGATACCGCCGCCGCACCTGCCAAGCCCGAGCTCGGCGTGGCCACGCTTGAGCTGATGCCGTCGCCGGCAGCGCCGGCCGCCACGGGCGATGCCGTGCCGGCGGTTACTCCCGCGGCCGCAGGGGCGGCACCGGCCGTTGCACGGCCGGAGGACGCCGAGCCGGCAGCGTCGACACCGGCGCCGGCCAAGCCGACCGAAGCCAAGCCGGCCGAGGCCGTGCCGCCGGTGGCAGCCACGCCCAAGCCGGTCGAGCACTGCGCCAGCCTCGGCCCGTTCACCGACGCGGCCAAGGCACAGGCGGCGCAGGCGGCACTGGGTGCCGACGCACAGCGCCCGCGCGTGCGTGAAGTTCCCGGCAAGTCCGGCAGCGGCAGCTACCGTGTCTTCATCCCGCCGGCGGCGTCGCGTGAGGAAGCGCAGGCCACGGCCAAGCGCATCGTGGAAGCGGGCTTCAGCGACTACTTCGTGGTCTCGCAGGGCGAAGAGGCCAATGCCGTCGCGCTGGGCCAGTACCGCAACCGCGAGGGTGCCGAGCGCCGTCTCGCCACGCTGGTGGCTGCCGGCTTCCCTGCGCGGCTGGCTGGCGGCGGCAACGAAACCCCGCCAACCTGGTGGCTGGACGTCGCCTCCAGCAGCGCCTCGCCAGCCACCCTGATGCAACGTGCCGGCGCCGCCCAGCAACAATCACTGGATTGCGCACGACTGCGCTAGAATGGCGACCGCCTCCGGCCAGCGGGGGCGCTCGGCGGGTTCTCGCACCGCCCGAAAGATTTCTTGCCGCTTTAGCTCAGTTGGTAGAGCAACTGTCTTGTAAACAGTAGGTCATCCGTTCGATTCGGATAAGCGGCACCAGACCTCGATTGTCCAGCTTCCCGTAGCGCTCTGATTCGCAGCGAAATCAATGGGCTGCGTGCTTCGGCTTGTCCGGAGCCCTTGCATCTGCCTGCACTTGAGGCACACGGGCACACGGGCACACGGAGAGGTCCACGATGGCTCATGGGATCGGCTCGACCTAACGGCAATTGTTGTCCACGCTTTTGCCAACGTAGAGGGCGCCGTGTGACCAGTGCCTTGGCTACAGCGGTGAGAGAGGAGGCGACGTGGCCTGGACCCGCTGCAGGGCGACCCGACAGCGCGTTGTCAGCCTCGCGTCGGGGCGGTGCCGGGCCCCTGTCGTCACGCAAGGCCGGTTGCGGCAGCATGATGTGGGGAAACCAGAGCCCCTGACTCCAAGGAGTTTCCATGCACATCAACAGCGCCCGTCTTCGAGAACTCCGCACCGCCCGGCAATGGTCGCAGGAGCAGTTGGCCAATCTGAGCGGCTTGAACCTGCGCACCATTCAGCGCCTGGAGTCAGGCGCGAAGATCTCGACGGAGTCCTTGCGGGCGTTGGCAGCGGTCTTTGAGGTGCCCGCCGAAAGCCTCCTGGAAGGCAAGCCGGCCCCGAGCCAGCCTGCTGTTGAGGCCATGCGCGAAGGCGTACGGCGCGGTCTGGAGTTCACCGGTACCACCCCGCGTGCAGATTTCTGGTGGTTTGCCCTGGCCGTTGTGATGGTGCTGGCCTTTGCCCAGCTGATCGCCGAGGCGACAGGTCCCCTGCCGCTGCAGATCGCCTCACTCATTGTTCTGGTGCCATGGTTGGCTGCCTGTACCCGTCGGTTACGCGACGCCGGGCTCAGCCCGTGGTGGCAGCTCATCAGCCTGGCACCGGTGGGCGGCATCCTCGTGCTGCTCTATCTGCTCACCTACCCGACCAAGGCCACGGAACCGACCGAGGCAACCCCGGGATAAGATCCACGCCACCGTTGGCCAGGGCTTCCGCCGAGCGGCACCGGGTTCAAGGCACGGCCGGATCCCGCCATCGCCGCTCGCCCGGTCCAACCGGAAGGCTGTGCTGTGCGCTGGCGCGTAGCGGCAATGTGTCCGGGAGTATCGGCGCCGACATGGGCAAGCGTGAAGTGGTGCCGGCCGGCGAGGGGGCCGGGAGGTGATGCGTCACCGGGCCAGGGGCCAAACGTGGAACGCCAGCATTGGATGCCGTCGGTCCTGAGTCATCTGATGGTTGTCTGGAGGACAGCGCGTTCTGTCGTGGATGGAAGCGCCTGATGCAGGCGACGCCTTCGGTCAGGCCATTGGCTTATGCTCTCCGGGCAGTTCTACGGGTCGAGATGGGGGCCCATGGCTCAGCGTGTCAGGGCGGCGGACCACCCGGGCCGCCCTATTGGAGATGCATGGAGATGCCTGTTCGTCCAACGCTCGGCCGTCGAGGTTTCATGGCCCGTCTTGCAGCGCTCGGTGCCCTGGGGATGCTGCCCGCGCGATACCTGCATGCGGCCACGCGTTGCGGGGCGGGCGAGCGCTCGTGGATTCCGGACGACGCGTTCCTGGCGGCGCTTCCGGGAATCATGCAGGCCTTCGCGGTGCCGGGCATCGGCATGGCCGTGGTCGAGGACGGGGCGGTTGCCTGGAGCCGCGGGATCGGTGTGGCCAACACGCTGACGGGCGAGCCCATCAATGCCCGGACGGTGTACGAGGATGCATCGCTGAGCAAGCCGGTATTCGCCTACCTGGTGCTGCAGCTGGCCGACCTGGGCCTGATCGACTTGGATCTCCCGCTGGTCCGGTACCGTCGCCCCGACTATCTCGGGGATCATCCGTGGCTCGACCTGATCACCGCGCGCGACGTGCTGCGGCATAGCAGCGGCCTGCCGAACTGGCGCACGTCCCCGGCAACCGAAGCATTGGTGCCGCTGATCAGGCCGGGCGTGGACATCAGCTACTCCGGCGAGGCCTTCTTCTGGTTGCAGCTGGTGGTCGAGGCGATTACCGGGCAGAGCCTGGATGAAGCGATGCGCGTGCATCTGTTCGGGCCAGCGGGGATGCACGACAGCACCTTCAGCTGGAGTCCGGACATCGCCGCGCGTTCGGTGCATGGACACCGCGCGCATGACAGCACCGAGACGGGAATGCCGGTACAGGTCCTGCGTGACCAGTGGAGCGCCGCGCAGAAGGTTGCCGAGCGCTGGGGAAAGCCGCTCCCCACCTGGAAGTACGGGGATGCCGAGCGCGCGCTTCCCGAGGTGTTGGCGATCGCGCTACCGGGGCGGGTAGCCTGGGCCGGCGACATCCATGCCAATGCAGCCGCGAGCCTGCGTTCCAGCGTGCAGGATTACGCGACGTTCCTGGCGCTGATGACGGAGCGCAGGCAACGCGCGCCCTGGGAGGTGAGCGAAGCGTCACGGCAGGCGATGCTCACCGCGCAGATCACGGTGCCCGGGCGTTGGACCGAGAAGGGGCTGGGGTGGAACATGGAGAAGACCGGTGACGGCATGGTCTTCCATCATTCGGGAAGCAACAGCGGGATCTTCAAGAATTTCGCGATCGGCGATGCCCGGCAGCGGCGGGGCCTCGTGGTGATGACCAACGGGGGCAGTGGTGCGCTGGTGTACCGGCGGGTGGTTCGCGCGGCGACCGGCCACGACCTGCTTTCCTTCGACCTCTAAGCCTACCGCCTGCCTGGGGGGCGATTGAGCCTGCGAAGGAGCCGGGCGTTGGTTGCAGCCAGGCAGGAAGGGCGTGGGCTGTTCGGTGGGCGTCGAATGTCCGTTGCCGCTCCCCGCAGCGTGCAGCGCGCGACGGCAATCAGCGCGACGGCTCCGCTTCGCTGCAGCGGACGCGGTGCATCGGGAAGTCGGCCGACTGCGCCGGGTCCTCCCGGGCGATATCGATGCGGGCCAGTGCGCGCTGGTCGTCGATGCGGTGGTAGCGGATGCGTTGCGGGAAGTCGTTGTCCGGATTCTCGAAGACCGCCTCATTGGCGTCGACGCGCGTGGCGTTGAATTCCGTCGCGTTGCGGCCGGAGGGCAGCGCGGTCAGCACCAGTCGCCCATCGTCGTGCTGGCGCAGCAGCATGAATTCGAAGCTGGCAGTGCGATGGGCCTGCAGGCTGCGGCTGGTGCCCAGCATCGTGTCGCCGGCCAGGGTTGACCATTGTTCGCCGGAGCCCGGCGGTTGCCCGTCCAACTGCCAGCAACCGGACAGCCAGGCCACGTGGATGATGTCGGCGGCATTGCCGGCCTGCGCGACGGTGCCGGTGATCACCAGCGAGAATGCGATGAGGGAACGGCCAATGCGCATGGTGACCTCGGTGCAGGCGCGAACGGATGTTGGACGGCGGGGCAGCACGCGCCCTGTAGCGTCCAGTGAATCATGGATACATCCGGAAATCGCCATCGGCCGCCGGTCCGGCGCGCACGACAGCCCGACCGGGCTGGCCCGTGATGGCGGTGCCTGACGCCGTGGCGCGTCCGCGCCTGCCGTCATACGCCTGCAGGGGTTGTGCATTCATCGTGTGCCGGACGGCCCATGAACCGGCTCTGCTGCACTGCGGCAGGTCGGATGCGGGCCGCGCGACTAAACTGGTTTCATCTGAAATGGAGGTGGTATGGCTGTTTTTCGTCCTGTTTCGTTGATCGGTGTGCCCACCGACGTGGGTGCCGGTCATCGCGGTGCGCGTCTGGGGCCGGAGGCACTGCGCATCGCCGGCTTGCCGGAGGCGCTGGCGGCGCGTGGGGTGGATGTGCGCGATGTCGGCAACCTCGACGGCCCGCGCAACCCATGGACCGGCCCGGTGCAGGGCTACCGCCACCTGCAGGAAGTGGTGGCGTGGAACCACGCGCTGATGGAGGCCAGCTACGCCGAACTGCGCGACGGGCGCATGCCGATCATGCTCGGCGGTGACCACTGCCTGGGCGTGGGTTCGATCACCGCCGTGGCGCGCTGGTGCCGGGAGCAGGGCAAGCAGTTGCGCGTGCTGTGGCTGGACGCACACTCGGACTTCAATACCTCCGATGTCACCCCGTCGGGCAACATCCATGGCATGCCGGTGGCCTGCCTGTGCGGCCTCGGCCCGGAAGCATTGACCCACCTGGGCGGCCAGGCCCCGGCGATCACGCCGGCGCAGGTGCACCAGATCGGCATCCGTTCGGTCGACCCGGAGGAGAAGCGCCTGATCAAGACGCACAACGTCGATGTCTATGACATGCGTTACATCGACGAAGCCGGGATGAAGCGCACGATGGAAGCCGCATTGGACGGCATCGATGCCAACACGCACCTGCACGTGAGTTTCGACGTGGACTTTCTGGACCCGAGCATCGCACCGGGCGTGGGCACCACGGTGCCGGGCGGCGTGAACTACCGCGAGGCGCAGCTGGTGATGGAGATGATCGCCGACACCGGGCGGATGGGGTCACTGGACATCGTCGAGCTCAATCCGCTGCTGGACCACCAGAACCGCACCGCGGAGCTGGCGGTGGACCTGGTGGAAAGCCTGTTCGGCAAATCGACGCTGATGCGGGATTGACGTGAGGCGGGTGGGGCGCTCGACGCGAGCGCTCCGCGCGCTTCCCTGTGCCTGGCAGGGAAGGGGCGACGCCGGCAAGGTCTGTTGCCCGTGGCGCGGCAATGTTTTATCCCGGGCCGCAACCAGACGGGAAACCCGCTGCTCCCATGTCGCCGCATCGCCTGCCGGCGCCGGCCACCCCCGCACTGACGCCATCGCGACCTGCCTGAACGTGAGCCGGTGATGTTCACGCCCACTGCACGGCGCAACGGCCAGATTCTCCTTCACACGCGGGACGACCGGTGTTCGATACCGGCAGCCGCAGTCGAATGAAGGAGTCATCGAATGAAGCGAGTGCTGATGTTGGCCCTGTTGGGAATGTTTTCGGTCGGCATGCTCAGCGGCTGCAATACCGTTGCCGGTGCCGGCAAGGACATGCAGAAGGCTGGCGAGAAGGTCGAGGACAAGGCGAAGGACTGCAGCGACGGCAAGTGCTGATCACAGTGCGGTGCGCCGCCCGCACCGCGATGGTTTGACCACTGATCCCACCCAGGAGATGAAACATGAAGCGTTTGGTTGCCCTGATGTTGCTGTCGCTGTTCTCGGTCGCCGTCCTGTCCGGCTGCAACACCGTTGCCGGTGCCGGCAAGGACGTGCAGAAGGCGGGCGAGAAGGTGGAGGATGCGGCGAAGCGTTGATCGCCTCGCACCGCATGAATGAAAAAGGCCGGCATATGCCGGCCTTTTTTCATTGTCGGCGGGCAGCGAGCTGAAGACGTGTTCAACAACATCATCGCCGTCCAACGTTTCATGGACCCGATGGCAACACCACCGGCGGCACTCTGGTCCTGCGCGGATTGAGCGCGTTTTCCCCCAACGGAGACAGCCCGATGAACAAAGACATCATTTCCGGCAAGTGGAGCCAGCTCAAGGGCAAGGCGCAGGCCAAGTGGGGCGACCTGACCGACGATGACCTGACCATCGCCGAAGGCAACGCCGAATACCTGGCCGGGCGCCTGCAGGAGCGCTACGGCTGGGCCAAGGACCGCGCCGAAACCGAGGTGCGTGACTTCCAGAAGGCCCTGCACAAGGACTACCCGGACTACCACTGAGTCGCGTGGGTATCTTGCCGGGGAAGGGGCCGCGTCCAGCGGCCCTTTCCATTGCCGGCGTGCCCGTCACTCAGCGGCCACGGGCCGGCGGGTCGGGCACGAAGCCGCCCGGGAAGGCCTGCGGGGCGGCGGCGTTGCCGCCGCGGTAGCGCGGCAGCACGCCCATCGCGACCAGGCGGGAACGCGCGTCATAGCGGATCTGGCTGACCTGCACCGGCGTGCGGCTGGCGCGTTCGAAGTGGGTCAACGAGGACTGCGACCACTCGCGCGCGCCATGGCCGGTACCCAGCTGCTGGCGATTGGCGCTGGGGCTGCGCGCGGACGGCATCGCCGCCGATGCTTCCGCGGCAGCGGCCTTGTCGGCGCTGGCCTCCGAGGCCATGCCGCGCGGCATCGGGCGCGGTGCCGGCATCGGCCGGTAGTCGTCGTAGACCCGGGCGCGGGCTTCCTCGAACACGGCGATGCCGACCACGCCGACGTTGGCCGGGCGGCCGGTGCGGCTGGCGTAGCTGTCGCCGTGGTCGGTGAACACGAACTGTGCCACCTCGGCATTGGACTTGCGCCAGCCGGTGATCTCGCTGCTCTGCCACGGCTCCAGCACGTAGCCGGACTGGTCGGGCGAGGCGGTCTGGCCGCTGATCGCGTTGACGCCATCCACCGACAGCACCACCAGCACGCGCTCGCCGGTGCGGTTGCGCAACTGCACGCTGTAGCGGTGGCCCGGGCTGCCGGCCACCCAGCGCTGGCCGCGGTGCGGGTATTGGTCCAGGTCACCCTCGCCATCACGGTCGATGATGGACACCGCCACCGGGCCGTCGGCCGGGGGCGGCACGGGGCCGTAGCTGAAGCCACTCAGGGCGAGGACGGACAGCAGGCTGGCGCAGAAACGGTACATGGCGGGCTCCTTGGCGGGGTACGCGGCCTTGAACGTCCCGCCGCGGCCGGTGGGGTTGGGGGCAGGGAGCCGGCCGGGGCGTTACACTGGGCCGGTTAATCCGTCCGTCAGATTTGTGTTCATGACTACCCGCGTCCTTACCGGCATCACCCCCTCCGGTACCCCCCACCTGGGCAACTACGTCGGTGCCATCCGCCCGGCCATCGCCGCCAGCCGCGCCTCGGACATCGAGAGCTTCTTCTTCCTGGCCGACCTGCACAGCCTGATCAAGTCGCAGGAGCCCGAGCGTACCCAGCGTTCGACCCTGGAGATCGCCGCCAGCTGGCTGGCCTGTGGCCTGGACCCGGACAAGGTGTGGTTCTACCGGCAGAGCGACATCCCGGAAACCACCGAGCTGATGTGGTTCCTGACCGTGGTGGCGAGCAAGGGCATCCTCAACCGTGCCCATGCCTACAAGGCCGCGGTGGACAAGAACCGCGAGGAGCAACTGGACGACGACGCGGGCGTGACCGCCGGGTTGTTCATGTACCCGGTGCTGATGGCCGCCGACATCCTGATCTTCAACGCCAACCGCGTGCCGGTGGGGCGTGACCAGATCCAGCACATCGAGATGGCGCGCGACTTCGCGCAGCGCTTCAACCATGTCTATGGCAAGGAGTACTTCGCCCTGCCGGAAGTGATCATCGACGAGCAGGTGGCCACGCTGGCCGGCCTGGATGGTCGCAAGATGAGCAAGAGCTACCACAACACCATCCCGCTGTTCGCCCCGCGCGAGGAGCTGAAGAAGCTGGTGTTCTCCATCGTCACCGACTCGCGTGCACCGGGCGAGCCGAAGGACACCGAGGGCTCGGCGTTGTTCCAGATGTACCAGGCCTTCGCCACGCCGGAGCAGACCGCGGCCTTCGCGCAGGCCTTTGCCGCCGGCATCAGCTGGGGCGATGCCAAGCAGCAGTTGTTCGAGCGCATCGACGGCGAGCTGTCGCCGCTGCGCGAGCGCTACAACGCGCTGATGGCCGAGCCGGAGAAGATCGAGGCGATCCTGCGCCAGCGCGGCCAGCAGCTGCGCGAGCAGTTCGCCATCCCGCTGCTGAAGGAGCTGCGCCATGCGGTGGGCCTGCGCGACCTGTCCACTGCCGGCGATGCGCCCAAGGCCGCGGTGGTCGCCAAGGCCGCGCTGCCACTGTTCAAGCAGTACCGCGAGAAGGACGGCCGCTTCTATTTCAAGCTGCTCGACGGCGAAGGCCAGCTGCTGATCCAGAGCGAGGGCTTTGATTCGCCGCGCGATGCCGGCCAGCTGATCGCGGTGATCAAGCAGGCCGAGCAGGGCGATGCGCTGCAGAGCGAGTTGTTCAGGCTGGAGGCCGAGATGGCACCGGTGCTGGACGCGCTGCAGGCACTGCGCGAGGCCGCTGCCAAGGACTGAACCCACGGGAGGAATGCGTCGATGGCCTGGTTGTCGTTGTTGTTGTTCCTCCCCTGGTTCTGCGTGATGGGGGCGTTGTACTGGTGGTTCCCGCGCCAGCCGCGCCACCGCACCCGCACCCTGTTCGACGCCGGCATGCTGGTGCTGGCGCTGCTGGTCAGCGCCGGCTTCATGCACTGGGGTTACCGGCTGGGCGCGGCCGAGGTGGCCGACGGGCTGTGGAAACAGATCATGGCGGTGCTGTACGCCTACGGCGGCTTCCTGGCGGTGATGGTGTTGGCGCTGCTGTTGCGCCCGCGCGTGCTGCGACGCTGAGCCACGCCTGCGACCAAGGTCCGGGTTGAGCCGCCTGGCGGTGGCTGTCAGGATCGAAACCGGTTCCCGTGGGAGTTGTGCAGATGTCCGTCGAACATGGCATCCATACCATCGACACCGCGTTCCAGCGCGATCATTTCGATGCGGCGTACCTCATCGTGCAGGACGGCCGAGGCGCCTTCGTCGACTGCGGCACCAGCCATTCGTTGCCGAACCTGCTGGCCAGCGTGGCGCAGGCCGGGTTGCAGCCGGCCGACATCGATTGGCTGATCCTGACCCATGTGCACCTGGACCATGCCGGTGGCGCGGGTGCGCTCATGCAGCAGCTGCCCAATGCGCGGCTGGTGGTGCACCCACGCGGCGCGCAACACATGATCGATCCGGCGCGGCTGATCGCCGGTGCCACCGCGGTGTATGGCCAAGCCGAGATCGCGCGCAGCTACGGGCAGATCCTGCCGGTGCCCGCCGAGCGCGTGGTGGTGGCCGAGGACGGGCACAGGGTGTCGCTGGCCGGCCGCGCGCTGGAATGCATCGACACGCCCGGGCATGCACGCCACCACAACTGCATCTGGGATGAGGCCAGCCGCAGCTGGTTCACCGGCGATACCTTCGGGCTGTCCTACCGGGAGCTGGACAGCGCTGCCGGCGCGTTCATCGTGCCGACGTCCTCGCCGGTGCAGTTCGAGCCCGAGGCGATGCATGCCTCGATCGAACGCCTGATGGAACGCCGCCCGGAGGCGATGTACCTGACCCATTACGGGCGGGTGGTTGATACCGCGCGACTGGCGGCGGAATTGCATGAGCAGATCGACGCGATGGTGGTGATCGCCCGTCGCTGCGATGGCCTGCCCCAGCGCCACACGGTGCTGGTGGAGGCGCTGGCCGGCCTGTATGTGGCGCGGTTGCGGCATCTGGGCAGTTCGCTGGACGAGAACGAAGTGCGGCGCGTGTTGGGCATGGATATCGAGCTCAATGCGCAGGGGCTGGAGTGCTGGTTGGACCGGGACAAGCGCTGAGGTGTTGGGTGTGGGGCGTGCGGGGATTCTGCGGCGTGGGCGTTCTTCTGCGCAGCGACGCGCGCCCCCTCCCCAGCCCTCCCCTTGGCCTGCGGCCAAAGGGAGGGGGCGGTTCCAGGAGTTCGGTCAGGTCACCATGAAAGCCACTGTTTGCCCCCTCCCTTTTGCGAAGCAAAGGGGAGGGCTGGGGAGGGGGGCTGTTCGTGGTGAGCCCGACGTGAAAGGACGAACGGTGATCCTTTGTTGCCCGATGCGCTGTCAGCTTCGCGGCCAAGGCCGCTCCTACTCATTGGTCGGCTTCCTACGTAAAATCACCCGCTCTGTCTGTTGCTGGTAATTGCCGTGAACCCGATGCGCATCCTGCTGCTCTCGTCCTGCCTGTTCGTTGGCGGCATCGCCAATGCAGCCAACGACCTGCCCGGCGGAGGCATCAATCCGGAGGCGCTGTCGCAGCACGTCCGCGTGCTGGCCTCCGATGCGTTCGAAGGACGCGCGCCGGCCAGCAACGGTGAGCAGCGCACGGTCGACTACCTGGTCGAGCAGTTCACCAAGGCCGGCCTGCAGCCCGGCGGCGCCAACGGCAGCTGGGTGCAGGAAGTGCCGCTGGTGCGGGCGACCGTCGATGGCGAGGTGGCGGCCAGCCTGACGCTGGGCGGCAAGACGCTGCCGCTGGTCAACGGCGAGGACATCACCCTGCAGAGCCTCAGCCCGTTCGGCGTGGTCGACCAGCAGGACGTGCCGCTGGTGTTCGTCGGCTACGGCATCTCCGCACCGGAGCGGCATTGGGACGACTACAAGGACCTGGACCTGAGCGGCAAGATCGCGGTGGTGCTGATCAACGACGCCGACTTCGAGGCTGAGCAGCCCGGTGCGTTCGATGGCAAGGCGGTGACCTACTACGGCCGCTGGACCTACAAGTTCGAGGAAGCCGCACGCCGCGGTGCCGAAGGCGTGCTGATCGTCCACGAGACCGCGCCGGCGGCCTATCCATGGGCGACGGTGAAGGCATCGGGTACCTCGCCGCTGTTCGACATCGAGCGCAGCCAGGACGACGCATTGGCGGCGCACACGCCGGTGCGTGGCTGGATGCAGCGTGCATTGGCCGAGCGCATCTTCAGCGCCGCCGGGCTGGACTTCGAAGCGGAGAAGCGCAAGGCGATGCGCGCCGACTTCCAACCGGTCGCGTTGGGTGACGCGCGCCTGTCGGCCAGCTTCTGGGTCAAGCGCGAGCGCGTGGTCAGCCGCAACGTGGTGGCCAAGCTGGAAGGCGCCAGCCACCCGGAAGAGTCGGTGATCTTCTCCGCGCACTGGGATGCGTTCGGCATCGGCCAGCCCGATGCGAATGGCCAGACCGTGCGCCACGGCGCCATCGACAACGCCACCGGCGTGGCCGCGGTGCTGGAACTGGGCCGCGTGTTCGCCGCCGGCCCGCGCCCGCAGCGCAGCCTGTACTTCGTGGCGCTGACCGCCGAGGAGAAGGGCCTGCTGGGGGCGAGCTACTACGCGGCCCATCCGCTGGCGCCGCTGGAAACCACGGTGGCGGTGCTGAACATCGAGATGTTCAGCCCGGACGGCGAGAACGCCGACATCGCCACCTGGGGCAAGGGCCGCGTCTCGCTGGAACAGGACATCGACCGCGTGGCCAAGGCCCGCGGCCGGCGCTGGTCGCCGGACCCGAACCTGGAAGCCGGCTTCTTCTACCGCGCCGACCATTTCGCCTTCGCCCGCAAGGGTGTGCCGGCGATCACCGTGGGTGCCGGGCTGGACAAGCTCGACGGCGGCGTGGCCGCTGGCCGCGCGCTGCGGGATGCCTACTTCGCCAAGTGCTACCACCAGGCCTGCGATGCCTGGTCACCGCAGTGGGATGGGCGTGGCCTGGCCGCCGACACCCTGCTGGTCTACGACCTGGGCCTGGAACTGGCCAACAGCCGCCAGTGGCCGACGTGGGAGAAGGGCGCCGAGTTCGAGGCGGCACGCGAAGCGAGCGACGCGGCGCGGCGCTGAGGCAGGATTCGCACGTCATTCCCGCGTGTGGGAATGACGTGACCCGACGGGTTTCTCACTTCTCCCTGAGGGCCAGGGCCAGAGCTACCCCTCCCCAGCCCTCCCCAGCCCTCCCCTGCTGCGCAAGGGAGTGGGCGGTTGTGCGTGGTCGGTGAGATGACGGCGAAGCCTGCTTTTCGCCGCCTCCCTTCCGCGAAGCAGAGGGGAGGGCTGGGGAGGGGGGCCTGGGGACGTGCAGGGGAGCGCACTCCTCTTCACTCCTCACTTCATCCGCGCGTGCCATCCAGCCAATTGGGTCCCTTGTTCTTCAGGAAGAACACGTACACCACCAGCGAGACGGCGATCACCGCGGTGACGTAGATCGCGAAGGTATCGACATGGCCTGTCTTCAACGCGGCCTGGTACAACAGCGGCGCGGTGCCACCGAACAGCGAGTTGGCCAGCGCGTAGCCAAAGCCCACGCCCAGCGCACGCACGTGGGTGGGGAACAGTTCGGCCTTCACCACCGCGTTGATCGAGGTGTAGCCGGTGAGGATGACGAAGGCGATGGCCAGGGTCATGAAGGCCGCCAGCGCATCGTGCTGCTGCGGCAGCTGGGTGACCATGTACCAGGTGTAGAGCACGCCGCCGACGCCGAAGAACACCAGCAGGCTCTTGCGGCCGATGCGGTCCGACAGCCAGCCACCGAGCGGTTGCAGCACCATCAGGAAGGCAAGCACGCCCAGGTTGATCAGCGTGCCGGTCATCACGTCATCGCCGGCGAACGCGCTCTGGATCATCTTCGGCCCGTTCACCGAGTAGGTGTAGGACGCCACGGTGCCGCCGGCAGTGATCAGGAAGCACAGCAGCAGCGGACGCCATTGGTGCACGAACAGCTCGTACATCGAGCCGGAGGCCTTGGCGCGGCCCTCCCTGGCGGCTTCGATGGAATCGGCGGTCAGTGATTCATCCATGCTCCGGCGCAGCCAGAACACCACCAGCGCGGCGATGCCACCGATGCCGAATGCCACCCGCCAGCCCCAGGCCGAGATTTCCGGCTTGTCCCAGAAGGTGAGCATCAGCAGCAGGGTGAGCTGGGCCAGCACGTGGCCGCCAACCAGGGTCACGTAGTGGAACGAGGACAGGAAGCCACGCCGGCCGGGCAGGGCGGCTTCGGACATGTAGGTGGCGCTGGTGCCGTATTCACCGCCGGTGGCGAAGCCCTGCAGCAGGCGCGCGAGCAGCAGGACCAGCGCTGCGGCGCCGCCGATCTGTGACGCAGTCGGCGTGATGGCGATCAGGAACGAGCAGCCGGCCATCACCGACACCGAGACGGTCAGTGCCAGGCGCCGTCCATAGCGGTCGGCGAAGCGGCCGAAGTACCATGCGCCGATCGGGCGCATCAGGAAGGTGGCGGCGAAGATCGCCCACACGTAGATCGTGGAGTTCTTGTCAGCGGCCGAGAAGAACTGTGATTCAAAGTAGACCGCGAACACCGAGTAGACGTAGACGTCGTACCACTCGACCAGGTTGCCGGCCGAGCCCTTGAGCGTGTTGGAGATCGAGCGGCGCAGTGCGGCATGGTCGGAACGCGCCGGGGTGACGGTGGAAGTGCTCATGTCGGGTGATGTCCTCGCGTGCTGGCCGGGGCCGCTCCGTTGCCGGTGCCGGACGGAGGGGCGCCGCCCACCGTACCGCAAGCCGCCGCTGGGCGATGTAATGACTTGGTAGGGGGGCTGGGCGAAAACAGCATGCCGTTTTCCGTGCTGATAACGCGCGGCCCGGTGCCCTAGAATCCGTGTTCCCCTGATGGTGGTATCTGCCCCATGTCTTCACCTGAAACCACGTCGGCTGCTCCGCGGAGCGGCCTTGTCGTCTTGGCATTGTTCCTGGTCTACGTGGTCTGGGGCTCCACCTACCTGGGCATCCACCTGGCGCTGGAAAGCGGGTTGCCGCCGCTGTCGGTGATCGCCGGCACGCGCTTCGTGCTGGCGGGCAGCCTGCTGTACGCGTTCCTGCGCTGGCGCGGCGTGGCCGCGCCCACCGGTGCGCAATGGAAGACGCTGGCGGTGATGGGCGGATGCCTGCTGTTCCTCGGCAACGGCATGGTGGTGCTGGCCGAGCGCGACGTGTCGTCCGGGCTGGCTGCGGTGGCGGTGGCCTCGGTGCCGTTGTGGATGGCGCTGTTCTCGGCCTTCCGTGGCGACACGGTGACGCGCGGGGAGTGGCTGGGCATCGCGATCGGCTTTGCCGGCGTGGTGTGGCTCAATGCCGGCAGCAGCCTGACCGCCACGCCGACCGGCCTGGTGCTGCTGCTGATCGCGCCGCTGGGCTGGGCGTTCGGCTCGATCTGGTCGCGCGGGCGCGACCTGCCATCGCCGTTCATGACCGCCGCCGGGCAGATGCTGTGCGGCGGCGTGATCCTGGTCTGCGCCGGCCTGCTGCGCGGCGAGCACTTCAACGGCTGGCCGAGCGTGAAGGGCGTGCTGTCGGTGGGCTACCTGACCGTGTTCGGCTCCATCGTCGCGTTCACCGCATACGTGTGGCTGCTGCACAACGTGCGGCCGGTGCTGGCCAGCAGCTACGCCTACGTGAACCCGGTGATCGCGGTGGCGCTGGGCATCTGGATCGCGCAGGAGCGTTTCAGTGCCTCCGATGTGGGTGCGATGGCGGTCATCCTGGCCGGCGTCGTGGTCATCACCCTTGCCCGGATCCGTCGCGCATGAGCTCGTCCGACTACCGCAATGGCCTGTGGGCCACCACGTTCGCCTTCGTCATCTGGGGCTTGTTCCCGTTGTACTGGCACCTGCTCAAGCAGGTGCCGTCGGACCAGATCATCGCCCACCGCATCGTGTGGAGCGCGGTGCTGCTGTGCAGCCTGTTGTTCGCGCGCGAGCGCCTGGGCTGGCTGAAGAAGATCTGGGCGGTGCCGCGCACCTTCTGGCTGCTGGGGCTGGCCAGCGTGGTGATCGGCTTCAACTGGAGCCTGTACATCTGGGCGGTCAATGCCGGGCACGTGGTCGAGACCAGCCTGGGGTATTTCATCAACCCGCTGCTGAGCGTGCTGCTGGGCGTGGTGGTGCTGGGCGAGCGGTTGGGCCGGCTGCAGTGGCTGGCGGTGGGCCTGGCCGCGCTGGGCGTGGCCTGGCTGACCTGGCAGGGCGGGCGGGTGCCGTGGATCGCGATCGGGCTGTCGATCTCGTTCGCGTTGTACGGCCTGCTGCGCAAGCTGACCGCGGTGGAGCCGGTGTCGGGCATCGGCATGGAAAGCCTGTTCCTGTTCGTGCCGGCATTGGCCTGGGTGCTGTGGGCCGAGGCCGGGCATGGCGGTGGCTTCACCGGGACCTGGGGCTGGGGCACGCTGGTGCTGCTGGTCGCCTCCGGTGCGGTCAGCGCGGTGCCGTTGATCGCCTTCACCTACGGCGTGCGGCGCATCCCGTTGAGCGTGGTCGGCCTGTTGCAGTACATCGGCCCGACGCTGCAGTTCCTGTGCGGCGTGCTGGTGTTCCGCGAGCCGTTCGGCATGGCCAAGCTGGTGGGTTTCGCCTTTATCTGGGCCGGGCTGGTGGTGTTCGCGCTGGCCGGTTGGCGGGCCGCGCGCAGGGGGCGCGGGTAATGGCGAGGAAGGCGGTGGGAGCGGCGTAAGCCGCGAAGCCGATACGCCAATTGCTGCAGGCATCGCGGCCATTGCAGGCTGTCTCGCTTCAGCAGCAGTGCATGAATACCCCCTCCCTTGCGCAGCGGGGGAGGGTTGGGGAGGGGGAGTGTGTCGTGGCGGATGCGCTGTCGGCTTCGCGGCGAACGCCGCTCCTGCCGGTGGTCAACCCAGCGGCTGGGGCGTTGGACAGTGGCCGTGTTCGCCGGCGTCGGCAAACCAGTCGTTGACCACGCCGGACAGCCGGTCCAGCCGCATCGGCAGGGTCAGGTGGTCCTCGCCTTCCACTTCCAGGTAGTGCGCGCGCGGTGCGGCAGCCGCCAGGGCGCGGCCCTGCGCGACCGGGATGTGCTCGTCCTGGCGGCCATGCACCAGCAGCACGCAGGCCGGCACCTGCGCCAGCGCCTGGCCGACATCGACGCGGTCCAGGTCCAGGCCCAGCTTGCGGTCGGCCGCGGCGATGGCCTGGTCCAGGCCCTTGCCACCGTACTGCCAGCGCGCCAGCGGCAGGGCGACATAATCACTCCAGCGCTCGGCAGGCTTGGACAGCATGTGCGGCACCATCGTGCGGATCGCCTGGCCGGCATTGTCGAAGGATTCCATGGCCACCACGCTGCGCAGCTGCGGGCCCAGCTCGCGCGCGGCGAAGATCGCCGTGGCCGCGCCGTAGGACACGCCGAGCAGGTGTACCGGGCCTTCGATCTGGCCTTCGGCCTTCAGCGCCTTCAGCGCGGCCACGACATCGTCGGCCTCGCGGGTGCCGTAGCCGGACGGTGCGTGCCCGGAGCGGCCATGGTTGCGCAGGTCCAGCGCCACGGTGCGGTAGCCCTGCTGGGCCAGCTCCAGTGCCCATGGCAGCAGCGAGCCACCGTCCATCATCCAGCCATGCAGCAGGATCACCGTGCCGCGCGCGGGTTGGCCATGCGTGGTCGGTGCCGAAGCCTGCAGCGAGAACTCGGGGAAGCGTTCACCCTTGCCGAGGTAGCGGTAGTCCATCCGGTAGTCGCCCGGGTCGAACGACACCCAATGCAATGCCACGCCATCGGCACCGCTGACGCGGCCCTGGTGGTGGGGTAGGCGCGCGAGCAGCGCATCGATGCGTTCGGTGGGGACCAGCGGCGAGGTGCCGCCCGGCGCGGCCAGGCGTTCACTCAGCGACAACGAGGGGACAGGGTGGGAGAAAGCAAAGCCGGCCAGCATCACGCAGACGCCGGCCAGCGCCAGCGAGCGGAGCATGGCGGGATTCCGGAAGTGGGAGGCTGCATACCGTAGCGGCATTGCAGCGGCGCAGCTACCGCACCGCGATGACAGTCTGATGACCGTTGTGTGGTGTTGGGGTTGCGGCAGGGGCGTACCGGCTGCGGCGGCCCTCATCCCAACCCCTCTCCCGTGGCACGGGAGAGGGGCGTTGGATCAGCCTTGCTGGATCAGAAGCGCTGCTGGTACTTCATGTACATGAAACGACCGATGTCGAAGCCACCGTAGTAGGTGAAGCTGCTGTTCGGCTGGCTGTACATGATCGGGCCCTCGTGCTTGAACACGTTGTTGACGCCCAGCGACACGGTGCCGTCCCACGGCAGGGCATAGCGCACCTGCAGGTCATGGAAGGTGTTGGAGCCCAGCTTGCGGCTCGGCTGCATGTCCGTGTACGGCGACTGGAAGTCCGGCAGGTTGCACTCCGGGCCGCCTTCCAGGTCGTAGGAGCACTTCTCCTTCATGCTGGAGGTGTAACGGGTGGTCCAGCTCGCGCCGAAGTTGCCGTTCTGCCAGTCCAGGGTCAGGTTGGAGCGCACCCGGAAGTTGCCTTCCCAGCCGGTGAACTGTTCCACCGGGGTGGTGTCCACGTTGTCGCTCTTGCGCGAGAGGTAGTCCACGTAGGTGGTGTTCCAGCGCAGCGACAGCTGGCCGAACGCCATTTCCGGCAGGCGGTAGCGGACACCCAGGTCATAGCCGGCCGTTTCCTGGTAACCGGCGTTGTTCAACGAACGGTTCATGCCGCTGACCTGGCCCTTGTTGGTGCCGGAGGCGTAGCGGGTGAAGCGGTCGCAGGCCGAGGCGATGCCCTGCACGTAGCACTGGTTGAGGATGTCCGTGGCCGACTCGCCGACGATGACGTTGTCGATGCGGATCTTCCACCAGTCCAGGCTCAGGTCCAGGCCGGTGACGAAGTCCGGGCTGTACACCAGGCCGACGGTCCAGGTCTTGGCGGTTTCCGGCTTCAGTGCGGCATTGGAGCCGGAGGTGAAGTCAGTCACCGCCTGCACGCCGGAGGTCGTGGCCAGTTCGCCGTCGCCGGTCTTCTGGCGGAAGTCGGCACCCATGCCGGCGGCGGTGCAGCGTGCGGCCACTTCACTGTTGCGTGCGGCGGCGCCGAAGGAGCGGTCACACGGATCGGTGATCCTGTCGCGGGTGGTGACGGTGCCGCCGTACAGGTCGTCCACGGTCGGTGCACGGAAACCGGTGCCGTAGGTGGCGCGGACCAGCAACGTGTCGACCGGCTTCCACTTCAGGCCGAACTTGCCGTTGGTGGTGCCGCCGAAGTTGTCGTAGTCCGAGTAGCGGCCCGCCAGGTCCAGCGACAGCTCGCGCACCATCGGCAGGTCGGCCAGCAGCGGCACCTGCAGCTCCAGGTAGACCTCGTCCAGCTTGTAGTCACCGCGCGTGGGCAGGCCGCTGGTACCGGCGATCTCGCCCTTCTGCACCATCAGGTCCGGCGTGTAGCTGGCTTCCTCGGTGCGGTGCTCCACGCCCATCGCGGCCATGATGTCGCCGGCCGGCAGGGTGAACAGCGAACCGGAGATGTTGGCGCTGACCACCTTGGTGGTGCTGCGGATATCGTCGACGAAGCTCTTGAACAGGTAGTCACGCACGGCGGGGTCGCCGCTGAGCGAGCCGGGGCTGTTGCTGCCCATCGGCGCCAGCGGATTCCACGGCACGCAGCCTTCGATCACGTTGCCAACGCTGCCGCAGCGGGCCACGCCGTTGCCGTCGATGAAGGACGGGCCGACGGCCAGGTTCACGTTCGGCTGGTACATGCTCTGCAGGGTGCGACGCTCGCCCTCATTGCGGTTGTACATGTAGCTGACGTTCCAGTCCCAGAGATGCGAACCGGTCTCGAAGCTGCCTTCCAGGCCCAGGCTGGCGCGCTTGGTGGTCAGGCTGTTGTTGGTCGCGCGCGGGAACTCCTCGGTGCGGTGCGAGAACAGCACGTCCTTGCCCCAGTGGTTGAACGCACTGTCGGCCGAAAGCGCGGCGCGCGAGCCATTGGCGGCCTGCGCGGCCGACACCGAGTACGGGTAGCCGGCCAACTGCTTGATCGATTCACGCTCGCTGTACAGCACGTCGGCGACCACGCGCAGGTCGTCGGTGATCTGGAAGCCGGCGTTGGCGAAGGCGGACTTGCGCTCCAGCGAGGAGAGCAGGGTCATGTTGGTCTTGGTGTTGGCATAGGTGGCCGGGTCACGCGGCTTGAAATTCTCCACCTTGGACGGATCACCGCCGGGGCCGACACTCAGGACATCCTTGCCTACCGTCACCGAGCCCCATGCGGTGGTGCCGTTCAGGCCATCAGCGGGGTGGTAGGGGCCGTTCGGGTAGGCGGTGAACGCGCGCGCGCCGCCCAGCACCGGGTCTTCCTTGGACTTCTCGGCGCCGACGCTGAACCAGCCGCGCTCGAAGGTCTTGCCGAAGTTGGCGCTGTAGGAGCGCTTCTGGCCATCGCCTTCGCCGTACTGGCCGACGTAGGCGCTGGCGTTGCCGCCGTCGAAGTTCTTGCGGGTGATGACGTTGATCACGCCGGCGATGGCATCGGAGCCGTACAACGCCGAGGCGCCGTCGGTTAGCACTTCAATGCGCTCGACGATGGCCGAGGGGATCGAGCCGACGTCGGAGTAACCGCCGGCGCTCACGCCCATGCGGCGGCCGTCGATCAGCACCAGGGTGCGTTCCGGGCCAAGGTTGCGCAGGCTGACGAACATGCCGCCATAGTCGCGGCCGGAGGACAACGCCGAGGCACGGCTCAGCGACGGTGCGCCGGCGGCGGTGACGTCCTGCAGGATGTCGGCGACGTTGACGTAGCCCTTCTTCTCGATTTCCGCGCGGGTCAGCGCGATGACCGGCTGGGCCGTCTCCACGTTCGCCTGGCGGATGCGCGAACCGGTGATCTCGATGCGGTCCAGCGTGGTGGTGGACTGGTTGGCATCCTGCGCGAATGCAGGAGCGGTGCAGCTGCCGGCGATCGCCAGGGCGATCGCGGTGCGCAGCGGGTTCGACTTCAAAGACATCTCTTTCGGTTTTCCTTTATACCTACTACGAAAAAAGCGCCCGGCTGGGCGCTGTGACAGATGCATCACCGTTGGGGGAGGGACGCAGCATCTGCCATCACAGCTACGCCGCCCGCCGGGTACCCGGCGGGCGCGCATGATGAACCAAATGGATGGATGCGTGAAGGGCGGGTTTCCGCCATGCCCACCTGCCGTGGTGGCGGGTGGGCGTTCATCGGGCAGACGGGTTGTCGTGCCGGCGCGGCTCAGGTCTCGCGCAGCGCGGTGGTGATCGGCAGGCGTGCCGCACGCAGCGCCGGGAACAGGCCACCCACCAGGCCAATGCCCAGCGCCCACTTCAGGCCGCTCCACAACAGTGGCGGGGAGACCTTGAACTGGAACACCACCTGGCTGAAGTTGCTGCCCAGCGTGGACACGGTGAAGTTGTTGAAGGCCAGCCAGGCGATCACCCCGCCGAGCAGGCCGCCGAGCAGGGCCAGCAGCATGGTTTCCAGCATCACCGCGGTCACCACCGGTACGCCGCGGAAACCGATCGCACGCAGCGTGGCGATCTCCCGTGCGCGCGTGGCCACCGCCGCGTACATGGTGTTGAGCGCGCCAAACACCGCGCCCACCGCCATGATCGCGCCGATCACCGTGCCCAGCACCTTGAGCAGCTTGTTCAGGCCGCCGCCCTGCTTGCGGTAGTACTCGGCGGTGGTTTCCACATCCAGTTTCAGTCGCGGGTCTGCGGCCACCGCGGCCTTGAACGCCTCGAAGCCCTGCTTGCCGTCGGTCCGTATGCTGATCGACTGCCACGCACTGCGGTCGTAGGTACTGGCTAGCGTCTGCGCGTCGGTCCACAACTCGGACTCGTGCGAGTCGCCGGACTCGAAGATGCCCACCACCGTCCATGCCTGGTTGCCGAGCGTGAGCGTCTTGCCCACCTCCAGTCCCTGGAACTGCTTCTGCGCCCCGCGGCCGGCGACGATCTCGCGCAGGCCGGTGCCGAACGCACGGCCCTCGACGATGTGCACCTTGTCGTGCACCGCCCAGGCCTGCTCGCCGACGCCACGGAACTGCGCGTTGACGTCGGTGCCGTCGCTGCGCGAGGTCAGGTTGACCACCTGCGAAAGCTCCGGCGACACCAGCGGACGGCCGTTGTCACCGCGCGCCACGCCGGGCAGGGTTTCCAGCAGCGGCACCTGCTCGCGGGTGATGACCGAGTTGGTCTCGGCCTGCGAGCCGCCACGCAGCACGATGGCGGTGCTGTCATCGCCCGTGCTCTCCAGCGTTGCCTGGAAGCCCTGGCCCATGGCGAGCATCGCCACCAGCACGCCGACCACGCCGGCGATGCCGATCACGATCACCGACGACGCCCCCCAGCGCTGCGGCAGGCTGGCCAACCCGATCCGGGTCGCCGCCAGCGCCAGGCGGCCGCTGCGGGTCAGCACCAGCCACAGGGCGATGACCACCACCAGCACCGCCACGCCCACCCAAGGCAGGGCGATCCAGATGCCCAGGCCGGCGGCCAGCAGCACGATCACCAGCGCATTGGAAAGAAAGTTCTTCATGTCGTTCTCCTCAGCGCCCGGCCAATGCGTCGACGATCTTCAGGCGCTTGGCACGCAGTGCCGGCAACACGCCCACCACCAGCCCGATCACCACGATCAGGACCGCCCCCATCGCCCAGGTCTGCAGTGGAACCTGCGGCGGCAGCATTCCGCGTGCCTGTGTGGCCATGCCTGGCAATACCAGCGCGGCCAGGCCCAGCCCGATGACGCCACCAAGACCGACCAGCAGCACCGCTTCCACCATGACCAGCATCAGCACCGTGCCGTCCTTGAAGCCCAGCGTCTTCAGCACCGCCAGTTCCGGGATGCGCTCGCGCACCGCCTGCGCCATCGTGTTGCCGGTGAGCAGCAGCAGGGTGAAGAACACCGCGCCCATGATCGAGGTGACGATCATGCCGATGTCGGCGAACTGCTTGACGAAAGCCTGCTGGAACGCCGATTCGGACTGGCTCTTGGTTTCGTGGTCGGAGTTGGCCGAGATCGCATCAATGGCCTGCGCGACCCGTGAAGCCTGATCCGGGTTGTCCAGCGTCACCGTGTACCAGCTGACCTGGTTCTTGATGTAGTCGTTGGATTCGTCGAAGTACTTCCAGTTCATCATCAACTGGCGTTCCTCGTTGTTGGCTACGGCACGGTCCTTGGAGCGGAACGTCCCCACCATCTGCAGCGGCCAGTCATTGCTGCCGCCACGCGGGAAGATGGTGGCCTGCAACGGGATCGTGTCGCCGATCTTCCAGCCGAACTCCTTGGCCAGCGTTTCACCGACGATGGCGCCGGTGCGGGTAGTGCGGAAGGCTTCCAGCTGTGCCTTGGGGATCTCGAATTCGCTATAGACGTCGAAATAGTTCGGCGCCACCGAGAAGTTGGCGAAGAAGTTCTTCGGATCCTGATAGATGCCGCCGAACCACATGCCGTAGGTGATGTCGCGCACGCCTTCCACCTGACGGATCTGTGATTCCAGGCGGATGGGAAGGGACTGGGTGATCGACAAACGCGAGGAGACAATCAGGCGATTGGCGCCGGCCACGCTGCTGCCGCCGCTGTTGAAGGCCACGCGCACCGAATCCAGCATGCCGAACAGCAGAAAGGCCGTAACGATGGAGAGCAGCGTGAACAACGTGCGTGTGCGGCTGCGGAACAGCTGCGCCCATACCAGTGAAAAATACTTCATGGTCGCGCTCCTCAGTGCACGGGGGCGTCGACCAGCTCGCCCTTGTCCAGATGCACGGTGTGGGTGGCGTAATCGGCGGCCTTGGGGTCGTGGGTGACCATGATGATGGTCTTGCCGTGTTCGCGGTTGAGCAGCTGCAGCAGGCCCAGCACTTCCTCCGCGCTCTGGCGGTCGAGGTCACCGGTGGGTTCGTCGCAGATCAGGAAGGTGGGGTCGGAGACGATGGCACGGGCGATGGCCACGCGCTGCTGCTGGCCGCCGGACAGTTCGTTGGGGCGGTGGTCACGGCGTTCGGCCAGGCCGACCAGGGTGAGCGCGATCTGCGCGCGACGCTTGCGGTCGGCAGCGCTGAGGTTGGTCAGCAGCAGCGGCAGTTCCACGTTCTTCTGCGCGGTGAGCATGGGCATGAGGTTATAGAACTGGAACACGAAGCCGACGTGGTGGCTGCGCCAGGTGGACAGTTGTCCGGCGCTGAGCCGGTCGATGCGCTGGTCTTCGATGTTGATCTCGCCGCCGCTGGGGGTATCCAGGCCGCCGATGAGGTTGAGCAGGGTGGTCTTGCCGGAGCCGGACGGTCCCATCAGGGCGACGAAGTCCCCGCGTTCGATGTCCAGGTCGATGCCGTGCAGGACCTGTACCTTTTCCGGTCCACGCTGGTAGGTCTTGGTGATGTTGCGCAGGGAGACGAGGGTGCTCATGGGTGGTCCTCAGCGGTGGAGTGGGCGTCGGCAGCAGTGAAGTGGATGTGGGCAGCAGCGGAGCGGATGTAGGCAGCAGTGGAGCGGGTTGGGTCAGCGATGGTGATTGGCATCCCCTCTCCCGTCCTGCGGGAGAGGGGCAGGGGTGAGGGCAGCTGTTGCAGTTGCCGTTGCAGTTGCCGTTGCTTCTTCCCCTCCCTTTGCCAAAGGCAAGGGGAGGGCCAGGGAGGGGTGCCGTTGCTTTGGCTTTGGTTGTTGCTGTTGCCGTGCCGGGTTCCCTTCCGCAGCGACGGAGCTGGCAGACAAGACCCCGAATGGGGCGACGCACAGGGATGTGCGTCGTTTTTCGACGGGACAGGGATGTCCCGTCGAAAAATCCTGCCGGCGGAGTGGACCCGCGTCGCGTAGCGGCGTGGGCGCGGAGGCAGGGTGTGCTTTCTTTTGGTTAGCTTTTCTTTGCACAAGCAAAGAAAAGTAACTCGCTCCCCGAAGGGGAGTGAAAGCTCTTGACCTTGCTGTTGCTCTAGGAGCACAAGCAACAGCAACAGCTTTCGTGCCCCATAGGGGCGCGAGCCACCTTTCTTTGCTTGTGCAAAGAAACCTGGCGCAAAGAAAGCACACCCTGCCTACGCGCCTTCCGCGCTGCGCGCTACAGGTCCACTACGCTGCCGGGATTTTTCGACGGGACATCCCTGTCCCGTCGAAAAACGACGTGCATCCATGCACGCCGCCCCTGCGGGGTCCTCTCCGTCAGCTCCGTCGCTGCGGAAGGGGCCCGGGTAGGGCAACAGCAACAGCCAAAGCCAAAGCCAAAGCCAAAGCCAAAGCAACGACACCCCTCCCTGGCCCTTCCCTACGCTTCGCGCAGGGGAAGAAGCAACTGCAACAACAACTGCAACAACCGAAGCAACTATGCGATCAACAGCAGCTGGCTTTACCGCGCTTGGTTACTGCCATGTGCTACATGACATCAGCGTCGCGCCGCCTGCTTACTTCTGCGCGCCATCCAATGCCACCTTGTCGCCATCCTTCAGGGTGTCCGGCGGGTTCACCACCACCGTCTGGCCGGCACTCAGGCCGGCCAACACCTGCTTGTCCTTGTTCAGGGCTTCGCCGACCTGCAGCACCTGCTGCTGCACCTTGTCGTCGGCCTGCAACACGAATGCCACCGGCTTGCCGTCGCGCTGCGTGATGGCCGTGGCCGGCACGCGGACGCCCTTCGGGGCCTGCGCATCGGCCGGTGCCGCCTTCTCCAGGAAACTCACCCGCACGCCCATCTCCGGCACGATGCGCGGGTCCTTCACGCCCAGCGCCACGCGCACCTTCACCGTTGCCTTGCCACGGTCGGCGGTCGGGATGATGGCGATCACCTCGCCGGGGATCTTCCAGTCCTGGTAGGCGTTGAGCACCGTCTCCACCGGCATCTTCGGCTGCACGCGGCCGATGAAGGCCTCGCCCACCTCGACCTCCACCTCCAGTGAATCCATGTCGACGATGGTGCCGATGCCGGTGCGGGTGAAGCCGCCACCGGCCGACAGCGGCGAGACGATCTCGCCCGGCTGCGCGGCCTTGGCGGTGACCACGCCGGTGAATGGCGCACGCACGATGTTGTTGTCCACGCCCAGGTCGGCGATGGCCAATGCATCCACCGCCACCTTGGCGTTGTGCTGGGCGGTCAGCAGCTGCGCGCGCAGGCTGTCGCGGGCGGCGACGGCCTGGTCGTACTGCGAGCGCGACACCAGCTGCTGGCCGACCAATGCCTGCAGGCGCGTGGCCTCGGCATCGGCCTGGCGCAGCTGCGCCTGCAGGCCGCCGATCTGGCTGCGCGCCGCGTCCAGCTGCGCGGCGTTGAGGCTGCGCTGAGCGTTGGCGTCGATGGGGTCCAGGGTGGCCATCACCTGGCCTTCCTCCACCCGCATGCCTTCCTCGATCATCACCTCGCGCACCTTGCCGGTGATCTTGGCCGAGACGGTGGCCATGCGCCGGGCCACGACGTAGCCGCTGGCATCCAGCACGGCATTGCTGCCGCCGCCCTGGCTCATCGCCACCACCGGCGCGGTCTCCACCGTCGCGGCCGGCTTGCCGCGGGCGAGCATGCCCACGGCCAGTGCCGCCAGCAGCACCAGGACCAGCCCGATCACTACCCACAGCCAGCGGCGGGACGGGGAAGGGCCGCGCGGCGGCGGGGCGGCCGAGCGGTCGATGCGGAGTTCTTTCAGCAGTTCAGCGGAGGCATTCATGTAGGAAAGGACGGCGCGTGGCGGGAAATGTGACCGAAGGTACCCCAAACCACCACGACCGGTGCGTCGTGGCATGTGGCCGATTCTAGACAGGCGCCGGGGGCCGCGCAGGTGACGGGTGTCACCCGCTTTGCCTGACCGGCGTGACTGCTGCCAGGCCGATGCCGCGCCTAACGTGGCGCCATTCCCACCAGGAGCGGATCGCGATGACGCAGGGCAACGAGGTACTGGCCAGCCTGCGTGGCGTGTACAAGCGCTACGGCACGTTGGCGGCGTTGGAGGGCGTGGACCTGGACCTGCATGCCGGGCAGGTGCTGGCCCTGCTCGGGCCCAATGGCGCCGGCAAGACCACCACCATCGGCCTGTTGCTGGGCCTGCTGCGGGCCGATGCCGGCCAGGTCACCCTGTTCGGGGAGCACCCGCAGCAGCTGTCGGCACGTCGCCGCATCGGCGTGATGCTGCAGGACGCGGCGCTGCCGGAAACGCTCACCGTGCAGGAACTGCTGCGGCTGTCAGCCAGCTACTACCCGGCACCGCGGCCACTGGCCGACAGTGCCGCGTTGGCCGGCATCGAAGACCTGTTGCGCCGTCCTTACGGCAGGCTCTCCGGCGGCCAGCAACGGCGGGTGCAGTTCGCGTTGGCCATCTGCGGCCGGCCGCGCCTGCTGTTCCTGGACGAACCCACCGTCGGCCTGGACGTGCCGGCGCGCCAGCAGCTGTGGGACACGGTGCGCACGCTGGTGGGCGAGGGCACCGCCATGGTGCTCACCACGCATTACCTGGAAGAGGCCGAGCGGCTGGCCGACCGCATCTGCGTGATGCTGCGCGGCCGGGTGGTCAGCGATGGCAGCGTGGATGCGCTGCGCGCCCGCGTGCTGGTCCGCGCGGTGCGGTGCCAGTCACGGCTGGACGTCGCCCAGGTACGTCGCTGGCCGGGCGTGCGCCAGGCGCAGCGTGACGGGGAGCGCCTGCACCTGGCCTGCGACCAGGTGGAGGCGGTGGTGCGACGGCTGCTGGCCGCCGACCCGGACCTGTCCGCGCTGGAGGTCAAGCCGGCCGGCCTGGAAGAAGCCTTCCGCGATCTCACCGATCCCCAACCGCAGGCCGCCTGATGAACACCACTTCCTCCGCGCTCCTGGCAGGCGCCCGCATGTCCGGCCGCCGCGTGCTCGGCGCCTACCTGCAGGAGGCACGGGCCGAATGCCTGCGTTACCTGCGCAGCCCGGGCTTCGTGCTGCCGACGATGCTGTTCCCGGCCACCTTCTACCTGATGTTCGCCGTGGTGCTGGGTCTGGGCCGGGGTGCCGATGGGCCGCGCTTCCTGCTCGGCACCTATGCCACCTTCGGGGTGATGGCGCCGGGGCTGTTCGGCTTCGGGGTGTCGCTGGCGCTGGAGCGCGGCAATGGGCTGCTCACGCTCAAGCGTGCGCTGCCGATGCCCCCGGCGGCGTATCTGCTCGGCAAGATGACCATGGCCATGCTGATGGCGCTGGCGATCGTGGTGCTGCTGCAGGTGCTGGCGGTGCTGGTCGCCGGCGTGTCACTGGCGCCGGTGCAGATGCTGCGCCTGACGCTGAGCTGCGTGCTCGGCGCGTTGCCGTTCTGCGCGCTGGGCCTGCTGATGGGCACGTGGGTGAAAGGGGATGCCGCGCCGGCACTGGTCAACCTGCTGTACCTGCCGATGGCGTTGCTGTCGGGGCTGTGGTTCCCGTTGTCGATGCTGCCGCCGGTCCTGCGCAGCCTCGCCCCGGTCTGGCCCAGCCACCACCTGAACATGCTGGCCCAGTCGGCCATCGGCTTCGATACGGGCAGCGCATGGCCGCATGCGGCGTGGCTGGGCCTGTTCACCGTGGTGGTGGCCACCCTGGCCGCCTGGCGCCTGCGCCGTTATGGCTGATGGCATCATGGGCCGCACTGCAACCGGAGTCACCCGCTGATGTCCCGCACCCTGCCCGCCTGGCTCAGACCGGCACCGGATTCGGTGGTGGCCGACAACATCAAGATCGGCCGGTGGCCATGGCTGGATGCGATCCACCTGCTGTGGACGGTGTGGGTGTTCATCACGCCGTTGTTCGCCGGCGGCTACACGTGGCGCTGGGCAGGGATCACGTTGGCGTCCTACCCGGTGTTCGTGCTGCTGTACGTGATGACCCTGTTGTCCTCGCGCCGTCACGTGGCGATCTTCGCCATCGGCATGGTGGTGCTGGGGATCTCGCTGCTGGGCGTGTATCCCTCGGCCATCAGCTACTTCGTGTTCGGTTGCGTGGGGTTGCGCATCAACCGCTGCATCTCCACCACGCGCTACCTGGTCGAGCTGCTGGCGTTGAACGCGGTGTTCGTGGCGCAGACCTCGTGGATCGGCTACCCGTGGCAGGCGATCGCGTGGGTGCCGGTGTTGTCGATCATCATCGGCCTGATCGTCAGCGGTGAGCGTTCCGGCCAGGAGAAGGATGCGGCGCTGCGGTTGTCGCACGAGGAAGTACGGCGCCTGGCGGCCACCGCCGAACGCGAGCGCATCGGCCGCGACCTGCACGACCTGCTGGGGCACACCCTGTCGCTGATCACCCTGAAGCTGGAGCTGTCGCGCAAGCTGTTCGACCGTGATGCGGAGCGCTCGCGCATCGAGCTGGCCGAAGCCGAGCAGATCGCCCGCGACGCGCTGGCGCAGGTGCGCAGCGCGGTGACCGGCTTCCGCGCCGCCGACCTCGCTGCCGAGCTGGCATCGGCGCACCTGCTGCTGGAATCCTCGCGGGTACACCTGCGTTACAGCCCGCCGCCGGCGATGCCGGCATGGATCGAATCCGGGCTGGCGATGATCCTGCGCGAAGCGGTCACCAACATCGCGCGCCATGCCCAGGCCAACGAGGCCATGATCGCGGTGCGCAGCGAGGGCAATGCGGTGGTGCTGGAAGTGGTGGACGACGGGCGCGGCGGCGTCTCGGCCAACGGCAACGGGCTCGCCGGCATGCGCGAGCGGGTGGAAGCCATGGGCGGCACGCTGGCGATTGATTCGCCACGCTCGCACGGCACGCGGCTGGAGGTGCGCATCCCCGTCAACGGCGTGACCACGGCCTCCATCGACCATGCGGCGCTTGCCACGCGGCACGACAACCCCCTGCCCGACGGAGCACGCGCATGATCCGCATCCTGTTGGCCGAGGACCAGGCGATGGTGCGCGGTGCGTTGTCGGCGCTGCTCAACCTGGAAGCCGACCTGGAAGTGGTCGGCGCGGCCGCCGATGGCGAAGTGGCCTGGCGCGAACTGCAGCGGCTTGCCCCCGACGTGCTCGTCACCGACATCGAGATGCCCAACCTCACCGGGCTGGAACTGGCCCAGCGCGTGCAGCGCCACCAGCTGCCGGTGAAAGTGGTGATCGTCACCACCTTCGCGCGCAGTGGTTTCCTGCGGCGCGCGCTGGATGCCGGGGTGCAGGGCTACCTGCTGAAGGATTCGCCGGCCGAAAAGTTGGCCGAGGCCTTGCGGCAGGTGCAGCGCGGTGGCCGTGCGATCGATCCGCAACTGGCGATGGAAGCGTGGTCCGAGGCGGACCCGCTCAATGACCGCGAACGCCAGGTGCTGCGGTTGGCCGGCGAAGGCCGTTCGGCCAACGAGATCGCCGAGCAGCTTGGCCTGTCACACGGCACCGTGCGCAACTACCTGTCCGAATGCATCGGCAAGCTGGGCGTGGCCAACCGCATAGAGGCCCATCGCCTGGCCCGCCAGAAAGGCTGGCTGTAACCGCAGGAGCGGCTTCGGCCGCGAAGCCGGGAATGCCTGCGTCATCCGACGACACTGGCTTCGCGACCAAGGCCGCCCCTACGAGATTCAATGCGGCTTGCCGCGCGCCATCGCCTGGAACACGCCGTCGCGGCGCACCCACAGGTGGAACAGCGCCGCCGACAGATGCCCGAGCACGGTGGCGAACAACACGTAGGCCAGCAGGCTGTGCGCGTTGCGCAACGCGGCGTACAGGGCCGGATCGTGCGGGGCGATCGGTGGCAGGTTCAGGCCCGACCACATCACGATCGGGTAACCGCCCGCCGACAGCATCGACCAGCCGATCAACGGCATCGCCAGCATCAACCCGTACAACAGCCAATGCGACGCATGTGCGGCGGCGGCCTGCCACGCCGGCAGGTCAGCCGGCAGCGGTGGCGGCCGGTGGCGCAGGCGGTTGTACAGGCGCACCAGTGCCAGCAGCAGGATCGCGATGCCGAGCGGGCGGTGCAGGTCGATCAGCACCGGGCGCCAGTGCAGCGAGGCGACCATGCTCACGCCGACGAACAGCATGGTCAGGATCATCGCCGCCATCAGCCAGTGCAGAACGCGGGCAGTGAGGTTGAAGTGGCCTGCGTCGCGGCTCATCGTGCACCTTCCTTGCCGGTGGCGTCGGTTGCCTTGCCGCCGGCGATCTCGCGCTCGCGGCGGTTGAATGACTGCGAATACACCGCTGAGCGCGCGGCCAGAATCGGGTCATCGGAACCCTTGATGCCACGCGGCAGGATCAACGGGTCGTAGTTGAGGTCGCGGCAGGCGCCGTCGGCCTGCGCCTGCATCGAGGTCAGGCTGAGCGTGCCGACCTTGACCTGGCGGCGCTGCCCGGGCCACACCTGCGAGGGATCATCGACCGGGTCGCCGGCCTCGGCCAGGGTCACCCACATGTCCCAGCGCACCGGGCCCAGCGCCAGCCGTTGCTGGAATTCGTCGGCCAGGTAATCCAGCCCGGCCTGCGCGCGTTGTTCCGGCGTCATCTCCACGAACGGTGCCTGTGGGCGCATGCTCCAGCGCACGAAGTGCTCGCTGCCGTCGGCGGCGATGAAGCGGAAGCTGTTGACCCCGTTGTAGTCGGTGTTGGCCCAGCTGTTGGACCACGGCGCGGTCCTGGCCCACTGCCCGAACGCACGTGCCGACGGGTACTTCGCCTGCACCGCGGCCATCTTCGCCGGGTCCGGTTTGCCGGTGGCCTGATCGGGGATGCCGGCACGGGTCTGTTCGAGGAAGGCCTCGGGCGTGGGCACGGCGAAGAACGGGAAGCTGTTCATCGCCGTGCGCCATTCCTGCCCGTCATCGCTGATCAGCTGCAGCGCCATGCTGCGAACGCGCGCGTTGGCGTCGGCGCCGTGCGGGTCACCACCGCCGATCGACAGGCGGCCCAGCACCGGCACCTGCGGTTGCGCGAACACGCGGGCCGAACTCAGTGCCGCGCCTTCCGGCGTGCCCTGGAAGGTGCCTTGCACGCACATGCCCTTGGCATGCGCACGGCGGAAGCCCGGATGCGCCGGCCCGGTGGCTTCGATGCTGTCAGTGAAGGCCTGGGCGGTGGCGCGGTCGCGGCCGATCCAGCCGGCCAGCCAGGCGAAGGCCAGTGCCAGCAGGCCGACGATCAACGCGATCAGCGCGATCCATGGCAGCGGCGAACGGGCGGCGCGGGTATTGCCGAAAAGCGACATGACGGGGTTCCTGCCTTCACGATGCGTGTGGGTGGGCGACGCAGGGATGCTGTCAGAAAATCCGTCGGGCGAATATTCACTTTTTCGCCAACATTTGCCGAAACGACGAATCCCCGCCGAGGCGGGGATCCGTGGCTTCAACCGAAGGCCGGGGAATGCCCGGCTCCAGCTCAGGCGTAGCGCGCCTTCAGCATCGCCCAGGCCGAACGCAGGGCCAGGGCTTCGCCGCCGGCCGGACGGCCCGGGCGTTCGCCGTCGTTCCAGGCGTACACGTCCAGGTGCGCCCAGACCTGGCCGTCGTTGATGAAGCGCTCCAGGTACAACGCGGCGGTGACCGAGCCGGCCATGCGCGAGCCGGAATTGGCCAGGTCGGCGATGCCGCTGTTGAGGTAGCGCAGGTACGGGCGCCACAGCGGCATGCGCCACAGCGGGTCGCGGGTGGCGTCGCCGGCCTGCAGCCACTGGTTGGCCAGCGTGTCGTTGTTGGAGAACAGCGCCGGCAGGTCCGGGCCCAGCGCGATGCGGGCCGCACCGGTGAGCGTGGCGAAATCGATGATCGCCTCCGGCTGCTGCTCGCTGGCGTAGGTCAGCGCGTCGCACAGGATCAGGCGGCCTTCGGCGTCGGTGTTGTCGATCTCCACGGTGATGCCCTTGCGCGTGGTGATCACCTCGCCCGGACGGAAGGCATCCGGGCCCACCGCGTTCTCCACCGCCGGCACCACCAGCGTCAGCCGCACCGGCAGCTGCTGCGCCATCACCAGCCCGGCCAGCGCCAGTGCATGTGCGGCACCGCCCATGTCCTTCTTCATGTTGCGCATGCCGTCGGCCGGCTTCAGGTCCAGCCCGCCGGTGTCGAAGCACACGCCCTTGCCGACCAGCGCCAGGTGCGGCGCATCGTCCTTGCCCCAGCGCAGCACGATCAGGCGCGGCGCCCGGTGCGAGGCGCGGCCGACGGCGTGGATGGTCGGGAAGTTCATTTCCAGCAATTCGTCGCCGGCGATCACTTCCAGCGCGCCGCCGTGGGCGTCGGCCAGTTCGCGCGCGGCGTCTTCCAGCTGCTGCGGGCCCATGTCCTCGGTGGGCGTGTTGACCCAGTCACGCACGCGCAGGCAGGCGGTGACCACGTCCAGCACTTCCTGCGCGGGGCTGGCGACCAGCTGTGCCGGCGCGCGCGCCGGCTTGCGGTAGCGTGCGAAGCGGTAGCTGCCCAGGCCCCAGCCGAGCTGCAGGGTGGTGATGCTGGCCGCATCCAGTTCATTGGCCAGCTGCCAGGTGGTGCCGGCCGGCAGCGCGAATGGGCCATGCGCGTAGGCATAGGCATCGGCGCGGTCGCCCACGCCCAGCACCGCGCCGGCGATGCCGTTGCTGCCCGGCAACAGGGCCACGCTGTTGGCCGCGGCGTTGAACTGCTGGCTGGCCAGCCAGGCCTGCACGGCGGGCGGCTGGGTGGCCGCCCATGCGGCGAAGCCGTCGCGGTCGAGCACGTACAGCGGCAGGGCGTTGGCGGTGTCGGTAGTGAAGCCGTTGATCGGGGTCATGTCTGTCTCGTATCGGATGGCGGCCGTCGGCTCAGCGCGGCGTGGATGCGTTGGCATCCAGCCAGTCGGCCAGTCCGGTCAGGGTGTCGAACTGCAGGTCTGGCTGCAGTTCCTGATGGGTCCATGCATGTGCTTCGCGGTTGATCCAGCAGCCGCGCAGGCCCGCGCGCATCGCGCCGGCCACGTCCATCTCGGCGTGGTCGCCCACGTGCAGCACCTGCGCATGCGCCACGCCCAGCCTCTGGCAGGCCGCGTGGAAGATGCCCGGGTCCGGCTTGGCCGCGCCGAACTCGCGCGAGCCCAGTTGGAAGGCGAACAGCTCGCCGATGCCGATGCGCTGCAGGTCGGCGTTGCCGTTGCTGACCGCTGCCACCGGCACGCGCGCGGCGATGCGACGCAGCGCCTCCAGCGCGTCGGGGTAGAAGGTCACCTGGTTGCGCGCCGCGTAGAATGCCTCGTAGGCCGGCTCCAGCAGCGCCGGGCTGGCCCCGCTGTTCTCCAGCGCTTCGGCCAGGGTCAGCCGCCGCAGGGCGCTCAGGTCGTAGTGCAGGTGCGGGTTGTCGCGGAAAGAGCGTTCGCGCAGTTCGCGCATGGCCGCCACCGGATACATCGCTGCGGTGGCGGGGCTGTGCTCGAGCATCCAGTCGTGCAGCACCTGGTCGATGCGCGCGCCGATGGGCGCGAAGGGCCAGAGTGTGTCGTCCAGGTCGAGGGTGATGGCTAGGACAGGAAAGTTCACCGCGCCATTTTACGGCAAGCCCGCCGCGCTGGCCCTCACGGCTTCAGGCTATTCGAGCAGCCGGGCCCAGCCCTGCATGCCGTCCACGCGGCTGAGCACCAGCTTCACGCAGACCAGCAGCGGCACGGCCAGCAGCAGGCCGACGATGCCCCACAGCCAGCCGAACAGCATCAGCGCCAGGATCAGCATCAACGGCGAGATCGCCATGCTGCGGCCCAGCACGATGGGCGTGACCAACTGCCCCTCCAGCGTGTGCAGGGCCAGGTAGCTCAGCGCCGGCAGACAGGCGGTGAGCGGGTCGTCGAACATCACAAAGCCCACCAGCAGCATCAGCGCGATGCCGATCAGCGGGCCCACGTAGGGGGCGAAGTTGAGCAGCGCCGCCACCGTGCCCCACAGCAGTGCCTCGGACAGGCCGATGCCCAGCAGCATCAGCACGCCGGACAGCACCAGCCCCAGGGCGATGTTGATGACGGTGATGGTCAGCACGTAGCGCGAGATCTCGCGCTCCATCGACCGCAGGATGTCGGCGGTGAAGCGCTTCTGCTGGCGGTTGGGCAGCAGGTCGATCACGTGCCGCTGCAGGCTCTGCCCGTAGATCATGAAGAACAGCGTCAGCAGCACCACCGCCAGCGCCGAGGCGGCCAGCTTGGGGGTGCGCACCAGCGCCTTGTACGGGTCATCGAGCTGGGTGCGGACCACCTGCACCTTGCGGTTGCCTTCGCCGCCGGCGGCGCGGGCAAAGCTTTCGGCGGCCTGGTTGGCCTGCTGCACCGGCTTGACCAGCGCCTGTACCTGGCGTGAGATCTGCCGCATCTGCTGCGGGGCCTGCTGTACCCAATCGGTAGCCGGCCCGGCCAGCTGCACCGCCAGCGCCACGCTGCCGGCCAGGCCGAGCAGCAGCACCAGCAGCGCGGCCAGGAAGCGTGGCAGGCGCAGCTTCTGCAGCAGGCGGATGATGGGGTTGCCGACCAGCGCTAGGAACGCGGCCAGCAGCACCGGCAGGATCACCGTCTGTGCCGCCCACAGCGTGTAGCCGACGGCCAGCGTGGCCAGTACCACCAGGGCGGTGGAGGCACGCGGGCGTGGCGGCAGTGGCGCGGGTGCCGCCGGTTGCGGTGACGGCTCGAACAGGGGCTCGGACATGCAGGCGACGCTCCGGCAGACGGGAGGGCGCGGCGTGAGGCCGGGCCCGGGTCAGGATTCTGACAGCTCCGTCGCGGCTTCGGCGGGCCCGGGTTGGGCCGCGTTGCGCGGGCGGGCCGGTGCCGGCTCGGCGGCCGCCGGTCCGGCGGTTTCGTCGGCGGCCTGCTCGGCCTCGTCGGCGGCATCGGACGCCTGCGCGGCGGCCATGCCTGCCGCCGCCGCGGCGAACGAGGCCACCGATGCCTGCGCCGAAGCGACCAGCCCGGAGACCGAGCCGATCATCTGCAGCCAGCGGGCACCGCTGAACGCACCGCCGGGTTCCAGCTTGCCGGCCAGGAAGCCGCCGGCCAGGCCGACCACGACGATGCGGCCCGGCGTCCACGCGCTGCGCCAGGCCTGGTTGAGTGCATCCCAGCGCTGCGTGGTCTCCTCGCCGCGGACCTGCACCACGGCTTCGGCGCGGCGCACGCGACGCTGCAGGGCTTCGAACTTCATGGCGTGTTCTCCCCCGGTACCTTCACGTCGGCATCCGGATCCTCGTCGCTGGGCTCGTCGAACAGGCCCATGCGCGAAAGCTGGCGGCGGGTGGCGTGCATGCCGGTGTGGTGGAAGAAGTAGGACACCCGCCAGATGGCGTAGCCGGTGACGAGGAGGCTGGCCAGGGTGGGTATCAGCAGCGCGACGAACAGCGACAGCCCCAGGTACTGCAGCAGGGCCACCAGCGTGGCCGCCAGCAGCAGCCACGCCGAGGCGCCGAAGACGATCGCCACGCCGCTCCAGGCCAGCGCCCGGCCGAACGCGCTGCGGGCCAATGCCAGGTCGGCCGAGGCCAACCGTCGCAGTGAGCGCAGCGTGTCCGACGCCGAATCCAGCGTCTGCCGGCCGGCGGCGCCGACCTGGCGGATGCTTTCTTCCAGCCCCGGCTTGGGATCCGGGGTGGGCTGTTCTTCCGGTGGCGGTGTTGCGGCTTCGCTCACGCCGGTCAGTCGTTGCTGCGGGCGAGCTTGGCGATGATCCAGCCGGCGGCGAAGGCCACGCCGAAGGAGGCCAGCGGACGCTCGCGGATCAGGTCGGCGGCGCTGTCGATCAGGTCCTTGCCCTTGTCCATCAGTGCATCGACCTGTTCCTTGGCGGCGGCACCGCCCAGTTCGGCGGCGGCCAGGCCGGACAGCGCGCTGTCGGACAGCTCGGCCTTCATGTTGGCCTTGCCAAGGCGCAGTTCGTCGGCGGCGGCACCGGTGGCGCCCTTGACAGCCGAACCGGCGGCGGCGGCGGCGGACTTCAGGTGTGCGCCAGCCTCGCCCAGGTGTTCCTTCATGTTCTCGGTATTGGTGGGGCTCATCGTGATCTCCTGGTTTCAGCGGGTGCGCCGGCGTGCGGCGCGCGGGTTGCAGCAGATAGCAACAAATAACAGTACTGCGGTGTAAGGAACGTTACGCCGGGCCAAACCGGCCTCACGCCGGCATCATCGCATCAACAACTGGCCGCCCCCGTTGCCGCGGCGCACGCTCAGCACCAGCTGCTGCGGGCGCGGGCTGAAGCTGGCGCGCCAGCTGGCCAGGTCGGTGAACTCGCCGCTGCTGGCGGCCACGATCACATCGCCGCTGGCCAGCCCGGACTGCGCCGCGCGGCTGCCGCGCGCCACGTCACTGACCAGCACGCCGTTGAGGCCGGACTGGCGCAGCGACTCGGGCAGGTCGGCGAAGGTGGCGCCGGACAGGCGCGGGTCGAGCATGTCGCCGGTGAGCGCGCGCGGTTGTTCCTTCAGCGTGGCCTTGAGCTGCAGCGGCTTGCCGTCGCGGCGGATGTCCAGGTCCACGGTGCGGCCGACCGTGGAGAGGCCTTCGAAGTTGTGCAGCGCCTGCGCGTTGTCCACGCGCTGGCCGTTGATCGACAGCACCACGTCACCGGCCTTGAGCCCGGCCGCGGCCGCGCCGGAACCGGCCAGCACGCGCGTGACCAGTGCACCGCGGGCTTCGGCCAGGCCAAGACCCTGGGCGATCTGCGGGGTCAGGTTCTGGGTTTCCACGCCCAGCGTGCCGCGCACCACCACGCCCTTGGTGACCAGCTGCTCGACCACGTCGCGCGCCAGGTTGGACGGAATGGCCAGGCCCAGGCCGATGTTGCCGGCCATGCTGCCCTGCGGGTTGAAGCTGGCGGTGTTGATGCCGACCAGCTGGCCGGCCAGGTTGACCAGCGCGCCGCCGGAGTTGCCCGGGTTGATCGAGGCGTCGGTCTGGATGAAGTTCTGGTAGCCCAGCCCGCGGATGCCGCTGCGGCCCACCGCCGAGACGATGCCCGAGGTGACGGTCTGGCTGAAGCCGAACGGGTTGCCGATGGCGACCACGAAGTCACCCACGCGCAGCTGGTCGCTGTTGCCCAGCGGCAGCGCGGTGAGCTTCTCGGCCGGGATGCGGATCAGCGCGATGTCGGTGTCCGGGTCCGAGCCGATGAACTCGGCCTGCACGGTGCGGCCGTCGGCCAGGGTCACGCGCACGTCGTCGGCGTTGTCGATGACGTGGTGGTTGGTCAGCACCAGGCCCTTGGCCGCGTCGATGATCACGCCCGAGCCCAGCGACTCGTTGATGCGCTCCTGCGGCACCTGCGGGAACAGGCGGCGGAAGAACGGGTCGTCGAAGAACGGGTTGCGCACCCGCACCACCTGCTTGGTGTTGACGCTGACCACCGCCGGCATGGCCTGTTCCAGCATGGGCGCCAGCGATGGCACCGGCTGGCCGGCGACCGAGGCCGGCAGGGCGGCGGTGGCGGGTACCACGCTGGCGATGGGGGTGGCCGCGTCGGCGCGGTTGTCCAGGTGGGCGTTGATGGCGGTGGCGGTGAAGCCGCCGAAGGCGGCGGCCAGGGCCAGGGTCAGCAGGGTCGGGATCGGTCGCATAAGCCGGAAGGTTCCATGCAGGGGCGCCGGAGGGCGGCCCGGGGTGGGACGGATTGCTGAACAGGAGTGTGGCCGCAGGCGCCTAAATCAACAATGAAATTTTCTGCATCGCCGCAATCGCAGGGCCGGTGCGGGCTGCACGGATTGCAATAGTCCAGATGCATATTTTTCGTTTGACAACACCCCGGCGGTGGGTAAGCTTGGTCGGGCCATCAGCCACTAGATGTTGGGTTGGTGTGAAAAACGTCCCCAAGCAGTAGGGTTAGTGCTCGGGGTGCAAGCACCCCAACGGAAGGCGTGCAATGACCGCGACAGTGATGCAGAACACCGGCAGTCCCCGGCTCGATCCCATCCCGCCAGCAGGCGCGTAAGCACGCGCCTGCGCGTCGTCGTCGTTGCAGCCCGGCCCGCCGGGGTAAAGAACAAACGCACCGCAAGGTGCCCCAGGAGAGTTTCCACAATCATGAGTACGGTGCGTCTGGAAGTGGTCAGCAATCAAACCAAGTCGGACCTGATTCCCCTGCAACCTGCCTCGCAGGACATCTGGGAGAAGAAGTACCGCCTCACGACCAAGGCAGGCGAAGCGCTGGATGCGGACATCGATGGCACCTACAAGCGCGTGGCCCGTGCCCTGGCCGACGCCGAAGCCACCGACGAGAAGCGCGCCTACTGGTATGAGCGCTTCGCCTGGGCGCTGCGCCGCGGCGCGATCCCGGCCGGCCGCATCACCTCCAATGCCGGTGCGCAGGAACACAAGCCGGCCACCAGCACCATCAACTGCACCGTCTCGGGCACCATCACCGACTCGATGGACGGCATCCTGGAGAAGGTCCACGAAGCGGGCCTGACCCTGAAGGCCGGCTGCGGCATCGGCTATGAGTTCAGCACCCTGCGTCCGCGCGGTGCGTTCGTCGCCGGTGCCGGCGCCTACACCTCCGGCCCGATGTCCTTCATGGATATCTACGACAAGATGTGCTTCACCGTGTCCTCGGCCGGTGGCCGTCGCGGCGCGCAGATGGGCACCTTCGACGTGTCGCACCCGGACGTGAAGGACTTCATCCGCGCCAAGCGCGAGGACGGCCGCCTGCGCCAGTTCAACCTGTCGCTGCTGATCACCGACGGCTTCATGGACGCGGTCAACAACGACGCCGACTGGCCGCTGGTGTTCCCGATCAACATCAAGGAACAGGCCGAGGTCGACCAGAACGCCGCCGACGTGGTCTGGCGCGAGTGGCCGACCCACGAGAACTACATCGTGCGCGACGACGGCCTGGTGGCCTGCAAGGTGTACGGGCACATCCGCGCCCGCCACCTGTGGGACATGATCATGGTCTCCACCTACGACTACGCCGAGCCGGGCTTCATCCTGATCGACCGCGTCAACGAGATGAACAACAACTGGTGGTGCGAGAACATCCGCGCCACCAACCCGTGCGGCGAGCAGCCACTGCCGCCGTACGGCGCCTGCCTGCTGGGCTCGGTCAACCTGACCAAGTTCGTGCGCGACCCGTTCACCGACAAGGCCTCCTTCGACTGGGACGAGTACAAGGAAGTGGTGCGCGTGTTCACCCGCATGCTGGACAACGTGGTCGAGGTCAACGGCCTGCCGCTGGAGCAGCAGCGCAACGAGATCATGCGCAAGCGCCGCCACGGCATGGGCTTCCTGGGCCTGGGCAGCACCATGACCATGCTGCGGATGAAGTACGGCTCGCCGGAATCGTGCGAGTTCACCGAAGCCATCGCCCGCGACATGGCCGTGGCCGGCTGGGAAACCGGCCTGGAGCTGGCCCGCGAGAAGGGCGCCGCCCCAATCATGGACGAGCAGTTCGACGTCACCGCCGCGATGCTGCGCCAGCGCCCGGAAATGAAGAAGGACGGCTGGAAGGTCGGCCAGAAGATCGCCGGCAAGGTGCTGCACGCCCGCTACAGCCGCTACATGCAGCGCGTGGCCACGGTGGCGCCGGCGTTGGTGGAGGAACTGGCCACGGTGGGTTCGCGCTTCACCCACCACAGTTCCATCGCCCCGACCGGCACCATCAGCCTGTCGCTGGCCAACAACGCCTCCAACGGCATCGAGCCCTCGTTCGCGCACCACTACAGCCGCAACGTGATCCGCGAAGGCAAGAAGTCCAAGGAAAAGGTGGACGTGTTCTCCTTCGAGCTGCTGGCCTACCGCGCGCTGGTCAACCCGCAGGCCATGCCGTTCAGCGATGACGCCGCCGCGCAACTGCCGGAGTACTTCATCAGCGCCGACGACATCTCGCCCAGGGAGCACGTGGACGTGCAGGCCGCCGCCCAGAAGTGGGTGGACAGCTCGATCTCCAAGACCGCCAACGTACCGACCGATTACCCGTACGAGCAGTTCAAGGACATCTACCGCTACGCCCACGCCCAGGGTCTGAAGGGCTGCACCACGTTCCGCTTCAACCCGGCCGCCTTCCAGGGCGTGCTGGTCAAGGAGACGGACCTGGAGAACACCACCTACCGCTTCGAGCTGGAAGACGGCCAGGTGGTGGAGGTCAAGGGCAACGAGCAGATCGAGTACGACGGCGAGATGCACACCGCCGCCAACCTGTTCGATGCCCTCAAGGAAGGCTATTACGGCAAGTTCTAAGAGCCTTCGCCGTCGCCCCGTGTTCCGGCGCGGGGCGGCAGACGGTGGTCGCCGCCACCGGGTTGTTGCGCGTTTGTTCCCCGTTGCATTCGCTTGGATATAGCATCGCCCGCATGACAGACCCGATGCCCTGAGGAGGGCTCTATGAGCAATGGTAATGGTGTGACGGCGACCGTTTCGCAGGTGGCCGAGAACGTGAAGGAAACCGCCGTCCACGTGGGCGACTCGATCGCCGCCACCGCCAGCGACGCCGTCGCCGCGGTCAAGGCCGGCGCGCAGAAGGCCGAGGCCGGTGCCAAGAAGCAGGTGGCCAAGGTCAAGAAGGCCGTGAAGAAGGCCGAGAAGGTCGTCGCCAAGAAGGCCGCCGCCGCCAGGAAGGAAGTGAAGAAGACCGTTGGCTCGGTGCGCAAGAAGCTGGAGACCGCCAAGGCCAATGCCCAGGCCGAAGCCGCCGAGCTGAAGAAGAAGGGCGCCGGCAAGCGCGCCGCGACCAAGAAGGCCATCGCCAAGGTCGAGAAGAAGGCCGCCACCAAGGTGGCCTCGGCCAAGAAGTCGGTCAAGGCTGCCGAGAAGAAGGTCGCCAAGGCCGTGGGCAAGAAGGCTGCTGCGGTGAAGAAGTCGGTCAAGGCCACCGAGAAGAAGGTTGCCAAGGCCGTCACCGGCAAGACCGCTGCTGCCAAGAAGGCAGTGAAGAAGGTCGAGAAGAAGGCCGCCAAGAAGGTCGCCGCGGTCAAGAAGTCGGTCAAGGCCACCGAGAAGAAGGTCGTCAAGAAGGCCGCCGCTGCCAAGAAGGCTGTGGCCAAGAAGGCTGCTTCGGCCAAGAAGACCGTCGCCAAGAAAGCCACCGCCGTGAAGAAGGCCGTCAAAAAGGCCACCCGCAAGTAATCGCCGCACCGCGCCCCCCGTCCCGAGCGGGACGGGGAAGGCGCTGTAATCCGTACGCAACGCATAACCAGGACTCGCACCATGGCCGTCAAGATCGACAAGAAAATCAAGGGCTATTCCGTCATCACTCCGGACGACAAAGCGCGCGAAGCCGCCGCCAAGGCCGCACCGGTGGCGACGCCCCAGGACGAGTCCCCGGCCGACAACATCGTGCACATGCACGAGCGCATCGAGCGCCCGGAAGTGCTGATCGGCAGCACCTACAAGATCAAGTCGCCGCTGGTGGAGCACGCCTTCTACGTGACCATCAACGACATCGTGCTCAACCAGGGCACCGAGCACGAACTGCGCCGTCCGTTCGAGATCTTCATCAACTCCAAGTCGATGGAGCATTTCCAGTGGATCGTGGCGCTGACCCGCATCATGTCGGCCGTGTTCCGCAAGGGCGGCGACGTGACCTTCATCGTTGACGAGATGAAGGCCGTGTTCGACCCGAAGGGCGGCTACTTCAAGGCCGGCGGCGTGTACATGCCGTCGCTGGTGGCCGAGCTGGGCTCGATCGTCGAAGACCACATGAAGGCCATCGGCCTGCTGCACGACCCGGAAATGAGCGCCCACCAGCGCGCCCTTATCGCCGAGAAGCGCAAGCAGTTCGAAGAGCGCTCAAAAAAAAACAGTGACGTAACCGCAGCGCCGGCGCAGGGCGCCGCGCTTGCCCCCTCCCTTCCGCAAAGCGAAGGCGAGGAGCTGGTAATCCTCGACAGCGCCGAAAGCGCCGACAACGGCAGTTTCCCGCCCAGCGCCAGCATGTGCCACAAGTGCAGCACCAAGGCGCTGGTGATCATGGATGGCTGCCAGACCTGCTTGAATTGTGGGTATAGCAAGTGCGGTTGATTTTGAGTTGGTGAAGAACTAGATGCTAATGAAAAGGTCGGGTGCTTTGGTTGGCCCGGCCTTTTTCTATATCGGGGGCAGGATGAACAAGTGGATTGTTGCTACGCCAATCATAGTGTTCGCATTGTGCAGAACTGTTTGGAAAATATTTGTCAGCATTGTTTTTTTTGCTTCTTTGCTCGTTGCAATCGTTGCGGCCGCTCAAGTGATCTATGGGGAGAAATTCCCTGTTATCGGTGTCTACTTATCGAGAATCCCGATAGACGCAAGCTTTACGTTAATCGGAATACTTGTTGCCTCAATGGGGGCTCTCACGATCTGGAGGGCGCAAAAGAGGGATGAGCTGCTCCTTAGTTCACTATCTGAGGTCGATCAGTTCTTCTCGGACGCGCTCAATGCGATGAACAGGTTGACGGCGCGACTTGGGATCTTGGAGCAACTACAACTTGATGCGCATGATGGAAAGGCGGCCCTAGATGGGCGCACAATTTTTCTAGCTGGGGTTTTTGCGGAGATGCGATCCGATCAACTTTTTCTTCGGCAGAAAGGAATTGATGTCTATTCGCTTGATGCAAAGCATGTTCATGCATTGACAAATCATCCGATGACGTATCGGAGCTTTCTGAGGGCAAAGAGGAATTTGATTGCGATATCAGGGCTGATGCACATCCCCGTCCTAAATCACGAGCTGGATCGCCCAAGTGCACTTTTGGAGCGACTTGTGGAAGATGCCGGTGCTGAGCTACAAGATTTTTCGGCAAAGGCTGATGAGCTCAGTCAGGGGCTGGCTGAAGGAGCCGGAGGTATCCGAGGAGCAATTCAAGGAAGATTCTTTCCTCCAACGTTCACATTTGCATGGGGGCTGCTCAGAGACGATGACTAGCGACCGGCGTCAAAAGCACGAAAAGCAGGGGAAAGGCAGGGGTCAGAGTCGAGTTTTTGCTCTGGCCCTTTTCTATTGCGAAAGAGCAGAAAGCAGCGGCTGGAGAACACGAATCCGACCTGATGTCGATAAGATGGAGCGCATCAGGAAAGGGGATGAAGATGAACGCTGATCGTAGACAGGGACTGTCGTTCGCCGCGTTGGACCAGCGCTTGCGCGATGTGCCGGATGGGCCTGTGGGTGCATTGAATGCGCCGCGATGGTTGAAGGCATTGCACATCGTTGCGTTTGTCGGGGCAGTGCTCGGATTGGCGCCGTACTTCCTGGCGAAGTGGATGGGGCCGGCGCAGTGGATGGTCTACGTCGCGAAGAGCGGGCTGATCATTCTTTACATCGCCGGGCTTCCCAGCATTATCAGGAACTGCGGCGTAATGGGTTTGCAGTTCTGGCACTGGCGGAGGGAGCAAGCGCAGCAACTTGATCACGATCGCACGTACTTTGATCACACGCTGGATTGGCTGGCAGGGTTTTCGGCCTCAGAGCTGATCAGGGCTGAATGCGTCGTCCGTCTGCATCTGGGTCAACTGACTGCGAAGGTTGGCTTTCTTGCCGGTGGTATTGAAAGACTCGGCATGCTACCGGTCCTTGCGTCCCTGTTCCTTTTTATTCGCCAATGGAAAAACCTGCTGGCCATGCCTACGTGGCAGGTCATTCTTGGCGTGTTCCTGATTGTGCTGTACGTCATCGTGGCCGTTGCCACCTTGATGCGTATCCGCCTGCAGCTCTACCAAGCGCTGCTGCTCGAGGCGGAGAAACGGAAAGCGACGGTCTGACGTCGAAGAAGGGTGTCGAAAGCAGGGGCAGATTCGAGTAAGAGGAAAATGGGGCTCAGAGTCGATTTTCCGCCTCAAAAACCTGCTTGAAGCAGTGCTCGGGGAAGGTGAGTGGATGCCGTGACCGGATTCCTGGATGCAGGGGGCAGAACACGATCAGCTCTGAGTTCAGCAGGACGCCGAATGTCTGCGATGATCGGGACAACGCTGCTTTTTCCAGCCTCACTTGGGAGAACTGAAACATGATGGATGCCAACGGAACCCCGCCATGAGCCGCTATCCCTGGTCGGTGATCGTGAGGGTTCTCGTGTTCTTTCTGCCGTTGCTGGCGTTGTATCTGTTTTCGCGTTGGTCGGCGGTGCAAATGGCCGGTCAGGCACATCGCGGGGATAGTGCGCTTGGAATTGCTGTGCTGCTGGGTGCAATGACGCTGGTGATGTTGCTGGGTTTCACCGTTGATTTCGTGGTGCAGCTCCGGCGCCGACGGGCGTTCAACTGGCTGATCGATGTTCTACTGATCGCCTTGTTGATGACACCGTTCGGATGGTTCGCTTGTAACTGGTTCGGCGGGAACGACTACATCCTCTGCAAAATGCCGATGTCGCTGTTTGGGACGGTGCTCGATTGGCTGGGGCTGTGAGCTGAAGTGCCACGGCGCCAAGACAGGGGGCAGCGCCGAATCTTCGGTCTCTCGTGAAACATTATTTTGCCCCCGTTGCCCAACGGCGGTCAGGCAGGCTCTAGGATGAGGCTTGGGATTCAAATCCGGTGGTCGTCATTGAAGAGATTCCTTTTGTTCTTGCTTCTGTGTGGCGCGCCATTCATTGCCATTGGAGGTGACAACCCTGAACTTCGCGCCCTCAAAAGTGCCGATCAAGCAGATAGGCAGGGTGTCGAGAATCTTGAATCACGCGACGCGGTTCTCGATCGAATGAAACGCGACAAGGTAAGGCGGGATAGGGTCTTGGAGATCGTAGAAGCGGGTGGCCTATCCACCGCTTGGGACTACTTCAATGCGGCACTGGTCCTTCAACATGGGCGCGAGATAGAAGATGTTCGCCTTGCTCACGCGCTGGCTATCGTCTCGTCGACCATTGATCCCAGCCATAGTGGTGCGAAATGGCTCAGGGCAGCTTCTTGGGACAGGCTGATGATGCGTTTGGGAAGGCCTCAGTGGTATGGCACTCAATCCGTGCTTGGTAGATCGGGTCGTTGGGAGATCTATCAGGTAGAGTCAGGGGCAGTCACGGATGCTGATAGAGCTGCGCTGGGCGTGCCGTCATTGGCCGATGCCGAAGTGAAAGTTGCGGCGCGTAATGCATCGAGGTAGGTAGCATGAGAGCTGGGGAAAGCTGGGAGGTGGTCACATTACCGCTTTCTTCAGAAAACAGGGGTCCAAAAACAGGGGCAGAGTCTAGTTTCCCTCCACAACCTGCTGGAAGCAGTGCTCTGGATTGGCCCTCTGCTCCGCCCTTTCGGGAACCCGGCTCTGATCCCAGTTTTTCCGAGACCTCTAAGAGCACTTCGGTCGAGTTTGCGGGCAAGTGACATTTCAATCAATAACGACCTCATGATACGTAGTTTCTTGTAGAGGCTCATCAGGAGTAAGCATGCTGAACAACGCCCTTGTAAGTACCCGGTTCTCGTTGAATCGTATGTTGACGAGGTAACTCTCCGAGGCATCGCCCCCTTTTAGAGATAGAGTCGCCTCATTTCCCGAGAAGGTAATTATCCCTTCCCTCAAATCGCTAATATCAAGAAATGCAGAAACCGGAACAAGCAGATTGCGGTCATTTACTGTTATCTGAAGGTGTTCAACTCCACGACACGGATGCGTAGTGCCAGCACACATTGGCAGACGTGGATCGCGGCCACTGACCAGCTCGGTTACAATGTTAACTACGACATTAAGCTTTGCAGAATTGCCAACCATCCGGACAGATGGTCTGTCTCTCATGGGTGTAGAACTCGCCTCATCACTAGCTTGCGCGAGCGAACTCCCCATAACCATCAAAATTAGTATTGCAAATAATCGCATATCAGATCACCAGAATGGAAAAATGACGGCCCCAGGGCTTTCCGCAAGCAATACAATATCTCTATTTCGCGAAATTTTATCGCGAATTTGCTGCGTCAATATGGGATAACAGGGGTCAGAGTCGAGTTTCCGTCCCAGAAGGCGTGTGTGATTCATGGCGATTTTCTGTCGTCATTCTTCGGGTTGTTGGTACTCGGTGGCTCAAGCTCAGGCCAAAACGTGGGTAAGAGGCGGGTTTCTGCTCTGATCCTTTCCCGTTGTGAAAGATCAGGGAGCAGTAGATCAGTAGCACGAATCGCAGCCTGATGGTGACACCGACTCCTCGTCAACTTGATCTAGACTTTCGCCTCCCGAAGATCGCGGCGAGCGCCATGAAGAAGTGGGTGGTTGGGTTGTTGCTCCTTCCTGTCTTGATGCTCCCCTCGGTGGGACGCTCGGCGGAGGCGTCGCCGCAGGGGATACACGCGGCCGTGCTGGACGATTACCTCGACCAGGTGGAGAACGGCAATGGTGGGCTGGGCAGCGTTTCCATCTTCCGTGGCGGGCGCGAGGTCTATCAGCGGCGCTTCGGCCAGAAATATCTGCCCGGCGTGCAGGCGGATGTGGACACCCGTTACCAGATCGCCTCGGTCACCAAGATGGTCACGGCCATTCTTGCATTCAAGCTGATTGAACAGGGGCGGCTGGGACTGGATGACACGCTGTCCGATTTTCATCCGGAGATGCCCGCAGCGGCGCAGATCAGCGTCCGGCAGATGCTGGCGCATTCCAGCGGCCTGGGTAATTTCGCGATCAAGGACGGTACGGTCTGGATCGTGGATGCGCTGGAGCCGCCGGCGATCCTGGCGGAGATCAGGCGGCAGGGCGTGGCCTTCGCCCCTGGCACGCGCGTGGCCTACTCCAACTCCGCCTACTACCTGTTGCGGATGATCGTGGAGGACACCTACGGGCGGCCGTACCACGAGATCGTCGAGCAGGAGATCGCACGGCCGTTGCACCTTGCGCATTTCGCCTCGGTGAAGGCCAACCACACCGATACCTTCAGGTCCTATGCGTTCGCCGATGGCGCGTGGGGCGAGATCAAGGAAGTGGACTTCAACAATGTCGTCGGGGTTGGCGACATCGCCAGCACCCCCAGCGACCTCAACCGGCTGATCGTCGCCCTGTTCAACGGCGAGCTCGTGCGGAAGGAGACGTTGGCGTTGATGGCGCCGGCGCCGGGCAAGGGCTGGGGGATGGGGCTGGCAGAGTTCGCGTACGGGGAGAATATGTTCCTCGGGCACGGCGGTGATGTCATCGGTGCGCATTCCCGGGTCATTTACAACCCGCAGGACGGTACCGCCATTGCCTACTCCACGAATGGGGAGCGGATTCCGACCAATGCCTTCCTCGAAACTATCGTCGGGATCGTTTACGGCGGCACGTTCCAGGCGCCGGCGCTGAAGTAGCACCCTGCGCAGGGCGGCTCGGCGCGACGCAGCGGTGACGTTCCATCATCGAAAGGGACGTCGGAGAAACTGGGGTCACGGCCGGCTTTCGGCAATGCGCCTTTCTTGTTGGACTGCGCTGGCGCCATTCAGCGATTCGAATCCTGACCGAAATCCTCTTCTTGGTCGAACGTTCTTTTGCGGACACTTCGACGGCCTGGTCTGGCCAGGAGAGGAGGAGGGGAGGCAATCTTGGCCCGTACTGCAGCGCCCTAACTGGCGGTTTGCTCTTTCGCAGTGAAAGCTAGGGCGCCAGCTCCGGCGACGAGTAGCACGGCACAGCGGAGTACACGTTGATGGCACCCTCCCCACGAAACTGCCTTTCGAACGTGTCCTGCGCCCAGCGGTCGGCGCTTTGAATGTCGGCAGGTGAGAGCGCGCCTGCCTTGACGAACAATGCAAGCAGGGATTCCACGTCGGCGCGTTGGTCGGGCAGGGCCCGCAGCGCTGCCAGACGGGCGCCGCGCCACGTCAGTACCGGGTCTGGCATTGGCACCGTGTCCGTCCATGAGGCATGCCCGTTGGGTGTATTCATGTATCTGTGGAGGGCTTGCACGGATACGCGCGGGTCCGCCCGCTGCAAGGCCTGTTGTGTAAATCCGGAAGTGTGCTGGATATGACGTTCGATCTCTGCGGCTTCTTCCGTGATCAGCCTGCTCCCCAGCCAGGGCGTAGGTCCTATCAGGAGGAAGCAGGTCTGTGCGTCCGGGTTACCCCTGACGGCCGCTTCGAAGAGGGCATTGGATAGCACCCGGGCCAACTGCCTCTTGTCGGAACCCTTGCAGAACCCTTCCAGCCGCTCGACCACGAAGGCATATCTGGCGCTCTCCGCGTCCATCATGCGCAGGGTTTCCACGGTTTCGTTCGACAGGTCTCCCCGCCTTTCATCCTCCAGCATGGAGCGCATGCCATTCACTGCGGCATGGTAGAGAAGGCAGTCATTGGCTTGTTTGAACGCAAGAACGATGGCGTCCACATCGCCGCTGGCGCGCGTTGCCTCCCAATGATGCGCCAGTCCGCCGGGTTGCTCAGCGATGCCGCTGGCGTCGCTCGATTGCTCCGACTCGACCGACACAGCCTGCGATGGCGCGGGCCGATTCGATCCGTCCCCTTGCCGAACCCACAGGTATGTACTGCCGCCGGCCAGAAGCAGCAGCGCTGCCAGGATCTTGTATGTGTGCCGCCCCATTCAATGCCTCCAGCATTGGCAAGCAACAGAAATGCTGCATGCTGACCCGAGTTTAGGGAAAGCAGCGGATGCTGGGCAGGGGAGGCTTACTGGCTTCCTTCACTGAGGTTCGCGAGCGGAACCCAACCCCTTCCTGCCCCTGCGTGTCGCAGAGCAGCCAGTTGTCCCAGCCTTCAGGACCTTCATGCCTTTCGCCTACTACGAGCAGTGCGCCCTTGGTGAAAGAGATCGGATTGGGGTACTCGCTGGTATGGCCTCAGATGACGCGGCACTGCCGGGTTTCCATGTGCGTCTCCTGCAGGTTGCATCGACATTGATCCGGGCCACGAGGCTCCGGTGTCCAAGCCATTCTGGAGGACGTTCTGCAGCATCACTTTGTCCCGGCGCAACTCTGCAGCCGATAGATTGCTTACGGTCCCCTTGCGCATGCTCCCGCAGCCGGAGCATCTCGGGTGCTTCCAAACTGTCGTGCTTCTTCTATTCGTTGTAGCGCGTGCCTTCGAAAGCAAGGCAGTCCCGAACAGCGCTGGGACATAGTCCGCGTCCCATTTGGAGCAGGACTCCACTTCGGCTTTTCGGATTGCACTGCTCGATGGGGCGCTGCCTCTGCGAATGAAACAGCGGCGAGCCGTCGACCAACGTGGCTGTCGCGTTGGGCGATGTGATGGCGGCGTGATGCCGGCCGGAGGAGAGTCGGCGTTCTGCAATTCATGAATTCGCATCAACGCCGGCGATGCCTGTTTCAGCCGGTTTTGCGGCATGTATCCCGTATCGGCGGTGAAGTTGGTTCTTCACGACGCCCTTGCCGAAAGTGTGTATCCATGTGCCACGGCGGTATGGATAAATCGCCGCCGTGGCCGACTGAAATCACCGCTGCGGGTGATCGGGGAGTTCTGCAAGGCCATGCACGGGCGTGGCGCTTCAGGGCGCCGGGTGTCGTGCGGGTTCGGCATCGGACGGAACGGAGTTGTTCATTCAAGCGTGGGCTCAAGGGGAGTGCCACACGCGCCAGCATTGATGCGTCAAAGCAGTCTGTCTCAAACGGGGTCTGTCTCAATCGAGTTGGCGAATGCGCCTCGAGAGGGGTGAAGAAGGGGATGACAGCATGTGGCAGTCGATGGCACCGCGCGCCCGGTCGCGCGGCTTCAACGTTCGATCCACCCGTGTGAGTCCGTGCCTGGCGTTGGCCTGGCGTGTAGCGGGGCTGCTGGTGCTGGCGCTCTGTTTCGCGATGCCGTCCACCGCCTGGGCCGCGGCGTACGCCACCGGGGGCTCAAGTCCCTATCGCAATACGGTGCTGTGGTTGACCTGGGGCGATACCGATCGCGGCACGCCGGGCGTACCGCTGGGCAATGGCAGTGCCTCGTCGATCTCGATGGCGGTAGCGTCCGGCTTCAATCTGGAGGTGACCTGTACATTGGCCAACGCCTCGGGCGTCCCACTCAGCAGCTATCGCCCCGGTGCGTTCTCCGGTGACAGCCTGGATGACCTGTACAACATCGGGGGAGCCGGCAACGCCAACCAGCTGATCGCGGGCATTTCCGGCAGTGCCGGCGTGGCCAATTTCCGCATCAACTGCGAGTCGACCTTGGGCGGCGCGCCCTATCGCCTGCGTGGCGTGGTGATGGCGGATGCGGAATCGATCAATACCGGCGTCGAGTACGTCCAGGCCACGGCCAACGGCACCTGGAACGTGGTGGAGATGCGCAAGAACGTCGGCGCGGGCGCGTATCGCGTCACCAAGTCGCTCAACGGTGCCGAGGAGGTGATCCGCTTCGGGCCGGGCAACGATAACAACACTGCGGCGGTGACGTTCCTCAGCTTCGACAATGCCGCCTACGCGCCCGGCAACCTTGCGGTGGGCATGGACTTCGAGTTCCGCGGCGGCGGTACCACCGCCATCGCCATCGGCCTGCTGGTGCCTTACGCGGATTTTGGCGATGCACCGGAAAGCTACGGCGATGCGATGCATGTGGTGGATGACCTGCAGTTCCGCAACGACAACATCCCCGCCAATGCCGCCAACCTGGACATCAATACGGACGGCTATACGCCCGGTGGCCTGGCGCCACCGGTCGTGGACTACCTCGGCAGCATGGGCCCGGATACCGAGCAGCGCAGCAGCTACAGCGACGATGCACGTGGCGATGATGACTTCCCGGCCGGCAACCCGAACGAGGAGAATGCCTGGCCGGCCAACTACCGGCTGACCGTCATGCAGGCCGGCACGGTGGTGAGCCAGCCGGTCGCGTGCGTGGGCAACGGCCGCGTGGCCGGGTGGATCGACTTCAACCGCAATGGCCAGTTCGACGACGGCGAGCGCAGCAATACCGCAGCCTGCAGCGGCGGCAGCGCCGCGCTGAGCTGGACCGTGCCGGCGACGGTGGTGGCCGGGACCAGCTACGTTCGCCTGCGCTATGCCACCGACCCCGCGGAGATCCAGCAACCGATCGGGGTGGCCGATGATGGCGAAGTGGAGGATCACCGGATCACCATCACCGCACCGGCGTTGCGCATCACCAAGAGCAACAACAGCGGCGACGGCAGCTGGAACTACGGAGAGCCCGGCACCACGTACACGCTGACGGTCAGCAATACGTCCGATGTGGCCACCGGCAATCCGCCGACCGTGCAGCCCGGCACCATCACCGTGCTGGACGAGCTGCCGGCGGGCATCGCTCCCGGATGGAGCGGTGCGCATACAAACAACGGCTGGAGCTGCACGGCCAGCGGGCAGCGCGTGACCTGTACTTCGAACCAGGTGCTGGCCGCCGCGGGAAGCCCGGGTTCAAGCAGTTCCATCGAACTGCCGGTCACGGTGCTGTCCACCGCCGTCGGCACGCTGGTCAACCATGCCAGCGTGGGGGGCGGGCACGATCCCTTCAATACGGGCGTGACCCCGGAACCCGGCACGAGCTGTACCGATGCCGACCACTGCACCCAGAACCCGGTGACCGTGCCGGCCGCGCGCGTGCGGTACGGCAAACAGGCCAACACAGCCGGGCCGGTGAACGTCGGCGACACCATCAGCTACACGCTGACGGTGACCGTCGAGGACAGTGCCACCCGCGACACCGTGACCTTTACCGATACCCTGGGCACCGGCCTGGATTTCGGCAGCGTCACCAGCCCTGGCGTGTTCAACTGCACCGCGGGTAATCCGTTGGCGTGCGAGCTGCCGGCCGGCACGGCAATCGGCACCTACAACCTGATCTACAGCGCGGTGGTCAACGCACAGGCCAGCGGCCAGGTGGTCAACACCGTTGTCGGCAGTGGCAACGAGACGCCTACCTGTTCCGGCACCTGCACGACCACCACGCCGGTGTCACCGCCGCGGGTCACCGTATCCAAGGCCAGCACCACTGCCGGGCCGGTGGTGGTGGGGGACAGCGTTGGTTACACGCTGACCGTCGTGGTGGCCAACGCCCGTACCACCGGCATCGTCACGTTGACCGACACCCTCGGCACCGGCCTGGATTTCGGCAGCATCACCAACGCCGGTGCGTTCAACTGCACGGCCGGCAACCCGCTGGCATGCACGCTGCCGTCGGGCACCGTGCCGGGCAGCTACAGCGTGTCCTACACCGCCACCGTCAATGCCCAGGCCAGCGGCCAGGTGCGCAACGCCGTGGTGCCCACGGGGCCCGACACCCCCACCTGCCCCGGCAATTGCGACACCACCACGCCGGTGGGCGCGCCGCGCATCACCGTGTCCAAGTCCAGCGCTACCGGCGGGCCTGTGGTGGTGGGTGACACCATCACCTACACCGTGGCGCTGGTGGTCGCCGATGCCAGTACCACCGGCGTGGTCACCCTGACCGACACGCTGGGCACCGGCCTGGACTTCGGCAGCGTCACCAGCGCGGGCGCCTTCAGTTGCGGTGCTTCCAACCCGTTGGTGTGCACGCTGCCCGCCGGCAGCCCGGCCGGCAGCTACCCGCTCACCTACACCGCGGTCGTCAACGACCAGGCCAGTGGTTCGGTGAAGAACGGCGTGGTGCCCACGGGCCCGGACAATCCTGCCTGTGGCAACTGCGAGGTGGTCACGCCGGTGGCCAATCCGCTGGTGCGCTACAACAAGCAGGCATCCACCGGCGGGCCGGTGGTGGTGGGCGACAGCATCGCCTACACGCTGCAGGTCACGGTGCTCAATGCGCGCACCACCGGCCTGGAGATCCTGACCGACACGCTGGGCACCGGCCTGGACTTCGTGGCGGTCACCAGCCCGGGCATCTTCACCTGCAATACGGGCAACCCGCTGATATGCACATTGCCTGCGGGCACCGTACCGGGCACCTACAGCCTGACCTACACCACCGTCGTCAATGCCCAGGCCAGCGGTCAGGTACGCAATGCGGTGACCGGCACCGGGCCGGACACGCCCTCCTGCGCGGGCAGCTGCGACACCACCACGCCGGTGGCGACGCCGGGCGTGAGCTACGCCAAGTCGGTCAACACCGCCGGCCCGGTATCGGTGGGGGACGTGCTGACCTACACCCTGACCACCGTGGTGACCAACTCGCAGACGAGCGACGTGGTAACCCTGACCGATACGCTCGGGGCCGGGCTGGACTTCGGCAGCGTCACCAGTGCCGGTGCTTACGCCTGCACGCCCGGCAACCCGCTGGTGTGTACCCTGCCGGCCGGCACCGCGCCGGGAAGCTACAGCCTGAGCTACACCGCCACCGTCAATGGGCAGGCGAGCGGGCAGGTGACCAACGCGGTGCTCGGCAGCGGTGGCGACAACCCGTCCTGCACCGCGAACTGCGATACCACCACGCCGGTGAACGCTGCCGAGATCGAGTACCACAAGGCATCCACGCCGGCCGGTCCGGTGTCGGTGGGTGACCGCATCACCTATACGCTGACGGCGATCATCCGCAACTCGCGCACCACGGCGGTGTTCACCCTGACCGACACCCTGGGCACGGGGCTGGATTTCGAAGCGGTCAGCTCCGCAGGCAGCTTCAGTTGCAATGCCGCCAATCCGCTGGTGTGCACCTTGCCCGCCGGCACCGTGCCGGGAACCTACGCGCTGGAGTACACCACCCTGGTCAACGCGCAGGCGCAGGGAGCGGTCACCAACGCGGTGACCGGCACCGGCACGGGCACCTTGCCGTGCACCGCAAACTGCAGCACCACCACGCCGGTGCGTGCGGCATCGGTGAGCTACCACAAGACCACGGGCACGGCCTCGCCGGTGCGCGTGGGGGACACGGTCGACTACCGCGTCGAGGTGGTCGTCAGCGATTCGCGGACGAGTGACGTGGTCACCCTGACCGACACCCTGGGCGTCGGCCTGGACCTGGTCGCGGTGACCCAGCCCGGCGCGTTCACCTGCAACGCGGCCAACCCGCTGGTCTGCACCCTGCCGGCCGGGACCGTGCCGGGGACCTATCCGGTCGCCTACCAGGCCAGGGTCAATGCCCAGGCCAGTGGCAGCGTACGCAACACGGTGCTGGCGACCGGCAACGACAACCCGAGCTGCAGCGCCGACTGCAGCACCGGTCACACCCTGCGCGCCACCGAGGTGCAGGTGGGCAAGCGTTCGGTGCCGGCCGCGGGTACCGAAGTGAAGGCCGGTGACAGCATCAGCTACACCCTGACGGTGGACGTGCTCAACGCCTCGACCAGCCAGCCGGTGCGCCTGGACGACACGCTTGGCGCCGGGTTGGTGTTCGACGCGGTCACTGCCGCCGGCGCGTTCAGCTGCAGTGCCAGCCTGGTCTGCACGCTGCCCGCCGGCACCGCCCCGGGTAGCTACAGCATCACCTACCAGGCGCATGTCGCCGCCGATGCGCGTGGCACCATCGGCAACGTGGTGGTCGGGCAGGGCGGTGGTGGCACCCCGCCGACCTGCACCACCTGCAGCACCGAGCATCCGCTGGCCGAGCCGCGCGTGGTGTTGGCCAAGCAGGCGGACCCGGCCAGCGGCAGCGAGGTACGCCCCGGTGACCGCCTGCGCTACACCCTGTCGGCGACGATCGAGAACGCCGCGCTGCGGCAGCCACTGCAGCTGCTGGACACGCCCGACCCGGGCCTGACCCTGGACGCATTGCCCAGCGGTTGCGTGCAGCAGGGCGCGGACGTGGTCTGCACGCTGCCGGCGGGCACCACGCCCGGGCAGCATGTGTTCACCTACACCGCCACGGTCAACGAGAAGGCATTCGCCACGGTGCGCAACCGCCTGCGGGGCGAGTACCCCGACGGTGGCCAGCCGCCGGAATGCGGCAGCTGCGAAACCGAACACAAGGTGGTGTCCGACTTCGCCTTGCGCATCACCAAGAGCGCCAACCCGCGCCGGGTGAAGGTCGGTGACCTGGTGCGCTACCAGCTGGTGGTGGAGAACGTGGGGGGTAGCGACTGGCGCGACGGCGTGGTGGTGGACACCCCGCCGACCGGTTTCAGCTATGTCGATGGCTCGATGCGCGTGGCCGACGATGATGGCGCCTTCGCGCTGGCCAGCAGCCAGAACCCGCTGCGCATCGCCGCGGTGGACATCGCGGTGGGACGCAACGCGACCATCACCTACCTGCTGCGGGTGGGCGCGGGCGTGCGCCCCGGCAGCCACGTCAACCATGCGGTGGCGACCACCCCCGACGGCACTGCGGTATCCAACATCGCCACGGCCGAAGTGCAGCTGGATACCGATCCGCTGCTGGAGGACAGCCTCGTGTTCGGCACCGTGTTCGACGACCGCGACGGTGATGGCTGGCAGGACAGTGCCGAACTGACCGGGGTGACGGTGCAGGGCGGTTTCGCCGCCTCGGCCTACGTGCCGGGCTCGACCACCATCGATCGCGGGCAGGGCCCGCAGGCGGTGGCCGATGCCAGTGCGCCGCTGCTGCATGGGTTGGAGATCGGCACGGTCCACGGACGCGGTTCCACCGCCGAGCCGGCCGAGGCCAATCAGGTGGTCGTGCGGCAGCGCCTGCGCGAACTCGCCTTCACCGATGACTTCGTGCTCGACAGCAGGCAGGGCCAGCGCCTGCAGCTTGATGCGGCGGGCAAGCCGACCCTGCTGCGCAGCGGCGACGCCGCCAAGGGATTGACCGCCGCCGAGCCGGCGGTGCGGCGCGAAGTGTCCGCCGTCGCCGAGGGCTATGAGGTGGCCTACGTGATCGGCAACACCGGCATCCAGGAGCAGGGCATCCCGGGTGTGCGGCTGGCCACGGTCGAGGGCCTGCTGGTCGAGACCGACCCCTTCGGTCGCTATCACCTGGCCGACGTGCACGGTGGCGACGCGCGCCTTGGCCGCAACTTCATCATCAAGCTGGACCCGGCCACGGTGCCCAGCGGGGCGGTGCTGACCACCGAGAACCCGTTGCTGCGCCGGGTGACGCAGGGCGTGCCGACGCGCTTCAGCTTCGGCGTGCGCCTGCCGCCGTCGCCGCAGGCACCGGACGAGCGGGCCGAGCTGGTGCTGGGCGAGGTGTTGTTCGCACCGGGCAGCAGCGAACTGCATGACGCCTACCGGCCGGTGCTGGCGAAGATCGCCGCGACCGTGGATCGCTACCTGGGCGGCGACGTGGTGATCCTGGCCAATGGCGAGAACCAGGACCTGGCCTTCCGTCGCGCCACGGTGGTGCGCGATGCCCTGCAGGCCGAGGTGGCCGAGGCCGCGCGCGCGGGCCTGACGGTGCAGCTGCGCACCGATGTCAGCGATCCGCATTCGCTGGTTGCCGGCGTCGATGCCCAGGGCGCGCTGCTTGGCAACGTGCTGTTCGATACCGACAAGTCGCGCATCCGTGACGAGTTCAAGCCGCTGCTGGCGAGCATCGCGGCACGGCTGGAAGCGATGGGGGGCGGCCAGGTGAGCCTGGTTGGCCATACCGATGTGCGCGGCAGCCATGCCTACAACCAGGCACTGGGATTGCGCCGCGCCGCGGCGGTGTTCGAGGCCCTGCGCGGCCTGCTCAGCCCGGCGGTGCAGCAGCGCATCCGTGTCCGCAACGAGGAGAGCGCCGCCATCCGGGAAGCGGCGCGCCAACAGGAGGCACGCCAATGAGCACACGTCACGTTGCCTCCCGTCGCCCCCGCCGCATCGTTCTGTGCCAGGCGCTGCTGCTGTGCCTTGCCGGCACCGCCCAGGCCGCACCGCCGACGGAGGCCTCCGACGCAGCCACGCGCATGGATTGCGATGCCAGCCAATGCAGCGCCGACGGCGCGCTGCTGTTCACCCTGCGCTCGCGCAGCTATGACGAGCCGGTCACCGAGGGCACCTCGGCCCGGTCCTCGTCGCAGGTGCTGCAGCCGGACCGCCGCGTCAGCCTCGCGCTGGATGCGCCGGGCAAGGCCACGGTCACCGGCAACTTCCTGATCCGCCTGCCCGAGGGCGGGGCGATCTGGGCCACCGAAGACCCGGCGAAGGGCCTGCCGGAGCTCTCGGTCTCGGCCCCTTCGATGGTGGCCTTCGACAACGGGCGCATCACGCGCCCGGTGGACTTCTTCGTCCGTGGCAACTACACCGCCTTCATCACCCGCTTCGAAGTCAGCCTCTACCGCGGCAGTGACAGCGACCGCGTGGCGCCGCTGGCGCAGTTCGACCTGCCGGTGGCCGCGGTGGGGCAACACAGCTGGGACGGCGCCTTGCCGGAGGACGTGCCGCTGCGTCGTGGTGACCGGCTGGTGTACGTGCTGCGCGCGTATGACGCCGAAGGAAACGTGGATGAAACCTCGGCGCAGTCCATCCAGCTGGTGACGCCGGCCGAAGTGGAGCGTGGCAACCAGCAACTGCGGGACGCACTGGAGGACCGCCGTGGCAGCGCGGTGGATGCGGACCAGGCTGCCTCGCTGTCCCTGCTGGAGCAGGTGTTCGACGGCAACGGGCTTCGCCAGCAGAACATCCCCGTGTACGGCGCGCGCGTGCGCCTGCGCGGGCGCGACCTCCCGCTGGGTGCGTCGCTGAAGATCAACGGCGAGAGCTACCCGCTGGACCAGGACCGCAAGTTCGCCGCCGAATACCTGATGCCGATCGGCCACCATGCCTTCGACGTACGCGTGGAGCGGCAGGACGCGCCGGCCATCGCGCGCACGCTGGAGGTGGACGTCAGCGGCAGCTACCTGTTCGGGGTCGGCCTGGCCGACATCACCGTCTACCAGAACAAGGCATCCGGTGCCGGCCGCGACCTGGCCCGCGGTGACCGCGACGACAGCGTGCTCAGTGACGGGCGGCTGGCGTTCTACCTGAAGTCCAAGACCCGGGGCCGCTACCTGCTGACCGCCCAGGCGGACACCCAGAACAGGCCACTGAAGGACCTGTTCACCGGCTTCACCAATGCCGACCCGCGGGACCTGTTCCGCAGCCTGGACCCGGATCTGTACTACCCCACCTACGGCGACGACTCGCTGACCCAGCGTGACGTGGACACGATGGGTCGCTTCTACCTGCGCCTGGACTGGGACAAGAACCAGGCGTTGTGGGGCAACTACAACACCGGACTGAGCGGCACCGAGTACGCGCAGTACGTGCGCTCGCTGTATGGCGCGGCGTTGTCGTGGCGCTCACGCCGCGCCAATGCCTGGGGCGATGCGCGCAGCGAACTGCGCCTGTTCGGTGCGCAGGCGGAAACGGCCCCGGGCCATAGCGAGTTCATCGGTACCGGTGGCAGCCTCTACTACCTGCGCCATGCCAGCATCCTGGCCGGCTCCGACCAGGTGGTGCTGGAGATCCGCGACCCGACCACCGGGCGCGTGGAGCAGCGCGTGTCGCTGGTGCGTGGTGCAGACTACGAGATCGACGCCCTGCAGGGACGCATCCTGCTGACCCGGCCACTGGCCCAGGTGACGCGCGAGAACCTGCGCCGCCTCAGTCGCGACGTGCCGCTGGATGGCTACGAACAACGCCTGATCGTCGACTACGAATGGGTGCCTTCCGGTTTCGATGCCGATGACGTCACCGCCGGCGTGCGTGGCAAGCATTGGTTCGGCGACCACGTCGCACTGGGGGCCACTTATGTCGACGAGCAACGTTCGGGCCAGGATTACACCCTGCGCGGTGCCGACCTGACGTTGCAGGCCGGGCGCGGTACCTACCTGAAGATCGAGCACAGCCGCAGCGAGGCCACCAGCACACCGGTCTTCTTCTCCGACAATGGCGGCCTGAGCTTCCGCCAGCTCAATCCCGGCGGGCCGCGCGAAGGCGAGGCGAGCGCGGTGGAAGGGCGCATCAACCTGCGCGAGCTGGGCTGGACCCGGCGCGACTGGAGCGCTGGCGCCTGGTGGCGGCAGGTGGATGGCGGGTACTCGGTGGGGCGTTTCGATACCGGCCAGCGCGTGCGCGAGCAGGGCGTGGAGCTGCTCGGCTACGTCACCGACGACTTCAACCTGTACGCCCGCTACAGCGAAGCGCGACGTGGCAGCGAATCCCTGACCCAGGCGCAGGCCACCGTCGAATGGCGCATCGGCGAGAACGACCGCCTGTCGGCCGAGGTGCGGCGCGTCCAGGAAACACGCCAGGCCGGCGATGCCGCGGGCGTGCTGGCCGCAGCGCGTTACACCCATCGCATCGGCACCGCGCTGGACCTGTACGGCGGCGGCCAGCTGACCGTGGACGACGACCATGGCCGCTACCGCGACAACGACGCGGTGCTCGCCGGTGGCGCATATACCTTCGCCAACCAGTCCAGCGTGGGCGCCGAGTTCAGCGACGGTGATCGCGGCAGCGCCGCGCAGGTCAACGCCGAGTACAAGCTGAGCCCGCAGCACAGCTTCTACGGCAGCTACACCCTTTCCACCGACCGCAGCGAGTACGACCCGTTGTTCAGCCCGAACGCGCAGGATGGGTGGACGCTGGGCCAGCGTTGGCGCCTGTCCGACCAGGTAAACGTCTTCAACGAAAGCCAGTTCCTGAAGTCCGGCCAGGAGTCCGGGCTCGCGCATACCTTCGGCATGGACTTCTATCCCGCCGTGGGCTGGAACGCGGGCTTCACCCTCAGCGACGGCAAGCTCGACGCCAGCAGCGGGGAAGTGGACCGCAAGGCGGTCAGCCTGTCCGGTGGACGTACCTCACCGGACACCGACTGGCAGAGCAAGCTGGAGTGGCGGCGTGATACCGGTGCCGAGCGGCGCACGCAGTGGCTCAGCACCAACCGGCTCAGCCATCGCCTCAACGACAGCTGGCGGATCGCGGCGCGCTTGAACTACGCCGACACCGACGATGCGCTGAACCCGGTGGCCGGGGCGCGCTTCATCGAGGGCAACATGGGCTTCGCCTACCGCCCCTGGGACAACGACCGCTGGGGCGTGTTCGGGCGTTACACCTACCTGTACGACCTGTCCACGATGGGACAGGTGGATGGCGTGGACTACGACCAGCGCACCCAGGTGCTGTCGCTGGAGGGTGTGTACCGGATCGACCCGCGCTGGGAAGTGGCCGCGAAACTGGCACGGCGCGAGGGCGAGGTACGGTATGGGCGAGGCACCGGCCCATGGTTCGATTCGGCCACCAGCTTCGGCGCCGCGCAGCTGCGCTACGACCTGTACTACCAGTGGCATGGCCTGCTCGAATACCGCTTGCTCGACGTCCGCGATGGCGGCCGCCGGCAGGGCTGGCTGGTGGGCCTGGACCGCGACATCGGGCGCAACCTGCGCGTGGGCGTGGGCTACAACTTCACCGACTTCAGCGATGACCTGACCCGCTTCGACTACGACCATCGCGGCTGGTACCTGAGCATGGTCGGCAAGTACTGACCCCGCCGCGCCAGTGGTGCGCGGCGGGCGGGAGCGTTCCTCGCTACTTCGTCGCAGCGGGTGTGCCGAAGGTATGCCGCGTGGCGCTGCTGACCGAATAGTCGGCACCGCCGTCGTGCGGGGTTTCCTGGAAACGGGCGTCGATCTCGTCGCGGCCGTTGCTGCATTCAAAGACCCAGGTCTCCGACCAGTTGCGTGACCCCATCTCGCCTTCCGGCTGCGCGCGCAGGAAGGGCACGACGTTCAGCAGTTCCTGGCAGCCGTCGTTGCGCAGCAGTACGTACATGTGTTGCAGCACGTCCTTCTGCAACTGCTCGCTGGCGAAGGTGCCCTGCTGCACGGTGCCCGCAGGCGCGGCGGTCGCGGCAGGCGGTGCGGCCTGCGCGGCGAAGGGGGCAGCGAGCAGGCTGCCTGCCAGGACGAGCAATGCGGTGCGGTTCATCATCGGGGCCTTCCTTGGTATGGGGTGCCGGTGCCACGGTGCCATGGCGGTAGGGGCACGCTAGCAAAGCGGATGCAGGCCGGGGTGAAGATCATGGGTGCGGTAGCGGCCGCGCTGCCCGCGGATACGGCCCCGTACAATCGCACGGCTGGCCGGTGCTACCCATGGTGCCGGGCGGGAACACCACTTGCTGACAGGACAAGGAATGAAACGTCGAACTGTGTTGGCGGCGCTGTTGCTGGCCATGTTGGCAGGCTGTGGAAAGGCGCCGGATGACGGCGGCAAGGCGGCCGCCGCGCCGGCGACGACGCCTGTTGCGGACACGCCCCCTGCCGCCGCGAGCGCCGAACCGTCCGTCGAGGATGGCGTGGACCCGTCGGTCTGGGACAACGAAGGCGAACCGGAAGGGGAAACCCCCGGGGCGGAGATCACCTGCGAGCAGCAGCCGCTGGCGACCTATTTCTTCACCCTGGTGGGTGGCAATTCGGTGGACAACTGCGGACGCAAGGATGCCAAGGTGCTCGCCGCGTTTGATGCGCTGATGAAGGAAGCCACGCCGGCCGAATCGACCGACCCGCAGATCCTGCCGCTGCGCGAGCGCCTGCTCAGTGGCCCCAGCGCACCGGGCCAGCCGCTGATGCTGGACGGCGATGTCTGGTGGTACTACTCGGCCTGCCAGGCGCACCAGTGCAGCACCACCGCGTTGGACATGCTGTACGCACCGACGCAGGCGAAGATGGTCGGGCGCCTGGTCGCCAGGTGCAAGGTGTGGTGGCTGGGCGCACCGAGCGCCGAGCAGCGGGCGTCGATCGAAGGCAACCGTCCGCTGGACGAGGCGTCGTTGCAGGTGGACGGCGAGCCCTGCGAGTAGCCGCGCGCACCGGCGTAGCAGGCACAACGCAGCGGCCGGGCAGATGCCCGGCCTTTGTGTCTTCCGCGCAAGGCACGGCCGTCAGGGTGCCGGTTCGCGGGCCAGCCCCTCGGTTTCATAGAAGCGCTGCAGTTGCCGCGTGTTGGCCAGTTTCAGCTTGGGCAGGGCGATGCCTTCGAACAACTGGTCGTAGCGGCGCCGGTGGGGCGGGGTGACGATGGCGATGTGGTGCAGCATCGCCCACTTCACCGTGTCCTGGTTGCCGGCCAGCGCACCATGGCGATTGCGTTCGAACCAGCTGCGGCGGAAGTAGCGCAGCAGGCTGGTGCGGGTGGGCAGGTCGAGCAGGATGAACCCGGTGGCGCGCGCCAGCCGCGCCGGCAGGCAACGGCTGTAGTTGCCGTCCATGACCCAGCGCTCCTGCGCGATGGCGTCGGCATGCAGCTGCAGGAAGTCGGCCTCCGGCCGCGGCTGCCAGTCGGTGTGTGGCAGGTGGAAGAGCTGGTCCAGGTGGACCGCCTGCAGCTGCCGGTGGCGCGCGATGGCCACGGCCAGCGTGGATTTGCCGCTGTTGGAAGGGCCCAGGACGCAGATGCGCGGGCCGAGGTCGGCGAGCGTGGTCATGGGCCGATTATGCCGGCAGTGCCCGGACACGCGGGCGACGGCCGCCGCTTATCATCGGGCGTGGACAGGGAGGATGGCTGTGATTGGACGACTGAAGCGCTTGTTCGCCAGGCCCGAGGCCGCGCGGCCCGCTGCACGGATGGCGCGCGTGCCGGTACACATGCACTGGTTCGACGGGACCGTGCTGCCAATCCCGGACTGGCAGCGCGTGCAGCAGGAAGTGGCGCAGGACATCGACGATGCCGATGCCCATGTGTTCTGGACGTCCGCCGCGCATGCCTGGCTGCAGGCGCTCAACGCAGCGCTTGGCGAGCACTACGGCATCCATGAGTCGCAGGACTTCCTGCTGCTGTCGAACCTGCAGGAGCGGCCGGCCCAGGTGTTCCTGGCGACCTGCCAACGCATGCTGGCACGGATCAACCGCAGCCTGGGCGCGCTTGCGGTGGAGGGCGGCCACGGCAAGTACGTGGTGATGGTGTTCGATGACCCGGACGACTATTACACCTACATCGGCCACTACTACCCCGACGAGGGCGAGTACGCGATGTCCTCGGGCATGTTCATCCAGGCCGGCTACGGCCACTTCGTGATGCCGCTGGAGAACATCGATGCGATGGAGCCGGTGATCGCGCACGAGCTGACCCATTGCCTGCTGCAGCACCTGCCGATTCCCGCCTGGTTGAACGAAGGGCTGGCGGTGAACACCGAGTACACCCTGTTCCCGCACCTGGCCGCGCCGGGTGCGCAGATGTACTTCCCGCACGAGATTGCCGCCCAGCACGCGGCGTACTGGGACGCGGTGAGCATCCAGACGTTCTGGTCCGGCAAGTCGTTCCTCGCCGTCGACGAGGGCAACCGGCTGTCCTACGACCTGGCACGCAAGATCACCGCGCTGGCAGCCAACGACGAGCCGGCATTCCGCGCGTTCGTGGCGGCGGCGCAGCGGGACGATGCCGGTCTGGCGGCCGAGGCCCGCCTGGGCTATCCGGTCGGCAACCTGGTCCAGGCGGTGCTGGGGGAGGGCGACTGGGAGCCACGGCCGGACGCCTGGCGGGAAGGCACCGAGCGCGGTCAGTTCTGAGCCCCGCTCCTGCCGGGCATGCGTTGAATGCAACATGTGTTGTATATTGCCGGCACCCCTTCCGGAGCCGGCGCCATGTCTTCCTTCCTGCAGCTGTTGTTCGGCGGCAACATGATCAGCGGCACGCTCAAGGCGGCGGCCTGGATCATGGCGTTCTGCGTGGCCGGCGGCCTGCTGGTGCAGTCGGTGCTCAACGGCTGAGCAGTGGCGCGCGCCGATCACCGCACCGCGAGCTGCCGTTGAATACTCCGACCAAACGCACCGCCCGCCGCCGGGCCGCCGGGCGTCCGCCCGGCACCGACAACTCCCGCGAGCGGCTGCTCGAACTGGCGCGCGACGCTTTCGCCAGCCGGGGCTACGAGGCCACCAGCCTGCGCGCGATCGCCGCGGCCGGTGAGGTCAATGCCTCCACGCTGATCCATTACTTCGGCTCCAAGGAAGGCCTGTACGCCGAAGTGGTGGCGGGCATCGCGCCGCTGACCGCGGACTTCGTCGCGGCATTGGCGTCCGGCGCCGACGGGCGCAGCCTGGTCACGCATTACCTGCAGATGTGGGAGAACCCGGAGGGCGCCGATGCGCTGCGCGCGGTGATGCGTACCGCGCTGGCGTCACCGACGGGGATGGCGGTGTTCCGCCAGACCCTGACCACCGGCATCCTCAAGGCCGGCCATGCGCGCTCGCCGCTGCAGATGGAGTTGTTGATGTCGCACCTGTGGGGGATCGGCCTGAGCCGCTACTTCACGCAGTTGCCGGCGTTGTCGCAGGCCAGCATCCGCACGATCGCCGAGACGGCCGGGCCCGTGCTGGACCAGTACCTGGCCCGCTGAGCCGGCACCCGGCTTTCAGCCGATCTTCTTCACCCGCGTGCCGGACGCCGGCAGTGGGTTGCCGTCAGCAGCCCGCGGTGCCATGTAGGGCACCTGCTTGCCGGTGCGGTTGTCGAGCAGCTGTGAATGACGCTCGCCCCGCTTGAACAGGTGGCGCTCGCCCCATTGGCGCAGGGCGACCACCACCGGGAACAGCTGCTCGCCCTTCGCGGTAAGGACGTATTCCTGGTACGCGCTGCCATCGGAGGCGGCGCGGGTGGCCAGGATGCCGGCGTCAACCAGCTTGCGCAGCCGGTCGCTGAGGATGTTGCGGGCCACGCCGAGGCTGCGCTGGAAGTCGCCGAAGCGGTGCATGCCGTCGAAGGCATCGCGCACGATCAGCAGCGACCAGCGGTCGCCGATGAGGTCGACGCTGCGTGCGACCGGACAGGGCTGGGGCGTGGGGGTGCTCATCGATGGATTCCACGGGGGACTGCACGGCATTGTAGTTGCATTTCGAAACCATGGTGGCTAGCATCCATCTGGTTGCAATATGCAACTAGATGGATGCGGTGCATGCCTGCCCTGCCAACCCCCTGCCCGGACGGGTGCCGTTCGCCCGCCGCTGTGACGTCGCCGGCCCTGGTTGGGCTGCTGGCGGTCGCCAGTGGCATGAGCGTGGCCAACGTCTATTACGCGCAGCCGTTGCTGGATGCACTGGCGGCCACGTTCTCGATCTCCCATGCGGCCGTGGGCGGGGTGGTCACCGCGACGCAGCTGGGCTGCGCGCTGGCGCTGGTGGTACTGGTGCCGCTGGGTGACCGCATGGAGCGGCGCCGCCTGATGCTGGTGCAGGCCGCACTGCTGGTGATGGCGCTGGGCTGGGTGGCGTTGGCCCGCGGCCCGGCCGCCCTGCTGGCGGGCATGCTGGTGGTGGGCATGCTGGGCACGGCGATGACGCAGGGGCTGATCGCCTATGCCGCCAGTGCGGCGACGCCCGGCGAGCAGGGGCGGGTGGTCGGGGCGGCGCAGGGCGGTGTGTTCGTGGGCCTGCTGCTGGCACGGGTGTTCGCCGGGGCGGTCAGCGATGCCTGGGGCTGGCGCGGGGTCTATGCCAGCGCGGCGGCGTTGATGCTGGTGATGGCATTGCTGCTGTACCGGCGGTTGCCAGGACAAGCGCCCGCCGCGCAGGGAATGGCGTACGCGCGCCTGCTGGGCTCGATGGGGCAGCTGCTGTGGCGTGACCGCACCCTGCAGGTGCGCGGTGTGCTGGCGTTGCTGATGTTTGCCGCGTTCAACGTGTTCTGGACGGCGCTGGTGCTGCCCTTGAGTGCAGCCCCTTACGGGTACTCGCATACGCAGATCGGTGCGTTCGGGCTGGTGGGCGCGGTGGGCGCGCTGGCCGCCGCGCGCGCGGGCCGTTGGGCCGACCGCGGCCGGGCACAGGCCACCACGGCGCTGGCGTTGCTGCTGCTCGTGCTGGCGTGGTGGCCGTTGTCGTGGATGCCGGCCTCGCTGTGGGCGCTGGTGGCCGGCATCGTGTTGCTGGACATGGGCGGGCAGGCACTGCACGTGACCAACCAGAGCCTGATCCTGCGCGGGCAGGCACAGGCCGCCGGGCGCCTGGTGAGCCTGTACATGCTGTTCTACGCGGTGGGGAGCGGCCTGGGCGCCATCGCCACCACCGCCACCTACGCACGCTTTGGCTGGAACGGCGTCTGCGCGCTGGGCGCGGCCATCAGCTGCGCCGCGTGGCTGTTCTGGTGGCTTACCCGCGACACACTCCCCGCATCCACGACCGAGGCATCCTGATGGATGCGCATGCGCCCCCGCGCGCGGATAGGCGCCTGGCCGGCACTTGTGCGGCGGTGCGTGCGGGCTTACAACGCGCAATCACTGGATGCCGGGAGATGGGCCGATGTCGCTGGTGCTCTATGGTCATCCGTTCTCCTCGTACACGCAGAAGGTGTTGATCGCGCTGTACGAGAACGCCACGCCGTTCACCTTCCGCAGCCTGGGGCCGGAGACGCCGGAGCACGTCAGCCAGTGGTTGCAGCACTGGCCGCTGGCCAAGTTCCCGTTGCTGCTCGATGGCGATCGTGACGTGGTGGAAACCAGCATCATCATCGAGTACCTGCAGCTGCGGCATGCCGGCGCGGTACGGCTGATCCCGGACGACCCGATGCAGGCGCTGGCGGTGCGGTTCATGGACCGCTTCTTCGACCTGCACGTGATGAGCCCGGTACAGCAGGCGGTGGCCGGTGCACTGAGCGGTGACCCGGCGCGGCGCGCGCAGGCGCATGCCGATGCCGCGCAGAAGCTGGAACGGGCCTACGGCTGGGTCGAGGGCCGGCTGCAGGACGGCGCATGGGCCTGCGGCAGCGCGTTCAGCCTGGCCGACTGCGCCGCTGCGCCCGCGCTGTTCTACGCCGACTGGACCACGCGCATCGCTGACCGCTATCCCGCGTTGCAGGCCTACCGCGCCGGCCTGCTGGCGCGCCCCTCGTTCGCGCGTGCGGTGGAGGAAGCACGGATGTACCGGCATCTGTTCCCGTTGGGTGCGCCGGACCGCGACTGATCCGGCGACGGCGGTGGCTGCCGACGATGCGCGGTGTCACCCACGCCGGCGACACGCTGGAGGCGACACCGGCCGACCGGACGGGTGGTGTATCGGCCACGCATGCGGCAGGATCGGTCCCTGCAATCAATCGCAAGGAGCACCGCATGGCAATGACGATCCACCGATATGCACTTGGGCTGGTCTGCGTGATCGGCCTGGCCGCATGCACGCAACCGGCAGCACCTGCCGCGCCGGCCACGCCTGAAGCACCTGCGCCGGCACCGGAAGCCGGCACCGAGCCCGCGCCCAATGCAACGGTGGTCCATGAGGCGCCGGGCCAGGCGCCGCAGGGCCACGCCTGCATGATCGCCGGCGAGTTCAACGTGCTGGGGAAGACCATCCGCTCGCGCGACTGCGTGCAGACCACCGGTGCGTCCAGCGAAGCCGAACTCAAGCGCATGTGCGAGGGATTGGCGCAGACCTCGGCGCAGATGGGAGGCAAGGCCGGCCAGATCACCTACATGGACGCCTGCCCGTCGCCATCGCAGGGCAGCTGCAAGCAGCTGTTCGGCCACCCATTCGATGGCTACTACTACGAGCGCTCCGCCGAAGACCTGGCGGTGCTGCCGGACAGCTGCGCCCAGGGCGGCGGCCGGTGGTCCGGCGGTTGACGCCTGCCGGCAGGGACCACGCCGTGGTCACCTGCGGTGTTGAAACAGGGACGGCACGACCGGCGTGGCGTCGCTACGGCGCCGGTTGACCGGTTACGCGCGGGCGCTCAGTCTTCCCGCGCCTTGCTCCAGCGCCCGCCATCGTCGGGCGCCACCTCGAAGCGCGCCCATTGGCGCAGTTCCGCGGCACTGGCGTGGCCGATGCTGCCGATGCCGTCACCGGCCACCACCGCGTACACCAGCCGGTCGGAGGACGGGCCGTCCAGCGCCGGCGTCACCGCGATGCGGCGCACGCTCCAGGCGCGGCCCAGCCGGCCATTGCTGTAGTAGCGGCCCGGCGTGATCGCGGCCGGATGCAGGGTGTCGCGCTCGGCGTGCTGCTTGGCCAGCTCCAGCAGCTCGGTGAGGTTCTCGTCGGTGATGTCGACGAAGGAGTTGAGTTGGCCGATCGCTGCGTGGAAATCCTCCTGGGTCAGGTCCACCCGGCGCTGCAGCGGGACGACCGCCGCCGCGCGCGGTTGCCGGCGATGCAGGTGCACCGGGTAGCGCCGCCAGGCGAAGCAGGCATTGAACGCCACCGCGGCGAGCAGGATGGCCGCCACGTTGATCGCCACGGGCGTGAGCAGGTACTGGTAGCCCAGCGCGTGCACATCGCTGCCACCGATCACCGCGGCCAACGCGGTGGCACCCCCGGGGGGATGGATGCAGCGCAGGTAATGCATCGCGCCGACCGCCAGGCCCACGGCCACCGCACCGGTCCAGGCATGGTCCGGTGCCAGCATCTGGCAGGTGACGCCGATGAAGGCCGAGAACAGATGTCCGGCCAATACCGGCCACGGTTGCGACAGGGCACCGTGCGGGACCGCGAACACCAGCACCGCCGAGGCACCCATCGAGGCGAGCAGGATGGCACCGCCGGCATTGCCGCGGAAACCGTGCGGGAAACACCAATGGGTGAGCTGGTAGACCACCAGGATGCCGAGCAGTGCGCCCAGCGCGGAGATCCACTTCTCGCCATGCCCGGTCTGGTTGCGCTCGATGCTCAACCAGCTGCGCAGGGAATGCAGGGGCACGGGGAAGGATTTCATCACGGCGGGGCAGGGGGCGGGCGCGCAATTCTGCACCGAAGCCGCCCCGCAGGGTGATGCCGAACCGGGCCGGATCGACATCGCGCTGATGTGGATTGGTTGTAGCGATATGCGTCCAGCGGATAAGCCGGCGCGTAGCGGCTACGATGGGGCATGGAAATGATGCTGGATCGTGGTGGGCGATGATTCCCGGACCCCTGATTTCGTGGCAGATGCTGCTGTTGATGTTCGTGCTGCCGACGCTGGGGCTCGGGTTGGCGGTGGCCTTGGCGGGTTATGCGGGGTGGTACTTCCTGGCCAGGAGGGGCAGCATCGCGGCGTTCTTCAGTTGGAAGGTGCGGCTGTGGAGCGTGCTGGCGGTGGTTCTGTGCGGCTGGGCGGTCGTCGTGGTGGTGAAGCTGCACCAGATCGACCGGCAGATCGCGCTCCAGGACTGGTACAAGCAGCGCCGCCGCAGCTTCCTGCTTGACCGGGACTTCCAGTACGGCGAGTTGCAGGTGCCACGCGGCACCCTGGTCAATCGCTATGACCCGTTCGACAACGGTGAGCCGCAACGGCCGGTGGAGCTGCGCGGGCTGGACCGGCTGCGCTTTCCGCAGCCCGTGCAGGTGGCAGGCGCGTGGGCCACCCAACTGGAAACCTCGGCCACCCGCGTGACCCTGGCCGGTGACCAGCGCATCGGCCCGGTGTACCGCTTCGACGGCGACAGCGGTGATTACGTGCTTGACCCCGATGTACCGCACCTGGACTGCAAGGCCGGTGACGATGCGTGGTTCAACGTGCCCTTGATCGACTATGACATCGTGGCCGAGTTCGCCGTCGGCGAGCCGGACGGCGCACAGGCGCGTTTCAAGCCCAGCCAGTGGCAGTTGCTGCGCTGTGGGCCGCCGGAGGATCCGATCCGGATGCTGCCTGCCTTCCAGGCACCGGGGCCGAGGGGCGCGCAGGACCCGGTGTTCCTTGAAGCGGGTGCGGCGCGCTGAGGTTTTATGCGGATTTGATGGCGGCGGACGGTCATCGCCATCGCGGGTTTACGCGAGGGAAAACCACACTTTCCGGGTCGCCGCGCAGGGTGCGCGGTCCTTCCCGGAAAACCCCATGAAACCTTCGACCCTCCCGCTGCCGATCCTCGTGGCAGCCACCTTCGGCTGCAACCCGGAGGCCTTCGGCGCCACCATCAGCGGCAATGCGACGCTGACCAGCGATTACGTGTGGCGCGGTTCCTCCCAGACCCAGGGCGATGCGGCCGTACAGGCGGGCTTCCGTGTTGCCGCAGCGGAGGGGCTGTACGCCGCGGTGTCCGGCTCCAACGTCGAGTTTGCCCCGCAGGTGCACGCCAGCAGCGAGCTGGATTTCAGCGTGGGCTGGGCGGGCGCACTGTCCCCGGAGTGGAGCATCGATGCCAACCTGCTGCATTACCGCTATCCGGCCACGACCGTGGACCTGAACTGGACCGAGCTCAACACGACGGTGACCTGGCGGCGCGACTACTGGCTCTCACTGGGCTGGTCACCGCAGGCGTTGGGGACCCGGCAGGATGGCCTGTACAGCCAGCTGGGCGCGCGCTGGCCGGTGAACGAGCGGCTGCGGCTTGAAGCCATGGCCGGCTACTACATCTTGCAGGACGCACGCGGCGGTGGTTATGCGCATGGGCAGCTCAACGCGATCTGGAGCGTGGTGACGCCGCTGGAGGTGCGGCTGAGCGTGCATGGCACCGATCGCCATGCACGTGCGCTGTTCGGGGATGATCTCGCCGGCACGCGTTGGGAAATGGCGTTGCAGGGAGCGTTCTGATCGAGGCGCGGTGGAGCGACCCCTCCCCAACCCTCCCCTTGCTGTCGCAAAGGGAGGGGGCAACAGCGAAGCACCCCTCCCCAACCCTCCCCTGCACCTCCGGTGCAAGGGAGGGGGCAACAGCGGGGCTGCGCTGCATGCTCTCAGACCATGCACAACCACCCCCTCCCTTTGCGACAGCAAGGGGAGGGCTGGGGAGGGGTGCTTTGCTGTTGCTTCGCTTCTGCTCCCTGCCCGTGCTCCGCATTGCAGGCGCCGCGTACCGCGCCCAAGATGGGGCACCACGTTTCCGGTGCCCCCATGTCCCGCGACAACCTCAACGACCTGCTGGCCTTCGTCACCATTGCCCGGGAAGGCAGCTTCACCCGTGCGGCGGCACAGCTCGGCGTGTCGCAGTCGGCGCTCAGCCACACCATGCGCGAGCTGGAGGCACGGCTGGGCATCCGCCTGCTGACCCGCACCACCCGCAGCGTGTCGATGACCGAGGCCGGCGAGCATCTGTACGAATCGGTGGCACCGCGGCTGGAGGACATCCAGGCCGAGCTGGCGATGATGGGCCAGTTCCGCGATACGCCGGTCGGCACGGTGCGCATCAATACCACGGGCCATGCCGCCGACCTGTACGTCTGGCCGCGGTTGTCGTCGATGCTGCCGCAGTACCCGCAGCTGAAGGTGGAAGTGGCGGTGGACTATGGCCTCACCGACATCGTCGCGCAGCGCTTCGACATCGGCATCCGCCTCGGTGAACACCTGGCGCGCGACATGATCGCGGTGCCGGTCAGCCCGCCACAGCGCATCGCGGTGGTGGCCACGCCGGCGTACTTCGCCACGCACGGCATCCCGCGTACACCGCAGGAGCTGGTCACGCACAACTGCATCGGCATGCGCCTGCCCACCCATGGCGGCCTGCTGCCCTGGGAGTTCGACCGCGATGGCGTGCAGTACAAGTCACGCGTGGAAGGGCAGTGGATCTTCAACGGCAGTGCCCCGGCACTGCGCGCGGCGCTGGCCGGCGTGGGCCTGGCCTACCTGCCCGAAGACCTGATGCACGAGCACCTGGCCACCGGTCGCCTGCAACGGGTGCTGGAGGATTGGTGCGAGCCCTACGACGGCTACTACGCGTACTACCCCAGCCGTCGCCAGGCCTCGCGGGCCCTGCAGGTCGTGATCGAGGCCCTGCGCCACCCCGCCGGGTAGGCGCGCCGTGGCCGCGCAGCACGCTGCATCGCCAATCAACACGCGCGCGCAGCCCCTCATCCCATCCGTGATCGCATGAACCCCGCCACGGGTCGTACCCCGGCTTCGCGGCCAAGGCCGCTCCTGCCGGGATTGATGAGCGGTGCTCATTACCGCATCCCGCCGTCGTGACTTAATCCGTCACGGTCGGCTGCCTAGACTGTCGGCCTTGCTTCGTTCCCCGCTACAGGATGCCCGCATGAAGACCTTCGGCTACGCCGCCTACGACACCACCTCGCCGTTGGCCCCCTACGCCTTCGAGCGCCGCACGCTGCGCGGCAATGACGTGGCGATGGAAATCATCTACTGCGGCGTCTGCCACTCGGACCTGCACACCGCGCGCAACGACTGGGGCTGGAGCTACTACCCGATCGTGCCGGGCCACGAGATCGTCGGCCGGGTGATCGAGGTCGGCCCCGATGTCAGCCGCTACAAGGTCGGCGACCACGTGGCGGTGGGCTGCATGGTCGACAGCTGCATGGAATGCGACCAGTGCCGCCGTGGCGAGGAGCAGCTGTGCCGCCAGGGCATGGTGGGCACCTATGCCGGGGCCGACCGCATCAGTGGGGAACCGACCCAGGGCGGCTACGCCAAGCATCTGGTGGTGCGCGAGGAGTTCTGTCTGCGCATGCCCGACGGGCTGGACCTGTCGCGCGCCGCGCCGCTGCTGTGCGCCGGCATCACCACCTGGTCGCCGCTGCGCCACTGGAACATCGGTCCCGGCAGCCGCGTCGGCGTGATCGGCCTGGGTGGCCTGGGCCACATGGCGGTGAAGCTGGCCGTCGGCCTGGGTGCGGACGTCACCGTGCTCAGCCGCAGCCCAGGCAAGCGTGCCGACGCGCTGGCGCTGGGCGCCGACCGCCTGCTGGTGTCCGAGGACGCCGAGGCCATGGCGCAGGCGGCGTCCGCGTTCGACCTGATCATCGATACCGTGCCGGTCAAGCATGCGCTGGACCCGTACCTGCCGCTGCTGGACGTGGACGGCACGCTGGTGATCGTCGGCCAGATCGGGCCGATGGATGAAACCAGCACGGTGCCGCTGCTGCTGGGCCGCCGTCGCATCGCCGGCTCGCCGATCGGTGGCATCCGCGAGACCCAGGAACTGCTGGATTTCTGCGCGAAGAAGAACATCCTGCCGGACTGCGAGATGATCCGCATGGACGAGATCAACCATGCCTTCGAGCGCATGGAGAAGTCCGATGTCCGCTACCGCTTCGTGATCGACATGGCCTCGCTGGCCGCCTGATCGCAGGGAGAACCGCATGCGCACGCGTGTACTTGGAAACAGCGGGCTGGAAGTCTCCGCGCTGGGCCTGGGCTGCATGGGGCTGACCCATGCCTACGGCCAGCCGGTGCGCACCGCCGACGGCATCGCCTTGATCCGCGCGGCCTTCGAGCGTGGCGTGACCTTCTTCGATACCGCCGAGGTCTACGGCCCGTTTACCAACGAGGACCTGCTCGGGCAGGCCCTGGCGCCGATCCGCGAACAGGTGGTGATCGCCACCAAGTTCGGCTTCCGCGATGCCGACGGCAACAAGGGCGTGGACAGCCGACCGCAGACCATCCGTGCCGTCGCCGAGGCCTCGCTCAAGCGCCTGCGCACCGACCGCATCGACCTGTTCTACCAGCACCGCGTCGACCCGGCGGTGCCGATGGAGGACGTGGCCGGCACCGTGCGCGAGTTGATCGCCGAGGGCAAGGTGAAGCACTTCGGGCTGTCCGAAGCCGGCGCGGATTCGATCCGCCGCGCGCATGCGGTGCAACCGGTGGCCGCGCTGCAGAGCGAGTACTCGTTGTGGTGGCGCGAGCCGGAGCAGGAGATCCTGCCGCTGCTGGAGGAACTGGGCATCGGCTTCGTGCCGTTCAGTCCGTTGGGCCGGGGCTTCTTGACGGGCGCGATGGATGCGAGCACCTCCTTCGAGGCGAGCGACTTCCGCAGCCGCCTGCCACGCTTCTCGGAGGAGAGCCGGCGCGCCAACGCCGGCCTGCTGGAGGTGATCGTCCGCCTGGCCGCGGCAAAGGGCATCACCCCGGCGCAGATCGCGTTGGCCTGGCTGCTGGCGCGCAGGCCGTGGATCGTGCCGATCCCGGGTACGACCAAGCGGCACCGCCTGGAAGAGAACATCGCCGCCACGACGGTGGCGCTGGACGCGGCCGAGATGGCGGACATCACCCGCGCGCTGGACGCGATCACCGTGGTCGGCGAGCGCTATCCGCAGCAGTTGCAGCGCGTGACCGGACGCTGAGATCGCAGCGGGGGCGTCATTGAACGCCTCCCTCCACGCCGGGCCGGGGGCGGCGGGCACGCGCCAGGCGTTTGACCTGGCGGTCCGCGCCCGCCGTTGCCATGCCATGCGCGGCCAGCATCACCAGCACCTTGACGGCATCCAGCCCGCTGCTGGCCAGCCATGCCCCCAGCAACGCCATGAAGCACATCACGGCGATGAAATCGAACGCCAGCCGGGACACCGCGCCGGCCACCACCAGTACCACGAAGTAGCCGGCGCTCGACAACACCCATGTGCTGGACAGCAGTTCGTACGGTGCGGGCATGGCCGACGGCAGTGACGCGGCGTGATGCCGCGCACCCAGAATCCGGTCGTTGCGTGAGCGCTGCATGGGGCGAAGGTGAAGTGGAAGAGAAGTGGCGCCACTGCGTCACGAAACCACTTCAAACCCTGCGCGAAACGTTGGCCGTGGCTGCCTGCATGCTGCTAGCGTTGTGGCCCTTCGATCAATCGCAGGGATGGGCATGAAGCGTTCATGGGGGTGGGGATTGCTGGCGTGCGCGCTGCTGCTCGGCGGCGGCGCGTGGCTGTGGAAGCAGCCGTTCGCGATCATCGCGCGCGAAGGCTGGCGGTTGTCACGGCTGCCGGCACCGCACGCCATCGCCGTCCCGGTGCAGGGCATCGGTGCGCGGCAGATCGCTGCCACGTTTGGCGCGCCGCGCGGGCGTGACCGCACGCACCAGGGCGTGGACATCTTCGCCGCACGGGGAACCCCGGTGCGGGCCGCCACCGAAGGCGTGGTGCTCAGCGTGCGCGACCGCGGCCTGGGCGGCAAACAGGTCTGGTTGCTGGGCCCGGCCGGGCAGCGCCATTACTACGCACACCTGGACGGCTGGGCACTGGGGTTGGTGGCCGGTGACGTGATCGGGACCGGCCAGGTGCTGGGCATCGTCGGCGACACCGGCAACGCCAAGGGCACGCCGCCGCACCTGCACTACGGCATCTACGGGCCGGACGGCGCGCTGGATCCGCTGCCGTTGATGCATGCAGCCAACCCCGCCAAGCGGTAAGGTACGCCCCCTGCAAGCCGCCCCCCGCGCGGCATGAGTCGCAACGATGGTGATTGACCAATTCGACCGGGACCACCTGTGGCACCCCTACAGTTCGCTAGGCAGCCCGGTGCCGGTGCTCAAGGTGGCGCGCGCCGATGGCGTGCTGCTGCAGCTGGAAGACGGCCCGCAGCTGATCGACGGCATGGCCTCATGGTGGTGCGCCATCCACGGCTACAACCATCCGGTGCTGAACGCGGCCGCGGTCGAGCAGCTGGGGCGGATGTCGCACGTGATGTTCGGCGGGCTCACCCACGCGCCGGCGATCGCGCTGGGCAAGCTGCTGCTGCAGATTGTGCCGCAGCAGCTGGATGCGATCTTCTACGCCGACTCCGGCTCGGTGTCGGTGGAAGTGGCGTTGAAGATGGCCATCCAGTACCAGGCCGCGCGCGGGCGTCCGGGCAAGAGCAACATCGCCACCACGCGCTCGGGTTACCACGGCGACACCTGGAACGCGATGTCGGTGTGCGACCCGGTCACCGGCATGCACGGGTTGTTTGGCAGTTCGTTGCCGTCGCGCTGCTTCGTGCCGGCGCCGCAGACACCATTCGATGGCACCTGGGACCCGGCCGACATCGCGCCGGTTGCCGCGCTGTTCGCCGAACGTGCCGACGAGTTGGCCGCCTTCATCATCGAGCCGGTGGTGCAGGGCGCTGGCGGCATGCGCTTCTATCACCCGCAGTACCTGCGCGAGCTGGCGCGGCTGTGCCGTGAATACGACGTACTGTTGATCTGCGACGAGATCGCCACCGGCTTCGGACGTAGCGGCCGCCTGTTCGGCTGCGAGCATGCCGGCATCACCCCGGACATCCTGTGCATCGGCAAGGCGCTGACCGGCGGTTACATGACGATGGCCGCCACGCTGACCCGGCGCGAGATCGCCGACGTGATCGCCGCCGGTGATCCGGGCGTGTTCATGCACGGCCCGACGTTCATGGCCAACCCGCTGGCCTGCGCGGTGGCGCTGGCCTCCACGCAGTTGCTGCTGTCGCAGGACTGGCAGGGCCGGGTGGGCGCGATCGAGGCCACCCTGCGCGATCGGCTGGCACCGGCGCGCGCGCTGCCGCAGGTGGCCGACGTGCGCGTGCTGGGCGCGATCGGCGTGATCGAACTGAAGGCCGCGGTGCGGCTGGAGCGCATCCAGCAGCGCATGCTGGAGCAGGGCATCTGGATCCGTCCGTTCGGGCGGCTGGTGTACGTGATGCCGCCGTACGTGATCAGCGACGCCCAGCTGCAACAGCTGTGCGACGGCATGGTCGCGCTGGTGGCGGGACTGGACGCGGAGGACCTGCGCGCATGAGCGGCAAGGTGGTATTCGTCAGCGGCATCGACACCGAGATCGGCAAGACCGTGGTCACCGGCTGGCTGGCCCGGCAATGGGCCGAGCAGGGCGAGGACGTGATCACCCAGAAGCTGGTGCAGACCGGCTGCGTGGGGGCCTCCGATGACATCCTGCTGCACCGGCGCATCATGGGCACCGGGTTGTTCGAGGAGGACCGCGACGGCACCACCATGCCGGTGCTGTTCGCCTACCCGGCCTCGCCGCACCTGGCCGCGCGGCTGGAGCAGCGGACGCTGGACCTGGACGCCATCGAGCGCGCCACCGCGACGTTGGCCACGCGCTACGGCACGGTGCTGCTGGAGGGTGCCGGGGGGCTGATGGTGCCGCTCACCGAGCAGTTGCTGACCATCGACTACGTGGCGGAGAAGGGCTGGCCGGTGTTGCTGGTGACCTCGGGCCGGCTGGGCAGCATCAACCACACGCTGCTGTCGCTGGAAGCGCTGGCCGCACGCGGCATCGCGCTGCACGGCGTGGCCTGGAACAGTCGTGATGACAGCACCGACGAGGTGATCGCGGCCGACAGTCGCAACTTCATCCGTCAGTGGGTGCAGGCGCGCTTCCCGGACGCGGCCTGGTATGACGTGCCGCGGATCGACCTGGGCTGACGCTGCCCGGTCCCTCTCCCGCAGTCGGGAGAGGACATGCGCCCGGGGCTATTTCTTCAGCTTGTAGGCCAGCACGTAGTCACCGGCCTTGGTGCCGGTGGAACCGTGTCCGCCGGCCACCAGCAGCACCACCTGTTCGCCCTGGCTGTCCAGGTAGGTCATCGGGGTCGCCTGCCCGCCGGCGGGGATGCGCACGTTCCACAGCACCTTGCCGGTGGCCAGGTCATAGGCACGGAAGTTGTCGTCCGTGGCCGCGCTGAGGAAGGCCACGCCGGTGGCGGTCAGCATCGGTCCGCCGATGCCGGGCACGCCGATACGGACCGGCAGCGGGACCGGTGACAGGTCCTGGATGGTGCCGTTGCGGTACTGGTAGGCGATCGTGCCGGTGCGCAGGTCGGCCGCGGCCACCGTGCCCCACGGCGGCACCTGGCAGGGCACGCCGATCGGCGACATGAAGGGCGTCATCTCCACCGCGTAGTCGGCACCCTTGTTCTCGTTGAGCCCGTGCTCGCCCTTGTTCATCTGGCGGCCGCTGGTTTCATGCTTGGGCACCAGCCGCGAGACGAAGGCCAGGTAGGTCGGCATGCCGAACATCACCTGGCGGCGCGGGTCCACCGCCACGCTGCCCCAGTTGAAGGTGCCGAAGTTGCCCGGGTAGATCAGGCTGCCCTGCAGCGTCGGCGGGGTGTAGCGGCCGTCGTAGCGCAACGAGCGGAACTGGATGCGGCACAGCATCTGGTCGATCAGGCTGGCGCCCCACATGTCCGCTTCGCGCAGCGCCGGCGGCTCGAAGCTCAGGCTGGAGTAGGGCTGGGTCGGCGCGGTGGTCTGCCCGGGGATGTCCACGTGGCGCGATGCCGGGCGCTGTCCGACCGGCAGCAGCGCGCTGCCGTCGCGGCGGTCCAGCACGTATACGTCACCCTGCTTGGTCGGCTGCACCAGCGCCGGCGTGCGCCCCTGTGGCAGGTCCAGGTCCAGCAGCACCGGTTGTGCCGGGGTATCCATGTCCCACAGGTCGTGGTGCACGAACTGGTGCACCCAGCGCGCCTGGCCGGTGGCGATGTCCAGCGCCACCACCGAGGAGGCGTACTTCTCCTCGGCCGGGGTGCGGTACATGCCCAACTGGTCGGGCGTGCGGTTGCCCATCGGGAAATAGGCCAGCCCCAGTGCCTCGTCGGCGCTGGCCACCGCCCAGCTGTTCGGCGAGCTGGGACGGTAGACCTGTGCGGGATCGTTGGGGTCGAGCGGGGCGGTCTGCTCCGGGTTGCCGGAGTCCCAGTTCCATTGCAGCTGGCCGCTGTGCACGTCGTAGGCGCGGATCACGCCGGAAGGCGAGTTCACCGCGTAGTCGTCGTTGACCGCGCCGGCGACGATCACCTTGCCGCCGGCAATCAACGGTGGCGAGGTCGAGTAGTAATAGCCGGCCTGCTTGAACGGCATGTTGTGGGTAAGGTCGAGCACGCCGTTGTCGGCGAAGTCGCTGCAGTGCTGGCCGGTGCGGGCATCGAGGGCATGCAGCTTGGCATCGGCGCTGGGCAGGAACACGCGCGCGGCGCAGGCGGTGGCCGCGGTGGCGCCGGGCGCGGGCGGGTCGACGAAGTAGGACAGGCCGCGGCAGGTCTGGTGCTGGCGCTGTGGTTCCATGCCTGCCCCCGGATCGAAGCGCCAGCGTTCCTTGCCGGTATCGGCGTCCAGTGCGATGGCCAGGCTGTGCGGCGTGCACAGGTACAGCGTGTCACCGATCTTCAGCGGCGTGACTTCATACGTGGTTTCACCCACGTCGTCGGGGCCGCGGAGGTCGCCGGTGCGCATCTGCCAGGCCAGTTGCAGCTGGCCGACGTTTGCCGGGGTGATCTGCGTCAGCGGCGAGAACCGCTGGCCGTAGCCGCTGCGCCCGTAGGCCTGCCACTCACCGTCCGGTTGCGGGGCATCGCCGAGCGCGGCGTCCGCGTTGACGATGGCCATCGGCAGCGTGCCGCGTGTCTCGTGCAGGTGACGGGGGATGCCGGCGAAGGCGACCGCGGCCACCAGCAACGCCGCCAGCAGCACCGGCGCGCCGGACGGCCCGGTATAGCCGTGCGGGCTGGACCGGCGGGTCGCCGGCAGCGCGATCAGCAGCCCGAGCAGGGCCGGCACGCCGAGCCGGGTGGCCAACGGCCACCAGTACAGCCCGGCCTCCCACAGCGACCAGGCCAGCAGCATCAGCAGCCAACCGGCGTACAGCCAGCTCGCCCAGCGGCGGTGCCGCCACAGGCCCCAGGCCACGCCCAGCAGCACCAAGCCACTGAACAGGTAGAACGGGCTGCCGCGCAGGGACAGCAGCCAGGCACCGCCGATGGCCAGTGCCAGTCCGAACAGGGTGGTCAGCAACAGCGTGAGGATCCGCATGGCAGGTTCCGGCGGCCGGGAGAGTGGTGCCATGGTGCGCCGCGGGATGTCTGCATGGCGTCATGTTGGTTTGTCCGTGCTGGCCGTAGAATCGAGCCTTCGTCGACCGGGGAACCGCCATGAGCATTCTGGACTTCATCAAGAAGGAACTGATCGAGATCATCGAATGGACCGATGACTCGCGTGACACGCTGTCCTACCGCTGGCCCGATGACGACCGCCAGATCAAGAACGGCGCGCAGCTGATCGTGCGCGAATCGCAGATGGTGCAGTTCGTGGCCGCCGGCCAGTACGCCGACCTGTTCGGCCCCGGCAAGCACACCCTGAGCACCCAGAACATCCCGGTGCTGTCCACCATCCTGGGCTGGAAGTACGGCTTCGAGTCGCCGTTCAAGTGCGATGTCTACTACCTCAACACGCGCCTGTTCACCGGCAACAAGTGGGGCACCGCCAACCCGGTGATGATGCGCGACGCCGACTTCGGCGTGGTGCGCCTGCGCGCGTTCGGCACCTACGACTTCCGCATCGTCGACCCGCCAAAGTTCCTCAAGGAAGTGGCCGGCACCGACCAGAATTTCCGCCTGGACGAGTTCGCTGACACCATGCGTTCGCGCATCGTCAGCGTGTTCACCGAGGCACTGGCCACGGCCAAGGTGCCGGCGCTGGACGTGGCCTCGCGCTACAGCGAGCTGGGCGACGCGCTGCTGCCGATCATCAACCCGGCCATGACCGGCAAGTACGGCATCGAGATCACCAGCTTCGTGCTGGAGAACGTGTCGGTGCCGCCGGAAGTGGAGAAGGCCATCGATGCGCGCTCGAGCATGGGCGTGGTCGGCAACCTCAACGATTACGTCAAGTTCCAGATGGGCAGCGCGATGGGGTCCGGCGGCGACGCCTCGGCCGCGGTGCCGGCGCAGATGGCGGTGGGCTTCGGCATCGCGCAGGAAATGATGCGCGGCATGCAGTCGCCGGCCGCGCCCGCGGCGGGCGCCGCGGTACCGCCGCCGTTGCCGGCTGCCGATGCCGGTGCCCCGGCGCTGGACGTGCTGACCCCGGAACAGGCCGCACAGGCGTTGTCGGTATCGGTGGAGGACGTGATGGCCGCCATCGCCGCCGGTGACCTGAAGGCGCGCAGGATCGGCAACGCCACCCGCATCGCCCGTTCGGCACTGGAAGAGTTCCTGCGCGGCTGATGAACAACGCAACGGTGGGCAAACATCCCTGCCCGGAATGCGGCGGGGATCTGCAATGGAATGCCGCCAAGCAGGCGCTGGTCTGCCCGTACTGTGGCACCGTCGTGCCGCTGTCCGAGGCCGCGCAGGGTGATGGCGATGGCAGCGCCGGCGTGGTCGAGCTGGACCTGCTCCAGGCCCTGGCGCGGATGCAGGCCGATGCCGCCACGCAGCCGCCACCGCTGCCGCAGGACGGCAAGGGCCCGGGGGGCGTGCTCGGCATGCTGCAGAGCATGGCCGCCACGCCACCGGCGCAGCGTGGTTACGGTACGCAGCCGCGCGAGGTGCAATGCCAGAGTTGCCATGCGATCTCGGTGTTCGTTGATGGCAAGGTCGCCGACCGCTGCGAGTTCTGCGGCTCGCCGCAGATCATCGCCCACGAAACGCTCGGCGATGCGATCACCCCGCAGAGCGTGCTGCCGTTCCGCATCAGCGACGGCCAGGTGCGTGATGCGATCCGCGCGTGGTACGGCACGCGCTGGTTCGCGCCCAACCGGCTCAAGACCGCCGCGCTGACCGATACGCTCAAGGGCATGTACCTGCCGTACTGGACCTTCGATGCACACGTGGCCGCGCAGTGGACGGCCGAGGCCGGCTACCACTACTACGTGACCGTCAGCTACCGCGACTCGCAGGGCAACACCCAGACCCGCCAGGAGCAACGCACCCGCTGGGAGCCGGCCGCCGGTTCGCTGCAGCATTTCTTCGACGACGAACTGGTGCCCGGCACCGTGGGCGTGCACCCGGCGTTGCTGCAGAAGATCGGCCAGTTCCCGACCACCACCGACCTGAAGCCGTACACGCCGGAGTTCGTGCGCGGCTGGACGGTGGAGCGTTACCAGGTGGACCTGCGCCAGGCCGCGCAGCGCGGGCAGGCACAGATGCAGGAGCAGACCCGCGCGTTGTGCGCCGAACAGGTGCCCGGCGATACCCACCGCAACCTGCAGGTGCGCGCCGACTACAGCAACCGCACCTTCAAGCACATCCTGGTGCCGGTGTGGCTGGTCAGCTACACCTACGGCTCGCGCAGCTTCCAGGTGCTGGGCAATGGCTATACCGGGCAGATCGCCGGTGAACGCCCCTACAGCGCATGGAAGATCTTCTTCGCGGTGGTGGCGGCGCTGGCGGTGTTGCTGGTGGTGGTCTACGTGCTCGGCATGCAGCAATGACGGCCAGCGATGGCGCGGGGGCTTGAAATCCCGCGCCGCATCCCCCATATCGGGTCAGTTGAAACGAGAAAGAGGGAGGCTCATGGAAGCCAACACGACTGGAAGGGTCCAGTGCATGAAGTGCAAGGCGGTGTACGCGCCGGTGATCAAGGTGCTGGAACGGGTCTGCCCGGAGTGCCTTTCGATCAAGACCGTAGCACTGCAGGCCAGCCAGCAGTCCCGCGCCAACGCCGGGGCCTGACCCGCCCGCCACGAGGTCCAAGGCCAGGCTGACGCCTGGCCTTTTTCATGGGCGCTGCCCGGTGGCCGTCACTGGCCCATGTGCAGCACCGGCAGGAACCCGCCGTACACCACGCGCTTGCCATCGAACGGCATCGGGTTGTTGGCCGGATCCATGCGCGGGTCCTCCATCATCCTGCGCATGCCGGCATCACGGGTCTCCTTGTCCGGCCATTCGATCCACGAGAACACCACGGCCTCATCCGCGCCGGCCTGCACGGCGCGGTGGAAATCGGTGAGCTGGCCATGCGGCACGTCGTCGGCCCAGCACTCGGTCACGCGCAGCGCGCCGTACTCGATGAACAACGCATCGGCGAGCTTGGCATGGGCGATGAAGCGGTCCTTGTTGGCCTGCGGCACGGCGGCCAGGAAACCATCGACGTAGGACATGGGGCACCTCCTGCGGGGGACATCGGACGGTGGCCCGAGTATGCGCCGGCGGATGTTGCGCCCGCGCAAACGGGGCGGGCCTGCCGCGGCCGGATCGGCACGGGGTTGATCTTTGTCAGCCTGGCCGGCGCAGCGGCTGCGGACAATTCACCCGTCCCCCCGGGGGCGGGCGGGTCCGCTCAATGAACGTCCACGCCTGCCGCTATGGGGGGGATGCCCTGTCCGGCCCGGTCGCCCACCGCCGCCGGATGCCCCCAACCCGACCCGGCGCCCGGCCCGCATGGCGCGCGCTCCCGCAAGGAACGACGATGCACCTCCCCCAACGCGCCGCGCTGGCCCTGGCCGCCCTGTGCATGCCATTGGCCGCACAGGCACAGGACACCGCCCCGGCCACCCGCGTTTCCACCCAGATCTTCGTCAACGCCAGCCAGCTCGACCGTGATGGCGTCACCCGCGAGGACGAAGGCCTGGCCGTCGACCTCAAGCGCACCTTCATCAACGTGGACCACCGTTTCAACGAGCGTTGGTCCATGCAGGTCACCACCGACCTGCAGTGGCTGCGCAACAGCCAGGCCAGCGACCTGTGGCTGCGCCACGCCTACCTGCAGCGCAGTTTCGGCAAGGGCAGCTGGCTGCGGCTGGGCAATGCGCCGTTGCCGTGGATCCAGCAGGAGTCCGCGCGCGAGGGGTTTCGCTACGTCGACGCCGGCCTGATCGCGCGGACCCGGATGGGGAGCACGGCCGATTACGGCGTGCACGGCCAGTACAGCCGCGGTGACCTGGTGTACGCCGCCTCGGTGGTGACCGGCGGCGGTTACCAGAAGCCGCGCCTGGGCCGGCGCGCGGATGTCGAGGCACGGGTCGGATGGATGCCGGCCAAGGGCGTCGAGCTGGCGGCAGGCGGGTACCGTGGCACCCGTGCGCAGGATGCCGGCAACCGGCCGCGCGAACATACCGCGCAGCGCTGGAACGCGATGGCCAGTTGGGTGGGCGAGTGCGGCCGCGTTGGCGCGCAGTATTTCCATGCACAGGACTGGAACCGGATCACCCGGCCCGGCAGCGACGACCAGCGTGGCTGGTCGGCCTGGGCGAGCTACCGGTTGACGCCCGCCTACGCGCTGTTCGCCCGCCACGAGCAAACCCGCATGAGCCTGGACATCGACCCGCGCACGCGCGAGCGCTATGACCAGTTGGGCGTGGAGTGGAAGCCCAACGGCCACCTGCGCCTGGCGATGGTCGGCAAGCGCGTGGAGCAGCGCACCACCGGCCGCACGCAGGAAAGCCACGAAGCCGGCCTGTGGGCACAGCTGGCGTTCTAGCCGAACCGCGCCCCTGTGCCGTCGGCGCAGGGGCGGGGAAGGGCATGCCCGCGTGGCGGGGGCTTAATCGCCCTGGTACTGCTTTTCTTCCACCAGCGCCGAGCCGGCGACGCGGTTGATCTCGTTCTTGACCACGATGCGCTCGCCGTTGGTGCCGTAGACGCCACGCGCCAGGGTGATGAACTCGGCGCCGAAATCCTGCTGCGATTCCTTGGCGCGCAGGGCGTCCTGGATATCCCACATGCGCTCGTTGATGGCCTTGAGCTGGTCCTTCAATGCCGCCAGCGCCGGGCGCGCGGCCTGCTGTTCCAGCCACAGCGGCCACAGGCCATCCAGTTCGGTGCGCACGTTGGCCAGCTTGCCGGCCTCGGTGATGCGCTCGGCCTTGATCTCCAGGATGGTGATCTTGTCGATCAGTTCGCCGATCGATACCGGGGTCAGCAGGGTCTGCACGTGGACATTCGCCATTTTCAGGGATGCGCCCATGATACCGCCCGGGGACAACGGTTACCGATGCACCGGTGTTGGCCTGGAGCGCATCGGGTTGCGCACAATGCGGGCCTGTTCATCCACCGGAGTGACCGATGCCGTTGCGTTCCTGTCTTGCAGTGCCACTGCTGCTGGTGGCGTGGGCGGCTTCGGCCAACGACGCCCGCCTGGATGGCGCGTGGGAGTTGCAGTCCGGTGAGTCCATCAATGCCGAAGGCGCGGTGGTCGACTACGCCAGCCTGAAGCTGGCCGGCACCAAGCTGCTGGCCGATGGCCGCTTCGCCTTCACCACGACCCGCGCCGGCACGTTCTGGGCGGGCGGCTCGGGCCGTTGGCAGGCCGAGGCGGGCCAGTACGTGGAAACCCCGCTGATGGCGTCCTACCCGCTGGAGAATGGAGGTACCTACACCTTCCGCTACACGCTGGAAGGCGACGTGTGGACGCTGGAACGCTGGGAAGGGCAGCGCCGGGTCGAGCGCGAAGTCTGGAAGCGCGCCCCCGCACAGCCGTAGGCGCGGCCTCGGCGGGGAAACCGGCAGCGCTCGAAGCAAACGCAAAACAGCACCCCTCCCCAACCCTCCCCTTGCTGCGCAAAGGAAGGGGGCAGGGCGGTGCGTTCGGGGGTCAGCCCTCTACCTGCGGCGGGAAACCTGCTTCATCCAGGGCCTGGGTGAAACGCGCCAGCGGCTGCGCCGACTGGATCTGCACGGTCTTGCTGGGCAGGTCGATGTCCACCGTCGCGGCCGGATCGATGTCCTTCACCGTGGCGGTCACGCTGCGCGCGCAGCCGCCGCAGGTCATGCTTTCGATATGCAGTTTCATGGGGAGCTCCTGTGGATGGGCGGCAAGGATGCGCCTTGCCACGGTGGCAAGGTCAAGCGCCATCGGCCCATGAATGGCGGCGGTTGGCCCGGCCTTCAGGCTGCTTGACCTTCCCATCATGGGAACCTTTAAGGTGCAGCCGACCACCCATGGAGACACGCCGATGACCACGGCAAATGCCGGCCAGCCCGGCCACCAGGACCTGATGATCGAAGGCATGACCTGCGCTTCCTGCGTGGGCCGGGTAGAGCGCGCGCTCAAGGCGGTGCCCGGCGTGCGGCAGGCCAGCGTCAACCTGGCAACCGAACGCGCCAGCGTGCAGACCGACGGCAACGTCGACCGCCAGGTGCTGGTGCAGGCGGTGCGCAAGGTGGGCTACGAGGTCAGCGCGCCGGCGCCGGTGGAACTGGTGATCGAAGGCATGACCTGCGCCTCGTGCGTGGGCCGCGTGGAGCGCGCGCTGAAGGCGGTGCCGGGCGTGCAGTCGGCCAGCGTCAACCTGGCCACCGAACGCGCCAGCGTGCAGGGTGATGCGGCGCTGGACGCCGGTGCGCTGATCGCCGCCGTCGCCAGGGCCGGCTACACCGCCAGCCGCGTCGACCCGGCCGGTGCCAGCGAGGATGCCCAGGCACAGCGGCATGCCGATGAACTGCGCGTGCTCAAGCGCGACCTGCTGCTGGCCGCGGTGCTGACCCTGCCGGTGTTCGCGTTGGAAATGGGCGGGCACCTGGTGCCGGCCTTCCACCACTTCATCGCCGGCACGCTGGGCACGCAGAACAGCTGGTTGCTGCAGTTCGTGCTGACCACGCTGGTGCTGGTGCTGCCGGGCCGTCGCTTCTACCAGAAGGGCATCCCGGCGCTGCTGCGCGCCGCCCCGGACATGAACTCGCTGGTCGCGGTGGGCACGCTGGCAGCCTATGGGTTCTCGCTGGTGGCCACGTTCGCGCCGCGCCTGTTGCCGGCCGGCACGGTCAACGTCTACTACGAAGCAGCGGCGGTGATCGTCACCCTGATCCTGCTCGGCCGCATGCTCGAGGCCAAGGCCAAGGGACGTACCTCCGAGGCCATCAAGCGTCTGCTGACGCTGCAGGCCAAGACCGCCCGCGTACGCCGCGACGGCAGCGTGGTCGAGCTGCCGCTGGAACAGATCGCCAGCGGTGACGTCATCGATGTGCGCCCGGGCGAACGCATCGCGGTGGATGGCGAGGTGATCGACGGCGAGAGCTACATCGACGAATCGATGATCAGCGGCGAGCCGGTGCCGGTGCAGAAAGCACCGGGCGGCACCGTCATCGGCGGCACCGTCAACCAGACCGGCACGCTCGGCGTGCGTGCTACTGCCGTGGGCGGTGCCACGGTGCTGGCGCAGATCATCCGCATGGTCGAGCAGGCGCAGACCGCCAAGTTGCCGATCCAGACGCTGGTGGACCGCATCACGCTGTGGTTCGTGCCGGCGGTGATGGGCCTGGCGCTGCTCACCTTCGTGGTGTGGTTGCTGTTCGGCCCGCAGCCGGCGCTGACCTTCGGCCTGGTCAACGCGGTGGCGGTGCTGATCATCGCCTGCCCGTGTGCGATGGGCCTGGCCACGCCGACCTCGATCATGGTCGGCACCGGCCGTGGCGCGGAGCTGGGCGTGCTGTTCCGCAAGGGTGAAGCGCTGCAGCTGTTGAAGGAAGCGCAGGTGGTGGCGGTGGACAAGACCGGCACGCTGACCGAAGGCCGTCCGGTGCTGACCGACCTGCAGCTGGCCGACGGCTTTGCACGCGCCGACGTGCTGGCCCGCGTCGCCGCGGTGGAAGAGCGCTCTGAACACCCCATCGCCCGTGCCATCGTCAGTGCGGCCCAGCAGGAAGGGCTGCAGTTGCCGGCGGTGGAGGCGTTCGAATCGGTCACCGGCTACGGCGTGCGCGCCCAGGCCGGCGGCATGCGCGTGGAAGTGGGCGCGGACCGCTTCATGCAGACCCTGGGGCTGGACGTGGCGGTGTTCGGCCAGGACGCCAAGCGCCTGGGCGAGGAGGGCAAGAGCCCGCTGTACGCCGCCATCGATGGCCGCCTGGCGGCGATCATCGCCGTCTCCGACCCGATCAAGCACGACACCCGCACCGCCATCGCCAGCCTGCATGCGCTGGGCCTGAAGGTGGCGATGATCACCGGCGACAACCGCCGCACCGCCGAAGCCATCGCACGCCAGCTGGGCATCGACGAAGTGGTGGCCGAGGTGCTGCCGGACGGCAAGGTCGAGGCGGTGCGCCGGCTCAAGGCCGCGCATGGCCGCCTGGCCTACGTGGGCGATGGCATCAACGACGCGCCGGCGCTGGCCGAGGCCGATGTCGGCATGGCGATCGGCACCGGTACCGACGTGGCCATCGAGGCCGCCGACGTGGTGCTGATGTCCGGCAGCCTGCAGGGCGTGCCCAACGCCATCGCGCTGAGCAAGGCGACAATGGGCAACATCGGCCAGAACCTGTTCTGGGCGTTCGCCTACAACACCGCGCTGATCCCGGTGGCCGCGGGCGCGTTGTATCCGCACTGGGGCGTCCTGCTCTCGCCGGTGTTCGCCGCCGGCGCGATGGCGTTGTCCTCGGTGTTCGTGCTGGGCAATGCGCTGCGGCTCAAGCGCTTCCAGCCGGCCAAGGGTTGAGGGAGACGAGGATGGAAGCAAGCATGAACATCGGCCAGGCGGCCAAGGCCAGCGGCATCTCCGCCAAGATGATCCGCTACTACGAGGACACCGGCCTGATCGGGCCGGTGGCCCGCACCGAGTCGGGCTACCGCATGTATAGCCCGCGCGACATCCACACGCTGGGCTTCATCAAGCGTTCGCGTGACATGGGCTTCAGCGTCGAACGCATCGCCGAGCTGCTGCAGCTGTGGCAGGACCGCTCGCGCCACAGCGCCGACGTCAAGCGCATGGCGCTGGAGCACGTGCAGGTACTGCAGCAGCGCATCACCGAATTGCAGGAGATGGTGCGCACCGTGCAGGCGCTGGCCGACTGCTGCGCAGGCGACGAGCGCCCCGACTGCCCGATCCTGCGTGACATCGAGACCGGCGTGCCATTGCTGGAAACACCGCTTCCCACCACATTCGGCAAAGTCGGTGGCGCGCACGGGCATTGATTCTTCATGCAGCGGATGCATGGCTGAATGAAATGCGGCGCGCGCTGCGCGCGTGGCAGAAAACGCCTGAATGGAAGCCTAAAAAACGTGTTCTTCGTGGCCCATGGTTTCAGGATGGGTTGGGGTGACTAACGGAAAAATTACATCCGGACGTACGCAGCAGCCCTCATCGCTGCGTGCCATCAAGTCTGTAATCCCCCTACGAATAAGGTGTACCCATGAAGACTTCGTTGATCGCTCTGGCCCTGGCAGCCGCTCTCCCGTTCGCTGCTTCGGCCGCCGAAGGCCTGTCCTACAACTACGCTGAAGCGGACTACGCCAAGACCGACATCGATGGCGGCAAGGCCGATGGTTGGGGCGTGAAGGGCTCCTGGGCGTTCCACCAGAACTTCCACGTGTTCGGTGATTTCGACCGTCAGGAAATCGACCACACCAACGCCCGCTTCAACCAGTGGCGCGTCGGCGTTGGCTTCAACAAGGAAATCGCCAACAGCACCGACTTCGTTGCGCGCGCGGCTTACCAGAAGCTGGACCTGCGTTACGCCGACCTGGACTTCAACGGCTACAGCGCTGAAGCCGGCATCCGCACCGCGTTCGGCCAGCACGCCGAAGTCTATGCACTGGCTGGCTACGAAGACTTCGACAAGAAGCACGGCGTGGAGCCGCTGGACGGTGGCCAGTTCTACGGCCGCCTGGGTGGCCAGGTGAAGTTGAACCAGAACTGGGGCATCAACGGCGACATCAAGATGAACCGCCACGGCGACAAGGAATGGACCGTCGGCCCGCGCTTCAGCTGGTAAGACGTTCGTACCTGTTGCACAGAGAAAGGCCCGGCATTGCCGGGCCTTTCTTTTTCTTGCTTGATTGAAGGGCGGCCCTCACCCCAACCCCTCTCCCGCTGGCGGGAGAGGGGCTCAGCACAGCGCACGTTGAGGCGTGGCTGGGCGATTGCGGGGTTTGAAGCCCCTCTCCCGCCGGCGGGAGAGGGGTTGGGGTGAGGGTAATCCGCCCCTGTAATCCAACGGTAACCAAACTGCAGCATCGTGCACGGCGATCCCAAACAATCGCTGCCATGAAGACCCGCCTGCTGCTTGCCGCCTTGCTGTTGCTGACCACGCCGCTGGCCTGGGCCCAGCGCGACTACGTCCCGCTGGAACAGCGGCTCAGTGCCGAGCAGCTGCGTGAGGTCGGGCTGAGCGAGCAGCAACTGTTGTTGCTCAACCGCATGCTGGGCGAGGCCGACGCCGCGGCGCCGGCGGCAACGACGGCGCTGCCGGTGCCGGCACCGATGCAGATCGGCCTGGAAGAAGGCCCGGTGCAGGCCAGGGTGCAGGGCGCGGTGGAAGGCTGGGAGCCGGGCACGGTGTTCACGCTGGACAACGGCCAGCAGTGGCGGGTGCTCAAGGGCCAGATGCGCCTGCGCCAGACCCTGCAGTCGCCGGAGATCCAGGTGGTGCCGGGCATCGCCGGCCGCTGGTTCCTGCAGGTCGACGAGGACCTGCCCAAGGCGCGCGTCTACCGCATCCGTTGAACCCGGCACCGCCGGCAGGCGCGACTCCAGTGGCCAGGCCGGCATCGTTGGGGCATCACGTGCTTCGCGGCCAAGGCCGCTCCTACGGGCGTACCCGCTGGGTCAGGCCCTTGAGGAAGTTGCGCAGGGCCTGGTCGCCGCATTCGCGGTAGTTCTTGTGGTCCGGCTGGCGGAACAGCGCCGACAGTTCCGGCTTGGACATCGGGAAGCCGGCGGCTTCGAAGATCGCATGCATGTCCACGTCCTTCAGCTCGAAGGCCACGCGCAGCTTCTTCAGCACGATGTTGTTGGTGACGCGCTTTTCCGGCGGACGTTGCGGCTGCGATTCGTCGCGGCCACGGTAGTGGTAGATCAGGCCATCGAGGAAGCGCGCCAGCACCGCGTCCGGGCAGGTCTCGAACAGGGGCTCGTCATCCTTGCGCAGGAAGTCATGCACCTGGGCCTGGTCCACCGCGAAACCGGGGTCGGCCAGCAGGATGGTGTCCACCACCATGGCATCGCTCAGGTCGAGCATGTAGCGGATGCTGCGCAGTACGTCGTTGTTGATCATTGCCACTCCGGAACGGCCGCGCGGGACCGTCCGGCGGCTGCATAGTGTAACGCCGGGCCCCGGCCGGGCCGTCTACAATTGCCGGCGATTCAGCTGGAATACCGCCCCATGCGCACGCTTGCCTACGCCGCCCTTTCCGCCGGCACGCCCCTGCAACCGCTGGCGATCGACCGCCGCGCGTTGCGCGCCGACGACGTGGCCATCGACATCCTGTACTGCGGGGTGTGCCACTCCGACCTGCACCAGGCCCGCAATGACTGGGGCTCGGCGCGCTACCCGATGGTGCCCGGGCACGAGATCATCGGCCGCGTCAGCGCGGTCGGCCCGGCGGTGAAGGGACTCAAGGTCGGCGATGCGGTCGGCGTGGGCTGCATGGTCGACAGTTGCCAGGACTGCGACCAGTGCCACCACGGCGAGGAACAGTTCTGCCGGCACGGCGTGACCATGACCTACAACGGCCGCGACCGCGTCAGCGGGGAGATCACCCAGGGCGGCTATTCGCGGGCGATGGTGGTGCGCGAGGCCTTCGCCATCGCGTTGCCGCCGGCGCTGGACCTGGCCCGCGCCGCGCCGCTGCTGTGTGCCGGCATCACCAGCTGGTCGCCGCTGCGTCGCCATGGCGCCGGCCCGGGCACCCGGCTGGGCGTGATCGGCCTGGGCGGGTTGGGCCACATGGCGGTCAAGCTGGGCGTGGCGCTGGGCTGCGAGGTCACCCTGGTCACCGGCAGCGCCGGCAAGGCCGAGGATGCGCGCGCGCTTGGCGCCCACCAGGTGCTGGTATCGCGCGATGCCGAGGCGATGAAGGCCGCCACCGCGTCGATGGACCTGATCCTGGACACGGTGCCGGTGTCGCATGACCTCAAGCCCTACGTGAAGTTGCTGGACGTGGGCGGACGGCTGGTGATCGTCGGTGCGCTGGAAGAGATGCCGCCCCTGGATGCCGGCTTGCTGGTGCGCGGACGCAAGCAGGTGGGTGGTTCGCTGATCGGTGGCATCGCCGAGACCGCCGAGCTGCTCGCCTTCTGCGCCGAGAACGGCATCTACCCCGACTGCGAGCAGATCCGGATGCAGGACATCGATGCGGCCTTCGAACGCATGGAGCGCGCCGACGTGAAGTACCGCTTCGTCATCGACATGCGCAGCCTGCAGGAGACGGCCGGCTGAGGCCGGTCCGCTTGCGATGAGCCTGCGCGCGATCATCCACCTGTGCCTGCACGTGGCGGTGCCGGCCCTGCTGGCGTGGCTGTTCTGGCGCCCGCAGTTCGGCAAGGCGTGGCTGTTGCTGTTGCTGGGCTGGGTGATCGACCTGGACCACCTGCTGGCCGACCCGATCTACGCGCCGGACCGCTGCAGCGTGGGCTTCCACCCGCTGCATACCGCGCCGGCGGTGGCCGTCTACGCGGGCCTGACGGTGCCGCGGCGCACCCGGCTGTTCGGCATCGGGTTGCTGGTGCACATCGCGCTGGATGCCATCGACTGCGTGTGGATGCGCTGCAGCAGCTGAGTGCTTACCAGCCGCCCCAGGGGCCGGGGCCGTAGTAACCGAACGGACCGCCGCCCTCGCCCTTGCTGAGGTGGATGTTCACGTCCATGCGCCGGGTCTTGCCGTCGTCGTTGGTGTAGTTCTTGCCCAGGTTCAGGTCCACCGCGCTCCAGTGGCTGTTGCCGTAGGCCTTGGAATAGCCGATGCCGGTACTTACCGCGCCGTGCACCTGCAGCGTGTCGTCCACCACGGTGGGGGCATCCGGGTCCGCCTTGCGCGGCAGGCCGCGCCCGCTGTGGTCGCCGTAGTAGGTACCAGGGGCATCGCGCTGGTAGGACGGGTCGCCCAGGTAGCGCATCGGCGCCTGCGGCACGCTCAGGTCCAGTGATTCGGGGGTCGGGTCGTTGGCCAGGGCCACGACCGGGGCCAGCAGCAGGGCGAGGAGCAGCGGGGATCGGATCACGGGAATCACTCCAGGTGCAGGCCGCGCCGCGGATGACGGGCCATCCGAACGCTACCAGAATCGGCTTGAATGATGCCTGTCATCCCCTGCCAGGTTCAGCCACCCCGGCCACGTTCGCGCCGCTGGAACGCGTACAGCGCCGCCAGTGGATGCTTCCGGCGCTCGATGGCGGCCTGCACGATGGCCGCGCCGGTCATCGAGTAGGTGATGCCGTTGCCGCCGTAGGCCATCGCGAAATGGACCCGCGGGCCCCATTGCGGGTGCGGTCCGAAGAAGGGCAGGCCGTCGTCGGTTTCGGCGAAGGTGCCGGCCCAAGCGAAGGCAGGGGGCGCCTGCAGGTGCGGGAACAACGCGGCGACCTTGCCGGCCAGGCCGCGTGCCTTGCGATCGACGCGGGCATCGCGCCGGGCCGGGATGTCGACCGCGTCGTCGTCGCCGCCGACCAGCAGGCGCTGGTCCGCGGTGCTGCGCAGGTACAGGTACGGGCGCGCGGTTTCCCACACCAGGGTGGAGGCGAGCGGGCCAAGCATGTCCCGTGGCAACGGGTCGGTGACGTAGGCATAGCTGCTGCGGTTGCTGGCCACCTTCTGCGTCAGCCAGTGCTGGCTGGCGTAGCCGGCGGCAACGACCACCTGCCGGCAACGTACGCTGACGCCGTCGCTGGTACGGAGCAGGACGCTGCGCGGGTGTACCTGGATGCTGTCGATGCGGGTGCGGTCATGCACCCGCCCGCCGGCGCGTTGCAGCCGCCGCAGCAGCCGATAGGTCATGCGGTAGGGGTCGATGCGCGCGGCCACGTCGCTGAGGATGGCCCCGGGGGCCGTGAAGCCGAAGCGCTCCCGCACGCCCGCCGCATCCAGCCAGTGCACGGCCAGGCCGTGTCGTTGGCGCAGTTCGAACTCGTCGATCAGGGGGCCCAGGTCCCTGCGCCGGCTGGCGTAGTACAGGCTGCCGGCGCGCTGGAAATCCACGTTGCGGACCTGCCCGGCGAGTTCGCCCAGCTCGCCGACGGCCTCGGCGCAGGCCCGGTACGCCTGCAGCGCGGCCTCCAGCCCGAAGCGGCGGGCCAGTTCGGACATCGGCGTGTCGATCTCGTACTGCAGCAGGGCGGTGCTGGCCGCGGTGGAGCCCCAGCCGATGTCGCGTTGTTCCACCACCACGACCTCATGGCCGTGGCGGCCCAGCCGCTCGCCGATCAACGCGCCGGTGATGCCGCCGCCGATGACCACCACCTCGCAGTGCAGGTCGCGCTCCAGCCGCGGGAACGCCTGCATCAGGCCATTGCGGATCGCCCAGAACGGATAGCCGCTTTTCAGGTCCATGGCCGCCGGTGCCGGTTCATGCCGTGCGGTGCCCGGTGTGCGGGGTGTGGATCAGTTCGTCCACGTCGAAGCCGTTCTGGCGGGCGTAGGCGATGTAGTGGCGGCGGGTGGTCTCGTCCATCTCCGGCTGGCGCGCCAGCAGCCACAGCGAGTGCCGGTCGGGGCTGCCGACCAGCGCGGTGGAATAGCTGCGGTCCAGCTGGATCACCCAGTAGTCGCCCACGCCCCAGGGTGCCGCGCGTGCGTCGTGGGTGGGGAAGCTCACTTCCAGCCTGCTGTTGTTGCCATTCACCGGCCACGCCTGGCCGATCGCTTCCTCCAGCTCGCCATGGTGCAGGCAGCGGTTCTGCACGCGCAGGCTGCCGTCGTCGTTGAGCGAGTAGAAGGCGCTGACGTCGGTGGCATCCCGGGGTTCGTGCTGCAGCGGCAACCGGTCGATTTCGTACCACGTGCCCAGGTAGCGCTGGAGCTCCAGCGACGACACGGTGGGCAGGGGCGGAAGCTTGCGCATGGTGCAACGGCGGTCGGGCGTCGGGAGTCCAGCTATAGGCCAGCAGCGGTGAAGGGGTTGTGGCCGGCATACCCCTTTTCGGCAAGCTTGGCGTGTCGTGCGCAGCGGCCATGCCGGTGCGTGGCGCCGTTAACCCGGGCTTGAACCTGGCGGGCTTAGGCTGGTGCCATCCGTCAGCGGGAGAAATCCATGTACGCAGTGATACTGCTCAAGGGCCAGAACCGTTTCGCGCGCGAGCGCTGGGAATCGCTGCCGGCGCGGGTGGAGTACGAAGGGCACGGCTTCTCGCTGCGCGCCGGGCCACACCAACCCCCGTCCGATGGACCGGAGTTCGACCCGGTGGCGGTGTACGCGCCGGACGAGTTGACCGAGGAGGAATTCCAGGAGATCTACGCGCTCAACGCGCCGCATATCGCCGAGCTGCGCGCGATGTACTGAGGCGTGCCGGCGCGAAGCAGCGGATGGTTCGCATGATCTGGACGTGGCCTGTTCTATAGTCGCGCCATGCGCGGTGGTCCGCGCGTTCCGGTGCGTGCCCTTGTTCCTGTCCTGCCTGTTGCAGCCGTTGCGTGCGGCCCTGCTTGCCACTGTCCTGATCGGCGCCGGCGTACCGGCCGGCATTGCCTGGGCCGCGCCCGATGCGGGCAGCGCCGTCACGCTGACGCCGCAGGCCCGCATCGAGAAGGCCTCGCGTGCACTGGATGCGGTCAAGCGTGCGGTCAATGACGCCGATGCACAGGAAACGCTGAAGACCCTCGTCGACCAGGCCAGCCAGGCCCAGCGTGACGCCGAGGCCAGCGTGCAGGCGCTGCAGCCGGACCTGGAGGCGCTGGACGCGCGCATCGCGCTGCTCGGGCCGGTGCCCGAAGGCGGCGAGGACCAGGACATCGCCCGCCAGCGCAAGGCGCTGGACAAGCAGCGCAGCGACCTCAACAGCGACATCGCGCGTGGCAAGCTGCTGGCCGAGGACGCACGCCAGCAGAGCGAATCGATCGAGAAGATGCGCGCCCAGCTGTTGGGCGAGCAGTTGGGCCGCAAGGTGGCATCGCCGTTGTCGCCGACGCTGTGGCGCGAGTTCGCCCAGCACCTGCCCGATGACCTGTCGCGGCTGCAGTCGCTGGGCCAGCAGGCGCGCGACGGCCTGTCCAGGGCAACCGCGAAACACGGGTGGACCGTGCCGCTGGCCGGTGCGGCGATGGCCCTGTTGATGGTGTTCCCGCTGCGCTTGTGGCTGCGCCACCTGGGGCGGCGCTACGCCGCATCCGAGCGTGCGCCGGCAGGGCGGGTGCGTCGCACAGGTCTGGCGGTGTGGCTGCTGCTGGTCGGCACGCTGCTGCCGGGACTGGCGGCCAAGCTGCTGGTCGGCAGTCTGGATGCGATCTCGGCGATCGCGCCACGGCTGGTGTCGGTGGCCGATACCTTCGTGGTGGCCACCTTCATCGCCGCCTTCATCGCCGCGCTGGCCGCGTGCCTGCTGGTGCCGACCCGACCGTCGTGGCGGTTGCTGGACATCGATGACCTGGCGGCGGTGCGCCTGCGCCGCTTCGCCTGGGGCGCGGCCTGGCTGACCTGGTTGACCATGCTGATGCGCGCGGTCAGCCGCGCGGCGCTGACTTCGAATGTGGGCACGATCACCCTGGACGGGCTGATCGCGCTGACCTACGTCGGCCTGATCATGAGCATGCTGGCCACGCTTGCCGCCCTGCACCGGCGCCGGTCGGCCGAAGCCGCGCAGGCCGAGCAGGAGGCCGAGGCGGCGGGCAAGCCGCACGCCACGCGCGGGTCGCGCAGCGGCTGGCTGGTGGTGGCGCGGCTGGGTGGCCACCTGGCCGTGTTCGGCGCGTTGATCGCCACCTTGCTGGGTTACCTGAACTTCGCCATGTTCACCGCGCAGCAGATGGTGTGGGTGACCGTGGTGGTGCTGGCCACGCAGTTGCTGATGAAGTTCGCCGATGACTTCGCGCTGTGGCTGCTGGCGCCGGAGAGCGCCATCGGGCGCACGCTGCGGCTGTCCACCGGCCTGCCGCCGGGACGGCTGGAGCAGGGCGGGGTGCTGGTGTCGGCGACGCTGCGGGTGGTGCTGGTGATCGTCGGCATCACCGCCGTGGTGGCGCCGTTCGGCAATGTCAGCGTGCTGTACGACTGGGTGCAGGCGCTGGCGGGTGGGGTCCGGATCGGCGGCAGCGTGCTGCGGCCGTCGTCGGTGTTCTGGGCGATCGTGGTGCTGCTGTGCGGGCTGGCGCTGATGCGCGTGGTGCAGCGCTGGCTGACCGAGACCTACCTGCCCAAGACCGACCTGGACACCGGCGCGCGCAACTCGATCAGCACCGTGGCCCATTACACCGGCATCGTGCTGGCGGCCTTGTGGGCACTGGCGACGCTGGGCATCGGCTTCGAGAAGCTGGCGCTGCTGGCCAGCGCCCTGTCGGTGGGCATCGGCTTCGGCTTGCAGGCGATCACCCAGAACTTCGTGTCCGGCCTGATCCTGTTGGCCGAGCGCCCGGTCAAGATCGGCGACTGGGTGAAGATCGGCGACCAGGAGGGCGACATCCGTCGCATCTCGGTGCGTTCGACCGAGATCCAGGTGGGTGACAAGTCCACGCTGATCGTGCCGAACTCCGAACTGATCACCAAGACCATCCGCAACATGACCATGGCCAATGCGCTGGGGCGGATCCAGATCCAGTTCTCGGTGCCGCTGGGTACCGACGTGGGCAAGCTGCGCGGCCTGATGCTGGACATCTACGCGGCCAATGAAACCGTGCTGAGCGAGCCGGCGCCGTCGGTGTTCATCGATTCGATCAACGGCGGGCTGGTCGCGATCAACAGCTTCGCCTATGTGCCGTCGGCGCGGAGCGTGTACGGCACGCGCAGTGCGCTGCTGTTCGAGCTATTGGAGCAGTGTGCGGCGAACGGCATTGCATTGGTCACGCCGACCGATATCCACCTGGTCCGCGACCCCCAGCCGTAGGCGCGGCCTCGGCCGCACCCCATCGCCGAACGGCTTGCCCCTCCCCAACCCTCCCCTTGCCTGCGGCAAAGGGAGGGGGCGACACCGTCATGCGCATCGGGGTCGGCAGGCGCGGCCTTGGCCGCGAAGCCACCGGATCGTCTCAAACCCCGCCCCGCGGCGCAGCGCCCGGGTTGCTTCCCGCGCCCTCAGGAGCGCGGGAACCCCGCTGGCGCCGGCAACAACGCATACCCTTCCACCGCCAATGATTCGGCATGGCTGAGCCAGGCGCGGATCTCCAGGTCGTCGATGTCATGGTCCACGCCCACCGGCATGGTGATGCGTCCCTGGCTGTCCGGTTGCACCCATTGCTGGGCCAGCACCACCTTGCGGCTGGAGGACACCGCTTCCACCCAGAACGCACGCGTGGGCCGCTGCGCGGCGTACAGCTCCAGCACGTACTGGCCCGGCTTGGCGTGGCTGGGCTGGCGGCTGATCATGCGCGACTGGCGCACGCTCGGGCGTGGCCCGGTGAACGGCTGCAGCGGTGCATCGATGGCGATGCCACGGCGCAGCTGCGCGTCGCGGAACATGCGCATGCCCTGGTCGGCATCGACCAGCAGCGCACACCACTGGCCGTCGGCCGAGCCGTCCTCGAAGGCGGTGCAGCGGTCCACGTAGGCCAGGCGATGCGTGGGGTCGGCCTCCTCGAACTTGCGCGAGGTGTTCTCCAGGTACATCGATGCCAGCTGCCAGTCCTTGTCGTACTCCAGCAGCACCGGCGGCTGCACCTGCTGCACGCCGACCAGTACCTTCTCGTCCTCCAGGCGCAGCATGCGCGGCTGGTCGCCACCCAGCCACAACGAGCGCGCGAACGCACGGTACGGCGCGTAGCTGCTGCCCGCGTCGCCGCGCAGGGCCGCGACGCTGGCGCTGTCCGGGCGTGGCGAGGCCAGCAGCGAGCGGCCGAAGCCGATCGCCGAGATCGCCGGGTCGATCAGCTGCAGCGCGGTGGCGCCGGAATCCAGCGTGGTGCCCGCGGTGGCGGTGACCTGGCGCGGGGTGATGTCCTTGCCCAGGAACACCAGCAGGTTCTCGCGGCGCTGCTGTTCGAGCACGTGGCTCAGATCGTTGGGCATGGCCAGATGGTCGGAGGCCAGCACCACCAGCGTGTTGTCGCCGAACTCGCTGCTGCGGATGCGCTCGACCAGGCGCGAGATCAGCCGGTCGCTGCACTTGAGTGCATTGAGCAGGCCGATGTTGCCCAGCGCGCTGCGGTAGCGCGTGCCTTTGCAGGCGACCGGCAGGTGCCCGGCCGGGTGATGCGTGTCCATGGTCAGGGCGGTCAGCATGAACGGCTGGCCGCCGCGCGAGAGTTCCAGGAAGCGGTCGAACGCGCGGTCCAGCAGCACGTCGTCATGCACGCCCCAGTTGGAGAAGTGCTTGCGCGCGATGTCCTGCTGCTCGAACCAGGCCAGGTCACGCACGTCGTCGAAGCCGTGCGTGCGCAGGAAGTCCGCCTTGGCCGCGAACTGGCCGTTGGCCCCGCCCATGTAGTGGTTGCCGTAGCCCTGCTGCTTCAGGTAATCGCCCAGGCAGAACGCCTCGGGCAGGAAGCTGCCCATCCGGCCCATGCTGTTCTCGTCGCCCTGCGCGGTGGTCAATGGCACGCCGCACATCGAGGACACCAGCCCGGCGATGGTCCAGCCGCCGCCATCGGCCGAGGCGATGTCACGGAAGTCCAGGCCCTGGCTGGCCAGGCGCTGGATGTTGGGCATCAACCCGGGGAAGACGCGCTCGTCCAGGTAGGTCCGTTCCAGGCTTTCGCCGTAGATCCACACGATGTTCGGGCGACGTGCCAGCGGCGCCGAGGGCATCACGTACTCGGGCACCACGGCGCTGTAGTCCACCGGTTTCATCTGCTGCTGCAGGCGGCGCAGGTCGCTGTACAGCGGGCTGGCCAGCACGCAGGCCACCAGCAGCGCGGCGAAGCCGGTGAACACCGGCATGCCGAAGCGCGGCAGGCGCAGGCGGCGCACGCGCAGCAGCAGCAACGGCGAGAACGAGATGATCACCAGGCACGCGAAGCCGAGGATGTAGGCGCTGAAATCGCCGACGCCGGCACCATCCATGTCGCTGCGCAGGTGGTAGAGCGTGGCCGAGTTGATGCCATCGCCACTGAGCTGGTCGATCAGCCACCAGCCACTGAAGGCCAACAGCAACGCGGTGAGCAGGCTGGCCTTGGTCCGGGCCAGGGTGGAGGACAACAGCAGCAGGACGACAAGCGCCGCCAGATACAGCCCGATGATCCAATGCATGCGGTCACGTGGGTAGCGGAGGGAAAGCCTGCGGTGAGCGCAGGCCCGCACCATCGCTGCATTGCAGGCGTATGACGATGCGGGGAATCGATGTTGCCTACAGGAACCTGACTGAAATGTTTCGGTCAAAAATGGGCAATTCGCCTATTCATGATCCAGCCATGACGTGCTAGGCATCATTTTGTGCATCGCAAGGTGAAGTGGCGCCGCAGGCCATCACCGATCTCCGGGGAACAGCAGCTCTTACGGTCGCCATCGATGGCGGCCAGCAACAGGAGCCGGCCCCCGCCTCAAGGGGAAACCAATGGAATTGCAACGCATGCCGGCCTTGTTCGCCGGCCTGGAAGAGTTGTCCGTGCCTGGCTGGGATGCCGCCGCGTTGCAGCAGGCCACCCAGGCCTACCCGCGCCCGCGCGCGATCGTGTGTGTCTCGCCGCGTTGGCAGACGCGCGGGGTCTGCATCAGCATCGCGCCCGAGCAGGACAGCCTGCACGCGATGGAATCGGTATCCACGCGGGTGGCGCGCCGCGTCGCCGGCCTGCTCGACATGCCGAGTGCCCGCCTGGACAGCAGTCATCCGCTGGATCCGGAAGTCGTGCAGCTGGTGCAGGCGCTATACCCGCAGGCGGATATCCCGGTGGTGCAGATCAGCCTGGATTCGGAGCTGTCGGCGCTGGAACATGCCGCGTTGGCGGCGTGGCTGCGGCCACTGCGCGAGCAGGGCGTCCTGATCGCCGGCATCGGCACCATCTGCCCGGATGCTGACGATGCCACGCGCCAACAGGTGTCGTGCTTCCGTGACCAGGTGGGCCAGTTGATCGACGAGGGCGACATCGTGCGCCTGGCCGAATGCCGGCTGCCCGCGCCCGGCGGCGAGCGGCACATGCACCTGGCGCCGAGTGCGCTGCCGTTGCTGTATGCGCTGGCCGTGCGCGAGGCCGGCGACAGCGTCGAATTCTTCAATGGCAAGTGCGCGGGCATGCCTGCGACGCCCTCGGTCGTGCTGCATCCCAAGGCTGCCTGAGCCTTCAGCGGTGGCCGCGTTCCTCGCGTTCGCGTGAGCGCGTGCGGCGATCGAACAACAACGCACTGACGATCAGGCCCATGCCGATCGCCACGCCCAGCGGGAACAGCAGGATCGCGAACGCCGGGTAACCGAACAGCGTGAAGCGCGTAGGCACCTGCATCAGCAAGGCCGAGGAGAGCAGCAGCGCGGCGGTGATCAGCCCGGCGGCGATGCGGTTGGCGACCTTCTGGATGTTTTCCATCAGGCGCGACTCCTCCAGCCCGGTGACCTTCATCTGCAGGCGGTTCTCGGCGACCAGGCTGAGGATGTCGGACATGCGCCGCGGGCCGTCGCGCAGCAGGTGCTGCAGCTCCATCGCCTCACTGGCCAGGTTGGCGCGCGAAAGCGACTTGCGGAACCGCGCGCGCATCACGTGCTGGAGCTGCTTTTCCACCACCTTGCGTGTATCCATCTCCGGTGCCAGTACCCGGCACACGCCTTCCAGGTTGAGCAGCGCCTTGCCGAGCAGGCTCAGTTCCGGCGGCGTGCGCAGGTTGCTGGCGGTGGCGATGCGCACGATCTCCAGCACCACCTGGCCCTCGGAGACGGTGCCGTTGGCGGCGTAGCGGGCAATCATCTGCCCGGTCTCGCGCAGGTGGCGTTCCTCGTTGTAGTCCTCCAGCCGGGTGCTGATGGCGATGATCTCGTCGGTCACTTCCTCGCCGCGGCCATCGACGGCGGCGAACAGCAGCTTGAGCAGGCGTTCGCGCAGGCGCGGCGGTACGTGCGCGACCATGCCCAGGTCGAAGATGGCCAGTTGCCCGTCCGGGGTGACGCGCAGGTTGCCCGGGTGCGGGTCGGCGTGGATCTCGCCATGCACGAAGATCTGGTCCAGGTAGCCGCGCACCAGCGCGGCGGCCAACGGCAGCATCGGCTGTTCGGTACGGCGAACCGGCGGGATCGCGTCCACGCGCACGCCGGGCACCAGTTCCATGGTCAGCACGCGCCGGCTGCACAGGTCCCAGATCGGCTGCGGCACCCACAACTCCGGATAGGGCGCCAGGTGCTGGCCGAAACGCGCCAGGCTGGCCGCCTCGGCCTCGTAGTCCAGTTCCATGCGCAGGGTCTTGGCGAACTCCTCCAGCCAATCGGAGAAGCGCACCTTGCGGCCAACCCGGGTGAGGTGGTCGGCGGCGCTGGCGAAACTGCGCAGCACGCCGATGTCCGAGCGCAGCTGCGCGGCGATGTCCGGCTTCTGCACCTTGATCGCCACTTCCCGGCCATCGCGCAACTGCGCGCGGTGGACCTGGGCGATGGAGGCGCAGCCCAGCGGTTCGGGGTCGAACCAGTTGAACAGCTTGCTGATCGACGCGCCGAGGTCTTCCTCGACGATGGCGCGGATCTGCTCGACCGGGATCGGCGCGACCTTCTCCTGCATGCGCTCCAGCGCGGCCACGTACTCGGCGGGGATCATGTCCGGGCGGGTGGACAACACCTGGCCGAGCTTGACGAAGGTGGCGCCCAGCGCCTCCAGGTCGGCGACGAACTGGGTCGGGTCACCGGCGGCCGGCGCGCGCGCCAGGCGCGGCAGCTCGCCGTCGAGCGAGATGCCGGAGAACACGCCGGAGTTGCGATAGCGCAGCAGCAGGCGAACGATCTGCTGGCGGCGGCTCATGCCGCCAACGGTGGCCGGGCTGTCACTGGTGGTGGGCTGCTCGTTCAAACGCAGGGGTCCACAGGGGCAGGGATCCCCAGTGTGGCCGCGGAAGGGTGGGCGAAGGGTGAATGCGGCCCCCTCGCGTTGCGGCGCACCGATGAGTGAGAATCGGCAGCTCTTCCCCCTTCGGAACCTCCCCATGGCTGGAGCCAGCCTGTTCGCCCTGCTCGACGACATCGCCACCCTGCTTGATGACGTTTCCATCCTGACCAAGGTCGCGGCCAAGAAGACCGCCGGCGTGCTGGGCGACGACCTGGCCCTCAATGCCCAGCAGGTGACCGGGGTCAGCGCCAACCGCGAGTTGCCGGTGGTGTGGGCGGTGGCCAAGGGCTCGCTGCTCAACAAGGCGATCCTGGTGCCGGCGGCGCTGGCGATCAGCGCCTGGCTGCCGTGGGCGATCACCCCGCTGATGATGCTCGGCGGTGCCTTCCTCTGCTACGAGGGCGTGGAAAAACTCGCGCACAAGTTCCTGCATTCCAAGGACGAGGACGACGCCCACAAGGCCGAGCTGACCCGCGCGCTGGCCGATGACAGGACCGACGTGGTGGCCTGGGAGAAGAACAAGATCAAGGGTGCGGTGCGCACCGACTTCATCCTCTCGGCGGAGATCATCGTGCTGTCGTTGGGCGTGGTGTCCAGCGCGCCGTTCGGCCAGCAGGTGGCCACGCTGATCGCCGTGGCACTGGGCATGACGGTGTTCGTCTACGGCCTGGTGGCGGGCATCGTGAAGCTCGATGACATCGGCGCGTGGATGCTGGACAAGGGCAAGGCGATGGCCGCGCTCGGGCGCGGCATCCTGCATGCCACGCCGTGGCTGATGCGCGGGCTGTCGATCGCCGGTACGGCGGCGATGTTCCTGGTCGGCGGCGGCATCCTGGTGCATTCGATCCCGGCGCTGCACCACTTCGTGGTCGGGCTGGCCCCGTCCCACCTGGAGTGGCTGGCCAACGCGCTGGGCAGCGTGGTGGTGGGCGTGGGCATCGGTGCGGTGGTGCTGGCGGTGGTGACGTTGGTGCAGAAGCTGCGCGGCGGCTCCGCGCCGGCGCACTGAGGTGCCGGCATGCAGCGCGGCCCGGGCCGCGCTGCATGCGATGACGCCCCGTGGCATGGATCACGGCGGGGTGGAGAGCTCACGCAGGTGCTGTTGCGCGCGTGCCAGTGAGTGACCCGAGAGGCTCTGCAGCAGGCGCTGCAGGCCATGCGTTGGTGGCAGCCGACGCAGTGCCCAGCGCGCCAGCGCGGCGCTGGCGAGCATCGCCACGATGCCGAAGCCCAGCGTGGCAACGAACCATTGCGGCGCCAGCCGGTACAGGTCCAGGTGCAGCCACTGCACGCACAGCCACTGCGTGGCCAGCAGCCACAGGCAGAACCACGGCAGGCCCAGCGCCAGTTCGGTGGCTGCGGTGAAGCGTTGCAGCCGTGCCAACTGCTGCATCCGCTGGAGGACCGGCGCATCGAGCATGTCGATGCGCAGCGCCAGCAGGGCGCGGGTGATGGACACCCAGATCGCGGCGATGCCATACACGTGGAAGGCCAGGCCGGTGAGCAGCAGGTGCGGGACGTCGCGATGCGCGATCCAGAACCCCGCCGCCAGCATCGTCACTACGATCCACACCAGCAGCCAACCCAGCTGCAGCGCGCTGAAGCCGCGCAGGCGGCGGCGTACCTGCTGCTGGCGCGGTTGCCGCCAGGCCTCCAGCGCGGTGGCTTCCAGCGCGTCGATGCGTCGTGCCTGGTCGGCCCAGGCGGCCTTGAGCTGTTCCAGTTCCATCGGGGGCCTCGTCAGTCTTGGGAAGGGGACAGGTGCCGGCGCAGTTGCTGGCGCAGGCGGTGCAGGCGGGTGGCGGCATTGCCGGCGCTGATGCCGAGCACCTGGCCGATCTCCTGGTGGCTGCAGTCATCCAGGTGCAGCAGCAACAGGGCGCGGTCCAGTGGCGGCAGGGCGTGGATCACGGCATGCAGTTGCGCGCGCTGGGCAGCCTGCTCGGCGGTGTCCTCCACGGCCAGGCTCGATTCCATCGGGTCAGGGGCGAGCGTGCCGTGGTGGCGCTGCCGCAGCTGCCGGCTGCGCTGCTGGGAGATGGCCACGTTCAGGGCCACCCGGTACAGCCAGGTGCCGAACCGGGCCTTGTCCGGGTCGAACGAGGCGAAGCCGCGCCAGGCCTGGATGCTGATGTCCTGGACCAGGTCGCGGCGGTCCTCCGCTGCCTGGCTCCAGGCGCGGGCCACCTTGAGCACGATGCCCTGGTGCTGCTGCAGCAGGTCGGCGAAGTGGTGCTGCAGCGTGGCGTTGGCGGTCACGGGGATGTCCATGCAAGGGTGATTCGCACCAGCGCAGGGAATATCACAGCGGCGGGGAGGAGGCGGTCGCGGTCGGCCGGTGCCGGCCGCACGGCAGGCGGCTCAGTCGGCGTTGCGGATCTGGTCGCGGCCGGCCTGCTTGGCGGCGTAGAGCGCGCGGTCGGCGCGCTGCAGCAGCAACTCGGTCGGCTCGCCGGGGCGGCGTTGCGCCGTGCCGGCGCTGAAGCGTACGTGCACCCGCTGGTCGTCCTGCAGGAAGGGGCGCTGGGCCAGCGCTTCCTGCAGGCGGCGCAACTGGGTCTGTGCCTGCGCCTGCGGCATGGCGGGCAGCACCAGCACGAACTCGTCGCCGCCGAGGCGGGCGACGTGGCCGTGGCTGCCCAGTCGCGCCTGCGCGGTGGCGACCAGGTGGCGCAGCGCACGGTCGCCGCCGGCGTGGCCGAAGGCGGCGTTGGTCTGGCTGAAGTGGTCCAGGTCCAGGAGCGCGATGCTGAGCGTGGCCCCGTCGTCGGGCAGGCTGGAAAGCAGGGCATCGAGCCCGCGCCGGTTCAGGGCGCCGGTCAGCGGGTCGGTGCGCAGCTGGTTGCCGGCTTCGGCCAGTTCGGTTTCCAGCTGGCGCACGCGCTGCTCGGCGGCCTGTGCTTCGGCGCGCGCATTGGCCAGGTGGTCACGCGCCCGCGCGGCCTGAGCCTGCACGCGCGCGGTGTCCTGCAGCACGTCCTGCAGCAGGCTGGTCAGGTCGGCGATGCTGCGGCTCTGGCGCACGGCGATGGCATAGCTGGCGATGCGGTCGTGGTACTCGCCGGTTTCGGTGGCCATGCCGTCGACCTGGTCGATGAAATCGACCATCAGTTCCTTCATCGCCTGCTTGGATTCGTCGATGCCCTGGCGCAGCAACCCCTGCCGGTAGATCACTTCGCGCAGGTCATTGCGGGTCTGCTCCAGCGCATCGCCGTCCAGCGGACCGGACAGCAGCTGGCGCACGCTGCGGATCTGGCCGTGCAGCCAGCTGTCGGCGTCGAGCAGCTCGGTGATGTTCTCCAGCAGCAGGTCGAACAGGCTCAGCAGCAGGTCGCGTTGCTCCTGCAGGCCCTCGCTGCGCACGCCGACCTGGTGGCACAACTCGCGCAGGTGCTGGGCCACCGGCTGCAGGGCCTGGCCGCTGCGCCAGGCCCGCAGTTCCTCGCCCATCCGCCGTGCCTGCTGCTCCAGCTCGGGCGAATGCTGCATCAGGCTCGCCAGCACCGCATCGAGCGTGTTGGCCAGCAGGTCGCGCAGCTGCGCGGCCTCGCCATTGCCGACGGGCTGCTCCTGCTCGATGGTGCGGATGTACTTGTCGATCAGCTGCCGCATCAGGCGGCCATAACGCTCCCAGTCCCGCTCGGCATGCGCGCTGTGCAGGCGCTGGCCCATGTCGCCCAGTTCACCCGGCAGGCTGCACATGCCCTGGGCAAAGGCACCGAGCAGCGGCTCGGGGCTGTCGGCGCCGACGAACAGGCGCTGCAGCAGGGCCATGCCGGGGTTGTCCAGCGTCGCCGGTTCCGGCCGCGGCGCAGGGCTGGTCCGACGCGACAGGATGCGTCCCAGCCCGAGGCTGCCTGGTGCGGAGGAATCGGAGCTGTCGGCCATGGCGCGCGGGTTCGGGTGGGGATGCGGGGGGGCGCAGGCGCCCCCGGGCGGGGTGGTATCCAAGCCTCATTATCGGCAAGGTGGTGGGGGGCTTGAATCGCAGTCGATCACAGGAGCGGGACATGCGGGTGCTGTTGGCGGGGGCGACCGGGTTGGTCGGGGCGCAGGTGCTGCGGCGCCTGCTGGCCGATGCGCGTTGCAGCGCGGTGGTGGCGCCGACCCGGCGGCCATTGCCGGTGGTCGATGCACGCCTGCACAACCCGGTGCACGATTTCGCCGCCTTGCCGCTGGACGCGCCGTGGTGGCAGGTGGATGCGGCGATCTGCGCGCTGGGGTCGACCTTGAAGCAGGCCGGTTCGCGCGAGGCGTTCCGCCAGGTCGACCATGGCTACCCGCTGCTGATCGCCCGCACGGTACGGGCGCGGGGCTGCGCGGTGTTCGCGCTGAACTCGGCGATGGGAGCCGATGCCGCTTCGAGGTTCTTCTACAACCGGGTCAAGGGCGAACTGGAACGCGACCTGCGCGCGCTGGGGTTCGATGCGTTGACCTTGGTCAGGCCAGGGTTGATCGGCGGTGAGCGGCTGGAGAAACGTGCCGGTGAACACGCCGCCCTGGTGGTATTGAGCGCGCTGGGGCCGGTGCTGCCCAAGGCCTGGCGGATCAATCCGGCCGAACGGATCGCCGGGGCGTTGGTGGAGGCGGTATTGGCACCCACGCCGGGCGAACGGGTGGTGGGCTCGGCGGCGTTGGCGTGAGTTCTGGAGGGCGGGGGGACGTTGTTTCTGACGCAGGCTCGCGGTCGAAGCCGTTCCTACGCCCCCTCCCTTTGCCGCAGGCAAGGGGAGGGCAGGGGAGGGGTGCTCTCGTGCAGGAACCCTGATCGGCTTCGTGACCGAGGCCGTTCCTGCGAGGGTCACGCAGGCAGCGACTGGCCGCCATCCACCGCCAGCACCTGCCCGGTGATCCAGCGCGCCGCCGGCGAACACAGGAACAACGCTGCCTGCGCCACGTCCTCGACATCGCCGAAGCCGCCGAACGGGATCCTGTCGCGGATCCGTGCGTACAACGCCGGTTCCTCGCTGCGGCGACGCTCCCACAGGCCGCCGGGGAATTCGATCGAGCCCGGCGCCAGGGCATTGACCCGGATGCGCTCGTGCGCCAGCTCGGTGGCCAACGCGGTGGTGTAGTAGTTCAGCGCGGCCTTGGCCGTGGAGTACGCTGCCGCGCGTGGGGTCGGCACCGAGGCGTTGATCGAGCTGATGTTGAGGATGGCCGGCATCGCGCTGCGGCGCAGGTGGGGCAGCACGCAGCGGTTGGTGCGCACGGCCGCCATCAGGTCGATGTCGAAGCCGGCCTGCCAACTGGCATCGTCATTGCCGTTGCCATAGCCGGAGGCGTTGTTGACGACGATGTCGATGCCACCAAGCGCGGTGGCCGCGGCGTCCACCCACTGCGCGATCTGCGCCGGATCGGCGAGGTCACAGGGCTGCGCATGGACCGCCTGCGCACCGGTGGCCTCCAGCAGCACGGCGGCCTGCTGCAGTACCTGTGCATTGCGTGCGCACAGGCTGATGCGCGCGCCGGCGCGGGCAAAGGCGTCGGCGATGGCCAGGCCGATGCCGCGGCTGCCGCCGGCGACCAGCACGCGGGCACCGGTGAGGGTGGGAACGGACATTGGCTGCATCTCCAGGGAAGGCTGCGCGGATTATCCGATGCCGTGGGTGTTCACTCCCAGACGCGCGGTGGCGCTCCCTGCTCGGGGTGATGCATGCGTACCACGCAGAAACGATGGCCCGTTGGCGCTTCCATCACCCACCAGCGCTTGACGAAGCCGATGCGGCGGGCGCCCAGGGCTTCCAGGCGGTCGGCCTCGGCGTCGATGTCGTCCGCTTCGATGTCCAGGTGCACGCGTGAGGCGTGGCTGACACGCTGCACCTCGACATTCAGGTGGCCGGGGGCATCGCGCAGGCGGCTGTACTGCGAACCATCGGTGTTGGATTCGCTGGGCTCGGCCTCCAGCCCCAGTGCGGCGCCCCAGAACGCGGCGGCGGTGTCGCTGTCGGTGTCCTGGCAATCGATGATGAATCCGGCAAGACGGCTGCGGTGGCTCATGGAGGGCTCCGGGTGGCAGGGAAGCCGGCAGCTTACCCGCGTGTGGTTGCAGCGCCGGTTGCGATGGCGCGCGGGCCGGCCAGGCGCCAGGCGGCGCTGCACAGCGCCCCGTAGACCAGCCATTCGGCCAGGCGTTGCAGCAAACCGCGCACGTCAGCCAGCGCGGGACTGCCCATCAGCAGGAACAGCAGCAGCCAGGCCATCGCCAGTGCGATCCACAGCAACCGGGTGGCGGGCCGCAGGCCGGGCGCGGCCGCCATCAACACCAGCCCCAGCGTGGTGCCCAGGTAGGTCAGCACGCCCAACAGGTTGTGCAGCACCTGCCAGACGCTGCCGCCGTGCGGGCAGCCCAGGTCACATGGCGCCAGCGCCGAGCCGATCCAGGCCAGGGGTTCGCACAGCAGCAGCCAGTAGCCGACGCGCCCGATACCCACCAGCGGTACGCGCGCGGCCATCACCATCAGCAGCACCGCGCCCAGCACGCCCACCGGGATGAAGCCGGCCAGGCTGATCAGCCGCGCGTGCGCGCTGCCGGTGGCACCGAGTTCACTGATGTACTGCGCCACCGGCGAATACCCGGGCTTGAGCGCCGCGCCGCCCAGCAACATGGCCAGATAGACCAGCACGAACAATCCGACCAGCCAGCGCCTGTCCTGCATCGGCGCGCCTTACTGCGGGGTGCTGGACAGGAACAATTCCACCTTGCCGCACGACGGGCAGGCGTACAGGTCGAATTCCTCGCGGTGCACGAACAGTTCGCCCAGTTCGCCGAGCAGGAACGGCATCGCCTGCGAGCCCTCGTGGAAGCGGCGGCGACCGATGAAGGCCATTTCGCTGTCGGTGCAGCGCAGGCATGTCATCTGTCGCGGCCCCTGGACATGCACGACGCCCGGCGCGTGCGCCTCGGGGTCGGGGGCACTGCCGTCGGCATGCGTGCCGCAACGCCAGCACACGCGTGCCTCGATGCCATTGCGTACACCGCATTGCGTACAGATCCAAGCGTCCATGGTGTTTACCGAATCGTGTGCGTGGCTTTCCGGCCCATCGTAACGCCGGAGGATGACACCGCGGTATCCGCCGGCCTGGCAACGATCAGTGGATTGGCGGCGCGTGCAGCTGGGCGAACAGCAGGTTCTGCGCCTTGCGGGCCATTGCACGCGGCACGCTGGCGACGAAGCTGCCACCGCTCAGGGCCATGTCGCCCTTGATGATCAGGCCGTTGATGCGGGTGTAGCTGCGGAAGGTGTAGCGGTTCCCGTCGCGGCTGACCTCCAGGAACATCGGTGCGGTCAAGAAGCCTTTGCCCTTGCGGTAGACGCGGTTCGGGCCGGCTTCGCTGGCAAGGTGGTAGCCATTGGCCTGTGCCCAGGTGGCGACCTGCGCCAGGACGTCTTCATCGCTGGTCAGCGTGGTCTGGTCGAACGGCCGGCCGCTGTTCCTGGCGATCAGTGCCATCACGTTCAATGCCCCCAGCCCGATCACGGCGCCGACAACCATCCCTGTCATTATTCCCATTGCGTTTTCCCATTGAAGTAGCGGGCCGTATGGTAACGGCCCGCAGGCGTGCATGCGTGTTCAGCAGGGGGGAACCGCTGCATCGATCCCAAAAAAAGGGCCCGCATCACTGCGGGCCCCGGGACTGCGGTGGCAGGACCGGTCAGTTGGTCCGTGCCAGGTCGTCGATCAGCGCACGCAGGAAGCGGGCGGCTTCGCCGCCGGTGCAGGCGCGGTGGTCGAAGGTGACCGACAGCGGGATGACCTTGTGCGTTTCCACGCCACCCATCACCGGCGTCAGCTGGAAGCGGGCGCGGCCAGCGGCGACGATGGCCACGCACGGCGGCACGACGACCGGCGTTGCGTAGCGGCCGGCGAACATGCCGAAGTTGGACAGCGAGATGGTGTAGCCGCTCAATTCCGAAGCGGCGATCGAGCGGTCTTCCACCTGCTGGCGCAGGCGGTTGATGCCCTCGCGCACGCCACGGGCGTCGAGCATGTCGGCATTGCGCAGGGCCGGCACGAACAGGCCGTCGTCGGTGTCCACCGCGATGCCGATGTCGACCTGCGCGTGCAGGGTACGGGTGAGGTTGTCGCCGTCGAACCAGGCATTCATCGCCGGCACGGTCTGGCAGGCGACCACGATCGCGCGCACCAGGCGCGAGGTCATGTCATTGCCCGGTGCCCAGGCGTGGATGTCGGCGTCGTCGGTCAGCGTGGTCGGCACGACCTTGCTGTGCGCATCGGCCATCACCCGCGCCATGTTGCGGCGTACGCCCTTGAGCGGTTCCGGCTGGCCCTTGGCGACCACGCCCGGAGGCGCGGTACGCATCGGCTTGCCGGCGGCGGAAAGCGGGGTGCGGGCGGCTTCATCCCTTCCACCGCCTGCGGGGGAAGGTGCCCGCAGGGCGGATGGGGGAGCGCCCTCACCCGGCGCACGCTGTGCGCCGACTTCTCCCACACGCGGGAGAGGTGCGCCGACGCGGGCGGTACCGGCTTCGGCCGCCTGCTTCACATCGTTCATCGTCACCGCGCCGTCGGCGCCGGTGGCACGCACGCGGGCCAGGTCCACGCCCAGCTTGCGCGCCATCGCGCGCACGGCCGGCACCGCCTTGACGCCACCGACGGCCACGGCCTGCTCGGTGTGCACGGCATTGGAACTGACCATCGCGCCGACCACGGTGCCTTCGTCGGCACGTTCGGCGGCGGCAGCCGGTGCCGGCGCTGCGGCAGGTGCAGGTGCCGCAGCGGCCGGTGCCGGGGCGCCGTGGTGGTGGCCGGTGTCCTGGCCTTCGGCACGCTGCGGCAGGTTCGGGTCGATCTCGAAGTGCGCCAGCATGTGGCCGGTGACCACGATGTCACCCGGCGCGCCGGCCAGCTTCAGTACCTTGCCGGACACCGGCGAGGGCACCTCGACCACGGCCTTGGCGGTCTCCATCGAGACCAGCGGCTCGTCCAGCTTGATCACGTCGCCTTCCTTGACGAACCACTCCACGATGGTGGCGTCCGGCAGGCCTTCGCCCAGGTCGGGCAGGTTGAAGCTCTTGGTCTGGCTCATGTGCAGTTCTCTTCCAGCAATTCAAGTTCGCGTGCCGGTAGCCAGCCCTGCGTGCCATCGGCACGCTCGGACCACCACCAGCCGCCATGTTCATGGTGCAGCCGCACCTGCTCGCCACGGTCCACGTCCAGTTCGCGCGCGCTGTAGTCGCGCAGCACTTCGGCGCGGCCGTCGTCGAGCATCCGCAACCAGGCAATCGGCGTCCATCCGGCATCGCCGGCGTCGGTGGTCACCCACGCGAACGCCGGCCATTCCTCGTCACGCACACCCAGGGCGACGATCTGCCCGGTGTGCACATGCAACGGATTGCGGTACTGGCTGCGGTGGCTGCCGGTCAGGCGTGCCTGCATGTCAGCCCGCCGCCACCGCGCGCTTGGCCGCCGCCACGATCCGCTCCACGCTCGGCAGGTACTTCATTTCCAGGCGGAACAGCGGGATGTGGGTGTCATAGCCGGTGACGCGCTCGACCGGGGCGAGCAGGTCGTACATCGACTCCTCGGCCAGGCGGGCGGCGATCTCGGCGCCGAAGCCGGCGGTCTTGGGCGCTTCCTGCACGATCACGCAGCGGCCGGTCTTGGCCACCGACTCGGCGATGGTGGCGAAGTCGAGCGGGCGCAGCGTGGCCACGTCGATCACTTCGGCGCTGATGCCTTCGCCGGCCAGCTTGTCGGCTGCTTCCAGGGCTTCCTTCACCTGCGCGCCCCAGGTCACCAGGGTCACGTCGGTGCCGTCACGCAGCACGAAGCACACGTCCAGCGGCAGTGCCTCGCCATCGTTGGCGACCACTTCCTTGTACTGGCGGTAGATGCGCTTGGGCTCCATGTAGATCACCGGATCCGGCTCGCGGATCGCGGCCAGCAGCAGGCCATAGGCACGCTGCGGGCTGGACGGCAGCACCACGCGCAGGCCCGGCACGTTGGTGAAGATGGCTTCGTTGGCCTCGCTGTGGTGCTCCGGCGCACGGATGCCGCCGCCCCACGGCACGCGCAGCACCATCGGGCAGTGCAGGCGGCCACGGGTGCGGTTACGCAGGCGCGCGGCGTGGCAGATGATGTGGTCCACCATCGGGTAGACGAAGCCGTCGAACTGGGCCTCGGCCACCGGCTTCATGCCCTGCGCGGCCAGGCCGACGGTGAGGCCGGCGATGGTGGTCTCGTCCAGCGGGGTGTCCAGCACGCGCTGTGCGCCGAACTGCTGCTGCAGACCGGCAGTGGCGCGGAACACGCCGCCGTTGACGCCCACGTCCTCGCCCAGCACCAGCACCGACGGGTCGTGTTCCATTTCCCATGCAAGGGCCTGGGTGACGGCTTCGATGAGGGTGATCGGGGTGGCGGTCATGGTGGTTTCTCCGCTGTTGCTGGCCGCGCTGTGGGCCACGTCGTGGCCGGCCGGGGTTCCGGGAAGGGCGCGCTTGATGTCATCCATGGCGCTGCTCCAGGGCGATGGCGGCGGCGCGCTGGGCCAGCAGGTCCGGCGGCGGATCGGCGTACAGGTAATCGAACATGGCCTCGACCGGCTGCACCGGGCAGTTGAGGTAGGCGTTGACCTCCTCGTCCACGCGGGTGCCGCACTCGGCGATCCAGGCCTTCTCTTCCTCCTCGCTCCACACGCCGGCGGCGGTGAGGTACTTGCGCAGGCGGATCAGCGGCTCGCGCTGCCAGGCGGCCTTGACCTCGGCGTCGTCGCGGTAGCGGCGGGCGTCGTCGGCGGTGGTGTGGTCGGACAGGCGGTAGGTGAGGAACTCCAGCACCGTGCCGCCCTTGCCGGACAGGGCACGTTCGCGCGCCTGCTCCATGGCCGCCAGCACCGCGATCAGGTCGTTGCCGTCCACCTGCAGGCAGAACAGGCCGCCGGCCAGGCCCTTCTGGGCCAGGGTCTCGGCACCGGTCTGGGCCGAACGCGGCACCGAGATCGCCCAGCCGTTGTTGACCACGCACAGGATCAGCGGCAGCTGGTAGGCGCCGGCCGAGTTCACCGCGGCGTAGAAGTCGGTCTTGGAGCTGCCGCCGTCACCGCAGACGGTGACCGCCACCTGCGGCAGGCCGCGCAGCTTGAACGACAGCGCCGAGCCGGCCGCGTGCAGGCATTGGGTGGAGATCGGCACGCAGATCGGGAAGTCGCGGACGGCGTCGCTGTCGCGGTCGTAGTCACTGCCGCGCTCGTCGCCGCCCCAGTACATCAGGACGTCGCGCGGGCGCACGCCGCGCATGAACATCGCGCCGTACTCGCGGTAGCTGGGGGCGAACACGTCGCCGCTCTTCATGGCCGCGCCGATGCCGACGTGGGCCGCTTCATGGCCCAGGCAGGAGGCGAAGGTGCCGAGTTTGCCGGTGCGCTGCAGGGCAACCGCCTTGGTGTCGAACACCCGGGTGGCCAGCATCTGCTTGAACAGCGGCAGCAGGCTGCGCGGGTCGCGCAGCGACTCCGGCAGGTCGTCGCGTACCAGGCTGCCTTCGGCATCCAGGTACTGCAGGTAGTCGATTTGGAACTGGGCGGAAACCGTCATTGCAGCAACACCTTGAACAGATGGTTTCAAATGATAGGAATTGCGCATGGTAAGGAATCAGGCCGGAAAAGCCGTCCTGCGGCGCAGCACGACTGACCGTACAAATGCCGGGTTCGTTCCATGGCCCTCGCCACGGCCGAGCAAATACAGCGTATTCAGCAAGGCCGCGCCAAGGCAGGGCATTGTCGCGCCGGTTGCCATCGCAAGTGTTCTTATTCCGTTTGCGCGGAACCGCGCCGTCGGGGATGCCGGCCGTGCGGGGCCATGCCCGGCATGCGATCCCGGCAATACCCGGCGGCGCCTGGCGCCGCGCTACCGGGCGTGCGGCTGCGTTACCCTTTGCGCCCCGCGCAGATGGCAAGGCCGATGACCGTAGAAAAGAACCAGCGTGAGCTCGAGGCAGGCATCCACACCGACCTGCAGGGCCGGCTCACCTACGGCGGCTACCTGCGCCTGGACCAGTTGCTGTCGGCCCAGCAGCCGCTGTCCAACCCGCCGCACCACGACGAGATGCTGTTCATCATCCAGCACCAGACCTCGGAGCTGTGGCTGAAGCTGCTGGCCCACGAGCTGCGCGCCGCGCGTGCCCACCTGCAGCGCGACGAGGTCTGGCAGTGCCGGAAGGTGCTGGCCCGCGGCAAGCAGGTGCTGCGCCTGCTGACCGAACAATGGGCGGTGCTGGAAACCCTGACCCCGTCCGAATACATGGGCTTCCGCGACGTGCTCGGGCCCTCGTCCGGCTTCCAGTCGCTGCAGTACCGCTACATCGAGTTCCTGCTCGGCAACAAGAACGCGGACATGCTGGGCGTGTTCGCACACGACCCGGCCGGGCAGGCGCAGCTGCGCGAGGTGCTGGAGGCCCCCAGCCTGTACGAGGAGTTCCTGGCCTACCTGTCGCGCTTCGGCCATGCCATCCCGGCCACCTACGAGGGCCACGACTGGACCCAGTCGCATGTCAGCGACCCGGCGCTGCGCCATGTCTTCGAGAACATCTACCAGGACACCGACCGCTACTGGCGCGAGTACTCCCTGTGCGAGGACCTGGTGGACCTGGAGACCCAGTTCCAGCTGTGGCGCTTCCGCCACATGCGCACGGTGATGCGGGTGATCGGCTTCAAGCGGGGCACCGGCGGCTCCAGCGGCGTGGGGTTCCTCAAGCAGGCGCTGGAGCTGACCTTCTTCCCGGAACTGTTCGAAGTCCGCACCAGCATCCGCGCCGATCCGCCGGCGGGTGCCTGAAAATCCAACGTATTCAGCAGCTTGCAGGGGCGCCTCGGGGCGCCCCTGCGGCGTTTCCGGCCGCCGCCGGCCGGCCCGGGCAAGCCTTCTGTGGATTTGACGTGAAGCCGGCCCTTCGGTGATGCTCGCCCGTCGCGCCGGTTCCGGCCGACTTCTTTCGCATCACTTGCCCATCGAATGACTCAGGGGACACCCGCATGAGCGCTGCCGCGCCCAATTCCGCATCCAACCCGGCGCCCGTGCCGGCGTTCACCAACCTTCTCGGCCATCCACGCCCCCTGTGGATGCTGTTCATGACCGAGTTCTTCGAACGCTTCGCGTTCTACGGCATCCGCTGGGCGCTGACGCTGTACATCGTCGCCCAGTTCTCCGAGAGCCAGGCCGGTGCCAGCAAGCTCTACGGCGCCTACCTGGCGCTGGTGTATGCGGCAGCCCTGTTCGGTGGCTTCGTCGCCGACCGGATCATCGGTTACCAGCGTTCGATCCTGATCGGTGCGGCGGTGATGTCGCTGGGCCTGTTTCTGATCGCCATCCCCAACGACCAGGTGTTCCGTATCGGCCTGGCCACGGTGATCGCGGGCAACGGCCTGTTCAAGCCGAACATCTCCAGCATGGTCGGGCAGCTGTACGGCATCAACGACTCGCGCCGTGACTCGGGCTTCACCATCTTCTACATGGGCATCAACGCCGGCGCGCTGGTCGCACCGGTGCTGACCGGCATCCTGGCCGAGAACGTGTTCGGCACCGAAGCCATGCCGGCCTACAAGTACGTGTTCATCGCCTCGGGCGTGGGCATGCTGATCAGCCTGGTGTGGTTCTGGTTCGGCCGTCGCCAGCTCGGTGACATCGGCAAGCCGCCGGCCGGTGGTGAAGGCATGGGCCGCACCATCGCCGTGCTGGTGGGTTCGCTGGTGGCCGTGCCGGTGGCCTATGCGCTGCTGTCCATCGACGCCGGCATCCTGGGCTGGATCCTGGGCGCGCTGTTCACCGCCCTGTGCGTGATGATCCTGGTTGAGGGCATCCGCGAGGGCAAGGTGGCCCGTGACCGTGCCATCGCCATGCTGATCATCTTCGTGTTCAACGTGCTGTTCTTCATGTTCTTCGAACAGGCCGGCAGCTCGTTCAACTTCCTGGCGCAGAACATCGTCAACCGCGACCTGGGCGGCTGGACCTTCCCGATCGGCTGGTTCCAGTCGGTCAACTCGGTGGCCATCCTGGCCCTTGGCCCGATCTTCGTGTGGTTGTGGACCGCACTGGGCAAGGCCAACCCGTCGATCCCGCGCAAGTTCGGCCTGGGCCTGATCTTCAACGGTCTGGCCTTCCTGCTGCTGATGTACGCGCTGTCCTCGCTGGTCGACGGCGCCGGCAAGATCCCGTTCTGGACCCTGTTCATGGTCTACGTGATCCAGACCGTCGGTGAGCTGTGCCTGTCGCCGATCGGCCTGTCGATGACCACCAAGCTGGCCCCGCTCAAGGTCGTGGGCCTGGCGATGGGCGGCTGGTTCCTGTCCACCGCCATCGGCAACAACCTGTCGGGCATCTTCGCCGCGGTGGTCAGCGGCGAGAGCGGCATGACGGTGGAATCGGCCCTGAAGGGGTATACCTTCGGCTTCTGGTCGCTGCTGGCTGCAGGCGTGCTGTTGTTCCTGATCGCCCCGCTGGTGCAGAAGCTCATGCATGGCGTGAAGTGAGGAAAGACCGATGAACAAGCTGTTTGGAGTGGTCCCGTTGGTGTTCGCCATGGCCGTGGCCGGTTGCAACCAGCCGCCACCGCCGGTGGAGAAGGTGCAGCCGCTGGATACCTCCGAACAGAAGGCGCCGGTGGCTGACACCAGCCAGCCGGTGTCCTCGGGCAACACCCCCACCGCGGCGGATATCGCCGCGGTGGCCGCGCTCAACGCGCAGTTCGACCCCGCCCGCAACCCGGTCGCCGACCTGGAAACGGCCAAGGTCGAGGCCCAGCGTGGCGGCAAGCGGATCATCCTAGACGTGGGCGGGGAGTGGTGCTCGTGGTGCCACCTGCTGGATGCCTTCATGGAAGGGGATTCGGAGATCCGCCGCTTCCGTGATGGCAACTACGTGTGGATGAAGGTCAATTTCAGCGAAGAGAACGAGAACACCGCGTTCCTGTCCGGCTACCCGGAGATCAAGGGCTACCCGCACCTGTTCGTGCTCGATGCCGAAGGCAAGCTGCTGCATTCGCAGTTCACCGGCGACCTGGAGAAGGGCAAGGGCTACGACCGCGAGAAGTTCTTCGCCTTCCTCAAGCAGTGGGCACCGCCGGCCGCGCAATGAGCCGCGGCGGCGGGGATGACAACGGCGCCGGAAGGCGCCGTTGTTGTTTGCGCACTGGCCTCACGGCCGAGGCCGCTCCTGCGAGGCAGGCGCAGCTCGTCGTGATTTGCCCTCCCTTTCGCGCAGCGAAGGGGAGGCTGGGAGGGGGAGCTTCCACGCGATGGGCCGCACTCCGGCTTCGCAGCCGAGGCCGCTCTTGCGGGGAAGGCGCAGCTCGCCGTGATCTGCCCCCTTCCTTTCGCGCAGCGAAGGGGAGGGCGGGGGAGGGGTAGCGCCGCATGCCTTCATATTCCCCCCGCGCGGCCGCTAACGGATGCATCTCCGCCTGCGCACGGCCCGCTCCGTCTTCGCCATGCAGCCTGCTTCTGATTCCCCCTCCATCGTCGATACCCCGCCCGTCGCGTCGGCCAGCGTCAGCCTGCCAAGCGTGGACGAACTGCTCGACGAGACGCCGGCCGCCGAGGACACCTCGCCGGTACCAGCCTCCTCGCGCCTGCCGCAGGCTGCGGTACCGCCGAACATCATGCTGCAGTCGGCGGTGATGCGGCTGGTCGAGCAGAAGGAGCAGATCGACCAGGTGGCCCGCAATGGCCTGCTCGCCGGCCTGTTGCCGCCGGAGTGGAGCAGTTCGCCCGGCAATGAACTGCGCGCCTTCGTTGCCTCGGTGTTGCCGTTCGCATCGGACAACGCCCGCGGCGAGACGGTTGCCGCGAGGGTGCCGTTGAAGTTCCTGCTCGGTCATTCGCAGCGCTGGGGCAAGGCAGATGTCGCCGAGCCGCGTTCGCTGGCGGCCTACCTGGCCAGCGACGAGCGCGCCACCGCCGGGGGCACCGATCTGGCCGAGGTGATGCTGCTCTCGCCCCTGGGCGTGGCATGGACGCAGACCGGCCGTGCCCGCGCCGGTTTCCTGCGCGCGATGGGCGTGGAAACCCTGGCCGCACGCGTGACCGCATTGCCCTATCCGGCGGCCGAGCAGCTGTCGTTGTACCAGGTGCACAGTGGCGGACGGGCACAGGTCTGGTGTGTGTTGGACAAGCGCCGGCTGCGCGCGCTGGCCGTGCCGGCGCTGAGCCTGCCGGTGCTGTCGGCTTATGGCGTGGAAGCGCCGCAGGCATGGCCTTCGAACTGGCCGGATCCTGCGGAAGTTGACGCCGAGCTGGCGTTGGCGGCGGCCGGCAAGTCCGTGCCGGAGGTCGATCTGGTCAAGCTGGTGGACAAGATAGGACGCAGCAGGGCCAGCGAAGCCTGGGTGGGTGCCAGCCTGATGCAACTGCACACCTGGGTGCCGCGCTGGCGGTTCTTCCTGGCTTCGTTCATCGGTTTGCCAGCGGTGCTGTTGCTGCTGGCGGCGCTGGCATTGCCCGGCAGCATAGAAGCGGCGGCGGTGGCCGCTGCGCTGGGCTTTGCCGGTGGCGCGATCGCCGCGTTGGCGGCGCCGTGGATCTATGCCCAGCGCAAGCACCTGAGCTGAGCCGCGCGGCCGCGTGCCCTCCGCCGCCGGCCCGCGGCCGGCGACGTCTCAGGCTTCGCTCATGCGAGGCAGGCCGGCATCGGCCAGGCGGGTGATCAGGCGCTCGAGCACCTGTTCCTCTTCCTCGCTGAGCACCGACATCAGCCGACGTTCCATCTCGATTACCAGCGGAGCGATGGTCTCGTAGACCTCGAAACCGGCCGCCGACAGCGCCAGCACCGAGCGACGGCGGTCATCGCCGTGCGTCTCGCGCTTGATGAAGCCGCGTTCCAGCAGGCGGGCCACGGCGCGGCTGACCGCCACCTTGTCCATCGCGGTGCGCTCGGACACCTCGCTGGCCGAGGAGCCGGGGTACAGCGCCAGGATGGTGATCACCCGCCACTCGGGGATGGCCAGGCCGTAGCGGTCGCCGTACAGCCGGGCGATGTTGCCGCTGACCCGGTTGGACAGGACGCTGATGCGGTAGGGCAGGAACTGCTCGAGATCCAGCAGGACATGCGAGGCCCGGATGCTGGTGGACTTGCTGTAATCGGAAGAGCTCATGCTGCAGTGCACCTTGATGGTGGTTTCATGTGAAACTATAACCTTCGGTCCAGACCCGCGTTTGCGCGTGTCTTCCTGTTTTTTACACCGCCGGCACCCGGCAGTGGTCACGCAATCGGAGGCAACCCATGAATACCCAAGCCCACGCCGCACCCCACGCGCCCAATCCGGGCATGCAGGTCACCACCTTCGAGAACCCGATGGGCATTGATGGTTTCGAGTTCGTCGAGTTCGCCGCGCCGGCCGGGCAGGCCGCCCAGCTGCACACGTACTTCCGGAACATGGGATTCACTGCCGTGCTCCGCCACCGGCAGCGTGCTATTACCGTCTACCGTCAGGGCGGCGTCAACTTCCTCGTGAACGAGGAGCCGGATTCCTTCGCCGCCGACTTCGCGGCCAAGCACGGCCCCTGCGCCTGTGGCTTCGCCATCCGCTTCCAGAAGCCGGCCGCCGAGGTGCTCGCCGCTGCGCTGGGCAACGGTGCCGAGGAAGTCAGCCTGCTGGCCGACACCCGTGCCGTCCCGGCCCCGGTGATCAAGGGCATCGGCGACTGCATGCTGTACCTGGTCGACCGCTATGGCGAAGGCGGCAGCATCTACGACACCGACTACGTGCCGGTCGACGGTGCCGAGCAGGACCCGAAGGGCTTCGGCCTGACCTTCATCGACCACCTGACCCACAACCTGTACCTGGGCAACATGCAGCAGTGGTCGGACTACTACGAGCGGCTGTTCAACTTCCGCGAGATCCGCTACTTCGACATCAAGGGTGCCAAGACCGGCCTGGTGTCCAAGGCGATGACCGCCCCGGACGGCATCGTGCGCATCCCGCTCAACGAGTCCTCCGACCCGAAGAGCCAGATCAACGAGTACCTGGACGCCTACAAGGGCGAGGGCATCCAGCACATCGCCTGCTTCACCGACAACATCTACGACACCGTCGAAGCCATGCGCGAGCGCGGCATCGAGTTCCTGGACACGCCGGACACCTATTTCGACGTGGTTGACCTGCGCATCCCGGACAACGGCGAGGACGTGCCGCGCCTGCGCCGCAACAAGATCCTGATCGACGCCGACCCGGAGACCAAGCAGCGCAAGCTGCTGCAGATCTTCACCCAGAACTGCATCGGCCCGATCTTCTTCGAGATCATCCAGCGCAAGGGCAACGAAGGTTTCGGCGAAGGCAACTTCCAGGCGCTGTTCGAGAGCATCGAGCGCGACCAGATCAAGCGCGGCGTGCTGTAAGCGGCGAACGATGCGCTTGCCTGAAGCCCCTCTCCCGCCCGCGGGAGAGGGGCTGGGGTGAGGGCAAAGGCCACCGAAGCACGTAGCATCACCGCAACCGATCCACCCTCACCCCAACCCCTCTCCCGCCTGCGGGAGAGGGGCTCAATCGCAAGGCAAGGGCGCCACCATGGTCACCAACGGTTATCAATCCGGCTTTGGCAACGAATTCGCCACCGAGGCAGTGCCCGGCACCCTGCCGGTCGGGCGCAATTCACCGCAGCGCGTCGCCCATGGCCTGTATGCCGAACAGTTGACCGGCAGCGCCTTCACCGCGCCGCGTGGCAGCAACCGCCGCAGCTGGCTGTACCGCATCCGCCCGGCGGTGATGCACGGGGAATTCACCCCGTTCGACCAGCCCAACCTGCATGGCGAGTTCAGCCATGCGGCGGTATCGCCCAACCAGCTGCGCTGGAGCCCGTTGCCGCTGCCGTCCACGCCCACCGATTTCATCGAAGGGCTGTACACGATGGGTGGCAACGGCGCGCCCGATGCGCATGCCGGTGCCGGCATCCACATGTACGCGGCCAATGCCGACATGCGTGGCCGCTATTTCTACAACGCCGACGGCGAGCTGCTGATCGTGCCGCAGCTGGGCCGGCTGCGCCTGCGCACCGAGATGGGCGTGATCGACGTCGAACCGCAGCAGATCGCGGTGATCCCGCGTGGCGTGCGTTTCGCGGTGGAGCTGCCCGACGGGCAGGCGCGCGGCTATGTCTGCGAGAACTTCGGTGCGCTGCTCAAGCTGCCCGACCTCGGCCCGATCGGCAGCAACGGCCTGGCCAACCCGCGCGATTTCGAAACCCCGGTGGCCGCCTACGAGAACGTGGAAGGCCCGTTCGAGCTGGTCGCCAAGTTCCATGGCCGGCTGTGGCGCGCGGACATCAACCACTCGCCGCTGGACGTGGTCGGCTGGCACGGCAACTACGCGCCGTACCGCTACGACCTGCGCCGTTTCAACACCATCGGCTCGATCAGCCATGACCACCCGGACCCGTCGATCTTCCTGGTGCTGCATTCGGCCAGCGACACGCCCGGGACCAGCAACCTGGACTTCGTGATCTTCCCGCCGCGCTGGCTGGTGGCGCAGGATACGTTCCGCCCGCCGTGGTTCCACCGCAACATCGCCAGCGAGTTCATGGGCCTGATCCACGGTGCCTACGACGCCAAGGCCGAGGGGTTCGTGCCCGGCGGCGCATCGCTGCACAACTGCATGAGCGGCCACGGCCCGGACGCGGCCACCTTCGACAAGGCCTCCAACGCGGACCTGTCCAAGCCGGACGTGATCACCGACACCATGGCCTTCATGTTCGAGACCCGCGGCGTGATCTGCCCGACCGAGCAGGCCATCGCCGCACCGCACCGCCAGCGCGAATACCAGGCCTGCTGGAGCGGCCTGCGCGACAACTTCGCCCCGCCCAGAGGCTGAGTCTCAGGCCGCCGGCAGCGGCGTGGCCTGCAGCACCGTCGCCAGGTGCGGCTCGGGCAGTACTTCCTGCAGGCGGCCACGCACGCGTTGCGCGTAGCCGTCCGAGGTCATCGCCGGCAGGTGCGCCAGCGCCAGCCGGATCGCGTTGACCGTCTCGCCTTCCTCGCGCGAGGACTGCAGTTGCCGGTGCAGTTGCTGCGCGGTGGGGTTGCGCTGCAGCGCCAGGATGTCCAGCACATAGATCCGCGCAGCCACCATCGAGCGCCGGCGCTCGGTGGCAGGCGCCGCCGCCGCTGCTGCCGGCGCAGGCGCAGGCGCCGCCATGGCCACCGGCGCGGGGACGGCCGGTGGGGCGTCGGGGGCATCGGCCAGCAGGTAGCCGTCGCGGATCAACTGCGCGACCAGCGCCGGCGCATCGTTGCCCAGCAACTGGGACAGGTCGTCCAGGCTGCGCTTGCCATCGCACAGGATCAGGGCACGGCGCTGGCGCAGGTCCAGCGGTGCCCGATGGGCCTGCAGGACGGAGAGGGCGAGTTCGGTTTTGCGCGGATGCATGGGACGTGACACGGCGGCGCGGACGCCCAAGCCTGGGTCCGGCAGGTGAAAGCACGATGACAACCGGCATGCCGCTACACTCGGCCCCCGGTCCTCCCTGGAGTTGCCGCATGACCCGCACCGTCCTGTCTTCGCTTGTCCTGCTCGCCCTGCTGGCCGCCTGCAACCGCACCCCCGACGCGCCGGATGCGCCGGTGGCACCGCAAGCCCCTGCGGCAGCGGGCTCGCCCGCGCCGGCCCCGGCCGAGGCCGCGGTGACCGGCAACGCCGATTGGCAGGGCTATGGCCCCCTGCAACTGGGGATCGATGCTGAACAGATGCGCGCGGTCTGGGATGGCGAGCTGCAGGGCGATGCCGTGGCCGACGGCGGCTGCTATTACCTGCAGCCGGCCGGGCAGGGGGCCGACGGCGTCGCCTTCATGCTCGAGGGCGGCAATTTCGTCCGCTACGACGTGCGCGCCGCCGACGTGCAGGCCCCGGGCGGCGGCAAGGTCGGCATGGCGCTGGCCCCGCTGCAGGCACTGTATGCACAGGCCGAAGCACCACAGCCCCACAAGTACGTGGAAGGCGGCAAGGTGCTGCGGGTTCCCGCCGCCGATGGCAGCCAGGGCTGGCTGGTGTTCGAACTGGGCGCCGACGGCAAGGTGACAGCGTGGCGGGTTGGCCTGCCGCCGCAGGTGGATTACGTGGAAGGGTGCAGCTGAGTTCCTGCGGAAAGGCGATGACTGCGCCTAGAATCAGCCGCATTGCCGTCGGGAGAGACGCGGATGTTTGAAGCCATTGGATTGTTCGTACTTGGCTTGGTGCTGCTGGCGCTGGGGGGCGACTCCATCGTGAAGGCCGCGTCGGGGCTGGCCCAGCGACTGGGCGCCTCGCCATTCGTCGCCGGCCTGCTGCTGGTGGCCTTCGGCACGTCGCTGCCGGAACTGGTGGTCAATGCCCGCGCTTTCGCGGTGGGGGCACAGGAACTGGCACTGGGCAACGCGGTGGGCAGCAACATCGTCAACGTCGGTCTGACGCTGGCGCTGGCCGCGCTGGCCTACCCGCTGGTGGTGCGCACGCGCCTGCTGTCGCCATTGCTGGTGCTGCTTGCCGTGGCTTCGCTGGCGCTGATCGTGTTCGGGCTTGACGGTGCGATCAGCCGCGTGGAAGGCATCGTGCTGCTGCTTGGCTTCGTCGCGGTGCTGGTGTTCGTGCTGGCGCGCGCCCGGCGCGAGCCAGCCGCGCTGCAGGAAAGCATCGCCGCCTACGCGACGACCCGCACCGAACTGGGGCTCAACCTGATCCGCCTGGTGATTGCCGGCGTGGTGCTGTATTTCGGCGCGCGCTGGGTGGTGCAGGCGGCACCGGTGATCGGCGCCGGCTGGGGCATGTCGCCGCTGCTGGCCGGCCTGCTGCCGGTGGCCATCGGCACGGCGCTACCGGAAGTGGCCGCCGCGATCGCGGCGGCGCGGCGCGGCCAGGGTGACATGGTCGTCGGCCACGTGATCGGCTCGAGCCTGTTCAACCTGCTGGTGGTGGTCGGTGGCATGGCGGCATTGCGCCCGATGCCGTTGCCGGCCTCGTTCGTGCGCCTGGAGCTGCCGGCGGCGATCGTGCTGGTGCTGATGCTGTACCCGATGCTGCGCGGCGACCTGAAGATCAGTCGCGGCGAGGGCGCCGTGTTGTTCGTCGCGTTCCTGGCCTGGGTCGGCCTGGAGCTGGCGCTGTTGAACTGACCGGATTGAGGCAAGGATGCGGAAGTTTCTGATATTGGGGTTGATGTCGGCGGTATTGGCAGGGTGCGTGCACGGCGGGCGGGCTCCGTCCGCCTGGATTGACCCGGGAATGGCGGTGCAGTTGGCCGCTGCAGCAGGGTTGGGACGTGGCGTGGATGGTGTGTTCGCGCTGAACGTGCGGGCCACGGGGGATGTCAGGGGTTCGTTGTTCCTCAATTCCGAGCGGGACTATCGGGACCCGCGGAACCTGAGCGTGGAACTCATGCCCGCTGCCAGGGCCGCGCTGGCGGACAGGCTGGGACGGGATCCCCGGCAAGCGCTGCTGGGCCGGCCGATCCTCGTGCGTGGCAGCGCACGACTGGTGAAGGTGGTTTTCATCGACGAGGGGCGTGTCATGGACAAGTACTACTACCAGACGCAGGTCATGGTCAGTGATGCTGCACAGGTTCAGCTGCGTTGACCCGGGTGCGCGGCCACGCTGCGCGGGAACACTCCCGGTAGCGCAGCCATGCTGCTCCGGGGTACGACCGGGAGAGCTACCGCCGAGCGCGGCTCGGCGCTACCGGTGAAGTGCGCCGGTCACGGCTTGTCGCCCGGCGGCTCCGGGCGGCTTTCCATCATCAGCGACAGCGCCGCCTTGGCCATCAGGTGGGCGCTGATCGGTGCGGTGATGAACAGGAACACGGTGATCAGCAGCTCGCGCGGTTGCGGGTCCTCGCCGAGGAAGATGTGGTACGCCACCGAGCACACCAGCACGCAGCCCACACCCAGCGTGCTGGCCTTGGTCGGCGCGTGCAGGCGCTTGAAGAAGTCGGAAAAGCGCACCAGCCCCAGCGCACCGACCAGGATGAAGAAGCAGCCGAAGGCCAGCAGCGCGGACAGGACGATCTGCAGGAAAGTGATCATTCGACGATGTCCCGGCGCAGTACGTACTTGCTCAACACCACGGTGCTGCAGAAGCCCAGCATCGCGATCACCAGCGCGGCCTCGAAGTAGATGGCCGAATCAAGGTAGATGCCGAACAGCATCAACTCGGCGATGGCGGTGACCGACAACGTGTCCAGCGCCAGGATCCGGTCCGGGACGGTGGGGCCGCGCAACAGGCGCCACAACGCCAGCAGCATCGCGATGCCGACCACGTGCATGCACACCACCAGCGTGGTCTGGAATATCAGGTAACCGTTCACGGGAAGATCTCCATCAGCGGTGCTTCATAGCGGCTCTTGATCTCGGCGATCAGCGCATCGGCATCGTCCAGGTGCAGCACGTGCACCAGCAGGTGACGGCGGTCATCGGACAGCGCCGCCGACACGGTGCCGGGGGTGAGGGTGATGAAGCTGGTCAGCGCGGCGATGCCGTGGATGTTGGCGATGTCCAGCGGCACCCAGATGAAACCAGGCTTGAGCCGTTGCTCCGGGCCCAGCACCTGCATGGCCACGCGGATGTTGGACACCAGGATGTCCCACAGCACCACGCACAGCAGCTTGGGCACCGGCCGCAGCGTGCCCAGCCGGGCGAACTCGCGGTCCAGGCGTGCGGCGAACAGCGGCACCACCAGCCCGAGCAGCATGCCCAGCAGCAGTTGGCCCAGGTTGAAGCTGTCGGACATCAGCAGCCAGAAGGCGGTGACCGTCAGCGACAGTGCCGGCGAGGGGAACAGGCGACGCAGCAGGGGGCGGGGCGTACTCATGGCTGCCTCATCTGTGGCGTGGTGCCGCGCACGTCGTTGAGGTAATGCTCAGGCGACAGCAATTGCGTGGCGATGGCGTCGGTCTGTCGCATCAGCGGCGCGGCGAACACGCTCATCAGCACCACGTAGCCGAGCAGCAGGCAGGCCGCGGTGGTCTCGTAGGGGCGCGCCGGGGCCGCGGGCTGCGGCTCGGGTTCCGGTGCATCGTCCTCATCGCCGGGCACGTGCCAGAACAGGCGGATGCCGGTACGGGTCAGGCCCATGATCACCAGCAGGCTGCTGCCCAGCACCACCGTCCAGACCACGCCGGTATGGACCTGCGGCACGGCGCTCAGCAGCGCGGCCTTGGCCAGGAAGCCGGCCAGTGGCGGCAGGCCGGCCACGGCCACCGCGCCGACCAGGAACAGCAGGCCCGGCACGGTCTTGCCCGGCAGTACGGTCTGCTCGCCGTCACGTGGCTGGCCGCCACGGATGCGGCGACGCCGGATCAGGTCGACCACCAGGAACAGCGCGGCGGCGGTGAAGGTGCTGTGTGGCAGGTAATACAGCCCGGCCGAGATCGTGCCGGCATTGCCCAGCGCGAAGGCGATGAACAGCGTTGCCGCCGAGACCACCACCAGGTAGGCCACCAGCACGCTCATGCGGGTGGCGGCCAGTGCGCCCAGGCCGGCCAGCAGCAGCGTGGCCAGCCCGGCCCACAGCAGCCAGTCGCCGCCGTAGCCGGCCAGTGCGCCGGCACCGGCGCCGAACCACAGCGTGCTGACCCGCAGCACGGCGTACAGCCCGACCTTGGTCATGATCACGAACAGGGCCGCGACCGCCGCCGGTGCACGCGAGTACGACTCCGGCAGCCACAGGTACAGCGGCAGCAGCGCGGCCTTGGAGCAGAACACCAGCAGCAACAGGCCCAACGCGGCCTTGGCCAGCTTCAGGTGCGACAGCGACAGGCCGGCGATGCGCTGGCTGATCTCGGCCATGTTCAGCGAGCCGAGCGTGGCGTACAGCATCGCCAGCGCGATCAGGAACAGCGTGGAGGCGGCGATGTTGAACATCACGTAGTGCAGGCCGATGCGCAGGCGCAGGCCACGGCCGCCGGACAGCAGCAGGCCGTACGAGGCGATCAGCAGCACCTCGAAGAACACGAACAGGTTGAAGATGTCGCCGGTCAGGAATGCACCGTTCAGGCCCATCAGCTGGAACTGGAACAGCGCATGGAAGTGCGGTGCGCGCCGGTCCCAGCCGGTACAGGCATACAGCAGGCAGGCGATGGCCAGCAGCAGGGTGGTGCCGAGCATCCAGCCAGCCAGGCGGTCGGCCACCAGCGCCACGCCCAGCCGGGCCGGCCAGTCGCCCAGCAGGTAGGCGGTGATGCGGCCTTCACCGGTCTGCACGACCAGCAGCGCCACCGACACCGCCAACGCGGCCATGCTGGCCCACGCCACGCTGCGCTGCACCTTCGGGCCATAGCGGCGGTGTTCGACGAACAGCGACAGCGCCGCGCCCAGCAGCGGAATCAGGACCGGCAGGATCACCAGGTGGTTCATGCGCCGGCCTCCGGCTTGCCCGCGGTGGGCGGATCCGGCTCGTGGGCGTCGACGTGGTCGCTGTGGTTGTCACTGCGGCTGCGCATGGCCAGCACGATGCTCACCGCGGTCATCGCGAAGGCGATGACGATGGCGGTCAGCACCAGCGCCTGCGGCAGCGGGTCGGTGTAGTGGGCAAGGTCGCTGCTCACCCCGTCCTTGAGCACCGGCGCCTTGCCGGTGACCAGCCGCCCGGCGCTGAAGATCAGCAGGTTGGTCGCATACGACAGGAAGGTCATGCCGAGGATGACGTCGAAGCTGCGTGCGCGCAGCAGCAGGTACACGCCGATCGCGGCCAGCACGCCGATCGCGCTTGCCAGGGCCAGTTCCATCAGTGCATCTCCCCGGTGCGTGCCGAACGGCGGTGGATATCGATTTCGCCGTGGCGGGCGTTGCGGGTGCGCGAGGGCTTGATCGTGCCCATCATCGACAGGATCAGCATCACCCCGCCGAACACCACCAGGTACACGCCGGTGTCAAAGCCCATCGCGCTGGCCAGCGGCACCTCGCCGATCAACGGCAGGTGCAGGTCCAGGTGGCCACTGGTCAGGAACGGCACGCCGAACAGCATCGAGGCCATGCCGCTGAGCACGGCGACCATCAGGCCCAGGCCGATGCAGCGGATGTAGTCGAAGCCGAAGCGCGACTCCACCGACACGGTGCCCTGGATCACGTACTGGATCAGCAGCGGCACTGCCAGCACCAGGCCGGCGACGAAGCCACCGCCGGGCGCGTTGTGGCCGCGCAGGAACAGGAAGATGGATACCGTCAGGGTCAACGGGAACATGATCTGGGCCAGGTCGGCCGGCACCGGCAGCTTGATCGGCGGGCCGGGCATGATCTGTTCCGGCGCCATCCGCGAGCGTCGCAGCAGCGCATGCACCACCAGCGCGGCGATGCCGAACACGGTGATCTCGCCGAAGGTATCGAAGCCACGGAAGTCCACCAGGATCACGTTGACCACGTTCTGGCCGTAGGCCTCGGGCAGCGAACGCACCAGCATCTCGCCGGCCATGGTGTTCGGCGGCAGCGTCATCATCGAGTAGGCCAGCGCGGCCAGGCCGCCACCGGCGACGATGGCGATCAGCGCATCACGCCGCCTGCGCCAGCGCGAGCGTTCCGGCGGCGACTGCGCCGGCAGGTAGTTCAGGGCGAGCAGCATCAGCACCAGCGTGACCATCTCCACCATCAGCTGGGTCAGGGCCAGGTCCGGTGCCGACAGGAACACGAAGGTCAGCGCCACCATCAACCCGGTGCCGCCCATCACGATCACCGCCAGCAGGCGCTGCTGGAACAGGAACAGCCCGGCGAACGCGCAGGCCAGCATCACCAGCCACAACACCCAGCCCAGCAGCGGCATCGACTGCGGTGCCGGCCATGCCGGCATCGCAGGGCTGGCGATGAACGGTGCGGCGGCGACGATCACCGCCACCAGCACCAACGCCATCAGCATGCGTTGCAGGCTGCCGTTGGCCAGTGCGGCGGTGACGCGGTGGGCGATGCCGAACAACAGGTCCAGGTTGCGCTGGAACAGCAGCTTGCCGGTGGGGCGGTTGGCGGCGGCGTACAGGTCGGTGAAGCGGCGCAGGCCGAAATACAGTGCGATGCCGCCGGCCACGCCGATCGCGCTCATCGCCAGTGGCAGGTTGAAGCCGTGCCAGATCGACAGGCTGTACGCGGGCATCGCCGGGCCGAGGATGGCGCTGGCGCCGGCCTGCAGCACCGGTGCCACGGTCAGTGCCGGCGCGATGCCGACCGCCAGGCAGATCACCACCAGCACTTCCACCGGCACCTTCATCCAGCGCGGCGGCTCGTGCGGGACCACGTCCAGGTCAAGCGGGCCCTTGCCGAAGAAGGTGTCGTGCACGAAGCGCAGGCTGTAGGCCACGCCGAGGATGCCGGCCAGCAGCGCGGCAGCGCTCATCGCCGTGCGCATCCAGTGCGGGCCCTCGGTGGCCAGTGCCTCGGCGAACAGCATTTCCTTGGACAGGAAGCCGTTGAGCAGCGGGATGCCGGCCATCGCCAGTGAGGCGATGATCGCCAACGTGCTGGTGATCGGCATCAACCGGCGCAGCCCGCCCAGCTTGCGCATGTCGCGGGTGCCGGTCTCGTGGTCGATGATGCCGGCGGCCATGAACAGCGAGGCCTTGAAGGTGGCGTGGTTGAGGATGTGGAACACGCCGGCCACCACCGCCATCGGCGTGGACAGGCCGAACAGCAGCGTGATCAGGCCCAGGTGCGAGATGGTCGAGTACGCCAGCAGGCCCTTGAGGTCATGCTGGAAGATCGCGTTCCAGGCGCCGATCAGCAGGGTGATCGCGCCAATGCCGCTGACCACGTAGAAGAACAGCTCGGTGCCGGCCAGCGCCGGGTGCAGGCGCGCCAGCAGGAACACGCCGGCCTTCACCATCGTGGCCGAGTGCAGGTACGCCGAGACCGGAGTGGGCGCAGCCATCGCGTGCGGCAGCCAGAACTGGAACGGGAACTGCGCGCTCTTGGTGAAGATGCCGGCCAACACCAGCACCAGTGCCCACGGATACAGCGTGCTGGCGCGGATCAGGTCGCCGGAGGCCAGCACCACGTCCAGGTCGAAGCTGCCGACGATGCGGCCGATCAGCAGCACGCCGGCCAACAGTGCCAGGCCACCGCCGCCGGTGACGATCAAGGCCATGCGCGCGCCCTCGCGCGCGTCCTTGCGGTGCGACCAGAAGCCGATCAGCAGGAATGAACTGATGCTGGTCAGCTCCCAGAACACCATCAGCAACAGCAGGTTGCCGGACAGCACCATGCCCAGCATCGCGCCCATGAACAGCAGCAGGTAGCTGTAGAAGCGACGCGTGCTGTCCCTGGGCGAGAGGTAGTAATGCGCGTACAGCACCACCAGTGCGCCGATGCCCAGCACCAGCCCGGCGAACATCCAGGCCAGCCCGTCCAGGCGCAGGCTGAAGTCCAGCCCGATCTGCGGCAGCCATTGCCAGCTGTTGCGGATGACCTCGCCGTCGAGCACGGCAGGGGTCACGCTGCCCAGCAGCACCAGCCCGAGCACGGGCGCGGCACCTGCAAGACAGGCAGCGGTGGTCCGTGACAGGCGGGCATACAGGGCGATGACCGCCGCCAGCAGGAAGGGCAGCAGGAGAAGGCACAACAGGACTGGCGTCATGCGGAAGCGCAGGGGTGACGGGCAGGTTTTCCAGTCTAACAGGCGCTTTTTTCCGCCCGGAACCTTTTTATGAACGAGCCGTTCGGGTTCGGCGCGCTCAGTCGTCGTTCCCGGCGGCCACCGCCAGCGAGCGCGGGTCGCGCACCAGCAGGGTGTCGGTTTCCAGCGTTTCGACGATGCGCCGCGCCACGCTGCCGATCAGCAGGTCGAACAGTGCGCCACGGCCGTGGGTGGCCACGATGACCAGTTCGGTGCCGGCGGACCGCGCGTGGTCGGCGAGGATGCGGGCCGGCTCACCGGGTTCGATGACCGCGTGCACGTGCGCTTGCCCCAGCCGTGGTCGCAATTGCGCCAGGAAGGCCTGCGCCTGCGTGCGCGCGGCGCTGGCGGACTGTTCCTGCAGGGTGTCGCGGTCGCCGCCGGGGAGCAGGCTGCCGGGGGCATCAAGTGCATGCACCAATGACAACTGCAATGGCACATCGAACAGTTCCAGGGCGCAGCCAGCCGCCTGCGCGGCGCTGTCGGAGAAATCGCAGGCCACAGAGAGGTGGCGGTAAGGGCCGCGTACCCGGTCATGCACGATCAGCACCGGCAGCCGGCTGTGGCGGGTCAGCCACATCACGGTTGAGCCAAGCGTGGGCTGCTCGAACAGGGAATCACGGGCGATGCCGGTGATGATCAGGCCGCAGTCCTCCTGCGCGGCCAGCTGCAGCAGTGCACGACCGACGTGGCCGTGGCCGATGCGCAGCTCCACCTGCAGGTCATCGGCGTCGCCTTCCAGCAGGCGTTGCAGGCGACGTTCGGCCAGCTGCCGGGCCTGGCCGTCGTCGACCGCCGGGGCCGAGGAGAGCAGCCCGCCGGTGATGCCGGTGGTCGCTGCGTCCGGCAACACGGTCGCCACCACCAGCCGTGCGTTCCATTGCCGCGCCAGCTGCAACGCACGGGCCAGTGCACGGTCGGTGCGGGCGCTCAGGTCGGTGGCGAGCAGGAGAGCGGTGGGGGTGGAGCTGGCGGTCATGGCGTCCTCGCGGCGATTCCTTTCATCCGGGCACGTCAGGATGCCTCATCGGATCGCCTATCCTGTGATGCATGGAAGATAGCACTCGTACCAATGAGGGACAGCGCAAGGCGCTGGTGTTTGGCGGCAGCGGTCAGATCGGCGAGCGCCTGCTGGACAACCTGCGCCGCGCGGGCTGGCAGGTGAGCGCGGTCTCGCGCACCGCCCGTCTCGCGCGGCCCGGCCTGGAATGGATTGGCGGCGATCTGTCCGGCCACTGGCAGGGCGCCCGCGATTTCGATGTGGTTTTCAGCTGCGGTCCGCTCGATCATTTCGCGCGCTGGTACGCGGCGTCGGATCTGGGGCCGGCACGCGTCGTGGCATTCGGCTCGACCAGCGTCGACGTCAAGCAGGATTCGGCCGATCTGGCCGAGCGCGACGTGGCGCGCCGGTTGCGTGAGGCCGAAGCGACGCTGTTCGCCGCCGCGCAGGCGCGTGGCGTGGCCGCCACGGTGCTGCGCCCCACGCTGGTCTACGGTGCGGGGCGCGACAAGACGCTCAGCGTCATCGCCGCGATGGCCCGCCGCAGCGGTGTGTTCGTGCTGCCGGCATCGGCCAATGGCCTGCGCCAGCCGGTGCATGTGCAGGACCTAGCCGATGCGGCCATGCAGGTGCTGGAACAACCGGCCACCGCGGGCCAGGCCTATGCGCTGGGCGGCGGGGAAGTACTGGGCTACGGGGAAATGGTCCGCCGTGTGCTGGCTGCGTTGCAGCCGCCTGCACGGTTGCTGCGGATACCGACCCCGCTGTTCGCCCTCGCGCTGCGCGTGGCGCATGCGTTCGGGCGCCTGCGTGGCATGAACGCGGCCGCGCTTGCCCGCATGCAGGAGCCGCTGGCGTTCGACACCGCACCGGCACGGCGTGATTTCGGCTATGCGCCGCGTCCGTTCATGGTGGATGCGGCCATGCTCGGACTGGCCGACGCACCCGCCGGCGAGGCGTCACCGTAGCGCGGGTGAACACCCCGGACTGAAAGGGCCGGCAAGGCCGGCCCTTTGCATCAGTAGCGCCAGCCGAACTGGCGGAACAGCTTGGCCAGCACCCAGATCGGCCCGATCAGCAGGTAGGTCAGGTCGGTCAGGAAGCTGGGCCGGCGGCCCTCGATCTTGTGGCCGATGAATTGTGCGATCCACGCCACCACGAACACGCCGATGGCGATGCGCAGCAGCATCGGGATGCCCAGCCGGTCTTCCAGCAGGCGGCACACGCAGCCGCTGACGAAGAACAGGAACAGCATGCCGATGCCCAGCGGACGGGACAGGCGGTTGTAGTAGGCCCAGGTGCCGAACATGGCCAGGGCGGCCCAGATCCCGTGCTGGAACCAGGGCATCAACGGCGGGATGCACCACAGCAGGGCGATCACCGACCACAGGATGGCCGGCACCGCGACCACGTGGATGGCCTGGTTGGTTTCATTGCGGTGGTCGCCGGAGTAACTGGCGAAATAGCGGTCCACCGGACGCGCGGTACTCATGTCCATACTCCCTCCCGGATGTGGCCGGCAGAGCATAGCGCGCCTTCCCTACGGGCGCGCATGGTTGCCCAGGCGCGCCCCGGGGGCGGGATCAGTCGAGGTGGATCCCGGCCAGCTTCTGCAGTGCCTCGGCGTATTTGTCGCGGGTGCGCCCGATCACCTCGGCCGGCAGCGCCGGGCCCGGGGCGGTCTTGCCCCAGTCCAGCGTTTCCAGGTAATCGCGGACGAACTGCTTGTCGTAGCTCGGCGGGCTGATGCCTACCTGGTACTCGTCGGCCGGCCAGTAGCGCGAGGAATCCGGCGTCAGCATCTCGTCCATGATGTACAGGCGGCCGTCGGCATCGGTGCCGAACTCGAACTTGGTATCGGCCAGCAGGATGCCGCGCTCGGCCGCGTATTCGGCGGCGAACTTGTAGATGCGCAGGGTGGCATCACGCACCTTCTCGGCCAGGTCCGCGCCGACCGATTTGACCATCGCATCGAAGTCGATGTTTTCGTCGTGGTCGCCGACGGCAGCCTTGGTGGACGGAGTGAAGATCGGCTCGGGCAGCTTTTCGGCCTGCTGCAGCCCGTTGGGCAGCTGGATGCCGCTGATCTTGCCGGTGCGCTGGTAGTCCTTCCAGCCGCTGCCGATCAGGTAGCCGCGGGCGATGGCTTCCACCGGGACCGGTTTGAGCTTCTTGGTCACCACCGCGCGCTTGGCGTACAGCGCCGGGTCCACGCCTTCGGGCAGCACGCTGGCCACGTCGATGCCGGTCAGGTGGTTGGGCATCAGGTGGGCGGTCTTGGCGAACCAGAAGTTGGAGACCTGGCACAGCATCTCGCCCTTGCCCGGGATCGGGTCGGGCAGCACCACGTCGAACGCGGACAGGCGGTCGGTAGCCACGATCAGCAGGTAGTCGCCCGGGGGAGTGCCGGCAGGCAGGCGTTCGCGCGGGATATCAAACACATCACGCACCTTGCCGCGATGGCGCAAGGGCAGGCCGGGAAGATCGGATTGCAACAGCGTGGTTGGCACGGGCACTCCTGGGACTTGGCTATGAAGCCGCCGGCACGGAGGGACCCTTGGGGCCCGCGGCAGGACGGCGGGCGGCCTAGTGTAAAGCCGGATTGGGCCGCTGTGGCATAAAATGCAGGGCCCGCCCGCCCTGAATCGCCACCCCGCCCATGCGCTGGTACGGAAAACTGCTTGGTTTCATCGCCGGGGCCCTGCTTTTCAGGCCCAATCCGCTGTTTGGCGCGGTGATCGGCCTGTTGCTGGGGCATGCCTTCGACAGTGACTGGTTCAAGCTGGGCAAGGACCTCCCGTACCGTGAACTGGGGGTCACCCGCGACGCCACCGACGCCGAGATCGACCTGGCCTACCGCCGCCTGATCTCCCAGTACCACCCAGACAAAGTGGCCGGCGCCGCGCCTGAACTGCGCGAACAGGCCGAAAAGAAGGCGCGGCAGATCAACGCCGCCTACGACCGCATCAAATCCCTGCGCAAGCGCTGAAAGGCTTCCCCATGTCCAACTGCATCATCGCCCCGTCCATCCTGTCGGCCAACTTCGCCAAGCTCGGCGAGGAAGTCGACAACGTCATCGCCGCCGGCGCCGACTGGGTCCATTTCGACGTGATGGACAACCATTACGTGCCCAACCTGACCATCGGCCCGATGGTCTGCCAGGCGCTGCGCAAGCATGGCGTGACCGCGCCCATCGACGTGCACCTGATGGTCGAGCCGGTGGACCGCATCGTGCCGGACTTCGCCGAGGCCGGTGCCAGCCTGATCAGCTTCCACCCGGAGGCCAGCCGACACGTGCACCGCACCATCCAGCTGATCAAGTCGCATGGCTGCAAGGCCGGCCTGGTGCTGAACCCGGCCACCCCGGTGGAAGTGCTGGACTGGGTGCTGGAAGACCTGGACCTGGTGTTGCTGATGTCGGTCAACCCGGGCTTCGGCGGGCAGGCCTTCATCCCGTCCACGCTGGACAAGCTGCGCGCGGTGCGCGCGATGATCGACAAGCTCGGCAAGCCGGTGCTGCTGGAAGTGGACGGTGGCGTGAAGGCCGACAACATCGGGCAGATCGCCGCCGCCGGTGCCGATGCCTTCGTCGCCGGTTCGGCCATCTTCAATGCGCCGGACTACGCCGAGGTGATCGCGAAGATGCGCGGCAACGTCGCGGCGGCGCGGGGCTGACCCATGGCTGCGCGCGGCTTGCAGATCCGTCCGGCCACCGCCGATGACGCAGGCCTGATCCTGCATTTCATCCGCGAGCTGGCCATCTACGAGAAAGCCGAATCCTCGGTGCAGACCGACGAGACGGGCATCCGCGCCAGCCTGTTCGGGCCGGACGCCAAGGCGCAGGCGCTGGTGTGCGAGCGTGACGGACAGGCCATCGGCTACGCGGTGTTCTTCTACAACTATTCCACGTGGCTCGGCCGCAACGGCATCTACCTGGAAGACCTGTACGTGAGCCCGGAGCAGCGTGGCAGCGGTGCCGGCAAGGCGCTGCTCAAGCACATCGCGCGGTTGGCGGTGGAGCAGGGCTGCGGGCGCTTCGAATGGTCGGTGCTGGATTGGAACACGCCGGCCATCGCGTTCTACCGCGCCGCCGGCGCGTTGCCGCAGGACGAATGGACGGTCTACCGCCTGCAGGGGGATGCCCTGCGGCAGTTCGCCCAATCCGAATGAGGGAGAGTGCCGGGGCCGTGCGCGGCATCGGCCTTCCCGGCCATGTCCGGCGCAGCAGGGCTGCGCGCTGCCGGACGGGGCAAAAAGAAAGCCGCAGTGCTGCCACTGCGGCCGGGGAATTCATTCGGAGGCTGATCCTGCCTCCATCCGTCGTCCTTGCTATGGACTCCCATTCTCCGGGGAGTTGATGACGGGCATGTGACATTCACCGGATGCATTGCCGGTGCCTGCTAGCCTGCGCGCCTTCGATGGAGAGCCGCATGCCGACGCCCCCCTGGTTCCTGATCCTCAACGGCAAGTCTGCCGGCGATGACGCCGTGCGCGATGCGGTCGCGCGCGTACGTGATCGTGGCCAACCACTGTTGGTACGGGTGACCTGGGAAGCCGGTGATGCGGAGCGCTACGTGCACGAAGCCATCGCCGCGGATGCGGCGGTGATCGTTGCCGGCGGCGGGGATGGCACCTTGAGCGAGGTGGCCGAGGCACTGGCGCATACCGGCGAAGCGGCGGCCGCCTTGCCGGCGCTGTCACTGTTGCCGCTGGGCACGGCCAACGACTTCGCCACGGCAACGGGCATCCCGGTCGAGCCATTGGCGGCGCTGGATCTGATCAGCAGCAGCGGCGCACGGCCGATCGACCTGTTGCAGGTGGACGGCGACGGTGCGGTGCATTGGTGCGCCAACCTGGCCAGCGGTGGCTTCGGCACCGAGGTCACGGTGGAGACCCACGACGGCCTGAAGAAGATGCTCGGCGGCCTGGCTTATGTCATCACCGGCATCGCCCGGCTGGGCAGGATCGAGCCGATCCGCGCCCGCATCCATGGCGAGGGCTTCCAGTGGGAAGGCGGCTTCATCGCGCTGGGCCTGGGCAACGGTCGCCAGGCCGGTGGCGGCCAGGTGCTGTGCCCGGACGCGGTGCTGGATGATGGCCTGCTGGAGCTGACCGTGGTTCCCGAGCTGTCCGGGGAGCTGGTATCGACCCTGGGCACCCTGTTCAGCGACGGTAAGCACGCTGCGCTGGAGCAGGTGGCCGAACGCGCCCGGCTGCGTGAGGTCTGGATCGAGGCCGAGCGGCCGATGACCCTCAACCTGGACGGCGAACCCCTGCAGGCGCGCCGTTTCCATGTGCGCTGCGAGGCGGGGCGGGTACGGATGCATCTGCCGGCTCCCACCCCCCTGCTGTCCGGATGAACCGTTTCCGTTGCAAGCAATGGATCATGCTGCGGACGCACACCGCGGCCCATTCTTGCGGTAGAGTTGCCCGGTGCCCATTCTGACGACCAAGCGTTCCCTTTCTTCCGCTCGCCGCTGGTGGCGATGGTGGCCCGTTGCCGTCGTCCGTCCCGCCACCGTCGTTTCCCGGAAGGAAAGCCGTCTTGATCTCGCAAGAGCAGTTCCAGCAGCAGGCCGCTGAAGGCCACACCCGCATCCCCGTCGTCCGCGAAGTGCTGTCCGACCTGGACACGCCGCTCTCGGTTTACCTCAAGCTCGCCGACGGCCCGTTTACCTATCTGTTCGAATCGGTCGAAGGCGGCGAGCGCTTCGGGCGCTATTCCATCATCGGCCTGCCGGCCCGCCGCATCTACAGCTTCCGTGGCCACACGCTGGAGACCAGCGAGCTGGGTGAGGTGATCGAGCGCCGCGAGGTTGCCGATCCGCTGGCCGAAGTGGAAGTGCTGCGCGCCCAGCATTCGGTGCCCCAGTTCGAAGACCTGCCCGGCTTTACCGGTGGGCTGGTTGGTTGGTTCGGCTTTGAATGCATCCAGTACATCGAGCCGCATCTGGGTGCCGGTGACAAGCCCGACGAGCTGGGCACGCCGGATATCCTGCTGATGCTCTCCGAAGAACTGGCGGTGTTCGACAACCTCAAGGGCCGGCTGTACCTGATCGTGCATGCCGATCCATCACAGCCGCAGGCCTGGGCGCGCGCCAACCGTCGCCTCGACGAACTGGCGCACCGACTGCGCCAGGGCGGCGCCGGCTACCCGCAGGCGCAGGTGTCCGATGCGATCGACGAGCAGGACTTCAAGTCCTCCTTCACCCGCGAGCAGTACCACGACGTGGTGCGCAAGGCGCAGGAGTACGTGCGCGCCGGTGACATCTTCCAGGTAGTGCCCAGCCAGCGCCTGCGGGTGCCGTTCCGCGCGCGCCCGATCGACGTGTACCGCGCGCTGCGCGCGTTGAATCCGTCACCGTACATGTATTTCATCGATGTCGGTGGCACCCAGGTGGTGGGTTCCTCGCCGGAGATCCTGGCGCGCCTGCGCGATGGCGTGGTCACCGTGCGCCCGATCGCCGGTACCCGCCCGCGTGGCGCCACCCCGGAACTGGACAAGGCTTTGGAAGTCGAGCTGCTGGCCGATCCGAAGGAGCGCGCCGAGCACGTGATGCTGATCGACCTGGGCCGCAACGACGTCGGTCGCATCGCCGAGCCCGGTACGGTCAAGGTGGGCGAGCAGTTCGTGATCGAACGCTACAGCCACGTCATGCACATCGTCAGCGAAGTCACCGGCACGCTGAAGGCCGGCCTGAGCTACAGCGACGTGCTGCGCGCGACCTTCCCGGCCGGCACCGTCAGCGGTGCGCCGAAGATCCGCGCGCTGGAGATCATCCGCGAGCTGGAGCCGGTCAAGCGCAACGTGTACTCCGGCGCGGTCGGTTACATCGGCTGGCACGGTGATGCCGACACCGCCATCGCGATCCGCACTGCGGTGATCCAGGACGGCCACCTGTACGTGCAGGCCGGCGGCGGCGTGGTCTACGACTCCGACCCGGATGCCGAGTGGCACGAAACCATGAACAAGGGCCGTGCGTTGTTCCGCGCGGTGGCGCAGGCAGCGAAGGGTTTGTGAGTCCTGCTTCAACGTCTTCCGTTTCCGGCGTCAATGCTGTTCCTCTCACCATGACAAGGAGTGCCGCATGAAGTTTTCCCGCATGTTGCTGTGGTCAGCGTTGCTGGTTGCCGTGGTTCCGCACGCGTGGGCCCAGGCCAACTCCGTTCCCTCGCAGCCGCATCTGCTGGTGAAGGGGGACGCAAGCCGCAAGGTGATGCCGGATCGCTTCGTGGTGAAGATCGCACTGGAATCGGTGGATATGCAGACAGATATCGCTCGCCGCAAGGTTCAGGACAATGCCGAGCGGATCGTGGGTTTGTTCGCCAAGCACGGTGCCATCGCCGAGACGGTGCGCATGGACAACCTGAGCATCGAGCCGTCCACGCGTTACAAGGAGGACGAGGAAGTGTTCGAGGGCACGGCTGTCAGCCGTGACCTGGAAGGCGCCTTCGGGAATCCAGAGCAGTTGCGGGACTTTCTTGCCGAGTTGAAGGCCAGCAAGGAGGTTCAGGTGCGCACCGCTACCCCGCTGTATTCGGGAGAGTCGCGCCTGCGCGCTGAGCTCAAGGCCGAAGCCGCTGCACAGACACGGGCGTCGGCCAAGGGGCTTGCCGATGCCTACGGGGCGAAGATTATTGGCCTTTACACGATTTCCGACGTTGCCCCAAGTTTTGCCTACGGCGTGCAGGCCGGTAGCTGGCCGAGCGCCAACAACGGCGGGGATTTCTACGCGCGTGGCGGCTCGTTGGATCGGGTGCAGGTGTCCGGTAGCCGCAACCAGGCTGCGGCTGCGCCTGCAGCGGGCGAGCTGCTCACGGCCGCCCCCATCACCTACACCGAAAATGTTTACGCCATCTTCCTGATTAGCGACGGAAACTGAACCATGCTGTTGATGATCGACAACTACGACAGCTTCACCTTCAACCTCGTGCAGTACCTGCAGATGCTCGGTGCCGAGGTGAAGGTGGTGCGCAATGACGCGATGAGCGTCGAGCAGATCGCCGCGCTCAAGCCGTCGCACATCGTGGTCTCGCCGGGGCCGAAGACGCCCAACGAAGCCGGCGTGTCGCTGGAGGTGATCCGCCAGCTCGGCCCGAGCATCCCGGTGTTCGGCGTGTGCCTGGGCCACCAGAGCATTGGCCAGGTGTACGGCGGTGACGTGATCCGTGCCAGCAACATCATGCACGGCAAGACCTCGCCGATCCGGCACGAGGGCAAGGGCGTGTTCGCCGGCCTGCCGGACCGCTACGAGGCCACCCGCTACCACTCGCTGGTGGTGGACAAGGCCACGCTGCCGTCCGAGCTGGAAATCACCGCCTGGACCGAGAACCCGGACGGCTCGATGGAGGAAATCATGGGCCTGCGCCATCGCCAGTATCCTGTGGAAGGCGTGCAGTTCCATCCCGAATCCATCCTCACCCAGCACGGCCATGCGCTGATGAAGAACTTCCTGGACCGCACGGCATGATGATCGAGCCGTCCCAGCTGCTGTTGTTCATGCTGGCCGGTTGGGTGCTGAACCTGACCCCGGGCCCGGACGTGCTCTACATCATCAGCCGTTCGCTGCGTGGCGGGCGCCGTGCCGGCTTTGCCGCGGTGGCCGGCATCAGCACCGGTTGCCTGGTCCACGTGGCGCTGGCATCACTGGGGCTGGGCGTGCTGCTGGCCACTTCGGCGACGTTGTTCATGGTGATCAAGGGTGTCGGCGCCGCCTACCTGCTGTGGGTCGGCGTGCGCCTGCTGCTGGCCAAGGGCAGCCCGGACACCCTGCAACAAGGCGTGGATGCCGGCGGCGGCGCGGGCTCGTGGTGGCAGGTGTTCGCCGGTGGCTTCCTGACCAACGTGCTGAACCCGAAGGTGGTGCTGTTCTTCCTGGCCTTCCTGCCGCAGTTCATCGCCCCCTCGGTGCAGAACAAGACGCTGGCCTTCGCCATGCTCGGGCTGATCTTCACCGTCAACGCGCTGCCGATCACCGCGCTCTACGTGCTGGCGGCCGACCGCATGCGCAGCAGTCGCTGGGCCGCGCGCGGCATGCAGTGGCTGGACAAGGTGGCCGGTGTGCTGTTCATCGGCTTTGGCGTGCGCCTGGCATTGAGCGCGAGGCCGGTGCCATGAGTGATGCCGACCTGCGCCTGTTCGTGGTGATGCTGGGTGGGCGCCATGCCCGCGCCAACACCGAAGTGCACGACGTCGTGTTCGCCGTGGCACCCAGCATCGAACAGAGCTACCCCCAGCTGCGCCAGCAATGGTTCGGCGAGCGGGCCGGGCTGCACCTGGATTCATGGATGACCGTGGACGGCGTCGAGCAATGGCAGGTGCGCCTGTCCAGCGAAGCGCCGGCCGCTGATGTACCGAAGCTCTACTTCGTGAATCTTGGTGGTTATGTCGCCGGTGCGTTCGGCGAAGACCATCGCTATCTACTGGTGGTCGCAAACGACGCGGTGGAAGCCAAACGCAAGGCCCTGCAGCAGGCGCAGGCGGAGTGGGTCAAGCCGCACCGCGACGCGCTGCTGGACGTGGACAGCTGCCTGCCGGTCGGCCCGATCGGCGGCCTGCACGTGCAGCTGCTGCCGGGCCCGCATGCGGGCATCCAGAGCCAAAGCGACTACATCGTTATTTCCTGATTCCTGGAGTTGTCATGACCCTCACCGCGCAGGAAGCCCTGCAACGCACCATCGAGCACCGCGAGATCTTCTTCGACGAGATGGTCGACCTGATGCGCCAGATCATGCGCGGGGAAGTCTCGCCGACCATGACCGCGGCCATCCTCACCGGCCTGCGGGTGAAGAAGGAAACCGTCGGCGAGATCGCCGGCGCGGCCACGGTGATGCGCGAGTTCGCGCTGCCGGTGGCGGTGCAGGACAAGACCCACCTGGTCGACATCGTCGGCACCGGCGGCGATGGCTCGCACACCTTCAACATCTCCACCTGCTCGATGTTCGTGGTGTCGGCGGCCGGGGCCAAGGTGGCCAAGCACGGCAACCGCAGCGTGTCGTCCAAGTCCGGCAGCGCCGATGCGGTGGAGGCGCTGGGCGCGATCATCGAACTCAACCCGGGGCAGGTCGCGCAGGCCATCGAGCAGACCGGCATCGGCTTCATGTTCGCGCCGATGCACCACCCGGCGATGAAGGTGGTGGCACCGGTGCGCCGCGAGATGGGCGTGCGCACCATCTTCAACATCCTTGGCCCGCTGACCAACCCGGTCGGGGCCACCAACATCCTGATGGGTGTGTTCCATCCCGACCTGGTTGGCATCCAGGCGCGCGTGCTGCGCGAGCTCGGTGCCGAGCGCGCGCTGGTGGTGTGGGGACGCGACAACATGGACGAGATCTCGCTGGGGGCCGGCACGCTGGTCGGCGAACTGCGCGATGGCAAGGTGCGCGAGTACGAGATCCATCCAGAGGACTTCGGCATCGCCATGTCCGCCAGCCGCAACCTGAAGGTCACCAACCCGGAAGGGTCCATCGCCATGCTGCGCGGCGTGCTCGACAATGTGCCGGGCCCGGCCAATGACATCGTCGCGCTCAATGCCGGCGCGGCGCTGTACGTGGCCGGCGTGGCCGACAGCATCGCCGATGGCCTGGCCCGTGCCCGCGCGGTGATCGCCGATGGCAGTGCCCGCGCCCGCATGGAACAGTACGTGGCCGCCACGCGCCGGCTGGCCGCTGTCATTTGAACCCCGGCTCGCCCCGGTCCTCCCGATCACCCGCGCCCGCAACGCCCGTCTTCCAGGAAGCAGAACCATGAGCGACATCCTCAACACCATCCTCGCCCGCAAGTCGCAGGAGGTGGCGCAGCGCAGCGCCCGCGTGCCGCTGGCCGAGTTGAAGGCGCGCGTGGCCGACGCCTCGCCGGTGCGCGGTTTCGCCAATGCGCTGCAGGCGGCCATCGCCAACGGCGACCCGGCGGTGATCGCCGAGGTCAAGAAGGCCAGCCCATCCAAGGGCGTGATCCGCCCGGACTTCCGCCCGGGCGAGATCGCGGTGAGCTACGAGTTCGGCGGCGCCAGCTGCCTGTCGGTGCTGACCGACGTGGACTTCTTCCAGGGCGCCGACGCCTACCTGCAGGAAGCGCGCGAGGCCTGCACGCTGCCGGTGCTGCGCAAGGATTTCGTCATCGACCCCTACCAGGTGGTCGAGGCGCGCGTGCTGGGTGCCGACTGCATCCTGCTGATCGTCTCGGCGCTGGATGACCGCCAGCTGGCCGAACTGTCCGACCTGGCGATGCAGCTGGGCATGGACGTGCTGGTCGAGGTGCATGACATCGACGAGCTGGAGCGTGCCATCCAGGTGCCGGTGCCGCTGGTGGGCATCAACAACCGCAACCTGCGCACCTTCGAGGTCTCGCTGCAGACCACGCTGGCGATGAAGGATGCGGTGCCGCGGGACCGCCTGCTGGTCACCGAAAGCGGCATCCTCGGCCCGGCCGACGTGGCGACCATGCGCGGTGCAGGCGTCAATGCCTTCCTGGTCGGTGAGGCCTTCATGCGGGTCGAAGAGCCGGGCGAGGGCCTGCGTCAGCTATTCTTCCCGGCATGACCGAGTCCTATCCTGTTCCCCGCGACGATGCCCCGCTGGTCGTCTTCGATTTCGATCACACGCTCTACGACGGTGATTCGGGCAGCCACCTGTTCGCCTGGCTGATCAAGCGCAACCCGCTGCGGATGCTGGCCGCGCTGCTGATCACGCCCATCGCCGGCCCGCTCGTGGCGATGCTGCCGACCCGCCGCATCGGGATCTCCGCCTATGTGTGGGTGGCCACCTTCGGCCTGCACAAGGCACGCGAGTTCAACAGCGTGATCGACCAGTACGTGCTCAGGCACGAGGCGGAAATCCGCCGCAAGCTGCTGCCGCACGCGCTGGACGTGTTTGCCGCCCATCGCCGCGCCGGCGACCGGGTGGTGGTGGCCACCGGCGCGCCGCCGGAACTTGCCCGTGCCATCCTGGCCTTCGTCGCCCAACAGGGCGTGCCGGTGATCGGCAGCGAGGTCGGCCCGCGCCTGGGCGCGGTGGGTGCCACCCGCCACTGCCACAACGAGGAAAAGATGCGCATGCTGCGCGAGCGCGGTTATGGCGACATCGCCATCGCCTATTCGGACAGCACCGCCGACCTGCCGCTGCTCAAGGCCGCCAAGGCCCCGGTGGTGGTCAATCCCAAGCATTCGCGCGTGGCGTACTTCGGCAAGGTGCTGCCGGCCGGCACGCCGATCCTCAACTGGGGCTGCGTCGGCCGCGGCGGCGATCCGCTGCCGAAGTAACGAACGGCCTTCTCCCGCGCGGGGTGAAGGCATGCGGCTTGCGAGCCGTTGGCCCGTGTATGGCCGAACGCCACGCACGCGGTGCGTGGCCGGGGGGCGCAGCGAGGTGCCCAACGGGCGGATGAGGGCTTCTGCGCTCAGCCGGCGCGCAGCTTCATCACCGCCATGCCGATCTGGAACAGGCTGATCGACAGCACCAGCACGCCCACGGCGACCAGCACCCAGCGCTCCTTGACCCGCTTCACCAGCAGCGCCGCCACCGGCGCGGCCATCATCCCGCCGACCAGCAGGCCGGCGACGATGGACAGGTGCTGCAGCCCCATCGAGAGCAGGAAGGTGATCGAGATCGACAGCGTCACCACGAATTCGGCCGCGTTGACCGAGCCGATGGTGGTGCGCGCCTGCCCGCCGCGGGCCAGCAAGGTGGAGGTGGCCACCGGGCCCCAGCCGCCGCCGCCGCTGGCGTCCAGCAGGCCGGCGAAGAAGCCCAGCACCGGTACCCGCTTCACTTCCTGGCGCGGTGCGAACCTGCCGGCCGCACGGGCCAGGATGAAGATCGCCAGCACCAGCAGGTAAAGATAGATGAACGGCCGGACCACATCGCCGGGCAGCTGGGTGAGCACATAGGCCCCGATCGCCCCGCCGACCGCGCCGGACACGGCCAGGCGCAGGAACAGCCGCTTGTCGACGTTGCCGGCGACCAGGTGCGAGACCCCGGATGCGCCGGTGGTGAACACCTCGGCGGTATGGATGCTGGCGCTGACCGCCGCCGGTGGCAGCCCCATGCTCAGCAGGACCGAGGACGAAATCAGTCCGAACGCCATCCCCAGCGCGCCGTCCACGAGTTGGGCGCCCAGGCCGATCAGGATGAACCAGTAAAACTCGGTACCGAATTCCATTCCCTGAGCCTGCGGGCTGGGGCAGGGCAGGTCAAGGCGCAGCGCCCAGGCTGACCGGCTTCAGTGACAGTGGCAGGCCGGGGGTAACGCTCCGGCAACGTCGTGGTCGTGGCCAACGGGCAAGCGACCGTGGACGGTGCGGTTGTCGGCGCGATGGACCTGTCGGCCCTTTGCGGCAAAGGGCGTGAGGGTGTGAGATTCAACGTGGCGCCCAATGTTTGCCCCCTGTAACAAACATCGGGTGGGGTGGGTCGGGCTCAGCGCGTTCCGTACAGGACCACGGTCTTGCCGCGGGCATGCAGCAGCCCGTCGGCCTGCAGCTTCTTCAGCACGCGCCCGGCCATTTCACGGGAGCAGCCGACCAGTCGGGCGATCTCCTGGCGGGAGACGCGCAGCTGGGTGCCCTGCGGGTGGCTCATCGACTCCGGCTCCTTGGCCAGGTCGTGCAGGGTGCGGACGATGCGGTCGGTCACGTCCAGGAAGGCCAGGCGGCTGGCCTTGCGGCTGGTGTGCAGCAGCCGGCGGGAGATCTGCGAGCCGATGGCGTACAGCAGCTTCGGCGCGTCGGTGGACAGCGGCCCCAGGAACAGCTGGTGCAGCCGCTCGTAGCTGATTTCGGCCAGCTCGCACGGCGTCCGGGTACGCAGGATGACTTCACGCTTTTCCGACTCGATGAACAGGCCCATCTCGCCGACGAACTCGCCGGCGCCGAAGTAGCCCAGCACCAGCTCCCGGTCATCCTCCTCCTCGGCGATGATGCTGACCGAGCCGCTGACCACGTAGTACATGGTCCCGGCGGGGTCGCCCGGGCGGAACACATCGGTGCGGGCCGGATAGCGCCGGCGGTGGCTATGGGCCAGGAAGCGGTCGATGGTCGCGATATCCAGCGCAAGCGGGCTGGAGGCGAGGCGCACATTGGTCACAGTGTTTGTGTTCCCAGGGCTCATGTTTGGAGTCCATAAATGAATGAACTTGACGGAGTTCACAAAAAGAATGAACTTGCTTAATGGGCAAGCTTAACGAGCCCGATCATAAGGGGCAAACGACCTTACGTGGGAACCGTATCGCGGGGGGGAACTTTGCCCCATAATTCGCGCTTTCCACCATCTACAGGATCGACCGCCGTGGTCAAGCCTTTGCCTCGCCTGAGGTTGCAAGGATTCAACAACCTCACCAAGGCCCTGAGCTTCAACATCTATGACGTCTGCTATGCGCGTACCGAAGAGGAGCGCCAGCGTTATATCGAGTACATCGACGAGGAATACAACGCCGATCGTCTCACGCAGATTCTCACCGATGTGGCCGAGATCATCGGCGCAAACATCCTCAACATCGCGCGTCAGGATTATGACCCGCAGGGTGCATCGGTCACGATCCTCATTTCCGAGGAACCGGTGATCGACAAGAAGGCCGCCGGCAAGGAGCTGATCTCCGACGCCGTGGTCGCGCACATGGACAAGTCGCACATCACCGTGCATACCTACCCGGAGACCCATCCGCAGGAAGGTATCGCCACGTTCCGTGCCGACATCGACGTGGCCACCTGTGGCGTGATCTCGCCGCTGAAGGCGCTGAACTACCTGATCGAGAGTCTGGAATCGGACATCGTGATCATGGATTACCGCGTGCGTGGCTTCACCCGTGACGTGAAGGGCAAGAAGCACTTCATCGACCACAAGATCAACTCGATCCAGAACTTCCTGGCCAAGAACATCAAGTCGCGCTACGAGATGTTCGACGTCAACGTCTACCAGGAAAACATCTTCCACACGAAGATGCACCTGAAGGACTTCGACCTGGACCAGTACCTGTTCGAGGAGAAGGCCAAGAACCTGTCGTTCAAGGAACGCATGAAGATCGAGGCGCTGCTGCGCCGTGAGATCGAAGAGCTGTTCCACGGCCGCAACCTGGCCGAGTAAGCACAGGCAACACCGGCGGGACGGCCCGCCCTGCAGTCACTGCAGAACGAAACCGACGGCGGCCCGGTGCGGAAGTACCGGGCCGCTTTGTTCTTGAATGAGGAAAACAACGATGCCCTGGATCTATCTGCTGCTCGCCGGCGTGTTCGAGATCGGCTTTGCACTGGGCCTGAAGTACAGCGAAGGCTTCACCCGGCCGCTGCCCAGCGTGATCACCGTGGTGATGGCCGGCATCAGCCTGTGGCTGTTGACCCAGGCGCTGCGCACCATTCCGGTGGGCACCGGCTATGCGGTATGGACGGGCATTGGCGCGATCGGCGTGGCCATCGCCGGCATGCTGCTGTTCGGCGACAGCACGTCGTGGCCGCGGCTGCTGTGCATCGCGCTGATCGTCTCCGGTGTCATCGGCCTGAAGCTGGTCAGCTGACCCGCAGTACCGAGCCAGGTCCGGCAGGTTCTGCGGGCATGCCATAGCGGGGCATGGCCCGCTCTACCCGGAATCCAGGGAGTGCAGAGCCACGCTCGGCACGGGTTTCACCGATATGTCGCAACGAGGCATGACACCGGTTGGCTGGGCTGTTCCCCCCCCCCGACGGATGTCTCAAATTCGATACGCCACCGACTTCATCGCCCGGGAGGCCAGGGCCATCACCGAGGGGATCGGGAACGGGAGCTTGCGCGCGCCGGCATGCTCGGCGTGTTCGGCATGGCGGGCCTCGTCGAGCTTCATCACCTTCAGGATCTCGCGGCTGCGCTGGTCGGCCGGTGGCAGGGTCTCCAGATGCTCGTCCAGGTGCGCTTCGACCTGGCGCTCGGTCTCGACCACGAACCCCAGGTTCCAGCCATCCCCGCGCAGGCCGGCCAGGGTGCCGATGGTGTAACTGCCGGCATACCACAGCGGGTTGAACAGGCTGGGGCGGCTGCCCAGTTCGCGCAGGCGATCGGCGCACCAGCTCAGGTGATCGGTCTCCTCCTGTGCGGCCGCCAGCAGGTGTTCGCGCGTGGCCGGGTCGCGGGCGACCGCCGCCTGGCCGAAATACAGGCCCTGGGCGCAGACCTCGCCGACGTGGTTGATCCGCATCAGGCCCGCCGCATGGCGGGTTTCGGCGGCGTCCAGCACCACCTCGGGGGTGTCGCCGGCCGGGTTCGGGCGTGCGGCCGGCGGATTGCCGAACACCGTGTCCAGGGCGCGCTGGGCTTCGGTCAGCAGGTGGTCCAGGGGCGTCTGTATGCGGGCAGCGGTCATGGCGGGCCGGTGGAGTGGGGTGGCCCGATTCTCGCCCCTGGTCCTTGGCCTGCCAAGGGCACCCGAGCCAGGGGTTGGGGATAACTTGCGCCGGCCCGGCGACCCCGGTACAATCCCGCGCTTCTGTTTCACCATTCACAACGCGTGGCAAAGTTCCGGTGGGATCCTCCGCCGCAATCCGCCCGACCTACCTTGAGTTCTTTATGAGCACTTTCACTGCAAAGAACGAGACCGTCCAGCGCGACTGGTACCTCGTTGACGCCGCCGGCAAGACGCTGGGCCGTCTGTCCACCGAGCTGGCTCGCCGCCTGCGTGGCAAGCACAAGCCGACCTACACCCCGCACGTTGACACCGGTGATTACCTGGTCGTCATCAATGCCGAGAAGATCGCCGTCACCGGCAAGAAGCTGAAGGACAAGAAGTACCATCGCTTCACCGGCTACATCGGCAACCTGAAGACCGAATCCCTGGAGCAGGCGCTGGAGCGTCACCCGGAGCGCGTGATCGAGATCGCGGTCAAGGGCATGCTGCCGAAGGGCCCGCTGGGTCGTCAGATGTACCGCAAGCTCAAGGTCTACGCCGGCACTGAGCATCCGCACGCCGCACAGCAGCCGCAGGTTCTGGATATCTAATCATGGCTATCACTCAAAACTACGGCACTGGCCGCCGCAAGTCCTCCACCGCCCGCGTGTTCCTGCGCAAGGGCACCGGCAACATCACCGTCAATGGCCGTCCGCTGGACGAGTTCTTTGGCCGTGAGACCGCGCGCATGATCGTGCGCCAGCCGCTGGAACTGACCAAGAACACCGAGAGCTTCGACGTCATCGCCACCGCTGCTGGCGGCGGCACCACCGGCCAGGCCGGTGCGATCCGTCTGGGCATCGCGCGCGCTCTGGTCGAGTACGACGCAACCCTGAAGGTTGAACTGCGCAAGGCTGGCTTCGTGACCCGCGACGCCCGTGAAGTCGAGCGTAAGAAGGTCGGCCTGCACAAGGCACGTCGCGCCACCCAGTTCTCCAAGCGTTAATCGCCTTGGGGTGGGATTCTTCGGAATCCCCCTGGGAAAGCAAAAGCCCGGCTTCGGCCGGGCTTTTGTCGTTTCCGGGGTGTGGATATGGCGTGGGCATCCACCTTGCTGGAATCTTCCGGGGCCGGTCGATGCATAAAAAAAGACCCGATCTTTCGATCGGGTCTTTCGTGTCTGGCAGCCCCGGAAGGATTCGAACCTCCGAATGTCTGAGTCAGAGTCAGATGCCTTACCGCTTGGCGACGGGGCTGTGGTGCAGCGCGATTATCGCACATCCGGCCCGATGGTTGGGCATTGGCGCGAGAGGGTGGAACAAAAAAGGCCTGATCTTTCGATCAGGCCTTTTTGTGTCTGGCAGCCCCGGAAGGATTCGAACCTCCGAATGTCTGAGTCAGAGTCAGATGCCTTACCGCTTGGCGACGGGGCTGTAGTGCAGGTGAAACCTGCGTTCCCATGGTGGCTATGGGTGGACTCGAACCACCGACCCCAGCATTATGAGTGCTGTGCTCTAACCGGCTGAGCTACATAGCCTTGGGAGCCGGTAATTCTGGTGGTGCCGCGTCATTCTGTCAACAGATTTTTTCGCGCTTGTGGCCTGCGCAAGGCCATGGCAGAGTCCTCGGCAGTAGAAATTTTAGGAGTCCGCATCGTGATCGATCCGGACGGCTATCGACCGAATGTCGGCATTGTGCTGATGCGGGAGGATGGGCAGGTGTTCTGGGCACGACGCGTGCGCCGGGATGGCTGGCAATTCCCGCAGGGCGGAATGAATACCGACGAAACGCCTGTCGAAGCCATGTACCGCGAGCTGCAGGAGGAAACTGGCCTGCTGCCCGAACACGTCGAAGTACTGGGGGCGACCCCCGGATGGCTTCGCTACCGGCTGCCCAGCCGGGCCGTACGCCGCAACGAACGCCAGGTCTGCATCGGCCAGAAGCAGGTCTGGTTCCTGTTGCGCCTGACCGGCGACGAGGCGCATGTACGGCTGGACCAGACCGAGACCCCCGAGTTCGACCATTGGCGCTGGGTGGATTTCTGGTACCCGGTCGAGCATGTGGTGATCTTCAAGCGCGGTGTCTATGCCCGTGCGTTGCGGCACCTGGCGCCATTGGCGCGGGGCATCGCCGGGTCCGGCGTGCAGTCGATGCCGACATCGGCGCTGGAGGCCTGGCTGCCGGGCAATACCGCCGGGCACGACCGGCCGCGCAAGCGGCAGCGGCGGCAGGGGCCATGGCGGAAGAAGATTAATAATGATTAACGGCTGGAATTGACAACCATTATCATTTGCGGTGGAATGCGCTCAGCCAATCAAGGCTGTCCAACGAGCAAGCATCCGTGTACGTCTGCATCTGCAATGGGGTTACCGATCACCAGATCCGTGAAGCCGCGCTTGCCGGTTGTGACAGCGTGGCTGAACTGACCATGCGCACCGGATGCGGCTCCAATTGTGGCTCCTGCCTGGACATGGCCGCAGGCCTGCTGGAGCAGGCGCGGCTGACCCGCGAGTTGCCCTTGCCGATGTTGCAGGCCGCCTGAGCCTGCCCGCCGCCGCGGCGGCTAATGATCACGATTCGCGTTCCTTCATTGCGCGCCGACAACGGGTAAAGTTCGCCCGTTCACACCGTCGGAGTCCGTGCCATGAAAGGCGACGCCAAAGTCATCGAGTTTCTCAACAAGGTCCTCTACAACGAGTTGACCGCGATCAACCAGTACTTCCTGCACGCCAAGATGCTGAAGAACTGGGGCCTGAAGGAACTGGCCGAGCACGAGTACAAGGAATCGATCGACGAGATGAAGCACGCCGATGCGCTCTCCGATCGCATCCTGTTCCTCGAGGGACTGCCGAATTTCCAGGCGTTGGGCAAGCTGCGCATCGGCGAGAACCCGACCGAGATCCTGAAGTGCGACCTGGCCCTGGAGAACGAGGCGGTCGTGGTGCTGCGCGATGCCGTGGCCTACGCCGAGTCGATCAGCGACTACGTCAGCCGCGAGCTGTTCGTGAAGATCCTCGATTCGGAGGAAGAGCACATCGATTGGCTGGAGACCCAGCTGGACCTGATCGAGCGCATTGGTGAGCCGAACTACCTGCTGACCAAGATCGACGACTGAGTTCCGGCGTCTCGCCACGACGGCGTCATGTGCGGTTGATGACCGCGCATGGCGCCGTTGTCGTTTGTGCGGTTTGGTGCCTGGGGCGGCGTTGCCGTGTCGCGTTGAGCGGATGTGCCGGGTGCGGACGGGGTTGGGGACAGGGCCGGGATTTCATCCCGGCCCGCGCAACCGGTAGCCAGGGCGCAGGGCTGGCGGGGACCTTCGTCCCGCCGGTGTCAGGACTGCGGCAGGCCGTGCTGGTAGGCGGCCAGGGCGATGCGGGCGCGGGCGAATTCGGCGATCACCAGCGCGGCCATGACCGTCGGGCGTTCCAGCGTGCCGGTGCGCGCGGCGTGTTCGATGCGGCGGGCGGCATCGGACAGGGCCTGCGCACCGACATTGCCGCTGGAGGACTTCAGGCTGTGCGAGATCTCGCGGATGCGCTCGTTGTCCGCCATCGCGGCAGCCTGCTGCAACTGTTCGACCAGGCGGGGCGTTTCGTCCAGGAACAGGGCGATGATCGCGCCGGTTTCATCGCCGGCGATCTCGAACAGCTCGTCCAGCACGGTGGTGTCCAGCACGGCCATGGCCGGCACGTCGGCCGGGACAGGTGACGGGGGCGCCGCGGGGGCGCTGGGGACTTCTGTAGGCATGGGCGTGTCGGTCGTGGTGGTGGCAGCGGGCGGCAGGTGCCGATGGCGTTGCAGGCAGGCCTGCAGCTGGGCGCGTGAGATGGGTTTGGAGAGGTAGTCATCCATGCCGGCATCCAGGCAACGCTGGCGGTCGCCGGCCATGGCGTTGGCGGTCATGGCGATGATCGGCAGCCGCGCGCTGCCGGTGCTGGCCTCGTGCGCGCGCCAGCGGCCGGTGGCGGCATAGCCGTCCAGTACCGGCATCTGGCAGTCCATCAGCACGGCCTCGTAGTCGTGCCGGCGCAGCTTGTCCAGGGCAATGGCCCCGTTCTCGGCGGCGTCGGGGATGCAACCCAGGACCTTGAGCAGTTTCTGCGCCACCATCAGGTTGACCGGGTTGTCCTCGACCAGCAGCACCTTCATGCCGGTCAGGTCGACGTTGTCGGTCGCGGGAAGCGCCTCGGGCGCAGCCGGCAGGAGCGTTGGCGCGCTGATGGCCGGTGCAGCTGGCGTGGCAGGGGGAGCCGGAACCGGCGGGGTCGTCGGCACCGCGTCGGGTGTGACACCGGCATGAACGTTCGTGGCCGTGGCAACAGGTGCGGTGCTGGTCGCAATCGTTGCTGCCGGCGCATCGTCGTGGCGCGGTGCGATCACCCGTGGTGCCGCGAGCGCCTGGCGCAGCTGTGCGTCGGCCAGGTGTTTGGGCAGCAGTATCGCCGCGCCGGTCTGCAGGTCCTCGGCCGGCAGCGCATCGCCCTGCAGCCACACCAACCGGGGAGCGGTATTGCCCATGCGCTCGACGGCACGCTGCAAGGCGACCGCACTGCCACGCTGGGACTCCAGGTCGCCGATGACGGCATGGAAGCTGCTGCTGGTGGCGGGGTTGCGCAGGTATTCCAGGGCTTCCTGCAGGCCCGGCGCCGCCAGCGGCTCGTAGCCCCAGGTGGCGAGGATGCGCTCGAAGCGCTGGCGCAGGCGTTGTTCGGGCAGGAGCAGCAGGACCTTGCGGGGCTTGCCGAGGTGATCGGGTTGCTGCAGGTCGCCGATGACCTTGAGCAGCGGGATCTCGAACCAGAACGTGGCGCCGCGCCCCGGCTGTGACTGCACGCCGATGGTGCCGCGCATCAGGTCGATGATGCGCTTGCAGATGGCCAGGCCCAGCCCGGTGCCGCCGTACAGGCGGGTGGTGGAGGCGTCGGCCTGGGTGAAGGCATTGAACAGGCGTTCCTGCTGCGCGCTGTCCAGGCCGATGCCGGTGTCGCGCACCTCGAAGCGCAGCTGGTGCTGCGCCGGGGTCTCGCCGAGCCGCTTGACGTTGACCTGCACGCTGCCGCGCTCGGTGAACTTGATCGCATTGACCAGCAGGTTGCCCATCACCTGGCGCAGCCGCACCGGATCGCCGCGCACCGGCAGGCGCACGGCCGGATCGATGTGCAGCGACAGGCGCAGGCCCTTGTGCTCGGCGGCGCGCTGCATCAGCAGCAACATGCCTTCCAGGGTCTCGCGCAGGTTGAAGGTGGTGATCTCCAGCTCCAGCCGGTTCGCCTCGAGCTTGGAGTAGTCCAGGATGTCATCGACGATGCGGAACAGCTGCCGCGAACTCTCGGTGGCCGTGTTGAGCATGTTGCGCTGCTCCGGATCCAGCGGTCCCTGCGAGACCATTTCCAGCATCGGCAGGATGCCGTTGAGTGGCGTGCGGATCTCGTGGCTCATCGTGGCCAGGAATTCACCCTTGGCCAGCGTGGCGGCCTCGGCGGCCTGCTTGGCCTGCAGCAGTTCCTGCTCGAGCTTGCCGTGGCGCTGCTCGGCCTGGCGCAGGCGATTGCCTTCCAGCTGCAGCTCGTCGTTCTGCAGCTGCAGGGCATGTGCATCGCGTGCCAGGGCATTGCCGCTGATCGCTGCCAGCAGCGCGGCGATGGCCGCGGCGATAGCGGCCGCGCCACCGGCCATGGCCGGCACCTGCGGCAGCCAGGCGGTGGCAGCGGAGGCCGCCGCGCAGCCGGCGGCCAACAGCGCCCAGTTGCGCGCTCCCCCGTGGCCGGCCACTTACAGCACCGCGTTCTGGAAATCGAAATTGAGCTCGGCGCCGGCGTGCTGCACGACGTTGCCCTGGATGAAGTCCACGCCCCCCATCCACATCGCCGCGGCGGCCTGCGGGTCTTCGATCTGCTGGCCGATGATCTGCACGTTGGCGCGGTGGGCCAGGTCGATGGTGGTGCGCAGCTCATCGCGCAGCTTCTGGCTGGTGTGGCTGCCGGCGTAGCGTGCGGCCATGCGCACGTAGCTCAGCGGCAGCTGGGTCAGCAGGGCGTTGGCTTCATCGCCGGGTTCGAACTGGCTCAGGCAGAACTGCACGCCGGCCGGCATCAGCCGTGCGCAGAACTGCTGCAGGCCGACCACGTGCACGAGTGCATCGGACAGGCGGACGTCGATGACCAACCCGTTGCCGGCGACCTGGCGGTCCTGCAACGCCTTGAGCAACCAGTCGGCATAGGCACCGCGGGCCAGCGTGCGCAGCGACTGGGAAACGAACAGGCGCATCGGCGGGGTGGCGAACTGGTACAGGTGCAGCAGGCCGAGCGCGTGTTCGACCACCTGCTGGTCGAGGTCGGCGATGCGGCCGGCGGCTTCGGCGGCCGGGATCACCTGGCCGGCGGAAAGCAGGGTGCCGTTGCTCTGGCGCAGGCGCAACAGCAGCTGGTACTGCGCCGTGTCGCTGCCGGCGACGGCGACGATGGGCTGGTAGGCCAGCTCCAGCTGGCCGTCCAGCAGGGCCAGGTGTTCCTTGTTCTGGGCCTCGTCCTCGGGCACGTAGGCAGCGCTGCCGGTATGGCTCAGGCGCGCCTGCAGGGTAGTGCGCTCGACCGCTTCCAGCGCGTTGTCCGCGTCGGCGAAGCCCTGCGACAGGCGGGCATGGCCGACGGCGCAACGCAGGAAGACCGATTCTTCCTCGCGTGCGGAGAACGGCTGCGCGGACAGGATGGTGCGGGTGAACTGGGCCAGTTCCTCGACCTTGGTCTCGTCCAGGTCGCGCGCCAGCAGCAGGAAGCTGTTGTCGTTCAGGCGTGCCAGCTGGTAAGGCTTGAGCCCGCCGAACAGGCGCTGCGCGGCCTGCACCATCAACCGTTCGAAGCTGGCGTAGCCGTAACGCTCGCGCAGGCCCAGCGCGCTGGCGATCTCGATGAACAGCAGTCCGCCGCTGGCCGAGGCCGCCAACGCCGCCTGCAGCTGCTGCATGACGTTGTGGCGCGTGGGCAGGCCGGTTTCCGGATTGTTCAACAGCGGGCCGGGCTCGCTGCGGCCGGCCGGCTGCATGCGGTTGCGGCGGATCCGGTTGGCGACCGCGGCGACCAGGTGGCGTGGGCGGATCGGCTTGACCAGCACGTCGTCGGCACCGCAATCGAGTACTTCGAACTGGCGGTCCGGGTCGGCTTCACCGGTCAGGAACACGATCGGCAGCAGCTGCTGCTGCGGATGCTGGCGGATCATCGCGGTCAGGCGCATGCCGTCGATGCCGGGCATGTGCAGGTCCATCAGGATCAGGTCGGGACGGTGCTCGGTGATGGCCTGCTGCACGCCATCGACATCCATCTGCACGAAGGCCTGCATGCCGGCGCCATGCAGCACGCTCTGCGCGAACAGCGCCTGGGAGCGGTTGTCCTCGATGATCAGTACCCGGTACGGCGCTTCGGCATCGGTGGCCTGCGCCGGATCGGCGGCCGGGGCGTCCTCGCCGCTGCTGCGGATCTGCGCCTGCACGGCTTCGGCCGGCGGCGCATTGCGCACGCTCCAGCGCTGCCAGTAGCCGGCGGGCGGGGTTTCCGCACGAATGGGTCGGGCGGTCGGGGTCGGGGTGTCGGTGCTTGCCATTTCTGCTCCCGGTGGGCCGGGCGATTATGCGTTCAGGAAGAAGGTGGCAGCGACCGTTCGCCACTGCCGGAAAGGGGAGGCGTCGCCGCCGGGGTCGCGAACAGGCGCTTGAGGCCGCGCCACAGCATGCGCCAAACCAGCCAGACCACCAGCGCGCCGAGGATGCTGGCGCCCAGCACGAAGCACAGTGCCAGCCACGGATGCGCCAACGCCAGCGCCAGGCCGCCGACGACCACGGTGTCCTCGGCGACGGAGGCGACCCAGTTGCTGGCCGGTTCGGGCGAGGTGTTGAGCAGGGCGCGGGTGCCGGACTTGAGCCCGTGGCTGGCCAGCGCGACGCCGGCGCCGGCAACGAGGGCGCCGGTGCCGAGCTGGCCGTCCGGCGACAGCGTGGCGGCGGCCAGGAACGCCCCGGCTGGCACGCGGGCCAGGGTCTGGACCAGGTCCCAGATCGAATCCACGCCGGGGATCTTGTCGGCGAAGAACTCGGCCGCTGCCAGCGCGGCGGAGGTGCCCAGCACCCACCACGATTCGGTGGCCTGCAGGGCCGGAGGCAGGTCCACCCAGCCCAGCAGCCCGGCCAGGCCGACGCCGAACACGGTCAGGTAGACACGGATGCCGGCCAGCCAGGCCAGCAGGATGCCGATGACGAATATGTGGGCTTCGGTCATGGGAGGGGCCGCGTGCGAACCGTGAGCAGGGTCCCAACTATCGGATATGCCCGCGATGATTGCCAGATGCGCGGGTACAGGCGTCGGCCATCGACTCTCGTTTACACTGGCCCGTCGTTAGTCAGACCGAGCAAGGCCGCCCTGTCGGGGCGCCGGAGCCTGCCATGAGCCCTCGACCCACTTCCCGTTTCCAGATCACCCCCCGTGGCGGCGCATCGGCGCGGCCGGGCTGGGTGCCGCTCGCGCTGCTGGCCGGTGCCTGGCTGTTGTCACTGCTGCTGGTGGGCTGGCTGTCGGCGCGCTATGCCTCGCCCGATGCCGGAGGCCTGCGCGAGAAGCTGCGCCAGGCCGAGAGCCAGGTGAAGGTGCAGCGGGACAAGGTCGAGGAACTGCAGCAGCGCCAGGCCACGCTGGAGGCCTCGGACAAGATCAGCCGCGCCGCCAACACCGAGGTGCAGGCCTCACTGGCCGAGCGCGACGAGGAAATCGCCGGCCTGCGCGCCGACGTGGCGTTCTACGAGCGGCTGGTGGGTTCGACCAGCCAGCGCAAGGGGTTGAACACCCATTCGATCGAGTTTTCCCCAGAGGCCGCGGGCAGTTGGCACTACAACATCGTGCTCACCCAGAACCTCAACCGTGGCGCGATCAGCCAGGGGCAGATGCGGTTCTCGGTCGAAGGCGTGAAGGACGGCAAGCTGACCACGGTCAGCTGGGACGACCTGCACCAGCAGAAAAGTGCACCCGGCAAGGACTATTCGTTCCGCTACTTCCAGCAACTGGACGGTAGCGTGATGCTCCCCCGGGATTTCACCCCGCAACGTGTGCGAGTCTCGCTCACCGGGCCTGGGGGAGGCGCCACACAGACATTTGATTGGAAACTCGCCGGCAACGGCAGAGGGGAGTAATTATGTTCGGAAGCAAGTCCAGCCGCGACAACCACCTGGTCGTGGACGCCCTGATCGGGCCGCAGGTGGAGATCAGGGGCGACGTCGTATTCAGCGGTGGCCTGTACGTGGAAGGCCGCATCCTGGGCAAGGTGATCGTCGAGGACGGTGGCAACGGCACCCTGACCCTGGCCGAGCAGGGCCATATCGAGGGCGAGGTGCGGGCCACCGTGGTGGTGCTCAGCGGCCGCCTGGACGGTGACGTCCACGCCAGCGAGCGGATCGAGCTGACCCCCAGCGCCCGGGTGACCGGCAACGTGCATTACCAGGTGGTGGAGATGAGCGCCGGCGCGCAGCTCAATGGCCGCCTGGTGCATGCGGCCGCCATGGCCGCGCTGCCGCCGCCGGAGGACAAGCCGGCCGGCAAGGCGAAGAAAACTGAAGCCTCCGAGGCTTGAAAGCCCGCTGCCCGGCCCCCATGCTGGGCAGCATGAGTACGTTAGTGTCCCTGCCCGGCGTCCAGCCGGCGCCTGATTACCAGTCCCTGGACCGCCCGCTGAACTTCACGGCTTCGGCGGCATCGAAGGTGCGCGAGTTGATCCAGGACGAGGGCAATGCCGCCCTGGCCCTGCGCGTCTACATCCAGGGCGGTGGCTGCTCGGGCTTCCAGTACGGGTTCGAGTTCGACGAGAACCGTGCCGAGGACGATCTGGCGGTGGTCACCGAAGGCGTGACCCTGCTGGTCGACCCGTTGAGCCTGCAGTACCTGATGGGCGCCGAGGTGGACTACACCGAGAGCCTGACCGGCGCGCAGTTCGTGATCCGCAACCCGAACGCCCGCACCACCTGCGGCTGCGGCAGCAGCTTCTCGGTCTGATCCGCTGATCCACGCCATGCGTGGCATCGCCGTGCTTGCGGTGGGCGCGCTTTGGCGGCAGGCTCTGGGCGATGTCGACTCCTGACCGTACATTTTCCGGATACGCCTTTGCCGGCGTGCCACTGGACCGTGCCGATGCACTGCGCGGTGATGCCGAAGCGCTGGCGCGGCTGTGGCCGCAGGCCAAGGTGCTGGTACTGGATGCCGATGGCACCGCATTCGCCGATGGCGAAGGGCAACCCTTCATCGCCGAGGGCCACGCACTGGGCGGCGGGCCGGGTGCGGCGACCTTCCTGGGCCGTGATGGCAATGGCCACCCGTGGTTCGCCGCCGAGGCGACCGGGCTGACCCTGCAGGCGCCGGGGCGCATCGACTTGCGGCTTGCCGCGGCCACCTGGCCGCCGGAACTGGCCGATATCTTCTGTTACGCGCGCGGGATGTCGTACTGGCATTCGCGCAACCGGTTCTGTGGCGTCTGTGGCGCGGCGATCCGCTTTGGCCGCGCCGGCTTCATCGGCCATTGCGACCAGTGCGGCACCGAGCATTACCCGCGCGTGGATCCGGCGATCATCGTCGCGGTGGAAAACCAGGGCCGCCTGTTGCTGGGGCGGCAGTCCAGCTGGGCGCCGCGCCGCTATTCGGTGCTGGCCGGCTTCGTCGAGCCCGGCGAGAGTTTCGAGCAGACGGTGGCCCGCGAGGTGTTCGAGGAATCGCAGGTGCGGGTGCTTGCCTCGCGTTACCTGGGAACCCAGCCGTGGCCGTTCCCGGGGGCGTTGATGGTCGGTTTCATGGCCACCGCCGAGGACGACACGCCACGTGTCAACGGCGAGCTGGAGGACGCGCGCTGGTTCAGCGTCGAAGAGGTCGGTGCGGCGCTGCAGCGCGAGGCCAACGACGACGGGCAGGGCATCCTGCTGCCGCCACGCATCTCGATCGCGCGCAGCCTGGTCCAGCACTGGTACGAGCGGCAGGGAGGCTGATCCGGTGGCGATCCCGGGCGTACGCCATGTGATGGCAGGGCCTACAATCGCCAGCGGAGGAATCACATGTTCACGACCCTGGTAGCAGTGATCGCAGCGCTGGTGGTGGGCCATCTGGCCCCGGCCATGATGGCGACCGTGCGCGATTGGCGCTGGTTCGGCCGCTGGATGCACTGGCTGCAGGGGCAATCCGGCCAGGAGGGCGCCGGGCGCTACTGGTTGGCCCTGCCGATCCTGCCGTGCGTGGGGCTGGTGGCGCTGCTGCAATGGGCGCTGGACGAGCGCCTGTACGGGCTGCCGGCGTTGCTGTTCGGCGTGCTGGTGCTGGCGGTGTGCTGGGGCCCGCGTGACCTGGACCGCGATGTCGAGGCGGTGATCGATGCCGAGGACGCGCCCGCGCGCGATCTGGCGATATCCCACCTGCAGGCCGCCGGCGGCAGCCTGCGCGAGGACGCGCCGTCGCTGGTCGAGGCGACCGTCATCGATGCGCTGCGGCGCTGGTTCGCGCCGTTGTTCTGGTTCCTGTTGCTGGGCCCGTTCGCGGTGGTGCTGTACCGGTTGCTGGCGCAGTCGGTGCAGGGGCCGCAGTCCGCGCAGGTGGGCCCGGCCAGCCGCGAAGGCGGTGGCTGGTTGCTGGCGGTGCTGGAATGGCCGGTGGCGCAGCTGATGACCCTGGCGATGGCGCTGGTCGGCAACTTCGATACGGTGTTTTCCGCGTGGCGGCAGGCAGGCGGCAACCGCTGGGCGCTGTCGTCGGCGTTCGTGGGCAAGGCGGCGCGTGCCGGCGTTGGTGCCGAGCTGGTGGATGAAGCCGAAGAAGCCCGCCTGTCGGGGCAGATGGCCCCGGACGAGCGTTACCCGGAGCTGCGCGATGCGATGAGCCTGGTCTGGCGCATGCTGCTGTTGTGGATGGCGCTGCTGGCCCTGTTGGTGATTGCCGGCTGGGTGGGCTGACCCCCGCAGGAGCGGCCTCGGCCGCGAAGCCCAGGCACCCTCAGTGGCACGGAACGCGGGACATCGTGCAGGTGATCACACGTACTGCCGGGACCGGCACGCAGTTTCTGCTTCGCGGCCGAGGCCGTTCCTGCGGGGGCAACCGGGTCAGCCGGGGGCGAGCAGGTTGAAGGGGTACCAGGGCAGGTTGCGGGCGACCCAGTAGCCGAGCACCAGCACCAGCCACGGTATCGGCCGGGCGAACAGCCGCACCAGCGGCAGCCATCGCGCGGGCCACAGGCCGGCGCCATGCAGGGCCATCACCAGTACCGGGATGATCGAGAGCACCAGCAGGGGGTTCATCGCCATGGCCTGCGGAAGGTCCAGGTGGACCAGTGCGTGCAGGCAGCGGGTGCTGCCACAGCCCGGGCACCAGATGCCGGTGAGGGCGTAGAACGGGCAGCCGGGGAGCGGATTGCCGGGGACGTTCGGGTCCACCCGGCGCAGGATCACCGCGGCACCGGCGCTGATGCTGGCAATCGCGGCCAGGGGCGCGTAACGGAGCAGGTGCTGCGGGAATTTCATGTCGATCAGGACCGGCCGGTTGCGGGCAACCGGCCGGCCAGGTGCATCAGTAGCTCGAAGCGCCGCTCATCGCGCCGCCCAGGCCCAGCATGGTGAACAGCACGAAGTACAGGATGGTCACGACGATGCCGGCGATGGCAGCGTAGATGGCCCACTTCTTGGCCTTTTCCGAGGCATCACGTGCACCGGCGATATCGCCGGCAGCCAGCAGGCCGTTGACCTTGGCGGCATGGATGATCGACACGATGCCCAGCGGCAGGCAGCAGAACAGGGTGGACAGGATCGCCCAGACGAGGTTGTTGGAAACGGCAGGACTGCTGGTATTCACGTAAAGCTCCTTGTAGAAAAAATCAGCGTGACTTGCAGGAATTTGCGGCAATGATCGGCGAAATGACCATGGTGGCCACCCAGCACAGCGGCCAGGTGATCCATCCGATGAACACGAACAGCAGCAGGAAATTGACGAAGGCCAGCGCCCAGTAACCGAACATGACGATCAGCCCGGTGACGACGTTGCCCGCATACAGGTGGCCGATGCCGAACACCTGGAACAGGCCGGGCACCACTTCCAGCAACGCAGCCACGCCACCGGACTTGTGCGGGTGGTAATAGTGATGCACCTGCTGCGGAGCGGCAGGTGGTGCCGGTGGCGGTACTGGCAATGTCGAGGTGGTGTTCTGGTCCATGAATCCCCTTTCGCGAGGCATGCCGCGATCCCCTTGCAGCACGCTTGGGCGGTAGGGTATCCAGTTGTCCTACTTCTGGAAAGCGTGATCTCTTACGCTTCACCACCTCTTAACGTCCGCACGAGCGTTTCCAGCCGTGCGGCGTCGGTGTCCTGCCCATTCACGGGAGCGGCGGCGACCACCTCCACGTGCGCGCGGAAGCGGCGCGGCACGCGCATCCGGCCCAGGCGGGTATCGCGGCGGCTCCACATGCTGGCCCACATGCCCTTCAGGGCCATCGGCACGACCGGAACCGGGCGGCGCGCCAGGATCTTCTCCACGCCCGACCTGAAGGCGGCGATCTCGCCATCGCGGGTCAATGCGCCCTCGGGGAAGATGCAGACCAGCTCGCCTTCGGCTAGCGCGGCATCGACTTCGTCGAAGGCACGCTGCATCAGCGCGGCGTCTTCCTTGGGGCTGGCGATCGGGATGGCCTTGGCGGTACGGAAGATCCAGCGCATCACCGGGATGTTGAAGATCTTGTAGTACATGACGAAGCGCACCGGGCGCGGGATCGTCGCCGACAGGATCAATGCATCCATGTAGCTGACATGATTGCAGACGATCAGCGCGGCACCCTCGTCCGGCACGTTGTCCTCCACGCCCCTGACGCGCAGCTTGTACAGCGTGCGCACCATCAGCCAGCTGAGGAAGCGCATCAGGAACTCGGGGACGATGCTGAAGATGTAGACCGCCACCACCACGTTGGCGATGGCCAGTACCAGCAGCAGTTGCGGGATGGTTAGGCCGGGCAGCGGCAGCGTGTAGCCGAACAGGGTCAGCTGCTTGAGCTGCAGCAGCAGTCCAAGCACGGCGGCGGCGACGATGAAGCCGGAGTTCTGGATGTTGAGCGCGGCGAACACGCGCGACATCTCCGACCGGGGCGTGCGGCTCTGGATCAGCGCGAACAGCGGCACCACGAAGAAGCCGGTGAACAGGCCGATGCCGAGCAGGTCGATGACGATGCGCGCGCTGCCGGGCTGCTGCAGGAAGCCGGCCACGTCCAGCCCGGCCGCGGTCACCGCGCCGGTGCGGGCGAAGTACAGGTCGAGCAGGAACACGCTCATGCCGAACGCGCCCAGCGGTACCAGGCCGATCTCGACGATGCGCCCGGACAGCTTCTCGCACAGCAGCGAGCCGACGCCGGTGCCCAGCGAGAACAGCGCCAGGGCGAAGATGTACAGGGTGTCGCCACCGCCGAGGTTGACCACGGCATAGGTGGGCAACTGGGCGGTCAGCACGGTGCCGAAGAACCAGAACCAGGACACGCCGAGGATGGCGTTGCGCACCGCCTTCTGCTTCCTGGCCAGGCGCAGCACCGCCAGCGATTCGGTCCACGGGTTCCAGTTGATCTTCAACTCCGGCGCACCGGCGTCCAGCCGCGGGATCATGCGCGCGGCGGTGTTGCCGGCCAGGGCCAGCGCGATGATCGCCACCGCCGCGACGACCGGCCCGTGACTGCCGGCCAGCGAGAAGATCAGGCCGCCGGCGATCATGCCGGTGAGGATGGAAATGGAGGTGCCCATCTCGACCAGGCCGTTGCCACCGGTCAACTCCTCCGGCTTGAGGATGGAGGGCAGCACCGAGTACTTCACCGGCCCGAACAGCGTGGACTGCAGGCCGGTACAGAACAGCGCGGCCAGCAGGACCGGCATGCTCTGGGTCAGGAAGCCGACCGCGGCCAGCGCCATGATCACGATTTCCATCGTGGTGGTGACCACGATGAGCTTCTGCTTCTCCATGCGCTCGGCGACCTGCCCGGCCAGCGCCGAGAACAGGAAGTACGGCAGGATGAACAGCGCCGGGGCCAGGTTGGTGTAGAGCGTGCGTTCTTCGGTGCTGACGCCGAGGAAGAACAGCAGGCCGATGATCGCCTGCCGGTAGATGTTGTCGTTGAAGGCGCCCAGCGCCTGGACGATGAAGAACGGGAGGAAGCGCCGTTGCTTGAGCAGGGCGAACTGGTTGTGGCCGGACATCGTGTCTCCTCGGTGCTGCGCGGCACATTAGCAGAGCCGGGTCAGCCCTTGGGCGAGGGCAGCAGCGCCAACAGGGCGCGCGCGGCCGGGGTGGGATCGGCCCGCCAGACCGCGCAGGTACGGAACTGGAAGGGTTCGTCCAGCGGCCGGGCGATCACGCCGTGCATGTTTTCGGCCATGCTGGCTGGCGTCACCGAGACCGCCAGCCCCGCCGCGACCAGCTGCCGCTGCAACTCGCCGTGGGTGACTTCGTACTGCAGCTGCGGGTGGATGTCGCGGCCAAGCAGGGCGTCATCGACCAGGCGGCGCACGCCGGCGCCGGGCACCAGCGTGGCGTAGGGCTGGCCGTCGAGCGCCTGCAGCGGGATGCGCTCCAACGCCGCCAGCGGATGCCCGGGCGGCAGCACCATCGACAGCCCCTCCTCGTGCAGCAGGCGGTGTTGCGGCGGCAGCGGTACCTGCGGGCCGACCCCGACCAGGGCCACGTCGAGCAGGCCTTCGGCCAGGTCGGCCAGCAGCGCCTCGCTCATGCCCACCCGCAGGTGCACGTCCACCGCGGGATGGGCGGCGCGGAAGGTAGCCAGCAGCGCCGGGACGTCGACCACGTGCAGCGAGGTGATCTGGCCGATGTTGATGCGGCCGCGCACGCTGCCCAGCGCCAGTGCCATTTCCTCCTGCAGGCGGGCGGCCGCCTGCAGGGTGAGCCGGGCATTGCGCACGAACACCTCGCCGGCGCTGGTCAGCCGCACCCGGCGTGGGCCGCGTTCGAACAGGCGTGCACCGAGGGCCTCCTCCAGCCGGGCGATCTGGTGGCTCAGCCCCGATTGCACGGTGTGGCAGCGGCTGGCAGCCGCGGTGAAGCTGCCTTCCTCGGCCACGGCCACGGCGAATTCCAGCTGGCGCAGGGTGAACATGCCATCACTGAAACAGATGGATTGAATGAAAACAATACATTTGTGTCATTCAAGGGTGGGGGCCAGACTGCGTGCACTTTCCCCCGGCGACCGCAGCCATGTCCTCCTCCCCCACTTCCGCCCCGACCCTGCCGCAATCGCGGGTACTGCTGCTGGCCATCGCGACCGGCCTGATCGTGGCCAGCAACTACTACGCCCAGCCACTGCTGCAACTGCTGGCCGGTGATTTCAAGGTCAGCGCCAGCCAGGCCGGCTGGGTGGTGACCACCGCGCAGCTGGCCTATGCCACCGGCCTGTTGTTGATCGTGCCGCTGGGTGACCGCGTCGAACGGCGGCGATTGATCGTCGGCCTGTTCGTGCTGGCCGCGGTAGGGCTGGCGATCAGCGGCAGCGCCGGGCACCTGGGCCAGCTGCTGGTGGGCACCGGCCTGAGCGGGTTGTGCGCGGTGGCCGCGCAGGTGATCGTGCCGCACGCGGCGACGCTGACCGCCCCGGAGCACCGCGGTCGCGTGGTCGGCACGATCATGGCCGGGCTGCTGCTGGGCATCCTGCTGGCCCGCACGGCCTCCGGCGTGCTGGCCGGGATCGGTTCGTGGCACACGATCTATTGGGTGGCCTGCGTGGCGCTGCTGCTGTCGGCGTTGGCGCTGGCCCTGTTGCTGCCGGCGCATCGGCCCAGCACGCAGCTGTCCTATCCGCGCCTGATCGGCTCGGTGCTGGCCCTGCTGCGCGACGAGCCGGTGCTGCGCCAGCGCTCGCTGCTCGGTGCGTTGCTGTTTGCCGGGTTCAGCGTGTTCTGGACGCCGTTGGCGTTCCTGCTGTCCGGGCCGGCCTATGGCTATTCGATCGCCACCATCGGCCTGTTCGGCCTGGTCGGGGCCGCCGGTGCCCTGGCGGCCAGCCGCGCCGGTCGTCTGAGTGATCGTGGCTACGGGCGCTGGGTGGCCGGCGGAGGCCTGGTGATGATGCTGGCCTCGTGGGGCGTGCTGTTGCTGGCGCCGGTCTCGCTGGCGGCGCTGGTGGTGGGCGTACTGCTGCTGGATGTCGCCGTGCAGGCGGTGCACATCAACAACCAGAGCGTGATCTACCAGTTGGATGAAAACGCGCGCAGCCGCATCACCTCGGCCTACATGACCTGCTACTTCATCGGCGGTGCCACCGGCTCGGCGCTGGGCACCGCGGCCTGGACGTCGCACGGCTGGATGGGGGTGTGCATGGTCGGCATGGTGCTGGCGCTGGTGGGCGTAGGCGTGTTCTTCCTGCCGGCCAGGGCGGGCGCGGGCGCAACGGCCCGGTAGCGCCGGGCCACGCCCGGGCGGTGTGGTACGTGATGACGGGCAGCGGAGCTTGGCCCGGCGCTACCGCTGGCGGGGTTGGATGGCTTCGGCGGCGGTGCCGCGCAGCCGCGGCAGCAGGCGCAGCATCAACGCCAGTTGGGTGCGGACCAGGCGTGCCTTGTCGTCGATGTCATCGGGCACCTGTTCCAGCGCATCGGCCAGGGCGATTTCCTCCTCCTGCGGCGAGGCCGCCTCGCGCCGGCCCAGCGCGTCGGCCAGTTGTGCCAGCGACTGCTGCAGCTGACGGTGGCCGGCATTGATGATCGGGTCGGCATCGACGCTGGCCGATTGCGCGCGGTGTGCGCCCAGCGCGGACAGGTAGCTGAGCAGGGTGTTGGACAGGGCGAGGAAGCGGAAGCCGCCATCTAGGTTGCCGCGTGCATAGCCGGGCTCGCGCAACATGTTGGACAGTGCCACCGACAGCGCGACGTCGGCGTTGTGCATGTCGCGGCGGGCAATGCGGTAGGGCAGGTCGTCGCGCATGCCACTGCGGTACTGGCCCAGCACCTGCTCCAGGTAGGCATTGCTGGTGGCCAGCACCTGCGCCATCACCCGGTGCAGGCGCCGGCCCTGCCAGTCGGGCAGGATCAGCAGCGAGGCCAGCGCGGCGATCGCGCAGCCGATCAGGGTGTCGAACAGGCGTGGCCAGATCAGCACGAATCCATTGCCGAGCAGGTTGAAGCAGACCAGCGCCATCACCGTGATCGCGGCGGTGGCGACCAGGTAGCGGTCGGTGCGGGTGAAGAAGAACAGCAGTGCCGCGGCCAATGCCAGCAGCAGCTGCAGCTCGGTGCCGGGGAACAACTGCAGCACCGCCCAGGTGACGCCAAGGCCGGCGAGGGTGCCGCCAATACGTTCGAACAGGCGCCGCCGGGTGGCACCGAAATGCGGCCGGCACACGAACACGATGGTCAGCAGGATCCAGTAGCCGTTCTCCGGGTGCACCAGCTTCAGCACCGCATAGCCGGCGATCAACGCCAGGGCGATGCGCAGGCCGTGGCGGAACAGCAGCGAGCCGGGGGTGAGTGCCTGGCGCAGGCGCGTGGCCATTTCGCGCAAGGTGTGCGGCGAGGAATCGCGCAGGCGCGTGTCCACGCCTTCCAGCGGGGTGTCGGCCAGCGAGGCTTCGGACAACTGCCGCTCGATGCTGGCCAGGTTGTGTGCCAGCAACTGCAGCGAGCCGAGCAGGCGCGCCCAGTGCGGGCGCTGCTGCTCGCGCAGGTACCGCAGGGATTCTTGCAGGTCCTGGCCGGCCTGGCGTGCCTGCTCGCCATAGTCGAACGGCTGGCGCAGGCGGATGGCCTGGCCCAGCGCCTGGCAGGCCTTGCCCTGCAGCGACAGCAGGCGCCGGCAGCGGTACAGCACGTCGCTGTGGAAGAAGGTCTCGGCCAGCGCCTCGTAGGGGTAGTGCGAGGAGCTGGCGCGCTCGTGGAAGTCCTGTGCCATGTAGTACAGGCGGAAGTACAGGCCCGACTGCACGCCGGGCCGGCCGGAGCGGCCGAAGCGGCTGAGGATGGCGGTCTTGGCGGTGTTCAGCGCCTCGACCACGCGCACGTTCTGCTCGGCCAGCGCCAATCGCCGCGCTTCCAGGTTGCTGTGCCGCACCGGCTCGAACAGATCGGCCTTGAGCTGCAGGAAACGGCCCAGCTCGAAGAACAGCCGTGCCAGCCGCTCACGTACCGGGCGGTTGGCGAACATCGCCGTCCACAGGATCGACAGCGCGCCGTACCACGCAGCGCCGATCAACAGGTGTGCCACCTCGCGCCAGGCCATGTCCGGGGCCTTGAGCTGGTCCATCGCCAGCATGGTGTAGATGGCCAGCGTCACCGTGGCCTGGCCGATCGAGGCATAGCGTTCACCCAGCGCGCCGAGCAGGGTCAGGCCGAAGGCGGCCAGTGCCAGCGCGCCGATGAACGGCAGCGGGTGCGGGAACAGGTACACCACCGACGCGGCGGCCGCGCCGAAGCACAGCAGCGAGAGCAGGACCGATTTGGTGCGGCCCCACCCGTTGTCGTCGGTCTCGGCGATGGCGCTGGCGATGATGCCCAGGAACAGGCCGGGGATGGCGGCGATCTGGTCGTCGTACCAGCCATAGGCGAGCACGGTGGCCAGGGCGATGAACACGCGCAAGCCATAGCTGGCTTTTTCGTGGGCCCAGAGCTGGCCGAGCTGGCGTTCGAGGCGGGGCATATCGACAGAAGGCAAGGCCATTGCGGTGGAGGAAGCGTGCGGCATCGACACGATTACCATCACCGGGTTGGCATTGAAAGGAGAATGGGATGAGACAGCGTCGCGTGGGCATGCTTGTGGCCGTGCTGATGACGGTGCCGGCGTGGGTGCGGGCACAGCCGGCCGCCGAGGTCAGTCAGGCGGTGCAGGCCGCCACGCCGCAGCTGCAGGCATGGCGACGTGACCTGCACCAGCATCCGGAGCTGGGCGGGCAGGAGCGGCGCACCGCCGACATCGTGGCCAGGCACCTGCGCGCGCTGGGGCTGCAGCCGCGCACCGGCATTGCCGGCACCGGCGTGGCCGCGGTGCTCAAGGGCGGCCGACCGGGACCGAAGATCCTGATCCGCGCCGACATGGATGCGCTGCCGGTACGTGAGGAAACCGGCCTGCCGTTCGCCTCGCAGGTGACGGCGACCTATCGCGGCCAGTCGGTGGGGGTGATGCATGCCTGCGGCCACGATGCGCACGTGGCGATCCTGCTGGGCGTGGCACAGGCACTGGCCGCACGCCGCGACAGCCTGCCGGGTGAGGTGATGTTCGTGTTCCAGCCGGCCGAGGAGGGCCCGGCCGTGCCCGGTGCGCCGTTCGGCGCCAAGCTGATGCTCGACGAAGGCCTGCTGCGGGACTTCACCCCGGAAGCCGCGTTCGGCCTGCATGTGTGGGCCGGCCTGCAGGTCGGGCAGATCGGCTTCAGGTCGGGGCCGTTGCTGGCCTCGGCCGATGAGTGGTCGCTGACCGTCACCGGCAGGCAGACGCACGGCTCGCGGCCGTGGGATGGGGTGGACCCGATCACGGTGGGCGCGCAGGTGCTGCTGGGCACGCAGAGCATGATCGCGCGCCAGGTCAACATCGCGCAGACCCCGGTGGTGCTGACCGCCGGCCAGTTCAACAGTGGCGTGCGCTTCAACATCATTCCCGAACAGGCCACGCTGGTGGGCACGCTGCGCACCTTCGATGCGCAGGTGCGCGAGGACGTGATCGCGCGCTTCGAGCGCATCGCCACCGATTACGCGCATGCCGCCGGCGCCACCGCGGCATTGACCGTGGTCAACAACGCACCGGCGACGATCAATGACCCGGTGTTGTCGCAGCGGGTGCGGCCGTCGTTGGAAAAGGTGGCCGGTGCCGGGCAGGTGGTGGAGATGCCTTTGCAGACCATCGCCGAGGATTTCTCGCAGTTCGCCAGCCGCGTGCCGGGGTTCTATTTCCTGGTGGGTTCGACCGGTGCCGGGATCGATCCGGCACAGGCACCGGCCAATCATTCGCCGCGTTTCCTGTTGGACGAAGCAGCCTTGGCCAACGGCATGGCGGCGATGTTGCAGGTGACCACGGATTACCTGGAGGCCGGCGCAACCCGCTAGCGCGCCGGCACGCCGCGGCGCTACCGGTTCGCCGCGCGCATGAAGTCGATGAACACCCGCAGCTTGGGGGCGAGCTGGTCGCGCGACGGGTAGTAGAGGTGGAAGCCGGCGAAAGGCGGTTGCCAGGCTTGGAGCACCGCTTGCAGATGGCCGGCGGCGATGTCGGCGCGCACGGTATGCGCGAACACCTGCTGCAGGCCCAGGCCGCTGCGCGTGGCCTGCAGCGCCAGGTGGCTGTCGTTGAGCAGCAGCGGACCGTCGACTTCGACATGGAAATCGCGGCCGTCGCGGCTGAACTCCCAGGCCATGATGCGGCCATCGCTGCTGCGGTGGCGGATGCAGGCATGCTCGACCAGTGCTTCCGGGCGGTCCGGGACGCCATGCCGTCGCAGGTAGGACGGTGCGCCCACCACCACCAGTTGCAGCGGTGGCCCCAGCGGCACGGCGATCATCCCGGCGGCCAGCGATTCACCCAGGCGGATGCCGGCATCGAAGCCTTCGGCCACGACATCGACCATGGCCGGCTGCACCGACAGCTCGACCTGCACCTGCGGGTAGCGGGCGTGGAAGCCGGGCAGGAACGGCAGCAGCAGGTGCTCGGCCGGGAAGCGCGGGGTGGTGATGCGCAATTGGCCGCCGGGAACGTCACGGCGCTCCTCCACCGCCTGCAGCGCCCCACCGATGCGCGCCAGTGCCGGCACCGTTTCCTGCAGAAGACGCTGGCCGGGCTCGGTCAGCCCGACGGTACGCGTGGTCCGCTGCAGCAGACGGGTGCCCAGGCGGCGCTCCAGGCTGCGGATGGTCTGCGACAGCGCCGAGGGTGACACGCCCAGTTCCGCCGCCGCCTGGCGGAAGCTGGCCAGCCGGGCCACGCAGGCGAAGGCGACCAACGCGGGCAGCAGGGCAGGGTCGATTGTGTGGTCTGGCTTCATGGTCAGTCCCGATTATGCGGGTTTATCGCCTGCCGGGCGCGGCCTACAGTGGCCATCCCCCTGATCCCTGGAGTCGACGATGCAGACCCGCGTATTGGGCCGTGACGGCCCGGTTGTTTCCGCCCTTGGCCTTGGCTGCATGGGCATGAGTGCGTTCTATGGCGGCCGTGGCGATGACGCGGCGGCGATCCAGGTGATCCATCGCGCGCTGGAGCGTGGCGTCACCCTGCTCGACACCGCCGACATGTACGGCCCGCATACCAACGAGGTGCTGGTCGGGCGTGCGATCGCCGATCGCCGCGCGCAGGTGTTCCTGGCCACCAAGTTCGGCGTGCGCCTGGATGCCTATGACCCGCAGGCGCGTGGCGTGGATGGCCGCCCGGAGTACGTGCAGGCCGCGTGCGAGGCCAGCCTGCAGCGGCTGGGCGTGGACCACATCGACCTGTACTACCAGCACCGCGTGGACCCGAATGTGCCGATCGAGGATACCGTCGGGGCGATGGCGCGGCTGGTCGAGCAGGGCAAGGTGCGCTACCTGGGCCTGTCCGAGGCGGCACCGGAAACAATCCGCCGCGCGCATGCGGTGCACCCGATCACCGCACTGCAGACCGAGTACTCGCTGTGGTCGCGCGAGCCCGAGCACAACGGCGTGTTGCATACGGTGCGCGAGCTGGGCATTGGTTTCGTGCCGTACTCGCCGCTGGGGCGTGGCTTCCTGACCGGTGCGATCCGCAGCCCGGAGGATTTCGAGGACGGTGACTACCGGCGCAATTCGCCGCGCTTCCAGGGAGAGAACTTCGCCCGCAACCTCGCGTTGGTGGAGCAGGTCAACGCGATTGCCGCCGCCAAGGGCATCAGCCCGGGGCAGCTGGCATTGGCCTGGGTGTTGGCCCAGGGCGATGACCTGGTGCCGATCCCGGGTACCAAGCGCCTGGCCTACCTGGAGGAAAACCTGGGTGCGCTCGACGTGGTGCTGGATGCCGACGAGCTGGCCCGCATCGACGCGGTGTTCCCGGTGGACGTGGCCGCCGGTGCGCGTTACCCGGCGGCGAGCATCGGCAGCGTGCATCGCTGAGGGAGTGAGGGCTGGGAGGCAGGGGCAGAAGCAAAGGCCGCCCTCATCCGCCCTTCGGGCACCTTCTCCCGCTGGCGGGAGAAGGGAAGAATCACCGGCTCCGGCACGCCTGCCTGCGCTTCGCTTCCGCGCGTTCGTCCTGCCGGGCATGAACTGCCCTGCAATGCGGAAGAAGCAAGGATGATCGGGACCCTCCCTTCTCCCGCCTGCGGGAGAAGGTGCCCGAAAGGGCGGATGAGGGCAGCGCTGCGCTGTGTGCTTCTCGCCCCAAAGTGACGTGCTTCAATTCGTCAATAAATGGATGCAACAAAAAAGGGCGGCCTCAAGGCCGCCCTTTTCGTCTTCCGTCACACCGATGCCTTACTGCTGCTCGCGTGCGATCGCGCGCCAGCCGATGTCGTTGCGATGGAACTCGTTGGCCCAGTGGATCTTCGCAACGCCTGCATAGGCATGCTGCTGCGCATCGGACACGCTGTCGCCCAGCGTCGCCACGCACAGCACGCGGCCACCGGCGCTGACCACGTTGCCGTCGGCATCCAGCGCGGTACCGGCATGGAATACCTTGGCGCTGCCCGGCACGTCCGCCAGGCCGCTGATGACGTCGCCGGTGATCGGCGTTTCCGGGTACGGATTTGCCGCCATCACCACGCCCAGCGATGGGCGCGGATCCCATTGTGCGTCCACGCCGGCCAGCGCGCCGTCGATGGCGGCTTCGACCAGGTCGACCAGGTCCGACTGCAGGCGCAGCATCACCGGCTGGGTTTCCGGGTCGCCGAAGCGCACGTTGAACTCGATCACCTTCGGTGCACCGCTGGCATCGATCATCAGGCCCGCGTAGAGGAAGCCGGTGAACGGCACGCCGTCGGCGATCATGCCGGCCACGGTCGGCTCCACCACTTCACGCATCACCCGCGCGTGCACGTCCGGCGTCACCACCGGGGCCGGCGAGTACGCGCCCATGCCGCCGGTGTTCGGGCCGGTGTCGCCATCACCCACGCGCTTGTGGTCCTGGCTGGTGGCCATCGGCAGCGCGACGCGGCCATCGACCATCGAGATGAAGCTGGCTTCCTCGCCCTCCAGGAACTCCTCGATCACCACGCGCGCGCCGGCATCGCCGAAGGCATTGCCGCTGAGCATGTCGCGCACCGCGGCTTCGGCTTCGTCCAGCGTCATCGCCACGATCACGCCCTTGCCGGCGGCCAGGCCGTCGGCCTTGATGACGATGGGCGCACCCTTCTCGTGCAGGTAGGCCAGCGCGGCATCAACCTCGGTGTGCACGGCGTAGTACGCGGTGGGAATGCCATGGCGGGCCAGGAAATCCTTGGCGAACGCCTTGCTGCCCTCCAGCTGTGCGGCGGCGGCGGTCGGCCCGAAGATGCGCAGGCCGGCGGCACGAAAGGTGTCGACCACGCCGGCCACCAGCGGTACTTCCGGGCCGACCACGGTAAGGCCCACGGCCTCGTCCTGGGCCAGCTTCAGCAGCCCGGCGATGTCGGTAACCTTGACCGCGACGTTGCGGCACTTGCCTTCGGTGGCGGTGCCGGCATTGCCCGGGGCGACGATCACTTCGCTCACGCGCGCGGACTGCGCCAGCTTCCAGGCCAGGGCGTGTTCACGGCCACCAGAGCCGATGACGAGGATTTTCATGGGGGTCGGTTCCTGTGGGGCTTTCAATGGGAGACGCATTGCGACGAGGCCAGCGTGACTTCGAAGAACACCGCGCCGTTGGCATCGATGAAGCGTCGGCGTACGCCACCACCATTGGCATAGATCGGCTGCAGGATGGTGTCCTGGCAGAGTTGCACGATGAACTCGGCTTCATCCCTGCGCAGGGACGCGAACACATCCGGCTTGGCCTTGGCCATCGCCACGGTGGCATCGGGGAAGCGGATCACCTGCACCAGGTCATCGCCGTGGCGGTGCATCGAGTCGATCACCAGCCCTTCGCGGTAGGGCGCGGGCAGCTGCTCCTGCATCTGCGCCACCACCTGTTGTTGTGCCGCACGCAGGGCACTGTCGCCGCAGCCGGCGAGCAGCGTGACGCCTCCCAGCAGGAAAACGCGAAGGATCGAGTGCATCAGTTGCAGCCCTCCAGTTGCAGTTCGGCAGGCATCGGGTAGCGCGACTGCGCAGGCTCGTAGGTGATGACGTGGGTCTTGCTGACACGGCCGCGGCAGCCGTTGCCCTTTTCCTGTACCTGCAACGGCCAGTACGCAAGGCCGGGCTGGCTGTCGTCGAGGCGGACCTCGAGGTTGAGGTCCAGGCGCCCGTGCGAGCAGTGCCCGGCGTCGTTGCACTCGATGGCGTTGTGGTCGTCCAGGTGGGTGCGCAGCCAGCCGGCGTCGGCCACCTTGTCGCCGCCGTCGAACACCAGCCAGGCCCGATTGCGCATCACCGAGCCGACCGCGACCAGTTCGTCGTCGATCTGGTACGCCCAGGCACCGGCGCCAACCTGCAGCGTGCTGACCGTGCCCGGTTGCCCGCCGGCACCACTGGCACGTCCGGGCAGCTCGGCGGCCAACGACATGCGGCCGTCGGCCGCTTCGTGCAGCACGATGAAATCGGTGGTGCCCAGTTCGATGGAAGTGGCGTCATCGTAGTGGGTGCAGACCGCAAGCATGCGGTACCGCTTGCCGCCGATGACCGCGGCCTGGTCGGCGCAGACGTCGCGGTGGATCGGGCGGACGTGATCCATGTCCGGATCCGTCAGCTGCTGCGCCCAGGGTCCCTTCAGCTGTGCAGGCGCGCCGTAGCGTTCCTGCAGCAGTGCCAGCACGGCGTCGTCGTGGCGCAGCACCGGCACCTTCGCCTCCGCTTGGGCGGGGGCGGGCTTGTCCTGCTGGCAGGCGGCCAGCAGGAGCACGGCGCCCAGGGAAACCGATCGTAGAAACACCCCCGTCGCCATCGTCGCGGTACTCAGTGACGGAAGTGGCGAACGCCGGTGAACACCATGGCGATGCCATGTTCGTCGGCCGCGGCGATCACTTCGGCATCGCGCATCGAACCGCCCGGCTGGATCACCGCGGTGATGCCGGCTTCGGCGGCCGCGTCCAGGCCGTCGCGGAACGGGAAGAACGCATCGGAAGCCATCACCGAGCCCGGCACCACCAGCCCGGCATCGGCGGCCTTGATGCCGGCGATGCGCGCGGAGTACACGCGGCTCATCTGGCCGGCGCCCACGCCGATGGTGCGCTCGTCCTTGGCGTAGACGATCGCGTTGGACTTGACGTACTTGGCCACGCGCCAGGCGAACAGCAGGTCGCGCAGCTCGGCGGTGGTCGGTGCGCGCTGGGTCACCGTCTTCAGCTCATCGGTGGTCATGCCGCGGTTGTCGGCGCTCTGGATCAGCAGGCCCGAACCAATGCGCTTGGTGTCGTAGTTGTTGCGCGCGTCGCCGGCCGGGATGCGCAGCACGCGCACGTTGGCCTTCTTGGTGGCGTACTCCAGCGCGGCCGGCTCGTAGTCCGGGGCGATCAGCACTTCGACGAACTGGCGGTCGAGGATGGCCTTGGCGGTGGCCGCATCCAGCGTGCGGTTGAAGGCCAGGATGCCGCCGAAGGCGCTGGTCGGGTCGGTGTTGTAGGCCATCTCATACGCGGCGCCGACATCGGCGGCCACGGCCACGCCGCACGGGTTGGCGTGCTTGACGATGACGCAGGCCGGCACGTCGAACTGGCGCACGCATTCCCATGCGGCATCGGCGTCGGCCAGGTTGTTGTAGCTCAGTTCCTTGCCCTGCAGCTGCACGAAGGTGGCCAGCGTGCCCGGTACCGGCCACAGGTCGCGGTAGAACACGCCGCTCTGGTGCGGGTTCTCGCCGTAGCGCAGGTCCATCACCTTCACGAAGGTGGAGTTCATCTGCGCTGGGTATTCCTCACGCACCGGCACCGCGGCGGCGGTGTCGCTGACCGCGGACAGGTAGTTGCTGATCGCCGCGTCGTACTGGGCGACGCGGTTGAACGCGGCCACCGACAGCTCGAATCGCTTGGCGGCCGACAGCTTGCCGTCGTTGGCATTCAATTCGCCCAGCAGCGCGTCGTACTGGTCCGGGCTGGTGGCCACGGCGACGCGGGCGAAATTCTTCGCGGCGCTGCGCAGCATGGCGGGGCCGCCGATGTCGATGTTCTCCACCGCGTCGGCCAGGGTGCAGTCGGCCTTGGCGGTGACCGACTCGAACGGATACAGGTTCAGCACCAGCAGGTCGATCGGCGCGATGCCGTGTTCGGCCATCACCGCATCGTCGGTGCCTGCGCGGCCGAGCAGGCCACCATGCACCAGCGGGTGCAGGGTCTTGACTCGCCCGTCCATCATTTCCGGGAAGCCGGTGACATCGGAGACGTCGGTGACCGGCAGGCCGGCGTCGCGGATCGCCTTGGCGGTACCGCCGGTGGAGAGCAGCTCGACGTTGCGGGCGGCCAGGGCGCGGGCCAGTTCGACCAGACCGGTCTTGTCGGAAACGGACAGCAGGGCCCGGCGGACGGGCAGCAGATCAGCAGACATGGGGACAGGGGGCAGCGGAAGCGGGCCGGTATTGTAGCCGGGCCGTCACATCCGTGACCTGTGGCTGGGAGGTTGCATCTGCCGACAAGGGGCAGGTGGCGCCGAGCCATGCCCGGCGGAAGTACCCGGTGAACGCTTCAGCGCAGCGTGGCTGCGCGCGACCGGGCGGGGCGGCTCAGGCCAGCCCGTATTCCTTGAGCTTCTTGCGCAGGGTGGCGCGGTGGATGCCCAGCAGCGCGGCGGCGCGGCTCTGGTTGCCTTCGCAATGGTTGAGAACTTCCACGAACAACGGGATTTCCATCTCGCGCAGGACGATTTCGTACACGTCATCGGCGTCACAGCCGTCCAGATCGCGCAGGTAGCGGCGGACGGACTGGGCGACGTGTTCACGAAGCGGCGGCTTTGCAGCGCCACGACTGATGTCAGGACGTGTGGGGGCAGCGTTCAAGGGAGTTCCCGCAAATTCGACGGAGTCGGGCGCGCTTGGCCCGGCGTGGGGGGAGGAGTCTAGCGCGTGGGCCGGCAGCCCGCCACGCCGTTGTTCCTCCAGTTACTGGAATTCGAAGCTGAAGGCGACCGTCGCGGCGGCCGGTTCGCGCAGCCGGAAGGACACCTGCGCGCTTTGTCCGGGCGCCAACCGGCCCTGCGCATCGGCAGCCGGGCCCAGGTACTCCGACGGTTGCAGCGTGCGCCGGCCGATCACCCGGCCATCGGCGTCGGACAGCGACAGCCGCAGCGCTGGCCATGCCTGCTCCCAACGCGCTTCATTGCGGAAACTGGCCTGCACCTGCAGGACGCCCGGCTGGCCCGGCACCGGGCGGATCTCGCGGCTGAGCATGCTGTAGGCACTGGGCTCATGCCATGCCGGCAGGGTGCAGCGCAGCACCGTGCACAGGGCGCTGACCAGGGGCCGGGTGCCGGCATCGGCGGCAAGCCGGGCGCGGTCGGCGACCAGCACCTGCACCAGCAGCAACAGCCCCAGCGCGGCGACCACGCCCCATTGCCAGCGCGGCGTCGCACGCGGCGGTGCGCCTGCCTGACGCTCGGTACGCATGAAGCTGGGAGCCGTCACCGCAGGGGCCGGCGGGGCCGGTTCCTCGTCCAGCGTGTCGCTGTTGGCCTGTTGCGATGGAATCAGGTCATCGGCAACGGTGATGTCGCCGCCCTCGTGCAGCGCCTGCGCGGCCTCCTGATCCGATGCGACGGGCGCAACGGGCTCCGCCGGGAGCGGTGCCGTGGCCGGTGCCTGGCCCTGCAGGAAGGTGGCCAGTGACGGTTGCGATGGCGTGGGTTTGTCGCTCATGTCAGGCGGTGACGGGGCAATGCGCCCATTCAAGCACGGCGCACGCCGGTGATGCGTATCCAGTCGCCGTCCTGCACCGCCTCAAGCTGGTCGAACCAGGCCGCATAGCGTTCCAGCAGTTCGCCCTCCTGGCCATGCAGGATGCCGGACAGGGCGATCCGCCCGCCGGTGGCCACGCGCGCGGCCAGCAGTTCGGCCAGGGCGTCCAGCGCCGAGGCCAGGATGTTGGCCACCACCACCGGATAGGTGGCGACCGGTTCGTCCTCGGGCAGGTAGGCGGCGATATGCACGCCGTTGCGCTCGCCGTTGTCGGCGGTGGCGATCAGCGCCTGCGGGTCGTTGTCCACGCCCACCGCCGCACCCGCGCCGAGCTTGAGCGCGGCCAGGGCCAGGATGCCGGAGCCACAGCCGAAGTCGAGCACGGTGCGGCCTTCCAGTTCGCCTTCGGCCGAGAGCTGGTCGAGCCAGCGCAGGCACAGGGCGGTGGTCGGATGGGTGCCGGAGCCGAAGGCCAGGCCCGGGTCCAGTCGCACCACGGCGGCGTCGGCGGCCTGTGCCGCTTCCGGCAGGTCATGGTTCCACGGCACGATCCAGGTGCGCTGGCCGAACGACATCGGCTGGAACTGGTCCAGCCAGGCGCGTTCCCAGTCCTCGTCCTCGACCGCGCGGAAGCTGGCGCTGCTCCAGTCCAGGCCCGGGTCGAATGCCTCCAGCGCGGCCAGCAGAGCCAGGCCGTTGGTATCGGCCGGGAACAGCGCGGTCAGCACCAGGTCGTTCCACAGCGGGGTCTCGCCCACGCCCGGCTCCAGGATCGCGCGCTCGTTGCTGGTGTCGGCATCGGCGTCGAGCATGGTCACCGCCAGCGCACCCACGTCGTCGAGTGCATTCTCGTAACGGGGCTGGGTGGTTTCGGTGCAGCGCAGGGTGAGTTCGAGGAAGGGCATGGCGGGGGACGGTAGCGGCAGGACAGGGCACGCATCCTAGACGAGGCGGGCCCGGATTGCGCGCGGCCGGGGCTGTTGACATCCACACGCCAGTCCATTGCTACACTTGCGCCCTGCACTCGGCCGTCCTGTCCCTGCCTCCGGATGTTCTCCCTGCTTGCCAAAAAGCCCTGGTACCTGCTGGCGCTGCCCGTTGCAGTGCTGCTGGGCGTGCTCGGCTATCGCGGTGGCATCGGGCTGCATGCCGGCGGCGGTGGCAACGCTGAATTGGCGGCCGTCGGTGCCGGTGCGGAGATGAGCACCGCCAACGGCTTCAGCAGCGGCCCGGCGCAGCCGGAAGTGGCCGCATCCACCGCGATCGGCCCCGGCCTGCCGGTGGACCTGCGTGCGGTGTTCGAGCGCGGGCGCGACCTGTACGCATTTGCCCGCGAGCTGCGTGCCGCCGCCGATGCCGGCGATGCGGAAGCGGCATGGATGGTCAGCCGCATTCATGATTACTGCGGTGTCTATGCGATGGACCCGCGCGGGTATGCGCTGGACAGCAGCACGCTGGCCAGCATGGGCCTGAGCGACGTGCCCGGCCTGAACGCCGCGCGTGAGCGCGTCAGCGTGGGCTGCGTGGGCTTCACCGCCGCCGATGCGATCGGCCGTGGCGTGATCCTGCAGGAGCGCCAGCAGGCCGCAGCGGCCGGCAACCTGGCCGCCGAAGCCGCGCTGCTGGCGATGGGGGAGCCGCTCAAGCGTGATGCGGACTACCGCCGTGGCCTGGTCGAGCGCGTGCTGAACTCGCAGGATCCGGAAGCCTTCCTGGCGGTGTCCTCTGCAATGGGTGTCACAGCCGCCGGCGATGATGCCTACCGCGGGATGGTGGCGGGCGACCAGTTTTCCCAGCTGGCCTGGCAGGTTGCGGCCTGCCGGTTGGGGTTGGCCTGCGGGCCGAACAGCATGTTGATGACAAGCTATTGCGCCAACGGCGGGATCTGCTCCAAGGATCCAGGCCAGGATTTCGAATCGTTCGTGTATGACGCCGCCGTGCCACGGCAGAGCGAGGGAAGAATGAACCAGCTGGTAGACAGCCTGCGCGGTGCGCGGGGAGGTAAGCGATGAATTATCGTCAGTTCGTCCATGGAGCCAAGTTCTGGGTCTGGGTGGTGTTGTTCGTTGCCTACTCCGCCGGTGCGGTGGGAGTGGTGCTGATCGATACCTACGAGGACCGTTACCGTGCGATGAGCAAGGTCAAGCTCACCACCGTGAAATCGGACATCGACACCCGCCGCGCCGGTGCCAGCCAGGCCGCGGCCATCTACCGCGCGCAGAGTGGCGCGCCGTTCTCCACGCTGCAGCCGGGCAGCAGCTTCCAGATCGTGTGGCCGGACGGCTCGGTGGAGACGGTGACCGTGATGGATCCGTCCTCGCCACTGGGGACCGAGCCGGTCACCGGCAGCGCGATCGACGCCCGGTAAGCGGGCGCGAGGCAGGCAACGCGGAAGGGCGGGTTTCCCGCCCTTTTGTTTGCCCGCAAGTATTCCCGCGCGCGGCCGATATCGGGGCGTGCGAATGAGTGTGTTGAAAGACCCGTGATGATGATTGCCCGTTACGACCACACCCTGGTCGGCTTTTCGATAGTGGTCGCCGTGCTGGCGTCGTACACCGCGTTGGACATGGCCGGGCGGCTGGCCACGGCGCAGGGCAGGGTCGCGCGCTGGTGGTTGCTGGGCGGCGCGGTGGCGATGGGGTTGGGCATCTGGTCGATGCATTTCATCGGAATGTTGGCCTTCGACCTGCCGATCCCGCTGGGCTACGACCTGGCGCTGACGCTGTGGTCGCTGGCGGTATCGGTGGGCGCGTCGGCCTATGCACTGTGGCTGGTGTCGCGCCCCAGCCTGCAGGGCCTGCGGCTGCTGGCCGGCGCGGTGCTGATGGGGCTGGCGATCGCGGCCATGCACTACCTGGGCATGAGCGCGCTGCGCATGCAGCCGGGCATCGACTACCACCCCGGCTGGTTCCTCGCCTCGATCATGGTCGCCATCGGCGCGGCGGGCGCGGCATTGTGGATCGCCTTCCGGCTGCGCAACGAGCGCCGCAATACGCTGTACATGCGCGCGATGGCGTCGCTGCTGATGGGGGTTGCCATCGTCGGCATGCACTACACCGGCATGGCCGCCGCGCGCTTCCCGGAGGGCAGCATCTGTGGCGCGGTGAGCGCCGGCGGCATCGACACGCGCTGGCTGGCGGTGCTGGTGATCGTCACCACGGTGGCCACGCTGGGCATCGCCACGGTGGCCTCGTTGTTCGACCGTCGCATGCGCGAGCGCACCGGCGTGCTGGCCGACTCGCTGGCCGACGCCAACCAGAAGCTGGTGCAGGCGGCGCTGCATGACCCGTTGACCCAGCTGCCCAACCGCATGCTGCTGCAGGACCGCATGGGCCAGGCGATCAAGCGCGCCCAGCAGGAAGGACGCATGGTCGCGGTGATCTTCTGTGACCTGGACGGCTTCAAGACGGTCAACGATGCCTATGGCCACCATCTCGGTGATCGCCTGCTGGTGGCGGTGGCACGCCGCATCGGCGCGCTGCTCGGGCCGCAGGACACGTTCGCGCGGCTGGGCGGCGACGAGTTCGTGATGGCGCTGGGCGTGGGAGGCCCGGACGACGCGCTGCTGGTGGCCGAGCGCATCGTCGCGGCGGCGGCGCAGCCGTTCCTGATCGACGCGGCGGAGCTGCAGGTCAGTGCCAGCCTCGGCATCGCGTTGTACCCCAGCGACGCGCGCAACGAGCGCGAACTGATGGCCCATGCCGACGTGGCCATGTACCACACCAAGCGGTTGGGCCGGAACGGCTACACCTTCTTCACCCCGGCCATGCAGGTCAACGCCAATCGCCAGCTGCGCCTGCTGCAGGACCTGCGCAAGGCGGCGGAGAACGACGAGCTGGTGCTGCACTACCAGCCCAAGTTCGACGCCGGTGGCCAACGGGTGATCGGCGCCGAGGCATTGCTGCGTTGGCAGCACCCGGAGCTGGGCATGCTGGCGCCGGACATGTTCATTCCCATCGCCGAGCGCAGCGGGTTGATCCTGCCGATCGGCGACTGGGTGCTGGACCAGGCGTGCCGGCAGCTGCGGCAATGGCATGACGCCGGCAACCGGGAATGGACGATGGCGGTGAACCTGTCGCCGCTGCAGTTCGATTCGCCGGTACTGGTGGAGACGGTGCGACGGATCATCCAGGTGCATGGCATCGACCCGACCTGCCTGACCCTGGAAGTCACCGAGACCACGGCGATGAAGGATGTCGAGGCCAGCCTGGACGTGCTCAACCAGTTGACCGCGATGGGGTTGAAGATCGCCATCGACGATTTCGGCACCGGTTATTCCAGCCTGCTCTACCTCAAGCGCATGCCGGCGGCGGAGTTGAAGATCGACCGTGCCTTCGTGCGCGACCTGGAGCGCAACGAGGAGGATGCGGCGATCGTGTCCTCGATCGTGGCACTGGCGCGCGCGCTGAACATCAAGGTGGTGGCCGAGGGCGTGGAGACCGCGGCGCAGCGCGAGTTCCTGCGTTCGCTGGGCTGCGACTCGCTGCAGGGCTACTTCCTGGGGCGGCCGACGGCGGCTGCGGCCTTCATGGGGTTGGCAGCGCCGGCATGACCCGTCGGTGATGCCCGTCATCCACTGAGCGTGGTCGCGAGCGACGCGCCGCGGGCGGGGAGGGAGCGCAGCGCAATCCCGGCCTGCGGCGCCAGGCAAAGGAAAAGGCGGGTTTCCCGCCTTTTCCTGTTCCATCAAACCCTCGATCAGGTCAGCGCGATCGACTGGTTCTTGCGCTCGGCCAGGCGCTTTTCCAGGTAGTGGATGTTCTGTCCACCGGCCTGGAAGCCCTTGTCGCGCATGATGCGCTGCTGCAGGGCGACGTTGGTCTTGATGCCGTCCACGACCATCTCGCTCAGCGCCACGCGCATGCGCGCGATGGCGGTGTCGCGGTCCGGGCCGTGCACGATCAGCTTGCCGATCATCGAGTCGTAGTTCGGCGGGACCTTGTAGCCGGCGTAGATGTGGGTATCCACGCGCACGCCCGGGCCACCCGGCGGGTAGAAGCCGGTGATCAGGCCGGGGCTGGGGATGAAGGTTTCCGCGTCCTCGGCGTTGATGCGGCATTCGATGGCGTGGCCGTGCAGCACCACGTCGCTCTGCTTGATCGTCAGCTTCTGGCCCGAGGCGATGCGCAGCTGCTCGGCGACCAGGTCGATGCCGGTCACCATCTCCGTCACCGGATGCTCCACCTGCACGCGGGTGTTCATCTCGATGAAGTAGAAGCGGCCGTCCTCGAACAGGAACTCGAACGTGCCGGCGCCGCGGTAGCCGATGCGGATGCAGGCTTCCACGCAGACCTTGCCGATCTGCTCGCGCAGTTCGGCGGTGATGCCCGGTGCCGGTGCTTCTTCCACCACCTTCTGGTGACGGCGCTGCATCGAGCAGTCGCGCTCACCCAAGTGGATGGCGTTGCCCTGGCCATCGGCCAGCACCTGGATTTCCACGTGGCGCGGATTCTCCAGGTACTTCTCCATGTAGACCTCACCGTTGCCGAAGGCGGCCTTGGCCTCGGACTTGGTGGTCTCGATGGAGGCCTTCAGTGCGCCCTCGGCATGCACCACGCGCATGCCGCGGCCGCCACCGCCGCCCGATGCCTTGATGATGACCGGGTAGCCGATCTCGCGGGCGATCTTGGTGTTGGCGACGATGTCCTCCCCCAGCGGGCCGCCCGAGCCGGGCACGCACGGTACGCCGGCGGCCTTCATCGCGCGGATGGCTTCGACCTTGTCGCCCATCAGGCGGATGGTTTCCGCACGCGGGCCGATGAAGATGAAGCCGGACTGCTCCACGCGCTCGGCGAAGTCGGCGTTCTCGGACAGGAAGCCGTAGCCGGGGTGGATGGCCTGGGCGTCGGTGACTTCAGCGGCGGCGATCAGCGCCGGGATGTTGAGGTAGCTTTCCGACGACGGGGCCGGGCCGATGCAGACCGACTCGTCGGCCATGGCCACGTGCTTGAGGTTGCGGTCGACGGTGGAGTGCACCGCGACCGTGCGGATGCCCAGGGTGTGGCACGCGCGCAGGATGCGCAGCGCGATTTCCCCTCGGTTGGCGATTACGACCTTGTCGAGCATGGCCGGCGCCTCAGGCGATCACGAACAGCGGCTGGTCGAATTCCACCGGGCTGCCGTTCTCGCCGAGGATGGCCACCACGGTGCCGGACACTTCGGCCTCGATCGGGTTGAACATCTTCATCGCCTCGATGATGGCCAGGGTTTCACCGGCCTTGATGGTCTGGCCGACGCTGACGAAGGCCGGCTTGTCCGGCGAGGACGAGGCATAGAAGGTGCCGACCATCGGCGCACGCTGCACGTGGCCTTCCGGCAGGGCGTTGCCCGGCTTGGCGGTGCCACCGGTGGAGGCCTCGGTCGGGCCGCTCATCGGCATGGCCGCCGGCGCAGCGGCCGGGGCGGGCGCGTAGACCGGGGCGGCGACCGGGGCGGCGTAGCCGCCGACCGGGGTGCGCGACAGGCGCACGGATTCCTCGCCTTCCTTGATCTCGATCTCGGCCAGGTTCGACTCTTCCAGCAGGTCGATGAGCTTCTTGATTTTGCGCAGATCCATGAGGGCCTCTTTCGTTCTGTTGTAGCGGTAAGGTGGGGGCGCGGTGCGCCGGGTCAAAGTTCGTAGAAGTCGCGCAGTTGCCGGGTGCGGTCCTGCGCGTGGATGGTCAGGCAATGCGACCGCGCACCATTGCGCGAGGTTCCATCTGCATTGAAGGCGTAGACCGCGGCGCAGTCCTGGTCACGCAGGGTGATCCAGGCGCGTTGCGCGGCCACCAGCTGCTGCTCGGCGCTGTCGCAATGGCTGCAGCTGCCGTCGGTGGCCTGCTGCCGCAATTGCTGGCGCACCTGGCGGTAGACGGCATTGAGTGCCTCGTCGGCGTCCTCGGCGCGGTCGGCCGCGCACAGGTCGCTTTCCATCGTGCTGACCGCGGTCGTGCAGTCGATGCCCTCGGCGGCACGGTCACGGGCCGGGCGCGCATGCGCCGGCGCCAGCAGCACGCTGCCCAGGGCCAGTCCGACCAGCAGGTGCGGCAGCGCTTTCACGCGGCAGCCGCCAGCCGCTGCAGGGCGGCGTCCATCGCATAGCGGTAGCTGTCGGCGCCAAAGCCGCAGATCACGCCCACCGCCTTGTCGCTCAGGTAGCTGTGCTGCCGGAACGGCTCGCGGCTGTGCGGGTTGGACAGGTGGATCTCGATGAAGGGAATGGCCACGGCAGCCAGCGCGTCGCGCAGGGCCACCGAGGTATGCGTGAAAGCAGCCGGATTGATCAGGATGAAAGCGGTTCCATCGGTGCGCGCGGCCTGCACCCGGTCCACCAGCACGTGTTCGGCGTTGGACTGCAGGTGGTCGGTGGCATGGCCGGCGGCCTGTGCCTGCGCGGCCAGCGCCGCATCGATCTGGGCCAGCGTGGTGTGGCCGTAGACCTCGGGCTCGCGAGTGCCCAGCAGGTTCAGGTTGGGGCCGTGGAGAACCAGCAGTTTTGCCATGGACCGAGGGAAGGCGGGAAAGGGCGGCAGTGTGATCGAAGCCGGCAATGCTGTCCAGTTCGGCGAAATTAGCCGTGTTTAAAGCAATTGTTTGAATCCTGATGCGGCTGGACCCGTGCGGCATGGTGGGCCATTTCCGTCATGCCCACAGCGGTTTGGTGGGAAGAGTCGCAGTGCAGGGCCTACTGCCCACGAACAGCCGCCCGACGCAATGCGCAACGGTTGGCAGCGTGATGGGCGACGTTCGCGGATATCGCACCGCGTAGCTGCACGGCCAGGCGCGCGCGGCCATCTCCCTTCTCCCGAAAAGTGGGAGAAGGTGCCTCGAAGGGGCGGATGAGGGCGGCTTTCCCTGCCGCCGGACACTGCAAGTGAACCCACGATTCCCCGGATCGCGGTCCAACGGATGCCCCATCCAGTTCGCCCCCATTAATAGACGACCGGTCTATTTGAAATACGATGCGCCCCATGAACTTGTCCCCCAAAGCCCAAGCCACCCGCCAGCACATCCTCGATACCGGCTACCGGCTGGTATTGCAGAAGGGATTTGCCGCGCTCGGCCTTCAGGAAATCCTCAAGGCCTGCGCGGTGCCGAAGGGCTCGTTCTATCACTACTTCCCGTCCAAGGAAGCGTTCGGCTGCGAACTGCTGCAACAGTACGTCGACGGCTACGGGCGCAAGCTGGAGCAGTTGCTGGCCGATGGCGGCACCGGCCGCGAACGGCTGATGCGCTACTGGGAGGCATGGATGCGTGACCCGGCCGACCCGGCGCAGGGCTGGGCCGAGGAGTGCCTGGTGGTGAAGCTCGCCGCCGAGGTCGCGGACCTTTCCGAGGACATGCGCCGGGTGCTGGATGACGGCGTGCAGCGGCTGTTGCAGCGGATCGCCGTGCTGGTCGAGGAAGGCCGCGCCGATGGCTCGCTGCCGGCCGGCAAGCCCGCCCTGGATGTGGCGCGGGTGCTCTACCAGATGTGGCTGGGCGCAGCCCTGCTGTCCAAGCTGAGCCAGGACCACCTGCCCCTGCAGCAGGCGCGCGAGGCCACCGAACACCTGTTGACCTGCGGCCATCGCGCCGCGTGATTTCCCCACCGCCCCAACGATTGAAGGCACTGACATGAACGTCCTGTTCGTACTGACCTCGCACGACCAGCTCGGCGACACCGGGCACAAGACCGGCTTCTGGCTGGAGGAGTTCGCCGCACCGTACTACGTGTTCAAGGATGCCGGCGCCACCCTCACCCTGGCCTCGCCGGCCGGTGGCCAGCCGCCGCTGGACCCGCGCAGCGACGAGCCCGACGCACAGACGCCGGCCACCCGGCGCTTCAACGGCGACGATGCGGCGCGCCAGCGCCTGGCCACCACGCTGCCGCTGGGGCAGGTCGATGCCAGCCAGTTCGATGCGGTGTTCTACCCCGGCGGTCACGGTCCACTGTGGGACCTGGCCCGCGATGCCGATTCGATCGCGCTGATTGAAACCTTCGACCGTGCCAACAAGCCGCTGGGGCTGGTCTGCCACGCGCCGGCGGCGCTGGTCGCGGCGAAGAAGGCCGACGGCAGTCCGCTGGTGGCTGGCCGCAAGGTCACCGGTTTCTCCAACAGCGAGGAGGACGCGGTCGGCCTGAGCGCGGTGGTGCCGTTCCTGATCGAGGACGCGTTCACCCGCCTGGGAGGTGACTACGCCAAGGGGCCGGACTGGCAGTCCTTCGTTGTGACCGACGGTCGGCTGGTCACCGGGCAGAACCCGGCCAGCTCCGAAGCCGTGGCCCAGGCGCTGCTCGCGCAGCTCGGTTGAGCGGGCCCGTCACTCTCCCCTGGTTCCTGGCCGCGCGACTTGCGCAGGCCACCTCACATACAAGGAATTCCGCCATGAAGATCTTCTACAAGACCCGCGCCACCGCGACCGGTGGCCGTGCCGGTCGTACCGCCCTGGACGACGGCAGCCTTGCGCTCGACCTCGCCCTGCCGGGCTCCGGCAAGGCCGGTGCCAATCCCGAGCAGTTGTTCGCGCTCGGCTATGCGGCCTGCTTCGACAACGCGCTGCCGGTGGCGGCCAAGAAGCTGCAGCTGCAACCCACCCACACCGCCACCTCGGTGGAAGTGGGCATCGGCCAGACCGCCGAGGGCGGCTATGCGTTGGACATCGACCTGAGCGTGGCGGTGCAGGGCCTGGACGAGGCCGACGCGCGCCGCCTGGTCGAGGCCGCGCACCAGATCTGCCCGTACTCCAACGCCACCCGCGGCAATGTCGACGTGCGCCTGCACGTGACTATCGCCTGAGCCCCGGGGAGACCGTCATGCGCAGTGCGATCCACGCCACGTTTGGTGAACCGTCCCAGGTCCTGGTCCTCGGCGACAGTGCCGTGCCGCAACCCGGCCCGGGCGAAGTACGGATCAGGACGATCCTCGCGCCGATCCACAACCACGACCTGTGGACGGTACGCGGCCAGTACGGCTACAAGCCGGAGTTGCCGGCCATTGGCGGCAGCGAAGCGGTCGGCACCGTCGACGCGCTCGGCGAAGGCGTCGAAGGCTTGGCGATCGGCCAGCGGGTGATGGCGGCCTCGGTGCACGGCACCTGGGCCGAGTACTTCATCGCACCGGCGCGCATGGTCATCCCGGTGCCTGCCGGCATCGCCGATGAAGCCGCCGCGCAGCTGGTCGCGATGCCGTTGAGTGCGCTGATGCTGCTGGAATTCCTGCAGGCCCGCCCGGGCCAATGGATCGTGCAGAACACCGCCAACGGTGCGGTCGGCAAGACCCTGGCGATGCTTGCCGGCGCGCGTGGCGTGCCCGTGCTTGGGCTGGTGCGTCGCGATGCCGGCGTGGATGAACTCAAGGCGCTGGGCATCGACACCGTGCTGTCCACCGCACAGCCGGACTGGAAGGCACGCGCCCGCGCGCTGCTCGGCGACACGCTGGCGCATGCAGCGGTGGATTCCATCGGTGGCCAGGCCAGCGCGGACCTGGTATCGCTGCTGGGAGACAACGGCACGCTGGTGTCGTTCGGCACGATGGCCGGTGAGCCGATGCAGATTCCCTCCGGTGACCTGATCTTCAAGCAGGCCACGGTCAAGGGCTTCTGGGGCAGCAAGGTCAGCCGCGAGATGTCGGGCGACAACAAGCGTCGTCTGGTCGGCGAACTGTTGCAGCGTGCGATGAGCGGTGAACTGACATTGCCGGTGCAGGCGACCTATGACCTGGCCGACGTCGCCGAAGCCACGCGCGCAAGCCTGCTGCCAGGCCGCAGGGGCAAGGTGCTGTTGCGGCCGTGAGGCACGACGCGCCGCTGGAGCGACACTGCCCCACGCCGAAGCGCGGGGCAGTGTCGTTGTGCGATGCGGTGCACGCTCAGGGGGCGCCGGACGTGGCCCAGGCCTCGATCTCGCCGGCCTTGAACGGGCCAAGCTTGTGCTTGACGAAACGCCCCTGGGCATCGAGCAGCACGCTGTAGGGCAGCAGCCCCTGCGTGTTGCCGAGCTTGACGCTGGCATCGTCGGGGCCGGGCGTGTCGATCACGATCGGGTAGTACACCGGCACATTGCCCAGGAAATCCTGCACCGCTTCCGGGGTGTCCAGGGCGATGCCCACCACCCGTGGGCCGTCGTCGGCATGCGCGGCGGCCAAGCGTGCCAGCTCCGGCATTTCCTCGATGCATGGCGCGCACCAGCTGGCCCAGACATTGATCAGCACCGGGCGGCCCTTGAAGTGCTCCGGGAACCGTACCGGCATGCCGTCCAGGTCGGGCAGGGTGAACGCGGTCAGTGCACTGCCGGGGCGGACGTCATAGGTGGGGGCCACGGCTGGCGCGGCTGGGAACGGGGTCTGCATCGTCGGCGGCGGGGCGGGGCGGGTCAGCCACGCCCCGGCTGCCAGGCCGGCGGCAGCGGCGATGCCCGCCACCCACGCTGCCGTGCGGCACACTTCAGCGCGCCGCGCGCAGCAGCGCGTCTTCGACGATGGACTGGGTCAGCACGGTGGGCAGCACGCGCGGCGGTGCGCCCGGGCCGTACACCACGTACAGCGGCACGCCCACGGCCTTGTGCTGCTCCAGGAAGGCGCTGATCTGCGGATCGACGTTGGTCCAGTCGCCGTGCATGTACACCGCGTCCACGCGCTTGAGCGAATCACGGAACGCATCGCGGTTGAGCACGCCGCGCTCGTTGGCCTTGCAGGTCACGCACCAGTCGGCGGTCATGTTGACGAACACCACGCGGTTGTCGGCGCGCAGGCGGTCGAGCATTTCCGGCGAATAGGCGACCACGCCTTCCTGGGCGGCGGCCGCGGCAGGCGGCGGCAGGCGGGTGACGCCCCACACCGGGATCAGCGACAGCACCGCCAGTACCAGGCCAAGCACCATGCCGGTCCGGCGGCTGTGCCAGCGGCTGCGCTCGAACCACCACAGGCCCAGCGCCAGCGTCGCCGCACCGGCCAGCATCAGCGCCATCGCGTCGATGCCGCGCTGCTTGCCCAGCACCCACAACAGCCAGATGGCGGTCAGGTACATCGGGAATGCCAGCACCTGCTTGAAGGTTTCCATCCATGCGCCCGGCTTGGGCAGGCGACGGGCCAGCGACGGCACGAAGCCGATCAGCAGGAACGGCAGCGCCAGGCCCAGGCCCAGCGCCACGAACACGAGGAAGGCCAGCGGCGCCGGTGCGGTGAACGCGTAGGCCAGCGCCGAGCCCATGAACGGGGCGATGCACGGGCTGGCCACCACGCAGGCCAGCACGCCGGTGAAGAAGTCGCCGCTGGGGCCGCTGCGGCGCGCCAGCGACTGGCCGATGCCGCCCAGGTTGGTGCCCAGGGTGAACACACCGGTGAGGCTCAGGCCGACCATGAACATCAGGTAGACCAGGGTGGCGATGAACCAGGGATGCTGCAGCTGGAAGCCCCAACCGGCGGCCTGGCCGGCCGCGCGCAATGCCAGCACCAGGCCACCGACCGCGGCGAAAGCCACCAGCACGCCGGCGGTGTACCACAGGGCATGGCTGCGGGCGTGGGCACGGCTCTCACCGCTCTGCGCCAGGCCCAGCACCTTCAACGACAGCACCGGCAGCACGCACGGCATCAGGTTCAGCACCAGGCCACCGGCCAGTGCCAGCAGCAGGGCCCACAGCAGCGAGCCGTGGTCTTCGGTGGTGCCCGGCGGTTGGCTGCGCTGGCTGTTCTCGGCCGAGGCATCGGGCGCCGGTTCGGTCAGGTTGGGCGCGCCCGGGTCCGGGCGTACCACCAGCGGCTGCGGGGTCGGCGGGCTGGTCGGGTCGATGGCCGGCAGTACCGGCGCGCGATCCTTCTTGCCGCTGGGCAGCGGCGGGATCACCAGGGGCGCGACGGTGGCTTCCTCGCGCGCGGAGATGCGGCCGGCGGGGAGCTGCAGCTTCACCCGGCGGGTCATCGGCGGGTAGCAGATGCCGTCGGTCTGGCAGCCCTGGAAGGTCACCACCAGGGTGGCGGGGCTGGCTTCGGCGCGGTCGCGGCGCAGCGGCAGCGGCACGTCGACCTGGTCGAAGTAGACCACCACGTCGCCGAAATGCTCGTCGCGGTGCGAGGTGCCGTTGGGCCATTGCGGGCGGCCGGTGCGGATGCCCGGTGCGCCTTCCAGGCCCAGCGAGGTGCGGTCGCGGTACAGGTAGTAGCCCGGCGCCGGCGAGAAACGCAGCAGCAGGCGGTTGCCATCATCGACGATGGCCTCGAAGCCGAACGCCTTGTCCGCCGGCAGCGGCAGGTTCTGCGTGGCGGCGGCGCCGGGCAGCTTCAGCCCGCCGCTGTTGTTGGCGGCCAGGGGATTGAACATCGGTGCCGCGGCGGTCGCGGCCGGCGGCTGCTCGCCGCCGGGGCCGGGCAGGCGGACCTCGATGCTGCGCTTCTGCGGCGGGTAGCACACCCCGGCGTCGGCGCAGCCCTGGTAGCGGACCTCCAGCGTGACCGTCTGCGTGCCCGCTTCGGCGGTGCCGGGCAACACGGCGCGCAGCTGGCGGTGGTAGGTCTCCACGTCGCCGAAGAACTCGTCGTGCTTCTGCTCGCCCCTGCTGGGGAACTGCAGTGCCTCGGCGGTGAAGCCGGGGCCGGCCTTGATGCTGGTGCGGTGCCGGTAGAGGTAATAGCCGGGGGCGATGTCCCAGCGCAGTTCAATGCGGTCGCGACTCGGCGCGGTGGCCTGCAGGGCGAAGGCCTGGTCCACCGGGAGCAGGTCCTTCTCGCTGACAGCCAGTGCGGGCAGGGCGGTCAGGCAGAGCAGGCAAAGGGCGATAAAACGTCGCAGCAGCATCATCAACTCAGGTTTCCTCCCGGGTCTGTGCCCGGATCCAATCCAGATACGCCGGCAATCCGGCGCTGGCGGAGATCGCCACGATCTCCGGTAGTTCGTAGGGGTGCCGCTCGAGGATGGTGGCTTGCAGGGCCTCCAACCGGTCCGCGCAGGTCTTGATCAACAGCTGGACCTCCTCGGCCTGCTCGATCTGCCCCTGCCAGCCATACACAGACTGCATCGGGGGCAACAAGTTCACGCACGCCGCCAGCCGCCGCGCCACCAGGTGGTGGGCCAGGGCCTGCGCGCTGTCGTGATCGGGGCAGGTGCAGAAGACCAGTCTTACGTCCATCCGCGGGATTGTCGCAGAAGGCGCTGCGGCACTTTCGGATGGAAGTGTTGACATCGTTGTCATCGATTGTATATTGCCCTGCGTCACGATTTCACCTCGTCTTCACTTGACAGCGTGGCGCTCGGTCGGGCTCGACGCGCCGCAAGGACGCAGAAGGCCAGGTCCGCAGCGCCTACAGGGGGTCTCAATGGAACGACGCAGTGCCCAGGGCTTCACGCTCATCGAATTGATGGTCGTGGTGGCCATCCTCGCCATCCTCGCGGCAATCGCGGTCCCGGCCTATGGCAACTACGTGCTGCGCAGCCGTATCCGCGTGGCGCAGAGCGACCTGCTGGCGTTGTCGGCCAACGTCGAGAACTTCCGCCAGCGCACGCTGGGCTATCCGGCCAGCGATGAGCTCGCCAAGAAGGGGTGGAGCGCCGGGACCAAGAGCGGCAGCTTCAGCTACAGCTACACCGCCACCGGCAGTGGCTACGACATCCAGGCCGTGGCCAGCGGCGCGATGGGCAAGGCCAGCGGCTGCACGCTGAGCATCGACGCCAACAACGGGCGTGCGGTGTCGGGCAATTGCCTTGGCGTGAGCGATTGGCCATGAGCAGGCGCGTCGCCGGTTTCTCGCTGGTCGAGTTGATGGTGACGTTTGCGGTGATGGCGGTGCTGGCCCTGGCGGCGATGCCGTTCGCCCGTGGCTGGATTGACGGCAACCGGCAGATGCAGGCCCGCAACCTGATGTGGGAGGCGGTGTCGCAGACGCGCGCGCTGGCGCTGCGCAACCCGGAAAACGTCGGCCTGGACGCGGTGTCGGCACGGCTGGTGCGCGACGGGCGCACGCTGTCGGTGCTGCGTGCCGACGGCAGCGAGGTGGCATGGTCCGGCCAGCTGCCGCGCAGCGCGGACATCAAGTTGACCGGCAGCAACGACTTCGACGATGCACAGGCGCTGCAGGCCTCCGCCGACGACCTGGCCTGCGTGGCCTTCGGCAACCGCGGCCAGCGTCTGCCGCTGGCCGCGGCCTGCACCAGCGGCATCACCCTGCACCGCCTAGCCATTGGCATGAACCGCCAGGACCCCCTGTATGTCGACCTGCTCTGACCGCCGCGGGCAACGCGGCGACGTGATGCTCGAAGCCCTGTTCGGGGTGCTGATCACCAGCCTGATCGGTGCCGGGCTGGCGCATGTGGCCGCCAGCGCGATGAACAGCCAGCGCGATGCCAAGGTGGAAAACCTGGTGGTCGAACACCTGCGTGGCCAGCTGCAGCGCCGCGGCGTCGGCCTTTGCGATGGCGGCAACATCGATCTGCCGTTGCCGGGCAATGACAAGCAGGCACGGGTGAGCTGCGAGGCGGCCTCGGCCAACGTCACCGTGGCCGGCGTGACCCATGCCATCGATGCGCCCGTGCGCGTGGACCTGACCGTGGCCGCGACCGACCTGGGCAGCAAGGATGCCGCCGGGGACGATCCGGACCTGCTGATCTCGACGAGGCAATGAGCATGGCGCGCCGTCCTGCATTGCATTTGGCCGCGAACCGGCAAGGGGGGCAGACCCTGATCAGCCTGCTGATCGGTGTGCTGATCTCGCTGATCACCATCGCCGCGATGCTGGTGCTGTACAAGACCATGATCGAAGTATCGGCCAATGCCTCGCGCAGCGCCCTGCGTGACGGTCAGGTGTCGGCGGCGTTGCTGGCCGCGCAGATGGAACTGCAATCGGCGGGCTTCGGCATGCCGGCCACTGCTTCGCTGGAGGATCGCGTGGTGATCTCCGAGGCCGGCAAACGCGTGGTCTGGCGGTTCCTGGAAGGTGCGCAGGGCCGCTGCGCCGGCCTGCAGGTGGAAACCCATGGCATCAGCCGGCTGCCGGCCAAGGACTGCAACGGCCTGGCCAGCGTTTCCTGGAATGCCAACGAACAGCAACCGATGGCGCGCATGCCGACCAACCCGGACGGCAGCGTGTTCACGCTGGCCGACGAGGTGGGCGGGATGTCCCTGGCTGCCGGCTATGCCTTCCATCTCAGTGGTGCGCCGGTCAACTGCCTGCCCTACATGCAGCAGTCCGATGCCGGAAGCCTGCCGGCCGGACGCACCCTGGACCTGAAGTCAGGCGATGGCAGCAGCGTGCTGTTCTCGGTCTGCCTGCCCAACCTTGCCGTAGTCAACGCGTGATGACGCAGGAGCGCACACACATGTCGAGGACGACGTATTCGCCACCCCGCCACCAGCGTGGCATCGCCACCCTGCTGATCGTGCTGGTGCTGGGACTGGCGGTATCGGTCACGGTTGCGGCGACGCTCTATTCGCTGCGCGGTGCCCAGTCGCAGCAGCTGACCACCCATTCGGCCACCGCCGCGCAGGCCGCGGCGTGGCGGGGCGTGGAAGCCCTGCGCCAGTACCTGGTCGCCGTCGACAGCACGGTCTGGCCAGGCTGGGTCGGCAATGACACCAAGCCGGTGGCGGGTCTGGCTGCACTGGGCGTGAGCCGTGCGCAGCTGACCTCGGTGCAGGCGGTCGGCAGCGACCACTACCGGGTGAGCGCACAGGTCACCGGACAGGCCGGGGTCGGCACGGCGTTGACCACCGCCACGGTCGAAGTGGTGTACGACGTGATGCCGGGCAACGGCCTGCCAGGCACGCCGCCGGTATGCCATGGCATGCCCAATGCACCGGTGGTGTTCAATGGCGACGTGCGGCTGGACGGCGCCGGCACGCAGGTGGTCGATGACAAGTACGACTACGAGAACATCGTGGTCTCCGGCAAGCTGACCATCACCGCCGGTGGCAGCGGCAAGGTGTCCGGCTGCGCCAAGGGCACGGTGAACGTCAGCGGTGGCGACCTCGCCGACAACGGCCACCTGCACAGCGAAGACGACCTGGTCATCGGCGGCATGAATTTCCCGGCCGGTGCCAGGCTGTGGGCGAAGAACATCACCTTCAACGGCGGCAGCGGTGGCCCGGTCGGGCGCGCCTGGACCGGTGCCTATGACACCGTGGTCTACGCCGATGGCGTGGCGGTGGGGGAGGCCAAGGTGGGCGGCACCCTGATCGGTGACACCGTGACCGGTGGCATCCCGTGGACCCGCGGTACGGTGCTGCCGTCGGGCCTGGCCAAGGTCAAGGTGACCTTCACCGAGGGCAAGGGCAGTGCCGATGAAGTCGCGTTCCTGCTGAACCTGCCGGCATTGGACCTGCGTACGGCACTGGATGCCGGCACCGGGGAGCTGCGCGGTGCGGCGGCGGTGATGGAACAGTTGTCCGGGCAGGCGCAACCGGCCTTCCGCAATGCCGTGCTGACCTTCAGGTCCGCTGCGATCTTCGGCGGCGCGATCACCCAGGGCAGCGGCGCGACCACCCATATCAACGACGCCTGGGGTTGGAACCTCAGCTTCGGCAGCGATGGCCGCAGTTACGACAACGTGCGCGCCGCCGGCAGCCTGGCCATCCAGTACAAGGGCGTGAAGATCGGCGAGTTCGCCGGTGGCGGCTCGATCTGGGCGCAGAGCGGCAGCGCTGCAGGCACCGACTTCCCGGCGGTCAGGGGCCGCACCGCCGGCAACCGTTACTTCGGTGCCGGCAAGCAGCTGATGAACGCCGCGCTGCAGCCGGCCGGCTTTGCCGTCCAGGACGGGCAATCCAGTCTTTCGCCTGGCCTGCCCGGGCTCCCGTACTGCGATGTCCGCATCAACTACATCGATGCCGACGCCTATCGGGAACTGTCCAACTACCTGTTCGACAGCAACAACGGCCGCCCGCAGCTGACCATCCGCAACGTCACCCGCGCCGATGGCGTGGTGATCGGCGATGCCGTCGGCACCGTCTACCCGCTGCTGGACCCCGATCCGGAACAGTTGAAGGTCCTGGAGGACCTGTTCGCCTGCGGCAGCTGGGCCGGTGCCGACAAGGGCTGCCGGGCGATGTTCGGCAACGGCAAGTGGAACCTGCAACCGCAGAAGACCCCGGCCGGCGTGTTCTGGTTCGATGCCTCGCTGAACGTGCGTGCGGCCAGCGCCATCGTCGGTTCACTGATCGTCCGGGGCGACCTTGCCCTGATCGACGCAGGTGGCAGCAAGCTGCTGGAGGCACCGAATTTCGCCGGTGCCGGCAAGGTCTGCGGTGGCCGCTATATCCCCACCAATCTGTGCGCCAGCCGCAGCGAGCTGGTGATCTGGACCGATGCCGAAGGCAAACCCCACACCGGCGCGCCGATCGGCAATGCCGCAGTGATCAGCACCGGCGGCATGGATGCCCAGGGCTGGACCAGCATCCGTGGCTCGGTGGTGCTGGGCAAGCGTGTCACCGTCAGCGGCTCGAAGGTCAATATCGAGGGCAGCCTGAGCGTCGGCAACAACGAGTTTTCCAAGATCGATATCGGTGCCAGCGGCCTGAAGGTGGAAACGCCGCAGGACTGGAAGAACCTGGGGCAGTTGCCGTTCTGCAGCAAGGGCGTGGAATCCACGCCTTCGGTGCAGGCCACCGCCTCAGTGCAATGGTCGCGTTACCTCTGATCCAGTAGAAGAAACCACGCTCGCCGTTCGCGGGGCACCTCTCTCTGACTTGTGGCGTGCCCCGCTTATCCCCCGGGGTACGCCACTTTTTTATGCAGGGGAGCAGGCCGGTTGCCCGGCCTGCTCCGGCAGGTGCCTGTAGGCGTGAGTGCCTCAGTTCAGTTGGCAGCTCGCCGGCTTGGCCGAGGTGAACAGCGACTCGCTCGCCCACTCGGGGTGGTCGATGAACGGGTTGCGGTTGCCCTGGAAGCTGTAGACCACCTCGTTGCGTTCGCGTTCGCGTGCGGTCGGCGGGTCGGCCAGGTGCCACTGCAGCAGCGTCGACAACAGGCCCATGTACGCCGGCGAGCTGGAGGTCAGCACGATCTTGCTGCGGTCGTTGGTCAACTCCAGGTCCGGCTCGCCCTGGCCGGTGACCGGATGCGGGTCGCCTTCGTAGCGGATGGCCATGTACATCACCGCGCGCGCGATGTCGCCCTTGCGGCCGTCCCAGGTCTCGAAGCTGCCGGCGTTGCCGTCGGGGCCGACGAACCAGTTCTTCTGCCCGCGCGCGCTGCCGCCGCCATCACCGTCGTTGGCCTCGGTGGCCAGCGCGGTGCACCCGCTGCTGCAGTTGGCCAGTGGCTTGTTGCCACGGCTGGAGTTGAAGTTGGTGTCACTCAGGTAAAGCATGTGTGCATCGGTGTGCGGCGCGTAGGGCAGGCCCTTGTCACCGGTGGCCGAGGAGAAGCCCAGCGACTTGGGCCAGGTGTGCTCGCGGTTGTAGGTGAGGCCCGAACCGGTGCCGGCGCGCGCCGAGACCTTCGGGTAGCTGCGGTTGCGGTAGATGTCCAGGATGTTGTTGGGGTTGTTGGGATCCTCGTCGGCCACTTCCAGGATGGTCCAGGTGTTGGTGCCGGTGCCACTGTACGGATAGGAGGTGTGGCCCTTGATGGTGGCGTGCAGCGAGCAGCGCAGCTGCGAGGGGCTGCTGGTGTTCACCTTGGACCAGTAGCCGGCGGTGGTGGCGCTGGCGACGGTGAAGGACACCGAGGTGTTGCTGGCCGGGGTCATGCCGTCGACGTCGGTGATGCGGCTGGCGGTGACGGTCAGCTGGCAGCTGTCGCCGGCCGGCAGCACGTTCTGCGGTGCCAGCGGGAAGTGCGTGCCGCTGCCCGGGTAGGACAGGGGGATCGCGCCGGCCTGGGTGCATTGCAGGGCGAACGCGCCGCTGCTGGCGGTGACGGCTTCGCTGAAATGCACCTGCAGGTCGGTGGCCACCGCGACGTTGCTGGCGCCGTTGGCCGGCAGCGTGCTGGTCACCGACGGACGCATGCCGGTGCCGGTACCGGTGCCGTTGAAGCTCTGGTTGAGGTTGCATTGGCCGAAAGTCTGCGCGGCGGAGGTTTTCCACGCGAAGTCGGCGTACGCACTGCCACTGCCGCCCAGCTGCAGCGAGGTGCCTTCCGGGGTGCTGTTGGTTTCAGAAACCGGAAGATTGGTGCTGCTCATGCCGGCCGCGGGGCCGTTGCTGGCGGTCAATGCGCCTTCGTAACTGAGGAACTGCACGACCTGGCCATTGCCATCGACCAGTGCGATGCCATCGTTGCCGCCGTTCTGGATCAGGTTGGTCGAACGCAGGCTGGCGATGGTGACGGCGCTGCCGCAGTTGACCGCACTGCCCGCGGGCAGGTTGCGGGTGCTGTAGGTGACGCCGGCCGAGGGCGAGGCGCCGTTGTAGAGCACCACCTTGTAGGTGGACAGGTCCTCGCCGGCGGTGGCGACGACCTCGATGCCTTCATTCGCATCGCCGTTGCTGTTGTCGTAATGCAGTTCATTGACGAATACCGCGGCGGTGGCCGGACTGCTGGCCAGGGCGGCGAGCAGGGCCACGCCGAGTGGCCCGGTGATCGAACGCTTGGTCATTGTGCTGTGTTCCCGGATTGGGTGGTGGATCCCCGCCGCCGGCAAGCGTACGGCCTGCAGATGACCGAATGAAGTGAAGGCGACCGTTCCGCCGCAACCGGCGCGGCCACCTCCACACCGGCCCGGCGGCGTTGCTGCTAGGCTGCCCGGATCAACGGCAGGGCGTGGGTCCGGCAAGGTGGTAATGGAAGCGGATGATTACGAGGTCGAGATCGGCCAGCGGCTGGAAAGCCTGTTGGGCGGGCGCGAGGTGGACCTCTCCCAGCTGATGACCGACATGCAGGGAGAACTGCGCCAGATCGCCCGTTACCGCCGGCGCCGCGGTGCGGTTGGCGAGACCCTGTCCACCACCGCGTTGATCAACGAGGCCTACCTCCGGTTCGCGGCCTCGCCCGAGCTGTTCCAGCACATCGACCGCAACCATTTCCTGGCCATCGCCGCGCGCGCGATGCGCAACATCGTCATCAACCATGCCCGCGACCGGGTCGCGCAGAAGCGCGGCAGCGGCGTGCGCCACGAGACACTGGGCCAGGTGGAGGTGATGCAGGCCGACCTGGACGAGGCCGAGCAGCTGCTCGAGCTCAACGACGCGCTGGAGCGGCTGGAGAAGCTGCGCCCGCGCCTGGCGCGGGTCGTGCAGCTGCGTTACTTCGCCGGCCTCAGCGAGGAGGAAACCGGCGAGGTGCTGGAGATCGACCGCAGCACCGTGCGCCGCGACTGGCTCAAGGCGCGCGGTTGGCTGTACGAACGCCTGCATCCGGACGCCTGATGGAATCCACGCCCGACGACTGGCTGCGCCGCGAGGCGCTTCTGGACCAACTGCTCGACCTGCCCGAACCCGAGCGCGCGGCGTTCATCGCCCGGGTGGCGGACGACAACACCGAGGATGCCGCCGCCCTGCGCGGCTGGCTGGCCGGCATCGAGCGTTCGGTGGGCTACCTGGTGCCGCGCGCGGCGGCCGACCCGATCGGCCATAGCGGCGAGATCGTCGGCAACTGGCGTGCGCTGCGCATGATCGGCCGCGGCGGCATGGGCGAGGTGTGGCTGGGCGAGCGTGCCGACGGCCTGTTCGAGAAGCAGGTGGCGATCAAGTTCATCCGTGACGACCGCCCGGCGCTGGCCCGCAACATCGAATCCGAACGGCGCGTGCTGGCCGGCCTGCAGCACCCGGGCATCGTGCGCCTGCTGGACGCCGGCAGCATGGCCGACGGCCATCCGTTCCTGGTCACCGACCATATCGAAGGCAGCACGCTGGACGTGTGGCTGGCCCGCGTGCAGCCGGACCTGCAGGCGCGCCTGGCGCTGTTCCGGCAGGTCGCCGTGGCCGTGGCGTATGCGCACGAGCAGCTGGTGATCCACCGGGACATCAAGCCCGGCAACATCCTGGTCGACGCGCAGGGCCAGGCGCACCTGCTCGACTTCGGCATCGCACGGGTGCTGGCGTCGGACCAGAGCGAGGCCGCCGGTGCGACCCAGGTGGCGCTGACGCCGGAGTTCGCCGCGCCGGAACTGATCATCGACAACAGCGCCAGCGTGCGCTCGGATGTGTATGCGCTGGGCGGGTTGCTGTTCTACCTGCTGTGCGGCCGCGCGCCGCTGGACCTGGATGGCCTGCCGCTGGGCGCGATGATGGCGCGCATCCGCGACGAGCTGCCGCAGGCACCGGCCGCGCAGGCCGTGCCCGCCGTGGCGCAGGGCGGCGCCAGGCCGCTGCTGCAGGACCTGGATGCCATCGCGTTGAAGGCCTTGGCCAAGTCGCCGGCGCAACGTTACGGCTCGGTGGACGCATTGCTGGCCGACATCGATGCCGCCATCGCGCGGCGTCCGGTATCGGCACGCGCGCCGGACCGCTGGGATCGCCTGCGCCGCTACCTGCATCGCCATCGTATCGGGGTCAGCGTGGTCACGGTGCTGTTGCTGACCCTGCTGGCGGGCATGGGCGGCACCCTGTGGCAGGCCCATGAGGCACGCCTGCAGCAGCAGCGCGCCGAGAGCGAAGCACTGCGTGCCACCGAGCAGGCGCGCACCGCCGATGCGGTACGCGACTTCCTGATCAACGTGTTCGAGTCGGCCAACCCGGAGCTGACCGGCGGCAAGACGCCCACCGCGCTGGAACTGGTGGATGCCGGCGTGCGCCAGGCCGAGACCACCCTGGCCGGACAGCCGGAGATGCAGGCGCGCCTGTTCGATGCGCTGTCGCGCACCTACATCGGGCTGGGCGAGTACGCCAAGGCCGAGGCACTGTCCCGGCGCGGCCATGACGCGGCGGTGGCGGCGCTGGGCGAGGATTCGATGCTGGCGACGGAACTGGCCATCACCCATGCGCGCGTGGCCGGGCAGGGCGATGCGCCGGACCCCACGGCGATGCGGATGCTGGAGCGGATCCTGGCCCGGCCCCCGGGTACCAGCACCGCCGCGCGCCTGCAGCGTGGCGTGGCGGCCTACCAGTTGGCCACGCTGTACCGGCGCGCCGGCCAGCTTGATCCGGCCGAACGCTGGTTCAGGCAATCGGTGACGCAGCTGCAGGCGCTGGGCGCGCAGGGCGAAGGCCGGCTCGCCGAAGCCTTCCACCAGTACGCAGGCCTGGACGAATCGCGTGGCAAGCGCGCCGAAGCCATTGCCCACCTGCGCCAGGCCATCGCGCTGGCGCAGCGGCAGGTGCCGCAGTCGGTGGCCGAACTCAACCAGATGCGCGAGGACCTGGCCAACCTGCTCAGCGCCACCGGTGGCAGCGAAGAAGCGGTGAGCCTGCTGCGCCAGGTGGTGGAGGCCAACGGCGGGTTGTACGGGCCGAACCACCCGCGCAGCCTGGTCAGCGCGGCATGGCTGGGCCGTGCGCTGGTCAAGCAGTCCGATTACGCGCAGGCCGATGCCATCCTCGAACCGACGCTGGCCGCCACGCGCGCACAGTTCGGCGAGGAATCCGAGCCGACCGCCGCCGCGGCGATCGCACTGGCCGCATCCAAGCTGGGGCAGGGGGACGTGGATGCAGCCATCGCATTGAGCGACATCGCCCATCGCTACGCGGTGGCCAACGGTGGGCCGGACAGCTTCCGCGCCATCATCACCACCCAGAACGGCGCGCGCATGCACCTGTACAAGGGCGACTACGTCACCGCCGAGCGCATCGCCCGCCAGGTGCTGGCGGCGCTGGAGCGCATCGGCTCGGACAGCACCAACGACGCGCTGGAGCTGATCGGCAACAGCCGCAGTTTCATGGGCGATGTCCAGGGTGCGCAGGCGCTGCACCAGCAGGCCCTGCAGGTGCTGGCCCGCAACGGCGACGACAGCGGCGTCGACGTGCAGCTGTTGAAGCTGGAACTGGCCGGTGATGCCCGTGACCTGGGCCGGATGGATGCCGCGCGCGCGCTTGCCGGGGAGGCATTGGCCGGGCTCACCGCGCTGGGCCAGACGCCGAAGGACGAACTGTTCGTGTCCACGCGCTTCATGCTGGCCGAACTGGAGGTACTGGAAGGGCGTTGCAGCCGCCCCGATGACCTGCTGGAGCAGGTGCGGCGCAACGAGGGCAGGCAGGGCCAATCGCCGTTGCTGCAGTGGCAGGCCGCCTACGAACGGCTGATCCTGCAGATGTGCCATCGCTTGCAGGGCGCCGAGCGGGAGGCCGTGGATGCACGGATCGCCACCGATGCCCGGTTCCTGCTGGCTTCGCCGATCACGCCGCCGCAGGTCAAGCGGGTCGCTGCCCAGGCCTTGCGTCTTCAATCCCCCTCCCCGCGCGGGGGAGAGGGAAAGTCACCGACGATCTGACCTCCCTGTCGTCCGGCTCCTGCGTACCGCACCGCGTCCTTGCGGTAGCGTCTTACTCTTCTTCGCTGGGGGCCTGCATCTGCAGGGTGATGCGGTGCTTCTTGGCGTAGGCCTCCTGCATCACGTCCAGTTCGTCGGTGAGCGTGTCGAACTTGCCGGCGGCGCTGTCGACCGCGTCCAGCAGCGGCTGAGCCTGTTCGTTGCTGAAGTCATCCGGCAGTGCGGTCAGCTTGAGCATGGCGTCGAACCATTCCACCGCCGAGTCCAGCGAAGCCATGGTCTTGGCGTGCAGTTCCTGTGCATCTTCCGGCACCGGCTGCTGCTGCATCGACTCGCGCAGGGTCACCGTCTCGGCGCGCGCGGTATCCAGCACCGGCTTCATCTCGACCAGGCCCTTGCGCTCCTCCAGCTTGGCGTTCAGCTGCTCGGCCTTGCTGCCGTCGCTCCACTGGTTGAACTTGGCGATCAGGCTGTTCCAGACGCTCAGGTTGCGCTCCATGTAGTCGGAGGCGGAGGGGCCCATCAGCTGGCTGCAACCGGCCAGCAGGGCAAGCAACAGCAACGGGGTCAGGAATTTGATTTTCTTCATCGTGGATCTCCTTGTTGTAATGGTGTCAATCGGCCTGCATCCGGCGCAATTCATGGCGGGCCTGGGCCGCGGCGAAAAAATCACCAATGCGTTTGGCGAGTTTTTCGCAGTTCATGCCGCGGGCACCGGCGTGCAGGGTCAATCGGGTTTCGTACAGTCCGCTCTTGCGGTCGCGCGTGCTGCCGCCGAACAGTACCAGCAAGCCGAGCTTGGGTGGAGTGAAACCTTCGCTGTGCAGCAGCGTCACCGAGGTGTGCGTGCTGAAGCCGTTGTACGAATGCTCGACCACGCCGTAGTCGACGATGGTGTCCCAGGGCAGCAGCTGCTGCTTCACCCGGATGCCCTCCTCGGTGAGCGTGAAGCGCGCCGCGCGCGGGGCAAGCAGGGCCCACAGGCTGGCCAGCACCAGCACCACGCCGACCGCGATGGCGATCATGGCGCTGGTGCCTGACATCGCGCTGGAGGTGGACGCGCCATAGGCCACGATGCCACCGGCGAAGCCGAACAACAGCGGCAGCATGATCGCGTGCGGCTTGATCTCGGCCCGGCCCCGCCCGGCGGCCTCGATCCTGCGCAGCTCGGTGAGGGTGCTCTCGCGTTCGCGTTGGGAAATGTCGCCGTATTCCTTTTCCAGCGACGAAGCGATGTCGATCATGGTGTCTCCATTGGCGTGGGGGTGCTGGCCTCCAGGCCCAGTTCCGCGAGCAGGCTGCTCTGGCGGCGGTCGCGGGTGCGGACCAGCAGTTCGGGGGTGATCGCAACGCCCAGTGCATCCAGGCGTTGCTTGAGCGTGGGATGGGTGTCCAGCGGATGCGACTGCTGGTCGTCCAGGTGGTTGCGTGGGTCGCCCAGGCCGTGTTCGGCCACCTGCCGCCGTACCCGGGACAGCACGCCTTCACGCAGGTGCGGGGGGGCCTGCTGGTTGTGTGCCAGCGCCTCGTCGACGAACTCCTGCAGCACCGCGCTGCGCAGCAGGGCCAGCGCCGCCGGCGCGGTGCCGGCGATGCGGCTGCTGAACGCATCGGCCGCCAGTTCACGCTCGCGGCTCCAGTGATGCACTGCTTCGTCGAAGCTGTGCAGGAACCACTTGCCGTACAGGCTGGCCGGCGCGGTGATCCACGCGCGCCAACCGTCATCGTCGTCGGCGTGCTCGTTGGTCACGGCCAGGATGCTGTTGAGCAAGGAACGGTAGATCGGGCTGAACTGCAGGCCGTAGCGGGTGTCCTCGCCGGTGAAGTGGCCCAGTTCGTGCGCCACCACGGCCGAGACCTCGGGGCGCTCCATGAAGCTCATGTACGGCAGCGGCAGGTATAGCACGCGGCCCTCGGGCACGCGCTGGCCATTGGCCAGCTGCACCGCGTGCTCGGTGACGAAGAAGCCTTCGTTCAGGCCCACCACCACCGTGTCCGGCACGCGTGCCTCGGTACGCCGGGCGATGTCCTGCACGAACGACCACAGCTGTGGCGCCTGTGCCGGCGACAGCGTCTGGCCGATGATCTGGATCGGCTCGGCGTCCTGGCGGCGCAGGGTCACGCGCAGCGTGTCCCAGATGATCCGCGCGCCATACCAGAGCAGGGCCAGCACGATCAGGCCGGCGAACATCACCATCTTCATCGCGTTGCCGGAGACGTAGTGCTGGTCGATGGCGCGGCCGATCTCGAACAGCAGCACGCCGATCAGGCCGCCGAACACCAACAGGGTCTGCGCCACCATGAACGCCGGCAGCCAGCGCCTGCCGCGGTTGAACGCCTCCACCAGCGCATCGCGCGAGAGCAGGGCATGCGAGGCGGCGCGCCGCATGCCGAGCAGGGCCAGGCAGAACGTGGTGATGGCGGTCATGCCCAGCAGCAGCGTGACCAGCGCCAGCGGTCCCAGGTACGGCCCGGCGTCGTGGCCGCTGGCCACGTCCAGCCGCCAGTGCGCGGCGCGGTACCACTGCCACGCCGCGACCAGCACGATCGCCAACGGCACGCCGAGCCCGACCCAGAAGGCGGTCGGGCGGGTCGAGGGCGTACGCAGCGTGCTCATGCCGCGCTTCCCCGTTTGGCCTGCAGCGTGCGCCAGGCGTCACGCAGCGCGAAGGCATAGACCATGTTCAGCAGGTAGCGGCAGCTGAGGGTGAGGACGAAGCCGAGCAGCAGGCCGGGCGGGCAGCCCCCGTCATCTGACGCGGCGATGTGCAGCCGCAGCTCGTGCATGGACATCACCATGCCGACGCAGACTGCCACCAGCGCCAGGCAGGCCAGCCAGAAGCCGGCGGCACGGTGCCGCATCAACAGCAGGTTGCCGCTGATGCCGAATACCGCGATGGCCGACTGCACGACGGTCTGGCCAATGGCCAGCGCCGGCGGATAGTCGCCGACGTCGCCGCGGCTGAGGTGGTAGGTGGCCACCAGCGCCAGAATGCCGGTCAGCGTGCACAGGGTCAGGTCCACGCCCAGCCAGATCTGGACGAAGCGCGGGTAGGCGGGCGTGGCCACCGCGGCGGCGGGTCCGGCCGGGGCGGTGGAGGCCAGGGAAGGGGTCATCGGCGGGTTCTCGCAGGCCGGCTCAGAACGGCCGGACCGGCAGCCAGCCCTTGTCGCCCAGCACCTTGAAGGAATAGAAGTCGCGCGGGGCCATGATCCCGAAGGCCACGCCGCCCAGGTAGCGGGCGCCACCGGCCAGGGTTTCCCCGCCGATCAGGTACAGCACCGTCACCACCACGGTCAGGCCCACGAAGGTCATCAGTGCCAGCACCAGGCCCTTCTTCCACATGCCCTTGACCAGGTAGTAGAAGAAGCCGAACACGAAGGCCAGCAGGAAGGCCGACATCGGCGGGGCCATCTCCTTGGCCGCGGCCAGGCGCTCCGGTCCCTTGGGGATGGCCTTGAACAGCTGGCCTTCCAGCCCGCCGTACTTCTGCAGGCCCTTGAAGTACTGCTTCCAGCGGTCGGACACGTCCAGCGTGTCGATCTGGGTGCCGGTGGGGGTGCTGACCGGGGTGGCGGTCGCGGCGTAGGGATTCTGTTCCATGGGGCTCTCCGGTTCGGGGGTCTCGGGTGGCCGCCGTGTGCGGCCGTACCAGGACAATCACCAAAGCGGGCGCGATTGCGTCATTTATTTGGGCAATCAATTGCCGGCCGGCCCTTGAAAGCCTCCGGGCGGGCCCCATCTCCCGAGCAAGCCCGTTGGACGGGCGTTTTTACGCGTGGCACCGGCACCCTCTGGTCGGGGGTGGTGGCGTCGCCGGATCTTCAGGCCAATCAAATACTTAAGAGGTTCTTCATGAGCATCAAGCCGCTTCACGACCGCGTTGTGGTCAAGCCGATCGAAGCCGACGAAATCTCCGCCGGCGGCATCCTGATCCCGGATTCGGCCAAGGAAAAGTCCACCAAGGGCGAAGTCGTGGCCGTCGGCCCGGGCAAGCCGCTGGACAATGGCTCGGTGCGCGCCCCGTCGCTGAAGGTCGGTGACAAGGTCATCTACGGCCAGTACGCCGGTTCGACCTACAAGGCCGAAGGCGTCGAGTACAAGGTGCTGCGCGAAGACGACGTGCTCGCCGTCATCGGCTGAGCCGCGCTCCCCCTGCTTTCGAAACAGACCCCTTTCCCGATAAAAGCGGCCGAGCATGGCTCGGCTCTACTCAGAGGTAATCGCAATGGCTGCTAAGGATATTCGTTTCGGTGAAGACGCCCGTTCGCGCATGGTGCGCGGCGTCAACGTTCTCGCCAATGCCGTCAAGGCCACCCTCGGCCCGAAGGGCCGCAACGTCGTGCTCGAGAAGAGCTTCGGCGCCCCGACCATCACCAAGGACGGCGTGTCCGTGGCCAAGGAAATCGAACTGGCTGACAAGTTCGAGAACATGGGCGCGCAGATGGTGAAGGAAGTCGCTTCGCGCACCAACGATGACGCCGGCGACGGCACCACCACCGCCACCGTGCTGGCCCAGGCCCTGATCCGCGAAGGCGCCAAGGCCGTTGCCGCCGGCATGAACCCGATGGACCTCAAGCGCGGTATCGACAAGGCCGTGGTTGCCGCCGTCGCCGAGCTGAAGAACATCTCCAAGCCCACCGCTGACGACAAGGCCATCGCCCAGGTCGGCACCATCTCGGCCAACTCGGACGAGTCGATCGGCAACATCATCGCCGAAGCGATGAAGAAGGTCGGCAAGGAAGGCGTGATCACCGTCGAGGAAGGCTCGGGCCTGGAAAACGAGCTGGACGTCGTGGAAGGCATGCAGTTCGACCGCGGCTACCTGTCCCCGTACTTCATCAACAACCAGCAGGCCCAGACCGCCGACCTGGACGACCCGTTCATCCTGCTGCACGACAAGAAGATCTCCAACGTGCGTGACCTGCTGCCGGTGCTGGAAGGCGTCGCCAAGGCAGGCAAGCCGCTGCTGATCATCGCCGAGGACATCGAAGGCGAGGCGCTGGCCACCCTGGTGGTCAACACCATCCGTGGCATCGTCAAGGTCGTGGCCGTCAAGGCACCGGGCTTCGGCGACCGTCGCAAGGCGATGCTGGAAGACATGGCCGTGCTGACCGGCGGCACCGTGATCTCAGAGGAAGTGGGCCTGTCGCTGGAAAAGGCCACCATCAAGGACCTGGGCCGCGCCAAGAAGGTGCAGGTCTCCAAGGAGAACACCACCATCATCGACGGCGCCGGCGATACCGCTGCCATCGAGTCGCGCGTCAAGCAGATCAAGACCCAGATCGAGGACACCTCCTCGGACTACGACCGCGAGAAGCTGCAGGAACGCGTGGCCAAGCTGGCCGGCGGCGTTGCCGTTATCAAGGTCGGTGCCTCGACCGAAATCGAAATGAAGGAAAAGAAGGACCGCGTCGACGACGCCCTGCACGCTACCCGTGCAGCCGTTGAGGAAGGCGTGGTCCCGGGCGGCGGCGTCGCGCTGGTGCGCGCTGTCACCGCGCTGGCGGGCCTGAAGGGCAACAACGAAGACCAGAACCACGGCATCCAGATCGCCCTGCGCGCGATGGAAGCCCCGCTGCGCGAAATCGTTGCCAACGCCGGCGAAGAGCCGTCGGTCATCGTCAACAAGGTCAAGGAAGGCACCGGCAGCTTCGGTTACAACGCTGCTTCGGGCGAGTTCGGCGACATGCTGGAATTCGGCATCCTGGACCCGACCAAGGTGACCCGTTCGGCCCTGCAGAACGCCGCTTCGATCGCTGGCCTGATGATCACCACCGAAGCGATGGTGGCCGAGGCACCGAAGAAGGACGAGCCGGCCATGGGCGCCGGTGGCATGGGCGGCATGGGTGGCATGGGCGGCATGGACTTCTAAGTCCGCCGCAGCCTCACCGCTGCTGGTAACACACAGAACCCCGCCGCAAGGCGGGGTTCTGCTTTTGTGCAGGTGGCGTGGCAGCCTGCGCCGCGGCAGCCTTCCGGCGCAGGGCAGACGGGCTGGGCGCAGCGCACCCGGATGCCGGGGGAGCCCGCCGGCGGTGGGCAGGGCGGGCCTGGGGGCATGCGCCGCTACCTGCTATGTGCACCGCCATGGGCAGCACCCGGATGCGCTGCGCTCAGCCCGTGCCGCCCGGCCTCATGTCCCGCTCCAGTGCGGCGGTCGTCGCTCCAGGAAGGCGCGTGGGCCCTCCAGGTAGTCGCGGCTGCCGGCGACCGCGCGGATCGCGCTGGCGCTCATCTCGCGCAGCACGCGGTCGTCATGGTCGAACGCGGCACGGGCCACCGCCAGGCTTTCGCAGACGGCCAGTGGCGCGTTGGCGCTGATGCGCTCGGCCAGCGTGATGGCCGTGGCCAGCAGCTCCGGCCCGGGCACCACCTGGTTGACCAGGCCGATCGCCTGCGCACGTGCAGCCGGCAGTTGCTCGCCGGTGAGGATCAGCTCGATGGCCAATGCACGCGGTATCGCGCGGGTCAGGCGGTACAGGCCGCCGGCGGCGGCGACCAGCCCGCGCCGGACTTCGGGCAGGCCGAAGGCGGCATGCCCGGCGGCGACGATCAGGTCGCAGGCCAGCGCGATCTCGGTGCCGCCCGCCAGCGCCAGGCCATTGACCGCGGCGATCCAGGGCTTGCGTCGGGGCTGGTGCACGAAACCGGCGAAGCCGCCGCGCGTGGTGCTCAGCGCGGCGGCCTCGCCATTGGCGATGGCCTTCAGGTCGGCGCCGGCACAGAACGCCTGATCGCCGGCACCGGTGAGGATCACGCAACGTACCTCGCTGTCCGCATCGGTCAGCTGCACCGCCTGCTCCAGGTTGAGCGCGGTGATGGCGTTGATGGCATTGCGCACCAGTGGCCGCTGCAGCGTGACCAGAGCGACGTGGGCGCCGACGAGTCGCACGCTGACCGTGCGGCCCAGCTGGATGACGGCTTCATTGTTCATCGGGGCAGGCTCCATCGGGAGTGACCGCGCGAGGTCGGCTGCAGGAGGCCGCGCCTGCCGATCGGCGCGACCTCGCTGCTGGTCAGCACCGCCAACGTCCAGGCATCGTCGGCGGCCACTTCGGCCAGCGTGCGGGTGCCGCTGGGCGTGCGCAGGATGGCCACGCCGTGCGCGACGGAACCATCGCGGCGGTGGATGACCGTGAAGGCTTCCAACTGGCCTTCGCCGGCCGGGCTGATTTCCAGCGGCGGCACTTCGCCGCGCCGGCTGTCCGCGATGGACTGCACGCTGCTGAAGGCCAGGTCCGGATGGCCGGGGTAGGGACGCCGGGCCAGCAGCAGCGCATGGTGCTTGGTGACGAATTCCCCCTGGCCATAGAGCAACCCGGGAAAGAACGAACGCGAAGCGCGCAGGCGCCGCACCATCGCGCAGGTGGCATGGGTCATGTAGTTGTTCAGCGGTGCGCCGAAGAAGGTCAACCCGCCGGTGACGGTGGGCTCGAAGCGCGCCGGCAACCCGAGTGCGCGGCGCGCCATCTTGGGGACGCAGGGAAAGCAGCTGTACAGCTCCATCGCTTCGAACACGCCGCCGGCGAGGTGGCGTGCGCTTTCCAGCACCGTGCTCTGGGCATGGCTTTCCCAGTAGTGGTCGCGTGCCAGGAAGTCGCCGGGCTCGTTGGCCTGCACGCCGCCCCAGATGTGCACGAGGCGTTCTTCGGGCAGGCCGGCGCGGCGCGCGAGCGCCAGGCTGGTCACCAGCACGGCCGCCCCCTGGTTGACCTGCGGATTGGCGGTCATGCGCTTGGTGTACGGCCAGGCGATCCAGCGGTTCTGTTCCGATGGCGTGGTGACATCGGCCGGGCTGTACGGCTCGCGCAGCCACGCGCAGGGATTGCCGGCGGCATGCCGCGCATAGCGGCTCCACAGCTCGCCGCTCTCGCGCTGCGCCGCGGACGGGGTCTGTCCCCAGTGGGCCGTGCTGGCCGTTTCATAGAACGGATAGACCGTGGCGGGCCGGTCGCAGCCGAGCGCGGCGGCCAGCGGATGCACCAGCGTGTGGCCGCGCAGCGGCGCCGGTCCATCCTCGGCCCAGCGTGTCCAGGGCAGGGGGATCCCCTGCGCCGCGGCCTTGCCGACGGTGGACTGGGATTCGGCGCCACAGATCAGCGCGACCCGGCTCTGGCCATCGATGATGCGTTCGGCGGCGTCCTGGATCAGCCGCAACGGGCTCTCGCCGCCCACCGCGCCATACGCGCGATGCGACGGGTCAATGCCCAGGCATTCGGCCAACAGGCCCGGCGCATTGCGGTAGCGCCAACTGGACAGGTTCACCACATCCAGTGAATCGACCTGCTGCAGCAGCGGTGCACGTGCATCGTCCTCGGCCACGCGCGCGGCACGCAGCATCAGGTCGACCGGCTCCAGCCCGTCGCGTGGATCGGCCGGGCGGTCCAGCCATTCGCCGATGCCGACGATCACCGGCTGGGTGGCAGGGCTGCTCATCGGGCGGGCTCGGCGGGGGTGTTCCAGACCGCCAAGCCGTCCAGTGCCTCGACCCGCCCGCCGCTGGCCAGCAGCGGATTGACCTCCAGTGACGCCAGGTCCGGCCCCAGGGCGAGGGCGGCATCACCGATGCGCGCGATCACTTCGGCCAGCCAGCGACGGTCCACGACCGGTCCGCCGCGATACCCATCCAGCAGCGCCGAGCAGCGCAGCTCGCCCAGCATCGCCAGCACATCCTCGGCGCTGACCGGCAATAGGCGCAGGCTGCTGTCCTTGAACAGTTCGACCCAGACCCCGCCCAGGCCGACCGCCAGTGCCGGCCCCCACTGTGGGTCGCGCACCACGCCCACCAGCAGCTCGATGCCGTGGCGGCGCATCGGCGAAACGAGCACGCCATCGATGCGTGCATCGGGCCGCGCGGACGCAACCGCATGGCGCAGCTGCTGGTACGCGTCGGCGGCTTCTTCGACGGCCACGTCCAGGCGCACGCCGCCGACGTCGCTCTTGTGGGCGATGTCGGGCGAAGCGATCTTCAGCACCACCGGGCCGTCGAAGCTGGCGGCATGGCCTTGCGCCTGCACCGGGTCGGTCGCCATGCGCGCCGGCACCACCGGCACGCCCTGGGTCACCAGGAAATCCAGCGTCTCCCGCTCCGACCGCAGGCGTTGCATGTCTTCGCCGGCCGGCAGCGCGGCGCGGGATGGCTGCGGGGAAAGAGGATGTTGTCGTGCCCACCACTGGGCCTGGGCGATGGCGGCCACGCCGCGGTCCAGGCCCACGCCCAGATAGACCAGGCCATGGTGCTCGGCCAGCATCTGACTGAAATCCGGCACCGGTCGCGGTGCGATGCTGAGTAGCACGCCGGGCGTGCTGGCGGCGGAGAACGCCTGCCCTACCTGCTGGATCACCTGCTGGCTGTAGCCATGGCGGGGCTCGGTGGGCAGGTCGTACAGGCAGGCGATCAGCCCGATGTCGGGGTCCTGGTCGAGCACCTCGATGCTGCGCGCGAACAGCGCCGGGTCGAGGATGGCCGCGCCGGTGAGGTCCAGCGGGTTGTGCGGTGTGCCGAAGGACGGCATCACGTCGCCCAACGCATCACGGCTGCGCACGGACAACTCGGGCAGTGCCAGGCCGCTGGCTTCGGCGCGGTCGGCGGCGATCTCGCAGATGCCGCCGGAAATGGCGATGGCGGCGACGTTGCCACCACCGCGCGGACGCAGGCGCGACAGCAATGCGGCGGTGGCCACCAGGTCGTCGATCGAATGTACGCGGATGATGCCCAGCTGCCGGCAGGCGGCGTCGAACACCCGGTCATCGCCGACCAGCGAGCCGGTATGCGCCTGCGCGGCTTTCGCGGTGACCGCGCTGGTGCCGATCTTCAACGCCACCACCGGCTTGCCGGCGGCCAAGGCGCGCCGCGCTGCGGCTGCCAGCGTCGCGGTGTCGCGCGTGGTTTCCAGGAACAGGCAGATGACCCGGGTGGCTTCGTCATCGACCATGAAGTCGACCAGGCGTGCCACGCTGAGGTCGGCTTCATTGCCGGTGGAGACGATGTAGCTCAGGCCCACGCCCTGGCGGCCGGCATGGTCGGCGATGTAGCTGGCGGTGGCACCGCTCTGCGAGATCAACGCGACATTGCCGGTCAGGCGGGTAGGCAGGCCGATCGTCCACAGCGCGATGCGGTCGATGTAGTTGATCAGCCCCAGGCAGTTCGGCCCGAGCAGGTTGACGCGATGCTGCCGTGCCAGGCCCGCCAGCGTGGCCTGGCGTCGTGCGCCCTCATCGCCGGTCTCGGCAAAACCGGAGGTCAGGATCACCGCATTGGCGATGCCCGCCTCGTGCAGGTCGGCGAAGGCATCCTCGATGGCGTGCGCAGGCACCATCAGCAGGGCTGCGTCCACCGGTTCGCCGATCGCCCGGCAGGAGGCGGCGGCACGCAGCCCGTGGATGGAGCCGCCGCGCGGGTTGACCACGTGTACCTGGCCTTCGTAGCCAAGTTCGCCGAGGTTGGCGAATGCCCCGTTGGACCAGCGGGAGCGTTCAGTGGCGCCCACCAGCGCGATGGCGCGGGGGCGCAGCAACCCATCGAGCGAGGCAGGTGCATCGGCGTGTGCATTCAATCGTGCATTCATGGGGGAGTTCTCCTGCAGTCGGGCGCCGCCGGCACGCGACGGTTGTTGCCCGCGCGGGCACGGACGCGCGGGCCACGTGCGGTAGCGGATGAGGTCAGGACACCTGAGGGGGCGCACGCCATGCGCCGGCTTGAAGCTGTTCACGCACCTGGGCGGCGTGCGCCCGGCCCGTTGTTCGGACGTGTCCGTGCAGGACGTGAACAGGTTCAAGAAGACGCGGCATGCAATGCACTATCGGAACCGGCGGGGGACGCGTCCAATACGAAAAGCATGGCCATCCAGACGCGTTTGCTCTTGCCTGCGGCGCTCAGCCGGCATCGGCGATGCCCTCGAACGCCGATGCCGTGCGCCAGCACAGTTCCGTGGCCGGATGGGGAGTGCCACGGCGGCGCGCCAGCCGCAGCAGCACCGGGCGCTGGTCGATCATCGGCCGTGCGCAGAGCTGTTCCTGCAACTGCGCAGGAGGACGGCGGATGAAGTTCAGGCCCAGCGCCCGGTTGGCCAGAATGTGCTCCAGCCATAGGTCGCTCATCATTTCGTGGTCCACGCGCAACACCGCGCCGGCGCGTTTGGGACCGTTGAACAACTGGTCGTACAGCGGTGGGTTCAGGGCACGCTCGAAGACCAGCACCGTCCTGCCATGCAGGTCGCGGTCGCTGACCGCGTCCAGCGATGCCAGCGGGTCGTCCCGTCGGCACAGCAGTTCGCAGCTGGACTGGGCCACGACGCGGTACTCCAGTGCCGGATCGATCACCTCGCCAACGACGAACGCCATGTCCAGCTTCTCGTCGGCCACCTTCTCGACCAGCTCCGGGCTCCAGCCGACCACGGTCTCGATGCGCAGTCGTGGATGGATCTGCGCGAAACGTTCCAGCAGCACCACGCGTTCGGCGAACAGGTGCGAATACGGTGGCAGCCCGATCCGCAGCAGCGGCCACTCCTGCTGCCGGCGCAGCAGCAGCGCGCCGGCGTTGAACGCATCCAGTGCCTGCATCACCGCCCGTGCCGGCGCGAGCAGCGCGGCCCCCTGTTCGCTCAGCGCGACGTGCCGGCTGTCGCGGATGAACAGCTCGAAGCCCAACTGCCGTTCGAGCTTGCGGATCTGCGCGGACAGCCATGGCTGGGCAACGTGCAGGGCGTCGGCCGCGCGGGTGAAGGACAGCGCGTCGGCCACGGCGACGAACATCTGGAGCAACCGGGATTCGGTACGCATGCGCGTGGCGGAGTGGCGGGGGCAGTCCAGTATGGGGAGTCGCCCGGCAGCTGTAATGCGCGGCATCGCCAACCACGCGTGGCCCGCATTCCTGCGTGGTTTCCATCGTTCTGTTTCGGGACAACGGGGTTACAGTCGCCGTTGTTCCGTCAGGAAACAACGCCACACCAACGGCCTTGCCACGGCGTACTGCGGCAACAGCCGGACGCCAACGACCGTGGTCCGCTCGAACGATGAACGCACGGCATCGCCTGGATCAGGTTGCTACGCGCGAACGCACGTCCAGGCAGGAATCAGGCCGGCATCGACCGCCAGAGCCATGCCCCCAGCGCCGTCAGCGATGCGACCCAGGCGACCACGATGATGGCGGCCATGGCGCGGCTGACCGGCCGTGTCGCCGCGGCTGCAGCCTGCTGCCGGGCGTCATCGAGTACTTCTGCCGGCACCCGGCGCAGCACCAGCAGCAGACCGAGCGGCACGATCACCAGGTCGTCGAGATAGCCCAGGAGCGGGATGAAGTCCGGGATGAGGTCGATCGGGCTCAGTGCGTACGCCGCGATCCCGAGGGCGAGCAGGCGCAGCGGCCATGGCGTGCGCGGGTCGCGCGCCACGAAGTAGACGACCAGCGTCTGTCGCTTCAGCTCCCTGGCCCATTGGCGCAGACCTGCCATGTGTGCTCGATGCCGTCGTCAGCGACGGGCCCACTGCACGATCTGGCTGGCCGACATCGCGCCGGACTGGCGCGCGATCTCGCGTCCGTCCTGCAGCAGCACCATGGTCGGGATGCTGCGGATGGCAAAGCGCGCGGCCAGCGCCGGCTGCGTTTCGGTGTCGACCTTGGCCAGCCGCATGTGCGGTTCCAGCTGCGCGGCAGCCTTGGCGAACTCCGGTGCCATCTGCCGGCAGGGGCCACACCATGCCGCCCAGAAGTCGATCAGCAGCGGAATTTGCGAGCGCAGCGCATGTGCCTGGAAGCCTGCCTCGTCCAGGGCGATCGGCACGGCGGTGAACAGGGCCTGGTGGCAGCGGCCGCACGCAGGCGACTGCGCCAGCCGCGTGCCCGGCACGCGGTTGATGGCATTGCAGTGCGGGCAGGCGATCTGCAGCAGGTCGGGGCTCGGGGTGCTCATCGGCATGTGGGACAGGAGTGGACTGCGCTGCAGTATGTGGCCGCCGGGGTGAAGCGCGGGCGACCGGGGGCGGCCCACGACGGCGCTGGATGAACGCAACCACCGCCGCGTCCGTTGCGGCTGTAACTGTCGCATTGCACAAAAAAGCGTGTTATCAATGCATCCCATGAACGCAGCCCGCGCCAGCTTTTACTTTTGGTATTACTTTCCGAAGCCGCTGGCGGAGGAAGGACTGCGCTCACCCTGAAGAAACCTTCAGACGCATTCCCGAAAAGCCGCCAGCGAACCTGGCGGCTTTTTTCATGCCGCCAGCGCTGGGGCCACACCCTTCACGATCTGGATTGGAGACCCCCGCAATGCCCCCCCACACCGACGACCTGCGCATCCGCAAACTTGAACCGCTGACCCCTCCGGCCCAGCTGCTGTCGCTGCTGCCCTGCGACGAGGAGGCCTCGCAGACCGTGGCCGACGCCCGCGCCGCGCTGCACCGCATCCTGCACGGCCAGGACGACCGCCTGGCGGTGGTGGTCGGCCCGTGTTCCATCCACGACCCGGTCGCGGCGATGGAGTACGCCCAGCGCCTGCGTCCGCTGCGCGATGCACTGGGCGGCGAGCTGGAGATCGTCATGCGCGTGTACTTCGAGAAGCCGCGTACCACGGTCGGCTGGAAGGGCCTGATCAACGACCCGGACCTGGACGGCAGCTTCAACATCAACAAGGGCCTGCGCGTGGCGCGCGGCCTGCTGCGCGACATCAACCGCCTCGGCCTGCCGGCCGGCGTGGAGTTCCTGGACGTGATCTCGCCGCAGTACATCGCCGACCTGGTGGCCTGGGGCGCGATCGGCGCGCGCACCACCGAAAGCCAGGTGCACCGCGAGCTGGCCTCCGGGCTGTCGTGCCCGGTGGGCTTCAAGAACGGCACCACCGGTGACGTGAAGATCGCCGCCGATGCGGTCGGCGCGGCCTCGCACCCGCACCACTTCCTGTCGGTGACCAAGGAGGGCGGCACCGCCATCGTGGCCACCCAGGGCAACCCGGACTGCCACGTGATCCTGCGTGGCGGCAAGGCGCCCAACTACGACGCGGCCAGCGTGCAGGCGGCCAGCGAGGTGCTGGGCAAGTCGCAGCTGCCGGCGCGGCTGATGATCGATGCCAGCCACGCCAACAGCAGCAAGAAGCCGGAGAACCAGCCGCGCGTGATCGAGGACATCGCCGGCCAGCTGGAGGGCGGTGAGCAGCGCATCGTCGGGGTGATGATCGAGAGCCACCTGGTGGCCGGCCGCCAGGAGCTGGTCCAGGGCCAGCCGCTGGTCTACGGGCAGAGCATCACCGACGGCTGCATCGACTGGGACAGCACCGTGCAGGTGCTTGAGCGGCTGGCCGAGGCCGTGCGTGGGCGCCGCCAGGCACAGCTGGAAGCGGCTGCCTGACTGGGCCAAGCGTGACAGCCACACTGGCACGCACCGGCCAGTCCAAGTAATTTACGCGGCGGGAGGCGCAACGCCTCCCGCCTGCTGTGGTCTCAGGGGAGAGCGCCTCACGCGGCAGGAAGCCTAGAAATCACCGCTTATGGAGAAGGAAGTGATGCGTATCCGTACGTGCAGTATGGTGCTGGCAATGATGCTGGTGCCGACCGTGGCGATGGCCAAGAGGGAAGTCGTGGATTCGGGCAGTGGCTGCCTGCAGAACCTGGCGGTGAGCGGTGGCTTCACCACCGGCAAGCAGTTCCTGGCCTCCACCGACCACGAAGGCATCAGCTACCCCGAGGCTTTCCGCAAGACCGTGGCCGCGATCGAGGCCGAGGGGCTGGTGGGTGTCTCGCCGAACGAGCAGACCGGCTACATCGCCGCCGAGCAGACGGTGCGCGGTGGCGGTGGCTCCACCGTGCCGCTGCGCACCACCGTGCGCCGCCAGAACGACGGCACCATCCGCGTCGAGGTGCGTTTCAGCATCAAGGGCGGCCAGCTGACCTCCAACAAGGCGGTGGGTGAAGGCCTGTGCAAGATCGCCGACGCGGCGAGCCTGTAACAGCGGGCGGGAGCGCGCGTGGGTAACGGTGCCTGGTTCCTGTACCTGCTGGAATGCCGCGATGGCAGCTACTACGCGGGTATCAGCACCGATGTACAGGCGCGCTTCCAGGCCCATCTGGCCGGCAAGGGCGCGCGTTACACGCGCGCGCACCCGCCGCTGCGGGTACTGGGCATGCGCCCGTACGCCGACCGTGCCGCCGCCTCGCGCGCGGAATGGCAGATCAAGCAGCTCCCCCGCCAGCACAAGCTGGCGTGGCTGGAGCGGGCCGGGGATTGAGGTAGAGTCTGGCTTGCAGCCGCCGTTCCGGGCGGCGCCAACGCCCGGGCAGCCGGGCACCACAGCCACGCATGCGGCTGTCCAGCGGCATGTCGGCATCGTCCTCAAGCGGAGGGTTCGTGATGGCAGGTTGGTACGAGTTGGAGAAGAGCAAGGACGGGCAGTTCTACTTCGTGCTCAAGGCAGGCAACGCCGAGGTGATCCTCACCAGCGAGCGCTACACCACGCGCGCGTCGGCCGAGAACGGCATCGCCTCGGTGCAGAAGAACAGCCCCGATGAAGCGCATTACGAGCGCAAGACCAGCAGCGATGGTCGACACCATTTCAATCTCAAGGCCGCCAACCACCAGGTGATCGGCAGCAGCCAGCTGTACGCATCGCAGGCCGCGCGCGAGGCCGGCATCACCAGCGTCAAGGGCAATGGGCCGAGCACGACGGTGAAGGACAAGACGGCGGGGTAGTTGGGTTTTGCCCTCACCCCAGCCCCTCTCCCGCGTGCGGGAGAGGGGCTTTGAAACTGCAGTTGCGCCGATCACTTCAAACTGTCGTGAACCTGGCCCCTCTCCCGCACGCGGGAGAGGGGTTGGGGTGAGGGCAAAACCAGCCAGCTCAATGCACCTCATCCTGGTAGACGAACTTGGGCATCTCCCAGCGGTAGCGGATGGCCAGCAGGCGCAGTGCGAAACCGCCCAGCAGGCAGCACACGATCGCGGTGTCGTCGGCCACCTGCCAGTGCAGCAACAGCAGGTAGGCCGCACCGGTGAGCAGCGAGATGATCGCGTACAGCTCCTTCTGGAAGATCAGCGGCACCTCGTTGCAGAGGATGTCGCGCAGCACGCCGCCGAACGCGCCGGTGAGCATGCCGGCGATCAGCACGATCTGGGGGGCATGCCCGGCCTCGCGCGCGATGGCGCAGCCGATCAGGGTGAAGGCGATCAGGCCCAGCCCGTCCAGGACCAGGAAGGTGCGGCGGAAATGGTGCATCCAGCGCGCCAGCCAGGTGGCGATCAAGGCCGCGCAGACGGTGAAGCCCAGGTACTCGGGGTGCTTCACCCAACCCAGCGGGTAGTGGCCGAGCAGGATGTCGCGCAGCGAGCCACCGCCCAGGGCGGTGACGCAGGCGATCATGACCACGCCGAACAGGTCCATGCGGCGCCGGCCGGCGGCCAGCGCGCCGGTCATGGCTTCGGCGGAAATGGCGATCAGGTAGATGAGGGAGAGCAGCATGCTGTGGGTTCCAGGCAGAGCGGTGGGGCCGGCCACGCGCCTGCCGCCACCCTTGCCTGGGCAAGGATGGGACTGCGTTGACCGGTGCCGCTCCCGCTGTCCCTTGTGCCTGAGAGTTCAGCGGCGATGGCCGCGTGCCCCTTCGGCGGATCGCGCGGACGGTGCCCAGCGACCTCTCTCCAGCTCGGCGTGTCGGATGCATGGTTGGTGGGATTCCAGCCCACCGGCCTGAGCGATCATGGGAGCCTGCGCCTTCGGCGGGCGCCAGCGTGGCGCCTCTCTCCTGCATCCGGGTGCCAGTGTAACTGCTGCGTTGCAGCATGAGCTGGCCGGATCTGGCAGTCCGCGCCTGTCGGTGCCCCCGCTCCCACATGAAAACAGCCGGCGGCGGGGCCGTCGGCTGCTTCGGTGCTGCGACTGCATGCCCGCTGCCGCGGGCCCTGCTCAGGCCTTCATGCTGCCCGTGTCGATGTAGCGCTGGTGCCAGGACAGCGCTTCGGGCAGCAGGTGCGGGGTGTGCTTGCCGTAGCTGTCGCGGCAGGCGCGGTCGAAGTAGTCGTTGAGCTGGTCGCGGTAGCCCGGGTGCGCGCAGTTGTCGATCACCTGGCGGGCGCGGGCGCGCGGCGGCAGGCCACGCAGGTCGGCCAGGCCCTGCTCGGTGACGATGATCGAGACGTCGTGCTCGGTGTGGTCGACGTGGCTGACCATCGGCACGATCGCCGAGATGCTGCCGCCCTTGGCCATCGACGGACTCAGGAAGGTGGACAGGAAGCCGTTGCGGGTGAAGTCGCCCGAACCGCCGATGCCGTTCATGATGCGGCTGCCCATGACGTGGGTGGAGTTCACGTTGCCGTAGATGTCCACCTCGATCATGCCGTTCATGCCGATGCAGCCCAGCCGGCGCACCAGCTCCGGGTGGTTCGACATTTCCTGCGTGCGCATGATGATGCGGTCGCGGTAGAACCGGATGTTGCGCTTGAACTCCTCGTTCGCCTCCGGGCTCAGCGCGAAGCCGGTGCACGAGGCGTACTCGAGCACGCCGGACTTGAGCAGGTCCAGCATGCCGTCCTGGATCACCTCGGTGAACGCACTGAGCCCGCGCAGGCCACTGTCGGCCAGGCCGGCCAGCACGGCGTTGGGGATGTTGCCCACGCCGGACTGCAGCGGCAGCAGGTTGTGCGGCAGGCGGCCCTTGGCCACTTCGTGCTTGAGGAACTCGATCAGGTGGCCGGCGATCAGGCGGCTGTCCTCGTCGATCGGCTTGAACGGGCTGTTGCGGTCCGGACCATTGGTGCGCACCACCGCCACGATCTTGTCCGGGTCCACGTCCAGCGTGGTCTGGCCGATGCGGTCGTTGGCGTGGATCAGCGGGATCGGCTTGCGGTGCGGCGGCAGCGCGGTGCCGTAGTAGATGTCGTGCATGCCCTCGATGTCGGCGGGCTGCCACTCGTTGACCTCGATGATCACCTTCTTGGCCAGGTCCAGCCAGGTCTTGTTGTTGCCGACCGAGGTGGACGGCACCAACGCACCATCGGCGCGGATGGCCGAGACCTCGACCACGGCGGTGTCGATCTCGCCGTAGAAACCGAACCACACGTGCTGGGCGACGTGCGAGAGGTGGATGTCGATGTAGTCCAGCTTGCCGTCGTTGATGCGCTTGCGGGCATCGGGGTCGGTCTGGAACGGCATGCGCATGGCGATGCCGTCGGCCTTGGCCAGCGCACCGTCCAGTTCCGGGGCGGTGGAGGCACCGGTCATCAGCTTGATCTGGAACGGCAGGCCCTGCGCATGCACGTCCTCGATGCGCTTGGCCAGCGCCATCGGCACCGCCTTGGGGTAGCCCGAACCGGTGAAGCCGCTCATGGCGACGGTTTCGCCCGGCTGGATCAGCGCCGCGGCTTGTTCGGCGGAGACGATGCGGTCGCGCAGGCGCGCGTCCAGGATGCGTTCGACAGACATGACGACTACGGGTTGTTGTGGGGACCGTCGATTATCGCCCTTCCCGCGGGGCTGGGGGGTTCTACCTTGGTGGGATGGTTTTTGTGGCGCGCAGGCTCTTGTACCGCCAAGTACTGTTTTGCACTGCAGCGTGCAAGTTGCTTCCGCAGGCCGCACGATCGCCCTGCATCCCGACGTGGGGGAGGGAGCAAAGCCCGCTGACAGTTCGCTGTCAGCGGGCTTTTTTAATGGCCGATCGCCGCAGATGGCGACCGCTGGCATGCGCAGATGCCAGAATCGGCGGATGGAAAATTCCCCCGCCGCAGTTCCTGAATACGTTGCCCCGGTGATTGACCGGGCCTTGGCCCGCCTCAAGCTGGCGTTGCCGGACCCGGCGCGCTGGCCGCCGTCGCAGGACGTCGAGGCGGGGCTGCGCCGGCTGGCCATCGCCAGCGACTTCGCCATCGACACGCTGTGCCGGCAGCCGGAGCTGCTGGAGCGGCTGGCCGCCCCCGATCCGGCCCCGGTCCCGTTGCCCGAACTGGACCCGCTGCAGCCCACCGCCTGGCCCACCCAGCTGCGCCGCTACCGCGCGGCGGCCTCCACCCGGTTGATCTGGCGCGACCTGCAGGGGCTGGATGACGTGGACGCCACCCTGGCCGGGGCCACCCGGCTGGCCGAGGACTGCCTGCAGCTGGCGCTGGCCGCGCTGGAGCAGGAATTCGCCAGCCGCCACGGCGTGGTGCGCAGCGCCGACGGCGGCGTGCAGCGGCTGGTGGTGTTCGGGCTGGGCAAGCTCGGCGGCGGTGAGCTGAATTTCTCCTCCGACATCGACCTGGTCTACGCCTACCCGGAAGGCGGCGAGTCCGATGGCGCGCGTCCGCTGGCGGCCGAGGAGTACTTCGCGCGGTTGGGCCAACGCCTGGCTCGGCTGCTGGATGAAACCACCGCCGAAGGCTTCTGCCACCGCGTCGACCTGCGCCTGCGCCCATTCGGCACCGCCGGGCGGGTGGCCTTGTCGTTCGCCGGCATGGACCAGTACTTCCAGCGCGAGGGCCGCGACTGGGAGCGCTATGCCTGGATCAAGGCGCGCGCGGTGGCCGGTGACATCGCCGCCGGCGAGGCCTGGCTGGAAACGCTGCGGCCGTTCGTCTATCGCCGCTACCTGGATTTCACCGCACTCGATGGCCTGCGCGAGATGAAGGCGGCCATCACCGCCGAGGTCGCGCGCAAGGACCGCGTGGACGACATCAAGCGCGGCCCCGGTGGCATCCGCGAGATCGAGTTCCTGGCCCAGGCGCTGCAGTTGATCCGCGGCGGCCGCGAGGCGGCGCTGCGCGAACGGCGCTTGCTGCCGGCACTGCGCGCGCTGATGGATGCCGGGCAGATGGCCGAGCAGGATGGCCAGGACCTGATCAGCGCCTACCGTTTCCTGCGGCGCGTGGAAAACCGCCTGCAGATGCTGCGCGATGCGCAGACCCACAGCCTGCCGACCGACCCGCTGGACCGCGAGCGCATCGCGCTGGGCCTGGACTACGCCAACTGGGAGGCGTTGCTGCAGGCGCTGGATGCGCAGCGCCAGCGCGTGGGCACCGAGTTCGGCGCGTTGCTGGCCCCGCGGCAAGGCCAGGCCGCGCCCGATGCGCTGGCCAGCTACTGGCGCGTGCTGCCCGGTGGCGGCAGCGCCGAGGTGCTGGCCGAGGCCGGTTTCGCCGATGCGGCCGGTGCCGACCAGTCGCTGCGTGAGTTCGCCCAGTCGCTGGGCGTGAAGTCGCTCTCGGACAACGCCCGCGCGCGGCTGGACCGGGTGCTGCCGGCGCTGCTGCATGCGGCTACCCGCTCACCGCAGCCGGACGCCGCGCTGCGGCGCGTGCTCGGGCTGCTGCAGTCGATCCTGCGCCGCACCAGCTACCTGGCATTGCTGGACGAACAGCCCAGCGCGCTGACCCGCCTGGTCAACGTGCTGGCGCGCAGCGCGCTGTTGTCCGAACGGTTGGTGGCGTTCCCGCTGTTGCTGGACGAACTGCTGGACACGCGCGTGGCCGGGCCGATGCCCGAGGCGCAGGAAATGCAGGACGCCTGTTCGGCCGCGCTGGCCATCGACGACCCGGAAGCGGCGCTGCGCGCGCTCAATGAAGTGCGCCTGGCGCTGAGCTTCCGCATGGCGCTGGCCTTCCACGATGGCCGCCAGCGTGCGGTGGACTGCACGTTGCAGTTGGCGCAGCTGGCCGATGCCGTGGTGGTCACCGTGCTGGAGATGGCGCGCGCGGACATGCGCCATGCACACGGTGAGGTGCCGGGCGGGCGCTTCGTGATCATCGGCTACGGCAGCCTGGGCGGCGAGGAGCTGGGCTTCGGCTCGGACCTGGACCTGGTGTTCCTGTATGACCATCCGGCCGAGGCCGAGGAGAGTGATGGCAAGCGACCGCTGGAAAGCGGCCGCTGGTTCGCACGCCTGGCGCAGAAGGTGATGGCGCTGCTGTCGGCGGTGACCGCCGCCGGGCGCCTGTACGACATCGACGTGCGGCTGCGCCCGGACGGTGGCAAGGGTGCGCTGGTGTCTTCGCTGGCCAGCTACACCGAGTACCAGCGCGAGCGTGCCTGGACCTGGGAACACCAGGCGCTGGTACGCGCGCGCGGGGTTGCCGGCACCGGGTCGCTGCTGGCCGATTTCGAGCAGGTGCGCGACGCCACGCTGGGCCGGGTGCGCGACGCGGAAACCCTGTTCGGCGACGTGATGAAGATGCGCGGCCGCATGCGCGCCGAACTGGACCGCAGCGATGCCGGGCGGCTGGACCTGAAGCAGGGCGCGGGCGGGCTGGTCGACCTGGAGTTCGTGCTGCAGACCGGTGTGCTGTCGCAGGCCGCGGAGCATCACGCGCTGTGCGGGCCCCGGCAGACCCCACGCCTGATCACCGCCCTGGCCGGCGTCGGTTGGCTGCAGGAAGACACCGCGGCGGCGCTGCACGATGCGCACGCGACGCTGCTGGACGTGGGGCTGGGCTGCACGTTGGACCGGCGCCCGCGCATGGCGGTGCCGACGGCGGAGATCCAGGCCGCCTGTGCGGCGATCACCGCCGCGGCGGTGGGCAAGGGCCTGGTGTTCCCGGGCGGCGCCGGGGAGTGAGGCACGCCGGCGGCGAGGCGCCTGGCGGTTACTGCTTCACCGGTGCCATCTTCCACAGCAGGGCACGGAACGGCGCCAGCAGGCACAGGCCGATGCCGAGCTTGACCAGCCAGTCGCCGACCGCCCAGCTGACCCACGGCAGCTGCGAACCGGCGAAGGCGATCGACCAGAAGATGGCCGTGTCCAACGTGGCGCTGCAGGTGGTGGCCACCATCGGTGCGCGCCACCAGTTGCCCACGCGCAGGCGGTCGAACACGGTGATGTCCAGCAGCTGCGCGCAGATGAAGGCCAGGCACGAGGCCACCGCGATGCGCGGGGTGGCGATCCAGACCGACAGCACCACCGCCACCGCGAAACCGGCCCAGGCCACGCGGCGCGCGGCCTGCGGGCCGAAGCGGCGGTTGATCAGGTTGCTGACCAGGAACGCGACCGGGTAGCTGAAGGCACCCCAGGTCAACCAGTCATTGATCGGGTACTGCACCAGCACGTTCGAGCCCAGCACCACGGCGCCCATCGCCAGCACTGCCAGCAGCAGCGAGGTGGGGGTGAGCGGGGCGAAACGGATGGACGGATGTGGGGACATGGGCACTACGGGCAGCACCGTGAGGCGCCGCATCGACAAGGGAAAGGGGGGTAGCCGCGCCCGGACGGGCAGCAAGGCAGGGGCGCATTGTACCCGCAGGTTGCTGGCCGCCATGTAAAGGCGGCCCAGACCCCGTCGCCAGGGGATGCGCACAAAGCCCCTCTCCCGCCTGCGGGAGAGGGGTTGGGGTGAGGGCAGCTTGAGCAGGGGGCCGCCGGGGGTCAAACCGCACCCCTCCCCAACCCTCCCCTGCGCCTGCGGCGCAAGGGAGGGAGCGGTTCTGCATGGGCTTACCGATGGCAGCGAAAGCCGCTTTTGCCCCCTCCCTTGCGCCGCAGGCGCAGGGGAGGGCTGGGGAGGGGTAAGCCTTCCCCCGTCAAAGCACCTGCGTGCGGCTGTCGTCGGAGGCTTCGACGGTCGGCACGAAGGTCAGCACCGCGCCGTCCTCGGCGCGCAGCATCCAGCCGGCGCCCTGCGGGCTGGGCGTGAAGGCGACCCGTTGGCCGACGTTGAAGTTGGCGGCCGGGTTGTCCTCGCGCTGCGGCCAATGCAGCTGCGCGGTGTTCTCCGCGTTGCTCGGGTCTTCCAGCGCGACGGTGCGGCCGCCATCGGCTGCTTCGGTGATCGACTTCACCTGCATGTCCGGCAGCGGGCCGGCGGTCAGGCGCCGTGCCTGGCGGTCATTGCGCGCCCGGGTGGACGACTCGCCGGCCTTGCCGCTCACGCCGGCGGCCAGGAACAACGGCGCCGACACCAGCATCGAGGCGCCCGCCGACACCACCAGCGTGCTGATCTCGGACTTGTTCATGCCTTCGCCGGCGCGTGCCGGCGCCACCGCCAGCAGGCAGGTCACGGCGACGCTGGCGACAAACAGGGTAAGCGGGGTCTTCATGGGAATTCCTGGGGAAAGAGAAACGACGGGTTCACAACATGCGGGTGCGGCTTTCATCCACCGCTTCGATGCTCGGCACGAACGCCAGCGCCGTGCCCTCGGTATCGCGCAGCATCCAGCCGGCGCCCTGCGGGCTGGGCTGGAAGGCGATCATCGCCCCCACGCGGAAGCCGGCCGCGGGGTCGTCCTCGCGCTTGGGCCATTCCAGCGTGGCGCGGTTCTCGGGATTGCCGGGGTCTTCCAGCGCCACCCGGCGGCCGCCATCGGCCGCGGTCTCGATCGACTTGACCTCCAGGTCCGGCAGGTGCCCGGCGCTGAGGCGGCGCTTCTCCCCGCGGCGCTCGCGCGATGCCTTGGACATGTCGGCCGCGCCGCGCACGCCGGCGGCCGACAGGAACATCGGCCCGGACACAACCATCACCGCGCTGAAGCCGGCCACCAGCACCGAGCCCTGCGAGCCGTTGAGGTTCAGCCCGTCCATGCCCGCCTGTGCGGGGGCGCTGGCCAGGCCCAGGCTGGCGACGACAGCGAAGGCGAGTGCGCTGCTGCGGATCAGGTGCTTCATGGGGAGGACGCCTGTCGTGGGGACGCCGTGCCGGTCACCGCCGGCACTGGGGTCTGGTGGGGAATGGACAACTCGCGTTCCAACGCGCCGCTGCGGTGCAGGAAGTCGAACACCGACTCCACCGTCACCACCGAGTAGTTGCCGGAGATGCGCTCGCTGGCCGGATGGTCGGTGACGGCCACGTTGTCGGCGAAGAACCGCGCACCCAGGCGCTTGCCGATGCCGATGTGCATGCGGCTGGGCGTGTAGCCACGCTGCTTGAGCCAATCCAGGGTGCGCTTGCGGTCGTCCAGCACGGTGCCGTCGCCGGACTGCGCCATCGCCGCGGCGGTGACCTCCAGGATCCATTGGTTGGAATTCTGGTACTCGGTGCTGCCGGGGTAGGCCAGCATGCTGTAGCGCGGCTCATGCAGCGCACGGGCCTGCGGTGCCGCGCCGGCCAGCAGCGCCTTCAATGCGCCGCGCACCGCCGGCGTCGGGACGCCCACGCGCAGGTCGGTGGTGATCGAGCTTTCGCCGACCAGGTTGACCAGCCCTTCGCGGTACAGGTCGGAGTGGTCGGTCTTGCAGCGGTTGAGCAGGTGCACCACGTCCCAGCTGCCCTGGTCATTGCGCACCAGGAAGGCCAGGTGGCTGTGGCGCAGGCCGTACTTGCTCAGGTCCTGGCCGCCACGCGCGGCCAGCACCACGTCCACGTCGGGCAGGGCATCGAGCGTGTCCGCGGTGACCGCGGCCATGTCGAACATCGCCGCGATGGTGGTGGGCGGCGGATAGCGCGGTGCGCAGGCCTGCTGGGCAAAGGCCGGTGCGGCGAGGGCGGACAACCCGATGCAGGCGGTCAGCAGGCGTGTTCTGCAATGTTTCATTGGCGCGCATCCTTGCATGGCATTCGAAAAGGAATCGTTAGTTCAGGGGCTGCCGGCACGGCCGCCTTGCGTTCGCGCAGACCGTGGCGCCGGGCCACGCGCGGCGGGGCATGGCCGGTTACAGGCCCAGCCGTGCGCGGACTTCGGCCGCGATCCGTGCCGTCTCCCGCAATGGCTCGACCTCCTGCGTGGGCGGATCAAGCACCGCCAGGCCGTCCAGCAACCGCCCGCGTTCGCGCAGCGCGGCCTGGAAATGCGCCATCCGCCCCTGCGCGCGCTGCCCCAACAGCACGCCTACCGGTACCCGCGTGGCGCAGGCCTCGGACAGCAGGTTCACCGAGTCCGGCGTGCACACGATGCGGTCGGCCCAGCCCAGCAGCCCCGCATAGGGATTGGAACCATCGCCACCATCGCTCCAGATCACCCCGGGCACGTCGTCGAAGGCACGCAGCAGGGCCTGCGTGGTCGCCCGCGGGGTGCGCCGCGAGGTGGTCGCCAGCACGCTGCCGCCGTCGGCGCGGATGCGCGCGGCCAGTTGCGCGAACAGCGGCTGCAGGTCGGCGTCCTGCCACGGCGCATGGTCGGTGGGGCCACCGACGAGCAGCGCGGTGCGCGGGCCGGGCAGTTGTTCGAAGCTGGAGAACGCCGCGCGGCCCCAGGCCAGCCAGTCGTCGTTGACCGGGTTGAGGCTGCCCAGCAGGGTGAGCACGTTGTCGCCGCGCAGGCGGTCATGCTCGGGCACCACCACCAGGTCCCAGTGGCGCGCGCCGATGCGCGGGTCCAGGATCTGCACGGTGCGGGTGCCGCCGCGGCCCAGCAGCCGCAGCGCCGCCGCGGCCTGCCGACCACAGCCGATGGCCAGCCCCGGCGGGTTGCCGGCCAGCTCGGCGAAGGTGGGGCCAAAGCCGTGCGCGGCGCCGGGCAGCAGCCGCGGCGACAGCCAGCGCCAGGGCGCCTGTGGCAGCAATGCCAGCCGTTGTTGGCCACCCAGGCGCAGCGTCGATGCCAACGCCACGGCCTGGCGCACGTTGCCGGCGCGGCCGTCGGTGATCGTCCAGGGAAGCGTCGATCGTTTCGCGTATGGCATTAATTCGTTTCAGTAAGTCTGGGTGTTGCAACAGTCGGGGCGTTCTACACTGCGTCCTTGCATCGACGTTGCCATTGTCCGGGGCTTTCCGGCGCAATGCACGACCGTAGCCCTTTCACCACGGAGTTTCCATGTCCGACATCTTCAACGATGCCGCGCTTGACCAGCTGTTCCGCACCGCCCGTACCCAGAACGCCTTCCAGGACCGCCCGGTCGAGGACAGCCAGCTGCGTGCCCTGTACGACCTGCTGAAGTGGGCGCCGACCTCGGCCAACTCGAGCCCGGCACGGTTCGTGTTCGTGAAGTCCGTCGAGGCCAAGCAGAAGCTGGCGCCGGCCCTGTCCGAGGGCAACCTGGCCAAGACCCTGGCCGCGCCGGTCACGGCGATCATCGGTTTCGACCAGGATTTCCACGAGAAGCTGCCGTACCTGTTCCCGCACGCCGACGCCAAGTCCTGGTTCGACGGCCCGCGCGAAGGCCGCCACGAGGCGGCGTTCCGCAACGGCACCCTGCAGGGTGCCTACCTGATCCTGGCCGCCCGCACGCTGGGCCTGGATGCCGGCCCGATGTCCGGCTTCGACCCGGCCAAGGTGGACGAAGCGTTCTTCGCCGGCACCGCCATCAAGTCCAATTTCCTCGTCAACCTGGGCTATGGCGACCCGTCCGGCGTGTTCCCGCGCCTGCCGCGGCTGTCCTTCGACGAAGCCGCGCGCATCGAGTAAGTGTTGCACCGGCGGCGTCCCTCACATCGGGCAACGCCGGGTATGTTGAAACTGCCTGCATTCCCCATTCCCGTACTCAAGGAGAGTTCCATGTCCAACCTGTCCAAGCTGTTGCTCCCGCTGGCGCTGGCCGCCGCCATTACCGCCTGCTCCAAGCCGGCCGACCCGGCTGCCGCACCGGCCGCCACCCCGGCTGAAACCGCTGCGCCGGCCGAAGCCGCCGCCGCTGCCCCGGCTGCGCCGGAAGCGGCCGCCATCCAGGTTGCCGCCGGCACCTACAAGCTCGACCCGACCCACACCGACGTGCTGGTGCAGTGGAACCACCTGGGCTTCTCCAACCCGACCGCGCACTTCGGCAACGCCGACGGCACCCTGGTGTACGACGCCGCCGACGTGACCAAGTCGACCGTGGAAGTGACCCTGCCGCTGTCGGGCCTGAACAGCTTCACCGCCAAGTTCGACGAACACCTGCGCAGCGCCGATTTCTTCGACGCCGCCAAGTTCCCGACCGCCACCTTCAAGAGCACCAAGGTGGAAGCGGCCGGCACCAACAAGCTGACCGTCACCGGTGACCTGACCGTCAAGGGCGTAACCAAGCCGGTCGTGCTGGACGTGACCGTCAACGGTGCCGGCGAGCACCCGATGGCCAAGGTGCCGGCCGTCGGCTTCGACGCCACCGCCACCCTGAAGCGCAGCGATTTCGGCATGGGTGCCTACGTGCCGAACGTCGGCGACGAGATCAAGGTGCGCATCACCACCGAAGCCCTGGTCCCGAAGGCTGAAGAAGCCAAGGCCGAGTAATCGGCGCCGGCCCCGGCCGGCATGCGACATGACAAAGGCCCGCCAGCAATGGCGGGCCTTTGTTCTGGATGGGAGCAGTGCCGCTGCCGTCCCTTTGCCGCAGGCAGGGCGAGGGCCGGGGAGGGGTAACGCGCTTACTCGCAGCGCACCGCGGTGATCATATTCCCCGCATCCACGTACACCCGCAGGCGGTCCTGGCGGATGTCGCGCGAGACGATGGTGCCCGGGCCGATCGGGTTCACCAGCCCGGCGCCACTTTCCTGCTTCAGGCGGCGGATGGTGGGTTCGTCGTTGGTCTTGCCCACGGCCCACTGCACGCCGGCATCGCTGCAGCGGCCGAAGTCGGTGTCGCGCGCGGCCGACGGGGTGGGCGTGCTCTGGCAGGCACTCAGGCCGGCTGCCAGCACAGCGGCAACCAGCAGCGTACGAAGGGAAGTGGCGCGCTCCATGGGCATTCCAATGGCAACAGGGGCGCTGAGCATAGCAGCGCCATTTTGTACGGATGCCGTCCGGCGCGGCGGCCGGCCGGCGATTACTCGCAGCGCACGGCGGTGATCACGTTCCCGGCGTCCAGGTACACCCGCAGGCGGTCCTGGCGGATGTCGCGCGAGACGATGGTGGTCGGCGTGATCGGGTTGACCAGGCCGGCACCGCTTTCGCGCGAAAGCCGGCGCATGGTGGCCTCGTCGCCCGGCTGCCCCACCGCCCATTGCAGGTCGGTCGCGCTGCAGCGGCCATCGCCGGCGATGGTCGGCCCGGGTGTGGTCAGGCAGCCACCCAATGCCGCAGCGAACACAATGGAAGCGGCGGGCAACAACGCCTTGTGGATGCGGAACAGGTTCATGCATGGACCCGGGAGTCTGCGACCGGAGGTGGTTGGACCGAGCATACCAGCCGGCAATGGCCGCACGATTGATCCGAGACAATGTGTGCGTGCGTGAGATTCCCCATCATCCCGAACGATGCCGTTCCTGCGGTTTCAGCCTGCATGCAGCAACGGGTTGCGAAGCCGATCACACCCGCGCATGCGGCGCCGCCGGCGCGCAACACATTGATGGCATGATCCGGCGTGCATGCAACGTGCTGTTCAACTTTAGGGGAGTGATCCATGAAGCGCATCAGACGATCCATTGCCGCTGCCTGTGCCACGTTCCTGTGTGGTGCATTGGCCCTTCCGCAGGCCGAAGCCTGCACACGCTTCGTCTATCACGGTGCCAACGGTGAAGTGATCACCGGGCGCTCGATGGACTACAAGATCGACACCGGCACGCACCTGTGGACCTTTCCGCGCGGCATGAAGCGCAGTGGCGAAGCCGGGCCCAACTCGCTGCAGTGGACCTCACGCTACGGCAGCGTCATCGCCAGTGCCTACGACATCTCCACCACCGACGGCATGAACGAAGCCGGGCTGGTCGCCAACCTGTTGTGGCTGGCCGAATCGGAATACCCCGAGCGCACCACCGGCAAGCCGCGCCTGAGCATCGCGGCGTGGACGCAGTACGTGCTGGACAACTTCGGCAGCGTCGACGAAGCGGTGAAGGCGCTCTCGCGCGAACCGTTCCTGCTGGTCTCCGACAGCCCGCCCGGCGAGCAGCGCATGGCCACGCTGCACCTGTCCATCTCCGATGCCAGCGGCGACAGCGCCATCATCGAGTACATCAAGGGCAAGCAGGTCATCCACCACAGCCGCGACTACCAGGTGATGACCAACTCGCCGATCTTCGAGGAGCAGCTGGCGCTGGAAAGCTACTGGCGGCAGATCGGCGGCACCGTGATGTTGCCCGGCACCAACCGTGCCTCCGATCGCTTCGCGCGTGCGTCGTTCTACGTCAGCGCCATTCCCAAGGCCGAGGACCCGGTGGAATCCATCGCCAGCGTGTTCAGCGTGATCCGCAACGTGTCGGTGCCGTACGGCATCACCACGCCGGACCAGCCCAACATCTCCTCCACGCGCTGGCGCACCGTGGCCGACCAGAAGCGCCTGCTGTACTTCTTCGAATCGGCACTCACGCCCAACGTGTTCTGGGTGGACATGAAGAAGCTCGACTTCAGCGAGGCCAGCGGCAAGGTACGGCGGCTGGACCTGGGCGAGTTCCAGCGCACCACCTACGCCGGTGAGGCGAATGACCAGTTCAAGGAGACGCCGGCGTTCCGCTTCCTGGGGATCTGACCGGCGGTGGCCACGGGCGTGTTTCGACAAGGAGGGCATGGCATGCGGCATCTGGCCATTCATCGTTGCATTGCAGTGCCGCTGTTGGCCGCAGGCGCGCTGCCTGCGGTGCAGGCGCAGGAGACCGCGCAGGACGGCCGCTGGCGTTTTCAGGCCACGCCGTATGTGTGGATGAGTGGCCTGGAAGGCCAGGTGCGGCCGTTCCGCAGTGCGCCGGCCGCCGACGTGGACAAGTCGTTCGCGGAGTTGTTCGAGAGCCTGGATGCGGCGGCCTTCGTCACCGCCACCGCGCGGCGCGACCGCTTCGTGCTGCAGGCCGACCTCACCCACGCCTCCACGTCCGATTCGGCCGCACTGCCGATGGGCCTGTCGGCGCGGGCGAAGGTGCGCCAGACCTCGGCCACGCTGACCGCCGGCTATGCCTTCGCACCGACCGAGGCGGCCGGGGTGGACCTGATGGCGGGACTGCGGCATTGGGATGTCAGCACCGCGGTGAACGTGACCGGCATCGGTTCGGCACGGTCGAAGTTTTCCTTCGTTGACCCGGTCATCGCCGCGCGCTGGCGGCAGGCCGTGGCACCGCGCTGGTCAGCGCTGGTGTACGCCGATGCCGGCGGTTTCGGCGTGGGGTCGGACGTGACCTGGCAGGTGCTGGCGCTGGCCAATTACCAGGCCCGTGACAACCTGTACCTGTCGATGGGCTACCGCCACCTGAGCGTGGATTACCGCGAGCACGGGCGGCGACTGGACGTGAACCTGTCCGGCCCGATGCTGGGCCTGACCTTCCTGTTCGGCAAGGGACACGGCGCGGCCGCCTTGCCGTGAGGCAAGGCCGCACATGACTGCCTCCTCCCTTGCGCCAACGGCGCAGGGGAGGGCTGGGGAGGGGTGCTTCTCATGACCTGCCCCCTCCCTTGCGCCAACGGCGCAGGGGAGGGCTGGGGAGGGGTGCTTCTGACGAAGCAGCCAAACACGCCGGCCGGAAGGCAACCGCTCTCCACCACTCATTCCGCGTCGTTCGGGTTCGCCTTCCAATAGCCAGCGGCGTGGGTCCAGTCCTTCGGCACTTGCAGGTGGCCTTCGACGAACTTGCGCATCATCCGTGCGCGCTTGGACTCGGTGGCAATCCAGTAGAACGCATCGCCGTCGGGTTGCTCGAAGTCGACCAGCGCGTCCTCCAGCAAGGTGCTGGTGGCCGCATCCACGCCGTTGCGCTCGAACCACGACACGGTGACCTGTGCAGCGCTGTGCAACGGCTGGCGGTCGCCTTCTTCCGGGATCTCGATGAACACCTCGGCCACTGCGCCTTCGGGCAGCTCCTCCAGGCGGCGAGCAATGGCGGGCAGGGCGGTTTCGTCGCCAATCAGCACATAGGCGTCGAAATCGTCGGCGATCACATGCGAGCCACGCGGGCCGGCCACCACCAGTGCATCGCCGGCCTTGGCATGCGCGGCCCACTGTGTGGCCGGGCCGTCGCCGTGCAGCACGAAGTCCAGCACCAGCTCGCCGGCATCGGCGTCGTACAGGCGCGGGGTGTAGTCGCGGGCCGGCGAGGGCAGCTGGCCTTCCGGGTAACGCGGGCCCTGCTCGGTCAGCACCGGCAGCACGAACTGGCCTTCGGCGTTGGGGAAGAACAGCTTGACGTGGTCGTCCGGCGCGCGGCTGTCGAAGCCTTCCAGCGCATCGCCTCCCACCACGATGCGCTGCATGTTCGGGGTCAGGCGTTCGCTGCGCAGCACCTGCAGGTGGCGGAAGCGGGGAGTGAAGCGGATCAACTGGGTTTCATGCAAGGACATGGCAGTACCTGGGGTCAGTGACGGCATGGGCCGGGGTGACCTGGCTGGATCGCTCTGGCTGGGTCGTAACGAAAGGGGGAGGGCTTACTCGGGCGGGGTATCGCGCACCAGCGCGGTGGCCTCGTCCAGCAGTGCGGTGATGCGTTCGACGTTGGCACCCTGCCAGCGGCCATGGCGCTGCATCATCGAATGGGTGAGTTCGCGCATGGCTTCGCGCACCGACGGCGGCAGGTTGGCCTTGGTGATCACGCGCGCGCTGTGGCGCGCACGCAGCAGGGCGTCGTCCACCTCGCCCTGGCGCAGCTTCAACTGGGCCTGGCCGACGGCGGTGATGTGGTAGCGCTTGCGGCCACCTTCCTCCTCGGCCTGCACCCAGCGCTGGTTCTCGAAGTCGGCCAGCAGCGGGTACACCGAGCCGGCGCTGGGCGTGTAGACGCGCATGAACATCTCGCTGACCTGCTGGATCAGCTCGTAGCCATGGCGCGGCGCCTGGCCGATCAGCGACAGCAGCAGCAAGCGCAGGTCGCCCCGGCCCAAGGGGCGGGGGGAAGGGCGGCGACGGGGTTCGGTGGCACTCATCGGGTATTTTCGATATATCGAAACGTGCGAAACGATATATCGAAAACTCCGGCCGGGCAACACCCGGCGCCTTCGGGCAGCCAGACAGAGTGTTTCGCCAGCGGGATGCAGCACGCTGGCTGGGAATTGCTGCAATGCAGCATGATCGCACCTGTCACGCCGCTGACCCGCTGCGCTGCCAGCCTGCAGCCGCGTCGCTGCCTTGGTTCTGCCGCAAGGCCCTCCCGGGGTTGTCCCGTGGTGTCCCTGATCCCGCTGCATCGCTGTCGTCATCTGTCTTGCGGACACTGGCTTTTACGCCTCCATACGTATGCGTAGCCCGCTTGGCAAGGGGTCGGGTGCGCTACACTTTGGAGTTCAAAACAACGAACAAGCGCGCGTGTGCGTGCAGCAACTTGGGAGCGCTAATGAACTGGTTGAATGAGGTGCTGAACAACGACCCGAACCCCCTGGAGACCCAGGAGTGGATCGAGTCGTTGAAGGCCGTTATCGATGTCGAGGGCCCCGAGCGCGCGCATCAGTTGCTGGAAGGCATGGTTGAACTGACCCGTCGTTCGGGTGCGTTCCTGCCGTTCTCGCCCACCACCGAATACGTCAACACCATCGAGCCGCAGCTGGAGGCCAAGAGCCCCGGCAACGCCGAGCTGGAATGGCGCATCCGCTCCATCATCCGCTGGAACGCGATGGCCACCGTGGTGCGCGCCAACCGCAAGCCGGGTGACCTGGGCGGCCACATCGCCTCGTTCGCCTCCGGCGCGACGCTGTACGACGTGGGCTTCAACCACTTCTGGCGCGCCCCGAGCGACACCCATCCGGGCGACCTGCTGTTCATCCAGGGCCACAGCGCCCCGGGCATCTACTCGCGCGCGTTCCTGGAAGGCCGCATCGACGAGCAGCAGCTGGACAAGTTCCGCATGGAAGTGGACGGCGGTGGCCTGTCCTCCTACCCGCACCCGTGGCTGATGCCGGACTTCTGGCAGACCCCGACCGTGTCGATGGGCCTGGGCCCGCTGGCCGCCATCTACCAGGCGCAGTTCATGCGTTACTTGGAAAACCGCGGCCTGATCGAGAAGAGCGACCGCAAGGTGTGGTGCTTCATCGGTGACGGCGAGTCGGACGAGCCGGAAACCCTGGGCGCCATCGCCCTGGCCGGCCGCGAAGGCCTGGACAACCTGATCTTCGTGGTCAACTGCAACCTGCAGCGCCTGGACGGCCCGGTGCGCGGCAACGGCAAGATCATCCAGGAGCTGGAGGGCGTGTTCCGTGGCGGCGGCTGGAACGTCATCAAGCTGCTGTGGGGCTCGTACTGGGATCCGCTTCTGGCCAAGGACACCAACGGCGTCCTGAAGAAGCTGATGATGGAAACCGTCGACGGCGAATACCAGAACTGCAAGGCCTTCGGCGGCGCGTACACGCGCGAGCATTTCTTCGGCAAGTACCCGGAAACCGCCGCGATGGTGGCCAGCCTGTCCGACGACGACATCTGGCGCCTGAACCGTGGTGGCCACGACCCGCACAAGGTGTACGCCGCCTATCACCAGGCCGTGAACACCAAGGGCATGCCGACCGTGATCCTGGCCAAGACGGTCAAGGGCTACGGCATGGGCAGCGCCGGCGAGGCACTGAACCCCACCCACCAGACCAAGAAGCTGGACGACGAAGCGGTGCGCCACTTCCGCGACCGCTTCAACATCCCGGTCACCGACGAGCAGCTCAAGGACGGCCAGGTGCCGTTCTACCACCCGGGCCCGGACTCGCCGGAAGTGAAGTACCTGCAGGAGCGCCGTGCTTCGCTGGGTGGCTACCTGCCGCAGCGTCGCCAGAAGGCCGACAAGTCCTTCACCGCGCCGAAGCTGGAAACCTATGAGCGCCTGCTCAAGGAATCCGGCGAGCGCACCTACTCCACCACCATGGCCTTCGTGCAGACGCTGAACATCAGCCTGCGTGACAAGGAGCTGGGCCCGCGCCTGGTGCCGATCGTCGCCGACGAAGCGCGCACCTTCGGCATGGAAGGCCTGTTCCGCCAGATCGGCATCTACGCCCCGTACGGCCAGAAGTACAAGCCGGTCGACGCCGACCAGCTGATGTACTACCGCGAGGACCAGAGCGGCCAGGTGCTGCAGCAGGGCATCAGCGAGCCGGGCGCGATCGCCTCGTGGATGGCGGCCGGTACCAGCTACTCGGTCAGCAACGTGCCGATGCTGCCGTTCTACATCTACTACTCGATGTTCGGCTTCCAGCGCGTGGGCGACCTGGCCTGGCAGGCGGCGGACATGCGTACCCGCGGCTTCCTGCTCGGCGGCACCGCCGGCCGCACCACGCTCAACGGCGAAGGCCTGCAGCACGAAGACGGCTTCAGCCACATCGTGGCCGGCGGCATCCCGAACGTGCGCAGCTACGACCCGACCTTCGGCTACGAAGTCACCGTGATCCTCCAGCATGGCACCAAGGCCATGATGGAAGACCAGATCGACGAGTACTACTACATCACCCTGATGAACGAGAACTACACCCACCCGGCCATGCCGGAAGGTGCAGCCGAGGGCATCATCAAGGGCATGTACCTGCTCACCGACGCCGGCAAGCCGAAGAAGGGCGAGCTGCGCGTGCAGCTGCTGGGCAGCGGCACCATCCTGCGCGAGGCCATTGCAGCGGCCGAACTGCTGGACAAGGATTTCGGCGTCACCGCCGACATCTGGAGCTGCCCGAGCTTCAACGAACTGCGTCGCGATGGTTTCGACGCCGAGCGTTGGAACCGCCTGCACCCGGAAGCCGAACAGCGCAAGCCGTACGTCACCCAGCTGCTGGAAGGCCGACAGGGCCCGGTCATCGCCGCCACCGACTACGTGCGCGCCTACACCGACCAGATCCGCGCCTTCGTGCCGGGCACCTACTCGGTCCTGGGCACCGACGGCTTCGGTCGTTCGGACACCCGCGCCAACCTGCGCCGCTTCTTCGAGGTTGACCGTTACTACATCGCCCACGCTGCAATTGCGGCGCTGGCGAGGGACGGGAAGATGACTGCGAAGGATGTCGCCCGGGCGATCAAGCAGTACGGGATTGATCCAGAGAAGGCTAACCCTGTTGGGGTTTGATTTTGTCAACTAATTGACGAGGGAAAGGGCGGCCATTGGCCGCCTTTTCTTTTGTGCATGAATGCGTAATATCGATGGCAAATCGATGCTGGAAGGAGGGGGGGATGGAACTTCTGAAGTTTGGGCTTGCGCTTGAGGATGCAGAGCAGCTCGTGCGAGGTATCTTTGATGGGCATTATGGCCTATTGCTGGGCGCCGGTTTTAGCATGAGCGCAACGGATAGATTGGGGCGGCACCTTCCTAGCGGTCCTGGTCTAGGTAAGGAGTTGAATGACTTACTTCATCTCGGGTTCGCCAAGGAGGACGCTCGGAACCTTTCTGTGGTCTATGAAGAGGCCGTGAGTGAGCAAGAAACTGAAGATAGAACGGTCAAGTATCTGCGGGAGCGATTTGTTGGGGTGACGCCGACATGGCATGCTTCTGTTTTGAAATTCCCATGGAGTAGGATATGGACTCTAAACATCGACGACATATTCGAGAGAACTCAACACGAATTAGGGATGTTTAAACCAATTGCTGTGACTTGGACGGATAATTTGGCCCCGCCACTTATTGCCAATCAGCAAGTTCAAATAGTTCATCTTCATGGGCGAGCATCGACTCTGCCAGCTTCTTCGAAATCACTGGTGTTCGCGATTCGTGACTATGCGAAGGCTCTCCGAGGACAGGGTGATTGGCACTCAGAGTTCTGGAGTAAATGGGTTCAAACTCCATTTCTCACTATTGGTGCTCGCTTAGTAGAGGAGGTGGATCTTGCAGGCGCGGTTCATACGGGTAGTAAAGCTCGCCAGGCAACGGGATTTCCTTCAATCGCAATAATAAAGGATCTTTCAGCTTTAGATAAACGTCGATTGAATCGTGGCGGTGTTGTTGCAATCGATGCAGACGCCGAGGAATTCTTCAGTGCTTTGATTGTCGATGTAGAAAAGTACAAGAGCAGCTATGAGGAAATGACTCGATCTCCGATGCTGGCAGGCGTCATTGCTCGTTTCAATCAGCAATTTGAGCTGCTCGGAGATAGTCGCTCAGCAGGGCGTCGTAGTCACGACTACTACGGGGGGGATGAACCCTTGTGGGCGGATATCACCTCGGAGCTTGACGGAGAGAGGTCTGTAACTCTGATCGCTGAGCGGAAGCTAAAGGGTGCTGGTGCAACCGGCGGCTCTGGTGCTGTCCTTTTTAGTGGTATGCCAGGAGCCGGTCGCTCAACAGCTCTGCTCAGGCTGGGTAGGAATTTCATTTCGCTCGGCTATCGAGTTTTTCGATTCAGGGAGTCAGAGAGGCCTGATGTCGACGCGACAGTGGCTTGGCTAAAGGCAAATCCAAAAACCCTTCTATTGTTCGATAATGCTGCTGATTTCTCGGGAAACATTCGAGAAATAATGATTGGCTGCAAAAAAAGCGGGGTTCAGTGCCTGTTGGTGGTGGCCGAGCGCAGTAGGCGATCTGCGATACTTCAGGTTGATCTCAGCGAGTTTTTAATAGAAGAGTTCGATATGGGGCCCGTGCTTCGCACTGATGCTTTAGCCGTCGCTCAAAAAAGAAGAGCGGCTGCGCGGATGGGCGATGCTACGGGTTGGTCAGATCAGCAGTTCTGGAGGTATATCGAAAGGGACTGTGCTGGCGATTTGTTCATGGGGCTGAGTGGCCTGGAGAAAGCCCGGGGCTTCTATGGTCGACTTGATCGCGAATGGTCTACGATGGCGCGAGGGATGAAAGATTCGCATGTGTCTGCCATGAAGGCGGTTACTACGGTTAATAGGTTCGGTTACTCATTGCCTATATCAGTGGTTCTAGACATTGCAGGAGTTTCCTCCGTAAATGAGATTTGCGTCTGCGATGAGGGTGACGATGAGGTTGTTGTGCTTGATTCGCGAGGGTATAGGTTTAGGCACAGAATGTTTGCCGAGCATGTATTTAGGGCTCATTTGAGTCCTTCGGATAAATATGATCTTTCTCTAAGGGTGGCCAAATCGCTGGCGCCACTAGTATCTTCTGCCTCTATGAAGAGGAGGACATATCCTGTGCTTATACTCAGGCAGTTGATGGATAAAGATGGCGTTATGGCAGTGTCGAGCACTGTTGACCGGGCGAGAAAGTGGTATGCGGAGCTTGAGCGTCATTTTGATTGGAACGGAAGATTTTGGGATCAGCGGGCGTTGTTGGAAAGTGATGCTCGTTTTCACGATAGGGCGTATTCATATGCAAAGAAAAGCGTGCTAGTTCATAGGCATGCCTTTTCGCTCAATACTCTTGGGCGAGTTAGGCTCAAGGCATCTGTAGATGATGCTATCCAGAATGAGGCGGCTTGGGAATATTTTTTAGAGGGTGAGGCTTATCTTCACGAGAGCGTCGCACATGCTCAGGGTTTTGGCGACTTGCATGAGCATCCGTTCATGACTATTTTCACGTATCTTGTGGAGTTCTCTGATCGATTGCCATTTGACGACCCTAGAATGCTGCTATTGGACCAGATTAGAGTGAAATGGACGCGAGAAGTGAAGCGACTCGATGTCAGGACATCTGGTGTTTTAGATAAGATGTCTGCTGCACAGGAAAAAATGCTTCGTAGTATGGTTCGGCCGATTGCCCAAATGTGATATGAGTAGGGGTGGAAATGGAAGGGTGAGTGCCAGATTAGATTTTCTTAATTCTCTAATCCTTGGCTTCTCAAGAGGAGGCGACGCCCCTCCCCCCCCCCCCCCCCCCCCTCCCTCCCGATTTTGAGCAGGAAGGTGATTTGGATTTGAATTCCGAAAGAAAGCGGGGTAGGGGCGACTTTCCAGGTATCTGGCTTTTGCTTATTAATGGGAAAGCAGACGGCAGGGGTCAGAGTCGAGTTTATAATTCTCTGGCTTTTGTTTCTTGGGTCGCCCAACTTTTCCGGGCGTTAGTTTGCGACCGAGCTGGGCTTCGATGGCTGCTCGAAATCGGTCGTTCTCCATTGGGCGCCGATGTCGCATGTGGTTGCTGAAACGAGAGGCGTCTTCATCGCAGGCCTGCTGTACCAACTCTCGATAGGCATGCAGCCGCTCTGCTTCTGAGCGAGCCAGGCCGCTGTAGCAGACGTGCGGGCGAATGAGCGGGTCGGCTCTGCCCAGCGCGTTGCGGTGGTAGCTCGACCATCGGTAGTCACCTGCATGGGTCACCATTCCGGCGCGGACGGGATTGAGTTCGATATAGCGATAGCATCGCAGGAGGTGTTCGGCGTTGGCGGCGAGGTGTGATTTGTACCGTCCCTCCCACAGCGTGCCGGTTCGCCCGTACGTATCATTGATGTAGTGAACGTATCGCCGACCAAGGGACTGTATTAAACGGCTGATCGCTCCGGATTGAAGCGGAGTAACTAATAGATGCACATGATTGGTCATCAGTACATACGCATGAACGTCGCAGGCCCCCTTGAGCGAAAATTCGCGTATGTCCTGCAAATAGATGTCGCGGAAGAAGCAAGGCTGGCGGTCGTTGCCGCATCGCACCGCGTATTGGACTATCCCGGGTAAACTGGCTCTTGGTCGTCTGGCTATCGCAGCCTCACTGTGTATGCGAGGCCGATATCGATGGCGATCCGAATAGATAGTGGCGTTTTGTAAGAGATCGTCTCCAAATCCGGTTTAATGCCAGTCCCTAATGAGGCCTCTTCCGAGGATTGGGCTCTGGACATTTCGCGACTTGAGAAACGCGATCAATCGGTATTATAAACGTCCTGTCATCTTCCTGCTTGAGGCGGACATAGTATCTGGAGGATGTGGCGATGAGTACTCGAATGGGTCGAGTGCGTTGCGAATCCTCGCTGCCTGATTGCATTAGTTCTGAATAATCAGAAGCTGCGCCGGAAATGCTCATCTGTACGCAGCTCCTTCCTCCAGATGCGCTGCCTGATGCTATGGCGCCTGCCAGCCGGCCACCTGTAGCCGGGAATGCACAGAGTGCAACTACTAGTGCTAGACAGCTGTAAAAGGCGTTCGCTGCAATCTTTCCTTCCCTGCTTGCTCGTTCGATCAGATAAACCGCAAAAAGCTGAAATGATGCAATCAAGGCCATGCAGGCGATAAGGATTGCAAGGATAAGATAGAAGTTCTCTAAGTACGGGAGCCGGCTCAAGACCTGCTTCATTACTAGGATGCTTAGAAACATCTGCGTCCAGTTCGAAGCGATGGCGAACCAGGTCGATTCAAGCCAGTGCTTTCCTGCGGGGCGCTTCCTGCCGAGTAAGAACGAGGCAACAATAAACACTGCGAACGCTAATATGGCCGCGAGTGGCATTCCCCACGAGTCATGCCCTTCGTGCTTTGTCAAGAAGACAACAGCGATAGCGAGGATTACTCCCGGCAGCATTAAGGCGAGTAGCCAGCGGCGCGTTTTTTTCCATCGTGCTCTTCTGGATGATGCGAACACCCGGATGCTGCCGTCCTGCTCAGTAATCGCGCCCTCGAACATCACCGTGAGAGGTGCCAGTGCTAGAGCAAATAGAGCCAATGTGATGGTGGATATAATGGCGAGGAGCGACGGAAGCCCGGAAATAATGTCAGAAGAAAAAATGCTGAGTGGGATGCGTTCTGCTTGCAAGTAGTAGTAGATGCTAAGGCTGGGTAACGCTATGGCGATAGTCGCCAGCTTCACGGGATGGCTCTCCGCCCAGCGAAGGGAAATAGCGAGCTGTTCCATCCAGATGCGCGTGACGGCATTTTCTCTAGTGACCGGGGTTGATCCTTCTATCTTTCCGTTCATTGGACGTTCTCATGAGATGGTGGAAGCCTGCGTAGGAAACAAAATGGGTGATCATCTCTCCTGCGCATCAGCCAGCGGCCTAGCCGAGCTTCGGCGGCTGCTCGAAATCGGCTATTCCTCCACGGGACGTGGACTCCCCAGTTGCTTGTTAGAGCGACTGGTATCGCTTCTCAGTCGATTGGGCTCTCCCCTGGTGCGGCAGAGGACATGCACTGATGTGATATTCGACCATAGATTCAGCGTTTGAATCGATTCTCTCGGTGCCAGCGTAAATACGTCGAATGCGGGCATTGCTCCGCGTGGGCCGGGACAGTCAGCCGTCGCTTCGATGGGATCAGCTTATCCAGCTCGTTGGGAACTCCGGCTGGGGACAGCAGCACGTTGTACTGGTCATCAAAGCTAATCAGGCCCCGATCAAATAGCCAGTGCACAGTGGCGGTCAGCGCGATGCCGTTGCGCACGGTATCTGGACCGTCGGCTTCCACGGGGCGGATATGCGCGGCTTGCACTTCGGGCCGGCCGCCGCCGTTGATGAGACATAAGCCGGTTACTGCACAGGTATTGGAGTAAGCGTTGCGCACATGCTTGCGAAAGGCCCTGTCACGGAATCGCCGGGAGATGACCTGCTGGATGAGAGGGCGTGGAGTGGATTCGGGGACGTCGCTGTCCGCCTCGTCTGCCAGCTCCCATGGCTCCAGCGCAGAGGTGAAACCCGCTTTCAAGATCGTTTCAAACTCATCCGCGGGGATCAGTCGGACAGAGCGCCCAAATGCGCCCTTGTTGGTGCTGCCATCCTCCTTCTGCAACAGCGACTCGTAGTAGGTACCGCCCTCCTTGAAAGGAACGGCCCGGTCGAACTCAAGGAACTGATCCAAATAGGCGTAGAAGTGGCCGTCGAGCGTGCTGTCTGGCTCAATCTTGATGAGGCGTGCGACCGCAAAGTAAGCCTGTCGTCCGCCACTGCTGCTCCGCCCGGCATCGCGGCGGGGTTCGTAGTAGGCGATCAGATCGCCAACGGCCTGCGCGGCCTGGCCGTAGTAGGTCTTCGGGAAGTGATAACGCCGCTCGATCTGGTCGTCGTAACTAGAGCTTTCGGAAGCAGTAAAGATCGCATTCGCCATTCAGACTTTCCCCCTTTCGAGGGATGGTAGGCGAGCTGACTGGAATCTTCCATCTCAATGCGTGGGACGCGTCCAGGTCAGGCTTGCTGCTGGTTGGTTCTCGTGACTGATGGGATGAGAGAAAGCGTGAGTTACTCGGTGCTGGAGTACATGTACCGCGATGCAGGGAATTGGAAGACCCATGGCGTCGCTTTGCTGTTGGGCAATGTCGGGGCGTTGGAGGCGACGATTCGGTCTTGTTTAGATCCCGGGGAGTTGTTCGTGCCCGAGCAAGTGCTGCTGCCGGGGTTGCACCGCCGGCATTGGAATCAGTACGGCGACGGGCCCAACGACTTGGATCATGCATTCCACGAGTTCGTAGGATTGCGCGACGTTGGAAAGGAGGATGCTGAGCTTCAACCTCCCATTGGATCGACAGTGGAGGTTGCCGCACTCTTCCTGGAGGCGCGCGGCCGATGGGACGTCCGCTGCTCGCGGTACTTGAGAGAGATGTATTCCGGTTGGGTCGGTTGAGTTAGTACGGGCCCGAGGCCGGGTCGCCATGTCTGCGAAAGCATCCGACGATACTCGGGTGCTTGCATCAACCGGGATGATCGTAAGAGTCAGGTCCATCTCTCGCGTTGCCGATGTTCCATTACGGAGAGGGCCGGTTTAACGGTGCGATTGGGTACGATACGCGCCACCTGGTCTCTCCGCTCCGGATTCCGCTGCCCAGCCTGGTGGCCATCCGCGTTGTTCTGCACCTGCGCCTTTCAACCTCGACCACCCCATGATCGCCACCCTTCTCGTAGGCATGTTGTGTGTCTACCTGCTGAGCTTCACGGTGATGTTCCTGCTCATCAGCCGGCGGCTGCGCGGCGAGAAGATGGGCATGGACGCGTTTGCGGTGGGCAACCTCACGCTGGGCGTGGCCTACGTGCTGCAGCTGCTGGAGGGGCCAGCGGGTTGGAGCTGGATGAGCGTGGTCAACCATTCGCTCACGCTCTGCTCGCTGCTGGCGTACTGCGTGGGTGGGGCGCGCTTCTTTGGCCGTGCCATGCCCCTGCAATGGCCGTCGGTTGGCATTGGCGTGGGTTATGCCGTGGTGCAGGTGCTGGTGGATGCGGCGTGGGGTTCGGTGGCGCGCTATGCGCTGCTCGCGGCGACCTGTGCGCTGTGCTTCATCGGCATGGTGGCGGTGCTGTTGTACGGCGTGCGCACGTTCGCGCGCGACCTGCGCGGTGAGGTGCTGTTGTTCGCGCTGCTGATCAGTGGCATCTGCGTGCTCAATGTCATCAAGCTCATCAAGCTGCTCAGCGGCGGGCTGGCGGCGCTGAGCATGGATGGCCCGTTCCAGATGGTCTTCTATGTCTATATGTGCTCGCTGGCGACCATCCTGCCGCCGTCGATCGTGTGGCTGGTGTTGCGCCGTCTGACCGATGCGCTCCGTGGCATGGCCGCGCGTGATCCGCTGACCCAATTGCTCAACCGTCGCGGCCTGACCGAGGCTTTGGACGCCTGGTTCCGGCGGCCCAATGCCCGGGCTCGCCTGTTGCTGGTCGATGTCGACCACTTCAAGCGCATCAACGACAACTACGGCCACCACGTGGGCGACGCGGTGTTGTGTGGCGTGGCGGATGCGCTGCGTGGCGCGGTGCGCAAGGACGACCTGGTGTGCCGGCTGGGGGGCGAGGAATTCGCCGCCATCTGCATGGGCGCCGACGATGCGGCGGCACGGCGCGTGGCCGAGTGGGTGCGCGGTGCCATCCAGGACAAGGTGATGCTGCAAGGGCCCCGTTACGCCGGGCTGCGCTGCACGGTGACGGTGGGCGTGTCGCACTGCTTTGGCGACGAAGCCTCGCTGGAGCGCGCCATGCAGGACGCCGATGCCGCGCTCTATCGCGGCAAGCGCGCCGGGCGCAATCGCGTGGAGTGGGCGTCGCCGGTGGCGGATGCCCCGCCGGGAAGCGCGCCGATGAAGGCGGAAGCGGATGTGGCGCTTACCTGAGGCACAGGCCTGGCCGCGCGGGAGGGCGTGTGGCCTGACCGATTCCCGCCGCAGGGGAGGGAACCGGCACGGCCGTCCGTGCGTCGCGCGGCGGGGTCAGGCGGCCGGCGAAACCGGTCGCTGCATGCGGTCCTGCGCGCCGGCCTTCTTCCACGCGCGCAGGCCCATCGCCGCCAGTCCGACGAACACCAGGTACAGGCCCGCCGTGGCATGCAGCGACTTCACCGCGTACATGCCGACGTAAACCACGTCCACCACGATCCACAGCCACCAGGCGGCGGCGTGGCGGCGCGCCTGCCACCACTGCGCGACCAGGCTGAGTGCGGCGAGCATGGCGTCCAGCCACGGCAGGGCGGCGTTGGTCCAGCTGTGCATGGCCGCGCCCAGGGCAAGGCCGAAGGCGATGCCGATGCCCAGGTCGCGCGTCCACTGGCCGGTGGCCAAGGGCGCGATGACGATGCGGCCTTCGGCCTGCGTCTGTCTGCGCCAGTTGAGCCAGCCGTACAGCAGGAAGGCGGCGAACGCGCCCTGCAGCAGCGTGTCCGAGTACAGCCGGGCTTCGGTGAACACCAACGCGTACAGGCCCACCGACACCAGCCCCACCGGCCAGGCCAGCATCCGCCGCTGCGCCATCAGCCACACGCCGAGGATGCTGGCCGCGACCGCCGACCATTCCAGGATCGCCGGGTTCATAGCGCGATGGTCACCGACAGGCGCGCCTGCCGCGGTGCACCCGGGAACAGGTAGTAGTCACCGGAGCTGCTGCCGGTATCGCGCCAGTAGAAGCGGTTGAACACGTTGTCCACCGACAGGTTCCAGTTCACCGCGTGATCGCGCAGCCGCTGCTGGAAGCGCAGGCCGGCGTCCACCACGCTGTAGCTCGGCGCCCGCACGTGGCCGTCGGCGGTGGCGACGTTGGAAGAGGCATAGCGCCAGCCGCCGGTGATGCCCAGCCCTGCGGCGAAGGGCAGGGCGTAGTCGGCATGCAGGCTGGCGCGGCTGCTCGGCACATTGATCAGCGGGTGGCCTTCATACGCTGGCGTGCCGCTGTTGCGGGCGCGTGCGCGCAGTGCGGTGGCGCTGGCGGTGAGCTGCAGGCGCTCGGTGAGGTGGCCCTGTGCGCTCAGTTCCAGCCCGGTGTGGGTCTGCTGGCCTTCCTGCACGAAGGTGTAGCCGTAGGCGCTGTCGTCGGGCTTGGCGTACTGGAACGGCTGGTTGATGCGGAACAGCGCCGCGCTCAGCGTCAGCGCATCCGACGGGGTGTACTTGGCGCCGACCTCGACCTGGCGCGAGCGCACCGCCGGCAGGAAGGTGCCTTCATTGGTGGTCCAGAACGGTGCCTCCTGGCCGAGCGAAATGCCCTGCGCATAGCTGGCGTAGAGGTTGAGGTCGTCGTTGGCACTCCAGATCAGCGCGGTCTGCGGCAGGAACCGCGACAGCCGGCTGCTGCGTTCCAGGTTGCCGCGCTTGTCGAAGGCGCGCTCGTCCAGGCGCACGAAGCGGCCACCGGCCAGCAGCTGCCAATCGTCGGCGAAGGTCACGCGGTCGAGCACGAACAGCGACTTCTGCGTGCTGTCCAGGCGGCGCACTGACGGGCCCGGCTGCAGCGGCGAGGGTGCGAACTGCGGCACGTCCTTGTCGTGGATGTTGGCGGTACCCACGTACTCGTTGACGTTGCGGCGCTTGTCCACGGTGCGGTCGAAGTAGTCCGCGCCCACGGTCAGCTGGTGCGCGACGTTGCCGGTGCTGAACTGGCCACGCAGCTCGGCACGCAGCTGGCGGTTGCGGCGGGTGTCGTCCGGGCTGCGGTAGTCGTAGATGTCGTAGTCGCCGTTGGGCGCGAAATAGTTGCCCGGCACGCTGCCGTCGGCGCATTCGGCGGCGTAGTAGCAGCCGTAGGCGAAGGCGACGTTGTCGTCGATGACCGAGCGGCTGTAGCTGGCCGACACGCGTGACTGCCAGGCCTCGTTGAAGTCGAAGGTGTGCAGCGCGGTGAGGTTGGTGCTGTCGATGCCGACCGGCGCCTGCCATGCCTGGTGGCCGAGCATCTTCTTGCGGTCAACGTTGCGTGGCAGGGTGGTGGCGCCCAGCAACTGGTAGCCCGACGCCGAGCGCTGTGCGCTGGTCTGGTAGTTGGCATCCACTTCCAGCTTGCCGCGCTCGCCGATCAGCCAGTCGGTGGCCAGTGCGTAGAAGTTGCGGCGGCCGTCGGCATTGTCGATATAGGAGTTGCTGTCATCCCACGCGGCGTTGAAGCGCAGGCCGATGCGCGGCGTCACCCAATGGCCGACATCGACCGCGGCATAGCGGCTGCCTTCCGAATCGGTGCCGAGGGTGACGGTGCGTACTTCGGCCGGGCGCTTGCCCACGTAGTTGATGACGCCGCCGGGGGCGATCACGCCAGCGGCCAGGCCGGCCTCGCCCTTGAGGATTTCCACCTGCTGCACGTTCTCCAGCGCCAGGCGCTGCTCGCCGGCCATGCTCAGGCCGTTGAAGCGGTAGCCGGTGGCCGTATCCAGCGCGAAGCCGCGGATGGCGATGTTCTGGTAATAGCCGACCGGCGCGTAGGCGTCGCCAAGCGACGCATCGTTGTAGGCCAGCTCGGACAGCGTGCGCACGTGGCGGCTGTCGAGCAGCTCGCGGTCCAGCACGGTGATCGACGCCGGGGTGTTCTTCCAGTCACCGGCGCCGAAGCTGTTGGACTGGGTGTTCCCGGCATGCGGCTGCTCGGCCTGCACGCGCACCGCGGCCAGCTCGGTGGGCGAGCGCTCGGCGGCGGTTTCGAGGTTGCTGGCGTACAGCGGCAAGGCCGCGCTCAGGGCAGCGCTCAACAGCGAGATTCGGTAGCAGCGGTTCATTCGTTTCGTCATCAGCCGGTGGGGGGAGACGAAGCGAAGGCGCGCACGCGCAACCGGCCATGGAGGCGGTGTGCCTGCTGCTCAAAGCTCCCTACGCCGGTGCAAACCGGATCAGGTTCCAAGGGACTCTCTCAGCCTGCGAAAACCAGGCACCCCCGCTTCAGGCGCGTATTTGACCACAAACGGTACGGATTTGCGCCCCGTTGGTATTCAGGCAGCGGCGTGCAGGGCGGACAGCAGGGCCTGGCCGTCGGCGCTGCCGAACCAGCGGGCGTGGCCGAGCAGGAAGTCGTAGTAGGCGATATCGGCATTGGCGGTGGAGCCGGTGATGCCGTGGAAGTACTCCACTTCGGACAGTGCGAAGTCCAAATGCACGATGGGCAGCAGATCGGCCAGCAGGTGCACCTGGGCGGCCGGGAGCGGGCGCACCTGCCGGTAGCCGTCGAGCAGGGCCAGTGCGGTATCCACATGCACGGCAGCCATGCCGCGCTCCAGTTCCAGCCAGGCGATGGCATTGCGCTCGATGGCGGTGGCCAGGTCGAACAGCGCGCTGGTTGGCGAGGCCAACCCGAAGTCGAGCACGCTGGCGATCCGCGTCGCCTCGTCCTCGCGCCGCCACAGCAGGTTGGAGACATGCCAATCGTTGTGTGCCCACAGGCGTGGCTCGGCCTGCAGGCGCGCGGCCAAGCCGTTGTGCCAGGGCAGCACATCCTGCTGCAGCTCCTGCAGCCATGGGCGCCGGGACAGGTAGTCGTGCAGGGCCGGGCGCGTGGAGGCGTCGCGTGCCAGCAGCGCGATGGGGTCTGGGCTGCGGATCAGGTCATCGCGGGCGACCAGAATGTGGGTGTCGCGCTGTGGCGCGGTGTAGCTCTCCGCTGCGTGGTGCAGCGTGGCCAGCATGCGACCGGCCTCGCGTGCCTGGGCGAGGTCGGTAAGCGGCGTCCATGAGGGCGCATCGCGGTACAGGTCGTCCCCCTCGCCGACGGCATGCAGCTCGTAGGTCCAGCCTTCGTGCGCAAGGGCGGTGGCTCCGCTGCGGTCCGCCAGCACGTCAACTACGGGCATACCTGCCTGGGCCAGGTGCGCGATGAAGCGGTGCTCCTCGGCCAGCGTGGCGGCGGTGCGGACGCGGTGATGGTGGCGCTTGATGAAGACCCTGCCATTGATGCCTCGCGCGATGGCCGCGGCGGACATCGGGCGTGGGCTATGCCAGATCACCGTTGCCGTGGCGTCCAGCTGCGGGAAGCGCGTCGCCAGCCATGCGATCTCGCCGGCGCTGATCGCAGGCCAGTCGGCCGGCACCTCGTCGTTGTTGAGGCCTTGGACGCGGTGAGGGGAGGTGGTCATGGCAAAACGGGGCAGGCGTGGCGGTGCAGGGGCGACAGGGTAGCGCGTCGGGCCGGCAAGGGGAGGGGACGTGCGGCAACGCCCCCCTCCCGCATGGGGGAGGGGGGCGCCATGAGCGGATGACCGGAGTCCGAATGCGCGGGGCAGGGGAATGCCTCCCATCCATCTCGCCTGGCCCGCAGAGGGTGGCCGACACGTTCATGCCCGCGGCCAACTGGGCAGAAGCCCCCTACAGGCAAGTGAAGCGGGACGTCATCGGATGCTGCAGTTGATCGTCTCGCCATTCCAGCTGCACGACATCCGGTTGCGTCCCGCGGCGGAGCCTCCAATCGGGACACCGTAGAGACGGGCGGATTCGATCCAGCGTTCCAGATTCCGCGAGCCCTCCCGGCCTTCGCCGAAGTAGTAGTTGCCTGCGTACTCCGGTGCGGTATCGCGGGTGGCGATGGTTGCGTCCGGAAACTTGTTGCCGAGACTGTCGCGACTCTCGCCAGTCACGTACTTCGCCTCTCCCACGTTGTCCACGCTGACCCGATAGACGGTCCGTGAGCCGTCGCGCCAGTTGACCATCACGATGATGGACCCGGCACCGCGCAGGGAGCCCCAGGAAAGCGCCAGCTCCTGCAGGGTGAGTGCAACTGAGTTCCAGGCCGCGCTGGTGGTGTTTGCGCCGGCGAGGTCCAGGGCGATTTCCCTGCCGAACCGGGTCCGTGACGTGGCGGACATGACGATGTCACCGGCGCTGAAGTTCTTGTAGGCATCCGGAAAGCGGATGCCCGTGGGGTTGGAGAACTGGGGGTCATCCGGGTGGGCCGTGACCACCAGCCCGCCCTTCGAATCCTTGGAGCGCCCACGTGCTGCCTCATCTGCCGGCGCGGGACCACCGAAGCCTGGGTAACCATTGGTCGGTTGGGAGGAAGGGGCCGCAGCGGCCGCGTCAAGAACCCGGTAGAACGCCGCCGAGATCTTCGCTGGAACGGTGACACGGAGGGTGCGCCAACGCTTGAACTCCCTGTCGTACTCGACATCGTAGGCGGTCAGCTTGGCGCTTTCGAAGTCGACGACCACGGTAATACCCGGCCCTTTGGAAATGGCAGCATTGACGGTGGACGGGCAGCGGTTGCATTCGACCACCCCGCCGGCGATCGCGGGAGTGGAGGTGAGCAGCACGGTAGCGGCGAAGAGCAGGCCAGCGAATGTGGATCGGATCCTTTCCATGGAACGAACTCCAGAAGCGGCTCATGCCGCACGGAAATGGTCAGTGCCAGCTGCTGCTGGATTCAATCCGAAACGCTGCGGACTAGTGCCCCGCGACGGGTCAGGGGACTGGGACTTGCAGGGGCAGGAAACGTGCCAACCTGCAGGAGCGGCCTGCTCCGCCCCCCTCCCGCATGCGGGGAGAGGGGCGGGCTGAGGGAAGGGCCTCAATTTCCGGTCCGCGCGGCCGATGTTGTCTCCGGCGATGCGCTATCGTGCGCCGCCCTTTCCCCTTCCGGCGATCCGCTTTTCGAAATGGAGTTCGTACTCATGTCCCCCCGCGCCCTGTTGCTGGCCCTGGCCAGCGTTTCCTTCATCGATGCATCGGCCGCACAGGCGCAGGCATCGCCGGTTGCGCCCGCGAGCGTCGAGCGTCCGGCCCGCATCCGCCTGTTCGGGCAGAACGGCGTTGGCCTGACCATGTTCACCAACGCCCACTGCGAGGATGCCTACGAGGAGGAAATCGAGGGTTCGGGTGCGGTGTCGCTCGGCTTCAAGGCACTGGTCGGCAAGCGCCAGCCCAATGTCTCCATTGGCATCCCGCAGAGCGATACCACGCGCACGCTGGAAGACCGCAACCGGTTGATGGCCAACCCTTACTACACCGAGTTCGTGCTGGTGCCGGGACAGCCGGTGGCATTGCAGGCGCAGATCGCCAGCGGCGCCGGGTTGAGCTGCGGGCGCGGACGCGGGGTGCAGGTCAGCTTCGTCCCCGAGGCGGGCGTGGACTACGAGGGCGACATGATCCGCGACTTCGATGCCATGCGATGCGGGATTGCGGTGCGCCAGGTCGCTGCCGACGGCAGCCTCAGCCCGGTTCAGACCGCGCCGTGGCCGAAGAAGTGCGACGCGCCGCCCCGTCCGGCGCCGTCGTTGATGACGCTGTTCCTCGATGCCGACCAGCTGCAGTATCGGTTGGCCGAGGAAGGGGCCGAGGTGGATTCCATCGACAACGACAAGGGCGGCATCGAAGACCTTGAGGAGATGTTGCAGGAAGCACCGCTGGCTGCCGGCGTGGGGCTGTGTATCGTGAGCGACGAGGCGCTGGATGCCAGCGCGCTCGGCGCCAAACTCCCCGGCCTGCTGGAGGCGCGTGGGGTGGCCGACCGTGTGGTGCGGTTCCGTACCGGCGCGCTGGAAGCGGAATGGGGGCTCACCGCGCAGCATCCCTTGAGCTTCGCACTGGCCGAATACTACTGCCGCGCCGCCAGCGGCCAGCGCTGAACCCGGGGGCACTGGGTGGGGCGGGGGGAATGCGTGCATCATTCCCCCATGCAGCCCACCCTCGACCATCTTCGCCGGTATGCCATCGCCCGCTCGCTGTTCACGCCGACCACGCTGATGCGGGCGATCGGCAAGCTTGGCTTTGTCCAGGCCGATCCGATCCGAGCGCCGGCGCGTGCGCAGGACCTGACCCTGCGCCACCGTGTCACCGGCTATCGCGCCGGTGAGCTGGAGCGCCGCTATCCACGGCTGGCGCTGGAAGAGGATTTCTTCGTCAACTACGGCTTCCTGCCGCGCGCGCACCATGCCTTGATGCACCCGCGCCAGGCGCGGGTGGTGTGGACGCCGGCGCGCTGGAAACAGGCGCATGCGGTGCGCGAGTTCATCGCCGAACGTGGCGTGGTGCATCCGCGCGAGGTCGATGCGCAGTTCGCCCACGGCAAGACCACCAACTGGTTTGGCGGCTCGTCCAATGCCAGCACCGAGCTGCTGGACGGCATGCATTACCGCGGATTGCTGCGGGTGGCACGGCGCGACGGCGGAACCCGCGTGTATGCGCTGCGCCAGGGCGATGCGACGCCGGTGACGGCGGAGGTTGCACAGGCCCGGCTGGACGCCCTGCTCGACATCATCGTGGGCAAGTACGCACCGCTGCCGGCGGCCAGCCTGGGCCAACTGCTGGGCCACCTGCGCAGCGGCGTGCCGCAATGGCAGGGGCTGCGTGCCGATGCGCTGAAGCGTGCACGGCAGCGCCTTGGCACGGTACGCGTGGAGGGCGTGGACTGGTTCTGGCCCGAGGGCGAGAACCCGGCCTCGGCGCGTTGGAAGCCCGATGACGCGGTGCGGCTGCTGACGCCGTTCGATCCGGTGGTCTGGGACCGGCGCCGCTTCGAACAGTTCTGGGGATGGGCGTATCGCTTCGAGGCCTACACCCCACCGGCCAAGCGCAAGCTCGGTTACTACGCCCTGCCGTTGCTGTGGGGCGAGCAGGTGATCGGCTGGGGCAACCTTGGGGTGGCTGGCGGCCAGCTGCAGGCGCAGCTGGGCTACGTGGCCGGGCGGGCACCGCGTGACGCCGCATTCCGGCGCGGGCTGGAGGATGAGCTGGCGCGGATGCGGGTGTTCCTGGGGTTGGACCCATGACAACGGAGCGGCGCCGCGCGGCGCGCGCCCTCAAGGAGAGCGGCAGGCAATGAAGCAGGCGACAGCGGCGATGCGCAGCAGCACGGTACACATGGCGGTGGCGTTCCTGGGCATGGGCGGTTGGGCGGTGTTCGCCAACAGTGCGCATCCGATGCCACGCCCACTGATCGCCGGCGTGGTGCAGGGCACCCTGTCGGCGCTGATCACGTTGTTCCTGAAGCGGATGATCGAGGCCATGTCGGTGCGCCTGCCGGGCAGCGTGGGCGGGTGGCTGCCGCCGGTGGTGGCGATGACGGTATCGCTGGTCCTGCTGACCATCCTGCATTGGCTGGCCGGTACGCCGGAAATCGCGCGAACCATCGCGGTGCCGCTGTCGGTGACCACGGTGTACTCGAGCTTCTACAACCTGGCGCTGCGGCGGGGAGCCAGCGCAGCGCGGTAGTTCGCGACGGTTACGGTGCCATGCCGGTCAGCGCGACTGCCGGCAGTACAGCGGGTAGTGTTCGATCCGGCCGACGCCGTCGATGGCGGCCCGCACGTCGGCGCGGGCGAGGAACGCGTCCTGCCGCTGCTGGGGAACCTGCTCGCCGGGCAGTAGTGGTGACTGCAGGCAGTCCTGGGCCCAGTCCAGCACGTCGTTGCGCCTGTCCGGCCGGGCCAGCAGCTGCCGCATGAAGGCCAGGGCCTGCTCCGGCTCGACCTGGATCAACGCATCCAGATACGGCATGGGCGCATCATCGCGCAGCGCGTGCAGTTCCTTCAGCGCCTTCTTCTGCTGGCGGCTGTCGTCCTGCTGCAGGGCGGCGCAGTGGCGCACATGGGCCGCCACCGCCTTGCCATAGTTGCTCAGGTTGGCCAGCGGCGCGGCGGCGACGACGCGTATGGCTTCGGCGGCATTGCCGTTGGCGCATTCGAATTCGCCCAGGTTCAACACCTGGCTGATGTTCTCCTCGCCATTCTCGCTGAGCTGGCTGGCGCGACGCATTTCAGCGATGGCTTCCTCGGTGCGTCCCATCCGGCGCTGTGCGATGGCCTTGTTGTTCATCAGCCAGACCTGCTGGTCCATGTCGCTGAAGGCCGGCTTGTCGGTGCTGGCGGCGGCGATCCGGGCGACGGCGGCGTCGGACAGCGCGATGGCGTCCTCGTTGCGGCCGGCCAGCAACAGGGCACTGCTCAGGTGCAGCAGCGGCTCCAGGCGGTCGGGGAACACCTGGGTGCGGGTGCGCAGCAGGGCGATCTGGCGATCGACCGCCAGGGCGACGTCGAAGCGCGGGCGGTCGCGGTTGAACACCGGGTCGAAACGCTTGTCCGCGCGCATCGAGATCAGGAACTCCGGCTCCTGGATACGCTGGACCACGGCACGCGCGGCCTCCACGTTGCCCTGCTCCAGGCGTGCGCGCGCCAGCCGGAACCAGATGGCGCCCGGGGTGTTGGAGCTGCCGCCCTTCCAGTTGGCATCGAACAGGGCCTGCTGGAAGCCGATGCGTGCCGGGCTGCGGGTATCGCCGTGGGTGGCCAGCATGAACAGCAGTTCGGGACGGGTGTTGTCCAGGTATTCCGGCCAGCGTGCGGCGAACTCGGTCATGGCCTCGGCGGCGCCGTCCATGTCGTCCTTCTGCATCGCCACGCCGGCCATGCGGTACCAATCATCCGGGTTGTCGCTGTCCAGCCGGGCCAGCTCCGCATACCGTTGCGAGGCGACGTCCAGGCGGTCGTTCTGCCAGGCAACCAGTGCCGCGCGTGACAGCAGGCGGTTGCGCTCGGCGGGTGGCAGACCGGCATAGTCCGGGTCGGCCAGCAGCCGGTCCAGCAGCGCATCGGCGCGGCTGCCGGGTTCGTCGGCGGCGATGGCCAGGGCCTCGGCGACGCGCTGCCGGTAGAACACATCCGCTGCGGGCGCGGCGATGGCCGTGCCGGAAACACAGCCGAACAGAACGGCCAGCATGGCCATGTGCCTGAGAGTCATCCGCCCATCCCATCCCCTTGGAGTCCTTGGATTGTGGCACGCGAAACCCGCAGTTGGGCGCGCGTGGCGTTGGTGGCGCGGATGATGTTTGAATGGCTGCATCTAGGGAGGACGTCGGATGCGTGCTTGTTGGCTTGTCCTGGGAGTGCTGCTGTTGGGGGGATGCTCCTGCAAGGAGCCGCCATTGCCGATGGCGGATGTTGCCGATATCGACCGTATCGAGATCAGGTACGAACACACTGGCTGGGACGTCATCAACGAGACGTTCGTTCTTGTTCCCGTCCGGCGAGGTGGTGGATTCCACCTGCAGGGGCACTATGAGAGCACCGCTGGCGGTGTCCGTGCCGGGGAGTGGCCGGTGACGTCGACGGCAGTGGCGCAACTGTTGGCCGCCTTGCAGGAGCGCCCGTGGCAACGCGAACGTGCCATGCGCGAGATCGCAGGCGGAGTGCGGCGCAGCGAGCTCATTCCCGCTACGTTCTGGACCACCTGGCCGCCACTGGCCTGCGATGCCGATGAGCTGCGTGCATTGGCGCGCAGCCGGTTGCGCGGTCGCAGCGTGCGGGATGAGGTGGATGCCTACTATGGCACCGGGATGCGCTGGACCGATGACGACCCCTACGTCCAGCTGCGCATCCTCCATCGCCAGGGCCGCGAGCAGCGTTGGCACTCGACCGCACAGCACGCCATGTTGGTGCCGTGGGTCGCTGGCGACTACGCGCCGATGGAAGCGCCGGACAGGCAGAACTGGTCGTTGTCGGTCAGCCGCACGCTGCGCGCGCTCGTGCCGGTTGATGCCCATCTCCATGCGCGGCTGGACGGCTTGCCGTCGATGCGTGCCCGGCTGCAGGACTACACGCGGTACGCCGCGGCGAGGGAATGCGAAAGGCTGCGCCCACGCTGAGGCGGGGCGCCGGTCGACGGCACTCGACGCTGCTGGCATTTTTCGCCATGCTCGCTTCGCCAGCGGGGGGCTGGGGCAGCGAACGGAAGGTTCGATATGCGGTTATGGATGCGCGTGTTGTTCGTGCTGATGGCAGGTATGCCAGTTGCCGGTGCGGCAACCCTGGACGTGGAGCCGTTCGTCAGGCAGGACATGTACCAGTGGGTGAAGATCTCGCCCGACGGCTTGCATTACGCGGTGACCGCGCCGCTGGAGGATCGCACCGCGCTGCTGATCCTGCGCCGTTCCGACAACGCCTTCACCGCGCGCATCTCCGGGGACGCCAACTCGGTGGTGGATGACTTCTGGTGGGCGAACAACGAACGCGTGGTCATCTCCATGGCACGCCGGCAGGGCTCGCGTGATACTCCGGTGGCCATTGGCGAGCTGTACGCAGTGAACGTGGACGGCAAGCAGAGCATGCTGCTGGCCAGCCCTTACGGGGTCAACGAGAGGGCGGGGATCGTCTCTGAATACAAGTCCACCTTCGATCAATCGGTATACATGCTGGACCCATTGGCAGACGATGCGCGCAATGTGCTGGTATCGGCGATGCCGGTGGCGAGCGATCCATTCATCCGCATCGAGAAGCTGGATATCTACAACCGGCACCGGGCCCGCATCGCGGATGTGCCGGTCCGGCGTGCGGACTTCAAGACAGACGCTTCCGGCGAGGTGCGATTCGCGGTAGGTGCCAACACCGACAACGTGTCCAAGCTGTACTACCGCGACGCGCGCGGGCAGGAATGGCGGCTGATCAATGACGAGGGCAGCAGCGGGCACCGGCGCCACCCATTGGGCTTCAGCGCCGACGGCACGCTGGCCTACCTGCAGGTGGAGCGCAAGGCCGGTCCGGACGCGATTGTTTCCTGGAACCCGGCCACGGGTGAGGAAGTGGAACTGTTGCGCGATGCAGTCGTGGACCCGTACCGGATCCTGTATGACCTCGACGGCCGCACGCCGGTGGGCGCGTCGTACATGCGCGAACGGGTCGACAACCGCTTCTTCGACGAGAACGGTCGCGCGGCACGGTTGTACCGCAGCCTGGAGAAGTCTTTCAGTGGCGATGCGATCCGCTTGACCTCGGCCACTGCCGATGGCCGGCTGGTGCTGCTGTACGTGTGGAGCGACCGCAACAACGGCGACTACTTCCTGTTCGATACGCAGGAGCGCAAGGCCAACCGGATCTTCAGTCGCCGCGAGTGGTTCATCCCGGACCAGATGCCGGCCACACGGTATGTGAGTTTCAAGGCACGCGACGGCATGACGCTGCACGGGTACCTCACCGAGCCCAGGGGCGCGGTGGCGGGGGCAAAGCCGATGGTGTTGCTGCCGCACGGCGGACCTTATGGTGTGTTTGACGGCTGGGAGTTCGATGACGATACGCAGCTGCTGGCGGCCGCCGGGTATGCAGTGCTGCGCGTGAACTATCGAGGCTCGGGCAACTATGGCCGTGCCTTTACCGATGCCGGCGTGCGCGAGTGGGGCGGACGCATGCAGGATGACCTGGCCGATGCCACCCGCTGGGCCGTTGCACAGGGCATCGCCCCGGCCGATCGGATCTGCATCTACGGCGCAAGCTACGGGGGATACGCTGCGTTGATGGGCGCTGTGCGCGACCCGGAGCTGTACCGGTGTGCGGTGGGGTATGTCGGCGTCTATGACCTGGAGTTGATGCACAGCGATGCATCCTCGCGCAGCCGTTCCGGGCGTACGTGGGCCGCCGAATGGCTGGGCGAGCGCAATACGCTGGCGGCACGCTCGCCCAGCCGCCTCGCCGAACAGATCAAGGTGCCGGTCTTCCTTGCGGCCGGCGGCAGGGATGAGCGTGCACCGGTGGAACATACCGAACGCATGGAGAAGGCGCTCAAGCGTGCCGGCGTGCCGGTGGAGACGCTCTACTACCCGAACGAGGGGCACGGCTTCTACACGCAGCCGCATCGCCGTGCGTACTACCAGCGCCTGCTGGCCTTCCTTGCACGTCATCTCGGTGGAGCGACGGCCAGCGCGCAGTAGGCGGCAACGGCTGCGAAGGCGGATGCTCGACTCCGCCTTCGCTTTTCCCTACCATGCCGGCACCAGCAAGCCACCCACGCTTCATGCAGCGGGACCTGCCGTCCGACGACGGCCCAGCGAGCCAGGACACCCTTCGTGCCCGACCAAAGGACGCTCGCATGCACTCTCATTCCCTCTTCCGTTCCGCCGCCCTCGCGCTGGCGGTTTCCTTCGCGTTGGCTGTGCCGTTGGCAATGGCCACCGGCAATGCGCCGGCCGCTGCCGATGGCGCGCCTGCCGGCGTGCAGCGCCAGGCCGTGGCCAAGGGCCTGTACGAGCTGGCCTACAGCCCTTCGCAACAGGCGCTGTTCGTCGCCTCCTCCGGCGGCTTCGGTGACGATGCCGGGCCGGCACAGGTACTGCGCCTGGACCCGCGCACGCTCGCCGTGCAGGCCCGCATCCCGCTGGAGCGCAAGGCTTTCGGCGTGGTGCTGGACGACAGCAACCACCGCCTGTACGTCGGTAACACCGTGGACACCTCGGTGACCGTGGTCGACACCGCGCAGGGCATGGCCATCGGCACCGTGCAGCTGATGGAGAAGGTAACCGGCAGTGACGGCAAGCCCCGTTACAGCCACGACCTGCGCGAGTTGGTGGTCGATGCGCCCAACCATCGCCTGTATGTCACCGGGCATTCGCAGGAAGGCAGCGTGCTGTTCGTGGTCGACACCCAATCGCTGACGCTGCTGGACACCATTGCCGGGTTGGGTAACGCCAAGGCCCCGGGGCTGGCCCTGGATGCCGCCGGAAAGCGCGTGTACACCTCGAACCTGCGCGGTGAAGTGGTCACCGTCGGCACTGACAGCGGCAAGGTCGAGCAACGCTTCAGGATCAGCGCCGAGCAGCCGATGAACATTGCCCTGGACCCCGGCAGCGAGCGCCTGTTCGTCACCGACCAGGGGCTGGAGATGATCCGCGCCTACCAGGGCAAGAGCATCGATGGCTTCGTCTCGCGCCACCCCGGCCAGCGCGTGCTGGTGCTGGACCGCCGTACCGGGCGGGAACTGGCGAGCATCCCGACCGATGCCGGTCCGCTCGGCATCCTGCTCGATGCAGCGCGCAAGCGCCTGTACGTGACCAACCGGGAAGCCGGGACGGTCACCGCCTATGACAGCGACAGCTATCGCCCGGTGGGCAGCTGGTCCGTGCCGACCCATCCGAACAGCCTGGCGCTGGATGCACGCAACAACGTGTTGTACGTGAGCATCAAGAACGGCGAGGGTGATCCCAAGGGCGGCGAGGAAAGCGTGGCCCGCATCGAACTGGGCAGCTGACCGCGACGGCGGCGGCAGGCCGCCGCCCGGCAGGAAGCGATCGCTGCCGGGCGGCTGCCGCGGTGAGCGGCCAGAGATGCCGTGGGGACTGCGTCAGTGGCCGGCGCTTGCGTCACCAATGATCAGCGCACTGCTGTCCACGCTCTGCACGCCATCAATCCGGCGCGCGGTGGCGACCGCGCGGTCGGCCTGCTCCTGCGTGGGAACATGGCCACTGAGCATGACCGTGCCGCGCTGGGTTTCCACGCGGATATCCATGCCTGGCACATCGGCGGCGGTGACCAGCGCCGCCTTTACCTTGGTGGTGATCCAGGCATCGCTGGGCGGCTTCTCGGTGGCAGGAGCCATCTGCGGCGGCGGGCCTTCCTGCATCGTCTGCGTGGCGGTGGCCACCGGTGCGCAGGTGGGGACGGCTGCCACGGCGAGGATCAACAACCAGCTAGGGTGACGTTTCATGGACGTACCTCCGGCCTTGTGGGGATGAACGCGGGCCCTGCAAGGACCCGATCACATCCTGCGCCCGCTCGGGTTAATGGACTGCACCGGTTGTGCAAGCAGAAGGTGAGCGTCGGCCATTCAAGTTGATGGGCCGGCGCTGAACGCCGTGCACACCCGTGGTGTTGAATGCGCGCATGCAACGGTACCTGCACATGCCGATTACGGGCGGCTGCGCAGTCTGGACACCGGCAGGCCACCACCGTGCCTGCAGGAGCAGCGACCATGACCCGTGGCGACAAGAGTGCCTATACCGACAAGCAGAAGCGGCAGGCCGAGCACATCGAACAAAGCGAGCGCAAGGAGGGGCGTTCGAAGAAGGATGCCGAACGCATCGCCTGGGCGACGGTGAACAAGCACGATGGCGGCGGCAAGCGCTCCGGCTCCGGCCGTGCGCACCACGCATCCCACCACCGGTGAATCCCCGCCGCAGGAGCGCCATCAGGCGCGAAGCCGATACCGGTTGCCAAGCTGGGTGCGTACGGAGAATCGACCGGCTTCGCGACCAACGCCGTTCCAGCGCGACTATGCCGAGAACCGTCTGCGATCGCGCTCGGCGCTCATGCGGTGGGTGCCGGATACCTCGAGGCCCTGCGTCTTGATGTCCTGCATGAACACCCACTCGCCGGTGATGCGTTGCGGGCGGATGTCGATCATCGCGTAGCCGCGCCGCGAGGTATCGCACCAGTCCAGCTCCGGATTGCTTTCGATGAAGATGCGGGCGACGTCACGCGGATCCACGACCACGCTGCCTTCGATGCCGCCCGAGGTGACGGCCTGCACGGCGAACTCGATGCCCGCGGGGCGGCCGTCCTCCTGCAGCGAGTAGGCCCAGGCGTTGTGACTGTCACCGGACAGCATCACCAGGTTGGCGTCCGCCTGCTGGGCTGCACGCAGCAGGCGCGAGCGTGCGGCGGGGTAACCGTCCCAGCGGTCCATCCACATCGGCAGGCCGAGCCGCGCCGCGCGCACGTAGTCGGTGAACGCCTGCACGGTGCGTGCGCTGGCATCCGGGCGCAGCCAGTCCACGGTTTTGGCAGGCATCACGGTGCGACCGAGGATGGTGCCCATGCCGACCAGTTGCCAGATGCTCTGGCTCGCGTTCTGGCGAAGCGCACGGTACAGCCAGCTTTCCTGCTCCAGGCCGAGCATGGTGGCCGACGGGTCCTGCCATGGACCATCACGGAAGGCTTCCAGCGCGGCCTGGCTGCCGGACGCGAAGGCGCTTTCGATGTCGGCCTGGCGGGTGCGCCCGAGCAGGCGCGATTCGGTGCGGTACAAGGTGGCGAGCGCGCCGATGGGATAGGCCTTCCACGGCTCGTCTGAAATCGGCAGCCATTCGCGATACGCCTGCATGCCCGCGGCCTTGCGCATGCTCCAGTCGCCTTCGGTAGCCGGTTGGTGGTTCCCTGCGCCGCCCTCCCAGCTGTCGTTGGTGATCTCGTGGTCGTCCCACACCGCCACCATCGGCGCCATCTGGTGCAGCTTCTGCAGGTCGGGGTCGGCGCGGTAGCAGGCCAGGCGCATGCGGTAGTCCAGCAGCGAGACCATTTCATGGTCATGCGCGGGCAGCACCTGGCGTTCGGGGATGCGGTCATGCGGCTTGTAGGACGCGAGGCCGTACTCGTAGATGTAGTCGCCCACGTGCAGCCACAGGTCCATGTCCTGGCGCTGGGCTGCGTGTGCATACGCGTTGAACCAGCCCATCGGCAGGTTGGAGCAGGAGAACAGGCCCAGCCTGAAGCTGGCGACCTCCCCGACCGGCAGGGTGCGGGTGCGGCCCACCGGCGAGTGGCTGCCGTCCGGCGCGATGAACCGGTAGTAATAGGTGGTGCCGGGCTGCAGCCCGTCGATGGTGAGCTTGGCGGTCCAGTCGCGATAGGCGCCGGTGCGCACCATGGCGCCCCCGACGACGCGGGTGAACGCCTCGTCCAGGGCCATCTCCGCCTGCAGGCGGACCTCGTCCGTGTTGCGCGCAGGGACGTAGCGCGTCCACAGCAGCATGGAATCGGGTGCCGGCTCGCCGCTGGCCACGTTGTGGGTGAAACCCCTGGCATTCATCACCTCGGTGGCGAGCAGCTTGCCGCCCGGCAGCAGCAGCGCGCCCAGGCCCAGGCCGGCGCCGATGATCAGGCGACGACGGTCGATGTTGAGGGTCATTGCGAAGGTTCCTGGAGGGCGCTGGAGGAAGCGGGAAGGACGTGGATGCCGATGCCTGCCTGCCCCGGCCCTCCCCCGCAGGCGGGGAAGGGCGGTGTGCAGGGCGACGGCGGGCTCAGAACCGGCCGCGGATGCCGAAGTTCCACATCGAGCCGTAGACCGTGTACATCTGCACGCGGCTGGCCACGTTGGAATAGATCACTTCCGGCTCGTTGAAGATGTTGCGGCCGGCCAGCATCACGTCGATGTTGTCGGTGAGCTTGTAGGTGGCGCTGATGTTCCACAGCTCGCGCGAGGCACGGTACAGGATGCCGTTGTTGGCGGTGGTCGGCGTGTTGCTCAGCGCGCTGACGCGGTGGCTGGACTGGTAGTTGCCGTTGATCTGGAAATCGAAGCGGCCGTAGTTGTAGCGCACGCCCCAGTTGGCCGCCTCCTTGGGCAGATTCTGGCGCGGGCCGTCCGGGTTCACGTGGGTCAGCGAGCCGTACAGGCTCAGGCCCTTGAGGGCGCCCGGCAGGAAGGTCAGCTGCTGGTTGTACTCCAGCACCATGCCCTCGTTGGTACTGGTGCCCGGCAGGTTCTGCGCACTGCGGAAGGTGTAGCCCTCGTAGTCGCCGGGATTGAAGCCGACGTCCTGCGGGTCCACCGTGATGCCGGTGACCTGCATGTCCTTCATGTCCAGCTTGTAGTAGGACAGGCCGAGCATGCCCGACGGCTCCAGGTAGTACTGCAGGCTGGCGTAGTACTTGGTGGAGTGCTCGGGCTTGAGCTGCGCGTTCGGCACGGTGACGATCATCGTGTCGTCGTTGACCGAGACCACGCCGCCGAGGTTGCCGTAGTCCGGGCGCAGGATGGACTGGCTGAAGGAGACCTGGCCGACCAGCTTGTCGGTGAAGTCGTACTTGACGCCGCCGCTGAAGAAGAAGTCGTCGTACTTGCCGCGGCGGGTGGTGTAGCGGCCGTTGTTGTACTGGAACATCAGGCCTTCGACCGTGTTGGGATCCAGGCCGGCGGCCTTGACCTCGCTGAGCGGGCGCACGTCGGCGATGCGCGCGGCGGTGCGGGTCTGCTCGTAGCGCAGGCCAAGGTCGATGCGCGCGTCGCCGATACGGGTCTCGGCCTCGAGGTAGGCCGCGTTCACCTCTTCCTGGATGCGCTTGTTGTTGTCCAGCTCGCGTTTGAGGTTGCCGACCACGTCCGGGGCGAAGTACTCCGGGTGCTCCTTGAAGATGTCGTACATCGCGTAGTTGCTGTCCGCGCGCCAGCCCTGCTGGTTCATGTTGCCCGCGCCGGTACCGATGATGGCGAAGTCGTAGTCACCGGTCCACGGGATCTGCGACGCCGGGTCGGTCTGGCTGCCGTTCGGGCCGATGTACTTGTACTGCTTGTAGGCGCCTTCGTTGGTGCGCCAGTCATTGCTGCGCGTGCCCAACCCGCCCATCAGGGTGAGCGGGTTGTCGTAGAAGGTGAGGTGGCGCTTGAGGTCGAGGTTGACGCCATGCTGGTCGTTGAGCGCGTCCGATTCGGCGGTGCGGATGTTGTAGCCGATGTCGGCGTCGCGGTTGAAACTCTCCGGGTCACCCCATGGGCGTCCGGCGGTCTGGTTGAGGATCCATTCGTGCGAGCTCTCCGACGGACGGTCCAGGGTGAAGCCGATCCCGGTCAGCCAGCTGTCGGTGCGCTGGAAGAAGCCCTTGCTGTTGTCGCGGAAGTTGAACTCGGCACCGGAATAGCTGCCACGCAGCACCACTTCCCAGTCCTCGCCCTTGTACTCCAGCTTGGGCGCGACCAGGAAGGCCGGCGTGCCCGCATAGCGATGCGAGTACTGCGTATGCAGGCGGGTGTTGGTGCCGTTCGGGTTGACCACGATGTGGTTGGGCGTGGAGCCGGACGCGGCCTCGGACTTGGTCGGGGTGCCGAAGATCAGGTAGGTGTACTGGTTGAAGTACTCCACGTCGTACATCGAATAGGTGCTGCGCAGCGAGGCAACCAGGTCATCGGTGATCTGGTAGTCCAGGCTGAGGTTGGCCGCGGTGCGGCTGGTCATCTTCGGGCCTGGGCGCCACATCACGCGGTACGGCATCGCGCTGCCGTCGGCCTTGTAGGCGTAGTCGGTCTGGATGCGGTCCTGCTGCACGTAGTTGGCGTTGTAGCTGGTGTTGAACTCCACGCCCAGGCGGCCATCCATGAACACGTCGCCGAAGCCGAACTGGCCGGACGGGTAGATCGTGGAGTGCTTCCTGTCATCCGGGAAGTACTTGCCCGACCAGGTGGAGTCGGAGGTACCCACCGCGCCCAGCTGGAACACGATGTCGCGCTTGGTGCGCTGGAAGGCGTACTTGCTGCGCAGGTTGATGTTGCCGCCCGGTGCGTCGGCGTCCATCGATGCGGTGAGCGTGTTGTTCAACTCGATCGACTCGATGCCGGTGATGGACATCTGCTCGAACGAGTTCTGCCGGCCCGAGTTGTTGTTCGAGGTGGCCGTGGCCATGCGCGCGCCATCGGTGGTGAAGGTGGAGTACTTGGGGTCCAGGCCGCCGATGCGCACGGCGGTGGCGTCCACTTCGGTGTAATCCAGCGACAGGCCCGGCATGGATTTCATGAATTCACCGACGTCACCCATGGTCAGCGCGCCGTAGTTGTCGGCGGCGACCACGTTCTTGGCGTTCATCGCGGCGCGGCGCTCCATGATGGCGCTGGCCTGGCCGTCACGCGAGGCGGTGACCTTGATCATGTCCAGGTCGGTCGCTGCACCGCTGCCGGCCGCGTACGACGGTGCCTGCAACGCCACCTCCAGCGCGTTGGCCTTGCCGGCCTCGATGCGCACCGTGCTGCGCGATTCCTGTAGGCCGGTGTACCGGACCAGCACCGTGACCTCGCCGGCCGGAATGCCGGTCAGCTGGAAGTGTCCGCCTTCCTGCGAGTAGGTGACGCTGCGGCTGCCTTCGATGCGCACTTCGGCGTTTCGCACGTAATCGCCGGTGGCGGTGTTGAGCACGCGGCCACGCAGGCTGCCGGTGCCCACGTCCTGCACGATGGCCTCGGCCGACTGCTGTGCATGCGCAACCGGGCAAACGCTGAGCGCAGCCATGATGGCGCTGACCAGCGCCGACTTCCTGAGTTCGAACATGTTTCCATCCGGAGAAGTGTGGGAGTACCGCACACAGCTGAGCGTCCGCCGTGCAAGCGGCGCGAAGGTTACGTCCGGACAATTACAGAACCTTTACGTTTCACCGCCGCAGTCGGTGCGGTATGAAGGTGCTTTTTGTTGTGTGTGATCGCTGACGCAGCATTTCCCGCAGCCTCAGGCCAATTCCGCACGGACAGCAACGGTGGGAGCGGCCTCGGCGGTGAAGCCCACGGTGGATGACGTGCATCGATTGCCGACGTTCCTGCAATGGCAGGCGCACGCACGGGCAGACATGCCGCGCGCGTCGCGGCCTGGGCCGCTCCTAGCGGAGGTCGGCGTCGACCGGTAGGAACGGTTGGTGTGCGTCGCCGGTCCAGCGCATCAGGCGCAGATCCGCGCTCTGCTTTCCATCGATGCGCGCGTCCGTGGCCAGGTAGAACAGGCCGTCCCCCAGTGGCTGCAGGCCGACATCGCTCTTCTGGTTCCAGCCCCGCACGCCGCTGGCCGTGTCGTGCAGGCCCATGTCGGCCAGCGGCAACAACAGGCCCTTCTGCCACTGCCCGGCGCGTTGGCCGGCGACGCCGCGCAGGTCAGCCCGGACCGGGGCGCTGCGTGCATCGACCGCGAACATCAGGTAGTTCGGGAACTGTGGCTTGTTGCCGGCATAAACGCCCATCAACCAGCGGTGGCCGTGGTCGTCGTACGCCAGGTTCTGCACGCCATAGCGGGTATTGCCGGTGCGCACGAAGTACTTGCCGTCGACGGTGGCCGGGCCGCTGTGGTGCGGCGCCGCTTCGGTGAGCGGGCGCGCGAGAGCATCCCATTGCGCGGTGTCGTACTGCAGCAGCACCTGGTGATCGTTGTCGCTGCGCGCGGCGTTGCCGTAGATGCCGTAGGCGACGGTGAGCAGGCGCGGTCCGTCGGCCCGGCCGAAGCGGGGGCCGAACGAGACGCCATCGATGCCCGAGCAGCCATAGCGGTGGTCGGGTGATTCGGCCTCCCTGCCGCGGTACCTGCCGTCATCGCCTTCGAAGCGCCCATCGCCGTTGACGTCGGCGGTGTAGTCCGCCACCACCTCCGGCAGGTAGACGGTGCGCAGCATGTCGCTTTCCGAGGCGCGGATGCCCACCCGGTCGATGCGCGATACGTCGATCATCGCGATGTAGAAGGCGTTGTCCTTCTTGTACTCCAGCGATCCGTAGACCTTGCCATCGGCGGGGTTGAAGTCCAGGTCGCCCAGGTGGCCGGTCCAGCCGACCAGCGTGCCCACCAGGTTGCCCTTGAAGTCATAGCGCGCCAGCAGGTTGGTGAAGGAGTAGTAGATGTAGCCGTTGGCGCGGTCCACGGCGATGCCCTGCACGTGTCCGGACTCCCATTGCCCGCCGTGGTGTGCCACGGGCAGCACCGGCGGTGTCGTGGAAGGCGCGGCCAGGGCGGTGAAGCTGATGCCGACGGCGAGCAGGGTCAGCAGCGGGGTGCGGATCTTCATGGCGTGCGAGGCGGTCCGGAAGCAACCGAGGAGCATCGAGCGCGGGCGTGACCCGGTGATGACAGGCAAAAAGAAAGCCCGGCTGCGCAGGGCAGGCCGGGCCATCGGAGACGCGGGGGCGAAGGGCTCAGCCTTCGTCTTCTTCCTCGTCCTCTTCTTCCTCGTCTTCCTCCTCCTCTTCCTCGTCTTCGAAGGCATCGAGCTCTTCGACACGGGCGAAGTGGGGCAGGGTGTCGGCCAGGCTGATCAGCTTGCCGTTGGCCACCATCGGCCGCACCGCACGCTTGCCGGCTTCTTCCACGACGGCGAAGCAGACCAGCGACTGCGCGCTTTCATCGCCGTTTTCCTCGAATACCGCGACCCAGCCGTTGGCGGGAATGATCTGGATGATGTTGTCTTGCATGGGTGGAGTGTTGGCCGAAGGGAGCGCAGAGCTTGCGTGATGAAGCCGGTGCCGCGCAACCGCCACACGCGCGGGGTGCTTTACCTGGCGCAGGCATTGGATGGACCATGCGGGCATGGTTTCCCGTTGCAGGTGCCGTCGATGCTGCATTGCCGTCCCATCACCCCGTCCGCCACGCCACCGGCGCTGTGGGTGGACCTGTGCCAGCCCACGCCGGAGGAACTGGACCAGGCCTCCCGGCAGGTGGGGTTCGCCATCCCGGACCGGGCCGGCATCAGCGAGATCGAGTTCAGCAGCCGGGTCCGGCGCGAGGGCGAGGCGCTGGTGCTGAACCTGCCGCGCTTCCAGTACGCGGTGGACCACGTGGTTGCGCCGCTGGGCTTCGTGGTCGCCCCGCATGCACTGGTGGTGCAGCGTGAGCATACGCTGGACGTGCTCGACGGCCTGGAGGCCGACCTCGGCAAGCACCCCTGCGTGGGCGCGGCGGACCTGTTCCTGCGCGTGATCGAGCACATCGTCGACCACCTGGCCGACCAGCTGGAATCGCTGGAGAGCACGATGAGCGAGTTCTCGCGGCAGGCCTTCAACCACCCCAAGGGGCGCCGCGCCTCGCACCGGCTGGAAGGCATGCTGCACGAGGTGGGGGTGATGGGGCGGCGCATCAGCGCCATGCACAACACCCTGCACGGACTGTTGCGGATGGTGAACTACCTGGATGAGTCGGCGCCGGAGTGGTTCGGCGCCGAGGCGCCCAAGCGGATCAAGCTGGTGCTCAAGGACCTGACCTCGCTGAGCGAGTTCGAGCAGCAGCTGGGGGACCGCAACGAATTCCTGCTCGACAGCGTGCTGGGCCTGATCAACATGGACCAGAACGAAGTGATGAAGGTGATGGCGGTGGCCTCGGTGGTGGGCATCCCGCCGACGGTGCTGGTTGGCGTGTGGGGCATGAACTTCGCCGCGATGCCGGAGCTGCACTGGCATTACGGTTACGCGATCGCCTTGGGCGTGGTGCTGCTGAGCATCGTTGTGCCGCTAGCATGGTTCAGGCGGCGCGGCTGGATCTGAGCGCGCGCCGGGCGCCGGCATGCCCCTTAACCGCCAGCGCCCGGCCACCTACAATCGCGTCTCCCCACGTGTTCCAGGAGCCGCAATGCCCGTCAAGCCGATGTCCCCTGCAGGAAAGCTGTTCGCCGCCGCCGCATTGATCGAAGGCGTCACCTGGGCAGGGTTGTTGGTCGGCATGCTGCTCAAGCGTGGCCTGGAACTCACCGACCTGGGCGTGCGCATCTTCGGGCCGCTGCATGGCATTGCCTTCCTCTTCTACGTCGCCATCTGCCTGTACGCCTGGATCAAACTGCGCTGGCCGCTGTGGGCGATGCTGGTGGCACTGGTCGCGGCGGTGCCGCCGTTGGTGACCGTGCCACTGGAGATGTGGTTCCGCCGCATTGGCCTGTTGTCCGCGCGTGACGGTTCGGCGCCGTAACCGTTTTCATCCCGGGGCCCGCGACGCGGGCCTCGTCGGTTTTGCTTCAACCGTGCCCGAACAGCAGTGAAACAGTGGTCGATGACCGTTTTGGTGGTCACGCGCGATCATGGATAATGCGCCTCTGCAGCGCCGGGTCCTGGCGCTGCGCTGGTCCGGAGGGGCCGGGTGGTGCGGTCGAGGGGGCTCCCGTACCACCGGAGGGTGTTCCCCCGGTACGTCGTCGATGCCCCGTGGCATTGGTCCACCTCTGCCCTTCTGGCCTTCAACGCACAACGCGTTCCCTCTTCAAGGATTTCTGGTGCGACACCGAGACAATCAGCAACACGTTGCCGGGCAGCGGTTCGTTTCCTTCGTGATCGCCGGGGCAGCGCGGCAATGAGTAGCTCCGTGACCGAGACCACCGCCGCCCTCGATGCAGGCATCGCCATCCTGCCGGGTGAACACCCGTTGGAGATGCCGGAGCAATCGCTGCGCACCGGCCGCCTGCAGGTGCCGCGTCAGGACACCGCCCCGCCCAACATCGGCCTGCGTCGCCTGTACGTGTTCGGCACCACCGCGCTGATGACCGTTGGCGCGACCTGGATGATGGCGCGGGTGCTGCTCAACGGTGGCCTGAACGTGCTCGAAGGCGTGCTGCTGGTGCTGTTCGTGCTGCTGTTTGCCTGGGTCGCGCTGTCCTTCGTCGGCAGCCTGGCCGGCCTGCAGGCGTTGCTGCGCGGCCGGCGCAAGCTGGGCATCTACCCGGACACGCCGCTGCCGACGCTGCGCAGCCGCACCGCGCTGCTGATGCCGACCTACAACGAGGACCCGCGCCGGATGATGGCCGGCCTGCAGGCCATCTACGAATCGGTCGCCGCCACCGGCCAGCTCGAGAACTTCGACTTCTTCGTGCTCAGCGACACCACCCGCGACGCCATCGGCCGTGCCGAGGAACAGGTGTTCGCGCGCCTGGTCGCTGCCACCGGCGGGGAAGGGCGGCTGTTCTACCGGCGCCGCGCCAGCAACGTCGGCCGCAAGGCCGGCAACATCGCCGACTGGGTGCGCCGCTTCGGTGGCGCATACCCGCAGATGCTGATCCTGGACGCGGACAGCCTGATGACCGGTGATGTCATCGTGCGGCTGGTGTCGGCGATGGAGAACCATCCCAACGTGGGCCTGATCCAGTCGCTGCCGGCGGTGGTCAACGGGCGCACCGCCTTTGCCCGCATGCAGCAGTTCGGCGGGCGCGTGTATGGCCCGGTGATGGCCTACGGCGTGGCCTGGTGGCATGGCGCCGAGAGCAACTACTGGGGGCACAACGCGGTCATCCGCACCCGCGCCTTCGCCGAGCAGGCCGGGCTGCCGGAGCTGCCGGGGCGCAAGCCGTTCGGCGGCCATGTCCTCAGCCATGACTTCGTGGAAGCGGCGCTGATCCGCCGGGGCGGCTGGGCCGCGCACATGGTGCCGTACCTGCAGGGCAGCTACGAGGAAGGCCCGCCGACGCTGACCGACCTGCTGATCCGCGACCGCCGCTGGTGCCAGGGCAACCTGCAGCACGCCAAGGTGGTGGGGACGTCCGGCCTGCACTGGATCAGCCGCGTGCACATGATGATCGGCATCGGCCATTACTTCACCGCGCCGATGTGGGCGATGCTGATGCTGATCGGCGTGGCGATCCCGCTGATCCATGGTGGCATCGACCTGGCCGAGGAACTGCACCTGCGCATGTCCCCGTCGCATTACTGGCGCGGCCTGGACCAGGACGGCGTGCTCTGGGTATTCGCGATCACCATGGCGGTGCTGCTTGCGCCCAAGGCCATGGGCTACGTGGCGATGCTGACCTCGCGCAGCGAACGCATCGGTTGCGGCGGCGCGCTGCGCGCCTTCGTCTCGATGTTGCTGGAAACCCTGCTGGCGGCGCTGATGGCGCCGGTGGTGATGTACGTGCAGTCGCGTGGCGTGGCCGAAGTGCTGGCCGGCAAGGACTCCGGCTGGGATGCGCAGCAGCGCGACGACGGCAGCATTTCCTGGGGCGCGCTGCTGCGTGGCTACGGTGGCCTGAGCCTGTTCGGCCTGATGGTCGGTGCCATGGCGTATGCGGTGTCGCCGCCATTGGCGGCGTGGATGGCGCCGGTGGTGGTGGGCATGGCACTGGCGGTGCCGGTGGTGGCCTGGACCTCCTCGCGCAAGGTGGGTGACTGGCTGCGCCGTCACGGCCTGCTGTGCATCCCGGAGGAAAGCCACCCGCCGCAGGTGCTGGTGCGTGCCGCCGAACTGCGCGCGGCTGCGCTGCGCGAACCGCTGCAGGACTGACTGCCGCCACCGGGCCCGGGCACGTACCGGTCCCCGGGCCGTAGCCGTTGAACCGTTGGCCCGAACATCGCGCCGCGGCCAGGCGGCATAATCCCGCTTCGTCTTCGGGAGTCATGCAGATGTTGGAAACGGTGGAGCAGGAAACCGGCGCGGCGCCGGAATGGTCGGTCATCTGGTTGCACGGTCTGGGCGCTGATGGGCACGATTTCGCCCCCATCGTGCCGGAGCTGGTGCGCCCGCACTGGCCGGCGATCCGCTTCGTGTTCCCGCATGCCCCCAAGCGCGCGGTCACCATCAACGGTGGCATGCCGATGCGCGCGTGGTACGACATCGTCAGCATGGATTTCCGCAGCCGCGCCGACGCCAGCGGCGTGGCCGAATCGGTGGCGCAGGTGGAGGCGCTGATCGCACGCGAGCAGGCCCGCGGCATCGCACTGGACCACATCGTGCTGGCCGGCTTCTCCCAGGGCGGTGCGATCACCCTGTCGGCGGGCCTGCAGCGGCGTGCGCAACTGGCCGGGCTGGTGGCGCTGTCGACCTACCTGCCGGAAGTGGACGCCGCGGCCGACCAGTTGGCCGCCGGTGCCAACACGCAGCCGGTCTTCATGGCCCACGGCAGCGCCGATCCGGTGATTCCGGTGCAGGTCGCCGAGAACAGCGCCCAGGTGCTCAAGGCGATGGGCTTCGAGCTGGAATGGCACCGCTATCCGATGGCACACCAGGTCTGCGCCGAGGAAATCCACGCGCTGGGTGACTGGCTGCAGGCGCGTTTCAGCGCGGGTTGAACAGGGCGTGGGGACGCCTTGTCCGGGGGTTGAACACAATGGCGGTGCGACGGCAGGGCTACCATGGCCATGCCGGCGTTCCATGGGGAGAGTGATATGAAGGTGGTCATTGCCGATGACGAGCCCTTGGCACGCGGGCGCCTGCGCGCATTGCTGGCCGGGCATGATGGGGTAGTGGTGTTGGCCGAGGCGGCCAACGGCGACGAGGCCCTGCAGGCCTGCGCGCAACACCAGCCGGACCTGCTGCTGCTTGACATCGCCATGCCCGGCATCGACGGGCTGGAGGTGGCCCGGCAGCTGGCGCGTGTCGAGCCGCGCCCGGCAGTGGTGTTCTGCACTGCCTTCGATGCGCACGCGCTGTCCGCGTTCGAGGCTGCGGCGATCGACTACCTGATGAAGCCGATACGCGCCGAGCGCCTGACCGCGGCGCTGGAGCGGGCGCGCACTTTCCTTGCCGGGCGCGCCAGCCCCCCCGCCCATCAGCCGCGTCGCACCCTGAGCGCACGCCTGCGTGGCAGCCTGCGACTGGTGCCGGTGGAGGACATCCTGTACCTGCAGGCCGAGGAGAAGTACGTCGTGCTGCACCATGCGCGGGGGCAGGATCTGGTCGAGGAATCGCTGCGCTCGCTGGAAGAGGAGTTCGGCTCGCGGTTCATCCGCATCCATCGCAACTGCCTGGTCGCCCGCGACCGCCTGCAGGAAGTGCGACGCACGCCGGCCGGCCAGGTCCAGGCGGTGCTACGCGGCGTCGAACAGCCCCTGGAGGTCAGCCGACGCTGCGTCGCCAATCTGCGGACCGAACTGGTCCGGCTGTGAGCGGGCGCCGCCAGCGGCGATAATGGCCGCATGACCATCCTGCGCATTGCTACCCGTAAGAGCCCGCTCGCCCTGTGGCAGAGCGAACACGTCGCTGACCGCCTGCGCCAGGCCCACCCGGGGCTGGCGGTGGAACTGGTGCCGATGAGCACCCGCGGCGACGAGGTGCTGGACCGTTCGCTGGCGGCCATCGGCGGCAAGGGCCTGTTCCTGAAGGAGCTGGAGCTGGCGATGCTGCGTGGCGAGGCCGACTGCGCGGTGCATTCGCTCAAGGACGTGCCGATGGAGCTGGAGGCACCGTTCGCGCTGCCGGCCATCCTCACCCGCGCCGATCCGGCCGATGCCTTCGTTTCCAACCAGTACGACACGCTGGACGACCTGCCGGCCGGCGCGGTGGTGGGCACGTCCTCGCTGCGCCGCCAGGCGCAGTTGCGCGCGCTGCGCCCGGACCTGCTCACCCGCGACCTGCGCGGCAACGTCAACACGCGCCTGGGCAAGCTCGACGCCGGCGAGTACGACGCCATCATCCTGGCCTGCGCGGGCCTGGAGCGGCTGGCGCTGGAAGCGCGCATCCGCAGCCGGCTGGTGGCGCCACAATGGCTGCCGGCACCGGCGCAGGCCGCAGTGGCGATCGAATGCAGGGCCGATGCCGGCGCGGTGATCGCGCTGGTGGCGGCGCTGGACGATGCGCCGACCCGCAGCTGCGTGGAGGCCGAGCGGGCGATGAACCGCGCCTTGGACGGCAGCTGCCACGTGCCGGTGGCCGGCCTGGCGCAATGGCGTGGCCAGGACCTGTGGTTGCAGGGGCTGGTGGGCGGCGTGACCGATGGGCGCATCGTCCGCGCCGAAGGGCAGGGGCCGGCGACGGACCCGGAGGCGTTGGGCCGCAGCGTGGCGAGCAGGCTGCTCGATGGTGGCGCGGGTGAACTGCTGCGTTGAGTGGCCCGCGTAGGCGCGGTCCCGGCCACGAAGTCGATACCCCGCCCCGTTGTCAGGAGCACCCCTCCCCAACCCTCCCCTGAGCTGCGCTCAAGGGAGGGGGCTGATCGCCGCGCTGCCGTAGGAACGGCCTTGGCCGCGAAGCCGATGGCGGTTCCGGTCGCGAAAAGCACACCTCCCAATCCTCCCCTGAGCTGCGCTCAAGGGAGGGGGCAGATCGCCGCGCTGTCGTCGGAACGGCCTTGGCCTCGAAGCCGATGGCGGTTCCGGTCGCGAAAAGCACACCTCCCAATCCTCCCCTGAGCTGCGCTCAAGGGAGGGGGCAGATCGCCGCGCTGCCGTAGGAACGGCCTTGGCCTCGAAGCCGATGGCGGTTCCGGTCGCGAAAAGCACACCTCCCAATCCTCCCCGGAGTCGCGCTCAAGGGAGGGAGCAGGTCGCCGCGCTGTCGTAGGAGCGGCCTTGGCCGCGAAGCCGATGATGGTTCCGGTCGCGGAAGGCATCCCGCCCCAGCGCACTGCCGAGCCGCGCTCCAATGAAGGAGGGCAGCTCGCCGCCCCATGCACCTAAAGCACCCGCGCATGAAAAAGCCGGCGAAAGCCGGCTTCTTCAAGGATCCCGCGCGATCGCTTACTTGAAGCTGTAAACCACGTTCATCGTGGTCAGCGTATCGGTCTTGCGCTTGTCTTCGGTGACGTCGCTGTTGTGGCGGGCCTGCCAGCCGGCTTTCAGCGCGAAGTGCTTGTTCATGTTCACCGACACGCCGAAATCATTCTGCGCGAAGGTGTTGTACGAGCCCGATTCCACCAGCAACGTGTTCACCAGCTCGGTGTTGTCGGTGATGGTGTACTTCAGGTCGAACAGGCCGCGGCCGATCAGGCCGACGCGGTTCTCGTCGGTATCGGCATTGTGGCTGCGGCGCACGCCGGGGCCGATCTGGGTGTCCAGGATCAGCCGCTCGCCGTCGATCAGGCGGGTACCGTAGCCGAGACCGAAGCTGGCCTGGCGGTCGTAGGTGGCGAAATCGTCCCGCTCATAGCGCCCGGTGGCGGTGATCTGGCGATGCTCGCCCAACTGCAGCGCACTGCCGGCGCTGGCCGTGTAGCGGTTGGCGGTGGTCTGGCGGGTGCGCTTGCTGGTGCCGTCGTCGCTGGTCTCGGTGTACTCGGAGCTGGAGCGCAGGCCGAACAGGTCCATGCTGTGCACCCAGTCATCGTCGGTGTAACGCAGCTTGAGGCGGCCGTTGAAGCTCTCGGTGTTGCTGTTGCCGTGGGCCGAGGCGAAACCCAGTTCGCCGCCGCTGCCGCTCCAGGGGGAGGTCATGGCTGCCAGGGTGGCCTCGTCGGGGGTCTGGCCGTCGTCGGCCCAGGCGGCCGGGGCGCACAGCAGCAACGGCAGGAGCAGGGAAACACGCAGGGACATCGATTGAATCTCCGGGGCCAAGGCGGGCAAGTAAACGGTTTCATGATACCGGATGGGTCCGGCGCCGGACCCGTGCCGATGGCCCTGCTTCAGACGCGGTTAGGCGGGCAGGAGCGGTTGCCGGACCCCAACCGGCGCTGAACTTCGGACATAATCGGGCCATGGACCGCTATGAACGCATCAATGCGCTGCATCGTCTGCTCAAGTCCGCCCGCTACCCCATCACGGTGGTGCGGCTGCAGGAGGAATTGGGCTGTTCCCGTGCCACGGTTTACCGCGATCTGGCCTTTCTGCGCGACGCGCTGATGGCGCCGGTGGAGGGCGACGGCGACGCCGGCTTCCGCTACCAGACTGCCGAAAGCGACCGTTTCGAGTTGCCCGGGCTGTGGCTCAGTTCCGAGGAGCTGCATGCGTTGCTGGCCTCCCAGCACCTGCTGGCGCGGACCAGTGGCGGCGTGCTGTCCTCGGTGCTGGCGCCGTTGCAGCAGCGCATCGAGAGCCTGCTCGCGGCCCAGGCCGGGGCGTCCTCCTGGCCGGTCGAGCGGGTCCGGGTCATCCCGCACCGCGGCCGCAAGCTGGACGAGGCCAGTTTCCGCACCGTGGCCTCGGGCGTGCTCGAGCGCAAGCAGCTGTCCTTCGAATACCGTGCCCGTTCCACCGACGAGGCCACCCGCCGCACGGTGTCACCGCAGCGCATCACCCATTACCGCGACAACTGGTACCTGGACGCCTGGGACCATACCCGCGAGGCGGTGCGCAGTTTCGCGGTGGACCGCATCCACCAGGCCCGGTTGCTCGAACAGCCGGCCCGCGACGTACCGGATGAAGAGCTGAACGAGCAGCTGGCCGCCAGCTACGGCATCTTTTCCGGTGCCCCCAAGGGCTGGGCGACCATCGTGTTCAGTGCCAAGGCCGCCCGCTGGGTGGCCGACGAACACTGGCATTCCAAGCAGCAGGGGCGGTTCCTGCCGGATGGGCGTTATGAACTGAAGGTGCCCTACAGCGTGTCGCGCGAGCTGCTGATGGACGTGCTGCATTACGGTTCGGACGCGGAAATCGTCGAGCCACAGTCGCTGCGCGAACAGGCCAAGGCGCTGTTGTCGCTGGCCCTGAGCAATTACGACTGACGTCAAACGCCGCCCCGGGGCGGATGCAGCGCCCCGGTTTCCGTGACTACCTTGCGGCAGTGATCGCAAGGCAGTGTGCCGTGGCGTGGTGCAGGCCACGGCGAAGGGCGCGGGGGTTCCGGTGGCCGATCCGGCCAGCCGTGGCTACTTCTTGTTCGGTACCTCGAAGCCCAGCCTGTCCACCTGCGCCGGGTGTTGCGGCACGCGCTTGAGCTTGTCGGTGTTGACGTCGTACTTGTCGCGCAGGCGCAGTGCCAGCGCCCGGTAGGTAGCCGCATCCATGTCCGGCTGGCGGGCGAAGATCCAGGCCATCTCGCGGCCCGGGTAGCCGATCAGGGCCCAGGAATAGTCCGGTGCCACTTCCAGGATGCGCGAGTGGGTCGGCACGATCTTGTAGAACCAGGTGCGCCAGCGCCGGTTGCCACTGTCGTCATCAACCTTGGCGCGGATGTTGATCTCCTCCTCGGGCTCGTTGAAGCCGTCGCGGAACTGGTAGCGGATGGCGACCTTGTCCCCGTCCGTCAGCGAGTAGGTGTTGACGCTGGCCACGTGGCCACGCTCGACGAAATTGGGCACCCGGCCAATCACGTACCAGCGGCCCATGAAGCGCTGCAGGTCGATCGGGCCGTCGGCATCGCCCTCCACGACCGGGGCGGCGGCAGCCGGGTCCTGCGCATGTGCAGGGGCCAGCGGCAGGGTGAAGCTCAGCAGCAGGGCGGACAGGATCGCGGGAATGAGTCGCATTGCGTAGGACGCGCCATGGTTGATGACGGCAGCATGTTCGACGGGCAGCGATGGGCGCGTCAATGGCAGGTCGCAGTCCGTGAGATGGCCGATGGCGAGGATGCACGCCAACACCCGTCCCATTGCCGGAGAACGTCATGTCCAAGCCTGCTGCTTCGTCATCCCGCCGTCACCCTGAGCCGACCCCCGATCCGGGGGTGCTGCGTTGCGTCAGGCAAGCCGTGATGGCAGGGCTGGCCCTGGTGGTGGTATGGCCGGCGGCGCGAGGCCACAGCGAGTGGATCGGCTGGTTGCCGTTGTGGCTGGTCGGCATGCCGTTGAGCGCATGGTGGGCCCTGTACCGCTTCCGCCTGCCCGCGCGCTGGCGCAACCGCCAGGCAGCACCGCGCCGCCGTGGCCCGCAGGCGCGCCGCGCACGCCGTCCGGCCCGGGCGCGCTGGTCGCAGGTGGCCTGACCTTCGACAGGGGGAGGTGGGGCAGGGCCTGTGCTAGCGTTCGCGGCCTATGTCCGCGTGGAGCACACATGTCCCGAATCACCTCCGCCTGCCTCGTTGCAGGCCTGATCTCCTCTGGCCTGGCCGGTGCCGCCATGGCCGCTGACGAACTCCAGGACAACTACGCCTGGCTCGAAGACGTCACCGGCGACAAGCCGCTGGCGTGGGTGAAGGAGCAGAACGCCCGTTCCGAGGGCCGCCTGGCGCAGACCCCGCAGTTCCGGCAGATGGAAGCCGGCATCCGCGAGGTGCTGGATTCGGACGCCAAGATCCCGGGCGTGGAGAAGATCGGCGACTACTACTACAACTTCTGGAAGGACAAGCAGCACGAGCGCGGCGTGTGGCGCCGGACCACGCTGGTGGAGTACCGCAAGGCCGAGCCGCTGTGGGAAACCGTGCTGGACCTGGACGCGCTGAACAAGGCCGAGGGCGAGAACTGGGTGTGGCATGGCGCCAACTGCCTGCGCCCGGAGTACACCCGCTGCCTGATCGCGCTTTCGCGCGGCGGCGCCGATGCCGACGTCACCCGCGAGTTCGACCTGTCCAGGAAGGACTGGATCAAGGACGGTTTCTTCCGTCCGGAAGCCAAGGGTGGCCTGGGCTGGATCGACCAGGACAACGTGTTCGTCTACACCGACTTCGGTGATGGCTCGATGACCACGTCCGGCTACCCGCGCGTGGTCAAGCAGTGGCGCCGCGGCACGCCGATGGCCTCGGCCACGACCGTGTACGAAGGCAAGCCGGAGGACATGTACATCGCCGCGATGCACGACGACACCCCGGGCTTCGAGCGCAACTACGTCAGCCGCACCATCGCCTTCTACAACAACGAGCTGTTCGTGCTCGGCGCCGACGGCAAGCTGACCAAGATCGATGCGCCGAACTCGGCCGAGAAGGGCGTGCGCCGCGAGTGGCTGACCCTGGAGCTGCGCGAGCCGTGGACCGTGGGTGGCAAGACCTACGCCGCCGGTTCGCTGCTGGCCACGAAGTTCGATGACTTCATGGCCGGCAAGCGCGAGTTCGACGTGCTGTTCGCACCGACCGAAACGACGTCGCTGGCCGGCATGTCCTGGACCAAGTCGCACGTGGTGCTGAACGTGCTGGACGACGTCAAGAACCGCCTGCAGGTGCTGACCCACGGTGCCAACGGCTGGACCACCGGTGATTTCACCGGCGCACCGGCGTTCGGCACCATTGGCATCGGCGCGGTCGACGCCGACGAAAGCGACGCGGTGTGGATGACCGTCACCGATTACCTGACCCCGACCACGCTGTCGCTAGCAGAGATCGGCCAGCAGCCGGAAGTGCTCAAGACCATGCCGGCGTTCTTCGACGCCAGCGGCAAGGTGATCGAGCAGCATTTCGCCACCAGCAAGGACGGCACCCGCGTGCCGTACTTCGTGGTGCACGACAAGGCGATGAAGCTGGATGGCTCCAACCCGACCCTGCTGTACGGCTACGGTGGCTTCGAGATCTCGCTGACCCCGGGCTACTCCGGTGGCATGGGCCGCGCCTGGCTGGACAAGGGCGGCGTGTACGTGGTGGCCAACATCCGCGGCGGCGGCGAGTACGGCCCGCGCTGGCACCAGGCCGCGCTGAAGCAGAACCGCCACAAGGCCTACGAGGACATGGCGGCGGTGGCGCAGGACCTGGTCAGCCGCAACATCACCTCGGCCAGGCACCTGGGCGTGCAGGGCGGCAGCAACGGCGGCCTGCTGACCGGCAACATGCTGACCCAGTACCCGGAGCTGTTCGGTGCGGTGGTGGTGCAGGTGCCGCTGCTGGACATGAAGCGCTACAGCCACCTGCTGGCCGGCGCCTCGTGGATGGCCGAGTACGGCAACCCGGACACGGCTGACTGGGAGTTCATCAAGACCTTCTCGCCGTACCACCTGTTCGACCCGGCCAAGACCTACCCGCCGGTGCTGTTCACCACCTCCACCCGCGATGACCGCGTGCATCCGGGCCATGCCCGCAAGATGGCGGCCAAGATGATCGACGCCGGCAAGGACGTGACCTACTACGAGAACATCGAAGGTGGCCACGGCGGCGCAGCCAACAACGCGCAGGCCGCGCACATGTCGGCACTGGCCTACAGCTTCCTGTGGGAGCAGCTGAGCAAGAAGTGATGCTCAGCTGGAGTTGATACACAACAAACGCCACCGGAAGGTGGCGTTTGTTGTTTGAAGCCCCTCTCCCGCAGGCGGGAGAGGGGTTGGGGTGAGGGCAGGGGCGAAGCCCTGATGGTGAGCGGATATGAACGCCCTCGAAGTCGAACGCCCCCCATCCGCCCTGCGGGCACCTTCCCCCGCAGGCGGGAGAAGGGAGTCATCAGGTCGTCTGTTGTCCCTGCCAGCGCTCCAACCCGCGCCCGATCCGCTGCACCGCCTCCTGCAGCCGGGCCACGTCCTGGGTGTAGGCGATGCGTACGTGCTGGTTGGCGCGGTGATGGCCGAAGTCCAGGCCGGGCGTGAACGCCACGTGCTCGGTCTCCAGGAAGTGCGCGCAGAAGGCCTGCGCGTCATCGGTGAATGCGCTCACGTCGCAGTACAGGTAGAACGCACCCTGGGGCTCCACGTCGATGCGGAAGCCCAGCTCGCGCAGGGCGGGCAGCAGGTAGTCGCGACGCTGCTGGAACTGCGCGCGACGCTGCTCGAAGATGGCGATCGTCTCCGGCGCGAAGCAGGCCAGCGCGGCATGCTGCGCCATCGAGGGCGCGCTGATGTACAGGTTCTGCGCCAGTTTCTCCAGTTCCGGTACCGCAGCCGGGGGCGCCACCAGCCAACCCAGCCGCCAGCCGGTCATGCCGAAGTACTTGGAGAAGCTGTTCAGCACGAACGCCTCGTCGTCCACTTCCAGCACGCTGCGGGCGTCGAAGCCGTAGGTCAGGCCGTGGTAGATCTCGTCCACCACCAGATGGCCGCCGCGTGCCTTCAAGGTGGCCGACAAGGCGGCCAGCTGGGTCGCGTCCAGCGTGGTGCCGGTGGGGTTGGCGGGGGAAGCGACCAGCGCGCCGACGCTGTCGGCGTTCCAGTGCCCGGCGATCAGTTCGGGGGTGAGCTGGTAACCGCTGTCCGGGCCGACCGGCACCAGCTGCGCGGCGCCTTCCACCAGGCGCAGGAAATGGCGGTTGCACGGATAGCCGGGGTCGGCCAGCAGCCAGTGCCGGCCCGGGTCGACCAGCAGGCTGGAAGCCAGCAGCAGCGCGCCGGAACCGCCCGGGGTGACCAGGATGCGCTCCGGATCGATCTGCAACCGGTAGCGGTCCGCGTAGAAGCCGGCGATGGCCTCGCGCAGTGCCGGCAGGCCACGCGCGGCGGTGTAGCGGGTATGTCCGGCGGCGAGCGCGGCCTGGCCGGCGCGGATGACCGGCTCGGCGGTGGTGAAGTCAGGCTCGCCGATTTCCAGGTGGATCACATCGTGGCCGGCCTGCTCCAGCGCATTGGCGCGGGCCAACAGGGACATGACGTGGAACGGGGCGATCTCGTGGCTGCGCCGGCTGTAGCCGGACGGCGTGGGGGCTGGGGTGTTCATCGCCGACATCATAGGCCGCAAGGCCGGTGCTGGCAGCCGTACGTCGTCTCGAAGGGCTGCATCGCCCATGGCACACTGTCGGCATTGCGCGGGCATCCGCCCCGTCGATGGGAACCCCTCCGTGAAACCCACCCTTTGTCTGTTGGTAGCAAGCCTGATGATCAATTCCGCCATCGCCGCAACGCCCACTCCGCCGGATGTCGAGAAGCGTCCGCACACGGTCAAGGCGCCGTTCGGTGCGCAGCGCCAGGACGAGTACTACTGGCTGCGCGACGACAAGCGCGAGGATCCGGCCATGCTGGCCTACCTCAACGCCGAGAACGCCTACACCGATGCGTTGATGGCGCCGCTCAAGCCGCTGGAGGACAAGCTGTACGCCGAGATCGTCGGGCGCATCAAGCAGGATGATGCCAGCGTGCCGTACCGCGAGCGCGGCTACTGGTATTACACCCGCTACGAGACCGGCAAGGACTACCCCATCCATGCGCGCCGCAAGGGCGACATGCAGGCCCCGGAAGAGGTGCTGCTGGACCTCAACGCCATGGCCGAGGGCAAGGGCTTCTTCGGTGTCGACGATATGGCGGTCAGTCAGGACAACCGCATCCTGGCCTGGGCCGAGGATGACGTGGGCCGTCGCCAGTACACGATCCGCTTCAAGGACCTGGGCACCGGCCAGCTGCTGCCGGACGTGATCACCGGGGTGTCGGCCAACGTGGTCTGGGCCGATGACAGCCGCACCGTGTTCTACGTCGAGAACGACCCGGAAACCCTGCTCACCGTGCGGGTGAAGAAGCACGTGCTCGGCACCCCGGCCAGCAGCGACGTGCTGGTGTACGAGGAAACCGATGACAGCTTCTACATGGGCATCGGCCGTACCCGCGACGACAAGTTCATCACCATCGGCGTGGACAGCACCGTGTCCTCCGAGCTGCGTTACACCTCGGCCGCCAACCCGGGCACCTTCACCGTGCTCGCCCCGCGTGCGCGCGACGTGGAATACGACGCCGACCACTTCGACGGCCGCTGGGTGATCCGCACCAACGCCGATGGCGCGAAGAACTTCAAGCTGGTCACCGCGCCGGAAGGTGCCACCCGCCGCGACCAGTGGCAGGACTGGGTGGCGCACGACCCGCAGGTGCTGGTCGAGGGCTTCGAGCTGTTCAACGGCTACACCGCCATCGCCGAGCGCGCCGACGCGCTGGAGCGCGTGCGCCTGCTGTTTGCCGACGGCCGCAGCGAGTTCGTCAAGGCCGACGAGCCGGCGTATTCGATGGGCCTGTCGGTCAATGCCGAGCCCGACACCGACTGGCTGCGCTACGGCTACACCTCGCTGACCACGCCGGCCACCACCTACGAGCTCAACGTGAAGACCGGCGAGCGCCGCCAGCTCAAGCAGCAGCCGGTGATCGGCTACGACCCGTCGCTGTACCAGACCGAGCGGGTCTGGGTGACCGCGCGCGACGGTGCCAAGGTGCCGGTGTCGCTGGTCTACAAGAAGGGTTTCAAGAAGGATGGCAGCGCCGCGCTGTACCAGTACGCCTACGGCAGTTACGGCATGTCGATGGACCCCGGCTTCAACCAGAGCGTGGTCAGCCTGCTTGATCGTGGCCTGGTCTACGCCATCGCGCACATCCGCGGCGGCGAGGAAATGGGCCGCAATTGGTACGAGGACGGCAAGCTGCTGCACAAGCAGAACACCTTCAACGACTTCGTCGACGTCACCCGCGCGCTGGTCGCGCAGGGCTATGCCGCCAAGGACCGCGTGGCCGCGTCCGGCGGCAGTGCCGGCGGCCTGCTGATGGGCGCGGTGGCCAACCAGGCCCCGGGTGACTACCGGGTGATGGTCGCCCAGGTGCCGTTCGTGGACGTGGTCACCACCATGCTCGACGCCAGCATCCCGCTGACCACCAACGAGTACGACGAGTGGGGCAACCCCGAGCAGAAGCCGTACTACGACTACATGCTGAGCTACTCGCCGTACGACAACGTGCGCGCCCAGGCCTATCCGTCGCTGTTCGTCGGTACCGGCCTGTGGGATTCGCAGGTGCAGTACTGGGAGCCGGCCAAGTGGGTGGCGCGCCTGCGCGACGTGAACACCGGCAGCCTGCCGATCGTGTTCCGCACCAACATGGAAGCCGGCCACGGTGGCAAGTCCGGTCGCTTCCAGCGTTACCACGAGCTGGCCGAGTCGTATGCCTTCGTGCTGTCGCAGCTGGGCGTGGCCCAGTAATGCCGAACCGGTTGCGGGCCCGGGCGGCCCGCAACCATGACCGGTGCCTGCCCGGTTGCCCTGCAATGGGCAGGCACCCTGCGCGGGATGGCCGACGGGAGCCAGTGGACGCGATCCATGGGTGACTGAACAGCCGCAGTTCCATCCGGACTTCATGGTCCAGTGGCTATACTCGGGGGATGAACATGACGTCCCGTTCCCTGTTGCTCATCCCGGTGGCCTGCGCGCTGCTGGCCCTCACCGCCTGCGGCAACAAAGGCCCGCTGGTGATGCCGCAGAAGCCGGTGCCGGTCGAAGAGCAGGAGGTGGTGCCGGAAGACGCACCGGCTGCCGACGATGCCGCCGCTGTCCCGCCGACCGACGGCACTGAGCCTGCGCAGGCCAGGAAGCCGGCCGAGGGTACCCAGCCGTAATGAGCATGTCTGTTTCAGGGCGCCTGCCGTTCACCAAGATGCACGGCGCCGGCAATGATTTCGTGGTGCTGGACCTGCGCGCTGGCATGGCCCCGCCGGACGCGGACCTTGCCGCGCGCCTGGCCGACCGCCACCGCGGCGTGGGTTGTGACCAGATCCTGACCATCGAGCCACCGCGCTCGGAAGCGTCCGTGGCGTCCTACCGGATCTGGAACTCCGATGGGTCCACTTCCCAGCAGTGCGGCAATGGCGCGCGCTGCGTGGCGGCCTGGCTGGTGCGCGATGGCGCCGCCCAGGGCGAGCACTTCCTGATCGACAGCCCGTTGCGCACGCACGCCGTGGAGCGGTTGGGCGGGGATCACTACGCCGTGGCCATGGGCAAGCCGGAGTTCGAGCCGGAGCGGATCCCGTTGGTCGGCTTCCCGCGCGCGCGCGAGGAATACGCGGTGTCGCTGCAGGGCGAGAACGTGCGGTTTGGCGCGGTGTCGATGGGCAACCCGCACGCGGTGCTGGAGGTCGGCTCGGCCGATGCCGCGCCGGTGGAGCGGGTCGGTCCGTTGCTGCAGCAGCATGCCTCGTTCCCGGAATCGGTCAATGTCGGCTTCGCCCAGGTGTTGGACAGCGGCCACGCCCGGCTGCGCGTGTTCGAGCGCGGTGTCGGCGAGACCCTGGCCTGCGGCAGCGGCGCCTGCGCGGCGGCCGTGGTGTTGATGCAGCGGGGGCGGCTGCGGCGCGATGCGGTGTTGTCGCTGCCCGGTGGCGACCTGCGTATCCAGTGGCCGGACGATGCGGCGGAAATCGTCATGTCCGGTCCGGCGGCATTCGTATTCGACGGAGAGTGGACAGGATGAACGACACGGCCGAAAAGATCGGGGCACACGAGGTGGCCGCTTGGCTGCGCCGGCACCCGACCTTCCTCAAGCAGTTCCCCGACCTGGCCCTGACCATGGTGGTGCCCCGCGACGATGGCCCGACCGCGTCGCTGGCCAGCTACCAGCTGGAAGTGCTGCGCGACAAGAACCGCGAGCTTGCACGGCGGCTGTCCGACCTGGGCGTCAACGCCCAGATCAATGAACGGCTGGCAGTGCGCACGCACCAGCTGACCCTGGCGTTGATGCGCCAGGCGTCGGCGGCGGACACGTTGCGGGCGATGGCGGCCTCGCTGGAGGAAGACTTCGCCGGTGACCTGGTCCGCATCATCAGCCTGCAGCCGGTCGAAGGGCTTGAGCAGGCGCCGTGGCTGCAGGTCATCGCCGCCGACAGCCCGCGCCTGGCGCCGTTCCACGACTGCCTGCAGGATGGCGAGCCGATCTGCGGCCGGCTGCAGTCGGAGAAGAACGACGTGCTCTACGGCGAACGGGTCGACGAAGTGGCATCCACCGCGTTGCTGCCGTTGCCGGGCGTGGGCCTGATCGCGGTCGGCAGCCATGACCCGAACCGTTTCTACCCGGGCATGGGCACGCTGTTCCTGCGCATGATGGGCGAGTCGCTGGTGGTCGGGCTGCAGCGCTTCAACGCGGCGTGAGCGGGGGCGTGCGGTGATGAGCGCCGTCCCGGCGTTCCTGTCCTACCTGCAGGTCGAGCGGCGCATGTCCGCGCATACGCTCGATGCCTACCAGCGTGACCTCGCCGCATTGTCGCAATGGTGCCAGGCCCATGGCATCGACGACCCGCAGGCGCTGGCCGCCGACCAGTTGCGTGAATTCATCGCCGCCGAGCACCGCCGCGGGCTGGCGGCCAAGAGCCTGCAGCGCCGCCTGTCGGCCTGCCGCAGCTTCTATGCGTGGCTGCTCAAGAACAACGCCATCGACACCAGCCCTGCCGCCGGCCTGCGCGCGCCCAAGGCGCCGCGCAAGTTGCCGCAGGTGCTCGATGCCGATGAAGCGGTGCAACTGGTCGAGCTGCCCACGGATGCACCGCTGGGCCTGCGCGATCGCGCGCTGCTGGAACTGTTCTACTCCTCCGGCTTGCGCCTGAGCGAGCTGTGCGCACTGCGCTGGCGTGACCTGGACATGGCCAGCGGCCTGGTGCTGGTGCATGGCAAGGGCAACCGCGAGCGCAGCGTGCCGGTGGGCACGCATGCGTTGAACGCACTGCAGGACTGGCGCAGGGACAGCGCGGGCAGCGGCGACAAGCCGGTGTTCCCGGGGCGCGCTGGCGGCCCGTTGAGCCAGCGGGCGGTGCAGATCCGCATCAAGCAGCTGGCGCAGCGGCAAGGGCTGTTCAAGAACGTACACCCGCACATGCTGCGGCACAGTTTCGCCAGCCACATCCTGGAGTCCTCCGGCGACCTGCGTGGCGTGCAGGAACTGCTCGGGCATTCGGACATCGCCACCACCCAGATCTACACGCACCTGGATTTCCAGCACCTGGCCAAGGTCTACGACGCGGCGCACCCGCGCGCCAAGCGCAAGCGCTGAACTGGCCGGTCAAGGCGCGGCGGCGCCATGATTGTGGTGTCCGGATGCGGCGAGCACGTCGCGGCGCCGATCGCCATGCTGCAGCTCCCCATTCCTGGTGCATGCACATGGCGTCCTTCATCCTGCGGGGCCTGGCCCCCGATACGTTTGCTCCGCTGTTCCTGCTCCCTGATGTCGTGCTCAGCGCACGGCAGATGCAGCGGCTGACGGTTCCCGATACGGCGACGACGGGATTTCCCTGCCGGATCAGCCTGGTCGATGCCCAGCCGGGCGAACAGGTGCTGCTGTTGCCCTACCAGCACCAGCCTGCCGAATCGCCATACCGCGCCAGCGGGCCGATCTTCGTGCGGCGCGGCGCACGCAGCGCCGTGCTCGGGACGGACGAGGTGCCGGCGACGATGCTGCGGCGGCTGCTGTCCGTGCGCGCCTACGATCATGCGCATCGGATCATCGCCGCCGAGGTCTGCGAAGGGACCGCGGTCGCGGCCTGGCTGCAGGCCCGCTTCGATGACCCTGCGGTGGACTACGTGCATGTCCACCATGCCCGCTACGGCTGCTATTCCTGCCGCGCCGACCGCGCGTGAAGCCCGCGCCAGGCGCACGGAAGCCCGGCGCACGATCAGGCCGGGGATTGATCTGCGTCAGGGCCAGCCGCACGCCCGCGGCGCACACTGCGCCACGGATGGTCGTGGCGTTGCTGAAGATGGCGAAACCGTTCCCGCTCAAACCCCGTCATCCCGAGCGCATCTGCTGGGGATGCGACCGCTATTGCGCGAGCGACGCGCTGGCCTGTGGCAACGGATCGGGCCGCACCCTGCATCCGATCGAGACGCAGGGCGAGGACTGGTACGTGGCGTGGGGCATCGAGCCGGAACCGGATCGCCCGAATCTGGCCCGGCTGGTGCCTTAGGAGCCGGTATGGTGCTGCGTGGGTGCGGCCGACGCCTCCGGACCTGGCCGTTTTGCTGAACGCCGGCTGTCGCCGGTGGGGGAGGGGGCAGGCTTGATCGCCGCGCGTCTGGCCCCACTTCGATTGGACAGTATCCCGGAGGCCACATGGACCCCAGTCAGAACCCCAATGTTTTCCACGCCACCACCATCTGCTGCGTGCGTCGCGGCGAGCACGTGGCGATCGCAGGTGATGGCCAGGTCACGCTGGGCCACACGGTGATGAAGGGCAATGCCCGCAAGGTGCGTCGACTGGGCCGCGATGACCAGGTGCTGGCCGGTTTCGCCGGTGCGGCGGCCGATGCGTTCACCCTGTTCGAATTGTTCGAAGCCAAGCTCGAGAAGCATGGCCAGTTGACCCGTGCCGCGGTGGAACTGGCCAAGGACTGGCGCACCGACCGCCGCTACGGAAAGCTCGAGGCGCTGCTGGCGGTGGCCGACAAGGAAACCTCGCTGATCATCAGCGGCACCGGTGACGTCATCGAGCCGGAGGACGGCATCATCGCCATCGGCTCCGGCGGCTCCTACGCGCTGAGCGCCGCGCGCGCGCTGCTCGCGCACACCGGGATGGATGCGAAGTCGGTTGCCATGGAGGCCATCAACATCGCCGGTGGCATCTGCATCTACACCAACACCAACGTGGTGGTTGAAGAGCTCTGAGCGCTTCGGCCAACGACTGCGAGTACCCCATGAACCACAAGATCGAAGTCTCTTCCGCCACCATGACCCCGCGCGAGATCGTGCAGGAGCTGGACCGGCACATCGTCGGCCAGCATGACGCCAAGCGTGCGGTCGCCATCGCCCTGCGCAACCGCTGGCGCCGCATGCAGCTGCCGGCCGACCTGCGCAACGAGGTGATGCCGAAGAACATCCTGATGATCGGCCCGACCGGTGTCGGCAAGACCGAAATCGCGCGCCGCCTGGCCACGCTGGCCAACGCGCCGTTCGTGAAGGTGGAAGCCACCCGCTTCACCGAGGTCGGCTACGTCGGCAAGGACGTGGAGCAGATCATCCGTGACCTGGCCGACACCGCGGTCAAGCTGTACCGCGAACAGGCCAAGGTGCGCGTGCGCACCCAGGCCGAGGAGCGCGCCGAGGACCGCATCCTGGATGCGCTGCTGCCGCGTCGCAGCGTCGGCATCGGCTTCGATGCCGAGGCCGCGCGCAACGAGCCGTCCGCCGCCGACAACGAAACCCGCATCAAGTTCCGCCGCATGCTGCGTGCCGGCGAGCTGGATGAGCGCGAGATCGAACTGGAAGTGGCGGCCAACGTCAGCATGGACATCATGACCCCGCCGGGCATGGAGGAAATGGGCCAGCAGCTGAAGTCGATGTTCGCCAACCTGGGCGGCAGCAAGTCGAACAAGCGAACGCTGACGATCAAGGCCGCACGTCCGCTGCTGGTCGAGGAAGAGGCCGGCAAGCTGGTCAACGAGGACGACATCCGCACCGCCGCCATCGAGGCCTGCGAGCAGCACGGCATCGTGTTCATCGACGAGATCGACAAGGTCGCCAAGCGCGGGGACAACGTCGGTGGCGGCGATGTCTCGCGCGAGGGCGTGCAGCGTGACCTGCTGCCGCTGGTGGAAGGTTCCAACGTTTCCACCAAGTACGGCACGGTGAAGACCGACCACATCCTGTTCATCGCCTCCGGTGCGTTCCACCTGGCCAAGCCCAGTGACCTGATCCCGGAACTGCAGGGCCGTTTCCCGATCCGCGTGGAGCTGGGTGCGCTAAGCAAGCAGGATTTCGTGCGTATCCTCACCGAGCCGAAGGCCGCGCTGACCAAGCAGTACGAAGCGCTGCTGGCGACCGAAGGCGTCACGGTCAACTTCACCCCGGACGCGGTGGATCGCCTGGCCGAGATCGCCTTCCAGGTCAACGAGCGCCAGGAGAACATCGGTGCACGCCGCCTGCACACGGTGCTGGAGCGGCTGCTCGATTCGCTCAGCTACGAGGCGCCGGACCGTGATGGCGAGGCCATCGCGATCGACAGTGACTACGTGAACAAGCACCTGGGCGAACTGGTGCAGGACCCGGACCTGAGCCGCTACATCCTGTAAGCGAATCGGTCCGGTGTTCGAGGAAACGGCAGCACGTCAGTGCTGCCGTTTTTCGTTGGGGATTCGTGGCTGGGCTTGGCGCCGGGGTTGCATCCCCGCCCATGCAGCGGGGATGGGCTCACCGCGCTGCACCCGCGCGTTTCAGTCGTGCTCGTCCGGGTCGGCCGGCGGCAAGGGCAGGGGATCGGCCCCCGGGGTGATGACGCCGGGTTTGACGTAGTAGGACAGCAGCGCATCCATCACCTCGCGGCTGTCGCGCTGCAGCTCGAACTGGCGGGGTTCGAGCATCGCGCTGTACAGCACGCCGGTCATGCCTGCATGCAGGATGCGCGAGACCACGGCCGTGTCGACGCCCTCGCGCAGTTGGCCCAGCTCGCGGGCGCGTTCGAAGGCGCGGCGGAAGATCGCCATCTCCTCCTCGATGCTGTCGTGCTGCAACTGCTGCATTGCCTGGCTTTCGGCGCTGAGGTCGTTGCGCAGCATGATCTCCATCATGTCGCGCAGGTGTGGCTCGGTGGCCAGTTCGCTCAGCGAGACCAGCATCGCCGAGCGCAGGTCCAGGATCGGCGTGTTGCGGTGGGGTGAGTAGGTGCGGCGCAGGCGCTTGATGAAGGGGACGCGCTCGCGGTTGATCATCGCTTCGAGCACTTCGGTCTTGTTCTTGAAGTGCCAGTACACCGCGCCGCGCGAATAGCCGGCACGCTCACCGATCGCCGCCAGCGAGGTGTTGGCGACGCCGTTCTCATGGAAGCAGGCCAGGGCCGCATCAAGGATGTGTTCGCGGGTGGCCTGGGCTTCTTCTTTGGTCTTTCTGGCCATGGCACTGCGCCGTTGCTGGATGAAACCGGGCTGAATTGTAGCCGTTTACAAACATGCGTGCATGTATGTATATTTCGCCGGCTTGCTTCGCAGGATGGCGCTGCTGTGCATTTGTAGTGGCGGTTCTCACGGGCCTCCACGTAAGTTATGCACACCGTGCGTGCCGGGCCCTTCGGGGTGCCGGCGCAGGTCCGCGAGCGCCACCTTTCCCATTGAGTCTTCCACATGTCTCGAATCCGCAGCTATCGCGTCGTCGCGCTTTCTCTTGCCCTTTCCGTTGCACTGGCCGCTTGCAAGGGCGGGGAAGCACCGCCGCAGGGCGGCCCGGGCCAGGTCACGGTCGTCACCCTCAAGACCGAGCCGGTCACCCTGACCCGCGAACTGGTCGGCCGCGCCAATGGCTACCAGGTGGCCGAGGTGCGCCCGCAGGTCAGCGGCATCGTGGCCAAGCGCCTGTTCACCGAAGGCAGCTTCGTCAAGGAAGGCCAGGCGCTCTACCAACTGGACGATGCGGCCTACCGCGCCCAGGCCAACAGCGCCCGCGCGCAGCTGGCCCGCGCCGAAGCCACCGCCAGCGCCGCACGGCTGGCGGCGCGCCGCAGCAGCGAGCTGGTCCGGAGCAAGGTGATCAGCGTGCAGGACGACGAGAACGCACAGGCCGCCTGGAAGCAGGCCGAGGCCGACGTCGGTGCCGCGCGCGCCTCGCTGGACGCGGCCAACGTGACGCTGGGCTACGCCCGCATCACCGCGCCGATCAGTGGCCAGATCGGCAAGTCCACCGTCACCCAGGGCGCGCTGGTCAGCGCGGGCCAGGCCGCGGCGCTGGCGACCATCAACCAGCTCGACCCGATCTACATCGATGTCACCCAGTCCTCGGCCGAGCTGCTGCAGCTGCGCCGCGAACTGGCCGAAGGGCGCCTGGAAGGTGCCTTCGAGCTGCCGGTGGACATCGTGCTGGAAGACGGCACCCCGTTCGCCCACAAGGGCACGCTGGAGTTCTCCGAGGTCAACGTCGACCCGTCCACCGGCAGCTACGGCTTGCGCGTGCGGGTGGAAAACCCCGACCACGTGCTGATGCCGGGCATGTTCGTGCGCGCTGTGCTGGGCAGCGGCGTGCGGCCGAACGGCCTGCTGGTGCCGATGCAGGGCATCGCCCGCGATGCCAAGGGCGACACCAGCGCGATGGTGGTCGACGGCGAAGGCAAGGTCGCCGTGCGTCCGGTCACCGTCAGCCGCACCATCGGTGACAAGTGGCTGGTCGAGAGCGGGCTGAAGGCCGGTGACAAGGTCATCGTCGAAGGCCTGCAGAAGATCGGCCCGGGCATGCCGGTGCAGGCCACCGAGAAGGGTGCCCAAGCCGCCAAGCCCGCCGCCGCGCCCGACGCGACGGCGCCGGCGGCCAAGCAGTAAGCGGAGAACTCCATGGCACGCTTCTTTATCGACCGGCCCATCTTCGCGTGGGTCATCGCCATCATCATCATGCTGGCTGGCGCCCTCGCCATGCTCAAGCTGCCGATCTCGATGTATCCGGAAGTGGCACCGCCTGCGGTGTCCATCTCGGCCAGCTACCCGGGCGCGTCGGCCAAGGTGGTCGAGGACTCGGTGACGCAGATCATCGAGCAGAACATGAAGGGCCTGGACGGGCTGATGTACTTCTCGTCCAACAGCTCCTCCAATGGCCAGGCCAGCATCACCCTGACCTTCGAGAGCGGCACCAACTCGGACATCGCCCAGGTGCAGGTGCAGAACAAGCTGCAGCTGGCCATGCCGTTGCTGCCGCAGGAAGTGCAGCGCCAGGGCATCAACGTCGCCAAGTCCAGCTCCGGCTTCCTCAACGTCATCGGCTTCGTGTCCGAGGACGGCAGCATGGACGAGAACGACATCTCCGACTACGTCGGCTCCAACGTCGTCGACCCGCTCAGCCGCGTGCCGGGCGTGGGTTCCATCCAGGTGTTCGGCGGCAAGTACGCCATGCGCATCTGGCTGGACCCGACCAAGCTGCAGACCTACAAGGTCTCCGTCGACGAGGTCACCGCCGCGGTGAAGGCGCAGAACGCGCAGGTCGCAGTGGGCCAGCTCGGCGGTGCGCCGGCGGTGAAGGGCCAGCAGCTCAACGCCACCATCAACGCGCAGGACCGGCTGCAGACGCCGGAGCAGTTCCGCAACATCGTGGTGCGCACCGAAGCCGACGGCTCGGCGCTGAAGCTCGGTGACGTGGCCCGCGTCGAACTGGGCGCGGAAACCTACGACTTCGTCACCCGCTTCAATGGCAAGCCGGCCTCCGGCCTGGCCGTGACCCTGGCCACCGGCGCCAACGCACTGGAGACCTCCGAAGGCGTGAGCCGCACGCTGGATGAGCTCAAGGCCAACTTCCCGGCCGGCATGAAGGCGGTGATCCCCTACGACACCACGCCGTTCGTGCGCGTGTCGATCAAGGGCGTGGTCAAGACGCTGCTGGAAGCCATCGTGCTGGTGTTCGTGGTGATGTACCTGTTCCTGCAGAACTTCCGCGCCACGCTGATCCCGACGATCGCCGTGCCGGTGGTGCTGCTGGGTACGTTCGGCATCCTCGCGGTGCTGGGCTTCTCGATCAACATGCTGACCATGTTCGCGATGGTGCTGGCCATCGGCCTGCTGGTGGACGATGCCATCGTGGTGGTGGAGAACGTCGAGCGCATCATGTCCGAGGAGGGCCTGTCCCCGCTGGAAGCCACCCGCAAGTCGATGAGCCAGATCACCGGCGCGCTGGTCGGCATCGGCCTGGTGCTGTCGGCGGTGTTCGTGCCGATGGCCTTCATGAGCGGCTCCACCGGCGTGATCTACCGCCAGTTCTCGGCCACCATCGTCTCGGCGATGGCGCTGTCGGTGCTGGTGGCGATCGTGCTGACCCCGGCGCTGTGCGCGACCATGCTCAAGCCGCTGAAGAAGGGCGAGCACCATGTTGCCCACGCCGGCCTGCTGGGCCGCTTCTTCAATGGCTTCAACAACGGCTTCGACCGCACCAGCGGCACCTACCAGCGCGGGGTGAAGGGCATCCTGCTTCGCCCGGGCCGGTTCATGGCGGTGTTCCTGGCGCTGGCGGTGGTGATGGGCCTGCTGTTCGCACGCCTGCCCAGCTCGTTCCTGCCCAATGAAGACCAGGGCATCCTGATGGCGCTGGTGCAGGCACCGGTCGGCGCCACCCAGGAGCGCACGCTGGAGTCGATCTACAAGCTGGAAGACCACTTCCTCAACAACGAGAAGGACGCGGTCGAATCGGTGTTCTCGGTGCAGGGCTTCAGCTTCTCGGGCATGGGCCAGAACTCGGGCATGGCCTTCGTCAAGCTCAAGGACTGGGGTGAGCGTTCGGCCGACCAGGGCGTGGGCCCGATCACAGGCCGCGCGATGATGGCGCTGGGCCAGGTCAAGGACGCCTTCATCTTCGCCTTCCCGCCGCCGGCCATGCCGGAGCTGGGCATCGCCTCGGGTTACACCTTCTTCCTGAAGGACAACTCCGGGCAGGGCCACGAAGCGTTGGTCAACGCCCGCAACCAGCTGCTCGGCCTGGCCGGGAAGAGCCCGAAGCTGGCCAACGTGCGCCCGAACGGCCTGGATGACACCCCGCAGCTGCGCCTGGACATCGACGTGGCCAAGGCCGGTGCGCATGGCCTGTCGCTGGACACCATCAACAGCACGCTGGCAACGGCCTGGGGCTCGAGCTACATCGATGACTTCATCGACCGTGGCCGCGTCAAGCGCGTGTACGTGCAGGCCGATGACGGCTTCCGCATGAACCCGGAGGACTTCAGCCTGTGGACGGTGAAGAACAACGCCGGCGAGATGGTGCCGTTCTCGGCCTTCGCCAGCCAGCGTTGGGACTACGGTTCGCCGCGCCTGGAGCGTTACAACGGTGTCTCGGCGCTGGAAATCCAGGGTGAAGCCGCACCGGGCGTGGCCTCCGGCGACGCGATGCTGGAAGTGGAGCGCCTGGCCAAGGAACTGCCGCCGGGCTTCAGCATCGAATGGACCGCGGTGTCCTACCAGGAGCGCGAGGCCGGTTCGCAGACGCCGCTGCTGTACACGCTGTCGCTGCTGATCGTGTTCCTGTGCCTGGCCGCGCTGTACGAGAGCTGGAGCGTGCCGACCGCGGTGCTGCTGGTGGCGCCGCTGGGCATCCTCGGCGCGGTGCTGGCCAACACCATACGTGGCATGGAGCGTGACGTGTACTTCCAGGTGGCGATGCTGACCACGGTCGGCCTGACCTCGAAGAACGCGATCCTGATCGTGGAGTTCGCCAAGGAGCACCTGGAGAAGGGCGCCGGCGTGATCGAAGCGACGATGCATGCGGTCCGTGACCGCCTGCGCCCGATCATCATGACCTCGCTGGCGTTCGGCCTGGGCGTGTTGCCGCTGGCCATCGCTTCCGGTGCGGGTTCCGGTGCGCAGCGCGCCATTGGTACCGGCGTGCTCGGCGGCATGGTGGTGGGCACCTTGCTGGGCCTGTTTTTCATCCCGTTGTTCTTCGTGGTGGTGCAGCGCCTGTTCAACCGCAAGCTGCGCGACAAGCCCGAAGACGCGGCGCACTGAGCGACCACGTGGTGAAACGGAAAACGCCGGGCAATGCCTGGCGTTTTTTTTTTTGCAGGAGTAGCCGTGGCCGCGCAGCTGGCAATGCCCGGAAGGCAAGCGTTTAGGTCATCTGCAGGCGCGATGGCCTCGCGGCCAAGGCCGCTCCTGCCAATGCGTGCGCAGGCACATCAGGCAGGCGGAGGATCTTCTTGGGGCAGGAGCGGCCTCGGCCGCGCAGCAGGCAACGGATGAAGGCAAACGTCGCAGACAAGAACACCGGGCAGTGCCCGGTGTTCCTGTTTCAATGCTCGAACTCGGCGGTTTCCAGCAACTGGGCCTTTTCAACCGCGCCCAGCCGCTGCGCGAAGACCGCCAACCGGTTGCACAACTCGGCCTGGTGCTCGGGGTAGGCCGCGACCAGCTCGCGCTGGACCTGCTGGTAGGCATCCCAGAACGGGGCCGAACTACGGTAACGCTGGTAATGCTGGCGTAGCCGTTCCCCAGCCTGTTGCAGAGAACGGCGACTGCTGGCTTGGATGGGCGCGATGAACATCGCTTCACCTCGTCAATGGCAGTGCCCCTGTCCGCGCAGCTTACGCTGCCAACTCTTACGATTGGGTTTCACTGTCTCACATTGGCGTGATACCAGTCATGCCGCAGTCAGCTGGCTTACTCGCCGATGTCTTCGTACCAGATCTCCGGATGGTCGGTGATGTAGCGGCCCATCATCTCGATGCAGCCGGCGTCGTTCAGGTCGATGACCTTGACCCCGTTCTCGCGCAGCCAGTCGATGCCGCCGCCGAAGCTGACCGATTCGCCGACCACCACGGTGCCGATGTTGAACTGGCGGACCAGCCCGCTGCAGTACCAGCACGGGGCCAGGGTGGTGACCATGATGGTGTCGCGGTAGCCACGCTGGCGGCCGGCCTTGCGGAAGGCATCGGTTTCGCCGTGGATGGACGGATCGCCTTCCTGGATGCGGCGGTTGTGGCCGCAGCCGAGCAGGCGGCCGTCGTTGTGGTACAGCGCCGCGCCGATCGGGATGCCACCCTCGGCCAGGCCCTGGCGGGCTTCGGCGATGGCGGTTTCGAGCAGGGCGCGGTAGTCGGGGGTGGTGATCATGCGGGGTCCTCAAGGCGCGCGGGCGCCGGTGCGGCCATGATAGCGGCGTGATTCAGGCGCCTGCCGCCGCAAGCGTGCTGGCGGTGCGATAATCGCGCTCATGAGCGAATCCCCCTACAAGACCGGCACCACCCACTTCGGCTTCCGCGACGTACCGGCCAAGGACAAGCAGAAGCTTGTCGGCCAGGTGTTCACCTCCGTGGCCGACAACTACGACCTGATGAATGACCTGATGAGCCTGGGCATCCATCGCTTGTGGAAGCGCTACTTCGTGGCCACCGCGCAGGTGAAGCCGGGTGACCGCGTGCTCGACCTGGCCGGTGGCACCGGGGACATCGCCGTGCTGCTGAAGGAGCGACTGGGGCCGGAGGGCAGCGTGGTGCTGGGCGACATCAACGCCGGCATGCTGTCGGTGGGGCGTGACCGCCTGACCAACCGCGGCCACGTGTCCGGCTTCGAGTGGGTGCAGCTCAACGCCGAGGCACTGCCGTTCCCGGACCAGAGCTTCGACCTGGTGACCATCTCCTTCGGCCTGCGCAACGTCACCGACAAGGACGCCGCGCTGCGCGAGATGTACCGCGTGCTCAAGGTCGGTGGCCAGGCGCGTGTGCTGGAGTTCTCCGAGGTGACCGTGGACTGGTTCAAGCCGATCTACGATTTCCATTCGTTCAAGGTGCTGCCGAAGCTGGGCAAGTTGTTCGCGCGTGGCGATGCCGACAGCTACCAGTACCTGGCCGAGAGCATCCGCAAGCACCCGCCGCAGGAGGAGCTGAAGGGGATGATGACCGAGGCCGGGTTCGGCCGCTGCCATTACAAGAACCTCAGTGCCGGCATCGTGTCGATCCATTCCGGCTACAAGCTCTGAGGCGGGTTCAGGATGCAGGGAAAGGGCGGCCAAGGGCCGCCTTTTTCATGGCCGCAAGGCGGTAGCAGCGGACTTGGCCGCGAAGCAGGCATTGCGTTCCGTCGTGGGGCTGCCGGCAATTGCAGATAAGCGGGTGGTTGGGGTGCCGTTGTAGGAGCGGCTTCAGCCGCGAAGCTGGCGATGCGGCCGCTGCCGGAAGGTCTGCAATTGCAGGTGGCGCCGTGTCGGAAACCTTGCCGGCTTCGCGACCAAGGTCGCTCCTACGGGGGCCGAGGCGCTCCTACGGTGCACCGCCGCATCCGGCAAGGCGGTTCGGGTTTAAAATCGACGGCTGTTCCCTGAACCGGTTCTCTTCAGATGCGTTCTTCCCTGCTGATGCTGCCCCTGGCCGTGGCGCTTGTCGCCGGCTGTGCCAAGGAACCTGCCGCCCCCACCGCCGACCCCGTCGCCCAGAAGCCCGCCGCCGCCGTGAATACCGTCAGTCGCAGCCACGATGAAAGCTCCTATGCCGAGCCGGACAAGGTCGTCATCAAGGACCTGGCGCTGGACCTGAAGGTCGATTTCGACGCCAAGCAGATCGGTGGCACCGCCACCTACACGCTGGAGTGGAAGGACAAGGCCGCCAAGCAGCTGGTGCTGGACACCCGCGAGCTGACCGTGGAGAAGGTCGAGGCGATCGCCGCCGACGGTGCCGCCTCGCCGCTGCAGTTCGCCTTGGCCCCGGCCGACAAGGTGTTCGGCAGCAAGCTGACCATCGAGACCCCGGACCAGCCGGCCAGCGTGCGCATCACCTACCACACCGCACCGACCGCTTCGGGCCTGCAGTGGCTGGAGCCGTCGATGACCGAGGGCAAGAAGCTGCCCTTCATGTTCAGCCAGTCGCAGGCCATCCACGCGCGTTCGTGGGTGCCGCTGCAGGACACCCCGAGCGTGCGCTTCACCTACAGCGCGCACGTCACCAGCCGCCCGGACGTGATGGTGCTGATGAGCGCCGACAACGATCCGAAGGCCGCGCGTGATGGCGATTACGCCTTCAAGATGCCGCAGCCGATCCCGTCCTACCTGCTGGCCATCGCCGCCGGTGACCTGGTGTTCCAGCCGATCTCCGAGCGTTCGGGCGTGTGGGCCGAGCCGACCATGGTTGGCAAGGCCACCAAGGAATTCGAGGACACCGAGAAGATGATCGGTGCCGCCGAAAATCTGTACGGCGAATACCGCTGGGGCCGTTACGACATGCTGGTGCTGCCGCCGTCGTTCCCGTTCGGTGGCATGGAGAACCCGCGCCTGACCTTCGCCACCCCGACCGTGATCGTGGGTGACAAGTCGCTGGTCTCGCTGGTGGCCCACGAACTGGCGCACAGCTGGTCGGGCAACCTGGTGACCAACGCGAGCTGGAAGGACATCTGGCTCAACGAAGGCTTCACCACCTACGTGCAGGCACGCATCACCGAGGCGCTGTACGGCCAGGAAATGGCCGAGATGGAGCGCGAGATCGACCAGACCGACCTGCTCAACGAAGTGAAGGACATGAGCCCGGCCGACCAGGCACTGGCGCTGCCGCCGCTCAACGAGCGTGACCCGGACGAAGCGCTGAGCAACGTTGCCTACGTCAAGGGCGCCTGGTTCCTGCAGTTCCTGGAACAGCGCTTCGGCCGCGAGGTGTTCGATCCGTTCCTGCGTGGCTGGTTCAATGACCATGCCTTCCAGAGCGCGAACACCGACCAGTTCGTCGAGTACATGAAGAAGAACCTGCTGCCGAAGAACCCCTCGGCGGTCACCGATGCCGAACTGAAGGCATGGCTGGAGGAGCCGGGCATCCCGGCCTTCGCCACCCGCGCCCGTTCGCGCAACTTCGCCGTGGTCGACACCGCCCGCATCGCCTACCTGGGCAGCGACGCCGTGCCGAGCAACCAGGTCACCGGTGCGTGGGGCACGCAGGAGTGGGTGCGCTTCATCGACGGGCTGGGCGAGAAGCAGCCGGTGGAGAAGCTGGCACAGCTGGACAAGGCCTACCATTTCACCGGCACCGCCAATGGCGAGATCGCCATGCGCTGGTACCCGCTGGCCATCCGCAGCGGCTACAACGAAGCGCTGCCGGCGGCCGGTGAGTTCATCCAGAAGGTGGGCCGTCGCAAGCTGGTGCTGCCGATCTACGCCGAGCTGCTGAAGACCCCGGAAGGCCTGGCCTTCGCCAAGGAAGTGTTCGCCAAGGCCAAGCCGGGCTACCACCCGATCACCACCACCTCGGTGGAAGACATGATCGCCAAGGCGGAAGCTGCATCGACGCAGCAAGCTGCGCCCAAGCCGTAATCGGCCTCGGCAGGTTCCAAGGCAAACGGCGAGCTTCGGCTCGCCGTTTGTTCTTGCGCCGCTGTTGGCTTGCGGGCTGTGCATGCCCGCCTCCAACATCGATCACGGCGTTGGGGTAGGAGTCTTCAGCGTGGCCCCCGGCAAGCCTTTCAACACCGACTTGTCGATCTTCGCGGCCACGCCCACACTGCGGCCGGCAAGATTGACCACGCTGTACTGCACTGCCACGCCGAGCACCTGGGTGGCCTGCGACATATCCAGTCCATGGGACTGGCGCAACCACTGCAACATCCCTGATGTCGCCAGCCGCAGCGCATCGTCGCTGGAGCCTGCCTGCCCCAGGGTCATGATCTGCGTCGGTGATTCAACGCGTGGCGTGGCGATGGACTGCTTCTTGATCAGTTCCACTTCCAGTACCACGTCCAGTGATGTCTCCAGCGCCCATTGGCTGGTCTCGCCATCGCCCTGCAGGGCATGGCCATCGCCGACATACAGCAACGCGCCAGGTTGCTGGACCTGAAGGTAGACGGTGTTGCCTTCGACCACGGCATTGAAATCCATGTTGCCGCCGAAATCGCCGGCGTCGCCGGTGGAGAACGCGGGGTAACCGAAGCCCGGGGCGACGGCGAGGCCGCCAAGCATCGGTTTGACCGGGATCTGGAAGTGTTCCAATGCGCCACTGGCGCCCTGTGGGCGAGCCGTGCCACGTACGCGGTCCAGTTCCCAGCGCACCGGCGTTCCCAACGTCGCCGTTTCGGTGGCGATGCGCGGGGTCTTCAGGCGGCCGACGATGCCGTCGAGGCTGTCGGCGTAATCGCGGTTGAGTTTCAGCGAACGGATGGTGATTGCCAGCGTGTCGCCAGGCTCGGCACCGGCGACGAAGAACGGCCCGACCTGTGGGTTGCCGAACAAGGCGCGGGTGACGCCGTGCTCGTCGACACCGCCGGAATCCAGGGTCCTGGTCTGCACGGAGTCGCCGGGCCAGATCACCAGCGCCGGGGCGCGCTCTGCGCTGAAGGTATTGGCGTAGTCGCTCGGCGTGAAGTCGTGCAGACGCGGGATATCCCCTGGTCGTGACGGCACCCGCCATGCGCTGAACTCATGCGCTGCACGGGCATTGCGATTGTTGGTGTCCGGCTCGTCGCTGCGGCCCCGCATGCGGTTGCCATCGATCTGGCCATCGTAGTGGTAGGCCTGGCCGTCGCTGCCGGTGGCGGTGAACTTCAGCTGCGCGCCGTTCAACGTGCCTTTGATCGGGTCGCCGCCCAGCGTTCCGCTGACACGCGAGCCCTGGACGTCCAGATTCAACGTCTGCCTGGCGCTGTTGCCCCATAGATCGGTGGCCAGGATCCATTGATCGCTGGCCAGGGCGGCGAGCGGAAATGCGGACAACAACAGCGAAGACCATTTCAGGCAGGTGCGCACGATGCGTGTCCGCGTAGGGCCCGGCGGGCGTGTTCGCGGAGTGTACGAATGGCGATGCTGCCGTCGCAGTGTCAAACGTAACGACACGTGTAGTCAGATCGGCCGCCGTGAAGCCGGGCGAGGACTGTGGCCGCTGGTGACCGATACCGGCCCGGGCCGCACTCAGGGCTTGAGCGCACGCAGCGCCAGGAACATGTCCACGCAGTCTTCCATCAGGCGCTGCTGCGCGGCCTGGTCCAGGGGCGGCTGGCCCAGCGTGATCTGCGGCCAGAACGCGAAGGCCTTGACCATGCCCTGCAACTGGTGGGCCGCCTCGGCGGGCGCGATGTCCGCGCGCAGCCGGCCATCGGCCTGTGCGGCGCGCATCCAGGTGGTCATGCCTTCCTCCTTCTCGGCGAGCTTGTCCATCACCACGCGTGCGCGTTCCGGCGCGTGCACCAGTTCGGCGATGGCCACGCGCGAGAGGTCGATGAACCCCGGGTCGGCCAGCAGGCGCAGCTTCTGCGCCAGGAATGCCAGCAACTGGTCGCGCAGCGGGCGGGCCGGGTCGTACGCCACCCCTTCAAGCGCGCGGCTGGCCTCCCACAGCTGCAACAGGATCGCGACGAACAACTCGTCCTTGCTGCTGAAGTGGTTGTAGACCGTGCGCTTGGAGACATCGGCGGTCGCAGCGATGCGATCCATGCTGGTGCCGGCGAACCCGAACGCGCGGAACTCGGCCACGGCCGCCTGCAGGATGGCGGCGCGCTTGCGGTCGGTGAGCCGGGGAGGGCGGTTGCTGGTGGTCATGCCGTCGATTTTACACCGTTCAGTTTACTTTCTGGAAATTGGAAGTAGACTCGCCGGTGTACTTTCCATGGCAAGCCCCGATGAAGCGTCGCCTGCCCCGTTTCCTCCTCCTGATCACGGTACTGACTGCCATGTCCATTGGCCTGTTGACCTGCGGCGCGCACCCGGCCGCTTCCTATGACCAGTCGCCGCAATACGGCGATGGCCGCTTCCACAACGCGGCGGCGAAGAAGACCTCGCTGGGCGCGGCCCGCACGCTCGGCGTGCTGTGGCGGTTCCTGTTCGACAAGCCGGCCGATGCCACGCCGCAGGCCCCGATCCCGGTGCAGGTGCTGACCCGCCAGGCGCTGCTGGACGCGCCTGATGACAGCCTGTGGCGGCTTGGGCACTCGACCATGCTGCTCAAGTTGGACGGCCACTTCTGGCTGACCGACCCGGTGTTCTCCGAACGGGCCTCGCCGATGTCGTTCATGGGGCCCAAGCGCTTCCACGCGCCGCCGTTGTCGATCGAGGCGCTGCCGCCGATCACCGGCGTGATCATCTCCCACGACCACTACGACCACCTCGACCATGCCGCGGTGTTGGCGCTGGCACCGAAGGTGCGCCATTTCGTGACGCCGCTGGGCGTGGGCGACCGGTTGATCGGCTGGGGCGTGCCGGCCTCGCAGGTGACGCAGCTGGACTGGTGGCAGGAGACGCGAGTGGAGGGGCTGAAAATCGTCGCCACCCCGGCGCAGCACTTCTCCGGGCGCGGGCTCTCCGATGGCAACCGCACGCTGTGGGCATCGTGGGTGATCGACAGCGGCCGGCTGCGCCTGTTCTTCAGCGGCGACAGTGGCTACTTCGATGGCTTCGCCCGCATTGGTGAACGGTATGGGCCGTTCGACCTGGCCATGGTCGAGACCGGTGCCTACGACGCGGACTGGCCCGACGTGCACATGCAGCCCGAGCAGAGCCTGCAGGCGCACCTGGATGTGCGTGGCAAGGTGCTGATGCCGATCCACAACGGCACCTTCGACCTCGCGTTGCATCCGTGGACCGAGCCGTTCGAGCGCATCACCGCGCTGGCGCAGCAGCAGGGCGTGGCCCTGACCGCACCGCGGATGGGCGAGCGCCTGGACCTGGGGGCACCGGCCCCGTCCACGCACTGGTGGCGCGGGGAAGCCGCGCAGCCCCTGCCGGCCGAGTGAGCCCACGCATGTGCTGCGGGCAGGGCGCAGGGCGAGCAATCACTGGCGTGGATGTTTAAAGTGGGCGGCGTCGTGCGGCCAGGTGCCGCGCCCTGTTTCCCTGGAGCTGCCTGATGAAACCCTTGATCCTTGGCGTGCTGTGCGTCGTTGCACTGGCCGGTTGTCGTGACCCGGAAGCCGAGCGCCAGCAACAGGAAGCCGCTGCCGCGCAGGAGCGCGCCAGGCGCGAGGCCGACGCCGAGGGCATTGCAAAGCTGTACGACGTAGCGGTGACCGGCACCGACTGGGAGAAGGCGAAGATCCACGGTGCCGCGCTGCTGGACCAGTTCCCCGATTCGGAGGCGGCCAAACGCATCGAGCCGGGCTTGGCCGAGGTGAGGGAGAAGGCCGACGCAGCACGCGAACTGCGCCGCATGCAGGGCCTGTGGAACTACAACCAGGTGGCGGTGAAGGGGGGCACCCAGCGTTCGGCGGCGATCTACAGCAAGGACCGCGTCGACGTGGATGGCACGGGTACCAAGCCGGTGCAGCTGGTGTTCCGCGACCACCCGGAATGGAAGCGGCATGCCTACCTGGTGCTGCAGTCCAGCGACTTCGCGCGCGCCTGCTACCGCAGCTGCCAGGTCACGGTGAGCGTGGACGGCGCCGCCCCGCGCAGCATGGCCGCGAACCGCCCGGATACCGACGAAGCCATCGCCATGTTCATCAATGACAACCGCGGCCTGTGGCGCCAGTTGCGCAAGGCCAGGGTGGTCGAGATCGACTTCCCGGTGAAGGCCGGCGGCACCCGCAAGGCGGTCTTCGAGGTCGGCGGCCTGGATGGCAGCCAGATGCCGAACTGGGATTGAGCGTGGGGCAGGGCATGGCAGCGCGGGCGCTGGCCCAGTCGCATCACTGGGTGTTCGACATGGACGGCACCCTCACCGAGCCGGTGCATGACTTCGCGCTGATCCGGCGCGCGCTGGATATCCCGGCCGAGGCCGACATCCTGCAGCACCTGGCGGCGTTGCCACCGCCGCGTGCCGCCGAAGGCCATGCCTGGCTGATGGAGCACGAGCATGCATTGGCGGTTGCCGCCACGCCCGCGCCGGGCGCGGTGGACCTGGTGCGGACCCTGCATGCCGAGGGCTGTCGGCTGGGCATCCTGACCCGCAATGCGCGCGCGTTGGCACAGGTGACGCTGGCGGCGATCGGCTTGGCCGATTGTTTCGCGCCGGAAGATATCCTGGGGCGTGACGAGGTCACGCCCAAGCCTTCCCCGGCTGGCCTGCAGTACTTCGCGCAGCGCTGGGCGGTGGCACCGGCGGTGATGCGGATGGTCGGCGACCACTACTACGACCTGGCCACCGCGCAGGCTGCGGGCGTGCCGGGCATTCTGGTCAACCAGCCCGGCGATCCGTGGCCGGGCATGGCGCAATGGCACGCCCGCGATTGCGCCGAGCTGCTGCGGCAGCGGCGTGCGCTGGCGGTGCCGGTGGCGTGATGTCGCTGGGCTCGCGATGACATGAAAACGCCGCCCGGAGGCGGCGTTTTCATGTCCAACGTACCGCAGGCGCTTACAGCTTGGCGCGCTGCTCCTGCAGGCCGGCCAGCTGGCTGTTCCAGTCGGCCAGGCGCACGCGCTCCTGCTCGACCACCGCCGCCGGCACCTTGTCGGTGAACTTGGACAGCTTGGTCTCGCTCTTTTCCTTCTCCGACGAAACGCGGGCGATTTCCTTGTCCAGGCGCGCGCGTTCGGCGTCCAGGTCCACCAGGCCTTCCAACGGCACCAGCAGTTTCAACTCGCCCACGATGGCGGCAGCAGCCGGCGGCGTCTGTGCATCGGCAGCCAACCACTCGATGCTTTCCAGCTTGAGCAGGAAACGCAGCTGCGAGGTGAAGCGTTCCACGCGCGCCCGGTCCACGGACTGGCCGCCCTGCAGCAGCAGGCGCACCTGCTTGGACGGCGGCACGTTGAGTTCGCTGCGCACGCGGCGCAGCGCGCTGACCATGCCCTTGAACCATTCCACGTCGGCTTCGGCTTGCGCGTAATCGCCGGCGAACTCGGCGGCGGTCGGGTAGGCGCGCAGCGACAGCGTGTCGGCGGTGATGCCCAGGCGCGGGGCGAGCTGCTGCCACAGCTGCTCGGTGACGAACGGGGTCAGCGGGTGCAGCAGGCGCAGCACGGCCTCCAGCACGTACAGCAGGGTGTGGCGGGTGCTGGCCGCGTCGTCGGCGTTGTCGCCGTTGAGGGCCGGCTTGGTCAGCTCCAGGAACCAGTCGCAGAACTCGTTCCAGACGAACTCGTACAGGCACTGTGCCAACAGGTCGAAGCGGTAGTCGGCGAAGTTCTGCTGCGCTTCGGCCGAGACCTTGGCCAACCGCGACAGGATCCACTTCTCTGCATCGGTACGCGGCTGCGGTGCGCCGTTGAAGCTGGACCCCTCGGTGTTCATCAGGGTGAAGCGGCTGGCGTTCCACAGCTTGTTGCAGAAGTTCTTGTAGCCCTCGGCGCGGCTCATGTCGAACTTGATGTCGCGGCCATGGGTGGCCAGCGCGGCGATGGTGAAGCGCAGCGCGTCGGCGCCGTGGGCGATAATGCCGTCCGGGAACTCCTTGCGGGTGGCCTTCTCGATCTTCTCGGCCATCTTCGGCTGCATCAGGCCATGTGTGCGCTTGGCGACCAGGTCGTCGATGGTGATGCCGTCGATGATGTCCAGCGGGTCGAGCACGTTGCCCTTGGACTTGGACATCTTCTGGCCCTGGCCGTCGCGGATCAGGCCGGTGATGTAGACGTCCTTGAACGGGATCTGCCCGGTGAAGCTGTCGGTGGCCATGATCATGCGCGCCACCCAGAAGAAGATGATGTCGAAGCCGGTGATCAGCACGTTCGACGGCAGGTAGCGGTCGAAACCGCGCTCGGCCATGGCTGCTTCGTTCGGCCAGCCCAGCGTGGAGAACGGCCACAGCTGCGAGGAGAACCAGGTCTCCAGCACGTCGCTGTCCTGGGTCAGCACCACGTCATCGGCCAGGCCGGCCTTGGCGCGGGCTTCGGCCTCGTTGCGGCCCACGTAGCAGTTGCCCGCTTCGTCGAACCACGCCGGGATGCGGTGGCCCCACCACAACTGGCGGCTGATGCACCAATCCTGGATGTTCTCCATCCAGTGGCGGTAGGTGTTGATCCAGTTGGCCGGCACGAACGTGATCGAACCGTTCTCGACCAGTTCCAGGCCACGCTTGGCCAAGCCGTCCATCTTCACGAACCACTGGTCGGTCAGGTACGGCTCGATCACCTGGCCGGTGCGGTCGCCGCGCGGCACCTGCAGCTTGTGCGCCTTGGTCTCGACCAGGATGCCCAGGTCCTCCAGCTCGGCCAGGATCACCTTGCGTGCTTCGTAGCGGTCCAGCCCACGGTACTGCTCCGGCGCGTTCTCGTTGAGCGCGGCCACCGGGGTGAACAGGTTGATCATCGGCAGGCCGTGGCGCACGCCCACCTGGTAGTCGTTGAAGTCATGCGCCGGGGTGACCTTGACCACGCCGGTGCCGAACGCCTTGTCCACGTAGTCGTCGGCGATCACCGGCACGCTGCGGCCGGTCAGCGGCAGGGTGACGGTCTTGCCGACCAGGTGCGCGTAGCGGCTGTCCTCCGGGTGCACCATCACCGCGGTGTCGCCCAGCAGGGTTTCCGGGCGGGTGGTGGCCACGACCAGGTAGTTGCGGGTTTCGCGCAGGGTCTGGTTGCCGTCGGCATCGACCTCGACGTGCTCGTAGCTGGCGCCGTCTTCCAGCGCATAGGCGATCGACCACAGGAAGCCGTCTTCCTCGGCGCTTTCCACCTCCAGGTCGGAGATGGCGGTCTTCAGCACCGGGTCCCAGTTGACCAGGCGCTGGCCACGGTAGATCAGGCCCTGCTCGTGCCAGCGGATGAACGATTCGATCACCGCCTCGCTCGGGCCCGGGTCCATCGTGAAGGTGCTGCGTGACCAGTCGGCCGAGGTGCCGAGGCGGCGCATCTGGCCTTCGATCACGTTGCCCGAATGCGCCTTCCACTCCCACACCTTGTCGATGAAGCCATCACGGCCCAGCGAGTCGCGGGTTTCCCCCTTGCCTTCCAGCGCCAGGTTGCGGCTGACCACCATTTCGGTGGCGATGCCGGCGTGGTCGGTACCCACCTGCCACAGCGTGTCGTAGCCGCGCATGCGGTGGTAGCGGATCAGTGCGTCCATCAGCGTCTGCTGGAACGCATGGCCCATGTGCAGGGTGCCGGTCACGTTCGGTGGCGGCAGCACGATGGTGTACGGCTCGCCCTTGCCGGACGGCTTGAAGTGGCCGGCCTTCTCCCACGCGTCGTAGAGATCGGTTTCGAAGGATTTGGGGTCGTAGCTGGAGGCGAGTTGGGTCATGCGGGGAAACCGGGTCGAAGCGTGAAAAGGGGATCAGCGGGCGCCGAGCGCGCGCTTGATCTTCTGGTCGGTGTGGTACTGGCTGACCGCGTATGCAGCCCAGATGGCGCCGGGCAGCCAGCCGATCAAGGTGATCTGCAGGATCAGACAGACAATGCCGGAAATGGGACGACCGATGGTGAAGAAGGCCAGCCAGGGCAGGAGGATGGCGATGAGCAGGCGCATGGTCGTTCCTTACATGTCGTGTTTGTTGAGCGCGTAGCCGGCGGCCTTGTACTGGCGCCAGCGCTCGCGCAGCGGTTCGCGGGCTTCCGGGTCGGCCGGCACCACTTCCAGCACGCGCTCGCAGGCGCCCAGCCAGGGTTCGTCGCGCAGGTTGATCACCAGCGGGCGTTCCGGCGCATCGGCACCGGGCACGGCGATCAGCACGATGGCTTCCTCCTCGTCCACTTCCTCGCCCACGATCTGGTGCGGGATGTAGGCATCCGGGTCGAACGACCACAGCAGCTCGTCCAGTTCCTCGGCCTGGGCTGCATCGCGCGCCAGTACGAGCGTGTACAGCCCGCCGTCGTTGGCCTTGCGGGCCAGCTCGCACACCAGCTTCAGCGGTTCGGTGAGGAAACGCGGCTTGGCGATCAGGTAGAAGTCGGCGCGGATGGTCAAGGCGGGGAACCGGGAAAGGGGAACGGGGAAGGACGGTGCGGAAGGCGGCGTGGGGAACCGGCGCGGAGCATTCGCATGCCCGGTTGCCGGCTCCCCGTTACCTGCCTCAGGCCACCCGGTCCAGCAGCCACTGGGTCAGCAGGCCCACCGGACGGCCGGTGGCCATGCCGCGCTTGCCTTCGTCGCTGGCCACGCCGGCGATGTCCAGGTGCGCCCAGCGCTGGCCTTCGGTGAAGCGCGACAGGAAGCAGCCAGCGGTGATGGCGCCGGCCCAGCGGCCGCCGATGTTGTAGACGTCGGCGAAGGTCGAATCCAGCATGCCCTGGTACTCGTCCCACAGCGGCAGGCGCCAGGCGCGGTCGAACACGTGCTCGCCGGCGGCGACCAGCTCATTGGCCAGGTCGTCGTGCTTGCTCATCAGGCCGGCGGTCTGGTGGCCCAGGGCGACCATGCAGGCACCGGTGAGGGTGGCCACGTCGACCAGCGCGGCCGGTTCGAAGCGCTGCGCGTAGGTCAGTGCGTCGCACAGGATAAGGCGGCCTTCGGCGTCGGTGTTGCCCACTTCGATGGTCTTGCCGGACATCGAGGTGATCACGTCGGACGGGCGGTAGGCATTGCCGTCAATGGCGTTTTCCACGGCCGGCACGACCACCACCAGGTTCAGCGGCAGCCTGGCCTTGACCGTGGCCACGAAGGTGCCGATGACGTTGGCGCCGCCGCACATGTCGTACTTCATCTCCTCGATGCCGCCCTGGGTCTTCAGGTTGACGCCGCCGGTATCGAAGGTGATGCCCTTGCCGACCAGCACGTAGGGCTTGGCGTCACCGCCGTTGTTCCACTTCAGCACCACCAGCCTGGGGCGGTTGGCCGAGCCGCGGGCCACGGCCAGCAGCGAGCCCATGCCCAGCGCTTCCATCTGCTGCTCGTCCAGGATCTCGGCTTCGGCGCCGTCGTGCTCGGCGGCGAAGGCGACCGAGGATTCGGCCAGGTAGGCCGGGGTGCACAGGTTCGGCGGCAGGTTGCCCAGTTCGCGGGCGTACTCCACGCCGGCGGCGATGGCCTGGCCCTGCAGCAGCGCGGTGTCGTCCTGGCCGAGGATGGCCAGCGTCTCCAGGCCCGGGGCGTCCGGCTTCTTCTTGCCCAGGGTGGCGGTGTAGCGGTAGTTGGCGTGGTTGGCGGCGATCACGGCCTGGCGGATGTTCCAGGCGGCATCACGGCCGCTTACGGCCAGTTCGGACAGGGTGAACAGGGCGCTGCGGGTGACGCCGCTCTTCAGGGCGCGACCGGCGTCGCCGACCGCCTTGATGTACTGGGGCACACCGAACTTGGCCGGTTCGCCCAGCCCGACCACCAGCACGCGCGGCGCGGTGACGCCGGGCAGGTCGTGCAGCACGGTGGTATTGCCGGTCTTGCCGCCGACATCGCCACGCTCGACCAGGGCCGTGAGACGGCCGCCGCTGGCGGCGTCCAGGGCCTGGGCGGCCGGGCTCAGCGACTTGTCGGCGAAGGCGCCGACGATGATGCAATCGAAGCCGGCGGAGGCCGGGGCGGCGTGGTTCAGGGTGAATTCCAGAGACATTGATCAGATTCCGTTGCCAAATCCGTACAATCGCAGGCTGTTTACGTACGGTCCCATGGACCGGCGTGCCGCGGACGAAACCGAGAGTTTAAACCACCGACCCTATGGCGAAGCTTGACCGCTACCTGCTGAGCGACTTCCTCCAGAGCTTTCTGGCCACTTTGATCGTCCTGCTGGTGGTGAGTGTCGGCGGCGTGCTGGTCGACATCCTCGGCCGCATCGCCGACGGGCGCATGCCCGCCGGGCTGCTGCTGTCCCAACTGGGCCTGCAGTTCGTGGTCTACCTGCCGATCATCGTGCCGCTGGCGCTGATGCTGGGCCTGGCGCTGGCCATCGCCCGGCTCTACCGCGACTCGGAAATGGCGGTGCTGACCGGCGTGGGCGTCGGCCCGCGGCGCCTGCTCAAGCCGATCCTGCTGCTGGTGGCGCCAGTCGTGGCGCTGGTGGCGCTGTGCTCGGTGTGGCTCGGCCCCTGGGCCGACCGCACCTCCGAGCAGATGATCGAGGAGGCCAGCCGCAGCGTCGTGGTGGCCGGGCTGGAGCCGGGCAAGTTCACCCAGGTGTCCGGCGGCGGCATCGTCTACCTGTCCTCGCTCAACGAGGACGGCACCCGGATGGGCAAGGTCTTCATGCAGCGCACCCGTGATGGCCGGATCGACGTGGTGTCGGCCAAGCAGGGCTCGATGTTCTTCGAGGGCGAGCGCCAGCGGTTCCTGCGCCTGGAGGACGGCTACCGGGTCGAGGGCCCGGAGAACGGGGCACTGGACTATCGCCTGATGCGCTACGCCAGCAACGAGATCGCCTTGCCCGACCGCGACGAGACGCGCGACAAGGACGACCCGGAAATGATGACCACCGGGCAACTGCTCGCGGACCCACGGCCGGAGGCCAAGGCCCAACTGCACTGGCGCATCACCCCGCCGCTGCTGGCGCTGGCCTTCGCCCTGCTGACCCTGCCACTGGCGCGCAGCGCGCCGCGCCAGCAGCGCTATGGCCGGATCATGATGGCGTTCCTGGCCTACATGGTGGGCGTGCAGCTGAGCATCCTCGGCCGGCAGTGGCTGGCCAAGGGCGACATCCCGGCCGGGCTGGGCATGTGGTGGCTGACCGTGCCGTTGCTGGCGCTGGCGCTCTGGCTGTATTTCCGTGATGGCCGGCTGGGTCACCCGCGCGCAGGAGCAACGGCATGAGGCTGACCCCGCGCATCCATGACATCTACGTCGGCCGCAACGTGCTGGCGACCGTGCTGCTGGTCTGGCTGGTGCTGCTGGGGCTGGACGCCATCCTGGCGCTGTCCGGCGAGGCCAAGAACATCGGCGTGGGCAACTATACCTTCGGCCATTCGCTGGCCTGGACCGCCTACACCCTCCCGCGCCGTGCCTACACGCTGTTCCCGATGGCCGCGGTGATCGGTGCGCTGATGGGCCTGGGCCAGCTGGCGGCGACTTCCGAGCTGACCGCGCTGCGCGCGGTGGGCGTGTCGCGGCGGCGGATCGCCGGGTCGGTGGCGATCGCCTTGTCGCTGCTGACCGTGCTGATGGTGGTCAACGGCGAGACGCTGGCACCGTGGTCGCAGAACCGTGCCGACGCGCTCAAGACCAGCGCCAAGTACAACACCGACATGACCATGGCCCGTTATTCCGGGTTGTGGGCACGCGAGGGTGACACCTTCCTCAACGCGAAGAACGGCGAGGAGCTGCTCGACGAGGCGGGGCGCAGCCGCCTGGTGCTGAACGAGGTCCGGTTGTACACCCTCGACGCCGACGGCCGGCTGGCAACGCTGACCTATGCGGTGACTGCCACCCACAGCCCTGAAGGCTGGGTACTGGGCAAGGTCCGCCGCGACGTGTTCGGCGAACGCTCGGTGACCCGCGAAACCGCCGAGAGCGAAGTCTGGAAGTCGAACCTGGACGCCGCCGCGCTGGCGTCGGGCCTGGCGCGTCCGCGCAACCTCAGCGCGGGCGAGCTCAAGACCAGCATCGACTACCGCAAGCGCAACGGGCTGGACGCGCGGGACTACGAGGACACGTACTGGAGCCGCTGGTTCTACCCGTTGAACGTGCTGGCGCTGTGCCTGGCCGCGGTGCCGTTCGCGTTCGGTTCGCTGCGCAGCGGCGGCATGGGCAAGCGCCTGTTCCTGGGCATGCTGTTCGCGCTGGGCTTCCTGCTGCTGCAGATGTTCTTCGGCCGCATGGCCGGCGCGTTGAAGATCGATTACCGCATCGCCTATGCGCTGCCGCCGATCATGATGCTGGCCATCTCCGGCTGGCTGTCACGACGACGGGTCGGCTAGGCGCAGCCTTCGCCAAGCCTGTACCCGTGACGCGGCCATTGATCCAAGGCCGGATGGCTTCCCAACCTGCGTGAGCGTGCTCGCCTGCCGGCAGGCGGGGAGTCCGCGCAGCGACTTCCCGCACGCATCCGAGTCGGGCAATCACGGCTTCGGCAGCTTCACCAGGCGCGTGCCGCTGGCACGGTCATGCCAGGTCAGGCGCTGGCGATCCACCAGCGCCCACCAGAACCCAAGGCCGCCACACAGCAGCGACAACGTGCCGACCGCGTAACGCACCCACAGCGCGCCGGTGCCGATCGGGCCGCCATTGATCGCGCGCAGGTGCAGGTGCCACGGGCGCATGCCCAGGGTCTGCCCGCCGCGTTTCCAGCTGGTGGTGGCGTAGATGCCAGCCACGATCCAGCAGCACAGCCACAGCAGCCATTGCAGGCCGCTGAAGGGATGGATGTTCTCGCGTGCGGCATGACCGGCCAGGGTGTAGCCGACGGTGAACACCGCCGAGACCAGCATCCACAACGCCAATGCCGGCCAGAAGTCGTAGAACAGCGCCGCCAGCCGACGTGGCAGCAGGGCGGAAGGGCGGGCGAGAGGAGCGTCGGCGGCGATCGTCATGTGCCGAGCATACGGGCTGGGGCGGCGACGATGCATGGGCAGCGGCACGGCCAGCGCCTATGCTTGTGCCGATGTCCGCCGCATTGACGCCCGCCGAACGCCGCCAGATGGTGCAGCAGCTGCCGCCGCTGCGCGATGCCGATGCCCGCCTGATACAGCGTTTCCTGGATGCGATCTGGGCCGAACAGGGCCTGGCCCGGGCATCGCTGGACAGCTACCGCCGTGATCTGGAAGGGCTGGCGCGGTGGCGTGACGGCGCCGGCGATGGCCTGGCTGGCATCGATCGCGCGGGCCTGTTCGATTACCTGGCCTGGCGTACCCGGCATGGCTGGACGGCCCGCAGCAATGCACGGCTGCTGTCGGCGTTGCGGGCGTTCTTCGGATATGGCCTCAAGCGCGGTGAGCGGCATGACGATCCGTCCGCCCTGCTCGAGCCGCCCAAGCTGCCGCGCTCGCTGCCCAAGGCCTTGGCCGAAAGCCAGATCGATGCGCTGCTGGCCACGCCGGACGTGGAGACCGCCGAAGGCCTGCGCGACCGCGCGATGCTGGAGCTGATGTACGCCGCCGGCCTGCGCGTGAGCGAACTGGTCAACCTGCCGGCCAATGCGGTCAACCTGCGCCAGGGCGTGCTGCGGGTGACCGGCAAGGGCAGCAAGGAACGGCTGGTGCCATTGGGCGAGGAGTCCCAGCACTGGCTGGAGCGCTACCTGGCGCAGGCGCGCCCGCAGTTGACCGGCGGCAAGGCGGTGCAGGCCACGCCGGACGGGCAGGTGCCGTTGTTCGTCGGCAACGAGCGCAAGCCCTTGAGCCGGCAGCAGTTCTGGGCCTTGGTGAAGGCCAGTGCGGCGGTCGCCGGCATCGACCCGGGCAAGATCAGCCCGCACGGCCTGCGCCACAGCTTCGCCACCCACCTGCTCAACCATGGCGCGGACCTGCGCGCGCTGCAGATGCTGCTGGGCCACAGCTCGCTGTCCACCACCCAGATCTACACGCTGGTGGCGCGCGAGCACCTGCAGAAGTTGCACCGCAGGCATCACCCGCGCGGTTGAGGGGTTTTCCACAACGGGTGTGCGGCAGTGGCCGCACAAGCTGTGGATAAATGCCGATACCCCTTGCCCCGCCAGTGTTTCCGGCGGCTGGTGAATATTTGTCCAGATGCCCCGTGGCAGGTTGCCGGCTGCCCGCACGACGCGTTGCAGGGGCGTATGCGAGAATCGGCCGGATATTTCTTCCCACGGGTTGCCGATGTACCGAATTGCCATTGCCGCGCTGTTGGGCGCGATCAGCCTTACCGCCTGTGCGCAGCAGGCCTCGCCGACCGTCGCCGCCCCTGCGCCGCAGGTCGCCGAAGGCCCGGTCGAGCAGACCGTGCGCGATGCGCTCAAGCAGCTCGACCCGAACTTCAGCCCCGACTACATCGGCGCCGCGCCGTTCCCGGGTTTCCGCGAGGTGATCGTGTCCGGCCAGGTGCTGTACGTCACCGATGACGGTCGCTACCTGATGCAGTCGCAGCCGTATGACATCCAGAAGAAGGCCATGGCCACCAGCGCCGGGCTGCTGCAGTACCGCCGCGGGTTGCTGGCGACCCTGCCGCACGCGGACCGCATCGTGTTCGCCCCGCCGAATGCCAAGTACACCATCAGCGTGTTCACCGACATCGAGTGTGGTTACTGCCGCAAGCTGCATCAGGACATCGCCGAGCTCAACCGCAACGGCATCGCGGTCGAGTACTTGGCGTTCCCGCGCATGGGCCTGGGCAGCAAGGACTACACCGACATGATCTCGGTCTGGTGCGCCAGCGACCGCAAGGCCGCGCTGACCGCAGCCAAGTCCGGCCAGCCGGTGTCCCCGAAGACCTGCACCAACCCGGTCGCCATGCAGTACAACCTCGGCCAGCAGCTGGGCATCAACGGTACCCCGGCGATCTTCGCCGCCGATGGCAGCCAGCTCGGTGGCTACCTGCCGCCGGCACAGCTCAAGGCCGCGCTGGAGCGCATCGACGCCGCCGGCGGCGGTCGCTGATCCAGGCGCCGATCGTCCGCGTCTGATGCAGGAAGCCCCTCCCGTGGAGGGGCTTCCTGTTTGCGGGCGCGCCGCTTACTTCAGGCCGCGGTCCAGCGCGCTGACCATCGTGCCCTGCGCATCGTCACCGCTGAACTCCCAGAAGAACGCGCCGCCCATGCCCTGGGCCTTCACGTAGGCCATCTTCTCGATGAGCATCTCCGGCGTGTCGACGCTCCAGAACGTGCTGCCGTCGTACAGCCACGTCGCCTTGGCGGTGCGGTCGGTATGCACCGGCCAGCCCAGGTCCTTGAGCACCTTCCAGTCCTCGATGCCGGCTTCGTATCTGCCAGCCGCCGGGCGGCCAGGCTGGTGCAGGCCGTTGTTGGTCGGTGCCACGTTTGTCCAGCCGCGGCCGTAGAAGCCCACGCCCAGGTTCAACTTGTGGGCCGGCACGCCGCGGGCAAGGTAGGCCTCGATCGCGTCATTGCTGTTGTACAGGCGCTCGTCCCCGCTGGACGGGTCGGCCGGCGAATCGAACAGGGCCGAATGGTGGTTGGTACGTGGTGCCCAGGCACCGTGGAAGTCGTAGGTCATCACGTTGATGAAATCCAGGTAGCGGTGGTACTCCCCGGGGTCGGTCACGCGGATCTTGTCGATGCCGGCACCCACCGCCACGGTCAGCAGCAGGCCGGGGCGGACCGCATCGAGCTGGCGACGGAACTCGGCCAGCAGTGCGGTGAAATTCTGCCGGTCGGCCGGGCTGCCGCAGCCCAGGCCGCAGGCGGCCGGGTACTCCCAGTCCAGGTCGATGCCGTCGAAGATGCCCGCGGCCACGCCCGGCCCGCCCGCGTTGTCGGTGAATGGCAGGTTGCCCTTGATGTAGGCATCGATGCACGAGGCCACGAATGCGGCGCGGTTCTGTGGTTGCGCGGCGCTGGAGAAGCCGCGTGACCAGGTCCAGCCACCGAGCGAGATCAGCACCTTCAGGTGTGGGTGCCTGGCCTTGAGCTGGCGCAGCTGGTTCCAGTTGCCGCGCAGCGCCTGGTTCCAGGTATCGCCACGGCCACTGACGCTTTCGGCCGCGCCGAAGCTGCGCGTGTAGTCGGCATAGGCATCGCCACCGCTGCCGGTGCCCGGGTTCGCGGCCTGGGTGATGCCGACCTCGCAGCGGTTGTTGCGCACGTTGCCGAAGGCGTAGTTGATGTGGGTCAACCTGGCCGCCGAGCCGCTGCTGTCGATCTGCTTGACCTTGTAGTTGCGGCCGTAGATGCCCCACTGGGTGAAGTAGCCGATGAGCCGCCTGGCGCCCGGGCCGTCGCCGTCGGTGTCGGCGGGCGGGGTGCGCACGCCCACCGGTGTGCTGCGGGCCGAAGCATTTCCGGCCACGTCGCGGGCCCGCACGGCGTAGCGGTAGGCGGTGTCCGGTGCCAGGCCGCTATCCAGGTAGGAGGGGGTGGTGGGCGAGGCGACCAGGCGGTCATCGCGGTACAGGTCGTAGCCGGCCAGCCCGCTGCCACCGGGATTGTCGCTGGACGGATTCCAGCGCAGCTGGACGCGGTTCGGGTCCAACGCCTGGGCCGACACTGCGGCGGGGACGGTGGGTGCGGTGGTATCCGTGTCCTCGTGGGGAGCGGAGGTGACGATGAGGGTGACCGTGGCCGAGCGCGTGCTCGCATTGCGGTCGTCGGTGGCCAGGGCGCTGAGCACATGGGTGCCGGCTGGAACCGCTTGCCATTGCAGGGTGTACGGGGCCTGGGGGTCCACGCCCAGCGACCTGCCGTCATGGAAGAACTCGACCTTGCGGATACTGCCATCGCGATCGGAGGCATCGGCGCGGAGCGTGACCGTGCTGCCGGCGGCAAAGCGGCTGCCGGCCGAAGGAGCGGTCAGCCGGACCTGCGGCGCCTGGTTGGCCGGCGGCGGGGAAGGCGGTGGCGGATTACCGGCGCCGCTCCCGCAACGACCAAGGGAGCGGTAGTAGCGCCGGCCGGCGGGATGGTCCGGCGCGGCGTTCCAGATCCGTTGCTGGACCTGGTACAGGACCCCGTCCTTCTGCAGGGTCTGCCCGGGCGAGTAGATCGTGGTGGCGATCCAGGGCTTCACGCCGGTGCAATCGGCGGCCTGGGCCGCTGGCAGCGCGGCCAGGCCCATCACCGTGGCCAGGAGGAGGCCGGTGCGGGTGCGACGGCGCCGGTGGGGCGGGCGGTGGTTGGGATGATCCGTCATGGTCAATCTCCTTTGGGGGCGGCCGGCGCGGGGCATGCCTTCGGCATGGCAGGCGCATCAAGCGCCTGGCCGGGGCCGGGTTGGGGGAGTTCCGTTGGCGAGCGGGAAGGCGGGCGGACGGGCCGGGGCAGCGCCACCGGCTGAATGAGCATAGCGAGGGGGGAACCGTAACCCTGCTTTCCCTCCACACCGGGCGATTGCCGCTGGCGCCCGGCCAGCGCCTGCCCGCGCTGAACCGGAAATCAGGGGAGCGGCGGCGGACTCCGGTACAATGCCGGGCCCGATTCCTAACCATGGTTTCCCGGACATGATCGTCCTCGAGGGCGCAGCTGCCCTTTCGCCGTTCCGTCGCGAACGTCTTGAATCCCGCCTGCAGTCCATCGCCGCCGACCTGCGTATCACCGGTGCCTGGCATGTCTATTTCACCCAAGCTGCCGATGCCGGCGCGGTCGACCTGACCACGCTGGGCCGTATCGTGCAGGGCCAGCCGCAGGCGGCCGAACGCGCCGACGGCGCGGTGTCGCGCTACGTGGTGCCCCGCCTGGGCACGTTGTCGCCGTGGTCGAGCAAGGCCACCGAGCTGGTGCGTGGCGCCGGCCTGGCGATCCAGCGCGTGGAGCGCGGTACCCGCATCGACCTGAGCGGCTGGCCGGCCGACCCGGCCCAGCAGGCCGCCGTGGCCAAGCTGCTGCACGACCCGATGACGCAGTCGCTGCTGACCGACATCGGGCAGGCGCAGGCACTGTTCACCAGCCTGGCGCGTGGCCAGCTGGAGCGCATCGCCCTGGCCGACCTGGAAAGCGCCAACAAGCGACTGGGCCTGGCCCTGGCCGAGGACGAGATCGAGTACCTGCGCCAGCGCTACACCGAGCTGGGCCGCGATCCGTCCGACGTCGAGCTGATGATGTTCGCGCAGGCCAACTCCGAGCACTGCCGCCACAAGATCTTCAACGCCAGCTGGACCATCGATGGGCAGGCGCAGGACCGCTCGCTGTTCAAGATGATCAAGAACACCCATCAGCAGACCCCGCAGCATACGTTGAGCGCGTACAGCGACAACGCTGCGGTGATCGAGGGTGAACCGGCCGCGCGTTACCGCCCGGACCCGGCCAGCGGCAAGTACCGCAGCGAAGCGGTGGTGCCCAGCGCCTTCCAGATCAAGGTGGAAACCCACAACCATCCGACCGCGATCGCGCCGTTCCCGGGTGCCTCGACCGGTGCCGGTGGCGAAATCCGCGACGAAGGCGCGACCGGCCGCGGCGGCAAGCCCAAGGCCGGCCTGACCGGTTTCTCGGTCTCGCACCTGCGCATCCCGACCCTGCCGCAGCCGTGGGAAGCGCCGCGCGCGCTGAACCCGCGCATGGCGCCGGCGCTGGACATCATGCTCGACGGCCCGCTCGGCGGCGCCGCGTTCAACAACGAGTTCGGCCGCCCGAACCTGCTGGGTTACTTCCGCAGCTTCGAACTGCCGGAAGGCGAGATCACCCGCGCCTATGACAAGCCGATCATGCTGGCCGGTGGCCTGGGCGCGATCGACCGCGTGCAGGTGGACAAGCTGCGCCTGCAGGACGGTGACATCGTCATCGTGCTCGGCGGCCCGGCGATGCTGATTGGCCTGGGCGGTGGTGCCGCTTCGTCGGTTGCCTCGGGCGAAAGCGCCGAGGACCTGGATTTCGCCAGCGTGCAGCGCGACAACCCGGAAATGGAGCGTCGCTGCCAGGAAGTGATCGACCGTTGCGTGGCCATGGGCACCGACAACCCGATCAAGTTCTTCCATGACGTCGGCGCCGGCGGCCTGTCCAACGCCATCCCGGAACTGCTGCACGACTCCGGCGTGGGTGGCGTGATCGATATGGGCAAGGTGCCCACCGACGATCCGTCGCTGTCGCCGCTGGAACTGTGGTGCAACGAATCGCAGGAACGCTACGTGCTGGGCATCCCGGCCGGGCGCCTGGCCGAGTTCACCGACATTTGCGCACGCGAGCGTTGTCCGTTCGCCGCGGTCGGCATCGCCACCGCCGAGGAGCGCCTGGTCGTCGCTTACGGCGCTACGCCGGGCAACATCCCGGCCGATGCGCCGATCGACCTGCCGATGGACGTGCTGTTCGGCAAGGCGCCGAAGATGCATCGCGACACCACGCATCCGGCTGCACCGCGTTGGCCGCAGCTCAAGACCGCCGGCATCAACCTGCATGAAGCCGGCCTGCGCGTGTTGGCGCATCCGACCGTTGCTTCCAAGAGCTTCCTGGTCACCATCGGTGACCGCAGCGTCGGCGGCTTGACCGCGCGCGAGCAGATGATCGGCCCGTGGCAGCTGCCGATGGCCGATGTCGCCATCACCCTGGCCGGCTTTGACACCTACGCCGGTGAAGCGATGTCGCTGGGCGAGCGTACCCCGCTGGCCCTGCTCAACGCCGCCGCCTCGGCGCGCATGGCGGTGGGTGAAGCCATCACCAACCTGTGCGCCGCGCCGGTGACCTCGCTGGACACGGTCAAGCTGTCGGCCAACTGGATGGCCGCCTGCGGCCACGACGGCGAAGACGCGCTGCTGTACGACGCGGTCAAGGCGGTGGGCATGGAACTGTGCCCGCAGCTGGACATCAGCATCCCGGTGGGCAAGGACTCGCTGTCGATGCAGGCGCAGTGGCAGGCTGACGGCAAGGCCGAGAAATCGGTGTCGCCGGTGTCGCTGGTGATCTCGGCGTTCGCGCCGGTGGTCGATGCGCGCCAGCAGCTGACCCCGCTGCTCGACCGTGAAACCGAAAGCGAGTTGTGGCTGATCGGATTGGGCGCGGGCAAACAGCGCCTGGGTGGTTCGATCCTGGCCCAGACCCAGGCCGACCACAGTGCCTTGCCGGCGTTTGCCGGTGAAGTGCCGGACCTGGACGACCCCGAGCGCCTGCGTGGGTTCTTCGAACTGATCCGCGATGCACGTGAAGCCGGCCTGCTGCTGGCCTACCACGACCGCAGCGACGGTGGTGCGTTCGCCGCGCTGTGCGAGATGTCCTTCGCCTCGCGCTTGGGCCTGGACATCGTGCTCGATGCCTGGGGCGATGACCCGTTCCGCAGCCTGTTCAACGAAGAACTCGGCGCCGTGGTGCAGATCGCCAGGGAAGACCGCGCCGCGTTCGCCGACCTGGTCGAGCGCCATGCGCTGACCGAGTGCGCGCAGCGCATCGCCCGCCCGACCACCGCGCCGGTGGTGCGCGTGCAACTGGGCGGCGAAAGCCTGGCCGAGTGGCGCTGGGAAGACCTGTTCGACGCCTGGTGGTCGGTGACCCACGCCATGCAGAAGCTGCGTGACAACCCGGAAGCGGCCGACCAGGAACGCGCGGTGGCCCGCAACTTCAACGCCCCGGGCCTGAAGCCGAAGCTGAGCTTCGACCCGGCCGAGGACGTGGCGGCACCGTTCATCGCCACCGGTGCGCGGCCGAAGATCGCGATCCTGCGCGAGCAGGGCGTCAACGGCCAGATCGAGATGGCCAACATCTTCGAGCGCGTGGGTTTTGATGCCTACGACGTGCACATGAGCGACCTGATCGCCGGCCGCGTGCAGCTGTCCGATTTCCGCGGCCTGGCCGCGTGCGGCGGCTTCAGCTACGGCGACGTGCTCGGTGCCGGCCGTGGCTGGGCGACTTCGATCCTGGAGCGACCGGCGCTGCGTGAGGCCTTCGCCGCGTTCTTCGCCCGCCCGGATACCTTCGCGCTGGGCGTGTGCAACGGCTGCCAGATGATCAGCCAGCTCAAGGCCATCATCCCCGGTGCCGAGCACTGGCCGACCTTCCTGCGCAACCGCAGCGAGCAGTTCGAGGCACGCACCGCCCTGCTGGAAGTGCAGGAGTCGCCGTCGATCCTGCTGCGTGGCATGGCCGGTTCGCGCCTGCCGGTGGCCGTGGCCCACGGCGAAGGCCGCGCCGAGTTCGACAGTGCGGTGGACCAGGCCGCGGCCAGCATCGCGTTGCGTTACGTCGATGGTGATGGCCGCGTGGCCGAGCAGTACCCGCTGAACCCGAACGGTTCGCCGGACGGCATCACCGGCCTGACCACCAGCGATGGCCGCGTCACCATCCTGATGCCGCACCCGGAGCGCACCCCGCGCACCGTCAACCTGAGCTGGGCGCCGGCGCGCTGGGGCGAGGATTCGCCGTGGCTGCGGATGTTCCGCAATGCCCGCGTATGGTGTGGCTGAGTAACGCTGGGAAATGGCCCCGACCCTGTCGGGGCCGTCCGGGAAAGCCCGTGGCCGCTGCCGCGGGCTTTTTTGTTGGGGTGGACAGGCCGGTGGCGGGCAGGTCCCGGATGCGGGGTTCAGGTGGCCGGGTATCCGGTGGCGGTGGCAGGCTGCCCGGGACGGTTTGGCGCGCGTCCGGCGCTGCGGTCATTCCTGCAGCGCAAAAAAAGTCGTCCTGAACACGCGTCGCCATCGGGATCGGGTCCCCCGCCCGAAGATTGGCTGGAAACGCCCGTGGGACAAGGCCCGGGGCTGGCCGTCGGCCGGGCCCGTCATGCCTGCAGAGCGTGCGGCGATGGCTTGGGGACAACACACGCATCCGTTTGTTTCATAAGAAATTTCCCAAAAATCATCTCCTTTGGGAGGGAGATTTGTGCGACGCATCTCAAAAGTCGTTATGCAGCCGGAAACTTGACGCTAGATAAATCGTCGATTAACACTCGAACCATCCTGTAGCGCCTCGACACGTACGGAACCGTGGTTACACATCCGTACGGGCGAGAGCCGCCACGGCAGGCGTGAGCCTCGCGTGCCCGGTTGTCCGGGAGACAGGATCCACAACACCTCAGGGGGATCGTTGGACGCGTTCAGTCCAGCGATGGCCGTTTCTGCAAGCGGAATAAACCACCCCACTTGAGGAGCTGTGACGATGAATCGGATTTATCGCAAGGTGTGGAACAAGGCATTGGGGCAGCTGGTCGTGGCATCGGAGTTGGCCACTTCCAACGCGTCGGGCGTCGTCGTCGATGAGCGACGCGCCGGCAGCCATCGGCTGCAGGCCTTGTCCCTGGCCATCGCCCTGGGACTGGGCGCAGGAACGGTTACCGCCGTACAGGCGCAATCGGTCGAAGTGGGCGGCAGCGGGCAGTGCATGGTGCTGGGCAGCGCGACCCTGGTGGATTGCGCGACGTCCGGTGACGCGCAGGCCACGGGCAGCAACGCGGTGGCCATTGGCGCCGGCACGGTCGCCTCGGCCGACGGCAGCGTGGCACTGGGTGCCGGCTCGGTCGCCGACCGCGCCAACAGCGTTTCGGTGGGCACGTCGGGCAGCGAGCGGCAGGTCACCCACGTGGCCGCCGGCACCGAGGCCACCGATGCGGTGAACAAGGCGCAGCTGGATGCCGTGGCGGCCGCCGGCGAGAACGTGCAGCACTACTTCAAGGCCAACGGTGCCGGTGACGGCAGCGACGACGCGGTGGCCAGCGGCGACGGTGCCACGGCGGCGGGCGTGGGCTCGGTGGCCAGCGGTGCGGAGAGCATCGCGGTGGGCAGCTACAACAGCGCGGCGGGCGACTACGCCAGTGCGGTGGGCTACGTGAACACCGCCAACGGCACCAACAGCTCGGCGGTGGGCAATTTCAACCAGGTCGATGGGCAGAACAGCAGCGCGTTCGGCTTCGCCAACTTCGTCGATGGCGACAACGCCACGGCGGTGGGCAGCAACAGCATCGCCAGTGGCGGCAGCAGCTTCGCCGCCGGTGACAGCGTGATCGCCAGCGGCGAGTACGCCACGGCGGTGGGTTCGGAAAGCGTGGCCAGCGGCGAACAGAGCGCGGCCTTCGGTGCGGCCTCGGCGGCCTCGGGGGATGGCGCCACGGCGGTGGGCGTGCTGGCCGAAGCCGATGGCATCGAGTCCACCGCGGTGGGCTACTACAGCAGCGCCGAAGGCAATGGGGCGACCGCACTGGGCGCGGAGAGCGTGGCCAGTGGCACCACGGCCAGCGCGCAGGGCTTCGCCGCGCAGGCCACGGCCAGCTACGCCACGGCGGTGGGTGGCTATGCACAGGCGGCGGGCTTCAACAGCACCGCGCTGGGCAACAGCAGCACGGCCAGCGGCAGCAACGATGTGGCCGTTGGCGCCGATGCGGTGGCCAGTGGCGAAGACAGCCTGGCCGCCGGCCAGGGCGCGCTGGCGACCGGCTACAACAGCGTCGCGGTGGGCGGGTCGCTGTTCGGCCTGCTGCCGGCCGAAGCCTCGGGTGACTACTCCACCGCCGTGGGCGGTGGCGCGTGGTCGCCGGGTACCAACAGCACGGCGCTGGGCAACGCGGCCATCGCGCAGGGAGCAAACAGCGTGGCGCTGGGTGCCGACTCGCTGGCCGAGCGTGACAACACGGTCTCGGTGGGCGATGTCGGCAACGAGCGGCAGATCACCAACGTGGCCGCCGGCACCGAGGACACCGATGCGGTGAACAAGGCGCAACTGGACGAAGCCACCGCCAACAGCAAGTACTTCGTTGCCACCGGCGAGAACGGCGCCATCGCCGAAGGCGAGGAGGCGACTGCATCGGGCAGCAACGCGATGGCGCAGGGGGACTACGCCACCGCGCTGGGTTCTTCCAGTTCGGCACTGGCGCTGGGGGCTTCGGCCATCGGCAGCGGCGCGGTCGCCACCGGCCAGTACGCCACGTCCACCGGTTACAACGCGGTGGCCGAAGGGGATTCCAGCACCGCCAACGGTGGCCGCCTGTACTTCGAGGATGCCGACGGCAACGTCGTGCTGGACCAGACCACCACGGCGTCCGGCGTGGGCGCATCGGCCTTTGGCGCCGGCGCGGTGGCGACCGGGGCGTTCTCGACGGCGAATGGTGCCGGCGCGACGGCCGAGGGTGCGCAATCCACCACCACCGGCTACCGCAGCAGCGCTGGCGGGGCCTATTCCACCGCCAACGGCAGCTTTGCCGATGCCAGCGGCGCACGCAGCACGGCGCTGGGCTATGGCAGTGAATCCACGGCCACCTATGCCACCGCGGTGGGCTTCGCGGCGGTGAGCAGCGGCGACTACAGCACCGCGGTGGGCGGCGTGGCCGACATCGGCGACCTGCTGTACGGCTTCCCGGGCTTCATCACCCAGGCGACCGAGGCCAGTGGCGTTGCATCCACCGCCTTGGGCAACGGCGCGCAGGCGACCGACCTGGGCGCGACCGCCGTGGGCACCGCGGCGACCGCCGAAGGGGTGCAGGCGACCACGCTGGGCACGTTGGCCGCGGCCGCCGGTGACGGCGCCACCGCGATCGGCGGCGGCAGCTACGCCAATGCCGAGAACGCCACCGCCGTGGGCTTCCTGGCCGAGGCCAGTGGCGTGAACAGCGTCGCGCTGGGTGCCAACTCGGTGGCCGATCGCGACGACACCGTGTCGGTCGGCAGCGATGGTGCCGAACGGCAGATCACCCACGTGGCGGCCGGCACCGAGGCCACCGATGCGGTGAACAAGGCGCAACTCGACGATGTCGCCGCCGTCGCCTCCAACACCGACAAGTACTTCAAGGCGACCGGTGGCGACGACAGCGATGCTGGTGCGCTGGCAGAGGGCCAGAACGCGACGGCGGCCGGCGAGGCCAGCAACGCCATCGGCAATGGCGCTTCGGCCTACGGCAACGGTGCCAATGCACTGGCCGACAACGCGACCGCGCTGGGTACCAGCGCGCTGGCGACCGGCGAGGGTGCCATCGCTGTTGGCCTGAACGCCAATGCATCGGCGCAGGACAACATCGCCATCGGTACCAATGCCAGCACCGCGCAGGGCGGGCAGCTGGCCATTGGTGCGGACAGCAGCGCCAATGGCCTGTTCGCCGCGGCCATCGGTGCGGACGCGCAGGCCTCGGGCCTGGCCGCGACCGCCATCGGCAACGCGGCATGGGCCACCGGGCGTGAGTCCACGGCCATCGGCTTCGGCGCGACCGCCGATGCCTGGCAGGCGGTGTCGGTCGGTTCGGGCGCATATGCGACGTTCTTCGGTACCGCCGTGGGCACCCAGGCGCAGGCCGCCGAGGTGGCCACCGCGGTGGGCCAGAACGCCATCGCCGACATTGCCGGTGCCGCCTTCGGCGTGCAGACGCGCGCCGGGCAGGGCGGCGTGGCGGTCGGCAACAACGCCGCCACTGGTGAAATGGGCGTGGCGGTCGGCACCAATGCACTGGCCGGGCAGGATGCCTACAGCGAAACCGAGGGCAAGCAGACCACCGCGCTCGGTGCCGAGGCATGGGCGACCGAGGACGGCGCCACCGTCGTCGGTTACAACAGCTACGCGCAGGCGCAGAACGCATCCGTGCTGGGCTCCAATGCGTGGACCACCAAAGACGCGCAGAACAGCGTGGTGCTGGGTGCCGGTTCGCTGGCCGACCGGGCAAACACGGTGTCGGTGGGTGCCGCGCAGGAATGGACCGATGCGGCCGGCGTGACCCATGCCGCCATCGACCGGCAGATCACCAACGTCGCCGCCGGTACCGAAGGCACCGACGCGGTGAACGTGGACCAGCTCAATGCAGCGGCCGAAGGCGCGCTGCTGGCGGGCCGCTACTTCAAGGCCAACGGTGCCGGTGACGGCAGCGACGACGCGGTGGCCAGCGGCGACGGTGCCACGGCGGCGGGCGTGGGCTCGGTGGCCAGCGGTGCGGAGAGCATCGCGGTGGGCAGCTACAACAGCGCGGCGGGCGACTACGCCAGTGCGGTGGGCTACGTGAACACCGCCAACGGCACCAACAGCTCGGCGGTGGGCAACTTCAACCAGGTCGATGGGCAGAACAGCAGCGCGTTCGGCTTCGCCAACTTCGTCGATGGCGACAACGCCACGGCGGTGGGCAGCAACAGCATCGCCAGTGGTGGCAGCAGCTTCGCCGCCGGTGACAGCGTGATCGCCAGCGGCGAGTACGCCACGGCGGTGGGTTCGGAAAGCGTGGCCAGCGGCGAGCAGAGCGCGGCCTTCGGTGCGGCCTCGGCGGCCTCGGGGGATGGCGCCACGGCGGTGGGCGTGCTGGCCGAAGCCGATGGCATCGAGTCCACCGCGGTGGGCTACTACAGCAGCGCCGAAGGCAGCGGCGCGACCGCGCTGGGCGCGGAGAGCGTGGCCAGTGGCACCACGGCCAGCGCGCAGGGCTTCGCCGCGCAGGCTACGGCCAGCTACGCCACGGCGGTGGGTGGCTATGCACAGGCGGCGGGCTTCAACAGCACCGCGCTGGGCAACAGCAGCACGGCCAGCGGCAGCAACGACGTGGCCGTTGGCGCCGATGCGGTGGCCAGTGGCGAAGACAGCTTGGCCGCCGGCCAGGGCGCGCTGGCGACCGGCTACAACAGCGTCGCGGTGGGCGGGTCGCTGTTCGGCCTGCTGCCGGCCGAGGCCTCGGGCGACTACTCCACCGCCGTGGGCGGTGGCGCGTGGTCGCCGGGTACCAACAGCACGGCGCTGGGCAACGCGGCCATCGCGCAGGGAGCAAACAGCGTGGCGCTGGGTGCCGACTCGCTGGCCGAGCGTGACAACACGGTCTCGGTGGGCGATGTCGGCAACGAACGGCAGATCACCAACGTGGCCGCCGGCACCGAGGACACCGATGCGGTGAACAAGGCGCAGCTGGACGAAGTGGCCGCTGTGGCCGACACCACCAGCAAGTACTTCAAGGCCAGTGGCAGTGCCGACAGTGATGTCGGTGCCTACGTCGAGGGTGATAACGCGGTGGCCGCCGGCGAGGCAGCCAATGCCTACGGCAACGGTGCCTCGGCTTACGGCAGCGGTGCCAATGCCCTGTCCGACGGGGCGACCGCGGTCGGCATGAACGCCCTGGCCAGCGGCCAGAACGCCGCCGCGTTCGGCCAGAACGCACAGGCGATGGGCCCGGGTGCGGTGGCCGTCGGTGGCAACGCGGTGGACGAGAACGGCGATGCGCTGATCAACGTCGGTGGCGTGCCGGTGGATACCGGTGCGACCAGCGCCGGCGTCGGTGGCACCGCGCTGGGTGCCAGCGCCAATGCCGAAGGCTTCGCCGCCACGGCGAGCGGCGTGGGCGCGTTGGCACGTGGCGACCAGTCCACCGCCAATGGCGCGGTTGCCAACGCCCTGGGCGACTACAGCACCGCGACCGGTTCGCAGAGCTATGCCGAAGGTGCGGGCACGACCGCGGTGGGCTTCAATGCGGCGGCCTATGAGGACGGCAACGTGGCCGTGGGCCGCAATGCCTCGGCACTGGGCGAAGGCAGCCTGGCGATCGGTGATGGTGCCGAGACCGGCTTCGGCCTGTTCGGCATCGGTGCGGCCAACGCGGTGGCGATCGGCAGCGGCAGCTGGGCCTTCGGCGATGACGCCACCGCGGTGGGTGCCAATGCCTGGGCCTTCGACCAGCGCAGCACCGCCGTGGGTGCGGGTGCGCAGGCGGGCGCCGAGAACTCGGTGGCGCTGGGTGCCGGATCGGTGGCGGGCCGCGACAACACGGTGTCGGTGGGCGATGTCGGCAGCGAACGGCAGATCACCAACGTGGCCGCCGGCACCGAGGACACCGACGCGGTGAACAAGGCACAGCTGGACGACGTGGCCGCCGTTGCCGAGGAAGGTCAGATAACCGCGAAGTACTTCAAGGCCAGCGGCAGTGCCGACAGTGATGTCGGTGCCTACGTCGAGGGCGAGAATGCGGTGGCCGCCGGCGAGGCAGCCAATGCCTACGGCAACGGTGCCTCGGCTTACGGCAGCGGTGCCAATGCCCTGTCCGACGGGGCGACCGCGGTCGGCATGAACGCCCTGGCCAGCGGCCAGAACGCCGCCGCGTTCGGCCAGAACGCGCAGGCGATGGGCCCGGGTGCGGTGGCCGTCGGTGGCAACGCGGTGGACGAGAACGGCGATGCGCTGATCAACGTCGGTGGCGTGCCGGTGGATACCGGTGCGACCAGCGCCGGCGTCGGTGGCACCGCGCTGGGTGCCAGCGCCAATGCCGAAGGCTTCGCCGCCACGGCGAGCGGCGTGGGCGCGTTGGCACGTGGCGACCAGTCCACCGCCAATGGCGCGGTTGCCAACGCCCTGGGCGACTACAGCACCGCGACCGGTTCGCAGAGCTATGCCGAAGGCGCGGGCACGACCGCGATGGGCTTCAATGCGGCGGCCTACGAGGACGGCAACGTGGCCGTGGGCCGCAATGCCTCGGCACTGGGCGAAGGCAGCCTGGCGATCGGTGATGGTGCCGAGACCGGCTTCGGCCTGTTCGGCATTGGTTCGACCAATGCGGTGGCGATCGGCAGCGCCAGCTGGGCCTTCGGCGATGACGCCACCGCGGTGGGCGCCAATGCCTGGGCGGTGGGCCAGCAGAGCACCGCGCTGGGCATGGGGGCGGAGGCCAGTGGCACCGGTTCGGTGGCCCTGGGTGCCGGCTCGGTCGCCGACCGCGCCGGTACGGTGTCGGTGGGCAGTGCCGGCAACGAACGCCAGATCACCAACGTGGCCGCCGGTACCGAGGCCACCGATGCGGTGAACAAGTCGCAGCTGGATGCGGTGGCAACCAGCGCCGGCCAGACCAGCAAGTACTTCCAGGCCACGGGCAGTGCGGCGGCGAGCGCGGGCGGCACGGACGCACTGGCCGCCGGTTCGGGTGCCAACGCCAGCGCCAACCGTTCCACGGCGTTGGGCACGGCCAGCACCGCCAACGCCACCGGTGCAACGGCGGTCGGCGCGGATGCATCGGCGCGTGGCACCAACAGCACCGCGCTGGGCCGGCAGACCTCGATCACCGCGACCAACGGCGTGGCGATCGGCTATGGCGCGTTCGCCAGCAACGGGGTCAACAGCGTCGCCATCGGCGCCGGTGCCGGGGTGTCCGGCGCCAACTCGGTTGCGCTGGGTGCCGGTTCGCGTGCGACCGAGGCAAACGTGGTCTCGGTGGGCGGTGGCAATGGCACCGACGGCCCGGCCACGCGCCGCATCGTCAACGTCGCCAACGGCCGCGTCGCCCAGAACAGCACCGATGCGGTGACCGGTGGCCAGTTGTACGTCACCAACCAGCGGGTCGGTGCGGTGGAGACGCGCGTGGACGACATCGATGGCCGCATCGGCACGGTGGAGAACGTCACCGCCAATGCCGTGACCTACGATGACAGCAGTCGCGACACGATGACCCTGGCCGGCGTGAAGGGAACCACGCTGGACAACGTGGCCGCCGGCAACATCGCCGCCGGCAGCATGCAGGCGGTCAACGGGGGCCAGCTGTTCCAATCGCTGGGCAACATGGCCAGCTTCCTCGGCGGTGGTGCCGGCATCGGCATGCAGGGCGTGTTCGTCGCGCCGACCTACGTGATCCAGGGCAGCAGCTACAACAACGTCGGTGCGGCGTTGACGGCACTGGACAACCAGGTCACCTCGATCAACGGCCGCCTGGCAGGGAATGGCAACGGGAACGGGAACGGGAACGGGAACGGCCATGGAAATGGCAACGGCAATGGCAATGGCAATGGCAATGGCAATGGTCCCCGTACCGCCAGCGTCGACACCACCGCCAGTACCGGCGGCGTCGCACTGGGCGACCAGGCCAAGGCCAACAACGCCGCCGGCACCGCGGTGGGCAACAGCAGCTACGCGCATGGCCCGAACGACACCGCGCTGGGCAGCAACGCCCGCGTTGATGCCGACGGCAGCACCGCGGTGGGGGCCAACACCCACATCACCGCGGCGGCCACCAATGCCGTTGCGGTGGGTGAAAGCGCCAGCGTGAGTGCCGCCTCCGGGACCGCGGTGGGCCAGGGCGCGAGCGTCACCGCGCAGGGAGCCGTGGCGTTGGGGCAGGGCTCGGTGGCCGATCGTGCCAACACCGTGTCGGTGGGCAGTGCCGGGCAGGAGCGGCAGATCACCAATGTTGCTGCCGGCACCCAGGCCACCGACGCGGTCAACAAGGGACAGCTGGACCAGGGCGTCGCCTCGGCCAACAGCTATACCGACACCAAGTTCGGCAGCCTCACCGACAGCTTCACCGGACTGCGCAACGACATGGACAACCGCCTGCGGCATATCGATCGCCGCATTGATCGCCAGGGCGCGATGAACGCGGCGATGTTGAACATGGCCACCAGCGCGGCGGGCGTACGCACGCCGAACCGCGTGGGCGTGGGCGTGGGCTTCCAGAGCGGTGAATCGGCCCTGTCCATCGGCTACCAGCGTGCGATCAGCGATCGCGCCACGGTCACCCTGGGCGGTGCCTTCAGCAGCGATGACAGCTCGGTGGGCGTGGGCGCCGGCTTCGGCTGGTAAGCACGTCGGTGACAGCGGCGCCCGCCATCACCGGCGGGCGCCTGCAGCAAGGTTCGCGGCCCCGCCGTCGGCTGCCCCCGCAGCCGGTGGAGCGAGGGTCGGGAAGGCAAGGCAATGCAGCAATGGAGTTCCATCCCTGTTCCAGCAGACGAGAGATCGAACATGAAGAAGACCAAGCTTGGAGTGGCAGTTGCCGGTGTCGTGTTGATGGTTTCGATGGGCGTGCCGGCCGCATTGGCGGCCAACACCGGCAGCCTGCCGACACGCCCGCTCAACAGTGGGCCGGCCGCCGGTGAAGGCGGATACCGATTCATCGTCAAGTACCGTGCCGGCAGCAGCGAGCTGCGTGATTCAGGCGTGGCCAACCGGGGCATCAATGCCGCGGCCTCGCGCGCCGGGCTGAGCCGGGCGACCGCCGCTTCGGCCAAGTCGGCCGCACGTCCGGCCGCCAGTGCCGCGCTGCTGCGCCGCATGGGCAGCCCGGGCTGGGCGGTGGTGAAGGCCTCGCGTGAGCTGGACGGCCAGGAAGCGGCCAACTTCATCCGCGAGCTGAAGGCCAATCCCGCGGTGGAGCGGGTGGAAATCGACCGGATGTACCAGCGCCTGGCAACCCAGGTGAGCCCGAACTTCGCGCCCAACGACCCGCAGACCTCGGCGCAGTGGAACTTCTACAACGCCCAGAGCGGCGTGAACGCCACCCAGGCCTGGGACATCTCGCAGGGCGAGGGCGTGGTGGTGGCGGTGATCGACACCGGCATCGCGCAGGGCAACCCGGACCTGCAGAACAACGTGATTCCCGGCTACGACATGATCAGCGACAAGCGCGTCTCGCGCCGCGACAGCGATGACCGCGTCGCCGGCGGCTGGGACATCGGCGACTGGGTCGAGCAGAACTACTGCACTGGCTGGGCGACCAACGACCCGCATGCGGCCGACGTCAGTTCCTGGCACGGCAGCCATGTCGCCGGCACCGTCGCGCAGGAGACCAACAACGGCGTCAACCTGGCCGGCCTGGCGTTCAAGGCCAAGGTGATGCCGGTGCGCGTGCTCGGTTCCTGCGGCGGCTTCGGCAGCGACATCTCCGACGGCATCATCTGGGCGGCCGGTGGTACCGTGCCGGGCCTGCCGGCCAACCCGAACCCGGCGGAAGTCATCAACATGAGCCTGGGCAGCGGTGCGCCGTCGAGCTGCCCGACCATCTACCAGGACGCCATCGACGAGGCGATCAGCCTCGGCAGCATCATCGTGGTGGCCGCGGGCAACGACAACGCCAATGCCGGCAGCTACACGATGTCCTCGTGCAACAACGTGATCTCGGTGGGCGCCACCGGTTTCAACGGCGGGCGCACGTACTACTCCAACTACGGGCCGCGCGTGGACCTGTCCGCGCCGGGCGGCAACGCCGAGCAGAACAACAACGGCTGGATCTTCCAGGTGATCAACGAAGGCACGCAGGGGCCGACCGCGGACTGGGCGCCGCTGGGCATGGTGGGTACCTCGATGGCGTCGCCGCACGTGGCCGCCGCGGTGGCGATGGTGCAGAGCGTGGTCGACACGCCGCTGACCTGGACGCAGATGCGTGACCTGCTGACTTCCACGGTCAAGCCGTTCCCGGTGAGCATCCCGGCCTCCACGCCGATCGGCGCCGGCATCCTCAACATCGAGGCGGCCCTGCTCAAGGCAACCACGCCGCCGTGCGACCCGGCCGTGGAGGAATGCGGCCCGGTGGCCACGCCGCTGGTCAACAAGGTCGCGGTGACCGGCCTGGCCGGCAACAGTGGCAACGAGGTGCTGTACAGCTTCCAGGCCGAGGCCGGCAAGGTGCTGACCTTCATGAGCTACGGTGGCAGCGGCAACGTCTCGCTGTACGCCAGCTTCGACAAGGAGCCGTCGGCCAGCGCGGCCGATGCCAGCTCCACCCGCCCGGGCAACAGCGAGACCATTCGCTTCACCGCCCCGAAGGCCGGCACCTACTACGTCAAGCTGGTCGGTGCGGGCAGCTTCAGCGGCGTGAGCCTGGTCGCGCGCCAGTAAGCGTTTCCTCCTGTGGTCCTTGGAACCCCGGCTTGCCGGGGTTCTTTGTTGTGGCCATGCCGGGTGGGCGGGCCGGCGTAATCGCGCTGACGTGGATGCCAATCACGCTGGAAGCGGGAATTGCGCCTGTTCATGCGTATGGAACGACGCGGCGAGCTGCTAAAGTCCGGTCAACAGAGGAGGAGTGCGTGAACGCGGTAGTCCATGACGCCAATGTTGCGGCCACGCCTGCCGAACGCATCGTCCAGGAGCTGCTCGCGCAGGGCCGGCTGAAGGACGCCGACCTGCAGCGTGCGCGGCAGTTGCAGCGCGAGTCCGGCGGCGACCTGCTGGTGCTGCTGGCGCGGCTGGGGCTGGTGTCCGAGCGCGACCATGCCGAGGCCTGCGCGCGGGTGCTGGGCCTGCGCCTGCTGGCCGCGCGTGACGTCCCCGAGCACCCGCCCGAGCTGGTGGAAGGGGCCGAGCCGGTGCCGCTGCGCTTCCTCAAGCAGTTCCTGGTGTTGCCGCTGGGCGAACAGCAGGGCCGCGTGCGCGTGTGGATGGCCGACCCGCAGGACGGCTATGCCATCGACGCGATGCGCCTTGCCACCGGCTGCGACATCGCCCCGGTGGTCGGCCTGCGCAGTGAAGTGGACGAGGTGATCGAGCGCTGGCACGGGCAGGGCCGCAGTGCGATGGGCACCATCCTGGAGTCGGCCGACGGCGAGGCCGCGCCGCTGGATGACATCGAGCACCTGCGCGACCTGGCCTCCGAGGCGCCGGTGATCCGCCTGGTCAACCTGCTGATCCAGCGTGCGGTGGAGCTGCGCGCCTCGGACATCCACGTCGAGCCGTTCGAGAACCGGCTGAAGGTGCGCTACCGCGTCGACGGCGTGCTGGTCGATGGCGAAAGCCCGCCGGTCAACCTGACCGCCGCGGTGATCAGCCGCATCAAGATCATGGCCAAGCTCAACATCGCCGAGCGCCGCCTGCCGCAGGACGGCCGCATCATGCTGCGCGTGCAGGGCAAGGAGCTGGACCTGCGCGTGAGCACTATGCCCACCGCGCATGGCGAGAGCGTGGTGATGCGTCTGCTCGACCGCGAGGCGGTGGTGTTCGACTTCCAGCGGCTCGGCTTCGACGATGCATTCATGCCGCAGTTCAGCCGCGTGCTGGCGCAGCCGCACGGCATCCTGCTGGTCACCGGCCCGACCGGTTCGGGCAAGACCACCACGCTGTACACCGCGCTGAGCCAGCTCAACACCGACAAGGTCAAGATCATCACCGTCGAGGACCCGGTCGAGTACCAGCTCGAAGGCATCAACCAGATCCAGGCCAAGCCGCAGATCGGGCTGGACTTCGCCAGCGCGCTGCGCGGCATCGTCCGCCAGGACCCGGACATCATCATGATCGGCGAAATGCGCGACCTGGAAACCGCGCGCATCGCCATCCAGTCCGCGCTCACCGGCCACCTGGTGCTGTCCACGCTGCATACCAACAACGCCGCCGGCGGCATCACCCGCCTGCTCGACATGGGCGTGGAGGACTACCTGCTCACCTCCACCATCAACGGCATCCTCGCCCAGCGCCTGGTGCGCCGGCTGGAGCCCACGCATGCACAGCGCTACCCGGCCTCGGCCGAGGAGATCGAACGCTTCAACCTGCGCCGTTACCAGCCGCATGGGCAGATCCACCTGTACCGGCCGCAGCCATCGGCCGTTGCGCCCACCGGCTACAAGGGCCGCACCACCATCGTCGAATTCCTGGTGATGGACGATGCGCTGCGCAACGCGGTGATGCGCAAGGCCGGGATGGGCGAGATCGAGCAGATCGCGCGTGCCGCCGGCATGCGCACCATGTACGAGGACGGCATCATCAAGGCCCTGCGTGGCCAGACCACGCTGGAAGAAGTCCTGCGCGTGACGGAGGACGCATGAACCTCCTGCTGCACGTGGAGCGGTCGTCCTGATGCCGTTGTACCGCTACAAGGCACTGGATGCCCATGGCGAACTGCTGGACGGGCAGATGGAGGCGGCCAGCGATGCGGACGTGATCGCGCGCCTGCAGGAGCAGGGCCACATGCCGGTCGAGGCGAAGCTGGCGACCGGTTCGGCGTTCGAGGGCGCCAGCTGGAAGCAGTGGCGGCAACGCCCGTTCGCCGGCGCCATGCTGGTGCAGTTCACCCAGCAGCTGGCCACGCTGCTGGGTGCCGGCCAGCCCTTGGACCGTGCGCTGGGCATCCTGCTGGAAGCGCCGGAGGACGCGCGTTCGCGCCGCGTCATCGCCGACATCCGCGACACCGTGCGTGGCGGTGCCCCGCTGTCGCAGGCGCTGGAACGCCAGCATGGGCTGTTCTCGCGGCTGTACGTGAACATGGTGCGCGCCGGCGAAGCCGGCGGCAGCCTGCATGAAACCCTGCAGCGCCTGGCCGATTACCTGGAGCGCAGCCAGGAGCTGAAGGGCAGGGTGATCAACGCGATGATCTACCCGGCCATCCTGCTGGTGGTGGTCGGTGGCGCGCTGCTGTTCCTGCTGGGCTACGTGGTGCCGCAGTTCGCGCAGATGTACGAAAGCCTGGACGTGACCCTGCCATGGTTCACCCGCGCGGTGCTGGAGATCGGCCTGCTGGTGCGCCAGGGCTGGATCGTGTTCATCGTGGTGCCGGCGCTGGCGCTGCTGTGGATGGAGCGCAAGCGCCGTGATGCCGCGTTCCGCCTGGCCTTCGATGCCTGGCTGCTGAAGCGGCCGGTGGTCGGGCCGCTGGTGGCGCGGCTGGAGACCGCGCGGCTCAGCCGCACGCTGGGCACGTTGCTGCGCAACGGCGTGCCCTTGCTGGCCGGGTTGGGCATCGCCCGCAACGTGCTGGGCAACCGCGCCCTGGCCGGCGACGTGGCCGAGGCCGCCGAAGCGGTGAAGAACGGTGCCGGCTTGTCCGGCGCGTTGTCGCGCAACGGCCGCTTCCCGCGGCTGGCGCTGCAGATGATCCAGGTGGGCGAGGAGTCCGGCACGCTGGAAAGCATGCTGCTCAGGACCGCCGACACCTTCGACGTGGAAACCGCCCGCAGCATCGACCGCATGCTCGCCGCGCTGGTGCCGGTGATCACCCTGCTGCTCGCCTCGGTGGTCGGCGTGGTGATCATCGCGGTACTGGTGCCGCTGTACGACCTGACCAACGCCATTGGCTGACCCCCGACCTCGCCGACAAGGAAACCTGCATGAAGCGAACCATCCGACAACCGTCCTTCCACGCGCGCCAGGCCGGCATGAGCCTGCTGGAGATCATCATCGTCATCGTGCTGATCGGCGCGGTGCTGACCCTGGTCGGCAGCCGCGTGCTCGGCGGCGCCGACCGCGGCAAGGCCAACCTGGCCAAGACCCAGATCCAGACGCTCAGCGGCAAGGTGGAGAACTTCAAGCTCGATACCGGCCGCCTGCCGGCCAAGCTCGACGACCTGGCCACCCAGCCCGGTGGTGTCAGTGGCTGGCTCGGCCCGTACGCCAAGCCGGCCGAGTTCAATGACCCGTGGGGCAACCCGGTGCAGTACCGCGCGCCGGGCGAAGGCCAGCCGTTCGACCTGATCAGCCTGGGCGCCGATGGCCAGCCGGGCGGCGACAGCTACAACGCGGACATCCGCAACCAGTAAGCGGCCATGCCTGCGCTGACCGCCCCGTTCCGGCCGCGCCGCCTGCCCGCAGGCGTGCGGGCGCGCATGTCCGGCGTGTCGCTGCTGGAGATGCTGCTGGTGCTGGCGCTGGTGGCCGCCATCGCGCTGGTCGCGGCGATGGCGATGAGCGGCGGGCTGGAAGGCATGAAGCTGCGCTCGGCCGGCAAGGAGGTCGCCGCCGAACTGCGCTACGCACGCACCCGCGCCATCGCCACCGGCCGGCCGCAGGCGTTCGCGCTGGACGTGCGCACGCGCCGCTGGACCGGTCCCGGTGGTCGCCACGGTGAACTGCCCGACACGCTGTCGGTGCGTTACACCGGCGCGCGCCAGGTCCAGGTGCGCGGCGACGAGGGCGTGGTGCGGTTCTTCGAGGATGGCGCATCGACCGGAGGGCGCATCGAGTTGAGCGCGCGCTCGGCGGTGTGGCGCATCGACGTGGGCTGGATCACCGGCGAGGTGCGTTCGGGCCTGTTGCAGGGGGCGGTGCAATGAAGCGGCAGCGAGGGTTCTCGTTGATCGAGGTGATCGTCGCCTTCGCGCTGATGGCGCTGGCCGCGACCCTGCTGCTGGGCAGTCTTTCCGGTGCGGCGCGCCAGGTCGGCATGGCCGAGCACCAGGGCCGTGCGTCGCTGCACGCGCAGTCGCTGCTCGCCGGCGCCGGCATCGATGCACCCCTGGCCGCGGGCGTGCGCCAGGGCGAATGGGAGCAGGGGCGGTACCGCTGGACCCTGCAGGTGACGCCATTCGTCGAGCCGCGCCAACCGCAATCGCGGTTGTGGCTGCTGGACCTGCAGGTGCGCTGGGGCGATGCCGCGGCCGAACAACTGCGCTGGCGCACGTTGCGGCTTCGCGCCACGGGCATGGAGGGCACGCAATGAGGCCGGGCCGTCCCGCGCGTGGCTTCACCCTGATCGAAGTGCTGCTGGCCACCGCGTTGCTGGCGGCCGGCATGGCGTTGGCGTTCGCCATCGTGCGCTCGACCCTGGCGATCAGCACGCGCGGTGAACTGATCGCCAGCCAGAACGAACGCATGCGTGGCGTGGAGGGTTTCCTGCGCCGGCGCCTGATGGCGACGCTGACCCAGCCGTTGCCGGCTGAACCTGGCTCGCTCAGTGCCGTGGCGGTGATGTTCGATGGCCAGCCACAGCAGATGCGCTTCGTCGCCGATGTGCCGGGCTACCTGGGCCGTGGTGGTCCGTACCTGCATGACCTGCAGGTCAGCGGCGACGGCGCCAGGCAGCAGCTGCGTATTGACCTGACCCTGCTGCAGAACGGCCAGCCGTTGCCGGAGAACCCGCCACGCGGCAGCGAGCTGCTGGTCGACGGGCTCAGGCAGGTTCGCCTGCAGTACCGCGGCATCGACCCGCAGAGCGGGACGATGGGGCCATGGCAGGATCGCTGGAACGTGCCGGGACGGATGCCGGCCCTGGTCGCCATCGACATCGTGCCGGCCGAAGGCGCGGCCTGGCCGACGCTGGTGGTGGCGGTGCCGCAGTACGGCGCCACCCCGGGAGGCTGGCGATGAGGGCACGCGGCGCGGCGCTGGTGCTGGTGCTGTGGCTGGTGGCGCTGCTGACCGCCACCATCGGCGCGTTCGCGTTGAGCGCGCGGGTGGAATACATGCAGGGCAAGGTGACGGCGGACCTCGGCGCAGGCCAGGAGATCGCCCATGCCGGCGTGGACTACGCGCTGTCGCGCATGCACGCCACGCCGACCCAACCGGCCTGGCACGCCGACGGCCGTCGCTATCGCTGGCAGTTCGATGGACGCACGGTGGAGCTGCGCGTCATCGACGAGGCCGGCAAGGTCGACCTGAACCAGGCCGACCGCCCCCTGCTCGAAGGCCTGCTGCGGGCGCTGGGGGTGGAGGCCACGCGCGCCACGCAGGTGGCCGGCGCGGTGCTGGACTGGCGCGACGTCGACGACCTGCGCCAGCCCAGCGGCGGCGCGGAAAGCGCCGACTATGCCGCGGCGGGGTATCCCTATCCGGCCAAGAACGCCCGCTTCGACAGCATCGGCGAACTGCAACGCCTGATCGGCATGGACGCGGACCTGTACGAGCAGTTGGCCCCGTTGGTGACGGTCTACGGCCAGGCGCGGCCGGATGCGCGCTTGGCCCAGGCACCGGTACTGACCGCGATGGGCATGGACGCGGCGCTGGTCATCGCCGCGCGTGAACGCGAAACCCCCGGGGGTGGCGGTGCGGTGGGAGGCGGCAGCGGCATTTATAGTGTCGACAGCCGCGTGCGGATGGGGGACGAACGCGAAGCGGTGCTGCGCACGGTGGTGCGGCTGGCGCCGGAAGGCGCCGCCGGCATGCCGTATACGGTGGTGCGGTGGGAACAGGGAGCGGTATCGAGATGACGGCGTTGCGGGAAAGACTGGGACAGCTGGGGACGCGCATCGCGCCGGGGGCCGGGGGCTTCTGGTCGTGGTGGGTGTCCTCGCTGCAGTCGTGGTTGCCGGCGCGCTGGCGCCTGCTGCTGGGGGTGTCCGGTGCGCGGGTGCTGTTGTCGCCGCAGGGCGGGCAGGTACACGTGCTGCAGGCGCAGGGCGCCGAAGCGCTGTTGCAGCAGTCGCTGCAAGCACCGTTGTTGCCGGAAGCACTGGAGGCCGCATTGTCGCCGCGCGATGCGCGGCTGCCGCGTTGCGCGCTGCTGCCGGCCGGCAAGGCGTTGCGCAAGCCGATGCGCCTGCCGGCCGCCGCCGACGGCCGCCTGCATGACGTGCTGCGCTTCGAGATCGACCGGCAGACCCCCTTCACCGCCGAGCAGGTGTACTTCGACGTGCGATTGCTGGGGCGGCAGGCCGATGGCCAGCTGGACGTCGAGCTGGTGGTGGCGCCGCGCACCGTGGTGGAAACCCTGCTGCTGCCACGCGAGGCGTGGCAGGGCCAGCTGGATGGCGTGGACGTGGCCGATGCCCAGGGCCGGCCGCTGGGCGTGAACCTGTTGCCGGCGGCACTGCGCCGGCAGCGCCAGGACCCGATGCGCCGGCTCAACCGCATGCTGGTGCTGGGCAGCGCGGTGCTGCTGGTCCTGGCCGGTTGGCAACTGCTGGACAACCGTCGCCAGGCCGCGGCCACGCTCGCCGCGCAGGTGGAAGCGGCCTCGGTGCGTGCACGCGCCGTGGCCACGCAGCGGCAGCAGCTGCAGGACTTGGTCGATGGCCAGGCCTTCTTCGCCCAGCAACGGGCCGCCCAGCCCACCGCCACCGAAGTGATCAACGAACTCAGCCAGCGCCTGGACGACGACACCTCGCTGGAAAAGCTGTCCATCGAAGCCGGTCGCATGCAGCTGATCGGCATGAGCCGCAGTTCCTCCTCGCTGGTGTCCCGGCTGGAGGGTTCCAGCCTGTGGAAGACGCCTTCGTTGACCGGCGTGCTGCAGGCCGGCGGCAGCGACCGGCGCGAACGTTTCACCCTGACCGCCGAGCTGCTGGCGCCACGGAAGGAGGCCGCCGATGGCGCCGCAACCCGCACCCCGTGACCGTTGGCTGGCGCTGGGCCTGCTGCTCGGCCTGGTCGGCCTGGCCTACCTGCTGCTGGTGCATCCGTTGTGGACGCAGCCGATGCGGGCGGTCGGCGAACAGATCGACGCGCTGCTCGAGCGCCGGCAGCGCATCGACATCCAGATCCGGCAGGCACCGCAGGTGACGCAGCGGCTGCAGCAAGCACAGCAGGCGTTGGCCACCGAGCCCGGCTTCATGCCGGAAACCTCGGTGGAGCTGGCCACCTCGCGGCTGGTGCAGCGGCTGGAGGAAGCCGCGCGCCAGGCCAGCCCGGACAACCGCAGCTGCGCGATCAGCGACCGTTCACCGATGCCGGCCGATACCACCGGCCGCTTCGTGCGGGTGGCGGTGCAGGCACGCCTGCGCTGCGGCATGGCCGAATGGATGGCCGTGCTGCAGGCGCTGGAAACCGGCGCACCGCAGCTGCGCGTGGACCGGTTGGACATCCTGTCCTCGCCCGGTGGCAGCGAAGGCAGCGTCGGGCTGGATGTCAGTTTCGAACTCAGCGGCTACCTGCCGCCCGGCGTGGTGGCCGGCGCCAACCCGGAGGTGACCAATGCGCCCTGACGTGGCGGGCCTGCGGACCTGGTGGCTGGCCGCGTTGGGCGGCTGGGCGTTGGCGGTGTGGACGGCCACGCTGTTCGGGCTGGGCGGCCGCATCGGCGATCCCGCCACGGCGCTGGAGGTGCCGGCACTGCCGGCCGTGCCGGTGGCCGACCCGCCGCGCGCCACGGCCACCGACAATGCCGAAGCCATGGCGCGGCCCTTGTTTGCCAACGACCGGCGCCCGCACCCGTTCGTGCTGGGCGACGGCACCGAGCCGGCAGCGGTGGCCAGCGTGCGCCTGACCGGCGTACTGATCACCCCGGGCATGGAGATGGCGACACTGACCACCGAGCAGGGCCAGTCGCTGCGGTTGCGGGTGGGCGGCGAGGCGCAATCGGGGTGGCAGCTCCTGTCGCTGCAGCCGCGTGCGGCGGTGGTCAGCGGGCCGTCGGGCACCTTGAACCTGGAACTGCAGGTGTTCAGCGGCAGTGGCAAGCCGGAAGGCGTGCCGCCGCCCGGTACCGCACCCACGCCGCAGGTCCCGCCACCACCGCTGCCACCGCCGCCGGCCAATGCCGCGGCCGAGCCGGCGGCGCCGACCGCCGAACAGATCCAGGCGATCCGTGATCGCATCCAGGCCCGCCGCAGGCAGGCGCAACAACAACAGGCCGGCGCCCCCGGCGGCCAGAAACCGTAGAGTGAGCGCATGACGTCACGCATAGTCCCCATCACCCTGCTGATCGGCGCCCTGAGCGGTTGCGCCACCACGCCGGTGCCCGAGATCCGGCGCAACGCGGCGGTGGGCAACGACATCGCCGCGCCGCAGGCCGGCGAACCGGCCACCACGCGCGGGTTGACCCCGACCGACGCCCCGCAGGAAGTGGAGGGCCAGAGCCGGGCCGTGATCCGCCGTGGCAATGGCACGGTGATCAACCGCGCTGCGGCTTCGGCGCCGGCGCCGTCCCTGTCGGCGGCCGGCAATGGCTCGGCGGTGTTCAACTTCGAAGGCGAGTCGGTGCAGGCCGTCACCAAGGCCATCCTCGGCGACATGCTGGGCCAGAACTACGTGATCGCACCGGGCGTGCAGGGCACGGTGACGCTGGCCACGCCCAAGCCGGTGTCGCCGGCGCAGGCGCTGAACCTGCTGGAGATGGTGCTGGGCTGGAACAACGCCCGGCTGGTGTTCAGCGGCGGCCGCTACAACGTGGTGCCGGCCGACCAGCCGTTGGCGGGCACCGTCGCACCAAGCACCGCTCCGGCCTCGGCCGCGCGTGGCTACGAAGTACGGGTGGTGCCGCTGCAGTACATCTCCGCCAGCGAGATGGAGAAGGTGCTCAAGCCCTACGCGCGGCCCAACGCCATTGTCGGCATCGACGGCTCGCGCAACGTCATCACCCTGGGCGGCACCCGCACCGAGCTGGAGAACTACCTGCGCACGGTCGAGATCTTCGACGTGGACTGGCTGTCGGGCATGTCGGTCGGCGTGTTCCCGCTGCAGTCCGGCCGTGCCTCGCAGGTGGCCAGTGACCTGGAGAAGGTGTTCGGCGAGGGCAGCAAGACGCCCAGCGCCGGCATGTTCCGTTTCATGCCGCTGGACAACGCCAACGCCGTGCTGGTGATCACCCCGCAGGCACGCTATCTGGACCAGATCCAGCAATGGCTGGACCGCATCGACAGCGCGGGCGGCACCGCGCGGTTGTTCTCCTACGAGCTGAAGTACATCAAGGCCAAGGACCTGGCCGATCGCCTCGCCGAAGTGTTCGGCGCGGGCAGTGGGTCGCGGGGGGCGTCCGATGGCGGGCCCTCGCTGGCGCCGGGCGGCAGCGCGGTGTCGATGGGCGGAGGCACCTTCGATCCGTCCTCCGGCCCGGACAGCAAGCTGTCGGGCGGCGACGGCAGCAGCTTCGCCGACAACGGCAATGGCGGCAGCTTCGGTGGCAGTGGCAGCAACGGCGGTGGTGGCAGCGGCGAGAGCCTGTCGCTGCCTTCGCGCGGCACCGGCAACGGCAGCGTGACGCTGGAAGTGGAGGGCGACCGCGTGGGCGTCTCGGCGGTGGAGGAAACCAACACGCTGCTGGTGCGCAGCACGCCACAGGCGTGGCGCTCGATCCGCGAGGTGGTCGAGAAGCTCGACGTGATGCCGATGCAGGTGCACATCGAGGCGCAGGTGGCCGAAGTCGCGTTGACCGGCGAGTTGAGCTACGGCGTGAACTGGTATTTCGAGCAGGCGGTCAATGCCGCCACCACTGCCGGTGGTGCAGGCCTGCCATCGGCACTGGGGCGCGGCATCTGGGGCGACATCTCCGGCGCGATACTACCGGGTGACGGCAAGGGCGGTGGTGGCCTGAGCTGGACCTTCCTCGGCAAGAACGCCGCCGCGGTGATCACCGCGCTGGACCAGGTCACCGACGTACGCCTGCTGCAGACGCCCTCGGTGTTCGTGCGCAACAACGCGGTGGCCACGTTGAACGTGGGCAGCAAGATCCCGGTGTATTCGGTGTCGGTATCGGGCATCAGCGACAACCAGTACGCGCAGGTGCAGTACCTGGAAACCGGCACCATCCTCAAGGTGCGGCCACGCGTGACCCGCGATGGCATGGTGTTCCTGGACATCGTGCAGGAGGTCAGTTCGCCCGAAGGTGATCCCGACGAGAACGGCAACGTGCGCATCAACACGCGTCGCATGAAGACCGAGGCCGCCGTGAATGCCGGTGACACCGTCATGTTGGGCGGCCTGATCGAGGACAGCGCCACCAAGGGCTCCTCGGGCTTGCCGGGGTTGAGCCGGCTGCCGGTGATTGGTGGCCTGTTCGGCCGCAAGACCCAGAACAGCCGCCGCAGCGAGGTGATCGTGCTGCTGACCCCGACCATCGTGCGCAATCCGCAGGAAGCACGGAACCTCACCGACGAATACGGCAGCAAATTCCGCGCCCTGGACCCGATCAACAAGCCCAAGGCGGGCCACTGAGCATGGGCCTGCCTGTCATCCTGTTGCCGGTAGGCGTGGATGACACGGCCCTGGATGCCTGCCTGGCGGCGCTGGAAGCATCCACGCCGGCCGGCACGCCGGTATGGCTGGCCGACGATGGCCAGTCCGGTCCGCGCGGGCAGGCGGTGATCGAGCACTGGCTGGCGCATACACGCCTGCAGGCCGAATACACCCGGCGCCCGCGGCCGATCGGCGAATCGGCGCATCTGGACCAGATGCTGCAGGCCTGCGGCGATGCCGACGTGGTGGTGCTGGCCCCCAACGCGGTGCCCGGCAGTGGCTGGCTGCAGCAGCTCAGCGAGTGTTTCGCGCGCGATGCGGCCATCGCCACCGCCACGCCCTGGAGCAACGCCGGCGAAACCGTGTCCTGGCCGCGCGCCGGCGAGGTCAATCCACTGCCGGTCGACCCGCAACGCATGGCGTTGGCGCTGGCGGCGATGCCGTTGCTGCATCCGGAACTGCCGTCGGCGGTGACCCACGCGGTGTTGATACGCGGCAGTGCGCGTCGTCGTGCCGGCGGCCTGGACATCCACAGCTATGGCTCGTGGTACGCCGCGCTGGTCGACCTGAGCCTGCGCATGAGTGGGCTGGGCTGGCGCAACGTGCTGTGCGACAACGCCTTCGTCGGCCGCGCCGGCGAAGGGCAGCCGGGCGATGGCGACATGGAGGTGCTGGCCAATCGCTGGCCGACATGGACCGCGCGGCTGGCCGGCTTCCTGATGGATGACCCGTTGCAGGCCCATCGCGCGCTGCTGCAGCAGCTGGTCGAGCAGGCGATAATGCCGCAAGCCCAGCGCGACCTGTTCGATGCCTGCGGTTCCCTTCCAGGCGCGGAGCCGTTGTGAGTCAGTCGATTGCCGTTGTCGTCGTCAGCTACCAGAGCGCGAGTACCTTGGACGAATGCCTGGCGCGACTGCGTGCCGCGCAGGATGTCACCGAGATCCGCGTGGTCGACAACGCCTCGTTCGACGGCTCGCTGGAGATCGCCCAGCGCCACGCGCTCGCCGATGCGCGCGTGCGCTTCATCGCCAACCCCGACAACCCCGGCTTCGCCACCGCCTGCAACCAGGGCGCGGCCGAATGCCACGCGGCGTGGCAGGCGTTCGTCAACCCGGACCTGATGGTCGAGCCGGACACGCTGGCGCGCCTGCGCGACCTCGGCCTGCCGTTGGGTGATTGCCTGCTGGGCGTGGAACAGGTGGACGAGCAGGGGCTGGCGGATGCGGCGGTGCGCCGTCGCGATCCGGATTTCGCCGCGATGCTGCGCCATCCGGGCGCTGGCGCGCGGTTGTCGATCGAGGCCGATCGCTCGGCGCCGCTGCAGGTGGTGCCGGCGTTGTCCGGTGCCCTGCTGTTGATGCCGCGCAGCCTGTTCCAGCGCCTGGGCGGATGGGACGAGGGCTACCGGCTGCATGCCGAGGACCTGGACCTGTGCCGTCGCGCCCGAGAGGCGGGCGCGACCGTGGCCATCGCCAACGCGCTGCAGGTATTGCATGTGCGCGGCGTGTCCAGCCGCGCGCGGCCGTTCTTCGTGGAGTGGCACAAGCACCGTGGCCTGTGGCGCTACTTCCGCAAGTTCGAGGCCCCGCGGCGCAGCCTGCCGGTACGGGTGGGCGTGTGGGGCGTGATCTGGGCGCATGCGGCCCTGCAGGTGCCGCGCCTGCTGTTGCGCTGAGCCCGATCAACGCAACGCGCGCAGCCCCGGGCGCCGGTACGCAATCCCGGCGCTTCCGGCAGGTCATGCCGGGATTGCATCCCGCCCGCGTTGGATCTGCCACGTGGACCGGAACGGACGTCCTCCAGGGGCGCGGGGCCGCATGGCCTGCAAGCCAGGCTGAACGGGTCGTCCGGGCTGCTGCACGGATTGCCACCGGCCCCGGCGCATAATGTGGGCATGATCATCCAATCCCTGCTCGACACCGACCTCTACAAGTTCACGATGATGCAGGCGGTGCTGCACCAGTACCCCGGCGCCATCGTCCAGTACCGGTTCAAGTGCCGCACGCCGGGCATCGACCTGGCCCGCTACATCGACCAGATCAACGCCGAGATCGATCACCTGTGCAGCCTGCGCTTCAGCGCCGAGGAACTGGAGTACATGCGCCGGCTGCGTTTCGTGAAGCCGGACTTCGTCGATTTCCTGGGCCTGTTCCACCTGGACCGCAAGTACATCACGCTGCGCCCGTCGAGCACGGTGCCGGGCGAGATCGAGCTGGACATCACCGGCCCATGGCTGCACACCATCATGTTCGAGGTGCCGCTGCTGGCGATCATCAACGAAGTATGGTTCCGCAACACCACCACGCCCGACTTCGCCGAAGGCGAGCGTCGCCTGCAGGCCAAGACCGCGCTGCTGCGCGACACGCCGGGCTTCGCGAACTGCCGCATCGCCGACTACGGCTCGCGCCGCCGCTATTCGCGGCAATGGCACGGTACCATGCTGCCGATGCTGCGCGATGCGCTCGGCCCGCAGTTCGTCGGCACCAGCAATGTGCACTTCGCGCGCCTGTACGGCATGACCCCGCACGGCACGATGGCGCACGAGTACCTGCAGGCGTTCCAGGCGCTGGGGCCGCGCCTGCGTGATTCGCAGGTGGCGGCGCTGGAGTCGTGGGCGCGCGAGTACCGCGGCGACCTCGGCATCGCGCTGTCCGACGTGGTTGGGCTGGAGGCCTTCCTGCGCGACTTCGACACCTATTTCTGCAAGCTGTTCGACGGCGTGCGCCATGATTCCGGCGACCCGTTCACGTGGGGCGACCGCATGCTGGCCCACTTCAAGGCCAACCGCACCGACCCGACCAGCAAGATCCTGGTGTTCAGCGACGGCCTGAACATCGAGAAGGTGATGCAGCTGTTCGATTACTTCCGTGGCCGCTGCCAGGTGGCGTTCGGGGTCGGCACGCACCTGACCAACGACCTGGGCCCAACCCCGCTGAACATCGTCATCAAGATGGTCCGCTGCAATGGCCAACCCGTCGCCAAGCTCAGTGATTCGCCGGGCAAGAGCATGTGCGATGACCCGGGTTACCTGGCCTACCTGCGCCAGGTATTCGAGCTCAAGTGAGCGCCTGGCGTCACTTTGTGACGAAGGCATGGACAAAGCTGGCCTGCGAATGAACGCAGGCCGGTAAGGAAAATTCCGACTTCCAAACGTGAAGGGCGTCACGCTATTGTATTGCCATTGGGACAGGCAATGCGGTTTGATCGATCACAGGAGTGGGATCTGATCCGTTTTGCCCAATGGGGGGAAGGCGGGCTACCGCGTGGTTGAGCCGTTTGTCGTGCAGGTTGTCATGACAGGTCCGGATTGCCAGGTGGTGGCTGGCCGTCTTTCGGATTCGTCGACGAAGGCCAAGCCTCGTAATGCGCTTACCGTTTTCAGAAGCACTGTTTGCGAACACTCGGCCCGCGGTGACGCGTTGGTCGCGATTGATGGCGCGCGTGTTCCACTTCTGTGCGGCGATGGCGCCGGCGCTGCTGATCCTGTGGTTGATGCAGGTGCATGCCGGTGGCGCGATCCGCACCTATCTCGCGCTCTCCGCCGCCGCGGGCCTGCTCACCGTGCTGGTGTTCGGCGCCTTCGGCCTGTACGGGCGCGAGATGTTCAGCAACCAGCTGATGCTGCGCACGACGGTGGTGGCGTGGTCGGCCAGCTTCGGACTGGTGTTGCTGCTGCACACGCTGTTCCGGGTGATCGCCTACCTGCCGATCAAGATGGCCGTGCTCTGGTACGGGGCCACCTTGCTGCTGTTGCTGGCCGGGCGGCTGGTGATGCTGATCTTCTTCCAGCGGCAGATACGCCAGGGCCACTTCGTGGGCCGTTCGGTGATCCTCGGTGCGACCGAGAACGGTGGCCGCCTGGCCCGCCACATGCAGCAGAACGCGGACATCAGCTCCGGCCTGCTGGGCTTCATCGATGACCGCGCGCCGGACCGCATCGACTCCAGCCTGCGCCCGCAGCTGATCGGCAACTTCGCGTTGCTGGAGCAGCTGATCCGCGCCAACGAGGTCGACCAGGTGCTGATGGCGCTGCCGGCCAGCGCCGAAAGCCGCAACCACCACTATGTCGCATTGCTGCGCAAGATGCCGGTGGAGGTGTTCCTGGTGCCGGAGATGCAGGCCTTCAACTATGCGCTGCCGCGCGTGGCCGAGATCTCCGACGTGCCGATGCTGGTGGTGTCCGAGCCGCCGCTGCAGGGCTGGGCGCCGGCCTACAAGCGTGCCGAGGACCTGGTGCTGGCGTCACTGGCGCTGCTGTTGCTGTCACCGCTGATGGTGCTGGTGGCGGCGCTGATCAAGCTGGATTCGCGCGGGCCGGTGCTGTTCCGGCAGCGCCGCTACGGCTACAACCAGCAGCTGATCGAGGTCTACAAGTTCCGCTCGATGTACCACGACCAGCGCGACATGGACGCCGCGGTGCAGACCCGCGCCGGCGACCCGCGCGTGACCCGGGTCGGACGCTTCATCCGCAAGAGCAGCATCGACGAGCTGCCGCAGCTGTTCAACGTGCTGGCCGGCAGCATGTCGATGGTGGGCCCGCGCCCGCATGCCACCGCGACCAAGGCGGCCGACATCCCGTTCGAGGAGGCCGTGGCCGATTACGTGGCCCGGCACAAGGTCAAGCCCGGCATCACCGGGTTGGCGCAGGTGCATGGCTATCGCGGCGAGACCGACACGCTGGAGAAGATCCAGAAGCGCGTGGAGTACGACCTGGCGTATATCGAGAACTGGTCGCTGGGCTTGGACATCTTCATCCTGCTGCGCACCCTGCCGGCGGTCCTGTCGATGAAGGCGGCGTACTGATGGCCGCCCGGCGCGTGGTGCTGGTGATCCCGGTGCGCAACGGCGAGCCGTTCCTGGAGCGCATGTTGCCGGCGCTGCGGGCGCAGAGCCTGCAGCCGGACGAGATCCTGGTCATCGACAGCGCCTCGCGTGACCAGAGCGTGGCGCGCTGGCGTGCGTTCGGCGCACGCGTGGTGGAGATCGACGCGGCCATCTTCAACCACGGTGGTACGCGCGGCTGGGCGTCCACGCTGGTCGAGGCCGACGTGCTGATCTACATGACCCAGGACGCGATCCCGGTGCCGCCGGACGCATTGGCCAGGCTGGTCGACGGCCTGTATGCGGCCGATGACATCGGCGTGGCCTACGGGCGCCAGCTGCCGCATCCGGAGGCCGGGGTGCTGGCGCGGCATGCACGGGCGTTCAACTACCCGGCGCAGGGGCGCATCAAGCGCCTGGCCGATGCCGGCGAGCTGGGCATCAAGACCTGCTTCACCTCCGATGCGTTCTGCGCCTACCGCATGAACGCGCTGGTCGCGGTGGGTGGCTTCCCGCAGGACGTGATCGGCAGCGAGGACGCGCACGTGGCAGGGCGCATGCTGTTGGATGGCTATGCGGTGAACTACGTCGCCGACGCGCAGGCCTGGCATTCGCACGACTACTCCATCGCCGAGGAGTTCCGCCGCTACTTCGACATCGGCGTGTTCTATTCGCGCGAGCGCTGGATCGCCGAGCGCTTCGGGCGCGCCGGCGGCGAGGGCGGGCGCTTCGTCAGGTCGGAGCTGGCCGCGCTGCGGCGCGAGCGGCAGTGGATGCGGGTTCCCGGCGCACTGTTACGCAGTGCTGCGAAACTGTTGGGTTATCGATTGGGGCACCTGGAACGCAGGCTGCCATTGGCGGTCAAGTGCAGGGTCAGCATGTTCCCCGGTTACTGGAGGCAGCAGTGAATACGAGCAGAGTGATGGTGATGGCGTTGTTGGCGATGCTGTGCACGGCGTGCGCGATGCCCAACGTCGTCAAGCTGCCTTCGGGCAAGGTGATCGAGCAGGGCCAGATCACCAACTTCAGCCCCGAGCAGTTGCCGGCGCCGGTGCTGCGGGTCTACACCGGCGACGTGCTGCGGATCGTGCGCGATGCGCAGACCCCGGCCGAGAAGGACGAGGCCACGCTGTACCGGGTGCGTCCGGACGGGATGATCGCCTATCCGTTCATCGGCACGGTCAAGGCCGGTGGCCGCACTCCGGAGGACGTGGGCGATGAGATCACCCAGCGACTGGATGCGATCTACCGCGAGCCGAAGGTGACCGTGAACATCGCCGAGGCGCCCGGCAGCCGCGTCTACGTGGGCGGCGCGGTGCGCAACCCGGGCGTGTTCGACCTGGGCTCGACGGTCAATGTCGCCCAGGCCATCACCGCCACCGGCGGCGTGCTGCCCACCGCCGACAGCCGCCACGTGGCGCTGGTGCGCCAGGACGAGCAGGGCATGCAGCAGGTGTACTTCTTCGACTATGCGGCGCTGCTGGGCGCCGGCACCAATGGCAGCCGCAGCATCGGGCTGCAGCGCGGCGACCTGGTGTTCGTGCCCAGCTCGCGCATCGGCAATGCGATCCAGCGCGTGGACATGTACGTCGGCCAGCTGCTGATGTTCCGCGGTTTCGGCGCGTCGGCGAACTACCAGATCAACGAACCTTCCTACAAGATCAACACCCCCGACGGGAGCGTCCCGTGATCGAGATCCGTAGCCTGCGCGACGCGCTGCGCCTGCTCTTCATCTTCGGCAGGGAGTTCAAGCTCGCCCTGCTGGCGACCCTGGCCGTGGTGATCCTGGGCGCGTTCCTGCTGCCCAACCGCTACGTCTCCGATGCCCGCCTGCTGGTCAAGCCGACCGAGAGCGCCAGCGTGCAGCTGCCGGTGCAACCGGGCCCGGACGCCGGCTTCGTGCAGCAGAGCCCGCAGCGCGACCCGCTGCTGGACGAGGAGAAGATGGCCACCAGTGCACCGGTGATGCTGAAGGTGGCGCAGACCTACCTGGCGATGTCCTCGGTGCCGCCGAAGGGGGGCTGGGCCCTGTTCAAGTTCCGCATGGGCCAGGCGCTGTCCTGGTGCAAGGAGATGCTGCGCAACGTGCTGGTCGGCATCGGCCTGATGGACGAGGCGCCGGTGGCGGACCGGCTGGCCGCACGCCTGGCCAAGAAGCTGCAGGTCAGCCATGACCCCGGCTCCAACGTGATGGAGATGCGGGTCAGCTGGAACGACCCGCACGTGGCCCAGGGCATTTCCCGCGCCTGGGTGGATGCCTACTTCGACGAGCGCGCCAAGGCCGCCGGCGGCGAGGCGTTGTTCAATTTCTACGAAGAACAGAACCGCGAGCTCAACGACAGCATCATCGCGCTCAAGCGCCAGCTGCGCGAGCAGTTGCGGGTGATCGACGCCACCAGCGTGGAGCAGCGCATTGAGGACGTCACCGACCAGCTGCAGAAGCTGTACCGCCAGCGCCGCGAGCTGCAGGCCGAGCGCGAGGCGCTGGTGGGCATCCTTGGCTCGGCCGGCCGGCAGCTGCCGGCGGTGGCCGGTGAAGTGGTGACCGAGCGCGAGATCAGCCTCAATCCGGAGCGCGAGGACCTGAAACTGAAGTTGAACGGGCTCAAGCAGCAACGCCTGGACCTGCTGCGCAACTTCAAGGAAGGCGCACCGCCGGTGCGTGCGCTGGACGAGAGCATCGCCGCGCTGGAAGCGGAGATCAACGGCGTGGACGGCAACGTGGTGCGCTCGCGCAACGTCGCGCCGAACGCGCTGGGTGCGCGCCTGCGCCAGGACATGCAGGACGCGCGCCTCAACGTGGCCAAGATCGACGCCAACGTCGCCGAGATCGACAGCCAGATCAAGCAGCTGCAGGGCGAGCGCGAGGAAGTGATGTCGGCCGAGCCGTCGCTGTCGCGGTTGAGCCTGGAGCTGTCCTCGGCGGAGAAGACCTTTGCCCAGTACTCGGACTACCTGCTGCGCGCACGCGTGATCCGCGACCTCAACCGTGCCCGGTTGAGCAACGTGGCGCTGGTCGGGCAGTCCAGCTTCACCCCGTCGCGCGTGTTCCCCAAGAGCATGCTGATGCTGCTGCTGTCGATCCCGGTGGCGTTCGCGGTGGCGCTGGTGGTGGTGTTCCTGCTGTACCTGATGGACCAGCGCATCCATGACGGCGGCCGCCTGGAGAAGACCCTGGGCGTGCCCTTGCTGGCGACGGTGCCGGAAATCCTGCACGACGTGGACGGCTCGCAGCCGCTGCGTGCCGCGCTGTACCGCATCTACTGCCGGCTGCCGCTGGAGCAGATCGCCGCGCAGGGGCTGTCGGTGGGCCTCACGTCCAGCCGCAGTGGCGAAGGCGTGAGCTTCATCGCCTCGCGCCTGGCCATCGTGCTGCGCCAGCAGGGCTACAGCGTGCGCGATGGCCAGCTGCCGGCCGGCCCCGGCGAGGTGGTGCTGGTGCAGGCACCGCCGGTCAGCGACGAGAACGCGCTGATCCAGCTGCGCGGCTGCGACCGCATCGTGCTGGTGGTGAAGACCCGCAGCACCACGGTACCGGCGGTGGAGAACGCGATCGCGTTGCTGCGCGACGCGCTGGGCCATGTCGATGGCGTGGTGCTGAACCGCCGCGTGTTCGAGATCCCGCCGCGTTACTGGAAGCCGATCAGCCGTTGGCTCGGGGCGTACTGAGTGCGGCTTGCCCTGCTCGCGCCGTTGCCGCCGTTGCAGAACGGCATCGCCGACTATGCACAGGCATGGATGACGGCCGTGCGCGGCGCCGGCGTGGAGGTGGTGGTGCCGCCGCAGCGGGAAGGGCAATGGGACACCGCCGATGCCGGCTTCTGGCAGGGCATCGACGGGGTGCACGCCGAACTGGGCGGTGGCCGCGGGCCGGAGTTCGTGGCGCTGGAGCAATTGCGCGCACGCTTCCCGCGGCTGCCATTGAGCGCGACCGTGCATGACCCGGAGCGCCTGATCTGGCGTTCGCCCAGCCCGCCGCGCGGGCTGGGGCGCTGGCTGGCCGCCGCACCGCGGCCGTTGCCGCAGCTGCTGGCGCTGTCGCAGGACCGCCGCACGCTGGCGCGCGAACGCGCGTTGGCGCGTCAGCTCGATGCCGTGGTCACGCTGACCCGCACCGGCGGACAGGTGCTGGTCGAACGCATGCAGGTAGCCGCGGACAAGGTGCATTTCATCGCGCACGGCAATGGCGTGTTCGCGCCGCAGCCGTTGCCGGAGGCGACGCCGCTGCAGTTGCTGTACTTCGGTTTCATCTACCCGGGCAAGGGCATCGAGGACCTGCTCGATGCCCTGGCGCTGGTGCGCCGGCAACGGCCGGAGGCCGCGGTGCGCCTGACCATGGCCGGCGGCAGCGCGCCGGAGCTGGCCTTCGGCAGCCGCGGGGACTATGTGGCCGAACTGCGCGAGCGTGCGCAGCGGCTGGGCATCGGTGACTGGATCCAGTGGCGGCTGGACCTGCCCGCCGCGCAGATCGTGTCCTGCGTGCAGGACCACCACGTGATGCTGCTGCCCTATCGTGATTCGAAGAAGCTGGCGTTGCTCGGGCGCATGCGTGGCACCAGTGGTGCGCTGTCCTGGGCCAATGCCTGTGGCCGGGGCGTGATCGCCTCCGATGCGCGTGCCTTCGCCGAGGAGGTGTCGCACGGCAACGGCGTGGTGTTCGCGCAGGGTGACCCCGCCGCGCTGGCCGGGCGGATCATCGCGCTGGTCGATGCGCCGGCACAGGCCTCGGCCTGGGCCGCCGGTGCCGCGGCGCTGGGACAACAACGGCAATGGCCGCGTATCGCCGCGCAGTTCGCGGCGCTGTTCGCCTCGTTGCAGGAGAGTGGACGATGAACCTTGCAACTGCCCGTCCCGCGAAGCGGTGGTGGCGGCGCGCGGCGCTGCTGCTGGTGGCGCTGGCGGCCCTGCTCGGCGGGGTCAGTGCCTGTGCCAAGGGCGAACGCCCGGCGATGGAGCTGGTGCCGCCGCGCGCGGTGGAGTGGCGCGATTTCCTGGGCGTGAACGCGCATTTCCTCTGGTTCGAACCGGCGCGTTACCGGCAGCAGATGGACCAGCTGCAGGCGTTGGGCCTGCAATGGGTACGCGTGGACCTGCACTGGGACACCATCGAGCCGCGCGAAGGCGTGCTCCGCTGGGACGTGCTGGATCCGTTGATGGCCGAGATCCAGCGCCGTGGCCTGAAGGCCGAGGTGTACCTGGTGGGTTCGGCGCCGCATGCGACCTCGGCTCCGGCCGGCAGCCCGCATCCGGACCAGTACCCGCCCAAGGATCCGGCGCTGTACGCCAAGGCGCTGGTGCTGCTGGCCCAGCGCTACCCGCAGGTCGATGCCTGGCAGGTCTGGAACGAACCCAACCTGCCGGCGTTCTGGCGTCCGCGCGAGGACCCGGCGGCCTATGGCCGGTTGCTGCTGACCTCCGTCAACGCGATGCGCACCGGTGCGCCGGGCCGCCAGGTCGTGCTCGGCGGCATGGGCTACTTCAGCCAGATGCCGACCCGTGGCGGTGGCCTGATGGTGGAGGAGCTGGCCAAGGGCGGCCTGTATTCGCTGGACGTGATCACCGCCTACCACCCGTATTCGCTGTACCCGGAGGGCGACGACCCGAAGGCGATGGATTTCATCCTGCGTGCGCAGCAGGGCAACGCCGCGCTGCGCGCGGCCGGCGCACACGCCATCTGGGCCGACGAGTGGGGCTGGTCGAGCTACGACGGTCCCAAGGAAGAGCAGCCGATCATCGGCGTGCAGGGCCAGGCCGACTACGTCACCCGCCGGCTGGCGCTGATGAGCGCGCTGGACTACGACAAGGTGTTCCTGTTCGCGTTGAGCGACCTGGACAGCCGCGCCGGCGCGCGCGACCGTCGCTACGGCCTGCTGGACGAACGCGCCCAGCCCAAGCCCGTCTACGCCGCCGTGCAGCGCATGCTGCGCCTGACCGGCCCCCGCATCACGCCGGGCAAGGCGCCGGCGCTGGCCACGGTGCCGCCGGGGTTGGTCAGCATCGCCTGGCAACGCGAGGATGGCCGTCGCCTGTGGTTCTTCTGGGCCGACGCGCCCGGCCAGGTGCAGCTGCGCGGCGTGGAGCATGCACAGCTGCACGATGTCCTGGGCGGTGGCGTGCGGGCATTGCAGGCCGACGCCGGCAGCCTGGCCGTGCCGGTCGGCACCACGCTGTCGATCCTGGAGTGGTGATGCGACCGCTGCGCCTGCTCTGGGTGATGCCGTACCTGCCGTGGCCGACCACCAGCGGTGGCAAGCTGCGCCAGTACCACCTGCTGCGTTGCCTGGCCGCACGCGGCCACCGCATCACATTGCTGGTGCAGAGCAAGGTGCCGCTGGACCGCCAGGCACGGGAGCACCTGGAACCCCTGCTCGAGCGGCTGGTGGTGCTGGAGCGACGCCCGCTGAAATCCGTTCGCACCCTGACGGCGGCGCTGTTGTCGCCGGTGCCGTTGCTGGCCTCGGTCAACGGCCATGCACCGGCCTTCGCGCGGGCACTGGACCGCCTGCTGGCCGAGCCGTGGGACGTGGTGCAGCTGGAACACTCCTACATGTACGAACCGTGCCGCGCGCCGCTGCGCCGCCACCAGCGTGACTTCATCGTCAGCGAGCACAACGTGGAATCCACGCTGGCCGAGGTGACCTACAGTCGCCTGCCGGCGGTGCTGCGGCCCCTGGCCGGGCTCGACCGCGGGCGCTACCAGCGCTGGGAGCGGCAGGTGCTGTCGGCCGCGCGCAAGGTGATCGCATTGACCGGCGAGGATGCGCAGGTGTTTGCGCCGTACAGCCGGCAACCGGTGGCGGTGGTGGTCAACGGCACCGACACCGCGGCATTCGCCGACGTGGTGCCTGATCCAGGGCAACGCCGCGTGCTGTTCATCGGCAACTTCGAGTACGCGCCCAACATCGATGCGGTGGAGTGGATGCTGGACGTGATCATGCCCGCGCTCTGGGAGCATTCGCCGGACGTGCGCCTGTGCCTGTGCGGGCACGCATTGCCGACGCAGTGGGCCGGGCGCTGGACCGACCCGCGCATCGAGTGGCGCGGCTTCGTGCCGCGGCTGCAGGGCGTGCAGGCGCAGAGCAGCGTGTTCCTGGCCGCGTTGCGCGATGGCGGGGGGTCCAAGCTGAAGGTGCTGGAGGCGATGGCCGCCGGGCTGCCGCTGGTGGCCACGCCGCAGGCGGTGTCGGGCCTGGCCGTGCAGCCGGGGGTGCATTACGCCGGTGGCGCGCAGGCCGACGCGCTGGTGGCGGCGCTGCGGCAGCTGCTGGAGGATCCTGCCCGGGCACATGCGCTGGGCGAGGCCGGGCGCGACTACGTGCGCCGGCACCACGACTGGAGCCGCTCGGCCGACCAGCTCGAGGCCGTCTACGCGGAGCTGACATGCGCATAGGCATCGACTACCGCCCGGTGACCGCCGCGCCGTACTCGGGCATCGCCCGCCAGGTGCTGGCGCTGGAGCAGGCCCTGCTGGCCAGCGGTCGTGGCGAGCTGGTGCGTTTCAGCATGGCACCGCTGCAGCATCCGCACCGCGCGATCGCCTGCTGTCCGGCGCAGGACGTCCCGGCCGCGGGCCTGCACCGGCCGCAGGCGCGGCTGGCGTTCGAGATCGGCTTCCTGCCCAAGGCGCTGGCCCGGCAGGGCATCGACCTGTACATCGCCACCGCCAACAGCGGCCTGCCGTGGCCGCGTCCGCGCGGGCTCAAGCACCAGGTACAGCTGCTGCACGACCTGTTCCAGCTGACCCTGGCCGGGCGGCATGCCAGCTGGTTGCATGGGCGGGTGTACGGCACGATGGACAGGACGCTGATCGGCCACGCGTTGCGCGCGGCCGACGCGATCTGGACGCCGTCGCAGTACAGCGCGGGGCAGGCGGCGCGGTTGTTCCCGCGCAGCGCCGGCAAGCTCGCGGTGTTGCCCAATGCGGTGGCTGCACTGGCCACGCCGGACCCCCTGCGTGACCCGACCCTGCCGCGCCGTTACTGGCTGGTGGTGGGCACCCGCGAGCCCCGCAAGAACATTCCCTTCCTGCTCGAACACTGGCAGGCCCTGCGTGACGGCGGCCTGCTGCTGCCGGACCTGGTGCTGGTGGGCGACCCGGGCGACGTGCCGGAATGGTTGGCCGACCTGCCGGGCCTGTACTGGCGCAGCGGCCTGAGCGATGCCGCGTTGTCGCGGCTGTACCACGACGCCGAACGGTTGTGGCACCCGGCTACTGCCGAGGGCTTCGGCCTGCCGGTGATCGAGGCGCTGGCCTGTGGCACCCCGGTGGCGGTGGCCACCGGCAGCGCGCTGGATGAAATCACCCCGCGCCAGGCGTTACGTTTCGACCCCCGCGATGCCGACGCGCTGCGCGAAGCACTGCGGGATGCGGCCACCGGCCGGCGCGCGGAGGAAAGCGTTGCCGTGCTGCAGGCCGCGGCGGCGCGCTACGCGCCGGCGCACTACCAGCAGCGCGTGCTGCAGTTGCTGGACGAGGTGCTGCGGTGAAGCTGGGCACCACCGTCGCGGTGCTGTGCGGGGTGCTGTTCGGCAGCCTGCTGCTGGTGCTGCCGCCGTCCAAGTTCTTCGTGCTGCTGGCGGGCTTTCCGGCGGCGCTGGTGGTACTGCGCTGGCCGGTGGTCGGCCTGTCCCTGTTCGCGTTGTCGGCCACGTTCATGCCGTACAGCACGTTGCAGGTTGGCATCCGCTTCACCGTGGCCGAGGCGATGCTGGGCCTGACCTGGGCCGGGATCATGCTGCAGTTGTTCTTCCAGAAGCTGGAGCGTCCGGACTGGGGCGGGGTGGAGCGTTCGCTGCTGTTGTTGATGGCCTTCAGCGCGTTTCCGTTCCTGGTCGGCCAGGTGATGGTGGTGGCCGATGGCAATGGCCCGGTGAACTGGGTGCGCTGGCTGGCCAACCTGTCGCCGCTGCTGCTGGCACCGTTGATGTTGTCGCAGCAGAAGCAACGCGAGCAGCTGATGGTGATGCTGCTGCTGGGCAACCTGGCCATGCTGCTGCTCTCGCTCGGCATGTTCATCAAGTCGCGCAGCGCGCTGGACATGATCCCGATCCTGGAGAAGGCGCGGTACGCGCACCCGGAAGCCCTGCTGGACATCTTCAGCGCCGAGAACGCGCGCCTGGGCACGCCGTGGGTGCATCCCAACCTGACCGGCGGCGCGATGGCCCTGTTCGTGCCGATGGCGGCGTTCCATGCCCTTTACCAGCACGGCTGGCGGCGCCTGCTCGGCGCGGCGGTGGCGGTGCTGGGCACTGCGGCGCTGCTGTTGAGCAGCTCGCGCGGCGCCATCCTGGCCATCGGCGTGATGCTGCTGTGGCTGTCGTGGCTGCGCGTGCCCTACGCGCGGGCGATGGTGCTGGCCGGGGTGCTGGGCGGCGTGGTGCTGGCGGTGAGCTACCCGCCGCTGCAGGACCGCCTGGCCACCATGTTCTCCTCCGACAACGCCAGTACCGAAGTGCGCGTGGACGAGTACAAGCGCTTCCCCGAGGCGGTGGCCCGCTATCCGCTGGGCATCGGCTTCCGTACCGAGCCGCCGGTCCCGGGCAGCGGCCTGCTCGGCATCTCCAACCTGTGGCTGTACTACATGTACAAGCTGGGCCTGCTCGGCATGCTGCTGTACGGCGTGGTGACCTGGCGCTGGTGGAAGCAGGTGCGTCCGCAGGGCAAGGTCACGGCCATCGATGCACGCAATGGCATGTGGATGGGCTGTACCACCGGCCTGCTGGCCGCGCTGGTCACCGGCCTGATCGATCACTACTACAGTTTCACCATGGTGCTGGTCGCACTGTTCTGGCTGGTGATGGGCATGGGGCTGCAGAGCGCCGCTGCCGTGCCGGCCGATGCGCCAGGCCGTCCGTCATCGTCTTCGAGGAAGCAGGCATGAGACATCGTATTTTCCATTCGACGGACCTGCGCTCGCGGCTGGGCGACTATGCCGCGCGCATGGGCGTGGACACGCCGGCGCTGCTGGCCGCCTACGAATGGCTGCTGGCCAACGAGGGCGCGTTCGAGGAACCCAGCGGCGACGAAGTTCGCGTCTCGATCTGTTCGGTGGACATCGAACCGACCCTGCAGGACCCGTTGGGCCGGCGCCTGTACCACGAGCTCAAGGGCGAGGTGCCCACCCAGCTGGTGCCGCGTTACGGCAAGAACTGGGCCACGCTGAAGGACCGTTGCCTGCGGCTGTGGGAACAGGTCTACAACATCGCCATCAACAAGGTGCCGTTCCACTGGGTACGGCTGACCTGGCTGCGCATCGGCGGGGCGAAGATCGGCGAGGGCTCCACCATCTGGCGCAACACCGAGGTGCTGGGCGTGAACAACCTGGTGATCGGCAAGGACAGCGTCATCGCCTGGCATTGCCAGATCGACGCACGCGCCGGGTTGCGCATCGGCGACCACGTCGCCATCGCCTCGCACGTGCTGATCATCGCCGGCACCCATGACCTGACCGCGCCGGAGTTCTGGTCGGTGTCCGCGCCGATCGTGATCGAGGACTACGTGTGGATCGCCAGCCGCGCGCTGGTGGCGCATGGCGCGCACCTGGGACGCGGCTGCGTGATCACCGCCAACACCGTGGTCGCCAAGGAAGTCGCGCCCTACAAGATCATCGGCGGCAGCGGTGCCAAGCCGATGGGTGAGCGGCCGCACAACCTCAATTACAAGGTGGGCGGCAAGAACCTGCTGACCCTGCTGCACTGAGCCGATGTTCCGCGCCACGCTCTGGCTGACGCTGGCGACCATCGCCGGGCTGGCGCTCGGCTTCGGCCGCGAGTGGCTGTTGGTCGATGCCTGGGGGGCGGGCGCGCGCACCGATGCGTTCCTGGTCGGCATGTTCCTGCCCGAGGCGATCCGCATGACGCTGGCCGCCGGGTTGTTGTCCTCGGCGGCGCTGCCGCTGTACCAGCAACTGGCCGGCGAACGGCGCGTGGGTTGGTTGTCCGCGCAGGTATCGAGCCTGGTGCTGCTGGGCCTTGCGCTGGCGGTGCTGTTGGCGAGCGCCGCACCGTTGTGGGTGCGGCTGATCGGCCCGGGCCTGTCCGCTTCAGCGCAGCACGATGCCTCGGCCAGCCTGACGATCCTGGCGGCCAGCGTGCCGTTGCTGCTGCTGCATGCCCTGGCGGCGGCCGTGGCCCAGGCGCAGGAGCGCTTCCTGGTCGCCGGCCTGGGCTCGTTCCTCTACAACCTGCCTGCGGTGGTGCTGTTGCTGCTGCAGCGTGGCAGCACCGACGAACACCGCCTGGCCTGGGCCTTCGTCCTCGGCGCGGTGCTGATGCTGGCCTCGATGCTGCCGTTGCTGTGGCGCAGCGGTTGGCGCCCCTGGCGTTGGCAGTGGCAGGCGCAGGACATCGCGCTGCTGTACCGCCGCCTGGCGCCATTGCTGGCCAGCGCCGGCGCCAGCCAGGGACTGGTGCTGCTGGAACGCATCTGCGCGTCCTTCCTCGGCGAAGGGGCGATCACGCTGGTCAACCTGGCCCGCAAGCTGGTCAACCTGCCGCTGGTCGCACTGATGAGCCTGAACCAGGTAGTGCTGGCCCGCATGACCCGGCTGGCCGATGACCCGCAAGCGCGCCGCGCGGCCCTGCAGGTCGGCATGCTGGCCACCGCCGCATTGACCGTGCCGGCGGCGGCCGGCCTGATCGGCGCCGCGCCCGCGCTGGTGCAACTGCTGTTGCCGGCGGGAATGGCGCAGGGGCCGCTGCCGATGCTGCTGGCGTGGTTCGCCTGCGTGATCGTGTTCGGCGCGTGGAACGCGCTGCTCGCGCGCTATGCCTATGCCGCCGGCGACACCCTGTTGCCGATGCGCTGCGAGCTGCTTGGCAGCGCGGTCAACGCTCTGGCATTGCTGCTGGTGCCCATGGTTACCGGCATGGCCGGCATCGCCTGGGCGGCGCTGGCCGGCATCCTCGTCACCGCCGTGCTGTTCCTGCATCGGTACCGCTTGCTGGGCCAGCAATGGGTCCTGCGCTTGCCTGCGGTGGCCAGCATCGCGTTGCTGGTATCGGCGCTGCTGCTGTACCCGTTGCCGGGACCATGGCTGCAACTGGGCGTAGCGTCAGCGCATGCGGCGCTGTGGCTGCTGGTGCTGGGCGCATGGAGCGTGCGACAGGCGCGCCGCGCGGCCTGAGCGGTGATGCGGCGGCGTGCCGCCGAGCCCATCACGGGTAATCAATGACCACGACGTAATCGCCCTGCAGGCGTGCCTGTTGCGCGCCGCGCAGGGGATAGCGTGCGGAGATGCCCCGCTGCTCCGTACCCGGATCATCGCCGGACAGTGCGGCAAGGCCTGCGACGGGGCCGCCCATGCGTGCGTTCCCCTCTTCGCCGCCACCTAGCGGTTTCACCGAGATCACGGCACCACCCGCCGAGGCCGGGCAATCGGACAGGCGCAGTTCCTGCGCCGTGGCGGACAGCTGCATCGTGCAGCTGGGGTCGGCGATGACCCCGTTGAAGCGCATCGTGCCGGTATTGGCCTGCACCGTTGCAGAAATGGAAACCAGCGCCACGCAGAGCAGGAGAGGTGTTTTCATGACGTGTCCTCCGCAGGGGAGTGACCAGTTGGCTCCTTCGCCAACTGTTCGGTAAGGGGCAACATCGCGATCTGCATGGCCCGTCACTGGCAAAGGGTGATGTGCATCAAACAGCTGTATTTCAGCTGTTTGAACGGATGCAGCGGTGTAAGAAAACAGACATCCGGCGCGGCGTTGCAGCATGCTGTCTGCCGGACACTGGCAACGCTTCCATGAAAGAGGGCAAGCGCGATGCCGTGTCAACAACGGACATTCGTGCCGTGGATTGGTGCCCGCAGGCGGGCGTGGCTAATCTCCCGCCGCCGTGATCGCACAGGAAGCGTTCGCGTGCAGGTGAGACGCAAGGCGAGGGCAAAGGCCCGCGAAATCCTTTGCTTCCTCCTCCCCCTTCCACTGTCTCCCGTCAGGGATGGAATCTCGAGAATGAACACGATCCGCTTGTTTGCAATCGCGGTGCTGGCCGCGGCGACGTCCGCTGCCAACGCCGCCGACGGCACCATCACCTTCAATGGCCTGGTCACCGACAAGACCTGCGACATCACCACGCCGCAGGGCAAGGACTTCGCCGTCACCCTGCCGACCGTGGCCAAGTCCTCGCTGCCCGCCGCCGGCTCCACCGCGGGCCGCACGCCCTTCACGATCAGCCTGAGCCAGTGCAGCGCCGGCGACGTGGCGACCTATTTCGAGCCGGGCGCGAGCGTGGACTTCGGTTCGGGGCGCCTGCTCAACCAGGCCGCGGCCAACGCGGCGGGCAATGTGCAGATCCAGCTGTTGGGGTCCAACAACCAGTTCCTGCCGGTGCTGGCCGCGGGCAGTGGCAGTGCGCAGGCCAACTCGCAGTGGGTGACCGTCGCCGCCGACGGTTCGGCCAACCTCAACTACTACGCCGAGTACTACGCCACCGCGGCAGCCAGTGCCGGCGAGGTCACCGGCAGCGTCAAGTACACGATCATCTACAACTGACGATCGCGTGCATCGATACCGGCCGGCCACGTGGCCGGCCGGTGGTTTCCCCTTCTTCCGGTCGTTGGGCAATGAACGTGATCCGTCGTCGGGCATCACTGCTGCTGGTGTCGTCCCTGCTGCTCTGTCCCGCCGCGCAGGCCGGCGTCGTGGTCAATGGCACGCGCGTGATCTACCCGGCGCAGGCGCGCGAGGTCACCGTGCAGGTGAACAACGTCGGCGACACACCGTCGCTGGTGCAGGCATGGATCGATGCGGGCGATGTCGACCAGACGCCGGAGGACAGTGATGCCCCGTTCGTGCTGACACCGCCGATCAGCCGGGTGGAGCCGGGCAGCAGCCAGGCCTTGCGGGTGATCTACTCCGGACGCGCGCTGCCCGCCGATCGCGAAACGGTGTTCTGGCTCAACGTGCTGGATGTCCCGCCCGTTCCTGAGGAGGCCGGCGGCGCCGGGCAGAACTACCTGCAGGTCGCGTTCCGTTCACGCCTGAAGCTGTTCTTCCGTCCGCAGGGGCTTAAGGGTCACGCCAACGATGCAGCGCAGGCGCTGCAGTGGACCCTGGGCGGTGACCGCCTGCGCGTGCACAACCCCACGCCGTACCACGTGACCCTGGCCGAGGCGCATGCACGGGCCGCTGGCCAGGACACCGTGATCCAGGCGCAGGGCAGGATGATCGCGCCGGACCAGCAGTTGGAGTTCATCGTGCCGGCGGCCACCGAGGAGGTGCGGTTCCGCACCATCAACGACTACGGCGGTCGCATCGAGCGAAGCGTTCGCCTGGATGTGGGTCGCTGAGGTGATGCATCGCCGTCCGCCCGCGCGTCCCGTGCAGGGGCGCAGACCGACGGCGTCTGGAGAGGTCCGCGTGAAGGGAAGCAGGGTGATCGCATCCATGCCTGGCGTAGCCCGCCATGCACCAACGCGCCGCGCGATCGGCGGCAGGGCCTGCCGATGGCTGGCCACGGCGGTGGCACTGTCCGCCGCGGCGCGGGCGTGGGCCGAGCCGGTCAACCTCGGCGAGCGCGCCTTGCTGGCGCAGAGCGCGGCCGGTGCCGTCCCGTTGGCACCGCCGGCCAACGCCCAGTTCAACTCGAACTTCCTGTCCGGGCAGGCGCGTCGCATCGACCTGTCCGCCTTCAGCAACGGCAACCCGATGGCTGCCGGCATCTATCGCGTGGACCTCTATGTGAACGGGGCGTGGCAGGGGCGGCGCGACGTGGAGTTCAGGGCCGATGCCAGCGGCCAGGTAGATGCCTGCTTCCGCCCCGCGCAGTTGGAAGAACTGGGCGTGGACAGCACGGTGCTCGGCGCGGGCACCGCCGCGGCCGTGCCGCTGGACGACGCCTGCATGCCGGTGCGCCAGCGCATCGCCGACGCATTCGGCCGCTTCAACAGCGCCGACCTGCGCTATGACCTGAGCATCCCGCAGGCCGTCCTGCGGCGCGAAGCGCGCGGCTACGTCAGTCCCGCGCAGTGGGATCGCGGCATCAATGCCGGTTTCATCGGCTACAGCTTCAACGGCGTGGACAGCGACAACCGGACCCCGGGTGGGCAACGCAGCCGCAGCGCCTACCTGGGACTCAACGCCGGGGTGAACCTGGCCGGATGGCAGTTCCGGCATGACGCCAACCTCACCTGGAACGAAGGTGACGGCCGCCATTGGCAGGGCATCGCGAGCTACGCCCAGCGCGGCATCGCCAGTGTGCGTGGCCTGCTGACGATCGGGCAGTCCTATACCAACGGCGAACTGTTCGATGCGATCGGCTACAGCGGCATCAGCCTGGTCAGCGACGACCGCATGCTGCCCGATTCACTGCGTGGCTACGCACCGGTGGTGCGTGGCATCGCCGAAACCAATGCACGGGTGGAGATCCGCCAGAACCAGCAGTTGATCCATTCGGCCACGGTGTCGCCGGGCAGTTTCGTCATCGATGACCTCTACCCCACCGGCTATGGTGGCGACCTCGAGGTGACCGTGCTTGAAGCCGACGGCCGGCGGCGCGTGTTCAAGGTGCCGTTTGGTTCGGTGCCGCAGATGTTGCGGGCGGGCATTTCGCGCTATGCGATCACCGCGGGCAAGGTGCGCAACGATCAGCTGGATGATGCCCCCTGGTTGCTGCAGGCCACCTACCAGCGCGGGATGGGCAACCGCCTGACGCTGTACGGCGGTGGCAACGCCAGCGAGGGCTACGCCTCGGTGCTGTACGGGCTGGGCCTTTCCACTGCGGTGGGCGCCTTCGCGGCCGATGTCACCCATGCGCGCACCGAGCAGGCGGGCCTGCGCCGGCGGCAGGGCGCCAGTGTCCGGCTGAGTTACAGCCATCTCATCGGCGACACCGGAACCAACCTGACCGTGGCGGCGTACCGTTATTCCACCCGTGGCTTCTACAGCCTGCTCGATGCGATGCAGGTGCGCGATGCGGTACGTCGCGGCGACGGGTTTGCGCTGGGCCGCCAGCGCAGCCAGGTCCAGCTGACGCTGAACCAGCCACTGGGACAGCGATGGGGCGCGTTGTACGTCACCGGCTCGCTGCGCGACTTCTATGACCGCGCAGGCACCGGCAAGCAGTTCCAGGTGGGCTACAACCATGCCTGGCGCGCACTCAACTATGGGTTCTCCGCGGTGCGCACCGAAGACGGCGTTGCCGGACGCCCGGACACCGAATACCTGCTGTCGGTGAGCGTGCCGCTGGGCCGTGGCACGCAGCCGCTGTCGCTGAATGTGGACGTGGGCGCGCGCGGCACGCAGGGGTATGACAACAGCCGCATCGGCATCACCGGCGCGACCGGCGAGGCGAACGCGCTCAGCTATGGGCTGGCCCTGTCCGATGCACGTGATGGTGACAGCACTTTGGTCGGCAATGCCGAGTATCGCAGCCGCTACACCGCGCTGAGCGGCTCGTACAGCTATTCCAGCGCGTTCCGCCAGGCAGCGTTCGGCGCCAATGGCAGCCTGGTCGTGCATCCGGGCGGGGCGACCTTCACGCCGGACCGCGGCGACACCATGGTGCTGGTGGAAGCACGCGATGCGCGCGATGCGCGCGTGGGCAATGCCCCCGGATTGCGCATCGATGGCGATGGATACGCGGTGGTGCCATATGTCTCGCCGTATCGACTCAATACGGTCACGCTGGATCCGCAGGGCATGTCGCTGGACGTGGAGCTGCAGGGCAGCAGCCAGACGGTGGCGCCGTATGCCGGTGCCATCAGCCATCTGCACTTCGCCACCCGCAAGGGGCGTGCGTTGTTGATGCGGGTACGCGACGGCCATGGCCAGGCCATGCCGTTCGGTGCGCAGGTGGTCGATGCGGCCGGGCAGCCGGTGGGCATGGTCAGCCAGGGCGGGCGCATCTACCTGCGTAGCGAACACGACGCCGGCCGGCTGCAGGTGCGCTGGGGCGCGAACGACGACCAGCACTGCGGCGTGGACTATCAGGTGCCGGCTGAAGCTTCGGCCGGGCAGGCAGGCGTTGTATCCATGGAGGCGATATGTCGATGATTCTTCCGGGTGCGGTTGGTCGTGGTATCTGCGGGGTGGCCGTGCTGCTGGCTGGCCTGCAGGCCGGGCCCGCGTTGGCCAGGTGCAGCATCACCAAATCCGGGTTCGTCGCGCAGGACGTGCAGATGGACATGGGGCAGGTGACCATCCTGCCCAGCACGCCGGTCGGGGGCGTGATCAAGACCTTGAACGCGACCATCAACCCGGTCAGCAGAGTGGCCAGCTGCAATTCGGGAGGTTATGCCGAAGGCAAGTATGTCAACGCCCAGCAGGCCATCACCACGGGTATCGCCAACACCTACAGGACACTGGTGGACGGGGTGGGAATCCGGGTGTATCGCGACTCCGGCAGCGTACAGGCGTACTACCCGCACACCTTGTCGTTCAACACCGGAAGTTCCACCTTGGACCTGGCCGGTGGCACCTTCCGGGTCGAACTGATCAAGACGGCGGCCCAGACAGGCTCTGGATCGATTGCCGCCGCAGGCCGGTTCACCACCTACTACTATGACGGCGATGGCGCGGCCAAGCCCGTGCTCACCTCCACCTTCAAAGGCACCGGCACCACCGTGGTCAGTCCCACCTGCGAGGTACTGGCCGGTAGCCGCAACCTCGTGGTGGACTTCGGCGCGGTGCCGGCCAGCACCTTCACCGGGGTGGGTTCGCGGGCGGTCAATCGTGATTTCGACATCCGGCTCAATTGCCAGGGCAGCAACCTGGCCGCTTACCAGAGCGCGATCGGCATCCGCCTGGACGCCACCCAGGACAGCTCCAACCGTGCCGGTGTGCTGCGCCTGACCCAGGGCGGCAACACCGCCACGCGGATCGGCATCGAGCTGGTGCAGCGTGACGGTGCGGCCGAACGCGCGCTGGCATTCGGCACCACGGTGCCGCTGGGAACGACCGTGGTCGGCAGCAGTGCCTTCAACCTGCCGCTGCGTGCGCGCTACATCCAGACCCAGGCGGGCGCGGTGGGGCCGGGCACGGCCAACGGGGCGGCCACCTTCACCATCACCTACGACTGAGCCCGGCCGGGCAGGGCGATGGCGGCCTGGCCGAGGCCCGTTCTAGAATGCCGCCTTGCCAACAAGGGGGCGGTGCATGGGGATGCACGTCGACGCAAGCTGTATCAATTGTGGCCGCGCGGTCGGCGGTGCCGACCAGAAGTTCTGCCCGGGCTGTGGCCAGCCCACGCCGGTGCATCGCATCGACTGGCATTTCCTCGGCCACGAGCTGGAGCACAGCGTGCTGCACATGGACCGCGGCATCCTGTACTCGCTCAAGCAGTTGATGCTGCAGCCGGGCAAACTGCTGCGCGACTACATCGAAGGCCGCCGCGGCAACCAGGTCAAACCGGTGCTGCTGATCACCATGACGGCGGCCGCGGTGCTGTTGTTGAACCGCCTGCTCAACGGCGCGGGCGTGATGGACAGTGCCGCCATGGATGCACTGGGGGTGGGGCCGGGGGTACCGCCTGAGCTGGCGAAGCTGGCAGCGTCGTTCCGCAGCGTGAACGCGTGGATCGAATCGCATTTCGCGGCGTTCACGCTGATGTTGCTGCCGCTGGAAGCCTTGATCTTCCGCGTGGTGTTCAGCCGTTTCGGCAAACTGAACTATCCCGAATGGCTGGTGATCACCACCCTGCTCACGGTGCAGACCTTCGTGGTCTGGTCGCTGCTGGTGCTGGTGCATCGCTGGCTGCCGCAGACGCAGGTCCTGGCGGTGCTGTTGGGCTCGGCTTACAGCGTCGTTTCGCTGGTGCAGTTCTTCGAGGGCCGGCCGATCTGGTCGACCCTGTGGCGTGCGCTGCTGGCGCTGGGCACTTTCTCGGTGCTCAGCACGATGGCCACGGTTGTTGCCGTGATCGTGGTGCTGCTGAGCCACTGAACGCGGGTGTCCGGCCGTGCTGGCCGAGTCACTCCAGCGCGTAGCGCAGCACGAACAGCCCTGCCACCAGCCACACCGCCGGGCGCACTTCGCGCCAGCGCCCGGTGCCGGCCTTCAACGCGGCATAGGCAATGAAGCCGAACGCCAGGCCGTTGGCGATGGAGTAGGTGAACGGCATCGCCAGCGCGCACAGCGCGGCCGGCACCGATTCGGTCAGGTCGTCCCACTTCACCTCGACCAGCTCGCGCAGCATCAGGCCGGCCACGAACAGCAGCGCCGGGGCGGTGGCGTAGGACGGCACCATCTCGGCCAGCGGCGAGAACAGCAGCGCGGCCAGGAACAGCGCGGCGACCACCAGCGCGGTCAGGCCGGTGCGACCGCCCACCTGCACGCCGGAGGCGCTTTCGGCAAAGGCGGTGGTGGAGCTGGTGCCCAGCAGCGAGCCGGCGACGATCGCGGTGCTGTCGGCCAGCAGTGCACGGCCGAAGCGTTTGTTGCCATCGTCCAGCTTGAGCAGGCCGGCACGGCCGACCACGCCGTACAGCGTGCCGGTGGCGTCGAACACTTCCACCAGCACGAACACCAGCACCACCTGCAGCAACACCGCCAGCGGCGCGCCGCCGTCGTGGTGGAGCAGGCCGGGGAGGTCCAGCTGCAGGAAGGTGGGCGCCAGGCTCGGCGGCAGCGACACGATGCCCTGGTACTGCACGCTGTCGATCGCCCAGGCCACGCCGGTCACGGCGAGGATGCCGATCAGGATCGCGCCCCGGACCTTGCGCGCTTCCAGCACCGCGATCAGCAGGAAGCCGCCCAGCGCCAGCAGGGGCGGGGCGGTGTTGAGCGGGCCCAGGGTGAGCATGGTGTCGCTGTTGGCGACGATCACCTCGGATTTCTGCAGCGCGATGATGGCCAGGAACAGGCCGATGCCGGCCACGATCGCCGAGCGCAGCGACGCCGGGATGCCGGCTACCAGCCAGGCGCGCACGCCGGTCAGGGTGAGCACCCAGAACACCACGCCGGAGATGAACACCGCCGCCAGCGCCTGCTGCCACGGCAGGCCGGCCGCGCCCACCACGGTGAAGGCGAAGAAGGCGTTCAGGCCCATGCCCGGGGCCATGCCGACCGGGAAATTGGCGGCCAGCGCCATCACCACCGAACCCGCGGCCGCGGCCAGGCAGGTCGCCACGAACACCGCGCCCGGGTCCATGCCGGTGGTGCCCAGGATCTCGGGGTTGACGAAGACGATGTAGGACATCGTCAGGAAGGTGGTCAGCCCGGCCAGCACCTCGGTGCGGACGCTGGTGCCGTGCTGTTGGAGTTTGAAAAAGCGGTCTAACAGGGACATGGGGAATTCCGACGTGCAGGAGATGCGGGCCGTCCCTTCTCCCGCACGCGGGAGAAGGTGCCCCGAGGGGGCGGATGAGGGGGAGCTTCACCCGATCCTCAGATCTTCAAGCCTTCTGACTGACGCAAGCGATGCTGGCTTCTCCGCGCAGAGCTTGCCCTCACCCCAACCCCTCTCCCGTACACGGGAGAGGGGCTCAAACGGCGGCCACGCACTCTGGTGGCACCGCTAAAAGCAGACGGCCGCACTGGGCGGCCGTCTGTCGGGTATTACTTCAGCGCCTTGAAGCGCAGGCGCTTGGGACCGGCATCGTCGCCCAGGCGACGCTTCTTGTCCTCTTCGTACTCGCGGTAGTTGCCCTGGAAGAACTCCACGTGCGAGTCGCCTTCGAAGGCGATGATGTGCGTGGCGATGCGGTCCAGGAACCAGCGGTCATGCGAGATGACGAACGTGTTGCCCGGGAACTCCAGCAGCGCGTCTTCCAGCGCACGCAGGGTTTCGATGTCCAGGTCGTTGGACGGTTCGTCGAGCAGCAGCACATTGCCACCCTGCAGCAGGGTCTTGGCCATGTGCAGGCGGCCACGCTCACCACCGGACAGCGAGCCGACCAGCTTCTGCTGGTCCTGGCCCTTGAAGTTGAAGCGGCCGATGTAGGCGCGCGACTGGATCTCCACACCGTTGATGTTGAGGATGTCCAGGCCGCCAGCGATTTCCTGGAACACGTTGTGGTTGCCCGTCAGCGCGTCGCGGCTCTGGTCCACGTACGACAGCTTGACGGTCGGACCGACCACGATCTCGCCGGAATCCGGCTTTTCCTGGCCGGTGATCATCTTGAACAGGGTCGACTTACCGGCACCGTTCGGGCCGATGATGCCGACGATGGCACCCGGCGGAATGATCATCGACAGGTTGTCGATCAGCAGGCGCTCACCGAACTTCTTGGAGACGTTCTTGAACTCCATCACCGAGTTGCCCAGGCGCTCGCCCGGCGGGATGAAGATTTCGTTGGTCTCGTTGCGCTTCTGGTAGTCAACGCTCTGCAGCTCTTCCAAGCGAGCCAAGCGGGCCTTGCCCTTGGTGCGGCCACCCTTGGCGTTCTGGCGCGACCACTCCAGTTCCTTCTGGATCGCCTTCTGGCGGGCCTTTTCCTGGTTGTCTTCCTGCTTCAGGCGCTCGTCCTTCTGCATCAGCCATTCGGTGTAGTTGCCCTTCCACGGAATGCCGCGGCCGCGGTCCAGTTCCAGGATCCACTCGGCGGCGTTGTCCAGGAAGTAGCGATCATGGGTGACGGCCACCACGGTGCCGGTGTAGCGCGCCAGGAACTGCTCCAGCCATTCCACCGACTCGGCGTCCAGGTGGTTGGTCGGTTCGTCGAGCAGCAGCATGTCCGGCTTCTGCAGCAGCAGGCGGCACAGCGCCACGCGGCGCTTCTCGCCGCCGGACAGGTTGCCGATCACCGCGTCCCACGGCGGCAGGCGCAGGGCGTCGGCGGCCACGTCCAGCTGGTTCTCCAGGGTGTGGGCATCGCCGGCGGCCAGGATGGCTTCCAGCCGCTCCTGTTCCTTTGCCAACGCATCGAAGTCGGCACCTTCCTCGGCGTAGGCGTCATAGATCTTGTCCAGCGCGGCCTGGGCCTGCAGCACTTCGCCCACGCCTTCCTCGACCGCTTCACGCACGGTCTGGGCCGGGTCCAGGCGCGGTTCCTGCTCCAGGTAGCCGACCTTGATGCCGGCCTGCGGGCGGGCCTCGCCCTCGAAATCGGTGTCCACGCCGGCCATGATCTTCAGGACGGTGGACTTGCCGGCGCCATTCAGGCCCAACAGGCCGATCTTGGCGCCCGGGAAGAACGACAGCGAGATGTCCTTGATGATCTGCCGCTTGGGCGGGACCACCTTGCTGACGCGGTTCATGGTGTAGATGTATTGCGAGGACATGAAGTCTCCGTAGCGCACGCCCGCGCCCGGTCCGGCATGGACAGGGCCCAGGGCAAAAGGGAATGGGCGATTATAGCCGGAAGCCGGCCGGGGCCGGCCGGCCGGCGAGGGCTTGCTGATTTGTGAATAGGAAAGATCCGTAACCGTTTCCAGCCGGAATCCGTTCAGATGACGTGAGCATGATGGAAACCGTCCACCCAACCTGTGAGGGCCACCCATGAAGATGAACCGTCTAGTTGTCGCCGCGATGACTACCCTGCTGGCCTTCGGTGCCACTGCACCGGCCTTCGCGGCAGGCGACCGTGACCACGACCACGACCGCGGGCGCCATGGGTGGGATGACCGGGGCCGGGGCCATGACCGCGGTCGCGGCCATGACCGTCATGAATGGCGCGATGACCGCCGCCGCTACAACGCTGGCTACCGCGAGGGCTATCGCGACGCCCGCTACAACGACCGTCGCTACTACGACCCGCCGCGTCGGGTGGTCTACCAGCCCTACGGCTTCCAGCGTGGCTATCGCTACAACAACTACTACGGTGGCCCGGTCTACGTGGTCAACGACTATGACCGCTACCACGTGCGTCGCCCCCCGCACGGCCACCGCTGGATCCGCGATGACCGCGGCAACCTGCTGATGGTGGCCATCGCCACCGGCATCATCGCCGACATCGTGTTCAACCATTGAGTTGATCCACGCAGGCATGAATGACAGAAGGCGCATCCAGCGGATGCGCCTTCTGCGTTCAGGGGGCGGGACGAGGCCCGGGTGACCCGGGCAGGGGAGAACGGTGCAGCGTCCCGGCCCGCCCGTCGGTCATTCCGGTTGGTGGCTGAGGCAGCGGATGTCGCCCATGTGGACGCAGGCGTCGCCCGGGCGGGCGATGCCCTCGCCGATGGCCCGGTACAGCGGTGCATCGACGGCTGGCTCGGTGGGGGCGCGGCTGCCCGGCCTGGCCGCGTTTGCGGCAATCTCCCGCGCGATGCGGGCCTGCACCTCCGAGGCGATCCCCGAAACGTCCAGGGTTCCTTCCTGGTAGCTGATCGCGTAATTGGCCATGCGGTCGCCCCGCGCGGCGCTGGCGAGGATGGCGTAGCGCCCCGGCTCGGCGTTGGCGGCGCTGCCGTCGCTGGAAAGATCGAGCCCCTCGACGCGGTCACCGTTGAGCAGCCCCTCGACGGTGTAGCCGTCCAGCAGCAGCGCCTGGCCCATGCGCTTGCTGGCATCGTGGGCGGTGATGACCAGGTTGGCCTTGCCGACCGACATCTGGCCGTCGACATAGGTGATGGTGTAGTTGCCCAGGCCTGTGCCCCGTGCGTCACCGGCGTGAATGGCGTAATGGCCCACGCTGGCATTGGCCGCTGCGCCGTCGCTGCCCAGCATCACCGAGGCCACTGCATCGCTGTTGAGCAGTCCGTCCACGCTGTAGTTGCCGAACCCGCCATCCTGGCCGTAGGTCTTGCTGCCGGGCCCTGCGGTGATGGTCAGCGTCGCCTTGCCGACGGACAGCAGGCCATCGACGTAGGTGATGGCGTAGTTGCCGAGCCCGGTGCCGGAGGCATTGCCGGCGGTGATGACGTAGTTGCCGGCATTGGCGGTGGCGGCACTGCCGTTGCTGAACAGGTCCAGCCCGCTCACCGTGTCGCCATTGACTAGGCCATCGACGGAGTAACCGCCCAGCGACGATGCCTGCCCGTAGGTCTTGCTCGCATTGCCGGCCGTGATGATGAGCCCGCGCGGGTCAACGAAGAGCTGCCCGGGGGTGTAGGCCAGCTGATAGCCGGAAGCGGAAGCATCCAGTGTCCCGGGGCCGACAGTGACGACATAGGGCGAGGCGCTTGCATTGGCATTGGCAGCGGCGCCAAACGAGATGACACTCGGCAGTCCGCTGAACAGGCTGGCCAATTCGTCGCCCTTGTATGCTCCGGCAACGGCAGTCATTGCACCCTGCATGCGGAAGGCCAGCAGAGGGTTGAGCACGTCGCCGTAGGTCTTGCGCAGGGTGTTTCCGGCAACCGTCAGCGTCGGCTGCCAGGCGAACACATAGCGGTTGCCGGTTGCACTGGAATTGCCGAACGCTGCAGTGTTCCAGACGGCGGTGTTGCCGCTGTCCAGGTTGTTGAAGGCATGCGCCTGATGCGGAGAGTCCAGGTAGATGTTCCAGCGGCCGTTGCCGCTCAGCCGGATGGCGTCGGCGCCGGTACGGTTGTCGAAGATGCCAGCGGTGGCAAGGTCGACGTTGTCTGCGACGACGTGGCCGATCAGGCGCAGGCCGGTGTCCGCCCGGGCGGCGAGCGTGCTGGCTGTCACCTCGCCCAGTACCAACTCACCGCCGCTGATGATGTGGGCATTGGAGGCGTTGATGTCCATGACGCCTCCAAAGAAGTTGCCGGCATTGGTGAGAAGGACGTCGCCGCCGGCCAGGAAGCTGCTGTCGCCATGGACGTAGAGGGTGCTGCCCTGGCCGATGGAGGTGCCCTTTGCCGTCAGGCCGCCTCCTGTGGTGACGCCACGAAGCAGGAGCTGGCCGCTTCCGCCATCCAATGTCGCATCACCGGTGGTATCCGCGTTGCTGACCGTCAGGCCAGTGCCCGCCAGCGCCTCGAGACGGTTTGCCGTGACGTCGGCCAGGGACAGGGACTGTCCGGTGCGAAGCAGGACATCACCCGCGTTCACGCTTACATCGCCACCGAAACTGTTGCCAATCATTCCCAGGTTGATCGCGTTTCCGGCGTACAGCGTCGTGGTACCGGCGGCCAACAGGCTGCCCGCCGTCTGCATGATCGATCCCCCCTGACTGCTCAATGACAGCTGCGCACCGGTCACATCAGCCGCCAGGGTGAGGCCGGAGGCGCCGTTCAGGCTCACTTGCCCGCCGGACAGCGCGTTTGCAATGGCGAGCGCGCCGCCCAGCGAGCTCAGGCGCAGGCTGGCATTGCCGGTGTTGATCGCAGGCGCCACGCTCAGCTGTCCGCCGGCGACCAGCTCCACCGCCTTGTTGGTGCCGCTCTGCAGTGCGCTGATGTTCAGTCCGCCGCCTGCGGTGATCGCCACCGCCTCGCCGTCGACATCCATCGCGCCGGTGAACACATTGCCCGCATTGCGCAGTGTGATGTCACCGCCCGCATCCAGCGTGCTGGTTCCGGAAACCTGGAGGCTGCCACTCTGCGTGATAGCGGCCGCGCTGTCGGCGACCAGGTTGCCGCCCACCTGCACCTGCGCGAACCCCAGCCCGCCACCGGTCAACGTCGCATCTCCGTTGACCACGGCATTGGATAGATCCAGGCGCCCGCCCGCCGTCGCGACCAGTGTTTCCGCCTGCACGCCATCCATGTCCAGCCCGCTGCTGCCATGCAAGGTCACGTCCTCGCCATGCAGCGCGACCTTTCCAGCAAAACTGTTGCCAGCGTTGCTGAGGGTGATGTCGACACCAGCACTGAAACTGGCAGGCCCGCCAACCTGGAAGGCACCGGCCTGGAGCAGGCTGCCGGTGGACGTCAACGACAATGCGCCGCTGGTCGTCACCGTCCCGGACAGCGCAAGCGTGCCGGCGTCCACGGCCAGGGAGGCCAGCGGGGTGCTGCCGCCGATGTGGCCGGCGACATTCACCGCCGCGGCGGTGATGTCCAGTGCGTGCCCGCCATCGATGCTTCCGCCAAAGACGACGCTCTGCCCGCTCACTGCCACGTCACCGGCAAGCAGTACCGGGCGGTTGAACTGCGCCGCATCCGCGACGGTGACATCCCCCGCCAGCGTGGTGGTGCCGTTGCCTTCCACGGTGAGCATGTTGGCCTGGACATCATTGTCGAAGCGCGTTCCGGTCGCCCCGCCAACGCGCAGGTCCCAGCCGCCACCGGAGATCATGTTGCCAAACCGGACGCTGCCGGTGGTGCTGGTCACCACCGTATTCGCACTCAGCTCCAGCATATCGTTGAACACGATGCCACCCACGCTGCGGAACTGGGTGTCGATCCGCGTGCTGCCTGGCAGATCACTGCTGAAGGACAACAGTGGCGTATAGAAGCCGACAGTGCCATCGAAAATGCTCTGCCCGGCCGTGTTCACCGCCAGGTTGAAGTTGCCGTCGAGTCGCTTGCTGAATTGAATCGTGCCGGAGCCGGTACTGGTCAGCGTACTGTTGCCGACCAGCACCGCTGCATCGAGGTAGTGCTGATTGCCCGTGGTGGTCACATTGCCGCCCAGCAGCGTCACGCCACCACCACCGGCGGTCAGCGACGTCAATGCGTCCAACCCGCCAACGGAACCCGTGAAATACGTTTGACCGGTGGTGGAGGTTGCCAATGCATGCCCTCCGTTGACCGCCCCATCAAAGCGGATGTCGCCACCGCCCAGGCTGGCCACGTTGACATCGCCGACAAGCTTGACCTTCTCATAGGTCTGCAGGCCGATGGTATTGACATTCGCGCCAAGCTCGAAGGTTCCCCCGTCCTGCCGCAGGGTGGCCAGCGCCGAGCTGCCGCCGACCGTGCCCCCGAACCGGGTCGTGCCATCGGTCTGTACCAGCAGGTTGTAAGCACCATCGATGGTGCTGCCGAACACGATGTCGCTGCCCAGGCTGCTGCTCAGCGACACGCTGCCACCGAGCCTCACGGCATCGGCGTAGCGCTGCATGCCCCACGTATACACACTCCCGTTCAGGATGGCATCACCGCTCACCACCTCCACGCTCCCCAGCCGGGCAGCCCCTCCGACGATCCCGCCGAAGCGCACTTCGTCCTTCGCATCGACCCGCAGGTTGCCACCGCCGTTGACGGAACCGTTGAACGCGATGTTCCCGGCACTCGATGACAGGCTGGCATTGCCGGTCAGTGTCACGTCGCCGTTGTAGGCCTGGTCACCGGTGCTGTTGAAGAAGCCATTGAGTTCGATGCCGATGGCGGATGCCGTCAGCGACTGCACTTCGGCCGCGCGCAGCTTGAGCACACCGTTGCTGGCAATCGTGGTGGTACCGCCTTCCAGCCTCACCCCGCCCGAGAACGTGTTGTTGGCGTTGCTCAGGGTGATCGCATGCGGGCCATTGTTGAAGGTGGCGTCACCTCCGACGCTCAGCGCACCCAGCTGCGACAGGGCCCGGTTGTTGCCCAACACCAGGCTGGTGCCGACGCTGCCTTCAATGAACGAAATGGTGTTGCCGCTGGTGTTCAACGATGCACCGCCGCCGGTCTGCAGCGCCAGCGTGTTGGCATCGATGGTGCCGCCCGTCTGCTGCAGCGAGCCATCGCTGATGAGGCTGGTCTGCGTGGCCTGGATGTTCGCTCCCACTGCCAGGGCGCCGCCCCCGGCATTGGCCACCAGCGTATCGGCGACGATCACGCCCCCCATGTTGAGCGCGATCGCACTGCTGCCCGTCGGCACACGCGCCAGCAGGTTGACCTGCGAAGCCTGCAAGGTGCCGGTGTTGACCAGCACCGGACCCGGCCCCAGCGGGGCGTCATCCACGGCATCGACGATGTGGTAGCTCATGCCCGCGGCAGGATCGTAGGACGCCACCATCCGGTCCGCGGCGACCAGGCCGATGTGGCCACCCTGGATGGTGCCGTAGTTGCCAACGGCCGCCCCTGCCAGCAGCACCGGGCCGCCATTGGCATTGATCTGGCCATGGTTCAACACCGCCGCGCCCGGATGTGCGCCACGCCGGAAATCGTAGATGGGAGCGTTCGGGTCCTGCAGCGACAACGTCGTGGCGAGCAGCCCGGCAACGTTGACGTGCGCATTGCCACCGAAGGTGATGCCGTTCGGATTGATCAGGAATACATGGCCATCGGAATTCAGCATGCCGTCGATCTGGCTGGCCAGATTTCCGATCACGACATTCAACGTGACCGCGGACGGATTATTGGTGATGAAGTTCACCGCATCGCTCTGGCCGATGCTGAAGTTGCTCCAGTTGATCAGCGCGCGGTTGCCGGTCTGCGTCACCTGCAGTGTGTTGGGGGTATTGGCGATGCTTACCGTGCCCTGCACCACAACCGGATTGCTCGGCAGCACCTGGGCCTGTGCGCCACCTGCCCAGGCCAGCGCCAGGGCCAGGGCAAGTGGTTTCAACCGCGGGCGATCGAGCGCCTGCGTGCGTCGGCCACGGGCGACGATCCGACCGCCGCTGGCAGCTTCCGACGCCACCTGGACCTGGCGCAGTGCGCTGTTGAACACAAGGCGGTAAATGCGATTCATGGCGATGTCCTCAGAAAGTAGTGCTGATGCGCGCCCAGTACTGGGTGCTGCGGCCGTCGCTGCCGCGGTAGCTGCCGGTGGGTTTGGCCGCGCTCACGTCCAGGCGCAGTTCCGGCTGCCACGGCAGGCGCAGGCCAAGGCCAAGACCGGCACCTTCGAGCGTGATCGGCAATGCGCCCAAGCGGCGGTTGTCCGGCGTCGGCGAGGTGCGGCCCCAGTCGTAGAACAGATTCACATCAAGCAGGTCGCCCCAGCGGCGGCCATTGAACGGCGAGGGCTTGTTGGCGAAACCCGGGGCGCTGACCTGGTACTCGAAGCTGGCCTGCACGCCACGGTCGCCCAGCGCCGTGGACAGCGGGTAGGCACGCACGCTGGTGGGGCCGCCCACGCTGAACTGCTCCATCGGTGTCAGCGCGTCATCGGTGAACTGCGCGCTGCCACGCAGCAGCAGGCGCTGGTCGTGGGGCAGGGCCTGCAGGCGCGCCACGCTTGCCCGGGCCACCCAGAAGTATGGCGCGTGCGAGGTGTACAGCCAGTTCATCGGCGAGGATTCGTCATTGACCGACTTGCGCAGCGACACCTGCGCCAGGTTCATGCCGCGCCAGCGGTGGTCGGTATGGCGCAGGCTCAGGCCGGCGTCCAGGACGTCAAAGGTGTGGCGCGAGAGCAGGAAGCCGAGCCCTTCGAGCTTGGAATCCTCGTGGATCCAGCGTGCCGAGGCCTGCACCTGCAGGTTGGCGCGCTGGATGAACTTCCAGTCGCTGCCGGCATAGAACATCGTGGTGGGGCCGGTGATTTCCAACGCCGCCAACGGGCCGGTGTTCAACTCCATCTCGCTGCGGCTGACGCCGGCGATGGCGCTCAGTCCCTGCACCTGTGCCGAGGGCACACTGAGTGACAGTGCCGCCTGCCAGCTGTCGGCCGGGTCCAACCCGTAGCCGATGCTGGCGGCCAGCACATCGCCCGCGCCCAATGCGTTGAAGGCGCTGATGCCCAGCTCGGCCCGGTACTTGCCGGTGCTGTCGGTGCCGTGGTTGCTCAGCCCGGCGGTGATCTCGTAGGGGCGCGCGTTGTCGGTGGCGAGCAGCACGATGTCGGTCTCGCCGGGGTTCTGGCCGGGCTGCAACACCGAGGTGACCGATACCCCGGGCACGTCACGCGCGTAGAGCAGGGCACGGTCGAGTTCGTTGCGGCGCAACGGCCGGCCAATCAGCCCAAGGCTGCTGGCGGTGAGCTGATCTTCGCGGTAGCGCTGGCTGCCCTGTACCAGCACCCGGCCGACCCGGCCTTCCATCACTTTCAGCGTCAGCGTCTGGCTGTCGCCAATCTGCTGGGGCGGGATGTAGACCACCGATACCAGGAAACCCGCATCCCGGTAGGCCTGGGTGATGCGCGCGGTGATCTGCTCGATCTGGGCCAAGCTCAGGGCCAGGGGCTGATCCGGGCCGAGCGCGCGCAGTGCCTGATTGGCCAGCGCCTCGATCCCTGCCGGGCTGATGCCGCTGTCGGGGTGTTCACCCACCCCCTCCACCTGGACCCGGGCGACCTGGACCGTTGCCATGGCCGGTGACGGATCGGCCGCCTGTGCCGGCACGGACAGCGTGGCCGCCAGGCCAGCCAGGGCCACGGCCAGCAGCGTCGCGCGGACCGGGGCGATCGGGCGTGGGGGGAGGGACTCATGCGTGCTGCAGGCGGGGCGGGGCATCGGGACGTGTTCCTTGGAGATCGATCAGGGGCGGGCGGCAAACGCCCGCCTGTACCCTGTTAACCGTAAGAAGCCGGCAGGATCGATCAGCGAATTCAGGTAATCGCTTAGAAGCGTGACTTGGTTCACTATTTGTCGACGGGTGGGTGATGCCGGGAAGGCAGCCCCGCGCGCGGGGGCTGGCCCGCAGGAACGGCTACAATCGGCAGTTCCCTCGCCCATCTCCTGGAGCTGACGATGTACTCGCGTGAAGTCCGTATTGCGTCCTACGACCCTGAACTGGCCAAGGCCATCGCCGATGAGTGCCAGCGCCAGGAAGACCATGTCGAGCTGATCGCCAGCGAGAACTACGCCAGCCCGGCGGTGATGGAAGCCCAGGGCAGCCAGCTGACCAACAAGTACGCCGAGGGTTACCCGGGCAAGCGCTACTACGGCGGTTGCGAGTACGTGGACATCGCCGAGAAGCTGGCCATCGACCGCCTCAAGCAGCTGTTCGGCGCCGATTACGCCAACGTGCAGCCGCACAGCGGCTCGCAGGCCAACCAGGCCGTCTACTTCGCCCTGCTGCAGCCGGGCGACACCATCCTGGGCATGAGCCTGGCCCATGGCGGCCACCTGACCCACGGTGCCAAGGTCAACGCCTCGGGCAAGATCTTCAATGCCGTCCAGTACGGCGTGAACGAACAGGGCCTGATCGATTACGACGAAGTCGAGCGCCTGGCGCTGGAGCACAAGCCGAAGATGGTCGTGGCCGGCTTCTCGGCTTACTCGCAGGTCGTGGACTGGGCGCGCTTCCGCGCCATCGCCGACAAGGTTGGCGCCTACCTGTTCGTGGACATGGCGCACGTGGCCGGCCTGGTCGCTGCCGGCGTCTACCCGAACCCGATCGAACACGCCCACGTGGTGACCTCTACCACCCACAAGACCCTGCGCGGTCCGCGTGGCGGCATCATCATCGCCAAGGGCGCGGGCGAGGAAATCGAGAAGAAGCTGCAGTCGATCGTGTTCCCGGGCATCCAGGGTGGCCCGCTGATGCACGTCATCGCGGCCAAGGCGGTGGCCTTCAAGGAAGCGCTGGAGCCGGAATTCAAGGCCTACCAGCAGCAGGTGGTGAAGAACGCCCAGGCGATGGCCACCACGCTGATTTCGCGCGGCTACAAGATCGTCTCCGGCGGCACTCAGAACCACCTGATGCTGGTGGACATGATCGGCAAGGAGGTGTCCGGCAAGGACGCCGAGGCCGCGCTGGGCAAGGCCCACATCACCGTCAACAAGAACTCGGTGCCGAACGACCCGCGTTCGCCGTTCGTGACCTCGGGCCTGCGCCTGGGCACCCCGGCCATCACCACACGCGGCTACAAGGAAGCGGACTGCGTGGCGCTGGCCAACTGGATTGCCGACGTGCTGGACAACCCGGGCGATGAGAACGTCATTGCCGGCGTGCGTGAGAACGTCACCCTGCAGTGCCGTCAGTACCCGGTTTACGGTTGACGGTTTACCGGTGCCGGCCCTGTGCAGGCACCGGTTCGTTGAAGGGACCGCCGCGGTGATGGCGGCCAGACCCCGGGCCGGGCAGCCTTGCTCCATCCCGGGGTTTGCTGTATCTGCGTTGTAGTATTTCCCGCGCCGTGCTGTCGGCGCACGATGTTCAAGGCGAGATAGATGCACTGCCCGTTCTGCCAACACACCGACACCCGCGTCATCGACTCGCGCGTTTCCGAGGATGGCGCCACCATCCGCCGCCGCCGTGGCTGCGAGGCCTGTGGCGAGCGCTTCAGCACGTTGGAAACCATCGAACTGAAGCTGCCGGTGATCATCAAGAGCGATGGGGGCCGTGAGGCATTCGACGCGCGCAAGCTGCGGGTGGGCTTCGACCGCGCGCTGCAGAAGCGCCCGGTGTCGGAGGAGCGCATCGAGGCGGCCGTGCGTGCGGTCGTCCACCAGCTGCGCATGTGCGGCGAGCGTGAAGTGCCGTCGATCAAGGTCGGTGGCTTCGTGATGGATGAACTGCGCAAGCTCGACCATGTCGGCTACGTGCGCTTTGCCTCGGTGTACCGCAGTTTCGAGGACGTGGCCGACTTCCGCGACGAAATCGAGAAGCTCGAGCGTGACCACCCGACCGACGAGGGCCAGCTGCCGTTGCTGGAGGTGGCCGATGCGCCGGACGGCAAGGCGGCAAAGCCGGTCAGGCGGTGAAGCCGTGTCTGCCACGGCATGACAGGAAGACACAGTGATGCCAGGCCAGAAGATCCGGACGGTGCGGAACAGGTGGCGGCGGCTGGGCATGCTGCTGACGTTGGCCGTTCCATTGCCGGTGCTGGCTGCGGCCCCTCCCCACACCGGTGTGTGTCCGGAGCCGTCGCAGCGGCTGGCAGCGGAATCAAACGCGGTCGCCGGCCACTACTACCTCTCCGGCATGCAGGAAGTGGGCTCGGAGCTGGTACTCGGTGCGGACGGGCGCTTCCAGTGGATGCTGGCCTACGGAGCAATGGATTTCGCCGCCCAGGGGCGCTGGTGGCGCAACGGGGACTGCGTGGGAATGGCGCGGGAGCAGGGCGCCCAGGTGCCGTTCCAGCTGCTGCGGCGTGACGGTGACGAGCAGGCGCGCGCGACGTATGCGGACATGGACAAGTACCCGATGCCGGACCAGGGCGATCGCCTGCTGGTCTATGCGTTCGAGGTCAGCCATGGCATGAGTGACGATGGCCTCGAAGTCGCCTTGCGCTGGCCCGATGGCCAGGAACAGACGGTACAGGCCGAACGCGGCGCGGCCCTGTTCGCGGCGCGCCCGGGCATGCCGGTGCAGGTGGGGGCACGTTGGCCGCGCAGCGGCATGCCGATGACCTGGATGGCGGTGGACGGGGACGCGCGCTGGCCACTGTTGATGCGGCTGGATGTGGAAGCCCTGAGCGCAGGGGGCGATGCGCCGATGCCGACCTTCCTGCGTGTCGAAGACAAGGCGTTGGTGCCGGTCTGGCCGGGGGACCAACGTGAGCGTGGGCGTTACCAGCGGCCGTGAACGCTGGCCGTTGCGCAGTGGGCCTGGCCGGTTCTGCCATTTGATTTCGTGAGTACGGATGCTGATCGTCAATCTGCTTGACCGCCCCGAACACCTGCCGACGCTGGCGGCTGCCCATGTGCAGGCCTTCGGCGGCCTGCTGCCCGATTGGACCGTTGCCCAGGCCGAAGCCGAACTGCGCGCGCAGCAGCGCGATGCCATTCCGTGCAGCTGGCTGGTCGAGGACGGGCAGGGCTGGCTGGGCTCGGTCAGCCTGCTGCATGACGACCATGAGCAGATCCGCGGGTGGTCGCCGTGGTTGGCATCGTTGTACGTGCAGCCCCGCGCACGCGGGATGGGCGTGGGTGCGGCGTTGGTACGGCATTGCGTCGCCCAGGCCGCTGCCCTGGGTGTGCCGACGCTGTACCTGTACTGCGAGGCGCCGATGGTGCCCTGGTACCAGGGCCTTGGCTGGCGGGTGCACGCCGAACTGCAGTTGGGGCCGTTGGCCATCACCGTGATGGAAATCCGGACGCGGCAAGGCTGAGTCCCACGCATGGCCGGCGGGGCAGGTGGCGGCACGCGTAAACTTGCATGACAGGCACGTCCGGATCGTAATTCCCGCCGGTTGCCGTCATCGCACGCCGCATCCCTTGGAGTCCCGCATGAGCCCGTTCACCGCCACCGATCACCTGCTGATGGCCCGCGCGTTGCGCCTGGCCGAACAGGCGGCCTGGACCACGCGGCCCAATCCGATGGTCGGCTGCGTGATCGCGCACGGTGACGAGGTGGTGGGTGAAGGCTGGCACCAGCGTGCCGGCGGGCCGCATGCCGAGGTGTTCGCACTGCGCGCGGCCGGCGAGCGCGCACGCGGGGCCACTGCCTATGTCACGTTGGAGCCCTGCGCCCATTACGGCCGCACGCCACCGTGTGCATTGGCGCTGATCGAGGCGGGGGTGGCGCGGGTGGTGGCGGCGATGGGCGACCCGTTCCCGGATGTGGATGGCGGTGGCTTCGCGCTGCTGCGTCAGGCCGGCATCGAGGTGGCGGTGGGCCTGATGGCCGACACGGCCCGCGCGCTCAACCGTGGCTTCCTGTCGCGGGTGGAGCGCGGCCGGCCGTTCGTGCGGGTCAAGTTGGCCGGCAGCCTGGATGGGCGCACGGCCATGGCCAATGGTGAGTCCAAGTGGATCACCGGTGAGGCGGCACGTGCCGACGTACAGCACTGGCGTGCACGCGCCGGTGCCATCCTGACCGGTGCGGCCACGGTGCTGGCCGACGACCCGCAGCTGACCGCGCGCCCGGAACACGGCCAGTTCCTGCCGCCGCTGCGCGTGGTGCTCGATGCCCGGCTGCGCACGCTCGAACGCGCGCGGGTACGCGAAGGCGACGCACCCACCCTGTACCTGCACGATGCGGCGCTGGCTGCGCCCTGCCTGGAAGGGGCGGAATTTGCCACCGCGCCGTTGGGCGGGGATGGCCGCTTCGACCTGCATGCGGTGATGGCCCTGCTGGGCGCACGCGGCATCAACGAAGTCCATGTGGAAGCGGGCCCCACCCTGTGCGGCGCGTTGCTCAAGGCCGGCCTGGCCGACGAACTGCTGCTCTACATCGCCCCGCTGTTGATGGGCGACGGGGCCCGGCCGCTGCTGGCGGGCCTGGGCATCGAGCACATGGCGCAGGCGGTGCCGTTGGAGGTGGTGGATGCCCGCAGGGTCGGCAAGGAGCTGCGCGTATTGCTGCGCCCGTAGCCGCGCACCTGCGGTGGGAGCGCCTTCAGGCACGAAGCCGGGAAGGGCGCAGGCACCGGGAAGTCCAACCGCCTGCACTGCAAGATCGCTTTTTCTTCCGCGCACGGGAACCACACGTGCTTCGCGGCCGGGGCCGCTCCTGTGCGCCTGAAACAACAACGGGGGCCTTGCGGCCCCCGTTGCATGCCGATCCCGGAGGGGATCAGAAGCTGGCGCGAACGCCAACCGAGTACTGGCTGACGTCGTCGAACAGCTGGATCTCGCCGACCAGGCCCCAGGTCTGGTTGAACTTGACCTGGCCGCCCAGGGTGCCGACGAACTCGGTGTCCATGCGGCTGCCATCGATCACGCCGCCCTTGAGCCAGGCTTCGGTGCGCGGCGAGGGCTTGGCGCGGATGCCGGCGGTGATGCGGCCAGCGTTGGTGTGTTCCTTGTAGCTGCCGTCGTAGGCGCCGAAGCCGGAGAGCTCTTCCTTCGTGCCCACGCGGACCCAGGCGATGTCGGTGGTGAAGTCCACGCGGTCGCTCAGGTTCATGTGGTAGCCGATGCCCAGCTCCGGCATGTCCAGCGTGTACTTGGCGCGGGCGCCGTAACCCAGGTTGAAGCTCTCGGACATGCGCGAGTAGCCACCGAACACATTGACGTTCTTGGCGATGTTGTACGAACCGCGCAGGTAGGCACCGTTGGTCTTGGGATCGTCCAGGTCGTTGTCGTTGAGGCGGACCTGGGTCCAGCCGGCTTCGACGAAGGTGTAGCTCAGTTCATCGGCGGCGGCGGCGAACGGGGTGGCGGCCAGCAGGGCGGCCAGAATCAGGGTCTTGCGCATGAAAATCCTCTTCAAATCCAGTGTGTATCGCCCGGCTCATTGCAGGCCAGCACCGCAACCTCATGTCGCGGCGGCGGGAGTTTAACGAAATTTTGACGGGAATCCATCCGTTCAGACGGGGCTGATACAATGCGCGGGCCGGTTCGCCGGCACGTACAAACGTCTTCAGGGCGGGGTGTAACTCCCCACCGGCGGTAGGTTTGGCGCCCTTTCCGGGGTAGCCGGACGAGCCCGCGAGCGCTCCGGTCGGCCGGCACAAACATGTGCAGATGGCGGGCAGGAGGTCAGCAGATCCGGTCAGATGCCGGAGCCGACGGTCATAGTCCGGATGAAAGAAGACGGTGTCCCGGGCCCCTCGCAGGGTCCGTGCGCCTGTTTGCCTTGCGGCGTTTTTCGCTCACTTTCCGCGGAGAACGTTAGTGTTTACTGGAATCATCGAAGGCGTCGGCACACTGGCCGCACGCGAACCCATCGGCGGCGACGTCCGCTTCACCTTCAACGTCGGCAACCTGCCGTTCGAGCACGTGCAGATGGGCGAGAGCATCGCCGTCAATGGCGTCTGCCTGACCGTCATCGCATTCGACGCGCACAGCTTCCAGGCCGATGCGTCCACCGAGACCCTGTCCCTGACCACGCTTGGCACGTTGGCCGACGGCGCGGTGATCAACCTCGAGCGTGCGATGCGCCCGACCGACCGCCTCGGCGGGCACCTGGTCAGCGGCCACGTCGATGGGCTGGGCAAGGTGTTGTCCATCCATGAGGATGCGCGCGCGTTGCGCTGGCGCTTCGCCGCGCCCGAGCCGCTGCTCAAGTACATCGCCAGGAAGGGCTCGATCTGCGTGGACGGCGTCAGCCTCACCGTCAACGAGGCCGACGACGAAGGCTTCGAGGTCGCGCTGATCCCGCATACCGTCGCCAACACTGCGTTCTCGGCCACCGGCGTGGGCAGCGCGGTGAACCTGGAAATCGATCTGGTCGCCCGTTACGTCGAGCGCCTGCTGGGCCAAGGAGCCGCACGATGAACTTCGCACCCGTTCCCGAACTGCTGGAAGAGATCCGCGCTGGCCGCATGGTGGTCATCGTCGATGACGAGGACCGCGAGAACGAAGGCGACCTGATCATGGCCGCCGAGCTGGTCAAGCCGTCGGACATCAATTTCATGGTCACCCATGGCCGCGGCCTGGTGTGCCTGCCGCTGACCCGCACGCGCGCGGCAGACCTCGGTCTGGCGCCGATGGTGCAGGCCAATACAGCGCAGTTCCAGACCAACTTCACGGTCAGCATCGAGGCCGCCGAGGGCGTCACCACCGGCATCTCCGCGCACGACCGCGCCCACACCATCCGTACCGCGGTCAAGCCCAATGCCAAGCCGTCGGACCTGCACCAGCCGGGCCACATCTTCCCGCTGATCGCCCAGCCCGGTGGCGTGCTGACCCGCGCCGGCCACACCGAGGCCGGCGTGGACCTGGCCATGCTGGCCGGGCTGGAGCCGGCCGGCGTGCTGGTGGAGATCCTCAACCCCGACGGCAGCATGGCGCGTCGCCCGGAGCTGGAGGTGTTCGCCCGCGAGCACGGCCTGAAGATGGGTTCCATCGCCGACCTGATCGCCTACCGCCTGGCCACCGAGCACACCGTCGAGCGCGTGGACGAGCGTGACATCGACACCGAGTTCGGTGCGTTCCGGCTGGTCACCTACCGTGACCGCATCGCCAACGACCTGCACTTCGCGCTGGTCCGCGGCACGCCGGACAAGGACACCCCGACGCTGGTGCGCGTGCAGGTGGAAAACCCGCTGGCCGACCTGCTGCACTGGCGCCGCGACGACTTCGGCGTGGCCGCCACCGATGCGCTGCGCGCCATCGATGCGGCCGGTGCCGGCGTGATGGTGGTGCTGTCGGCGCCGCGTGACAGCGGCAGCCTGCTGGCCCGCCTGCGCCAGCAGCCGGCGCCGGTGGTGCCGGGCAAGGACAAGGACGTGGGCCAGTGGCGCCGCAACGGGGCCGGTGCCCAGATCCTGTCCGACCTGGGCCTGGGCAAGCTGCGCGTGCTGGGCACCCCGCGCCGGCAGATCGGCCTGGCCGGCTATGGGCTGGAGATCGTCGAGACCGTTCAGGCCTGAAGCGGGCGCGGGCAGGCTGTACGCGCATCTTGTCCCATCACCGCTGTTCCCCTTCCCAGCGTCGAAGGCGCAGGGAAGGGGCGGGGAGAGGTCGCGTAGCGCGGTCCCACAGGCGTCAGCCCTTCCGCTGCTCTCGTGCCGCTCCTGTAAAGCCCGCGCGCGGTAAACTTACCTACCTTTTGGAGTCCTGCCCCCTATGAGCCACTACGAAGGCTATCTCCTCCCGCCGGATTCGGCCCGTTTTGCCATCGTTGCCAGCATGTGGAACCCGCGTATCACTGATACCTTGGTCATTGGTGCCCGCGAATTCCTGACCGGCAGCGGTGTCAGCGAGGAGGCCATCGATGTGGTGCGTGTGCCGGGCGCCTGGGAAATCCCGCTGGTCGCGGCGCGCTTGGCTGCAGCCGGTCATCATGCCGCGATCATCACCTTGGGCTGCGTGATCCGCGGCGACACCCGTCACTACGAGCATGTATCCGATTGCTGTGCCGAAGGCTTGATGCGCGCGCAGCTGGATTTCGGCGTGCCAGTGCTCAACGGTGTGCTGGCGGTGGAGCGTGAGGAGGATGCCGACGCGCGTGCGGGCGGCAGCCATGGCAACAAGGGTACGGAGGCCGCGAAGGCGGCCTTGGAAATGGTCAATCTTCTGGAGAAGTTGCCGTGAGCAACAAGAACAACGGCAAGCCTGCCGGAAAGCCCGTCCGCCGCGACGGCATCGACCCGGTGCTGCGCTCGCGCGCCCGTCGTCGTGCCCTGCAGGCGATCTACGCCTGGCAGATCTCCGGCGGCAACGCCGAGTCGCTGCTGGCCCAGTTCGCGCACGAGCAGGCGCATGAAATCGCCGACCTGGCCTACTTCGAGAGCCTGCTGCGCGGCGTGCTCGACCACCGTCGCGACCTGGACGAGGCGCTGGCCCCGTTCGTCGACCGTGGCGTGGAAGAAGTCGATGCGATCGAGCGCGCGGTGCTGCGCGTGGCCGCCTACGAGCTGCGTTACCGCCTGGACGTGCCGTATCGCGTGGTGATCAACGAGGCCATCGAGACCGCCAAGCGTTTCGGTTCCGAACACGGCCACACCTACGTCAACGGCGTGCTCGACCGCGCTGCGGTGGAGTGGCGCAAGACCGAGTCCGGCCAGTAAGCCGACGGCGGCCTCGCCGCCGCCCGTGACCCATGAACACGCCGGGGCCGGCATCATCGGCACCGGCGTTTTCGTATCCAGAGTGCAACCCATGAGTCTTGACGAGTTCGGCCTGATCGATCGCATCCGTCGCCGCACCGGCGCACGCGCCGACATCGCGCTGGGCATTGGTGACGATGCCGCGCTGCTGCTGCCTGCGCCCGGGCAGCAGCTGGTGGTCACCGCCGATACGCTCAATGCCGGGGTGCACTTCCCGCACGAGACCCCGGCGCAGGACATCGGCTGGAAGGCATTGGCGGTGAACCTGTCCGACCTGGCCGCGATGGGGGCGCAGCCGGCGTGGTGCACCTTGTCGCTGTCGCTGCCCGAATCATCGGCCAGCTGGGTGGAGGGCTTCGCCGAAGGCTTCTTCGCGCTGGCCGACCGGCACGGGATGGCGTTGGTCGGGGGGGACACCACCCGCGGCCCGCTGGCGATCTCGATCACCGCGATGGGCCAGGTGCCCGTCGGCCAGGCGCTGCGCCGCGACGGCGCGCGGCCGGGCGACGATGTCTGGGTGACCGGCGTGCCGGGTGAGGCGGGCCTGGCGCTGGCGCTGTGGCAGCAGGGGCAGCTGGCGGTGGCCGGCCCCGTGGCCGAGCCGGCACGGGAGCAGTTGCGGTTGCGCCTGGCCAGGCCGACGCCACGGCTGGAGGCCGGCCTCGCGCTGCGCGGGCTGGCCAGTGCGGCGATCGATGTCTCCGACGGCCTGCTGGCCGACCTCGGGCATGTCTGCGCGCGCAGTGGGGTTGCCGCGGAGGTGATGGAAAGCAGCCTGCCGGCATCGCAGCACGCCAGCGAGCTGCAGCTCGGCGCGGCTTTCGAAGGCCTGCGTGCAGGCGCCGGTGACGACTACGAGCTGTGCTTCACCGCGCCGGCGTCCGCGCGCGCGCAGGTCGCTCAAAGCATGGCATCGGTAGCAGTTCGGGCTACACGTATTGGCTATATTCGAACCGGAAGCGGGGTCCGGCTGCTCGACGGGGAGGGCAAGGCAGTCTCCAGGGAGCGGTCGGGGTTCAATCACTTTTCGATCGGGGGCAATAGGAAAAGCCCGTTTTGAACGATGAGAAATGCCGTTCACATCGTGTCCACGTATTCATACATACCATCAACAACGTGATCGATGTCGCGTTTTTCGTTCCTGCTGGGTGCGACGCGATTAACAGGGGATCGTGAATGGAAATGGCAACGCTTGAAAAGGTCAGGGCGAAGATGAGCGATGTAGGTTCGCCTTCGGTGACCGTGGACAGCCCTGCGCTGGAAGCGGCACTGGACAGCGTGATGGAAGGCAGCGCTGGCATTTCCATGTTGTTGGTGTCCACGGCCGATGGCCGTGCCATCGCGCACCGTTCCCGCAACAAGCTCGACCCGCGACGTCTGTCGGCGATGAGCAACTCCTTCCTGACCCTGGGTGAGACCCTGTCGCGCGAGCTCGGGCTGGCAACGGCCGACTACGTGACCATGTCCACCGCGCAGGGCAGCATGGTGTTGGTCCGCGTCGATGCCGACCGTCCGTACACGCTGGCGGCATTGGGCCATTCCGATACCTCGCTGGCGATCCTGCTCTACGCGGCCCGCGATGCCGCGGCCCGCATCAAGTCCCTGCTGTAACCCCATTGGCTGTAACGCATCTGTGCTACAGGTTTTCCGGCGTGCCGGAGGACCGGCCCGGGTCGACGGGCTTCGCCTCGACCAACCGTGTTGCCTTTCCGGGGAAGGACTGGGCGGCACGTCATCAAGATCACTGAACCTTGGAGATGAACATGGCTGGAAACGTAAAGCTCGACAAGTTGAATGAAATCGCCGGTTTCGTCGGCGCTGCCCTGGTCGACAGCGACAGCGGCATGGCCCTGGGCATGCTCGGCGGCGGTCCGCTCAACCTGGAAGTCGCTGCGGCAGGCAACACCGAAGTGGTGCGCGCCAAGCGCCGCGTCGCCGCGTCGCTGGGCATCACCGAGGCGATCGAGGACATCCTGATCACCCTGACCAAGCAGTACCACCTGATCCGTCCGCTGGAAAGCAACCAGGACCTGTTCCTGTACGTGGTGCTGGACCGCTCGCGCGCCAACCTGGCCCTGGCTCGCCACGAGCTGAAGTCCTTCGAGCAGACGCTCGACTTCAAGTGATCGACCGATGCACCGCCGCCCCGTGACGGGGCGGTGGTGCAGTTGATGCGCTTCGACGCCCAGGCCTGATCGATACGATGAGTGCACCCGCCCGCAAGATCTCCGCCGCCGTGATTGGTTGCCAGGGACTGGATGTCCTGCACGTCATGCGGCTGAAGGTCGCCAGTTCGCTGTTGATGGCCGAGTACATCCAGGCCGACGTGCAGGAATGGAACCAGCAGAAGGTGGACCTGCTGGTGGCCAGTGCCGACGACAGCCGCGGCCAGGAGCTGCTGCGCGAGGCCGACCGGAAGGGGCTGCCGGTACTGGCGGTCACCCGCAACGTCCTGTCCAGCCTCGGCGTGCCGGGCGTGGCCTATGGCGCCAGCGTCCGCGAGATCTTCCAGCAACTGCGCCAGCTCCTGCTGGCCGCGGACAGCAGTGGCGAGCGGTTCCGCCCGCGCACCCTGTTCCGCAGCCTGGAAGAGGCCAGGGGCAAACCCTGCCTGCTGCACATGGGCCTGGTGAAGGTGGTGGTCGATGCCGACCAGACCCAGGTCACCCTGCTGCGCGACATCCCCTACGAGAACTGCCTGCGGGCGGCGGCCGAAGCCGGCTGGACGCTGTCGCTGCTCGACGGCGACACGACGCTGGAGCAGTGCATGTCCGATGCGGTCGGGCAGCACCCGTTCGAGGATTTCTGCTGGCGGGCGGCGGCGCTGAACAGCGAGCCGCTGCTGCCGGTGGACCTGCAGGGCCATTGCCGGCTGCGCGGTTGGCCCGAGGTGGAGACCGGCAAGCTGCCGATGCAGTGGCTGCTGCCGATGGCGGCGATGATGATCCGTCCATGGCGACCGGACGAGCTGGCCCAGGCCACGGGTACGTCACTGGACGATGTTGCCCGTATCATGGGGGCCGCTGCCTGCACGCACCTGCTGGATACCTCCAGCGCGCCGGTGGCCACCCCGCGCGGCTCCGGCAACAAGGTCTCCGGCTTCTTCTCGCGTATCGCAAAACGGTTCGGGCTCAATTTTTCCAAGGGGCTTCAGGTCTGACGGCTATGGCAACCAAGCTGGTATTTGTCGGTGAAATGGGTGCGGGAAAAACGACCGCGATCAGGTCGATCTCGGACATGGAACCGATCAGCACCGAAATGCCGATCAGTGACGAGGCGGCACTGGAGGCGTTCGAGGACAAGTCGCATACCACCGTGGCGCTGGACTACAGCTCCATCGAGCTGGGCGACGGCGAACTGCTGCATGTCTACGGCGTGCCGGGCCAGGCCTACCTGGATTTCATGTGGCCGATCGTCGCCGAAGGTGCGATTGGCGTGATCGTACTTGTGAGCGCACTCAACCCGCGCGCGCTGCCAAGTACGCTGACGCTGCTGGAACACTTCCGTGCATTGGCGCCGGAGGCCTGCTTCGCGGTGGGTATCACCTGCCAGGATCGCGAACCGGCGTTCCGCTTCACCGATTTTCGCAACGCGCTGTCCCAGGCAGGCCATCGCCTGCCGGTGATGTGGGTGGATGCGCGTGAGGCCAGCCAGGTCGATTTCCTGGTCAAGGCACTGCTGTCCTGCCGCTACGCTGAAGCGGTGGCGTAACACCACCGACCTACGATTCCCCGCCACGCGCGACGGCGCATGCAGGCGCGCCGGTCGCCGTGCGTGTGCGGGGGCAATGTCTCAGGGGAAGTCCGTGCCCTGGTGCCCATGGGGAGTGGGCACCAGGGGCGGCATTACCTTCCCCGGGTTGAGGATGCCGGCCGGGTCCAGCGCCTGCTTGATCGCCTGCATCGCGGCCAGCGTGCTGGCGCTGAAGGCCTGGGCCATGAAGTCGCGCTTGGCCAGGCCGATGCCGTGCTCGCCGGACAGCGTGCCGCCCAGCGCCAGCGTCAGCGCGAACACCTTGGGCAGCGCGGCATGGGCGCGGGCGCTCTCGCCGGCGTCGTCCGGGTGGTAAAGGATGTTGACGTGCAGGTTGCCGTTGCCGGCATGGCCGAAGGTGACGATCGGCAACGCCGCTTCCCGCGACAGCTGCTGCACGCCCTCCACCAGTTCCGGGATGCGCGACACCGGCACCACCACATCCTCGTTGATCTTGCCCGGCGCGATGCTCTTCAACGCGGGGGAGAGCGCGCGCCGCGCCGCCCACAGCCGGTCGCGGGCGCTGCCGTCGGTGGCCACGTCCAGTTCCAGCATGCCATCGCCTTCGGCGGCCTGGGCCAGTGCATTGAGCAGGTAGGGCAGGGTGTCGTCGTCGCCGTCGGCCTCGATCAGCAGCATCGCGCCGGCATCGGGCACCTGCGCACCATTGCGGCGCAGCAGTTCGAGGCTGCGGGCATCCATGAATTCCAGCATGGTCGGTGTCACCGGCTGTGCCATCACCCGTGACACCGCGGCCGCGGCCGACCCGGCGTCGCGGTACAGCACGCGCAGGCCGGCCTGCGCGCGCGGTCGCGGCGCCAGCTTGAGGGTGGCTTCCACGATCAGTGCCAGCGTGCCTTCGCTGCCGACGATCAGGTGGGTCAGGTCGTAGCCGGTGGCGTCCTTGGTATACGGGCCGCCGCAGCGGATCAGCGCGCCGGTGCCGGTCACCGCGACCAGCCCGAGCACGTTGTCGCGGCTGGTGCCGTACTTCACCGCGCGTGGGCCGCCGGCATTGCAGGCCAGATTGCCGCCGATGCTGCAGATATCGGCACTGGACGGGTCCGGTGGCCAGAACAGTCCATGCGGCATCAGTGCCTGCTGCAGGTCGCCGTTGAGCACGCCGGGTTCGACCACCGCGCAGCGGTCGCCCGCGCGGATGTCGAGGATGCGGTTCATGTGCACGAAGGACAGCACCACGCCGCCGGCGGTGGGCACCGCGGCACCGGTGGTGCCGGTGCCGGCGCCACGGCCGACCAGCGGCACGCCATGGTCGTGGCAGGCACGCACGATGGCCTGCACCTGTTCACGGTTGCGCGGCAGGGCCACGCCCTGCGGCAAGGCATGCCGCCAGGAGTTGTCCTGCGCGTGCGCTTCCAGCGCGGTGGCATCGGTGCGCCAGTCTTCGCCGAGCAGTTCGGACAGGGTGGCGTGGAAGGCGGGCGGCAACGGCGTCATGAGGATGTCTGATCGGTGGGTGCGCGGTGCTGGACCAGCTTCCAGCCCAGCACGCAGGAGAACAGCGGCAGCCACACCCAGCGCAGTTCCGACAGCACGGTCTGCAGCCCGCGGGCGCTGAAGAAGTTATTGGCGAAGGGCGAAACGCGGATGGGGCGCCACGGCGCGAACAGGCGCTGCTCGCTCCACGGCCACCACAACGCCACGCCCAGCCCGCCCGAGGTGAAGGCGTCCAGCAGCGGATGCGACAGCGCGCAGGCGGACACGAACGCAGCCGCCTGTACCCGGCTGGCGCGCAGCCAGGGCGACAACGCGCATGCCACCAGGCCCAGCACGGCGGCGAACAGCAGCGAATGGCTCGCGCCGCGATGACCGAAGGCATCGGCATAGGGAATGTGCAGGGCGAAGGCGAGCACGTCGGCATCGGGCAGCATCGCCGCCGCTACGCCGGCACCGAGCAGGCGGGCGGAAACGCGCCCGCGTTCGCTCGCGCACCACAGCGCCAGCGGGACCGCGGCATGGGTGAAGATACTGGGCATCAGCAGTCGTCGGCGCGGAAGGCGTCGCGGATCCAGTGCAGGCGCGGGGGCTCGCCACTGGCTTCGACCACGTCGAACCGGCATGGCAGGCGTGCCAGCGCGTCGTGCTGGGACAGGTACAGCTGCGCGGCATGCAGCAGGCGGCGGCGCTTGCCGGCATCGACCGAGGCGGCGCCGCCACCGAATGCGCTGGAACGACGGTAGCGGACCTCGACGAACACCAACGCGCCTTCGCGGCCGGCCTCGCGCATCACCAGGTCCAGTTCACCGCCCCGATAGCGGACATTGCTGGCCAGCCAACGCAGGCCGGCCTGTTCCAGGTGCGTGCGCGCGGCAGCTTCCACCGCCGCGCCACGCCGGGCCTGGTCAGCGGCCATCACCGATCGGGGTCGGGCGGCCGCCGCTGAAGGTGGACCATGCCGGCGTGCGCAGCACGTTGCCGAAGCCGTCCAGGTGCAGCGCGCCGGTGGCACCGCTCAGCCCGCCGCTGGTGCTGGTGGCCAGCTTTTCCAGGTAGGCGGTGATCTTCCAGGCATCGAAGCCGAAGGCGAACAGGCGGGCGGCACCGCCACGCGCGGTCGGCAGGGTGCTGGCCAGGCTGCTGGCGGCCGGCAGGCCGGCCACGCCGCGCGTGGTCCATGCCTCGCTCGGATAGATGATGCCGTCCAGCGCGGTGTCTTCCTCGGCCTTGCCGGTGTTGTTGACCAGCTGCGAGGTGCCGACGCGGCTGACCCCGGCCAGGCCGGACAGTGCCAGCTGCGGGGCCAGTGCGCGCGCCTGGTTGCCCTTCACCGCGAGGAACACCGCGTCCACGCCGGCGGCCTGGCGCAGCTGCGCGCTGATGTCGCCGGGGGCTTCGCCGATATTGATGCTGGCGGCGAGCTTACCGCCGCGTTCGGCGAAACGCTCCTTGAACGCGGCGCTGGCACGGCGGCCGCTGTCGTCGTTGCTGGCGATCACCAGCACGTTGCCGCGCTCGCGGCCGAGCAGGTACTCGGCGGCCATGATGCCGTCGTCTTCCGGGGCCAGCGAGAACGCGGCGCTGCCCGGCGGCGGTGCATCCTTGCCGCGGTTCAGGGCCAGCAGCGGGACCTGCAGCGGATCGCGGTGGAACAGCGCATCGACCTCGTCCCGGCCCAGCGGGCCGACCACGAAGTCGGCGCCGGCGGCCACGGCCTTGTCATAGGCGGCGATCGCACCGGCGGCGGTGCCGCGGGTGTCGAGGAAATCGATCTGCGGGCGGCGCCGGCCTTCGCCGTAATAGCCGGCCAGCAGGCCATCGCGCACCGGCGCGGCCGCGGTGGCCAGGTTGCCGGTCAGCGGCAGCAGCACCGCGAGCTTGACCGGCGGACGGTAGCCGTCGACATCGGCCGGCGGGCGCTTGCCGGTATCAACCTGCCACGCGGCATCGCGGTCGAACGGACGCGGCAGCGGCAGGCCACGGCCGAGCAGGGCGCGCCCGGCGTGGTTGTACAGCGGGTCGCCGACTGCCAGCGCGGCGGCGCGGCTGGACAGGGTGGTATCGTTGATGCCGGCCAGCAGGCGGGTGATGGCGCGCTGGTTGTCGCTGCGTGCGGTGCCGCTGAGCAGCACGCCGGCGCGGGCGCGCTCGGCGGCGGCGGCGAACGCATCGCCGGTGGCTTCCAGCGCCTGCGCGCGGGCCAGCAGCCAGCGCGTCTGCAGCGCGGGCGGCAACGGGTCATTGCTGCCGGTGAGCGCCTGCAGGGCCACCGCCGGCTGCTGCTCGGCCAGGGCCTGCTCGGCCAGCATCAGGTGGTACCGCTGGCGGGTGGCACCGCTGAGCTGGCGCACCTGCACCTGCGGGATCAGCATGCGCGCACGCGCATCGTCGCCGGCGTCGTGCCAGGCAAAGGCGGCGTCGGCCAGCAGCATCGACTTGCCCGCACCGCGCGCCTGCGCGGCCTGGGCCTCCAGTTGCTGCGCCGCTTCGCGCGGCTTGCCCTGCTCGAGCAGGGCGATGGCGGCCTGCTGGGCAGGCGACGTGGTCGGCGCCACGCTGGTGGTGGCGCAGCCCACGAACAGCAGCATCGACAGTGACAGGGCGGAAATCCGAGCGGCTTGCTTGTTCATTTGAGGTCCGTTCGACGGGGCGCGGCGGTGCCGGGCGGGGGAAACGGTAGGATTCTACCCTTGCCCATGGAAATCCCGATGATGAGTACCACCGTTGCCACCTTGTATGTCGTTGCCACGCCCATCGGCAACCTGGCCGACCTGAGCCCGCGCGCGCAGGAGGTGCTGCGTTCGGTGGCGGCGATCTGCGCCGAGGACACCCGTCATACCGGGCAGCTGTTGTCGCATTTCGGCATCAGCAAGCCGTTGGTCGCGCTGCACGACCACAACGAGGAAGCGATGGCGCAGCGCGTGGTCGCGCGCCTGCAAGCCGGCGAATCGCTGGCCGTGGTCAGTGATGCCGGTACCCCGCTGGTCAGTGACCCGGGCTTCCGGCTGGTGCGCGCCGCGCGCGCGGCCGGCATCAAGGTCAGCCCCGTGCCGGGGGCCTGCGCCGCCATTGCCGCCTTGAGCGTGGCCGGCCTGCCCAGCGACCGTTTCGTGTTTGAAGGCTTCCTGCCGGCCAAGGCGGCCGCGCGCCGCGACCGCCTGCAGCGATTGGCCAGCGAGACCGGCACGCTGGTGTTCTACGAGTCCTCGCACCGCATCGCCGAATCGCTGGCCGACATGGCGATGGCATTTGGTGCGGAGCGGCCGGCGGTGGTTGCGCGTGAGCTGACCAAGCTGTTCGAGACCGTGCTGGATGGCTCGCTGGCGCAGCTGCTGGCCACCGTGCAGGCCGACGACAACCAGCGCAAGGGCGAGTTCGTGGTGATGGTGCAGGGCGCCGGCGACGATGAGGCGGCCAAGGTCGCCGAAGGCCGCCGCCTGTATGCCAGGCTCAACGAGCACCTGCCTCCCTCCACCGCCGCCAAGCTGGCGGCCGAACTGAGCGGTGCGCCGCGCAAGGTCTTGTATGGACAGGGCGGCAACGACTGAGGCGTGGTGGGCGGCGGCCGACGCCGCCAGCCTGCGCGGGCAACTGGACCTGCGCGAGCATCCATTGGCCGTGGCCACGGGCAGCCAGGCCAAGGAGCAGCGCGAACGCTGGATGATGACCCGCTGGCTGACCGCCTGGTCCCCGCAGTTGGCGTACCCGGTGCAGGTGCACAAGCGCGAAAGCCCGGATTTCCTGGTCGATACCGGAACCGGGCGGGTGGGCGTGGAATGCATGGAGGTGGTGCCGGAGAGCTTCAAGCAGCTGCAGGCCAGGCTGAGCGGCATCAACTCCGGCTGGGTCCGCCCGGCGGCGCATCACCGTCAGGGGGATGGACGGGCGGAGTGGGACAGCCCGTTGATGCGGCAACTGCTGGCCGATACCTACGAAGGCAGTCCCTGGATCGGCGATGAGCCGGAGCGGCTGTGGGTGGAGGTGATGCGCTGGGCGGTGCAGAAGAAACGCGAGGTGCTGCACAAGCCGGCGTTCGCGGTACAGCCGTGCAACGTCCTGCTGCTGTACGACAACTGGCCGCTGCCGCCGGTGGCGTTCATCGAGGACGTCGCCGAGGAAGCACTGCGGGACTGGGGGTTGGCGGCGCTGGATGCGTTGTCGGCGCAGTTGATGGCCAGTGACGCGCATGCCGACTTCCAGCAGGTCGACATCCTGCGCGAAGGCTGGCTGCTGTCGTTCACCACCACTGGCGTGCAGCGCATGCGCTATGTGCCGCCCGTGGCCGGATGAACGAAGCGTCGGGCAGAAACCCTGCTGGACGTGCGACAATGCGCGCGGCGGAGTCGGCCAGACAGTCGCGTCATTCCTTCGGGAATGCCGAGGAAAGTCCGGGCTCCACAGGGCAAGGTGCCAGGTAACGCCTGGGCGGCGAGAGCCGACGGAAAGTGCAACAGAAAGATACCGCCTACGTCCCTCGTCACCCCATTGCGGCCTCATGACCGCAACTGGCGATGCGAATGCATCGCCCAAGTGGTCCGGAAGGACGCAACGGGGTGGCGAGGGGCCGGTAAGGGTGAAATGGTGCGGTAAGAGCGCACCGCGAGTCTGGCAACAGACCGGTACGGCAAACCCCACCTGGAGCAAGACCAAATAGGGACCTCATGACGTGGCCCGCGTCGGGTCCGGGTAGGTTGCTTGAGCGTCACGGTGACGTGGCGCCTAGAAGAATGACTGTCCACGACAGAACCCGGCTTATCGGCCGGCTCCGCCGCTTTCCTCGCCTGCCTGGCGAGCAAAGCCCCAAGGTTCCGCGGCGCGAAACCTCGGGCCCCGGGCCTCTGCCCACCCAATTCCCTGCGCCTGTCGACGCGCCCCCTTTACTAAAGGGGGCTTCCTGCTGCTGTGGGATGGCTTGGCTCGCTTCGCATCGCGGTGGGGCACCGAAAAGCGCGAATGCCAGATTCAGTTCCAGGAATGCTTGATCCACCGAGCCCCTCTCCCGTCCACGGGAGAGGGGTTGGGGTGAGGGCGGCTTCTGGCAAGCCCCCGGCAAACCCCGCAGCCTCACTCCCGGCCCGGTGATACATCGACGCGCTGCTCGCCCAGGTACACGCCGTCCGGCCCGAACCGGCGCTCATGGATGAAGCCGCGGCCATCATGGTCGATCGCGACCACCGTGCTGGCGCGGGTGCCATAGTCACGGCCACGGATGAACGCGCTGGAGAGCATCCGCTCCAGTTCCAGTGGAACGCCGGTGGCCGGCAATTCCGCGTCCGGCGGCCGCGTCTCATCGGCAAGGGCCTGCCAGATCACGTCCAGCGCCTCCTCGCCGCTCTCCAACCAGCCGTCCAGTACCTGCATCAGGCGACGGGTCTTGGGCCAGGGCGCGTCCAGCGCGCCGTTGGACATGCCGTGGATGCCCGGTTGCAGTACCCGATGGGCCGCGGGGCGGTTGCCCAGGTAGGCGCAGTGGTCCGCATCGGCGACCAGCAGGTTGAACGGGGCGAACTCGGCCGCACGCAGGGCCAGTGCGTCGGTATAGGCGGTGGCACCGGCGTTGCCCTCCAGGTAGCCGGCGATCAGCTCGCCCCGCGAGGGGCCGCCGGTTGCGGCGGTCGGATCACGGACATTGGTGACCACGGCGGCGTGCCCGTTGCCATTGATTCCCATCCAGCTGCCGCCCGAGCGCAGGTCGCGCCCGGCGATCACCGCTGCCGGGGAATCCGGCCAGGCGTGCAGGGCAGCGGTCGGGCGGGCGTGGAACTCGTCGCGGTTGCCGGCCATCAGCAGGCGCCAACGGGGATGGCATTTCCAGGCAAGGGTGACCAGGCACATGCACGGAGTGTGCCTGTTTGCGCAGTTGCCAGCCATGCCCGCCTGAATGGCAAGGTAGCCACCGGCGTGATTTCACATGGTCTCTACAGTGCTGAATTTCATGGAAATCTCAAAATTTGAGACGAAACAGCAACTTGTGGATAAGCCTTGAACAAGTCTCTAAACATTGCTGCAAGCTATTGATGCTTATGGCGATTTTGTGCACGGAAAGTTGTTGACAAGCCAAGGTCGGCTGCTAAGGTGGGCATCAGAGGGAAAACCGGGTTTTTTGTGGTTTTTCGTGGTTCAATGACCCCCTGGGCAAAAGCGGACAAACAGGTATAGCCGTCGTGTTTCAAGGCGAGACTGCCATCACGGTTGACGACAAGGGACGCATGGCGGTGCCAACCGCCTACCGCGACCTGGTCGCGCGCGTGAGCGGCAATCGCCTGGTACTGACCTACAACCCGTTCGAAGCCGGTTGCCTGTGGTTGTACTCAGAGCAGGAGTGGGAACGGGTGCGGGACGATGTGATGGCCAAGCCCAACACGCAGCGCGTGGTGCGCACCCTGCAGCAGAAGCTTGTCGGTTCGGCGGCCCATCTGGAACTGGATGGCAATGGCCGCATCAGCCTGCCTTCCAGTCACCGCAATGCGGTGGGCATCGAGAAGAAGGCCGTGCTGATGGGAATGGGCGACAAGTTCGAACTTTGGAGCGAGCAAGCGCATCGCGCACTGATCCAGCAGACATTGTCTGACGAGGATCTGGGCGATGGGCTGCTCGACTTGAAGTTGTGAGCCGGGGTGCCCGGGTGCGCGGTCAAGCGCAGGCCGGTCACCCTCCGGTGTCGCAGCCGCCGGCGGCTCACCTGCCGGTGCTGTACACCCAGGTCCTTCAGGGCCTGAGGGTGATCGAAGACGGTACTTACCTGGATGGCACGTTCGGTCGTGGCGGTCACGCCGGCGGCGTGCTGCGCCAGCTCGGCCCGGACGGGCGCCTGCTGGTGATGGACAAGGATCCCGAGGCCATCGCCGTGGCCGAGCGCGACTTCGCGCCGGACGGTCGAGTGTCGATCTACCGCGGCAGCTTCGCCGACCTGCTGGACTGGAACCAGACCGCCGCCGGCCTGGACGGCGTGCTGTTCGACCTGGGCGTGTCCTCGCCGCAGCTGGACGTGGCCGAACGCGGTTTCAGCTTCGGCAAGGACGGCCCGCTGGACATGCGCATGGACCCGGATTCGGGCGAGAGCGCCGCGCAGTGGGTCAACCGCGCCGAAGAGCGCGAGATCGCCGACGTGCTGTGGACCTACGGCGAGGAGCGGCAGAGCCGCCGCATCGCCCGGGCCATCGTTGCGCGTCGTGCCAACCAGCCGTTCAGCCGCACGGCCGAACTGGCCGACGTGATCGCCTCGGTGATGCCGCGTGGCAAGGACAAGATCCACCCGGCCACGCGCAGCTTCCAGGCCATCCGCATCCACATCAACCGCGAGCTGTCCGACCTGGAGGCCGGGCTGGACGCGGCGATGGCGCGGCTCAAGCCGGGTGGCCGGCTGGCGGTGATCAGCTTCCATTCGCTGGAAGACCGCATCGTCAAGCAGTTCATGAACCGCCATGCCAAGGCCCCGCCGAGCAACCGCCGGCTGCCCGAGGCGGTGGCCTTCGTGCCGACGCTGGACCTGATCGGTGGCGCCATCAAGGCCGAGGACGACGAACTGGCGGTCAACCCGCGCTCGCGCAGCGCGGTGCTGCGGGTTGCCCAGAAACGCGAGGTGGCTGCATGAGCCGCCTGCTGCTGATCGTGCTGCTGGCCTGCACCATCGCCTCGGCGATCGGGGTGGTGTTCATGCGCCATCGCCATCGGCAGCTGTTCGTCGAGTTGTCCCGGCTCGAGCACGCCCGCGACGAGCTGAACATCGAGTTCGGTCGCCTGCAGCTGGAGCAGGCCACCCTGGCCCAGGCCACGCGCGTGGACCAGGAGGCACGGGGCCGGCTGGCGATGAAGTTCCCCGAGGCCGCTGACATCGTGGTGATCCGGCCATGAACCAGCCCGTGCGCAACCGCAACCGCAGCCAGTTCAACCTGCGCAACCGCCTGATGATGGTGGCCGTGGGGCTGGGCCTGTGCGGGGTGACGCTGGTCGGGCGCGCGGCCTACGTGCAGTTGATCAACAGCGACTTCTACCAGCGGCAGGGCGAGGCCCGTTACCTGCGTGAAGTGCCGATCCCGACCTCGCGCGGCATGATCACCGACCGCAACGGCGAGCCGGTGGCGGTGTCCACGCCGGTGGCCTCGATCTGGGTCAACCCGCAGGAACTGCTGCGCGTGCCCGAGCGCATCCCCGAGCTGGCGCAGGCCCTGGGGCTGCCCGCCGACGAAGTGACGGCCAAGGTCACGCAGAAGGCCGACAAGGAGTTCATGTACCTGCGTCGCCGGATGAACCCGGACGTGGCCGAGCAGGTCGTGGCGCTGAAGATCCCGGGCGTGTTCTCGCAGCGCGAGTTCCGTCGCTATTACCCGCAGGGTGAGGCGATGGCGCACGTGCTGGGCTTCACCAACATCGACGACCACGGCCAGGAAGGCCTGGAGCTGGCCTTCGACGAATGGCTGCGCGGCAAGCCGGGCATCAAGAAGGTGATCCGCGACCGCAAGGGCGCGATCGTGGAGAGCATCGACCTGGTCCGTCCGGCCGAGCCGGGCAAGGACCTGACTCTGAGCATCGATCGCCGCATCCAGTTCCTGGCCATGCGCGAGCTGCGCAACGCGGTGACCACCAACCGTGCGGCCGGTGGTTCGATCGTGATCATGGACGTGGCCACCGGCGAGGTGATGGCCATGGCCAACCTGCCGACCTACAACCCGAATGCCGTCAGTGGCGCCACCCCGGACACGCGCCGCAACCGCGCGGTGACCGACCTGGTCGAGCCCGGCTCGACGATGAAGCCGCTGACCATCGCCACCGCGCTGCAGAACCACGTGGTCACCCCGGACACGGTCATCGACACCAACCCGGGCTACCTGTCGCTGGGCCGCTACACCATCCGCGACGTGCCGCGTAACAACGGCGTGCTCAACGTCACCGGCGTGATCACCCGCAGCTCCAACATCGGCGCGGCCAAGATCGTCGCGCGCATCCCCGACCAGATGTTCTACGACTCGGTGCGTGGCTTCGGTTACGGCGTGGCCCCGCACAGCGGCTTCCCCGGCGAATCGGCGGGCGTGGTGCCGTCGCCGGGCAGCCCGGGCTGGTACGGCACCACCAAGACCACGATGTCCTACGGCTACGGCCTGTCGGTGACGCCGCTGCAGATCGCGCAGGCGTACTCGGCGCTGGCCAACGGTGGGCAGGTGATCCAGCCGACCTTCATCAAGGGCCAGCGCAACGAGGCGCGGCAGGTGCTGGACCCGTCCGTGGCCCAGGAAGTGGTGCGGATGATGGAAACCGTGGTCACCAACGGCGGCGCCAAGCAGGCGGCGATCCTGGGCTATCACGTCGCCGGCAAGACCGGCACCGCGCGCAAGAATGGTCCCAACGGCTACGAGCGCGGCCACTACAACCTGTTGTTCGCCGGCGTGGTGCCGGCCACCAACCCGCGCTATGCCGCGGTGATCGTGGTCAACGACCCGCAGGGCAGCCTGCAGTACGGCGGCCTGGTGTCCGCGCCGGTCTTCCACCACGTGATGGAAGGCACGCTGCGCCTGATGGACGTGCCGCCGGACGACATCCAGTCGTGGTTGGCGGCGCAGGCCGCGGGCAAGGTCGGGGGCAAGCCGGGCAGCAGCACGGCACCGCTGCCGATCCCGCAGGACGCCGCCGAAGCCACCAACGCTGAAACCGAATTCGACGCCGCACTGCCAACGGCCAGTGCGCCTGCGCCTGCCACGACGGAGGTGCGCCAGTGAGCCGCACGATGCTGTTGTCCCACCTGCTGCCTGACCTGGCCCTGCCGCACGACCCGCAGATCAGCGGGTTGGTGCTCGACTCGCGCCACGTGCGCCCCGGCGATGCCTTCGTGGCGATTGCCGGCTTCGGCGCGCATGGCCTGGGTTTCGTCGAGCAGGCCAGGGCCAACGGCGCCTCGGTGGTGCTGTTCGAGCCGCCGGCCCCGGCCGAGCTGCCGGCCCCGGCCGATGCCATCGCGGTGCCGGGCCTGCGCCAGCGCATGGGCATGATGGCCGACCAGTTCCATGGCCAGCCGTCGCGTGCGATGACCATGGTCGGCGTCACCGGCACCAACGGCAAAACCTCGACCGTGCAGCTGTTGACCCAGGCATGGCACCTGCTGGGCATCGCCAGTGGCTCGATCGGCACGCTCGGCGTGGGCCTGTACGGCAACATCGTGCCGACCGGCTTCACCACGCCGCTGGTGCTGCAGATGCATGACGTGCTGGCCCAGCTGCGCGACGGCGGCGCCGTCGCGGTGGCGATGGAAGTCAGCTCGCACGCCCTGGACCAGGGGCGCGTGGATGCGGTGCATTACGACGTGGCGGTGTTCACCAACCTCACCCGCGACCACCTGGACTACCACGGCAGCATGGAAGCCTACGGCGCGGCCAAGGCCCGGCTGTTCCACCGTGCGGGCCTGAAGGCGGCGGCGATCAACCTGGACGATGCGTTCGGCCGCGACCTGATCACCACCCTGGCCGAAGGCGTGCAGGCCATCGGCCTGAGCTCGACCGGCCAGGCCGGTGCCAGCGTGCGCGCCGAGCAACTGGTGCTGGACGGGCAGGGCATCGGCTTCGAGCTGGTGATCGGGGACGCGCGCTTCGCGCTGCGTTCGCCGCTGCTGGGGCGCTTCAACGTCGACAACCTGCTGGCGGTGGCCGGTGCGCTGCATGGCCTGGGCCAGCCGGCGGCGACCATCGCCCAGGTGCTGGCGCAGCTGCAGCCGATCCGTGGCCGCATGAACCGTCTCGGCGGCCACGGTGAACCGACCGTGGTCATCGACTACGCGCACACGCCCGACGCACTGGAGCAGGCGCTGCGCAGCCTGCATGGCCACCTCGATGGCCGCCTGCTGTGCGTGTTCGGCTGCGGTGGCGAGCGTGACACCGGCAAGCGCCCGCAGATGGCGGCCATTGCCGAGGAATTGGCCGACGTGGTGTTCGTCACCGACGACAACCCGCGCGGCGAGGACGGCGACGTGATCGTCGCCGACATCATGGCCGGCTTCGCCGATCCGTCCCGGGTCAACGTGCAGCGTGACCGTGCCCGCGCCATTGGCGCGGCCGTCGCGCAGGCGGGCCCGGGCGACATCGTGCTGGTCGCCGGCAAGGGCCACGAGCCCTACCAGGAGATTGCAGGTATCAAACATCCTTTCGATGACACCGACGTGGCATCGCGCGCGCTGCAGGCACGCTCGGCGAACGGGGAGGTGACCGCATGAAGCGCACCCCGCTGTCGCTGATCGCGCATTGGGCCGGCGGTGAGATCCACGGCGAGGACGTGGCGATCGACGCCATTGGCAACGACACCCGTACGCTCGCCGCCGGCAGCCTGTACGTGGCACTGCGCGGCGAGCGCTTCGACGGCCACGACTTCGCCGCCGACGCGGTGGCCCGTGGCGCCAGCGCGCTGCTGGTGGATACGCTGCAGCCGTTGGACGTGCCACAGGTCGTGGTCGCCGACACCGCGCTGGCCCTGGCCCGCATCGCCGCCGGCATGCAGCAGGGCCGCGCCACGCGCGTGTTCGCCATCACCGGCAGCAACGGCAAGACCAGCGTCAAGAACCTGCTGCTGGCGATCCTGCAGCACGCCGCCGCCGTGCAGGGCCTGCACGTGCATGCCACGCCGGGCAACCGCAACAACGAGATCGGCCTGCCGCTGGCGGTGATCGATGCGCCGGACGATGCCGACTTCGCCATCTACGAGATGGGCACCGGCAAGCCGGGCGACATCGCCTACCTGACCGCCATCGCCGCGCCGGACGTGTCGCTCGTCAACAACGTCGCGCCGGCGCACCTGGAGCGCATGGGCAGCCTGCTGGAGATCGCCAACACCAAGGCGGCGGTCTACGACGACCTGCGCGCCGACGGCGTGGCGGTGGTCAATGCCGACGATGCGTTCGCACCGTACTTCGTGGCCCGTGCCGGCAGCCATCGGGTGCTGCGCTTCGGCCTGGAGGCCAGCGCCGAGGTCACCGCCACCGGCATCGTGCTGGGCCAGGGCAGCTCGCGCTTCCAGCTGCACGCGCCGCAGGGCGAGGCCGCGGTGGCGCTGCAGTTGCCGGGCCGCCACAACGTGCTCAACGCACTGGCCGCCGCGACGCTGGCGCTGGCCGCCGGCATCGCGTTGCCGCTGGTGATCCAGGGCCTGGCGCAGGCGCGCCCGGTCGCCGGCCGCCAGGTTGCCCACGTGCTGGCCAACGGCGCGGTGCTGGTCGATGACAGCTACAACGCCAACCCCGGTTCGCTGGCCGCGGCGATCAGCGCGCTGGCCGCAGGCCAGGAAGAAGGCTGGCTGGTGCTGGGCGACATGCGCGAACTGGGCCCGGATGCACGCGCGCTGCATGCGCAGGCCGGGCAGCGCGCCCGCTCGGCCGGCCTCAAGCGCCTGTACACGCTGGGGCCGTTGAGCGAGGCCGCATCGACCGCCTTCGGCGAAGGCGGCCGTCATTTCGACAGCCATGCCGCGCTGGCGGCCGCGCTGGAAACCGAACTTCATGCTGGCGTGCGTTGCCTGGTCAAGGGCTCGCGCGGCAGCGCCATGGACAAGATCGTGACCGCGCTGTTGCCGCGCGGCGAGGAAACCCCGCATGTTGCTTGAACTGGCCCGATGGCTGCAGCAGTTGGACGGCCTCTTCCGCCTGTTCAACTACCTTACCTTCCGCGGCATCCTGGCGGCGCTGACCGCGCTGTCGCTGTCGCTGTGGCTGGGCCCGATCGCGATCCGTCGCCTGGCCCAGCTCAAGGGCGGCCAGCCGATCCGCAAGGATGGCCCGCAGTCGCACTTCTCCAAGGCCGGCACGCCGACCATGGGCGGTGGCCTGATCCTGACCACCGTGCTGATCTCGGTGCTGCTGTGGGGCGACCTGCGCAACCGCTACGTGTGGCTGGTGCTGGTGGTGATGCTGTGCTTCGGCGCCATCGGCTGGTACGACGACTGGATCAAGATCGCCAGGCGCGACCCGAACGGCCTGAAGTCGCGCTGGAAGTACCTGCTGCAGTCGATCTTCGGCCTGGCCGCCGGCCTGTTCCTGTTCTACACCGCCGACGTGCCGGCGGCGCTGACGTTCTACATCCCGATGTTCAAGTCGATCGCGCTGCCGCTGGCGGGCATCAGCTTCGTGGCCATCGCCTACTTCTGGATCGTCGGCTTCTCCAACGCGGTCAACCTGACCGATGGCCTGGATGGCCTGGCGATCATGCCGACCGTGCTGGTCGCCTGCGCGCTGGGCGTGTTCGCCTATGCCTCCGGCAACGCGGTGTTCTCCAGCTACCTGCAGATCCCGCAGATCCCGGGCGCCGGCGAGCTGGTCATCATCTGCGCGGCCATCGCCGGCGCCGGCCTGGGCTTCCTGTGGTTCAACACCTATCCGGCCATGGTGTTCATGGGTGACGTCGGCGCACTGGCGCTGGGCGCGGTGCTGGGCACCATCGCCGTGATCGTGCGCCAGGAGCTGGTGCTGGTGGTGATGGGCGGCGTGTTCGTGATCGAGACCCTGTCGGTGATGATCCAGGTGGCCTCGTTCAAGCTCACCGGCAAGCGCGTGTTCCGCATGGCCCCGATCCACCACCACTTCGAACTGAAGGGCTGGCCGGAGCCGCGCGTGATCGTGCGCTTCTGGATCATCTCGGTGGTGCTGGTGTTGATCGGCCTGGCAACGCTCAAGGTGCGCTGATGGACGATTACTCGCGTCAGGCAACCCGACTGGAAGCCATCGGCGGCAGCTACGACAAGTGGCTGCTGGGCGCCGCCATGGCGCTGGCTTCGATCGGGATCGTGATGGTGGCTTCCAGCTCCATCGCGCTGACGCAGAGTCCGTTCTACTACCTGACCCGCCACCTGATGTTCATCGCCATCGGCGTGGTGCTGGCCGCGGTGGCGATGCGCGTGGAGCTGAAGGAAATCGAGAAGTACAACCAGCTGCTGCTGCTGGGCTGCTTCGCGCTGCTGATCGTGGTGTTCATCCCCGGCCTGGGCAGCAGCGTCAACGGCGCGCGGCGCTGGATCAACCTGGGCGTGTCCAAGTTCCAGACCGTGGAAGCGGTGAAGGTGCTGTACATCGTGTGGCTGTCCAGCTACCTGGTGCGCTTCCGCGACGAGGTCAACGCGACCTGGGTCGCCATGCTCAAGCCGGTCGGCGTGGTCGGCCTGCTGGTCGGCCTGCTGCTGATGCAGCCGGACTTCGGCTCCTCGATGCTGCTGCTGGGCATCACCACCTGCATGCTGGTGCTCGGTGGCGCGCAGATCAAGCGCATCATCCTGCCGGTGCTGCTGATGCTGCCGGCGCTGGTGCTGCTGGTGATCTTCGAGCCGTACCGCATGCGCCGCGTCACCTCGTTCATGGACCCGTGGCAGGACCAGCTCGGCTCGGGCTACCAGCTGTCCAACGCGCTGATGGCGATCGGCCGCGGCGAGTGGACCGGCGTCGGCCTGGGTGCCTCGATCCAGAAGCTGAACTACCTGCCCGAATCGCATACCGACTTCATCTTCTCGGTGATCGCCGAGGAGCTGGGGTTCCTGGGGGTGTGCGCGATCATCGGCCTGTACGCGCTGCTGGTCGGCCGTGCGTTCTGGCTGGGCATGCGCTGCATCGAGATGCGCCGCCACTTCGCCGGCTACATCGCCTTCGGCATCGCGCTGTGGATCAGCCTGCAGACCTTCGTCTCGATCGGCGTGAACCTGGGCATGCTGCCGACCAAGGGCCTGACCCTGCCGCTGATCTCCTCCGGTGGCTCGAGCGTGATGATGACCTGCGTGGCGATGGGCCTGCTGCTGCGCGTGTCCTACGAATACAACCGCGCCGTGCGCCGCCAGGAATTCCGCGAGGACATCGAACCGGTGGTTGCTGCCGCCGAGGACGACAGCGCCGAGCGCCGTTCGGCCACCGAGGTGGCCGCCGCGCTGCAGGCCGCCAACGGGCGCGACAGCTCGGCGCGCGGTACCAGCCGCATGCAGCAACGGGTCGAACCGACCTTCGGGAGGATCGCCTGATGACCGCGTCCACTGCCCAGGCACGCCCGGTGATGATCATGGCCGGCGGTACCGGTGGCCACATCTTCCCCGGCCTGGCCGTGGCCAAGGTGCTGCGCGCGCGTGGCGTGCCGGTGGTGTGGCTGGGCGCCGATGGCGCGATGGAAACCCGGCTGGTCCCCCAGCACGACATCCCGATCGACACGCTGGCCATCTCCGGCCTGCGCGGCAAGGGCAAGCTGGCCTTGCTGGGTGCGCCGATGCGCGTGCTGCGCGCCATCCGCGGCGCCGGCTACGTGCTGCGCGAGCGCAACCCGCGCGCGGTGGTGGCCTTCGGTGGCTTCGCCGCCGGCCCGGGTGGCATGGCCGCGCGCCTGCACGGGCTGCCGTTGCTGGTGCACGAGCAGAACCGCGCGCCGGGCATGACCAACCGCATCCTGTCGCGCTTCGCGCGGCGCGTGCTGACCGGTTTCCCGGGCAGTTTCGCCAATGGTCGCGAGGAAGCCGTGGGCAACCCGGTGCGCGAGGAGATCGCCGCGTTGCCGGCGCCGGACGTGCGCCTGGCCGGACGCAGTGGCCCGATGCGGCTGCTGGTGCTGGGCGGCAGCCAGGGCGCACGCGCCTTGAACAACGCCGTGCCCCAGGCACTGGCCGCGCTCGGTGGCGGCGTGGCCATCGAGGTCTGGCACCAGTGCGGCGAGAAGCTGCACGAGGAAGCCCTGCAGGCCTACCGCGCCGCGGGCGTGGACGGCCGCGTCGATGCCTTCATCAAGGACATGGCCGCCGCCTATGCGTGGGCCGACCTGGTGGTGTGCCGCGCCGGTGCTTCGACGCTGGCCGAGCTGTGCGCGGTGGGCGTGGGCAGCGTGCTGGTGCCGTTCGCCGCGGCGGTGGATGACCACCAGACCCGCAATGCCGAATACCTGGTCGAGCGCGGTGCCGCCGAACTGCTCAAGCAGGACGACGCGCTGGCCAGAAACCTGGAAGGCGTGCTGCGCACGCTTGCCGATACGCCGGCCCACCGCATGCAGATGGCGCAAGCCGCGCGTGCGCTGGCCAAGGTCGATGCGGCTGAACGCATCGCGGACATCATTCTCGAGGAAGCAGCATGAACACGGCACCGCGCACCCGCGCCCGCCACACCGGAGGCCGGGCATGATCCGTCGCCTCCACGACACCAACGACCTGGTCCGCGCGTTCCCGCGCGTGCACTTCGTCGGCATCGGCGGCACCGGCATGAGCGGCATCGCCGAAGTCATGCTGACCCTGGGCTACGAAGTCTCCGGTTCGGACAACGCCGACAACGCGGCTACCCGTCGCCTGTCGCGGCTGGGTGCGCGCGTGATGCGCGGCCACTCGGCCGCCAACGTGCTGGGCACCGACTGCATCGTCGTCTCCAGCGCCATCCGCGAGGACAACCCGGAGCTGATGGAGGCGCGCAGCCAGCGCATCCCGATCATGCCGCGCGCGGCGATGCTGGCCGAGCTGATGCGCTTCCGTCGCGGCATCGCGGTGGCCGGCACGCACGGCAAGACCACCACCACCTCGCTGACGGCCGCGGTGCTGAGCGAAGGCAACCTGGACCCGACCTTCGTGATCGGTGGCCAGTTGCTGGCCGCCGGCGCCAACGCCAAGCTCGGCGGTGGCCAGTGGCTGGTGGCCGAGGCCGACGAGAGCGACGGCAGCTTCCTGCGCCTGAACCCGCTGGTGGCGGTGATCACCAACATCGATGCGGATCACCTGGAGAACTACGGCAACGACTTCGCCCGCGTCCAGGCCGCATTCGCCGAGTTCCTGCAGCGCCTGCCGTTCTACGGCCTGGCGGTGCTGTGCATCGACGACCCGGAAGTGGCGGCGTTGGCGGCCAAGACCCCGCGCCACGTGATGAGCTACGGCATGAGCAGCAATGCCGACGTGCGTGCCGAGGACGTGGTCCAGGACGGCGCCTGCATGCGCTTCACCCTGCGCCTGCCCGAAGGCAGCTCGGTGCCGGTCAAGCTGGCCCTGCCGGGCAAGCACAACGTGCTCAACGCGCTGGCCGCCGCTGCGGTGGGCTGGCAGCTGGGCGTGGCCCCGGAAGCCATCGCCGCCGCGCTGGAGAAGTTCGAAGGCGTCGGCCGCCGCTTCAACGACCTGGGCATCGTGACCACCCACAAGGGGGCCAAGGTACGGGTGATCGACGACTACGGCCATCACCCGCGCGAGCTGGCGGCGGTGTTCGCCGCTGCCCGCGGCGGTTGGCCGTCGCAGCGCCTGGTGGTGGCCTTCCAGCCGCACCGCTACAGCCGTACCCGTGACCAGTTCGATGCCTTCGCCGCGGTGCTGTCCGAAGTGGACGCGCTGGTGCTGAGCGAGGTCTACCCGGCCGGCGAAGCGCCGATCCCGGGTGCCGATTCCAAGTCGCTGGCACGCGCCATCCGCGCACGCGGTCGCAGCGAGCCGGTGGTGGTCGGCCAGGCGGCCGACCTGGCCTCGGTGCTGCCGGACGTCCTGCAGGACGGCGACCTGCTGCTGATGATGGGGGCCGGCGACATCGGCGCGGTGGCCCAGACGGTGGTGACCGAAGGCTTCAAGGAGCACCCGGCCGAATGAACCGCCACGCATTCCCGTCCATGCCCGCCCACATCGCCGCGCCGCGGTCGGTGTCGGCCGCGCGTGCGCGGAATGCGGGGGAGGGCGCGCGATGAACGCGCTCCTGCGCATGCTCGCCTGGTTGCTGGCCATCGCCCTGGTGGCGCTGCCGGTGGTGGCCGTGCTCAACGGCTGGGTCGGCGCCGAGCGTTGGCCGCTGGCCAAGCTGCGCGTGCACGGCGAATTCAAGCGGGTCTCCGGTGAACAGCTGCAGAAAGCCCTGCTGCCGTATGCACGCGCCGGCTACTTCGCGGTTGAGCTGCAGGACGCGCAGAGCGCCGTGCAGAAGCTGCCGTGGGTGGAGAGCGCGCAGGTGCGCAAGCAGTGGCCGGACGTGCTGGAAGTGACCATCGTCGAGCACAAGCCGTTCGCCCGCTGGGGCAAGGACCGGCTGCTGTCCGAGCAGGGCCGCCTGTTCGCCGTGCCGCATGGCCTGGAGGACGCGCCGCTGCCGCTGCTCGATGGCCCGGACAGCAAGACCGCCGAAGTGGTCGAGCTCTACAACGACTCGCGCGCGTTGTTCGCGCCGGCCGGGGTGGACGTGCACCAGGTGGTGATGGACGCCCGTGGCAGCTGGTCGCTGGCGCTGGACAACGGCACCGAGATCATCGTCGGCCGCAATGACGCACGCACGCGCCTGGCCCGCTTCGTGCGGGTGCTGCCGCAGCTCACGCGCACCCAGGTGCCGATCGTGCGCGCCGACCTTCGCTATACCAACGGTTTCACGCTGAGCTGGGGAACCCCGCCGCCGGCAACAAAGCAGACGCAGGACAGGACATGAATCGCAAGGGTGACAAATCGTTGATCGTCGGCCTGGACATCGGCACCTCCAAGGTGGTGGCGCTGGTGGGCGAGTACTCGCCGGGCAGCCCGATCGAGGTGATCGGCATCGGCTCGCACGAATCGCGCGGCCTCAAGCGCGGCGTGGTGGTGGACATCGAATCCACCGTGCAGTCGATCCAGCGCGCCATCGAGGAAGCCGAGCTGATGGCCGGCTGCGAGATCCGTTCGGTCTATGCCTCGATCTCCGGCAACCACGTGCAGTGCCGCAACTCGCAGGGCATCACCCCGATCCGCGAAGGCGAGGTCAGCTGGGGCGACCTGGACCGCGTGCTGGAAGCGGCCAAGGCGGTCGCCATCCCGGCCGACCAGAAGATCCTGCATGCGATCCCGCGCGAGTACGTGCTGGACGACTCGCAGGAAGGCATCCGCAACCCGGTCGGCATGACCGGCGTGCGCCTGGAGGTGCATGCGCACCTGGTGGTGTGCGCGCAGTCGGCCGCGGCCAACATCAGCAAGTGCGTGCAGCGCTGCGGCCTGCAGGTCGACGACCTGGTGCTGTCCTCGCTGGCCTCCAGCGTGGCGGTGCTGACCGCCGACGAGCGCGAGCTGGGCGTGGTGCTGGTGGACATCGGCGCAGGTACCACCGACATCGCGGTGTACGTGCAGGGCGCGATCTGCCACACCGCCTCGCTGCCGATCGCCGGTGACCACGTCACCAACGACATCGCCCACATGCTGCGTACCCCGACCCCGGAAGCGGAGCAGATCAAGGTGCGCTACGCCTGCGCACTGGCGCAGCTGGCCACCGCCGAGGAGAGCATCCAGGTGCCGTCGGTCGGCGACCGTCCGCCGCGTCGCATGCCGCGCCATTCGCTGGCGCAGGCGGTGCAGGGTCGCTACGAGGAAATCTTTGAAATGGTGCAGGCCGAGCTGCGCCGTTCCGGCTTCGAGGAGATGGTGCGCGCCGGCGTGGTGCTCACCGGCGGCGCCTCGAAGATGGAAGGCGTGGTCGAGCTGGCCGAGGAAATGCTGCAGATGCCGGTACGCGTGGGCATCCCGCAGCACGTCACCGGGCTGGGCGAAGTGGTGGGTAACCCGGTGCATGCCACCGGCGTGGGCCTGCTGCTGATGGGCAGCCAGATCGAGCATCCGCGTCGTCCGTCGTTGCCCACCGGGCGCGCCGGCAGCGTGTTCAACAAATTGAAGAACTGGTTCCGCGGCGAGTTCTGAGCGTCGCGGCAGTAGTGCAGTGAAGTGGTAGGCAGGGCAAGACGAAGTGCAGTAACGCAGTCATTGATACAGGCAACAACGCCGCGCAGGGGCAGCCCGGGCGGTACATCAACTAAAACTCGCCGGTGCGGGCGGGCGCAGAAGGAGAAGGATGCTTCCCGGATGCCCGACCCAATCACGGCAATAGAGAGGACATGGACATGGCGCATTTCGAACTGATTGAAAAGATGGCACCGAACGCGGTGATCAAGGTGGTTGGCGTGGGCGGCGGCGGCGGCAACGCCGTGGCGCACATGGTCAACAGCAGCGTGGATGGCGTGGAGTTCATCACCGCCAACACCGACTCGCAGGCCATCAAGAATTGCGGTGCCAAGCTGCAGCTGCAGCTGGGTACCAACGTCACCAAGGGCCTGGGCGCAGGCGCCAACCCGGAAGTCGGCCGCCAGGCCGCCCTGGAAGACCGTGAGCGCATCATGGACGCCCTGCAGGGGGCGGACATGGTGTTCATCACCGCCGGCATGGGCGGCGGCACCGGCACCGGCGCCGCGCCGGTGGTGGCGCAGCTGGCCAAGGAAATGGGCATCCTGACCGTGGCCGTGGTCACCAAGCCGTTCCCGTTCGAAGGCCGTCGCCGCATGCAGGTCGCGCTGAAGGGCATCGAGGAACTGAGCCAGCACGTCGACTCGCTGATCACCATCCCGAACGAGAAGCTGATCACCGTGCTCGGCCGCAACGCCACCATGGTGCAGGCCTTCCGTGCCGCCAACGACGTGCTGCAGGGCGCCGTGCAGGGCATCGCCGACCTGATCGTGCGTCCGGGCCTGATCAACGTCGACTTCGCCGACGTGCGCACCGTGATGTCGGAGATGGGCCTGGCCATGATGGGCACCGGCACCGCGCGTGGCGATGACCGCGCCCAGGCCGCCGCCGAGGCCGCCATCCAGAACCCGCTGCTGGACGACGTGAACCTGGCCGGTGCCAACGGCATCCTGGTCAACATCACCGCCGGCCCGGACTTCACCATGAGCGAGTTCGACGAGATCGGCCGCACCATCGACGGCTTCTCCTCCGAGGACGCCACCGTGGTGGTGGGCACCGTGCTCGACCCGGACATGCAGGACGAAGTGCGCGTGACCGTGGTGGCCACCGGCCTGAACCGTGCCGTTGCCAAGGGCGCCGCGCCGCGTGCCGGCGAACGCGCACCGATCAAGCTGGTCCGCAACGCCACCACCGGCCAGGCCGAGTTCGGCGAGTACGAAAGCCCGGCCGATGCCGTGGCCAAGGCCGCCGGCAACTCGCTGGGCATGGGCCTGCGTCGTCCGAGCGCCGATACCGCTGCCGCCTCGTCGGCATCGGCTTCGACCCCGGCCGCCGCCGAACTGCCGAGCGACTACCTGGACATCCCGGCGTTCCTGCGCCGTCAGGCGGACTGATCCGGCCGGCATGACCGGGCGTGCCGGCCCCTGCGCCTGCCGATGACGGCAGGCCGGGGCAGGCCTGGCCCGTGGCAAGGCAATACACGTCGGGGCCGTCCACCCCGACGGGCAATATCCATGTCCTTTGTCGCCGGGCCAGGGCAGGCCCGGCGGCATTTTCCGTCCTGAATCGCGGCAGGCGCCTCGTTTCAGTGGGCCAGGGCTGCGTGTGAACGCGTGTTATTCTTGTTTGTCCCCGGCCGCGCATGCGCGGCTTTCCCGGTTCCGAGTCCATGATCCAGCAACGCACCCTCAAGAACACGATCCGCGCCACCGGCGTCGGCCTGCACAGCGGTGACAAGGTCTACATGACCCTGCGCCCTGCGCCGGTGGACCATGGCATCGTGTTCCGCCGCGTCGACCTGGAGCCCGTGGTCGAAGTGCCGGCCCGTGCCGACCTGGTCACCGAAGTCACGCTGTGCACCGGCCTGACCTGCGAAGGCGCCAAGATCCAGACCGTCGAACACCTGATGTCGGCCTTGGCCGGCCTGGGCGTTGACAACGCCATCGTCGAGCTGTCCTCGGCCGAGCTGCCGATCATGGACGGTTCGTCCGGCCCGTTCGTGTTCCTGCTGCAGTCGGCGGGCATCATCGAGCAGGACGCGCCCAAGCGTTTCCTGCGCATCCTCAAGACGGTGGAAGTGCGCGACGGCGACAAGGTCGCCCGCTTCGACCCGTACGAGGGCTACAAGCTGGGCTTCACCATCCAGTTCGACCACCCGATGATCCCGGCCAAGCAGTCGCGCGCCGAGGTCGAGTTCTCCACGGCCGCCTACATCAAGGAAATCTCCCGCGCGCGCACCTTCGGCTTCATGCGCGACCTGGAGTACATGCGCGAGCGCAACCTGGGCCTGGGCGGCTCGATGGACAATGCCATCGTGCTGGATGAGTTCCGCGTGCTCAACGACGACGGCCTGCGCTACGCCGACGAGTTCGTGCGTCACAAGATTCTCGATGCCATCGGCGACCTGTACCTGGCCGGTGGTCAGGTGCTCGGGGCCTACGAGGGCTTCAAGTCCGGCCATGCGCTCAACAACAAGCTGGTGCGTGCCCTGCTGGCCGACCAGAGCGCCTGGGAATGGGCCAGCTACGCGTCCCCCACCGCCACCGACCCGGTGGTCTACGGTGTCCCCGCCCTGGCCTGAGCCGGGTGCTCACCCGCGCATGTGTCCTGTTCTGTCCCACGGACAGGCGGACAGCTGTGTTGTCGAAATGTGAACCTCGCGCGGGTTCGAGCCTGAATTTAACTAAAAATTAACAAAAGACTAACTCCCCGGTCGCATTCGGCGGCTAGGATTCCTGCCGGCTTCCTGTTTGTCCCCCCTCGGGGTGGCGGACGGGAACCGGGGCCCCAGGGCCCCGGTGGTTTCAGGAACGCGTGGGTTTCACATCCTGAAGGGCAGCCAGGGCGTCACGCAGGCCTTTGTGCGTGGCTTCCGACACTGCGGTACTGCGCTGGTCGTTACGCACTGGGGAGTGCGGTGGCGCAGTGGCAGTCTTGACGGTCACCCGTGTGACCTTCAGCCCGATGGATCGGGCCGCGTCGATCAGCTGGCCTTCGGCAAGCCTTACCTTGGCATGCCACACCGGCGATTCGACGAGAAAAACGAGGTGTTCGCCGTCCACATTGGCCAACCGGCAACGGTTTGCCAGCGCCGGCGGCAAATGGGGGCGCAACTGCCGGTCCAGCGCATCGAGCCACAGGGCTCGTCGCAACGGGTTTCCAGCTTTGTCCGCCATCACCGCTTCCAGCGCCTGCTTGGGCGCGGAACGGGAACGAACGCTGGATTTCGGCTCAGACATAAGAATTCTTCAATGGCATTCAAAAAGATCGTAATCAAAACGCGTGAACCGCAGGCCAAGACGCCGCTCGCACGCGTTCAGATGTACTTCGAGGATCGACCCAAGGCGTTGCTGGGCAGCGTACTTGGACTGGGGTGCCTGATGGGCGTGGCGATGAGCTTCGCGCTGGGCATGGTCGGGGATTCGGCCCTGCAAGCCAAGGTCGACCACCAGGAGCAGGAGCTGGCCAAGGTCCGTGCCGACGCACAGACCCAGGTCAATGCGCTGGCCGCCCGCCTGGGCGAGCTGCAGGCCCAGGCCACGCGCCTGAACGCCCTGGGCGAGCGCCTGACCCAGATGGGCAAGCTGCAGGACGGCGAGTTCGACTTCAACGAAACCCCCGGCATGGGTGACGGCGATCCGGGCCCGACCCAGGACATCCCGGCCAACGCGGTCAACAGCGACTTACAGGTGCTGGAGCAGCGTTTCGCTGCTTCAGGCAAGCAGTTGTCGGTGCTGGAGTCGCTGCTGTTCGACCACCAGCTCGAGCAGAACGCCGTGCCCTCGCGCATGCCGATCAGCAACACCTACATCACCTCCAGCTTCGGTACCCGCGCCGACCCGTTCGGCCGCGGTGCCGGCAACCACAAGGGCATGGACTTCCACGCCCGCGTCGGCGACCCGGTCATGGCCGTGGCCGATGGCGTGGTCAGCTATTCCGGGGTCAAGGGCGGCTACGGCAACGTGGTCGAGATCGACCACGGCAACGGCTACAAGACCCTGTACGCCCACAACTCCCGCCTGACCGTGCGCGAAGGTGCGCTGGTCCGGGCCGGGCAGGAAGTGGCCAAGGCCGGCTCCACCGGCCGCTCCACCGGTGCCCACGTGCACTTCGAGGTCTGGCAGAACGGCCAGGTCATGAACCCGCGCAAGTTCCTGGGCGAGGGTGGCAACACCCCGGTCGGCCGTCTCAGCCGGGGCTGATGTTTGCCGGGTGCGGGTGGCTTGAATCGCCAAGCCCCCGCCCCAAGCTACAATAGGCGTTGCCATAGACAGGGCGCATTGCGCCCTGTTTCGTTTGTGACGAGGTGAACCCGGGGGGGATCCTGCGTCGCGCGGCATTTCATTCAAACCGGTTCCTTCAATGATCAACAGCCTGCTTACCCGCGTTTTTGGCAGCCGTAACGAGCGCCAGCTGCGCCAGCTCAACCGTATCGTCGCCAAGATCAATGCCTTGGAGCCGGAGATCCAGACGCTCTCCGACGACCAGCTCAAAGCCAAGACCACCGCGTTCCGCGAGCGCATCGCCGGCGGTGAAACCCTGGACAAGGTGCTGCCGGAGGCCTTCGCGGTCTGCCGCGAGGCATCCAAGCGCGTGCTGGGCATGCGCCATTACGACGTGCAGCTGATCGGCGGCATGGTGCTGCACCTGGGCAAGATCGCCGAAATGCGTACCGGTGAAGGCAAGACCCTGGTGGCAACGCTGCCGGTCTACCTCAATGCGCTGGAAGGCAAGGGCGTCCACGTGGTCACCGTGAACGACTACCTGGCCCGCCGCGACGCCGCGCAGATGGGCAAGCTGTACAACTGGCTGGGCCTGAGCGTGGGCGTGGTCTACCCGGGCATGCCGCACGGCGACAAGCGCGAAGCCTATGGCTGCGACATCACCTACGGCACCAACAACGAATTCGGCTTCGACTACCTGCGCGACAACATGGCGCTGACCCGCGCCGACCGTTACCAGCGCGGCCTGCACTACGCCATCGTCGACGAAGTCGACTCGATCCTGATCGACGAGGCGCGTACCCCGCTGATCATCTCCGGCCCGGCCGACGATTCCCCGGAGCTGTACATCCGCGTCAACCGCGTGGTGCCGCACCTGATCCGCCAGGACGCCGAGGACGGCGAGGGCGACTACTGGGTGGACGAGAAGGGCAAGCAGGTCTACCTGTCCGAGGCCGGCATGGAGCATGCCGAGACCCTGCTGCGCGAAGCCGGCATCATCGGCGAGGACAACGACAACGGCCTGTACGCCGCGCAGAACCTGACCGTCGTCCACCACCTCAACGCCGCCCTGCGCGCGCACGCGATCTACCAGCGTGACGTGGACTACATCGTGCGTGATGGCGAAGTGGTGATCGTCGACGAGTTCACCGGCCGTACCCTGGCCGGCCGCCGCTGGTCCGATGGCCTGCACCAGGCGGTGGAAGCGAAGGAAGGCGTGCCGGTCCAGCGCGAGAACCAGACGCTGGCCAGCATCACCTTCCAGAACCTGTTCCGCATGTACAAGAAGCTGTCCGGCATGACCGGCACGGCCGACACGGAAGCCTACGAATTCCAGAGCATCTACGGCCTGGAAGTGGTGGTGATCCCGACCAACAAGCCGACCGTGCGCAAGGACCACCCGGACCAGGTGTTCCTCAACCGCACCGGCAAGTTCAACGCGGTGCTGGCCGACATCGAGGAATGCGCCAAGCGCGGCCAGCCGGTGCTGGTGGGTACCACCTCGATCGAAACCTCGGAGATGCTGTCCGAGCACCTGCGCAAGGCCGGCGTGAAGCACGAAGTGCTCAACGCCAAGCAGCACGACCGCGAAGCGACCATCGTCGCCAACGCCGGCCGCCCGGGCTCGGTGACCATTGCCACCAACATGGCCGGCCGCGGTACCGACATCGTGCTCGGCGGCTCGCTGGAAACCGAGCTGCACGAGCTGGGCGAGGATGCCACCGACGCGCAGAAGGCCGCGCTCAAGGCGGCCTGGCAGGAGCGCCATGACGCGGTGAAGGCCGCTGGCGGCCTGCACATCGTCGGCACCGAGCGCCACGAATCGCGTCGTATCGATAACCAGCTGCGTGGCCGTTCCGGCCGCCAGGGTGACCCGGGCTCGTCCCGCTTCTACCTGTCGCTGGAAGACAACCTGATGCGCATCTTCGCCTCGGACTGGGTGCAGAAGGCGATGCGCCTGATGGGCATGAAGGAAGACGACGTCATCGAAGACCGCATGGTCAGCCGCCAGATCGAGAAGGCGCAGCGCAAGGTCGAAGCGCACAACTTCGACATCCGCAAGAACCTGCTGGACTTCGACGACGTCAACAACGACCAGCGCAAGGTGATCTACGCCCAGCGCGACGAGCTGCTGGACGCCGAGTCGGTCAAGGAGAACATCGACGGCATCCGCGGCGATGTGATCTATGACCTGGTGACCCGCTTCGTGCCGGCCAATTCGGTGGACGAGCAGTGGGACCTGCCGGGCCTGCAGGCCACCCTGCACGCCGAGCTGGGCGTGGAGATGGACGTGGTCGGGCTGGTCAAGCAGCACGAGGAGCTGGACGCCGAGGGCATCGCGCAGAAGGTCATCGAGTTCATGGATGAGCACTTCGCGCAGAAGGAAGTGTCCGTGGGCGTGGAAACCATGCGGGCGCTCGAGAAGCACGTGATGCTGACCGTGCTCGACCAGAGCTGGAAGGAGCACCTGGCCCGCATGGACTACCTGCGCCAGGGCATCTACCTGCGCGGTTACGCGCAGAAGCAGCCCAAGCAGGAGTACAAGAAGGAAGCCTTCGAGCTGTTCTCGGACATGCTGGAGAACGTCAAGCGCGAGGTGATCCTGATGCTGTCGCGCGTGCGTATCCGCAGCGAGGAGGAAGTGGCGGCGATGGAGGCGCTGGAGCGCCAGCAGGCCGAGGCCCGCCTGAAGATGTCGCAGTTCCAGCACCAGGACAACGGCGGCTACAGCGCCGACGAGGAAGCCGAGCAGGCGCTGGCCTCGGGCGAGGTCAAGGTCGGCCGCAACGACCCCTGTCCGTGCGGCAGCGGCAAGAAGTACAAGCACTGCCACGGCCAGTTGAACTGATCCACGAAACGCCCCGCGCAAGCGGGGCGTTCTCGTCATGGCGAGCGGCAGGAACGGCCTGGGCCGCGCCGCCGGTGCGGCCGGCCCCATGCACGCGGTGACCGCCGGGGATTCCGGTGCGGCGGGCTGCCGTGCTTCGCGGCCGCGGTCGCTCCCGCGGCTGGGTTCGATGTCTCGAATCCGGATCGTGGCGCACGGTTCCCGTTGCGCGTGCGGGCGCTTGTTCGGCATGCTCGTGGCATGAATTCCCCCCTGCGTTCAATCCACGTCGTGGCCGCCGTCATTGTCGATGCGCGCGGCCGCATCCTGCTCAACCGCCGCACCGGCAACAGCGACATGGCCGGCCTGTGGGAGTTCCCCGGTGGCAAGCGCGAACCCGGCGAAACCTCCGAGCAGGCGTTGGCGCGTGAGCTGCACGAAGAGCTGGGCATCGAGGCCGAGGTGGGCGAGTGGGTGATGGAGGTGCCGCAGCTCTACCCGGACAAGCGCCTGCGCCTGGAAGTGCGCATGGTGCGGCAATGGAAAGGGACGGCGCGCGGCCGCGAAGGGCAGGCGATCACGTGGGTGACGCCGGACAAGCTGGGGCGCTACTCGATGCCGCCGGCGGACCTGCCGGTGGTGGCGGCGCTGCGCCAGCCGGAGTGCTACCTGGTCACGCCCGAGCCGCTGCACGGCGACGCGGCCTGGCTGGCCGGCATCGAGGCCGCCGTGGCTTCCGGCATCCGCCGGGTCCAGCTGCGCACGCCGGTGGCCGCCGATCGCCAGGCACTGGCCCGCAGCGCGGTGCAGCGCTTCGGGCGGGATCTGGAACTGCTGGTCAACCGCGACATCGCCCTGGCGCAGGAGCTGGGGGTTGGCGTGCACCTGGGCGGCGAGCAGCTGCTGGCGTTGGAGGCGCGCCCACTGCCGGCGACGCTGCCGGTGGCCGCGTCCTGCCACGACCTGGCGCAGTTGCAGGCCGCGCAACGACTGGGCTGCGACTTTGCGGTGCTCGGCCCGGTACGGGCCACCGCGACCCACCCCGATGCGACGCCGCTGGGCTGGGAGGCGTTCGAACGCCTGCGCGAGCAGGTGTCATTGCCGATCTATGCGATCGGCGGACTGGCGGCGGCCGACGTGCAGGCCGCGCGCCAGCATGGCGCCTTGGGCGTGGCGGCGATCCGTTCGCTGTGGCCGGCCGTGCTTACAGCGTGATCCAGAAGCAGTTGTACTGACGACGCAGCCGGAACACGGTGCGGCTCGGGGTGCTGCTGCGTGGCAGGGTCTGCTCCAGGCGCAGGCCGACGGGCCTGCGCGGCGTGTACTGCACGTTGGTGAGCAGGTGTTCGACCGGGGCCTCGGCGCTGCCATCGGCAGGGTCGACCGGGGTGCCGTCGGCATAGGTGAACGGTTGCGTGGGTGCCGGCGCGTAGGCAGGGGCTTCCGGGAACACCGGCGCGATGTCCACCAGCGGGCGCTGCACGATGTCATCCAGGCGGTCCATCACCCGCGTGGCAGCCTCGTTGGACAGGCCCGTCCACAGGTAGATGCCGGACAGCCGGTTGGGGTCGCGGGCGTCGGCGGCTGACTGGATGATGCCGACCACTTCGCTCAAGCGCCGCGCGCAGCTGTCGCGGTACAGGCCGCTGCTGCCGGCCGCCCGTGCGGGCGGCAACAGCCGCGCGCGGGCGCCCATCACTTCGCAGGGCTTGTCGCCGTACACGGTCTGGCCCTGCGGGTTGGTGCAGCGGTTGATCTGCTGTGCGGGTGCCTCGATGGCAGGCAGGGCGAGGCAGCTGAGCAGCAGGAGCAGGACGGTGCGCATCCGGCAAGGGTAACCACTGCCCCCGCAGGCCGGAAGTGATGCGGCGTGGGCCGGCTCAGCCGCGCTCGAGGCGCTGCAGTACCGCGTTGGTCGGCTTGGCCAGGTTGAGCGTGTAGAAGTGCAGCGACGGTGCGCCGCCGGCGATCAGGCGCTCGCACAGCGAAGCGACCACGTCGGCGCCAAACGCGCGCACCGACTCGGCGTCGTCGCCATAGGCCTGCATGCGCTTGCTGATCCAGCGCGGGATCTCGGCGCCGCACTGCTCGGAGAAGCGGCGCAGCTGGCTGAAGTTGGAGATCGGCATGACACCGGGAATGATCGGCACGTCCACGCCGAGCCGGGTCACCGCGTCGACGAAATGGAAGTAGGCATCGGCGTTGTAGAAGTACTGGGTGATGGCGGCATCGGCGCCGGCATCGATCTTGGTCTTGAAGTGGCGCAGGTCGGCCAGGGCGTCGTTGGCCTGCGGGTGCGTCTCCGGGTAGGCGCCGACCTCGATGCGGAAGGCGTCGCCATGCTCGGCGCGGATGAAGGCGATCAGCTCGGAGGCGTAGCGCAGGTCACCGGGGAAACCCATGCCCGAGGGCAGGTCGCCGCGCAGCGCGACCAGGCGCTTGACCCCGATGGCGCGGTACAGCTTGAGCAGCTCGCGGATCTCCTCGCGGGTGCCGCCGACGCAGGACAGGTGCGGCGCCGCCTGGAAGCCATGGTGCTGGTTGAGGTGGCGCACCGTCTCGGAGGTGTAGCTCAGCGTCGAACCGCCCGCCCCGAAGGTACAGGACACGTACTCGGGCGCGTGGCCCTTGAGCTTGGCGGCGGTGCGGTCCAGCTGGGCGCGCTGGTCGTCGGTCTTGGGGGGGTAGAACTCGAAGCTGATCGCGGTCATGGAGGGGGCCGGGCATGACGAATGCGAGCGATTATATCTCTCCATCAAGATGGATGTGCAAATGTTTCAGGCGTGACCGCCCCGGATCAGTGCGCGCGCCGCGCGGCCCGCTGTGGCAGCAGCGCGATGCAGGCGACGATGGCGACCAGCAGCACCGCCGTGCCGGCGTAGCGGCTCAGGGCCAGGCCGCCGTGGTCCAGTGGCTTGTCCAGGAAGTCGCCGACCACCGCGCCCAGCGGCCGGGTCAGGATGAAGGCCGTCCAGAACAGGGCGGTGCGCGAGGTGCGGGTGGTCAGGTACAGCGCCGCGACCAGTGCCAGCAGGCCACCGAACAGGGCGATGCCACCGCCATACCCCAGTCCCTGGGTATCGGCGGCCCAGTCGCCCAGCGCGGTGCCCAGGGTCTGCGAGAAGGTGATGGTCAGCCAGTAGAAGAACTCACTGCGCGGTTGGGTGATGCTGGCCACCGCGATGCTGCCGGTGCTGCGTTTCCACAGCCACAGCGTGGCCAACAGCAGGGCCAGCAGCAGCGCGCTGCCACCGCTGTAGCCGATGCCCAGCGAGCGGTCGACGTAGTCGGCCAGGGTGGTGCCCACGGTGGTGCTGGCGACGATGGCGAACCAGTACAGCCAGGGCTGGAAGTGGCGGCTGCGGATCTGCGCACTGACCGCGATGACGAACACGCCGGCAAACAGCGCGGTACCAACCAGATAGCCCAGTCCCATCGACAGGGTGACGGCGTCGCCGCCGACCTCGCCCAGCGTGGTGGCGAGGATCTTGACCAGCCAGAAACCGAGGGTGACGGCGGGGACCTTGCTGAGTGTGCGCGTGGTCGACATGGCGCGGGTCATGGACGGGGATGGCCTACCTTCGGAGCGAGCGTGTCGGAGCCGCGTCGTAGCCGGGGCGGCTGTTCATGCACCGGCCAGTTGCCGGCATCCGGGGCGTGAGGGGGGCGTGGCCCGGCCCTCCCCCCGGAGCGCCGCCGGTCGGCGGCTTCGGCTTGCATTGCGTCCCGGACAGGCGCATGACTGCGCTGCCCGGGTTCACCGGTTGTGCCGGTTGTGGCGGTAGCTGGCTGACCACGACCGATGGCAGGTGTCTGCCGGCCGGGCTTTGCGATGATCGACCTTCCTTTCCGTTGCCACGGCAGTTTCCCGGGAACCCGCATGAACACGTCCAGTGCCATCCGCCGCGACGTCGGCCCCATTGCCCTGATGCTGACCGGCCTGGGCTCGATCATCGGTTCGGGGTGGCTGTTCGGCGCCTGGCGCGCGGCGGGGCTGGCGGGCCCGGGGGCGATCTGGGCATGGATCCTGGGCGCGGCGATCATCCTGACCATCGCCCTGACCTATGCCGAGCTGGGCGCGATGTTCCCCGAGTCCGGCGGCATGGTGCGCTACAGCCACTACTCGCACGGGTCGCTGGTGGGTTTCATCGCCGCCTGGGCGAACTGGATCGCCATCGTCTCGGTGATCCCGGTCGAGGCCGAGGCCTCGGTGCAGTACATGGCGTCGTGGCCGTGGCAATGGGCCCAGGACATGTACGTGCAGATGCCCGACGGGCATGGCGAGCTGACCACGGCGGGCCTGCTGATCTCGGCGGTGCTGGTGGTGGTCTACTTCCTGATCAACTTCTGGAGCGTGAAGCTGTTCGCGCGCTCCAACAGCGCCATCACCGTGTTCAAGCTGGTGGTGCCGACCCTGACCGCGGTGGCACTGATCGCCAGTGGCTTCCACCACGAGAATTTCTCGGTGGGGCTGCACGGAGCCGGCAGCCCGACGCTGGATTTCGCCGCGGTGCTGACCGCGATCGCGACGGCCGGCATCGTCTTCAGCTTCAATGGCTTCCAGAGCCCGGTGAACCTGGCCGGCGAAGCGCGCAACCCGGGGCGCAGCATCCCGATGGCGGTGGTGGGATCGATCCTGCTGGCCACCGTGGTCTATGTGTTGCTGCAGGTGGCCTACCTCGGTGCGGTACCGCCGCAGATGCTGGAAAAGGCTGGCTGGCACGGTGTCGATTTCCGTTCACCGTTCGCGCAGCTGGCGTTGCTGGCCAACCTGCAGTGGCTGGCGATGCTGCTGTACGTCGATGCCTTCGTCAGCCCCAGCGGCACCGGCATGACCTATACCGCCACCACCGCGCGCATGCTCTACGGCATGCAGCAGAATGGCACCGCGCCGCAGGCACTGGGGCGCATCCATCCGCGCTGGGGCGTGCCACGCCCGGCGATGTGGGTGAACCTGGCGGTGTCGTTCCTGTTCCTGTTCTTCTTCCGCGGCTGGGGCACTTTGGCGGCGGTGATCTCGGTGGCGACGGTGATCTCGTACATGACCGGTCCGATCAGCGCGATGTCGCTGCGTCGCACCGCGCCGGGCCTGCACCGGCCGCTGCGCGTGCTCGCGCTGCCGTTGCTGGCCGGGGTGGCATTCGTGATGGCCACCGAGCTGCTGTACTGGGCGCGCTGGCCGCTGACCGGGCAGATCATCCTGCTGATGGTGGTGGCGCTGCCGGTGTACTTCCATTACCAGCGCAAGATCGGCTGGCATGACTTCGGCCGCCAGTTCAAGGGCGCGCTGTGGCTGGTCTGCTACCTGCCGATGCTGGCGCTGGTGTCATGGCTGGGCAGCACCACCTTCGGTGGGCGGGGCCTGCTGCCGTACGGCTGGGACCTGGTGCTGGTGGCCGCGATCGGCATCGTGTTCTACGTGTGGGGCGTGAAGTCGGGCTGGCGCACGCCCTCGGTGGAAGTCGCCGAGCACGAGGCACGCGCACACGGTTGAGCTGGCGGGTGTCCCCGCGGCGTGGTCGTATCACCGACAATGGGCGCAGCTTTCCACAGGTTCGCCCATGTCGATCTTCCTCACGCCGTTCGCCCGTACCCGCCTGTTCCCGCGCACGCCGCGCCCCAACACCATCCGTGACTGCACCGCCGAGGAATTCGAGCAGCACCTGAACACGCACGCGGCCGAACGCGTGCTGGACGGCTATGCGCCGTTCTGCAAGCTGCACGTGTACCGCAACTGGACCGGCACGCGCTGCCTGACGGTGCCGGTCACCGACGACAACCGCCACCTGCTGCGTTCGGGCTATGAGGCACGCACGCGCGAGGAACTGCCGGTGCTGGTGCGCTGGTTCGAGGGCGTCGAACCGCCGGTGGCCGAGTACCTGGTGGTGATCCTGTACAGCCGCGAGCAGTTGCAGAAGGAAGGCGCGCCGATCGAAGCCGACTGGGGCGTGGTCGGTTGCCTGTACACGGCCACGCCGGAAGAGATCCCGATGGCGCCGATCACGATGATGCGCAACGCATTGGGCGTGGAGGAGGGTGGCTCGGGCGTGCCGATCGACCGCGCCGCGTACCAGCGCGCCGTCGCGTTCTGGGAAGACAACGCGAACTGGCGATGAGTACCGGCCTGCCGCGGGCGCGTCGGGCGTCGTCGTTGCGTTTCAGCGCGGGCTTCTTCCTGCTGGCGTTGCTGCTGTTCGCGCTGGAAGTGATCATCGCCACGCGCCTGCCGCATGTGTCGTGGATCCGCGCCTACCTGGGGGACGTGCTGGTCGTGGTGCTGATCTACGCGGCGGTGCGCAGCGCGGTGCGGGTCAACGACCTGGCACTGCTGCTGGCGGTGTTCGCCTTCGCCTGCAGCATCGAGCTCGCGCAGTATTTCACCGTCGCCGAGCGGCTGGGATTCGTGCGCGGTGACCTGATGTACACGGTGATCGGCAATACGTTCTCGTGGGCAGACGTGGCCTGTTATGCGGTCGGCTGCCTTGCAACGGCCGGGGTGGTGGTGTTGTTTCGGCGCTGATCGCCGCAGTTTCGCGTCCCTGTACTGCATGAATGCGCGTCGGGGCGACCTTTAGATGCGCTTAACGGGCACTGGCGTAAAGTAGTCCAGCTTGATGGCCGGCGCGCACCGCGCAGGGGAATTGTCTCCCGGCCATCCGGACAGCTGGCATTCCGCCTTTCCGGGCCTGGTTCCCGGTTCTTTCTGTCCCCGACCGTTCCCGTGGCCGCATGCCGCGGGTCATTCACTCGTGCGCATCACGGCCTGCGCCGGACGTTCCGTGCCCGGGCCTGCACGTATCCCACTCAGTAACGGGAGGACTGGTCCTGTATGTCTGCAGGTGATTCCACTATTCGCAATGAACCGCTCCAGATCGACGACATCACCGTCATCGACAAGGGCAAAGTCAAGAAAGCCGTCACCGCCGCCGCGTTGGGCAACGCGATGGAGTGGTTTGATTTCGGTGTCTACGGTTTTGTCGCCTTTGCACTTGGCAAGGTGTTCTTCCCGGAAGCCTCGCCCAGCGTGCAGACCATCGCCGCGCTGGCGACGTTCTCGGTGCCATTCCTGGTGCGTCCGCTGGGCGGCGTGTTCTTCGGCGTGATGGGTGACCGGTTCGGGCGGCAGAAGGTGCTGTCGGCCACCATCATCCTGATGGCGGTCAGCACGTTCTGCATTGGCCTGATCCCCTCGTACGACAGCATCGGCCTGCTCGCGCCGATCCTGCTGTTGCTGTGCAAGCTGGCGCAGGGCTTCTCGGTAGGTGGCGAGTACACCGGCGCGGCGGTGTTCGTCGCCGAGTTCGCGCCGGACCGCAAGCGCGGCTTCCTCAGCAGCTGGCTGGACTTCGGCTCGATCGCCGGCTTCGTGCTCGGCGCCGGCGTGGTGGTGGTGCTGAGCAGCATCCTCGGCGAAGCGCGCTTCCTGGAATGGGGCTGGCGCGTGCCGTTCTTCCTGGCCGCGCCGCTGGGCCTGATCGGCCTGTACCTGCGTCACGCCGCCGAGGAAACGCCGGCCTTCACCGAGCAGCTGGAGCGCATGGAGAAGGAAGACCAGGATGCGGTGGGCAGCGCCCCGCGCATTTCCTTCAAGGAGATCGTGGGCCGGTACTGGCGCTCGTTGCTGGCCTGCGTGGGCATCGTGCTGGTCACCAACGTCACCTACTACATGCTGCTGACGTACATGCCGACCTACCTCTCGCACAACCTGCACTACTCCGAGGACCACGGCGTGCTGATCATCATCGTGGTGATGATCGGCATGCTGTTCGTGCAGCCGGTGGTGGGGTGGGCCAGCGACCGCGTCGGCCGTCGTCCGTTCATCGCCGCCGGCAGCCTCGGCCTGCTGGTGGGTGCGGTGCCGGCCTTCCACCTGATCACCAGCGGCAACATCGGCCTGATCTTCGTGGGCCTGTTGTTGCTGGCGGTGCTACTGAACTGCCTGATCGGCGTGATGGCTTCAACCTTGCCGGCGATGTTCCCGACCCGCGTGCGTTACAGCGCGCTGGCCACGGCGTTCAACATCTCGGTGATCATCTGTGGCGTGACCCCGACCGCGGCCGCCTGGCTGGTGGAGGTCACCGGCGACCTGATGATGCCGGCCTACTACCTGATGGCGGTGGCGTTGGTGGGGCTGCTCACGGCCTGGCTGATGCGCGAGACCGCCAACCGCCCGTTGCGCGGGGATACGCCCAATGCCTCCAGCCGCCGCGAGGCGCGCGAGCTGCTGCAGCAGGCCTACGATCACATCGAGGCCAGCGTCGGCGACCTGGATGTACAGATCGAGGGGTTGCAGGCGAAGATCGACGACCTGCAGCAACGCAAGCAGGTGCTGGTGGACCGGCATCCGGATCTGGTGTGACGTCCTGAACCACAACGCCCGCCATTACGGCGGGCGTTGCGTTCCTGGTGCCGCCTATGGAACCGCTACCGGGATCGTGCTTCGGGTTTGCCGCCTGGCGCTCAGGCAGCCGGTGAAAGCGCCGGCACTTCACCGGCGATCAGGGCGTCGAAATAGTCGCCGGTGAGCCGCAGCTGCGCCTCGGCGCTTTCGGCGGCATTGACCACGGCGCGGAACGCCGCGTTCTCGGGGCGATCCTTGGCGTACCAACCCAGGTGCTTGCGCGCGATGCGCACGCCCTGCGGCTCGCCGTAGAAGGCGTGCAGGTCGTTGAGGTGGCCGATCAGGATGTCGCGTACTTCCTGCAGCGACGGCGGCGGCAACTGCTCGCCGGTCGCCAGGTAATGCGCGATCTCGCGGAAGATCCACGGCCGGCCCTGCGCGGCGCGGCCGACCATCACCGCGTCGGCGCCAGTGTGCCTGAGCACCTGCTCGGCCTTCCGGGGTGAATCGATGTCGCCGTTGGCCAGCACCGGGATGCGCAGCATCGCCTTGATGCCGGCGATGGTGTCGTACTCGGCCACGCCGGTGTAATGCTGGTCGCGGGTGCGGCCGTGCACGGCCAGCGCGGCGATGCCGCTGTCCTCGGCGATGCGCGCGATGGTCGGCGCGTTGCGCACGTCCGCGCACCAGCCGGTACGGATCTTCAGCGTCACCGGCACCTCGACGGCCTTGACCACCGCGTCGAGGATGCGCGCCACCAGCGCCTCGTCGCGCATCAACGCCGAACCGGCCCAGGCGTTGCAGACCTTCTTGGCCGGGCAGCCCATGTTGATGTCGATGATCTGCGCGCCGTGGTCGACGTTGTAGCGAGCCGCCTCGGCCAGCTGTTGCGGCTCGGTGCCGGCGATCTGCACGCTGATCGGTGCCGGCTCGCCGGCATGGTCCATGCGGTGGATGGACTTGCGGGTGTTCCAGAAGCGTGGGTCGCTGATGGTCATTTCCGATGCGGCCAGGCCTGCGCCCAGCCGCTTGCACAGCTGGCGGAACGGTTTGTCGGTGACGCCCGCCATGGGGGCGAGCACCACGTTCGGGGCGATGGTGTAGGGGCCGATCTGCATCTGCGTATTCTAGTTGCCCGGCTGCGGGGCGGTGCCTGAACGGCATGACGGCCCGTTACCGGGCCGTCAGCGGGTCCAGCGGGGAGCGATGACTCAGGCCGCGTCGGCCGGGGTCATGCGCGGCATCGACAGGGCGGCGCCCTCGTGCTCGGTGGAACGGGCGGCGTACTGGTTGGCGAAGCGCACGTGCTTGATGAAGGCCGCTTCCGGGGCATGGGCCAGCGAGGCGGCCAGGGCACCGTTGAAGGCATCGCCGGCACCGGTGGTGTCCACCACCTGCACCGACTCGGCAGCCACGCGGTAGTACGGCTGGGCGTCGCCACGCAGGCGGTCCTCGTCGTGCGAGACGAACACGCCCACCGCGCCGAGCGTCACCACCACGGTGTTGCCGGACAGCTTGCGGCACAGCGCGTGCAGGCTGGCGCCGTCCAGCGCGGCCACGTCGTCGGCCTCCACGCGCTCGCCGACATGGCGGCCGAGCAGGGCGGCGAACTCGGTTTCATTCGGGGTCAGCACGTCGGCCAGCTTGAGCAGGCCGATGGTCGAATGTGCATTGGCCGGGGCGGCGTTGAGCATGGTCAGCACGCCGGCCTCGCGGGCCAGGCCCAGCGCCTTCTCGATCGACTCCACCGGCGATTCCAGCTGCGCCAGCAACACCTTGGCGTCACCGATCAGGGCGGCGTTGGCCTCCATGAACGTCTGGCTCAGCGAAGCGTTGGCGCCAGCGCCGATCACGATCGAGTTGCGGCCGCGGGCGTCGACGTAGATGCCCGCGGTGCCGGTCGGTTCGCTGCTGGCCTCGGCCACCAGTTCGATGCCGTCGGCGCCGGCCAGCTGGCGGGCCAGGGCACCGCCTGCGTCATCGCCGAGCGCGCAGAGGAAGTGGGTGGCGGCGCCGGCACGGCGCGCGGCGACGGCCTGATTGAAGCCCTTGCCACCGGGACCGGTGCTGTAACGACCGGCAATGGTCGCCCCCGGCGCGGGCAGGGCATCGCAGCGCCAGACGTGGTCGACATTGAAGGAACCGGCAACGACAACAGAACTCATGGAATCTACGTCTCTAAGGTGGCTGATGGATCAGCCGAAATGGGTCAGCACGCCGGCGATGGTAGCGGTCATCAGGGTGGCGATGGTGCCGCCCAGCACGGCACGCAGGCCGAACTTGGCCAGGTCCTGGCGGCGGTCCGGGGCCAGGCCGCCGATGCCGCCCAGCTGGATGGCAATCGAGCTGAAGTTGGCGAAGCCGCACAGTGCGTAGGTGGCGATCAGGCTGCCTTCGGCGCTCAGCGACACGCCCGGCACCTGGCCGTTGATGATCTTGGACAGGTCCATGTAGGCCACGAACTCGTTGATCACCAGCTTCTGGCCGATCAGCGAGCCGACCGTGGTGGCGTCGGCCCATGGGGTGCCGATGACCCAGGCGATCGGGGCCAGCACGTAGCCGAAGATGGTGGCCAGGTTGGTCGGCTTGCCGAGTGCGCCGGCCAGGCCGGTGACCTCGCCCAGCCAGGTCAGCGGGGCGTTGAGCAGGGCGATCAGGGCGATGAAGGCCAGCAGCATGGCGCCGATGTTCAGGGCCAGCTTGAGGCCGTCGGCCGCGCCGCCGGCGGCGGCATCGATGATGTTGGAGGAGGTCTTCTCCACTTCCATCTTCACCGTGCCACGGGTCAGCGGGGTGCCGGTTTCCGGCACCAGCAGCTTGGCGATCACCAGCGTGGCCGGGGCGGCCATGATCGAGGCGGCCAGCAGGTGCTTGGCGTAGAAGGCCTGGGCGACCGGGTCGCCGCCGCCGAGCATGCCCACGTAGGCCGCCAGCACGCCGCCGGCGATGTGGGCCATGCCGCCGATCATCATGGTGATCAGCTCGGACTGGGTCATCTTGGAGATGTACGGGCGCACGGTCAGTGGCGCCTCGGTCTGGCCGATGAACACGCTGGCGCAGACGCTGGTGGTCTCGGCGCCGGACACGCGCATCACCTTGGTGATGGCCCAGGCCATGACCTTGACGATGGCCTGCATCACGCCCAGGTGGTACATCACGCCCATCAGCGCCGAGAAGAAGATGATGGTCGGCAGCACCTGGAAGGCGAAGATGAAGCCGTACTTGGGCACGTCCATCAGGCTGCCGAAAATGAAGTTGGAGCCTTCATTGACGAAGCTCAGGATCTTGACGAAGCCCTGGCCCAGCCAGTCGAACACGTCACGGCCGCCGGGGACCAGCAGCACCAGCGCGGCGAAGGCGACCTGCAGGGTGATGCCCGTGCCGATCAGCTTCCAGTCCACCGCCTTCTTGTTGTTGGAAAACAGCCAGGCGATGCCGAGCAGCACCGCCAAGCCGAACAGGCCGAAGCCGATCCTGCCCAAACCTTCGACCATGATGAATCCCCGGGCATGCCCGCAAAAGACGCAAGCCTAGTGCAGCGGCCTATGCCGAGCAAGAATCACTGGCCCATATGCGCTCAACGGCCGCGATTGCGCCGGTATCGGCAAGGTCCGGGGCCCTGCCGGGTCGGGGCCGGCGGTTACACTGGCCCCCCGTCTGCGCCAGCCGCGGACCGCAAACCAGGAGCCAGCCATGCAATACCGTCGCCTCGGGTCATCCGGCCTGCAGCTTTCCGCACTGTCCTTCGGTGCGTGGGTGACCTTCGGCAGCCAGATCGGCCGGGATGAGTCCCGCAACCTGATCGCCGCGGCCTGGGACAACGGCGTCAACTTCTTCGACAACGCCGAGGGCTATGCCAAGGGCCGCGCCGAGCAGGTGATGGGGGACGTGATCGCCGACCTGCGCCTGCCGCGCGATGGCTATTGCGTGTCCAGCAAGGTGTTCTTCGGTTCGGCCGAGGAGCCGGCGCCCACCCAGCGCGGGCTGTCGCGCAAGCACGTCACCGACGCCTGCCACGCAGCGCTCAAGCGCCTGCGGGTGGACTACCTGGACCTGTACTACTGCCACCGCCCGGACCCGGAGACCCCGATCAGCGAGACCGTGCTGGCCATGGACACGCTGGTCCGGCAGGGCAAGGTGCTGTACTGGGGTACTTCCGAATGGTCGGGCGCGCAGATCGCCGAGGCGGTGACCTTCGCCCGCGCCAACCACCTGTATGCGCCGAGCATGGAACAGCCGCAGTACAACCTGTTGCACCGCGAGCGGGTCGAGCGCGAGTACGCGCCGCTGTACGCCGATGCCGGGTTGGGTACCACCATCTGGTCGCCGCTGGCCTCCGGCCTGCTGACCGGCAAGTACAACGACGGCATCGCCGCCGATTCGCGGCTCGGCCAGCCGTCGCTGGGCTGGTTGCAGGATGCGGTGCTGGGCGAGCCGGCCGACGACCGGCTGGGCAAGGTGCGCCGCTTCAGCGCCGTGGCGGCGGAGCTGGGCGAGTCGCCCGCGCAGCTGGCCATCGCCTGGTGCCTGCGCAACCGGCAGGTATCGAGCGTGATCCTGGGCGCCAGCCGGGTGTCGCAGCTGGAGGAGAACCTGCGCGCGCTGGACGTGCTGGAACGCGTGGACGAGGCCGCCTGGCAGCGTATCGAGGCGATCTTCGCCTGACCCTGGCGGGTCTGGTGCCGCCGTAGACCTTCAATGAAACGCAAGGCGTCCCGGTTGCGGCCGGGGCGTCGCGGGAAGGGCGAGGTGTCCGTCGCTGCCATTCTCTGGAAAGTTTTTGAGAATGGGTCTTGCATTGGTATTGAGAATCATTATCATCAACTCCGTCCCCAGCACGGAACCACGATGATGTCCGCCCAGCCTGTCCTGCTCCGTCCCCGCACCCTCCACCTGCCGCAGCGCCCGGTGCAGCTGTTGTCGCCCGAGGGCGTCATCGACAGCGGCGCCCTGCTCAAGGGCCAGCGTGAAATCGTCATCCAGCACGGCGACAAGTTCTATCGCCTGCGCCATACCAGCAACGACAAGTTGATCCTCACCAAGTAAGCCTTGGTCGCGGCGGCCTGCCGCCGCCCGCCTGCCGGCGGCGTTTCCCTCCCACGCCCGGCAGGCCCGATCCACCTCTCTCTCCCCCTTGGCCGCGACCGGATTGCCTGGCAATCCGGTCGCATCGCCAAGGTTCTGTTTCCCGAACGCCTCCAGGTTCCCATGATCCGTCCAACCTTGTTGAGCGCCGCCCTGTGGGCGGTGTTGCCTTCCGCGCATGCCGAAAGTGCGAGCGCGCCCGCCGACACCCGCGACTTCGACCGCGTCCAGGTCACCGCGACCCGCACCGAGCGCGCGGTCAGCGACGTGGCGGCCACGGTGGACGTGATCGACCGCGAGCAGCTGGACCGGCAACTGGTGCATGACATCGGTGACCTGGTCCGCTACGAGCCGGGCATCTCGGTGACCCGCAGCGCGACCCGCTTCGGCCTGGGCGGCTTCCGTATCCGCGGCCTGGACGGCAACCGCGTGCTGATCCAGACCGATGGCATCAGCATGCCCAAGAGCTTCCTGATCGGCAGCTTCGCCAGTGCCAACCGCGACTTCACCGACCTGGAGACCCTCAAGCGGGTCGAGATCGTGCGTGGCCCGGCCAGTTCGCTGTATGGCTCCGATGCACTCGGTGGCGTGGTCGCCTTCGTCACCAAGGACCCGGCGGACTACCTGAAGGACGGCAAGGACAGCTACGTCGGGCTGAAGTTCGGTTACGACGGGGACTGGAAAGGATTGCTCGGCAGCGTGACCACCGCCTTCGGTGGCGAGCACTGGAGTGGCATGGTCAACGTCAACCACCGCCAGGGCCAGGAAACCGACAACAAGGGCACCGTGCGCAGCCAGGACTACACGCGCACCGCCGCCAATCCGCAGGAGCGCGATGGCCGCAGCGTGCTGTCCAAGCTGGTCTATGCGCCGGATCAAAGCCAGCGCTTCCGGTTGACCGTGGAGGGCAACGAGGACATCACCGATACCGATGTCTTCTCGGCGGTCAACGACACCCACCCGACGCCGTCGGCGCGCACCACCACCGGCATGACCGCGCATGACAAGCAGACGCGCGCCCGCGTGTCGTTCGCGCACGAGATGGATGCGGTGGACGCGGCCTTCGCCGACAGCCTGAGCTGGCAGGTGTACCGCCAGGACAGCGAGACCACCCAGGTCACCGATGAGGGCCGCACCAACGGCAGCCGTCGACACCGCCAGTTCAACTTCGACCAGCGCGTCTACGGCGCACAGGCACAGTTCAACAAGACGCTGCAGCGCAACGGCATCGAGCACGCGTTGACCTGGGGCTTCGATGGCGCATGGACCGAAATCCGCCAGAAGCGCGATGGCTACCAGGTATCGGCGACCGGCGCGGTCAGCAGCACGATCCTGCCGGACGTGTTCCCGGTGCGTGATTTCCCGGTCAGCAAGACCACCGAGCTCGGCCTGTACGTGCAGGATGAAATGCGCATGGCCGACGGTCGCCTGTCGCTGGTCCCGGGCCTGCGCGTGGACCACTACCGGCTCACGCCGGAGCTGGACAGCATCTTCGGCGAGGACAACCCGGACATGGCGGTGGCTTCGCTCACCAAGACCAGCGTCTCGCCGAAGCTGGGCATGGTGTGGCGCTTCGATGAGCAGTGGTCGCTGTTCGCCGGCTATTCGCACGGTTTCCGTTCGCCGCCGTACAACGACGTCAACCTGGGCTTCACCAACGTGATGTTCGGTTACACGGCCATCCCCAACCCGGACCTCAAGCCGGAAACCAGCAATGGCGTCGAGTTGGGCCTGCGCTACATCGCACCGGTGGCCTACGTCAGCGTCAGCGGCTACTGGAACGACTACAAGGACTTCATCGAGTCGCAGCGCTTCGTCGGCACCAATGCACAGGGGCTGATGGTGTTCCAGTCGCAGAACATTTCCGAGGCGCGCATCTACGGCGCCGAACTCAAGGCCGGCGTGGACTTCGGCCAGCTCAGCACCGCGCTGGATGGCTGGTCGCTGCGCAGCGCGGTGGCCTGGTCGCACGGCCAGAACCGTACAGAGGACGTGCCGCTGGATTCGGTCGACCCGCTGCGCGGCACGCTGGGCCTGATGTACGACCGCCAGGCATGGGGCGTGGAGCTGGCCGGCACGTTCGCGCGCCGCAAGGACCGCGTTGCCAGTGACGCCACCTACCGCCCGGCCGGCTACGGTGTGCTCGACCTGATGGCGCATTGGCAGTTTGCACCGGGGGCCACGTTCAACGTCGGCGTGTTCAACCTGGGCGACCGCACCTACATCGACTGGTCCGGCATCACCTCCACGCTGGCCACCGGCAGCACGGTGGTCGACCGCTTCAGCAACCCGGGGCGCACGGTGTCGGCAAGCCTTGCCGTGTCCTGGTAACCCTCCCGCTTCAGGCCGGTTCCTCCAGGGGCCGGTGCGAGGGAACGCGACCGGGCCAGGGAAGGCGCCTTTCATCGTGTCACCCACTTCGCCACGTACGAGGAATGCCTCATGACGCTTCATCCCGCCAGCCTGCTGCTGTTGACCGCCGTGAGCGGTCTGGCCAGCGCAGCGCCCGCCAGCATCACCCGTGACCACGACAGCATCCTGGCCATGCAGGGCCAGTACACCGTGGATTTCGCCTTCGACGAGACCGTGCTGCTCAAGCCCGGCTATGAACGCGCGCCGGCCATGCGCAGTGGCGGGGATGAGGTGGTGGTGGTGGTCGAGGACACCCCGACCCGCATCGTGCTGCAGCATCTGCTGGTCGATGCCAAGAGCGGGCACGTGACCAAGCACTGGCGCCAGGACTGGGTGTACCAGGCACCGAGCCGCTTCGAGTTCAGCGCCGACCAGACCTGGCAGGTGCGGCCGGTCGATGCCACGTTGAACCAGGGCGCCTGGACGCAGTGCGTCTACGAAGTCAGCGACGCCCCGCGCTATTGCGGCACCGGCAAGTGGACCTATGACAACAACGTGCCGACCTGGACCAGCGACACCAGCTGGCGGCCGCTGCCGCGCCGCGAGTACACCCGGCGCAGCGACTACAACGCGCTGGCGGTGGTGAACCGGCACACGCTCACGCCCAATGGCTGGACCCACGAGCAGTTCAACACCAAGGTGCAGCGCAACGCCGACGGCAGCCAGGTGGAGATCGCCCGCGAGTTCGGCTTCAACGATTACATCAGGACCACCGAGGTCGACTTCACCCCGGCGCTGGACTACTGGAAGGCAACCGCCGGCTTCTGGGCGCAGGTGCGCCAGCGCTGGGCGGCCCACCTGGACAAGGCGCCGGGCGTGCACCTGAAGACCAAGCTGGACGGCATGGCGATGATCATCCCGCTGTTCGAGCAGGCCGAGGCCGTGCAGGGCGGTGCGGCCGTGGATACCGCGAAGATCGACGCGGTGTTCGTGCAGTTCGTCGAGCCCGCCCCGTAGGAGCGGCCTCGGCCGCGAAGGCGGTAGGGCCTGCAATTGCAGGAACCGCCTCGGCCAATGCGGTACCGGCTTCGTGCTTGAAGGCGCTCCTGCCGTCCGGGGCGCCTTACTCCTTGAACATCAACAGCGCCGCGACCACGATCAGGCCGAACGCGGCCCAATGGTTCCACTTCAGCGGCTGGCCCAGGTACACGGCCGAGAACACCGCGAACACCACCAGGGTGATCACTTCCTGCATGCCCTTGAGCTGCGGCGCGGAATACACCGCGCTGCCAAGCCGGTTGCCCGGCACCTGCAGGCAGTACTCGAAGAAGGCGATGCCCCAGCTGACCAGGATCACCGTCATCAGCGGCGCGGTCTTGAACTTCAGGTGGCCGTACCAGGCGACGGTCATGAATACGTTGCTGGCGATCAACAGCAGCACCGGGTACAGGTAGGCGGTGAAAGGCATCGCGGGCATGTGCAGATTCGTCGTGAGGGGCCGATAGCTTAGGGCCGAAGGCCGTGAGCCGGCCTTCATCGGCGGGCTCGAATGGTTTCCGAAGCAACCAATTGGCACATGCCGTCTTCACGCGGTATCTACCCGGGGTGCGTCATGTTTCACAAAGCTGAAGACTGAGGAGGCTCCATGCGACAGACAAAGGAATCGTCCGGCCTGGTACTGGTTGTCGAAGACAACCGCAACATCTCCGAAATGATCGGTGAGTACCTGGAAGGCAAGGGGTTTGAGGTTGATTACGCGGTCGATGGTCTGGACGGCTACCGCCTGGCGGCCGAGAACAGCTACGACGTGGTGGTGCTGGACCTGATGCTGCCACGGCTGGACGGCATCGAGGTCTGCCGCCGGTTGCGCAACGAGGCACGCAAGTCCACGCCGGTGCTCATGCTGACCGCACGCGACACGCTGGACGACAAGCTCACCGGGCTGGGATACGGCGCCGACGACTACCTGACCAAACCCTTCGCGATCCAGGAACTGGAAGCGCGCCTGCGTGCGTTGATCCGCCGCGAGCGTCGCCAGGTGGGTGCCGAGGTGCTGAAAGTGGCCGACCTGGTGCTGGACCCGGTCAGCATGCGCGCCACCCGCGCCGGCAGCGAACTGCAGCTCTCCCCGATCGGCCTGCGCCTGCTGACCATCCTGATGCGCGAATCGCCGCGCGTGGTGACCCGCCAGGAGATCGAGCGGGAGATCTGGGGCAATGGCCTGCCGGACTCCGATACCCTGCGCAGCCACCTGTACAACCTGCGCAAGATCATCGACAAGCCGTTTGATCGCCCGCTGCTGCACACCGTACAAAGCGCCGGTTACCGCATCGCGGACATCGGCCAGCCGATGGGCTGAGGCACATGCGGTGACCGGACAATGAGCAGGCCGTCGCGCCTTTGGGGGCGCGACGGCCTTTTCGTACCAGGACGCGCGTCGGCCGGTGGGCGGGCGTCCTTATAATCACGCGTGCTTCGGGGGGAGGCAGATGCCTTACGGGTTGTCGCGCAAAATCAGGATCGCATTCATCCTTCAGGCGCTGCTGGTGAGCCTGGCGGTCTTGGTGGGCGGCTACCTGGTGACGCAGGTGATCCGGCACGGGCTGGAAGAAGTGAAGCTGCAGGAAGAGGCGGCCCACTACTGGCAGGCGCGGGCCAAACACCCGGGCAAGCCACCTCCCGACACCCACACCCTGCAGGGCTACCTGTGGCTGCAAGGGCAGCCACCCGATGGCATTCCGGTCGCCCTGCGCATGCTTTCCCCGGGGTTCCATGAACTCAAGGCCAGCAGCCAGCGGGTGCTGGTCGACCCGCAGCCGGCCGGGCGGCTGTACCTGGTGCTGGAGCGCTCGCAGACCGAGCGCAATGCGTTCTGGTTCGGGGTGGTGCCGGTACTGCTGGTACTGATCGTGATCTACGCGGTGTCATGGCGGACCTACCGGGTCTCGCGGCGCCTGGTCTGGCCGGTGAACTGGCTGGCACGGAGGGTGTCGCAGTGGGACCCGCGCCGTCCCGATGCCGGGGAGCTGGCACCGGAGCGCTTGCCGGCCGAGGTCAAGGGCGAAAGCCTGCAGCTGGCGTTGGCACTGCATGCGATGGCCGGGCGCGTCGCCGCGCACGTGGCCCGCGAACGCAACTTCACCCGCGATGCCAGCCATGAACTGCGGACCCCGTTGACGGTGATCCGCATGGCCAGCGACATGGCCCTGGCCGACCCCGAGCTGACCCCGCGCCTGCAGCGCAGCCTGCAGCGGATACAGCGCGCCGGGCGCGACATGGAGGCGGTGATCGATGCCTTCCTGCTGCTGGCCCGGGAAGTGGACGTGGAGCCGCAATCGGAATGGTTCGATGTCGGCGACCTGGTCCGCTACGAGGCCGGGTTGGCCGAGGAGCTGCTGCGCGGCAAGCCGGTGGAGCTGCGAGTGTCCATCGACGGCCGCCACCCGCTGCTGGCGCCACCGCGGGTGATGCACGTGGTGGTTGGCAACCTGCTGCGCAACGCCTGTACCTACACCGACGTCGGCCTGGTCGAGGTCACGGTGTCCCACGGCCAGTTGACGGTGCGCGACACCGGCGTCGGGATGTCGCCCGATGCCCTGTCACGGGCCTTCGAGCCGTTCGTCCGCGGTGAGCACGGCAATTCGCTGGGCCTGGGCCTGAGCATCGTCCGGCGGCTGTGCGAACGCTGCGGCTGGCAGATCAGCCTGGACAGCCGGGAGGGGCAGGGTACCGTGGCGGTGGTGCGCTTCAGCTGAGCGGCGGCCGGTTCCGGGAAGTGAACGGGCAGATGTGGCAAAATTGCCTATTGCCTATCCGCAACCGGTGTCATCCTTCATGGCAGCTCCCCTGTTTGATCTGTACCCGCCGCGCCGTGGCGCGGCGACTGGCAAGGTGTGCCATGGCTGACCAGACCGGCCACATGCCGCGCGGCCCGGGCCGCATCTTCAAGGCGGCCCAGTGGTCCTGGCAGGGCCTGCGCGCCGCCTGGTTGCACGAGTCCTCGTTCCGCCTGGAGGTCTACCTGTTCGTGGTCCTCACCCCGCTGGCGCTGTGGCTGGGGCAGACCCCGGTCGAGCAGATCCTGATGATCGGCTCGATGCTGCTGGTGCTGGCCATGGAGCTGGCCAATTCGGCCATCGAGGCCGTGATCGAGCGCTATGGCCCGGAGTACCACGTGCTGGCCGGTCGTGCCAAGGACATGGGCTCGGCGGCGGTGTTCGTGCTGATGATGAACGTGCTGGTGTGCTGGGGCCTGTTGCTGGTTCCCCGTCTTTTCTGAAACCACGCGTCGGGTGGCGCGGGGTAGTTGGGTTCTATTGAAGGATTGCGTGCATGTCTTTTGAGTTTCTTGCCGACCCGAACGTATGGGTCACGCTGTTCATGCTCAGTGCGCTGGAAATCGTGCTGGGCATCGACAACCTGGTGTTCATCTCCATCGCTGTGGGGCGCCTGCCCGAGCACAAGCGCCCGCTGGCGCGTCGCGTCGGCATCGCGGTGGCCTGCATCACCCGCATCCTGCTGCTGATCTCGCTGGCCTACCTGGCGCACATGGAGAACAACCTGTTCACCATCGCCGGGATGGGCATCTCCATCCGCGACCTGGTGTTGATCGTCGGCGGCCTGTTCCTGCTCTACAAGGGCATCAAGGAGATCCGCGAGCTGGTCAGTGGCGGTGAAGACGCCGACCCGACCACCACCAAGGCCTCGGCCGCGTTCGGCATGGTGATCGCGCAGATCGCGGTGATCGACATCGTGTTCTCGCTGGACTCGGTGATCACCGCCGTCGGCATCGCCGACCACGTGCCGGTGATGGTCTGCGCGGTGCTGCTGTCGGTGGCGGTGATGCTGCTGGCGGCCAACCCGCTGGGCCGCTTCATCGACGCCAACCCGACCGTGAAGCTGCTGGCGCTGGCTTTCATCCTGATGGTCGGCACGGTGCTGGTGCTGGACGGCTTCGATGTCCACGTGCCCAAGCCCTACATCTACGCGGCGATGGGCTTCTCGGTCCTGGTCGAGTGGCTGAACCTGCTGATGCGGCGCAACGCCAAGCAGCACCACGTACCGGGTTCGGAAGACTGGTAAACGAATCACAAAGGGCCGGCATTGCCGGCCCTTTGCTTTGGCACACGCTGCACCCCGGCCGTGGCATGCTCGGCACTCCGACGTCCAAGGACCCGACCATGCGCCAGTTCCTCCGCTTGATGCTGCTCGTCGTGGCGGCAATCTCCATTTCCGGGTGTGGCTACAACGCCATCCAGCAGAAGGACGAGGCGGTCAAGGCCGGCTGGTCCGAGGTGCTGAACCAGTACAAGCGCCGCGCCGACCTGATCCCCAACCTGGTCAACACCGTGCAGGGCTACGCCCAGCAGGAGCGCCAGGTGCTGACCGAGGTCACCAACGCCCGCGCCAAGGTCGGCCAGATCCAGGTCAACGCCGACGATGCCGACTCGCTGGCCCAGTTCCAGCAGGCCCAGGGCGAGCTGGGCAGCGCGCTGTCGCGGCTGCTGGTGGTCAGCGAGAACTACCCGACGCTGAAGTCGGACCAGAACTTCCGTGACCTGCAGGCGCAGCTGGAAGGCACCGAGAACCGCATCACCGTGGCCCGCGGCCGCTACATCCAGCTGGTGCAGGACTACAACACCTACATCCGCTCGTTCCCGCAGGTGATCACCGCCAAGATGTTCGGCTATGCGGCCAAGCCGAATTTCAGCGTGGAGAACGAGGCACAGATCGCCCAGCCGCCGGCGGTCAACTTCGGCAACCAGCAGCCGCAGCCGCCGGCACCGCAACCGGCGCCTGCGCCGGCGCAGTGAGTTCGTGCCGATGACCGGCCTGCTGCCGCGGCTGTGGCTGCTGCTGTGCCTGCTTGGCGTGGGCTGGGCAGGCGTGGCGGTGGCCCAGCAACGGGCCCCGATCCCGCCGCTGGACTCGCCGGTGGTGGACGCCACCGGCACCCTGGACACAGCGCAGAAACAGGCACTCGAGCAGCAGGCGCTGGCCCTGCAGCAGCGCAAGGGCAGCCAGCTGCAGGTGTTGATCGTGCCCACCACCCAGCCCGAGGACATCGCCCAGTACACCTCCCGCGTCTTCGACGAATGGAAGGTCGGGCGCAAGGGCGTGGATGACGCGGTGTTGCTGGTGGTGGCCAAGGACGACCGGCGGGTACGCATCGAGCCCGGCTACGGGCTGGAAGGGGCGATCCCCGATGCCATCGCCAACCGGGTGATCCAGGAGTACCTGGTGCCGTATTTCCGCCAGGACGACTATGCCGGCGGCATCACCGCCGCCACAGGGGTGCTGGTCAAGCTGATTGATGGCGAGCAGCTGCCGGCCCAGGTCAGCAGCAACCGCGGGCGCAAGGACGGCGGCGAGGACAGCTTCCTGTTCGCGATCGGCATCGGCGTGGTTGCCGCGGTGCTGATGCGCCTGCTGTTGGCGCGGCAGCCCAAGGCCGTGCGCGGCTTGCTTGCCGCGGTGCTGGCCGGGCTTGCCGGTGCGCTGCTGCTGACGCTGGCCAATGGCGTGATGGCGGCCTTCGCCGCGCTGTTCTTCTCCTTCGGCAGGGCTTCGGGCGGCTTCGCCCGCGGCGGGGGCGGGGGCTGGGGGAGCGGGGGCTTTGGCGGTGGCGGAGGCTTCGGCGGCGGTGGTGGCTGGTCCGGCGGCGGCGGGCGATCGGGAGGCGGTGGCGCCTCGGGGAGCTGGTGATGCGCTGGTTGCGCCATGTGTTCTCGCCCTCGGCCCATGCGGTCTTCCCGGAAGCCAGCCTGGAGCGGATCGCCCGGGCCATCGCCGACGGTGAGCGCCAGCACGGCGGCCAGGTGATGTTCGCTGTGGAATCGGACCTGTCCTTGCCGATGCTGTGGCGGGGCGTGGATGCCCGGCAGCGCGCCGAGCATGCCTTCGCGGTGCTGCGCACCTGGGACACCGAGGCCAACAACGGAGTGCTGATCTACCTGCTGCTGGCCGACCACGCCATCGAGATCGTGCCCGACCGCGGCCTGTCGGGCCGCATCGAGGCCGGGCAGTGGCAGCAGGTCTGCGAGCACCTGCGCATGCAACTGGGCAGTGGCGACCGCGAGGCGGCCGTGTTGGCCGCCGTGGCCGAGGTCTCGCAGCTGCTGGCCCGGCACTTTCCCGCCGACCCGGACCGACCACGCGGCAACGAGTTGCCTGACCGCCCGCAGCTGCTTGGCTGAGTGGGCGGTTGACGCAGGGAATGCAGCCCCGAGAATAGGACTTCGTTCGCCAGACAGTGCCTTCATGATCTATCTCCATGACATAGACCCCATCGCCTTCAGCCTGGGGCCGATCTCGGTGCACTGGTACGGCATCATGTATCTGCTGGGCTTCGGCGCCGCCTGGTGGCTGGGCCGGCAGCGGATCCTCGCCGGGCGCCTGCCGGGCGTGAGCATGAACGGTTTTTCGGACCTGCTGTTCTACGCCATGCTCGGCGTGGTGCTGGGCGGGCGCATCGGCTACATGCTGTTCTATGCCACCGCCGAGTTCCTGCATAACCCGTTGCTGCTGCTGCGCGTATGGGAAGGCGGCATGAGCTTCCATGGCGGCCTGCTCGGCGTGCTGATCGCCGGCTGGTGGTGGACGCGCAAGCAGCGCCAGCACTTCTTCGACACCATTGATTTCGTCGCGCCGCTGGTGCCGCTGGGCCTGGGCTTCGGCCGGCTGGGCAATTTCGTTGGCGGTGAGTTGTGGGGCAAGTTCACCCATTCCGGCTGGGGCGTGGTGTTCCCGCATTCGCCGTTGAAGGACGTGCCGGCGGGCCTGCCGACGATGGAGCAGCTGATGTCGGCCGCGCAGATCAAGCAGGACTTCGCCGCCGGGCTGCTCACCCAGTACGCGCGCCATCCCTCGCAGTTGTATGAAGCGGTGCTGGAAGGGCTGGTGATGTTCGTGGTGCTGTGGCTGTACTCGATGAAGCCGCGCCCGCGTTACACCGTGTCCGGCCTGTTCGCGTTGATGTACGGCGCCTTCCGTTTCCTGGTCGAGTTCGTGCGCATGCCCGACAACGGCGTCTACGTGGCGTTTGACTGGCTGACCCGCGGCCAGATCCTGAGCCTGCCGCTGATCGCGCTGGGCGTGATCCTGCTGGTGATGTCGCGCCGTGCCCCGGTGCTGCAGCCGGTCCTGCCGCTGGAGGAAAAAGCGTGAAGCCCTACCTGGATCTGCTGCGGCACGTGCTCGAGCACGGCAGCGAGAAGTCCGATCGCACCGGCACCGGCACGCGCAGCGTGTTTGGTTGGCAGATGCGCTTCGACCTCAACGAAGGCTTCCCGCTGGTCACCACCAAGAAGCTGCACCTGCGCTCGATCATCCACGAGCTGCTGTGGTTCCTGAAGGGCGATACCAACATCGCCTACCTGAAGGACAACAACGTGCGGATCTGGGACGAGTGGGCCGATGCCAATGGCGACCTCGGCCCGGTCTACGGCAAGCAGTGGCGCAGCTGGGCCACCGCCGACGGGCGCGAGATCGACCAGATGCAGTGGTTGGTCGAGGAGATCAAGCGCAACCCGGATTCGCGCCGGCTGGTGGTCAGCGCGTGGAACGTGGGCGAGTTGTCGCAGATGGCGCTGATGCCCTGCCACAACCTGTTCCAGTTCTACGTGGTCGACGGCAAGCTCAGCTGCCAGTTGTACCAGCGCAGCGGCGACATCTTCCTCGGCGTGCCGTTCAACATCGCCAGCTACGCGTTGCTGACCCACATGGTGGCGCAGGCCACCGGCCTGGGCGTGGGTGACTTCGTGCACACGCTGGGTGATGCGCACCTGTATTCCAATCACTACGAGCAGGCGCGCGAACAGTTGTCGCGTGCGCCGCGCGCGCTGCCGACGCTGTGGTTGAACCCGGAGGTCACCGACCTGTTCGGTTTCCGTTTCGAGGACATCCGCATCGACGGCTATGACCCGCACCCGGCGATCAAGGCACCGGTGGCAGTGTGAGCCTGGGGATGGGAGCGGGGAACGGCGAAGCGGCAACCCCGGTGCAGCTGCGGCTTTCGATGATTGCCGCGCTGGACCGCAATCGCGGCATCGGCCAGGACAACTGCATGCCGTGGCACCTGCCGGATGATTTCAGGCACTTCAAGGCGCTCACGCTGGGCAAGCCGATCCTGATGGGGCGCAGGACCGCGCAGTCGCTCGGTCGCGCGCTGCCGGGACGGACCAACCTGGTGCTGACCCGCAGCGGCCAGGTGCCGTTCGAGGGCATGCAGGCGGTGGCATCGCTGCAGCAGGCGCAGGCCATCGCGCTGGCGCAAGGCGCGTCCGAACTGTGCGTGATCGGCGGGGGTGAGATCTACCGATTGCTGATCGATCAGGCCACCGACCTGTACCTGACCTGGGTGGACGCCGAGGTGGTGGCCGATACGCATTTCCCGGCCGTGGACCCGGCCCAGTGGCAGGAAGTGGACAGCCAGCTGCACGCGCCCGATGCGCGGCACGCCTACGCGTTCCGCTTCGCCCACTACATCCGTCGGTAGGCGTAGCCTCGGCCGCGAAGCCGGCGCCGTTTCAGGTTGCCGGAACAACGAACCCCTCCCCAACCCTCCCCTTGGCTGCGCCAAAGGGAGGGGGCAACAGCGGCTGCGCGAGGGTCTGAGCGCTCGCAGGGCGGTGATCCGAACGACGCTCGCACGGCGATGATCTGAACGCTCGCAGGATACGCCCCCTCCCTTTGGCGCAGCCAAGGGGAGGGCTGGGGAGGGGTAAGCCTTTGCCTTAACCCGGCATCCGGTAATGCCCAATGATCGTGTGCCGGAACAACAGGTCTTCCTCCTGCGTACCGCGCGCGATGTTGTGCAGCACCAGCGGCGTGCCATCGTCCAGCAGGCGATCGGACACGATGCCCACGTGCAGCAGGCCATTACCGTTGAGCTTCCACGCGACGATGTCGCCGGGAGCGTAGTCGCCCGGTTGCGTGCTGATCGGCAATTCCCAACCCTGGCGCTGCATCCAGCGCATCTGGTTGGGTACGCGCCGGTGGTCGATGTTGCGGTCCGTGCGCGACAGGCCCCATAGCGGGGGGTACTCGGAAAAGTGCGCGCGCATGTCCGCATGGATGCGTGCCTGCAGGTCGATGCCGACCCCGCGCAATGCGCGTACCACCACGTCGGTGCACACCCCACGGTCCCGTGGAGGATCGCCTTCGGGATAGGCCAATGCGAAGTAGGCCGGGTCGTAACGCACGGTCACGCCGACCTGCGCACGTGCCGCGGCCACCAGCGGTACGGACGTGACCGCCGGTGCGTGGGCACGCGCAGGCGGCAGTTCAGTGGAGTGGGGGACTTCCTGCCGGCAGGCGCCGAGCAGGACGGAGGCCATCAGCAGCAGGGCTGATGGCCCGCGGATCATTCACCCGGCCCGACGGTGGGCGGAGCGCCGTGGGTGCCGGCATTGTTGCCACCGCCATTACCCGCACCCGGTCGCCGACGGCGCGGGCGACGGCGCGGTTCGCCGCGCGCGGGCTGCTCGCCGCGGGGCTCGGCCGGGCGCTCCGGCTTGGGTTTGCGCGGCGGATGCGCACCGGGGACCGGCGCGGGTACGTCACGGCCCGGCACCTGCACCACGCGCAGGTCCTCGCTGTCCAGCTGCAGCGCGGTGAGCTTGCCGCCCCAGACCGCACCGGTATCGATGGCGTGCACGCCCTGGGTGATGGTCAGGCCCAGCGCCGACCAGTGGCCGCAGACCATCTTCAGCTCGCGCTCCACGCGGCCGGGTACTTCGAACCAGGGGTACATGCCCTGCGGTTGGGTGCCGGGCGTGCCCTTGTCCTCCATGCCGATGCGGCCACTGGGGGTGCAGTAGCGCATGCGGGTGAAGATGTTGATGATCGCGCGCGAGCGGTCATAGCCGCTCAGCCCCGGCGACCAGGCCGGCTTGTCGCCGTACATGTTGCGGAACAGCTTGCGGTAGCCGTTGCCGTGCAGTTGCTGCTCGACCTCGCGGGCATGCTTCTCGGCCAGGGCGACGGTCCACTTCGGCGCCAGCCCGGCATGGAACATCATCCAGCCCAGTTCGCGGTCGGCGTGCACCAGCTTCTGCAGGCGCAGCCAGTCGAGCAGGGTGTCGCGGTCCTCGGCCAGCACGATGCGCTGCAGGTCCGGGTTGACCTTGCGCTGCTCCTCTTCGCTGCGGGCGCCGATGGCCAGCAGCGACAGGTCATGGTTGCCCAGCACCACCACGCTCTGCTCGCGCAGCGAATGCACCAGGCGCAGGGTCTCCAGCGATTGCCCGCCACGGTTGACCAGGTCGCCGCAGAACCAGAGCCGGTCTACGGCGGGGTCGAAGTTGATCTTCTCCAGCAGCGACTGGGTGACGTCGTAACAGCCCTGCAGGTCGCCGATTGCCCAGGTCGCCATCAGTGCAGCGTCCTTGGGATGGACAGCACGAACGGTGCGATCGGCGCGGCGAACTCGGTGCCGTCGTCGGCGAGCATGTCGTAGTGGCCCTGCATGGTGCCGTACTCGGTGCCGATCATGACGCCGGAGGTATAGCTGAACTCCTCGCCCGGGCGCAGCCGTGGCTGTTCGCCGACCACGCCGTCGCCGTCGACGTGCTCGACCCGGCCCTCGCCGTCGGTGATGCGCCAATGGCGGCTGATCAGCCGCGCGGGGACGCTGCCGCGGTTCTGGATGCGGATCGTGTAGGCGAACGCGAAGCGCCCGTCTTCAGGGGCCGACTGGTCGTCGATGAAACGAGGGGAAACCTCGATCTCGATCGCGTAGTGGCGGGATTCTTCCATGGGGGGAGTGTAAGCAAAAGCAGGTGATCGGTTTGCGCAGATGTCGCACTCAGGCGTGCGGTACGTTCGCAAGTCGGATGAAATCGGCCACTTCCAGCTGTTCGGCGCGGGCGTCGCTGCGGACCCCGGCGGCGGCGAAGCCGGCTTCGTCGATGACGCCGTTGAGGGCGTTGCGCAGCGTCTTGCGGCGTTGCCCGAAGGCGGCCTTGACTACCTCGGCGAAGCGTTTGGGGTCATCGATGCCGATTGTGGCGGGGTCGCGCGGCACCAGCCGGGCCACGGCAGAGTCCACCTTCGGCGGTGGCCGGAACGCGCCTGGCGGCACCACGAACAGCGACGTCACCTCGCACCAGGCCTGCAGCATCACGCTCAGGCGGCCATAGACCTTGCTGCCCGGGCCGGCGGCCATGCGGTCGACCACTTCCTTCTGCAGCATGAAGGTCATGTCCGAGATCGCCGCGGCGTGCTCCAGTGCATGGAACAGGATCGGCGAGGAAATGTTGTAGGGCAGGTTGCCGACCAGGCGGATCTTTCCGCCAGCGGCCAGCGCGGTGAAATCGACCTGCAGCACGTCGCGGTGGACGATGGTCAGCTCACCCAGGGGCGCGGCGGCCTCGGTCAACGGTGCGATCAGGTCGCGGTCGAACTCGATGACGGTCAGCTTCGGGTGGCGGCGCAGCAGCGGGAAGGTGATGGCACCCTGGCCCGGGCCGATCTCGACCAGGCGGTCGCCGTCCTTCGGGTTGACCGCCATCACGATCTTTTCGACGTAATGCGTGTCGGCCAGGAAGTGCTGGCCCAGCTGCTTCTTTGCCGGCGCGGTGAAACCTGCGCCGGTGCGCGGGGAATGGGAGGAATTCATGCGGTGATTTTACGTTGTGCGGCCAGCCTGGCGCACAGTTCCGTGGCGGCGAACAGGCTGGAGGGGTCGGCGATGCCCTTGCCGGCCAGGTCCAGCGCGGTGCCGTGGTCCACCGCCACGCGCGGGTAGGGCAGGCCGAGGGTGATGTTGGTGGCCTGTTCGAAGCCGCTGTACTTGAGCACCGGCAAGCCTTGGTCGTGGTACATGGCCAGCACGGCGTCGAAGCCGGCCAGCTTGGCCGGCAGGAAGGCGGTATCGGCCGGCAGCGGGCCGATCAGGGCGATGCCCTCGGCGCGCAGCTGGTCCAGCAGCGGGATCATCACGTCCAGCTCCTCGCGGCCCAGATGGCCATCCTCGCCGGCGTGCGGGTTCAGCCCGAGCACTGCGATGCGGGGCTCGGGCAGGCCGAAGTCACGGCGCAGCGCGCGATGGGTGGTGAGGATGACCTTGCGCAGGCCGTCTGCGGTGATCGCGTCGGCGACCTCGCGCAGCGGCAGGTGGGTGGTGGCCAGCGCGACGCGGACGATGTCGTTGGCCAGCATCATCACCACCTCGACCCCGGCCTGCTGGGCCAGCAACTCGGTGGTGCCGCTGTAGGCGATGCCGCCGTCGTTGATGACGGCCTTGTGCACCGGGCCGGTCACCACGCCATCGAGCGTGCCGTCCAGGCAGGCTTGCCCGGCCCCGTGCAAGGCATCGATCACCGCGCGCGCGTTGCGTGGGTCGGCGTGTCCAAAGCGGCTGGGGACGGCATTGGCGACCGGGCGCAGGCGTAGGTCACCGGGCTGTTGGGCCCGGGCGTGTTCGGGCAGCAGTTGCAGCGGCAGCTGCAGCGCGGCAGCGGCGTCGCGCAGGGTTTGCGGGTCCGCAAACGCCAACAGCCGGCAATCACTGCGCGGCTGTTGGGCAAGGCGGATACACAGTTCCGGGCCGATCCCGGAGGGCTCGCCCGGGACCAGAGCGAGCTGGGGAATCATGGCTTACGGCTTGGCCGGTTCGGCGGCCGGCTCGGCGGTGCCTTCGGCGCGGTCGCCGCTGCGGAAGCTGACATAGGCATCGCCACGCAGCTCCTGCAGGAAGCGGTTGTACTCATCGTCGAGCTTGCGGCGACCGATCTGGTCACGGATCTGCGCGCGCTTGTTGTCGTCGGTGACATCGGTCTGGCGTGTACCCACGCGCTGCACGATGTGCCAGCCGGCATCGGTGCGGAACGGTGCGGTCACGCCACCATCGCTGACGCCTTCGATCTGCTTGCCGAAGTCCGGGCCGAAGGCATCGGCCGGGAACCAGCCCAGGTCACCGCCCTGGCCACGGCTGTTGGCATCGTCGGAGGACTCCTTGGCCACGGCCTGGAAGTCGGCGCCGCCGGCGATGCGGGCGCGCAGGGTGTCGATCCTGGCCTTGGCTGCCGCCTCGTCCACCTGGTCGGTGATGCGCACCAGGATGTGGCGGGCGTGGAACTCGGTGACCTGCGCGGCGGAGCCGCCGCCGGCCCCGGCTTCACGCACTTCCACCAGCTTGAGCAACTGGAAGCCGCTGGGGCCGCGGATCGGGCCGAGCACGTCGCCGGCCTTCATGTTCTTGATCTGGTTGGAGAATGCGCTGGGGATTTCATCCAGGCTGCGCCAGCCCAGGTCGCCGCTTTCCAGCGCGTTGGGGCTGTCGGAGTAGCGCACTGCCGCCGCGGCGAAGTCCAGCTCGCCCTTGTCCAGCAGGTTCTTGATGCCGTCCACCTTGCTCTGGCCGGTGGCGATCTGCTCGGCGTTGGCGCCTTCGGGCAGGGCGACCAGGATGTGCGCCAGGTGGTACTGCGCGCCGCCGGCGTTCTGCTGGGCCAGGGCCGCGTCCACTTCGCCTTCGCTGACGCTGATGCGGCTCTGCGCGAAGCTCTGGCGCAGGCGCTGGGTGATGATTTCCTCACGCACCGAGTTGCGGAAGTCGGTGAAGCCGATGCCGTCCTGGGCCAGGCGCTGGCGCAGGCCGTCCACGGTGGTGCCGTTCTGCTGGGCGATGCTGCCGATGGCGTGGTTGAGCTCCTCGTCGCCGACGCGGATGCCGCTGCCCTCGGCACGGGCGACCTGCAGCTTGACCAGCACCAGGCGCTCGAGCACCTGGCGCTCCAGCACCGCTTCGGGCGGCAGCTGGGCTTCGCGGCCGGCGTACTGGCCCTTGATGTTGTTGACCGCCCGCTGCAGCTCACTCTGCAGGATCACGTCCTCATCAACGATGGCGGCGATGCGATCCAGCGGCTGCTGCTGGGCAACGGCCGGGGCGGACACGCCGGAAAGCGCCAGCACGCTGGCGAGGACTGCAGAAAGGGTCTTGGTCATGGAATCTGGTTCGGATCGTAGTCGTCATCGTTCGCCTCGATGTTGCTCGGCGGAACGAGGTACAGGTCGTCTCGGTTGTAGCCGAGAATAGCACGGCGCAAGGTGCGGTCTGTGTCCTGCCCGACCGAGCTCAGGCCCTTGAGCACGAACTCGATCTGGAAGGAGTTGTCCAGGTCGCCGTCGCGGTTGCGGACGTAGCGACGGGCCAGGGCGCGGACCGTCAGGCAGCAGCTGTCCCACTGCACGCCGCCGATGATTTCCAGCGGCTTGTTGTCCAGCAGGGAGTAGTAATAGCGGCCGACCACGCTCCAGGTGGGGTTGATCGGGTACAGGAAGGACAGGTCGGCCTGTTCGAGCTGGTCGGTACCGTTGTTCGGGTTGCGGCGGTAGCGGTAGCTCAGGTTGACCACGCCGTCGCCCGGCATCAGGTAGCGGGCGCGGACGCTGGCCAGGTCTTCCTTGCCGTATTTCGGGTTCCACTGGTAGGTGCTGCCCAGCGTCCAGCGGTCGGTGAGCGCCCAGTTGACGTCGGCCACCCACGCCGAGTTGCCCTGCTCGACCGGCGCCTCGCCACTGTTCAGGGTGACGCGGGAGTCGTCGAAATAGGTGATCTGGCCAATGCTCGCCGACAGCTTCTCGCGGCCATCCTCCTGGCGGATCAGGCGCGTGGTCAGGGCAGTGGTCAGCTGGTTGGCGTCGTTCTGGCGGTCGGCGCCGGTGTAGCGGCTGTCGCGGAACAGCTGGCCCCAGCTGAAGGTGAACGCACGGGTATCGAACAACGGCAGGTTGCTCTGCTCGCGGTACGGGGTGTTCAGGTAGAAGATCCGCGGCTCCAGCGTGTTCAGGTAGGACTTGCCCCCGAGCGAGGTCTCGCGGTCGAAGAACAGGCCGGCGTCCACGGTGGTGATCGGCAGGCTGCGGGTCGGGGTGCGGTCCGCGCCGTTGGCGACCATCCCGCGGTCCAACTGGTAGGCGGTGTAGCGCCAGGCCAGGGTCGGGGTGATGTACCAGGAGGCACCGGCCAGCGGCATCGACACGTAGGGCTTGATGTCCAGGCGCGAGCCGCCGTACATCGGCCTTACGACACCGGTGCGTTCGTACTCGCCATCGGCGTTCTGGGTCTTGAGGTGGACGTCGTCGTGGGTGAAGCGCACCGCCTCGGCGTAGACGCCAGCTTCGAACCAGCGGCCGAAACTCTCGTCCCAGGTGCCGAAGAAGCGCGGCTCACGGTTGTAGGCCAAGGAGCTCTCGGTCAGGGTGTAGTCGGTCAGCTGCCAGTGGTCGGCCATCACCCCGGCGGTCCAGCTGCGGCCGGAGCCGTACAGGCCGATGGTGCTCTGCAGGTTGGACGAGGTGATGCCGAGCAGGCGGTTGGAGAAGTCCTCCACGTAGCGCTCGTCGCTGACCCAGCCCAGGTTGGCACGGGCCTGCCAGTGGCTGTCGATGTTGTGGTACCCGCTGTACTGGATGCGCCCGCGGTCCTTGTCGCGCAGCGAGTCGTTGGGCAGGTAGGCCGTCTCCAGCTGGCCCTTGCCGCCGCTGTACAGGTAGCGGAACTCGTTCTCCAGCATCAGGCCGCGCTTGCTCATGTAGCGCGGGCTCAGCGTGTCGTCGTAGTTCGGTGCCAGGTTGAAGTAGATCGGCTGCTCGTAGTCGAAGCCATTGCGGCCGGACATGCTCAGCTTGGGATACAGCAGGCCGGTCTGGCGGCGGTCGTCGATCGGGAACTTGAACCACGGCGCGTACAGCACCGGCACCTTGCCGATGCGCAGCACGGCATTGCGGGCGGTGCCGAAGCCTTCCTCGTTGTCCACCTCGATCTGCGGGGCCACCAGCTTCCACACCGGCTGCGAGGGGTCGCAGGTGGTGTAGGTGGAATGGTGCATCTGGCCGACCGAGCCCTGCAGGTCGATCGACTCGGCACCACCGTTGCCGCGCCGCGAGACCAGCTGGTACTGGATGTTGCTGATCTTGTGGGTGTCGGTTTCCTGGTTGCCTTCGGCCCGCTCGGCGACCATGCGGATCGAGGAGTCCGAATAGCGGACGTTGCCCTCGGCGATGTAGTTACCGCTTTCGGTGTCCAGGCGCAGGCTGTCGGTGCCCATGAACTGGTCGCCGCGCTTGAGCACCACGTTGCCCTGGTATTCGGGGATCACGGTGGTGCCGGTCAGCTCGTTGCCTTCGATGTCAGTCGGCAACTGCTCGCGGTTGGCCGCGCTTTTCGGGTCGGCCTGGGGGGCCTCCTCGAAGGCGGGCAGGGACTCGGTGGCCGGGCACAGCCCCCAGTTCACGGGCTTGTCATCGGCCATCGCGGGCAGACAGATGGCGATACCCAGGGGCAGGGGAAGCAGGCGGAAGGCTCGGCGCACGCGGTTCGGATTCTGGGGGAAAACGGTCGCTAGCTTGCCGCATCGCCTGCATGGGGGCAATGAAGGGCACCCGGCGGAGCCGGGTCGGGTTCATCCATCAGGCCGATGGCAGCAGGGCCTGGACATGGGCGACGCTGCATTCGCGCAGGGCCTGCAGGTCGTAGCCGCCCTCCAGCATCGATACCACCCGTCCGCTGCCGTGGCGATCGGCCAGGGTGACCAGCTCACGGGTCAGCCAGCCGAAATCCTCGGTCTCGACCATCAGGTCGGCCTGCGGGTCGCGCATGTGGGCGTCGAAGCCGGCGGAAATGAACAACAGCTGGGGTTGGAAGGCTTCGATCTGCGGCAGCATGTCGTCGGCCCAGGTGTTGCGGAAGCGGAAGCCGCCGCTGCCCGGCGGCAGCAGGATGTTGCACACGTTGCCCACGCCGCGCTCGCGCATGCTGCCGGAGAACGGGAACAGGCCCGACTGGTGGGTGCTGTAGTAGGCCACCTTGGGGTCGGCCTCGAAGATGGCCTGGGTGCCGTTGCCGTGGTGGACGTCGAAATCGACGATGGCGATGCGTTCCAGGCCGTACTTGTCGCGGGCATAGGCCGCGGCCACGGCGATGTTGTTGAACAGGCAGAAGCCCATCGCGGTATCGGCGGTGGCATGGTGGCCGGGCGGGCGCACCGCGCAGAACACGTGGCGGCGGTCGTCCTCCAGCATCACCGCGTCCACGGCGGCGACCCCGGCGCCGGCGGCGTGCAGGGCGGCGCTGGCCGAGCCGGGCGAGGTGAAGGTGTCCAGGTCGATGCGGCGCAGCGGGGCGACCTGGGCGCGCAGCATGTCGTCGATCAGTTCGCGGCTGTGTACCCGCGCCAGCTCGCCGAGCTTGGCCGCCGGTGCCTGCCGCCATTCCAGCTGGTCCGGGAATTCGGCGCGCAGCGCCGAGATCACCGCGTGCAGGCGCTCCGGGGACTCCGGATGGTCGATGCCGGGGTCGTGTTCAAGGCAGGCGGGGTGGGTGAATACCAGCATGGCCGCACTCTGGACCGTCGGCGCCGCGCGTTGCGCGGCGTCCTGGGAGGGGGAAGGAGGGATCAGCCGCGCCGGCGTTCGTGGTTCCAGAGCACTTCACCATGGCCGTCGGCGCGGGCCAGCACCCGGGCCAGCACGAACAGCAGGTCGGACAGGCGGTTCAGATAGCGCACCGCCTCGCCACGGATGTCTTCCTGGCGGGCCAGGGCCACCGTCTCGCGCTCGGCGCGGCGCACGATGGTGCGCGCCAGGTGGCAGCGGGCAGCCGCTTCGCCGCCGGCCGGCAGGATGAAGTCCTTCAGTGCCGGCAGGTCGTCGTTGTAGCGGTCCAGGTGCTGCTCCAGCGCGTCGATGTCGGCGGCGTGGATGGCGGCGTGGCCGGGGATGCACAGCTCCCCGCCCAGGTCGAACAGCTGGTGCTGGATGGTGGTCAGCAGTGCCCGCACGTCGTCGGGCAGGGTGACCGCCAGCAGCACGCCGATGGCCGAGTTGGCCTCGTCGACGGTGCCGTAGGCGTTGACCCGCAGCGAATCCTTGCCGGTGCGGCTGCCATCGCCAAGGCCGGTGCTGCCATCGTCACCGGTGCGGGTATAGATCCTGGAGAGACGGTTGCCCATGCCGACGCCGCCCTCAGTGGGCGACGCAGCCGGTGGCCGGCTGCTTGGCAACGGCTTCCACGACGACGTGGACCAGGGCGGCGGCGCCGGTGTACAGGGCGGCGGTGCGCAGGTAGGGCAGCAGCCAGTCGGCGTAGTTCTTGGCCCAGCCGGCGACGGTCGGGTCGGCGACCGAGGCGCTGATCCAGTAGAAGCTGCCCTGCGCGATCAGGTGGCACAGCGCGACCGAGCCGACCAGGCTGGCCACCAGCAGGCCCAGCGACTGCCAGCTGGCAGCCTTGTGGAAGCGGCGCAACAGCATGCCGCCGGCCCACATCGCGAAGTAGGCCGGCACCAGCATCCAGTAGGCGGCCGAGACGCAGTAGTGCTGCCAGAAGCTCATGCCCTGGTTGCTGATCACCGCCCAGTCGACCACCACCGCCAGTGCCATCAGCAGCGGGAAGGCCCAGCGGGTCCAGTCGCGCAGGTAGAAGCCGCCGATGAAGAACACCGCCCAGGAGGCGTCGGGGATCGGCGCGAAATGGTTGATGCGGGTGCCGGCCATCAGCAGCACGAGCAGGGACAGGATGAAGGCACGTTGGACGTTGGCGGTCATGGATGGTCGGTTCCCGTTAATCAGGAGGCCATTCTAGCCGGACTGGGGGTGAACCGGCGTCCGGCGGCGGACGGGCCGGGGTCGAAGCGGGCGGGCGAGCCCGTATCATGGCGGGATGAGCAAGAACCATGACGTAGTGATTGTGGGTGGTGGCCTGGTCGGGGCCAGCCTGGCCATTGCGCTGGACCGGCTGGGGCTGGACGTGGGCCTGGTCGAAGCCACGCCGGGTGGGGCGTTGCCGGCGGTGTTCGACCAGCGCAACCTCAGTTTCGCCGCGGCCACGGTCAACGCGTTGACCGCGCTGGGCGTGATGCAGCGGCTGGGCAACCCGGGCGGGCCGATCCGCCGCATCCATGTCAGCCGCGCCGGGGATTTCGGCCGGGTGGTGATGCGCGCGGAGGATTACGGCCGCGAGGCGTTCGGCCAGGTGGTGGTGGCGCGTGATTTTGGCGATGCACTGGAAGCCCGGCTGGGCGAGCTGCAGCAGCTGACCCGCTATCGCCCGGCCAGGTTCGTCGGGCTGGGCGCCGGCAGCGATGGCTACCGGGAGGTGGTCATCGCCGAGGCGGACGGCGAACGTCGCCTGCGGGCCCGACTGGTGGTCGGAGCCGACGGTACCCGCAGCGCGGTGCGTGAAGCACTGGGCATCGAGGTGACCGAGCACGACTACGCGCAGACCCTGTTCGTGGCCCGCGTCCGCGCGGCCAAGGCACCGGACGGCAGTGCCTACGAACGCTTCACCGATACCGGCCCGACCGCCCTGCTGCCGCGCGGGGACCGCCACTACGGCGTGGTCCATGGCGTGGCCCGCGACCAGGCCGATGCGGTGCTGGCCCTGGATGAGCGCGCCTGGCTGGCGCGCCTGCAGGACGCGGTGGGTTGGCGCGCCGGGCGGCTGCTGGAGAGCGGGCCGCGCAGTGCGTACCCGTTGATCCAGGTGCTGGCCAGGAAGCTGGTTGGCGAACGCGCGCTGCTGCTCGGCAATGCCGCGCAGACCATCCATCCGCTGGGCGCGCAGGGCTTCAACCTGGGCCTGCGCGATGCGCTGACCCTGGCCGAACTGATTGCCGATGGCGCAATGGACCCGGGCGCTGATGCACTGCTGCAGGCCTATGTGCAGCGCCGCGGCCCGGACCGCGAGCAGACCCTGGCCTTCTCCGACGGCCTGGCCCGCTTGACCAGCAATGCCTCGCCGCTGATGCGGCCGTTGCGCAGCCTGGGCCTGGTGGCCGCCGCGCAGGCCGCGCCGCTGCAATCGTTCCTGGTGGGCGGTGCGATGGGATTCCGTGGGCAGGTGCCCGAGTTGTGCAGGAGTGAAGCGCGATGAGCCGTCGCGGGCAATGGGATGCAGTGGTGGTCGGCGGTGGCGTGGTTGGCGGTGCCTGTGCGCTGGCATTGGCGAAGGAAGGCTTGCAGGTGGCGCTGGTGGAAGGTCGCGAGCCGCCGCCGTGGTCGGCGCAGCGGCCGGACCTGCGCGTGTTCGCCTTCGCCGCCGACAACGCGGCGCTGCTGGATGCGCTGGGGGTCTGGTCGCAGGTCGAGCGTGGGCATGTCTGCGCCTACCGGCGCATGCGCGTGTGGGACGCGGGCGGCGGCGGTGACCTGACCTTCGATGCGGACACGCTGGGCCGGCGCGAGCTGGGCTGGATCGTCGAGAACGGCCTGCTGGTGGACCGCCTGTGGGCGGCGCTGCCGGCCGCCGGCGTGCAGGTGTACTGCCCGGCCAAGGTGGTGGAAATGGAGCAGGACGCCGGCAGCGTGCGCCTGCGCCTGGACGATGGCCGCCGCATCGAGGCGGCCATTGCCATTGCCGCTGATGGGGCCGAATCCACCCTGCGCACGTTGGCCGGGCTGGACGTGAGCCGGCACGACTACGGCCAGCGCGGCGTGGTGGGCTACATCGACAGCGAGCGGCCGAACGAAGCAACGGCCTGGCAGCGTTTCCTTGATACCGGCCCGCTCGCGGTGCTGCCCTACGACAAGTACCGCAGCTCGATCGTATGGACCTTGCCCGATGCCGAGGCAGAACGGGTGCTGGCGCTGGAGGATGCGGCGTTCGAGCGGGAGTTGACCAACGCCTTCGCCGGCCGGCTGGGGCAGATGAAGGTGGCCTCTCCGCGCGCTGCGTTCCCGTTGCGCCGGCAGTTGGCCAAGGGCTATGTCGCCGGGCGCGTGCTGACGTTGGGTGATGCCGCGCACGTGGTGCACCCGCTGGCCGGGCAGGGCGTGAACCTGGGCCTGCGCGACGTGGCCGGCCTGCGTGAGCTGGTGCGTGATGCCCGGCAACGTCGCCAGGAGTGGAGTACGCCGCACCGCCTGCAACGCTGGGCGCGCACGCGGCGCAGCGAGAACACCGTGGCCGCCTACAGCTTCGATGCGATCAACAAGGTGTTCTCCAACGACGAGATGCACCTGACGTTGGCCCGTGGCGCCCTGCTGGGCATGGCCGGCAGGATGCCGCCGTTGTTGTCACTGTTCTGGAAGCGCGCCTCGGGCCTGTAGGCGCGGCCTCGGCCGCGAAGCCGATAGACAACAGGCAGCGCGCAGGGATTTCCTCTCGGCCGCGAACCCCGGGGACGGTCCGATGGCCGGCCTCAGGCTCAGGGGCGCGGCTACGGCTTCAGCCAGCCGGCGAGCTGCTCGCGTGACAGCTTGCCGCGACGGGCCGTGTCCAGCGCATTGAACTCATCGGCCAGCACCGGGTTGGCCTGTGCTTCGGCGCGGCTGATGAAGCCATCGGCATCGAGGTCCAGCGCGGTGAAATCGATGCGGTAGTTGCCGGCCACGGTGTCCGGCTGGATCGAGCGGATCGTCACCGGGGCCTGGCCGGGTTCGGTACGCACCTGCACGGCATGGGTGACGCGGCCACTGGACAGCGGCTGTTCGCGCACGTTGACCGGCACCTCGGTCAGCGGCGTGCTGACGGCCGGGGCAGGGCGCTGCTGGGCAAACGCGGCGAAGGTGCCAGCGCCCAGCAACAGCGACAGGGCAAGGCGGGCGGGAAACGGGCAGGTCATCAAACGGCTCACGTGATCCAGGGGAGGCAGCCGGCACGCGCGGGACGCGCGCCGCTGCGGTGATGGTAGCCCGCAGGTGCGGGCCGGTGAACCCGATGCCGGCCGCTCAGCCCGGAATGAAGGGGAACACCAGCTTCAGCAGCCCGCGCAGGCCGCCCTCGACGGTAGAGCTGACCGCCTTTGCGCCGAGGCTGTTGAGTGCGCGGCGTGCGTCGTCCCAGCGCAGCTGCTTGACGTCCTTCTTCAGCAGGTCGGCGACCTCTTCGGAGGCCGGTGCCAGCTTCTTCAATGCCGCCAGCGTGGCCTGGGGATCGGGCTGCAGGTAATTCCAGCGCTCGGCGATCTGCACCAGCGTGTCGAAACGCACCGCCACCACCTCACGGTTGCGTTCGTAGACCGGGATCGCGCCGACGTCGAGGATCGCCTGCTCGAACTGCTGCGCGTCATCCGGGTGCTCGATGCGGATGGCCAGGAAGCCTTCCTTGCGGCTGCGCTCGCTGACGTGCTTGGCTCCCGAGCGCAGGTTGGCTTCGGTCAGCACGCCGGCGACGATGCGCTGCAGCGCGGCCTCGCCCTCCTCGGGCACCAGCGCCCGCCAGCGGGCGTAGCCGTCGCGGCGCAGTCCCTTGACCTTGGCCGGGGTGACCCGCAGGCGCAGCGCCACCGCGGCATTGGACTCGCTGCGGTCGATGCTGCCGTCGCGTTCGAGCAGCACGAAGATCAACAGTTCCAGGTCACGCTTGGTCAGCGACTGGAAGCCCTGCAGCAGCGTCAGCCGCAGGAATTCATTGCCGAACGCCGCCGGATCCTTCAGTTCGATTGCTTGCATCGTGGTCCTCCCGGAAGGACTACAGGATGCCTTATCGCGATGGCACAGGCTGAGACTGGAGCGGTGCCCCGCCGTATTCACGCCCGGGTCGCTCGGCCAGGAAGGTTTCCACCGCGCCACGGTCCTGCAGGGTCACGAAGACCTGGCGGCCGTCAGTGCCGCCAAAGGCCACGTTGGTCGGCTTGCGGCCGGTGAGTGGCACCTCGCGCAGCAGCTCGCCGGCCGGGGACACGATCGCGACCACGCCGGCGTCGTAGCGGGCGATGTAGAGGTTGCCGTCCACGTCGCAGCGCATGCCGTCCATGCCATGGTCGGCGAAGCGGACCAGCAGGCGCTTGTTGGCGATGCTGCCGTCGGCGGCGCGGTCGTAGACCCATACGTTGCGTTGCACGCTTTCGTTGACGTACAGCCGGGCGCCGTCCGGGCTGACTTCCACGCCGTTGGTGGTGCCCATGCCGCGTTCGAGCAGGTGTACGGTGCCGTCGCGGTCGATCCGCCACAGCTGGCCGTTGTCCGGGCGTGCCCAGTCCGGGTCGCTGGCGTACAGCGTGCCATCCGGTGCCCGCGCGATGTCGTTGGGCTGGTGGGCATCGGGCAGGTGCGCGAACACCGTGACCGCGCGCGTGGACGGGTCCACCTGCAGCACGTTGTGGCCGGCGTAGTCGGCGATGAACATGCGGCCATCGGCGCCGAAGCGGATGCCGTTGCCCACGCTGCCCGTGGGCAGGGTGAGGAAGGTCTCCGCGATGCCGTCGGCGTTCACCCGGCCGACGGTGCCGTCCTTGCCGATGTTGACCACGTACAGCGCGCCGTCCGGGCCGGTGGCCGGGCCCTCGATGCCGGCGGTGAACACGCCGTCGCCCACATGGTCGCGCACGAGGAACGGCGCGGCGGCACAGGCGCTGCCGGCCAGCAGCAGGCTCAGGGAAGCAACGACGCGGGACAGGCGGGCAGGGCGGGCGATGGCGGCATCCTCGGGTTCACGATCCGGGGCAGTGTGCCAGAGCACGTCGTGCACGCGGGCGGTGGTTGCGGAGGCAACCGCGTGGCATTCCCGCTCAGCGTTGGCCGTCCATCTGCAGCGGCCGCCGCAGTGAATCGGCCTCGGCCTCCCGGGCGGCGCACTTGCCCTGCACGCAGCTGCAGCCGCTGATCTCCCTGAAGCCGCAGACGCTCATCATGCCGCGTGCCTGGCAGCTGGCCTGCACGCCCTTCGGGTCGGTGGGGCTGTTGACGTTGACGCAGGCCGGGTAATAGCCGCAGCAATTGCCGACATCCTTCACCGTGCAGTCGGCATCGGTGCGGCAGCTCTGGTCGATCACCACCGCCGTTGTCTGGGGTACCGGCGTGGGCGCCGTGACAGGGGGATGGGTGGTGGCCGGGGCGCTGCAGGCGCTGCCGGCGAGCAGGGCGACGAGCAACAGGAACGAACGCAACATGGCGGACTCCGTTTCAGGGCACGCCGCCATGGTAGCCGCTGCGCGCTCGCCCGCCTGTTGGGGGCAGGCGGCCCGGGCCCGCGACGCTCAGCGCGAGGCGGGCGTGACGAAGACCGTGATTTCCTCGCGGTCGTGATACAGCTGCTTGGCGCGCAGGGTCAGCGGCTTGCCGGCCTGCTCGGCGAACAGGTCCAGGCACAGGCGGGTTTCGTCCCAGCGCTTCTTCATCGGCAGTTTGAGGTTGAAGATGGCGTGCCGGCACCAGCCCTGGCGCAGCCAGGTGGCCATGCGCTCGGCGACGCGACGGGGTTGTTCGACCATGTCGCAGACCATCCAGTCCAACGGCGTCTCCGGCTGCCAATGGAAGCCGTCGGCGCGCAGGTGTTCGACCAGCCCGGTATCGAGCACGTGCTGGCGCAACGGGCCGTTGTCGATGCTCAGCACCTGGACGTGCTGGCGGGTCAGCACCCAGGTCCAGCCGCCCGGTGCCGCGCCGAGGTCGGCCGCGCGCATGCCCGGCTTGACCAGCGCCTCCCGTTCTTCCGGGGTGAGCAGGGTCATCAGCGCCTCTTCCAGCTTCAGGGCCGAACGCGAGGGCGCGTCGGGCAGCAGCTTCAGGCGCGGGATGCCGAGCAGCCACGGTGCGCTGTCCCGCGTGTCGGCGACGCTGACGAAGGCATGCGTTCCGTCGACGAACACCACGTGCAGGCGCGGCAGCTTGGTGTTGGGTTTGTCGGTGAGCAGGCCGGCCTTGCGCAGCGCCGGGCGCAGCGCGTTGCCGAAGCTGCGCGCCAGCCCGGCCAGCGGCTTGCCGGCATCCGAATCGGGGTGCTCGACCCACAGGTCACCAAAACGCGCCTGGCCTTCCAGTGCGGCGATGATCGGGGTGATGCGGTCGGACGGGTCCAGCTGCGGCAACTCGGCCAGCACGCGCAGTTTCTGGCGCGCGAAGATCAGCTCGCGCCATGCCAGGCGCTGGTCCAGTTCGGCGGCCTGGTCGGTGACGAACACCACGTAGCCGTCGTTGCGCTGCGTGCGCGCATAGCCGGCGATGCCCGCCGCGCCGGCGCGTTCGTTCAACTCGCCAGCGAGTTCGGGTTCAAAACCCTGGCGGCAGTAGCACAGCAGGCCGGTCATGGAAGTCCTTGGTGGAGGGCAGGTGGAGTGGCGGTGGTGCAGCGGTGGGCGAAGGCACTGGCGACGCTGCTGGCAGGTCGCGTCAGCGGTTCATCGCAACCCCGCATCCGGTGGGAGCGGGGCGTCGGGAATCAGTAGCGTGCGCCTTCGTTCTGGCCGTAGTGGGCCAGTACCGCGCGTGCGGCGTCACGCTGCAGGCCCTGCACGACCTCGATGCCGCGCTTGTTCAGCTCGCCGACCCAGTTGGCCGGCAGCGGGCCTTCATCGAACTGGGTGAGCGCTTCCACGTCGGCGGCGCTGGCGCCGATCAACAGGCGGTCGATGCCGGCCCACACGGTGGCGCCATAGCACTGGCAGCAGGGCTGCGAGGAGGTGGCCAGGGTGATGGGGGCCAGCAGCGCGTTCAGGCGCGGCGTGTTGAGCTTCTGCTGGGCCAGCATGTAGGCCATGTTCTCGGCGTGTGCCAGCGAGGTGGCGTGCGGCACCACGCGGTTCACCGCGGCGGCGATGACCCTGTCATCCGGGCCGAACACCACCGCACCGAACGGGCCGCCGGTGCCGTGCTCGACGTTCAGCCGCGACAGCTCCACGGCCAGGGCCACCTTGGCCTCGTCGCCGGTATACGCGCGGTCGCAATCGACGGCGTCGTGGATCCAGACGGGAAGGGTGAGGTGAACCTGCGCGTGAAGCATGACGATGACCAACCAGAGGCAAAAACGGCGGCCAGTGTATAGGACTGGGGCCGGGGGCTCACCGACGGGGGCGGGGGCTGTTCATCTGAGGAGAGCGGGTCTGCCGCGTGGGCGGCTCGGGCGTGTTCCCGCCGCAACCCTCCCTTCTGCGACGCAGAAGGGAGGGGATTCAGGCCGGGCCGTCTGCCGGCTGGTCGTTTGGCCTAGAACCCGGCGCTGAGCGTCATGAACACCTGGCGCGGCGCGCTGGCGTGGATGGCGTAGCGGGTGCCGGTCGGGTCGGTCGGGGCGAACGAGCTGAGCTGGCCGGCGTAGCGCTTGTTGGTCAGGTTGGTCACGTTCATCGACACCTTCAGGTCCTGCAGGCCCAGTCCGGGGCCGAAGGTGTAGCCGAAGCCGGCGTCGAAGGTGGTCACGCCCGGCACCGACTGGTCGTTGGTGTAGGTGTAGTAGCGCTTGCCGGTGTACTTGCCGCGCAGGCTGGCGAACCAGCCGTCGTGGTTCCAGCTCAGTTCGCTGGAGGCCATCCGCTGCGGCGTATCGACAGTGATCTTGCCGGCCACCGGCACCACCTGGCCGCCGGAGAGGTAGTCGTCCTCGTAGGTGGACTTGTTCCACGACAGCGCGTTGTACCACTGCAGGCCATCGACGGGCTTTAGGATGAAGGTCAGCTCCGCGCCGTGGCTCTTCACCGAGCCGACGTTGATGAAACGGGTGACGCATTCCGGGCGGGTGCCGACTTCGATGCTCGAACACGGGTTGAGCGAGAGCAGGCGGTTGTCGAATTTCACCGCATAGGCGGCGAGCGAGGCCTGGTGCCTCTCGCCGAAGGTGCGGAAGCCGGCTTCCAGCGTCCTGGACTTCTCCGGCTCCAGCCCGGCGCTGGCGGCGAACGATTCCGGCGACACCTGCAGCGGGCCGCCGCTGCCGCCACCGACGAAGGCGGCGATGTTCTCCGCATACGAGGCGAACAGCTCGTTGTTCGGGGTGAGCTTGAAGCCGACGCCCAGCTGCGGCAGCACCGATTCCTTGGCGGTCAGGGTGCCGGAGGCGAGCTTGGTCTCGGTGCCCGGCCTGGCGACGGCGCGCATCCGCGTGTTCGGGCTCTTGATGCCCAGGTCCACGACCAGGCGGTCGTCCATGAAGCGCATGCGGTCCTGCACGTAGAACTGGCGCGTGCGGATGTCGTAGTCCTGGTCGAACAGGCGGCGGTCCGGGTGGTTGAGGTAGACGTCGTCCAGGAACGGGCCGCTGATGTAGTAGAAGTTGCGCTCGACGTTGTGGTCGTTCTGTTCCCACCACAGCCCGGCTTCCAGCTCGTGGATACCCAGCGTCCAGGACAGTGCGGCGGTCACGCCCTGGCGGTTGATGGTGTAGTTGGTGCTGCGGATGGAGATGGGCAGCATCTTGTCGGTGCCCGGATAGGAGGGCTGGCCCGGTGCCCACCAATGGCCCTGGCCACGGTTCTCGTGGTGGTAGGCGAGCAGCTTCAGGCGGCCCTGCTCGGCCACGCGCAGGTCGGCGTCGATGGCGTACAGGTTGTCATCGCGCAGGGCGCGGCTCTGGTAGTACGCATCGTCGATGCTCCTGACGCCATCGACGAACGCACAACGGTCGGCGTTGAAGGTGGCCGGGGCGCAGTAGGCGGCGGCGACCGCGCGGTCCCAATCCGGGGCATAGATGTTCCAGTCCCAGCCCAGGCCGCGCTCGAGCATGCTCTTGGACAGGTAGGCGTAGTTGGCCTGGCTCACCCGCGAGGTGGCGACGAATGCACCGAAGCGATGGTCGCCGACATTCCACACCGCCTTGGCATTGAACTGTCGGGTGGTCTGGTTCTGGTAGGGTGCGGCCCACATGTCCGCGTCCTGGTGCACGCCGGACACGTAGGCGGCAAAGCCGTTGTATTCACCGGTGTCCACGCGCAGGTAGCCGCGGCGCTGGTTGTCCTCGCCCATGGTGATGCTGGCGCGGCCACCGAACACGCTGGAGGGGTCGCTGGAGAAGTACTGGATGGTGCCGCCCAGGTTGCTGGTGGAGGCAACGCCCAGCGAGCCGATGCCCTGCGCCAGCTCGGCACCGGCCAGGTTCTCGCCGATGATGGCGCGGGCGATACTCAGCCCGTTGTAGTTGCCGTAGCTGTTGTCGCCGAGCGGGATGCCGTCCAGCGTATAGCCCAGGCGATTCTTGTCGAAGCCACGCAGGCTGATGGTCTGTGATTCCTCGTTGGCGCCGAAGGCGTCGTTGGACTGCACCGAGACACCGGGCAGGCGGTCGAGGATCTTCTGGCCACTGCTGCCGGGCGGCAGCACCTGCTTGTCGACTTCGCTGATGCGTTGCACCTGGCGGGTTTCGCCGCGTCCGATCACCGAGACCGCGTCCAGGGTCTGCGCGCTGGCGCTGGCGGCGGTTGCCGCGGTGGCGTCGGTGCGTTCGCCCACGTCCTCGGGGGTGGCGGCGTACAGCGGCGCGGAAGTCAGCGCGGCAAGGATGGCAAGGCTCAGGTGTCGGGTCTGCATGTCGGTCCGTGGCGTGGGGGAGGGCGCGGTGAAACAGGTGCGCGGCCACTATGGAAAACCAACATGAAAGCTTGTTTACGGCAGCGCGGTGAACGCGCGATGCGCCACTTCCGCAGTCCATGAACACGCAGAAAAAAGCCGCGCTGAGGAGCAGCGCGGCGTGCCGGGGGGGCAATGAAGCAGGATCAGTCCATGTGCAGTCCGCCGTTGACCGCATAGTCGGCGCCGGTCACGTAGGCCGCGTCATCCGATGCCAGCCAGGTGCACAGCGCGGCGACTTCCTCCGGGCGGCCAAGGCGACGCACCGGCACCGAGGCGGCCAGCCGGTCGAGCACGTCCGGCGGGAAGCTGCTGATCGCCTGGCTGGCGATGTAGCCCGGCGAGAGCGTGTTGACGGTGACGCCGCGCGCGGCGACTTCGGCGGCCAGGGCGCGGGTGAACCCGTGCATGGCGGCCTTGGCGGTTGCGTAGTTCACCTGCCCGATCTGGCCCTTGTGCGCGCTGACCGAGCCGATGTTGATGATGCGGCCCCAGCCACGCTGGCTCATGCCTTCGACCACCTGCTTGGTGATGTTGAACAGAGCGTTGACGTTGGAGGCGATCACCGCGTTCCAGTCTTCCGGGCTCATCTGCCGGAACAGCACGTCGCGGCTGCCGCCGGCGTTGTTGACCAGCACGTCGATCTCGCCGACCTCGGCGCGCACCTTGGCGAACGCCGCGCTGGTCGAAGCCCAGTCGGTGGCGTTGCCCTCGGAGGCGATGAAGTCGAAGCCCTGCTCGCGTTGCTCGCGCAACCAGTTGGCCTTGCGTGGGGAATTGGGCGCGCAACCGGCGACCACGGTATGGCCGGCACGGGCCAGGCTCTGGCAGATGGCGGTGCCGACACTGCCCATGCCGCTGGTGACGTAGGCGATGCGAAGAGTCATGGTGAGCTCCGTTTCGAGGGCAGGGGGCCGATCAGGCGGCCAGCGGGTACAGGCCCAGCAGCAGGCTGCCGATCATCAGCACCAACGAGATCAGCACCGCCCACTTCAGGGTGAACTTCTGGTGGTCGGCGAAATCGACCTTGGCAAGGCCCACCAGCAGGTAGGTGGACGGCACCAACGGGCTGAGCAGGTGCACCGGCTGGCCGGCCAGCGAGGCACGGGCCATCTCCACCGGGGTGATGCCGTAGTGGCCCGCCGCTTCGGACAGGATCGGCAGCACGCCGAAGTAGAAGGCGTCGTTGGACATGAAGAAGGTGAACGGCATCGACGCCAGCCCGGTGATCACCGCCAGGTACGGACCCCAGGCGTCGGGGATCACCGCCAGGAAGCTGCGTGACATCGCCTCGACCATGCCGGTGTTGGAGAGGATGCCGGTGAAGATGCCCGCGGCGAAGATCAGCGACACCACCGACAGCACGTTGCCGGCGTGGTTGACCACGCGACGGCGCTGCTCGGCCAGGTTCGGGTAGTTGATCACCAGCGCGATGGCGAAGCCGACCATGAACAGCACCGGCATCGGCAACAGCCCGATCACCAGCGCGGCCATCAGCGCCAGCGTCAGCGCGAAGTTGACCCACAGCAGGCGCGGGCGCTTGGTGTCCTCGGCATCCTCCACGGTCGGCAGGGCATCGCCGTCGTCCGAGACGCTGGTGTCCATCCAGTTGCCGCCCTCCGGCAGGCTGACCACGCCCAGGCGGCGACGCTCGCTGATGCCCAGGTACCAGGCCAGCACGAGGATGCCGGCGCAGGCCAGCACCATCGACGGGATCATCGGCACGAACACGTCGGCCGGGTCCACGTGCAGGGCGGTGGCCGCACGTGCGGTCGGCCCACCCCAAGGGGTGAGGTTCATCACGCCGCCGGCGAGGATGGTCACGCAGGTCATGTTCAGGGCGTTCATGCCCAGCCGCCGGTACAGCGGCAGCATCGCCGAGACGGTGATCATGTAGGTGGTCGAGCCGTCGCCGTCGAGCGAGATCAGCATCGCCAGCACCGCCGTGCCCATCACGATCTTCAAGGGATCGCCCTTGACCACGCGCAGGATGATCCGCACCAGCGGGTCGAACAGGCCGGCATCGATCATCACCCCGAAGTACAGGATGGCGAACATCAGCATCACGCCGGTGGGCGCGATCTTCTTGATGCCCTCGAGCATCATCTCGTCCAGCCCGTGGCCGAAGCCGCCGATCAGGGCGAACACGATGGGGACGGTGATCAGGGCTACCAGCGGCGACAGGCGCTTGCTCATGATGAGGTACATGAACGTGAGCACCATGCCGAAGCCGAGGATGGTCAGCATCATCTGCAGACTCCTAAGGGTCAGGACGTGGGAAAGGGAATCAGAAGTCGAACTGCAGCCGGCCGGTGACCGCGCGGGTGCGGTCGACGGTAGCGCCGGCCAGGCGGTCGCGGTTGCGGCTTTCGATCAGGTTGAGCATGAAGCGCAGGTTGTCGCGCAGGTACCAGTTGCCGCCCAGCGTCCATGCCTCGGTGCTGCCGCGGCGCAGGTCGGGCTGGCCGTCCAGATGCTGCGCGCCGCGCATCTGGTCGTAGCGCAGGGCCAGCTCGAACGCGCCGGCCTTGTGGTGGATGTCGTTGATGCGCGCGAAACGGCCGGTCTTGCGGTCATACGCGCGGGTCTCTCCGGTAACGAACCAGCTGACCAGGCCGTAGCCGGCCATCACGTTGCCGCGTTGCGCACCGTCATCGAAGGTGGCGCCGCTGAATTCGCCCTGCCACGACCAGGGGCCGCGCACCTGCGCATACTCCAGCGACCATTTGTTGACGTCGGTGTCACGGCCGTCGGCGAAGCTGACCAGGGTCAAGCGGCTTTCATCGGACAGGTGGCCGGCCGGGCGCGGACGGATGCGCAGCGCCGGCACGCCGTTGGCACCGGGATTGTCATAGGCTTCGCGCGCCAGCGACAGGCCCAGGTGCAACACATCGCCTGCCTGCGGCGCCGGGGCCCAGGTGACGCGGCCACCGGCCGCACGGCCCTTCACCTGCCAGGCGTCGATGCTCTCCAGGCTGTAGATGCTGGCCGCCCAGGTGAAATCGCCCGGGTTGGCCTGCCACGACGCACCCAGGCGATACAGCGGCGCCAGTGTGGTGGCGGCATTGCCACGCTCCAGCAGCGGTCCGTAGTTGGAACTGGTGCGGTCGTCCAGCGAGTAGTACTGCTTGAACTGGCCCACGGTGAGCTTGCCGGCATTGCCGAAGCCGCGGCTGACGTAGACGTCCTTGGCCTCGACGCGGTCGCCGGAGAAGTCGGCTTCCAGCTTGTAGTCGACCACGAAGAAGCGGCCGGATACGTCGACCCATGCGCGACGGATCTCGGTGTCGTCCTTGTTCGGGGTGCCGCGCGGGTCGTTGTCGAAGCTGGCGAAGTCCAGGTGCAGGCGGCCGCCGAGCGTGGCGGTGACCGGGCCGTCGTCCTCGCCGTCGGCGGCCAAGGCCGGTGCCGTGCAGGCAGCCAGCGCCAGCACGGCGGCGCGTTGCCGCCACGTGTTGTTGTTTGCCACAAACCCTCCCAGGTTGCGCGCCAGGCGCGCGGCGTGGGCACCGGATGGTGCGTTGGACCAGAGTCTGGTGCGGCCAAGCTGTCATCCGCCTGTCAGCGCCTTGTGCGGCGCAGCGCGGTGGCATTCCTGCTGCGTGGACGGGGGGCGGCGCGTTAGCATGCCCGCACCTTCCTGCTGCTCCTGCCCATGCGCCTGTTGCTGGTCGAAGACAACCCGGACCTGGCCGATGCGATCATCCGTCGCATGCGCCGCAGCGGGCATGCGGTGGACTGGCAGTCCGACGGCCTGGGCGCGGCCAGCGTGCTGCGCTACCAGAGTTTCGACCTGGTGGTGCTGGACATCGGCCTGCCCAAGCTCGACGGCCTGCGCGTGCTGGCCGGCATGCGCGAGCGCGGCGACAGCACCCCGGTGCTGATGCTGACCGCGCGCGATGGCATCGAGGACCGCGTGCAGGCCCTGGACGTGGGCGCCGATGACTACCTCGGCAAGCCGTTTGATTTCCGCGAGTTCGAGGCGCGCTGCCGGGTGCTGCTGCGTCGTGCCCGCGGCAATGCCAGCGAGGTGGTGCAGGTGGGCAGCTTCCAGTTCGACAATGCGGCCCATCGCGTCAGCGTCGATGGCGAGCCGATCGAGCTGCCGAACCGCGAGTACCGCCTGCTGGAGATCCTGGTCGGGCGGCTCGGGCAGGTGGTGAGCAAGGACGAGATCGGCAATGGCCTGTTCGGTTTTGATGACGAGGCCGGGCCCAATGCGATCGAGCTGTACATCGGTCGCCTGCGCCGCAAGCTGGCCGGCGCGCCGTTGCGCATCACCACCGTGCGTGGCGTGGGCTACCTGCTGGAGCCCGGCGAGGGCGCGGTGGATGGCGATGACTGAGGAGCGCGCGCCGGGTTCGCTGCGGCGCACGCTGTTGCTGTACCTCGGCGGCCTGCTGGCGGTGTTCGCGGTGGTGTTGCTGTTCGCCGCGCGCGAGTACGGGCAGCGCGCCGCCAACCGCTCCTATGACCACCTGCTGGTGTCCTCGGCGCTGTCCATCGCCGATTCGGTGGCGCTGGTGGACGGGCAATGGCAGGTGGACCTGCCGTATGCAGCGCTGGACCTGCTGTCGATGGCCGAGGAGGACCGCGTGTTCTATCGCATCGCCGATAGCCGTGGTGCGCTGATCACCGGCTACCCGGACCTGCCGGCATCGCCGCAGCTCGCCGATGGCCGGCCGCAGCTGTTCGATGCCGCCTACAGCGGCGAGACGGTGCGCTTCGTGGTGGTCGCGCGCAGCTTTGCCGCCGCCTCGGCGCAGGGCGAAGTGCAGGTGCAGGTGGGGCAGACCCGCCGTGCCCGCGAAGCGCTGGCACAGGAGATGGTCAACCGCGCGCTGCTGGCGATCGGGGTGCTGTCGGCACTTGCCCTGGCGCTGGTCGCGTTCGGCGTGCACCGTGCGTTCCGCCCGTTGGTGCGGGTGGAGCGCGAGTTGTCGCGGCGCGAGCCGTCGGACCTGAAGCCGCTGGACGCGCGGGTGCCACGCGAGATGGACCAGATGGTCGGTGCGCTGAACCGTTTCATGGAGCGCCTGTCCAGCAGCAACGAGACCCTGCGTGCGTTCATGGCCGACGCCGCGCACCAGATGCGCACGCCCTTGGCCGCCTTGCGCGCGCAGGCGCAGCTGGCGCTGGACGAGGACGACCCGCGGGAGACGCGGCGCAGCCTGCAGGCGATCGAGCGCAACGCCACCCACATGAGCCGTCTGCTCAACCAGCTGCTCAGCGATGCCAGCGTGATCCACCGTTCGCACCTGCGCAGCTTCGCCACGGTGGACCTGGCCGACGTCGTGCACCAGGCCCTGCACGAGGCCTTGCCGCAGGCGGGCCCGGCGCCGCGGGTGCAGCTGGCGATGACCAACGCGGTGGTGTCGGTCAACGGCGACGCCCTGCTGCTGCGCGAGGCGATCAAGAACCTGATCGACAACGCGGTGAAGTACGGCGGTGCCGGCGCGCTGCAGATCGCGTTGACCGTGGAGGCGGCCGATGCGGTGCTGACCATCGCCGACCACGGCCCGGGCATCGCGGCGGCCGACGCCGAGCGGGTGTTCGAGCGCTTTGGCCGCGGCGAGCACGCGCCGGCCGGCGGCGCCGGGCTGGGCCTGGCCATCGTCAAGCGGGTGATCGACAGCCATGGCGGCCGGATCGATCTGGCCAACCGGCCGGAAGGCGGCCTGGTCGCCACCCTGCGCCTGCCCAGGAGCAATGCATGAAGTTCCTGTTGATCATGATGTTGTGGTGCCTGTTGGTGCTGCCGGCCCGGGCCGCGCCGGGGGATGTGCAACGCTTCCCGGCCAAGGGCGCGGCCACCGCACAGCTGCGCATCCACGGCACCACCGATATCGAGGTGTTCGCGCGAGTGATCGCCGACTACCAGCGCCTGCATCCGGGCACCGAGGTGATCTACGAGGACATCATCACCCAGGACCTGCATGCGCGTTTCCTGCGCACCGGCAAGGGATCGAACGGGCCGGACCTGTTGATTTCCAGCGGCATGGACCTGCAGACGCAACTGGTCAATGACGGTCATGCGCTGCCGCACCAGTCGGTGTGGACCGACGCGGTGCCGGCCTGGGCGCAGTGGCGGCACGAAGCCTATGGCATCAGCTACGAGCCGGTGACCATCGTCTACAACACCCGCGCGCTGCCGCCGGCACGGGTCCCGCATACCCGCCGCCAGTTGCTGGCGCTGCTGCGCGGTGAAGGCGCGCCGTTGCGCGGCAAGGTCGGTACGTATGACATCGAACGCAGCAGCGTGGGGTACCTGCTGGCCACCCAGGACGCGCATCGCGGCAGCATCGCCGGCGCCTTGCTGGGGGCGCTGGGGGACAACGCGGTGGTCCGCGAGGAGCGCACCGGCGTGCTGCTGGACAAGGTCAGCAGCGGCGAGTTGTCGCTGGCCTACAACGTGCTGGGGTCGTATGCGCAGGCACGCATCGATGCAGGTGCGCCGCTGGGTATCGTCGAGCCGGAGGACTACACGCTGGTGGTGCTGCGCACGGCGATGATCCCACGCAGCAGCCGCAACCCGGCCGAGGCACGCAGCTTCCTGGATTACCTGCTGTCCCCACGCGGACAGCTGGTGCTCTCACGCGAGGCGCGGCTGATGCCGATCGTGGGTGCGGCAGGGCGCGATGGCACGCCCGGCCGCAACCGCCGGCCGATCCAGTTGGGGCCGGGCCTGCTGGTGTACCTGGACGCGCTCAAGCGGCGGCAGTTCCTGGATGCCTGGCGCAGCAGCGTGGAACCCGCAGGTCAGCCGCAGGCTGTCGACGTGCAACGGTAGCGTGCAGCCAGCGACGGCCAGGAGGGGGAAAACAAGAACGCCGGGCATTGCCCGGCGTTTTCATTGCAGCGGCGTTGGATCAGCCCGCCCAGGTATCGCGCAGGGTCACGCTGCGGTTGAACACCGGCTTGCCGGCCGTGTGGTCGCGGCGGTCGGCGACGAAGTAGCCGGTACGCTCGAACTGGAAGGCCTGCTCGGGCGCGGCAATGGCCGCGGCCGGCTCGACATAGCCGGTGACGACCTTGCGCGATTCCGGGTTGAGGTAATCGCGGTAGGTCTTGCCTTCGGATTCATCGTCCGGGTCGGCGACCGAGAACAAGCGGTCATACAGGCGCACTTCCGCTTCCACCGCGTGCCGGGCGCTGACCCAGTGGATGGTGCCCTTGACCTTGCGGTTGGCGCCTTCCATGCCCGGACGCGATTCCGGGTCCAGCCAGCCGCGCAGCTCGATGATCTGACCGGCGTCGTTCTTCACCACCTCATCGACGCGGGCGATGCCGGCGCCGCGCAGGCGCACTTCGCCGCCCGGTACCAGCCGCTTCCAGCCCTTCGGCGGGACTTCGGCGAAATCCTCGCGCTCGATCCACAGCTCGCGTGCGAACGGTACTTCGCGGGTGCCGAAGCTTTCGTCCTTCGGATGGTTGCTGAAGGTCAGGGTTTCTTCATGGCCTTCGGGCAGGTTGGTGAGCACCAGCTTGACTGGATCGATCACCGCCATGCGGCGTGCGGCGGCACTGTCCAGGTCCTCGCGCAGCGCGCCTTCCAGCACGCTGAAGTCGATCATCGAGTTCTGCTTGGAGATGCCCACGCGTTCGGCGAACAGGCGCATCGCCGCCGGGGTGTAGCCGCGGCGGCGCAGGCCCTGCAGGGTCGGCATGCGCGGGTCGTCCCAGCCGTCGACCAGCTGCTCGGTGACCAGCGCCATCAGCTTGCGCTTGCTCATCACCGTGTAGTTGATGTTCAGGCGCGAGAACTCGATCTGGCGCGGCTTGGCGGCTTCACGCGGCAGGCCCTTGTCGACCAGCGGCTGGGTCAGCGCGTTGTCGTGGGCGAAGTCGACGTTGTCCACGCACCAGTCGTACAGCGGGCGGTGGTCCTCGAACTCCAGCGTGCACAGCGAATGGGTGATGCCTTCCAGCGAATCGCCCAGCGCATGCGCGAAGTCGTACATCGGGTAGATCGGCCAGGCATCGCCGGTGTTCTGGTGCTCGACGTGCTTGATGCGGTAGATCGCCGGGTCGCGCAGGTTGATGTTGCCGCTGGCCATGTCGATCTTGGCGCGCAGGGTGCGGGCGCCATCGGGGAACTCGCCGGCACGCATGCGCGCGAACAGGTCCAGGTTCTCCTCGACGCTGCGCTCGCGGTACGGCGACGGGCGGCCCGGTTCGGTGAGGCTACCACGGTAGGCGCGCACTTCCTCGGCCGACAGGTCGCAGACGTAGGCCTTGCCGTCGCGGATCAGCTTCTGCGCAGCCAGGTAGTAGGCATCAAAGTAGTCCGAGGCATGGCGCAGCTCGTTCCACTCGAAGCCCAGCCAGCGCACGTCGTCCTGGATGGCGTTGACGTACTCGGGGTCTTCCTTGGCCGGGTTGGTGTCGTCGAAGCGCAGGTTGCACACGCCGCTGAACTCGCCGGCGATGCCGAAGTTCAGGCAGATCGACTTGGCATGGCCGATGTGCAGGTAGCCGTTGGGCTCGGGCGGGAAGCGGGTCTTGATGGCCGTGTGCTTGCCGCTGGCCAGGTCCTCGCGGACGATCTGGCGGATGAAGTCGCGCTTCTCGGCGGGAGCGTTCTCCGGCGTGGCACCGGCGGCAGGCGTGTTCTCGGACATGGGGGACGCAACGTATTGAAATAAGCCGCAAGTTTAGCCGAGCCCGGCCTCGGCTGCCGGGACGGGGCTATGCTGGGGGTTCCCGCCCCGTGGACCGTAACGATGGACCGCCCCGTTCTGGTGATAGGCAACAAGAACTACTCGTCCTGGTCGCTGCGCCCGTGGCTGCTGCTGCGCCATTTCGGCGTGGCCTTCGACGAGGTGCGGCTGGCGCTGGACAGCCCGGATTTCACCCGCCAGGCCCTGCGTCACTCGCCGACCGGCAAGGTGCCGGCCCTGCGTGACGGCGGCCTGCACGTGTGGGACTCGCTGGCCATCTGCGAGTACGCCAACGAGCGTTGGCTGGACGGGCGTGGTTGGCCGTCCGACCGGGCCCAGCGGGCCGTGGCGCGGGCGGCGGCGGCCGAGATGCATTCAGGTTTCACCGCCCTGCGCACCCAGTTGCCAATGAACAGCCGGCGGCAGCCGGACGGCTACCGCTGGGATGCCGCGGCCCAGGCCGACATCGGCCGGATCTGCGCGCTGTGGGCCGAACTGCGCGGGACCTACGGTACCGGCGGTGACTTCCTGTTCGGGCAGTTCGGCATCGTTGATGCGATGTTTGCACCGGTGGCGGTACGTTTCGATGGCTACGGGGTGCCCGTGGATGGCGGTGCGGAACCGTACCATCGCGCGTTGCTGGCCTTGCCGGCGCTGCGCGAATGGCGCCAGGCCGGCGCGGCGGAAACCGAGCGACTGGCCGCCACCGATGCACTGCGCGTGCCGCTGTGAAGGGAGAACACTGATGCAGCAGATCTACCAGACCAATAACCTGTTCGACGCCCATCTGGTCAAGCACGCGCTGGAGGACGCCGGCATCCCGGCGTTCGTGTTCGGCGAGTCGCTGCTGGGCGCCGGCGGCGAACTGCCGCTGTTCGGCCTGCTGCGCGTCTGCGTGCCGGATTCGGCCCAGCCGCAGGCCGAGGACATCGTGGCCGCACTGGCCTTGGACGAGGGCCCGGGCGACCCCATTTCCGATGCAGATGAGGCGCCGGGACTGCTCCCGGCCTGAGGAACTGACCATGTTGGGAATCGGCCAAGGTTTGCTGGGTATCGGTGCGTTCAAGCAGCGCCTGCCGCGCCCGGAAGAGGCATTGCCGGGGCGCGAGGTCCCGCTGCCGCTGCACAACGTGCATTTCGTCAACGGCCAGCCGTTGCAGGGCAACCTGGCCGGGTTGCAGGTGCTGGACGTGGGCCTGGGTTGCTTCTGGGGTGCAGAGCGCAAGTTCTGGCAGCTGCCGGGCGTGGTGACCACCGCAGTGGGCTACCAGGGCGGGCTCACCCCCAACCCGACCTACGAGGAGGTCTGCTCCGGGCTCACGGGCCACACCGAGGTCGTGCGTGTCGTGTTCGACCCCGCGCAGGTGCCCCTGGAGACCGTGTTGCGCACGTTCTGGGAGAACCACGACCCTACCCAGGGCATGCGCCAGGGCAACGACACCGGCACCCAGTACCGCTCGGCGCTCTACTGCCATACGCAGGCGCAGTACGACGCGGCCATCGCCAGCCGCGCGGCCTACCAGCAGCAGCTGGAAGCGGCCGGCTACGGGCCGATCACCACCGAGATCGCCTATCCGGCACCGGCGTTCTTCTACGCCGAGGACTACCACCAGCAATACCTGGCCAAGAACCCGAACGGCTATTGCGGCATCGGTGGCACTGGCGTGAGCTGCCCGATCGGGCTGGACGTCTGAGCGATGGGGGCCACGCCGCGGCGTCTGCTGGTGGTGTGGCACAGCTTCACCGGTGCGACCGAGGCCATGGTCGGTGCGTTGCTGGAAGGCGCACGCGCGGCGACGGATGATGCCGTGGACGTGAGTGCGTTGCGTGCGGCCGATGCCGGCGCGGCGGATGTGCTGGCGGCCGATGCAGTGGTGTTCGCCACGCCCGAGACGCTGGCCTCGATGAGCGGGGCGATGAAGGACTTCTTCGACCGCAGCTATTACCCGTTGCTGGGGCGCTGCGAAGGCAAGCCGTATGCGCTGCTGGTGTGTGTCGGTTCGGACGGGCAGCCAACGATCGCGCAGTTGCGGCGGATAGCGCTGGGGCTGCGCCTGAAGGAAGTGGCCGAGCCGGTGTTGGTGTGTACGCAGGCACAGACGGCGGAGGCGATTCTGGCGGCCAAGCAGGTGCCGGCCTCTGCGCTGGCGCGTGGCCGCGAGCTCGGTGCGTTGCTGGCGGCGGGCCTGGAGCTGGGCGTGTTCTAGCGCGTTCGAGCGCCTGCTTGTGCTCAGCCCCTCTCCCGTGAACGGGAGAGGGGTTGGGGTGAGGGCGCTTTGAAAGTGCGCAAGCGCCACGGCAACGCAGAAACGCCCTCATCCGCCCCTTCGGGGCACCTTCTCCCCTGCAGGGAGAAGGGATGTTTCCAGGTACTACGTGTGGGTCTACTTACTTCGCCAGTTCGTCGGCAATGCGCTGGCGCAGCGTCTGCAGGTCCTTGGCGAACGCGTCGATGCCGGTGGCCAGCTTCTCGGCGGCCATCGGGTCGGCGGCCAGGTCGGCGTCGAACTTGGCTTCATCGATGGCGGCCACGTTGACGGCTTCGGCCGCACCGGCCACCAGCTTGCGCGGCAGCTCGCCGAAGTCGGCGTCCAGCTTCTCCAGCAGGTCCGGCGAGATGGTCAGGCGGTCGCAGCCGGCCAGCGCTTCGATCTGCGCGGTCGAGCGGAACGAGGCACCCATCACCACCGTCGGCGAGCCACGGCGCTTGAACTCGGCGTACACGCCGCGCACGAACACCACGCCCGGGTCTTCGTCGATGCTGGCCGGCGCCTGGCCGTTGGCCACGTACCAGTCCAGGATGCGGCCGACGAACGGCGAGATCAGGAACGCACCGGCTTCCGAGCAGGCCAGCGCCTGGGTCGGGTTGAAGATCAGGGTCAGGTTGCAGTCGATGCCTTCGGCCTGCAGCACGCGCGCTGCCTCCACGCCGGCCCAGGTGGCGGCGATCTTGATCAGCACCTTGCTACGCGGCACGCCGGCCGCTTCGTACATGGCGATGAACTCGCGCGCCTTGGCGATGGTAGCGGCGGTGTCATGCGCCTGGTCGGCGTCCACTTCGGTGGAGACGCGGCCGGGCACCAGCTCGGCCAGCATCGTGCCCACGCCCACGGTCAGGCGGTCGACCACGGCCTTGGCCACGTCCTGCACGTCGCCGGGCTGGCTGCGGCCCCACCGCAGCTCGCGCTCGATCAACGCGGCATAGACCGGCAGGTCGAGGGCTTTCTTCACCAGGGTCGGGTTGGTGGTGCAGTCCACCGGACGCAGGCGCTTGATGGCCTCGTAGTCACCGGTGTCGGCGACGACGACGGACAGTTCGCGCAGCTGGGTGAGCTTGGAGCGGGGCTGGGTCATTGCAGGTTCCTGGTACAGGCCGGCGCGAGGCGCTCAGCGGTGGAAATCGCCCGCAGCTTCGGGCTGGTAGTGGACGGCGATCACGCGCAGGCGCAGCTGGCGGCCACCGGGGGCGGTCCAGTCGATGGTCTGGCCGACCGACAGGCCCAGCAGGGCGCTGCCAACCGGTGCCAGCACGGACACGCGGCCCTTGTCGAAATCCGCCTCGTGCGGATAGACCAGGGTCAGGGAATGCTTCTCGTCGTGCAGTTCGTCTTCGCAGTCCACGCGGGAGTGCATGGTGACGATACCGGCCGGGATTTCCTCCGGCGGCAACACCTGGGCGCGTTCAAGCTCCTGCGAGAGGGCGACGGCGGCCGGGTGCCGGCTCAGGGCCGGGGAGTCGAGCAGGGCCTCGAGGCGGGCCATGTCGCGGGTGGAAACGATGATCGATGGCGGGAGACCGCTGTGGCTGGTCATGGGATGTTCCTTATCTGTTGAAGAAAAAATGCAAGCAAAAGGCGACGCCTTGCCGGCGCCGCCCGGGCACTATTGTGCAGATGTCAGGGGTCGCTTGCGACCCTTTCAGGATGATGGGGCCGCCACGGCCGGGATGCAATGTGGGGCCGGGGAGTGTTCAGATTGCGGGTTGGGGCTGTACCCCTCCCCAACTCTCCCCTTGGCTGCGCCAAAGGGAGGGAGCGGTTCCGCGTGGTCCTTGAGATTGCAGCCAACGCCGCTTCTGCCCCCTCCCTCGCGCATCGCGCAGGGGAGGAGGGCGAGGGGTAAAGCCCCAACCCTCAGTGCAACCGCAACAACCCCGCCGGCAGCTGCTTGAACAACTGCGCGAACTGCTCCAGGAAGGCGCCCATCGCCGAGCTGCGCCGCCAGACCATGGCGATGCGCCGGTTGGGCTGGGGGTCGCCCTGGAAGGGCACCAGCTGGATGTTCTCCGAGCGCGCCACCGGTGGCTTGACCGCGAGCATCGGCAACAGCGTGACGCCGACGTTGGCGGCCACCATCTGCCGCAGGGTTTCCAGGCTGGTGGCCTGGAACTCGGACTTCTCCAGCGCGCCGGCCAGGTGGCAGACATCCAGCGCCTGGTCGCGCAGGCAATGGCCGTCCTGCAGCAGCAGCAGGCGCTGGTCGGACAGGTCGTCCAGCCGCAGCGTGTCGTGTGCGGCCAGCGGGTGGCCTTCCGGCGCGGCCAGCACGAACGGTTCCTCGAACAGGAACTCGGTGTGCAGCTGCTCATCGTTGACCGGCAGCGCCAGCAGCGCGGCGTCGAGCTGGCCATTGCGCAGCTGTGCCATCAGCACGTCGCTCTTTTCCTCGACCAGCAGCATCTCCAGCTGCGGGAAGCGCTGGCGGATCGCCGGCACCACGTGCGGCAGCAGGTAGGGGCCGAGCGTGGGGAAGATGCCCAGCCGTACCGTGCCGGCTTCCGGGTCGCGGCTGCGGCGCGCGGCTTCCTTCATCTGCTCGACCTCGGCGACGATGCCGCGCGCGCGCATCGCGGCCTCGCGCCCGGCCGGGGTCAGCATCACCTTGCGCGGCGCACGCTCGACCAGCGGCACGCCCAGCTCCTCTTCCAGCTTCTTGATCTGGGTGGACAGCGTCGGCTGGCTGACGAAACACGCCGCCGCCGCGCGGCCGAAGTGCTTGTGCTCGGCCAGTGCCACCAGGTACTTCAGGTCACGCAGGTTCATGGCGGACTCCGGTCAATGGACGCAACGGCAACAGGAGCGAAGGGCAGTGTTCCCCTCGCTCCTGTTCGGGCAGACGCCTGAAAATCAGGCGGTTTCAGCCACTTCGGCCTTGGCAACCGCCGGGGCCGGGGTACGGATCAGGTGGTCGAACGCGCTCAGCGCGGCGGTCGAGCCGGCGCCCATGGCGATGATGATCTGCTTGTACGGCACCGTGGTGCAGTCACCGGCAGCGAACACGCCCGGCACGTTGGTCTGGCCGCGGTCGTCGATGACGATCTCGCCGCGGTTGCTCAGTTCCACCGTGCCACGCAGCCACTCGGTGTTCGGCAGCAGGCCGATCTGCACGAAGATGCCTTCCAGCTCGACGTGGTGCGAATCGCCACCGACGCGGTCGGTGTAGACCAGCCCGTTGACCTTCTGGCCGTCGCCCAGCACCTCGGTGGTCTGTGCGTTGAGCACCACCTTCACGTTGGGCAGGCTGTTGAGCTTGGCCTGCAGCACCTGGTCGGCGCGCAGCTTGCTGTCGAACTCGAACACGGTGACGTGGCTGACGATGCCGGCCAGGTCGATGGCCGCCTCGACGCCGGAGTTGCCGCCGCCAATCACCGCCACGCGCTTGCCCTTGAACAGCGGGCCGTCGCAGTGCGGGCAGTAGGCCACGCCCTTGTTGCGGTACGCGTCCTCGCCCGGGACGTTCATCTGCCGCCAGCGTGCGCCGGTGGACAGGATCACCGCCCTGGACTTCAGCGAGGCACCGTTCTCCAGCTTCACTTCGACCAGGCCATCGGCACCGGCCGGCACCAGTTCGGTGGCGCGCTGCAGGTTCATGATGTCCACCTCGTACTCACGCACGTGGGCTTCCAGCGCGCTGGCCAGCTTCGGGCCCTCGGTGTGCTGCACCGAGATGAAGTTCTCGATGGCCATGGTGTCCAGCACCTGGCCACCGAAACGCTCGGCGGCCACGCCGGTGCGGATGCCCTTGCGGGCGGCGTAGATCGCCGCGGCCGAGCCGGCCGGGCCACCACCGACCACCAGCACGTCGAACGCGTCCTTGGCCTTGATCTTCTCGGCATCGCGGGCGGCCGCGCCGGTGTCGAGCTTGGCGATGATCTGCTCCAGGCTCATGCGTCCGGAGTCGAACATCTGGCCGCCCTGGAACACCATCGGCACGGCCATCACCTGGCGCTGCTCCACTTCCTGCTGGAAGGCACCGCCTTCGATCACGGTGGTGCGGATGTTCGGGTTGACGATGGCCATCAGCGCCAGCGCCTGCACCACGTCCGGGCAGTTGTGGCAGGTCAGCGACATATAGACGTCGAAGTCGAACGTGCCATGGATCGCCTTGATGCTGTCCAGCACCTCCTCGGCGACCTTGGGCGGATGGCCACCGGTCCACAGCAGGGTCAGCACCAGCGATTCGAATTCGTGGCCCAGCGGCAGGCCGGCGAAACGCACGCCATGGTCCTGGCCTTCGCGGGCAACCACGAACGAGGGACGACGGGCGTCGGTGCCGGAGGCGTCCAGCGTGATCTTGCCGTTGCCGGCGGCGACGATGTCGTCCAGCAGGCCACGCATTTCCTGGGCGGCGGCGCTGTCATCGAGCGAGGCGATCAGGCGCAACGGTTGGCGCAGCAGGCCCATGTACTGCTGCAACTGGGTCTTGAGGGTGTCGTCAAGCACGGCGCAACTCCTTGAACGAGGCAAAACGGGGGGAGGACGCGGTTGCCTGGGCAACGCGCCGGAAAAGTAGGGGTGAACCGCAGCGGGCTGTCGGGCTTGCTTGCGTGATGCTGGCTGGCATCAACACGCTGCGGTTCACCCCCACGCCCGCCGCGAAGGCGGGGTGGGAGTGCCGGGGAGATGGGCCAGAGGCCTGGCGCATCCCCGCCGGCGTGTTGTGGCTTAGATCTTGCCGACCAGGTCCAGCGACGGGGTCAGGGTCTTCTCGCCTTCCTTCCACTTGGCCGGGCAGACCTGGTTCGGGTTGGCGGCGGTGAACTGGGCAGCCTTCAGCTTGCGCAGGGTCTCGGACACGTCACGGGCGATCTCGTTGGAGTGGATCTCCAGGGTCTTGATCACGCCTTCCGGGTTGATCACGAAGGTGCCACGCAGGGCCAGGCCTTCTTCCGGAATGTGCACGCCGAAGGCGTTGGTCAGCTGGTGGGTCGGGTCGCCGACCAGCGGGAACTGGGCCTTGCCGACGGCCGGCGAGGTTTCGTGCCACACCTTGTGCGAGAAGTGGGTGTCGGTGGTGACGATGTAGACCTCGGCGCCGGCCTTCTGGAACTCGGCGTAGTGCTCGGCGGCGTCTTCGATCTCGGTCGGGCAGTTGAAGGTGAACGCTGCCGGCATGAAGATCAGGACGGACCACTTGCCCTTCAGCGAGGCCTCGGTGACTTCGATGAACTTGCCGTTGTGGTAAGCGTTGGCCTTGAACGGCTGGACCTGGGTGTTGATCAGGGACATGGAACTTCCTCTTGGTTGAAGGGGCGGGGGTGAAGCGTTGGAAAGAAGACTAATAGGCAAAAACTAATAAAACAAATGAATTGGATGCATCGTATCAATAGATTTTGACTATCGTTCAGCGGCGTGAAACGCCGATACGTCCGGATATCGGGGCTTTTGCCCGGTTCGCAAGCCGGGGCCGGACGAACATGAATCGATTCACATAGGCAACGGTTATGCCGACCGAGGTAGGCAGGCCGGAGCGCGGTGACTATCCTCGCCGTCCTGAAAACATCCCGCGAAGAGGTAGTGAAGTGTCCACGGTGAACGTTGCCGAGCTGTTGCGGGAAGCTGCCGGGCGCCTGTCCGGTGCCGATGCCCGCCACGAGGCCGAGCAGTTGCTGCTGCACGTGCTGGGCGTGGAACGTGCCTGGCTGTTCGCCCATGCCACCGACGCGGTGGACCCGGACGCGCGGCAGCGCTTCGAGCTGCTGGTCACACGCCGGGCCGAAGGCCACCCGCTGGCCTACCTGGTCGGCCGGCGCGGGTTCTGGACGCTGGACCTGCAGGTCAACACCGCCACCCTGATCCCGCGCCCGGAAACCGAGCTGCTGGTCGAGCAGGCGCTGGCCCGGTTGCCCGACGACGACATGGTGCGGGTGGCCGACATGGGCACCGGCAGCGGTGCGGTGGCCCTGTCCATCGCCAGCGAGCGGCCGTTGGCCACGGTGATGGCCACCGACGTGCTTGGCCCGGCTTTGGCGGTGGCCGTGAAGAACGCGCAGGCACATGGCCTGGAGAACGTCTGGTTCCGCCGTGGGCATTGGTTCGTGGCGCTGGGGGCGGACCGTTTCGACATGATCGTCAGCAACCCGCCGTACATCGCTGCCGGTGACCCGCACCTGACGCAGGGCGACCTGCGCTTCGAGCCGCCACCGGCCCTGGCATCGGGTGCCGACGGGCTGGATGCGATCCGCGAGATCGTGGCCGGCGCGCCCGAGCACCTGGTGCCCGGAGGCTGGTTGCTGCTGGAACACGGTTGGGACCAGGGGGAAGCGATCCGCGCGCTGCTGGAGCAGGCCGGCTTCGTCGACGCGCAGACCGTGCAGGACCTGGAACAGCGCGACCGGGTAACGCTGGGCCGCCTGCCCGCATAGTCCCCCGCAGCGGCAGTGCCGAGCCACGCTCGGCAAGCGACCTTCCCGGCAACGCCCGGCGCGGCAGGGCTGCGCTCCACCGGCATGCGCCGACAAGAACAAAACAGCGCTGCGCTAAACTGCCGCTTCTGTTCCCGTGAGGTCGCCATGCGCACGCTTTACCCCGCCATCGAGCCGTACGAAACCGGCACGCTCAAGGTCGATGACCGCCACACCCTGTACTTCGAACAATGCGGCAACCCGGACGGCAAGCCGGTGGTGATGCTGCACGGTGGCCCCGGCGGCGGCTGCACGCCGAAGATGCGCCAGTTCCACGACCCGTCCAAGTACCGGATCATCCTGTTCGACCAACGCGGTTCGGGCCGCTCCACGCCGCATGCCGACCTGGTGGACAACACCACCTGGGACCTGGTGGCCGACATCGAGAAGCTGCGCGCGCAGCTGGGCATCGACCGCTGGCAGGTGTTCGGCGGCAGCTGGGGCTCGACGCTGGCGCTGGCCTATGCGCAAACCCATCCGCAGCGCGTGACCGAGCTGGTGCTGCGCGGCATCTTCATGCTGCGCCGCTGGGAACTGGAATGGTTCTACCAGGAAGGCGCCAACCGCCTGTTCCCGGACGCCTGGGAGCACTACCTCAAGCCGATCCCGGAAGTGGAACGCGCCGACCTGATCTCGGCCTTCCATCGCCGCCTGACCAGCGATGACGAGGCCACCCGTCTGGGTGCGGCCAGGGCGTGGAGCGTGTGGGAAGGCGCCACCAGCTTCCTGCACGTGGACGATGACTTCATCAACAGCCACGAGGACCCGCAGTTCGCGCTGGCGTTCGCGCGCATCGAGAACCACTACTTCGTCAACGGCGGCTTCTTCGAGGTGGAAGACCAGCTGCTGCGCGACGCGCACAAGATCGCCCATATCCCGGGCGTGATCGTGCATGGCCGCTACGACGTGGTGTGCCCGCTGGCCAATGCCTGGGACCTGCACAAGGTGTGGCCGAAGGCGCAGCTGCAGATCACGCCGGCCTCGGGCCACTCGGCGTTCGAGGCCGAGAACGTGGATGCGCTGGTGCGCGCCACCGACGCCTTTGCTGGCTGAGTTTCTCGATCATGTTGCACGGACGGGCGGCGCAGGCCGCCCGTTCTGTTTCCGCCGCCGGCCTCACCATTCCCCGGCCAGCAGTGCATCGGCCAACACCTGCAGCTTGGGTGAGCATTGCCGCGAGGGCGGGTAGATCAACGACAGCTCGCGGCTGCGCCCTTCGGCGGCCTGCAACACGCGCTGCAGGCGACCATCGGCGAGTGCATCGGCCACCGCGAAGTCCATCACCTGCACGATGCCGATGCCGGCCAGCGCGGCTTCCACCAGCGGGTCGCCGCTGTCGAACACCATCCGCGCCGGCGGCGTGAACTCGCGCAGCTGGCCGTCCGCATCACGGAACTGCCAGTCCACCAGCCGCCCGCTGCGCAGGTTGCGCACCGCCAGGCAGCGGTGTTCGCGCAACGCCTGCACGCTGTCCGGCGCACCGTGCTGGGCCAGGTAGGCCGGGCTGGCCACCGTCACCCAGCGCAGCGGCCGCAGCCGTCGCGCGATCATGCGCTGGTCGGCGACCGGGCCGGTGCGCAGGGCCGCGTCGAAACCTTCCTCGAACAGGTCGACCAGGCGGTCATTCAGCACCGCCTCGATCTGCAGCTGCGGGTACCTGGCCATCAGCTGCCCGGCCAGGGGCACCAGCACCTTGCGCCCGAACATCGACGGGGCGGTGATCTTGAGCGTGCCCGAGGGCGTGCATGGGCGGTCGCCGAGCTGGCGGCGCGCATCTTCCAGCCCGCACAGCAGCGGCGTGACCTGGTCGATGAACTGGCGGCCGTCCGGGGTCAGGCCGACGTTGCGGGTGTTCCGCTGCAGCAGCTTGACCCCCAGCCCGGCCTCCAGGCGGCTGATCGCCCGTGACAGCCCGGACTGGCTCAGCCCCAGTTGCCCGGCGGCCACGGTGAAGCTGCGGGCCTCGGCCACCTGCACCAGCATCCGCACCGCGTTGAGATCGAAGGGAATGTCATTCATGCGAAAAATCATCGCAGAAATCGACATGAGGTGGTTTATGAATTAATGCGCATCAATGACACTGCCAGCCCCTTTTGAGCGAGGCCGTCATGCCCCCTCTTCGATACCCCCGGCTGGCGCTGAGCCTGCTGGCGATGGCCCAGCTGATCATCGCGCTGGACGCCACCATCATCTTCGTCGCCCTGCACGACATGGGCCGGGCGTTGCAGGTCAACGCCCAACAACTGCAATGGATCGTCAGCGGCTACACCGTGGCCTTTGGTGGCTGCCTGCTGCTGGGTGGGCGCGCGGCCGATCTGCTGGGGCGGCGCCGCATCTACCGGCTGGGCATGATCGTGTTCGCGCTGGCCTCGCTGTTGGGCGGGTTCGCCGGCAGCGTCGGTATGCTGGTCGCCGCGCGGGCGGCGCAGGGCGTGGGCGCGGCATTGCTGTTCCCGGCCACGCTGGCGTTGATCAACACGCTGTATGCCGAAGGCCCGGTGCGCAACCGTGCGCTGGCGATCTGGAGCATGGCCAGCGCGCTCGGGCTGGCGCTGGGCACCCTGCTGGGCGGCGTGCTGACCCAGGTGTTCGGCTGGTCCTCGGTGCTGTGGGTGATCGTGCCGTTCGCCACGGCCTGCGCGGTGCTGGGCGGGGCCTGGCTGCCACGTGACGGCGAAATGCCGCGCGGGCGTTCGTTCGACCTGGCCGGGTGCCTGACCGTCACCGTCGGCGGCAGTCTGTTGGTGGCCACCCTGGTGCAGGGGCCGGAATGGGGCTGGCTGGCACCGCGCACCGTGCTTTACCTGGCATTGGCGGCGGTGTTGCTGGCGGTCTTCGTGTGGATCGAGCGACGCAGCCGTGACCCGCTGATGCAGTTCAGCCTGCTGCGCCTGCCCGGCCTGCGCCTGGCGATGGGGCTGACCTTCCTGTTCATGAGCAGCTATGGCGTGCAGTACTACTTCCTGGCGCTGTACTTCCAGGATGGCTATGGCTGGAGCCCGTTGCAGGCCGGGTTGGCATTCCTGCCGGCCACCGCGGTGTGCACCTTCGGCATCCGGATCGCCGAGCGCGCGCTGCAGCGGCTGCGGGTGGAGCAGGTGTTGGTATGGGGGTTGGGACTGGGCGCGGCGGGTATCGCGCTGGTTGCGGCATTGCTGCCGCAGGGAGCGGGTTTCTGGCCGTTGCTGCCGGGCGTGGTGCTGCTGAGCATCGGCCAGGGCATGACCTGGACGGCGATGTGGATCGTGGCCGGGCAGGGCGTGCCGGCGGCACAGCAGGGCGTGGCCTCGGGCATGGCCGCCACCGCCCAGCAGATTGGCGGTGCGCTGGGACTGGCGGTGCTGGTGATGCTGGCCAACGCCGCGGGCGGCGAGGCGGGGACGGCACCGGCCCTGGCCGGCCTGGTGCGCGCCGAGTTCGGCGCAGCTGCATTCGCGCTGCTTGGCGTGGTGCTGGTGATGCTGGCGCGGCGACCCCAACCGGCCTGCGACGGGACACCATCGGCCGGCTGAACGGTGCAGCGGTCGCTGGCGTGATGTGTCGGCCTTGACACATCACGCCGTCGGTCGCCGTGCAGCATGGTCGCCGGTGTTCCCGGACAGGATCTGCATCGTGGTGTTGCATGCAAAGGGTGGATGGGTGCTTGCCTGCGTGCTGGTGATCGCACCGGCGGCAGCGCAGCAGGTGGCCGGTGATCCGCCGGTGGAATGGAAGGCCGATGCCTCGGGCAACCACCAGGCACAGAAGGCCGCGGAAAAGGCCGCGGGGCAGGCTTCGCCGGCGCGCGGCGCGGATCGTCCAACCGGTACAGGTGATGCGGGGCCGGATGCGGAAGCGGGTCCGCGTGGTCCTGGCGGCCGCGGGGGTGGAGGTCCACCCGGTGGCATGGGCGGTGGCCCCGATGGCGGCGGGATGGGCGGTGGCCGCGGTGGTCGAGGCGGCCATGGTCCGAGCGGTCCGGGTGCTGCCGGTGCGGGCCATGCGACGCCGGCATCGATGTTGCGCCCGGAGATGGAATTCGCCGCGCCGCTGGAAGACACGCTGGTGCTGTACCACAGCCGTGAATCGGTGCTGTTCGGGCGCAAGGACACCACTGACGTGGTGATGCTGCCCTTGTCGGGTGCGGCGGTGAGCATTGCCCCGGGCGTGGAAGCCCGCCTGCATGATGTGCCGGATGGGCTGCGCGTGGAGGTCACCACCTCCAACGGCATCCGCGTCAACTATCGCTACCGCGATGAGGCTGCTGGCGTGTTGCGCGTGGACATACTGGCCGAAGGCCCGGTGCCGCGTCCGGGCGCGCGTTTCGAGGTCACCCGCCACTACACGCGTTGAACGCACCCGTAGCAGCGGCCTCGGCCGCGAAGCCGGCAGGTCATCCGGTCGCGGTCAGCCCCACATCTGACGACGCACCTGCTTCGCCCTTGAACGCGCTCCTACCTGGTCAGGCTGGGCTGCAACGCGCGGAAGATGCGTTCCAGCCGTTCGGCCCAGGCCTGTTGGCCGGCGGCATCGGCGATCAGGTCCTGGCGGATCTCCAGCTCCACGTGCACCAGTCCGCGGCCTTCGCCATGCACCGGCACGGCGTAGTCGCTGTTGCGGTTGACCGAATACGGCTCGTTGTCGCCAACCACCAGGTCGCCTTCGGCGCGCAACGCCTGCAGCAGTGCATGTGCGAAGCGGGTGTCCTGGTGGTAAAGCACACCCGCGTGCCACGGGCGCTGGAAACCGTTCATCGCCGGGGTGAAGCTGTGCATCATCACCAGCACGGTGGGGATGCCGGCCTCACGGCGGCGGTCCAGCTCGGCGCTGATGCGCGCGTGGTAGGGCGCATGGATGGCGTCGATGCGTTGCTGGCGCTGCGCGGCGCTCAGCCCGGCGTTGCCGGGGATCAGCGTGCCGTCGCTGACCTCGGGGATCAGCGTCGGCGAGGCGAGCGGGCGGTTGCAGTCGATCAGCAGGCGCGAATAGGTCTGATCGATCGCCCAGGCATCCAGCCGCTTGGCCAGTGCGCGGGTGGTACCGGCGATGCCGATGTCCCAGCCGATATGCCGGTCCAGCTCCGTCTGCGGCAGGCCGAGGTCGTGCAAGGCCGCGGGCACCTGCTGGCCGGCATGATCGGCCAGCAGCACGAACGGCGAGCGCCCGTGCGGGTGGTGCACGGTGAAGATCGCCGGGTCGCCGGCATCAAGCAGCGGCTGCAATGCCTGCTCTCCGGAATCAGCCACGCGGCCTCCCGTCGAGGTGGTGCTCGATCATCCACAGGCCGGCCCAGAGCTTGGCGTCCAGCTCGTAGCCTTCGCCCATCTTCTCCACCAGCCATGCCGCGGCACGCGCACGCGGGATGCTGTGCACGGTGATGTCCTCGCTGTCGTCGCCACCGCCGTCGCCGACCCTGCGCAGGCCGGAGGCGCGCACGAAGGCGATCTTCTCGCTGCTGGCGCCGGACGAGGTCGGGCCGATCATCAGCACTTCGGCATGGTCGGCGGTCCAGCCGGTTTCCTCTTCCAGTTCGCGCACCGCCGACTCCTCGATGGACTCGCCGGCGGTGATGTCGCCGACCAGGCCCGCCGGCATCTCGATGGTGCGTGCCTGCAGCGGCACGCGGAACTGTTCGACGAACAGCACCTCGTCCTGCGGGGTGACTGCGATGATGATCGCGGCCAGGCCACCAGCGTGGGTGCGCTCGCTGTACTCCCAGGTGCCGCGCACGACCATGCGCTGGTACTTGCCTTCGTAGACGACGCGGGGGGCTGCGGTGTTCTGGTTCATGCGAACTCGTTGGCGGAAGGAGAGGACGTTTCGATGCCCGCGGCCGACAGCAACCGGCGCCGGGTCATCGGGCCGAAGCGCAGTGCATCGCACAGCCCGCCCAGCATGTCCGCGTCGGCGTTGCCGCGGGTGAAGCCGGGGCGCGCGGTGGCCAGCGGTGCGTCCACCGCGATGGTGGTCAGCTGGCGGAACAGCAGGGCCAGTTCGCGCTGCTCGCGCAAGCGCACGGCCATGGTCGCCGCACCGCGCAGGCGCAGGAACGGCACTTCGTCGATGCGTTCGAGCAGGGCGTCGAGGCTGCCGAAGTGCGACAGCAGCACCGCCGCCGACTTGGTGCCGATGCCGGACACGCCGGGGATGTTGTCCACCGCATCGCCGCACAGCGCCAGGTAGTCGGCGATCTGGTGCGCGTGCACGCCGTGGCGCGCCTTCACCCCGGCCGCGCCCCAGCGCTGGTTGCGCGCGTAGTCCCATTGCTCGTCGTGCTCGAGCAGCAACTGCGAGAGATCCTTGTCGGCTGAGACGATCACCCCGCGCAGGCCATGCCCGCGGCCGGCGTGCAGCGCGGTGCCGATCAGGTCGTCGGCCTCGTACTCGCGGTCGGCCAGCACGTCCAGGCCCAGCGCCGCGCACAACGCCTTGCAGTGCGCGAACTGGCGGCGCAGTTCATCCGGGGCGGGGTCGCGGTTGGCCTTGTAGGCCGGGTAGATGCGGTGGCGGAAGCAGCTGTCCAGTGCCTCGTCGAAGGCCACGGCGATATGCCGCGGGCGTTCGCGTTCGAGCAGGTCCAGCAGGAAGCGGGCAAAGCCGTGCACGGCATTGACCGGCCAGCCCTGGCTGTCCTGGAACTCGTCCGGCATCGAATGCCAGGCGCGGAACACGTACAGGCTGGCGTCGACCAGGTACAGCGGCGCGCTGGCCGGGGCGGTGCTCACGGCCGGTAGTCCTGCAGCAGCGCGGCCGGGTCCGGGCGGTCACGGTCGGGCACCTGCAGCTTCGGCGTGCCGACATGGATGAAGCCGACGATGTGCTCGTCCTGGCCCAGGCCAAGGTGGTCGGCGACTGCGGCGTCATAGGCCATCCAGGCGGTCAGCCACTGCGCGCCGAAGCCGAACCCCTGCGCGGCCTGCAGCAGCGCGAAGCAGACGCAACCGGCGGTCAGCAGTTGTTCCTGCACCGGCACCTTGTGGTCGGGTTGCAGGCGGGCGATGACGGTCACGATCAGCGGCGCATGCGAGAAGCGCAGGCGGTCCTTCTCGATCACCGCTTCGGCGGCGTGCGGGTCGCGCTCACGGCTGCGCCGGGCGAGGAACGCGCCCAAAGCGTGACGGGCATCGCCGCGGATCTGCAGGAATCTGAACGGGACCAGCTTGCCGTGGTCGGGTACGCGCACGGCGGCTTCAAGCATGCGCAGCAGGGTGGCCGGGTCCGGGGCGGGTTCGCCCAGTTGCTTGGACGGAACCGAAACGCGCTGGTTCAAGGCGTGCAGGAAACAGTTGTCGGACATGACTCACCGGGGGCAAAACACGGTCGGGGATTATAGACGGCGGGACGATGACACCTTGGGTAGCGCAAACTGTGATTGCCATCATCGCCTTGGAAGGGCGGTGAAATTCGCCAATATTCCGCGGCCCGCTTAGCATAGACGGCCGTACCGGGATGCCGGTCATGAGGTTTGAAGTGCTTACTGCATCACTGACCCTGTTCAGCTACTCGCCCTACCATCCACGGGCGGAAACAGGGGCCGCGTCCGCTTGTCCTAACCCGTCTATCAAAAGTCCAGCGCCTTCACGGGTGTGGAGCCTTTGCGCATGATGTCCAACCCGCAAGTCCCGGGCCAGCCCGGTCGTAACCAGAACCTTCTGGCCGTGGCGCGTGAAGCGGCATTGCCGGCGCTGTCCAAGCTGTTCGACAAGGTCCTGGCCGGGTTCGACGATGCGTTGTTCGATCGGGCCGGAAGTGCCGGCGCCTCGCAGATGGCCTTCCTCGACGGCATGCGCGAGCTGCGCCGCCGCCGCGACGAGGTTTCCCGTCTTTTCTCCAGCCACCTGCAGCAGGCCTGGGCCGCGCTGGAATCGGGTGCGCCGCAGTCGGCGGAAAGCGTCATGGCCGGTGCCGGCGAGGGTGGGCTGGCGCTGGTGCCCGAACACGTCCTGGAGTCGCGGCTGGCGGTGCGCAACCTGGCCACCGTGCTACTGCGCGAGTACAAGCAGGTGCTGGCGCGGCTGGACCATCGCCTGGGCTGGGTTGCCGGCGGTCAGGAACTCAATGCCGACACCAATCCGATCAGTCCCGAACATATCGGCGTCGCCCTGCACGAGGCCTTCGCCCCGTGTGACCTGACCCCGGAAGTGCGCCTGGTGCTGTTCAAGCTGTGCGAACGGGAGTTGGCCGGCAGTATCGGCAAGTTGTACGAGGCACTGGACGAGCGCCTGGCCCAGGCCGGCGCAGCCCCTGAACTGGGTGCGCCGCGCCGCCAGCCGCCGCGGCGGCCGGCGGCGGTACCGGACGCTGATGCCCCGGACGAGGATGGCTTCGACCCGCAGGGCGGGGCGCCGGGCTGGGCACGACGCTTCTCCGAGCGCTTCGCGCAGCAGCGCGCCAACCTCGGCCGCATGGGCGAAGCCCCGGGCGAGGGATACGCGCAGGGCGGTGGCGGATTCGAGGTCGATGGCGCCACCCAACAGGGCATGGTGCTCGAGGCGTTGCATGAGCTGCTGGTGCAGTCGCGGCAGGCGCGCGGCGCAGCCGCCAGTGGCATCGGCGGCGCTGCCGCCGGCCACGGCGGTGAGCCAGGCCTGCAGCGCGCCTTGAACCAGCGCGAGATGATGTCGGTGCTGTCGCTGCTGCAGGCCACGCCCAGTGCCACCCTGCGCGCGGCCGTCGGCGAAGACGGCGAATCACTGGCGCAGCGGCTCAAGAGTGAAGTGCTGGCCGGCGCGACCCGGCTGGGCGTGGACCCGGCGCAGGCGCACCTGGATCCGCAGGACGAGGATGCCATCGACCTGGTTGGCATGCTGTTCGACGTGATGCTCGACGAACGTGACCTGGAAGGCCGTTCGCGCGAGCTGATCGGCCGGCTGGTGGTGCCGTTCGTCAAGGTCGCCATGCTCGACCGCCGCATGTTCGTGCAGAAGACCCACCCGGCGCGGCGCCTGCTCAACTCGCTGGCCGAGGCCTGCGAGGGCAACGCGGGCGAGAGCCAGTCCGAGCGCGCGCTGATGGGCAAGGTCGAGGAAATCATCGAGAGGCTGACGGCCGAGTTCAACGAGAACCTGGCCATCTTCCTGACGCTGGAGGAGGAGTTCCGTGAATTCCTGGCCCAGCACCGCCGCCGCATCGAGATCGCCGAGCGCCGCGCCGCCGAAACGCAGCGTGGCCAGGAGAAACTGGAGGTCGCGCGCAGCCGCGCCGCCCTCGAGCTGGAACGTCGGGTCGCCGACCAGGGCCTGCCCAAGGCCATCGACGATTTCCTGCGCCAGCCATGGAACCACCACCTGACCCTGACCCTGCTGCGCGAAGGCGAAGAGGGCGAGGGCGTCACCGAGGCCCTGAAGCTGGCCGACGAGGTGCTGGAGGAAGTGGCCGAGGCGCGCCGCCATATCGTCGGCAAGCCGTGGCTGCAGTCCTGCCAGCCGGGGCTGCGCAAGGTGTTCGCCAGCGTCGGTGTCCATGGCGATGCGGGGACGGCGGCCATCGATGCCCTGCACGACACCCTGCAGTCGATCGCCGAAGTGCGGCCGGAGCTGGAGCGCGCACTGCCCGAACTGCCGCAGGTGGCGCTGCCGACCCCGCCGGCGCAGGAAGCCCCGGCCATCGACTTCGGCAGCACGGCCAAGGCCGAGGACTTCGACGACAGTGATGCCGAGCGCTTCCGTCGGATGGAGATCGGCACCTGGCTGGACTTCATCGACAAGGACGGCAAGCTGCAGGCCGGCAAGTTGTCCTGGGTGAGCCCGATTTCCTCGCGCCTGCTGTTCGTCAACCGCCGCGGCATCCGCTTCTGCGTGGCCTCGCCGGAAGAACTGGCGGTGATGGTGCGGCTGGGCCGCCTGCGTCCGCACGTGGACGATGGCGCCTTCGACAGCGCCATGCAGGGCGTGATCGACCGCCTGGAGCCGCAGCCGGCCGCGGTCGGCTGATCGCCGCGCACGTTCGGGGCTTTGCTACGATCCGGGCAGTTGATCCACTGCGCATCGGGGACTGGAATGGCCGTTGATGTACGTGTTCTGAAGGAAACCGCCCAGGGCGAGCGGCGTGTCGCCGCCACGCCGGAGACGGTCAGGAAGCTGCTGGCCACCGGCGCCAGCGTGCAGGTGCAGCCTGGTGCCGGTGTGGCCGCCGGCTTCACCGACCAGGCCTATCTGGAAGCGGGGGCGACACTGGACGAAGCCGTGGAGACCGCCGACCTGGTGCTGTGTGTGCAGCCACCGCCGGTGGCGATGATCGAGCGTTTCAAGGCCGGCGTGGTGCTGGTCGGCATGCTGCATCCACAGGCCGAGCCGGCACGCACGGCGGCGTTGCAGGCCCAGCAGGTACAGTGCTTCCCGCTGGAGCGCCTGCCGCGCACCACCCGCGCGCAGGCCATGGACGTGCTCAGCTCGCAGGCCGGCATGGCCGGCTACAAGGCCACGCTGATCGCCGCGCAGCTGACCCCGCGCTTCTTCCCGATGCTGACCACCGCCGCCGGCACGATCCGCCCGTCCAAGGTGCTGGTGGTCGGTGCCGGCGTGGCCGGCCTGCAGGCGGTGGCGACCGCCAAGCGGCTGGGCGCGGCGGTGGAGGGCTTCGACGTGCGCCCGGAAACCCGCGAGCAGATCGAATCGCTGGGCGGCAAGTTCCTGGACCTGGGTGTCAGTGCGGCGGGCGAGGGCGGTTATGCGCGCCAGCTGACCGAGGACGAGCGTGCCGAGCAGCAGCGGCGGCTGGCCGAGCACCTGAAGGGTGTGGATGTGGTGATCTGTACCGCCGCGGTACCCGGGCGCCCGGCGCCGAAGATCATCACCGCGGCGATGGTGTCCGGCATGCGGCCGGGCAGCGTGATCGTCGATCTTGCCGCCGAGACCGGTGGCAACTGCGAGGCCACCCGTCCGGGTGAGACCGTCGAGGTGGGGGGCGTCACCGTGGCCGGTCCGCTGGACCTGGCCAGCATGGGGGCCATCCATGCCAGCGAGATGTATGCGCGCAACGTCTACAACTTCGTGTCGCTGTTCCTGAAGGAGGGCGCGCTGCGCCTGGACTGGAGCGACGAACTGCTGATCAGGACGGTGTGGCCGCAGCGTCCGGCGGGCGGCGAGATCCCGCCGGTGTGAGGTGGGTCTCGCGGGGTGGGGGGAGGCGGAAATCCAAAGCCCCCTCATCCGCCCCTTCGGGGCACCTTCTCCCGCAAGCGGGAGAAGGTGCCCCGAAGGGGCGGATGAGGGCGGGCCTTTGACGCTTCTACCGCTGCGGACGGGCCGGTGGCGGATTGGCTTCCACCCATTGCCGGCGTTGCTCGGGCGTCATCTTCACCCACTGGTCGTGCAGCTGCTGGCGCTGGGTCCTGTCCAGGCCGCGCATCCTGGCGAACAGCGCCTGTGCCTCGCGGCGCTGCTGCGGTGACATGTGTTCGAAGCGGTGCATGCCACGGCGCGCCTGCTCACGCTGTTCCGGGGTCATCTGCTGCCAGCTGCGGGCATGGTCATAGATGCGCTGGCGGCGGTCCGGCGAGGCGTTCCAGCGGTCACGCATCGGCGTGATCAGGGTTTCGCGCTGGGCCGGCGTCAGCTGGTCCCATTCGGGCAATGGCGGGGATTGCTGGGCCAGCGCCGGGATCGCGGCCAGGACCAGCAGCAGGGGCAACACGCGGGGGATCAGGGCGTTCATCAGGGTCATTCCATCGCCAGGTTGTCCGAGCCCAGCCACAGGTACAGCTCGGGGCTCTCATCGAACGGCAGGGGCGCATCGATCGCATCGTCGCTGTCGACCGTGGCCGCTGCCGTGGCTGTGGCCGGTGCGGCCACCGGTGCATCGGTGCCGTTGAAGCGTAGCGCGAAGGTCACGGCCAGCACCGCCGAACAGGCGGTGGCCAGCCACAGGCCACGGCGACGCCAGGGCGCGCTGGCCGTCCCGGCCTGCTGCCGTGCCTGGCGCAGCCGGGCGAGCGTGGCGGGCGACAGCGCGCCCTCGGCCTGCTGCTGCAGTTGCCGCAGGGAGCGGTCGAAATCATCCGGCGATGTGGGCAGGCGGTTCACCGCGAGGCCTCCAGTTGTTTCTGCAATGCGTCGCGCGCGCGCGACAGGTGGGTTTTTACCGAGCCTTCCGAACAGCTCATCGCCCTGGCGGTGGTGGCAACGTCCAGTTCCTGCAGGACCCGCAGGCTGAAGGCCTCACGTTGCCGCGCCGGCAGTTGCCGCAGGGCCCGCACCAGCCGCGCATAGTCCTGCTGCTGCTCATGCTGCCGGGCCGGGCCGGCGGCTTCGTCGGCCCAGTCGATCGCGCTGTCCTGGTCCTGGTCGTCCTGCGGGGCCCAGAACTTCAGGCGGAAGCTGCGGCGCCGCTGCAGGTCGATGATGCGCCGGCGCAGGATGCTCCAGAACAGCGGCGTCCATTCTTCCGGCGGTTGGTCAGCGTAGCCGAGCATGCGCTCCATCGCGTCCTGCACGGCGTCCAGCGCATCCTCGCGCTGGCGCAGCCCGGCCTCGGCGAAGCGGAAGGCGCGCGGCCCCACGCCGGCGAGGAAGGCTTCCAGCGAGGCAGGCGTGGCAGTGGACGTCAGGGGCGGGCTGGTCACCAGCACAGGGTAGCGTTCCGGCGGGGTCTGACGGTGTAAACGCACGGGCCGGGCATTGGTTGACAGCGCAACCGTCGCATCCGCTCGGTCGCCGTGGTTATGATGCCGTGCGGGCGGTTCCAGCCCTGGAGAGAGCAGCAATGAGCGACGGGTTCGTGGCGTTGTACATCTTCATGCTGGCGGCGATCGCCGGCCACGTGATCATTTCGCGGGTGCCGGTGATCCTGCACACGCCGTTGATGTCCGGTTCAAACTTCATCCACGGCATCGTGCTGATCGGTGCCATGGTGGTGCTCGGCCACGCCGATACCACGCTGGAGAAGGCCATCGGCTTCATCGCCGTGGCCCTGGGCGCGGGCAACGCCGCCGGTGGCTACGTGGTCACCGAGCGCATGCTGGAAATGTTCAAGAGTTCCAAGAAGCCGGACGGGAAGGGCCGGTGACCGGGTCATCGCCGTCCCGCCGGTTCGACGCCCGGCAGGTGTTCCAGTGGCTGAGCTACCTGCAGTACCCGGCCATGCTGGTTGCGCTGTACTACGTCGCATCGCCGTTCTTCAAGGGCCTGGGCGGGCTGCTGGAGGCGCTGAACAACGCGCTGTTGTACGCCGGCGTGGGCATCGGCATGTCCTCGTTGCAGGATCCGACCCGTACCCAGAACGAAGTCTCGCGCAAGGTCTGGGAAGACCCGCGCAAGGGCCACTGGATGCTGTGGCTGCTGACCGTGCAGGCGTTGCTGCCGATCCTTCTCGGGTTGGCGGGTACCGCGTTGGCCGCGTCGACGGCGCTGTCGCAGTTGTCGCTGGGGCTGGTGGCGTTCGGGCTGGGCATGATCGGCCTGCTGAAGACGGCCATCGAGATGCGGGAACACCATCGCCGTGACCGGCAGGTTGCCGCTCAAGACACAACGGTTCTGGAGAAGGCTGCATGAGCATGACGGTGCTGGTGAAGGTGAGTTACCTGGTGGCTGCGACGCTGTTCCTGCTCGGCCTGCAGCGCATGGCCTCGCCCAGGACCGCGCGCAGCGGCATCCACTGGGCCGGAGCGGGCATGTTGATCGCCACCGCCGCCACCTTCCTGCTGCCGGGGCTGCACAACCTGGGCCTGATCGCGGTAGCGCTGTTGCTGGGCACCGGCCTGGCCTGGGTGTCGGCCAAGAAGGTGGCCATCACCGACATGCCGCAGATGGTGGCGCTGTACAACGGCATGGGCGGCGGCTCGGCGGCGGCCATCGGCGCGGTTGAACTGCTGCGTTTTTCCGATGTTGCCGGTCGCGATACCAGCCACTGGAGTGCCGAGGCCATCGCCGCGCTTGCCGCACGACAGCCGTCGGCGACGGTGCTGGCGCTGGCGGTGATCGGCTCGGCGATCGGCGCGGTATCGCTGTCGGGCTCGATCATTGCCTGGGCCAAGCTGGACGGCCGGCTGGACAAGCGCGTCACCTTCCCCGGCCAGCAGGCGTTCAACCTGTTGATGGCGGTGGCGATGGTGGGGCTGGGCGCGTGGGCGGCGGTGAGCCTGCAGCCGGTGGCGATCATCAGCTTCTTCGTGGTGGCGCTGGCGCTGGGCGTGCTGATGACCTTGCCGATCGGCGGTGCCGACATGCCGGTGGTGATCTCGCTGTACAACGCCTTCACCGGCCTGGCGGTGGCTTTCGAGGGCTACGTGCTCGGCAACGAGGCATTGATCATCGCCGGCATGATGGTCGGCGCGGCCGGCATCCTGCTGACCCGGTTGATGGCCAAGGCGATGAACCGGCCGATCAGTGGCGTGCTGTTCTCCAACTTTGGTGGCGGCGGCCAGGGCGCGGAGATCAGCGGCAGCCAGAAGCCGATCGAAGCGGCCGACGTGGCGGCGATGATGGCCTTCGCAGAGCGCGTGGTGATCGTGCCCGGCTACGGCATGGCGGTGGCGCAGGCCCAGCACAAGATCTGGGAGCTGGCGCAGCGGCTGATCGAGCGCGGGGTCAAGGTGAAGTTCGCCATCCACCCGGTAGCCGGACGCATGCCAGGGCACATGAACGTGCTGTTGGCCGAGGCCGGCGTGCCCTACGACCTGATCGCCGACATGGACGACATCAACCCCGAGTTCGCCACCACCGACGTCTCGCTGGTGATCGGTGCCAACGACGTGGTCAACCCGGTGGCCAAGACCGATCCCAGCAGCCCGATCTACGGTATGCCGATCCTGGACGTGGTCAATTCGAAGAACACCATCGTCATCAAGCGCGGCAAGGGCACCGGCTTTGCCGGCATCGAAAACGCGCTGTTCTACGCCGACAACACACGCATGCTGTACGGCGACGGTGCCGAAGCGGCAAGCGCGCTGGTCAGTGAGTTGAAGGCGCTCGACGGCGGGCACTGAGCCCGCCATTTCATCATCCGGAACATTGGCGGTCGATCCGGTGCAGCGTGGCCGGCAACATCCGGAGCACGATCGCCGGCATGCGCGCTGCGTCGGCCGGCGCGCGGTGATGTGGCGCGCATGGCGGTGGTGAGGCAGCGTGCCCGCGTCAAGGCGCCAGGGCAGGTGCCCGTTGGTCGGGAGATGCCGCATCCGCGCAGGATGGTGGTCGGGCGGTTTGCAGCGGGCCGGCGTCCTGGCGGCGTCGCGCTTCGGACGTGGTGCAACCGAAGGCATGCTTGAACGCCCGGCAGAACGCGCTCTCGCTCTCGAAGCCGAGCGATTCGGCAATCTCGCAGACGGAGAGTCCGGTGCCCTGGACCAGCTCCCACGCACGTTGCTGGCGCAGGCGGATGGCGTACTCGCTCGGCGTTTCGCCGAACACCTCGCGGTAGACGCGGATCAGGTGCGTGGGCGAATAGTTGGCGATCGCCGCCAGTCGCGAAAGATCCAGCCGGTCGTCGACGTTGCAGCGGATCAGGTGCTGCACCTTGAGCAGGCGCAGCAGCGTCTGGTGCCGGCGCGCGGCGGTACGCCCGCTGCAGCGTTCCAGCTCGCCCTGCAGTGCCTGCTGCTGCTCGATGAGGGCGTCGTGCAATTGCATGAACGCGTCGGCTGCCTCGGGGGTATCGGCGTCGGTCGGGAACCAGCGCGTGCGCGTGAGGTGCACGATCGGGCGGGCGAGGGCGTGCGGACAGTGTTCCTGGCGTGGGATCAACGCACTGCCCGGCAGCGGGCCGGGGTGTGCCTGGCGCCACGTCTGCAGCGGGGCGGTGATGCATATCCAGCGCGCATGGCAGCGGCTGTGATGCCGCAGCCCGCCCTCCAGCCAGACCTGCACGTGGCGCGAAGGCAGCAGCCAGGGCGTGTCATTGCTGGAGAGTTCGAGTTCGCCATGCAGAATGGCCGTTACGCTTACCCAGCCTGCCGGCACCTGCAGGCGTGTCCCGCGTCCTGAACTGGCGACAACATGCACGCTGTCGCTGGGACCGGAAGGCAGGCTCAGGGCCTGCGATCCGTGGAGCTGGTGGTGCCGGATCTTCACTGCGCCTCCACCGTCGGGGGTCCCGACCGTGTCGTGGATGGATGGCTTCAACGTGAAAAGCAGCGCTGCTGGGAATGCCCTTGCGTGTTCCTGCCCGCGACATCAATCGGGTGTAGCGTATGACCAAATCGCAGGAAAAAAAATAGCCCGGACGAGCCGGGCAGATCCGGTTTTTTTGGCCCTGCTTTCCCCATTACGCCGGGGGCTGAGGAAGGTCTCGCCTGGGAGAGAGTTGCCAGGAGGCCGGATGGCCCATGCTGAACCCGCAGGCGCAAGCCGCGCGTGCATGGGTTTGCAGCTTGATTTGCATTTATTGCGATTCCGCGTCGAGCGTTGTGATGATTTCCCATGCAACTTCCAGGGGCGATGACAGGTGCGCGATCTCTACGAGCAGGCGTTGGCGTTGTGGCATGACGGCCAGTGCGCACAGTCCGAAGCATTGGCTCGACGGTTGGTACAGGTGGCGCCGGCATTCGCGCCCGGCCTGGCGCTGTTGGCGACGTTCCATCTCCAGCATGGCCAGGCCAGGCATGCCCGGCCGCTGCTCGAACACGCGTTGCGCCTGCAGCCGGACCTGGTCGAGGCCTGGATCAATCTCGGCAACGCCTGCCTGGAACTGGATGACATCGACGCGGCCGTGCAGGCATTCGAGAACGCGCGCCGCCAGGGCGCGGAGGGAGTGGCCTACCTGCTCGGGCATGGGCTGGCCTGCCTCGGCAAGGGCGGGTTCGCCCCTGCGCGCCAGTTGCTTGTGCAGGCGTATGCGCTGGAACCGGAGGCGGCGGACGTACGCCTGGCCTACGCACGCTGCCTGGTCGAGTTCGAACGCTTTGACGACGCGGCGCAGGTGCTGGCGGGGCTGGAAGCCGGCCACCTGGGCGGGCAGCAGCGCAAGGCATTGGCGTGGCTGCAGATGCAGTGCGGCCAGGACGAGGCGGCGTTGGCGCTGTACATCGGGTTGATCGGGCAGATGCCGGAGGATGCGGAACCGCGTATCCAGCTGGCGCTGTTGCTGGAACGGCTCAACCGCGTGGACGAGGCGGCGCAGGTGTTGGCCGGTCTGCCACCACCGGCGTCGGATGACGGGCGGGCGATGCTGGCACTGGCGTCGGCACGGATCGCGCGACGCAGCGGGCAGCCGCGCACGGCGGCCGCGCTAGCGCAGGCCGCATTGCCGTCCGGGGCTGACCCGGCCATGCGCGCCCAGCTCTGGTTCGAGATGGCGAAGGACCATGATCAGGAAGGCGACGCGGCTGCTGCGATCCATGCGCTCGAACACGCGCACGCACAGGCTCGCCTTGCGTTCCAGGCACGCTGGCCGGAAACGGTATTGCCGGCCGTGCTGGGCTGGCTGGACCAGCGCCGGCGGCACGCGCCGGCCGTGGCGGTCGATGCAGGCAAGCGGCAGGGGCCGCCCGATCCGGTGTTCCTGGTGGGGTTCCCGCGTTCCGGTACGACGTTGCTGGAGCGCATGCTCGATGCGCACAGCGCGCTGGACGTGCTCGATGAGCGGCCAGCGCTGGAAGTGATGATCGAGAACCTGCGCAGGCGCGATGGCTGGCGTGACGCGGCACTGGATGCGTCGCTGGATGGTCTTCCCGGCGCCGCGGTGGACCAGGCGCGCGCCGACTACTGGAAACAGGTCCATCGCCACCTCGTGCCGCAGGGGCGGCTGGTGGACAAGTACCCACTGACGATGACGCGGCTGCCGTACGTGGCCCGCCTGTTTCCGCAGGCCGATTGGCTGCTGCTGTTGCGCCACCCCTGCGATTGCGTACTCAGCTGCCACATGCAGGCATTCGGCTTGAACGGCGGCGCGCTGGCCTTCGAATCGCTGGCGTCCACGGCGCACACCTACGTCCGGGTGATGGAATGGTGGCATGCGCAGCGCGAACGGGTACCGGCGCGCGTGCATGTGCTGCGCTACGAAGACCTGGTGCAGGCCCCGGCGCAGCGCCTGGAGGCGCTGATGGGCTTCCTGTCGCTGCCGATGCAGGCCGCGCAGCTGCAGTCGCACCATGCCGCGGCGCAGCGCAGCCGGCGCATCAACACGCCCAGCTATTCGCAGGTGATCGAGCCGGTGAATGCCAACGCGGTGGGCCGTTGGAAGCGCTACCGCGCCTTCTTTGGCGATGCCGTGCTGGCCGAACTGGAGCCGTGGGCAAGGCGGTTCGGCTACACGATGGAGTGACGCTGCGGGAAGCGCAGGTAGGTCGACAGGATGTACTTGTCCTGGTCCGGCGACGGCTGGCCCTGGTGGGCGTACATCCAGTACGGCGGAAACATCAGCAGCCGGCCGGCACGCGGGGCCACGCCGGTGTGCAGGCCGGGAAACCAGGTCTGGCCGCCGTGCCCGACGTCGTTGAGGTACCACAGGAACACCAGGTAGCGGTCGCAGACCTCGTTGATGGCATCGAAATGGGTCTGGAACCTCTCATCGCCACCGGCGCGGTAGCGCTTGAGGATGAGCGGGCTGAGCAGGGGGCTGTCGGGGAGGGCCAGCGGCAGCCCGACATCGGCGTTGTAGCGCTGCAGCGATTGGCTGATCAGCTGCCGGAAGAAGGCCAGGAACGGCGCATCGGAGAGCCGGCTGATGTCCAGTTCGGTCCAGGCGCTTTGTTCGAGCCCGGCGCGCACGCCACGCCCGTTGCGTTGCTGGAAGCGGCCCAACGCGTTGAACGATGCAATCAACCTGCCGCACATCTCCGTTGGCAGGCTGTCATCGTAGGTGCGGATGTAGTGGCGAAGGTCGCCGCCGTGTCCTTCCGCCGCGGCCGGGGCCGCGGCGGAAGGGGCGGTGACGGCTGCGGGATCAGAAGCGGGCTGTCCAGCGCATCCAGTAGTAACGTCCGATTGCATCGTAGGTCCGCATGTCCGTCGAGGCGTTGAAGCCAGAATAGATCAACGGCGGCTGACGGTCAGTAAGGTTGCGCACGCCGATCTGGATCGAACTGTTGTTCAGGTCCTCGAAGCGGTAGCCGATCTGCAGGTCAGTCTGGGTGAAGGACGGCACCCGGCGCCTGGCCACGTAGCCGGGCTCGGTGACATCGGCCACGTCCGGTGCTTCGTACACGTGGTGTACGTAGCGGGTGGTGAGGCTGGCACTGAGGTTGCCGCGCGACCAGCTGATGTCGTTGAGTGCACGCCAGCGGGCCATGTTGCCGAAGCCCGAGGAGGCGTTGTCGACGAACGTGCCGGCCAGGCCGGTGCTGCCCGGAATGCCCGGGAAAGCGCCGACGTTGCTGCTCGGGTCGCCGGACAGCAGCTGCACGTCGTACTGGGCCAGGTAGGTGGTATCCAGGTTCCAGCTGAACTTGCCCCATGCGCTTTCCGGGAACAGGTAGCGGAAGCCGATGTCCATGCCCGCGGTCTTCAGCGTGCCGAAGTTGCCGGTGACGTTGGTCATCTGCGCCACGTCGCCGGCATCGTCGCGGACGAAGGTGTCGCAGAAGCGGCCGAAGTTGAAGCACTGGTTGAGCAGCACGTTCTCCGGCAGGTTGGTGATGAACTGGTCCAGCTTCACGCGCCAGTAGTCGGCGGTGATGCTGAAGCCCTCCAGCCAGCTCGGGCTGTAGACGAAGCCGTAGGTGAGCACGTCGCCTTCTTCCGGGAGCAGGTCCGGGTTGGCCACCTGGAAGGAGGTGACCTGGTTGTTGCTCTGCCGGAACGAGCCGTCGGTGGGGACGCCGGTACAGGCGTTGGGGTTGCCGCCGGTGTAGCCGTTGCAGGGGTCGGTGTAGGTGCTGGCGCTGGGCACGGTGGGGGCGTACAGGTCACCGATGGTCGGGGCGCGGAACACGTCGGCGTAGGTGGCGCGGATCAGCAGGTCGGCGAACGGCTTCCATTCCATGCCGATCTTGGAATTGGTGGTGCCGCCGAAGTTGGAGTAGTCCGAGTAACGCGTGCCGAGCGAGACGTTGAGCTTCTCGGCGAACGGCGCATCGGCCAGCAGCGGGATCAGTGCTTCGGCGTAGATCTCGTTGACGTCGAACTTGCCGTTGATGTCGCCGAACGTACAGGCTTCCTGGGTGATCAGGCAGACCGTCTCGCCCGGCGGGATGATGGTCAGGAAATCGCTGCTGGAGCTGGCCGATTCCTCGCGGCGTTCCACGCCCACCGCCAGCGAGACAGCGCCGGCCGGCAACTGGAACAGGTCGCCGGTGACGTTGGCATTGAAGACCTTCAGGTCGTTCTCGCTGCTGCTGTGGATGGTCGGGTTGATCAGCTCCAGCGCGGCCAGCTGGGCCTGGCCGGCGGCAGTGCTCGGGTCCGGCGGCGGGCCAAGGAAGTTGACCGGCAGGCAGCCGGCGATGGCGGTGGCCGGGTCGCCGGGCGTGCGCACGCAGATCGGGTTGCCGGTGGCCGGGTCGACCATCGAGGGGCCCAGTGCGTCGGTCAGGCCCGGGCTGTACAGGTAGCCGCGGACCGCGGTGGTCTGCGGGGTGCGGCCGTAGCCATAGGAGGCGTCCCAGCTCCAGCTGCTGTCGCCGAAGGCACCGCGCAGGCCGGCGGTGATCTGGTAGGTCTCGGTTTCAAAGCGGGTGGTGCGGGTCGGGATGAAGTCACGCAGGCGCAGGCGTGCGTCGGTGATGTCCACGCCGAACGGGTTGTACATGCTGTCCGCGCTGATCGGCACGTTGTCCACCGCCGCGCGGCCATCGAACGGCAGCGGCGCGATGAAGAACGAGGATTCGGTGCGCAGCCACGAACCCAGCAGGAAGCCCTCGATGTTGTCGGTGAGCTGGTAGTTGCCGCTCATGAACAGCGAGGTGCGCTCCTGAGGGGTCAGGTTGAGGTTGCCGTCGGCCTGGAAGTTGTAGACGTCGGTGGCCGCGTTGAAGCAGCGGAAGTCCGATTGCGACGTGCCCGGGCGGCCATCGATGCGGGTCAGGGTGACGTTGTCGCCAGTGCCGCAGTTCGGGTCGCTCAGGTCCACGCCGCCGGCGGCGGTGCGCGGCACCACGTAGCGGCCGGTCAGGATGCGGCTGGTGCCGCCGATGCCCTTTTCGCCGGCATACAGCTGGTAAGGCTGGCTGGAGTAGGTGCGGTCGGCGGCGCTGACCGAGTCTTCCTTGTCATAGCTGGCGCCGAGCATCAGCCGGCCCTTGTCGCCATGCATGCCGAAGGTGGCGTCGAAACGCTGGGTATCGGCGTCACCGCGCGAGGAAATGCCATAGAAGGCGCTGGCTTCCAGTCCCTGGAAGTCCTTGCGCAGGATGAAGTTGACCACGCCGCCGATGGCGTCGGAGCCGTAGATCGCCGAGGCGCCGTCCTTGAGCACTTCCACGCGTTCGATCAGCGCCATCGGGATGGAGTTCACATCCACCGCGCCATTGGCGTTGGAGATGGTGCCGATCCAGCGCTTGCCGTCGACCAGCACCAGCGAGCGGTTCACGCCCAGGCCGCGCAGGTCCACGGTCGCCGCGCCGGCGCCGCCGCCGTTGTTGACCTGGGGGTTGGTGGCCGCACCGGCGATGGCCGGCGTGCGTTGCAGGAACTCACCGACCGTGGCCGCACCGGAGCTTTCGATGTTCTGGCGGTCGATCGTGAAGACGGGGCTGGAGGTCTCCAGGTCGGCGCGCTTGATGCGCGAGCCGGTGACCTGGATGCGGTCCAGGTTGGTGGCTTCCTCCTTGGGCGGCGTGTCCTGGGCCAGGACGCTGCCTGCGGCCCCCAATGCGAGGGCGGCGGTGGAAAGGGGGAGCAATGCACTACGTACGGCCTGACTCAGGGGCTTGATGCTCACGGGCAACTCCGCTTGGCTGGTGCGGGGGAGCCTTGAAATTACGAATTATTAACTCCAACAAATGTGCGTCTCCGGCAGGGAACCATGTGCCGGAACTGACATTTTGTCTCGCAGTGTCTGAAACATTACGAGATCGTGGCGTCACATGGCCTGCGCGCAGGCAAGGTCGGCCCCCGCCACAGCCTGCCACCGGCGGCGTCGGGCATGTCGGCAGGGGGAGAGGAGGGGAGCCTGTGGCGAGCCGGAGCTGCCGGCCGCGGGTCTCAGCGGGCCATGCGCCAGCCGACCACCAGGGCGATCAGCAGCCAGATGCCCTCGGCCAGGCCGTTGGCCATGGACAGCAGGGTCCAGGCCAGATGGGGCCCCATGCGCAACGCAGATTCCCACGGAGTGAGCCCCATCGGCCCGCCCATGTAGGCCGAGGCGATCAGCCAGTTGGTGGCTGCGGCGATCAGCACGGTGGCCGCCAGGGTGATCAGGACCCGCGCCCGGCCGCCGGGCAAGCCGCCAAGACGCAGCATCCACGCGGCTTCCAGCGCGGCGACGATCGCCATCCAGCCGGCCTGGGTGCCCAGCGACAGGGCAACCAGCAGCCACAAAACGGTCAGGGTGATGCTTCCCAGCAGCAGCAACAGCGGCCAAAGCCAGTGGTGGACGGCGCGCGCCGACGAGGAAACGGAGGACATGAGCATTCCCGGACAGGTCCCGCAGCATAGCCCTTCAGCGGGCGACGCGCCCAGTCGGATAAAATGGCCGTCTTGCGGGTAGCGACCGCGTCCCCATATCGATCCACATGTATTCCCGTAGCAGCGAACCCGTCCATTTCGAACGTGATTGCCCGGCCGTGATGGTGCCGCAGGGCGACAGCGTGACCCTGCCCGCCGGCAGCTATGGCTACATCACCCAGGCGCTGGGTGGCAGCTATACCGTGTTTGTCGAAGGCAACCTGTTCCGCATCGCCGGCAAGGACGGCGACGCGATCGGCAAGGAGCCGCCGCCGGGGCTGGAACTGCCGGACGACGCCGGCGACGAGGATGTCGAAAAGCTGGTCTGGCAGCAGCTGCGCACCTGCTTCGACCCCGAGATCCCGTTCAACATCGTTGACCTGGGGCTCATCTACGAGGTGGACCTCAGGCACCTGGACGACGGCCAGCGCGAGGTGGACGTCAAGATGACGCTGACCGCGCCGGGCTGCGGCATGGGCGAGATCCTGGTCGACGACGTGCGCAGCAAGCTGGAGATGATCCCGACGGTGGCCCAGGCCGACGTCGAGCTGGTGTTCGACCCGCCGTGGGGGCGTCACATGATGTCCGAGGCGGCCCGTCTGGAAACTGGCATGCTGTAACGGCTGGCCTGCGCGCCTGCGGTACCGGCATTTCCCGTACCGCAGCTGCCGCCGGCCGGACGCGTTGGAACCGGTGACCCCCCGCGCCGGCGTTGTGTCCCATCCCGCAATCTGGAAGGAATCATCCGGTGTCCCAGTCTTCCCCGAGTTTTGCCGTCACCCGTTCGGACCATCCGCGCAGCGCAGAAGAGCGCGCCAAGATCCTGGAAAAGCCGGGCTTCGGCCTGTACTTCACCGACCACATGGTGGCCGTACGCTGGGACAAGGACACCGGCTGGCACGATGCGGCGGTCACGCCGTACGGCCCGATCTCGCTGGACCCGGCCGCAGCGGTGCTGCACTACGGCCAGGAGATCTTCGAAGGCATCAAGGCCTACCGCCACGCCGACGGCTCGATCTGGACCTTCCGTCCGGAAGCCAACGGTGCGCGCCTGCAGCGCTCGGCACGTCGCCTGGCGCTGCCGGAACTGCCGGTGGAAATCTTCGTCGAGTCACTCAAGCAGATCACCGCGGTCGACAAGGACTGGGTGTCCGACGCGGACGAGGCCAGCCTGTACTTCCGTCCGTTCATGATCGGCGACGAGGCCTTCCTCGGCGTGCGCGGCGCGCACAAGGCCACCTACTACGTGATCGCCAGCCCGGCCGGCCCGTACTTCGCCAAGGGCGTGGCGCCGGTGGCGATCTGGCTGTCCACCGATTACGCCCGCGCCGCCAAGGGCGGTACCGGCGCGGCCAAGTGCGGTGGCAACTACGCTGCCTCGCTGCTGCCGCAACAGCAGGCGCAGGCGCAGGGCTGCTCGCAGGTGCTGTTCCTGGACCCGGTCGAGGGCAAGTACCTTGAAGAGCTGGGCGGCATGAACGTGTTCCTGGTCTACGGCAAGACCAACACGCTGGTCACCCCGGCACTGTCGGGCAGCATCCTGGAAGGCATCACCCGCGAGTCGATCCTGCAGTTGGCGCGCGACCGCGGCATGACCGTGGAAGAGCGCAAGGTGTCCATCGACGAGTGGAAGCAGGGCGTGACCTCCGGCGAGATCACCGAAGTGTTCGCCTGCGGTACCGCCGCGGTCATCACCCCGATCGGCCAGCTCAAGGGCGAAGGCTTCTCGGTGGGTGACCTGGCCGCCCCGGCCGGCGAGGTGACCATGTCGCTGCGCAAGGAACTGACCGACATCCAGTACGGCCGCCTGCCGGACCGCCACGGCTGGCTGGTGCGCCTGGCCTGATCCGCCACGGCGTGACCGATCCCAACCCGCCCGGGCCCTGTGCCCGGGCGGGTTTTTCATTGTAAGGATCTGAGAACTCCATCGCATTTGTTTTGTGAAACAGCGACTTATGGCAGTGGCGGAAGCGATGGTTTCGCCTGCAACCCTCTTGGCAGGGGTTTATCCGGCGTTTACTCTCGGCCGACGGATCGGTTACAGGGGACTGGTTCGGGTAGTCCTACCCGGGCAATACACGCTTCCCCACCGATGTCTGGAGCCCGGGCAGGACCTTGGCCGCGCAACGCGGCATCCTCTTGCAGAAGGGCTCATCAATGTCACGCAAATCAGACCGTAGGCTTGGCCGTGGGTTGGTTGTAGCAGGCACGGTGTCGTTGTCCTCCCTGTTGTTGTGTACGCCGGCCTTCGCCGGTGATGTCCACCTGGCCGGCTTGGACAGCGCGCCCACGCACCAGCGCTTCATCGTCAAGTACAAGCAGGACAGCCGGCAGCTCGCCGGCGAGGCCGCCCTGCAGCGGACCCTGGGGTCGGCGGCGCGCGCGCTGCCGGTGCGTGCGGGCAAGGGCGTGGGCATGCAGCACCTGCGCCGGCTGGCGGTGGGGGCGGACGTGATCCGCGCCGATGCCCAGCTTGACCGTGCCGACGCCGAGACGCTGATGCGCAAGCTGGCCGCCGACCCGAACGTGGAATACGTGGAGGTCGATCGCCTCAACACGGTCCGCCTGACGCCCAATGACACGCGCTACAGCGAGCAGTGGGGCTACTCCGGCACCTACGGCATCAAGGCCAACCAGGCCTGGGACGTGACCAACGGGGCCGGCTCGGTGGTGGCGGTGCTCGACACCGGTATCACCAACCACAGCGACCTCAACGCCAACCTGCTGCCCGGCTACGACTTCATCAACGACACCAGCGTTTCCAACGACGGTGACGGCCGCGACAGCGACCCCAGCGACCCGGGCGACTGGGTGAGCGCGAACCAGTGCGGTGGCATCCATGCCGCGCAGGGGTCGAGCTGGCACGGGACCCACGTCGCCGGCACCATCGCGGCGGTGACCAACAATGCCAAGGGCGTGGCCGGCGTGGCCTACGGCGCCAAGATCGTGCCGGTGCGCGTGCTCGGCACCTGCGGCGGCTATGACTCGGATATCGCCGACGCCATCGTCTGGGCCTCGGGTGGCACCGTGTCCGGCGTGCCGGCCAATGCCAACCCGGCCGAGGTGATCAACCTCAGCCTCGGCGGCTCCGGTGCCTGTGGCACCACCACCCAGAACGCGATCAACAGCGCGGTTGGCCGTGGCACCACCCTGGTCATCGCCGCCGGCAACGACAACGTCAACGTGTCCAACGCCTCGCCGGCCAACTGCAACAACGTCATCGCGGTGGCCTCGATCACCAGCACCGGCGCGCGTTCGAGCTTCTCCAACTACGGCGCGCTGATCGACATCGCCGCGCCGGGCTCGAACATCCTGTCCACGCTCAACACCGGTAGCACCACGCCGGGCACGGAAACCTACGCGGCCTACAACGGCACCTCGATGGCCACCCCGCACGTGGCTGGCGTGGTGGCGCTGATCCAGGCGGTGGCCACCACGCCGAAGACGCCGGCCCAGGTGGAGGCGCTGATCAAGGCCAACGTGACCGCGTTCCCGTCGACCCCGTCGCAGTCCATCGGCCCGGGCATCCTCAATGCCAAGGCGGTGGTGGATGCGGTCAATGGCGGGACCACGCCGAACCCGGGTGGCACGGTGCTTGGCAACGGCGTGCCGTTGACCGGCCAGTCCGGCGCCGCCGGCAGCAGCCAGTACTACACCGTGCAGGTGCCTGCCGGTGCCAGCAACCTGGTGATCGCCAGCTCCGGTGGCAGTGGAGATGCCGACCTGTACGTGCGTGCCGGCAGCCAGCCGACCACCTCCACCTACGATTGCCGGCCGTACAAGAGCGGCAATGCGGAAAGCTGCACGTTCGCCACGCCCACGGCTGGTACCTACCACGTGATGCTCAACGCCTACGCGGCCTATTCGGGGGTGACCCTGCAGGCCAGCTGGAGCACCGGCGGCGGAACCGGGGGCGCGCAGACCTACAGCAACGCCACGGTGGTGAACATCCTCGACAACGCCACGGTGGAAAGCGCGATCAGCGTGTCCGGGCGCAGCGGCAATGCGCCCGCCTCCACGCCGGTGGCGGTGGACATCAGCCACACCTGGAAGGGGGACCTGAAGGTGGACCTGGTGGCGCCGGACGGCAGCGTGTACGTGCTGAGCAACTACGCCGGCGGCAGCGCCGACGACATCAAGCAGACCTTCAACGTGAACCTGTCCAGCGAAGCCCTCAACGGCACCTGGAAGCTGCGGGTGAACGACAAGGCCAGTGGTGATACCGGCAGGATCAACCGCTGGTCGATCACGTTCTGATCCGGCGGCAACGACGGCGCCCTCGGTGGCGTCGTCCTCAACGCGCATGAGGTAACGGCCCCGGCACCGCCGGGGCCGTTTTTACGCGTCGGGCGTGCAGCGATGCTGGTGCGAGGGCTCAGTCTTCGCAGACATCGACCAGGGAGGCCTGCAGGAAACGCACGGCAGCGTCGGGCGCGATGTCCAGCAGCAGCCCGCGTTGTCCGGCATTGATGTACAGGCGCTCGTGCAGCCGCGCGTCCTGGGCGAACACCACCCCGGCCGGGCGCTGCTGGGCGAACGGGCTGATGCCGCCCACCTTGTAGCCGCTGCGCCGTTCGGCCTCGGGGATGTCCATCATCTGTGCATGCTTGCCCCCGCAACAGGCGGCAAGCTTCTTCAGCGACAGCCGGCGGTCGCTGGGGATCACCGCGATCACCGGTTGCTTGTCCACCCACGCCATCAACGTCTTGAACATGCGCGCCGGGTCGATGCCCAGCGCCTGCGCTGCCGCCAGGCCCTTGCTGTCGACGTCGGCCGAGTAATCGTAGGCGTGCAGCCCATGGGCGATGCCGGCCTTGTCCAATGCCGCGGTGGCGCGGGTGCCCTTGGCCATCAGACGGCTTCGAAGCGGTTCGCGTCCACGTTCTTGCGGACCTTGGTCGGGTCCCAGATACGGCCATTCATGGCGATGTAGACGCCGGGCGGCAGCGACTGCACCGCACCGATCGCGCAGCCGATGTTGAACTCGGCGTCCGAGCCGCGGAACCGCGCCGGGCTGAGTGCGCCGGTCATCACGATGGTCTTGTCGGCGATGGTCTGCAGTACCTTGCCGGTGGCCACCATCGAATCGGTGCCATGGGTGACCAGCACGTGGCGGGTGGGCTGGGCGGCGATGGTGGCGCGGATCAGCTCGCGGTCGTCGTCGGTGATGTGCAGCGAGTCCTTGCGCAGGATCGGGATCACGTTGAAGCGGAAGGTCACGCCGAGCTCGCGCAGGATCATGCCGATCTGCGGGTCGCCGATCTGGTAATCGGACTTGTCGTCGAAGTAGATCTTGTCGATGGTGCCGCCGGTGGTGACGACCAGGAGTTCTTCCATCATTGCGGTAAATCCTTGCGGTGACTGCCAGCGGCGCCATGCCGCGATGCTGCGCATGATAATCCAAGCCGCCACCCGGGCAGGGCCCGGTGCCAGCGGCTATCGCGGTGTCTTCCGCGCGAACCGCGCACGTACCCCGGGCACGCTCACCAGCCCGATCACCAGCAGCGACAGGCCGATCTCCAGCCAGGCGTACAGCGCGAGCTCGCGGTGCGCCCAGGCGCTCATCACGCCATGGCTGAACCAGAACAGGGCCAGCACCCCGGCCCAGAAACGGGCACCGGCGCGCCGGGCGATGACACCGGCCAGCAGGAGCAGCGGCGGGGCCACGAACACCAGCAGTACCGCGGCCAGATGACGGTCGGCACGGAACCACACGCCGTACAGGGCCGCCAGCGCCAGCAGCGCCAGGCCCAGGACCCCGTCGCGCGCCCGTGACTTCATGGCGCGGCCAACCGCCGCGCGATGTCGGCCACGCGCCGGCCCAGCACGCGGGCCAGGTGGGCTTCGTCATCGCTGGGCTGCGGGTCGTCCTGTGCACCGGCGACGTGGCTGGCGCCGTAGGGCGTGCCACCGGTGGTGGTATGGCTGAGCGCCGGTTCGGTGAACGGGATGCCGACGATCAGGCAGCCGTGGTGCAGCAGTGGCACCTGCATCGACAGCAGCGTCGATTCCTGGCCGCCGTGCATCGAGGCGGTGGATGTGAACACCGCCGCCGGCTTGCCGGCCAGCGTACCGTTCACCCATTCCGCGCCCAGGCCATCGAGGAAGTGCTTGACCGGCGCGGCCATGTTGCCGAACCGGGTGGGGCTGCCGAGCACGATGCCATCGCATTCGGCCAGGTCGGCGATCTCCACGTAGGGCGCGCCGTCCTCGGGCACCGGCGGGGCGCTGGTCTGGGTGACGGCGGCCACCGGCGGCACCGTGCGCAGTCGGGCGCTCATGCCGGGCACCTCGCCGATACCACGGGCGATCTGCCGGGCCAGCCGGGCCACCGAACCGCCGCGGCTGTAGTACAGCACCAGAATTTCCGCCATCACACCATCCATTCATCACGCAGGAGTCCGCAGTATCGGCGATGCGGGCCGCGCTTTGCATCGGGTACCCTTCCCCAATGGAACCTCTGGATTCACTCAATCTATGGACGGAGCGGCTGCGTGACCGGGCGCGTACGGCGACCTTCGCACGCTTCCTGTGGCGCCGCTTCATCGACGACCGCCTGTTCCAGGCCGCCGGCTCGCTGGCCTACACCACGGTGTTCGCCCTGGTGCCGCTGGCGATCGTCGTGTTCGGCGTGCTGTCCGCATTCCCCATGTTCGACCGCTGGAGCGAAGCGCTCAGCGACTACGTGTTCTCCAATTTCGTGCCCTCGGCCGCGCGCGCCGCCGAAGGCTACCTGCGCCAGTTCTCGGCCAGCGCCGGGCAACTGACCGCGGCCGGCTTCATCGCCCTGGTGGCATCGCTGCTGATCACCCTCAACAGCATCGAGCAGACCTTCAACCGCATCTGGCGGGTGGCTTCGGCGCGCCCGCAGTTGACCCGCTTCCTGGTGTACTGGACGGTGTTGACGCTGGGCGCCTTGCTGGCGGCGGCGTCGTTGGCCGTTTCGGCCAAGGTGCTGTCGCTGCCCCTGTTCGGGACCAACGAAGGGCGTTGGCTGGCCGACCTGGGCCTGCGCCTGGCACCGGTGCTGATCGAATTGGCCTGCGTGATGCTGATCTACCGGGTGGTGCCGCACCACTCGGTGAAGTGGCGGCATGCCATCCCCGGCGCATTGCTGGCGGTGGTGATGCTGGAGCTGGTGAAGTGGGGCATGGGGCTGTACCTGGGCAGCTTCCAGTCCTACCAGAAGCTGTATGGCACGGTGGCCTTCGTGCCGATCCTGTTGTTGTGGATCTACCTGGGCTGGGTATCGGTGCTGATGGGGGCCTCGCTGGCCTCCTCGATCGCTGCCTTCCGTTACCAGCCGGTTGCGCTGCGCCTGCCGCAGGGCTGCGAGCTGTACGGCCTGCTGCGCCTGATCGGTCGGTTCCGCGAGGCGCGCCAGGACGGCAAGGGGCTGGACGAGGAACAGATCCTGCTGCTCGAACCGATGCTGACCGACTCGCTGCTGCAGCAGCTGCTCGAGCAGATGGAGCGCATCGACCTGCTGCGCCGCGACGAGCGCGGGCAGTGGCTGCTGGCGCGCGACCTGGATGGCCTCAGCCTGGCCGAGCTGTACGAAAGCTCGCAGCTGCGCATCCCCGTGGCCGAGGAATACCTGCCATTCCGCGATGACCTGCTCGGGCAGGCCGCATGCCGCGCGCTGGATGAGCTGCGCGTACCGCTGCGCACCCTGCTCAAGCGCCGCGTCGACGATATCTATACCTCTTCCGGAGAAACCTGATGAACCGCACCCTCGTTCCGTTCGCCGTGCTGGCACTGGTGCTGGCCGGCTGCACGCCGCAGGCGCCCACCGCCGCGCCGGAGGCGGCGACACCTGCTCCGGCCGCACCGGCTGCACCGGCCAACGCGCCGGTCGAAGCGGTGCAGCAGACCGCGGAGTTCCCGCAGTTGCAGGTCGCCACCGTCGACGGCAAGACCTACGACCTGGCCAGCCACCGCGGCAAGTGGGTGGTGGTTAACTTCTGGGCGACGTGGTGCGCGCCGTGCCTGCAGGAAATGCCGGAGCTGTCGGCATTGCACGCCATGCGCAGCAACGTCGAGGTGGTGGGGCTGGCCTACGAGGACATCGAGCTGGACGAGATGCAGGGCTTTCTCAAGGCCCGGCCGGTGGCTTATCCCATCGCCATCCTCGATGTCTACGACCCGCCCAAGGACTTCGCGACCCCGCGTGGCCTGCCGATGACCTACCTGATCGCACCGGACGGAAAGGTGGCCAAGCAGTTCGTTGGCCCGGTCAACGCGCAGGAGATCGAGCAGGCCATCAGCGCGGCCGGCGGCAAGGCGGCCTGACCCGGCCCGCGGAACGCGCCGACGTAGGCCGGGTTCCCAACCCCGCCCATGTGCCATGGCGGGGGCGATGCGGTTGCCGGCAGGCCTCAATCGATGCCGATCGGCACCGACGCGATCGGCTTCACCACGCCGTACTTTTCCTTCTTCGGCTTGCCCGGCAGCGGCGGCAGCGCGACCAGCGGCTCGTCGACGCGGGTGTCGGGCAGCCGGTCGAGCAGGTCGCGGATCAGGGTCAGGCGGCCATGTTTCTGGTCGTTGAAATCCACCAGCGTCCACGGCGCGTGGGCGGTGTGGGTGGCCTGCAGCATGGCTTCGCGTGCCGTGGTGTAGTCGGCATAGGCAAGCCGTGACTTCAGGTCCACCGGCGAGAGCTTCCAGCCCTTGAGCGGATCCTCGCGGCGCTCGGCGAAGCGCTTCTCCTGCTGCACCTGGTCCACGCACAGCCAGTACTTGAACAGCAGGATGCCGTCGTCCACCAGCAGCTTCTCGAACACCGGCGTCTGCTGCAGGAAGGCGTGGTATTGGGCCTCGGTGCAATAGCCCATCACCTTTTCCACGCCGGCGCGGTTGTACCAGCTGCGGTCCATCAGCACGATCTCGCCGGCGGCCGGCAGGTGCGCGACGTGGCGCTGGAAGTACCACTGCGTGTCCTCGCGCTCGGTGGGCTTGGGCAGGGCGACCACGCGGCATTGCCGTGGGTTCAGGTGCTTGGCCACGTCCTGGATGACGCCGCCCTTGCCGGCGGTGTCGCGGCCCTCGAACAGCACCAGGATGCGCTGCCCGCAATGCTGGGCCCAGCGGGCCATGTTCGCCAGTTCCAGCTGCATTGGTTCCAGCAGCTGTTCGTATTCCTTGCGCTTGAGCTTGCCCATGATGGCTCCCGGTCTGGAATGCCGAGACTAGCGCAGCCCTGTGTCAGCCGGCGTCATCGCCCTGCCAGCCATGCCCACGGGCCAGGCTGTGCAGCAGGGCGGTGAAGTCCTCGGCAAACGCGGCCATGTCGAACAGGCCGGATTGCTCGTGGGCGATCGCCAGCTGCCCGCGCACTGCCTGCAGTGCGTCCGGGTCATTGCCCAGCGCGATGGCGGTGGCGACGAAGGTGGCGTCATCGGCGACGTTCATCGCGTCCAGCCCGAGGTGATGGTTGAGGCTGCCGGCCACCCGCGCGGCAAAGGTCTGCCCGGGCGTGGTCAGCACCGGGCAGCCAGCCCACAGTGCATCGGAGGCCGTGGTGTGTGCGTTGTAAGGGTGCGTGTCCAGGAACAGGTCGGCGTGGCGATAGCGGGCCAGGTACTGCGGATGCGGCAACTTGGGCATGAACACCAGCCGCTCCGGATCAATGCCCTGCTGGCGGGCAACCTGGCGCAGGCGCTGATCGGCCTGGCCGGGGCCGGACAGCAACCACAGCACGCTGCCGGGCACGCCGGCCAGCACCTGCAACAACCGGGTGACGCTGCGCGGATTGAGCTTGTAGCTGTTGTTGAAGCAGCAGAACACCACGCCCTGTGCGGGCAACCCGCACTCGGCGCGCGTCGGCGCGGGCTCCACCTTGCGGGTGTTGTCCGAGGGCTGGAAGGCGCGCGGCAGGCGCAGCACCTTCTCGCTGAAGCCCGCTTCGGCCGTGTGCGGCACGACGAAGCCGTCGGCCAGCAGGTAGTCGATCCACGGCGCGCCGGAGCTGCCGGGGTAGGCCAGCCAGTTGACCTGCAGCGGCGCCGGCCGCATCGCCAGTACTTCCGGGGTGCCGCCACCGCCCCAGCCGCGCAGGTCGAACAGGATGTCGATGCCGGCCGCGCGGATCTGCTGCGCGATGGCGGCATGCGGTTGGCCTGCAAGCACATGCAGCACGTGCGCGGCGGCCTGCAGGCGTCGCCGGATCGGGCTGCCGTCATCGGCGTTGAGGGCAAACAGCTGTACCTGCAGCTGCGGTTGCCGGCGCAGCTGTTCGAACAGCGCCACCGTCAGCAGGCCGGTGGGATGCGCGCCGAAGCCATTGGAAAGAAAGCCCACCTGCAACGGGCCGTGGCTGCGCAGCGGGCGTGGCGGCAGGCGCGGAACGGATTGCGCTAGCACCTGTGCGCGTTGGCGCGCGCAGGCCAGCTGTTCGGCGGGGCTGGCGTCCTCGCTGAGGAAGGCGAATGGCTCGACGGCGGGGTTGCCATGTGCGACCGCATCACGCACCTGGCGTGACAGCGCGTCGAGGTTGCGCCAATCACACAGGCGGCGTTGCCAGTTCAACAACTGTGCCGCCATGTAGGGCTCGTCGGGGGCGAGCGCGTGTGCGCGCCGATACGCCTCGGCGGCAGCCTCCGGCTGGTTGGCATCCTCAAGGACGTGGCCCAGCCACAGCGCCATGCCCGGATGGTGCGGGGCGAGCTGGCAGGCGCGTTGCAGCAGTTCGGCCGCCTGTTGATGCTGGTGCTGCATCCAGCGCACACGGCCGAGGCGGGCGAGGGCTTCGGGGTGGTCCGGTCGCAGGCGCAGGGCACGTTGCGCGGCCTGCTCGCCGGCCGGGATGTCACCGGCACCGAGTTCGGCATCGGCCAGCATGACCCAGGCAATGAAGTCCGCGGGTTGGCGGGTGACGGCGGCGCGCAGCTGCGCGCGTTCGCTGGAAGCGTGGGACATGGGATCAACGGCGACGGACGGTACTGCAGGGGATTCTGCCGTGCCTGCGTGGTTTTTGCTTGGGTCGCCCGGGTCGTGCAGGAAGGTCACCCCGCGTTGCTGTTCGATCTCCATCGCTTGGCGCCGTGAAGGAGGCTTCGAAGCAAAGGCTGCCCTCACCCCAGCCATCCCGCGTGCGGGAGAGGGGGCAGAGCAACAGTAGAAGCAACAGCGACAGCGGGAAGCCGGAAGTCAACCGGCAGTCGACGCGTCGGCCCCCTCCCTTTCGCGTAGCGAAGGGGAGGGTTGGGGAGGGGGGTTCCGCGTTTGTTTCGAAACCTTCCCCGCAGCCTCACGCGAGGCCGTAGAACAAGGCCTCAGCTGCCTTCGGCCAACCGCGCCAGCTCGTCCACCTGGTGCTCGTGCTGCAGGCGGCTCACCAACGCATCCAACTCGCCTTCGATGATGTTGGGCAGGTCGTACAGCGTCAGCCCTTCCACGCGGTGGTCGGTGATGCGGCCCTGCGGGAAGTTGTAGGTGCGGATGCGCTGGCTGCGGTCCCCGCTGCCGACCTGCAGGCGTCGGCTTTCCGCCTGCGCCGCGGCCTGCTTGCTGCGCTCTGCGTCCAGCAGCAGCGCCTTCAGTCGCTTCATCGCCTTGTCGCGGTTGGCGTGCTGGCTGCGCTCGGTCTGGCATTCGACCACCACGCCGCTCGGGACGTGGGTGATGCGGATCGCCGATTCGGTCTTGTTGACGTGCTGGCCGCCGGCGCCCGAGGAGCGGAACGTGTCCACCTTCAGGTCGGCCGGGTTGAGGGTGATGTCTTCCACGTCGTCGGCTTCGGGGATGATCGCCACCGTCGCCGCCGAGGTATGGATGCGCCCCTGCGATTCGGTGGCGGGCACGCGCTGCACGCGGTGCGTGCCGGATTCGAATTTCAGCCGCGAGTAGGCGCCGCGGCCGACCACGCGTGCCACCACTTCCTTGTAGCCGCCGTGCTCGCCGGGGTTGTCCGACTCGATTTCCACCTTCCAGCCCTGCCGTTCGGCGTAGCGGGCGTACATGCGGAACAGGTCGCCGGCGAAGATCGCCGCCTCGTCGCCACCGGTGCCGGCGCGCACTTCCAGGAACAGGTTGCCTTCATCGCGTGGGTCGCGCGGCACCAGCAGCAGCGCCAGTTCCTCGTCCAGGGCGTGCAGGCGCTGCTGGGCAGCGTTGATTTCCTCCTCGGCCAGCTCGCGCAGTTCCGGGTCGCCGCGCATGGCCTCGGCCGAGGCCAGGTCGGCCTTGGCGCGCGACTCCTCGGCCAGCGCGTTGGCCACCGGTTCCAGTTGTGCGAACTCGCGGGAGAAATTGCGGAAGCGTTCGTTGTCGGCGACCACGGAAGGGTCGGCCAGCAGACGTTCCAGTTCTTCACGGCGCTCGGCCAGGGCCAGCAACTTATGGCGCAGGGTCGGCGTCATCGGTTCTCGCTACGGGGTGGTGGTACCCGGGCGTGGCCGGGAACAGGCGCTCGGCGGCGCGGGTAAGGTCAGTATCGCCTTCCAGCGCGGCCTGGCGAAGCGCCGCGGTGGGCGGGTGCAGCAGGCGGTTGGTCAGGCCGTGCGCCAGTTGCTCGAGGACTTCATCGGCCTCTTTGCCATGGGCCAGCTGCTGCCGGGCCTTGGCCAGCAGTTCGGCGCGGGTGGCCTCGCCGAAGGCGCGCAGCTGGCGCATCGGGGCCTGCAGGCTGGCCGCGCGCAGGTTGTCCTGGTAGCGCGAGACCTGCAGGTCGATGATCGCCTCGGCCTCGGCGGCGGCCTCACGGCGGCTGCGGCGGTTTTCCTCGACGGCACGCTCCATGTCATCGACCGTGTACAGGTAGGCGTCGGACAGCGTGCCCACCTCGGCCTCGATGTCGCGTGGTACCGCCAGGTCGAACAACAGCATCGGCTTGTGCTTGCGGCTGCGCAGGGCGCTGGCGACCTGGCGGTGCAGGATCACCGGCTCGCGTGCGGCGGTGGCGGAGAACACCACGTCCGCCTCGCCGAGGTGGCGTTCCAGCTCGGTCAGCGGCAACGCCACGCCACCGTGGCGGGTGGCCAGGTCCTGCGCATGGGCCAGGGTGCGGTTGGCGATCAGCAGGCGCTTCACCCGGGCTTCGCCCAGGTGCTTGGCGGCCAGCTCGATGGTCTCGCCGGCGCCGACCAGCAGCACGGTGGATTCGTCCATGCGTGCGAACGAGTCCTGCGCCAGCCGTACCGCGGTGGAAGCCACCGAGATGGGGTTGGCGCCCACGCGGGTATCGGTGCGTGCGCGCTTGGCCACGGAGAAGGTCTGCTGGAACAGCTTGTCCAGCTGGTGGCCGATGGCGCCGCTGTCGTGGGCCAGCGACCAGGCGTCCTTCACCTGGCCAAGGATCTGCGGCTCGCCGAGCACCATCGAGTCCAATCCGGTGGCGACGCGGAACAGGTGGCGCACCGCTTCGCCGTCGGCGTGCTGGTACAGGTAGCCCTGCAGGTCGCCGGCATGCTGCTCCAGCCACTGCTGCAGGGCCTGGCCATCCTCGGCCACCGCGTACAGCTCGGTGCGGTTGCAGGTGGACAGCAGGACCGCCTCGGACAGCTGCGGGCTCTGGCGCAATGAATCCATCGCGCGCGGCAGCACGTCGCCACCGAAGGCGGCGCGTTCGCGCAGTTCCACCGGCGCAGTGTGGTGATTCAGTCCGAGCACCCAGAGGGTCATCTGTTCAGTTGCTTGCGATAAGCTGCTGGCTGTTGAAGGCCGCCATTTTACGGCCCGGTTGCGCCAGATGCCCGTATTCCATCGCATATGCACCGTTCTGTTGCTTTCCCTGCCGGTTTTCCCGCTGTCGGCGGCCCCGGCCAAGGCCGCCCAGGCGCGGCCGGCGGCCGAAGCCGCGCCGCCGCTGACACCAGTCCTTGCCGGTGAATTTTCCTTGCAGGCCGGCAAGTTGCCCGATGCCGCCAGCTGGTACCTGCAGGCCGCGCAGGAGGCGCGCGGCGACGTGGGGCTGGCTGAACGGGCCACCCGCATCGCCATGCTGGCCGGTGACGACGAGCGCGCCACCCAGGCGCTGGCGCTGTGGGCGCAGCGTGATCCGGGCGCGATCGCGGTACGTGCCACCCGGGCCTCGCTGGCCATGCGCAAGGGCGATGTCGAAACCGCGCGCAAGGAACTGCTGGTGGTGCTGCGTTCCCCCGAGCCGAACGCCTGGCGCAACGCCCTGCTGGCGCTGGCCACCGGTGGGCGTGACCCGGCGGTGCCGGCGCAGGTGCTGGGCATGCTGATCGATGCCAATGCGATTCCCGAGGACCTGGAGGCCTGGCAGGAGTTCGGCCGCCTGGCGCTGCGCATGGAGCGCCCGGAGCTGGCCCAGCGGATGGTGGGTGAAGTGGTCAGGCGTTTCCCCGAGGAACCGCGGGTGGTGCTGCTGCACGCCACGCAGTTGAACCAGGCGGGCAAGAAGGAGGAGGCGCTGGCGCTGCTCAAGGACATCGAGCCCAAGGCCGCGGCCGACGTCGAGCTGCGCAATGCCCTGGCCATCGCCTACGACGCGCTCGGCGAGCCCAAGGCCGCCGAACAGGTGCTGGCGCAGGGCGAGCAGGACCTGCACAGCTGGGGCATGCGTGCCTCGCTGATGGCCAAGCAGAAGGACGATGCCGCGCTGCTCGCGCTGTACGAGGACATCTCGGCCAAGGCCAGCAAGCCGGACCCGGAGCAGCGCCTGCTGCTGGGCAAGATCGCCGAATACCTCAAGCGGTACCAGGAGGCGGTGGACTGGTACCACGGCGTGCCCGGTGGCGACCAGCGTGGCGAGGCGCAGCTGCGCGCGGTCAACGCGCTGCACCTGATGGGCGAGAAGGTCCAGGCCTTCAAGGAAGTGCATGAGGTGCAGGGTGATGCTTCCGTCGACGATGACGTTCGCCGGGACGCCTACCTGCTCGAATCGGACCTGCAGCAGCGTGACGGCGACAGCGCCGCCGAGGTGGACGTGCTGACCCGCGGCCTGTCCGCCTACCCGGATGACAGCGCGCTGCTGTATGCGCGTGCATTGGCCTGGGAGCGCAAGGACGACGTGCCGCGCGCCGAGGCGGACCTGCGCAAGATCCTGGTCGCCGAGCCGGAAAGCGTGGCCGCGCTCAATGCACTGGGCTACACCCTGGCCGATCGCACCCATCGCTATCAGGAGGCGCTGGAGCTGATCGAGCGTGCGCGCGTCGCCGAGCCGGACAACTCGGCCATCATCGACAGCTATGGCTGGGTGCTGTACCGGCTGGGGCGCAACGAAGAAGCCCTGGTGCAGCTGCGCCGCGCCTGGAGCCTGACCAAGGATCCGGAAGTGGCCGCGCACGTGGGTGAAGTGCTGTGGGTGACGGGGCAGAAGGAAGAGGCGCGGCGCTTCTTCGACGAGGCCCGCAAACTGGATCCGGACAACCGCGCGCTGCTGCGCGCGATCGAGAAACTGGGTGTATGAATCAGATGACGTGGCGGGCGCCGTGGGTGCTGGTGATGGCCGGGGTGCTCAGTGCCTGTGGCTCGGTTTCAACGCGGCAGGCATCGCCGGTCACGCCGGAAGTGGCCGAGGTGTCGGCGCAGGCACAGGCCGCCGAGCAGGCCCGGCGCGATGCGCTGCGCGCGCAGCCGGCCTGGGCGTTCCAGGGGCGCGTGGCGATCAGCAAGGGCCGCAACGGCGGCAATGGTCGGATCGACTGGCAGCAGCAGGGGGGCGGTTACCAGATCAGCCTCGCCGCGCCGGTGACCCGGCAGAGCTGGCAGCTGAGCGGTGGTGACGGGCAGCCGGCCCGCCTGGAAGGGCTGGACGGTGGTCCGCGCAGTGGTGACGACGCCGGCCAGGTGCTGGCCGAGGCGACCGGCTGGGAGATCCCGGTCGAGCAGTTGCCGGACTGGGTGCGTGGTTTGCCTGCACAAGGGGCCATCGCCCCGGAACACCTGGGGTTCGATGCCGAAGGGCGCCCGCGCGTGCTGCGGCAGCAGGGCTGGCAGGTCGACTACCTGGACTGGTACCCGGCCGAAGCCGGCCGGCCTGCACTGCCGCGCCGCATCGAAGCGGTCAATGGCGACGCCAAGGTGCGCCTGATCGTCGATGAATGGAGCATCGGCGCACCATGAGCCTTCGTCTCGACGCCGCAGGCTGGTCGTTCTGGCCGGCCCCGGCCAAGCTGAACCTGTTTCTTCACATCACCGGGCGCCGCCCCGATGGTTACCACGTGCTGCAGACCGTGTTCCAGCTGCTGGACTGGGGTGACCGCATCGGCCTGCGCGTGCGTGAAGATGGTCAGGTTCACCGCGAGGGGTCCTCGGTGCCGGGTGTGGCCGAGGCCGATGATCTGGTGGTGCGCGCGGCGCTCGGGCTTAAAAGTGCCGCCAATTGCGCCCAAGGTGTCGATATCCGCGTTGAAAAGCGCATTCCTGCGGGCGGCGGGTTCGGCGGTGGCTCATCCGATGCCGCTACGGTGCTGGTCGCCCTGAATGCGCTGTGGGGCACGGGATTGGACGAGGATGCGCTGGCCACCCTCGGTCTGGCGCTGGGTGCCGACGTGCCCGTGTTCGTGCGCGGCCGCAGCGCCTGGGCCGAGGGCGTGGGCGAGGAACTGCTGCCGATCCGGCTGCCGCAGGCCTGGTATGTGCTGGCCGATCCGGGGGTTCACGTGCCCACGGCTGAACTTTTCCGTTCGCCGGATTTGACGCGGGATGCCGCGCCCGTGAAAATAGCGGACTTCGCTTCCGGGACCGTCCTCGGGAATGCGTTCGAACCGGTGCTGCGGCGTCGGGAACCTGCCATCGAGGCGGCGTTCCAGGCCCTGTCAGGTATCGGTCGGGCACGGCTCACGGGGTCGGGAAGCGGTTGTTTCGTCGAGTTCGCCACGCGCGCTGCCGCAGAGCAGGCATTGGCGGAGTTGCCGAAGGAACTGCGGGCTTGGGTGGCCGCGGGTGTTGACCACTCGCCACTGCTCGATGCGCTGGAGACGACGGGAATAGTTTGATGCAGGGGCGTCGCCAAGAGGCCCAAGGCACCAGGTTTTGATCCTGGCATTCGTAGGTTCGAATCCTACCGCCCCTGCCATTCCTTTCCCTGTGGTTGTAAGCGCAACGGATGTGCGCGCCCCGGAACACGCATCATCTCTGCAGTAACCCGCCGATCCTTCCGCTACTCGTCCCCCGCCCGAGAGAGCTGTCATGCAAGACTCCCCGAACCTGCTGGTCTTTTCCGGCAATGCCAACAAGCGCCTTGCGCAAAGCATCTGCAAGGAGCTGGGGGTCCGCCCGGGCAAGGCCCTGGTGTCGAAGTTCTCCGACGGTGAAGTGCAGGTCGAGATCCAGGAGAACGTCCGCAAGCAGGACGTGTTCGTGGTGCAGCCGACCAGCGCGCCGAGCGCGGAAAACCTGATGGAACTGCTGGTGATCATCGACGCGCTCAAGCGCGCGAGCGCCGCCTCCGTCACCGCGGTGGTGCCGTACTTCGGCTACGCCCGCCAGGATCGCCGCATGCGTTCCTCGCGCGTGCCGATCACCGCCAAGGTCGCCGCCAAGATGTTCTCGGCCGTGAACACCGACCAGATCCTCACGGTCGACCTGCACGCCGACCAGATCCAGGGCTTCTTCGACATGCCCGTGGACAACGTGTACGCCTCGCCGCTGCTGCTCGCCGACATCTGGCGCGCCTACGGCACCGACAACCTGATCGTGGTCAGCCCGGACGTCGGCGGCGTGGTACGCGCCCGCGCCGTGGCAAAGCGCCTGGATGATGCCGACCTGGCCATCATCGACAAGCGCCGTCCGCGTGCCAACGTCGCCACCGTGATGAACATCATCGGTGACGTCGAGGGCAAGACCTGCGTGATGGTCGACGACATCGTCGACACCGCCGGCACCCTGTGCGCCGCCGCTGCCGCCCTCAAGGCGCGTGGCGCGCTGAAGGTCGCCGCGTACTGCACCCACGCCGTGCTCTCCGGCCCGGCGGTGGACAACCTGAACAACTCCCAGCTGGACGAGCTGGTGGTGACCGACACGATCCCGCTGTCCGAAGTGGCCCGCGTCTGTCCCAAGATCCGCCAGATCAGCGTGGCCGAGATGCTGGCCGAGACGATGCGCCGCATCGCCTTCGGTGAGTCGGTCAGCTCGATGTACGTGGATTGATTTTCCGGTCCCTGGCATCGGCCGGGGATCACAACAGGCTCTTCTGGTCGCGGAAGAGTCTTTACGCAGCGCCGCGAGGCGGTGCATCAACCTAGAGTAGTCAACAATGGCAAAGTCTCACGAAATCAAGGTCGCCCGTCGTGACGTGCAAGGTCAGGGTGCGAGCCGCCGCCTGCGTCACGCTGGCGTGGTGCCGGGCATCGTTTACGGTGGTGATCGCGAGCCGGTGAAGGTTCAGTTCAACCACAACGAAATCTGGCTGGCCCAGTTCAACGATTGGTTCTACTCGTCGATCATCGACCTGAACCTCGACGGCACCATCCACAAGGTGCTGCTGCGTGACATGCAGCGTCACCCGTACAAGCAGCTGGTCATGCACCTGGACTTCCAGCGCGTGAACGACAACGAAGTGCTGCACGCCTCGGTGCCGCTGACCTTCATCAACGAAGACACCTCGCCGGCCGGCAAGTCCGCCGACGTGCTGGTCACCCACGAACTGAAGGAAGTGAGCATCGCCTGCTTGCCGAAGGACCTGCCGGAGTCGATCGAAGTCGACCTGGGCGAGCTGAAGGCTGGCGACATCATCTACCTGTCGGGCCTGAAGCTGCCGGCCGGTGTGGAAATCCCGGCGCTGAAGCTGGGCAAGAGCCACGACGACGCCGTGGTCATCGCCAAGACCGCCGGCGCTGAAGAAGCATCGGCCGAGTAATCGGCAATGCCCGGTCCGCCCTTCGGGGCGGGCCAGGCAGATGATTCGTACAGATGACTGGATTGCGATTGATCGTCGGCCTGGGTAACCCCGGCCCCGAGCACGCCCGGACCCGGCACAATGCCGGGTTTCATTTCGTAGAGGCCCTGGCACAGCGGCAGGGCGCGCGCTGGACGCTGGAAAGCAAGTTGTTCGGCGAAGTGGCCAAGGTCGAGATCGGTGGCCAGTCGGTCTGGCTGCTCAAGCCGTCGACGTTCATGAATCTTTCCGGCAAGTCGATCACCGCCGCACAGCGCTTCTGGAAGATCGAGCCCGAACAGACCCTGGTCGCGCACGATGAACTGGACATGCCGCCCGGCGTGGCACGGCTCAAGTTCGATGGCGGCCACGGTGGCCAGAACGGCCTGCGTGACACCATCCGCCTGCTCGGTCACGGCAAGTTCCATCGCCTGCGCCTGGGCATCGGCCATCCCGGCCACAAGGACCGCGTGGTGGGCTGGGTGTTGAACCGCCCGTCGCCGCAGGATGCGGTGCTGATGGACCAGGCCATCGATGCGGCCATCGACGTGATGCCGTTGGCGGTGGCAGGGGATTTCAATGAGGCCATGAAGCGGTTGCATACCGCCCGGCCATGATTGCGGCTTGCGGTTTCCCGGGCGATGGCCCGCGGGAGAGCGCAAGCCGGAATCTCGAATCGTGGAGTTAGCATGGGTATCAAATGCGGCATCGTCGGTCTGCCCAACGTCGGCAAGTCGACCCTGTTCAATGCACTGACCAAGGCGGGCATCGCCGCGGCCAATTTCCCGTTCTGCACGATCGAACCGAACGTCGGCATCGTGCCGGTACCGGATCAGCGTCTGAACGAACTGGCCGGCATCATCAACCCGCAGAAGGTCGTGCCGACCGCGGTTGAGTTCGTCGACATCGCCGGCCTGGTGGCCGGTGCCGCCAGCGGTGAAGGCCTGGGCAACAAGTTCCTGGCCCACATCCGCGAAGTGGACGCGATCACCCATGTGGTGCGTTGCTTCGAACACACCGACATCATCCACGTCGCCGGCCGCGTCGATCCGATCGCCGACATCGACACCATCGACCTGGAACTGGCGCTGGCCGACCTGGACAGCGTCGAGAAGGCGCTCAACCGCGCCGAGCGTGCCGCCAAGGGCGGCGACAAGGAAGCGACCGCGCGCAAGCCGGTGCTGGCCAAGCTGCAGGCGGCGCTGTCCGACGGCAAGTCCGGCCGCAGCGTCGGGCTGGACGATGAAGAAAAGGCGCTGGTGCGCGACCTGTTCCTGCTCACCCTCAAGCCGGTGATGTACATCGCCAACGTGCTGGAGGATGGCTTCGACAACAACCCGCACCTGGAGGCCGTGCGTGCGCGTGCCGCCACCGAAGGTGCCGAAGTGGTGCCGGTGTCGGCGGCCATCGAGGAAGAGCTGTCGCAGCTGGACGACGAAGACCGTGACACCTTCCTGGCCGACCTGGGCCTGGAAGAGCCGGGCCTGAATCGCGTGATCCGTGCCGCCTACAACCTGCTGGGCCTGCAGACCTACTTCACCGCTGGCGTGAAGGAAGTCCGTGCATGGACCGTACGCAAGGGTGCCACCGCACCGCAGGCCGCGGCGGTGATCCACACCGATTTCGAAAAGGGCTTCATTCGCGCGGAGACCATTTCCTACGCTGACTTCATCAAGTACCGCGGTGAAGCCGGTGCCAAGGAAGCCGGTCGCCTGCGGCTGGAAGGCAAGGAATACCGTGTGCAGGAAGGCGACATCCTGCATTTCCGCTTCAACGTCTGATTCGCGGACGTTTGCCGCATCACAAGGCCCCGCACCGCGGGGCCTTGTTGTTTCTGCCCGATGGTGCCCGCGCACGATATGGCGAATTATTGATCAGTGGTTGAAGCGCCTTGTCGCGCAAGGGTTGCAAGCACTTATCCACATGCTTCTCCCATCGCTTTCCACATGGGGTGTGGAAAACCGTCCGAGTGCTGGCATCCATCCCCTCCCTCTGGCGAAACCAAGGGGAGGGCGGGGGACGAGGCGCTCGCTGCCGGTGCCGGGATTGCACGCTGGCGAAAATATGATCACGCTTTCGAAACCCTTGCAGCGCAGGGGCTGCACGCGGTTATCCACACGCTTCTCCCATCACTCTCCACATGCCATGTGGAAAACTGCATGCGCACCACGGTTTCCCCCGGCAATGCAGCGTCCACGCCGTGATCAGCGGCAGGTTCCCGCCTGGTACGCGACAACGCAGACTGCGATCACCGGAACAGATCCGACGCCAGGCAGAACGAGATCAGTTCCTGGTCGGTGCGCGTACCCAGCTTGCGCATGGCGCTGACCTTCTGCGTGCTGACCGTCTTGATGCTGCGGCTGAGCAGGCGCGCGATATCCCCCACCGAGCGGCCGTTGGCGAACAGGCGCAGCACTTCGAACTCGCGTGGCGACAACCGCGCGGCAGGCGTCATGGATACCGCGGCGCGGTCAGCCCATGTCTGCTCCACCGGTCGGTAGATGCGGCGTGCCAGCAGCGCGGACAGCGCGAGCCCCAGTTCGGCGGAGTCACCGCTTTTCCGCACCACGCCACCGGCACCGGCGCGATACATCGCAGCGATGATCGACGGGTTGGACACCATGGTCAGCACCAGCAGGCGGCTGTGCGGGAAATGCCGCAGCAGATAGGAGACCAGCTTGATTCCATCGCCCAGTGCGTCGTTACCCGGCATGTTGTAGTCGGTGATGACGATGTCCGGGGCATGCGCATGCATCAGCGCCACCAGCGAGGAGGGGTCCTGCGCCTGGCCGACCACTTCCAGCCGGGGGTCGCGCTCGATGGCGTGGCGGATGCCGGCCAGGACGATCGGGTGATCGTCAGCGATCACTACGGTTGCGTGCATCAGCGTCCTCCGTCCCTGCTGCGGGCATCGGCGCAGGTGGCGACGCTGCCGGGCCGGCCGTCTCCAGCTGGCGCAGCGCGCCCTCCAGCCGGAAGACGAATGTGTTGGTTGAATCGATGGCATCGGCCCAGGGCGCAGCACCGGCCACCTGCTGCTCGGCGAGCTGGGCGGCATCGGCCAGGCCGACGGCCGAGACCACCACCAGCGCGCCTCGGATCCGGTGCAGCAACTGTGAGGCCAGCGGGCGCTCGGCATCGGCCATCGCCACACCCAGTTGGCCGATGTCCGAATGCATCGTGTCGAGGAACACCTGCAGTACGTCCGCTGGCACCTGCAACGCCTCCGTGGCCGTGCAGGAAGCAGGCGTGAGGGCGGGTTCCTGCACCGCAGGCCGGGCGGGCAGGCCAAGCGTCACCAGCTTCGCCTGCAAGGCTTGCAGGGTGATGGGCTTGAACAGGCAGTCGTCCATGCCTGCCTCGTGGCAGAGCACGCGGACCTCGGGCGTGGCGTTGGCGGTGGCGCCGATGATCGGCGTCGAGATGCCGACCGCGCGCAGGCGACGCGCCAATGCGTAGCCGTCGATCCGCGGCATGTTGATGTCGCTCAGGATCACGTCGAAGTCGCGTGCGCGGCAGCAGGCCAATGCCTCGCAGCCATCGGCGGCCAGGGTCGGCTGGCAGCCGAGCGCTTCGAGCTGCTCCTGGAGCAGCAAGCGATTGATAGGGTTGTCCTCGACCACCAGCACCTGCAACCCGAGGGCATGTCCATGACGGGAAGCAGCGGTGGGCGCAGGCAACAGCACCCCCTGCTGCAGTTGTGCCACGCCGGCGGCGATGGCGCGGATGCTGAAGAGGCTGACGATGCGTTCGTCCGGCCGCGCCGGATGAGCGATGGGCTGATCACCGGCATCGGGCGTGGTGACCACGCGCGGGCCGGACCAGGACAGGGGCGCTGCACCGCCGGGATCGCTGTCCACCAGGATGGCGCCAGGTTCAATGGCCTGCATCAGTCCCGGCCATGGTCGCGCCGTGGCGCCCCAGCGTTGCAGCCATTGGCAGGCGCTCTCGGTCAGTTCCAGTACCGGGCAGCGCACATACACCACCGGTTCGGCGAGCAGGCGCGGCGTGTTCCCGTCCTCTTCCGCGGCGCTGGGCAACGGCAGGCGGATGGTGAAGCTGCTGCCCAATCCGGGGGCGCTGACCAGTTGCAGCTCGCCGTGCATCTGTTCGACCAGATGGCGACTGATCGACAGCCCCAGCCCGCTGCCCTCCGCGCGATGTTGGCCTTCGACCTGCTGGAACGGCTTGAACAGGTGTGCCTGGGCTGCTACGGGAATGCCCACGCCGGTGTCGGTGACCTGCCAGCAGATGCGCTGCGTGCCGGCCTCGTCCTGCTCGGGCCAGACCCGCATCACGATCCGCCCGCTGTCGGTGAACTTGATCGCATTGCTCAGCAGGTTGCCCAGGATCTGGCGGATGCGGTCGGCGTCGCCGGTGACATGCATCGGCAGGGTCGGGTCGGTGCAGACCATGATCTGCAGCTGCTTGCGCAGCGCTGCATCGGCATAGCCGCGCAGCGTCGTCTCGGCCAGGTCCAGCGGGCAGAACGGCGCCGGACGGATGCCGAGCTGTCCTGATTCGATCCGCGAGACGTCCAGTACGTTGCTGATCAGCTGCAGCAGGACCGCCGAGGACTGCTGCAGGGTTTCCAGCAGGCGCGCCTGCCGTGGATCCAGCGAGGTGCCGGCAAGCAGTTCCAGCGTGCCAAGCAGGCCATGCAGGGGCGTGCGGATCTCATGGCTCATCGTCGCCACGAATGCGCTCTTGGCCTTGCTGGCGTTGTCGGCGGCCAACTTTGCGTTGGCCAGCGCGGCCTGGATCTGGCGGTGGCGGCTGATGTCGTTGAACACGCACAGCAGTACGTCTTCATTGTGGTAGCGGGTGGCGCTGTAGAGCACCTGCAGCTCGCGGCCATCGTGGGTGGTGAAGTCGCGCGCCTGCCGGGCCGCGGTGGACGCATGGCTGCTGCGGGCGATGTTGCGCCACGCCGCATTCCAGTCCTCGCCGCGGTGGTCTGCGCCCAACCAGTCGCGTGCCAGTTGGTTCTCCAGCATGATCTGGCCATCGTGGCAGCGCAGCACGCAGATGCCGACCGGCGCCATCTCCACGACCGTGCTGCCGAAATGGAAACTCTCCAACAGCTGCCGGTGCTGGTCACGTGCCGGGCCGATGATCTGGCGGTCAAGCTTCAGCGTCAGTGCGCGCAGGGTGACGGCCGCCGCCGCGCACAACAGCAGGGTCACCGCCAGGGGCAGGCCGATGTCCTTCAGCAGCCGCGCTGGACGGACATGCTGTACCATCGCCAGTCGTCCTGGCCGATCCCTTTCAGCAATGACAGCCCGTGCAGCCATGCGAAGCCGAAGCGATCGCCCTGCAGTTCGCGCAGCCATGGGGAGGGCGGCGCTCCCTTGCCAGGGTTTGCAGGAGGCACCGGCTGTCCACTGGCATCGAGCAGCGCGCAGGCGCTGGTGGTGCCGCAACCGATGACGGCGGCGGATGCTGCGGCATCCAGCGCCAGTACCAGCCAGTGCTGCGGTACGGCGGCATCATCGATGGCGCGATAGAGGTGGATCGTACCGGGCGCCTGGGGCGAGGCCAGCCATTGCACCTGTGGCGGGCTCTGCCCGGGCGCGGCATGCAGGCGCAGGAGGGTTGCATCCACGCCGATGGGGGCGCCTGCGGTTTCGGTGTTGATCGGGGAGAGCCAGCGCCCGGAGGCATCAGTGCCCGGGCCCACGTGGATCAGCCGCACCCCAAGTTCCCGCAAGGTGCGCTCGGCCCGCGCGGGCAGCAGCAGCTGCAACTGCTGGCGGCTGCCAACCTGGCCCAGCGGCAGGTGCCGGACCGCGCCTTCGATCACCGGGAGGGGAGCGTCCTCCCGCAAGGGCACCTGCACGACCGAATCGGCCAGGTAGTTCAGCAACGCTTCGCGCTGGTCGAAGTAGAGCTGGGTGCGGTAGGCGCGGGCGTTCATGTCGCGACGGTGCTGCGACACTGCTTCGTCCAGCTGGCCCAACAGGTAGAAGACGGCGGTTCCGAGCAGGCACAACAGCACACACAGCGAGAGTGCGCGCAGCAGGACGCTGGCGGCGACCACGGGGGCGTCCATGGCATGACGCCGGGGAAGAAGGCGGTGCATCGCTGCATGCTAGGGAGCGGCCACTGACGCGCACATCAGTGGATTCCTAAATTGCCATCCGAGAACAGGAGGCGCCGGTGGATGGCGGAAAAACGAAGCCCGCCTTGCGGCGGGCTTCGGGTACGGCAGGTCAGTCGATGATCACAGCGGCTTGCCGCCCAGCTTCCAGGTCACCTGCACGAAGTAGCTGCGGCCGATGGTGTCGAACCACGAGGTGTTGTAGTACGGATAGGCAGCCCAGGTGGCATCCTTCGGCGGCATCTTGTCGAACAGGTTGTTGACCGTCAGCGACACCCGCAGGTGGTCGGTGATGTCATACCGTGCGGCGGCGTTGAAGCGCCAGGTGGCCTCGGTCCACGCGTCGTTGTCGTAGTTGGCGACGCGGCCCAGGTAGTTGCCGAACAGGCTGGCACCCCACTGGTCACGGTCCCAGCTCACGCCCAGGTTGGACTTCACGCGCGGCATGGTGGTGTCGACGAAGGTGACGGCCAGCATGTCCTCGGTCGGGTCGCCGGGATACTGCTGGCGGGTGTGGTTGCGTGCCCAGGTGTAGCTGCCGCTGAGGTTGAAGTTGCCGATGCGGGTGGTCGGCAGGCGGTAGTTGGCGGTCACGTCCACGCCCGAGGTCTCCTCGCGGGCGATGTTGATCGGCGCGAAGTGGACGCTGGTGATGGTGCCGTCGGCGTCCCGGATGACACGGGCCAGCGCATCGACGCAGGTCGGCGAGTTGATGTCCACCGCCGCACCACTGTCGGTCACGCCCAGCCGGCAGTTGGCTTCGGTGATGCGCAGCACCTCGCGGTCCTGCGACTGCACCTGGTTCATCACCTTGATCTTGTAGTAGTCCACCGCCAGGTCCAGGCCGTCGATCGGCGACCACACGAAGCCGGCCGTGAACGACTTGCTGGTCTCCACGTCCAGCTCCTCGTTGCCGGCATAGACGTCGAGGGTGTTGGTGTCCCAGTCGCCCTCGTCGTAGCACTTGCCGTTGTTGAAGCCGGGTTCATCGGTACGGCACTGGTAGTAATCGGTGGAAACCTTGCGGTAGAAATCATCGCCGGCGAACAGGTAGTGCATGTCCGGCGCGCGGAAGCCGGTGCCGTACGAGCCGCGCACCAGCAGGGTGTCGAACGGACGCCATTCCAGGCCGGCGCTGTAGGTGAACTTGCCGGGGTTACGGTTGCCGAAGCTGTAGCGGTCATAGCGGCCGGCCAGGCTGGCTTCCAGGTTCGAGGTCACCGGCACGCGCAGTTCGCCCGCCGCGCTCCAGCGGTTGCGGCTGCCATCGCCATCGCCGTACTGCGGGCCGTAGTAAGCATCGGCGGTCAATGCCAGCGGATCGGGATTGATCGCATACGACTGGCGGCCGTACTCGATGACGCCGGCAAAGCCCACGTCACCGGCCGGCAACGAGAACAGCGAGCCATTGTCGGCGGTGAAGCTGACGTTGTCGTTCTTCGCCTCGGGGCGGAAGGTGGACATGGCGGCGAACGAGGCAAACTGCGCCGCCGTCAGCGGGGTGTACAGGCGGGCCGGATCGGGGTTGTAGATCGCATAGCCATCGGCGTCGTAACCCAGGCGTTCGCCCAGGAAGAAGCGGTTGGCGGCGTCGGCCTTGATGCGCGGCATCTTCACGTCGGCCTTGTACTGGGAATGGTTGTAGGCCGCTTCCCAGTTCCAGTTCTCGCCGAACATGCCCTTCAGGCCGGTGGTCACCGCCAGTGTCTTCTGGGTGGTGGTGTTCATGCGGTTGCCCAGGCCGCCGACTTCCTCGGGGCTGAACTGCCGCTGCCAGATCTCGTAGTGGCCGGTGCCGGCGTTGTAGAACACCTTGTCGTTGTTGTCGGTCGAGGCGGGGTCGTGGAACTCCCAGCCCATGTTGTCGCTGACCGCATTGTTGCCGCCGTTGCCGGTCATCAGCTTGACCTTCTGGTGGCCCAGCTGGACATCGGCGAACCACGACAGCGCGTCGTTGAAGCGGTACTCGAACGAACCGTAGGCGGTGGCGCCCTTGCGCTCGTTGACGATGGTGCGATAGCCGACGACGCGGTCGCTGCCGCAGTACGGCTCGCCATAGCGGTCGGCGGCCAGCGTGGTGCTGCCGCCATTGAGCGCCCCCAGGTTCGCGCATGCGCCTTCCGGGTCCATCGCCACGTCATCGTCCACGTCATAGCGACGGGCCACCAGGTGCGGTAGCCGGCTGCGCTCGGTCGGGCCGTCGAACGTGGAATCCTGGGCCTTGCGATCGCTGCCCCACAGCGGACGCTTGTTGATCAGTTCCACGCCGACGATGCCGGTGAAGTTGCCGCGGTCAAAGCCGGTCGTCAGGGTCAGGTCATGCGATTCACTGCCGCCGCGACTGGTGTCGCCGTAGCGGTAGTCGATGGTGGTGCCATCGGTGGATTTCTTCAGGATGAAGTTGATCACGCCAGCCATCGCGTCGGAGCCGTACACGGCCGAGGCGCTGCCGGTCAGCACTTCGATGCGGTCGATCATTCCCAGCGGAATGTTGCCGACGTCGGTGAAGTTGCTCTTGCCGTTGAGCGGGAGGGGGAAGTCGGCGATGCGGCGGCCGTTGATCAGCACCAGCGTGTGATTCGGTCCGAGTCCGCGCAGGTCCACGGCCTGTGCGCCGGGCGTGGACTGTGCGCCGGTGGTGTTCTGCTGTCCCTGCGTGTAGCCGTTGTTCTGGCTGAGTGCGCGAAGTACATCGGGTACCGAGGTCAGGCCGGCGGCCTTGATCTGTTCGGCATTGATGACACTGATGGGTGCGGGCCCCTCCACCTGTGCGCGCGGGATGCGCGAACCGGTGACCTGCACGGTATCCAGTTGTTGGGGCTGGCTCCCCGAAGTGGTTTGGGCCATGGCCGGTGCGGTCATGGCGAGCAGGGCCAGCTGTATCGAACACACCATTGCGTGCTTACGCATGAATCAGCTCTCTGATGAAAAGTGTTCTGGAAATCCCCCCGGCAGTTCCTGTCAGGAAATGCCGCCTACCCCTGTCAGAAACTGTGAATGGGGTTCCTGCATCTAACACCTTTTTTACATGCTTGACCACTGCCGAAAAGTCTGGCATTACGCCTGAAAGCGATTACATGTGATCGGTGGATGATGGGGATGAAACGCGTGAATTTCTGCCTTGGGCGGCTGGCGCTGGTGCTGTTGGCGCTGGGCATCGCCGGTACCGCCGTGGCACAGGCCGGTGCTGCATCGCAGAACGGTTACCGCTATTACGAGATCGGCAACCTCGACGCGCCGCGCCCGGGCAAGACGGAGGCGGCGATGCTGCTGATGGGCGGCGGCGACTGGGCCCCGGAGGCATTCCACTGGTGGGTCGAGCGTGCCGGCCATGGGCGGGTAGTGATCCTGCGGGCTTCCGGCGACGATGAGTTGCAGAAGGAACTATTCAACGACGTCGGTGGCGTGACCGCGGTGCAGACGCTGGTGTTCGACAATCGCGCCGCCGCCGATGATCCGGAGGTGTTGCGCGTGGTGCGTGGCGCCGACGCGATCTTCATCGCCGGCGGTGACCAGGCGCGTTACATCCGTTTCTGGAAGGGAACGCAGCTCAATGACGCACTGAATGCGCATGTGCGGGCGGGCAAGCCGATTGGCGGCACCAGTGCCGGGCTGGCCATCCTCGGGGCCTATGCCTATGGCGCGCTGGATGGCGGGAGCGTCGATTCGGTATCCGCACTGGGCGACCCGATGGGCAGCGAAGTCACCATGGATAAGGATTTCCTCACCATGCCTTTCCTGTCCAATGTCGTGACCGACACCCATTTCGCCAAGCGCGACCGCTTGGGTCGGCTGATTGTCTTCGTCGCCCGTGCAGTCCAGGACAGCGGCAAGGGCGGCATCGTCGGGATCGGCGTGGACGAGGATACGGCCCTGTGTGTGGAAGCTGATGGGCGTGCGCGGGTGTATTCGCTCAACGGGGGCTACGCCTGGCTGGTGATGCCGCAGCGCGCCGCCGAGCGGCTCAGCGACGGCGCGCCGCTGGAGTTCAATGCCATCCCGGTGACCGGCGTGGGTACCGGCAGCCGCCTGCACCTGGACGGCTTCAAGGTGGACAACGCGGCCTTCACCGCGGTGGCCAGCGTGGTCGATGGCGAGCTGCAACTGCGCCCGAACTGAAGTCGCGGTGCGATTGACCGGAAAGAAGGGGCCTTGGGCCCCTTTTTCGTGGGCCACTGTTCAGCCTGTCGAAGGCGTGCCTAGAATCGCCGTTCCTACCTGGAGTGATGAAACATGAAGCTGACTTCCGCGGTACTGCTGGGCCTGGCGTCGTTGTCTGCGGGGGCTGCCTGGGCGGCGCCGGCCTCCCCCCTGCTGGTCATCCATGGCGGTGCCGGCGTGGAGCGCAAGGGTTTCAGTGCGGAAGAAGAACGTGCGGCACGTGCGGCATTGACCGAAGCGTTGCGCCGCGGCCATGAGGCGTTGATGGCGGGCAAGCCGGCGATGGATGCGGTGACCGCCGCGATCACCGTGCTGGAAAACGATCCCACGTTCAATGCAGGACGCGGTGCCGTCTTCACCCACGACGGAAAGAACGAGCTGGATGCCTCGCTGATGGACGGCGCCACCCTGCGCGCCGGTGCCGTGGCCGGCGTGCATACGGTGAAGAATCCGATCCTGCTGGCGCGCGCGGTGATGGAGCAGTCGCCGCACGTGATGATGGTCGGGGAGGGTGCCGAGTTGTTTGCGGCCGAGCAGAAGATCGAACTGGTCGATCCGTCCTATTTCCGCACCGAGAAGCGCTGGCAGCAGCTGCAGGAAGCACTGAAGGAGGAGGCGGCGGGGCAGGCGCACGCCAACCTGGAGACCGCCAAGCACTTCGGTACTGTGGGCGCGGTGGCCCTGGATGCCCAGGGCAAGCTCGCGGCGGGCACCTCCACCGGTGGCATGACCAACAAGCGCTACGGTCGCGTGGGTGACTCGCCGATCATCGGCGCCGGGACGTACGCCAGCGACCAGTGCGCGGTGTCCGGCACCGGTTGGGGCGAGTTCTACATCCGCCTGTCGGTGGCCCATGAAGTCTGTTCGCGCATGAAGTACCTGCACGAGAGCCCCGCCCAGGCCGGTGACGAGGTCGTGGTGAAACGTGTGCCGGAGCTGGGGGGCGATGGTGGCGCCATCGTGCTGTCCGCCGACGGCGAGGCGGCAACGCCCTTCAATACCGAAGGCATGTACCGGGGCTGGATCGGTGCCGACGGCGTGCCGCACGTGGCCATCTTCGCGGACGAAAAATTCAAGATGCCGGGCGAATGATGGGGCAGGGCGGGGCCCGCCAAAAAACTTCAACGGATGTGAAGATTTCTGTTGACAGCATGAGGGCATATCACCAGAATAGCGGGCTCACCCACCCCTGACCGGTTCGGCCAAGGTCCTAGACAAGGGAGTGGTGCGGAGGGATACCCAAGCGGCCAACGGGGGCAGACTGTAAATCTGCTGGCTTACGCCTTCGGTGGTTCGAATCCACCTCCCTCCACCAGTTTTACGTTGTGGCAGTTCCCTTGCGGGAGTAGTTCAATGGTAGAACCTCAGCCTTCCAAGCTGATGGTGCGGGTTCGATTCCCGTCTCCCGCTCCATTGAACATTATGAAAAAGCTGCCATAATAGACAACTCGCTCACGTAGCTCAGTCGGTAGAGCACCTCCTTGGTAAGGAGGAGGTCGAAGGTTCGATTCCTTTCGTGAGCACCATCTTGCTGTAAATGCCATAACCAACTTGTTACCGAGAAGAAGCAGCCATGTCCAAGGGTAAGTTCGAGCGTACCAAGCCGCACGTCAACGTCGGCACCATCGGTCACGTTGACCATGGCAAGACCACCCTGACCGCCGCACTGACCAAGATCGGTGCAGAGCGCTTCGGCGGCGAGTTCAAGGACTACTCGTCCATCGACGCCGCGCCGGAAGAGAAGGCTCGTGGTATCACGATCTCGACCGCGCACGTTGAGTACGAATCCGAGAGCCGTCACTACGCCCACGTTGACTGCCCGGGCCACGCCGACTACGTCAAGAACATGATCACCGGTGCCGCCCAGATGGACGGTGCGATCCTGGTGTGCTCGGCCGCTGACGGCCCGATGCCGCAGACCCGCGAGCACATCCTGCTGTCGCGTCAGGTCGGCGTGCCGTACATCGTCGTGTTCCTGAACAAGGCCGACATGGTGGACGATGCCGAGCTGCTGGAACTGGTCGAGATGGAAGTACGCGAGCTGCTGAGCAAGTACGACTTCCCGGGCGACGACACCCCGATCGTGCACGGTTCGGCCCGTCTGGCGCTGGAAGGCGACCAGAGCGACATCGGCGTGCCGGCCATCCTGAAGCTGGTCGAGGCGCTGGACAGCTGGATCCCGACCCCGGAGCGTGACGTCGACAAGCCGTTCCTGATGCCGGTGGAAGACGTGTTCTCGATCTCGGGCCGCGGCACCGTGGTGACCGGTCGTATCGAGCGCGGCGTGATCAAGGTCGGCGAAGAAATCGAAATCGTCGGTATCCGTCCGACCCAGAAGACCACCGTCACCGGCGTGGAAATGTTCCGCAAGCTGCTGGATCAGGGCCAGGCAGGCGACAACGCCGGTCTGCTGCTGCGCGGCACCAAGCGTGACGACGTCGAGCGCGGCCAGGTTCTGGCCAAGCCGGGTTCGATCACCCCGCACACCCAGTTCGACGCCGAAGTGTACGTGCTGTCGAAGGACGAAGGCGGCCGTCACACCCCGTTCTTCAAGGGCTACCGTCCGCAGTTCTACTTCCGTACCACCGACATCACCGGTGCGGTCGAGCTGCCGGAAGGTGTTGAGATGGTGATGCCGGGCGACAACGTGAAGATGGCTGTCACCCTGATCAACCCGGTGGCAATGGACGAAGGTCTGCGCTTCGCCATCCGCGAAGGCGGCCGTACCGTCGGCGCCGGCGTGGTCTCGAAGATCATCAAGTAATAAGCCTGCAGTACCCAGCGGTAACTCTGCTGCTGGTTACGCGAACGGCGGGCCGGGAACCTCGGTCCGCCTTCGCCGTCTAAGGGACGTGTAAACAAGTCAAGTCATACGCCAGTAGCTCAATTGGCAGAGCAGCGGTCTCCAAAACCGCAGGTTGGGGGTTCGAGTCCCTCCTGGCGTGCCACTTGCACCTCTCTATCCAGTGACCTTGGTCGCACCAGCAACAAGAGTCGGATGAACAGCAAGATCGAACATTCCAAGTCCGCTGCTTCCGGCGGCGATATGGTCAAGTATGTTGGCGCCGCGCTGTTGGTGCTGGCGGGTCTGTTCGTCTGGTTCTGGTTCTCCTCGCCGGAAAAGGCGGCTCAGCTGGGTGCCTGGTCGGGCCAGCTGCGTGCCCTGGCCGTGGTGGTGGGGCTGGTCGCCGGTGGCGCCGTGTTCATGCTGACCGCCAAGGGTCGTCAGACGCGTGAATTCCTTTCCGAATCCCGTTTCGAGCTGCGCAAGGTCGTGTGGCCGACCCGCCAGGAAGCCATCCGCATGACGTGGGTGGTGATCGTGGTGGTGATCGTGTTGAGCCTGCTGCTGGGTGGGTTTGACTTCGCGATCCAGAAGCTGACCCAGTGGTTCCTGGGTCGTTGAGGAGATAACAGTGAAGCGTTGGTACGTCGTTCACGCCTATTCAGGTTTTGAGAAGTCGGTGGCGCAGGCATTGCGCGATCGCATTGTGCGCGACGAGATGCAGGACCGCTTCGGCGACGTGCTCGTCCCGACCGAAGAAGTGGTCGAAATGCGCTCCGGCCAGAAGCGCCGTTCCGAGCGCAAGTTCTTCCCGGGTTACGTGCTGGTCCAGATCGAGACCCACGAAGAAGCCGGCATCCCGCGCATCGACAACGAAAGCTGGCACCTGGTGAAGGACACTTCCAAGGTGATGGGCTTCATCGGTGGCACTGCCGACCGTCCGCTGCCGATCCGTGACGAAGAGGCCGCAGCGATCCTGGATCGCGTTCAGGAAGGTGTCGAGAAGCCGCGTCCGAAGATCCTGTTCGAGCCGGGCCAGATGGTCCGTGTCACCGAAGGTCCCTTCAATGACTTCAACGGCGTGGTGGAAGAGGTCAACTACGAGAAGAGCCGCCTGCGCGTCTCGGTGCTGATCTTCGGTCGCGCTACCCCGGTCGAGCTCGAGTTCGGCCAGGTCGAAAAGGCGGTCTGAGTTCGCGGCCTGGCCTGTTCAGGTTGAGGTCGAAAAAACTGCTAGAATTACCGGCTCCCTGTCATGGGGCTGAATCGAAGGCTGCCGCGAGGTGGCCTTTGGTGCGATTCAAGGATTTCAAAACGCGAATGCCGGGACGCGTGATTCCCGGTCCGATGGGGAGCCTGTTGTCGAAAGGCGCTAGCACCCGGAGAGCATAAAAATGGCAAAGAAAGTTGTCGGTTACATCAAGCTGCAGGTGAAGGCCGGTCAGGCCAATCCGTCGCCGCCGGTGGGTCCTGCGCTGGGTCAGCGCGGCCTGAACATCATGGAATTCTGCAAGGCGTTCAATGCCGCCACGCAGAAGCTGGAGCCGGGTATCCCGGTGCCGGTGATCATCACGGCCTACTCGGACCGTACCTTCACCTTCATCACCAAGAGCACCCCGGCCACCGTGCTGCTCAAGAAGGCTGCCGGTATCACCTCCGGTTCCAAGCGCCCGAACACCGACAAGGTGGGCAAGGTCACCCGCAAGCAGCTTGAAGAAATCTGCAAGGCGAAGGAGCCGGATCTGACGGCTGCTGACCTGGACGCCGCCGTGCGTACGATCGCGGGCTCTGCCCGTTCCATGGGCCTGGTGGTGGAGGGTTAATCTGATGGCACAGACCAAGCGTGAGAAGGCCATCAAGGCCGCCGTCGTTCCGGGCAAGGCCTACGCCTTCGAAGAAGCGATCAACATCCTGAAGACCGCCGCCAAGGCCAAGTTCGTCGAGTCGATCGACGTGGCCGTGCGTCTGGGCGTGGATGCCAAGAAGTCCGACCAGCAGGTGCGCGGTTCGACCGTGCTGCCGGCCGGTACCGGCAAGTCGGTCCGCGTCGCCGTGTTCGCACCGGCCGGTGCCAAGGCTGACGAAGCCCTGGCCGCTGGCGCCGAAGCCGTCGGCATGGACGACCTGGCCGAGAAGATGCAGGCCGGCGATCTGAACTATGACGTGGTCATCGCGACCCCGGACGCAATGCGCGTCGTGGGTAAGCTGGGTACCGTGCTGGGCCCGCGCGGCCTGATGCCGAACCCGAAGGTTGGCACCGTGTCGCCGAACCCGGCCGAAGCCGTGAAGAATGCCAAGTCGGGTCAGGTGCGTTACCGCACCGACAAGGCCGGCATCATCCACTGCACCATCGGCAAGGCCAGCTTCGACAACGCCGCGCTGCAGTCGAACCTGCAGGCGCTGCTGCTGGACCTGATCAAGGCCAAGCCGGCTACCTCGAAGGGCACCTACCTGCAGAAGGTTTCGGTCAGCTCGACGATGGGCCCGGGCGTCACCGTCGACCAGTCGTCGCTGACCCTGAAGTGATGTGGTGGCCCGCGTGCCTGCCGGCACGCGGCGCCATGAATGCAGTACCTCCGCGGTAGCAGCACCCGAGCCCGGCCATGCCGCCGGATGCTGCTTCCACGGGACCGCAACAGCAGTGTCACCCGTCAGGGCGATGCTGGACATTTGAAGGCATCGCGCCGGTCCGCCGGCGCGATAGCCGTCAAAGACCGCAGGCGCGGTCAGCGCATACCGGCGACGGGCACGGAAGCTCGATCTGGCAAGGAGTCGCCGCCGGCATAGCGGGATCGCTTAATCGATCCACTCGTGGATCACCCTGCGTAGATGGTGATGCCCTTCTGGAGTTTTCTGGTTTAACGCACGTCTGGGGTAACCCGGGTTGGCCCACTCCAGGTCTAGAACGGCCACCACAGGAGCATCGTTCCGATGTTCCCGGCGTCCAGGAAGGATGCTGCCATGGACCGTAAGCGGCAGGGAGCCGTGAGCGGAGTTTGTTTGAAGCAGGGATTCGGGATTCGATGTGGGTGCGGTGTGGAGGCGGCTTCGCTTCCGGCCGAAACCGGATCACCCTTCCCGGTCCCCGCTTTAACGGAGGAGTGCAATGGCTCTCAATCTGTCCCAGAAGCAAGAAGTAGTCGCCGAACTGGCAGACGTCGCCGCCAAGGCCCACTCCTTGATCGCAGCCGAATACGCTGGCACCACGGTCGCCCAGATGACCGCGATGCGCAAGCAGGCCCGCGAAACCGGCGTTTTCTTGAAGGTTGTCAAGAACACGCTGGCCGCGCGCGCCGTTGAAGGCACCGATTTCGCAGTTGCAAAGGACCAGATGGTCGGTCCGCTGCTGTACGCGTTTTCGCTCGAGGAGCCCGGCGCAGCCGGTCGCCTGATCAAGGATGCAGCCAAGGGCAACGACAAGCTGAAGGCGAAGGTCGTGGCAATCGGCGGGGAAATCTTCCCGGCCAGCCACGTCGAAGTGCTGGCATCGCTGCCGACCCGTGATCAGGCCCTGGCCATGCTGGCCCGCGTCCTGACCGAGCCGGTCACCATGTTCGCGCGCGCCGTCAAGGCTGTCGGTGAAAAGCAGGACGGTGGTGCAGCAGCAGCTGCCGAGCCGGCTGCTGAAACCGCCTAAGTTCGACGTCCCCGTGGTTCCGTCCGGAACCTCAATCCAGAATATTTTCCAAAGGTAATCAAAATGTCCCTTACCAACGAACAGATCGTCGACGCCATCGCCGAGAAGTCCCTGATGGAAGTGATGGAGCTGGTCAAGGCCATCGAAGAGAAGTTCGGCGTCTCCGCCGCTGCCCCGGTTGCCGTTGCCGTTGCCGGCCCGGCCGCTGTGGTTGAAGAGCAGACCGAATTCAACGTCATCCTGAAGGACGCCGGCGCCAAGAAGGTCGACGTCATCAAGGCCGTCCGCGCCATCACCGGCCTGGGCCTGAAGGAAGCCAAGGACCTGACCGAAGCCGGTGGCGTCGTGAAGGAAGGCGCTTCGAAGGAAGAAGCCGACAAGTTCAAGAAGGAACTGGAAGCCGCTGGCGCGACCGTCGAGCTGAAGTAATCAGTTCCTTGCGTCGCCATTGTTTCGCGGCGATGCAGCCAGGGCTGGGGGTGTAAACCCCCGGCCTTTGGTCGTTTCAAACGTTGTGATGCCGGGCTTGGCCGGGCACCAGGACGGGTAGGGCCGGGCCACGCCCGGCAGGCAGTAGATGTAGAAAGTCCAACGTGGCAGGTGTCCGTCGCCGCCTCCTCCGGGAATGAGCGAACACGGGCACAAGCGAGTTGGCAGTTGGAAGTAGCGGGAGAAGGCGTGCTGGTGCCGGCAATACCAGCGACTTCCAACTGACAATTTCAAGTTTCCCTACGGGTCGTGGACGCACGGCCCGCACAACAAGGTGGAAGACCTCATGACGTCCTATTCGTACACCGAAAAAAAGCGCATCCGCAAGGATTTCGGCAAGCAGCGCTCGATCCTCGAGGTGCCGTTCCTGTTGGCCATCCAGGTCGACTCGTACCGCGATTTCCTGCAGGAAAACGTCGACCCGGCCAAGCGCACCGACCACGGCCTGCACGCCGCGCTGAAGTCGGTGTTCCCGATTTCCAGCTACAGCGGCAATGCCGCCCTGGAGTACGTGGGCTACAAGCTGGGCGACCCGGTGTTCGACGAGCGTGAATGCCGCCAGCGCGGCATGAGCTACGGCGCGCCGCTGCGCGTGACCGTGCGTCTGGTCATCTACGACCGCGAGTCGTCCACCAAGGCGATCAAGTACGTGAAGGAGCAGGAGGTCTATCTGGGCGAAATCCCGCTGATGACCGAAAACGGCACCTTCATCGTCAACGGTACCGAGCGCGTCATCGTGTCGCAGCTGCACCGTTCGCCGGGTGTGTTCTTCGACCACGACCGCGGCAAGACCCACAGCTCGGGCAAGCTGCTGTACAGCGCCCGCATCATTCCTTACCGCGGCTCCTGGCTGGACTTCGAGTTCGACCCGAAGGACGCGCTGTTCACCCGTATCGACCGTCGCCGCAAGCTGCCGGTGTCGATCCTGCTGCGCGCGCTTGGCTACAGCAACGAAGAGATGCTGGCCGAGTTCTTCGAGATCAACACGTTCCACATCAACCCGGACGAAGGCGTGCAGCTGGAGCTGGTGCCGGAGCGCCTGCGTGGTGAAACCTTGGGCTTCGACCTGGCCGACGGTGACAAGGTCATCGTGGAAGCCGGCAAGCGCATCACCGCGCGCCACATCAAGCAGCTGCAGGCCTCGGGCATCGCCGCCCTGGCCGTGCCGGACGACTACCTGGTCGGCCGCATCCTGTCGCACGACGTGGTCGATGCGAACACCGGTGAACTGCTGGCCCAGGCCAACGACGAGATCAGCGACGAGCAGCTGCAGAACTTCCGCAAGGCGGGCGTTGACGCGGTCGGCACCCTGTGGGTGAACGACCTGGACCGTGGCGCGTACCTGTCCAACACCCTGCGCATCGACCCGACCAAGACCCAGCTGGAAGCCCTGGTCGAGATCTACCGCATGATGCGCCCGGGCGAGCCGCCGACCAAGGACGCCGCGCAGAACCTGTTCCACAACCTGTTCTTCACCTTCGAGCGCTACGACCTGTCCACGGTCGGCCGCATGAAGTTCAACCGCCGTGTCGGCCGCAAGGAAGTCACCGGCGAAGCCGTGCTGTACGACAGCAAGTACTTCGGCGAGCGCAACGACGAAGAATCCAAGCGCCTGGTTGGCGCCCACGGCGAATCGTCCGACATCCTGGACGTGATCAAGGTGCTGACCGAGATCCGCAACGGCCGTGGCGTGGTGGATGACATCGACCACCTGGGCAACCGTCGCGTACGTTCGGTCGGCGAAATGGCCGAGAACGTGTTCCGCGTGGGCCTGGTCCGCGTCGAGCGCGCGGTCAAGGAACGCCTGTCGATGGCCGAGTCCGAAGGCCTGACCCCGCAGGAGCTGATCAACGCCAAGCCGGTCGCCGCTGCCATCAAGGAATTCTTCGGTTCCTCGCAGCTGTCGCAGTTCATGGACCAGAACAACCCGCTGTCGGAAGTGACGCACAAGCGCCGCGTCTCGGCACTGGGCCCAGGCGGCCTGACCCGCGAGCGCGCCGGCTTCGAAGTGCGCGACGTGCACCCGACCCATTACGGCCGCGTCTGCACCATTGAAACGCCGGAAGGCCCGAACATCGGCCTGATCAACTCGCTGGCCGTGTTCGCACGCACCAACAAGTACGGCTTCCTGGAAACCCCGTACCGCAAGGTCGTGGACGGCAAGGTCACCGACGACGTCGAGTACCTGTCGGCGATCGAGGAAAACGAGTACGTGATCGCCCAGGCCAACGCCCTGACCGACGCCAAGAACATGCTCACCGAGCTGTTCGTGCCGTGCCGTTACCAGGGTGAGTCGCTGCTCAAGCCGCCGGCGGAAGTCCACTTCATGGACGTCTCGCCGATGCAGACCGTGTCCGTCGCTGCGGCGCTGGTCCCGTTCCTGGAGCACGATGACGCAAACCGCGCACTGATGGGCGCGAACATGCAGCGCCAGGCCGTGCCGACCCTGCGTTCGCAGAAGCCGCTGGTGGGTACCGGCATCGAGCGCGCCGTGGCGCGTGACTCGGGCGTGACCGTGAACGCCCGTCGTGGTGGCGAGATCGTGCAGATCGACGCCGGCCGCATCGTGGTCAAGGTCAACGAGAACGAGATCACCGACGCCGCCGACGCCGGCGTGGACATCTACAACCTGATCAAGTACACCCGCTCGAACCAGAACACCTGCATCAACCAGCGTCCGCTGGTGAACGTGGGTGACGTGATCGCGCGTGGCGACGTGCTGGCCGACGGCCCGTCCACCGACATCGGTGAACTGGCGCTGGGCCAGAACATGCTGATCGCGTTCATGCCGTGGAACGGCTACAACTTCGAAGACTCCATCCTGCTTTCCGAGCGTGTGGTGGAAGAGGATCGCTACACCACGATCCACATCGAAGAGCTGACCTGCGTCGCGCGTGACACCAAGCTGGGGCCGGAGGAAATCTCGGCCGACATCCCGAACGTCTCCGAGCAGGCGCTGAACCGCCTGGACGAGAGCGGCGTGGTGTACATCGGTGCCGAAGTGCGCGCCGGCGACATCATGGTCGGCAAGGTCACCCCGAAGGGCGAAAGCCAGCTGACCCCGGAAGAGAAGCTGCTGCGCGCCATCTTCGGCGAGAAGGCTTCGGACGTTAAGGACAGCTCGCTGCGCGTTCCGCCGGGCATGGACGGCACCGTCATCGACGTGCAGGTCTTCACCCGCGATGGCATCGAGAAGGACAAGCGCGCCCGCCAGATCGAAGAGAACGAGATCAAGCGCGTCAAGAAGGACTTCGACGACCAGTTCCGCATCCTGGAAGGCGCCATCTACGCCCGTCTGCGTTCGCAGATCGTGGGCAAGGTGGTCAACGGCGGCGCCGGCCTGAAGAAGGGCGACGTGATCTCCGACGCGTTCCTGGACGGCCTGAAGAAGTCCGACTGGTTCACCCTGCGCATGAAGGACGACGACGCAGCCGAAGCCATCGAGCGTGCCCAGATGCAGATCCAGGCACACGAGAAGGAATTCGAGCGCCGCTTCGCCGACAAGCGCGGCAAGATCACCCAGGGCGACGACCTGGCACCGGGCGTGCTGAAGATGGTCAAGGTGTTCCTGGCCGTGAAGCGTCGCATCCAGCCGGGTGACAAGATGGCAGGCCGCCACGGCAACAAGGGTGTGGTCTCCAACGTGGTGCCGGTCGAAGACATGCCGTACATGGCCGATGGCACCTCGGTGGACATCTGCTTGAACCCGCTGGGCGTGCCGTCGCGTATGAACATCGGCCAGATCCTGGAAGTGCACCTTGGCTGGGCCGCGAAGGGCCTGGGCAAGCGCATCCAGCGCATGCTGGAGCAGCAGCGCGCCGTCAGCGAGCTGCGTGAGTTCCTGGGCAAGGTCTACAACCACGACTCGGCCCTGGCCGGTGAGCGCGTCGACCTGACGCAGTTCAGCGACGAGGAACTGATCAACCTGGCCAAGAACCTGACCGACGGCGTGCCGATGGCAACCCCGGTGTTCGACGGTGCGCTGGAAGACGAGATCCGCGAAATGCTGAACCTCGCCTACCCGGACGGTGCCCCGGAGACCGAGGTGCTGGGCTTCAACGGCAGCAAGACCCAGATGCAGCTGTTCGACGGCCGCACCGGCGAAGCATTCGACCGCAAGACCACCGTCGGCTACATGCACTACCTGAAGCTGAACCACCTGGTCGACGACAAGATGCACGCCCGTTCGACCGGCCCGTACTCGCTCGTCACCCAGCAGCCGCTGGGCGGCAAGGCGCAGTTCGGTGGCCAGCGCTTCGGTGAAATGGAAGTCTGGGCGCTGGAAGCCTACGGCGCGGCCTACACCCTGCAGGAAATGCTGACGGTGAAGTCCGACGACGTGCAGGGCCGCAACCAGATGTACAAGAACATCGTCGACGGCGAGCACGAGATGGTCGCGGGCATGCCGGAATCCTTCAACGTGTTGGTGAAGGAAATCCGCTCGCTGGCCATCAACATGGAACTGGAAGACAACTGATCGGGCAGGCGCTGCTGCAGTGATGCAGCAGCGCCGCCAGCAGCGACCTGACAGCCCATCGACAAAGATTTCCTCCTTTCGGAGAACACCATGAAAGACCTGCTCAACCTCTTCAACCAGCAGCGCCAGACGCTGGACTTCGACGCGATCAAGATCGCGCTGGCCTCGCCGGACCTGATCCGTTCGTGGTCCTTCGGCGAAGTGAAGAAGCCGGAAACCATCAACTACCGTACCTTCAAGCCGGAGCGTGACGGCCTGTTCTGCGCCGCCATCTTCGGACCGGTCAAGGACTACGAGTGCCTGTGCGGCAAGTACAAGCGCATGAAGCACCGCGGCGTGGTCTGCGAGAAGTGCGGCACCGAAGTGACCTTGGCCAAGGTGCGCCGCGAGCGCATGGGCCACATCGACCTGGCTTCGCCGGTCGCCCACATCTGGTTCCTCAAGTCGCTGCCCTCGCGCATCGGCCTGATGCTGGACATGACCCTGCGCGACATCGAGCGCGTGCTGTACTTCGAAGCCTACGTGGTGACCGAGCCGGGCCTGACCGCCCTGGAGCGCCGCCAGCTGCTGACCGAAGAACAGTACCTGCAGGCCCGCCAGGAGCACGGCGATGACTTCGACGCCGCCATGGGCGCCGAGGCCGTCTACGAGCTGCTGCGCACCATCGACCTGCAGGCCGAGATGGTCCGCCTGCGCGAGGAAATCGCCTCGACCGGTTCGGAAACCAAGCTCAAGCGCCTGACCAAGCGCATCAAGCTGGTCGAAGCCTTCCTGGAATCGGGCAACCGCCCGGAATGGATGGTGATGACCGTGCTGCCGGTGCTGCCGCCGGACCTGCGTCCGCTGGTGCCGCTGGACGGTGGCCGCTTCGCGACCTCCGACCTGAACGACCTGTACCGCCGCGTCATCAACCGCAACAACCGCCTGCGCCGCCTGCTGGAGCTCAACGCGCCGGACATCATCGTGCGCAACGAGAAGCGCATGCTGCAGGAATCGGTTGACGCCCTGCTGGACAACGGCCGTCGCGGCCGTGCCATCACCGGCACCAACAAGCGCCCGCTCAAGTCGCTGGCCGACATGATCAAGGGCAAGCAGGGTCGCTTCCGCCAGAACCTGCTGGGCAAGCGCGTGGACTACTCCGGCCGTTCGGTGATCACCGTCGGTCCGTACCTCAAGCTGCACCAGTGCGGCCTGCCGAAGAAGATGGCGCTGGAGCTGTTCAAGCCGTTCGTCTTCGCCAAGCTGCAGCGTCGTGGCCTGGCCACCACCATCAAGGCCGCCAAGAAGCTGGTCGAGCGCGAGGAAGGCGAAGTCTGGGACGTCCTGGAAGAAGTCATCCGCGAGCATCCGGTGCTGCTGAACCGCGCGCCGACCCTGCACCGTCTGGGCATCCAGGCGTTCGAACCGCTGCTGATCGAAGGCAAGGCCATCCAGCTGCACCCGCTGGTCTGTACTGCGTTCAACGCCGACTTCGACGGTGACCAGATGGCCGTCCACGTGCCGCTCTCGCTGGAAGCCCAGCTCGAAGCGCGTGCGCTGATGATGTCCACCAACAACATCCTGTCACCGGCCAACGGCGAGCCGATCATCGTGCCGTCGCAGGACGTGGTGTTGGGCCTGTACTACATGAGCCGCGCCCTGGTGAACAAGAAGGGCGAGGGCATGGTGTTCGCCAACACCGACGAAGTGAAGCGCGCCTACGACAACCGTCTGGTCGAGCTGCACGCCAAGGTGAAGGTGCGCATCACCCAGGTCGAGCGCGACGAGGAAGGCAACAAGGTCACCAAGACCTCGATCCAGGACACGACCGTCGGCCGTGCGCTGCTGAGCGAGATCATGCCCGAGGGCCTGCCGTTCGAGCTGTGCAACACCGAGATGACCAAGAAGAACATCTCGCGCCTGATCAACCAGAGCTACCGTCTGCTTGGCCTGAAGGACACCGTGGTGTTCGCCGACAAGCTGATGTACACCGGTTATGCCTACGCAACCCGCGCCGGCGTGTCGATCGGTATCGACGACATGCTGATCCCGGACGAGAAGAAGGGCATCCTGGGCGAAGCCGAGCAGGAAGTGCTGGAAATCCAGGAGCAGTACCAGTCCGGTCTGGTCACCGCGGGCGAGCGCTACAACAAGGTGGTCGACATCTGGTCGCGCACCAACGAGCGCATCGCCAAGGCGATGATGGAAACCATCGGTACCGAGAAGGTCGAGGATTCGGAAGGCAAGATCGTCGACCAGAAGTCGATGAACTCGCTGTACATCATGGCCGACTCCGGCGCGCGTGGTAGCCAGGCGCAGATCCGTCAGCTGGCCGGCATGCGCGGCCTGATGGCCCGCCCGGACGGCTCGATCATCGAGACGCCCATCAAGGCGAACTTCCGCGAAGGCCTGAACGTGCAGGAGTACTTCAACTCCACCCACGGTGCCCGTAAGGGTCTGGCCGATACCGCGCTGAAGACGGCGAACTCGGGTTACCTGACCCGTCGTCTGGTCGACGTGGCGCAGGACGTGGTGATCACCGAAGTCGACTGCGGCACCGTCGAAGGCCTGACCATGACCCCGATCGTGGAAGGTGGCGACGTGGTCGAGCCGTTGAAGGACCGCGTGCTGGGCCGCGTGGTTGCCGAGGACGTGTTCCTGCCGGGCAACGACGAGGATCCGATCGTGACCCGCAACACGCTGCTCGACGAGCAGTGGGTGAACAAGCTGGAAGAAGCCGGCGTGCAGACCATCAAGGTCCGCTCGACGATCACCTGCGAGTCGGCGTTCGGCGTGTGCTCGCGCTGCTACGGCCGCGATCTGGCCCGTGGCCACATCGTCAACATCGGTGAAGCGGTCGGCGTCATCGCCGCCCAGTCGATCGGTGAGCCGGGTACCCAGCTGACCATGCGTACGTTCCACATCGGTGGTGCGGCATCGCGTGCGGCGGCGGTGGACAACATCACCGTCAAGACCACCGGTTCGGTCAAGTTCAACAACCTCAAGCACGTCGAGCAGGTCAGCGGTTCGCTGGTCGCGGTGTCGCGCTCGGGCGAAATCTCCGTGCTCGACCCGCACGGCCGTGAGCGTGAGCGCTACAAGCTGCCGTACGGCGCCACCATCACCGTCAAGGACGGTGCCGAGATCAAGGCTGGCCAGACCGTGGCCAACTGGGATCCGCATAACCACCCGATCGTGTCGGAAGTGGCTGGCTTCGTGCGCTTCATCGACTTCGTCGACGGCATCACCGTCATCGAGAAGACCGATGAACTGACCGGCCTGGCTTCGCGTGAAATCACCGACCCGAAGCGTCGTGGCTCGCAGGCCAAGGACCTGCGTCCGCTGGTCCGCATCGTCGATGGCAAGGGCAATGACCTGACCATCCCGGGCACCGACCTGCCGGCGCAGTACCTGCTGCCGCCGCGTTCGATCGTCAACCTGCAGGACGGCGCCCCGGTGGGCGTGGGCGACGTGGTCGCCAAGATCCCGCAGGAAGCGTCCAAGACCCGCGACATCACCGGTGGTCTGCCGCGCGTGGCCGACCTGTTCGAAGCGCGCAAGCCGAAGGATCCGGCGATCCTGGCCGAGCGTTCGGGCATCATCAGCTTCGGCAAGGACACCAAGGGCAAGCAGCGCCTGATCATCAAGGACACCGATGGTTCCGAGCACGAAGAGCTGATCCCGAAGTACCGCCAGATCATCGTGTTCGAAGGCGAGCACGTGACCCGCGGCGAAACCATCGTGGACGGCGAGCCGAGCCCGCAGGACATCCTGCGACTGAAGGGCGTGGAAGAGCTGGCGCGCTACCTGGTCAAGGAAATCCAGGACGTGTACCGCCTGCAGGGCGTGAAGATCAACGACAAGCACATCGAAGTGATCTCGCGTCAGATGCTGCGCAAGGTTGAAATCACCGACCAGGGCAACAGCAAGTTCCTGAACGGCGAGCAGGCTGAACGCCAGCGCGTCATCGAGGAAAATGCCAAGCTGGCCACCCGCAACGAGCTGCCGGCGCAGTTCGATCCGGTCCTGCTGGGCATCACCAAGGCCTCGCTGGCAACCGAATCGTTCATCTCGGCCGCTTCGTTCCAGGAAACCACCCGCGTGTTGACCGAGGCTGCCGTGCGCGGCACCGCCGACAACCTGCGCGGCCTGAAGGAAAACGTGATCGTCGGTCGCCTGATCCCGGCCGGTACCGGCCTGGCGTACCACGCCAAGCGTCGTCGCGGTGCCTCGGGCCTGACGGAATCGGAAATCCAGACCCTGGCCGGCACGGCAGCGGTTGCCGATGTTGAAACCGCGTCGCCGGAAGCCGAGCAGGCAACGGGCGGCGAGGAGTAAGATAGTGGGGCTGGCCGGTCCGCTCGCGGGCCGGCCCGCTCAACCTGAACGGGGTACATGGAGGCGCCCCTGTAACAGTCCTGGATCAGGGCTGGCTTGGAGGGTGGGTGTTTGACTGCCTACTTGACAAGTTGCTACAATCGTCTGTCTCAGCAGGCCAAAAATTTGGCCTGCTTTACATTTTCCGCATCCTTGGCCGTTTTTACGGCCCCAATCAGAAGAACCTACTGATGGCGACGATCAACCAGCTGGTACGCAAGCCTCGGCAAGCGACCACCTACAAGAGTGCCTCCCCGGCCCTCGACAAGTGCCCGCAGCGCCGTGGCGTCTGCACCCGTGTCTACACCACCACTCCGAAGAAGCCGAACTCGGCTCTGCGCAAGGTTGCCAAGGTCCGCCTGACCAACCAGGAAGAAGTGATTTCCTACATCGGTGGTGAAGGCCACAACCTGCAGGAGCACTCCGTGGTCCTGATTCGCGGCGGTCGCGTCAAGGACCTGCCGGGTGTGCGTTACCACACCGTCCGTGGCTCGCTCGACGCCGCCGGCGTTGCCAAGCGTCGCCAGGCGCGTTCCAAGTACGGCGCCAAGCGTCCGAAGGCCTGAGGAGTAAGACATGTCCCGTAAAGGTAATACCCCCCAGCGTTCGGTCCTGCCCGATCCGAAGCACGGAAGTGAAACCATCGCCCGCTTCATCAACATGGTGATGCTGAGCGGCAAGAAGTCCGTTGCTGAAAAGATCGTCTATGGCGCCATGGATGTGATCAGCGAGAAGAACCAGAACGCCGTTGAGCTGGTGCAGAAGGCACTGGACAACGTCGCTCCGGGCGTCGAAGTGAAGTCCCGTCGCGTCGGTGGTGCCACCTACCAGGTGCCGGTCGAAGTGCGCGCTTCGCGCAAGATGGCCCTGGCCATGCGTTGGCTGATCGACTCGGCTCGCAAGCGTGGTGAAAACACCATGCCGCGCAAGCTGGCAGCCGAGCTGCTGGACGCGTCGGAAAACCGTGGCGGCGCCATCAAGAAGCGTGAAGAAACCCACCGTATGGCGGAAGCGAACAAGGCGTTCGCCCACTACCGCTGGTGATTTCGAAGGGGCCTTGGAAACAGGGCCCCTGACACCCATCTGGTGTCACTTGTGGCGCTTTGAGCGCCGCTTCAATCCGAAGGCCGCCGCAAGGCGGCGTTCGGCCATCCGAATTCCAAGAAATTTGAGAGGCTCCCCGTGGCCCGTACTACTCCCATCGAGCGTTACCGCAACTTCGGCATCATGGCTCACATCGATGCCGGCAAGACCACCACGTCCGAGCGCATCCTGTTCTACACCGGCAAGAGCCACAAGCTCGGTGAAGTGCATGACGGTGCCGCCACCATGGACTGGATGGAGCAGGAGCAGGAGCGTGGCATCACGATCCAGTCTGCTGCCACCACCGCGTTCTGGAAGGGCATGGACAAGTCCCTGCCGGAGCACCGCTTCAACATCATCGACACCCCCGGGCACGTTGACTTCACCATCGAAGTCGAGCGCTCGCTGCGCGTGCTCGACGGTGCCGTGTTCGTGCTGTGCGCCGTCGGTGGCGTCCAGCCGCAGTCGGAAACCGTGTGGCGCCAGGCCAACAAGTACCACGTGCCGCGCATCGCGTTCGTCAACAAGATGGACCGTACCGGTGCCAACTTCTTCAAGGTCCGTGACCAGTTGAAGGCCAAGCTGGGCGCCGTGCCGGTGCCGATGCAGGTGCCGATCGGTGCCGAGGAAGGCTTCAAGGGCGTGGTCGACCTGCTCAAGATGAAGGCCATCCATTGGGATGAGGCTTCGCAGGGCATGAAGTTCGAGTACGGCGACATCCCGGCCGACCTGGTGGAGAAGGCTGAAGAAGCCCGCACCTTCATGATCGAGACCGCGGCCGAAGCCAGCGAAGAGCTGATGGAAAAGTACCTGGGCGGCGAAGAGCTGGCCGAGGCTGAAATCATCGAGGCGCTGCGCGTTCGTACCCTGGCCACCGAGATCGTGCCGATGTTCTGCGGCTCGGCGTTCAAGAACAAGGGCGTGCAGGCCATGCTCGACGGCGTGATCCAGCTGCTGCCGTCGCCGGTCGACGTGCCGGACGTGAAGGGCGTGGACGTCGACGACGACACCATCGAGATGACCCGCAAGTCGGACGACAAGGCTCCGTTCTCGTCGCTGGCGTTCAAGATCATCACCGACCCGTTCGTCGGCGCGCTGACCTTCTTCCGCGTCTACTCCGGCGTGCTGACCGGTGGCGACACCGTGCTGAACTCGGTGAAGAACAAGAAGGAGCGCATCGGCCGCATCCTGCAGATGCACTCGAACAACCGCGAGGAAATCAAGGAAGTTCTGGCCGGAGACATCGCTGCTGCCGTGGGCCTGAAGGACACCACCACCGGTGACACGCTGTGCTCGATCGATGCACCGATCGTGCTTGAGCGCATGACCTTCCCGGAGCCGGTGATCTCGATGGCGGTCGAGCCGAAGACCAAGTCGGACCAGGAAAAGATGGGTCTGGCACTGGGCCGCCTGGCGCAGGAAGATCCGTCGTTCCGCGTGAAGACCGACGAAGAATCCGGCCAGACGATCATCTCGGGCATGGGCGAGCTGCACCTGGACATCATCGTTGACCGCCTCAAGCGCGAGTTCAACGTTGAAGCCAACGTCGGCAAGCCGCAGGTCGCGTACCGCGAGACCATCCAGCAGGCTGACGTCAAGTCGGATTACAAGCACGCCAAGCAGTCCGGTGGTAAGGGTCAGTACGGTCACGTCGTGATCGAGCTGTCGCCGATCACCGCTGAAGACCGCGCCGATCCGAAGCTGGCTGCCGCCATCAAGGACGACTTCCTGTTCATCAACGACATCACCGGCGGCGTGATCCCGAAGGAATTCATTCCTTCCGTGGAAAAGGGCCTGCGCGAAACCATCACCAGCGGTCCGCTGGCTGGCTTCCCGGTGGTGGACGTCAAGGTCAAGCTGGTGTTCGGCTCGTACCACGACGTCGACTCCTCGGAAATGGCGTTCAAGCTCGCCTCGTCGATGGCCTTCAAGCAGGGCTTCGCCAAGGCCAAGCCGGTGCTGCTGGAGCCGATCATGAAGGTCGAGATCGTGACCCCGGAGGATTACCAGGGTGACGTGATGGGCGACGTGAGCCGCCGTCGTGGCGTGCTGCAGGGTTCGGGCACCACCGGTGACGGTTCGGCCAGCATCATCAACGCGATGATCCCGCTGGGCGAAATGTTCGGTTACGCCACCGCGCTGCGTTCGCAGACCCAGGGTCGCGCGACCTTCACGATGGAATTCGACCATTACGAGCCGGCGCCGACCAACATCGCCGAAACTGTCATGAAGAAGGCCTGAGTCATCTGACTCAGGCTCTCCAAACAAAAATCAGCTAATCAAGGAATAGAAACATGTCCAAGGGCAAGTTCGAACGTACCAAGCCGCACGTCAACGTCGGCACCATCGGTCACGTTGACCATGGCAAGACCACCCTGACCGCCGCACTGACGAAGATCGGTGCAGAGCGCTTCGGCGGCGAGTTCAAGGACTACTCGTCCATCGACGCCGCGCCGGAAGAGAAGGCTCGTGGTATCACGATCTCGACCGCGCACGTTGAGTACGAATCCGAGAGCCGTCACTACGCCCACGTTGACTGCCCGGGCCACGCCGACTACGTCAAGAACATGATCACCGGTGCCGCCCAGATGGACGGTGCGATCCTGGTGTGCTCGGCCGCTGACGGCCCGATGCCGCAGACCCGCGAGCACATCCTGCTGTCGCGTCAGGTCGGCGTGCCGTACATCGTCGTGTTCCTGAACAAGGCCGACATGGTGGACGATGCCGAGCTGCTGGAACTGGTCGAGATGGAAGTACGCGAGCTGCTGAGCAAGTACGACTTCCCGGGCGACGACACCCCGATCGTGCACGGTTCGGCCCGTCTGGCGCTGGAAGGCGACCAGAGCGACATCGGCGTGCCGGCCATCCTGAAGCTGGTCGAGGCGCTGGACAGCTGGATCCCGACCCCGGAGCGTGACGTCGACAAGCCGTTCCTGATGCCGGTGGAAGACGTGTTCTCGATCTCGGGCCGCGGCACCGTGGTGACCGGTCGTATCGAGCGCGGCGTGATCAAGGTCGGCGAAGAAATCGAAATCGTCGGTATCCGTCCGACCCAGAAGACCACCGTCACCGGCGTGGAAATGTTCCGCAAGCTGCTGGATCAGGGCCAGGCAGGCGACAACGCCGGTCTGCTGCTGCGCGGCACCAAGCGTGACGACGTCGAGCGCGGCCAGGTTCTGGCCAAGCCGGGTTCGATCACCCCGCACACCCAGTTCGACGCCGAAGTGTACGTGCTGTCGAAGGACGAAGGCGGCCGTCACACCCCGTTCTTCAAGGGCTACCGTCCGCAGTTCTACTTCCGTACCACCGACATCACCGGTGCGGTCGAGCTGCCGGAAGGTGTTGAGATGGTGATGCCGGGCGACAACGTGAAGATGGCTGTCACCCTGATCAACCCGGTGGCAATGGACGAAGGTCTGCGCTTCGCCATCCGCGAAGGCGGCCGTACCGTCGGCGCCGGCGTGGTCTCGAAGATCATCAAGTAATAGCGCCACGCTTCATTCCGGAAGCAGGTGTTGAGAGAAGGGCGGCCCTCGGGTCGCCCTTTTTTTCGTCCAGGGCCGCATGCGCAGGCGGGGAGGTGAGCCCGGCATCGGCATGTCGAGGGGTGCTGTGGGATCCTGGATGAGTGGGCGGGCATCGCGCCGGTTGCTCCGCCTTGGGCGTACGAATGGCGGAAGCGGCGCCTTTGTTCCTCTTTCTCTCTGACAGGGCAGCGGATCATCCGGACACGCCGGTGGTACTGTCCGATGATTGCTAGGGAGGAACTGGGATGGGCTTTTTCGAGACGCTGCGGCGTTCACTGCTGGTGGCCGGGCTGGCGCTGGCGGGCGTGGGTACGCTGCAGGCGGCCGTGCCATCACCGAAGTCACACTTCGGTTTCGACATCGGCGACGACTACATGCTGGCCAACTACACGCAGACCGAGGCGTACTTCCGCAAGGTGGCGGCCAGCTCGGACCGGTTCCGCCTGGTGGAGCTGGGCAAGAGTTCCGAAGGGCGCCCGCAGTTGATGCTGATCGCCTCTTCGCCGGCCAATCTTGCACGGTTGGAGGAATACCGCGGCATCTCCGAGCGGCTGGCGCGGGCGCGTGACGACGCGCAGGCTGCGCGTGCGTTGGCCGAGCAGGGCAAGGCGGTGGTCTGGATCGACGGCGGCCTGCATGCCAACGAGACGGTCGGGCCGCACCAGCTGATCGAGACGGTGTGGCAGCTGGCCAGTCGTGATGATGCCGAGACCCGCCGCATCCTCGATGACACCATCGTGCTGCTGGTACATGCCAACCCCGACGGCCAGGAGCTGTATTCGGACTGGTACATGCGCGAGCCGGTGCCGGCCAAGCGGGTGCTGGACAAGCCGCAGCGGCTCTACCAGAAATACGCCGGGCACGATAACAACCGTGACTTCTACATGGCGGCGCTGCAGGAAACGCGCAACATGAACCTGGCCATGTACACGCGGTGGTACCCGCAGATCGTCTACAACCACCACCAGGCCGCGCCGAAGGGAACGGTGATCGTGATACCGCCGTATCGCGACCCGTACAACTACAACATCGACCCGATGATCCCGGTGGGGCTGGAGGCGCTGGGTTCGGCGATGAACCTGCGCTACCTGCAGGAGAACAAGCCTGGCGCGGTGTCCAAGGGCGGCAGCGTGTACTCGACCTGGTGGAATGGCGGGCTGCGCACCATGCCGTACTTCCACAACATGCTGGGCGTGCTGACCGAGATTGTCGGCAATCCGACGCCGATGCAGATCCCTTATCTGCCGGAGCGGCAATTGCCGGACAGCAACCTGCCGGCGCCGGTGGCGGCGCAGACCTGGCATTTCCGCCAATCCATCGATTACAGCCTGACCGCGAACTGGGCGTTGCTGGACTACGCCTCGCGTCACCGCGAGCAGCTGCTGTGGAACATCTACTGGATGGGGCGCAATGCCATCGCGCGCGGCAGCACCGACACCTGGACCGCAAGCCCGACGCGGTTGGCCGAAGCGGCTGCGCAGGCCAAGGCCGCTGCAACGGACGCGCCGCAGGACGGGCTGGGGCCGCGGCAGGTGGCGCAGTGGCTGCAGCGCCCGGACCAGCGTGATGCCCGTGGCTACATCATTCCGGCCGACCAGGCCGACCTGCCCACCGCGGTGGCCTTCGTCAACGCGCTGCAGCTGGCCGGCGTGGAGGTGCAGCGCGCATCGCGTGCATTCGTGGTGGCCGGCAAGTCGTATCCGGCCGGTTCGTTCGTGGTGCGTGCCGACCAGGCGTTCCGTGCCCATGTGCGTGACATGTTCGAGCCACAGGACCACCCGCACGACTTCGAGTATGAAGGCGGGCCGCCGATCGCTCCGTACGATTCGGCGGGCTGGACCCTGGCCTTCCAGATGGGCGTGGCCTTCGACCGGGTGCTGGAGGCCTTCGAGGGTCCGTTCGCGGTGCTGCCCGTCGGCCAGTTGCAGGCGCCGGCCGATGTGCCGGTGCCGGCGTCGTCCCGCGGTTGGTTGCTGGATGCGCGGGTCAACAATGCGTTCATTGCGGTCAATCGCCTGCTGAAGGCCGGGGCCCGGGTCAGCCGGGTGCCGTCGCGCGATGGCGCCTTCCTGGTTGCCGGGGTCGAGGCTGATGCACTGGCGGTGGCCCTGCAGGGGACGGGTGTGGCCGCCGCCGTCGCGCCTGCCGGTGTGGTGGCTGAGGCGCCGCTGCGCGCGCCGCGGATCGCGCTGTGGGACCGCTATGGCGGTTCGATGGTGTCCGGCTGGACGCGGCTGGTGCTGGAGAACTTCGGCTTCGACTACGAAGTGGTCTACCCGCAGCAGATCCTGGCCGGGGAGCTGCGCCAGCGCTTCGACGTCCTGCTGCTGCCCAGTGGCGCGTTGCCGCTGCCGGCCGAGCTGGCCATCGAGGGCAAGGCCGGGCGTACGCCGGCTTCGCCGGATCCGGCGACCATCCCGGCGGAGTATCGCTCCATGCTGGGCGAACTGCAGGGTGAGCCTGCGGTGGCGGCGCTGCGCCAGTTCATGGGGCAGGGCGGCCACGTGGTCGCGACCGGTTCTTCCAGTGGCCTGGCGCTGCAGCTGGGGTTGCCGGTGGCCAGCCATCTGCGCAAGCCCGATGCTGCCGGCCAACTCAAGCCATTGAGCCAGCGGGAGTACTACATCCCCGGCAGTGTGCTGGAGGTGGCGGTGGACAAGGCGCAGCCGCTGAATTGGGGGCTGCCGGCACGGCTGGATGTGTATTTCTCCGACGGTCGCTGGGATAATGCGCCGGTGCTGGATCTGCCCGCCGGCCGCGCCGACATCCAGCCGCTGCTGCGCTTCGACGGCCCCAGGCCGCTGCGCAGTGGTTGGGCCTGGGGCCAGGAACACCTGCAGGGCGGCGTGCTGGCGGCCGAAGCCGGGATGGGGGCAGGGCGGTTGACGTTCTTCGGGACCGACATCACCTTCCGGGCCCAGACCCATGCCTCGTTCAAGCTGCTGTTCAACAGCCTGCTGCAGGCTGGCGCCACCGGGACCGCTGCGCACGAATAGGGGCGAGGCTCGCCTGGCTGGCCCGAACCTGAAGCGTTGGTGACGTCGCCAGGGCTTGGCTTGCAAGTGCCGGAAAATACTGACAGAATGCACGACCACTCGCGAAGGTCATGGTTTTCATGGCCCTCGCAACCAGCGAAATGAGGCACAGGACGTACCTCGTATTCGCCAGACAAGGACAGGTCGCATGGGGCACTCCGGTAATACGGGGTGTTTTCTGTGCGTTTGAAGATGTCTGGGGCGGGCCGGGTAACCGGGCCGCCTTGCTGTTTTGAAGGGATTCTCGTTGGCGGGAGGTGCTTTGGCGCCGACCGTCGTTTTCATGGGGGCTGGTACACACAGAGGCCAGTCCCGTCGCTCTTTAGACCTATAGGAACACCGTCATGGCGGACCAAAAGATCCGGATTCGGTTGAAGGCGTTCGATCATCGCTTGATCGACCGTTCGGCCAGCGAGATCGTTGAAACGGCAAAGCGGACCGGCGCGCAAGTGCGTGGCCCGATCCCCCTGCCGACCAAGATCGAGCGTTACACCATTCTCGTCTCCCCGCACGTCGACAAGGACGCGCGTGACCAGTACGAGACCCGCACGCACAAGCGCGTGCTCGACATCGTCGACCCCAACGACAAGACCGTGGACGCGCTGATGAAGCTCGAACTGGCTGCCGGCGTCGACGTGCAGATCAAGCTGACCTGAGGACTACGACCATGACGAAGAAGTATTCGTTGGGCTTCGTGGGCCGCAAGGCCGGCATGAGCCGCGTTTTCACCGAAGATGGTCGCTCCATCCCGGTGACCCTGATTGAAGCCACCCCGAACCGCATCGCGCAGATCAAGACCGTCGAAACCGACGGCTACAGCGCCGTGCAGGTGACCGTCGGCGCCCGTCGCGCTGCGCTGGTCAACAAGCCGGAAGCCGGCCACTTCGCCAAGGCGAAGGTGGAAGCGGGCCGCGGCCTGTGGGAATTCCGCGTTGAAGACGCCCAGGTCGGTGATTTCACCGTCGGCGGCGAAATCAAGGCAGACATCTTTGAAGTCGGCCAGACGGTTGACGTCCAGGGCGTCACCAAGGGTAAGGGCTTCCAGGGCACCATCAAGCGCCACAACTTCCGTATGGGCGATGCAACCCACGGTAACTCGCTGTCGCATCGCGCGCCGGGTTCGCTGGGTCAGCGCCAGACCCCGGGTCGCGTTTTCCCGGGCAAGAAGATGTCCGGCCACATGGGTGCCGTGCAGCAGAGCACGCAGAACCTGGAAGTGGTCAAGGTCGACGTCGAGCGTGGTCTGATTGCCATCCGCGGCGCCGTGCCTGGCGCAGCCGGTGGTGACGTGATCGTGCGTCCGGCGAGCAAGGCATAAGGAGAGATGACGATGGAACTCGTTATCACGGGTAGCAACAACAAGGTCTCGGTCTCCGAAGCCGTGTTCGGCCGCGATTTCAGCGAAGATCTGGTTCACCAGGTCGTCGTTGCTTACCGCAACGCCGCTCGCGCCGGCACCAAGGCACAGAAGACGCGCTCTGAAGTGGCTGGTACCACCAAGAAGTCGAAGAAGCAGAAGGGTGGTGGCGCACGTCACGGTGCCCTGACCGCTCCGATCTTCGTCGGCGGTGGTGTCACCTTCGCGGCCAAGCCGCGCAGCTTCGAGCAGAAGGTCAACCGCAAGCAGTATCGCGCCGCCATGTGCGCCATCCTGTCCGAGCTGAACCGCCAGGGCCGCCTGACCATCGTCGAGTCCTTCGACGTGGAAGCGACCAGCACCAAGGGTCTGATCGGCAAGCTGGCTGGCCTGGAAGTGGGCAAGCGTCCGCTGATCGTCACCGAAGAAGCTTCCGAGCATCTGTACCTGTCGGCCCGCAATCTGCCCTACGTGCAGGTGCGTGACGTCCAGGGCCTGGATCCGGTCGCTCTGGTCGGTGCCGACACGGTCGTCATCACCGCTGACGCGGTCAAGAAGGTCGAGGAGTGGCTGGCATGAGCAGCAACGAAAAAATCTTCAGCGTGCTGCGCGCTCCGCGAGTCTCCGAAAAGACCGCGCGCCTGCAGGAACTCTCCAACCAGTACGTCTTCGAGATCTCGAACGAAGCCACCAAGGCCGATGTAAAGGCCGCGGTTGAGCAGCTGTTCGACGTCAAGGTCGAGGCCGTCAACGTGGTCAACGTCAAGGGCAAGAACAAGTCCTTCCGTAACCGCGCTGGCCGTCGCGGCGATTGGCGCAAGGCGTACGTGCGTCTGGCCGATGGCCAGTCCATCGATGTAACGGCCAAGGCCTGAGGTACATCCCATGCCATTGATGAAATTCAAGCCCACCTCCGCAGGCCGTCGTTCGGCCGTGCGCGTGGTCACGCCCGATCTGCACAAGGGCGCACCGCACGCAGCGTTGCTGGAGCCGCAGAGCAAGTCCGGTGGTCGTAACCACCACGGTCGCATCACCACCCGTCACGTGGGCGGTGGTCACAAGCAGCACTACCGTCTGATCGACTTCAAGCGCAACAAGGAAGGCATTCCGGCACGCGTGGAACGTATCGAATACGATCCGAACCGCACTGCCCACATCGCCCTGCTGTGCTACGTCGACGGCGAGCGTCGCTACATCATCGCCCCGAAGGGCCTCAAGGCGGGTGACCAGGTCATCTCGGGTGCTCACGCCCCGATCAAGACCGGCAACACCCTGCCGCTGCGCAACATCCCGGTCGGTACCACCGTCCACGGGATCGAGCTGAAGCCGGGCAAGGGCGCCCAGATCGCCCGTGCCGCTGGTGCAGGCGTGCAGCTGGTTGCTCGTGAAGGCATCTACGCCACCCTGCGCCTGCGCTCGGGTGAAATGCGTAAGGTGCCGGTCGAATGCCGCGCCACCATTGGTGAAGTCGGCAACGACGAGCACAACCTCGAGAAGCTGGGTAAGGCCGGTGCCAAGCGTTGGCGCGGTGTCAAGCCGACCGTCCGCGGTGCGGCCATGAACCCGGTTGACCACCCGCACGGTGGTGGTGAGGCCAAGGCCGGCCAGGGTAACCCGCATCCGGTCACCCCGTGGGGTGTCCCGACCAAGGGTTACAAGACGCGCCATAACAAGCGCACTCAGCAGTTCATCGTCCGCGATCGTAGGGGCTAATCGACCATGGCACGTTCACTCAAGAAGGGCCCGTTCGTCGATCACCACCTCGTCAAGAAGGTGGAGGCCGCTGCGGGCAGCAAGAAGCCGATCAAGACCTGGTCGCGCCGCTCCATGATCCTGCCGGAAATGGTTGGATTCACGATTGCCGTGCACAACGGCAAGAACCACGTCCCGGTTCTCGTCAACGAGAACATGGTCGGTCACAAGCTCGGCGAATTCGCTGTCACCCGGACCTTCAAGGGTCACGGCGCTGACAAGAAGTCGGGCAAGTAAGGAGAGATGACAATGGAAGCGAAAGCAATCCTGCGCACCGCGCGCATCTCCCCGCAGAAGGCACGTCTGGTCGCTGACCAGGTCCGTGGCCTTCCGGCCGAGCGTGCGGTCAACCTGCTGAAGTTTTCGGACAAGAAGGCTGCCCACCTGATCAAGAAGGTGGTGGAGTCGGCTATCGCAAATGCCGAAAACAACCAGGGCGCTGACGTCGACGAGCTGAAGGTCAAGACCATCATGGTTGATGAAGGTCCCACCCTGAAGCGTTTCATGGCGCGGGCGAAAGGCCGCGGTACCCGCATCCTCAAGCGCACCAGCCACATCACTGTGGTTGTGGGCGCCGGCAAGTAAGCGGAAAGGATAAAGACCATGGGTCATAAAGTTCATCCGGTTGGTATCCGCCTCGGTATTTCCAAGGACTGGAACTCCAAGTGGTACGCCAACAAGGCCGAGTTCGCTGGTTACCTGGCAGCCGACCTGAAAGTGCGCGAAATGCTGCGCAAGAAGCTGGCTCAGGCCGGCATCTCGAAGATCCTGATCGAGCGTCCGGCCAAGACCGCACGCGTGACGATCCACACCGCCCGCCCGGGCGTGGTGATCGGCAAGCGCGGTGAGGACATCGAAAAGCTGCGTAAGGAAGTGAGCGAGATGATGGGCGTCCCGGCGCACATCAACGTCACCGAAGTTCGCAAGCCTGAGTTGGATGCACAGCTGGTTGCCGAGTCGATCGCGCAGCAGCTGGAGCGTCGCATCATGTTCCGCCGCGCGATGAAGCGTTCGGTCGGCAACGCGATGCGCCTGGGTGCCCTGGGCATCAAGGTCAACGTGGCTGGCCGCTTGAACGGCGCCGAAATCGCCCGTTCGGAGTGGTACCGCGAAGGCCGCGTGCCACTGCACACCCTGCGCGCTGACATCGACTACGGTTTCGCTGAAGCCAGCACCACCTACGGCATCATCGGCATCAAGGTCTGGATCTACAAGGGCGAAGTCTTTGATTTCTCCCAGGTTGGCCAGGAAAAGCAGGACGACAGCCCGCGCAACGATCGTAACGATCGCGGCGACCGTGGCGACCGTCCGTCGCGCCCGGCTCGTGAAGCGAGGTAACGGCAATGTTGCAACCCAAGCGAACCAAATACCGCAAGATGTTCAAGGGCCGTAACGACGGCCTGAGCTGGAGCGCGAATGCCGTCAGCTTTGGCGAGTACGGCCTGAAGGCAACCGCTCACGGTCAGCTGACCGCGCGTCAGATCGAAGCGGCTCGCCGCTCGATCAGCCGCTACGTCAAGCGCGGCGGCAAGATGTGGATCCGCGTGTTCCCCGACAAGCCCATCACCAAGAAGCCCATCGAAGTCCGAATGGGTGCCGGTAAGGGTGGCGTGGAATACTGGGTCGCTCAGATCCAGCCCGGCCGCATGATTTATGAAGTCGAGGGCGTTACCGAGGAAGTGGCACGCGAGGCGTTCCGCCTGGCCGCTGCCAAGCTCTCGGTGACCACCACTTTCGTGACCCGGACGGTGCGCTGATGGACATCAAACAACTCCGCGAGAAGTCGGCTGACGAACTCAAGGCCCACCTGACCGACCTGCGTAAGGAGCAGTTTTCGCTCCGCATGCAGCAGGTCACCGGCCAGCTGCCGAAGACCCATGAAACCCGCCGGGTGCGCCGCGAGATTGCTCGCGTCAAGCACCTGATCGGCAGCACGAAGTAAGGATGGCTGCTATGAGCGAAAATAACGCAAGCAAGACGCTGCGCACGGTCGAAGGCCGTGTCGTCAGCAACAAGATGGACAAGACGGTCACCGTGTTGGTGGAGCGCCAGGTCAAGCACGCCCTGTACGGCAAGTACATCAAGCGTTCGACCAAGCTGCACGCACACGACGCCGAAAACGCCTGCAACGAAGGCGATATCGTGCGCGTGACCGAGATTGCTCCGATGTCCAAGACCAAGAACTGGCGCGTGGTGGAAGTCATCACGCGTGCGGCTGAATAAGGAGATCTGAATCATGATCCAGATGCAGAGCTACCTCGACGCCGCGGACAACTCCGGTGCCAAGGAACTGATGTGCATCAAGGTGCTGGGTGGTTCCAAGCGCCGTTATGCCCACATCGGCGACATCATCAAGGTCACCGTGAAGGACGCAATTCCGCGCGGCAAGGTCAAGAAGGGTGAAGTGTATGACGCCGTCGTGGTGCGTACCCGCAAGGGTGTGCGTCGCGCCGATGGCTCGCTGATCCGCTTCGACGGCAACGCCGCGGTCCTGCTCAACAACAAGCAAGAGCCGATCGGCACCCGCATCTTTGGGCCGGTGACCCGTGAACTTCGTTCGGAGAAGTTCATGAAGATCGTCTCGCTCGCTCCCGAAGTTCTGTGAGCGCCAGGAGATAATCATGGCTAACCGTATCAAGAAGGGCGACCAGGTCGTCGTCAACACCGGCAAGGACAAGGGCAAGCAGGGCGAAGTCGTTCGCGTCGACGGCGACCGCGTGGTCGTCGCCAACGTGAACATCGTCAAGCGCCACACCAAGCCGAACCCGCAGGCAGGCGTTGCCGGCGGCGTGGTCGAGCGTGAAGCTTCGATCCATATCTCCAACGTCAATGTCCTGAACCCGGCAACGGGCAAGGGCGAGCGCGTTGGCTTCAAGGTGCTGGAGGATGGACGCAAACTGCGTGTGTTCCGCTCCAGCGGTGAGGCGCTCGACGCCTGAGGAATGAATTGATGAATTCCCGTCTCGAAAAGTTTTACAAGGAAGAAGTGGTGCCGGCGCTGACCAAGCAGTTCGGCTACACCAATCCGATGGAAGTGCCGCGCCTGGTCAAGATCACCCTGAACATGGGTGTGGGCGAAGCTGCAACCAACAAGAAGGTTCTTGAGAACGCCGTTGCCGACATGACCAAGATCACCGGCCAGAAGCCGGTGGTCACCAAGTCGCGCGTCTCGGTGGCTTCGTTCAAGATCCGTGATGGTTGGCCGATCGGCTGCAAGGTCACGCTGCGTCGTGACACCATGTTCGAGTTCCTGGACCGCCTGATCAACATCTCGCTGCCGCGCGTGCGTGACTTCCGCGGCGTGTCGGGTCGTTCGTTCGACGGTCGTGGCAACTACAACATGGGCGTGAAGGAACAGATCATCTTCCCGGAAATCGACTTCGACGCCGTCGACGCGATCCGCGGTATGGATATCGCCATCACGACCACCGCCAAGACCGACGCGGAAGCCAAAGCGCTGCTGGCAGCGTTCAAGTTCCCGTTCCGTAACTGATTCGTCGAGGATACCGAAATGGCAAAGACCTCCATGGTCAACCGCGACATCAAGCGGGAAAAGCTGGCCAAGAAGTACGCCGACAAGCGTGCAGCTCTGAAGAAGATCGTGTCCTCCGTTGACGCGACCTACGAAGAGAAGATCGAAGCCGCAACCAAGCTGTCCAAGCTGCCGCGCGATTCGTCGCCGAGCCGCCAGCGCAACCGTTGCGAGCTGTCGGGCCGTCCGCGTGGCGTGTACAGCAAGTTCGGCCTGGGCCGCAACAAGCTGCGCGAAGCCACCATGCGCGGCGACGTGCCGGGCCTGCGCAAGGCCAGCTGGTAAGCAACAACCCGGTCCGGGCCGCAAGGCCCGGCCAGGTCGCCGGAAGGGCAACCTGACGGTAATTCAAAGAGTCCGACGCAAGTCGGACTTTTTGTCGTATAATCCCGCTTCTTGCCTGCCCGAAATGGGCTGGCCGGTGCGGTAAGGGCCCTGGCCCATCCCAGGAAAACACGAGATTTTCGCGAAAGCGGATATCGGTGCACTCAAAGGTATCTACATGAGCATGACTGATCCCATCGCCGACCTGCTGGTCCGCATCAAGAATGCGGCCGCGGTTGGCAAGCAGACGGTGAAAGCCCCGTCGTCCAAGATCAAGGTGGCAATTGCCCAGGTCCTGAAGGACGAGGGTTACATCGCCGACCTGCGCGTCAACAAGCTGGAAAACAACAAGGCCGAGCTCGAAATCGTCCTGAAGTACTTCGAGGGCAAGCCGGTCATCGCTACCCTGAAGCGCTTCTCGCGTTCGGGTCTGCGCCAGTACCGTGGCAAGTCCGAGCTGCCGAAGGTCCTCAACGGCCTGGGCATCGCCATCATTTCCACCTCCAAGGGCATCATGACTGATGCGCAGGCGCGCCAGCAGGGCGTCGGCGGCGAAGTCCTGTGCTTTGTGGCTTAAGGGAAGGAGTCCACTATGTCCCGCGTAGCCAAGAAGCCGATCAACCTGCCCAAGGGCGTTGAACTGAACATCCAGCCGGAATCCGTCAGCGTGAAGGGCCCGAAGGGCACCCTGTCGCTGAACAAGGCCGCCGGCGTTGAAATCTCCATCGACAACGGCGTTGTCACCCTGAACCCGAAGGACATCTCCTTTGATGCCCTGACCGGTACCGTGCGCGCCATCCTGGCCAACATGGTCCAGGGAGTGTCCGAAGGTTTCGAGCGCAAGCTCGAGCTGGTCGGCGTGGGTTACCGCGCTGCCATGCAGGGCAAGGACCTGAACCTGTCGCTGGGTTTCTCGCATCCTGTCGTGTTCGTGGCGCCGGAAGGCATCACCCTGTCGACCCCGACGCAGACGGAAATCGTCGTGCAGGGCGCCGACAAGCAGGTCGTCGGTGAAGTCGCTGCCAAGATCCGCGGTTACCGTCCGCCGGAGCCCTACAAGGGCAAGGGTGTGAAGTACGCCGGTGAAGTCATCATTCGCAAGGAAGCCAAGAAGGCCTAATTCCTAGGTTTTCAGCTTTCGAGGATAAAGAACATGAACAAGAACATCGCCCGTCTGCGTCGCGCCAAGTCGACCCGTTCGCACATCCGTACCCTGGGCGTTGCTCGCCTGTCGGTGCTGCGTACCGGCCAGCACCTGTACGCGCAGATCTTCACTGCCGACGGCTCCAAGGTGCTGGCTTCGGCCAACACCGCCCAGGCCGACGTCAAGGAAGGCCTGAAGAACGGCAAGAACTGCGACGCTGCTGCCAAGGTCGGCAAGATCATCGCCGAGCGCGCCAAGGCTGCCGGTATCGAGAAGGTCGCTTTCGACCGCTCGGGCTACCGCTACCACGGCCGCATCAAGGCTCTGGCCGAAGCTGCCCGCGAAGGCGGCCTGCAGTTCTAAGGAATAGGGAAGGGGCCGTGTGCCCCTTTCCGCCTGCCTGCCGGTACAGGTCGTACCGGGCACCGGCAACTCTTCTGCAGTTGCCGGTGAAACACCGCTGTAAACCACAACCATAAGCGGCCCCGAGCCGTACATACCCAACCAATCAAGGAATCAACATGGCAGAAGAACGTCAGCAGCGGGGTCGTGATCGCGACCGTAACCGCGAAGAGAAAGTCGACGACGGCATGATCGAGAAGCTGGTCGCGGTCAACCGCGTCAGCAAGACCGTCAAGGGCGGTCGCCAGTTCACCTTCACCGCCCTGACCGTGGTCGGCGACGGCGAAGGCAAGGTCGGTTTTGGTTATGGCAAGGCCCGCGAAGTGCCGGTCGCCATCCAGAAGTCGATGGAGCAGGCGCGCAAGAACCTGGTCAACGTTGACCTGAACAACGGCACCCTGTGGCACACCATCAAGGATGGTCACGGCGCAGCCCGCGTGTTCATGCAGCCGGCCTCCGAAGGTACCGGCGTGATCGCCGGCGGTGCCATGCGCGCCGTGCTGGAAGCCGTTGGCGTGAAGAACGTGCTGGCCAAGGCCACCGGTTCGCGTAACCCGATCAACCTGGTGCGTGCCACCGTGAAGGGCCTGGCTGCTGCGCAGTCGCCGGCTCGCATCGCGGCCAAGCGCGGCAAGAAGGTGGAGGAACTCAACCATGGCTAATGAGTCCAACAAGACCGTGAAGGTGCGCCTGGTGCGCGGCCTGCGTGGAACCCAGTCGCGTCACCGCCTGTCGGTGCGTGCCCTGGGCCTGAACAAGCTCAACGATGTGCGTGAACTGAAGGACAGCCCGCAGGTTCGCGGCCTGATCAACAAGGTTCAGTACCTCGTCCAGGTTGAGGAGTAATCGACCATGACTCTGCGTCTCAATGAACTGAGCCCGGCACCGGGCGCCCGCACCGAGCGTACCCGCGTCGGTCGCGGTATCGGCTCGGGCCTGGGCAAGACTGCCGGCCGCGGCCACAAGGGTTCGTTCGCCCGTAAGGGTGGCGGCAAGATCAAGGCTGGCTTCGAAGGCGGCCAGACCCCGATGCAGCGCCGTCTGCCGAAGATCGGCTTCCGTTCCAAGATGGCCAAGGACACCGCTGAAGTGCTGTCCTACCACCTGGACCGTCTGGAAGCGGGTGAGATCGACTTCGCGGCACTGCGTGCCGCCAAGCTGGTCCCGTCCACTGCCAAGAAGGCCAAGGTCGTCCTGAAGGGCGAGCTGACCAAGGCGTTCACCCTGAAGGGTGTTGCGGCTACCGCCGGCGCCAAGGCTGCGATCGAAGCTGCCGGCGGCAGCGTACAGGAGTAACTGGAACATGGCGCAAGCTGGCATCGGTAACCTCGCGGGCGGGATGGGCAAGTTCACGGAACTTCGCCAGCGTCTTCTGTTCGTACTCGGGGCATTGCTCGTCTATCGCATCGGCTGCTACGTGCCGGTGCCGGGCGTCAATCCCGATGCCATGCTTGCGCTGATGCAGGCGCAGGGCGGCGGTATCGTGGACATGTTCAACATGTTCTCGGGCGGCGCCCTGCACCGTTTCAGCATTTTCGCGCTGAACGTCATGCCGTACATCTCGGCATCGATCGTGATGCAGCTGGCCGTCCACATCTTCCCCGCGCTCAAGGCGATGCAGAAGGAAGGTGAGTCCGGTCGTCGCAAGATCACCCAGTATTCGCGCATCGGCGCGGTGCTGCTGGCGGTGGTGCAGGGCGGCAGTATCGCGCTGGCGCTGCAGAACCAGCTGTCGCCGGGCGGTGCCCCGGTGGTGTACGCCCCGGGCCTGGCCTTCGTGTTCACCGCCATCGTGGCGCTGACCGCAGGCACCATGTTCCTGATGTGGGTGGGCGAGCAGGTCACCGAGCGTGGCATCGGCAACGGTGTGTCGCTGATCATCTTCGCCGGCATCGTGGCAGGCCTGCCGGCCGCCGTGATCCACACCGTGGAAGCGTTCCGCGACGGCAGCATGAGCTTCATCTCGCTGCTGATCATCGCCCTGGTGGTGCTGGCCTTCACTTATTTCGTGGTGTTCGTCGAGCGCGGCCAGCGCCGCATCACCGTCAATTACGCCCGCCGTCAGGGTGGCCGTAATGCGTACATGAACCAGACCTCGTTCCTGCCGCTGAAGCTGAACATGGCGGGCGTGATCCCGGCCATCTTCGCCTCCAGCATCCTGGCCTTCCCGGCCACCCTGGCGATGTGGTCCGGCCAGGCCAGCTCCGCGACCTGGCTGCAAAAGGTCGCCAACGCGCTGGGTCCGGGCGAGCCGCTGCACATGATCGTGTTCGCCGCGCTGATCACCGGTTTCGCGTTCTTCTACACCGCGCTGGTGTTCAACTCGCAGGAAACCGCCGACAACCTCAAGAAGTCGGGTGCGCTGATCCCGGGTATCCGTCCGGGCAAGGCCACCGCCGAATACATCGACGCCGTGCTGACCCGCCTGACGGCCGCGGGCTCGCTGTACCTGGTCATTGTCTGCCTGCTGCCGGAAATCATGCGCACGCAGCTCAATGCCTCGTTCTACTTCGGTGGCACCTCGCTGCTGATCGTGGTGGTCGTGGTGATGGACTTCATTGCCCAGATCCAGGCCCACCTGATGTCGCACCAGTACGAGAGCCTGCTCAAGAAGGCCAACCTGAAGGGCGGCAACCGCGGCGGTTTTGCACGCGGCTGATTCACCCGGTATACTTTCCGCTTCATAGCGGTCAAGGCCGCCCCGGTACCCGGGGCAGGCCTTCCAGACAGAAGGGCGGTCCCCGCAGCGGTCTTGGGTGGGGGTGCGATGTGGTTGTTCCGCGCGGGAGTAGCGCGGGCGGCTTGAAGGGCAACCTTCCTGCCAGGCACATCCGGCGCCGGAGCATGGGCACACTCCCCATGCCGGGTCCATGGAACCTTGTGTTCCACGGGCTTCCAAGCAAACCAAGACCTTGTTAGTATCGCTAGTTCACTTTTTTGATCCATCCTGCCGGATTGGCGCGCCTGTCGGTGCGTATTCGGCCATCACTCAGCTGGAGAACCGCGTCATGGCGCGTATTGCAGGCGTCAACCTGCCAGCCCAGAAGCATGTCTGGGTCGGGTTGCAAAGCATTTACGGCATCGGCCGTACCCGCTCGAAGAAGGTCTGCGAAGCCGCAGGCGTTACTTCGACCACCAAGATCCGCGACCTGTCGGAGCCGGAAATCGACCGTCTGCGCCTTGAAGTGGGCAAGTACATCGTCGAAGGCGACCTGCGTCGTGAAGTCGGCATCGCAATCAAGCGTCTGATGGACCTGGGCTGCTACCGCGGTCTGCGTCACCGTCGCGGCCTGCCGCTGCGCGGCCAGCGCACCAAGACCAATGCTCGCACCCGCAAGGGTCCGCGCAAGGCTCTGAAGAAGTAAGGGACCCTAGAAAATGGCTAAGCCCGCTGCTGCTAAGACCAAGAAGAAGATCAAGCGCGTCGTCACCGACGGCGTTGCCCACGTCCACGCTTCGTTCAACAACACCATCGTGACCATCACCGACCGCCAGGGCAATGCACTGTCCTGGGCGACCTCCGGTGGCGCCGGTTTCCGTGGCTCGCGTAAGTCGACTCCGTTCGCTGCCCAGGTTGCCGCCGAAAAGGCTGGCAAGGCTGCGCTGGACTACGGCCTGAAGTCGCTGGAAGTCCGCATCAAGGGTCCGGGTCCGGGCCGTGAGTCGGCCGTGCGTTCGTTGAACAACGTCGGCTACAAGATCACCAACATCATCGACGTGACGCCTATCCCGCACAACGGGTGCCGTCCGCCGAAGAAGCGTCGCGTCTAAAGGAGCGATAAGAAATGGCTCGTTATATCGGTCCTACCTGTAAGCTCGCCCGCCGCGAAGGCGCCGACCTCTCCCTGAAGAGCCCGGCCCGCGCGTTGGACTCCAAGTGCAAGCTGGAGCAGAAGCCCGGCCAGCACGGCGCGACCGCCCGCAAGGGCAAGCTGTCCGACTACGCCACCCAGCTGCGTGAAAAGCAGAAGGTCAAGCGTATCTACGGTCTGCTGGAGCGTCAGTTCCGCAACTACTACAAGAAGGCCTCGACCAAGAAGGGCAACACCGGCGAGAACCTGCTGCAGTTGCTGGAAACCCGTCTGGACAACGTCGTCTACCGCATGGGCTTCGCTGTGACCCGTCCGGCTGCCCGTCAGCTGGTCTCGCACCGCGGCGTCACGGTCAACGGCAAGTCGGTGAACCTGGCTTCGTACCAGGTCAAGGCTGGCGACGCGATCGCCCTGTCCGAGAAGGCTGCCAAGCAGCTGCGCGTCCAGGAAGCCCTGGTTGTCGCTGAACAGCACGACCTCAGCCCGTCGTGGGTCGAAGTCGATTCGAAGAAGTTCAGCGGCGTGTTCAAGGCCGTTCCGGATCGCGCCGACCTGCCTGCGGATATCAACGAAGCGCTGATCGTCGAGTTGTATTCGAAGTAATTCACAATGGAGAACCTCCGGGTTGCACCGGAGGTTCGCAGGAGAACCCGCAACATGACGGTTACCGCAAACCAGGTTCTGCGTCCTCGCGGTCCGCAGATCGAACGCCTTACCGAGACCCGCGCCAAGGTCGTGATCGAACCGTTGGAGCGTGGTTACGGGCATACGCTGGGCAACGCCCTGCGTCGCGTGCTGCTGTCGTCCATCCCGGGCTTCGCCATTACCGAAGTCGAGATCGACGGCGTGCTTCACGAGTACACCACGCTGGAAGGCCTGCAGGAGGACGTGCTCGAAGTCCTGCTGAACCTGAAGGACGTGGCCATTCGCATGCATTCCGGCGACAGCGCCACGCTCTCCCTGTCCAAGCAGGGCCCGGGCATCGTGACCGCTGCCGACATCAAGGTTGACCATAACGTCGAAGTGATCAACGGCGACCACGTGATCTGCCACCTGACCAAGGACGCGGCGATCAACATGCGTCTGAAGATCGAGCGTGGCTTCGGCTACCAGCCGGCTGCCTCGCGCCGCCGTCCGGACGAAGAGTCGCGTGCGATCGGTCGTCTGGTGCTGGACGCTTCGTTCTCGCCGGTCCGTCGCGTCGCCTATTCGGTGGAAGCGGCCCGCGTCGAGCAGCGTACCGACCTGGACAAGCTGGTCATCGATATCGAAACCAACGGCACGATCGATGCCGAGGAAGCCGTCCGCACCGCGGCCGACATCCTCAGCGATCAGCTGTCGGTGTTCGGTGACTTCACCCACCGCGATCGCGGTGCGGCCAAGCCGGCCAACAACGGCGTGGATCCGGTGCTGCTGCGCCCGATCGACGACCTGGAGCTGACCGTGCGTTCGGCCAACTGCCTGAAGGCCGAGAGCATCTACTACATCGGTGATCTGATCCAGAAGACCGAAGTGGAACTGCTCAAGACCCCGAACCTGGGCAAGAAGTCGCTGACCGAAATCAAGGAAGTGCTGGCTCAGCGTGGCCTGTCGCTTGGCATGAAGCTGGAGAACTGGCCGCCGGCCGGTGTCGCCGCTCACGGCATGCTTGGTTGATAGCAGCATCTGTTCCCCCGCATGGGTGACCATGCGGGGGAATGTTGTAGGCAGTACCCGCGTAGACGGCTGACAAGGCCGCTGCGCCGGTCGTCCAGGGATAGGGCGGCCAGGACCATCCGCAGTCCATGCAGCAACGCCACGACGGCGACAACGAAGTCCAACGTCTCATCATTCAATCTAAGGAATCTGTCCCATGCGTCACCAGAAGTCTGGCCGTAAGTTCAGCCGCACCAGCGCCCACCGCGAAGCGATGTTCAAGAACATGGCTGCCTCGCTGTTCAAGCACGAGCTGATCAAGACCACCCTGCCGAAGGCCAAGGAACTGCGCCGCGTTGCCGAGCCGCTGATCACCCTGGCCAAGGTCGACTCCGTCGCCAACCGCCGCCTGGCCTTTGCCCGCCTGCGTGACAAGGAAGCCGTCGGCAACCTGTTCACCATCCTGGGCCCGCGCTACGCCACCCGTCCGGGCGGCTACCTGCGCCTGCTGAAGTGCGGCTTCCGTGCCGGCGACAACGCTCCGATGGCCTACGTCGAGCTGGTCGACCGTCCGGCCGCCGTTGCTGAAGAAGTCGCCGAGTAATCGCGACCTTCCATCCTGCAAGGGATGAAACAGAAGCCCGGCCTTGGCCGGGCTTTCTGCTTATGGGAAGTCGTCATGGCCGCAGGTGCTGTTGCACTGCGGCCGGGCTGGTACTCTTGCCGGATGGTTGAAACGGGTTGATGTGATGAATCCTTTGCGGTGGAGTTTTCGGGCCCAGTGCCTGACCGGTTTCCTGGTCTGCGCCGGGCTGTTGGCGTTCGCGATCTTCATGCAGATCAGGATGGGCCTGGAGCCGTGTCCGCTCTGCATCTATCAGCGCATCGCCTTTGCGGCGGTGGGCGTGCTGTTCCTGCTCGGCGCCCTGCACGGGCCGGCCAGTCGCGGCGGGCGCGCGTTCTATGGCGTGCTGGTGTTCCTCGCCGCGGCCGTCGGCATGGGCATCGCTGGGCGCCACGTCTACGTGCAGTTGCTGCCGAAGGACCTGGGCAGCAGCTGTGGTCCGCCGCTGAGCTTCCTGGCCGAAACGATGGGCCCGTTCGAGGTGTTCCGCACCGTGCTGACCGGCACCGGTGATTGCGGCAACATCGACTGGACGTTCCTGGGCCTGAGCATGCCGATGTGGAGCCTGGTGTGGTTCGTGCTGCTGGGCCTGGGTGCCCTGTATGCAGGCTTCCGCGCGCGCAAGACGCGCCTGTTCTGACTATTTCCCACGTACTGAAACGGTAATCCCCATGAGTTTGTCCCCCTCCCAGCCCGTGGCCGCCATCGATTCGACCTGGGCGCCCGACAGCTGGCGTGGCCGGCCGGCGTTGCAGATGCCGGCCTATCCTGATGCGGCGGCGCTGGAATCGGCGCTGGCCGAATTGCGGCAACTGCCGCCGCTGGTGACCTCCTGGGAGATCTTCGCGCTCAAGCAGCAGTTGGCCGAGGCGCAGGAGGGCAAGCGCTTCCTGTTGCAGGGGGGCGATTGCGCCGAGAACTTCGCCGACTGCGGGTCGGGCACCATCTCCAACCGGCTCAAGGTGCTGCTGCAGATGAGCCTGGTGCTGGTGCACGGCCTGCGCAAGCCGGTGATCCGGGTCGGACGCTTCGCCGGCCAGTACGCCAAGCCGCGTTCTGCCGATACCGAGACACGCGATGGCGTGACCCTGCCGAGCTATCGCGGTGACGTGATCAATGCACCGGAGTTCACCGAGGCCGCGCGCGTGCCGGACCCGCAGCGGATGATCACCGCGCACTCGCGCTCGGCGCTGACGATGAATTTCGTGCGGGCGTTGATCGATGGAGGCTTCGCCGACCTGCACCACCCAGAGTACTGGAACCTGGCGTGGATGCGCTGCTCGCCGCTGGCCGGGGAGTACCAGGAGATGGTGGCCTCGATCGGCGATGCGGTGCGCTTCATGGAGACGCTCTCCGGCGCGCAGGTGCACAACCTCAACCGGGTGGATTTCTACACCTCGCACGAGGCGCTGTTGTTGCCCTACGAGCAGGCGTTGACCCGGCAGGTGCCGCGCCAGACCGGCTGGTTCAACCTCAGCACGCATTACCCGTGGATCGGCATGCGTACCGCCGCGCTGGACGGTGCACACGTGGAGTACCTGCGCGGCGTTCGCAACCCGATCGCGATCAAGGTGGGGCCGTCGGTGCAGCCGGACCAGCTGCTGCGCCTGATCGACGTGCTCAACCCGGACGATGAGCCGGGCCGACTGAGCTTCATCCACCGCATGGGCGCGACGCAGATCGTCGAGAAGCTGCCGCCCTTGCTGGACGCGGTGAAGCGCGACGGCCGGCGGGTGCTGTGGGTGTGCGATGCGATGCATGGCAATACCGAGAGCACCAGCAATGGCTTCAAGACGCGCCGCTTCGACAACATCCGCAACGAGGTCGAGCTGTCGTTCGACCTGCATGCCGCGGCCGGTACGCGCCTGGGCGGCGTGCATCTGGAGCTGACCGGGGAGGACGTCACCGAGTGCACCGGCGGCGCGCGGGAGCTGACCGAGCGTGACCTGGAGCGTGCCTATCGTTCCAGTGTTGATCCGCGCTTGAACTACGAGCAGTCGCTGGAGATCGCGATGGCGATCGTGCGCAAGCAGGGCGTTCGCTAGAGCCTGGAGCGGGGCCATGCGCCGCTGACGCTTTGCGGGGAAGGCCCATGCCGAGCATGACTCGGCACGACCAGGCGTGGCTCAGTGCTTGCGGCGCTTGCCGATATCGCGGGCCAGGACCCAGACCACGAGGACGTTGACCGCCAGCAGCAGCCAGGAGGCCCAGCCGGGGTGCTTGATGATGGCGTACACGTCCAGTGGCAGGTACAGGGCGGCGGAGATGCAGCCCAGCCAGGAGGCCCAGGCCTTGGCGCGCCACAGGCCCCAGGCCTCGAGCACGCGTAGCAGGCCATAGCCGACCAGGGCGGCGGCGCCCAGGTGCACGGTGTCGGGGGTGATCAGGTTCAGCAGCGAGGAGAACGAGCCCTGCTCGGGATCGCCGCCGATGCGCAGGATCAGCGCATTGATGATGGTGCGCAGCGGCGCCGGCCCGGAGATTTCCAGGCCAGCGGCGGCGAGAAAGGCCAGGACGGCCTTTCCCGCTTCCAGCAGCGCGATGGCTGCCAGACCCGGATGCGCATGCGGATCCGGGTTGTAGGGCGTGTTGCCGGCCAAGTGGATCAGCCCGCGCGCGAGGCCTTCTTGCGGTCGCTCTCGGTCAGGTGCTTCTTGCGCAGGCGGATTTCCTTCGGGGTGATTTCGACCAGTTCGTCGTCATCAATGAAGTCCAGGGCCTGTTCCAGCGAGAACTTGATCGCCGGGGTCAGCTGGATCGCGTCGTCCTTGCCCGAAGCGCGCATGTTGGTCAGCGGCTTGGTCTTGATCGCGTTGACGGTCAGATCGTTGTCCTTGGAGTGGATGCCGATCAGCTGGCCTTCGTACACGTTGTCGCCTTCAGCGGCGAACAGCTTGCCGCGTTCCTGCAGCGGGCCCAGCGAGTAGGCCGGGGTGGCACCCGGGGCATTGGCGATCATCACGCCGTTCAGGCGCTTGGCGATGGCGCCCTGTTCCTTCGGGCCGTAGTGGTCGAACACGTGGAACAGCAGGCCCGAACCCTGGGTCAGGGTCTTGAACTCGTTCTGGAAGCCAATCAGGCCACGCGCCGGGATCTTGAAGTCCAGGCGCACGCGGCCCTTGCCGTCCGGTTCCATGTTCTCCAGCAGCGCCTTGCGGGTGCCGAGCTTCTCCATCACGCCGCCCTGATGCTGCTCTTCGATATCCACCACCAGCTGCTCGATCGGCTCCATCATCTGGCCGTCGATTTCCTTGATGATCACTTCCGGGCGCGAGACGGCCAGCTCGTAGCCTTCACGACGCATGGTTTCGATCAGCACCGACAGGTGCAGTTCGCCACGGCCGGAGACCAGGAACTTGTCGGCGTCTTCGAGCTGCTCGACCTTCAGTGCCACGTTGTGCACGGTCTCGCGCTCCAGGCGCTCCTTGAGCTGGCGGCTGGTCAGGAACTTGCCGCCGGACAGGTCCTTGTTGCCGGCGAACGGCGAGTTGTTGACCTGGAAGGTCATCGAGATGGTCGGCTCGTCGACGGTCAGCGCCGGCAGCGCTTCGGGGTTGTCCAGGGCGCAGACGGTGTCGGAGATGGTCAGCTCCTGGATGCCGGAGATGGCGATGATGTCGCCGGCCTGGGCTTCCTCGACCTCGATGCGCTCCAGGCCCATGAAGCCCAGCACCTGCAGGACCTTGCCCTGGCGCTTCTTGCCTTCACGGTCGATCACGATGACCGGCTGGTTCTTCCTGACCTTGCCGCGCTGGATGCGGCCGATGCCGATCACGCCGACGAAGTTGTTGTAGTCCAGCTGGCTGATGCGCATCTGGAACGGGCCATCGGCCTCGACTTCCGGCACCGGCACGTACTTCATGATCGCTTCGTACAGCGGGGTCATGTCGCCGTCACGGACGGTGTCTTCCAGGCCGGCGTAGCCGTTCAGGCCCGAGGCGTAGACGATCGGGAAGTCCAGCTGCTCGTTGGTGGCGCCGAGCTTGTCGAACAGGTCGAACACCTGGTCGATGACCCAGTCCGGACGGGCGCCCGGGCGGTCGACCTTGTTGACCACGACGATCGGCTTGAAGCCCATCGCGAAGGCCTTCTGGGTGACGAAGCGGGTCTGCGGCATCGGGCCGTCCATCGCGTCGACCAGGATCAGCACCGAGTCGACCATCGACAGCACGCGCTCCACTTCACCGCCGAAGTCGGCGTGTCCGGGGGTGTCGACGATGTTGATGCGGTTGCCATTCCACTTGATGGCCGTGTTCTTGGCCAGGATGGTGATGCCGCGTTCCTTTTCCTGGTCGTTGCTGTCCATCACGCGCTCGGCCAGCACGGTGCGCTCGGACAGGGTGCCGGACTGCTTGAGCAGCTGGTCGACGAGGGTGGTCTTGCCATGGTCGACGTGGGCGACGATGGCGATGTTGCGAAGATTTTCGATGGACATGCGAAAGGGGGCCAGTCGGCGCCGGATTTGGAGAAATGAGTTCAACATTATACGTCGACAATGACGTTTCGCGAAAAATCCGTGTGACCGGCGGAATGGCCCATTCAGCAAGCCTTGACGCCCCCCGACAGGCCAGCCTCCGGCGCCTGGGCAGGGGGCGAGGCCGGAAAGTGAGGTGTAAACTAGGCGGCTCTGGAAACACACACTTCCCAAGGATCCACATGTCCCTGATCGCCCACTTCGATACGTCCCGCGGCCCGATCAAGGTCGAGCTGTTCGCCGACAAGGCGCCGCTGACCGTCGCCAACTTCGTCAACCTGGCCAAGCACGGCTTCTACGACGGCCTGGCGTTCCACCGCGTGATCGCCGACTTCATGATCCAGGGCGGCTGCCCGGAAGGCTCCGGCCGCGGCGGCCCGGGCTACCGCTTCGAGGACGAGACCAACAACGGCGTGCGCCATGAGCGCGGCGTGCTGTCCATGGCCAATGCCGGCCCGAACACCAACGGCAGCCAGTTCTTCATCACCCACATCAAGACCGATTGGCTGGACGGCAAGCACACCGTGTTCGGCAAGGTGCTCGAAGGCCTGGACGTGGTCGATGCGGTCAAGCAGGGTGATGCGATCAACAAGATCACCATCGAAGGCGATGTCGACGCCGTGCTGGCCGCCAAGGCCGACCGCGTCGCTGAGTGGAACAAGGTCCTCTCGGCCTGATCCGGATTCGACGGTCGCCGTGCAGGCGGCCGTTTTTGCTTGAGGCCCGGTTTCCGCCGTGCGGCGGCGGCCGGGTTTGACCCCACAAAACGCTTCTTAGCAGAGGAAACCCCCATGAAAGCACCCGTTCGTGTTGCCGTAACCGGCGCTGCCGGCAATATCGGTTACGCCCTGCTGTTCCGCATCGCTTCCGGCGAAATGCTGGGCAAGGACCAGCCGGTCATCCTGCAGCTGCTCGAGATCGACAACGAAAAGGCCCAGGCCGCCCTGCAGGGCGTGGTCATGGAACTGGAAGACTGCGCCTTCCCGCTGCTGGCCGGCGTGGTGACCACCGCTGACCCGCTGGTGGCCTTCAAGGACGTCGACGTGGCCCTGCTGGTTGGCGCGCGTCCGCGCGGCCCGGGCATGGAGCGCAAGGACCTGCTGCTGGAAAACGCCAAGATCTTCACCGTGCAGGGCAAGGCCCTGAACGCCGTCGCCAAGCGCGATGTGAAGGTGCTGGTGGTCGGCAACCCGGCCAACACCAATGCCTACATCGCCATGAAGTCGGCCCCGGACCTGGATCCGAAGAACTTCACCGCCATGCTGCGCTTGGACCACAACCGTGCGCTGAGCCAGCTGGCTGCCAAGACCGGCAAGACCGTGGACAGCTTCGAGAAGTTCACCGTGTGGGGCAACCACAGCCCGACCATGTACCCGGACTACCGCTTCGCCACCACCGGCGGCGCCTCGGTGGCCGAGCTGATCAACGACCAGGAATGGAACGCCAGCACCTTCATCCCGACCGTCGGCAAGCGCGGCGCGGCCATCATCGCCGCCCGTGGCCTGTCCTCGGCCGCCTCGGCCGCCAACGCCGCCATCGACCACGTCCATGACTGGGTGCTGGGCAGCAACGGCAAGTGGGTGACCATGGGCGTGCCGTCCGACGGCTCCTACGGCATCCCCGAAGGCGTGGTGTTCGGCTTCCCGGTGACCACCGAGAACGGCCAGTACACGATCATCAAGGACCTGCCGATCGACGACTTCTCCAAGAAGTACATCGACATCACCCTGGGCGAGCTGGAAGAAGAGCGCGCCGGCGTGGCCGACCTGCTCTGATCGCAGCGCGCCAGCGTGATGCAATGGAAAGGGGAAGCTACGGCTTCCCCTTTTTTGTAGGGCACTGCGTATTGCAATGCCAGGCGCTGTGTTGATCGGCATGAACGACGAAACCATCCTCCATTACCTTGACGACTCCCTGCTGGTCGCCGAAAAGCCGGCCGGGTTGCTGTCCGTGCCCGGCCGCCTGCCGGAGAACCAGGATTGCCTGGTGTCGCGCCTGCAGGTGCTGTATCCGGATGCGTTGACGGTGCACCGGTTGGACCAGGTGACCTCGGGGCTGATGTTGTATGCGCGCGGCAAGGGGATACAGGCGGCGTTGTCGGCGCAGTTCGAAAAGCGCGTGGTCAGCAAGCGCTACGAGGCCGTGGTGCAGGGGGTGATCGAAGGGGATGCCGGTGAAGTCGCGTTGCCTTTGATCTGTGATTGGCCGAACCGGCCCAGGCAGATGGTGGACTTCGAACGCGGCAAGCCGGCGTTGACGCGCTGGCGGGTGCTGGCGCGGGATGTGGAGGCGCAACGCACGCGGGTCGAGCTGGAGCCGGTGACCGGGCGTAGCCACCAACTGCGGCTGCACATGGCCAGCCTGGGCCACCCGATCGTGGGTGACGTGATGTACGGGGCGCAGCCGGCAGGGCGCGTGCAGCTGCATGCGTGCCGGTTGGGGTTCGTGCACCCGGTGAGCGGGCAGGTTGTGGAGTTTGTTTCGAAAAGCCCTTTTTGAGGCAGGAGCGACCCTCACCCCAACCCCTCTCCCGCGTGCGGGAGAGGGGCTCGAATTGCTGCGGCGCGTACGGCACTAGTCCCGCACGCGGGAGAGGGGTTGGGGTGAGGGCCGGCTTTGGTCGTACGACCATCGTCGCAGGGAGCGGCCCAGTCCTCCGGACTATGCTCGGCTCAGGCCAGGCAGGTTCCGGAGGGTGTCATGCAGTACGAGCAGATCTACCGCCGTTCCATCGAAGCGCCGGAGGCGTTCTGGGCCGAGGAGGCCAAGGCGATCCATTGGCATCGTCCACCGCAGCAGATCCTGGACTACTCCAATCCACCGTTCCGGCGTTGGTTCGTCGGTGGTGAAACCAACCTCTGCTACAACGCGGTCGACCGGCACCTGGCCGAACGTGCCGACCAGCTGGCGCTGGTCGCCATTTCCACCGAGACCAACATCACCCGCGAGATCACCTACCGCGAGCTGTACCGCGAAGTGAACGCCTTCGCCGCGGTGCTCAAGCGGCTGGAGGTCGGCCGTGGTGACCGGGTGGTGATCTACATGCCGAACATGGCCGAGGCGGTGTTCGCGATGCTCGCCTGCGCACGCATCGGCGCGGTGCACTCGGTGGTGTTCGGCGGTTTTGCCGCGCACAACTTGGCGCTGCGCATCGACGATGCCCAGCCAAAGCTGCTGATCGCCGCCGATGCCGGCATGCGCGGCGGCAAGGTGATCCCCTACAAGCCGATGGTCGATGCCGCCTGTGCGGAAGCGCAGGCCCCGCCGCCGAAGGTGCTGATCGTCTCGCGCGGGCTGGATGCCGCCGAGCCGAAGGTGCCCGGCCGTGACGAGGACTACGCCACGCTGCGCGCGCAGGTGGGTGAGGCGGAGGTGCCGGTGGAGTGGCTGGAATCCAACGAGCCCAGCTATCTGCTGTATACCTCGGGCACCACCGGCAAGCCGAAGGGCGTGCAGCGTGACGTGGGGGGCTACGCGGTGGCGATGGCGCAGTCGATGCGCACGGTGTTCGACTGCGCGCCGGGGCAGGTGATGTTCTCCACGTCCGATGTTGGCTGGGCGGTGGGGCATTCCTACAACGTGTACGGGCCGCTGATTGGTGGCTGCACGTCGCTGTTATACGAAGGCCTGCCGATCCATCCGGATGCCGGCATCTGGTGGGCGCTGTGCGAGCAGTACGGCGTGCGCACGATGTTCTCCTCGCCCACGGCCATCCGCGTGTTGAAGAAGCACGACGTAGACTTCATCCATCGCCACGACCTGTCCGAGCTGAAGTACCTGTTCCTGGCCGGCGAGCCGCTGGACGAGCCGACCGCGCAGTGGATCAGCGGTGCGCTGCACAAACCGGTGATCGACAACTACTGGCAGACCGAAACCGGTTGGCCGGCGCTGACCCTGTTGCCGGGGCTGGAGATGAAGCAGGTGAAGTTCGGCTCCCCCGGCTTCCCCAACCTGGGTTACCGGATGAAGGTGATCGACGAGCAGAGCGGGGCGGAAGTGGCACCGGGCCAGAAGGGCGTGCTGGTGATCCAGCCGCCGTTGCCGCCGGGATGCATGAGCACGGTCTGGAACGACGACGATCGCTTCCTCAAGAGCTATTTCAGCCACTTCAAGGAGCTGCTGTACAGCTCGCTGGACTGGGCGATCCGCGACGAGGACGGCTACACCTTCATCCTTGGCCGCACCGATGACGTGATCAACGTGGCCGGGCACCGGCTGGGCACGCGCGAGATCGAGGAGGCCATCTCCGGGCATCCACGGGTGGCCGAGGCGGCGGTGATCGGCGTGCACGATGAGCTCAAGGGCCAGGTGCCCTTGGTGTTCGTCACCCTGAAGCAGGCCGCCACGGCCGAGGAGGTCGAGGGGCTGGCCGCGGAGATGGTGCAACGGGTGACCGGCTCGCTGGGAGCGGTGGCCCGTCCGGCCCACGTGCATATCGTCAACGCGCTTCCCAAGACGCGTTCGGGTAAGCTGCTGAGGCGTTCGTTGCAGGCATTGGCGGAACGGCGCGACCCGGGGGACCTGTCGACACTCGACGACCCGGGCGCTCTGGAGGAAATCCGCCGCGCGCTGGGGACCTAGCGCAGCCGGGCCGGTGGGCCGCAAGGGCGGCGATCGCAAGGGGGCGGTACGTGTACAGGTAAGCGGATCCGGGGCGGGGGCCCCGGGTCAATGGCGCGTGCCGTGTTTGCGATGCACAACCGAGGAGGGGGAATGGCATTGATCCATGCCAAGACGGCCGCTGGCCGCCAGGAAATCGAGGACCGTGGCCTGCGCCTGGCCGCAGGGTTGCGGTCGGTACTGCTGCTGGTGGACGGGCAGCGTGACGGCAACGAACTGCGGCAGATGGCGCTGGGGCTGCGTGCGCCGGATGACGTGCTTGAACAACTCTCGGCGCTGGGGCTGATCGAAGTGGTCGGTGGCAGCGTCGATCGGGCACCGGCGGCGCCGGTGGCTCCGCTGACCAGCCATCTGGGCGACGATCCGCTGCGCTACCAGCAGTTGCGTGACTGGATGTCCGAAACGGTTCGCAAGCACCTGGGCCTGAAGGGCTACATGATCCAGCTCAGGATCGACCGTTGCCGCGATGCACCGGGGCTGGAACAGCTGTGGCCGGACGTGGCCGGTGCGCTGGGCAAGGCCAAGAGCCCGGCATTCGCCAGCCGTTGGCTGGAAGAGACGCGCGCCAAGGTACTGGCCTGACCGCCGCGCGGCATGCCGGCGATCCACCGCACGGGCACTATCATGGCCGCTCGTACCCAGTGGAGCAGCAGGCATGGACCAGCAGGACAACGGCGGGATCAGCACCGCGGGATGGGATGCCATCAACGCCGCGTTGGCGGCGCTGTACCCGGGGCAGGAGCCGAGGCACTACGGCACCGTGGTGTCGCATACGCTCGGTGGCAATGATCCGCTGGATGGGATCAGCATCTACTGGAACGATGCGCCGCAGCCGCACTGGCATTACGTCACCTACGGGTTCTCCGAGCTGTACGACAAGCAGAGCGAGGACCTGGAGGAAAGCGGCTTCGGCTTCGAGCTGACCTTCCGGCTGGCCGCCCAACCTGGCGAACACCGTGAAGGCACCCCGCCGAGCTGGCCGATGAACCTGCTGCAGAACCTCGCGCGCTATGTGTTCAGCAGTGGCAACGTGTTCGAAGCCGGGCACCACCTCGATGCCAATGGCCCGATCGCGCTGGACAGCCCCACCCAGCTGCGCCACCTGGCATTCGTGAACGACCCGCAGCTGCCGCCGATCCCCAGCGCCAACGGCCGGCTCGCGTTCCTGCAGCTGGTCGGCCTGACCGACGAGGAGATGGCGGCGGTCAAGCGTTGGTCCACGCAGGGCGTGCTGGATGTGTTCCTGCCGGCGATGCCGCTGTGGATCACCGAGCTGGCGCGGCCCTCGCTGCTGGAGGATCCGGCGGTGGCGGCGCAACTGGAGGCAGGCAGCCAGCGGGAAGGCTCCAGCACCGGCATGTTGTTCGTGGAGATGCTGGACTGGTCGGTCGAAGGGCCACTGACCACGCTGGTGCTGGGCGCCGGCCAGGTCGCCAGCGTGCTGGAACTGCTGCCGTTGCGCCTGCATCACGACAAACCGCTGCTGATCCTGGCCAATGACCGCCAGTGGCGTTTCGAGCCGGGTGTCGCCGACGATGTGCAGAGTGACGCCGACAGCGTGCGCTGCGTGCTGTCCGATGCCAGCCTGGCGGCGATGCTGGCCAGTGTGCGGCCCGAGCGCGGCCTCTACCCGCTGCCGGGCGGACGCTTGCAGGTGGAGGTACGGCCGACGCTGCTGCGCGACGGGCAGGGTGAGGTGATCCGCGAGATTGGTTGAGGCATGGCCGCCGGTGATGGACGGCGATCAGTTGCCGGACGGGCGCGGGTGCCTTCCGGCGACGGGCAGCGAGAACTCGAAGCGCGCGCCTTCGTCGCCGTCGGCGAGCGTGATCCGGCGGTGGTGCAGCTGAAGGATGCGGTGCACGATCAACAGGCCCAGCCCGCCGCTGTCCGGGCGCTGGCTGCCCAGTGCCGGCGGCGTGCTGAACAACTGCGCGCGCCGCTCCGGGGCAATGCCCGGGCCGGTATCGGAAACGCTGACCTGTACCTCGCCGGCAACGGCCTGCAGGGTCACCTGCACGTGCCCGCCTTCCGGCGTGTGGCGGATGGCGTTGTCGAGCAGGTTGGTCAGCACGCGCTCGATCAGTCCCAGGTCGGCCTCCACGGCGGGCAGCCCGGCCGGGATCCCGGCGCGCAGCGATTGCCGGCGCGCCTGCGCGGCCAGTTCGAATTTCTGGAACACGTCCTGGACCAGGTCCGGCAGCGAGAAGGCCTGCAGGTCCAACACCACGCCGCCGTGCTCCAGCCGCGCCAGTTCGAACAGTGCCTGCGCCAGCCGGCCGACCTTGTTGCTCTGTGACAGGGCGATGGCGAGGTAGCGCTGGCGTTCCTCGGGGCTGAGCGTGGCGTCCTTGAGCGCCAGCGTTTCCAGATAGCCATGCAGCGAGGACAGCGGCGTGCGCAGGTCGTGCGAGATGTTGGCGACCAGTTCGCGTCGTTGCAGGTCCTGCTGGCGCAGCTGCTGCCATTGCTCGCCGATGCGCTGGGCCATGTGGGTGAAGCTGTGCTGCAGGATGGTGAGTTCATCGCGTTCGCCCGGCCGCGGGGCGCGCGGTGCGGGCAGCCTGGCCGGTGCGCCGGCTTCCATGTCGAAGGCCTGGATGTCATCGGTGAGCTGGCGCAGCGGCCGCGTCACCCAGCGGAAGGCGACCACGCCGGCGAGCAGGCCGACCCCCGCGACGATGGCCAGCGACCACAACGTGGTGCGCAGGCTGGTGCTGGCGGCGACGTTCGCGGCCAATGCCTCGTGTTGTTCGCCGACCAGCACCACGTAGATGTAGCCGACCTGGCGGCCCTGCACGACCAGCGGCGCGGCGTTGAACACCTTGCGCCCGCCGAGGCTGCGCGGGTCGTCGCCGAGGATCGGCAAGGCCGCGCCAGCCAGCAGCGCCTGCACCGGGGCCAGGTCGACGCGGTCGCGCTTGAGGTGCCCATCCGGCGCGTCGTGGCCGAGGATGCGGCCCTGGTCGTCGAGCAGGTAGACCTCGACGCTGGGGTTGACCGCCATCAGCTTGCCGAACAGCGCGCGGACCTCGCCTTCGCGCATGCCGCCGGCATCCATCAATTCGCCGCGGCGCGCGATGTGCTCGGCCAGGCCGCGCGACAGGCGCTGCACGGTTTCCTGCTCGTGCATGCGCGTGCTGCGCATCTGTATCCACGCCAACGCGCCGCAGCACACCAGCAGCAATGCGCAGAACACCACCGACAGGCGCTGGGAGAGGGTGAGCCGGTTCATGCCGTGCTCCCGTCGTCGCTGGCCAGCTTGTAGCCGCGCCCCCACACGGTGAGGATGCGCCGCGGTTCGGCCGGGTCGCGTTCGATCTTGTTGCGCAGGCGGTTGATGTGGGTGTTGACGGTGTGTTCGTAGCCATCATGGCGATGGCCCCAGACCTGGTTGAGCAGGTCCATGCGCGAGTACACCTGGTCCGGATGACGGGCGAAGAAGTACAGCAGGTCGAACTCGCGCGGAGTGAGGTCCAGCGGGGTGCCGTCCACCTGGGCGGTGCGTGCCACCGGGTCGATGCGGACGCCGGCGGTCTCGATCTCGCCGGCATCGACGCGGGCGTTCTGCGCCATGGCTTCGACACGGCGCAGCAGCGCCTTGACCCGTGCCACCAGTTCCAGCATCGAGAACGGCTTGGCCAGGTAATCGTCGGCGCCCAGTTCCAGGCCAAGGATGCGGTGCACCTCGCTGGCACGCGCGCTGGTGATGATGATCGGCGTGTAGCGCGTCATCGCACGCGCACGCCGGCAGATCTCCAGCCCGTCCACGCCGGGCAGCATCAGGTCCAGCACCAGCGCGCTCCATTGCTGGTCCTCGAGCAGGCGCAGGCCTTCGTCACCCGTGGCGGCGTGGGTGACGTCATAGCCTTCGTCGCGCAGGTGCATGCGCAGCAGGTTGGCGATGTGGGCATCGTCTTCGACGATCAGGACACGTTTTGCACTGCTCATCGGCAGGTCGGAGCCAGCGGGGAGATGGCGCCATTGTCGATGGATAACGGCGGCGATGTGTCACGGAAAATTTAACTCTGCGTGAGGATTCGTTGACCGTCGCGGGCACAGCATGGGCACATCATCCCTACCAGGAGATTGGCCATGTCCCTCACCCGTCGCAGATTGCTGGGCATCGGTGGCAGCCTGGCCGCGGCCAGCCTGTTCGGCCTCAGTGGCTGCGGCCGTGCCGCGCCGGCGACCGCCGCCACCGGGCACCGCTTCGAGGTCATGCACAGCGAGGCGCAATGGCGGCAGCTGCTGACGCCGGGGCAGTACGCGGTGTTGCGCGGGCAGGGCACCGAGCGGCCGTTCAGCAGCCCGCTCAACGACGAGCATCGGCGCGGCACGTTTGCCTGCGCCGGTTGCGCGCTGCCGCTGTTTTCCTCGGCCACCAAGTTCGACAGCGGCACCGGCTGGCCCAGTTTCTGGGCACCGCTGCACGGCGCGGTGGAACAGGCGCGCGACACCAGCTTCGGCATGGTGCGTGCGGCCGTGCACTGCCACCGGTGCGGCGGCCATCTCGGCCATGTCTTCAATGACGGCCCGCGCCCGACCGGCCTGCGCTACTGCATGAACGGCGTGGCCCTGCAGTTCATGGCGGCCTGAGCGCCGTCCACGTTCCCCGACAAGGATTCCTCCATGCTCCTGTTCGTGCTTGCTTACCTGGGTGGCGTGCTCACCCTGCTCAGCCCCTGCATCCTGCCGGTGCTGCCGTTCGTGTTCGCCCGGGCCGACCGGCCGTTCCTGCGCAGCGGCCTGCCGTTGCTGCTGGGGATGGCGTTGATGTTCGCGGTGGTGGCGAGCCTGGCGGCGGTCGGCAGCCATTGGGTGGTGCAGGCCAACCAGGTCGGGCGCTGGATCGCGCTGGTGGTGATGGCGCTGTTCGCGCTGGCGTTGTTGTGGCCGGCCTTGGCTGAGCGCCTGTTGTCGCCGCTGCAGCGGCTGGGCGCGCGGCTGGGCACGGTGGCTGACAGTGCCGCCGATGCCGGCCGGGGCGGGGTGATGACCTCGCTGCTGCTGGGCGTGGCCACTGGCCTGTTGTGGGCGCCTTGTGCCGGGCCGATCCTCGGCCTGATCCTGACCGGCGCGGCGTTGCAGGGCGCCAATGCCGGCACCTCCGGGCTGTTGCTGGCCTATGCGCTGGGCGCGGCCACTGCGCTGGGATTGGCAGTGTGGGTCGGCGGGCGCGTGTTCGCGGCGTTGAAGCGGCGGCTGGGGACCAGCGAGTGGATCCGGCGGGGCCTGGGCGCGGCGGCATTGCTGGCGGTGGTTGCGATCGCAATGGGCTGGGACACCGGGCTGCTGACCCGTGCCTCCACGCCCAGTACCACCCGGCTGGAGCAGGGCCTGCTGGACCGCTGGCACACGCCTGCCCGCGGGGCGGGGCCGGCGATGATGATGATGGCCGCTGACCCCAGCGCGGGTGCGGCTTTGCCGGTCGAGGGCGCATTGCCTTCGCTGGCCGGTGCAACGGCCTGGCTCAACGGCCCGCCGCTGGAGGCCGCAACGCTGCGCGGCAAGGTGGTGCTGGTCGATTTCTGGACCTATTCCTGCATCAACTGCCTGCGCACCTTGCCGTACGTGCGGCAGTGGGCCGAGCGCTACCGCGACCACGGGCTGGTGGTGATCGGCGTGCATGCACCGGAGTTCGCCTTCGAACGTGACCGCGACAACGTGGAGCGTGCGGTGAAGGAACTGGGCATCACCTATCCGGTGGCCATCGACAACGAGTACGCGATCTGGCGCGGCTTCGACAACCACTACTGGCCGGCGCACTACTTCATCGATGCGCAGGGGCGCATCCGTGCCCACCACTTCGGTGAGGGCGACTACGCCAACTCCGAGCAGATCATCCGCCAGCTGCTGCGCGAGGCGGGCAACCCGTTGCCCGGCGAGGCGCCGACCATGATGGGTGGCGCACAGGAAGGCGTGGCCTTGCAGGCGGACATGGACAACCTGCGGTCGCCGGAAACCTACATCGGCCATGCGCGCGCCGAGCACTTTGCCTCGCCGGGCGGGCAGAAGCCCGGCCAGGTGGCTGACTACCGGGCGCCGACGTCGCTGCAGCTCAACCAGTGGGCGCTCGCCGGCCGCTGGAAAGTGGAGGGCGAAGACGCGCAGCTGCAGCAGCGCGGCGGTCGCATCGTGTTCCGTTTCCATGCCCGTGACCTGCATCTGGTGCTGGCGCCCCGCGACCCGGCCCATCCGGTGCGCTTCCGCGTGCGCATCGATGGCAAGGCACCCGGTGCCGACGCCGGCGGCGACGTATCGGCCAGCGGTGAGGGCCGTGTCGACGAGAACCGCCTGTACCAATTGATCCGCCAACACGGCGATGTCCAGGAACGCAGCTTCGAGATCGAATTCCTGGATCCGGACGTGCGTGCCTACGCCTTCACCTTTGGTTGAACCGGGAGCAGACGATGAAGATCGCAACGGAAAAATGGGTGGCCGGCGGCATAGCGATGGCCGTTGCCGGCCTGCTGATGGCGATGGTGCTGGGCATGGGCCGGCCGGTGCAGGCGGCGCCGGCCAAGGTCCCGGTGCCGGCCGCCGCCGGCGCGGCGGACCTGCACCAGCCTGGCATGCGGCACGCCCGGGTGGTGTTTGCCGGTGGCTGCTTCTGGGGCGTGCAGGGCGTGTTCCAGCACGTGAAGGGCGTGCAGAGCGCGGCGTCCGGTTACATCGGTGGCAGCGCTGCCGACGCCCACTATGCGCGGGTCAGCAGCGGAACCACTGGCCATGCCGAAGCGGTGCAGGTCACCTACGACCCGGCCCAGGTCAGTTACGCGCAGCTGATGCAGGTGTTCTTCTCGGTGGTGCACGACCCGACCCAGTTGAACCGGCAGGGGCCGGACCATGGCAGCCAGTACCGTTCGGCGATCTATGCCGACGATGCGGGCATGCGTGCGGCGAGCCTGGCCTACATCGCGCAGCTGCAGCGTAGTGGCGTGTTCCCCGCGCCATTGGCCACCCGCGTGGACGGAGGCAAGGCGTTCTACGTGGCCGAGGGCTATCACCAGAACTACCTCGCGCTGCATCCGGATGCGCTGTACGTGCGCATCAACGACCTGCCGAAGGTGGAGGCGCTCAGGCAGCAGTACCCGGCCCTGTACCGGCAGACGCCGCAGCTGATGATGACGGTGTCGGTGCGCTGAGCCGGCGAGGGCGCCGAAAACGCAACGGGCCGCCGGCAACTGTACCGGCGGCCCGTGATGTGCGCGGTGGCGCGAGGCTCAGCTCAGGCCTTCGGCCTGCATCGCGGCCTGCACCGCGGCGTCGGCGCGCAGGCGCTGCTCATAGCGGTCCAGCGCGTCCAGGCCGCTCAGGTCGACCTTGGTGCCACGGGCCCAGCGCAGGGTCACGAAGGCATAGGCATCGGCGATCGACGGGCGCGGCGTGCCGCCCAGCCAGTCGACCTGTGCCACGCGGTCGTTGATGCGCTGGAAGTAGCCGCGCAGCTTCTCGCGCGCGTTCTGCTGGGTCAGCGCGATGGCCGCCTCGTCGCCCAGGTACTTGGTCGAACCGAAGATCGGGTGGAAGGCCGGATGCACGTCGGCGTTGACGAAGGACAGCCAACGGTCCACTTCGGCACGGGTGCGCAGGTCGCTGCCACCATCGAGCGCGGCCTGAGGGGCCTTGCCGCTGATGTAGTGCAGGATGGCGGCATTCTGGGTCAGCACCCAGCCGTCGTCCTCGAGCACCGGCACCGCACCGGCCGGGTTCCTGGCCAGGAATTCCGGCGACTTCATGGTGGCGTAGTCGACAACCTCCGCCTCGAACGGCAGGCCGGACCAGATCAGGGTGATGTGGTCGGCCAGCGAGCAGGCGCCTGGCTTGGTGTAGAGCTTCATGCGGGTCCTGGAGGAAAGGAATGGACCCGCATTATCGCCACAACCGGGGAATGACCGGTGATGGCGCGGTGGCACGCACTGTCCGGACGCTGGGACGCGGGCTCAGGACGAACGCGGCTTGAGCGACTGCACCTTATAGAAGGTGTGCCCGCCGATGGTGGCCACCTGATAGGCGTTGCGCCAGCTTGGGCTGGCGATGGCGTGGGCGGCGAAGTGGCTGGCGCCCGGCACGATCTCCTTGCGCTCCCCGGCCGGCAGCGCCCAGTTGCGCTCGGCGGCGAAGGCCACGTCGACGGCTTCGGCCCAGGCGTCGTCATTGCGCAGTTGGGTACCCGGTGCCACCAGGGTAGGGGCGAACTGCTTGCGTGCCGTCACCACCTGGCACATCGAGTCCCCCCACAGGCCACTGTCGAGGCGGCGCAGGGCGACTTCGGCGACGGCCTGTTGGCCGCGCAGGGTCTGGTCGCGGGCTTCCAGGTAAACGGTGGTGCTCAGGCACAACGAGTCGGCTGCCGGCTGCGGCAACATCTGCGACAGCCAGAGAATCCAGGCCAGTTTCATAAATCTCCTTGCTCCGTGTGGGCCACGGCCGCCGGGTTCCGGATATCGGATGGAACCAGGGACAACCGCGACTTGGCGTTATGGGGAGGCGGCCGTGGCATCGGGGCCGCCCCGTGGGCGGCCCTCGATCAGATCGGGGAGGGCCGCGCCTTGCTCACCGGAACTGGTGGGTGAGCGAGAAGTGCGCGCAAGGTAGGGGGGTGATCCCAAACTTTTCCTGAATGCGGATTCTTGACATTCAGGTTTGTTGCAGGGGCCGGAACCGGACGGCAGGACCGTTTTCGACCCCGCCGCCCGGGCCGTGACTGTGCTTTGCATCACGGAAAGGACGGCAGTGCGTGCCGCGCAGGTCGGTGACGCGGCGCCGCCGGGCGGGTTGCCCGGCGTGCAAGGCCCCTCAGAGTGCCGCGGCCAACCGGCTGCCCTGGTCGATGGCCCGCTTGGCGTCCAGTTCGGCGGCGACGTCGGCACCGCCAATGATGTGGACGCTGCGGCCCTGCGCCTGCAGCTCGGCGGCCAGGCTGCGCTGCGGCTCCTGGCCGGCGCAGACCACCACGGTGCCCACGTCCAGCAATTGCTCCTGGCCATCCACGCGGATGCGCAGGCCGTGGTCGTCCACGCCCAGGTACTCGACCCCGCCCAGCATCTGCACACCCTTGGCCTTGAGCGTGGCGCGGTGGATCCAGCCGGTGGTCTTGCCCAGGCGCGCGCCGGGCTTGCCCGGGCTGCGCTGCAGCAGCCAGACCTTGCGGGCCGGCGCTTCGGGCTGCGGGCGGGTGAGCGCGCCCCGGTTGCTGAAGCTCGGGTCCACGCCCCATTCGGCCATCCAGCGTGCCGGGTCCAGCGCCGGCGAAGGGCCTTCGTGGACCAGGAATTCGCCGACGTCGAAGCCGATGCCGCCGGCGCCGATGATCGCCACCTTGTCGGCGGCGTGGACCCGGCCCAGCAGCACGTCCAGGTAGCTCACCACCATCGGGTGGTCGGCACCGGGGAAGTCCACCCGGCGCGGCAGGATGCCGGTGGCGACCACGACCTCGTCGAAGCCGGCCAGCGTGGCGGCGTCGGCGCGGGTGTCCAGGCGCACGTCCACGCCGGTGTCGGCCAGGCGATGGCGGAAATAGCGCAGGGTCTCGTGGAACTCTTCCTTGCCCGGGATGCGCTTGGCGACATTGAACTGCCCGCCGATCTCGTCGGCGGCATCGAACAGGGTGACCTGGTGGCCACGCTCGGCCGCGACCGTGGCGCAGGCCAGGCCGGCCGGGCCGGCGCCGACCACCGCTACCCGCTTGGGCGCGGGGGTCGGGCGGTAGACGAGTTCAGTCTCGTGCGCGGCGCGCGGGTTGACCAGGCAGGTAGCGCGCTTGTTGACGAAGATGTGGTCCAGGCAGGCCTGGTTGCAGGCGATGCAGGTATTGATGGTCTCCGGTTTCCCGGCACGGGCCTTGGCCGGCCAGTGCGGGTCGGCCAGCAACGGGCGTGCCAGCGAGACCATGTCGGCGTGGCCATCGGCCAGCACCCGTTCGGCCACGTCCGGCATGTTGATGCGGTTGACCGCCACCACCGGCACGTTGACGTGCGGACGCAGCTTGGCGGTCACGCCGGTGAACGCCGCGCGCGGCACCGAAGTGGCGATGGTCGGAACCCGCGCCTCGTGCCAGCCGATGCCGGAGTTGATGATCGTGGCCCCGGCCGCTTCGATGGCCTTGGCCTGCAGCAGGATCTCTTCCCAGTTGCTGCCGTCCTCGACCAGGTCCAGCAGCGATAACCGGTAGATGATGATGAAGTCCGGGCCGCAGGCCTCGCGGATCCGGCGCACGATCTCCACGGCAAAGCGCATGCGCTTGCTGGCGTCGCCGCCCCAGGCATCGCTGCGCTTGTTGGTGCGCGGGGCGATGAACTCGTTGATCAGGTAGCCCTCCGAGCCCATCACCTCCACGCCGTCGTAGCCGGCCTCGCGGGCCAACCGGGCGGCGCGGGCGTAGCTGGCGATCTGGCGGTCCACGCCCCAACTGCTCAGCGCGCGCGGGGTGAACGGGTTGATCGGTGCCTTCAGCTTCGAGGGGGCCACCTGCAACGGATGGTAGGCGTAGCGGCCGGCATGCAGCAGCTGCAGGCAGATCTTGGCGCCGTGCGCGTGGACTGCCGCGGTGACCGGGCGGTGCCGGCCCACTTCCCAGGGCCAGGACAGCTTGCTGCCGAACGGCGCCAGCCAGCCGGCGATGTTCGGTGAAAAGCCGCCGGTGACCAGCAGCGCCGCACCGCCGGCCGCGCGCTCGCCGAAATAGGCGGCCAGCTTGGGGAAGTCGCGGCTGTGGTCCTCCAGGCCGGTATGCATCGAGCCCATCAGGATGCGGTTGCGGAGCTGGGTGAAGCCCAGGTCCAGCGGTGCGAACAGGTGCGGATAGGCGGTGTCGGTGGCTGGCGTCATCTTGGATACGCTTGCGTACGGAATGCCCCCATTCTGAGGGGCAAGGCCGCCTTTTCTCAATCCTCGCTCTGGCACCCCGCCGGAACCGCTGGCGGGGAAGGCGCCCCGCCTAGCAAATGGTTGTTGCCAACGGATTACAATCCGTGCCGGCCGGCCGGGTTCCAGCGCTGGCAGGACAGGGGCGTCATTATTTTGAATACACAGATTTCTTCGCCCGCAGGGGCGAGGTTGTTCCCGCGCTTGTGGCTGCTGGTGGCAGGGATTGCCATGTTCGGTGCGGTGGCGCGGGTCTCGATGTGGCTGGCCTATGCCGGCGCGGGCCGGGGCAGCGAGCTGCTGTGGCCGGTGCTGTGGCAGGGCATGCGCTATGACCTGGTGGCCGGCGCGGTGTCCGCGCTGCTGGTGGCCCTGCTGGCCGCACCGCTGTGGTTGTCGGGCCGGCGCGAGCAGGCGGTGCGCTGCGCGCAATGGCTGCTGGTCGCGATCCTGCTGCTGTTCGCGCTACTGTCCATCTGCGAGCACTTCTACTACGCCTTCTACAAGACGCGGTTCGACCCGATCGTCTTCGGCATGTTCGAGGACGATACCGGGGCGATCCTGCAGACCGTCTGGGACGACTACCCGGTCGTCCCCGGCGTGCTGGCCCTGCTGGTTGCCGGCCTCGCGCTGGGCTGGCTGGTACCGCGGCTGGGGCAATGGCTGGGCCTGCGCTGGCCGGCCGGGTCCGGTGGCTGGGGCAAGGCCGCCGTGCTGGTCGTGCAGTGCGTGCTGTTGCTGCTGCTGGCGCGCGGTTCGGTGGGGACCTTCCCGCTGGTGCGTCGCGACGTCACCGTCTCGGCCGACCCGTTCGTCAATGCGCTGGTGCTCAACGCGCCGCTGACGCTCTACCGCGCCGCACGCGTGCGCGCCAAGGAAACCGACGTCGGCACCGACCCGCTGGTCGGCGTGCACCGGCTCGGGTTCGCCAGCCTGCAGGAAGCGGCCCACGCCGCGGGCCTGCCTTCCGGTGAACCGGGCCATGTACGGGCCGCGCTGTTCCCGACCGCACCCGGTACGCCGCGCACGCTGTCCCGCTCGCCGCACGTGGTGGTCGGGTTGCTGGAGTCGTTCGGCCAGGACCTGTTGTACAGCGACGGCCCCGGCAACGACATGCTGGGACGCCTGCGTGGCGAGCTCGCCCATGGCTACCGTTTCGACAACTTCATCGCCGGCCAGAACGGCACTCACCCGGAACTGGAGAACCTGCTGCTCGGGTCGCCGATCACGCCGCTGACCGTCGGCCGCAACGCACGCATCACCTTCGACAGTTCCGCCGCGTTGCCGTTCAAGCGCGCCGGCTACCGCACCGCCTTCGTCTACGGCGGTGGCAGCGACTGGCGTGAGATCGGCACCACGTTCACCCGCCAGGGCTTCGACCGCGTCTACGACGCGCGTGACATCCGCCAGCAGTTCCCCAAGGCCGATGGCACCGAGTGGGGCCTGTATGACGCCTGGCTGTTCCGTTTCGCCCAGGCGCTGCTGGCCAAGGCCGATGCCGATGGCGAGCGGCTGTTCCTGGTGTTGCTGACCACCAGCAACCACCCGCCGTTCCAACTGGACACCGCGCACCGCGCGCTGCCGCAGGATCCGGCGGCACTGGGCCCGCGCGCGCTGCCCGACACCGCCGAGCTGCGGCGCATGCTGACCACCTACCAGTACCAGGCCGACGAGTTCGGCGCGTTCCTGCAGACGTTGCGGGAAAGCCCGCTCGGCGAGCGCACCATCATCGCCGCGGCCGGCGACCACAACCTGCGGACCCACTACCGCTACGACCTGCCGGCCGAGCAGGTCGACGTGGACCGCGTGTTCGCCTGGCTGCGGGTGCCGCAGGCCTTCGCTCCCGCGGGCAGCGTGCCCGATACCCGCGCCTTCGCCGGGCATGCCGACCTGATCCCGACCGTGGTGTCGCTGGCGTTGCCGGGGCAGTCGTACTTCGCCACCGGTCGCAACCTGTGGGGCGCCGCCGGGGACGGCGGCGATGCACTGGCCCAGTTCGATCGCCTGTACACCCCGCAGGGCGTGCTGTGGCCGCTCGCCACCCCCCAATTGCATGCGTGGAAGGACGCCCGTCACCTGGCCGTCGAAGGCGTCGCACCGGACGCGGCGACCGCGGCCCGCGCACGCCGCGTCGCTGCCGGGGTGGCATTGCGCGATTGGTACATCCGCGACCAGGTGCTGCAGAAGCGGCGCTGAGGTCCGGTGTGTTGCCTTGGGCAATACCGCGCGAACGGGCTCAGGCCCGGCGGCCGTCCGCGGCAGGGGACAGCGCGCGCTGGCGATCGAACAGCGGCAGGGTCAGCCCGCACAAGGGGCCGATGAACACGGCGAAGGCCAGCGTGCCCCAGCCGACGTTGCCGCCCAGCCACCACCCCAGCAGCAGCGCGCTGGCTTCTATCAGGGTGCGCACTTTCCAGATCGGCCAGCCGGTACGTGCATGCAACCCGGTCATCAGGCCGTCGCGCGGGCCCGGACCGAATCGGGCGCCGATGTAGAGGCCGGTGGCCAGCGCCATCAGCAGCAGGCCGGCGGCGAACAGCAGGACCTGCCAGACCAGGCCACTGGCCGGCGGCAGCAGGTTCAGGCCGAGCTGCGCGCTGGGGCCGATCAACAGGACGTTGAGTACCGTGCCCAGCCCGGGGCGTTGGCGCAGTGGCAGCCACATCAGCAGCACCGCCACGCCGATCAGGTTGGTGACCCAGCCGAACGACAACCCGCTGCGCAGGGAAACGCCTTGGCTGAGCACGTCCCACGGGGCGATGCCGATGCTGGCACGGATCATCAGCGCCGAGGCGATGCCGAACAGGAACAGCCCGAGCAGCAGTTGCAGCAGGCGGGGAAAGAACAGGCGGGGCATGGACGTCGACCAGTGGCGGGCCGCCGCGCGTGCGACGGCCCTGCAGGAAGGGAGGCGGCATCGTCCGGCGACACCGCCTGGCAGGCTGCAACGCGGCGGGGTCAGTCCCAGCCTTCCAGCGCCAGTTTGCCGATGGTGCGGCCGGACTCGAGCTGCTGGTGCGCCTGGCGCAGGTTCCGGGCGTTGATGCTGCCGAGCCGCCCGGTCAGCGTGGTGCGCAGTTCGCCGGCATCGATCAGGCTGGCAGCGCGGGTCAGGATGCGGTGCTGCTCGATCATGTCGGCGGTGCGGAAGCGGGCACGGGCGAACATCATTTCCCAGTGGATGCCGATGCACTTGGCCTTGTAGGGGTCGCCGATGCGCAACGCGCCGGACGGCTCGACGATCAGGCCGACATGACCCTGCGGCGCCAGCAGCTCGCCGAGCTGCTGCCAGTACAGGTCGGTGTCGGCCAGGTTCAGTGCCGCATCCACCTGGGTGATGCCCAGTGCCTGCAGTTGCGGGGCCAGCGGCTGGCGATGGTCGATTACATGTTCGGCCCCCATCAGCCGGCACCACTGCACGCTGGCCTCGCGCGAGGCGGTCGCCACCACGGTGAAGCCGGCATGCCGGCCCAGCTGGATCGCGATCGAGCCGACGCCGCCGGCACCGGCGATCACCAGCAGGGTCCTGCCGGCATTGCGGCGGCCATCCAGCTGGAACGGCATGCGCTGGAACAGCAGCTCCCAGGCGGTCAGGGTGGTCAGCGGCAGCGCGGCGGCTTCGGCGAAGTCCAGCGTGGTGGGTTTGCGCCCGACCAGGCGTTCGTCCACCAGCTGCAGTTGCGCGTCGCAGCCGGGGCGGGTCACGTCACCGGCGTAGTACACCTCGTCGCCGACCTCGAACGCGGTGACCTCCGGGCCGACCGCGACCACCATGCCGGCGGCGTCAAAGCCCAGGATGCGGGCCGGGCTTTCCTCACCGGCTTTGGGGGCGCGCAGCTTGGTGTCCACCGGATTGACCGATACCGCCTGTACCTGGACCAGGATGTCCTGTCCCTGTGGGCTGGCAGGTGGGTCCACGGACAGGTCCTGCAGCGAATCGGGATCTTCGATGGGCAGGTAACGGGTCAGGCCGATCGCTTTCATGCGGGAAAGTTCCGTTGCAGGGGGGATCGCCGGATCATACTCAGCAAACGGTTCAGCTGGCGGTAACTGCGACGGCATCCCAGTATTTTCACGGGCTTAACGGACGAAATTGACCGCATTGCAGCAAAAAGCCGGGAAACCCTGCTGTGTCAGGCTCTTGCACGGGTTGATGAAGCTGTATACGGTGCGCTCAGCCGGACACGTAGAGGTCTGGTGGTCGCGCAATTTGTTATATGACCGTTAACATCGCCTTCACGGCCCAGCGCATAATGTGCACCGCGATGGCGTGCGGAAACGGCCGTCTCTGAACGCGACGAACGATATCGCTGTGCTGGACCATGCCTCTACCGGTTTCATACCCCCGAAACAAGGAGCTGTATTTCATGAACAAGAAGATCCTTACCGCCGCACTGCTCGGTGGTCTGGCTTTCGCCCAGGCCGCTTCGGCCCAGGAATTCGACGACCGCTGGTACCTGACCGGTTCGGCCGGCTTCAACTTCCAGGACGGCGATCGCGGCACCAACGATGCCCCGTTCGCCACGCTGGGCCTGGGTAAGTTCATCAGCCCGAACTGGTCGCTGGACGGTGAGCTGAACTACCAGAACCCGAACTTCGACAAGAACCAGGACCAGAACTGGTCGCAGTACGGCGTCTCGCTGGACCTGCGTCGCCACTTCATCCAGGAAGGCCGTGGCTGGAACCCGTACCTGCTGGCAGGCCTGGGCTACCAGAAGTCTGAAGAAGAGTACCTGACCCAGGCCGGCAACCTGCTGGACCGCAAGGACGGCAACCTGGCCGCCAAGGTCGGCGTCGGTCTGCAGACCACCTTCGAAAAGCGTGTTGCCGTTCGTGCCGAACTGGCCTACCGCGCTGACTTCGACGACAAGAGCATCGCTCCGTCGCTGGCTGGCGACGACCAGGATTGGTTCGGCGACGTGCTGGCTTCGGTCGGCGTCGTGATCCCGCTGGGCCCGGCCCCGGTTGCCGCTGTTGCTCCGGCACCGGCTCCGGTTGCTCCGAGCTGCGCTGACCTGGATGACGACGGTGACGGCGTCAACAACTGCGACGACAAGTGCCCGAACTCGCAGCCGGGTCAGACCATCGGTCCGGACGGTTGCCCGGTGCCGGTCTCCATCGACCTGAAGGGCGTGAACTTCGACTTCGACAAGGCCACCCTGCGTCCGGACGCTGTTGCGATCCTGAGCGAGGCCACCGAGATCCTGAAGCGTTACCCGGATCTGCGCGTTGAAGTTGCCGGTCACACCGACTCGAAGGGTACCGACGCTTACAACCAGAAGCTGTCCGAGCGCCGCGCCAAGGCCGTGTATGACTACCTGACCACCAACGGTGTGTCGGCTTCGCGTCTGCAGGGCCCGATCGGCTACGGCGAGAGCCGTCCGATTGCTCCGAACACCAATGCTGATGGTTCGGACAACCCGGAAGGTCGCGCCAAGAACCGCCGCACCGAGCTGAACGTCCAGAACTGATCGGACGCTTCACTTGATGCAATGCAAGGCCCGGCGAAAGCCGGGCCTTGTTTTTTTGCGCCGGCACCGTGCATGGCATGACGTGGATCGCAGTCAGCCGCAGACAGCTGCACGTAGCGGTTGAAAGCGGTGCGGGGGCTGCCTACACTCGCCGCGTTCTCTTCGCTAATGGAATTGCTGATGCTGCGTATCGCCCTGGCTGGTCTCGTCGTGCTGGCCGCTGTGCCGGCCGCCCACGCAGCAGTGGATTGCTCGGCGCCGTCGATGCAGCCCGCTCCGCTGCCGGCCACGGTGATCGCCCCGGTTGCCTCGGAGCTGTACGTGCGCCCGGGCCAGCTGGGCATGCCGTCCGGCGTGCTGAGTTCGGCCGGTGGCGAGGAGCAGTCGCTGGACCGCGTGCTGATGCGCCTGCGCGTGGAAAGCTGCAACAACGTCGCCAGCGCGATCCCGGCCCGCCCGGCGATCAATGCCAATGACCCGGCCGCCTACAAGCCGCAGACCGAGTTCGACAACACGCCGTGGCGCTTTGACATGAGCCAGAACGGCAAGCGCATGACCGCCGAGGAGTTCGATGCCTGGATGAAGGCGCGTGGCGTGCGCGTGGTCAAGGCGCGCCCGGCCCCGGATGCGGCCGCCACCGCCGAGGCGGCACCGGCAGCGCAGCCGGCCACCGAAACCAAGTAAGGACGAAGGCGCCGTGCGCCGCTGCTGATGCGTCCGCGCAAGCCCACGTCTTCCCCGAACGCCCGCCCGGCCAAGCCAGGCGGGCGTTTGCATTCGGCCAAGGGCGCCGCGGCGACGCAGGTGCGGCACGGACTGGCGCGGGTGCTGTCCAAGGCCGGGGTGTGCTCGCGCAGCGAAGCGGCCCGGCGCGTGCTGGAGGGGCGGGTGAGCGTGGATGGGCGCCTGGTGCGCGACCCGGAGTTCCCCGTGGTTGCCGGACGCCACGTGGTGCTGCTCGATGGCCAGCCGCTGGTGGCGGAAAGGCGCATCTACATCGCCCTGAACAAACCGCGCGGCCTGGTGACCACAGTGCAGGACGAGCAGGGCAGGCAGACGGTATACCAGTGCTTCGACGGGGCGGGCTTGCCGTGGTTGGCGCCGGTCGGGCGCTTGGACAAGGCCAGTGAAGGGCTGCTGTTCTTCAGCAATGACCCGGAGTGGGCCGCGCGCCTGACCGACCCGGCGACGGGGCCGTTGAAGACCTATCGCGTGCAGATCGACGGCGTGCCGGATGCGGCGCAGCTGGCACGCATGCACGAAGGGATCGACGATGCCGGTGAACACCTTGCCGCGCATTCGGTGCAGGTGCTGCAGCAGGGCGGACGCAATGCCTGGCTGGAAGTGGTGCTCGACGAGGGCCGCAACCGGCATATCCGCCGGCTGCTCAAGGTGCTGGGCTTCGACGTGCTGCGGTTGATGCGGGTGGCGATCGGCCCGGTGCAGCTGGGGACGCTGGGCAAGGGGCAGTGGCGGGAACTGGATGCCGCGGAGCTGAATGCGCTACGCGCACCTTGCGGCTGATTTATTCCATAGAATTCAGTGAAATAGCTGGATTTGTTGGAGTGATGGATTAGACTGGCCCTCAGTTTTCCAGAGGTGATGGTCATGCAAGCTCTTATCCGCGTATCCGGAGTGTCGGTGTTGATGGGTTCGTTGGCGGCGATGGTGGGTTGCGCGTCGTCGGGCAAGCCGGTGGCACAGGTCGAGGAAAAGCCGATCACGGTGACCGTGCAGGAACCGACCGCCGAAAAGGATGCCTTGGGCAATTACCGGTTCCTGATGCAGCAGGGTGAGAACAGGATGAGCGCCGACCAGTTCGACGCCTGGATGAAGGCCAACGGCATCCGCGTGGCCAAGGGCGCGCCAGCGGCGGACGCGGCGGCCAAGAACTGATGCAGGTGAGGGCCTGGTGTGATGGGCCAGGCCTGGCAGGCGATGCCCGGGCAAATCGGTAAGGCGCCAGCGGAACCCGGCGCCGCGCCAGCAGAAAAAAAACAGGCGCCCTGGGGCGCCTGTTTTCGTTTGTCGCGGTGGGGCTGGATCAACCCTTGATCACGCCCAGTTCCTTGCCGATGCGGGTGAAGGCATCGATCGCGCGATCCAGGTGGGCGCGGCTGTGCGCGGCGCTGATCTGGGTGCGGATGCGCGCCTGGCCCTTCGGCACCACCGGGAAGAAGAAGCCGATCGCGTAGATGCCTTCCTCGAGCAGGCGCTGCGCGAACTTCTGCGCCAGCGGCGCGTCGTACAGCATCACCGGGCTGATCGGATGCACGCCCGGCTTCACGTCGAAACCGGCGGCGGTCATCCTTTCACGGAAATACGCGGTGTTCTCGCGCAGAGTGGCACGCAGGTCGTCGGCGGCGGCCAGCATCTGGAAGGCCTTGATGCCGGCGGCCACCACGTGCGGCGGCAGCGAGTTGGAGAACAGGTACGGGCGCGAGCGCTGGCGCAGCAGTTCGACCACTTCGGCGCTGGCGCAGGTGAAGCCACCCAGTGCACCGCCCATGGCCTTGCCGAGGGTGCCGGTGATGATGTCGATCTTGTCGAGCACGCCCTTCACCTCGGCCGAGCCACGGCCGGTGTCGCCGAGGAAGCCGGTGGCGTGGCATTCGTCGATGTGCGCCAGCGCGTTGTACTTCTTGGCCAGCGCGGTGATTTCATCGAGCGGGGCGATGAAGCCGTCCATCGAGAACACGCCGTCGGTGGTGATCAGCTTGGTCTTGCAACCCGCAGCGTCGGCGGCCTGCAGCTGGGCTTCCAGGTCGGCCATGTCGCAGTTGGCGTAGCGGAAGCGCTTGGCCTTGCACAGGCGCACGCCGTCGATGATCGAGGCGTGGTTGAGCGCGTCGGAGATGATCGCGTCGTTCTCGCCCAGCAGCGGTTCGAACAGGCCGCCGTTGGCGTCGAAGCAGGCGGCGTAGAGGATGGTGTCGTCCTTGCCGAAGAACTCGGCGATCTGCTTCTCCAGCTGCTTGTGCAGGTCCTGGGTGCCGCAGATGAAGCGCACCGAGGCCATGCCGAAGCCGTGCGTGTCCAGCGCATCCTTGGCCGCCTGGATCAGGTCCGGGTGGTCGGCCAGGCCCAGGTAGTTGTTGGCGCAGAAGTTCAGCACGCTGCGGCCATCGTCCAGGGTGATTTCGGCCGACTGCGGGCTGGTGATGATGCGTTCGGACTTGAACAGCCCCTGCGCGCGGATGGTGTCCAGTTCCTCGGCGTAGTGCCGGGTGAGCGGGGAGGTGTTCGCGGTTGCGGTCATGGCAGGGTCTTGCGGTGGAAAGGAACGCCGATTTTACCGGCACCGGGGTGAGCGCGGCGGGCGTCATGCGCGATGGCTATAAGCGCCGCGCCGGAAGTCATTTCTCCCCGGACGTGTGCGCCCGCAGCATCAGCAGCCTGCCCAATGCCCGCCAGGAGCCGTCGATGACCGCGCCACGCCCCCTGTTCACCCTGCCGACCAGGAAGCTGTTGTCCCTCAGCCTGGCCCTGGCGGTGTGTGGGGCCTGGTCATCGGCACAGGCGCAGCAGTTGACGGTCGAGCAACTGCAGCAGCGTCTGGAACGTCTGGAGCGTCTGGCCGGGGTGTCCGACGGCACGCCGGCCGAAGGTGCCGGTCTGGCCGATCTGGACCAGCGTCTGCGCATCATCGAGCGCCGTCTGGAACTGCAGGAAGAGGAACGCGTGGCCGCAGCCAAGGCCGCGCCGAAGATCACCGTCGACCAGAAGGGGGCTTCGTTCAAGTCCGGCGATGGCAACTACGAACTGAAGCTGCGCGGCCTGCTGCAGGGCGATGCCCGCGTGTTCGTCGGCAACAGCAGTCAGAACGACACCTTCCTGCTGCGTACCGCACGACCGACCTTGGAAGGTTCGCTGGGCAAGCGGGTGGCTTATCGCTTCACCCCGGAGTTCGCCGGAGACAGCGCCACCATCGTGGATGCCTATGCGGATCTGCGGTTCGATCCGGCCTACACGGTACGGGTGGGCAAGTTCACCTCGCCGGTCGGGCTGGAACGCCTGCAGTCGTCGGCCGCGTTGGTGGACGTCGAGCGGGCGCTGGTCAGCGAGCTGGCGCCCAACCGTGACCTGGGCGTGCAGCTGCAGGGTGAGCTGGGCAAGGGCCGCTTCAGTTACGCGGTGGGCGTGTTCAACGGCACGGTCGATGGCCGTGATGCGGTGACCAGCAACCCGGACGATGATTTCGAGTATGCCGGTCGCGTGTTCTTCGAGCCGCTCAAGGGCACGGACAGCGCGTGGGCAGGGCTGGGCTTCGGCCTGGGGGCCAGCGCCGGGCAGAAGCATGGCAGCGGCAACAACTTCCTGCCGCGCTACCGCTCGCCCGGCCAGGCGACGTTCTTCAACTACCGCAGCGCGGTGATCGCCGACGGCGACACGCTGCGCTGGTCGCCGCAGGGGTGGTTCTACCGCAATGGCTTCGGCCTGCAGGCCGAGTACATTGCCTCGCGGCAGGAAGTGGCGCGGGATGCACGGCGCACGGCGTTGGAACACCGCGCCTGGCAGGCCACGGCCAGCTACGTGCTGAGCGGCGAGGACGCCAGCTACCGCGGAGTGACACCGTCGCGCCCGTTTGGCGTCAACGGCGGGCGGGGTGCGTTCGAACTCACCGCGCGCTATGGCGAACTGGAGATCGACGAGGCGGCATTCCCGTTCTACGCCGATCCCGCTACCTCGGCCTCGCACATCCGCGCCTGGACGGTGGGGGCGAACTGGTACCTGACGCCGAACCTCAAGCTGGCCACCAACTACCTGCAGAGCCGCTTCGATGCCACTGCCGGCGCCGCACGGCTGCCGGATGAAAAAGCCGTTTTCTCGCGCCTGCAAGTTTCCTTCTGACGGAGAGCCTTCGTGAAGCATTCCTTCCTCCCCCGCATCGGCGTGGCCACGCTGGCCCTGCTGTTGACCCTCGGAGCCGGCACCGCCGTCGCGCGTGACGTGCAGTTGCTCAACGTTTCCTACGACCCCACCCGCGAGCTGTACCGTGATTTCAATGCCGCCTTCGCCAAGCACTGGAAGGAAACCAAGGGCGACACCGTCAGCATCGAAACCTCGCATGGCGGCTCGGGCAAGCAGGCGCGTGCGGTGATCGATGGCATCGAGGCCGACGTGGTGACGCTGGCCCTGGCCTATGACGTCGATGCGATCGCCGACAAGGCCAAGCTGCTGCCGGCGAACTGGGAAAGCCGCCTGCCGGACAACAGCGCGCCGTACACCTCCACGATCGTGTTCCTGGTGCGCAAGGGCAATCCGAAGGGCATCCGCGATTGGCCGGACCTGCTGCGCAGCGGCGTGTCGGTGGTGACGCCGAACCCGAAGACCTCCGGCGGCGCGCGCTGGAACTACCTGGCCGCCTGGGCCTACGCCGACCATATCTTCAAGGGCGACCGCGACAAGGTGCTGAACTACATGCGCGCGTTGTTCCGCAACGTGCCGGTGCTCGATACCGGCGCGCGCGGCGCGACCACCACGTTCGTGCAGCGCGGCATCGGCGACGTGCTGCTGGCCTGGGAGAACGAGGCCTTCCTGGCGCAGGAAGAACTGGGCCCGGACAAGTTCGAGATCGTGGTGCCGCGCCAGTCGATCCTGGCCGAACCGTCGGTGGCGCTGGTGGACCGCAACGTCGACCGGCATGGCACCCGCGAGGTGGCGCAGGCCTACCTGCAGTACCTGTATTCGCCGGAAGGGCAGCGCATCGCCGCCCGCCATTACTACCGGCCGCGCAACCCGCAGTACGCCGCGCCGGCCGACATCGCGCGCTTCCCGCAGGTGCAGCTGGTCACCATCCGCCAGGCGTTCGGCTCCTGGGAACGGGCACAGGCCGAGCACTTCGCCGACGGTGGCCTGTTCGACCAGATCCAGGCGAGCAAGTAAGCGGTGGCCGCAAGCGCTGAAGCACTGCCGCCGCGCGTGCGGCACCCACGCCGGGTCCTGCCCGGCTTTGGCCTTGGGATGGGCGTGACGCTGTTCTGGCTGGGCCTGATCGTGCTGATCCCGTTGGCCGGCGTGTTCCTCAAGGCCTCCGGACTGGGGTTGGCCGGGATCTGGCAGATCTGGACCGAGCCGCGCGTGCTGGCCGCGCTGCGCCTGAGCTTCGGCACGGCCTTTGCCGCCGCTGCGTTCAACACGGTGATGGGGACATGGGTGGCGTGGGTGTTCGTGCGCTATTCGTTCCCGGGCCGGCGTGTGTTCGACGCGATGATCGACCTGCCTTTCGCATTGCCGACCGCGGTGGCCGGCATCGCCCTGACCGCGTTGTACGGCGGCCAGGGTTGGTTGGGCCAATGGCTGGAACCGCTGGGCCTGAAGATCGCCTACACGCCGCTGGGCATCGTCGTGGCGCTGGTGTTCGTCGGCCTGCCGTTCGTGGTGCGGATCGTGCAGCCGGTGCTGGCCGAGGCCGAGCGCGAGCTGGAAGAGGCGTCGGCGACCTTGGGCGCCTCGCGCCTGCAGACCATCACGCGGGTGGTGGTGCCGGCATTGTGGCCGGCGATGCTGACCGGCTTCGCGCTGGCCTTCGCACGCGGCGTGGGCGAGTACGGCTCGGTGATCTTCATCGCCGGCAACCTGCCCAACCGTACCGAGATCGCGCCGCTGCTGATCACCATCCGCCTGGAAGAGTTTGATTACGCCGGCGCCACCGCGATTGCCGGGGCGATGCTGCTGTTGTCCTTCGCGGTGCTGTTGCTGGTCAACAGCCTGCAGGCCTGGCTGCAACGGCGGGGCACGCGATGAACGAACAGGTCCTGGAGTTGCCGGTGCAGGTGGAGCAGGGTGAAAAGGTGCGTGCGCGGCAGCAGGTGACCAGCGAGCCGCGCGGGGTGCAGGTGCTGTTGATCCTCGGTGCGCTGGGGTTCCTGCTGTCGTTCCTGTTGTTGCCGCTGCTGCTGGTGTTCGTCGAAGCGCTGCGCGGGGGCGTGCAGGCGTTCTGGGTGGCGATCAGCGAACCGGACGCCCTGTCCGCGGTGAAGCTGACCTTGCTGGTCACCGCCATCGTGGTGCCGTTGAACCTGGTGTTCGGCGTGGCGGCGGCGTGGGTGGTCAGCAAGCACAGCTTCCCGGGCAAGCGTTGGCTGGTGACGTTGATCGACCTGCCGTTCTCGGTGTCGCCGGTGGTGGCGGGGCTGGTGTTCATCCTGCTGTTCGGGCGCGATGGCTGGTTCTGGCCGTTGATCGAGGACGGCCTGCGCCTGCACCTGCCGGTGCTGGGCGACACGCTGTTGCAGCTGCCACGCATCGTGTTCGCCATCCCCGGCATCGTGCTGGCCACGGTGTTCGTGACCTTCCCGTTCATTGCCCGCGAACTGATGCCGCTGATGGAGCAGCAGGGCAGCGACGAGGAATTGGCCGCGCTGACGCTCGGCGCCAACGCCTGGCAGATGTTCTGGAAGGTGACCCTGCCCAACATCCGCTGGGGCCTGCTGTACGGCGTGCTGTTGTGCAGCGCGCGGGCGATGGGTGAGTTCGGCGCGGTGTCGGTGGTGTCCGGCCACATCCGCGGGCGCACCAACACGCTGCCGCTGCACGTGGAGATCCTCTACAACGAGTACGCCTACAGCGCGGCATTTGCCTGCGCTTCGCTGCTGGCTGGCACCGCGTTGCTGACGCTGGTGCTGAAGTCTTTCCTGGAATGGCGCCACGGCCAATCGCTGTCCGCCGCGCACCGCCACTGAGGAGTCACGATGAACATCCGCATCCAACATCTGGGCAAGCGTTTCGGTGCGTTTCCGGCACTGGATGGCGTGAGCCTGGACATCCGCAGCGGCGAGCTGCTGGCGCTGCTGGGCCCGTCCGGCTCGGGCAAGACCACGCTGCTGCGCGCGATCGCCGGGCTGGAGCAACCCGAGCAGGGGCAGCTGCTGTTCGATGGCGAGGACGCCACCAACCTGAGCGTGCAGGCACGCCGGGCCGGCTTCGTGTTCCAGCACTACGCGCTGTTCAAGCACCTGGACGTGCGCGGCAACATCGCCTTCGGGCTGGAGGTGCGGCGCGGTGCCGAGCGCTGGCCGAAGGCGCGCATCAACGCGCGGGTGGAGGAACTGCTGTCGCTGGTGCAGCTGGAAGGCTTGGGCGGGCGCTATCCGGCGCAGCTGTCCGGCGGCCAGCGCCAGCGCGTGGCCCTGGCCCGCGCGTTGGCCATCGAGCCGCGGGTGCTGCTGCTCGATGAGCCGTTCGGTGCGCTGGATGCGCAGGTACGGCGTGACCTGCGCCGTTGGCTGCGCGAGATCCATGACCGCACCGGCCTGACCACCGTGTTCGTCACCCACGACCAGGAAGAAGCACTGGAGCTGGCCGACCGCGTGGCGATCCTCAACCGGGGCCGCATCGAGCAGGTCGGTACGCCCGGCGAGGTCTACGACCGGCCGGCGTCGCCGTTCGTGTATGGCTTCGTCGGCGAGGCCAACCGCTTGCCGGCGCGGTTGCAGGGGCCGGTGCTGGAGGTGGCGGGCGCGCGGTGGCCGCGGACGGCGGTGCTGCCGGATGCCGAGGCGCTGGAGGTCTTCGTGCGGCCGGAGGATCTGGTGGTGGACGCCGAAGGCGACTGGCCCGCCACGGTCGGCTCGGTGCAGCGCAGCGGGCCGCGGCAACGGCTGCGGGCGCAGCTGCAGGGAAGCGCGGCGGACGTGGAGGTCGAACTGCCGCCCGGCAGCCCGGCCTATGCCTCCGGGCAGGCCATCCGGTTGGCGGCGCGCCGCTACGGTGTGTTCGCCGCCGAAAGCGGCTGAACAGGGCAGGGGCGTGTGCGTGGGGGCGATGGATGTTGCATCGCAATATCATTGTGGTTAAAAATTCGTGAACCGGCGCTGCCGCCGGCCGACGCCCCCCACTGCCTGGAGATCCGCATGATGCACAGCAAGCGCCTTGTCGCCGTAGCCTGCGCCGCCCTGTTGTCCGTTCCGTTCGCCGTCTGCGCCCAGGAGAGCGAGGAGTCGAGCTCCCCGTTCAGCCTTACCTACGGGGTGACCACCGACTACGTGTTCCGTGGCGTGTCGCAGAGCGACAACAGCGCTGCCTTCCAGGCCGGTGCCACCTACACCGCTCCGTTCGGCCTGTATGCCGGCGTGTGGGGCTCCAACGTCGATTTCGGCGAAGGCGGCCCGAACTTCGAAGTCGACTACACCGTCGGCTGGAACAAGGACCTGTCCGACAGCTGGAACCTGGACCTGGGCGTGAACCGCTACACCTACGTCGGTTCGTCTTCCGGCTACGGCAACATCGACTACAACGAATACCTGGCCAAGGTGACCTGGAACGGCCCGGTGACCGTCAGCGGCCTGCTCGGCTATGCCGACGACTACAGCAACAGCGATGCCAAGCAGACCTACAGCGCCGTGGAAGCCAGCTATGACATCGGCGATACCGGCTTCTCGGTCGGCGCCTCGGTTGGCTACACCACCATCAAGGCCAAGGAAAACGAATGGCCGCGCCGCTCGGACTACTACGATGGTTCGGTGTCGGTCTCCAAGGGCTTTGGCCCGGCCACCGCCACCCTGGGCTATTACGACACCTTCGGTTCGGACGCGCCGGCGCTGCGCCGCGAGTCGGACACCTACAAGCCGGGCGTGGTGTTCACCGTGTCGGTGGACGTGCCCTGATCCTTGTTTGATGCGTAATGAAAAAGGCGCCGGAAGGCGCCTTTTTTATTTCATCGGTAGGAGCGGCCTTGGCCGCGAAGCATGACGTCCATGCCGCGACAGGCATGCCTGCCATCTGGCATCTGGAACACCATCTGCTTCGCGGCCAAGGCCGCTCCTGCGGGGCTGCTGCAGATGTACGAAAGGCGCCTTGCGGCGCCTTTCGTGTGCATCGCGCTGGCGATCAGTTCCAGCTCAGCACGACCTTGCCGGCCTTGCCCTGTTCCATCAGGTCGAAACCTTCCTGGAAGCGGTCCACCGGCAGCTGGTGGGTCATCACCTTGCCGAGCGGGAAGCCGGACAGCACCAGCTGGGTCATCTTGTACCAGGTCTCGTACATCTTGCGGCCGTAGATGCCCTGCACGGTCAGGCCCTTGAAGATGATCTTGTCCCAGTCGCAGCCGGCGCCCTTGGGCATGATGCCGAGCATGGCGATCTTGCCGCCGTGGTACATGCAGTCGAGCATGTCGTTGAACGCGCGCGGGTTGCCGCTCATTTCCAGGCCCACGTCGAAGCCCTCCATGTGCAGTTCCTTCATCACGTCCTTGAGCGACTGGTTGGCGACGTTGACCACGCGGGTGGCGCCCATGTCGGCGGCCAGCTTCAGGCGGAAATCATTGACGTCGGTGACCACCACGTTGCGTGCGCCGATGTGCTTGCAGATGCCGGCGGCGATGATGCCGATCGGGCCGGCACCGGTGATCAGCACGTCCTCGCCGATCACGTCGAATTCCAGCGCGCAGTGCGCGGCGTTGCCGTACGGGTCGAAGAAGGCGGCCAGCTCGGACGGGATCTGGTCCGGGATCGGCCACAGGTTGCTGGCCGGCATCACCATGTACTCGGCGAAGGCGCCGTTGACGTTGACGCCGATGCCGACGGTGTTCGGGCACAGGTGCGGGCGGCCGCCACGGCAGTTGCGGCAGTGGCCGCAGACGATGTGGCCCTCGGCCGAGACGCGCTGGCCGATTTCATAGCCGGTCACGCCCGGGCCGATTTCGGCAATGCGGCCGACGAATTCATGGCCGATGGTCAGGCCCGGCTTGATCGTGCGCTGGCTCCACTCGTCCCACAGGTAGATGTGCAGGTCGGTGCCGCAGATGGCGGTCTTCTCCAGCTTGATCAGCACTTCGTTCGGGCCGGGCGTGGGCACCGGCACCTCTTCCATCCAGATGCCCTTGGTCGCTTCGCGCTTCACCAGCGCCTTCATCGTCTGTGCCATTGCAGGAAAACCGCAGTGTGAAAAAGAGCCGCGATTATATGCCCGACGCCGTAACCGCCCCGTACTGACCGATGGCAGGGGAAGCTGGCGGTTCCAATCGTTACAATCGGCCGTTCCAACCTTTCGGAACTGCCTCATGCGCGTGAATTTGCTTGCGTTTTCCATCGTCGCCGGGCTGGGCATGGCCCAGGCCGCCCAGGCCGCTGAAGGCATGTGGGTGCCGCAGCAGTTGCCGGAGATCGCCGGCCCGCTCAAGCAGGCCGGCCTGAAGCTGGACCCGGAACAGCTGGCCAACCTGACCGGCGACCCGATGGGCGCCGTGGTCGCGCTGGGCGGCTGCACCGCCAGCTTCGTCTCGCCGCAGGGCCTGGTGGTCACCAACCACCACTGCGCCTACGGCTCGATCCAGCTGAATTCGACCGCCGAGAAGAACCTGATCAAGGACGGCTTCAACGCGCCGACCCAGCAGGACGAGCTGAGCGCCGGCCCGAACGCCCGCATCTACGTGCTCGATGACATCACCGACGTCACCGCCCAGGCCAAGGCTGCCATCGCCGGCGCCGGCCGCGACCCGCTCAAGCGCACCGAGGCGCTGGAAGCGCTGGAAAAGCGCCTGATCGCCGAGTGCGAAAGCGACGACGCCTACAGCTGCACCCTGTACAGCTTCTCCGGCGGCAACACCTACCGCCTGTTCAAGAACATGGAAATCAAGGACGTGCGCCTGGCCTATGCGCCCCCGGGCAGCGTCGGCAAGTTCGGTGGCGACATCGACAACTGGATGTGGCCGCGCCACACCGGTGACTTCTCGTTCTACCGCGCCTACGTCGGCAAGGACGGCAAGCCGGCCGCGTTCGCCGCCGACAACGTGCCGTACCAGCCCAAGCACTGGCTGAAGCTGGCCAACCAGCCGCTGGGCGAGGGTGACTTCGTGATGGTGGCCGGCTACCCGGGCCGCACCGACCGCTACGCGCTGGTCAGCGAGTTCGAGAACACCGCCAACTGGACCTACCCGAGCATCGCCAAGGCCTACAAGGAACAGATCGCGATGGTCGAGGCGGCCAGCAAGGACAACCCGGACATCGCGGTGAAGTACGCCGCCAGCATGGCCGGCTGGAACAACACCAGCAAGAACTACGACGGCCAGCTGGACGGCTTCAAGCGCAACAACGTGCTGGCGCACAAGCAGCGCGAGGAAGCGGCGGTGCTGGAATGGCTGCGCGGGCGCGGCGCCGCCGGCCAGCCGGCGGCCGATGCCTATGCCCAGCTGCAGGCACTGGGCCTGCAGTCGCGCGCCAACCAGGCCCGTGACCTCAACCTGGCCATGCTCAACCGCACCGGTACGCTGGGCACCGCCGTGCGCCTGTACCGCCTGGCCATCGAGAAGGCCAAGCCGGACGCGCAGCGCGAAGAGGGCTACCAGGAGCGTGACCTGCCGGCCATCGAAGGTGGCCTGAAGCAGATGGACCGCCGCTACGTGGCGGCGATGGACCGCCAGTTCCAGCAGTACTGGCTGCAGCAGTACGCGCAGTTGCCGGCCAACCAGCACCTGGCCGCATTCGATACGTGGATCGGTGGCACCGACGCCGCTGCGGTCAACGCGACCGTCGCGCGCCTGGACGGCTCCAAGCTGGGCAACCTGGACGAACGCCTGAAGTGGCTCAACGCCGACAAGGCCGCCTTCGAGGCCAGCACCGACCCGGCCATCCAGTACGCGGTGGCGGTGATGCCGGCGCTGCTGGAGATCGAGCACCAGCGCAAGGTGCGTACCGGTGAGGAGCTGGTGGCGCGTCCGCTGTTCCTGCAGGCGATCGCCGACTACAAGAAGAGCCAGGGCGAGTTCGTTTACCCGGACGCCAACCTGTCGCTGCGCATCACCTTCGGCAACGTGAAGGGTTACACCGGCCTGGATGGCAAGGTGCAGCCGTCCTTCACCAATGTCGAAGGCGTGGTCGCCAAGGAAACCGGTGCCGATCCGTTCGATTCGCCGAAGGCACTGATCGATGCGGTCAAGGCCAAACGTTACGGCGGCTTCGAGGATGCCCGCCTGGGCAGCGTGCCGGTGAACTTCCTGTCCGACCTGGACATCACCGGCGGCAACTCCGGCTCGCCGGTGCTCGACGCGCACGGTCGCCTGGTCGGCCTGGCCTTCGACGGCATCTGGGAATCGGTCGCCAGCAACTGGGTGTTCGACCCGGTGATGACCCGCATGATCTCGGTGGACGAGCGCTACATGCGCTGGATCATGCAGGAAGTGGCGCCGGCACCGCAGCTGCTGAAGGAAATGGACGAAGCGTCGAAGTAAGCGCGCGTCGGTTCGCTTGAATGGAGGCCCGTGCGGGAGACTGCCCGGGCCTTCTGCGTGTGGGGCGGCAGGGCTCCGGCCGCCGTCACCTGCCTCAGCGATACGGCCCGGGGCCACGCCACAGCAGTTCACCGTAGCGGTAGACGTACATCACGATGACGAAATCGCGCGCGTCGCCGATGTCCTTCAGCTCGGGTGAGCCGGCCGGCACCATGCGGCACTTGCTGGAGCCGCGGCGCAGGGCGACTTCGGCCGGGCAGACCATCAGGTAGGTGGTGCCGGGCAGCGGGATGGAGAGTTCCGTCTTGCCTTGTTCCATCCAGGTGCGCAGCTTGGTGTCGCTGATCAGGTCGTAGATGATCTGGTAGCCGCCCACTTCCATGGAGGGCTCGCCGCCGCTGCGGTCGACGCGGTTGCCGGTGCGGTTGCCCATGCCGCTGGAAACCCCGTCTTCCGGGACGGTGGGCTTCTCCACCCAGCCGGGCGGGCGCCCGGTCCAGGTCTGCGGACGGCGTTGCACGCTGTCCGAGGGAGCTTCCGCCGTCGCCGGGGTGGCCTCGGCCTGCGCCTGCACCGGTGCCTGCGTATTGTCCGGTTCCGGAGCGCTGGGCGGCTCGATGTAACGGGCCTCGGGCACCGGCTTGCGGTCCTCGCTGCGGCGCTGGGCCTGCGGCTTGGGCTGCGCGCGCGGGGTGGTGCTGGGCTTGGGCTGCGGCGGCTTCTGGGCCGGTCGCGGCGACGGCGGCGCTTCACCGACGAAATCGACCTTGACCCGCCCGCCACCGCCGGAAGCGCCTTGCGGCGAGGAAACCACCGGTGGATTGGAGTGCAGCAGGAGCACCAGCATCAGCAGGTGCAGTTGCAGGCTGATCAGCGCCGCGAACCAGCGATCGCGGCGTTCGTTGCGGAATTCAGCGGGGACGGGAGTCGAAGGTGGGGAAGGGCTGCTCATGCCGCGTCGGGGGCGTGGAGGGTGCTGGCCCTCATGCGACACCGTGGCACCGATAGGGAGCCGTTATCGTACGCGAGGAACAGGCGCGCGACTGTGTCACGCATGTTGTGGTCTGTTGCGGTGATGCGCCGGATCCGGGCGCCGCGGGGGATCCGTATCGAAGGAAACCGTGGGCGGCGTCACCGTCTGCTCGGGCTATGATGCGCCTCCCGCTGCCAGCACCGGGCGGGCCCCACACCCAAGAATGGAACTTGCTGCATGCGCATCCTGCTTGCCCGTCACGGCGAAACGCCGTGGAACGCCGAAGGCCGCTACCAGGGCCAGATCGACATTCCCCTTTCGCCGGTGGGCCAGGCCCAGGCCAAGGCCTTGGGCGAGCGCCTGGCGGATGTGCAGATCACCCGCGCCGTCGCCTCGCCGCTGAGCCGCGCGCAGAGCACGGCGAAGGCCGCGCTGGGCACCGCCCGCGCGGAGATGTTGCTGACCGAGCCGGACCTGCAGGAAATCGCCCATGGCGAGTGGGAAGGCCTGCTCGCCAGCGAGATCCACGACAAGGATCCGGCCCGCCTGCGCGCCTGGCGCGAGGAGCCGGATACCGTGCTGATGCCGGGCGGCGAATCGCTGCGCCAGGTGCTGGACCGCAGCTGGCGCGGCCTGGCCAAGGCCGCCGAAGACCTGGGCGAGGACGACACGTTGCTGGTCGTTGCCCATGACGCGGTCAACCGGGTGATCCTGTGCAAGGTGTTGGGCCTGCCGATCGCCAAGCTGTGGACCTTCCGCCAGGCCCCGACCACGCTCAACCTGCTCGAAGGCCCGGACGTGGAGCATCTGGAAGTGGTGCGCCTGAACGATTGCGCGCATCACACCCCGTTCTTCGGCGAAGCCAAGCACCGCGCGCTGTAAAGCCACGTCACCCTGATCCAGCCCGGCGCTGCTGCTCTGCCCCCTCCCTTTGCCGCGGGCAAGGGGAGGGCGGGGGAGGGGGCCTGGAGTGTCATCGGCCACAGCCCTGCCGAACGTGGCGAGGCACTGCTGCTCTTGCCCCCTCCCTTTGCCGCAGGCAAGGGGAGGGCGGGGATGGGGTGCTTTGGGTGTCATCGGCCATACCCGTGCCGAACGTGGTCCGCACGGCGGGATGGGGGCATCCGAAAGGCCGGCTGTATCATGGACGCCTTTCCCGCGCGCAACGCGCTGCCGGCCGTCGCGCCGGCCCATGATCCGAGAACGTCCCGCATGTCTTCCGCACGTCCCGCCACGCTTGGCCAGTGGCTCGCCCATATCGAACAGCAGCACCCGCAGTCCATCGCGATGGGGCTGGAGCGCGTGCGCGAGGTCGCCGCACGCATGCAGTTGGGGCAGCCAGGCAAGCGCAGCATCGTGGTCGGCGGGACCAACGGCAAGGGCTCGACCGTGGCCTTCATCGAATCCATCGCCCGAGCCGCCGGCTGGAAGGTGGGGGCCTACACCTCGCCGCACCTGCTGGCCTACAACGAGCGCGTGCGCATCGATGGCGCCGACGTTGACGATGCCACCCTGGTGGCGGGCTTCAACGCGGTCGAGGATGCCCGCGGCGACACCCCGCTGACCTATTTCGAATACGGCACCCTGTGCGCGCTGTGGGTGTTCGCGCAGGCGCAGCTGGATCTGGCCGTGCTGGAAGTCGGCCTGGGCGGGCGCCTGGATGCGGTGAACCTGATCGATGCCGATGTCTCGGTGATCACCACGGTGGACATCGACCACGCCGATTGGCTGGGCACCGACCGCGAGGCCATCGGTGAGGAAAAGGCCGGCATCCTCCGTGGCTGGAAGCCGGTGATCCTGGGAGAGATCGACCCACCCTCCAGCGTGCTGCGGCGTGCCTACGTGCTGGGCGCCAACGCGATCCGCTTCGGCAGCGACTTCTTCGCCGAGCCGATCGATGCCGAACGCTGGCGCTGGCGCGATGTCTCCTTCCGCATCGAACTGCCGCAGCCGGCACTGTGGGCACCGATCCAGCGCAACAACGCCGCCACCGCCATCGCCGCGCTGCGCGCGTTGGACAAGCCGGTGCCGCGCGCTGCCTGGGCACAGGGCGTGGCCGGGGCGGCCATCGATGGCCGCCTGCAGCGCTTCCAGCGCAAGGGCGTGGAAGTGCTGGTCGACGTCGGCCACAACCCGCAGGCCGCCGCCGCGCTGGCCGCGGCGTTGAAGTCGCAGCCGGGCGCTGGCCGTACCCTGGCGGTCTATGCCGCGCTGGCCGACAAGGATGCCGAGGGCGTGGTGCAGGCCCTGCAGGCGCAGGTCGATGGCTGGTTCCTGGCCGGGCTGGACGGCGCGCGTGGACAGAGTGCGGCGCAGTTGCAGCAGCGCCTGCAGCAGACCCCGGCAGCGTCGGCGTCCTTGTCCAAGGACGTGGCGACGGCCCTGAATGCGGCACTGGCACAGGCGGCCGAGGGCGACCGGGTGCTGTTGTTCGGTTCGTTCCACACCGTCGCCGACGCCCTCCCATTGCTTCGTTCAGCTGGCTGAGGCCGTGCGCCGGACGCCACGCATATAATCGCCGGGGCATTCCGCCACGCCGCTCGTAAGCCATCTGTGGATACTCCTCTGAAACAGCGACTGATTGGTGCCATCGTTCTGGTGGCTTTGGCCGTGATCTTCCTGCCCATGCTGGTCAAGGGGCCGGCACCGGACAGCGGTGTGCAGGATGTCCCGCTGCAGGCGCCCGAGGCCCCGGCCGCGGGCCAGTTCGAAACCCGTGAGCTGCCGCTGGTCGCACCGAGCGTACCGGCCGGCGGGGCACTGGGCATGCCGGCCACCGCCCCGGAAACCGCTACCGCCCAGGCGCCGGCCACGCAGCCGGCCAATGGCCTGCCCGCGGCCGTGGCGGCAGGCAACTACGCGGTCAATTTCGGTGCCTACGCCACCCAGGCCGATGCCGATGCGGTGATCGCGCACCTGAAGAAATCCAACCTGCCGGGCTTCAGCCAGGCCGACACCATCAACGGTCGCCCGGCATGGCGCGTGCGCATCGGGCCGTACGCCGACCGCGCCCAGGCCGAACTGGTGCGACTGGAAGCGGGCAAGGTCCGCAACGACGTCAATGCGCAGGTGGTGGTGCTCAATGCCGCGGCCGAGACCCCGGCGGCACCGAGCACCGCGACCGCGGCGCCTGCGCCGGCCCCGGTGCGCAGCGAGCCGCTGCCGGCCGAACCGGCACGCCCGGTGGCCGCCACGCCGCGTCCGGAGCCCAAGCCGGAAGCCCCCAAGCCGGCGGCCCCGAAACCTGAGGCCCCCAAGCCGGTGGCGACCACTCCGGCGCGTCCTGACGTGCGCACCCCGGCCGCCCCGGCCGCCAGCAACGTCGGTTTCGCGGTGCAGCTGGGCGCGTTCTCGCAGCCGACCGAGGCCAATGCGCTGCGTGACCGCGTGCGCGCGGCCGGCTTCAGCGCCTTCGTCGAGCAGGTGCGTACCGACAACGGCACGCTCAACCGCGTCCGGGTCGGGCCGGTGGCCAGCCGCGCCGAGGCCGACCAGCTCAAGGCCCAGGTGGCCGCCAAGGTCGGCATCCCGGGTATGGTCCGTCCGCATCCCTGATGCGAGCGATGACTGCCGTCCCGGCCCATACCGCGCCGGGACCGGACCGGGCCTGCCGTGATTGACCTGATCCTGCTGGCCGTGATCGCCCTGTCGGCCCTGATCGGGCTGATGCGCGGCCTGCTGGCGACCGTGCTGGGCGTGGTGTCCTGGGTTGTCTCGGGCTGGGCGGCGTTCCATTTCGGTGAACAGGTGGCGCGGGTGCTGTCCGGTGGCAGCCAGCCCACCGCCGGTGAGTACGCCGGCGGCTACGTGCTGGCCTTCGTCGGCGCGCTGCTGGCGCTGATGCTGCTGGGCATGGCGCTGCGCGGCCTGGTCGATTCCACGATCCTGCTGAAGTGGCCGGACCGCCTGCTGGGCTTCGGCCTGGGCGTGGTCCGCGGCGTGCTGCTGGCGGTCCTGGTGGTGCTGGTGCTGGGCTTCACCTCGATGCCCGGCAAGCCGGAATGGCAGCAATCGGTGTTGTTGCCGCCGCTGCAGCCGATGGTGGGCTGGCTGCGTGGAAAACTGCCGCAGCCGCCGGACCTGACTGAATTGCCGCACGACGTGCTGATGGACTTGGGCAAGTCGGTGCTGGCAGGCGATAATGCGCGACCGAACGAGACAGACGCGGGCAGCGGACAGCCGCCAGCCGGGCAGCCCGGCGCAGGTGGGTCCGTGGACCCGGCGGGGGCGTTGCCCTCCAACATCGATCCGGCGCAGGTGCGCCCGGGTCACCCCGACTCCACGCGGGACGGGGCACAGGGCCAGGCACGGCCACCTTCACGTTAACCGGGCGCCTGCGCCCAGCGGAGATCGCGCAACATGTGTGGCATCGTCGGAATCGTCGGCAACCAGAACGTCGCCGGGCAGCTTTATGACGGCCTGACCGTCCTCCAGCATCGCGGCCAGGATGCCGCGGGTATCGCCACCGCAAACGGCACCCGCCTGCGCGTGGAAAAGGGCAACGGCCTGGTCCGTGACGTGTTCGACGAGCGTCGCATGGGGCTGCTGCAGGGCCGCATCGGCATCGCCCACGTGCGCTATCCCACCGCCGGCTCGGAAGGCACCGACGAGGCGCAGCCGTTCTACGTCAACTCGCCGTACGGCATCGCGCTGGCGCACAACGGCAACCTGATCAACACCGAGGCACTGCGTCGCCAGGTGTTCGAGGCCGACCGCCGCAACATCAACACCGATTCGGACAGCGAAGTACTGCTGAACGTGTTCGCCTACGAGCTGGACGCGCAGCGCATGCTCACCCCGGAAGCGGCGATCCGCGCCGTGGCCGGCGTGCACCGTCGCTGCAAGGGCGGCTATGCGGTGGTCAGCGTGGTGCTGGGCCTGGGCCTGGTGGCCTTCCGCGACCCGCACGGCATCCGTCCGCTGGTGCTGGGCAAGCGTAGCCACGCCGAAGGCGACGAGTACGTGGTGGCCTCCGAGTCGGTGGCGCTGGACGTGCTCGGCTTCGAGCGCGTGCGCGACGTGGCCCCGGGCGAAGCGGTGGTCATCACCGAACGCGGTGAGCTGTTCACCGAGATCTGCGCGACCAACACGCAGCAGACCCCGTGCATCTTCGAGTACGTGTACTTCGCGCGCCCGGATTCGATGATCGACAATGTCTCGGTGCACAAGGCGCGCATGCGCATGGGCCAGAAGCTGGGCGAGAAGATCCTGCGCCTGCGCCCGGACCACGATATCGACACCATCATCCCGATCCCCGACACCTCGCGCGATGCGGCGCTGGAAATCTCCAACGTGCTCGGCGTGAAGTACCGCGAGGGCTTCGTCAAGAACCGTTACGTCGGCCGTACCTTCATCATGCCGGGCCAGGGCGAGCGGGTGAAGTCGGTGCGCCGCAAGCTCAACCCGATCCACCTGGAGTTCCGCAACCGCGTGGTGCTGCTGGTCGACGACTCCATCGTGCGTGGCACCACCAGCCAGCAGATCGTGCAGATGGCGCGCGACGCCGGTGCACGCAAGGTCTACCTGGCCAGCGCCGCACCGCCGGTGCGCCACCCCAACATCTACGGCATCGACATGCCGGCGGTGGAGGAACTGGTCGCCAACCAGCGCAGCGTCGAGCAGATCGAGCAGCACCTGGGCTGCGACTGGCTGGTCTACCAGGATCTGGAAGACCTGGAAGCGGCGGTGCGCGAAGGCAACCCGGAGCTGAAGGAGTTCGACTCCTCCTGCTTCAACGGCCACTACGTCACCGGCATCGAGCCGGGCTACTTCGAGCGCATCCAGCAGTTGCGTTCGGACGAAGCCAAGACGCTGCGCCGCGCCTGACCCGCTTGAGCCCCTCTCCCTGCGGGAGAGGGGTTGGGGAGAGGGCAGAACAGAAGCGGCACCATGCGAGCACCCATGAACCCGCAACAAGCACAGCCTGCAGTTGCAGGCACAACATTCCTGCCACCGCCCGAAGCTGCCGGTTTTTCACTGCTCGATGCCGCCTGCATCTGCTTGGCCGCCGCCGACCCGCTAGAGAAAGTCGCGCTCACCCAGCACTACGCCGCGCGTTTTCGCAGCGGCACCCTGAAGCTGCCCGCGCACGCCCCCGATCCCGAGCCGATCCGCATGCCGGGCCGTCCGTCGCAGCTGGTGCTGGTGCATCCGCGTGACCTGCCGCGCCGTGGCCTGGGCTCGGTGGAAGGGCGGGCGGCCTTCATCCATGCCATCGCCCACATCGAACTCAACGCCATCGACCTGGCCTGGGATGCGGTGTATCGCTTCCGCGGGCTGCCCGGCAGCTTCCACGCCGACTGGGTGAGCTGCGCCGATGACGAGTCGCGCCACTTCATGCTGCTGCGCGAGCGCCTGCTGGCGCATGGCCATGACTACGCCGATTTCCCCGCCCACAACGGGCTGTGGGAAATGTGCGAGAAGACCGCGCATGACGGCCTGGCGCGCATGGCCCTGGTGCCGCGCGTGCTTGAGGCGCGCGGCCTGGATGTCACCCCGGCGATGATCACCAAGCTGCGTTCGCTCGGCGACGAGGCCACCGCCGACGTGCTGGAAGTGATCCTGCGCGAGGAAGTGGCGCATGTCGCCGCCGGCTCGCGCTGGTACCGCTGGTACTGCGAGCGCGCCGGCGTCGAGCCACGCGCGCGCTTCAAGCAGTTGCTGCGCGAGTACGCCGGTGGCTACCTGCATGGCCCGTTCAACATCGAGGCCCGCCTGCTGGCCGGCTTCGACGAGGACGAGTTGGCCAACCTGGTCGAGCAGGCCGGCTGAGGCTGGCGTGCGGACGGGAGAGGGATCCGGTCACCCGCCGGGCGGGAGCATCGCCCGATGAAGCAGGATTTCAGCGCCCGTCCGATTGACGCCAGTCACGTGCCGTCACAGGCTGGGATGCGAAGGTAGCCACCTTCACCGCTGCCCACCAAGGAGAAAATGGATGAAGCAGGCATACATGGGACTCGTGCTTCTGGCCACGTTGGCCGCTTGCAGCCAGCCGGCGCCGCCGGTGGCTGAAACCCCCGCGCCAGCCCCGGCCCCGGTGGCAGAGCCGGTCGTCGCGGCAAGCACTGACTTCCCGCAGGTGCTGCAGGCATCGGGCACCGAGCCGTTCTGGGGCGTGCGCGTGGAAGGCGGCACGCTGGACTACACCACGCCGGAGACGCAGGACGCGCCGCGTCATTTCGAAGGTACGCGCAGCCTGGTCGACGGGCTGCTGCAGGTGCAGGGCGGCGAGGGCGACAACGCATTCCGCCTGACCATCGAACGGGCGACCTGTTCGGACGGCATGTCCGACCTCAGCCACCCGTTCACGGCTGAGTTCGTGCTGGGCAAGAACACCTTCAAAGGCTGCGCCCGCGATCCGGCCGTGCCGGTGGAAGCGCCCTGACGCCTGCTATCACGCCACCTGAGTGATGCTTTGCCCCCTCCCTTTGCCACGGGAAAGGGGAGGGGGGCTTTGGACGTGGGCGGCGACGCTCACGGCCAAGCAGAGCCCGGCGCTATCGCATCAGGGGGATGCGAACAACGCTTCCAGCCGGTAGCCGTCGGCATCCACGCGCAGCACCGAACCCTGTTCGTACCAATCGCCGAGCACGATGCGCGTGCAGGCGTGATCGCCGGCCTGCAGGGTGTGGATCGCAGGGCGGTGGGTGTGGCCATGGATCATCGTGTCCACGCCATAGCGCTGGAACGTGGCGGCCACTTCGGCCGGGGCCACGTCGGTCACGGTCTCGAACTGCGCGCGGTCGCCTTGCTTCATCTCCGACTGGCGCGCCTGGCTGGCCGCGCGCGCTTTCTGTGCGAAGGCGATGCGGGCTTCCAGCGGTTGCGACAGGAACTGCGCGATGAACGCCGGATCGCGGGTCTGTGCGCGGAAGGCCTGGTAGGCGACGTCGTCGGTGCAGAGCAGGTCGCCGTGCTGCAGCATCACCGGCTTGCCATACAACTCGATCACCGCCGGGTCCGGCAGGATGCGCATGCCGGCACGGGCCGCGTAGTCGTTGCCGACCAGGAAGTCGCGGTTGCCGCGGATGAAGTACACCGGCACGCCGGCATCACTGATCCCGCGCAGTGCCGTGGCCACCGCATCGGCGGCGGCCGAGGGCGTGTCATCGCCGATCCAGGCTTCGAACAGGTCGCCCAGGATGTACAGCGCCTCGGCCTGCCGGGCTTCATCGCGCAGGAAGGCCAGGAACAGTTCGGTGATGGCTGGACGGCTGGGGTCCAGGTGCAGATCGGAGATGAACAACGTGGTCATGCGCGCATTGTAGGGCGTGCGCGGCGGCCACGCGCGCCCGCCGGCCTCAGCCAGCGAGCAGCGGGGAAAGCTGCAGCGAGGCGGTCCCCAGCAGCAGGCCGATGCCGGTGGCGGCCAGGACGTCGCTGGGGTAGTGCAGGCCCAGTACCACGCGCGACATCGCCACGCCCGCGGTGAACGGCACCAGCAGCGGTGCCAGCCACGGGTAGTAGGCCAGCGCCACCACGGTGAAGGACACCGCATGCAGGGTGTGGCCGGAGGGGAAGCTGTACTCGTCCAGCGGCGCGACCCAGGCGCGGATGCGCACATCGGCGGCGAACGGGCGCGGGCGGCGCGTCCAGCGCTTGAGGCCCTTGTACAGGGTCAGTGCGACGGCCCCGGTGATGGCCATGTGGATCGAGGCCTGCAGGCCGTCCAGGCCATCGGCCAGCACCAGGGCGCCCATCAGCATGTACCAGAACACCCCATCGCCCAGCCGGCTCAGCGTGGAGAACACGATGCGGATGCCACGGCGGCGGCCGTAGCGGTTGGCGCGGCGGCACCAGCGTGCCTCGCGGGCGGCGATACCTTCAGGCGGCAGCAACGACATGGGCACGTCTCCGCAGGGCAAGTTCATCGAGCAGGGCTTCGAATTCGGCGACCACCTGCTCCGGGTGCAGCCGCTGCATCGCGCGGTTGGCGTTGGCGCCCAGGGTGGTACGCATCTCCTCATCACCGGCCAGCTGCACGGCCGCGTTGATGAAGCCTTCCTCGTTCTCCACGGCAACTCCGCTATGGCCGCTGCGCAGGTGTTCGCGCGCGGCACCGTAATTGAAGGCAACCGTCGCCACGCCGCTGGCCATGGCTTCCAGGGTGACGTTGCCGAAGGTTTCGCTGCGGCTGGCGAACAGGAACAGGTCGCCGCTGGCGAAGTGCCGTGCCAATGCCTCGCCGCGCTGGATGCCGCAGAAGATGAAGTCCGGGTTCTCGCTGGCCAGCTTCTCGCGCAGCGGGCCATCGCCGACCCAGACGAAGCGTGCGTCCGGTTTGACCTGCTGGATGCGGCGGAACGCCTTCACCGCCAGCCCAAGATTCTTTTCCGCGGCGATGCGACCGACATGGATCACCGCCAGTCCATCGTCCGGCAGGCCCCACTGCGCGCGCAGGGCGGCATCGCGGCGTTGCGGGTCGAACTGGCTGCCGTCGACCGCGCGTGCCAGCAGGCGTGCCCGCGAGAAGCCCTGCGCGGCCAGGAACTGCTGCAGTTCGTTGGTCGGCACCAGCGTCGCATCGGCCTGGTTGTGGAAGCGCCGCATCCAGCCCAGCGCGACCGGTTGCAGCCATGCCGCGCCGTAGTCCTGCAGGTACTCGTCGAAGCGGGTATGCAGCCCGGAGGCGACGGGGATGCCGAGCCGGCGTGCGGCGCGCATCGCCGACCAGCCGAGCGGGCCTTCGGTGGCGATGTAGATCGCGTCGGGGCGCTGCTGCTGCCATTGCCGGGCCAAGCGCTGCGGGGCGGGCAGGCCGAAGCGCAGGCCGGGATAGCGCGGCAATGCCGCACCGCGCACCAGCAGCTCGTACGCGGCCGGTGGGTCCTGGTTCTGCCGTGGCCGGACCAGTTCGACGTCATGGCCGCGGCGGCGCAGGCCCTGTTCCAGGCTCTGCACGGTCAAGGCCACGCCGTTGACCTCCGGCGGATAGGTCTCGGTGACGATCGCATAGCGCATGGCAGTGCCTCCGTTTTGCCGACAGCGTGGGCACCGGCGGTGACCAATGCGTGTCGTGTGGATGACTGGCCCATGACGTTCGTCGCCGCGGGCACCGGTTTGGGTCGTCCTGCGGGCGTTTCGTCGGACGGGGCTTGACGGCACCGGCTGATCTATCTGTACTATTTCAACTAGTACAGTTGATGGGCAAGGACATGGCACGCACCCAGGCATTGATGATCCAGATCGTCACCGGCGATCCCCGCCCGATCGGGCGCCAGATCGTGGACGCGGTACGGATGAAGATCGCCACCGGCGCGCTCGCGCCCGGTGCGCAGCTGCCCAGCGTGCGCGGCCTGGCCCAGCAACTCATGGTGAACCCCAACACCGTGGCCAAGGCCTACGCCGAGCTGACCACCGAGGGCTGGCTGGAATCCCGGCAGGGCATGGGCCTGTACGTGGCTGCGCCCCGCCAGCGCTTGTCCGATGCCGAGCGTGAGCGCCGGCTCGACGAGGCCATCGGCCGCTTCGTCAACGACGTGATCCCGCTGGGCTTCCCGGACGAAGCCGTGGAGGCACGCCTGGCCCACGAACTGCAGCAGCTGGCCTCCCGCAAGACCGCCTGAGCCGCCCCGGCGCGGCATTGGAACCGACATGCACACCGACACCGACTACGTGATCCAGACCCGGGCGCTGAGCAGGCGTTACGGCCGCAAGCTGGCGCTGGACCGGCTCGACCTGGCCATCCCGCGCGGGCGCATCCACGCCATCGTCGGTGCCAATGGCGCCGGCAAGTCCACCCTGTTCCGGGTCCTGCTCGGCTTCATGCCCCCCAGCAGCGGGCAGGCGTGCATCCTGGGCAAGGACAGCCAGCAGCTGACCCCGGCCGATCGCGCACGGATCGGCTTCGTCAACGAGGAGCACACCCTGCCGGGCTGGATGCGGGTGTCGCAGGTGACCGCGATGCAGCGCCACCAGTACCGCCGCTGGAACCAGCAGGCCTTCGATGGCGTGATCGGCCATTACCACGTGCTGCCGGAGCAGAAGATCGGCCAGCTCTCGCGCGGCGAACGCGCCGGCTTCAACCTGGCGCTGGCCTTGGCGCAGCGGCCGGAACTGCTGGTGCTCGACGAGCCGACGCTGGGCCTGGACGTGGTCGCCAAGCGTGCGTTCCTGGAGTCGCTGCTCTACAGCAATGCGGCCGATGACTGCACGGTGATCTATTGCTCGCACCAGATGGAGGAGATCGAGCGGGTCGCCGACAACCTGATCATCCTCGAGCGCGGGCAGCTCAAGCACATGTCCGCCCCGGAGGACTTCACCGCGCGGGTCAGCCACTGGGTCGCCGATGTCCCGTTCAAGGGGCCGGACCCGCGCACCGTGCCGGGCCTGCTGGAAGTGCAGCGCCTGGATGGCCTGCACCACTACCTGGTGCTCGACCAGGACGAAGGCTTCGAGCGCTTCCTGCGCGCGTGCGGCGCACGCAACGTGCAGTCGATGGCGGTCAGCCTGGACCGTGCCGTCAATGCCTTCCTGGCCAAGAACCATGCCGCCCCCGCGGCGGCCTGAGGAGCCCACGATCATGATCGATCTGTTCAAGAGCGAGTTGCAGCGCTTTCGCCTGTGGACCATCGCCGCGGCGGTGGTGCATGCGGGCATCCTCGGGTTCCTGACCCGGCTGGTCGACCTGGCGCAGCAGCCGCTGCAGGTCTACCAGGTCTTCAGCGTGGCCTATGCGGTATCGGGCACCCTGCTGGGCCTGTACCAGATGGGCAGCTACCGCCGGCCGAACCAGTGGCTCAGCCTGCTGCACCGGCCGATGCACCGCCTGCGCATCGCCGCGGCATTGGGGGGCGCCGGCGCCGTGCTGCTGTTCGTGGCGATGGCGCTGCCGATCGCGCTGGTGGCCCTGTACCAGGACACGATGACCGCGCGGGTGGTGGACCTGCGGCATTGGATGCTGCCGGTCGCGGCCTGGCTGATCGGCCTGATCGGTTACACCGCCGGTGCCTATGCGATGGTCGCCAACCGCCGTCATTCGTTCGCGGTGGTGGTGCTGCCGGTGCTGCTGATGTTCGCGCAGGCCTCCGGCGTGATGATGCTCGCGGTGCAGCTGTCGATCCTGGCGCTGCTGGTGGTACTGGTGGCGATCGCCTTCCGCCCCGATCCGGTGGCACCGCCGCGCAGCTTCGCCGCGGTGGTGCTGACCGCGCTGCCGGTGCAGGTCGGGGCCTACTTCCTGATCTGGATGCTGGGCTTCGCCGTGGAGATGACCTGGACGCTTTCCGGCACGCATCCGCTCAACATGCCGGTGCCGCCGAAGGGCGGCTACATCGAGGCCGAACGTGCCCAGGGCAAGGACATCCTGCTGTCCGGCATCGCCGACAGCCGCGACCCGGACGCGGCGCTGTGGCGTGAACAGATCGCCCTGTCCGACGTGGTCACCCGCTACCCGCTGCGCAGCCTGCCGCGGCGGGGCGAGCTGACCAACGTGGCGCCGATGGAGTTCGACGATGCCGAACACAGGGTGCGCTGGGTGTTCACGCACGACGGCATGCGCTTCGTGGGCTACGGCACGCTGGACGGCCGCGCGCGCGGTGTGCTGGGGGCGGGTCCGGCGCAGGCGGCGTTCCCGGCACCGACGCTGCAGTACGACGACGGCTACCTGTTCAACGCGAACGCGGCCTACCAGTACGACAGCGAGCAGCAGCGCATCTTCGAACGCGTGCGTCTGCCGCAGGGCGAGGTGATGGCCAGCCCGCCGGCACCGGCCGGGGACAACGTGCTGGCGCTCAGTGACCGCGCGGCCTACTTCTATCCCGGGCGCGAAGCGGCCAACGGCCTGGACCGGATGCAGCCGCTGCTGCGCGTGCCGATGCCGGCCGCGGTGGGCAACCTCAGCCGGGTGGACATGATCGAGCTGCTGGATGGCTACCTGGTGTCGTTCACCTACACCTGGGGCGTGTGGTCCAGCGAGCTGCAGCAACCGTTCCAGCAGGTGCTGCGCGTCGACGGCGAGGGGCGCGTGCATCCGGTCGCCCGCCGCGCGCTGCAGGTCGACCTGCCACCGGCCTATCCGGCGCGCATCTGGTGGCTGTCGCCGGTGCTGCGCACGCTGTGCCTCGGTGCGCAGGACCTGTATGCGGCGCCGGATCCACTGCGTGCGCCCCCGCAGCCGGTTCCAACCGGAATGGTGTGGTTGGCGTTAGCCGGTTGCCTGGCGTCGTTGCTGGGTGCGATCTGGGTGAGCGCGCGGCAATCGCATTCGCCGCGCGAGCGCTGGGCATGGGTACTGCTGTGCGGCGTGGTCGGCCTGCCGGCGCTGGTCAGCCTGTGGCTGATGTATCCGCGTCGCGAACCGCTGCCGGTACCCGCTGCGTCGACGCACGCGGCCATCGCCTGAACGCAACGGTCCCGTTCCCGTGGTGCGGGAACGGGCAGGAAACCCATGGAGAATGATGATGAGCAAGTTCCGTGACGCCTGCGTGGCGCTGGCGCTGCTTGTGCTGATGAGCGTGGCCGCAGACGTGCCGGCGGCGGACCCGGACCCCACGTTGCACAGCGCCGCCACCGCGCAACGCGCGCTGGCGCCCGCCGCGCGTCTGCCACGTGCCGCGTTCCTGGAAGACCGTGCACTCACCGCTGTGCGGTTGTCGCCGGGCGGTGACCAGGTGGCCTGGCTGCGCGAACAGGGCCAGGCGCGCAGCCTGATGGTGCTGCCCACCGCCGGTGGTGCAGCCAGGGTCCTGGTAGGCCGCACCCAGGCGCGGCAACTGTCCTGGTCGCGCGATGGCCGCTGGTTGTTCCTGCGTGCACCGCGTTCGCTGGCAATGGTGCCGGTGCATTCGGCCGGCGGCATGCGCACCCCCTTGGGCGGCGTGGAGCAGCGCCAGGTGATGAAGGTCGATCCTTCGCAGCCGGCGGCCGTGCTGCTGCGCGAGCGCGTGGTGGCCGGCGATGGCGAGCGCTGGCGGATCGTCCGCATGGACGCGCAGGGCAAGCGCAGCGTGCTGCGCGAAGACGCGCACTGGGTCCACGACGTCGCGCTGGACGCGGCCGGGCGGATCGTGGCGTTGGCGCGCTTCGATGGCGATCACGACGCCCTGTACCGGGTGCAGCCCGATGGCCGGTTGCGGGCGGTATTGCGGCTGCAGCCGCTGGAACGGGTCAACCTGCTGGCGGCGATGGACGACGGCAGCCTGCTGCTGGACGGCAACCCCGGCGGCAACTTCCGCCGCGTGCTGCGCCTGGAGGCCGATGACACGCTGCGGACGCTGCACGAGGATCCGCGCCACGAGGCCGACCTGGACGAGGTCGTGCTCGATCCGGCCACCCAGCAGCCCGTGGCGGCGAGTTACCGCAGCACCGTGGCCACCACCCACGGCATCGGCGCGGCGGCGCCGGTACTGGCGGCCATCGCCCGCCAGTTGCCGGGGCGCGACATCGGCGTGCAGGCCGCCGGCGCATCCTCGACGTGGCTGGTGTCCGCGCGCGCGGCGACCCTGCGCGACCCGCAGTGGTACCTGTACGACGCACGGCGCGGCGGGCTGCGGCGCATCCTCGATGCGCCCGCGGTGGCCGGGCAGGCACCGCCGGAAAGCCAGCTCTCGCGCAAGGTTGCGGTGTCCTACCGCGCCTCCGATGGCATGCAGGTGCATGGCTTCGTGCTGTTGCCGCCGGGCGTGGATCCGGCGCGGGCGCCGTTGGTCGCGCAGGTCCATGGCGGTCCGATCAGCCACTTCCGCCCCGGCTTCGATGGCGTGGCGCAGTTCCTGGCCAATCGCGGCTACGTGGTGTTCCAGTCCAACTTCCGCGGCTCCACCGGCCATGGCCGCGCGTACACGTTCGCGCCGCAGGGCGACTACGGCAATGGCCGCGTGCAGCAGGACGTGGTCGACGGCGTGCGCTGGCTGCTGGCGCAGGGCATCGGCGACCCACGGCGCGTCGGCATCGTCGGCCATTCCTTCGGCGGCTACTCCACGCTGCTGGGGCTGACCTTCCAGCCGGAGCTGTTCAAGGTCGGCGTGGCCGGCGCGCCGCCCGCGGACCTGGGCTGGGCGATGCGCTGGCTGGTCATGTCCGGCGAGCAGGGGGACCTGCCCGATCGTTCGTTGCGGCAGACGCTGCGTGCGCTGTCACTGGATGCCACCGAGCCGGCGACCCGGGCGCGGCTGCACGTGCAGTCGCCATCGGCCAATGCGGCGCGGATGCGCCGGCCCTTGCTGGTGATGGCCGGGGCCGTTGATCGCACCGTGGCCATCCGCGAGGTCACCCATTACGTGGCCACGCTGAAGGCGCAGGCCACCCCGGTCACCCTGCTGGTCGACCCGGAAGGCGGGCATTCGCCGGTCGACCCGATCCCCCGCGAGGCCTACCTGTTCGCGATGGAAACGATGCTGCAGCGGCATCTGGGTGGGCCGGTGCCCGAACCCGCCGGCCAGCGCCTGCGCGCCTACCTGCGGCAGAACCTGCGGGTGGCCGGGCCGGAGTTCGCGGCCCTGGCGCAACCGGCGCCCTCGCCATGAGCCCGTTGGCTTCCGTCCGCCGCGTGCGGGAGGTCAGGCCACGAACGGCCGGAAGTTGATGCCCAGGCCGAGCATGCCTTCGGCTTCGCCGACCAGGTCCGCGCGCAGCAGCGGCCGTGCGTCGATGAAGTCCTTGGACAGGACCAGTGACAGCGTGTTGCCGTCCACCGACAGCTCCAGCGTCGGGATCGGGTCCGGCTCGTGCGCGCGGTGCAGCAGCACCGCCAGCCGCAGCAGGGCGGCGGTACGCTTGGCTGGCAGCAGCAGGCGCTCGGGCAGGGCATCGAAGGCGGCCTTGGACACGCCGCGGCGATGGGTGCGGATCAGCGCCGCCAGCATCTGCTGTTCCTGCCGCGAGAAGCCGGAGATGTCCGAGTTCTCGATCACGTAGCTGCCGTGGGTGTGGTAACCGCTGTGCGCGATCATCAGGCCGAGCTCGTGCAGGCGCGCGGCCCAGCCCAGCATGCGGGCATCGTCCGAATCCAGCTTCCAGCTTTCGGCCACCTGCTCGAACAGGCGCTGTGCGGTGGCCTCCACGCGCAGGGCCTGGGTGGTGTCGATGGCGTAACGCTGGGTCAGCGCCGCCACCGATTCGTCGCGCGGGTCGTTGTCGCTGGCACGGCCCATGATGTCGTAGAGGATGCCTTCGCGCATCGCCGCCTTGCTGACCAGCAGCTTCTGCAGGCCCAGCGACTGGAACGCCGCCTCCAGCACCAGCACGCCGCCGGCGATGATCGGGCGGCGCTCGCTGGACAGGGTCGGCAGGTTGATGTCGTTGATGTGCTTGGCGCGCAGCAGTTCCTCGCGCAGCTGCGGCAGGGCCTCGGCGGTGATCGCGCCCTTGCTCAGCTTCATCGCCGCGCAGATCTCGCTGATCGCCTTGTGGGTGCCCGACGAGCCCAGCGCCTCCTGCCAGCCCAGCGCCTTGTATTTGTTGGCGAAGGGCTGGAACTCGGCGCCGATCTCGGTGAGTGCGTCCTTCCAGCGCTTCTTGCTCAGCTTGCCGCCGGGGAAGAAGCGTCGCGTGCTGGCGATGCAGCCGGCCTGCAGGCTTTCGCGCTCCAGGGTCTGCATGCCTTCGCCGATGATGAACTCGGTCGAGCCGCCCCCGATGTCGATCACCAGCCGGTGCTGGCCCGGCTTCGGGGGCTGCGCATGCGCCACGCCCAGGTAGATCAGGCGGGCTTCCTCGCGGCCATTGACCACTTCGATGGCGTGGCCCAGCGCGGTCTCGGCCGGCATCAGGAAGGACAGCGGCGAGCGCAGCTGGCGCACGGTGTTGGTGGCCAGCGCACGCACCCGGTAGGGCGGGATGTTGCGGATGCGCTGGCCGAACCGGGCCAGGCATTCCAGCGCGCGCTGGCGGGCGTCGGCGGACAGGCCGCCCTTGCCGTCCAGGCCGTCGGCCATGCGCACGGTTTCGCGCAGGCGATCGACCACGCGCAGCTGCCCGAGCAGGTAGCGCGCGATGACCATATGGAAGCTGTTCGAGCCGAGGTCGATGGCGGCCAGCAGGTCGCCGTCCTGCAGGGGCGGTGGGGTCGTTGAGGACTGGGGCATGGCGGAATGGTACTGGCAGGAGGGAGTGAAGAGGAGTGAGGAACGGGAAAAAACAGGCGGCGCACCGCTCGCCCGATCACCGCCGCCGCCCGCGCGGGCGCGACGTAGTCGCCGGAGGGCGCTGCAGCAGCGGCCCCCTCCACTCCTCGTTCCTGTTTCCCCGGTCCCTGCCTTACAGCGCTTCGAGCAGGGCCTGCTGGGCTGAATGCGGCGGCTGGCCGGGGGCCGGCTGGCACTGCAGGTAACGCCCGTCGGCCTGCAGGTCCCACGCGTTGAGGTTGTCGTCCAGGTAGTTCTGCAGCACTTCGCGGTAGATGCGCTTGGCCAGGTCGCTGTCCAGGATCGGGAAGCAGGTTTCCACGCGGCGCAGCAGGTTGCGCTCCAGCCAGTCGGCGCTGGCGCAGTACAGCTCCGGCGCGCCGTTGTTGCCGAACCAGTACACGCGGCTGTGCTCCAGGAAGCGGCCGACGATCGAGCGCACCCGGATGTTGTCCGAGACGCCTTCCACGCCCGGGCGCAGAGTGCAGGCGCCGCGCACGATCAGGTCGATCTGCACGCCGGCCTGTGAGGCGGCGTACAGCGCGCGGATCACCTGCGCCTCGTTGAGTGCGTTCATCTTGGCGATGATGCGTGCCGGCTTGCCTTCCTGGGCCAGCCGGGTCTCGCGCTCGATGCGCTTGATCAGGCCGGCGTGCAGGGTGAACGGTGACTGCAGCAGGCACTTGAGCTTCATCTTCGGCGCCAGCCCGGACAACTGCTGGAACAGCAGGTGCACGTCGTTGCCGATGTCCGGATCGGCGCTGATCAGGCTCAGGTCGGTGTACGCGCGGGCGGTGCCGCTGTGGTAGTTGCCGGTGCCCAGGTGCACGTAGCGGCGCAGCTTGCGGCCCTCGCGGCGCACGATCAGCAGCATCTTGGCGTGGGTCTTGTAGCCGACCACGCCGTACACCACCTGCACGCCGGCATCCTGCAGGCGGTCGGCCAGGCCGAGGTTGGCCTCTTCGTCGAAGCGCGCGCGCAGTTCCACCACCACGGTGACGTCCTTGCCGTTGCGCGCGGCCAGGATCAGCGCTTCCACGATCCCGGAGTCCTTGCCGGTGCGGTACAGGGTCTGCTTGATCGCCAGCACGTTCGGGTCCACCGCCGCCTCACGGATCAGCTCCAGCACGGTGCTGAAGGAGTCGAACGGGTGGTGCAGCAGGATGTCGTTGCGCGCGGCCATCTCGAAGATGCCTTCGGAGGTCTTGAGCACGCGCGGGCTCATCGGCGGGTACTTCAGGTCCGGCCGCTGCAGCAGGTCATAGACCTGGATGACGCGGTTGAGGTTGACCGGGCCATTGATGCGGTAGGCCGCGTTCTCCGACAGGCCGAAGTTCTGCAGCAGCGTCTGCATGATCGGCTTCGGGCAATCGTGCGCGATCTCCAGGCGCACCGCCGGGCGATAGCCGCGGTCGACCAGTTCATCACGCAGCGCCAGCGCCAGGTTCTCCACTTCCTCCTCGTCCACCACCAGCTCGGAGTTGCGGGTGACGCGGAACTGGTAGGCGCCCTGTACTTCCATGCCCGGGAACAGTTCGTCGACGAAGGTCGACAGCACCGCCGACAGCAGCACGAAGTTCTGCGGGCCGCCCAGCGACTCGGGCAGCTGGATGATGCGCGGCAGCGAGCGCGGCGCGCGTACCAGCGCCAGGTGGCCGGCGCGGCCGAAAGCATCGGTGCCCTTCAGCACGACCACGATGTTCAGCGACTTGTTGAGGATCTTCGGGAACGGGTGCGACGGGTCCAGGCCCAGCGGCGACAGCACCGGCATGATCTCGTTGCGGAAGTAGGCGCGCAGCCAGCGGTGCTGGCGCGCGGTCCATGCCTTCTGCGCGAGGATGCCGACGCCGGCCTCGGCCAGTGCCGGGCGCAGTACTTCGTTCCAGCAGCGGTACTGCTGGTCCACCAGTTCGGCGGCACGGTCGTGGATGGCACTCAGGATGGCCTGCGGGCTCATCCCGTCCGGCGCCGGCGGCAGGCCGAACTCCTGCGCGTGGCGCACGGCGGCGGCGCGGATCTCGAAGAACTCGTCCAGGTTGGTGCAGGAGATGCACAGGAAGCGCAGGCGTTCGAGCAGCGGCACCTGCTCGTCCTTCGCCTGGGCCAGCACGCGGAAGTTGAAGTCCAGCTGCGACAACTCCCGGTTGATGTACAGCGCCGGATCTCGCAACAGTTCGGGGGCAGCGACGGGGGCGGGGGAGGGCGGGTTCATGCCGGGAAGTCTTCCGTGGACGAGATCGAGGGGGAGTTGCTGCGCGGACGTACGTGTTCGGCATCGAAATGGCAGGCGAAGGTGCTGCCCTGGCCCACTTCACTGCGGATTTCCAGCCGGGCCTGGTGCAGGCCGAGGATGTGCTTGACGATCGACAGCCCCAGCCCGGTGCCGCCGCTTTCGCGCGAGCGGCTGCTGGACACGCGGTAGAAGCGCTCGGTCAGCCGCGGCAGGTGGTTGGCCGGGATGCCGTAGCCGGTGTCCGTGACCGCAAGCACCGCGCCCTTGCCCTCGCGGGCGAAGGTCAGGCTGATCCTGCCGCCGGCGGGCGTGTAACGCACCGCATTGGTCAGCAGGTTGGAGAAGGCGCTGTGCAGTTCCTTGTTGGAACCGGCCAGGTCCACCCCAGCCTGGTCCTCGACGGTGATGGTGTGGCGGCCCTGGCTGTGCGCTTCGGCTTCGCGCTTGAGCGAGGCCAGCATCGAGGTCATCGCCACCGTCTCCAGCTCGGTGTGCTGCTGCGATTCCAGCCGCGACAGGGTCAGCAGGTCCTCGACCAGCTGCGCCATGCGCTGGGATTGCTTGCGCATCTCCGACAGCATCGGGCCGGTATCGGGGAAGTCTTCCGGGTCCATCATGTCCAGGTAGCCATGCACCACGGTCAGCGGCGTGCGCAGCTCGTGCGAGACGTTGGCCACGAAGTCGCGGCGTACCTGTTCCAGGTGCAGCAGCTTGGTGACGTCGCGCGCCACCAGCAGCCAGTGGTGGTCCGAGTACGGGATCAGGCGCAGGTGCAGGCGGATGCCCGGGTCGACCGGCGAATTGGCATCCAGGATCGGCTCGGCGTTGCGGCCGCCGGCCAGCCAATGCGCCAGCGGCAGCGGCTGCAGGCGCTCGACCAGTGCCGCGCCCATGTCGGCCGGGTGCTGCAGGCCGAGCAGGCTGGTGGCCGCTTCGTTGAACCACTGCACGCGTTGGGTGTTGCGGTCCACCACCACCACCGCGTCGGGCAGCGCGGCGGCGGCTGCGCGATAGCTGCGCAGCATCTCGATCAGGCGCCGCTTGCGCACGCGCATCTCCTGCTGGTTGCGGTACAGCAGCCGGTCCAGCTCGTTCCAGACGCCCACCCCATTGCTGGTCTCCCAGCGCTGGCGTGCGGTCAGGCGCAGCAGCACCTGGCGCAGTCGCCAGTAGTGCCAGGTCAGGACCAGCAGCGCCGCCACCGCCACGCACAGGGCCGGATGACCGGTCCACGTCCCCAGCAATCCGGCCAGCAGCAACAGCACGGCCACGGTGGCCAGCGTCTTCAACCAGGCGGATCGGAATTGGCGGGGCATTGCGTTCTCGGGGTGGCGCGGAGGGTTCATGCGGATGAACCCGGGTTATAGCATCAAGCGCATGGCACGGCCTGCCGGCCGCATCACCGCTCAGATCGAAGCGGAGAACCGATAGCCGGCGCCACGAACGGTCTGCACCATGTTTTCCGCACCGAACGGTTCCAGCGTCTTGCGCAGGCGGCGGATGTGCACGTCGATGGTGCGCTCCTCCACGTAGACGCTGCCGCCCCAGACATGGTCCAGCAGCTGCGAGCGCGTGTAGACGCGTTCGGGGTGGGTCATGAAGAAGTGCAGCAGGCGGTACTCGGTGGGGCCGATCGGCACCGGCACGTCGCCGGCGAACACGCGGTGGGCGGCACCGTCGATGCGGATGGTGCCCACCGACACGCTGCCGTCCTCATCGTCATCGCGGGTGCGGCGCATCACCGCGCGGATCCGCGCCAGCAGTTCGCGTGCCGAGAACGGCTTGACCACGTAGTCGTCCACGCCGGCTTCCAGGCCACCGACGCGGTCGTTCTCCTCGCCACGGGCGGTGAGCATGATGATCGGCACATCGCGCGTCATCGCTTCCTTGCGCCAGCGCCGGGCCAGTTCCAGGCCGCTGGTGCCGGGCAGCATCCAGTCCAGCAGGATCATGTCCGGGACACGGTCGGCGATGGCGGTCTGGGCTTCGAGGGCGTCACCGGCATGCACCGGTTCGTACTCGCCCTTGCGCAGGGCAAAGGCGACCATGTCACGGATCGCGGGTTCGTCATCGACAATCAGGATGCGTTTCTGCACGTCGTGCCTACCGTTAGTGCCCATCAAGCGGGAATGCGCCCAGTAGACTACGGTTTGATGACGGGTTTGTGACAGCGCGGGGGGCGTACCGGTTGGCGCCCGTGCAGCATCGGTCAGTTGCGTGACATCTCCGGGTCACGCTGGCCCAGCCGGCGCATTTCCAGCACGGTCGGCATGATCGACTCGATCCGGGCATCGACCCGGGCCCGGGTGACGTAATCCAGGCTGGGCTGCTTGAGCAGGGCCTGGAACTGGATCAGGGCCTGTTCCGGACGGCCGTTCAGGTAGGCGGCCTCGGCGTAGCTTTCGCTGGCCCGGGTGGTGTCGCCCGCCAGTTCGCTGGCGCGGGCGAAGGTGGCCTGGAACACCGGGTCGTCGCCGGAACGGGCCAGCAACGGCCGCAGCATCGCCTGCGAGCGCTTGCCGGCGTCCTCGCCCCCCTGTTCGTTGAGCACCCGCGCATAGGTCAGCGCGACCGGCCGGTTCTGCGGCAGCCGCCTGGTCAGTGCGTCGAAGCGGGCATTGGCCTGGGCGAACTGGCCGTTGCGGGACTCCGCCTCGCCCAGCGCCAGTTCGATCCAGAGGTTGTCGGGGTACTCGCCGTCGAGCTGCTGGAGTTCCTGCAGGGCCTGCCTGGCCGCGGTGCCACCGTCGCGCAGGCGGGCGATCGCCACGCCGTAGCGTTGGGCGTCGGTCAGGCCGTTCTTCTGGCTGCGCTTGAGCCCTTCGTACTCGCGGATCAGCTCCGAGGGCGTGGTGGCGCTGAGCACGCGCAGTCGCTCGCGGGCCCAGTCGAACTGGCCGGTGGCCCCGCGCGGCAGGCTGCTGCTGGGCAGCGACAGCTGCAGGCCGGAGGGCAGCAGCGGGTTGCCGCTGCTGGACAGCGGGTCGCCGGTGGTATCGGGGATGGCCGGGTTGACCCGTTCCTGGTGGATCCCGGTCGGCGTCTGCGTGGTCAGCAGCAGGGTGTCCTTCTTCATCTGCTCGGCGCGCGACTTGGCCTCGCTGATGCGGGTGGTGTTGACCGGGTGGGTGCGCAGGAAGTCCGGGGTCGAGTAGCCGCCCTCGTTGCCACGCATGGCCGCGGACATGCGCTCGAAGAAGCCGGCCATCGCATCCACGTCGTAACCGCTGCGGGCCAGGGTGCGGATGCCCAGGCGGTCGGCCTCGGACTCGTTGGAGCGGGTGTAGTTGATCTGCCGCTGCTGCATCAGGCCCATGCCGGAGGTGATCGCCGCCATCGTGGCGTCGCCGGAGGAATTGCCGCCGGCCTGCTGGGCGGCGATCACCGCCGCCAGCATGCCCAGCAGGATCGGGATCTGGTCGCGCTGGGCGCGCTCCACCCCGCGCAGCACGTGCTGCTGGGTGACGTGGGCGATCTCGTGGGACAGCACCGCGGCCACCTCGTCCTCGCGCTCTGCGGTCAGCACCAGCCCGGCATTCATGCCGATGTAGCCGCCCAGCGTGGCGAAGGCGTTGATCTGGCGGTCCTTCATCATGAAGAACGTGTACTTCTGCTGCGGCTGGGCGCTGTTGGAGCCCAGCCGCCGGCCCATGGTGTTGAGCCAGTCGTCCACCAGCGGGTCGTCCAGCAGGTAACCGTAGTTGCGCAGCTCGCGCAGCATCATCCCGCCGTACTCGGCCTGCCGGGCCGGGGTCAGCAGCTCGCCGGCCGATGAGCCGATGTCCGGCAACTTGGTGTCATCGGCCCGGGACAGCGGTGTGGCCAGGGCCAGGGTGACAGCGGTGGCGAGCAGAAGCGTGCGCAAGCGGGAGCTCCGGAAGAGGCAGGGCGGAGGATGACGGGGAACGGGTGCCGCGGTGTGAAGCACAGGTTAATCCGCAGTGTTCTGTCGGTGGCGTGGAAAATCCAGTCGCCAGCTACCATATACAGACAACATTTCCTGTCGGGAGTTTCCTCGTGAGCAACCAAGCCAATGGCGCAGGCGCGCCGGAGATCACCATCTACTCCACGGCGGTCTGCCCGTACTGCGTGGCGGCCAAGAACTTCCTGCAGAGCAAGGGCCAGTCCTGGACCGAAGTCCGCATCGACCTGGACCCGGCCGAGCGCGAGAAGATGATGTCCCTGACCCGTCGCACCAGCGTGCCGCAGATCTTCATCGGCGACGTCCACGTGGGCGGTTACGACGACATGATGGCCCTGCATCGCGCCGGCAAGCTGGAGCCGCTGCTGGCGGGGCAGGGCGCATGAGCCAGCCCACCGACAAGGACCGCGTGGCCGAGTTCACCGAGTTCCGCCAGCGCATGAACCAGCGCATCCTGGCCGAGCCGAACCAGGTGGTGCGGCGCTTCTTCGCGCTGGACACCCAGACCTACCAGGCCGGCGCGCTGGACGTGAAGACCAAGGAGCTGCTCGGCCTGGTCGCCTCGCTGGTCCTGCGTTGCGACGACTGCATCAGCTACCACGTGGCCCAGTGCAAGGAGGCCGGGGTGACCCGCGAGGAGTTCTTCGAGACCTTCTCGGTCGGGCTGGTGGTCGGCGGGTCGATCGTCATCCCGCACCTGCGCCGCGCGGTGGACTTCCTGGACCAGCTGGAGAGCGGTGCCGCCGAGGCCCCGGCCGGGCACGACCACGGCTGAACCCCAGACCATGGTCCAGTTGGGGGAGGGGGCCGGATCAGGCATAATTGACAGTTGAAACTGTTTCATACGCGCCGGTATCCGGGCAGCCGGATGGCGCTATCACTCCTCCCTGTTCGGAATACCTAACAAATGACGCAGACAATCACCGTCATCCGCGGCGATGGCATTGGCCCGGAAATCATGGACGCCACCCTGTTCGTACTGGACAAGCTCAACACCGGGCTGCAGTACGAAGATGCGGACGCCGGTCTGGTCGCGCTGGAAAAGCACGGTGAGCTGATCCCGGCTGCCACGCTGGAATCGATCACCCGCAACAAGGTCGCCCTGAAGAGCCCGCTGACCACCCCGGTGGGCGGCGGCTTCAGCTCGATCAACGTGGCCCTGCGCCGCCAGTTCGACCTGTACGCCAACGTGCGCCCGGCCATCTCGTTCCCGAACACCAAGTCGCGCTACGAGAACATCAACATGATCACGGTGCGCGAGAACACCGAAGGCGCCTACCTGGCCGAAGGCCAGGAAGTGTCCGCCGACGGCGAGACCGCGTTCTCCGGCACCCGCATCACCCGCAAGGGTTCCGAGCGCATCGTGCGCTACGCCTTCGAGCTGGCCAGGAGCACCGGCCGCAAGAAGGTCACCGCCGTGCACAAGGCCAACATCATCAAGTCGACCTCGGGCCTGTTCCTGAACGTCGCCCGTGAAGTCGCCGCGCAGTACCCGGAAATCGAGTTCCAGGAAATGATCGTGGACAACGCCTGCATGCAGCTGGTGATGCGTCCGGAGCAGTTCGACATCCTGGTCACCACCAACCTGTTCGGCGACATCATCTCCGACCTGTGCGCCGGCCTGGTCGGCGGCCTGGGCCTGGCCCCGGGTGCGAACATCGGCAAGGACGCGGCGATCTTCGAAGCCGTGCACGGCACCGCGCCGGACATCGCCGGGCAGGGCAAGGCCAACCCGGTCGCGCTGATGCTGGCCGCTGCACAGATGCTGGACCACGTCGGCCAGCCGGAAAACGCCGAGCGCCTGCGCAAGGCCATCGTCGCCACGATGGAAGCCAAGGATTCGCTGACCGGCGACCTGGGCGGCACCGGCACCACCATGGGCTTCGCCCAGGCCATCGCCAGCCGCATCTGATCCACCGGCCAACGCTTGTGGTTCAACCAGAACGGAGCGCGCAAGCGCTCCGTTTCTTTTTGCCTGTCCGCCACCAACGCCAACGCATTAGCCCCCTCCCTTTCGCCGAAACCGACGCTATTGCCCCTCCCTTTCGCCGGAGGCGAAGGGGAGGGCCGGGGAGGGGGGAAGTTCTTCGCTGCAAACAACCCCGCATACACGGACAACAAGCCAGTCCTCACCCCATCAATGCAGGAAAACACAAACAAGAAGGGCGCCTCGCGGCGCCCTTCGATTCCTGCATGACGGTCGGCTCAGTTGCGCGACTGCAGCTTTGACAGCAGGCGCAGGAACTCGATGTACAGCCACACCAGCGTGACCATCAGGCCGAACGCGCCGTACCACTCCATGTACTTCGGGGCGCCGGCTTCCACGCCGCTTTCGATGAAGTCGAAGTCCAGCACCAGGTTCAGCGCCGCGATCACCACCACGAACAGGCTGAAGCCGATGCCGATCAGGCCGGACTGGTGGATGTAGGGGATCTGGATGTTGAAGAAGCCCAGCACGATCGTGGCCAGGTACACCAGCGCGATGCCACCGGTGGCCGCGACCACGCCCAGCTTGAAGTTCTCGGTGGCCTTGATCAGCCCGCTGCGGTAGGCGAACAGCAGCGCGAACAGGGTGCCGAAGGTCAGGATCACGGCCTGGAACACGATGCCGTTGAAACGCACCTCGTAGATGGCCGAGATCGAGCCCAGGAACAGGCCTTCGGCCAGGGCGTACAGCGGTGCGCTGACCGGTGCCCAGGTCTTCTTGAAGATCGTCACCAGCGACAGGATGAAGCCGACGATCATGCCGCCCCACAGGTACAGCTTGGCGGCCGGCAGCAGTTCGCCGCTGTCGCTGATCGTGCCGTTCCAGGCGAAGGCGGCGGTCAGCACGGCCAGCAGCAGCAGGATGCCGGTCTTGTTGACGGTGCCGTTGATGGTCATCGCATCGGCGCCGCGCGAGACGACGGTGCCGCTGCCAAGGTCGAGGAAGGTGGATTCGGAAAGGGCCGGATTGCCGCTGCGCATGCAATGCTCCATGGCTGGGTGAGGAGGGTTTATCCCGCCCAGCATACCTGCATCGACGAAAGTGAAAATTGTCGTTGACAGATCCGGCTTCAGTTCCGACAATAGCCGACCTTTCCGGGGCACCGGAGAGATTCACCGCCGGGGTATAGCGCAGTCTGGTAGCGCGCCTGCTTTGGGAGCAGGATGTCGGGGGTTCGAATCCCTCTACCCCGACCATCCGATGCACTCAAGGCGCACCGGAGTGCGACGATCCGGTCTTGAGCGCCCGTAGCTCAACTGGATAGAGCACCGGCCTTCTAAGCCGGCGGTTACAGGTTCGATTCCTGTCGGGCGCGCCAATCGGCGCAAGCGGTAGGCAAGGTTGTTGTTTCAGTGGTGGCTGTAGCTCAGTTGGTTAGAGTACCGGATTGTGATTCCGGTGGTCGGGGGTTCGAATCCCCTCAGCCACCCCACTGAATGAAGAAGCACCGAAGTGAAATTCGGGGTTTCAAAAAAAAGAAGGATGCGTTAAGATTCGCCTCCTGATTTTCAGGGCTGTTAGCTCAGTTGGTAGAGCAGTTGACTCTTAATCAATAGGTCCAAGGTTCGAATCCTTGACAGCCCACCATTTTGAAAGGCCACCGGAGCGATCCGGTGGCTTTTTCTTTAAGTGTAAGCCTAGTGTTTTCGGGCTGGTGCGAAAAACACCGCTGGTGTACAATTCGCGCCGAAGTTTCAGGGCTGTTAGCTCAGTTGGTAGAGCAGTTGACTCTTAATCAATAGGTCCAAGGTTCGAATCCTTGACAGCCCACCAAATTGAAGCCATCGGAGCAATCCGGTGGCTTTTTTCTTGCCGGTTGCCGCGTTCGTCCCGGCTTCCGCTTTCGGGGTTGGCCTGCAACAATGGCGCCCCTGAACCGGCCTTGCGAAAGTGGCGGAATTGGTAGACGCCCTGGATTTAGGTTCCAGTGCCGCAAGGCGTGGGGGTTCGAGTCCCCCCTTTCGCACCATTGCCCGGTTCACCGCGCCCACCGCCGGGCGCGCTTCCTGCCGCCCTGAATGGCCCCCCACTGCTGGCGGTGCCGGCCGTTATCGGCCAAACTAGAGGGCTGCGGCGGAAATCCGCCGCCTGGGATCGTTTCAACCACCACATCGTGCCGGGGGCCGTCGCCACCGGTGGCAGGAGTCAACATGCAAGCTTCGATCGAATCCACCGGCAACCTGGAACGCCGCCTGAGCTTCTCGCTGCCGGCCGAACGTCTGCAGACCCACATCAACGGGCGTCTGGGCGAAATCGCGCGTACCGCGCGTATCAAGGGCTTCCGCCCGGGCAAGGTGCCGGCCAAGGTGATCGAGCAGCGTTTCGGGCCGCAGGTGCGCGCCGAGGCGATGGACGGCCTGCTGCGTGAAACCTTCGACGCCGCCCTGCGCGAGCACGAGCTGCGCATCGCCGGCAACCCGCGCATCGACAAGGCCGGCGAAGGCGAGTTCGACTTCGTGGCCACCGTCGAGCTGATCCCGGATTTCGGTGACGTCGACGTGACCAAGCTGACCGTGGTCCGCCACACCGCCGAGATCACCGACGCCGACATCGACCAGATGATCGAGAACCTGCGCCAGCAGCGCCGCACCTGGAAGCCGGTCACCCGTGGTGCCCAGGAAGGCGACCTGGTCGGCCTGGAAACCTGGTCGCAGGCCGGTGACGAGCGCCTGCCGGCCGAAGGCACCGAGAAGGGCACCATCATCATCGGGCAGGGCATGATGTTCGACCAGATCGAGAAGGGCCTGGTTGGCTTGGCCAAGGGCGAGGAAAAGGTCCTGGACGTCGAGTTCCCGGCTGACTGGCGCGTGCCGGCGCTGGCCGGCAAGTCGGTCAAGGTCACGGTCAAGGCCGTGGAAGTGTCCGAGCAGGACGTGCCGGAAGTGGACGCCACCTTCATCAAGAGCTTCGGCGTGAAGAACGGCGACCTGGAGCAGTTCCGCAAGGACATCCGCTCCAACCTGGAGCGCGAGCTCAAGGGCGCGCTGATGAACCGTCTGCGCCGCGAAGTCGGCGAGCAGCTGATCGCCGCCTATTCCTCGGTCGAGCTGCCGCCGCGCCTGGTCGAGGGTGAAGCCCGCTCGATGCTGGCCCAGCAGATCGATGCCATCCGCCGCCAGGGCGGCAACCCGGGCGATGTCCCGGCCGATGCCCATGAAGGCTTCAAGGATGCGGCCGGCAAGCGCGTGCTGGTCGGCCTGCTGGTCGGCGAGGTGGCCCGCAAGAACGAGCTGCGCCTGGACCCGAAGCGCCTGAACGAAACCATGCGCCTGATCGCCTCGACCTACGAAGAACCGGAACAGGTCATTGAGATGTACCGTAATGATCCCCAGCTTATGGCTGGCCTGCAGAACCGCGTGATGGAAGAGCAGGTCATCGACTGGATCGCCGAGCGTGCCCAGCACACCGAGCAGGCGCTGTCGTTCCAGGAAGCCATCCGCCAGTAAACCGGCGGGCGTTCCGTCCCCGCGCTCCGGCGCGGGGGTTACTTCTCAAGAATAGGTGCCTCACGAAATGGACAACCGAGCCAAAGCCCTGAACATGGTTCCGATGGTGGTCGAGCAGACCAGCCGTGGCGAGCGCGCCTATGACATCTATTCGCGCCTGCTCAAGGAGCGCCTGATTTTCCTGGTCGGCCCGATCGACGACCACATGGCGAACCTGGTGGTGGCGCAGCTGCTGTTCCTGGAAGCGGAAAACCCGGAAAAGGACATCAGCATCTACATCAATTCGCCCGGTGGCGTGGTCACCGCCGGCATGGCGATCTACGACACCATGCAGTACATCAAGCCGGACGTGAGCACCATCTGCGTCGGCCAGGCCGCCTCGATGGGCGCGCTGCTGCTGGCGGCCGGTGCGGCTGGCAAGCGTTATGCGCTGCCGAACTCGCGGGTGATGATCCACCAGCCGCTGGGCGGCTTCCAGGGCCAAGCCACGGACATCGACATCCATGCCCGTGAAATCCTGACCCTGCGTTCGCGCCTGAACGAGGTGCTGGCCAAGCACACCGGCCAGTCGCTGGAGACCATCGCGCGCGACACCGAGCGCGACAACTTCAAGAGTGCGGCCGACTCGGTAGCCTATGGTCTGGTCGACCAGGTGCTGGAGCGTCGTCCGGACGAGTCGATCCAGGCCGGGTAACGGTGCAAGTGGCCGAAAATACGGCATTTTTTGCAGGGTCGGAACTGGACTGGCGTCCATCCGGCCCTGTGCTATTCTCGAAATCGAACCCCCTGTTCAGAGGGGGAAGCAACTGGGTAAGCGAAGCATGAGCGAAGACCGGCAAGGTCGTTCCGGGGACAGCAGCGGCAAGATTCTGTACTGCTCGTTCTGCGGCAAGAGTCAGCACGAGGTACGCAAGCTGATCGCGGGCCCGAGCGTGTTCATCTGCGATGAATGCGTGGAGCTGTGCAACGACATCATCCGCGAGGAGCTTGAGGAAAAGGCGCAGTCGGCACGCAGCTCGCTGCCCAAGCCGCGCGAGATCCTCGAAGTGCTCGACCAGTACGTCATTGGCCAGAACCGTGCCAAGCGCACGCTGGCGGTGGCCGTGTACAACCATTACAAGCGCATCGAGAGCCGTCAGAAGAGCGACGACGTCGAGCTGTCCAAGTCCAACATCCTGCTGGTCGGCCCGACCGGTTCGGGCAAGACGCTGCTGGCCGAAACGCTGGCGCGCCTGCTCAACGTGCCGTTCACCATGGCCGATGCCACCACGCTGACCGAAGCCGGCTACGTGGGCGAGGACGTGGAAAACATCATCCAGAAGCTGCTGCAGAAGTGCGACTACGACGTCGAGAAGGCGCAGCAGGGCATCGTCTACATCGATGAAATCGACAAGATCTCGCGCAAGAGCGAGAACCCGTCGATCACCCGCGACGTGTCCGGCGAAGGCGTGCAGCAGGCGCTGCTGAAGCTGATCGAAGGCACCGTGGCCAGCGTCCCGCCGCAGGGTGGCCGCAAGCACCCGCAGCAGGAATTCCTGCAGGTGGACACCAAGAACATCCTGTTCATCTGCGGCGGTGCGTTCGCCGGGCTGGACAAGGTGATCCAGCAGCGTTCCTCGGAAACCAGCAGCATCGGCTTCGGTGCCAAGGTCAAGAGCGCCGAGCGCAAGCAGGAAGTGGGCAAGGTGCTGGCCGAAGTCGAGCCGGAAGACCTGATCAAGTTCGGCCTGATCCCGGAGTTCGTCGGCCGCCTGCCGGTCGTGGCAACCCTGGAGGAGCTGGACGAGCCGGCCCTGATCAAGATCCTGACCGAGCCCAAGAACGCCATCACCAAGCAGTTCAAGAAGCTGTTCGAGATGGAGAACGTGGAGCTGGAGTTCCGTCCGGACGCGTTGTCGGCCATCGCCAAGAAGGCGCTCAAGCGCAAGACCGGTGCCCGTGGCCTGCGTACCATCGTCGAGTCGGTCCTGCTGGACACCATGTACGACCTGCCGTCGCAGGAAAACGTCAGCAAGGTGGTGGTGGACGAGTCGGTCATCGAGAACAAGTCCGAGCCGTACATCATCTACCAGACCCCGCCGGCACCGGCCAAGGCCGCGTCCGGCGACTGAGTCAGTCTCAGAGGGGGCTGAACCGGGATTCTGTGGTTCAGCTGCGGGATTTTCCGCCTCTTGCAACCCCCAGCCGATGGCCCCATAACGGGGCCATCGGCTTTTTTATTCAGCCTTCCCCGAATTCAGTGGAGCCCGCCATGGCGCAGTCCCAACTCGAAGTCCTCGACCTGCCGGTCCTGCCGCTACGCGACGTGGTGGTGTTCCCGCACATGGTCATTCCGCTGTTCGTCGGACGCGACAAGTCCATGCAGGCGCTGGAACGCGCCATGGAGGCGGACAAGCGCATCCTGCTGCTGGCCCAGAAGTCGGCCGAGACCGACGACCCGGCGGCGGCGGACCTGTACACCGTCGGCACGCTGGCCCAGGTGCTGCAATTGCTGAAGCTGCCCGACGGCACCATCAAGGTGCTGGTCGAGGGCCTGTCGCGCGTGAGCGTGGACAAGGTCTACGAGCAGGACGGCGCGCTGCAGGGCCACGGCGTGGAACTGGAGTCGGACGAGTCGCGCGAGCCGCGCGAGATCGAGGCGATCGCCCGCTCGCTGATGTCGCTGTTCGAGCAGTACGTCAAGACCAACCGCAAGCTGCCACCGGAGCTGCTGCAGACGCTGGCCGGCATCGAGGAGCCGGCGCGCCTGGCCGACACGATCGCCGCCCACATCGGCGTGCGCCTGGCCGACAAGCAGAAGCTGCTGGAAACGCTGCAGGTCGGTGACCGGCTGGAAATGCTGGTCGGCCTGGTCGATGGCGAGATCGACGTGCAGCAGCTGGAGAAGCGCATCCGCGGCCGCGTGAAGTCGCAGATGGAGAAGAGCCAGCGCGAGTACTACCTCAACGAGCAGATGAAGGCCATCCAGAAGGAACTGGGTGACCTGGACGACGCGCCGGGCGAGCTGGACGAGCTGGCCCGCAAGATCGCCGAGGCCGGCATGCCCAAGGCCGTCGAGGCCAAGGCGAAGAACGAGCTCAACAAGCTCAAGCAGATGTCGCCGATGTCGGCCGAAGCGGCCGTCGTGCGCAACTACCTGGAATGGCTGCTGGGCGTGCCGTGGAAGAAGCGCACCAAGGTGCGCAAGGACCTGAAGGTCGCCCAGGACACGCTCGACGCCGACCATTACGGCCTGGACAAGGTCAAGGACCGCATCCTTGAATACCTTGCCGTGCAGTCGCGCGTGAAGCAGATGAAGGGGCCGATCCTGTGCCTGGTCGGGCCGCCGGGCGTGGGCAAGACCTCGCTGGGCCAGTCCATCGCCAAGGCCACCAACCGCAAGTTCGTGCGCATGTCGCTGGGCGGCGTGCGCGACGAGGCCGAGATCCGCGGCCACCGTCGTACCTACGTCGGTTCGATGCCGGGCCGCATCGTGCAGAACCTCAACAAGGTCGGCAGCAAGAACCCGCTGTTCGTGCTCGACGAGATCGACAAGATGTCGATGGATTTCCGTGGTGACCCGTCCTCGGCGTTGCTGGAAGTGCTCGACCCCGAGCAGAACAACGCCTTCAACGACCACTACCTGGAAGTGGACCTGGACCTGAGCGAAGTGATGTTCGTGGCGACCTCGAACTCGCTCAACATCCCCGGCCCGCTGCTGGACCGCATGGAGGTCATCCGCATCCCCGGCTACACCGAGGATGAGAAGCTCAACATCGCCACCCGTTACTTGGTGCCCAAGCAGCTCAAGGCCAACGGCCTGAAGACCGAGGAACTGTCGGTCGAGGAAGACGCCATCCGCGACATCGTGCGTTATTACACGCGCGAATCCGGCGTGCGTAACCTCGAGCGTGAGATCGCCAAGATCTGCCGCAAGGTGGTCAAGGAGATCGCGCTGGCGGGCCCGCAGGTGGAGAAGAAGGCCAGGAAGGGCGCCAAGAAGGCCAAGGCGCTGGTCGTGGTCGACGGCAAGAACCTGGACAAGTACCTGGGCGTGCGTCGCTTCGACTTCGGCCGCGCCGAGGAAGCCAACGAGATCGGCCTGGTCACCGGCCTGGCCTGGACGGAGGTCGGCGGCGACCTGCTGCAGATCGAGTCCACCCTGATCCCGGGCAAGGGCGCGGTGACGCTGACCGGCCAGCTCGGCAACGTGATGAAGGAATCGGCGACCGCGGCGCTGTCGGTGGTGCGTGCGCGTGCCCAGGCGCTGGGCATCGACGTGGACTTCCTGCAGAAGCACGACGTGCACCTGCACGTGCCCGACGGTGCCACCCCGAAGGACGGCCCGAGCGCCGGCATCGCGATGGTCACCTCGCTGGTGTCGACCCTGACCAAGGTGCCGGTCAAGGCCGAGGTGGCGATGACCGGTGAAATCACCCTGCGCGGGCGCGTCACCGCCATCGGTGGCCTGAAGGAAAAGCTGCTGGCCGCGCTGCGCGGTGGCGTGCGCACGGTGATCATCCCCGATGAGAACCGCAAGGACCTGGCGGACATCCCGGCCAACGTCACCCGCGATCTGAAGATCGTCCCGGTGAAGTGGATCGACGAGGTGCTGGACATCGCGTTGGAGTCGCCGCTGGCGCCGAAGAAGACGCGTAAAACTGCGCAGCGTGTCACTGTCCGTGGCAAGTCCAAGGCAGCTCCGAGTGCGCGCGTCAAGCATTGAAATGTGAACGCAAAACCCCCCGAAACCCGCGCCGTTATTGGCTTTTCAGCTTGCGTGGGTAGGGGGGCGCTGGTATAAAAGTGCCACTCGCGCACACGCTGTTCTGCGATGTGGCGTGAATGCAGGATCTCCGGTCGTTGCCTTGCCATAGCGGCAGCGACCCACCCAACTATTCCGCGGATTTGCCGCAAAGGGAGTTTTACAGAATGAACAAGACCGAATTGATTGATGGCGTTGCCGCTGCTGCTGACCTGTCCAAGGCCGAGGCTGGCCGTGCAGTTGACGCTGTCATCGCCGAGATCACCAAGGCCCTGAAGAAGGGCGATGCCGTGACTCTGGTGGGCTTCGGTACGTTCCAGGTTCGCGAGCGCGCCGAGCGCACCGGCCGCAATCCGAAGACCGGCGAAGAGATCAAGATCGCCGCTGCAAAAAATCCTGCCTTCAAGGCTGGTAAAGCCCTGAAGGACGCTGTAAACTAAGCGGCTCACCGGGGGTGCTTAGCTCAGTGGTAGAGCGTCTCCCTTACAAGGAGAGGGTCGGGGGTTCGAAACCCTCAGCACCCACCAATAAGCACCAACGAAAAGTTTGAAAGTGGAGCGGTAGTTCAGTTGGTTAGAATGCTGGCCTGTCACGCCGGAGGTCGCGGGTTCGAGTCCCGTCCGCTCCGCCACTTCATACCGGCCCCTGAGCGATCGGGGGCCTTGTTTTCTCGAAACCACTTTGGTTGAAGGAAAACTAAAAAAGTTAATGCGGAGCGGTAGTTCAGCTGGTTAGAATGCTGGCCTGTCACGCCGGAGGTCGCGGGTTCGAGTCCCGTCCGCTCCGCCATTAATCAAGTCGCTCCCCGGAGCGCGCATCGTCGGGTTTCCGGCGGTGGACGAGTCAAAACGTGGAGCGGTAGTTCAGCTGGTTAGAATGCTGGCCTGTCACGCCGGAGGTCGCGGGTTCGAGTCCCGTCCGCTCCGCCAGTTGTCTCAAAAGCCCTCGGCGCAAGCCGGGGGCTTTTTCTTTGGCCGCCCGCCTGCGGAGGGCTTGTTTGGGAGTCAAGGGGGAAGCGGGTTACACTGCCCGGCTCGCCAATAGGCCCTGATTTTTCCCATGCTGCAGAAACTTCGCGACAAGACCTCAGGCTGGATCGTTACCGTGATCATGGGCCTGCTGATGATCCCGTTCCTGTTCGTGATCGACAACAGCTACCTCGGTGGCGTCGGCGCACAGAACGTGGCCAAGGTATCGGCACCGCCGTCGTGGTGGCGCTCGGCGCCGTCGTGGTGGCCGATGTCGTTCCTGTGGAACCACCACGAGATCAGCGTCGAGGACTTCCGGACGCGTTTCGAACAGGCGCGCATGCAGGCGCGCGAAATGCAGGGCGACAACTTCGACCCCCGTGAGTTCGAGACCACCGAAAGCAAGCGCGCCGTGCTCGACCAGCTGATCGACGAGCAGGTGGTGCGCTTGGCCGCCGAAGATGCGCATATCGTCGTCGGTGACGCCGCAGTGCGCGATTACATCAACAGCATCGACGCGTTCAAGCGCGACGGCAAGTTCGATGGCGACCAGTACCGACTGACCCTGGCGCAGGGCAACCCGCCGCGCACGCCGGCGATGTTCGAGCAGCTGGTGCGTACCAGCCTGCAGCAGTCGATCATTCCCAATGCGTTGGCGCAGTCGGGGTTCACCACCAAGGGCGAAAGCGAGCGCCTGTTGAAGCTGCTGGGTGAAACCCGTGACACCGAGTTCGCGCTGCTGCCGGCTCCGGAGGCCGACACCGCCGCGGTCAGCGATGCCGAGATCAAGCAGTGGTACGACACCCATCCCAAGCAGTTCCTGCAGCCGGAGACGGTGTCGCTGGAATACGTGGAGCTCAACGCGGCGGCGATGCCGCCAGCTGCTGCTGCGGACGAGGCGACGCTGCGCAAGCGCTACGAGGACGAGAAGGCACGTTTCGTGTCGGCGGACCAGCGTTTGGCTTCGCACATCCTGATCAGCGCCGGCAGCGACGAGGCGTCGCAGAAGGCCGCCGAGGCCAAGGCCACCCAGCTGGCCGCCGAGGCCAAGCAGCCGGGGGCCGATTTCGCCGCACTGGCCAAGGCCAATTCGCAGGATCCCGGTTCCAAGGACACCGGTGGTGACCTGGGTTGGGTCGAGAAGGGCGTGATGGTCAAGCCGTTCGAAGATGCGCTGTTCGCGATGAAGGCGGGCGACGTGGTCGGGCCGGTGAAGACCGAGTTCGGCTACCACGTGCTGAAGCTGCGCGAGATCAAGGGTGGCGAAGGCCGTCCGTTCGAGGAAGTACGTGACCAGTTGGCGGCCGAGCAGCTGCAGGCCGACACCGAGCGTGCGTTCAACGACCTGAGCGGTCGTCTGGTGGACCTGGTCTACAAGAATCCGACCGCGCTGGAGCCGGCGGCCAAGGAAGTGGGGCTGCCGGTGCAGACCCTTGCGCCGTTCAGCCGTGCCACCGCCAGCGGCATCGCCACCAACCCGGCGGTGCTGAAGGCGGCGTTCTCCGATGCGTTGGTCGAGGATGGCACTGTCAGCGATCCGATCGAACTGGCACCGAACCACAGCGTGATGATCCGCGTTACCGCGCATACGCCGGAGCAGGCCATTCCGCTGGACAAGGCGCGTGACCAGGTGATCGCTGCGGTGCGCGAGCACCGCGTCGAGGAGGCTTCGAACAAGGCCGCCGATGCACTGCTGGCCAAGTTGAACGGCGGGCAGACCCTGCAGGCACTGGCCGAGGCGGAGAAGCTGCAGCTGATGCCGATCCCTGGCCTGCCGCGCAACGCGCCGATGCCCAGCGCTGTCGCCAACCGTGCCGTGTTCAGTGCTGCGCCGCCGACTGCGGACAAGCCCAGCTACGGCAAGGTCGCGCTCGAGGATGGTCGCTATGCGTTGTTCGCGGTGACCAAGGTGACCCCGGGCAACCCCGCCGAAGTGCCGGAACAGCAGCAGGCCATGCTCAAGCAGCAGCTCAGCCAGATTGATGGTGCCGCTGCGGCCAAGGCCTACGTCGATGGCATGCGCAAGCGCTTCAAGGTGCAGGTGCAGGAATCGCAGCTCTGATTCCCTGAAGGGATGAAGACGAAAAGCCCGGCCAATGGCCGGGCTTTTTTGTGGGGCCTGCACGCCTGTCGCAGGAGCGGCTTCAGCGGCGAAGCCGCCGCGACTACCGAGGCGGGTAAACATATTGCCGTGTCCGCAAGGCGCTGCTTTCGATCAGGGATGATCCGCTTGCGCCCGAGGGCGCTCCGCCGGACAAAAGAACGCCCGGCGTTGCCGGGCGTTCTGCAATCGGAGGGGCGCGGCTTATCGCGCTTCTTCGTAACGCAGCACCATGCCGGGCTTGAGGACGGCGCGCGCATCGAGGTTGTTGAACGACAACAAGGCCTTGACCGGGATCCCGTAGCGACGGGCGATCGACCAGGCCGATTCGCCATTGCGGACCGTGTGGCGGCGTGCGCTGCTGCTGGCCGAAGCAACCGCGCGCGGAGCGGCCGGCGCGTTGCGTGCTGGTGTTGCGGCGGGCGCAGGTTCGGCGGCGGCGAGCACCGGGACGTCCACGGCGCCGCCTGCCAGGGCCGGCGCAAGCACGGCGGTGCCGGAGCGGGCGGCGGTCAGGGCCGGGTTGAGGCGGGCGATGCGGGCCGGGTCCAGCGCGTTCTGCGCCGACCAGGCCGCCAGCGAGGTGTTGGCTGGCAGGGTGTGCCCCTTGAGGATCGGAACCGGCCGATCCAGGGCGGCCATCAGGTCGGGTTCGCCTTCGGCCTGCTCCAGCACGCAGGCCAGCGCATGCAGCTTCTCGACGTAGGAATAGGTGATCGGGGACAGGCCGGGCAGGGCGCTGGCGTCGGCATTCTGTGCGTTCATGCCGCCGCGGCGCAGGGCCTGCAGGATGCGGTATTCGCCGGCGTTGTAGGCCATCACCGCCAGCTCCCAGTCCCCGGCGAACATGCCGTGCAGGGTTTTCAGGTAGCGGACCGCGGCACGGGTGGAGTCCACCGCCGAGAGACGACCGTCGTAGCCGCCTTCCATCGGCACGCGGTGGTTGCGCGCGGTGGTGGCGATGAACTGCCACAGGCCGGCCGGACCGCTGCTGTTGCGGGCGCCCGGGCGGTAACCGCTCTCGACGAACGGGATCAGGGCGAACTCGGTGGGCAGGCCGGCGCTGCGCAGTTCATCGACCACGTAGCCGAACAGCGGCAGGGCATCGTCGTCGATGTTGCCCAGCCGGCTCGGCGCATGCGCGAACTGCTTGCGCCAGCGCGGGCTGGTGGCTTCGGCATCGCATTGCGGTGCGGCCAGGCCTTCGCGGAAGTTGCTGAAGATCTCGCGGCCGTTGCGGGTGGTGGCAGGCGGCAGGGAGTTCGGGTCCAGCGGCAGGGCCGCGGCGGTGGCCAGGTTCTGGCTCAGGCCGGCGGGGAGCGACTGGGCGCTGGCGGCGGCGCTGGCGCCGAGCAACAGCCCGAGCACCAAGGAGAGGCTGCCCCGCTTCACGCGCGGAAACCGTCTTTCCAGCGCCGCAATCCGGCGAATACGTCCACCTCGTCGGCCGGGAACTGGCCCAGGTGGGCGGCGACGGCGTCACGGATGACGGCTTCGCCCGTGCGCAGGAAGGGATTGCATTGCAGTTCGTTGGCCAGTACGGCGGGAACGGTGGGACGGGAACGGCTGCGCATGTCCAAGGCTTCCTGTTGGCGGCGTTGCAATGCCGCGTTGGTGGGATCGACATGCCGCGCGAACACGGCATTGGCCAGCGTGTACTCATGCCCGCAGCAGACCCATGTCTGCGGGGGCAGGGCGGCCAGGCGCTTGAGCGAGGCCAGCATCTGGGCGGGCGTACCTTCGAACATGCGCCCACAGCCCAGGCTGAACAGCATGTCGCCACAGAACAGGTGGTTGTGGCCGAAGTACGCGATGTGGCTTCGGGTGTGGCCGGGTACCGCCATCACCGAGAGGTCGAAGCCGGACAATTGTACCCGGTCGCCATCGGCCACCTGTTCATGTTCCAGGCCGATGCGTTCATCCACGGGGCCGAACACCCTCAGGCGCGGCCACTGCCGGCGCAGTTCGGCCACTCCGCCGATGTGGTCGTCGTGGTGATGGGTGAGCAGGACGGCGGCAGGCTGCATGCCCTGGGCGGCAGCCTCCAGCACCGGCCCGGCCTCGCCCGGGTCGACGAAAACAGCGCGATCGTCGGGCGTTTGCAGCGCCCAGATGTAGTTGTCCTGGAATGCAGGCAGGGCGGTCAGTCGCATAGAATTGGAAAATGCCTGCCGCCCCGTCCCCCCGTCAAGCTGCAGTCTCGCCCTGGTTTGAGATGGCCGGGGCGCAGGCGATGCGGGATTGGGAGCACCGGCACCTGCTCCAGCGCCTGCAGGGCGTGCCTTCACAGCCTTGGCTGTGGCTGTCCCCCAATGCGGCATGGCGGCCCGAAAACGGTCCGGCGGGACGTGGATTGCGCCTGCACCGGGTGGGCAACGGCGGGCACTGGTTCGGCGACCTGCATTGCGGACTGCCGCTGCCATTGCCGGCCGAAGGCTTCAACGCGATCGTGATCCAGCACGCGGCCTCTGAGGACCTGGACCGCTTGCTGGCCGAGTGCGCGCGGGTGCTGATGCCCGGCGGACGCCTGTGGATGACGCTGCTCAACCGCTACAGCCCGTACCGGGCACATTGGCAGTGGCAGGGCGCGCGGCCGGCCTCGATGGCGCGCAGCCGCGTGCTGCTGAAACGGCATGGCATCCGTTGCCAGACCGTGCAGTATTACGGGCCGCTGTGGAGCCAGGCCGCCGATGCCCCGGGCAGCGGGCTGCCGGCCTTGCGCGCCTTGTGCGTGCTGGAGGCGGAGAAGCGCACCGAGGCGCTGATCGGGCCGATCAAGGCCAGCCGTGCAGGCTGGTCGCGGCCGGTCGTGACCTGAACAACTTACGGAACTACATGAAGTCAATCGAAATACATACCGACGGCGCCTGCCTCGGCAACCCGGGGCCGGGCGGTTGGGCGGCCCTGCTGCGCTACAAGGCGCACGAGCGCGAACTGAGCGGCGGCGAAGCGCACACCACCAACAACCGGATGGAGCTGATGGCGGCCATCGCCGGGCTGGAGGCACTCAGCGAGCCGTGCAACATCATGCTGCAGACCGACTCGCAGTACGTGCGCCAGGGCATCACCGAGTGGATGCCGGGCTGGGTGCGGCGCAACTGGAAGACCGCCGGCGGCGACCCGGTGAAGAACCGCGACCTGTGGGAGCGCCTGCACACCGCCACCCAGCGGCACCAGATCGAATGGCGCTGGGTGAAGGGCCACAATGGTGACCCTGACAACGAACGCGTGGACCAGTTGGCCCGCGATGCAGCAATCCGCGTGCGCGATGGCGCCGCAAGCAACTGAGGTAGGCCATGCGCCAGATCATCCTTGATACCGAAACCACTGGCCTGGAGTGGAAGAAAGGCAATCGCGTGGTCGAAATCGGCTGCGTGGAGCTGCTGGAGCGCCGCCCCAGCGGCAACAACTTCCACCGTTACATGAAGCCGGACTGCGACTTCGAGGCCGGCGCGGCCGAAGTGACCGGCCTGAGCCTGGATTTCCTGGCCGACAAGCCGCGCTTCGACGAAATCGTCGATGAGTTCCTGGCCTACGTGGACGGCGCCGAGCTGATCATCCACAACGCCTCGTTCGACATGGGCTTCCTGGAGAACGAGATGGTGCTGGCCGGCAAGGGCCGGCTGAGCGAGCGGGTGGCGGTGACCGACACCCTGGCGATGGCGCGCGAACGCTTCCCGGGCCAGCGCAATTCACTCGATGCGCTGTGCAAGCGCCTGGGCGTGGACAACTCGCACCGCCAGCTGCACGGCGGCCTGCTCGATGCCCAGATCCTGGCCGACGTCTACATCGCGCTGACCTCCGGCCAGGAAGAGATCGGCTTCGGCCAGCCCGAGGCGGAGAAGGCCAGTGCCGCCGGCACGATGCAGGCCTTCGACGCTTCGGTGCTGTTGCCGCGGCCACAGGTGGTGGCCACGGCGTCTGAGCTGGAGGCGCATGAGGCGCGCCTGGCCAAGCTCCGCAAGAAGGCTGGCCACGCCTGGTGGGATGGCGACCGCGCGCCGGAACCGGAACCGGCCTGAGGCCGGGAGCCGCTGCCTCAGTGGCAGCGGACGAGGATGGCGGTGATGTTGTCCGAGCCGCCGCCATCCAGCGCGGCGGCGACCAGCATGTCCACGCATTCCTGCGCGCTGCAGTCGGCGTGGCCGAGGGTTTCGGCCAGGCTGCGGTCGTCCACTTCCTCGGTCAGGCCGTCACTGCACAGCAGCAGTTGCATGCCTGGGCGCAGCTCGCCGGTCATGGTGGCGACGTTGAGGTGGGCCGGATCGGTGACGCCGAGCGCCTGGGTGACGACATTGCGGTGTGGATGGGCGCGGGCCTGCTCGGCGGTGAGCGTGCCCTGGGCAATCAGCTCCTGCACGTAGCTGTGGTCCTGGCTGAGCTGGCCCAGCTTGCCGTCGCGCCACAGGTAGGCGCGACTGTCGCCGACCCAGGCCACCTCGAAGCGGTTGCCCTGCACGCGCGCGGCCACGACGGTGGTGCCCATCGGCAGGCTGTCGTTGCGGCGGCGCGAGGTGCGGATGATCTCCTCGTCGGCGATGCGGATGGCCTGGGCCAACGCGGTGCCGTTGCGGACTTCGCGCACGATGGTCTCGCGCGCCAGCGCGCTGGCGACCTCGCCACAGGCATGCCCGCCCATGCCATCGGCGACCAGCCAGAGGCCCAGCTCGCCGTCACCGTAATAGGTGTCTTCATTGAGCTGGCGGCGCAGGCCGACGTGGCTGAGGTGTCCGAATTCGATCATGGGTGCCCGGAAGGGCGCGGCGTATGGAGAATCCGCATCATCGCGTTCATGGACGTGTACGGCAAGCGGCGGCAGGGGGCCAGCCAGCTGCGGGAAAGGTTGCCGGACGTGGCGTTGATCGGTTTGATGATGAAAAAGCGCTTGTCGGCTTGGCCGAAGCCCCTTATCATTCGCAGCCCGGCTCGCCGGGACCATCTGGAGAGGTGGCAGAGCGGTTGAATGTACCTGACTCGAAATCAGGCAGGCGTTTATAGCGCCTCGGGGGTTCGAATCCCCCCCTCTCCGCCAGATACATGAAAAAAGCCGCCTCCGGGCGGCTTTTTTCATGGGGCATCGTTCGGGTCGTATCCGCCCGGGGCTGGAACATGCGAGATGGAATGCGGGGGGATGAGAAGCCCCGCCGGGGTTCGACCGCCGGCGTCAGCCGGTGGGACGGCGAAGCCGCCCGAAGGGTGAGGCGCGCAGCGTCGAATCAATCCCCCCCTCTCCGCCAGATACATGAAAAAAGCCGCCTCCGGGCGGCTTTTTTTGGGGGGGCATCGTTCGGGTCGTATCCGCCCGGGGCTGGAACATGCGAGAGGGATCGCGGGGGATGAGAAGCCCCGCCGGGGTTCGACCACCGGCGTCAGCCGGTGGGACGGCGACGCCGCCCGAAGGGTGAGGCGCGCAGCGTCGAATCAATCCCCTATCCGCCAGGTAGAAGAAGGCCGCCCGAAGGCGGCCTTCCTCATCGCGCGGTGGTACCTGGCCGCGTGCAACCCGGTGGCATTCCACGCGGGGCCGTGCCGGTCAGTGCCCGCCCTGGGCGGCCAGCTTGTCCAGGTCGATGCCCTGCTTCTTGAGGATGCCGACGGTGCGCAGCGCGTAGAACGCCAGGTAGCAGAAACACAGCACGCCGACGACGAAGCTGTAATGGATGCCGATGCGGTCGGCCAGCGCGCCCTGCGCGAAGCTGACCACGCCGCCGCCCATGATCATCATGATCAGCAGGCTGCTGCCCTCGTTGGTGTTGCGGCCCAGGCCGGTGATGGCCAGGGTGAACACGCATGGCCACATCGTGCTGCAGAACAGGCCTACGCTGATGAAGGCGATCACGCTGGTCATGCCGGTGGTGAACATGCCCACCAGCAGCGCGGCGATGCCGCACAGCGCGAAGTACAGCAGCATGCGCGCCGGGTTGCCCTTGCTGGCCAGGGTGGCCAGGATCATCAGCACGATCACGCCAGCGTAGCCGTAGAACTGCGAGATCTCATGCCGGGCGATGGCATTGACCGCCAGGAACAGGCCGAAGGCGATGTACGGCAACAGCAGGGTCAGCCAGCGCTTGACGTTGTTGCCGACGTCGAACGCGCCGGCCGCGCCGCTCCAGCGGCCGATCATCAGGCTGGCCCAGTACAGCGACACGAACGGGGCGATCACCGACACGTCCAGCCCGAGACCGCCCTGGTCGACCGGCAATTCCAGGTAGGCCGGCAGGTTGGCGATGGTGGACACCTCGACGCCGACGTACAGGAAGATCGCGATCATCCCCAGCACCAGCTGCGGGTAGGAGAATGCCGAGCGCTTGTGGATGAGCTTGTCGCTGTCCTGGGCCTCGTCGGCCGCCAGCGCATCCAGGTCGATGTGGTTGGGCAGCGGCGAGAACTTCAGCAGCAGCGCCACCAGCACGAACACGCCACCGAGCACGAGGTAGGGCGTCTTGACGCTTTCGATGCTGGCTTCGGTGTTGCCCGAGGCCACGCTGCCGAAGATGGCGAAGCTCACCAGCAACGGCCCGATGGTGGTGCCGAAGTTGTTGATGCCACCGGCCAGGGTCAGCCGCTGCGCGCCGGTGGCCGGGTCGCCCATCACCACCGCCAACGGGTTGGCGGCGATCTGCTGCAGCGAGAAGCCCAGGCCGACGATGAACAGGCCCGACAGCATCAGGCCGAACGAACCGAGGTTGGCGGCCGGGTAGAACAGCAGGGTGCCGACGGCCGAGATCAACAGGCCCAGGCTGATGCCGTTCTTGTAGCCGATGCGGTTGAGCACGTCGGCGCCGATCAGCTTGGAGGTGAAGAAGTAGAACAGCGAGCCCACCGTATAGGCGACGTAGAAGGCCAGCGCCACGTACTGGCTTTGTGCCTGGGTCAGGTGGAAGGCGTTCTTGAAGACCGGGATCAGGATGTCGTTGCTGGCAGCGACGAAGCCCCAGAAGAAGAACACCGTGATGAGGACGGCAAACTGGGACCAGCGGGTTTTTTGGCTCATGGAGTAGTCATCGCGGCAGAGGAGGGCAGGTGTCCCGATGCCACGCGGCTTCCCCTGCGGGAGTTGTCGGCGCGGCCCGTCACACATGCAGGGGTGCAGCGGGCATTGCGTGCCCGGTGCCGTGGGGCGATGCAAGGCCAGCAGCATGATCTGGACTCGACCCACGCGGCGGGTGTCGGAAGCGACGGTGGCGGCCGTCAGGCCATTGGCCGACCTCCCCCGGTTCCCCGATTTCCCCGCGTGCAGTCATGGCATTGCCCGTCCGAGCCAGCCGGCGACGGTTGTACAGAGCGTTTGTCGGCACTGTCAACGAAGACTTTCAGCCGTTACCAAGTTCGCTGCCGCGGGGCCGGAATGGCGTGTGCACAGCGGCCCGCGTCGCCGCAATGCAGCATCGCCCGACGATGTGCCGCAATGCGTGGATGCGGACCGCCGGACGCATGCCGCCATGCCGCGGGGCCCTGCCGCCCGTGCAGGAAAAGGGCGGCAAATGCCTCTGGTACGGCGGGCGGCGGTCGGGCCGAGGGGCAGGGAGGGGCACTGCGATGCCATGCACGGCTACACTGTGCGCCACGTTTCGCAGGTGTGCCCCATGTCTGAAATCCTGGTCCCCGTTTCCTTTGGCGAGCTGCTCGACAAGATCTCGATCCTGCAGATCAAGTCCGAGCGGATGAGCGATGCGGCCAAGCTGGCCAATGTGCGCAATGAACTGGCGGCGCTGGACCGCACCTGGGCGGCCCACCCGGCCGCGGTGCAGGACATCGCCGCGCTGCGCAGCGAGCTCAAGGCGGTCAACGAGCGGTTGTGGGACATCGAGGACGACATCCGCCTGAAGGAGAAGGCGCAGTCCTTCGACGACGGCTTCGTGCAGCTGGCGCGCAGCGTCTACTTCCAGAACGACGAGCGCGCCCGGATCAAGAAGGCGATCAACCTGGCGCTGGGCTCCAGCTACGTGGAAGAGAAGTCCTACCAGGATTACCGCGCCGGCTGAGCCGGAGGAAGCCGCGCCAATTGAAAAGGCCGCCCTGGGGGCGGCCTTTTCGTTGCGCGGATCAGTGGCCGTGGTCGCTGCGGTAACGCTCGAAGGCGGCGATGGCGTCCTCGACGGTGATCAGTGACATCACCTCGTCGAACTCGATCTTGGTGCCCCATTTCAGCGCGCTGGCCGGCTTGTGCAGGTAGCGGCGGGCGGCGTCGTCGTAACGGTCCACGCAGTAGCGGCGGTCCGAATAGGGGCCGCTGCGTGCCGGATTGCTGGCCGCATGCAGGCCCAGCACCTTGGTGCCGACCGCATTGGCGATATGCATCGGCCCCGAGTCCGGGGTGACCAGCAGGTTGGCGCGGGAGAGCAGGGCGGGCAGCTGCTTGAGCGTGTCCTTGCCGACCAGGTCCAGGGCCGGGTGTTGCATCGCAGCGAGGATGGCGTCGGTGGTGTCGCGTTCCAGGTCGCTGCGGCCGCCGCACAGCACCACCCGCCAGCCTTGGGCAGCGGCGTGGTCGGCCAGCGCGGCGTAGCGCTCGGCGTACCAGTTGCGGCGCTGGTGGCTGGAGCAGGGCGAGATCATCAGCACCGGCCGGCCATCGTCCTGCCATTGCGCGGCGGCCCACGCATGGGCGTCGGCCGGCGTGGCCAGGTCCCAGCGGACCTCGGTCTGCTTCAGGCCCAGCGGCTCGCAGAAGCTGCCGATCGCATCGAGCACATGGATGCCCGGGCGGTCGGGGATGCGCTCGTTGATGAAAAGCCCGTGCAGGTCCTTCGAACGTGACGTGTCGTAGCCGATGCGGCGCCGGGCAGGGATGAAGGCCGACAGCACGTTGGCACGCAGCGCCACCTGCATCTGCAGCAGGGCCTCGAAGCGCCCCTCCGGCAATTCGCGACGCAGCGCACGCATTCCAGCCAGGCCGGTGTTCTTGTCGTAGACGTGGAAATGCACGCCCGGCAGCCCGTCGAGCAGTTTGTGGCCGGCCTTGTCGATCACCCAGTGCAGTGGCGTGCCCGGCAGGCCCTGCTGCAGGGTGCGTACCAGCGGCACCACATGGGTCACGTCTCCCAGCGCCGAGAGGCGCAAGAGGCACAGCGGGGAGGACGTTGCAGGCATGGTGTTGTTAGACTCGCTAAGAATGGTCGCATTCGACGCCACTGAAGCTCTGACGCCGTGCCGCGAAGGTCGTGGATACGGTGCCATTCTGTTCGACCGCCAACGCCTGCGGCAAGCCGAGCCGACGCTGTTTTCCCCTGCCCACTGGGGCGACAAGGCGCGGCCGGTGGGCGAGGGCGGGCGTGGCGGCGCGTGGTTCGTGGATGCGCCGTTCGGGCATTGCGTGCTGCGCAACTACCTGCGCGGTGGGGTGGCGGCCAAGTTCAGCCGTGACCGTTACCTGTGGCAGGGCCCGGACCGCACCCGCAGCTTCGCCGAATTCCGGCTGATGCGAAAGCTCATCGCGCACAAACTGCCGGTGCCGCAGCCGCTGGCCGCGTTCTACATGCGCGATGGCGTGCGTTACCGGGCGGCGATCCTGATGGAGCGTCTGGAGGACGTGCGTTCGCTGGCCGACCGCGCGCAGGTGGCCGGGCGTGGCGCCCCCTGGGAAGAAGCCGGGCGGCTGATCGCCCGTTTCCACCGGGCCGGGTTGGACCATGCCGACCTGAATGCCCACAACATCCTGTTCGACGCCAATGGCCGTGGCTGGTTGATCGATTTCGACCGGGGCGTGCTGCGCATCCCGGCCACGCGCTGGCGGGAGCGCAACCTCAAGCGCCTGCTGCGTTCGCTGCTCAAGCTGCGCGGCGAGCGCAGCCGCGAGGATGTCGAGAAGGACTATGCACGGCTGCGCCGTGCCTACGATCTGGCCTGGAACCGGGGCGTGTGAGATGAGTTGGGCAGTACGTTTCCTGGGCGTCGGCAATGCCTCGGCGGTGGAACTGGGCTCGCCGATGGCGGTGATCGAGCGCGACGGCCAGCCATGGCTGACCATCGACTGCGGTGGCGAGGGGTTGACCGCCTACCGCGCGCACTACGGCGCGCTGCCGGATGCGCTGTTCATCACCCATGTCCACCTGGACCATGTGGCCGGCTTCGAGCGGCTGTTCGTGGACGCCTTCTTCAACCGGCAGCGGCGCGGCAAGGTGCGTGTGTACGTGCCGGCCACGGTGGTGCCGCTGCTGCACAAGCGCATCGGTGACTATCCGAACGTGCTGGCCGAAGGCGGGGCCAATTTCTGGGATGCGTTCCAGCTGATCGTGGTCGGGGACGCGTTCTGGCACCAGGGCGTGCGGCTGGAGGCATTCCCGGTGCGCCACCACTGGCCGGAGACCGCCTATGGCCTGCGCCTGCCCGGCGCACTGGTCTGGAGTGGCGACACCCGGCCAATCCCGGAGATGCTGGCCCGGTATGCCGGCGACAACGAATTGATCGCCCACGATTGCGGCTTGCACGGCAATCCCTCGCATACCGGCGTGGACGACCTGGAGCGCGAGTACGACGCGGCCACGCAGGCGCGCATGGTGCTCTACCACTACGCCGGCGCCGCCGATGGCCAGGCGCTGCGCGCACGCGGGCATCGGGTGGCGGAGCCGGGTGAGTGCATTGCACTGGCCGATTGCAGCGGTCCGCAGGTCGATCCTGCGACCTTGCCCTGAGCATGCACGGCCTGTCCGCCTCTGCGGCGTTGGCCACCGAGCTGGAAATGCTGGAGCGGGCGTTGGCCACCGAGCTGGAAATGCTGGAGCGGGCGTTGCATACCGCCGAGGTGCGGGCTGACCGGCAACGGCTGGAAGCCCTGCTGGACGAAGACTTCAGCGAGGTCGGCCAGTCCGGCCGCTGCTACACGCGCACGCAGATGTTGCGGCACCTGCCCGCCGAAGGCGCGCAGGTGGATATCGAGGCGAAGGACTTCGTGGTGGCGCTGCTGGCGCCGGATCTTGCCCAGGTGCGTTACCGCAGCCGGTATCGCCCCGCCGGGCAGGCAGACGCGTGGGCCGAGCGCAGTTCGTTGTGGCGGCGGCAGGGTTCACGCTGGCGGCTGTGCTTCCACCAGGCCACGCCCGCGCGCTGAGCGCGGCAACCCCGCAAAAAGGCGGTGGCCCCGCCGGCTGACCTCGGCGCCCGCGTCGATCGATACCGTTGCTGCCTTCCGGCCCTGGCGGGATTTTCGACCTAGCGTCGCGAGGGGCCGACGGGGCCACCATAGAGACGGTTTGGCCGCGCAATGCGCGGCCATTCGCAATCCAGAAAGTGTTGGGGCGATGGGATCATCAGCCGCCGCAGCTCACGGACCGGACACAAACTGGAGCAGGTCCTGTCGTGCGCGGAGATTGTAGCCCATGCCGGGGCTGCGCGGCCAGATCCGTGTGTAAACCCCGTGTAACCCGTGACCTCGCGTTGACGGCCATTGCCGGCCGGCTTGGCTAGAATGCGCCCCACAACGGAGGACGACCTCCCCCATCGCGGGAACCCATCCAGGACGGCCTGGCCCCTTCAAGGAGCCCTGTCATGGCTTGGATCTATCTGTTGGTCGCGGGTCTGCTGGAAATCGTCTGGGCATTGGCGATGAAGCAATCCCATGGTTTCACCCGGCTGGTCCCTAGCGTCATCACCCTCGTCGGCATGATCGCCAGCTTCTGGTTGCTGGCCGCGGCCATGCGCACCCTGCCGCTGGGCACGGCGTACACCATCTGGACCGGTATCGGCGCGGTCGGTGCATTCGTCATCGGAATCACCTTCCTGGGCGAGCAGGTCAGCGCGATGCGTATCGGCGCGGCGGTGTTGATCGTCAGCGGCCTGGTGCTGATGAAGTTGTCCAGCAGCTGAGGCGGCTCAGCGCTCGTCCAGCAGCAGGACCATGTCCACCGCGTCCAGGCCGGGGCCGTGGCCATTGGCCACGCGGCCGGTCACGCGGAAGCCCAGCCCGGCGTAGAACGCCTCGGTGTGCTGGCTGGTGCTCAGGACCACCTGCCGCACCTGCGGGTGCTGGCGTGCCTGTTGCAGGCGCGCCAGCGCCAGCTGCCGGCCCAGCCCTTGCCGCTGCCGTTGGCGCGCGACCATGCCCCAGCAGAAGCCCGCCGTGCCGTCCGGGCTGAGGGTCAGGCCACCGCAGGCCACGACCCGGCCCGCAGCTTCAATCACCAGATAGCCGTGTTCACCCGCCAGCGCGTCCAGGAAGCGCGCGAAGTCGGCACGCTCGCCGGGGGCGAAGTAGTCGGGCGTATTGCCATCGAACAACGCCAGGCAGGCCGCAGCGTCGGTCGCGCGGTAAGCGCGCACGTCGTGGACAGGCGCGCGGGTGGTGGTGCCGGGTGGGTTCATCGAATCACCGGGCCGGACTGGGAATAGGGCGCGATGGCCGCCGCCGAAGGCCACTGGGTGTTCGGCTCGGCCTGCATGCGGAACTGCAGTTCGCCGCCGGCCAGGATCTCCTCATGGGTCAGGAATACGCGGTCCAATGGCTTGCCGTTGAGGGTGACGCCGCCCACATAGGTGTGCGCGTCATCCAGCCCATCGGCAACGATGCGGAACTGCTTGCCGTTGGGCAGGTTCAGCGTGGCGCGCGGCAGGAACGGACGGCCGAGGATGTACTGGTTGCTGCCCGGCGTGACCGGGTAGAAGCCCAGCGCGGTGAACACGTACCAGGCCGACATCTGGCCCAGGTCGTCATTGCCGGCCAGGCCATCGGGGCGCGCGGCGTACTGGCTGTCCATGATCTGCTTCAGGCGCGCCTGGCTGCGCCACGGCTGGCCGGCGTAGGCGTACAGGTAGGCGACGTGGTGGCTGGGCTCGTTGCCGTGCGCATACCAGCCGATCAGGCCGGTGATGTCCTCCATGTGCGCGAAGATCGCCGGGTCCACCTTGGCCTGGAACACCGCGTCCAGCCGTTGCAGCAGGCGCTCGCGGCCGCCGTGCGCTGCCGTCAGCCCGGCCACATCCTGCGGCACGTACCACGAGTACTGCCAGGCATTGCCTTCGGTGTAATCGCTGCCGTAGCCGCTGGCACTCGGGTCGAACGGCTCGCGGAAGCTGCCGTCGCGCTGGCGTGCACGCATGAAGCCGGTGGCCGGGTCGAAGGCGTGCTTCCAGTTGGCCGCGCGCTGGCTGAACTCGCCGGCCACCGCGTCCTTGCCCATCGCCTGCGCTACCTGCGCGATGCTCCAGTCGTCATAGGCGTATTCGAGCGTCTTGCTGGCCGCTTCGCCTTCCTCGTCGATCGGTACGTAGCCCAGCTCGCGGTACTGCGCGATGCCGTCGTACGGGCCGTAGTTGGCGCTGGCGACCATGGCCTGCAGGGCTTCATCGGTGTCGTACCCGCGGATGCCCTTCATGTAGGCATCGGCGATCACCGGCACCGCGTGGTAGCCGATCATGCACCACGTCTCCAGGCCGTGGAACGACCACACCGGCAGCACGCCGTACGGGCTTTCGCGGCGCGAGGCGAGCAGTGAGTTGACGAAGTCGTTGGTGCGTTGCGGTGGCTGCAGCAACGTCGTCAGCGGATGCAGGGCACGGTAGGTGTCCCACAGCGAGAAGGTCGAGTAGTTCGTCCAACCCTTTGCCTGGTGCACCGCATTGTCCGGCCCGCGGTAGCGGCCATCGCTGTCCATGAACAGCGTCGGGCCGAGCAGGGTGTGGTACAGCGCGGTGTAGAAGCGGGTGCGTTGCGCGGCGTCGCCTTGGGCATCGACCGCGCCCAACGCGGTGCTCCATTGTTGTTTGGCCGCCGCACGCATGCGGTCGAAGTCCCAGCCCGGTGCTTCGGCGTCGAGGTTGGCGATGGCGTTGTCCTCGCTGACCGGCGAGATGGACACCTTGACCAGCAGCGGGGTACCGGCGCGCGGCGTTATGTCGAAGGCGGCGACCAGTTGCCGGCCTTCGATCTGCGCACGCTGTGCCGGGTTCTTTTCGGCCGGTGGCGGGAAGCCCTTGTAGGCTACGTCCTGCTCGGTGTCATGCAACTGATGGCCGGCAAGCGGCTGCGAAAAACGCAGCGCGAAGTACAGCTGCCGGCCCGGCGCCCAGCCGCGGGTTTCGCGGAAGCCGGTGACCGTGCCATCGGGGCGCACGCGGATGCGCGACCACAGGATCTTGCCCGGGTAGTCATACATGCTGGTGCGCAGGTCCAGCAGCACGTGCGCAGGCTGACCGGCCGGGAAGCTGTAGCGGTGCATGCCTACGCGCGCGCTGGCGGTGAGTTCGGCGCGCACCTTGTAGTCGTCCAGTGTCACGGCGTAATAGCCGGGCTGCGCGGTCTCGCTGTCATGGTTGAAGCGCGAGGTATAGCCGCTGCCCGGCTGGTCGGGGTTGCCGCGTTCAAGCGTGAGCGCGCCGGTGGTCGGCATCAGTAGCAGGTCGCCCAGGTCGGAATGACCGGTGCCTGAGAAATGCGTGTGCGAGAAGCCAACGATGGTGCTGTCGTCGTAACGGTAGCCTGCCGCCCAGCCGTAGCCGTCCTTGCGCGACTGGATGCGGGTATCGGGCGAGAGCTGGACCATGCCGTAAGGAACGGTGGCGCCGGGATACGTATGCCCTTCGCCCCCGGTGCCGATGAACGGGTCGACGGCGGCGTAGGCCGATTGGCCGGCATCAGGGGCTGCGGCCCGGGACAGCGAGGGCGCGGCGGTGAATGCGCCCGCAAGGGTTGCCAGTGCCAACAGGGTTCCGCCGAGCTTCTTCATCCCGCACCTATTTGGATCGGTCCAAAAAACGAAACTAGCACGGGAAAGAGGGGCATGGCGGGTGTCATTTCCCGACTCACCACTTGGCGGCGTTGGGGTGCCGGATCCAGACTGAAAAGTAGTCGGGGCGATTCTCATGGAGCGTCGGGAATGCTCGGCTTGCTCATCGTGTCTTTGTTCACTGGACACTTGCGCGTGGCTGCATCGCTGGTCGCCGGTGATGAGGGGCAGTCCGCCGCGTTGGCCGGAGGTCGATGCAGCGGAGCATCCTGCTTTCAGTGCCTTTTATCGGCAAAGGGAAAGCCGCCACTGGGCGGTGTTTTCTTTACATGACGGAGAGAGGTGGATTGATTCGGTGCTACGCACCTCACCCTTCGGGCGGCTACGCCGCCCCACCGGCTACGCCGGCGGTCGAACCCGTTGGTGCCGTCATCTCCCATGCTTTCCGCCCCATAACTGAAAAAGCCGCCCACAAGGGACGGCTTTTTCAGTTATCTGGCGGAGAGAGGGGGATTCGAACCCCCGAAGCGCGGTTTAGACGCTTACACACTTTCCAGGCGTGCTCCTTCAACCACTCGGACACCTCTCCGGATCCTGCTGCTGCAATGCCTCAGCAGGGGCGCAGATTCTATAGGGACTGGGCGTCGGCCACAAGCACCCCCTGAACAGGGTGCTGGCGGACAGGGTGGGCGTGGCACAATGGGGCTTCAGATGAAGACGGTTGCCTGATGTCCTATCTCGTCCTTGCCCGCAAGTGGCGTCCGAAGCGTTTTGCCGAGCTGGTGGGCCAGGAACACGTGGTCCGCGCGCTGAGCAATGCGCTCGACAGTGGCCGCGTCCACCACGCCTTCCTGTTCACCGGCACCCGCGGTGTCGGCAAGACCACCATTGCCCGCATCTTCGCCAAGTCGCTGAACTGCGAGCAGGGCACCAGCGCCGACCCGTGCGGCCAGTGCCGGGCCTGCCTGGACATCGACGCCGGCCGCTACATCGACCTGCTGGAAATCGACGCCGCCTCCAATACCGGCGTGGATGACGTGCGCGAGGTGATCGAGAACGCCCAGTACATGCCCTCGCGCGGCAAGTACAAGGTCTACCTGATCGACGAAGTGCACATGCTGTCCAAGGCGGCGTTCAACGCGCTGCTCAAGACGCTGGAAGAGCCGCCGGAGCACGTGAAGTTCCTGCTGGCCACCACCGACCCGCAGAAGCTGCCGGTCACCGTGCTCAGCCGCTGCCTGCAGTTCAACCTCAAGCGCCTGGACGAGGAGCAGATCCGCGGCCAGATGACCCGCATCCTCACCGCCGAGCAGATCGCGTTCGACGACAGCGCCCTGGTGCAGCTGGCGCGTGCAGCCGATGGCTCGCTGCGCGATGGCCTGTCGCTGCTGGACCAGTCCATCGCCTATGCCGGTGGCGCGCTGCGCGATGACGTGGTGCGCGCCATGCTGGGGACGGTCGACCGCACCCAGGTGGCGGCGATGCTGGACGCACTGGCCGATGGTGATGGCACGCGGCTGCTGCAGGTGGTCGCGGCGCTGGCTGATTTCTCGCCGGACTGGAGCGGCGTGCTGGACGCGCTGGCCGAGGCGCTGCACCGCATCCAGGTACAGCAGCTGGTCCCGGGCACCGTGGTGCCGGGCGAGGGCGTGGATGCGGTGGCCTTCGGCCAGCGGTTGCGCCCGGAAGTAGTGCAACTCTGGTACCAGATGGCCCTGGGCGGCCGTCGCGACCTGCACCTGGCGCCCAGCCCGCGTGCCGGTTTTGAAATGACCGTGCTGCGCATGCTGGCGTTCCGTCCGGCCGGCGCGGTACCGGCCGTGCCGGAAGGCTCGGGGCAGGGCACCGGGGAACAGGTCGGTGCCGCAACGACGGGCAGCGGTGTGACGGCCGCGGCCGTTGCCGCGCCAGTGACTGCGTCCAAGCCGGTTGCTGAGCCCGTGGTGCCGGTGGCACCGCCTGCAGCCGTGGCCGCATCCGAGCCGGCGCCGCCGGCCAAGTCGCAGGTAGCCGATGACGACCTGCCGCCGTGGGCGGTGGAGGCGGCCGAAGCCGCCGCGCGTGACGAGGCGATGGCGGCGGAAATGGCGATGTCCGAACCGGTCGAGGAAGCGCCGGTACGTCAGGCCGCGCCGGCGGTTCCGGTGGCCCCGACCGCGCCAGCGCGCCCGAGCGGAATCGAGATCGCCCCGGCCGCCAGGCCGGCGGCCACCGGCACTGGGCGCGCCCTGGACAGCGCCGAACAATGGCTGGACCTGATCGTCGACAGCGGCCTGTCCGGCCCGTCGCGCGAACTGGCCGCCAACGCGGCGTTCGTTAGCTTCCAGAACGGTGTGCTGAAGCTGGCGCTGCTGCCGGGCTTTGAGTACCTGCAGTCCGAACGTGCGTTGGCGACGCTGGCGCAGGCCTTGTCGCAGGCCTTGGGCAGCACCCCGAAGATCGTGATTGAAACCGGCAACGTCCAGGCCGAGACGTTGCACGAGCGCGCTGATCGCCAGCGCGGTGAGCAGCAAACCGCGGCCGAAGCCGTTTTCATGGCCGACCCCCAGGTGCAGCAGCTGATCCAGCAGGGCGCCCGGGTCGTGGCCGACTCCATCCGTCCCTTCAAAGAGTAAGAACCATGCGCGGCAATATCGCCCAAATGATGCAGCAGGCCCAGAAGATGCAGGAGAACCTGCAGAAGGCCCAGGAAGAAATCGCCAAGCTGGAAGTCACCGGCAGCGCCGGTGGTGGCATGGTCAGCGTGACGCTGACCGGCACCAAGGAGTGCCGCAAGGTGCGCATCGATCCGTCGGTGCTGTCCGACCAGGAGATGGTGGAAGACCTGATCGCCGCCGCCTTCAATGATGCCTCCAACAAGATCGACGCCGAATCGCAGAGCCGCATGGGCTCGGCCACGGCCGGCATGAAGCTGCCGCCGGGCATGAAGCTGCCGTTCTGATGATGCTGGCGCCGGCCGGGCCGGCACCTGCGTTACCCGCGTCGCGAAGCCTCCGGGCTTCGCGCGCTTGTTTTGAAGAGAGCCTGTCGCGATGAGCCTGCCGCTGCTGGAACAACTGATCGAAGCCTTCCGTGTGTTGCCGGGCGTCGGCCAGAAGACGGCCCAGCGCATGGCGTACCACGTGCTGGAGCGCGCACGCGACGGCGGCCAGCGCTTGTCCGAGGTGCTGGCCGAGGCCATCGAGAAGATCGGCCACTGCGAGCAGTGCCGGGATTTCAGCGAAACCCCGGTGTGTGCGGTCTGCGCCAGCAGCAGTCGCGAGCGGCAGACGCTGTGCGTGGTTGAATCACCGGCCGATCGCCTGGCGATCGAACACGCCACCAGCTATCGCGGCGTGTACTACGTGCTGCAGGGGCGGCTGTCGCCGCTGGACGGCATTGGCCCGCGCGAGCTGGGGCTGGACAAGCTCGAAGCCCGGTTGGCGCAAGGCGAGGTCACCGAGCTGATCATCGCCACCAATTCCACCGTCGAAGGCGAGGCCACCGCGCACTACCTGGCGCAGCTGGCGCGCCGCAACAAGGTGCGGCCCAGCCGCCTGGCGCAGGGCCTGCCGCTGGGGGGCGAGCTGGAGTACGTGGACCGCGGCACCTTGTCGCACGCCTTTGGCAGCCGCAGCGAAATCAGCGAATAAGCCACGGCGGGGCGGTAAGCTGTAGGCCGTTCAACGCCAATGAGCCGTCGCATGACCGATACGATTTTCGGCAAGATCATCCGCCGCGAGATTCCCGCCAACATCGTCTATGAAGATGACGAGGTGCTGGGCTTCAAGGACATCGCCCCGCAGGCGCCGGTGCATGTCCTGTTCATTCCCAAGAACGACGTCATCCCGACCCTGGATGACCTGCAGCCCTCGCAGGCACACCTGATCGGCAAGCTGGCCCTGGCTGCTGCCGAGTACGCGCGCAGGGAAGGCTTCGCGCAGAACGGCTACCGCATCGTCATGAACTGCCGCGAAGATGCCGGCCAGACGGTGTTCCACATCCACCTGCATCTGCTGGCCGGCGCGCCGCTGGGGCATTTCGGCGCGGCGTAAGCCGACATCGGGTGGGTTTGACGACGCGCGGAACACGGTTCCGCCATGAGGGGGTGTTCGGTGGCTGGAGGCATCTGCAGGCGCATTGGCCTGCTGTTCGTGTTGTTCCCGTCGGCAGCATTCGCACAGGGCTTGCCGGAGGCATCCGTCGCCAGCGCGGCCTTCCAGCGCATGCAGCAGCTGTGTACGGCCGATGATGGCAAGACCTGGGGCGTGAGCCTGTGCGGACCAGTGCTGTTGGCCGATCCGGCCAGCCGCCAGTTCATTGCCAACATGGACGGCGTGGATGCCGCGCTGGAGCGCGAGGGCGCACTCTTCCGTGGCCGCTTGCCCGACAAGGTGCCGGTGGCCAACACCGCGGTGGAGTGGAATGGGCGTACCTGGACGATGTTGATGCTGCCGCTGCCGGAAGATCCGGTGGCGCAGTCCATCCTCTTCATGCACGAGGCCTGGCACCGCATCCAGGCGCAGATCGGCCTGCCGGCCACCCATGCCGATCAGGACCAGCTGGAGACGGCGCAGGGGCGTACGGCCCTGCGGCTGGAGCTGCGTGCGTTGCGTGCGGCAATGGAGGCAACGGACGCGGCGCAGCGGCAACGGGCCAGCCGTGATGCCTTGACCTTCCGGGGCTGGCGGCAGGCGCGTTTCCCGGAGTCGCGTGCTGCCGAGGATGCGATGGAGCGCCATGAGGGCATCGCCGAGTACACCGGCCGCATCCTCGCGCAGGATGCGGCGCGGGAAGCACACCTTGCCGAACACCTGCGCCGCGGCGACGGCGTGACCGCCTATGCCCGTTCCTTCGCCTACTACACCGGGCCTGCCTACGGTGTCCTGCTGGACCGGGCTGCGCCGGACTGGCGCACCCGTTGGAACCGGAAGGACGGATTGCCACAGCTGCTTGCGGTCGGCCTGGGGGTACCCATCGACGCCGATGAGGCCGCGTTCCGGCGTGCTGGCGCGCGCCATGGCCTGGCCGAGGTCGAGGCCGAGGAGGCCGCCCGCGCCAGGCAGCAGGCCGAGGTGGTGGCGGCCCTGCGTGCGCGGCTGGTCGATGGCCCGGTGCTGGGCGTACCGGTGAACGGTGCCAGCTTCAGTTTCGATCCGAACCGGGTGACGCCGTTGCCACCGCAGGGTGCGGTGTACGGGGTGATCCGCGCGGCAGCCGAATGGGGCGTGCTGGACGTGCGTGGTGACGGGCTGTTGTCCAGCGACTGGAAGCGGCTGTCGGTGGCCCATGCCGGGGCACGGCAAACGGCCGAGGGCTGGGCGGGCGAGGGATGGGAGCTCGCCCTCAAGCCTGGCTGGGTGCTGCGGCCTGATGCCCGCGAGGGCGACTGGACGATCCGCCGGCAGGAGTGAGTTCTCCTGCCGGCACGAAAAACGCCGCCCGGAGGCGGCGTTTCCTGTTTGCCGTGAGCGCTGGGCGTCTTACCACCAGCCGCCGCGCCAACCCCAGCCCCAGCCGGGACCCCAACCCGGGCCCCACGGGCCGTACGGGTAGGCAGGCACCACTTCCACTTCACGCTGCACCGGCCACAGGTAGACCACGTCGGCGTTGATCTTCGGCAGTGGGTAGTCGTACTCGCCGATCTTGGTGGTCTGGTAACCATCGATGCGGCCGATGAAGGTCACGTCGCGGCCCGGCTCGAACACCGCCGGGTCGTAGAAGCCGGCGCGGCAGGCGATGAAGCGGCCGTCGCTGGCGTCGGAGGAGGTGCTGCTCGGGCGACCGGTACCGGTGAGCGGACGGGCGATCATCTGGAAGCAGGTCTCGCCCTGGCTCGGCAGGGTTTCAATGATGCGACCACCCCAGCGCACCGGCGTACCGGTCTGCTTCTGCGCCACCGAATCACGCGGGGAAACCGTGCTGAACTGCCCCTGCAGCGGCTTGGGAGCGGTGGCACAGGCGACCAGCGTGAGGCTGGCGGCGACAATCAGGGCAATGCGGGTGTTCATGGTGATGCTCCGGGTTTCGGGCGGTGCCTGCGCAGGTCCCGCAATAATGAAACGTGGTCGGACAGGACGCCAGCGTAGCGTGCGTCGGCGAAACGTTTGCTGAGTGCCATCAGACCGCTGCCCGGGTAGCGGAGTTCCACCCGGCGCGCCCAATCGCCGGCCGGCTCGTGGGGCTCGCGGGCCAGGCCGAGGCGGGCATAGCGCCGGCCCAGCCGGTGCCAGGCGCGCAGCAGCGGGTCGCGCTGGCGCTCGCCGCGTGCCAGCAGCCAGGCCATGGCCCCCACCGCGATCACGGCGAAGCCGGCGAACAGTACGACCAACTGCGAGGGCGACAGCTCTCCGACGCCGAAGGGGCTGAGCAGGCGTTGCTGGCGCTTGGCATCGAAGGAGAGGAAGGCGGTGTTCCAGCCACGGCGCATCCAGTCACCGAACTGCACGATGCTGTCCCAGCGGCCGGCCAGGTCCAGCCCACCGGCGGCGGTGCCGCCCTGCTGGGCAAGCCGGTCTTCCAGGGTGTCATAGATGCGCTCCGGGGCGACCGCTGCGGTGGGGTCCACCCGCACCCAGCCGCGTTCGGGCAGCCACACTTCGGCCCAGGCATGGGCATCCATCCGCCGGACCACCCAGTAGTCGCCGAAGCGGTTGCGCACGCCGCCCGCGTAGCCGGTGACCACGCGGGCCGGGATGCCGGCACCGCGCATCAGCACGACGAATGCGGAGCTGAAGTGCTCGCAGAAGCCTTCCTTCTGGTCGAACAGGAACTCGTCGGCACCATGGCGACCGGGCAGGGGCGTGGACAGCGTGTAGGCGAACTCGCGGTGGATCCAGTCCAGGCTGCGTTGGACGATGGCCGCGTCGTCCGTGCCGGCCTCGCTGCGCCACTTCCGGGCCAGGGCAAGGGTGCGCGGGTTGAAGCCGTCGGGGAGCTGCAGGGCCTGTTGACGGAGTGCAGGGGGCAGCTCCAGCTGGAATCGTTGCGGCGCAGCCGACTGCATCCGCCAACGTGTCAACGCGGTCAATGGCTGTGGGCTGAGCAGGGAGTAGTCGGCATCGAGGAACGTGCCAGGTGGGTTGTTCAGCGGCAGGTCCAGTGAGACCAGCTGGCGATCGTCGGTGGGCTCGTACTCGATCTGGTAGTCCCATTGGGCCGCGCCTGGTTCGAAGTGGGGGCGCGGCGTGGTGCGCTGGTAGTCCAGCCGGGTCCAGCGCCGGCCGTCGAAACGGGTGAGCACCGGGCCGCGCCAGTAACGCTGGTTCTGCGCTGGCGGCGGGCCAAAGAACTGCACGCGCAGCGCGGGGCTGTCGTCCACCATCAGGTCCAGCCATTGGCCGGCCTGCATGCTGTCGGACAGGCCGGGCCGCCCGATGGCCCGTTCCGGGATCCCCCACAGTGGACTTCCCAGGCGCGGCACCAGCCAGAACGCAGCCAGGGCCAAGGGCAAGGCCAGCAGCATCAGGCGTCCGACGGTGCGCAGTTGCAGGCCGACAGCCAGTGGCCGGATACCGGCGTCCTCGTCGGCGATCCGCTGGAGTGCGAGCAGCGCGCAGATCACCGCCGCGGCGGCCAGCAGCAGGGTGGTTGGACCCTGGTCGAGCAGGAACGCGGCAAAGGGCGCGAACAGGGCGAAGCCAATCAGGCTGCGCGCATCGCGCAGGCTGCGTAGTTCGCTGGACTTGATCGCCAGCATCGCCGCCAGCAATGCACAGCCGGTGTCGCGTCCGGGATGGGCTCCCATCTGCCAGTAGATGGCGGCCAACATGACGGCGACGAGCAGCAGCCGCAGTGGCATCGACGGCACCTTCCGCCAGGAAAGCAGTGCGACCAGCATGGCGGCCGCGGCGATCACGCCTGCCAGCACGCCAGGCAACTGCAGCAACAGTGGCAACAGGGCCAGGGCGGTGGCCAGCATCGCCCCGCTGCGTGCGGTGTTGCTGGCGTCAGGAGCGTTGTCGCGTTTCATGCGGGCGGTAGCAGGGCAAGGGCGCGCAGGCACAGGTGGCGATGGGCATCGCCGCTGGCCGGGCCGATCGGTGGGGTGCCGGGCAGGCGCAACTGGTAACGGCGGCCCTCGCGTTCGGCATCGTCCACCCAGCGTGCGAGGCGGGAGATGCGGCGCTCATGGGGCAGTACATGCAGCTGCTGCCAGTCCAGTACCAGTTCGGTGCCGGCCGGGCGCTCGTACTCGCGCACCAGCAGCGTGTCGCGGCGTGCGGAGTGCTTCCAGGCGATGGTCCGGCGTGCATCACCGGCACGATAGGGCCGCAACTGCTGCAGTTCGTCGCCTAGCGGATGCACCCGGGTACGCGTGGAATGGCTGCCGGTATCCGGCAGGGGCGGCGGGTTGGCTTCGGGCGTGGGATAGACCAGCAGCGGTGCTTCCGGCCAGAACCAGCTCCACGCACGTACCAGGCCAAGCGGTTGGGTGGTGGAGACGCGGATGCGCGACAGGTCCATCCAGCCGCGCGCGGTGGTGGGCAGCCACAGGTCGGCCTCGGCCTGGCTGTCCTGCGCCAGGCTGGCGTTGCCTTGGACCTGTTCGTGGTCGAGCTGCAGCGCACGTCGGCTGCGGCTGTCGCTGCGTGACAGCGCGAGCCGCAACTGGATGGGGGTGCCGGCCGCCACCGGCTCGGCGGACATCGCCTCCAGGCGGAGGCCGGACAACTGCAGGTGGGCGTACACGGCACTGGCCATGGCGGTGGTGGCCAGCACCAGGGCCAGCAGCAGCGCCGGGTTGTTGTTGTAGTTCAGTGCGCCCAGCAGCATCACCGCCAGCAGTGCGGCCAGGAACAATCCGAAGCGGGTCGGCAGCACGTAGATGCGGCGCCGGTCCAGTTGCACGGGCAGCGCTTCGGGGTGGCGTGGGCGCGCCAGCCATTGCAGTGACTGCAGGCGCTGCCGCAGGCGGTCGATCATTCAATCGACCTTGACGCTGTGCAGGATGGCGCGTGCCAGGGTCGGGCCGGACGAGGACTCGGCCTCGGCGACCAGCCGGTGCCCGGCCACGGCGATGAACAAGGCCTGCACATCCTCGGGTACCACATGCCCGCGGCCCAGCAGCAGCGCATGCGCCTTGGCCGCGCGCAACAACGCGATGCCGGCGCGCGGCGACAGGCCGACCTTCACCCCCGGGTGCTGGCGACTGCGGGTCAGCAGCGCCTGCACGTAGTCGATCAGTGCGTCGCTGGCGTGCACCTGTTCCACCGCCTCGCGCAGTTGCAGGATGTCCTGGTCGGACAGGCGCGGCGTGGTGCGCGCGATCAGGTCACGGCGGCTGCCGCCACTGAGCAGCGCGCGTTCGGCCTGGGCATTCGGGTAGCCCAAGGTCAGGCGCAGCAGGAAGCGGTCCAGCTGCGAGTCAGGCAGCGGGAAGGTGCCGGACAGGTCCACCGGGTTCTGCGTGGCGATCACGAAGAAGGGATCCGGCAATGCATGGGTGACGCCGTCCAGGGTGACCTGCTGCTCGGCCATCGCTTCGAGCAGCGCGCTCTGGGTGCGCGGCGGCGCGCGATTGATCTCATCGGCCAGCAGGACGTTGCAGAACACCGGCCCGGGATGGAACTGGAAGCTGCGGCTCTGCGCGTCGTAGACCGAGATGCCCAGCACGTCGGCCGGCAGCAGGTCCGAGGTGAACTGCACGCGCTGGAACTGCAGGCCGAGCGTGGAGGCCATGGCGTGGGCCAGCGTGGTCTTGCCGAGCCCGGGCAGATCCTCGATCAGCAGGTGTCCCCCGGACAACAGGGCGACAAACGCCAGCCGTACTTCCTGCGCCTTGCCCAGCAGCAGGGCGTTGACCTGTTCCTGCGCCTTGTGCAGGGAGAGCAACGTGACATCGGTTAGCATTCCGGGTGTGGCCAGACTCATGGTCATCTCTCGATTCTTGCAACTTTGAGGAAGTGTAAGTGCCTATCAGGGGGGAGCGCCGCGCCTACATCATGTTCCTGACGTTGTGGGTGTTGGCCACGGCGGTCAAGGTCCTGGTGGCGTCACGGTTGCCGTTGTTCGTCGACGAAGCGTTCTATTGGCAGGAAGGCCAGCATCTTGCGGCGGCCTATTCGGACCTGCCGGGGTTGACGGCCTGGTTGACGCGACTGGGCGTGGAAGTGGCCGGCGGGCATCGTCTCGGCGTGCGCCTGCCATTCCTGGCGCTGGGTGCATTGCTGCCGTGGATGGTGGCGTGGATCACCGGGCGTTGGTTCGGCGGGCGGATCGGCTGGCAGGCCGGTTGCCTGGCGTTGCTGATGCCGATGTCGGCCACGCTGGGCATCCTGGCGGTGCCGGACGTGCCGATGGCCATCGCGGCATTGCTCTGCCTCGGGGCGGGTGCACGGCTGTTGCGCGGCGTGGATGCCGGCGGTGCGCTGCTGCTCGCGCTGGGCCTGGTGGTGGGGGCCCTGAGCCACTATCGGTTCCTCGGCGTGATCATCGTGGGATTCATTGCCCTGGTGCTGTTGCCGGAAGGGCGGCGTGTATTGCGTGATCCCCGGATCTGGATCGCGCTGGCCACCGGCATCGTGGCATGGCTGCCATTGATGGCGTGGAACCTGGAAAACCAGGACGCTGGCCTGAAGTTCCAGATCATCGAGCGCCACCCCTGGGTGTTCAGCAGCGAGGGCCTGCTGTTCCTGCTGATACAGCCGCTGATGGTCACGCCGGTGCTGTTCGTGGCCATGGTGATGGTGGGCATCAGCGGCGTACGCAAGGCTGCGGGTGGGTTCCATCACGTGCAGTGGCGCTACTTCGCGTTGGTGGGCGCCGCCTCGACGGCGTTGATCTTCCTGCTGGGCTTCTTCACCGATGCCGAGCGGATCAGCTTCCATTGGCCGCTGCCCGGATATCTGGCCCTGCTGGTCGGGGTGCCGATGCTGCTGACGCATTGGCCGAAGGCGTGGCGGCGCGCGGTATGGGTGACGGCGGCGATCGGCCTGGTCGTCGCGCTGGGGTATTACCTGGTCGTGTCCATGCCCGGCTTGCGCCAGGAGATGGCGGGCAGCAAGTACTACCCGCGCAATTTCGCCGGCTGGTCACCGCTGGCCGCGGCCGTGCGCGAAGAGTTGCAGCACATGCCGGCCGACACCACGGTCCTGGCCGGCAGTTTCAAGGTGGGTTCCGAGCTGGGGTTCGGCCTGGACGATCCGTCCATCCAGGTGCTGCCGCATCCGCTCAATGATCGTCATGGGCGTACCGCGCAGCTGGCCCTGTGGGGCCTGGTCAGCGATGGTCATCGCGACAACCCGCAATTGCTGGTGCTGGCTCCCAGTGACCAGCGCTACCGCGACCTGCTGGCCCGCTATCACGCGGTCTGCGAACTGGTCGGGCCGCTGCCGCCGCCTCGGGTGGTGTCGTTGGACCATGGTTTTCAGCGGTTCCTTCTGTTCCGGCTACCGCCAACCCGGCAGGAGGGGCCGTGCGTCACCCCGGCGATGGCCTGGGTGGATGTGCCGGCGGCCGGTGCGTCGGTCGCGCGCGGCGTGGTCGACGTGCAGGGGTGGGCATTCAAGGACGGTGTCGGGCTGGACCGCGTGGAGCTGCTGGTGGACGGGCACAGTGTCGGTGATGCCGTCTATGGACGGGTCTTCGACATCCGCCAGGCGTGGCCGGGCACGAATGACCCGCACCATCCGGCGGTGGGCTTCGACGCCAGGGTGGATACCCGCGCGCTGGCGTCGGGCCGGCATTGGCTGGGCATGCGCCTGCACGGCAAGGACGGCAGCGTCGAGGAATGGGCCGAACAGCCGTTCGTGGTGGAGTAGGGCGCTCTCCCGGGTGCTTGCGCTGCCGGCGATCAGGGCAGCGCGTAGCCGGCGCGCCGCAGCAACTGTGACAGGGCGATCAGCGGCAGGCCGACCAGTGCGGTCGGGTCGCTGCAATGGATGGCCTCGAACAGGCTGATGCCCAATCCCTCGCACTTGAAGCTGCCGGCACAGTCCAATGGTTGCTCGGCGTCGACGTAGCGGCGGATTTCCTCGCGGTTCAAGGCGCGGAACCGGACCCGGGTGACGTCCATGGCCTGCAGTTGCTCGCGGCCATTGTCCAGGCACAGCGCGGTATGGAAGCGCACCTCCTGGCCGGACATGGCGGCCAGTTGCGCGCAGGCGGCGTCGACGGTGCCCGGCTTGCCCAGCGGCGCCCCATTCAGTTCGGCGACCTGGTCTGAGCCGATCACCCAGTCGCCCGGGTGTCCGGCCGCCACGGCCTGCGCCTTGGCCGCCGCCAGACGGGCGGCCAGCGCAGCCGGCGCCTCCCCGGCCAGCGGGGTTTCATCGACCTGGGGGGCGATGGAGCTGAACGGCAGCCGCAGCCGGGACAGCAATTCGGCCCGGTAGCGGGAAGTGGAGGCGAGGATCAGGTCGGTCATGTGGGAAAATGGCGGATCCGGGCGTGGCAGTCTGCTGCGACCAGCCCATGGTGACAATGATTCCTTGCCACCGGGTTTGACAGCGGCGGGCCTGGTCCTTAACATTCTGCAGCTTATGTCCGCGAACGTGCCCGAATTGCTGGATGCTTGGCGGATGGTCGCAGCACGCAGGTGCTTCGACGGCCAGGTGCCCTTGTCCGATTTGCCCCGCCTGCAGGGCCTTGTTGCCGATGCCGAAGGGCAGTGCCATTACGCACTGGAATTTGGGCGCGACGAGGTGTTGAAGGTAGCCTATGTCGAGTTGACCATCGATACCGAGCTGCCGCTGATCTGTCAGCGCAGCATGCAGCGTTTCCTGCTGCCGGTGGCGATCCGCCAGCGACTGGGCCTGATCCGCGACGAGGAAGAGGAATCGGCGCTTCCGCCGGATTACGAAGCGCTGCTGGTGCCGGAAGATGGCAACCTGCAGCCGCTGGAACTGGTCGAGGATGAATTGGTGTTGGCGGTGCCGGTGGTGGCGCTGGCACCGGGGAGCGAGGCGGTCGAACGTGACTGGCCGGCGACCGAAGAGGAACAGGGCAAGGCCAATCCGTTCGCGGCATTGGCGGCGCTGAAGAAACAATAGCGGCCGGTTATCGTCGGCGGCTGCGGCGAAAGCGAGTAGTGCAGGACGCTGGCGTCCCGTGCAATTAAACGACGAAGCAAACGAACCGAGTTTGGAGCAATCCCATGGCTGTGCAGAAATCCCGTGTTACCCCGTCCCGCCGCGGCCAGCGTCGTGCGCACGACGCCCTGAGCGCCAAGCAGCTGTCCACCGACCCGACCACGGGTGAAGTGCACCTGCGTCACCACATCACCGCCGACGGTTTCTACCGTGGCAAGAAGGTGATCACGACCAAGTCGTCCTCGGTCGTCGAAGAAGATTGATTCGTGACCGCCGCCACGTACGCGTGGCGGCGGTTGCACCGATTCTTCCGGGGCCGCCTTCGGGCGGCTTCGCGCAACAGGAAACAGCATGAGCAAGCGGATCTACTCGAGGATCGCGGGCACTGGTAGTTACTTGCCCGAGAAAGTGTTGACCAACGACGATCTGACCAAGATCGTGGACACGACCGATGAGTGGATTCAGTCGCGAACGGGTATCCGTGAGCGACATATCGCTGCCGAAGGCGAAACCACCAGCGATCTCGGCTATCACGCCGCGGTGCGTGCGCTGGAGGCGGCCGGCATCGAGGCTTCGCAGCTGGACATGATCGTCGTGGGGACCACCACGCCGGACATCATTTTCCCGTCCACCGCCTGTCTGATCCAGGCGCGCCTCGGCGCGGCCGGCTCGGCGGCGTTTGACGTCAATGCGGCATGTTCGGGCTTCCTGTTTGCCCTGAGCGTGGCCGATAAATTCATCCGCAGCGGCGACGCCAGGCATGTGCTGGTGATCGGTGCGGAAACCCTGACCCGCATCGTCGACTGGAACGACCGCACCACCTGCGTGTTGTTCGGCGATGGCGCGGGCGCCGTCGTGCTCAAGGCCGACGAAGACACCGGCATTCTCAGTACCCACCTGCATGCCGACGGCAGCAAGAAGGAGCTGCTGTGGAACCCGATCGGCGTGTCGGTCGGCCTGGACAAGCCCGGCAAGATCAACATGAAGGGCAACGACGTGTTCAAGTACGCCGTCAAGGCGCTGGACTCGGTCGTCGATGAAACCCTGCAGGCCAACGGCCTGGACAAGTCCGACCTGGACTGGTTGATCCCGCACCAGGCCAACCTGCGCATCATCGAAGCCACGGCCAGGCGCCTGGACATGTCGATGGACCAGGTGGTGGTGACCGTGGACAAGCATGGCAACACCTCGGCCGGCTCGGTGCCGCTGGCACTGGATGCGGCGATCCGCTCCGGCCGGGTCGAGCGTGGCCAGCTGCTGCTGCTGGAAGCCTTCGGCGGCGGCTTCACCTGGGGTTCGGCGTTGCTGCGTTACTGATCACGGTTTGCGTGCCGGCCGCGGTGTGACGCGGCGGCACGGGTGATCCGGGAGGTTGCGTCATGGCAGAAGCCATTCTTATCGAGGGCCAGCGTGCGTGGCTCAAGTACTACGGTGAAGGCAGCCGGGCATTCGCCCTTGGCCTGCTGAACCTTGTCGCCCATCGTTTCGGCATGGACGCGTTGCGGCCGCCGCCGCACCGGGGTGGCGAGCAGGCGCGTGACATCGAGGCGCGCCGCCTGGCCGAGTTGCGCGAGCAGGGCGTGAACGTCCCGGCCGTCATCGGCGAGGGGCGGGCGGCCCTGTTGCTGGAGCATACCGGCGACTCCTTCAACCAATGCATGCGCGATGCCGATGATGCCGGCCGCGACCGGCTGGTGAAGGCGGCCATGGCCACCCTTGCCGATGCGCATGCGCGCGGGGCCTACCTGGGCCAGCCGCTGCCGCGCAACATGACCTGGGACGGCGAGAACGTCGGTTTCCTCGATTTCGAGGAGGACCCGCTGGAAGTGATGGACCTGCCCACGGCGCAGGCGCGCGACTGGCTGATGTTTGGCTACGGCGTGGCCAAGTATTACGACCACCGCGGCGAGGTCCTGCAGGACCTGCTGATCGAGGCGATGGAGCGGGCGCAGGGGCCGGTGGTCGAGCAGGCCAACGAGGTGACCACGCGACTGCAGTCACTGGCGCGCCTGTTGAAGCGGGCGGGTCGGTCCGGCCGGGTGCTGGCGCAGGCCATTTTCGCCCTGCACGCGGCCACTTCGCTGGGCCTGGTGCTGCTGACGGTGGTCTGCGTGGACTGGCTGATCGACGGCCAGGTCGACCTGCTGGGCATGCTCGGCTGAGCGCCCTGCATACGCTTCAGTACAGACGAGCGGGCAGGTTCGCGCTTATGATGCCCCGCTTCGAAGTGCAGCAGATGACCGCGTGACTGATTCCCGACTCGCTTTCGTGTTCCCCGGCCAGGGCTCCCAGTCCCTGGGCATGTTGGCCGAACTGGCTGAATTGCACCCGCAGATCCGCGAAACCTTCGCCGAGGCGTCCGATGGCGCCGGCGTGGACCTGTGGGCGTTGTCGCAGGGCGGCCCGGAAGAGCAGCTCAACCGCACCGAGTTCACCCAGCCGGCACTGCTGGCGGCGAGCATCGCGGTGTGGCGCCTGTGGAACGCACAGGGCGGTGCAAAGCCGGCCGTGCTGGCCGGGCACAGCCTGGGTGAATACACCGCGCTGGTCGCTGCCGGTGCCTTGTCGCTGCGTGAAGGCGCACACCTGGTGCGTCTGCGCGGCCAGCTGATGCAGGACGCGGCCCCGGCCGGCGTCGGTGCCATGGCGGCCGTGCTCGGTGCCGAGGACGCTATGGTGCTGGAGGTCTGCGCCGAAGCGGCGGGCAGCCAGGTCGTGGTGCCGGCCAATTTCAATTCCCCGGGCCAGATCGTCATTGGTGGCGATGCCGACGCGGTCGACCGCGCGCTGGCGCTGCTGGCCGAGAAGGGCGTGCGCAAGGCGGTGAAACTGGCCGTCAGCGTGCCCTCGCACACCCCCTTGATGCGTGAAGCCGCCAACCGCCTGGCCGAAGTGATGGCCGGGCTGGACTGGCGCGCGCCGCAGCTGCCGGTGGTGCAGAACGTCGATGCCAAGGTGCATGACGGCGTGGATGCCATCCGCCAGGCGCTGGTGCAGCAGCTGTACCAGCCGGTGCAATGGACCGGTTGCGTGCAGGCGCTGGCCGCCCGTGGCGTGAGCCGCGTGGCCGAGTGCGGCCCGGGCAAGGTGCTGACCGGCCTGGTCAAGCGCATCGACAAGACCATCGAAGGCCGCTCGCTGGCGACCCCGGCCGATTTCGCCGGTGCGCTGGAAGAGTGGGCCAACTGATCCCATGGGCATGAGGGCGGGCGCAACCTGCGTCCGGCCGTGAACGGCTGCCGCCACCGCGGCGCCGCCTGAAGAAGAGAGAAACCGCATGAGCAAGCCATTGCAGGGTGAAATCGCGCTCGTCACCGGCGCCAGCCGCGGCATCGGTGCCGCCATCGCCGACGAACTGGCCGCCCAGGGCGCCACCGTCATCGGCACCGCCACCACCGAGTCCGGCGCCGCCGCCATCGGCGAACGCCTGGCCGCGCAGGGTGGCCACGGCCGCGCCCTGAACGTGACCGAGCCCGGCGCGGTGGACACGCTGATCGAGGCGGTCAGCAAGGAATTCGGCGCCATCACCATCCTGGTGAACAACGCCGGCATCACCCGCGACAACCTGCTGATGCGCATGAAGGACGAGGACTGGCAGGCCATCCTCGACACCAACCTGACCAGCGTCTACCGCACCTCCAAGGCGGTGATGCGCGGCATGATGAAGGCGCGCAAGGGCCGCATCATCAACATCGCCTCGGTGATTGGCGTGACCGGCAATGCCGGCCAGGCCAACTACGCCGCGGCCAAGGCCGGCATCATTGCCTTCTCCAAATCGCTGGCCAAGGAAATCGGCAGCCGTGGCGTGACCGTGAACGTGGTCGCCCCGGGCTTCATCGATACCGACATGACCAAGGACCTGCCCGAGGACGCCAAGGCGGCGATGCTCGGCCAGGTCGCGCTGGGCCGCCTCGGCGAGCCGGCGGACATCGCCAAGGCGGTGGGCTTCCTGGCCGGCCCGTCGGCCAGCTACATCACCGGCGAAACCCTCCACGTCAACGGCGGGCTGTACATGCCGTAAGCGTGTGGTGCAGGGACTGCACCCAAGTGGTTGATCGCCGGGGTTTTTTGCCAGAATGCATCGGCCCGGCGCTTTCCACTACACTATCCCACGGCCATCACCACGTGGTGGCGTCTTTTGAACCACTACTCCATCTGGAGCGATATCCAATGAGCACCATCGAAGAACGCGTCAAGAAGATTGTTGTCGAGCAGCTTGGCGTCAAGGAAGAAGAAGTCACCAACAGCGCATCGTTCGTCGATGACCTGGGTGCAGACTCGCTGGACACCGTCGAGCTGGTGATGGCGCTGGAAGAAGAGTTCGAGTGCGAAATCCCGGACGAGGAAGCCGAGAAGATCGGTACCGTCCAGGCTGCCATCGACTACGTCAAGGCGCACGTCAAGGCGTAATCCACGCCTGACAGAACGCGGCCGGCATGAACTTCCGCCCGCGTTGCAAATCCATGGGGCCGCGGATGCGGCCCTGTGCTTTTCACCGCTTCAACCCCCGCCCCCGTGAACGGGGCCAGGAGAATCCGCAATGAGTCGTCGCGTCGTCGTTACCGGCATGGGCATGGTGTCGCCGCTGGGCAATGATCTGGCCAGCAGCTGGGAAGGCATCATCAATGGCCGCTCGGGCATTGGCCCGCTGACGAACGTTGCAGATGCCTATCTGGAACGTTTCACCACCAAGATCGCAGGTGAGGTCAAGGATTTCGACATCACCGCCGACAACCCGTTGTTCGGCAAGTTCAGGGTCAGTGGCAAGGATGCCAAGAAGATGGACCCGTTCATCCACTACGGCCTGGGTGCCGCCTTCATGGCGCTGCATGACTCGGGCCTGGAAATCACCGAGGCCAATGCCGAGCGCATCGGCGCCATCGTCGGCGCCGGCATCGGTGGCCTGCTGGGCATCGAGGAACAGACCATCGAGTTCCACGAGGGCAAGAAGATCTCGCCCTTCTACGTGCCCAAGACCATCATCAACATGCTGCCGGGCCAGCTGAGCATCATCACCGGCCTGAAGGGGCCGTCGTTCTCGGCGGTGTCGGCCTGCGCCACGTCCAACCATTCCATCGGCACGGCGATGCGCATGATCCAGTACGGCGATGCCGACGTGATGGTCGCCGGTGGCGCCGAGCGGGGTTCCTCGCCGACCGCCCTGGGCGGCTTCTGCGCGATGAAGGCCATGTCCACCCGCAACGACGCGCCGGAAAAGGCCTCGCGCCCGTGGGACAAGGACCGCGACGGCTTCGTGCTGGGCGACGGTGCCGGCATCCTGATCCTGGAAGAGTACGAGCACGCCAAGGCGCGCGGTGCACGCATCTACTGCGAGCTGGCCGGCTTCGGCGCAAGCTCCGACGCGTACCACATGACTGCGCCGAGCGAGAACGGCGAAGGCGCCGCCCGCTGCATGGTTGCGGCGATGAAGGACGCAGGCGTCACCCCGGAGCAGGTGGGCTACCTCAACGCGCACGGCACCTCCACGCCGCTGGGCGACCTGGGCGAGACCATGGCGATGAAGACCGCCTTCGGCGAGCATGCCTACAAGCTGCTGGTCAGCTCCACCAAGTCGATGACCGGCCACCTGCTCGGCGCGGCCGGCGGCGTGGAAGCCATCTTCTCGGTGATGGCGCTGGAGACCGGCATCATCCCGCCGACGATCAATCTGGAAGATCCGAGCGAAGGCTGCGACCTGGATTACGTGCCGAACGTGGCCCGCAAGGCACAGGTGGACGTGGTGATGTCCAACGGCTTCGGCTTCGGCGGCACCAACGGCACGCTGGTGTTCAAGCGCATCTAAGCTTTAAGCCCCTCTCCCGCAAGCGGGAGAGAGGTTGGGGTGAGGGCGTCTTTTTTAAGGGCTTTAGCAGCTCCCCCCTCATCCGCCCTCCGGGCACCTTCTCCTGCAGACGGGAGAAGGGAACAGCCTGCATTTCTGACATTTCGGGCCCACGATGCACATCCTCCCCCTGCACGCCGACACCGACCTGCTGGGGCTGCATCGGCTCGCGCCGCATCGCTATCCCGTCCTGCTCGAATCCACCGCTGCCGGCAAGCAGGGCCGGTGGGACATGCTGCTGATCGCCGACGGCGGGCAGCTGCGGCTGGAAGCCGATGGCCAGGTGCATCGTGAAGACGGTAGCGTGCTGGCCGGCACCTTCCTCGACGTCCTTGACCAGCACTGGCAGGCGCTGCGCACCGCGCGCGCGCCGTTGTTCGCTGAATTCCCGTTCCGCGGCGGCTGGGCGCTGCTGCTGGATTACGAACTGGCCGGGCAGGTCGAGCCGGTCCTGAACCTGCCGGCGCGCGCCGATGGCCTGCCGTCCGCCGTGGCCCTGCGTTGCCCCGCCGCGATCCTGCGCGAGCGCGACAGCGGGCGCTGCGTGGCGGTGGCCGAGGACGACCATGCCGGGCTGCTGGCCGACCTGCAGCAGCACCTACAGGACGCCACCGCGCTGGCGCCGCTGCCGCGCTGGCAGGCCCCGGCGGACATCACCGAAGACGCCGGCCAGCGTTTCACCGATGGCGTGCGCCGGGTGATCGATTACCTGCATGCCGGTGACGTGTTCCAGGTGAACCTGTCGCGGCGATGGCAGGCGCACTTCGACGCGGCACTGCCGCCGGAGGCGCTGTATGCGCGCCTGCGCACCGCCAACCCGGCGCCATTCGCCGGCCTGTTCGTCGCCGCCGGGCGGGCGGTGGTCAGCTCCTCGCCGGAGCGCCTGGTATCGGTAAGCGGTGACGTGGTGCAGACCCGGCCGATCGCCGGCACCCGCCCGCGGTTCGCCGGGGACGACGATGCCGCGCGCATCCAGGAGCTGGTCGGCCACCCGAAGGAACGTGCCGAGCACGTGATGCTGATCGACCTGGAGCGCAACGACCTGGGCCGCATCGCCGCGGCCGGCAGCGTCGAGGTCGATGAACTGATGACGGTGGAAAGCTACGCCCATGTCCACCACATCGTCAGCAACGTGCGCGCCCGCCTGCGTCCGGAGGTGACGCCGGGTGAGGTGATCGCCGCCACTTTCCCGGGCGGCACCATCACCGGTTGCCCGAAGGTGCGCTGCATGGAAATCATCGCCGAGCTGGAACAGACCGCACGCGGGGCCTACACCGGTGCCTTCGGCTGGCTGAACCGGGACGGCGACATGGACCTGAACATCCTGATCCGCACCGCCGAGGTGCAGGGCGCGGCGGCGACGTTCCGCACCGGCGCCGGCATCGTGGTCGATTCGGACCCGGCCAAGGAGCTGGACGAGACCCGGGCCAAGGCACGCGGCCTGCTGCGGGCGCTGGATCCGGTCGAATGAAGGCGGCCTTTGGCCGGCGTTGCCGGCCACGCGGTATCCTGCGCACCGGATTGAATTGATCGGGGTGACCATGGCGGGTGCCAAGCGCGGATGTCTGGCAGTGCTGGCGGTGGTGGTATTGCTGGTGGCATTGGCCGGCGCTGCGGGTGTAGCGCTGGTGTGGGTGCGGCAGGTGGATTTCGCCGTGACCCCGGTGACCCCGAGCCAACCCAGCGTGGTGGTCGCTTCCGGCGATTCGTTCAGTACCGTGCTCGGCAAGCTGCGCGCGGCCGGCATCGACGAAGGCCATGACCTGCAATGGCAGTGGCTGGCGCGGGAGCTGGATGCGGCCGGCAAGATCAAGGTCGGCGAGTACGCGCTGGAACCGGCGCCCACCCCGGAGGCCCTGCTGCGCAACATGCGCCAGGGCAAGGTGCTGCAGTACCGGGTGACCATCGTCGAGGGTTGGAACATCCGCCAGCTGCGCGCCGCGCTCAACCGCGCCGACCCGCTGCGGCACACCACCACCGAGATGAGCGACAGCGCGCTGATGGCGGCGCTGGGCTTCCCTGACCAGCACCCGGAAGGGCGCTTCCTGCCGGAAACCTACGTCTACCAGCGCGGTGACACCGACGTGGACGTGCTCAAGCGCGCCCATGCCGCGATGGAGAAGGAGCTGGCCGCGGCCTGGGCCGACCGTGTCGATGACCTGCCGCTCAGCTCGCCGTACGAGCTGCTGACGCTGGCATCGATCATCGAGAAGGAAACCGGCCTGGCCAGCGAGCGCCCGCAGATTGCCGGGGTGTTCGCCCGTCGCCTGAAGATGGGCATGCGCCTGCAGACCGACCCGAGCGTGATCTACGGCATCGGCAGCGCCTACGACGGCAACATCCGCAAGGTGCACCTGACCACCGACACGCCCTACAACACCTACACGCGCGCCGGCCTGACGCCGACGCCGATCGCGATGCCGGGCCGTGATGCTCTGCACGCCGCCGCCCGGCCGGCGGCAGGGGATGCGCTGTACTTCGTCGCCGTGGGCGACGGCAGTGGCGCGCATGCGTTCTCGGCTACCTATGCCGAACACAACGCCGCGGTCGCACGCTACCTGCAGCGGCTGCGCGGGAAGAACAACGAGGCAGTACAACAATGAACCAAGCGTTGCTCCGGCATCCGCGTTTCGTCAGCCTGGAAGGCGGCGAGGGTGCCGGCAAGACCACGGCGATCAACGCCATCCGCGACCTGCTGCGGGCACAGGGCCATGAAGTGGTGTTGACCCGCGAGCCGGGCGGCACGCCGTTGGCCGAGCGCATCCGCGGGCTGGTGCTGACGCCGGATGCGGAGATCGCCGGCGAGCCGCTGTCGCCGGAAGCCGAGCTGCTGCTGGTGTTCGCCGCGCGCGCCCAGCATGTGCGGCAGGTGATCCGGCCGGCCCTGCAGCGCGGCGCGTTCGTGGTCAGCGACCGCTTCACCGATTCCAGCTACGCCTACCAGGGCGCCGGCCGCGGCCTGGACCCGCAGTGGATCGCCGACCTGGAAAAGCGCGCCGTTGGCCTGCAGCCGGGGCTGACCCTGCTGCTGGACGTGGACGTGGCCGTCGGCCGCGCCCGCGCCAATGGCCGCGACCTGTGGCCGGACCGCATCGAGACCGAGCAGGACGACTTCTTCCAGCGCGTGCGTGCGCAGTTCCGCCAGCGCGCCCAGAACGACCCGCAGCGCTTCAGCCTGATCGACGCCAGCCAGGACCAGGCCGGCGTCGCCGCCCAGGTGCGCGGCGCGGTCAGCCACTGGCTTGAACAGGAGCGCGTGCATGAGTGAGCCCTTCGCCCCCTGGCAGCAACGCGCCTATGACCAGACCGTGGCCGCGCTCGACGCCGGGCGGCTGGGCCACGGCTTGCTGATGTGCGGGCCGGCGGGCATGGGCAAGCGCGCGGTGGCCTTGAAGCTGGCCGAGCACGTGCTTGGTCATGGCGTTGATGCCGCCGCCCGGCAGCGCAATGCCCAGCTCATTGCCGCCGGCACCCACCCGGACCTGCAGCTGACCTCGTTCATCCCGAACAAGACCGGCGACAAGCTGCGCACCGAGATCGTCATCGAGCAGATCCGCGAGATCTCGCAGAAGCTGGCGCTGACCCCGCAATACGGGGTGGCGCAGGTGGTGATCGTCGACCCGGCCGATGCAATCAACCGCGCCGCCTGCAACGCCCTGCTCAAGACGCTGGAAGAACCGGCGCCCGGCCGTTACCTGTGGCTGGTGAGCGCCGACCCGGCGCGGCTGCCGCAGACCATCCGCAGCCGCTGCCAGCGGCTGGAGTTCCGGCTGCCGCCGCGCGAGGAAGCGCTGGCCTGGCTGCAGGCACGCGGCTACACCGAGGGCGTCTCGCGCGAGGCGCTGGATGCCGCGCGCGGCCACCCGGCGCTGGCCGACCGGTGGCTGCAGGGCGAGGGCATGGCCCTGCGCCGGCAGGTGGCCAGCGAGCTGGAACAGCTGTCGTTGGGCAAGCTGGGCAGCGTCGAGCTGGCCCAGCGCTGGACCGGCGATGAGCACGCCGATCTGCGCCTGCGCCATGCCGCCGACCTGGCCCTGAAGAAGGCTGCCGACGGCTTGACCGATCCGGCGCGATTGAACAAGCTGGCCGCCTGGTTTGATGCGGCCAACCGCACCCGCGACCTGCTGCGCACCACGGTGCGCGCCGACCTCGCCGTGGTGGAGCTGCTGCTGGCGTGGAACGCGGCCAACCAGATGCAATCCAAGGGGACCAATCGATGAGTGCGATGAACGCACGCCAGGGCATCCTGTCGCTGGCAGTGAAGGACAAGGCCGCGCTGTACAGCGCCTACATGCCGTTCGTGAAGAACGGCGGTGTGTTCGTGCCCACGCCCAAGCGCTACTTCCTGGGCGATGAAGTGTTCCTGCTGCTGACCCTGCCGGACTCCAGCGAGCGCCTGCCGGTGGCCGGCAAGGTGGTCTGGGTGACCCCGCTGGGCGCGCAGGGCAACCGCCAGGCCGGCATCGGCGTGCAGCTGGCCGACGGCGTGGACGGCGAGGGCATCCGCAACAAGATCGAGACGCTGCTGGCCGGCACCTCGGGCTCGGACAAGCCCACGCAGACGATGTGAAGATTGTTTGTGAAAACCGTTGACGTGCTCGCTCAAGCCCCTATAATGAGCGGCTCGCAACACGGGCGGTTAGCTCAGCGGTAGAGCATTGCCTTCACACGGCAAGGGTCACAGGTTCGATCCCTGTACCGCCCACCATAAAAATCAAAGTGTTGCAGAAGAACCGGCGAAAGCCGGTTTTTTCGTAAGTGCAGAGTAAGTGCGGCTCTCGTTTCTATGCTTTTGCCTGCGGGCATTACGCGAGATGTCTGGAAGAACTCTGCCGATGGCGCTCAAGCTCTGATTTAATCAGCGTCGGCTTTGACTGAGTCAGTTCTAGCAACTAGGACTGTTCCTGCCGCTCTCGAACAGGGGCTTCTCGTTCCGGGTTGAAGGGGCGGGCTATATGTTCCCGTCCTCCGCTTCGGTTCGAATGCCGGCTCATTTGCGATGTGAATTCTCCATGCCATTATTCGCACTCACTCGTGTGGGGAGAGTGTGAGGTGACAGACCAGTGGCCTACCCAGTCTTGCGGTTGGCATGAGCTTGCGAGCTTTGACGATCTGAATGCAATGACCTTGTATTGCGCCAATTTGGGTGTAGGCCACGTGGGGGCTGTCCAAAGGGTTCGCCCGTTGTCTGTCGGAGTTGGTCGGGGCCACGCCTTCAGCAATATTCATGGGTACGGTCCGTTTCCGCTCCACACAGACACAGCCTTTTGGTCAGTTCCAGCCCGCTTTGTATTAATGCAAGCGCAAACAGCAAGCTCGACACCGACAGTGATACTTGGCCCGGAACACGTAGCGCGCCTCCTTTCGCATGCGTGCGCTTCGCGCGCGATATTTCGAAGCAAGCGGATAGGAGGTGCCATCTATTGCAGCCCATTGTTGGATCATGTTGTGCCCGGATCGGTTCGCTACGATCCAGCTCATATGGAGCCAGCCAACAATGCTGCGCGGGACTTCGTTGCGCTAGTTGAAGAGCAACGTGCTAGCAGTTCAATCATTTTCCATTGGACTGGCAACAATGCCGTGCTGATCGACAACTGGCTATGCTTGCACGGACGTGAGGCTGTAGATGCTTCCGACTGTGAAAGATCGATCTTGAGGATGTACCTAGGGGGACGGCAATGAGTTGGGATAAAGATTCACTTTGGCAGAAGTCTGTTCTCTTTCTGGATCGAGCCTTTAAAGAGGATCGGGAGGGGGATGTTTTCCCCCTATGGGCATCAATGGGGCTGGAGCTGCTCTGTCGCGCTGCCGTCGCCAATGTGAGCCCTCTCCTGCTCGCGGAACCAGAGAAGGATCAGAGGCATGCGCTGCATATTCTCGGATATGGAACCGCAAACCCTAAGTCAGTGAACACGACACAAGTACTTGGCCTCTGCAAAGTGCTCATTACCAAGTTCACGGAAGATGAGGTGAGACTTGCTCAAACACTTAGTGGACGGAGAAATGAAGAGTTGCATACGGGTTCTGCAGCTTTCGCTACTTTCCCAGTACAGGATTGGCTTCCTGGATTCTTCCGTACCTGCTCGATCCTCTCAGAATCGCTGGGCTACGCTCTCGATGATTTGCTAGGCCCTGACGAAGCTAATGCAGCCAATGCGACCCTCGGTGAGGCAGAGAAGAACCTCGTTGGCGCAGTGAAGGCGGACATTGCTGCGCATGCGACGGTGTTCGTTGCGAAGCCGGAGGTAGAACGCGCGGAACTCGTCGAGAAGGCGCGGGTTTCAGGCGATGAACTGGCACACCAGCGGCACCATAGGGTTGAGTGTCCTGCTTGCAAGTCAGTGGCAACAGTCCAAGGGGATGACGTTGGTAAACAGCGTGTGGAGCATGGTGACGGCTTCATTACTGTTAGGCAGACAGTCCTTCCGACACGGTTTATGTGCTCTGCATGCGGGCTTCGGCTCGTTGGATACCAAGCCTTGCGCGCTGCAGGGGTCGCAGATCACTTTACTAGGAGATCCGAGTTCAGTCCGAGTGACTATTACGAACTGATTGACCCGGAGGACAGCTCTGCAATGGATGCCTACATGCGAAACTATGCGGAGCAACATGACTACTATCAGTTCAACAATGATTGAAGCGAGAGTAGTGCATCGTTTCGAAAGGCTGCCCATGTTGCTTTCCTCGACCTTTTGGGTGGCGCGCTTATGTACATTGGCTTGATTGGTGTCCGCTTGGACTCCGAAGTGGTGAACCTAGGGGGTGGAGTGAATCTTCGTGCCGCCTATGCACATCGATTCCAGACAGCCAATTTCGCCTTTGCGCCGCCGCTCAAAGCTGGGTCACATCATCCTGGGCCGTGGATGAGCTTTCCGTTGGGCGGCGGTGGGGACATACTGGCTGAGCTTGTCGTGCCTGATGCTTTGGCAGAAACTCAAGGCGAGCGCCAATTGATCGCCATGACTATCGTGACGTTGCTCAGGCTTTGGTGCGATCCAGATATCGAAGTTGCATTTGAGTCTCTAGTCGCGACCGCTGAACTAGCTGCAAAGGGGAAGTCTGGCGATCTGAGAGTCATTCAAAGCCGCTCGAGGCCAGTTCGATTCGCTGTTGATAGATCTGATTCGCTTCACTTTTCATCCAGCAGTGCCAGCTGGGTTGCAGATCATTGGTCCGCTGCCGTACGGCTTCGAATGCGGTCGCCTGAGTTCTCGCTTCTTTTGGACACTTTTGAGACCGCACAAATCATGCCGAGTAAGGCAATGATGCTCGTCTCTATGTGGGGCGCCTTAGAGGCAGTTTTCACCGCTGAGAAATCGGAGCTTCGGTTTCGCGTATCTTGCAACGTAGCCGCATATCTTGAGGAAGCCGGCGATGAGCGGGCGGCGCTACAAAAGAAGGTGCTCAAGCTGTATGACGCTCGTTCCGCAGCTGCACATGGCAGCAACAAGTTCTCCGACGAGGCCCTGCTGGCCACGGTTGATTTATACAGGCGGGTTCTGTTCCGAATCATTGAAAGCGGCTCGCTTCCTGATAAAGGATTTCTGGAGCGTCGATTGTTTGGAGGGTGAGCTCCGTTGCTTTTGCTCATTTGCTAGTGGAAGAAATGCTCGTCTTGGTCTTCTTCGCCCTGGGGATGATCCACCTTCGACTCGTCAGTGGGTGTGGCGCCGAGTTTCGACAGCATTGCGCTGAGCGCGTGCATTGCTGATATTCCCAGCTCTGGGTCGGTTTCCATTCTTGCGGCGAGGATGCTCACTTGTCGCAGTAGCAAGCGATGCGAGACGTTGAGCCATGGCATGTTTTCGGCGCATTCCTTCCACACCTTCACCTCGGCTGGTGTCATCCCCTTATATGGCGTTCCGACGAGGCTAGGGTTGGTTGGCTCCTTGCGGCCTTTGTAGCGGCCAGAGTCTTTCAGCGTTGCGCCAGATACTTTGGCTTTCTTGGTGGGGGTTCGTGGCTTGGCCATGGTGCTCCTAGGGCGAGAGACCCCATATTTTCAATTGCGGATGCGTGAAGAAAGGAGGGCGCACGTGTCGGAAGGGGAGGCCTTTGAGCTTTGGCCTCCCCCTCCCTGCGTCAGGTCACGCGGTGCCCTTCAGAAAGTTCCGCGCCTTGGCTGCCGGTGTTGTTGCGGACACCGTCGGCTGGTCCTGTGCCTTACTCGTCTCCCGTCACGCCGTTGATGAGGGTGACGGCCTTGGGATATGCGGATGCCACGTCCAGGCGGGTGTGGCAGATGAAGCCCCCTTCGCCGGTCTCGGCATACAGCTCTTTCAACAGCTGGATCGACACCGACTCGCGCATGTAGATGGTGAAGAGCGAGAAGCCGCCGACTTAGATGGCGGCCGCACTGTCTGCGGTGCCCGCCGTCTAGTTGGTCGGGATCTGGCTAGTTGCGAAAACATGGGTCAGAGTACGATTTCGACTGTCTTCTAATCGAAAATAGCCGGCAATAATTGCTGCTGGTACCAACCCGCCGCAGCAATTGCACGAGAAAGCTCAGCATGCCCCGCATCCACCACGACAGGCTGAGTTGGATCAATGCAGAATAGCCCCCCACAGGAGCCTTCCATGCCAAACCCCTTCGTCGTGCAGCGAATCGATCACGTGGTGTTCCGGGTGAGTGACCTGGAGCGGAGCATCGGCTTCTACGGGGCCGTGCTCGGTTGCGAGGTTGTCCGACGGCGTGAGCATCTGGGGCTTGTCCATCTGCGTGCCGGTGCGTCGATGATCGACCTGGTGAGCCTGGACGGTCCGCTGGGGTCGCGCGGTGGCGCGGCGGCCGGGAAGGAGGGGCGGAATGTCGATCATCTGTGCCTGCGCATCGAGCCGTTCGATGAGGCCCGCCTTGTCGCTCACCTTGAACAGCACGGCGTCTCGGCGGTGGGCAAGACCGAGGTCAATTTCGGTGCCGAGGGCGATGGCCTTTCGCTGTACTTCCTCGACCCGGACGGGAACACGATCGAGCTGAAGGGGCCGTCGGAAAACTGAGGGGCGATTTGTTTCCGGGAACAGGGGGCAGAGCCAGGTGCATGTTGGCAAAGGCGCCTGTACCGGGGTCTGATTGCGGCAATGGTTCATGAAGGGATGCGACTGCGTGATAACCCCCGGCCAACTGATGGCTATTTCAATCAAGAAAGTTCTGCTGCCCGCGTTGCGCCAACTCGGCTTCGGCGGCAGCGGCGCGGCTCACTTCGTTCGCGCCAGTGACGCTCACCGCGACTTCCTGTCGATCCAGTACTGGACGTATGGCGGCAGCTTCATCCTGGAGTTCAGCCGCGTTCCCGCGGCTTGGGTTGATCCGGAGTCCGGCGAAGTGCCGAAGAGGGTGTTCGAGACGGACCCGCTGTTGAGAAAGCGCCTGATCGATACCGAGCAGCACAAGGATTTCCGCGGCTTCAGCTTCAAGGCTTTCGGCAGCGAGCAGAGCCGTTACGACCAGTTGGCGGCGTCCGTTGTTGCGCTGTTGCCGCAGATCGAGGCGTGGCTGGAGGACGGGATCCAAGGGCCGAATATCCACTGAAATGCGGTGTCACCCTGCGGGTCTGCGGCGGACGGTGGTGTTGAAACCGCTTGGCCGGCGTCAGCGGGTCGCGTAGCCGGCAAGCGCAGCGCAGGGGTGCCATGACGCATGCGGGTGCGAGGCACCCACTCTGACTTGCAGGCCGCGTGCTCGGAACGTAGAGCGTCCGGGTGCCGTGCGTTCCCTCGAACGAGTGGTGCTGGGCGCTAGGCTTGGCGACCCACCGACGTCACATCGACTTCAGGCGCCAGTCGGCGTCTACTTGCATCTCCGTCTTTCTCCAATCGCGAGTGCAATGAATGAATCCTTCGGCTTCCTATTCCTGCCTGCTGCAGACGCCTTCGGTGCAGACGTACCGCGCGCTTCGGGTGGGTGCCGGGTTGAGTGCCAAGAGCGATGCGGCGGCCGAGCGCGGCTTGCCCAATACCTTGTTCGCGGTGCAGGTGCTGCACGGCGATGAGGTGATCGGGATGGGGCGGGTGATCGGTGATGGCGGCTGTTTCTACCAGGTGGTGGATATCGCGGTGCTGCCCGCGCACCAGGGGCAGGGGCTGGGCAAGCGGATCATGGGCGAGATCATGAAGTACATCGAGGCCGAGGTGCCGGCCAGTGGCTATGTCAGCTTGATCGCAGATGGGCAGGCGCAGGACCTGTATGCGCAGTTCGGGTTTGTCCTCACCGCCCCGCGGTCGGTGGGAATGGCGTACCTGCGGCGCTAACCGGGGCAAGGTGCGCAGCGGGATTGCCGGTCCCGGTGCGTCGGGTGTATCCGGGCTGCGTTGCGAGGGGAATGGCCGTTGTTTTGTCCCGGCCTCCGGGTCTGGAACGCCGGTTCCCGTTCGGCGGGCAGGGCCCGGGGCGGTTTCACTCGGCTTTCCGCATTCAGCAGGCTATCTTTACGCCCGCCCGCGAGGGGCCGGTGTCCCTGGCCTGACGGGCAGGGTATTCCAGGGCGGTGGGTAGCCGCCGATAGCCAGTGCACGGTCGTGCGGAGGTGGGTGTGGTCCAGGAAGGGAAGCAGCGCATGCGCCGCGTGTTGGGTGGTGTGGGCGGAGCGTTGTTGGCGCTGTGTTGCCTGTTGGTGGGTATCTGGGGCGGCTTCGCGCTGTGGTACCAGTTCCCCGGGAGCGTGGTGGCGCGGGTAGTGGCGATCCTGGTGTGGTGCGTGCCCAGCGTATGGGCGGTGCGCGCCGGTTTTTCACCCCGGCGGCGCTGGCATTCGCTGGCGGTGTTCGGCGGGGTGTTCGCGCTGATGCTGGCGTGGTGGTCGACCATCACCCCGCAGCAGGACCGTGACTGGGCCGACGACGTGGCCCAGCCGCTGCACGCGCGCATCGAGGGCGACCGGCTGGTGATCGACAACGTGCGCGACTTCCAGTGGCGCAGCAAGACCGATTACGACGTGCGCTGGGAACGGCGCGAGTACGACCTGTCGCAGGTGCAGTCGGTGGACATGATCCTGTCCTACTGGATGGGCCCGGCCATCGCCCACACGCTGGTGTCCTTCGGCTTCGCCGATGGCCGGCAGCTGGTGTTCTCGCTGGAGATCCGCAAGGAGCAGGGGGAGTCGTTCTCGGCGCTGGGCGGGTTCTTCCGCAAGTTCGAGGCGGTGCTGGTGGCCTCGGACGAGCGCGACATCGTGCAGGTGCGCAGCAACGTGCGCGGCGAGGATGTCTACCTGTACCGGCTGCAGGGGCTGACACCGGAGAAGATGCGCGAGCTGCTGCGCTTCTACGTGGAGCGCGGGCAGGCGCTGGAGCAGGCCCCGGCGTTCTACAACACGCTTACCAGCAACTGCACCACGGTGGTGTTCGAGCTGATGCGACGCATCGTGCCGGGCCTGCCGCTGGATTACCGCTTGTTGGCCTCCGGCTACCTGGCCGAATATGCGCAGGATGTCGGCGGGCTGACCCCGGGTGTTCCCTACGAACACCTGCACCGGCTTGGCCGCATCACCCAGCGGGCACGCCAGGCCGATGATGGCCCCGATTTCTCGGCACGGATACGCCAGGGCGTACCCGGCATCTCCCCCCAAGGAAACGTTCCATGAGTCCCACTGCGCAAGCATGGATGCGCCGGCTGCTGCCGGTGATGGCGGTCGCGGCGCTGCTGCTGTCCAGCGGCTGCGCGATGGTGAAGATGAAGTCGGTCACGGCCACCGACCACGTGGCGCTCAAGCGCGGCGACATCCTGACCGACGGCAAGCTCAGCGCACTGTCGCAGGAAGCGCTGTCGGTGATCGGCCTGACCGCCAGTGCCTGCGGCAAGGACCTGCCGGCCTGCCGGCAGACCGTGGCGACCATCGACGGGCTGCAGACCGAGCAACGGCTTTCGACGCTGGCCGAGCTGTGGATGCAGGAGGCCCTGGCGGTCACGCCCAAGTCCAAGCCCGGGCAGGCGCCGGAGCTGTCGCCCGCGGCACTGGACGCCTGGCTGGAGACGGCGCGCTATTCGTATGCGTACCTGTTCTTCAGTGGCCGCACGCCGGCGCAACGGGCACTGGAAGACCGCCTCACCCAGGTGCGTGACTACTACAACTACGCCACCGAGCAGGCCTCGTCGGTGGTGTTCCAGCGCAGCAAGGCGCGGGCGCTGGAAGGCGAGGACCTGACCAAGCCGGTGCAGGTGGACCGCTGGACCATCCGCAGCGAGTTCGACCAGCTCAACCTGACCGGCATCCCCAGCCAGCTGGTGGCCGCCTCGTCGGTGAGCTTTGCCGGCCTGCGCAGTTCCTACCGTCGCGACGGCTTTGGCGCAGAGCTGGTGGTGGTGCTGGAGAAAGCGCCGCTGGCGGTGCCGGTGGAAGGCGAGGGCGGGCCGACCCTGCCGGTGTTCAGCGAGATGCCGGCGATCAACGCGACCACGCTGCTGTACTTCAGCGGTGACACGCTGGAGGAAGTACTGGCCACGCGCGACATCCGCCTGGAGGCGTACTCGCCCGACCTCACCAGCACCATCATGCTGCGCGGCCAGGAAGTGCCGCTGGCGGCGAACTTCACCGCCGCCTACGGCGTGTGGCTCGCCCAATCGGGGTTCGCCACCGAGTCGTTGCGCACGCTGTTTGGCCGCGGCGAGGGCATCCGCGAGCCGCATATCTACCTGATGCAGCCGTACGATCCGAACCGCCGCATCATCTTCATGCTGCACGGGTTGGCCAGCAGCCCGGAGGCCTGGGTGAACCTGGCCAACGAGATCATGGGCGACCCGGAAATGCGCCGGCACTACCAGGTGTGGTCGGTGTATTACCCGACCAACGCGCCGATCGCGTTGAACCGGTACACGGTGAGCAACGCGTTCAACCAGACCTTGAAGCACTTCGACCCCAACGGCACCGCGCCGGCCACGCATGACATGGTGTTCATCGGCCACAGCATGGGTGGGGTGATCGCGCGGCTGATGCTCAGCAGTTCCGGCGATGTGCTGTGGAACGACGCGGTGCAGCGCTTCAAGCTGGAGGGCGAGCGGCTGACGCGGGTGCAGGGCCGGCTCGGGCCGCTGCTGAACTTCACCCCGCAGCCGAACGTGGAGCGGGCGATCTTCATCGCGTCCCCGCACAAGGGCACTGATGCGGCGGGCAACCGGCTGGGGCGGATGATCGGCCGGCTGGTGCGGTTGCCGTTCACCATCCTGGGCAAGTTCGGCGAAGTGTTCCTGGAGCTGCAGGAGCCCGGCGAGGCCGGCAAGAAGCCGAAGGAACCGCAGGTCGGCAACAGCATCGAGAACCTCAAGGCCAGCGACCCCTTCATCCAGAAGTCGGCGGACCTGCCGATCGCGCCGGGCCTGAAGTACCACTCGATCATCGCCCAGCGCAAAGCCGACGTGCCCACCGCGCAGTCCGATGACGGGCTGGTGCCGTACTGGAGCGCGCACCTGGACGGTGCGCTGTCGGAGAAGGTGGTGATCTCCGGCCACAGCGTGCAGGAAACCCCGGAGGCGGTGCTGGAAGTACGGCGCATCCTGCGCGAGGACCTGCGCGAGGTGGACGGCGTGCAGCACTGAGAGCGCCATCTCCGGCATCAACGAACAAGGCCACCGCGAGGTGGCCTTGTTCGTTGCGCAAGCGGATCAGATGGCCGCTTCGATGCCCGGCATCGCAAGCCGCGAGCGGGTCAGTGCCATGCCCAGGTTGGCGGTGCGGCGGCAGACGAACACCATCACGTAGTCCGGGTAGCGCTTGCCGCGCATGAAGATGTGGATCAGGTTCTCGCTGTTGACGATGATTTCCTGGAAGTAATGTGCGCCTTCCTGTTCCTGCAGGCCGCGGGCGCGGCGGAACATCTGCTCGATGCTGCGGATGTTCGGGCCCTGGTACAGGTCGGCGGTGGCGGCGGCGACCAGGTCCAGCACTTCGCGCGGATGCGAATCGACGGTACGGACCGAGAGCAGCATGCCGGAGCTGATGTCGACGTAGCCGGCGGCCACGCATTCGGGAACGGAGGCAACGGCCTGTTGCAGGGTGGTATCGAGGGACATGGGGTGGTTCCTTGAGGGGGAGGCAAACGCAATGCGCGCGGGCCGGGGAGGCCCGCGTGCGGAAAGGGAGGGTCAGCAGGCGCGGATCAGCAGGTTTTCTTCGAGGGCGTGCAGCAGGTCTTCCTGCTCGCGCGATTGCACGAAGCCCGGTTCCAGGGTGCGCAGGCGGCGCAGCGCTTCGTCGGCGGTGAGCCCTTCGCGGACCAGCCATGCCGCCAGCACCATGCCGGTGCGGCCGAGCCCGGCCAGGCAATGCACGGCGACGACTTCGCCCTCGCGCAGCATCACTTCGATCTTGGCCAGCAGCAGCTTGGCCCACAGCAGCGGCGGTGCGCCGCGGTCGGCGATGCCCAGGTGGTAGCTGCGCAGGCCGTGCGGGGCCAGCAGCGCGTCGGGCATCGGGTTTTCGGTCAGGTTGACCAGCACGGTGACGCCCATGCCGCGCAGCAGCGCCAGGTCGTGGTCGGGTGCGAACACCACACCCGGCATCGGGCAACCGGCGAGCTTGCCGGGTACCAGCCAATGGAAGCCATTGGGGCCACGGCGCGACGGCGTCGCCGACAGGCGGACCGGTTGCACCACGGGTGCCGGAGCGGGTGGCGGCGCAACCTCCGCTGAGGGAGCGACCTGCAGCGGGGTAGGGGCTGGCACGTTGTCGGCCAGTTCCTCGGCGCGCGCGTCCGGCGCCGGCACATGGCAGCTGCCGGTGCGCAGGAACTGCGCCAGTACCGGGTGCTGCATGGCGTTGCTGAAGAAGGCGGCCGTGTCGGCATCCACCTGCACGTGGCCGCCGGCCAGCAGGATCACCCGCGAGGCGATGCGACGGGCCTGGCCCTGGTGGTGCAGGGTGACCAGGCAGGCATGGTCACGGCCCAGGCGCTCGATGAGGCCGAGCACGACCTCGGCCTCGTGTGGCTCCAGCTCGCTGGTGGGCTCGTCGATCAGCAGCAGCGGGCTGCCGCTGAAGGCCGCGCGGACGATGGCCAACTGGCGGGCAAGCACGCGCGGCAGGTCGATGACCCTGTGCGACAGGTGCTCGACCAGGGCGTCGGCGGCCAGTGCCTGCAGGCGCGCGACGATGTCCTCGCGCAGGATGTGCTGGCTGCCCCCGGGATGCTGGCGCAGTGCGGCGGCCAGGTTTTCCTGCACGCTGAAGCCCAGTTCGCGTGGTTGCTGGTGGACCAGCACCGGCGGTCGTTGCGCGGCCTCCAGCGGTGCGCCGTTGAACAGCAGTCGCCCCCAGCGTTCGCCATGGGCGTTGTGCTGGCCGGACAGCGCCTGCAGCAGCGAGGACTTGCCGGTGCCACCGGGACCCATCAGCACCACGATGCCGGGGCCGTCCAGGGTCAGGTCGAGGTGGGCCAGCACCGTACGGCGGCCACGGCTCATGCCCCAGCCTTCCAGCTGCAGCAACGAGGGGACAGCAGTTTGAACAGGGGAGGTCATGGAACCTTGTCCGACGCAGACCGCATCCGGCGGGCGCGGGCGGAAGAGGGAAAGGCGGGCAGTATGGTTTGCCTCAAATCCCTGTCAATTTGACTTTGTGTTGACGCGCATCAACATCCGTGAATAGGGAGGGGGCGCCGGGTGTTGTCCGAAAGCCCTGCTATCCAATTGATGTGGAAGGGAAAAGGTGGCTGGCCGATAGGTCATGGCCTTGTCCTGCCAATGTCATCCGGCCGGCCCCGACGTCACATTTCCGGTTTCGGCCGGATTCAGAAATTTCGCGCGAAACGCACCGTCCCCTGCGCGGTTGGCGCAGCCACCTGCAGTTCCAGCCGCAGCTGGTCGCGGGGATGGGCATCGAGCACGCCGATCAGGTCGGTATAGGGGCCGGTCCGGACTTCACGCAGCAGCACCTGCTGGCGTTGGCCGGACAGGTCGGTCGCGGTGGCCTGCACGCTGCCGCCGGCCGGCAGCTCCTCGCCGTTGCTGAGCTGGCGCAGCGCGACCACCAGCAGGGCGCGGTCGGCTTCGCGGTTGACGCCGTAGCTGCGGGCGACTGCCTCGTTCATGGCCAGCGTGGGCAGCAGGTTGTAGTGCACGCGCAGGCTGCCCAGGTCGGCATGCCCCGGTTGTGGCTGCACCGGCGAGGCCGGGCGCGGGGTTTCCTGCGCCGAGCAGGCGGCCAATGACAGCACGGCGGACAACAGCAGCAGCGGGAACCGGGACATGCGGACCTCCGGGTGGGCGGTGGGGTCAGTCGTTGGCGGCGGAGAGCTCGCGGCCACGTCGGGTGGCCGCGTCGATGGCGCGGGCGGTCAGTGCTTCGAAGCCGCCGGCCTGGAAGGTCTCGATGGCGGCCTGGGTGGTGCCTCCCGGCGAGGTGACGCGGCGGCGCAGCTCGGCCGGCGCCTCGCCGGCTTCGGTGAGCATGCGCGCGGCACCGAGCACGGTATCCAGCACCAGCGTGCGCGCCGCCTCGGCGGGCAGGCCCTGCTCGAGCGCGGCCGCCTCCATCGCCTCGGCCAACAGGAACACATAGGCCGGACCGCTACCGGACACGGCGGTCACCGCATCCATCCTGGCTTCCTCGTCGATCCACACCGTGCGCCCGGCGCTGGCCAGTACCTGTTCGGCCTGCGCGTGCTGGCTGGCCGAGACGCGTGCGTTTGCGAACAGCCCGGTCACGCCGGCACCGAGCAGGGCCGGGGTGTTGGGCATGGCGCGTACGACCGCCTGGTCGCCGCCCAGCCAGCGGTCCAGCTGCCCGGCGGTGATGCCGGCGGCAATCGAGACCACCACCGGCTGCCGTGCCGCGGCGTGGGCGGCCAGCTCGCCGCAGACCGCACGCATCACCTGCGGCTTGACCGCCATCAACCACAGCCCGGCCTGGCCGGCGGCACCGGCGGCGTCCTCGTGGACATTCACGCCGAAGTCCTGCTGCAGTGCCTCGCGCAGCGCCTGCACCGGCTCGGCGACGTGGATGCGGGGGGCCGGCATGCCGCGCCGGACCAGCCCGGCGATCAGGCTGCGGGCCATGTTGCCGCCGCCCACGAAGGCGATGTCGGTGTCGGGAAGGGCGGCGTGCGGCGTGCTGGTCATCGTGGAATCTCGGTTGGATCAGGGAGTCGGGCGTTGGCCGAACAGCGCGGTACCCACCCGCACCATGGTCGAACCGGCGGCGATGGCCTCGGCGAAATCGCTGCTCATGCCCATCGACAGAGTATCCACGTGGGCATGGCGGGCGGCCAGCGCGTCGAACAGGCCGCGCATGCGGGTGAAGGCGGCCTGGCGCCTGTCGTGCTCGGGGAACGGGGCCGGGATGGCCATCAGGCCGCGCAGGCGCAGCCGCGCGTGCGCGGCGATGGCCTCGGCCAGCGCCGGGACCTGCGCCGGCTGGCAGCCGTGCTTGCTGTCCTCGTCGTCGATGTTCACCTGGATCAGCACATTCAGCGGCGGCAGCGCCGGCGGCCGATGCCGTGCCAGGGCCTCGACCAGCTTGGGCCGGTCCACGGTCTGCACCCAGTGGAAGCTACGCGCGGCCACCTCGGCCTTGTTCGACTGCAGGTGGCCGATCAGGTGCCATTCCAGCGCCAGCGCGGCCAGCTCCTGGATCTTGGTGGCCGCTTCCTGCACGTAGTTTTCACCGAACGCGCGCTGACCTTGTGCGGCCAGCGCGGCGATCGCCGCGGCCGGCTGCAGCTTGGAAACGGCCAGCAGGCGGACCGGCTGGCCAGGCCGGGAAACAGCGTCGATCTGCTGCTGGAGTGAGGCCAGGGACACGGTTTGCAAAGACATCAACCTCTTACGCGGGAAGGCTATACTGCCCGCCAGGGGAAACACCTTCCAGATACTCGCAACGCAGGGGACATAGCGGCGTATGGATATCGCTGAACTTTTGGCGTTCTCGGTCAAGAACAAGGCCTCGGACCTCCATCTCTCGGCCGGCTTGCCGCCGATGATCCGTGTCGACGGTGACGTCCGTCGCATCAACATTCCCGCGCTGGACCACAAGCAGGTGCACGCGCTGGTCTACGACATCATGTCGGACAAGCAGCGGCGCGACTTCGAAGAGTTCCTCGAGGTCGACTTCTCCTTCGAGATCCCGTCGCTGGCGCGCTTCCGCGTCAATGCCTTCAACCAGAACCGCGGCGCCGGTGCGGTGTTCCGTACCATTCCCTCCGAAGTGCTCACGCTGGAAGACCTTGGCTGCCCGCCGATCTTCCGCCAGCTGATCGAGCAGCCGCAGGGCCTGATCCTGGTGACCGGGCCGACCGGCTCGGGCAAGTCGACCACGCTGGCGGCGATGATCGACCACATCAACAAGAACGAATACGGCCACATCCTCACCGTCGAGGACCCGATCGAATTCGTGCACACCTCGCAGAAGTGCCTGATCAACCAGCGCGAAGTGCACCGCGACACGCACGGCTTCAACGAGGCCCTGCGCTCGGCGCTGCGTGAAGACCCGGACATCATCCTGGTCGGCGAATTGCGTGACCTGGAAACCATCCGCCTGGCGCTGACCGCCGCGGAAACCGGCCACCTGGTGTTCGGCACCCTGCACACCAGCTCGGCGGCCAAGACCATCGACCGTATCATCGACGTGTTCCCGGCCGGCGAGAAGCCGATGGTGCGCTCGATGCTGTCCGAATCGCTGCGCGCGGTGATCTCGCAGGCGCTGTTGAAGAAGGTGGGCGGCGGCCGTATCGCCTCGCACGAAATCATGGTGGCCACCCCGGCCATCCGCAACCTGATCCGCGAAGACAAGGTGGCGCAGATGTATTCGTCCATCCAGACCGGTCAGCAGGTGGGCATGCAGACCCTGGACCAGAACCTGCAGGACCTGGTCAAGCGCAGCCTGATCACCCGCAATCAGGCCAAGGAATACGCCAAGGACAAGCGGCTGTTCGAGTAAGCAGGCAAGGCGGGGCAGGGGCCCGGCAACGGTGCATGGCACCGGCCGCAACCTGCCTCCAGTCGTCGCAACCCTGTTTCGTGACCACCCTTATTGGCTCCGAGGGAGCATGCCATGAGCACCATTGATTTCACCTCGTTCCTCAAGCTGATGGCGCACCAGAAAGCGTCGGACCTGTTCATCACCGCCGGCATGCCGCCGTCGATGAAGGTCAACGGCAAGCTGTCGCCGATCACCCAGACCCCGCTGACCAGCCAGCAGAGCCGCGACCTGGTGCTGAACGTGATGACGCCGGCACAGCGCGAGGAATTCGAGAAAACCCACGAGTGCAACTTCGCCATCGGCGTGTCCGGCGTGGGTCGCTTCCGCGTGAGCTGCTTCTACCAGCGCAACCAGGTGGGCATGGTGCTGCGTCGCATCGAGACGCGCATTCCCACCGTGGAGGAGCTGAACCTGCCGGCGGTGATCAAGACGCTGGCCATGACCAAGCGCGGCATCATCCTGTTCGTCGGCGCCACCGGCACCGGCAAGTCGACCTCGCTGGCGGCCATGATCGGCTACCGCAACCAGAACTCCAGCGGCCACATCATCACCATCGAGGACCCGATCGAATTCGTGCACAAGCACGAAGGCTGCATCGTCACCCAGCGTGAAGTGGGCATCGACACCGACAGCTGGGAAGCGGCGCTGAAGAACACCCTGCGCCAGGCGCCGGACGTGATCATGATCGGCGAAATCCGTACCCGCGAGGGCATGGACCACGCCATCGCCTTCGCCGAAACCGGTCACCTGGTGCTGGCCACGCTGCACGCCAACAACGCCAACCAGGCGATGGACCGCATCATCAACTTCTTCCCGGAAGACCGCCGCAACCAGCTGTTGATGGACCTGTCGCTGAACCTCAAGGGCGTGGTCGCGCAGCAGCTGGTGCCCAAGCCCGATGGCAAGGGCCGCCGCGTGGCGATGGAAATCCTGCTGGGCACGCCGCTGGTGCAGGACTACATCCGCGACGGCGAGATCCACAAGCTCAAGGAAGTGATGAAGGACTCGGTGCAACTGGGCATGAAGACCTTCGACCAGAGCCTGTTCGAGCTGTACCAGGCCGGCGAGATCAGCTACGACGACGCACTGCGCTACGCCGACTCGCAGAACGAGGTGCGCCTGCGCATCAAGCTCTCCCAGGGGGGCGATGCCAAGACCCTGTCGCAGGGTCTGGATGGTGTGGAGATCGCCGAGGTCCGTTGAGGGCTGGAGGCGAGTGGAAAGGCCGGTCCTGCGGAAGCGGGACTGGCCTTTTTGTTTTGGAATATTGCGCGAACGGCGTACCCCTCCCCAACCCTCCCCTTGCTGCGCAAAGGGAGGGGGCTGTTCCTGCGATCGATCAGGCGGCAGCAACACCATTTTCTGCGCAGTAATGCGGCCTCTCCCCCTCCCTTTGCGCAGCAAGGGGAGGGTTGGGGAAGGGTGCTCTTCGCTCGATTTCCCCGCGAAGCAAAGGGGGCGGCCGGGAAGGGGGGAGGCGCTTTCCAGCCCATCCCCGCTTCGCGGCTGAATCCGCTCCTACCCGGTCTTCAGCCCTTCAACCACTTCGGCTTGAGCTTCAGCACGCGCGCATGCACCGGGCAGCTTTCGTGGTGCGCACCGGGCAGGTAGCCCAGGCTCATCAGGAACTCGCCGGTGATCTCGCCGCCGGTGAAACGGAAGGTCTTCTTGAACAGCTTCACCCATTCGGCCTTGCTCAACGGGTGGTGCGCGTCCAGCCAGGCCGAGAAGCCGCCATGGGATCGGCGCAGCCCTTGGATCACCTGCGCGTTGTGGATCGCGGCCTGCACCTTGAGCCGGTTGCGGATGATCGCTGCATCACCCATCAGGCGGGCCACGTCGGCCTCGCCGTAGGCGGCCACGGTGTCCACGTCGAAGCCGTCGTAGGCGGCACGGAAACCCTCGCGCTTGCGCAGGATGGTTTCCCAGCTGAGCCCGGCCTGGTTGATCTCCAGCAGCAGGCGCTCGAACAGCTCGCTTTCCGCGTGCTGCGGAAAGCCGTACTCATGGGCGTGGTAATGGTCGTGAACGGGATGGCCGGGAGCGATGTCGCAGTACGTGGGCATGGGCGCGGATCAGCAGGGACGTGGCCCGATTATCGCCGCTGCACGCCCCGGACACGCGTAACCGCTAGAATGTGCGCCATGTCCGCGCTGTCCCTGCCCCTGTCCAACCACCTGCTGGTCGCCCTGCCGTCCCTGGCCGATGGCACGTTCGCGCGCAGTGTCGCGCTGATCTGCCAGCACGACGAGAACGGCGCCATGGGCGTGGTCGTCAACCAGGCCTCCGATTTCACGCTGGGCGAGGTCTTCGAACAGATGGAGATCGACTGCGACGACGGCGACCTGCGCGCGGTGCCGGTGCTCAATGGCGGGCCGGTGCATACCGAGCGTGGCTTCGTCATCCATGACGACGCGCGCGGTTGGGATTCCAGCCTGACCGTTGCCGACGGCCTGTACCTGACCACCTCGCGCGACATCCTTGAGGCCATGGCCATCGGCCAGGGGCCGCGCAACGCGCTGGTGACCCTGGGCTGCGCCGGCTGGGGGGCCGGGCAACTGGAACAGGAACTGGCCGACAACAGCTGGCTGACCGTTCCGGCCGATGCCGCGCTGCTGTTCGCCACGCCGCTGGAAGAACGCTGGCAGCTGGCCGCCGCGCGGATCGGCGTGGACCTGTTCCGCCTGACCGGGTACAGCGGCCGTGCCTGAGCCGGCCCGCCTGTCCACCGACAGCACCGTACTCGGCTTCGACGTCGGCTCGCGCCGCATCGGCGTGGCCATCGGCAGCGCCTTCGGCGTCGGTGCACGCGCCATCGCCGTGGTTGACGTGCATGCCAACGGACCGGACTGGGCCGCGCTGGACCGCCTGCACAAGGAGTGGCGGCCGCAGGGCCTGATCGTCGGCGACCCGCTGACCCTGGAAGGCGAGGACCAGCCCAACCGCAAGCGCGCGCATGCCTTCGCCCGGCAGTTGCAGCAGCGCTACAAGTTGCCGGTGCTGCTGGTTGACGAGCGCTCCAGCTCGGTCGAGGCCGCGCACCGCTTTGCGGTGGAACGTGCCGAAGGCCGCAAGCGCCGCCGCGATGCCGCCAATCTTGATGCCGTGGCCGCCGCGGTCATCATCGAGCGCTGGCTGTCGGCCCCGCACGACGCCACCCCCATTTCCTGACTGCCGAAGATCTCCCGCCATGACTGCTGCGCAACTCGATGACCAAGGACGCCTCCGCCACCTGCTGACCCTGGAAGGGTTGCCCCGAGAGACCCTGCTGCAGCTGCTCGACCGCGCCGGCCAGATCCGTGACGCGGCGGTGGGTCGGATCAGCAACAAGCGCGCGGTGCTGGCCGGCACCGCGGTGTGCACGCTGTTCTTCGAGCCGTCCACGCGCACCCGCAGTTCGTTCCAGCTCGCCGCGCAGCGGCTGGGCGCGGACGTGCTCAATTTCGATGCCTCCACCTCGTCCACGCGCAAGGGGGAAACCGCCTGCGACACGCTGAAGAACCTGGAAGCGATGGGCGTGCGCGGCTTCGTCATCCGCCATCCGGACGACGGCGCGGTGGCGGCGCTGGCCGCTGCGGCCGGCGAGGGCACCGCGCTGGTCAACGCCGGTGACGGTCGCAGCGCGCACCCGACCCAGGGCCTGCTCGACATGCTGACCCTGCGCCAGGCCAAGGGGCCGGACTTCTCCAAGCTCAAGGTGGTGATCGTCGGTGACGTGAAGCACTCGCGCGTGGCCCGCACCGACCTGCACGCGATGCGCACGCTGGGCGTGGGCGAGATCCGCGTGTGCGGCCCGCAGTCGTTGCTGCCCGATGATGAAACCCTCAAGGGCTGCGTGGTCGGACAGGACTTCGACGCGCTGCTGGAAGGTGCCGATGCGCTGATGATGCTGCGCCTGCAGCGCGAGCGCATGGAAGAAGGGCTGGTGCCGTCGCTGGAGCAGTACCACGCGCAGTACGGGCTGACCAACGAGCGCCTGAAGCGTGCCGGCAAGGACGCGGCGGTGCTGCACCCGGGCCCGATCAACCGCGGCGTGGAAGTCACCGACGAAGTGGCCGATGGCCCGCAGTCGTGGGTGCTGCGCCAGGTCGCCAATGGCGTGGCCGTGCGCATGGCGGTGCTGGAAACCCTGCTGGGTTGATGCCGGCTGCCGCGACAGGAGCGGTCTCGGCCGTGAAGCCAGGATTCCATCCGCTTCACCGTTGATCGCCCCCAACCTTAGGCGTCACTTCCCGCCGGCACGCTCCCGCAGCTGCTGGATGTAGGTCAGCTCCTGCAGCGCGACCGGGTTGTCGGGTTCCAGTTCCAGCGATTGCTCGTAATGGGATTGTGCCGACGGCAGGTCGCCCAGCTCGATCAGCGAGAACCCCACGCCGCGCAGCGCCAATGCCTGCAGATGCGCGGCCTCGGGATGGCTGCGGGTCAGTTCCAGCGCCTGTTGGTAGCTGGCCAGCGCACCACGCCAGTCCTTGCGCTGGTTGAAGGCGATGCCGCGTTCGGTCAGCACGTCGGCCTCATACGGGGCAGTTGCCTGGGCCTGGTCCAGCCACTGCATGGCCTGGTCGGTGTCGTGGTACTCCACGGCGATGTAGGCCAGCTGCTTGTAGGCATCTGCGCAGGCCATGTCCAGCCAGTCCAGCGGCGTGCCGTCGTTGTGGTCGGCCAGGTACAGCTCGTACTGTCGTTGGGTACGGAAGCTCACCGCACGTCGCCCGGCGACCGCCCGATAGGCATCGCAGTGCTGGGCGACCTCCAGCAACGCAACGCGCGCCTGCGCGTTGTCACCTTTCAGGCTCTGCTCGACCGATTGCTGGACCGATGCCCGTAACTCCCTGCCCAGGCCCGGCTCGGCGGGGCGCGGGGCGACCGGCGCGGTGGTCAGCTTCCACGGGCCGGTTTCGGTCTGTGCGAAGGCGAGGTTGCAGCAGAGTCCGAGCGTGACGATCAACAACAGGCGCATACCCCCCCCGGTGCAGTGGCGTTGCCGGCGAGCTTTGCACGCCGTGGTCGCCGTTGCCAGTGGTTCGCCTCAGCTGTCGCGCGGTGCCATCGCCAGGATGGCCAACTGCTGCTGGGCTTCCTCGTTGCCCGCATCGGCGGCGGCCTTGACCTCCTGCAGCGACGGGTGCATCACCACCAGCAGCGGGTACTCGCACTGCGGGCAGGTGTATTCGGTCTGCTCGTCGTGCAGCTCCATCTCCATCTGCCGCGAGCTTCCCTGCCATTCGCAGGCCGGGCAGGCATGGTTCTGGTCGCGCCAGCCGGGCTGGTAGTAATCGGTGATGGTGGTGGTCATGGGCGGTGCCTGCGGATGGGCTGCGGAGTGTAGTACGCCAAGCCCCACGTCGCCCGGGAACCCCGTGGGCCAGGATGAAATCCCCGCGGCGTGAGGTGCGATGCATTCCCATGGCCGGGATTGCGCCGCGTTCCCGCGGGCGTCCGCGAAAGGCAACGGGCCGATACGCAGCCCGGGCGCGCTGTGAACGGACAAGACCCCGCTGCAATCAATGCAGCAGCACCAGCGTGGCCAGGCCAAGGAAGGTGAAGAAGCCCATCGTGTCGGTCACGGCGGTCAGGAAGATGCCGCTGGCCAGCGCCGGGTCGAAGCCCAGCCGCTTGAGCGTCAGCGGCACCAGTACGCCGGCCGAGGCGGCGAACAGCAGGTTGCAGGTCAGGGCCACGGCGATCACCAATGACAGCCCCGGCATGTGGAACCAGGCCAGCACGATCAGGCCCAGGATCGAGCCGAGCAGCAGGCCATTGAGCAGCGCGACGCGCAGTTCCTTCCACAGCAGGGTGCGTGCGTTGGACGCGCCCACCTGGCCCAGCGCCAGGCCGCGCACCATCAGCGCCAGCACCTGGGTGCCGGCGTTGCCGCCCAAGCCGGCGACGATCGGCATCAGCACGGCCAGCGCTACCAGCTTGTCGATGGTGCCTTCGAAATGACCGACCACGCTGGAGGCCAGGAACGCAGTGCACAGGTTGATCGACAGCCACATCAGGCGCCGGCGCATGGCGCGCCAGACCGGGCTGAACAGGTCCTCGTCCTCGTCCAGGCCGGCCGCGCCCAGCACCTGGTGCTCGGCCTGGCCACGGATGATGTCGACCACGTCGTCGATGGTGATGCGGCCGATCAGGATGTTGTTGTCATCCACCACCGGTGCCGACACCCAGTCATGGTCGGAGAACTGGCGGGCCACTTCGTCGGCGCTCTCGCCGACGTCGATGGCCGGCTGCTCATCGTCGATCAGGCGGTTGATCGGGGTGGTGTCCTCGTGGGTCACCAGCGAGGCCAACGACAACCGGCCCAGGTACTGGTGACGACGGCTGACCACGAACAGGTGGTCGGTATGGTCCGGCAGCTCGCCGCGCAGGCGCAGGTAACGCAGCACCACGTCGACGTTGACGTCGGCACGCACGGTGACCACGTCCGGGTTCATCAGGCGGCCGGCGGTGTCTTCCGGATAGGACAGCACCTGCTCGAGCCGCTCGCGGTTCTCGCGGTCCATCGACTTGAGCACTTCGTCGATGACGGTGTCGGGCAGGTCCTCGACCAGGTCGGCCAGGTCGTCGATGTCCAGGTCTTCGACCGCGGCGATGATCTCGTCCGGGTCCATGTCCGCCAGCAGGCTCTCGCGCACGTCGTCGCCGACGTGCACCAGCACCTCGCCGTCATCCTCGGCGTCGACCAACCCCCACACCACCTCGCGCTTGCCCGGCGGCAGCGATTCGAGCAGGTTGCCGATCTCGGCCGGCGAAAGGGTGTTGACCAGGCGGCGTACGGGGCCAAGCCGGCCGCTGTCGAGCGCATCGGAAAGCAGACGCAGCTGTCGTGCGGTCTTGTCGTGGCGTACCGCTTCGGCCATGCGCTGCTCCCGGGAATGAAAAGGCCGCTATCCGGGGCAAGGATGCGGCATCGGCGGTGTTGAGCCCGTCATTATCGCGTGCACGGCGTGCCGATGCACAGGTGCCGGGGCATCGGAATCAGTCGCGGGCGTTGCCGTTGATCCAGCGCTCGATACCACGCCGGTCGCGGGCGGCCAGCAGTTGCGGTGCCTGCGCGCGCAGGCCGGTGAGGTCCACTTCGCGGATGGCGCGGCGCACCTCCAGCAGGGTGCCGGGGTGCAGGCTGAACTCGGTCAGGCCCAGCGCCAGCAACATTGCCGTCATCTGCGCGTCACCGGCGATCTCGCCGCACACCGCCACCGGGGTCTGGTGGCGTCGCGCGGTCTCGATCACCTGCCACAGCAGCCGCAGCACCGCCGGATGCAGCGGCGAGTACAGCTCGCTGACCGCCTCGTTGTTGCGGTCGGCGGCCAGCAGGTATTGCACCAGGTCGTTGGTGCCGATCGACAGGAAATCGACCTGGTCGATGAAGCATTCCAGCCCGATGGCTGCCGCTGGCACCTCGATCATCGCCCCGACCGGGATGTTCTCGGCCACTTCATGGCCATCGTTGCGCAGCAGCGCGGCCAGTCGCGACAACCGGCGGCGCACCGCCATGATCTCCTCGCGGCTGCTGACCATGGGCACCAGGATGCGCACCGGCCCGTAGCCGGACGCGCGCAGGATGGCCCGCAGCTGGGTGTCGGCGACCTTGGGGTTGGCCAGCGACAGGCGCACGCCGCGCAGGCCCAGCGCCGGGTTCTCCTCGTTGCCCATCACCAGGCCGGTGCGATCGGCCTTGTCCGCGCCCAGGTCCAGCGTGCGGATGGTGACCGGCCGGCCGCTCATGCCGAGCACGGTGTCGCGGTAGGCGCGGAACTGTTCTTCTTCGTCCGGCAGGTGGTTGCGCTGCAGGAACAGGAATTCGGTGCGGTACAGGCCCAGCCCGCGTGCGCCCAGCGCATGCGCCTGGGCCACGTCGTCCTGGGATTCGGCGTTGGCCAGCAGGGTGATTTCCTCGCCGTCCAGCGTGCGGGTGGGCTTGGCGCGCAGGCGGCCCAGTTCGCGTTGCTCGCGGGCCAGCTCGCGCTGGCGCGCACGGTACTGGCGCAGGTCGGAGGAGGCGGGCTCGATGACGATCTCGCCGCTGCCGCCGTCCAGGATCATCACGTCGCCGTCGTTGACCTTGTTCAACACGGCGCTGGCGCCCACTACCAGTGGCATGTGCAGGCTGCGGGCCAGGATGGCGCTATGCGAAAGCACGCTGCCGCCGCTGCTGACGATGCCGACCACGCCCTGCGACTGCAGTTGGGCCAGTTCGGACGGGGCCACGTTCTCGCAGACCAGGATCTCCCCGGCCAGCCCCTTCACATGGGTGGCGCGCTTGTGCAGGAACGAATGGATGCGGCCGATGACGTGGTCCAGGTCGTCGATGCGGCTCTTGAGGTAGGCGTCCTCCATGCCCTCGAACACCTGCGCCAGGCGGTCGCGCTGGACGCGCAGCGCATGGCTGGCGCTGTAGCGCTTGCCGCGCACCAGTTCATCCAGCGCGGCAAGCAGTTCGGGGTCGTCCAGCAGCATGGCGTGCAGGTCGAGGAACTCGCCGACCTCGGCGGGCAGGGCGCCCTGCAGGCGGCTGCGCAGTTCACGCATCTCCGCGCGCGCCGCGTCGGTGGCGCGGTGCAGGCGTTCCAGTTCCTGTTCGACAGCCGATGCGGCAATGCGCTTTTCGCCGGTTTCCTGCACGTGCGGCAGGCGGACACGGGCACGCCCAAGGGCCGTGCCACGCGACGCCGCCAGCCCGTGCAGCCGGGTCATGGCAGCAGGCCCCTTGGCGTGTCGGCGGGAGGCGGCAGTGCGCGCATCAGTTGTCTTCGTCGAAACGGCGTTCGAACAGGGCGGTGATGGCTTCCAGCGCGGCACCTTCGTCCTCGCCATCGACGCGGACGGTGACCGGGGTGCCCTGGCCGGCGGCCAGCAGCATCACGCCCATGATGCTCTTGGCATTGACCTCGCGGCCCTTGGCCACCAGCGTGGCATTGGCGCGGAAGGCCGATACCACCTGCACCAGCTTGGCGGTCGCGCGGGCATGCAGGCCCAGGCGGTTGGATACGGTGAGTTCTTTCTCAAGCATCGTCGACGATGACTCCATTGCGAGCGCCCGCCGCCGCAGTGGCGGGCAGTTGGTCCAATCCCTGTTCCGGATAGTTCATCACCCGCAGCAGCATCGACAGGCTCAACCCGGAGACGCGCCTGGCCGGGGTACCCAGCCGGACCAGCTGGTTGGCCAGGTTGCTGGGGCTGGCGCCGTACAGGTCGGTCAGCACCAGCACGCCTTCGTCACCCTCGACCCGCCGCATCGCGGCCGAGGCCGCGGGCAGCAGTGCGTCGAGGTCGGCATCGAAGGGGACTTCGAAGGCTTCGGTCTTCAGCGGCAACTGCCGCAACAGGGTGGTCGCCACTTCCAGCAGGGAAGTGCCGACGCCGGGATGGGTCACGAGGAGAATGCCGCAGGTCATCCCTGAACGTTAACAGGTCACCATGAGTCCGCGATAGCGTCGGAACCTGTCTTCTGTGTGCCGTTCAGTACGGGGTTCAATCCTGCTCGCGATGGAAGGTGGCCACGTCCGGCCAGCCCTGTTCGCGGGCATGCCGGGCCAGGCGCTCGGCCAGGTACACCGAACGGTGCTTGCCACCGGTGCAGCCGAAGGCCACGGTCACGTAGGCGCGGGTCTCGTTGCCCAGCTTGGGCAGCCAGGTGTCCAGCAGGTCCTGCAGCTGGGCGACATAGCGCACCACCTCCGGCTGGGCGTCCAGGTATTCGCGCACCTCACGGTCACGGCCGGTCAGCGAGCGCAGTTCCGGGTCCCAGTGCGGGTTGGGCAGCACGCGCGCATCGAACACGAAGTCGGCCTCGGCCGGCACGCCGCGCTTGTAGGCGAAGGACTCGAACAGCAGCGAGAGCTTGCTCTGCTGGCTCAGCGCGAATTCGGTGATGACCCGGCGCCGCAGCTGGTGCACGTTGAGCCGGGTGGTGTCGATCACCGCATTGGCTTCGCGGCGCAGGGGGGCGGTCAGCTCGCGCTCGCGGGTGATCGCCTCGGGCAGCGACAGCCCGAGGTGGCTGAGCGGGTGGCGACGGCGGGTATCGGCGTAGCGCGCCAGCAGGGTGTCGTCGTCGGCCTCGAAGAACAGCAGGCGGGCATCGATGCCATGCTCGTTGGCGGTCTTGCGCCACTTCGCCAGCTGGCTCAGGTCGCTGCGCCCGCGCACGTCGATGCCGACGGCGATGCGGCGCGGGCTGGTTTCATTGGCCTCGCCCAGCACCCCGCGCACGAATTCCGGCAGCAGGTTCACCGGGATGTTGTCCGAGCAGTAGTAATCCAGGTCCTCGAAGGTCTTCAGGGCGACCGATTTGCCCGAGCCGGACAGGCCGCTGACGATGACCAGCACCGGGGACGGTAAGGCGCTCATGGACTGCGTTGCTCCAACAGGTTGCTGTGGCGGGCGATGAACATGGCGGCCGGGTCGATGCCCTTGGTGCGCAGGATGTGCAGGCGCGTGGCGGCCTCGGTCAGCACCGCCAGGTTGCGGCCGGGCATCACCGGCAGGGTGATCAGCGGCACGTCCAGGTCGAGCACGTGGCGCTTGCCGGAATCGCCGGTCAGGCGCTCGTAGCCGTAGGCGCTGGGTTCGGTCATCGGCTTGGTCAGGTGGACGATGAGGCGAAGGTACTTGTTCTTCTTTACAGACGTGTCACCGAACATCTGGCGCACGTTGAGCACGCCCAGGCCACGGACCTCGAGCAGGTCCTGCAGCAGTTCCGGGCAGGTGCCGTCGAGCACGTCCGGGGCGATCTGGGTGAACTCCGGGGCATCGTCGGCGACCAGCCGGTGCCCGCGCGAGAGCAGTTCCAGCGCCAGCTCGCTCTTGCCCGAGCCGGCCTCGCCGGTGATCAGCACGCCGATGGAGTAGATCTCCATGAACACCCCGTGCAGGGTGATGCGTGGCGCCAGGGTCCGGGCCAGGTGGTAGCTGAGGTGGTTGAGCAGCTCGTGGCCGCGTTTGGGCGACACCCACAGGGGGGTCTGGGATTCGTCCGCGGCCGCACGCAGGTCTTCCGGGCAGCCATGGCTCTTGGTGATGACCAGCGCCATCGGGTGGGCCTGGATGATCCGTTCGATCACCTCCCAGCGCTGGCGCGCGTCCAGCGAATCCAGCCAGGTCAGCTCCTCGGTGCCGAGGATCTGGACCTTGTTCGGGTAGATCGTATTCAGGTAGCCGGCCAGCGACGGCCGCCGTGACACGGTGTTGCCCGCCTCCAGTTCGCGGCGTGCGCCTTCGCGTCCGGCCACCCAGCGCAGGTCGAGCTTCTCGCGCTGCTGGTCGAACAGTTCCTGGGCAGTGATGCTGGTATTCATCCGCGGGGCGCCTGTGGCGGTTGGGTGATGATCTGCTGCAGTGCCTCGGCATCGGGCGCATCGCGCAGGGCCTGGCGGACGCCGGCATCGGAGAACAGCTCGGCCAGCTCGGACAGCAGCATCAGGTGCTGGTGGGTGTAATGCTCGGGTACGGCCATGGCGAAGACCAGGTCCACGCCCTCGTCGCCGCCGAAATCGACCGGCTGCTGCAGGCGCAGCAAGGCGCCACGGGGCCGTTGCAGGGTAGGGGAGCGGCCATGCGGGATGGCGATGCCATGGCCGATGGCGGTGCTGCCGACGCGTTCACGCTCGCGCAGGCTGTCAAAAAGGCTGTCTGCGCCGGCTTCGCGACAGGCCAGCAGGCGCGAGGCGGCAAGAAGGGTGCTGTCTCGATCAGCGGCCGCGAGTACCTGGGTACTCACGGCCGCCATCAGGTCGGTCAACGGCATGTCTGGTGCGGAGAGTGGCTGCTGTCAGCCATTGTCGCGCAGTGCATGCGATGCGTGGGGAAGATGTTTTTCCTTGTGCTTGATGACCAACCGGTCCAGCTTGTCGGCAAGGACGTCGATGGCCGCGTACATGGTCGAGCCGGCGGCGTCGGCATGCAGGGTGCGCCCGGGCAGATTCACCGTGGCGACGACGAGGAAGTCAGGCTTGCGAGTGGACAGCTGCACCCGTATCTCGCAGTGCTGGTCGACGTGTCGTCCCACCCGCTCCAGTTTCGTTTCCACGTACTCCTTCAGGGCGGGAGTGACTTCGATCTGCTGGCCATACGTCTCGATACGCATCGGATTCCTCCTGTGGTTCGGGGTTGCCTCATGAACCCTCTGCCCAGCCAGCGAAAGCTTCAGACGATGCGGATGCGTTCGTGGGAGGCAGAAATGTTCATGGCTTCACGATACTTCGCCACGGTGCGCCGCGCCACCGGTATTCCACTGGTCTTGAGCAGCTCAGCCAGCTTCGCGTCAGAAAGCGGTTTGCGCGGGTTTTCGCCATCGATCAGGTTGCGGATCATCGACTGGATGGCGGTGCTGGACGCCTCGCCGCCACCCTCGGTATCGATGCCGGAGGCGAAGAACGCGCGCAGCGGCAGGGTGCCACGCGGGGTACGCACGTACTTGCGGGCGATGGCGCGGGAAATGGTGGATTCGTGCAGGTCCAGTTCGCTGGCGATTTCACGCAGCGTCAACGGGCGCAGGGCCTGTTCGCCGAACTCCAGGAAGCCGGCCTGGTGGTGCAGCAGGCTGCCGACCACGCGCAGCAGGGTTTCGCCGCGCGCCTCCAGGCTCTTGAGCAGCCAGCGGGCCTCCTGCAGCTGCGCGCGCAGGTAGCTGGCGTCGGCATCGCCGCAGCGGCGGATCAACTGTTCGTAGCCGCGGTGGATGACCACCCGGGGGCCGGCGTGGCCGGCCAGCGCGCAACGCCAGATGCCGCGCTGGCGCCAGATCACGCAGTCCGGCACCACGTAAGTGTCCGAGGTCAGTTCGCCGAGTTGCTTGCCCGGGCGCGGGTCCAGCGAGCGCAGCAGCTGGACGGCCTGCTCGACCGCGTCCAGGGGTTGCTTGAGCTCCTGGGCGATGCCGGGGATGCCGGCGCGCGGCAGGCGCTCCAGCGGGCCGGCGGCGATGCCGCGGGCCAACACCAGGCCCGGGGTGTCGGCAGGCAGGGCATCCAGTTGCAGGGACAGGCATTCCCCCAGCGAGCGCGCGCCCACGCCGGCCGGGTCGAAGCGCTGGATCTGGCTTAGCACCGCGAGGATTTCGTCCTCGTCGGCATGGATATCGGGAAGCAGGGTTTCGGCGATGCCCGGCAGCGGCTCACGCAGGTAGCCGTCCTCATCCAGTGCATCGATCAGGGCCACGCCGATGGCGCGGTCGCGGGCACTGAGGTGGGACAGGTGCAACTGCCAGAGCAGGTGGTCGGCCAGCGTGTCGGCTTCGGCGGCCTGTTCGCGGCTGTCGCCGTCGCCGTCCTCGTCGAAGGAACCGCCGTGGCCGCTGCTCCAGTCCTCGTCCCGGCCTTCCCAGCTATCGCCATCGTCGCTGATGTCGCCCTGGCCGAGGTCGGCCGGGGCTTCGTCGCTGGACGCGCCCGGCGCGGCCTCGTCGTCACCGGCGTTGTCGCCGTTCTCGGCCCATTCCAGCAGGGGATTGGTTTCCACCGCCTCGACCAGTTCCAGTTCGAGCTCGGTGCTGGACATCTGCAGCAGCCGGATGGCCTGACGCAACTGGGGCGTCATGACCAGGCTCTGTCCCATCGATGTCTGCAGCCGAGCTTTCATGCCGGGTTCCGTCCGGGGAAGGGCGTGACGTTGGCCGCAGGCTCAGAGGGTGAACGCGTCTCCCAGGTAGACGCGGCGAACGTCGGTGTTGGCCAGCAGCTGTTCCGGTGCCCCCTGCGCGAGAACGCTGCCTTCAGCGAGGATATACGCCCGGTCGCAGATTCCCAAGGTCTCGCGCACGTTGTGATCGGTGATCAACACGCCGATGCCGCGCTGCTTGAGGTGGGTGACGATGCGCTGGATTTCGCCGACCGAGATCGGGTCGACGCCGGCGAAGGGTTCGTCGAGCAGGATCATGCGCGGCTTGGCCGCCAGCGCGCGGGCGATCTCGCAGCGGCGACGCTCGCCACCGGACAGGCTGGCGCCGGCCTGGCTGGCAACGTGGCTGATCTGCAGTTCTTCCAGCAGCGCCGACAGTTCGCGCTCGCGGCCCTCGGCGTCGAGGTCGTCGCGCAGCTCCAGCACCAGCCGGATGTTGTCGGCCACGCTCAGCTTGCGGAACACCGACGGCTCCTGCGGCAGGTAGCCCACGCCCAGCTTGGCGCGCGAGTACATCGGGTCGGCGGTGATGTCCTGGCCATCGAGCACGATGCTGCCGGCATCGGCGGCGACCAGCCCGACGATCATGTAGAAGCAGGTGGTCTTGCCGGCGCCGTTGGGGCCGAGCAGGCCGACCACTTCGCCGGCTTCCAGGGTGAGCCCGAAGTCCTTGACGACTTCGCGGTTCTTGTAGCGCTTGCGCAGGCCTTGGGCGACGAGCATTACTTCTTGTCTCCCTGCGCGGCCGGTGCCTTGGCCTTGGGCTGGATGACGGTACGCACGCGGGTACCGTCGCCGCCGCTCTGCATCGCGCCGGTGCGGGTGTTGTAGACCATGCGCTGGCCGGCATTGGTGCCGCGCTCGGACTCGACGTTGTAGTTGCCGGTGAGGATGATCACTTCGCTGCTGATGTTGTAGTCCATGTTGTCGGCACGGGCGTTCATCCAGGTGTTGTCATCCATCTGCTGCTTCAGGGTGGCCTGCTTGCCGGTCAGGATCACCCGCTCGGTCTCGCCGTTGCGCTGGATCACGTCGGCGCTGTCGGCGTGGATCTCCAGCGTGCCCTGGACGATCACCACGTCACCGCGGAACTGGCATTTGCCGTTGTCGCTGAAGTTGCAGTCGTTGTTGTTGGAGTCGATCGTCATCGGCTGGTTGCGGTCCGAGCTCTTGGCCCACGCCAGGCCAGGTGCGAGCAGGGCGGCGAGCAGGGTGATCGACGCGAGCTTAGCGGGCAGCATTGGGTTCATAGCGGGTCTTGACTCGGGATTGGAGGGAGTACTGCTGGGTTTTCAGGTTGGACTGGAAGCCGACGCCGGTTTGGCTCAGGCCCGGCCGGGTCAGGGTGACCTGGGCCTCGGTGCGGGCCAGGTTCTGCTTCGGGAAGATATCCAGCGAGGTCGTGCGGAAGGTGGTGGGCGGGGTCTTGCCGTCCTTGGGGCTGTCACCGGCCACGTTGCCGCGCAGGCGCAGTTCCTCGCCCTTGGGGCTGACCCAGCCGGTATCGGCGCGCAACTCCCAGTGGTTGCCCGCATCATCGGGCAGCAGGAACAACGGCCGGATGATGGTCGAGGTCTGGTCGGCGCGCTTGCGCTGCATCGCCGGTGCCCGCAGCGTGGCCGACTCCTTGCCTTCCTCGTCCAGGCTGATGATCTCGAAGTCGGAGAGCACGAAGTCGTTGACGTTCTCGCTGATCTGTTCCGGGCCGGCCACGGTTCGATGGCGCCAGGCCGAAATGCCGGTGACCAGCGCGGCGATGAACAGGCCGACGCCCAGGACGGTGCGCCAGTTCATCAGGCGTACCTCGCCAGCACGGCTTCCACCTTGCCCTGCGCCGCCAGCAGGGCGTCGCACAGCTCGCGCGCCGCGCCCCGGCCGCCGGCGGCACGGGTCTGCCAGTGCACGCGTTCGGCGATCCACGGGTGGGCGTCGGCCGGGGCAGCGGCCAGCCCGACCGCGCCCAGCGGGGCCAGGTCCGGCAGGTCGTCGCCGAGGAAGGCCACCTGGTCCAGGCCGATACCGTGCTGCTCGCACAACGCCCGCACGCTGGCCAGCTTGTCGCCGACGGCGATCTGGGTGTCGATGCCCAGGTCAGCACCACGCTTCTGGGCCGACAGGCTGTTGCGGGCGGTGATCAACACCGGATGGATGCCGTGCTGCTGCAGCAGTTTCAGCCCCAGCCCGTCCTGCACGTAATACGCCTTGCTCTCGTTGCCGGCATGGTCGTAGTACAGGCGGCCGTCGGTCAGCGTGCCATCCACGTCGAAGCAGGCCAGCCGGATGCGTGCGGCCACGGCGTGCAGCGGGGCGGGGAAGTGGTCGAGCGGGGAATAGGGCATCAGCGGGCAAGGTCCGTTGCGGCAGGCATTTCGGGGTAGATGGGGGATTGTGCGGGGTTTAAACCACTTTTGCCCGCAACAGGTCATGAATGTTCAGGGCGCCGACCGGGCGATTGTCGCCATCGACCACGATCAGGCCGTTGATCTTGTGCTTCTCCAGCAAACGTGCTGCTTCCACGGCCAGCTGGTCGGCGCCGATGGTGCGCGGGCCGCGGGTCATCACCTGGGCGATGCCGGCGGTGCGCACGTCCACGTCGGTGTCCAGGGCACGGCGCAGGTCACCGTCGGTGAACAGGCCGACCAGGCGGCCGTCGGCATCGACCACCGAGGTCATGCCCAGGCGCTTGCGGCTCATTTCCATCAGCGCCTGGCTCAGGCTGGCGTCCTCGGGCACGCTGGGCAGGTCCGCGCCGCTGTGCATCACGTCGGTGATGTGCAGCAGCAGGCGCCGGCCCAGGCTGCCGGCCGGGTGCGAGCGGGCGAAATCGTCGGCGGTGAAGCCGCGCGCGTCGAGCAGGGCCACGGCCAGCGCGTCGCCCATCGCCAGCGAGGCGGTGGTGCTGGAGGTCGGGGCCAGGGCCAACGGGCAGGCCTCGTGGTCCACATTCACGTCCAGGTGCACGTCGGCGGCCTTGGCCAGGCTGGACTGGGGCCGGCCGGTCATCGAGATCAGGGGGTTGCCCTGGCGCTTGAGCACCGGCAGCAGCATCAGCACTTCGTCCGACTCGCCGGAGTAGGACAGCGCCAGTACCACGTCGTCCTCGGTGATCATACCCAGGTCGCCATGCCCGGCTTCACCGGGGTGCACGTAGAAGGAGGGGGTGCCGGTGGAGGCCAGGGTGGCGGCGATCTTGCGCGCGATATGCCCGGACTTGCCCATGCCGGTGGTCACCACCCGTCCCGGGGAGGCCAGCACCAGCCGGCAGGCGGCGGCGAATTCGGCGCCGATGCGGCCCCCCACGCGGTCCAGCTCGGTACGTTCGATCTCGAACACGCGCCGGCCACTGGCGACCAGGTCGGTATCACGCAGGGTATCGAGAGAAAGCGGGGAAGCAGCCATGCGGGCGCCACTCGGAATAGTAGAATGGACGTTCATTTTATTAGGAAAGCGCTTTGGACGCCGAGACCATCCGAAACCTTATCGAAGCCGGGCTGCCCGGCGCCCGTGCCGACGTGCAGGGTGAAGACGGCGTTCACTTCGAAGCGACGGTGGTCTGCGAGGCCTTTGCCGGCAAGCTGCCGCTGGCCCGCCACCGCATGGTCTATGCGACGCTGGGCGACCTGATGGGCGGCGCGATCCACGCGCTGGCGCTCAAGACCGTTACCCCGGGTGAAGCCGGCTGAGCCGGCGCACCTCCATTTCCCCTATTCCGGCTTCCACATCCATGGCAAAAATCGTAGTCACCGGCGGCAAGGCGCTGAACGGTGAGGTTCATATCTCCGGCGCCAAGAACGCCGTCCTGCCGATCCTGTGCGCCACCCTGCTGGCCGATGCGCCGGTGGAAATCACCAACGTGCCGCACCTGCACGACGTGATCACCACCGTGAAGCTGCTCGGCGAGCTGGGCGCCAAGGTCACCATCGACCAGGGCACGCTGTCGCGCGGCAGCGCGGTGGTGGTGGACCCGCGCAGCGTGGACCAGCACGTCGCGCCGTATGAGCTGGTCAAGACCATGCGTGCCTCGATCCTGGTACTGGGGCCGCTGCTGGCCAAGTTCGGGCAGGCCGAAGTGTCGCTGCCGGGTGGCTGCGCCATTGGCTCGCGCCCGGTCGACCAGCACATCAAGGGCCTGCAGGCGCTGGGTGCGCACATCAACGTCGAGAACGGTTTCATCAAGGCGCATGTCGACGGTCGCCTGAAGGGCGGTCGCTATACGTTCGACATGGTCAGCGTCACCGGCACCGAGAACGTGCTGATGGCCGCGGTGCTGGCCGAAGGCACCACCGTCCTGGAAAACGCGGCGATGGAGCCGGAGGTGTCCGACCTGGCGCACTGCCTGATCGCGCTGGGCGCGAAGATCGAGGGCATCGGCACCGCACGGCTGGTGATCGAGGGCGTGGAGCGCCTGCACGGTGGCCGCCATGCGGTGCTGCCGGACCGCATCGAGACCGGCACCTTCCTGGTCGCCGCGGCGATGACCGGCGGCCGCATCGTCGTGCGCAACGCGCGCCCGGACACGATGGACGCGGTGCTGCAGAAGCTGGTCGAGGCCGGTGCCGAGATCCGCACCACCGAGGACACCATCACCCTGGACATGCACGGCAAGCGGCCCAAGGCGGTGAACATCACCACCGCGCCGCACCCGGCCTTCCCGACCGACATGCAGGCCCAGTTCATGGCCATGAACTGCGTGGCCGACGGCGTGGGCGTGATCAAGGAAACGATCTTCGAAAACCGCTTCATGCACGTCAACGAGCTGCTGCGCCTGGGCGCGGACATCCAGGTGGAAGGGCATACCGCCATCGTCCGCGGCGCCGAGCGGCTGAGCGGTGCGCCGGTGATGGCCACCGACCTGCGCGCCTCGGCCTCGCTGATCCTGGCCGGCCTGCTGGCCGAGGGCGACACCACTATCGACCGCATCTACCACCTCGACCGTGGCTACGAGAACATCGAGGAAAAACTCGGTGCCCTCGGTGCCAGCATCCGGCGCGTGTCATGATCCTCAAGGGCCGTTTCACCCCGCGTCGCAAGGCATTGCTGGTCCTGGTGCTGATGGCCCTGGCCTGGCTGGGCTGGGGCTGGTACAGCGGCGTGGCGATCACCCGTGGCGTGGAAAAGGAACAGATGGACTGGAACGGCGATGGCCAGGTCAGTGGCGAGGAGTTCTTCCAGGCCTTCTACGCCGTGCAGGTGAAGGACACCGAGGAAGGCAACCGGCAATGCCGCAGCTTCGTGTGGCGCAGCAGCGGTGAGGAATTCCGCCGCGACTGCCGCACGGTGTTCAAGAAGGACGCCGCCGAATGAAAGAAGCCTCCGGACAGGAGGCTTCTTTTTTGCATTTCTGCATGTCGCGGTGACCGGGCGGCGGCCGTCACCGTGCGGTGCGACCTGCGCCCGGCCCGGGAGGGGCCGGCCGCGGGCGAGACTCAGTGGATCGAGCGGATGGTCAGGTCCAGCGCGTCCTTGCCGTTCTCACGCTGCAGCAGGCGCGCCGGCACCGGCATGCCGGGGACGATCCAGGCGATCTGCTCCTTGTTGCCGTCCACGCGCGACACTTTGGTGGCTTCCTGCGAGCGGCCATCGACGGTGACGTTTTCCTTGCCGATGACGCGGTAGGTCATCGGCTTGATGCGGCCGTCGTCGACCATGCGATAGGTCAGCGGCTTGCCGGCGGCCAGGTCGCGGGCGATCGCCAGGTTGATCAGCAGGGCGTCCATGTCACCGGCGCGCAGGCTGATCGGGCCACTGCGGTCGGCCTTCACGTCGCCGGTCCAGGTGGCCTGGTTAGTGTTCCAGTCATAGCGCGCGTCCACCTGCTTGCGCTTGATCAGCAGCACCGAGCGGTCATGGCTGGAGAGCGGGCGCAGCGTGCCACCCTGTTCCTCGAACACGGTGCTCTGGCTCAGGTCGGCCATCGGGTTCTTGATCTGCAGGCTATAGCGCCAGCGGTTGTTCGCCTCGCTGGCCAGGGTCATCACGCCACTGGCCTGCATGCCCATGTAGCTGGCCTGGTAGTTGGCGGTGAACGGTTCCAGCGCCAGGGCGGGGAGGCTGGCGATGGCCAGCACCGAGGCGGCGGCGATACGGAAGAGGGTCTTCATGCTCAGGCTCCTGTGTATTCGATCAGGCGCAGGTCGATCTCATCCTGCCCATCCTTGCGTTGCAGGATACGCACCGGCGTCGGCACGCCGTTTGCGATCCACATGATCATCTCGTCGTTGCCGCCGTTGGTGCGGTACACGCGCAGCGCGTCGTAGCTCAGCTCGCCGACCTGCACGTTCTCGGTGGCGTCGGCGGCGCGGTACTCGTGCTGGCGAACCCGGCCGACATCGACGAAACGGTACTGCAGCGTCTTGCCGGGCATGGCATCGCGCATCAGCGACAGGTTGAGCAGCAGCGCGCTCTGGTCGCCACGCTGCAGCGGGATCGGCTGCTGCCGTTCCTTCTTCAGGTCGCCCTGCCACTGCGCGGTGCCGGTCTGCCAGTTGTAGGTGCCGGTGACCTTCTTGCCCAGGAACAACGCCTTCTTGACCGTGCTCTGGCTCAGCGGCGTGTACACGTTGCCTTCGTTGTTGAAGACGGTGCTCTGCTCCAGGTTCAGGCCGAGTACGCTGGCGAAACCGCGCTTGCCATGCACGCCCATGTCCACGCGCCACTGCGTGCCTTCGCCGCGCACCACCCGCATGGTGGCATCGCCGGCTTCCTTGCCCTTGTAGAAGGCCTGGTAGGTGGCCACGAAGGGCTCCAGCGGCGGCGGGGTCCATTCCATCGCCGGCAGCGCGACGACCGTCGGCGGGGCCGGCGCCTGTTCCTGCGCCTGGCCTCCGGCGGTCGCCAGCAACGAGCCCAACACCAGCCATTTGAAGGGTTTGAGGGTCATGCGCAGCCGTCGGGCGAAGGGGAAGGGAGGGATGATGCCAGCACGCGGGTCAGCGCCATGTCGGGATCAGCCAGCCAGCGTGCCGTCGGAATCTAGGCGTAGCGGGCTGAGCAGGGACTGACCATCCAACTGGATGATGCCTCCCTGTTCAGCTACGCGTCCGGCGACCAGCAGCCGGGCGGTTGCCAGCAGCAGTGGGTGTTCGACCGCCAGCACGCGCCGGGCCAGCTGCTCGGCGCTGTCGCCGGCCAGCACCGGTACCCGTGCCTGGGCGATGACGTTGCCGGCATCCAGTTCAGGAACCACGAAGTGGACACTGGCGCCGTGCTCGGCATCCCCGGCCTCGATTGCCCGGGCGTGGGTATCCAGGCCCTTGTGCAATGGCAGCAGCGACGGGTGGATGTTGACCAGGCGGCCCTGGAAGCGTTGCACGAACGCGGCGCCGAGGATGCGCATGTAGCCGGCGCAGATGATCCAGTCGGGCCGGCAGGCGGCGAGGGCATCCCCCAGCGCGGCGTCGAAGGCCTCGCGGTTGTCGAATTCGCGCGGCGAGCGTGCCCAGCGCAGGGCTGGCGGTACCTTTCCCAGGGCGGCCGCGGCCGGTTTGTCGGACAGCACGCCGACGATCTCGGCATCCAGCTGGCCGCCGGCAATGGCGTCCAGCAGGCATTGCAGGTTGCTGCCGCGACCGGACGCCAGCACGGCGATGCGTGAACGGGTGTTCATGCAAGCGCCTTGCGGGCCAACGGCCAGACCAGCAGGCTGCCCAGCGTGGCCAGCAGCATGTCGGCATGGGCATCCCAGGGATCGCCCTGCTGGCCGTTGTAGGCCTCGGCCGCGTCGGGGGACAGCGCCAGCGCGATGCCCCATTCGAACCACTCGTAGACCAGGCTCGAGCACATGATCGTCATCACCGCGAGGGTGAAGGCGTGCCCGAAACGGAGCCGCGGCCAGGCATGGCGAACCAACTGGACCAGCGCCGGGGTGAAGCACACCCCGTACAGAAAATGGATCAACCGGTCGAAATGGTTGCGCTTCCAGCCAAAGGCGGCGTCCGGCGACCAGCCCACCAGCGACTGCAGCCACTGGTCATAGGGAATGTTGGAGTACAGCCAGCGGGCGGCAATGCAATGGATGGCGATGAAGCCGCAGATCGCCGCGAAGGCGCCATTGCCCAGGCGCCAGCGCCGGTCCACCCACCACAGGCCGGCCAGGCCGAGGACGGTCAGCGAACTGTGCAGTGACTGCTCCAGCGGCCACAGCGGCTTTATCCAGGTGGCAACGAACACCGCCAGCACGGCGCCGAAGGCGAGTTTCTTGGCGATGTTCATGCGAGGCGGCCCCGCAGCGGGGAAGGCAGCGACAGGACAGGGTTCAAGCAAAGGCCGCCTTGACCTGGGGGCGCAACAGCACGATCAGGGTGAATACACCCAGGACCGTGCCGAACGGCATCATCATGCAGGAGATGCCGGCCACCACCAGGCACAAGGTATGGCGCCGGCGCTGCGCCAGGCAGCGCCCGGCGTAGACCATGAAGCCGGCCAGGGTCAGCCCGCAGGTGATGAAGATGCCGGCGAAGGCGACGAAGAACCAGCCGACCAGCTGCGGCTCGAGCTCCGCGTTGGGGTTGTTCGCGTCCACCGGCAACTTGCCCGACACCATGGCCAGCCCCAGCACCAGGTGCAGGACGGGGAACAGCGAGAACAAGCCGGTGAAGCCCGCCAGCACGTAGTGGAAGATCGACAGCAGGCGCAGGTGGTTGGCGTCCTCTGCGGGCAGGTCGAGTGGCGGCGGAACGGGGGCGTTCACTGCGTCCATGAGTGGCACCTTGTGGGTCGGGAGGGGCTTCAGCCGATGCGCACGCGTTCGGTGCCGGTGGCCGCGACCACCTCGCCGATCTGCCAGTGCGCCAGTTCCAGGGCGTCGAGCGAGGCGTTGATGGCGGCGACCTGGTCGGCCGGCACCAGCAGCACGAACCCGATGCCGCAGTTGAAGGTGCGCCACATCTCGCTGTCGGCGACGTTGCCTTCGCGCTGCAGCCACTGGAACACCGGCGGCAGCGTCCAGCTGCGCGCGTCGATGTCCAGGCCCAGGCCTTCGGGTACCACGCGGATGATGTTCTCGGTCAGGCCGCCACCGGTGATGTGGGCCATGCCGTGGATGGCGGTGCCGTGTTCCTTGAGCAGCGACAGCAGCGGCTTGACGTACAGGCGGGTCGGCGCCATCAGCGCATCGACCAGCTTCACGCCGTTCTCCAGCACCAGCTCGGCCGGGCTGCCGGCACGCTCGTAGATGCGGCGGACCAGCGAGTAGCCGTTGGAGTGCGGGCCGGAGGAGGCGATGCCGATCAGCACGTCGCCCTGCTGCACGGCCGAGCCGTCCTTCAGCTCGCTCTTTTCCACGGCCGCGACGGTGAACCCGGCCAGGTCGTATTCGCCCGGGGCGTACATGTCCGGCATTTCGGCGGTTTCGCCGCCGATCAGGGCGCAACCGGCTTCGGTGCAGCCATTGGCGATGCCGCCCACCACCGCGGCGGCGGTGTCGATGTCCAGCTTGCCGGTGGCGAAGTAATCCAGGAAGAACAGCGGCTCGGCGCCCTGCACCAATACGTCGTTGACGCACATGGCGACCAGGTCGATGCCGATCGTGTCATGGCGGCCCAGCTGTTGGGCCAGCTTCAGCTTGGTGCCGACGCCGTCGGTACCGGACACCAGCACCGGCTCGCGGTACTTGTTGGACAGGTCGAACAGGGCGCCGAAGCCGCCCAGCCCGCCCATCACCTCCGGGCGGAAGCTGCGCTTGACCAAGGGCTTGATGCGCTCCACCAGTTCATTGCCCGCGTCGATGTCGACACCGGCGTCACGGTAGGTGAGGGGAGAGTTGGCGGAAGTCGGGGTGCTGGTCACGGTCGGCTGCGCTGGCGGGGTGAACGGTCGATTTTAACAGGCCACGTTGGCGCGAAGGCCCCATTCGGGCAACAATTCCCCCCGGAACCGTCGAGCAATGGAATATTCAATGCGTCGCAGCCTGGTCACAATCCTGTTTCTGGCGCTCTGCCTGCCCTTGGGCGGCGGTGCGCTGGCCCAGTCGGGCATGCGTACCGAAGGGGACGTCGCCAATGCCAGCGGCACCTACGAGGCCGAAGTGCCGGTCAACAGCCAGAGCGACGCCGACCGCGGCGGTGCGCTGGCGCGCGCGCTGGGCGCGGTGCTGGGCAAGTTGTCCGGTGACCGCGCCGCGATGACCCGCCCGGGCGTGGCGCAGGCGCTGCGCAGCGCCAAGGACATGGTCGAGAGCTACGACTACCGCCAGGACCAGAGCGTCGGCGCCAGCGGTGCGCCGAGCTACCGGACCATGCTGGTCGCGCGCTTCCGCCAGGACGATGTGGACGGGCTGGTCGCCGCGCTGGGCCTGCCGGTCTGGCCGCAGCCACGGCCCAAGCCGGTGATCTGGCTGGCCATCGACGATGGCAGCGGCCCGCGCCTGGTCGGCACCCAGCAGGCCAATGCGGCCCGCCCGTTGCTGGACCGCGCGATCGAGCGCGGCTACCGGCTGGGACTGCCGGCCGGCGGCGCCGCCGAGCAGGCGCTGGTCGGCGCGATCTGGCGTCAGGACACCACCGCGGTCGCACGCGCCTCGGCGCGCTACGCGCCGCCGATGCAGCTGGTGGGCAAGCTCTACCGCGCCGGCGGTGGCGGTTGGCAGGCCGATTGGGTGTTCGTCGACAACGGCCGCGAACTGTCCAAGTGGACCACCCGTGATGGCGATGCCCGCCGCGCGATGGCCGGTGGCGCCGACGGTGTCGCCGATGCGTTGGTGCGTCGCTATGCCAAGGCCCCGGTGGCCGGCGCGGCGGGCACGTACCGCATCGCGATCAACGGCATCCGCGGTGCCGACGACTACCTGCGGGCGGCCTCCGCGCTGCAGGGCGCGGCCGTGGTCAAGTCGATCATCCCGATCCAGGCCAACGGTGACCGGCTGGAGCTGGACGTGGAGCTGATGACCGGCCTGCCGGGCCTGAACCGCATGCTGGGCCAGAATTCGCCGCTGCAGCCGGTTGGCCAGGCGGTCCAGGACGGCGATGCGACCGAAGGCACCGACACCGGCAGCAAGCAGGGCGAGTACCGCATTCGATGAGCACCGAAACCCCGGAAGCAGAAATCGCACTGTTCCTGCGCCGCCTGAAATGGATGGTGCTCTCCGCGTTCGGCTTGTGGGTGATGTGGCTGCTGGCGCCGATCCTGACCCCGTTCGTGGTCGCGCTGATGCTGGGTTGGCTGGGCGACCCGCTGGTGGACCGGCTGGAGGCACGTGGCCGCTCGCGCAATACCGCGGTGGTCATGGTGTTCGCGCTGATGGTGCTGTTGCTGGTGTTGGCGCTGCTGATCCTGGTGCCGATGATCGAGCGCCAGATCACCACCCTGGTGGCCGCGTTGCCGCAGGGCCAGGCCTGGTTGATGGGCACGGCGATCCCGTGGATCGAGGCCAAGACCGGCCTTGAGCTGATGGGCTGGCTGGACCCGGACCGCCTGATCGATTGGATCCGTAGCCACTGGCAGCAGGCCGGCGGCGTGGCCAGCACCTTCTTCGGCTACCTGTCGCGCTCGGGTTTCGCGATGGTGGCCTGGGTGGTCAACCTGGCGCTGCTGCCGATCCTGGCGTACTACTTCCTGCGTGACTGGGACAAGCTGGTGGAGCGGGTGGCGTCGGTGATCCCGCGCAACCACATCGAAACCGTCTCGCGGTTGGCCAAGGAATCGGACGAGGTGCTCGGGGCGTTCATCCGCGGGCAGATCGCGGTGATGATCGCGCTGGGCGTGGTGTATGCGGTGGGCCTGTCGGTGGTGGGGCTCAAGCTGGGCCTGCTGATCGGCATCGTGGCTGGCCTGATCAGCTTCATCCCGTACCTGGGCGCGACCACCGGCGTGGTCATGGCGGTGCTGGCCGCGCTGGTGCAGGCACAGGGGTTCGACCTGAAGCTGCTGGTGCTGGTGGGCGTGGTGTTCACCGTCGGCCAGCTCTTGGAAAGCTACGTGCTGACCCCACGTATCGTCGGCGACAAGATCGGCCTGCACCCGGTGGCGGTGATCTTCGCGGTGATGGCCGGTGGCCAGTTGTTTGGTTTCCTGGGGATGCTGCTGGCCCTGCCGGCGGCAGCCGTGATCAACGTGCTGCTGCGCTACGCGCACGAACGTTATCGCCAGAGTGAGTTGTACGCAGGCCATGGGCCGACGATCGTGCTGGACCCGCGGAGCAGTGATGCCCCGACGGAACTGGCCATCGTGTCGAAGGATGTAGAACCGAAGTGAGTGTGCCGCAGTTGCCGCTGGCCTTGCGCTATCCGCCTGACCAGCGATTCGAGACGTTCATCGGCGCGCCGGATGGCGCGCTGGCCCAGTTGCGCGCGCTTGCCGTCGGCAGCAGCCACGACTGGATCTTCCTTGCCGGTGCTGGTGGCACCGGCAAGACGCATTTGTCGCTGGCCACCTGTGCCGCCGCGCTGGAAGCCGGGCGTCGCCCGGCCTACCTGCCGCTGCAGGCGGCAGGCAAGCGCCTGGACGAGGCGCTGGAAGCCCTGGAAGGCCATGACGTGGTGGCGCTGGACGGGCTGGAGTACATCGCCGGCCGCCGCGAGCAGGAAGTCACCCTGTTCGAGTTCCACAACCGCGCGCGGGCGGCCGATGTGACCCTGCTGTACACCGCGCGCTGCACGCCCGACGCGCTGGGGCTGGTGCTGCCGGACCTGCGCTCGCGGCTGTCGCAATGCGGGCGCATCATGCTCGACCCGCTGGACGACGAAGGCCGCGCGGCGGTGCTGCGCGAGCGTTCGGTGCGGCGTGGGCTGGTGATGGACGAGGCCACGCTGGACTGGCTGCTGAACCGCACCGGCCGCGACCTGAGCGGGTTGGTGACGCTGTTGGAGAAACTGGACCGCGAATCGCTGGCGGCCAAGCGGCGCATCACCGTGCCGTTCCTCAAGCGCGTGCTGGAAGCGGGTAGCGGCGAGTAAGCCCGGCCGCCTGGGCTGGGATGGAATTCCCGTGTTGTTGTTCTATTGGCCGTTGGAGCGCGCCCCCCTCCCCAGCCATCCCCTTCGCTGCGCGAAAGGGATGAGGTGATTTCGCGCGGTCGAACAGATGGCAGCGAAACCCGCTCTTGCCCTGCCTTTCGCGCAGCGAAGGGGAGGGGTAAGCGCTCTGCCACGCCACTGCCGCAACGCCAGTCTCAGCTGCCAGTGCCGCGCAGCCGCGCATCCAGTTGCTGCAGCCGCTGCGGCGTACCCACATCGGTCCAGGCACCGGCATGGTGCTGGCCGCTGACCGCTTCCAGCGCCATCGCCGCACGCAGCAACGGCGCCAGCTTGAAACGTGGCGGCATCGCGTCGCTGCCTTGGACATCACCAATCACGGTTTGCCAGTCCTGCAGCAGTGACGGCCGGTACAGGCCGATCCCGGCGAAGGTCAGCCGTGGGGCATCACCGTCATCGCGCAGTTGGCCGTCCTGGCCAAGGATGAAATCGCCGCGCGGATGATGCTCGGGGTTGTCGACCATCACCAGGTGCGCCAGGCCGTCCAGCGTGGACGGCAGGCGCGCGAAATCGAAATCGCTCCAGATATCGCCATTGACCGCGATGAACGGCGCATCGCCGAGCAGGGGCAGTGCGTTGCACATGCCGCCGCCGGTCTCCAGTGGCGTTGGGCCTTCGTAACTGAAATGCAGGCGCAGACCCCAGCGGCTGCCATCGCCCAGCTGCTGCGGGAACTGCTCGGCCAGCCAGCTGGTGTTGATCACCACCTCGTCGATCCCCAATGCGGCCAAGCGCTGCAGGTGCCATTCGATCAATGGTGTGTCGGCGACCGGCAGCAGCGGCTTGGGCGTGTGGTCGGTCAGCGGGCGCATGCGTTCGCCCAGGCCGGCGGCGAAGATCAGCGCCTTCATGCCTCGCCCTTGGCAGCCAGGGCAGGCTTGATGCGGCGCTCGAACAGGTCGTGCAGCGGCGCCAGCTCCGGATGGCGTGGCAGCACTTCGTCCAGGTAGCGGAGGAAGCGCGGTGCGTCGGCGTAGTAGTGCGGCTTGTGGTCGCGGTCGCGCAGGCGCACGAACAGGCCCAGGATCTTGAGGTGGCGCTGCACGCCCATCCAGTCGGCATCGCGCAGGAACAACGGCCACGGCCGCACCGGCAGGCCGGCTTCCTGCGCGCGGGCGTGGTAGCGCGCCAGCCAGCCATCCACGCGTGCCAGCGGCCAGCTCAGGAACGCGTCCTTGAACAGGCTGACCGGGTCGTAGGCGATCGGCCCGCGCACCAGGTCCTGGAAATCCAGCACTGCCAGCGTGTCGCCGACCGGCATCAGGTTGCGCGGCATGAAGTCACGGTGGGTGAGCACCTGCGGCTGGTTGAGCGCGTTGTCCATCAGGCGGCGCTGGACCTGCTGAAGCCGGTCGACCTCACCACAGTCCAGTTGCAGGCCAAGGTGCTTGCGCAGGAACCATTCGTCGAACAGGCCGGCATCGCGTTGCAACAGCGCTTCGCCGAACACGCCGAGCCCCTCCGGGACCGGGATCGACTGCAGCCGGATCAACTGCTCGAAGGCCGCCTCGAACCAGGCATCGGCGTTGTCTTCGTTGATGTGGCGGGCGAGGGTAGGCACGCCGAGGTCTTCCAGCAGCAGGAAGCCGTTGTCGACGTCGCGGGCAAGCACCTGCGGCACCCGCACGCCATGCGGGGCGAGCAGGTCATGCATGCGCAGCCAGGGCGTGACGTCTTCCAGCCCAGGCGGCGAATCCATCACGATGTGGCTGCCGCGTGCGCCGGTGGCACGCCAGTAGCTGCGGAAGCCGGCGTCGACCGAGGCGCGCTCCAGCGCGGCATCGGCATCGCCCAGGGCGGTACGTGCCCAGTGCAGGCGCTGCTGCGCGCGCAGCGGGTCGGTAGCGGGATCGGTCATGGACGGGTACGTCAAAACGGCGCCATGCGACGCCGGGAATCAGGGAATGCGGCGGGAAGGCTCAGCGCTTGCTGCCGCTGATCAGCCGCAGCAGGGCGAGGATGGCGACTGCACCGATGATGGCGCCGAGGAAGCCGGCCGGCTGTCCCGCCGAGTACCAGCCCATCTCGCGGCCGAACCAGCCGGCGAACACGGCACCAGCAATGCCGAGCACGATGGTCAACAGGCAGCCCATGCGGTTGTTGCCGGGCATGAAGAACCGCCCCAGCAGGCCGACGAAGAAGCCGATCAGGATGATGTACAGCCAGCTGTCACTGCCAAACAGTCCGCTCATGTGCGTGCCTGCCAGAAGGAAAGACGCAGCCTAGCAAGGCCGGGCTGCGTCCGTCATCAAGCCGGCCGGGCTCAGCAGCAGCCGTGGCCGCCGTGGCGGGTGCCGCTGTCGGCATGCACCTTGGAGCCGCTGGTCTCGCCGCGCAGGCTGGCCGCGTGGTGGTCGAACAGCACCTTGGACACGCACGAGGTCACGCGCTTGCCCATCGGGATGTGCAGGAACTCGTTCGGGCCGTGCGCGTTGGAGTGCGGGCCGAGCACGCCGGTGATCATGAACTGCGCGCCCGGGAACTTCTCGCCCAGCATGCCCATGAACGGGATCGAGCCGCCTTCGCCCATGTACATGGCCGGCTTGCCGAAGAAGGCCTGGCTGGCGTCGTCGATGGACTTCTCCAGCCACGGCGCCATCGCCGGCGCATTCCAGCCGGTGGAGGCCTTTTCCAGGTCCAGGCTGACGTGCGCGCCGTTCGGCGGGTCACGCAGCAGCGCTTCCTTGAGCAGCTCGCCGCAGGCCTTGCCGTTGGCGGTCGGCGGCAGGCGCAGCGACAGCTTCACCGCCGTTTCCGGGCGCAGCACGTTGCCGGCCGATTCCAGCGGCGGCATGCCACCAATGCCGGTCACCGACAGTGCCGGGCGCCAGGTGCGGTTGAGCACCAGCTCGGTCAGGTCGTCGTTCATCGGCTTGAGGCCATCGACCAGCGGGAACTTGTCGAAGATGGCGGTATCGACCACCTCGGCGGCGCGCTTGGCCTGCTCCAGGCGTTCGGCGGGGATCTCAGTGTGCAGGCCGTCGAGCAGGATGCGGCCGGTCTTTTCGTCCTCGATGCGCGACAGCAGCTGGCGCAGCAGGCGGAAGCTGGACGGCACCACGCCGGAGGCATCGCCGGAGTGCACGCCCTCGTTGAGCACCTTCACGGTGAAGTTGCCGCCGGTCAGGCCGCGCAGCGAGGTGGTGCACCACAGCTGGTCGTAGTTGGCGCAGCCCGAATCCAGGCAGACCACCAGCGACGGCTGGCCGATGCGGTCGGCCAGGTGGTCGACGTAGGCCGGCAGGTCGTAGGAGCCGGATTCTTCGCAGGCTTCGATCAGGATCACGCAGCGGGCGTGGGGCAGGCCCTGCTCCTGCAGGGCGAGCACGGCGGCCAGCGAGCCGAAGATGGCGTAGCCGTCATCGGCGCCACCGCGGCCGTACAGCTTGTCGCCGCGCAGCACCGGCTTCCACGGGCCGAGGTCGTCGTCCCAACCGGTCATTTCCGGCTGCTTGTCCAGGTGGCCGTAGAGCAGCACGGTGTCGTCGCCAGTCTCCGGGCCGGTGGCCGGGATCTCCAGGAAAATCAGCGGGGTACGGCCTTCCAGGCGCACCACTTCAACCTGCAGGCCGGGGATCTTCTGCGCCTTGGCCCAGTTCTCCATCAGGCCCACGGCCTGGTCCATGTAGCCGTTGGCGACCCAGTTGGCGTCGAACATCGGCGACTTGTTGGGGATACGGATGTAATCGACCAATTGCGGGACGATGTCATTGTCCCACTTGTCGCTGAGAAATTGGCCGATCTTGGCGCTGTCCATCTGGATCTCCGGTAGCAATGTCAGGTGCAACCATTCTACGCCCGCTGCCCTTGAATGGGCTTTGTAGGGGTTTTCCTACAAGGCGTCGGGATGTTCGCCGGCTGTGTAAACGAGGCGTGACGGATAGCCTATGTTCATGTGGTGCGGAACACTTGTTCCACCGGCGGGAATGCCGGGGAGCGGTCCCAAACCACAAGGAGTAGTGATGAAGCTTTTCACCGTGATGCTGAAGTCACTGGTTCTGGCGTTGGTGTTGACCCTATCGGCGAAAGCCACGGACAAGGTCGATATCAACACCGCCTCCGCGGCGGAGCTGGATCAGGTGATGGTGAATGTCGGCCCCTCAAAGGCGCAGGCAATCATCGATCATCGACAGGCAAACGGCCCCTTCAAGAGTGTCGAGGAACTGGCGCTGGTGAAGGGAATCGGGCTGAAGACGGTCGAACGGAATCGAGACCTGATCGAGGCGAGGGCTGGAGCTGCCCCCGCCGACAGCAGGAGGCCGGCAGGAACACCGGCAGTCAAACCGATCGAAAGGCGCTGACAAGGACGTGACTTATTCGTGTTCCGCCAGGAGGGCGGACCACCAGGAACCCAAAAGGGCCAGGACGCTGGGGATAGGCAGGACGCCAACAGGGAAGTGAGATCGCCCGGTGTTGCACAGTGACGTGCAGCCGGGCGTTCTTTTTTGGGCTTGGTTAGAGCAGAGGGCGCCTCGTGGGGCGCCTTTCTCGTGTCTGGAATATTGAATGCTGGAATGCTGGAATGCTGGAATGCTGCAGGAAAGGCGTGGCTTGTCGCCAATCCGGGCATCCCTTCGCAGTCCTTCGGAGCAAACCTCCGGCCCTGTGACATGGCCATTGGCGTTCATCCGGCCGCATGCCAATGGTGTGCAAACGGTCCTCTACCTGCCTTCTGCGGCGCGAACAGTGGCGAGCAATTGGCTTCCGCCGTTGCCTTTGCTGTTCTGCTCCTTTCCTGCCGTGCAGCGAAGGGGAGGTAGAGGGGGCGCTTGTTGAGCGCTGGCGGTGATGGCTGACGCCGCGAGCCGCAAGAGGTACAGGGCCAGAGCGGGCAATGACACGGCCCTGCGATCACATGGCAGCCTTTCGGAATTCCGAATTCCGAATTCCGAATTCCGAGCTCGGAGTTCCCTGATCCGGTATCAAACCAGCCCGGTCATGTAATACACCGCGATGATCGCGAATACCGCCAGGGTCTTGATCAGGGTGATGGCGAAGATGTCCTTGTAGGACTGGCGGTGGGTCAGGCCGGTGACGGCCAGCACGGTGATCACCGCGCCGTTGTGCGGCAGCGTGTCCATGCCGCCGGAGGCCATGGCCGCTACCCGGTGCAGGACTTCCATCGGGATGCCCGCGGCGTGCGCATTGGCGATGAAGCTGTCGGCCATCGCGGCCAGCGCGATGCTCATGCCGCCCGAGGCCGAGCCGGTGATGCCGGCCATGGCGGTGACCGACACCGCTTCGTTGACCAGCGGGTTGGGGATTGCGCCAAGGGCGTTGGAGACCACCAGGAAGCCGGGCAGGGCGGCGATGACCGCGCCGAAGCCGTACTCCGAGGCGGTGTTCATCGAGGCCAGCATGGCGCCGCCGATGGCCGACTTGGTGCCTTCGGCGAAGGCCGTGACCACGGGCTTCCAGGCGAAGGCGATGACGCTGAGGATGCCGAGCAGCAGCGCCCCCTGTACCGCCCAGATGGCGGCCATCTTGGAGACCTCCTGCACCACCGGGGCCGGATTACCGATGACCGCCGGCAGGAAGGACTGGGTTTCACCGTAGAAACCGGGGATCCAACGGGTGAACAGGAAGTTGGAGACGCCGACCAGGATCAGCGGCAGGATCGCCAGCAGCGGGTGGGCCAGCTTGTCGCCACGGAACGCTTCCGGCTCGTTGCGCAGCTCCTCGCCGGTGCCGGCATAGCCTTCGCCTTTGGCGATGGCGGTACGACGGCGCCATTCCAGGTAGCTCATGCCCAGCAGCATGATCACCACGGTGCCGATCACGCCCAGCCATGGGGCGGCCCAGCTGTTGGTGCCGAAGAAGGCCGACGGGATGATGTTCTGGATCTGCGGCGTGCCCGGCAGGGCATCCATGGTGAAGCTGAAGGCCCCCAGCGCGATGGTGCCGGGGATCAGCCGCTTGGGGATGTTGCTTTGGCGGAACAGCTCGGCCGCGAACGGGTAGACCGCGAACACCACCACGAACAGCGACACGCCGCCGTAGGTCAGCACGGCGCAGACCAGCACGATCGACAGCATCGCGCGTTGGGCGCCGACCAGCTTGATGGTGGCGCTGACGATGGACTTGGAGAACCCGGAGATCTCGATCAGCTTGCCGAACACCGCGCCGAGCACGAATACCGGGAAGTACAGCTTGAGGAAGCCGACCATCTTGTCCATGAACAGGCCGGTGAACATCGGCTGGACCAGGGTCGGGTCGGTCAGCAGCACCGCGCCCAGCGCGGCCACCGGGGCGAACAGGATGACGCTGTAGCCGCGGTAGGCCACGAACATCAGGAAGCACAGGGCCGCCAATACGATCAGAAACGACATCCACGGCTCCCCGGCCAATACGTTGCCGGCGAGTATCGGGACGCGCGGGCGGCCGGCCCACTGTACGAAGGGACGATACGCGGCCGGCTAACGCGTCGTTAACGTGCGCAGCATGGCGGCATCCCATTGCCGCTGCGTCATACCCGGGAGGAGGGAGACCAATGAAGCGCAAGTATCTGAGCATGGCCATCGGCGGCATTCTGCTGGCGCCGGCCGCATTCGTGCAGGCCCAGGAGCAGCAGGCCACGGCGGCGGGCACCCAGGCCACGCAGCTGGACGAAGTGACCGTGACGGCACGCCGTCGCAGCGAGTCCATCCAGGACGTACCGGTGGCGGTGAGCGCCTTCGGCGAGGAGCAGATCAAGGACCTGCAGGCCTCGACCGTGGAGGGTCTGCAGGGCGCGGTGCCAAACATGAACATCGCCCAGGGCCGTGGCTCGGCTAACAGCGTCAACGTGTTCATCCGTGGCATCGGCCAGCCTGATGCCCTGCAGACCTTCGACCCGGGCGTGGGCATGTACGTCGATGACGTGTACTACTCGCGCATCAACGGCGCGCTGTTCTCGCTGTTCGACATCCAGCAGCTGGAAGTGCTGCGCGGCCCGCAGGGCACGCTGTACGGCAAGAACTCCACCGGCGGCGCGATCAAGCTGACCACCAAGAACCCGTTCGACAACGAGGGCGGCGCGGTGGAAGTGACCGCCGGTGACTACGGTCGCCTGGAAGGCCGCTTCTACGTGTCCGGCCAGCTGAGCGATACGGTGGCCGGCAGCATCGCCGGTGCCAAGATCACCAACGACGGCTACGTGAAGGACGCCGACACCGGCAAGCGCTACAACGACGACGACACCGAAGCGCTGCGCCTGAAGTTGGCCTTCAAGCCGACCGACAACTTCAGCGCGGTGCTGTCGCTGGATACCACCAAGCAGGACGCGGCGCTGACCCTGGGCCGGCCGATGGCCAACCTGGTCCAGACCAGCCTGGCGCCGGGCGGCGCGATCGTGCTCAAGCCGGGTGAAACCGGTGAATGGAACCGTCGCGCGCGGACCTCGTTCGACGATGGCCAGGGCCAGTACCTGAAGCACTCCGGTGCGTCGCTGGCGATGGATTGGGACATCAACGAGCAATGGACGCTGAAGAGCATCAGCTCCTACCGCAAGCTCAAGACCGAGTCGTACATCGACATCGATGCGTCCGAGTATGAGCTGGGCGACGTGCTGGTGGCGCTGGACCAGAACCAGAAGAGCCAGGAATTCCAGCTTCATTACGACAATGGTTCCAACCTGCATGCCACCTTCGGCGCGTACTACATGAAGGAGAACGTGCCGTCGTACCAGGAGGCGTATGCCGATGACCTGTTCTCGTTCCTGGGCGCCAAGGTGCCGTTCCTGCGCACGATCGACGACGACCTGACCACCACCTCGACGGCCGCCTTCGCCCACGTGAACTGGGAGTTCGTGCCGAGCTGGACCGTGGCCGCCGGCGTGCGCTGGACCAAGGACAAGAAGGACTACGAGCGTTCCACCAGCACGTTCTGGGGTGCGCCGTTCGCCGGCCTGAATGGCACCGTGGCCTTCGATGCAAAGGCATCGTGGACCGCCGTGACCCCGTCGATCAGCCTGCAGAAGGCCTTCAGCGACAACCTGATGGGCTATGTGTCGGCCAACCGCGGCTTCAAGTCGGGCGGCTTCAATGGTCGCGCCAACACCGTGTATGACACCGAGCATGCCAAGTTCGATCCGGAATACGTGTGGACCTACGAGCTGGGCCTGAAGGGCAGCTCGGCCGACCACCGCTTCCGTGGCAGCGCGGCGGCGTTCTACAGCAACTACAGCGACTTCCAGGCCCGTGTGTCGCAGGACGTGGGCACCTTCCCGGTGTTGAACGCCGCCAAGCTGAACATCAAGGGCATCGAGCTGGAAGGCAGCGCGCTGCTGGGTGAGTCCACCACGCTGAGCGCGCAGGTGGGCTGGATGGACGCCAAGTACGACAAGTTCGAGGACTTCCGCCTGGATCCGTCCTACCCGGGCTTCGACCCGAACGTCAGCCACGCGCACGTGCCGTTCTCGCCGGACTGGACTGCGCGCGTCGCCCTGCAGCATGTGTTCTCGCTGGGCGACAACGGCAGCCTGACGCTGGGCGGTGATGTGTCCTACCGTAGCGAGACCTGGCTGTCAGTGGACAACCGTGCCGTGTTGAGCCAGGACGCGTACACGCTGCTCGGCGCCTACGGCGTGTGGGATTCGCCGCAGATGAGCTGGCAGGTGCGTTCGGGCGTGCGCAACCTGACCGACAAGCAGTACATGACCGAAGGCCAGGAGTTTGCCAGCGTGGGCAACATCCAGACCGCGTACTACGGTCTGCCGCGCAACTGGTATGTGTCGGTGCGTTACAACTTCTGATGCAGCGCCAGGGCCGGTGACGGCACCGGGACGCGAATCGAAGCAGAAGCGATGGCCCTTCCCGCAGTAGCGGGAAGGGCCTTGTTCGTTCTTGGGTACGTGTGCCAGAGCGGCCCTCACCCCAACCCCTCTCCCGCCTGCGGGAGAGGGGCTTTGAAGCCACAGCCGAAGCAAACCTGAGCCCCTCCCTCCCGCCTGCGGGAGAGGGGCTTCAAAGCCACAGCCCAAGCAAACCCGAGCCCCTCTTTCCCGCGTGCGGGAGAGGGGATTTAAAGCCACAGCCCAAGCAAACCTGAGCCCATCTCCCGCGTGCGGGAGAGGGGCTTTAAAGCCACAACCCAAGCAAACCTGAGCCCCTCTCCCGCGTGCGGGAGAGGGGTTGGGGTGAGGGATGGCCCTTCTGCGGTGCGGGCTTACTCCGTATCCTGCGCCGATGCATTCGGGGAAGCGGCGTACATGTTGAGTCTGGTGACGGTGGCGCTGGCGGGCCTGGCCTGGTTGGCGCTGATGTTCGGCGCGGCGTTGTATGGCGAGCGCCGACCGACCGCATTCGCGCGGCATTGGCGGCATGTCTACGCGTTGTCGTTGGCCGTGCATTGCACTTCGTGGACCTTCTACGGCACGGTGACGCAAGCCGCGCGCTATGGCTGGCCGCTGCCGCCGACCTTCGTCGGGGCCATCCTGTTCTACGCCCTGGCGATGGGCGTGATGGTGCGCCTGGTGCGGCTTGCGCGCGAGACCAATGCCACCTCGCTGGCCGACCTGATCGCCGCGCGGCTCGGGCGCGATGCCTGGCTGGCGGCGACGGTGACGCTGGTGGCCGCGCTTGGCCTGATTCCCTACATCGCGCTGCAGTTGAAGGCGGTGGCGATGAGCTTCGGCATGATCACCTCGCGTGCGGTCGATGCCGGGCAGGGCGGTTCGCCCTGGCAGGACAGCGCCCTGTACGTGGCGCTGGCGATGGCCCTGTTCGCGATGCTGTTTGGCGCGCGGCGCGCGGATGTGTCCGAGCACAACCGCGGGCTGGTGCTGGCGATGGCGGTGGAGTCGGTGTTCAAGCTGTGCGCGATGCTGGTGCTGGGCCTGTTCGTGTGGTTCGGGCTGAAGGGCCTGCCGTCGATGCCAGCCCCGGCCGCCGATGCCCCCGGGGGCGGGTTCGTGCCGCTGATGCTGCTGGGCGGGCTGGCGATGTTCCTGTTGCCGCACCAGTTCCATGTCAGCGTGGTTGAGTGCCGCGACCCGGCCGATGTACGCACCGCGCGCTGGCTGTTCCCGCTCTACCTGCTGTTGATCGCGCTGCCGATCCTGCCATTGGCACGCGCGGGCACCGCGCTGCTGGGCAACAGCGTACCGTCGGACATGTACACGCTGGCGCTGCCGTTCTCGGCCGGGCACGAAGGGATCGCGCTGTTTGCCTTCCTCGGCGGCCTGAGCGCGGCCACCGGCATGGTGGTGGTGAGCACGCTGACGCTGAGCCTGATGATCGGCAACCATTGGTTCGCGCCGGGCCTGCTGCGCGGTGCGTGGCGGCGTGCCGGTGGACGCGACCATCGCCGCGAGCTGGTCTGGCTGCGCCGGGCGGGCATCTGCCTGATCATGCTGCTGGCATGGGCGTACAGCCGTCTGATCGGCGGCGGCAACGTGCTGGCCGACATCGGCGGGATCTCGTTTTCGGCGCTGGCCACCTTGGTGCCGGTGCTGGGCTTTGCGATCTGGCGACCGCAGACGCCCCCGCGTGCGGCCATCGCCGGCGTGCTGGCCGGCTTCCTCACCTGGGCGTGGGTGCTGCTGTTGCCGTCCCTGCTGGAAAGCAGCGGCCGTGCACCGGGCTGGCTGGTGGACGGCCCGTTCGGCTGGCAGTGGCTGGCGCCGCAGGGCCTGTTCGGCCTGACCGGATGGACACCGCTGGGGCGGGCAGTGGGGGCCAGCCTGTTCGTGGGCACCGCGGTCACGTTGCTGGCGATGGTATGGCGGCGTGATACGCCCGACCGCGCCAGCCGCAGCCTGGATGCCGACGCACTGCGCGATGCGGGGCGCCGCTTCCTGCCGCTGGAACAGGTCCAGCGGCTGCTTGCCGATGCGCCGCGCAGCGGCCCGGTGCCGACCCTGGTCGAAGCGCGGGTCGAACGGGAATTGTCCGCCGTGCTCGGCGCGGCATCGGCGCGCCTGCTGCTGGATGCCGCGCGCCGGGAGAGCAGCGAGCTGGCGGCGGTGGCCGCCATCGTCAGCGAGGCCTCGCAGGACCTGCGCTTCAGCCAGCAGGTGCTGCAGGCGGCATTGCAGAACATGAGCCAGGGCATCAGCGTGATCGACCGCGACCAGCGCCTGGTGGCCTGGAACCGGCCCTATGCGCGGATGTTCGGCTTCCCGGAGGAACTGCTGCAGGTGGGGCGTCCGATCATGGACCTGACCCGCTGGGCATTGCAGGCCATGCCGCAGCGCGGGCGCGACGAGCGCGCGGTGGACCGCCGCCTGGCCTTCATGCGTGCCGGCACGCCGCACCTGACCGAGCGCGTGTTTCCCGATGGCAGCATCGTCGAGATCCGCGGCAACCCGATGCCGGGGGGGGGCTTCGTGGCCACGTTCACCGATGTCACCGCCTTCCGGCGCAGCGAACGCGAGCTCAAGCGCAGCAACGAAACGCTGGAGCAGCGCGTCGGCGAGCGTACCGCGCTGCTGGAATCGGCCAAGCGCGAGGCCGAGCGTGCCAACGATGCCAAGAGCCGCTTCCTCGCCGCGGTGGGCCATGACCTGCTGCAACCGCTGCACGCGGCGCATCTGTTCACTGACCGCCTGGCACAGCAGGTGGACGACGGGGAGCAGCAGCAGGCCGTGGTGCAGATCCAGGGGGCGCTGGATTCGACCACGGACCTGCTGACCGGCTTGTTCGACATGTCGCGGCTGGAGGCCGGCGGACTGGTGCCGCAGCCGCGCGACATGCCGCTGGCCGAGGTGCTCGACCCGCTGGCCTCGGAGTTCCGCGCGCTGGCCACGGCACGTGGCCTGGCCTTCCATTACCTGCCTACCCGCACGTGGGTGAACAGCGACCCGCAGCTGTTGCGGCGGGTACTGCAGAACTTCCTGGCCAATGCGGTGCGCTACACCGCGCGCGGCGGCGTGCTGCTGGGCGTACGGCGGGAAGCGGACAGGATCCGCATCGAGGTGCATGACACCGGGCCCGGCATCGCCCGCAGCGAGCAACGCCGGATCTTCGAGGAGTTCCGGCGCGGTGAGGAAACCAGCGGCCAGGGACTGGGGTTGGGGCTGGCGATCGCCGACCGCATCGCCGGCCTGCTGCATGCACCACTGGGGCTGCGCAGTGACAGGGGGCGCGGCACGGTTTTCTCGGTGTCGGTCCTGGTGGCATCGGCGCCGCCGGTTGCACTCCACGAGCGTGCCGCGCCCGCAGGGGAGGCCACGCCGGTGCTGGTGGTGGACAACGATCCGGCGGCATTGGCGGCGTTGGCGGGACTGCTGCGCGGTTGGGGCTACGCGGTGGCCGAGGGATCCGGTGAAGCCGATGCGGTCGCGGCGATGGAACGGCAGGCCGTGGCGCTGTGGTTGTTCGATTACAACCTGGATGACGGCGATACCGGCACGGCGCTGCAGGCGCGCCTGGCCGAGCGCTACGGCGCCCGGCCGACGTTGATCCTCAGCGCGGACGACAGCCTGGCCACGCGGCGTGACGTGCTGGAGCAGGGGCTGACCCTGCTGCAGAAGCCGGCGCGGCCGTTGGCGTTGAAGTCGATCCTGGACCGCCTGCTGGCGGCGCGGACGGTGACGCAGCGATAGCGAGGCGGCGCAGGCCGGGATGAAACCCCGGCCCAACGCGATCGGCAATGCGGCGGGAGCCCGTCCCGCGGACTACCGGCGCTTTCCCTTGCCGCAATACGCTTCATACAGCGCATGCATCACGCCCAGTGCGGGGCTGTCGGCCAGCGCGTAGTAGATGGTCTGCGCCTCGCGGCGGGTGCTGACCAGGCCTGCGTCGCGCATCAGTGCCAGGTGCTGGGACAGCGCCGACATCGACAACGCCACCTGCGCCTGCAGTTCGCTCACCGACGCCTCGCCGTCCACCAGGTGGCACAGCACGCGCAGGCGTGCCGGGTGGGCGAGTGACTTGAGCAGGGCGGCGGCTTGCTCGGCGTGGGACTGCATGTCCGCAGCATCGATGTCGGGCGTGTTCATCGGGCCAGCTTTCGGGGGGTTGCGCTTCAGGTGAGAGGAGTTTAATTTAGAAAAGTCTAAATTACAAAGGTGCAGGCCATGAGCGATGCAATCCGGCTTCATCCGCAGGTGGAACCGTTCTTCGACAAGGACACCGGCACGTTCACGTACGTGGTGTACGAAGGCGAGGGCGGTGCCGCGGCGATCATCGACCCGGTACTGGACTACGAGCCGGCCGGCGCACGGATCAGCACGGCATCGGCCGATGCGCTGTTGGCGTTCGTGCGCGGCAAGGCGCTGCAGGTGACGTGGATCCTGGAGACGCACGCGCATGCCGATCACCTCAGCGCGGCCGGATACCTGGCCGACATCCTGCAGGCGCAGGTGGCGATCGGGCGCGGCATCGTGCAGGTGCAGGAGCGGTTCAAGGTATTGTTCGGGCTGGGCGAGGAATTCATCGCCGATGGGCGCCAGTTCGACAGGCTGCTCGTCGATGGGGACCAGTTCGCGATCGGCGCCCTGCCGGTGCGTGTGATCGCCACGCCCGGGCATACCGATGACGGGTTGACGTACGTGATCGGCGATGCGGCCTTCATTGGTGACACCCTGTTTGCGGCCGACAGCGGCACGGCGCGCACCGACTTCCCGGGCGGTGACGCGCATCGCCTGTTCGCTTCGATCCAGAAGATCCTGGCGTTGCCGGCGGATACGCGGATCTTCCTGTGCCATGACTACCCCGGCACGCGCCGTGAGGCCGAACCGCTGACCAGCATCGCCGCGCAGCGTGCCGGCAATGCGCACTTGAAGGACGGTGTCGACGAATCGGCCTTCGTGCAACTGCGCCAACAGCGTGATGCGACCTTGCCGGTGCCGCGACTCATCCTGCCCGCGTTGCAGGTCAACATCCGCGGTGGTCGCCTGCCCGAACCCGATGCCAACGGCGTGCGCTACTTCCGCCTGCCGCTGGACCAGATGGGTGATGCGCGATGAACACGTGGATGAGCGCGCTGCTGGGCGGCGTGCTGATCGGCATGGCGGCGACCCTGCTGCTGTGGTTGACCGGCCGCATCGCCGGCATCAGCGGCATGCTCGGCGGTGTGCTGCTGCCGAAGCGGGGCGAAATCGCGTGGCGGCTGGCCTTCCTGATCGGACTGGTCGGCGCCGGTGCGGCCTGGTTGTGGTCGGTGCCCGGTGCCTATGTGCCGCGGCAGGGGTTTTCGCCGCTGTTGCTGGTGGTGGCCGGCGTGCTGGTGGGCATCGGTACGCGGATGGGCAATGGCTGTACCAGCGGGCACGGCGTATGCGGCTTGGGGCGGCTGTCATTGCGGTCGCTGGCAGCGGTGCTGACTTTCATGCTGATCGCGGTGATTACCACCTTCATCGTGAGGCACGTGGCATGAACACGCATGCACGCATCACCCTGGCGGCGCTGCTTTCCGGCGCGCTGTTCGGGTTGGGCTTGGCGGTGTCGGGCATGACCGATCCACAGCGCATCCTCGGCTTCCTGGACGTGTCCGGTGACTTCGACCCGGCCCTGTTGTTCGTGCTCGGCGGTGCGGTGCTCACCACGCTGGTGTTGTTCCGCTTCGTGCTGCGCCGGCCGGCACCGGTGTTGGCGGAGCGGTTCCAGATCCCGGCACTCAAGCAGATCGACCGGCCGTTGCTGCTCGGCGCGGCGTTGTTCGGTATCGGCTGGGGCTTGGCCGGTTACTGCCCGGGGCCAGCGCTGGTGGGGCTGGGCGTGCTGTCGCCGGAAGCGTTGTGGTTCGTGCCGGCGATGCTGCTGGGCATGTACCTGCATCGTTGGCTGCGCGGGCGGTAGGAGCGGCCTCGGCCGCGAAGCCGGTCCCGTTTCAGCGCCAGGCCACATCGCGCAATTGCAGTCACGCGATTCCTGCTTCGCGGCCGAGGCCGCTCCTGCACGCGTGGGTCAGAGCACCTGGCGGGCGGGGTCGCTGAGTTCAAGCTCGCGCAGCACGACACTGGCCTGGGTGCGGTTGCGCACGCCCAGCCGTTCGAAGATGGCGGACAGATGTGCCTTTACCGTGCGTTCCTGCACGTCCAGGCGGTCGGCGATCTGCTTGTTGAGCAGTCCTTCGGCAACCAGCACCAGCACCCGGAACTGCTGCGGCGAGAGGCTGGCCAGGCGCGCGGCCAGTTCGCTGTCATGGCTGGAGGACTGCGCGCGTGCCACCGAGGCACGCAGTGAGGCCGGCAACCACTGCTCGCAGGCCATCACGCTGCGGATGGCGTCGTGCAGCTCATTCAAACCCGAGCTTTTGGGCAGGTAGCCGGCGGCACCGTGATCGAGTGCGCGCCGGACCACGCGCGGGTCATCGTTGGCCGAGACCACGATCACCGCCACGCCCGGGTGCTGCGCGCGGATCGCTGCCAGCCCGGCCAGGCCGTGGTTGCCCGGCATGTGCAGGTCGAGCAGGATCAGGTCGGTTTCCGGGGCGTCATCCAATGCGGCCAGCACGCCTTCCAGTGACTCGGCCTCGCGCACCTGCATGCCGTTGACCGCGTCGCTGGCAGCCTGACGCAGCGCGGCGCGGAACAGGGGGTGGTCGTCGGCGATCAGCAGGCTGGGCATTCTTGGGCGGGGGCGTGTGGACGACGGAAGCGGTGAGTAAAGGCCGAAGCGGCGACAAACGCAACCGCATCAACGCGCAGCATGCGCGGATGCGGTTGGCCGGTGTCGTCGGCGTGCGTGCACTTACTGCGACGTCCAGCCGCCATCCATCGGCATCGCCGCGCCGGTGACGTTGTGTGCCTCGCGGCGGCACAGCCACACCACCATCGCGCCGATGTCCTCCGGCAGCGACATGCGCAGGCTGGGCTGCTTCTCCTCAAGCAGGGCACGCACGCCATCGTCGCGGCTGCCGCCGTTGCGGTGGGCCTGGATCTGCGGCTCGATCAGCGGGGTTTCGACCCAGCCCGGGCAGATGCAGTTGACGGTGACGCCGCCGCTGTCGCGGCTGCCGGCGGCGGCGTATTCCAGCCCGGCCACCTTGCTCAGGCCAACGATGCCGAACTTGCTGGCCACGTAGGGCGCCTTGTTCTTCGAGGCCACCAGCCCGTGCACCGAGGCGATGTTGATCACCCGGCCGAAGCCACGCTCGGCCATGCCCGGCAGAGTGTGCTGCATGGTGTGGAAGGCGGCGCTGAGGTTGATGGCAATGATGTCGTCCCATTTCTGTGACGGCTGCTCGGCCAGCGGCGCGGCATGCTGGATGCCGGCGCAGTTGACCAGCACGTCGACCTGGCCCCAGGCCTGCACGGCTTCAAGCAGGGTCGTGATCTCGTCGGGTTTGCGCAGGTCCGCGCCGAAGTGACGGGCCTCGCTGCCGGCATCGGCCACGCTCTTGAGCGCGGCGTCGATCTGCTCGGGCGTACCCAGGCCGTTGATGGCCACGCGCGCGCCGGCCGCCGAAAGCGCCTGTGCGATGGCCAGGCCGATGCCGGAGGTACTGCCGGTCACCAGCGCGGTGCGGCCTTGCAGGAAGCGGTCCATGGGGGACTCCGTAGAACAGTGGGGAAAGTACGGAAAACGTAGCAGCCGGGGTGCTAAAAGCGTGTGGTACGAAAGTACGATGAGCCGGCCCGTGGGCCTCTGCTAGTGTGCGCCCATGAGCCAATCCCTACTGCGCGCCGCCTGCGGCCTATTCGTCGGACTGAGCCTGGCCTCCTGCGCCAGCGGCCCCGCCTCCAAGTCCGTGGAGCCTTCCATGTTCAGCAACGAACTCCGCAGCGAACACCGCGGCAGTGATGACCTGCTCACCGCCGGCCTCGGCCTGGCCGGATTGCGCAGCCTGGCACCGCCGGCCTTTGCCGACGCCACCGCGCCGACCGTCGATGAGCTGCGTCGCCGCGCCCTGTGGGGCAGCTGGCGTGGCATCGCCGACCTCGCCCCGGGCGGTGGTTACGGCGAGCTGTTCGGCAGCCTGGCGCCGGCGCCGGGCCGCGAGTACTCCGCCTTTGCCCGTCTGCCGGGTGCCAGGAAGCCGCACCGGGTGCTGGCGCAGGTGCCGGACAACTTCGACCTGGCCAAGCGCTGCGTATTGGTGGCCCCGGCCTCGGGCTCGCGTGGCATCTACGGCGCAGTGTCGGTGGCAGCGGCCTGGGGCCTGCCCAAGGGCTGTGCGGTGGTCTACACCGACAAGGGCGCCGGCAGCGACTACTACGACCTGGACGCACAGCAGGGCGTGCGCGCCAATGGCAGCGTCGGTGCACTGGGCGAGGTCGCCGACCTGGCGTTCGCGCCGGATGCGCCGGTCAACGCATCGGGCGTGGCCTTCAAGCACGCCCATTCCAAGGACAACCCGGAGGCCGATTGGGGCCGGCACGTGAAGCAGGCGGCCGAGTTCGCGTTGCTGGCATTGGGCCAGGCCTATCCGCAGGCGGCGCCGTTCACCTTCGACAACACCCGCATCATCGCGGTGGGCATCTCCAACGGCGGCGGCGCGGTGCTGCGCGCGGCCGAGATGGACGGTGACTGGCTGGATGCGGTGGTGGCCGGTGAGCCGAGCATCTATTCCGATGGCCCTGGCGCGCGTGCGCTGTACGACTACACCACCGAAGCCGCGCTGCTGATGCCGTGCGCGCAGCTGCACATGAGCAACCTGCCGCAACCGCCGCTGACCGCCGCATTGCAGGCGGGCGCTGCGGTGCGCTGCGCCACGCTGGCCCGCGAGGGCGTGATCAGTGGGGCGACGCCGGCCGCGCAGGCGCAGTCGGCCTACGCGTTGATGCTGAGCAAGGGCTGGACCGATGCCGCATTGCGCGCGGGTGCGTTGTCCACCGGCTTCGATCTGTGGCGTGCGATCGCCGCGACCTACGCTTCGGCCTATGGCCGTTATGGCGTGGGTGAGCATCCGTGCGGTTTCAATTTCGCCGCGCAGAACCCGGACTTCTCTCCGCGCGTGGCCAGCGCCGCCGAGCGTGCGGCATGGATTTCCGATGGCAGCGGTATTCCGCCGGGCGCCGGCGTCGGCCTGCTCGACAGCAAGGTGCAGTTGCCGGACCTGACCTACGCCGGGCTGAAATGCCTGCGCGGCTTGTGGGACGGGCAGGGCGAGGATGCCAAGCGCGTGCAGGCCGGCGTCCAGGCCACTCGCGCCGGGCTGCCGCGCAAGGGGCTGCCGGTGATGGTGGTGCATGGCACCGACGATGGGCTGATCCCGCCGGCCTTCAGCAGCAAGCCCTACGCCACTGCCGCCAAGGCGGCGGGGCGTGAGGTGAGCTACTGGCAGGTGCAGCACGTGCAGCACTTCGACGGGTTCCTGGGCCTGCCGGATTACGGCGCGCGCTACCTGCCGCTGTTGCCGTATGTGTACGCCGCACTGGACCGCGTGGAAGCGCGCCTGGACAACGGCACCGCGTTGCCGGCCGATGCGGTGATCGCGACCACGCCGCGTGCCGGCCAGCCGTTGACCGCCGAACACCTGGCCGTGCCGCGCTGACCCCACGGCTGGAGCGGCTTTGGCCGCGAGGCCGGTTGAGGTTGCTGGGCGCATGAAGCCTGTCATCTGATTTCTCGGATGGCAGGCTTCTGCGTTCATGCGGGCATTGTCGGTTTCGCGACTGAAGTCGCTCCTGCCGTCCTGGCGCCCTGCCGTGCGCGGGCGATGGCATCATGCGCGCATGGACCTTCTGAATCTTTCTTCCCGTGTCATTCCCGCCGCCCAGTACCAGCGCGAGCGCTGGCGCAACGGGCTGGGCTGGACCCGCGAGATCCTGCGCCTGCCCGAGCAGGGCGATTGGCAGCTGCGCTTGTCCATCGCCGAGATCGAGCAGGACGCCGCGTTTTCCGCATTCCCGGGCATCGAGCGCGAGCTGGTGCTGCTGCAGGGCGAAGGCCTGCGCCTGCGCTTTGCCGATGGCCGCTGCGAAACCCTGTTGCCGCCCTACCAGCGGCTGCGTTTCGCGGGTGAGGACGTGATCACGGGCGAGCTGGTCGATGGCGTCACCCAGGACTTCAACCTGATGTGGCGGCGGGATGAGGTGAATGCCGAGCTGCTGCATCGCCCGCTGGTCGGCAACATGCTGTTCTTCACCGAGCCACAGGCGGCCTGGGCGATCCACCTGCTGACCGGACAGGCCCGCTTCGAAGGCGATGTGCTGCCGGCATTGTCCGCAGGCGATACCGCCTGGTTGGGTGCCGGGGCACGCGAGCGCTTCACGCTGCACGGTGGCGGCGAGCTGCTGGCGATCCGGGTGACTCCGGCAGTGACGCGGTAGAGCGGAGCCCGGCTCCGCTGCGGTGCTGGCGGCAAAGCCTCGGCGCTACCCGTTGGGAGTACTCAGTACACGTCGCGCCGGTAGCGACCGGCGATGCGCAGGGCTTCGTGGGCCTCGCTGCCAAGGGCATCGAGGATCACCGCGTCCACCGCCGGGGCCATGCCCTGCAGGCTGCCGCAGACCAGCACGGTAGCGCCGTGGTCGATCCACTCGCGCAACCGCGGCGCGTGCGCGGCCAGCGCATCCTGCACGTAGTGGAAGGCGCCGCCATCACGGCTGAAGACCGCGTCGAGGTGTTCGATCCAGCCTTCGCGCTGCCACTGCTGCAGCTCGTCGCCGAAGTGGAAGTCATGGGCGGCATGGCGCTCGCCGAACAGCAGCCAGTTGCGGCGCGCGCCGATGTCGATGCGCGCACGCAGGTGCGCGCGCAGGCCGGCGATGCCGGTGCCGTTGCCGATCAGGATCAGCGGGACGTCCGCGGCCGGCGGATGGAAGTTGGCGTTGCTGCGCAGGCGCAGGTCGATGCGGTCACCGGGTTGGGTGTAGTCACATAGCCATCCACTGGCAAGGCCGGGTTGGCCATCCGGGCGCAGCTGGCGGCGCAGCATCAGTTGCAGGCTGCCTTCGCCGGGCATCGAGGCGATGGAGTACTCGCGATGAGGCAGCGGTCTGAGCTGGGCGGCGAGGGCGGCGATGTCGATGTCGGCGGCATGCTCCGGCAACTGCGAGGCAGCGAGCAGTTCGCCCAGCAGGCGACCGTCCGGCAAGCGGGTGCCGGGGTCGAATCCATGCGCCTGCATCCAGGCCTGCACCGCCGCGGCGGATTGGCGCGGCCCGATCTCGGCGATGTCGCCTGCCTGCCAGGATGGCAGCGCACCTTCGGCCGGTTGCAGTGCCAGGTGGAACACCGGGCCGCCGACGCTGCCGGGGTTGAGCAGCCGGCGCGATTGCAGCCGCCAGGGCTGGTACTCGGGCGCGCTCCAGTCCGGCACGTTGCTGGCGGTGCCGCCCAGTTGGCCGAGCAGCTGTTGCCAATGGCGCAAGGCATCGGGATCGGCGTTGTCGACCTCGACGAGGTCGAACAACGGTTGCGCGCCATGTGCGCGCAGCCATGCATCGAGTTGGTGGCCGAAGGCGCAATAGTGGTCGTAGCTGCGGTCGCCCAGGGCGAGCACCGCGTACTGCAGCCCCGGCAACGCGCTTGCCTGCGGCATCACCCGGCGCAGGAAGGCCAGTGCATGGTCCGGCGGGTCGCCTTCGCCGGTGGTGCTGGCGATGAACAACGCCTGGTGGCTGCTGCCCAGCAGGGCGGCGTCGACCTGGTCCAGTGCGCGCAGGCGGGTGGCATGGCCGGCGGCACGCAGGCTCTGGGCGCTGCGTTCGGCCAGTTGTCGGGCAAAGCCGGTCTGGCTGGCCCAGACAATCAGCAGCGGCGGTTGCCCGGTGTCGCTGGCCGGCTCCTTGCGCGGGCGCACGCGCCGCCACAGGACGAAACAGGCAACCGCATAGACCGCGCCCACGCCCGCCGCGCTCCACCATTGCCAGGGCAGCGGCGAGGCCAGCCACCAATCCTCGCCCAGGTGCAGGCGCAGCAGCAGCACGGCGACGGCCACCAGCACCGCGATCACGGCCAGGTTGCCGAACAGCGCACGATTGAAGCGGGGGGTGCTCATGTGGCGTCTGCGTCCAGGTACTGCTGGAAGGCGGGGGTCATGGCTTCCTGCAGGCCACTGCCATCGCGCGAGACGAAGCGCGCGGCCAGCCCCTGCGCCCGGGCAAAGGCCAAGCCCTGTTCGGTGCCCAGCACGGTCAATGCGGTGGCCCAGGCATCGGCGTGCATGGCCTGGCGATCGATCACCGTCACCGCGGCCGCGGCGCGGGTGACCGGAGCCTGCGTGCGCGGATCCAGCGTGTGGCTGTAGGACACGCCATCGTGGTCATAGTGGTGCCAGCGATCGCCGGAGGTGGCGATGGCCAGATCGTCCAGTGCCAGCACCCGCGGTGGGTACTCGGCACCGGCATCCTCCTCGGGCGCGGACTCGACCAGCACGCGCCAGGGCTGGCCGTCGGGCTTGCGACCGTAGCCGTGCAGTTCGCCGCCGACTTCGACCAGCGCCGCCTCGACGCCGTTGCGACGCAGCCAATGGCTGACCAGGTCCACCCCATAGCCCTTGGCGATGGCGGACAGATCCAACTGCAGGCCGCCGGGTTGCAGCGCAGCGCGTGCCGGTTGATTCAACTGAAGCTTCTGCCAGCCGCAGCGGCGGGCGACCGCTGTCCTTTCTGCAGCGTCGGGTACGCGCTGCGCGCGCGCCTGTGCACCGAAGCCCCACAACGCGACCAAGGGGCCGATGCTGGGATCGAATGCACCGTCGCTGCGCCGGGCGATGTCGTGCGCGGCGCTGAGCACGGTCCAGAAGTCCTCGGGGAGCGGCTGCCAGTGGCCGGCAGCGGCACGGTTGTAGCGACTGATGTCCGAGTCTGGTTCCCAGGTGCTCATCTGCGCGACCACGCGATCGAGTTCCCCCTGGATGCCCGCGTGCAGCGCATGCAGGTCACGGCTGCGTGGCGCGACCAGCTTAACGCTCCAGGTGGTGCCCATGGTGTGGCCGCCAAGGGCGGCGATGTCGGCGTTGGGGGACATCAGTGTCGGGAATCGGGGAGCCTTTTGTCCTTCTCCCGTGTGCGGGGGAAGGTGCCCCGAAGGGGCGGATGGGGGAGCGCTCTTGCTGACGTTGATCGGCGACGGGGCCGCTCCTCGTGCCCTCACCCCAACCCCTCTCCCGCAGGCGGGAGAGGGACTTTGAGCAATTGCTTACTGCGGCAGCACTTCCAGCGTGGCGACATAGGTCAGGCGACGCACGTTGGCCTGGGCGACCGTGGTCTGGTTGTCCTCGGTGCCGGTTTCCAGCCAGTACATGCCGGCTTCCGGCCAGGTCACCGAGAACTCGCCGTTGGCGTCGGTGGTGACCTTGATCTCTTCCTGCGCGTTGCGGTAACGGGTGCCGCCGCGGGTGATCTCCACTTCCAGGCCGGCCTGCGGCTTGCCGTCCACCAGCAGGCGGAACCTGGCGGCCTCGCCGGCGAACAGGTCGTTCGGGTGGCCCACGGCCACCATCTCCAGGCCCTTGCCGGTCGGCTTGAGCGCGGTGTCGTTCGGTGCGCCGTTGGTGACGAAGGTCTCGACCCGCCCGGCGGTCTCGGAGACCTTCAGCTCCGGTGCGTTCTTCGGCACTTCGGTGGCGAACTTCTCGGCGTTGCCGCGCCAGCGCTTGGGCTTGCCATCTTCCTGCCAGGTGGCCGAGAGGCCGGCGTTGACGTTGGCCAGACGGTAGGTGCCCTGCTGGGTGAGTTCGACGTCGAACACGCTGCGGTACTTGCCGGTGGCCACGTTCTGCGGCTGCACGGTGCTGCCGTCCGGTGCGGTGATCACCAGGTTGTCGATGCGCAGCGGCACGTGGTTGAAGTAGAACAGGTCGTTGGAGACGGCCGCGTCCACGGTGATCCACGGGTTGGTGCCGGAGATGACGGTCTGCGACGGCTGCAGCCAGGCCTTGTGGGCCGAGGCAGTGAACGGAACCAGCGCGGCGATGGCGGCGGCAATCAGGAGGGAACGCTTCATTCGGTGGGCTCCAGTGCGGTGGTGCGGATCAGGGCTTGACGGACAGGGTGACGGCGCCGAGTTCGGACGTGCCCTGGGCACTGCCGTTCTGGACGCTGCGCGCCGGCCAGGTGAAGGGGATCTTGAGCAGCTCGCGGCCACCGACCTCGCGGGCGGCTTCCACCACCAGGGTGTACTGGCCGGCGGGCAGGCCGCGCAGCTGCGGCTGGCGGTCGTTGAAGCTGAGCTGGTGCTTGCCGACCGGGCGGGTCGGGCCGGTGACGCCATCGACCGGCACCTGCAGGGTGCGGCCGCTCTTGCGCCACCACTGGCGCAGGTCCGGCAGCCACTTGGTGCCATGGCCCTCGGCGGTGTCGCGCAGCTGGTACCAGACCGACAGGTTGGCGGCGACCTTCTGGTCGGCACCCTCGATCCACACCGCGACATACGGGCGGTGGTATTCGGCGACGTTGAGCTTGGGCACTTCGACGTTGACGTCGAGGCTGGCGGCGTAGGCGGCCGGGGCGGTGGCGATCAGGCCGCTCAGGGCGATGGTCAGGGTGACGCGCATGGTGCGACTCCGGGAGGAATGACGATCAGTGGATAAGGAGCAGGGCGATCAGCAGCGGGATCAGCAGGCCCAGGCCGACCAGCGGCCAGGTCATGCGCCGCTGCCGCGCGTGCAGATGCAGCAGGAACAGGCCGGTGATGCAGAACACCAGGCAGGCCACGGCGAACAGGTCCAGGAACCAGCCCCAACCCGGTCCGGCGTTGCGGCCCTTGTGCAGGTCGTTGAAGTAGGACACCCAGCCACGGCGGGTCTTCTCGAACTCCACCGCGCCGGTCTGGCGGTCGATGCTCAGCCACGCATCGGCACCAGGCCCGGGCATGGACAGGTAGACCTCTTCGGGCGACCACTCGGCCGGGCGTTGGCCGATGGAGACGTCCAGCCGCGCCGACAGCCAGTCCGAGACCCGTGCCGGCAGCGGCGCGTTGCCATCCTCGCGCGTGCCCAGCGCCTTGAGCACCGGCGCCGGCAGCTCCAACTGCAGGTTCTGTACCTGCGGCTTGGCTTCGATCTTCGAGGCGTGGTTGAGGGTGATGCCGGTGATGGAGAACAGCAACATGCCGATCAGGCAGACCGCCGAACTGATCCAGTGCCACTGGTGCAGCGTGCGCAGCCAGAAGCCGCGGCTGGCCTGTTGCTGCACGGTGTTGGTGGAAGCGCGGTCTGCGGACACGGGAACGAAGCGGATGAGAGACCGGGAATTAGATCATTAATGAGAATGATTCGCAATTTGTATCGAATTGTATCGCGGCCTCACCCGCTGGCCGCCGCGGTATCGGGTCGCGGCGTGCGTCGGCCCGGACGCAGGCGTTGCAAGGGTTGCTCGAGCCAGCGCCAGGAGGCCCAGCCGGCGCCGATGCAGGCCAGGACGGTGAGCGCGATGAAGGCCCCGGACTGGCAGGGGCCGTGGTTCCAGCCGCTCGCCTGCCAGAGCCGCCCGGCGGCGGAGATCACGAACACATGGCTCAGGTACAGCGAGTAGGAACTGTCGCCGATCCGCAGCAATGGAAGCGGGACCCGGGGCGATCCGGCACGTTCCCAGCGCACCAGCCCCAGCGTGAGCAGGGCCGCCGGCAGGCCGAAGGCATACAGGCGCATTGCCATGGAAGGGGGCGGGCCGCCGGCTTCGGACAACAGCAGCATCGCGCCGGCCAGGCCCAGCGCGCCGGCAACGGCCACCGGCAAGGCCATGGGCGCGGGCAGGTGCCTCCAGTACAGCCCGACCAGTGCGCCGGCAATGAATTCCAGTGTCAGCGGGCTGCTGGCGACCTGCTGCCATGGCGCACCGGCATCGAGCAGGAAGTGTGCCGCCAGGGTCAGGGCACCCCAGCCAAGCAGCAGGGCCGGCAACCAGGTCTCGCGCGCGAAGGCGATCATCCCGGCCATCACCAGGTAGAAGAACATCTCGTGGATCAGGGTCCAGCCGACGGTCAGCAGGGGCAACTGCGTCTGTGGCCAGAGCAGGTACGAGGCAAGGATGTCCTGGTGCCTGTAGGCGCTGTTGGCGATGCCCGGGGCGAGGAGCATCAAAGCCAGCACCACGCTGGTGTAGAACCAGTAGGGCGGCAGCACGCGCCAGCTGCGTCGCACCAGGAAACGCCCGGCCTGACGCGGCGAGCCATAGCTGCCGGCGGCGATGGTGGTCATCACGAAACCGGACAGCACGAAGAACAGGTCCACGCCACTGTCGGCATGGCGGATGAAGCCCGGCAGCAGCGGCATGCCGGCGGTGTACTTGTCCTCCACGATCTGCAGGTGGAACAGCACCACCAGCAGGGCGGCAATGGCGCGCAACGCCTGGATGGAATGAAAAGGGCGGGTGGCCATCACGACGGGGAAGCTCAGAGTGTGCGGACTCTAGCATCGTGCCCGCGCCGCGTGTTGCAGGTGGACGGCGCCGCCGGCCGCCACGGTTCAGCGGCCGGAACAGGGCCTGTACGGGTGCGGCACGGGCCCTGCCGCCGCCCGTCGTGGGGGCGGCGGCGGGCAACGGCTCAGAAGCGCGCGTTGAGCGAGATCCAGTAGCTGCGACGCTGCTCCTTGACCGCGTAGTCGTCCACGCAGCTGTACTCGCTGGGCGAGGTCAGCAGGCACGACTGCGAAACGAAGTCCTTGTCGAACAGGTTGTTCACGCGTGCGTTGAAGGTCAGCCAGGGGGTGGCCTTCCAGCTGCCGCCGAGATGGAAGAGGGTGTAGTCCTCGTAATAGCGGGTCTGTGGGTTGCCGTTGGCGTCCGGCAGGGTGTCGCGGTAGCGGTCGTAGCGGCCTTCGCCGATCAGCGACAGGCTCAGCGCATCGCTGATCTGCCAGTTGAGGCTGGCATTGGCCATGTGCTTGGCGGGGTTGCCGGCGATCGGCAGGCCCTTGCCGGTGCCGCTGGTCTGCTCGCTCTTGGTCCAGGTGTAGTTGCCGCGCAGCTGCAGGTTGGCGAGCAGGTCGACATGGCTGGCCAGCTCGACGCCGCGGGTCTCGGCCTTGTCCAGGTTCACGCTCTGGCCGAAGACGCTGTAGCCCAGCGCTGCCCAGCCCGGGCCGACATCGACGCAATAGCCACCGCCGGCCGGGGCGACCTCGCAGTTCGGGTAGCTGCCGCCGCTGGCGATCTTGTCCTCGAAGCGGTTGAAGAAGGCGGTGGCGTTGAAGCCCCAGCGCTCACCCTCGTAGTAGCTGGCGATCTCGTAGTTGGTGCTGGTTTCCGGCTTGAGGTTGGGCGAGCCCACCATCGGGATCACGCCCTGGCCGCCGAAGCCGGTGACGCCGGGGAACAGCTGGTCCGGGCGCGGGGTCTTGTAGCCGGTGCTGATGCCACCCTTCACGGTCCAGGCATCGCTGGCGTTCCACACCAGGTAGGCGCGCGGGCTGACATGGCTGCCGAAGATGTTGTGGTGGTCATAGCGCAGGCCGAGCGTGGCGGTGAGGCGCTCGGCCAGCGACCAGTTGTCCTCGGCGAACACCGACCAGGTGCGGTGCTTCTGCTTGACGTTGTCCTTGTAGCCGCCGCCGTCCATGCCGAACACGCCGTCGGTCATGTCGGTGTTGTTGTACTGGCCGCCCAGGGTGAGCTGGTGCGCGCCGAACTGCAGGTCCAGCAGGGTGTCCAGCACCAGCGCGTCCAGTTCCATGGTGCGCAGCGGGCGCGGCAGGAAGGCCTGCAGGCGGGCGCGTTCGGCATCGTTGAGGATCGAGACGTTGCCGTTGGTCATGTTGCAGTTGGCGGCCTGGCCGCGGCGGCTGCAGACGTCGTTCCACAGGGTCTGCAGGTCGGCGCGCTCTTCCAGCGTCAACGGCAGCGAGCGACCGAGGTTGTTGCTCTGGGTGCGGGCCAGGCTGGTCTGCCAGGTGCCGAAGTCATAGCGACCCTGGTGGGTCAGGGCGAGCTGGTCCAGTTCGTAGCGCTGGTAGGCGGTATAGCCCACGCGCGGCTGCACCACGCGGCGGCTGGTGGTGCCGCCACTGCCGTTGGGAATGGTGGCCACGCCGCTGCGCCACAGGCTCTCCAGCCCGTCCAGGGTGCCGGTCTGGCCCTTGCTGTTGTCGTACTTCTGGCGGGAGAGGTCATAGTCCAACCACAGGCTGTGGTTCTCCGACACGCTCCAGTCCAGGCGCATGCCCGTGTTCCAGTTGGTGTTGGCCACGGCCTTGCCGCCACCGCCGAAACCGAGCGCGCGCTCCCAGCTGCTGCCATCGGGCAGCGGCAGGGCCGACCACTCCGGCGAGGATTCGTCACTGTCATACCAGCTGCCGCGCACGGTCAGGCCCAGCGTGTCCTTGACCAGCGGGCCGCTGAGATACAGGTCGCTGGTGCGGGCGTCGCCGAACTGGCTGTCCTGTTGCACGGTGAAACCCTGGGTGAACGAACCGCTCCACTGCCCCTTGTTGCGGCGGGTGATGACGTTGATCACGCCGCCCATCGCGTCGGCGCCGTACAGCGTGGACATCGGGCCGCGCACCACTTCGATGCGTTCGATGGCATCGAGCGGCGGCAGGTAGGCGAACTGGCCGCCGCCGAAGTTGTTGGGGTACAGGTTGCCGACGTTGCTCTGGCGGCGGCCGTCGATCAGGACCAGGGTGTATTCCGACGGCATGCCGCGCATGGAGATGGTGGCGCGGCCGTTCTTGTCGGTGGTTTCCATGCCCACGTCGATGCCTTCGACGTCACGCAGTGCGTCGATCAGGCTGGTGTAGGGGCGCAGCGCGAGTTCCTCGCGGCTGACCACGCTGATGCTGGCCGGCGCATCGACGATCTTCTGTTCAAAGCCGGCGGCGGTGACCACCACCTTGTCCAGCGTGGTGGGGGCCCCGGTGCCACTGGCGTGGGCGGAGACGGATAGCGCGCCGAGCACGGCGGCGGTGAGCAGGTGGCGGGAAACGGACGCACGACGACGATGGCTGGCAGCCATGGAAGCAACCTCGGGAAAGATGGATGAGCGGTGCGCAGGCCGGTGCCGCACGCGCTGGCGTGCGGCCGCTGCTGCGGCAGGAAGGAGCAGGGAGCCAGGGCCGGACCCGGCCCGTGGTGACGCAGTCAGGCCAGTGGCGGTGCCTGCCCGCGCTGTTGGCGCGGACTGTGCAGGGCGGGCGGGGCTTGATGCGATGCGGCGGGGATTGGCAGGGGTGCGACGGCGCGTGCAACGGCGGCACGACGCGGCAGGAACCCGGGATGGGGCAGGGCGGCACGCGCCGCATGCAGGGGGGCGGCCCGGCGCAGCTTGGCCGGGCCCTGTTCTTCGAGCGGGGTTTCGCCACGTTCCTCGCCCGCCGTGGCGCAGGTGCTCTGGGCGCCGCCCAGGCGTGGCAGGTGGGTGCCATGCTGCCACAGCGAGGCGAGCAGCGACAGCAGCAGCAACGCGCACAACGCCACCGGGCGGATCGCGCTGGCGCGATGCGCGACGATGGCCACGTCCTGTTGGCGCTGCAGCTGGTACACGTGAAATCCCCGGTGATGCGCACGACAGGAAGGCCATGCGTTTCGGGCGGGAATTTTAGATGGGACGCGTTAGCTTTTGCAAATGATAACCACTATCAATGATGACCGTTGGCCATCACATCGCCTGACCTGTAACCAGGGCACGGATCGCCGCATGGGGCGAGGCCGCCAGTTGTGGACGGATTGCCGCGATGAATGAGGGGCTGCCATTGGCCAATGCCTTCCTCAGCCAGTGCACGGCGGCATCCACCTCGCCGGCCGCCAGCAGCAGGGAAGCGTGGCTGGCCTGGCCACGGAAGTCGCCGGCTTCGGCCGAGCGCAGGTACCAGGCAGGTGCGGCGGCGGGATCGGCGGCGACGCCGCGGCCTTCCTCCAGGCAGCGGCCGACCAGGTTCATCGACTTGGCGTGGCCGGCCTGGGCGGCACGCAGGTAGAGCGCATAGGCGGCGCCCTCGTCCCTGGCCAGCCCGCGTCCGGTGGCAAGCAGATTGGCAAGGTTGTACATCCCCCAGTCCAGGCCACCATCGGCGGCCTGGCGATACCAGACCGCGGCCAGTTCATGGTTGACCGGCGTACCGTGGCCGAGCTCGTGGCAGCGGCCGAGCATGTTCATCGCCTGCGCCAGTCCACCATTGGCGGCGCGCTCGAACCAGGCCATGCCCGCTCCGGCATCGATGTCGCGGCCACGGCCTTCCATGCAGGCTTGGCCGAGCAGGAACTGGGCCAGCACCTCACCGCGCTGCGCGCGCTGCTCGAGCTCGGCCATGACCATGGCCGGGTTGTCCGGGAGTTGCCGCAGCAACGACTGGAGGTCCTGCAGCGCGGTGCTCACGCTTCGGCCCATTGCCGCAGCAGGTTGTGGTAAACGCCGGTCAGGCTGACCAATGACGGGTGCTGGGGATGGTCGCCGGTGAGGCCACGGATGGACAGGTCCAGCTCCCACAGCAGGCGGCGATGGCCGTCGTCGCGCACCATCGACTGGATCCAGAAGAACGATGCCAGGCGCGCACCGCGCGTCACCGGGGTCACCTGGTGCAGGCTGGTCCCGGGGTACAGCACCATGTGCCCGGCGGGAAGTTTGACCCGCTGGTTGCCGTAGGTGTCCTCGATGACCAGTTCGCCCCCGTCGTACTCATCCGGATCGGACAGGAACAGCGTCGCCGACAGGTCGGTGCGGACCGGTTGCGGGTCATCGGGCCGGCTGATGTGGTCGTAGCGGATGGCGTTGTCGACGTGGAAGCCGAAGGTTTCGCCTTCGCGGTAGCAGTTGAACAGCGGTGGGTACACGCGTCGCGGCAAGGCGGCGGCGAAGAAGGTGTCGTTGCGGCCGATGGCATCCAGGACCATCGACCCCAGCGCACGCGCGACCGGATCGGATTCGGGAAGCTGCAGGTTCCGCTTGGCCTGCGCCGACTGGTAGCCGGCGGTGGCCTTGCCGTCGGCCCAGCCCGCATCCTGCAGGCGCTGGCGGGCGAGTGCGACCTGTTCGCGCGTGAGTACGTCGGGGATGTGCAGCAGCATGAGTATTCCCTTGATGCGAAGCCCCCGGCACGAGGCCGGGGGCGGGTGGAGCGGTCCAGCGCGATCAGAACGTGACGTTCAGTGCCAGCGTGGCCGAGCGGCCCGGAGCGATGCTGGCGTAGTGCGAAGCATACGCCTTGGTGAAGTACACCTTGTCGCTCAGGTTCTGCACGTTCAACTGCAGGCTGATGTTCTCCTGGATGGCGTAGCTGGCCATCGCGTCCCAGCGGGTGTAGCTGGGGATCCACTTGAGGTTGGCAGCGTCACCGTACTGCTTGTCCGAATAGGTGGCACCGGCGCCGAGGGTCAGGCCGAACGGGAAGCTGTAGGTCGTCCACAGGTTGGCGCTGTGCTTGGCGGTGTTCGGGAACTGGTTGCCGTTGTTCGGCGACGGGATCCACACGCCCGGTGCCGGGCAGCCGGTGCGGCTGGAGACCGAGCAGGTGAAGCCATTGTCCTTCAGCTCCGAATCCAGGTAGGTGTAGCCGCCGTAGATGCTCCACGCGTCGGTCAGCTGGCCGGTGAAGCCCAGCTCGAAGCCGTCGATGACCTTCTTGCCTGCGTTCTGGGTGGTGCCGTTGTCGATCACCACGCGCGCGTTGTTCAGCTCGGTGTGGAAGAGGGCGGCGGTCAGGTTCAGGCGGTTGTCGAACAGGTCCCACTTGGTGCCCAGTTCGAGGTTCTTGGTCTCCTGTGGCTTCAGGTCGGCGTTGGCGGCATTGATGCCGTCCGAGCCGTCACCACCGTCCATGCCCGGCGGGGTCGAGGAGGTGCCGTAGGACAGGTAGATGCTGCCGTTGGCGACCGGCTTGAACACGACGCCGGCCTGGTAGTTCACGAAGTCGTTGTCGTTGTTGAACACCGTGGGGGCCTTGCCGAGCACCGGGGTAACCTGTTCGGTGGAGTAGTCGTCGTAACGCAGGCCCAGGTTGACCGACCACTGTTCGTTGAACTCGATGGTGTCGAACGCGTAGACCGACTTGGTCTTGGTGGTCTGGCGGACGTCGAGCGCCTTGTTGCTGCGGTAGACGATCTGGTTGGCCGACCACGGATCATTCGGGTTGGGGTTGTTGAAGTCGGTGCAGTTGTAGCCGGTGGCCGCGCCGGTGGTCGGGCAGGCGGTGCTGCCGTTGAGCGGATTGTTGGTGCCCGGCGTCATCTGGTAGGTGCCGCGGGTCATCTTCTCGTCGCTGTACTCCACGCCGGTGCTGTAGCTGTGCTTGAGCGAGCCGGTGGTGAAGCTGCCGGTCAGGCTCAACTGGTCGGTGAAGTTCTTCAGGTCGACGGCGCGGGCGTTGGTACGGCGCCACAGGGTGCCGTACAGGTTCGGGTTGCCCTTGCTGTCGTCCGGCTGGGTCCACAGGTAGTCGTTGCTGGTGTTGCCCAGGCGCGCGATGTTGCGCAGCTTGTGGTCGCCGAAGTCGTAGCTGGCGTCGACGGTACTGATGTCGGCGCGGGTACGCTGGAAATCGCGGTCTTTCAGGCCGTAGTAGTTGTTGCGGTCCGGCACCAGCGGGCTGCCGTCGCCGTTCTTGGCGACGTTCGCGCCGCTGGTGAAGGGGTTGCTGTACGGGAAGCCGCCGGCGTCGGGCAGGTCGTCGGTTTCCATGTGGTAGTGGCCCACGATCAGCTGCGCCGGGCTGTTCAGGCCGAACGCGATCGACGGCGCAATGCCCCAGCGATCGACGTTGGCGGCGTCACGGCCAGCAATGTCGGACTGGTGCTTCATCAGGTTCAGGCGGGCAGCGATGCCGTCACCGAGCACGTAGTTGCTGTCCACGGTGCCGCGCGCGTAGCTGTCGGTGCCCGCGCCCATGCTGACGCTGGTCTCGTTCTTCAGCTTCGGGGTCTTGCTGACCAGATTGAGGCTGCCACCACCGGAATCACGACCGCCATAGGCCGAGCTCGGGCCCTTGACCACTTCCACCTGCTCCAGGTCGAAGATCTCGCGGGTCTGCGAGCCGACGTCGCGCAGGCCGTCGACGAAGATGTTGCTCTGCGAGTCGAAGCCACGGATGAAGGGGCGGTCGCCGGTCGGGTTGCCGCCTTCGCCGGCACCGAAGGTGATGCCCGGAACCATGCGCAGGGCATCCTGCAGGCTGGTCGCGCCGGTTTGCTGGATCAGCTTCTCCGAGACGATGGACACGGACTTCGGGGTGTCCAGCAGGTCAGCGGTGAACTTCGGCGAAGAAGGGGCGAACCAGCTGCCGCGGACCTGCACCTTGTCCAGGTCGGTGGCCTTGCGCGGGTCGGCGCCATTGTCGGCGCTGTCGGCGGCGTGGGCAGCCAACGGGGCGATGGCGATCAGGAGGGCGGACGTCAGCGGAGTACGAGCAGGGTTCATTGCAAAGACTCTGTGGGTAGGCGAAAGGATGGCGACGGCAGGGAGCCGGCGCGGAAAGCGGAAACGGGGGATCAGGCAGACGCGTGGCCGGCGACAGCCGGAACCGGCGTGGATACGGGCTCAGGCCCGCGGAGGGGCGTGGCCGCGATTGATCAGCAGGTAGGGCGCACGCGGATAGCGATGTGCGCTTTCCAGCGCCTGGCGCAGGCGGGTATCGGTCGCTGCGCTCAGGAACGTGCGGCTGGGCGGTGCCGGCAGGGCCCGCGGCGGCAGGCTGCCGGTGGACGCGGGACGTGGCCGCGCGCTGCGCAGGCTTTCGGCCCCGGACTCGGAAATGGCAGCCATGTCCGGCAGGTCCCCGGGCTGGCCACCGCCAGGGAGGGCACTGACCAGGTCGACGGACGCGCTGGGTGCCAACGCGCCGGGCGCGGCCACGGCATGGCCGAGCATCGCCCAGGCGATCAGCAGGCCCAGTGCCAGCATCAGCCACGGCTGGCGCTGCCGCAGCTGGGCGGCGAATCGCTGAATGGCCATGGCGCTGGAAGCGGGCATCGAAGACAGGCGTGTTAAGAAATCATTGCAGGACGCAATGGATGCGCATCTTATTGAGAATTGTTTGCGTTATCAATATTGAGTGGGCCCGCCGGGCCATGACGCCAGGCGAATCACCCGGGCAGGCGCTGCCCGGCCGGCAGGCCAAAGGGGGAGTGGGGAAGGGGGCGCGGCAAGCAGCCGACGGCCGTCTGGCCGCCGGCCCCCGCGTCAGGAGCCGGCGGCCAGACGGCCGTTGCCCGGTGGCCCTGTCGGGCGAGCGGCCTCCGCCGTGGCGGCGGGCGAGGCCTGCAGGCTCAGTGGCGGTCGTCGCGCGACCAGATGCCGCCGTGTTCGCGCTTGACCGGGAACTTGGGCACTGGGGAATAGGCCGGCGCACACAGGGCGCGGCCATCGCGGATGTCGAAGCGGGCACCGTGCAGGATGCACTCGATGCTGCCCTCGGCCGGGTCGATCACGCCGGAGGACAGTTCGAACTCCTCATGGCTGCACTGGTCTTCCAGGGCGTACAGCTCGCCATCGAGGTTGAAGACGACCAGCGGGGTACCGGTGACCTCGTCGAAGGCGGTCTTCATTTCCCCGGGCAGCAGTTCCCCGCTGGCGCAGATGAAGGTCCAGGTCTCGCTCATGCCGCCGCTCCCAGCGGCTTCTCCAGCACTTCGAACTGCAGGTCATCGCGCTTGGGCAGGCCGTAGCGGGCATCGCCGTAGGGGAAGGGCTTCTTGATGCCGGTGCGCACGTACCCGCGGCGTTCGTAGAAGGCGATCAGTTCGTCGCGGCAGTCGATCACCGTCATCTGCATGGTCGGCAGCTGCCACTGTTCGGCGGCAAAGCGCTCGGCGTACTGCATCACCTGCTTGCCGACGCCGCCGCCCTGCGCCTTGGGGTTGACCGCGAACATGCCGAAATAGCCGTGGCCGTTCTCATCGGCGACATGGCAGCAGGCCATCAGCTGGCCGTCCTGTTCGGCCAGCAGGACCACGCTGCGCGCGCGGTTGATGTCGGCCAGGATGCCGTCGGCGTCCACGCGCTGGCCATCGAGCAGGTCGGCCTCGGTGGTCCAGCCGACGCGGGAGGCATCGCCACGGTAGGCGGAAGTCACCAGTTCAATCAGGGCCGGGATGTCGGCGGCGGTCGCGGTACGGAAAGTCAGCTCGTTCATCCCCACATTCTAGTGCGCGCGAGGCGAAGGGGAAGCGGCGGTGCACGGCGCGGCCGGGAACGAGGCGGCGCGTGGCCGGGGTGTCCGGAGACAGCGCCGCGCGTGGCTCGGCACTACCGCATTGCGCCCTCCCTTTCGCGCGGCGAAGGGGGAGGGCTTTCGCGGCCGCTCCTGGCCTCAGCCCAGCAGGGTGCGGACCTTCTTCAGGGCCACCATGAACGACTCGATCTCGTCATGCGTGTTGTAGAAGGCCAGCGAGGCGCGGCAGGTGGCGGCGACGCCGTAGTACTGCAGCAGCGGGTGCGCGCAATGCTGGCCCGAACGCACGGCCACGCCCTGCAGGTCGAGCAGGGTGGCCAGGTCGTGCGAATGCGCGCCGTCGACCAGGAACGACACCACCGCCGCCTTGTGCGGCGTGGTGCCGAAGATGCGCACGCCGTCGATGCGTTGCAGCTCCTCGGTGAAATGCGCCAGCAGCGCCTGCTCGCGGTCGGCGATGTGGTCGCGGCCAAGCGCGTCGAGGTAATCCACCGCCACGCCCAGGCCGATGAAACCGGCGATGTTCGGCGTGCCGGCCTCGAACTTGTGCGGGGCATCGTTGAACACGGTGCCGTCGAAGCTGACTTCCTTGATCATCTCGCCACCGCCCAGGAACGGCGGCATTTCCTGCAGCAGCTCGCGGCGTGCCCACAGTGCGCCGGTGCCGGTCGGGCCGCACATCTTGTGCCCGGTGATGGCGTAGAAATCGCAGCCGATGGCCTGCACGTCCACGCGCAGGTGCGGGGCGGCCTGCGAGCCATCCACCACGGTGACGATGCCGCGCTTGCGCGCCTCGCGGCAGATCTCGCGGACCGGGTTGATGGTGCCCAGCACGTTGGAAACGTGGGTCACTGCCAACAGCTTCACATCCGGGGTCATCGCCGCGTGCAGGGCATCCAGGTCCAGCGAACCGTCGGGCAGGATCTCGGCCACGCGGAGGGTCGCGCCGGTACGCTGCGCCACCAGCTGCCACGGCACGATGTTGGCGTGGTGTTCCATGCGCGAGACCAGGATCACGTCACCGGCCTTCAGGCGCGGCAAGGCCCACGAATAGGCCACCAGGTTGATCGCGAAGGTGGTGCCGCTGCACAGCACCAGCTCGTCGCTGCGCACGTTGAGGAAACGCGCCAGCTTGGCGCGCGCGCCTTCGTACGCTTCGGTGGCTTCGGTGCCCAGCGCGTGCACGGCGCGGCTGACGTTGGCGTTGTAGCGGCGGTAGAACTCGTCCACCGCGCCGATCACCTGCAGCGGCTTCTGCGCGGTGTTGGCGTTGTCGAAGTACACCAGCGGCTTGCCGTTGACTTCACGCATCAGCAGCGGGAAATCGGCGCGCACGCGGTCCCAGTCCGGAGCGGTGGCCGAAGGGTGGATCAGACGCGGGGAGGAAAGGTTCATGCCATGCCAGCCTGTTGCAGTGCCTGGTCCAGGTGCCGGGCCAGCTTCTCGGTGAGGATGCCATCGACCGCGGCGAGCGGTTCGTGGCAGAACGCCGCGCTGAGCATGGCGCGGGCCTGTTCGGCCGGCACGCCACGGGTGCGCAGGTAGAACAGCGCATTGGCGTCGAGCTGGCCCACGGTGGCACCATGCGCCGCCTTGACCTCGTCGGCGTCGATCACCAGCGTCGGCTGGGTATCGATCTCGGCGTCGGCGGACAGCAGCAGGTTCTTGTTGGACAGGTTGGCATCGGTGCCATCGGCGCCTTCGCGGATGTTGATGCCGCCATGGAACACCACGCGGCTGCGGTTGGCGGCCACGCCGCGCCAGACCAGCTCGGCGCTGGTGTCGCGGGCGATGTGGTCGATGCCCAGGCGGGTGTCGATGTGGCGACGGCCATTGCCCAGCAGCACGCCGTTGGCGACCAGCCTGGCGTTGTCACCTTCCAGGCGCACGTTGAGCTCATGGCGGGTCAGCGCCGCGCCCAGTTCCAGGTCGATGCGACGGTACTGCGCGTCGCGCGCAAGCACGGCGTCGGTGCGCAGCAGGTGGGTGTCGCGGCTGCTGCCGGCCTGCACGCGGGCGTGCGCCAGCTGGGCATCCTGGGCCAGGTGGACGTGGACCAGAGTGTTGTCGAAGTTGGCGCTGTCACCGTCGTGCAGGTGGTGCTCGACCAGCCTGAGCGAGGCCCCGCGGCGCAGTTCCACCAGGTGCCGGTGGTGCCACACGCGATCGCTGCCGTCGCCGGTGCTGACGAACACCAGGTGCAGCGGGGTATCGCTGTGGACGCCGTCGCTCACCTGCACCAGCACGCCTTCATCGGCGAGCGCGGCGTTGAGCTGGGCGAAGATCTCCTCGGCGCGGTCGAAGCGGCGGCCAAGGAAGCGGACGGCTTCCGGCTCCTGCTGCTTCACCGCCGACAGGGTGCGTACCTGCACGCCCGCATCCACGCCGGCCAGGTCGCTCAGGTCGCTGCTGGGGCGGCCGTTGACGAACACCAGGCGCGGGGCCGGGATATCGGCCACCAGGGCCGCATCGATGGCCGGTGCCTGCAGCGGAGCGGCGCTGAAGCTGCGGCGCTCGAACTGGCGCAGCGAGGTGTACTTCCAGGCCTCGCTGCGCGCGGCCGGCAGGCCGGTCTTCAGTGCGGCCTCGAGCAGTTCGGCGCGTTCGGTGCTGCCGCAGAAGCCGGCAGCCAGGGAATCCAGCAGGACGCTCATTACTTGGCCGCCTCGCGCACCACGCGGTCCTTCAGGAAGTCGTAGCCGTGTGCTTCCAGCTCCAGCGCCAGTTCCGGGCCACCGCTCTTGACGATGCGGCCATTGGCCAGCACGTGCACCACGTCCGGCTTGATGTAGTCGAGCAGGCGCTGGTAGTGGGTGATGACCAGGAACGAGCGCTCCGGCGAACGCAGCGCGTTGACGCCGTCGGCCACGCTCTTGAGCGCGTCGATGTCCAGGCCCGAGTCGGTCTCGTCCAGGATCGCCAGCTTCGGCTCCAGCACGGCCAGCTGGAAGATCTCGTTGCGCTTCTTCTCGCCGCCGGAGAAGCCTTCGTTGACGCCCCGGTGCAGCAACTCGTCCTTCAGGTGCAGCACGGCCAGCTTCTGCCGGACCAGTTTCAGGAACTGCATCGAATCGAGTTCTTCCTCGCCGCGCGCCTTGCGCTGGGCATTGAGCGCGGCACGCAGGAAGTAGGTGTTGTTCACGCCGGGGATTTCCACCGGGTACTGGAAGGCCAGGAACAGGCCGGCGGCGGCGCGCGCTTCCGGTTCCAGCTCCAGCAGGTCGCTGCCTTCGAACTGCACGCTGCCTTCGGTGACCTCGTAGCCATCGCGGCCGGACAGCACGTTGCCCAGCGTGGACTTGCCGGCGCCGTTCGGGCCCATGATGGCGTGGACTTCACCGGGCTTCACGTCCAGCGACAGGCCCTTGAGGATTTCCTTGTCGCCGATGCTTGCGTGGAGGTTTTCGATCTTCAACATGAGGGTGCGGTCTTCAAATTTGAATGTGGGGCGGGGCGATCAGAGCTCGCCTTCGGCGCGATCAAGGAAGGTGGCGCGCAGCCACTGGGTGCGCTGCCGGGTGAGTTCGGCCTTGTTGGCCGAGTACAGCATCGGGTACATCGAGCCATACAGAACGCGCGGGTTCTCGTCCTTGCCCACCGGGTAGCGTGCGTCGATGTCGGCATCACGCAGCTGGATCCACAGGCGTTGGGCGCTGCGCAGCTTGTCGATGGCCACCGGCTGGCCCTGCAGCTTCTGCATCACCTGCCGGTACACGGCGTTGAGCTCGGCATCGCTGGCGTCGGCTTCACGCGCGGCGCATTCGTTGATGTCCAGCTGGGTGCGGGCATCGTCGCAGGCCTTGCCCGGCGCGGCGGCCGAGGCCGCCACCGGCAGCAATGCCAGCAGTAGCAGGGGCAGGCGGCTCATCCGACCGAGCCTTCCAGCGACACTTCCAGCAGCTTCTTGGCTTCCACCGCGAATTCCATCGGCAGTTCCTTGAACACCTGCTTGCAGAAGCCGTCGACGATCATCGACACCGCGTTCTCCTGGTCGATGCCGCGCGCGCGGCAATAGAACAGCTGGTCATCGGAGATCTTGGAGGTGGTGGCCTCGTGCTCGACGGTGGCGCTGGGGTTCTTCACCTCGATGTAGGGGAAGGTGTGCGCGCCGCACTTCTTGCCGATCAGCAGCGAGTCGCACTGGGTGTAGTTGCGCGCGCCCTCGGCGTTGCGGTCCACCTTGACCAGGCCGCGGTAGGTGTTCTGGCCGCGCCCGGCACTGATGCCCTTGGAGACGATCTTGCTCTTGGTGCGCTTGCCGACGTGGATCATCTTGGTGCCGGTGTCGGCCTGCTGGCGGTGGTGGGTGAGCGCCACCGAGTGGAACTCGCCCACCGAGTCGTCGCCCAGCAGCACGCAGGACGGGTACTTCCAGGTGATGGCCGAGCCGGTTTCCACCTGGGTCCAGGTCACCTTGGAACGCGCGCCACGGCATTCGGCACGCTTGGTGACGAAGTTGTAGATGCCGCCCACGCCGTTTTCGTCGCCCGGGTACCAGTTCTGCACCGTGGAGTACTTGATCTCGGCGTCTTCCAGCGCCACCAGCTCGACCACCGCGGCGTGCAGCTGATTCTCATCGCGCATCGGCGCGGTGCAGCCTTCCAGGTAGGACACGTAGGCCTTGTCCTCGCAGATGATCAGCGTGCGCTCGAACTGGCCGGTGTTGTTGGCGTTGATGCGGAAGTAGGTGCTCAGTTCCATCGGCGAGCGCACGCCCTTGGGCACGAACACGAAGCTGCCGTCGGAGAACACCGCCGAGTTGAGCGCGGCGAAATAGTTGTCGCCGACCGGCACCACCGAGCCCAGGTACTTCTGCACCAGCTCGGGATGCTCGCGGATGGCCTCGGAGATCGAGCAGAAGATCACGCCCTTCTCGGCCAGTTCCTTGCGGAAGGTGGTGCCGACGGAGACCGAGTCGAACACCGCATCGACGGCGACACCGGCCAGCTTGGCGCGTTCGTGCAGCGGCACGCCCAGCTTGTCGTAGGTGTCCAGCAGTTCCTTTGGCACCTCGTCCAGCGACTTGTACTTCGGGCCCTTGGGCGCGGAGTAATAGCTCAGCGCCTGCAGGTCGATCGGGCCGATCTGCAGCTTGGCCCAGTCCGGCTGGCGCAGGGTGAGGAAGTGACGGTAGGCATCCAGGCGCCACTGGGTCATCCATTCCGGCTCTTCCTTCTTGGCCGAGAGGGCGCGGATGACGTCCTCGTTCAGGCCCGGCAGGAACGAATCGGATTCGATGTCCGTGACGAAACCGGCGTCGTACTTGCGACCCAGCTGTTCGTGGATTTCACGGTTCGGAGTGTCGGCGATGCCGACGTTTTCAATGGTCTCGGTGGCCATGGGGCTGCCTACGGTGGTTCAGGAGACGACGTCGGCGGTGATCCGTCGACGGTCGGCAAGCGGTAAGGGATGCAGCATCTGGGCCAGGGTGACGGCGCGCAGGGCGTCGCTGACGACATCGTTGATCAGCCGCCAGTTCGAGCGCACGCCGCACTGGCTGGCGATGCCGCAATGGCTCTGGCCCTGGCTGCATTCGGTGATCGCCAGCGGGCCTTCCATCGCCTCGACGACCTCGATCAGGGTGATTTCGCTGGCCGGACGGGTCAGCCGGTAGCCGCCACGCACGCCGCGCAGGCCTTCCACCAGCCCGGCCTGGGCCAGGGGCTTGAGCAGCTTGCTGACGGTGGGCGGTTCCAGACCGGCGGCCTCGGCCAGCTCGGTCGCGCTCAGCACTTCGTCCGGCCGTGCGGCGAGCACGGTCATGACGACGGTGGCGTAATCGGTGAGCTTGGTGACGCGGAGCATCTCGGCAGGTGGGTTCAAAGCGGACCAAAATTGTACGCTTTGTCGCCGGTCGAGTCCAAGCGCCCTGTTCAGGCAGGGGCGGGGCAGGTGACGGCGGTGGCTGCCGTGGCCGGCGGCGGGTACCGGCACCGGGACGTGATCGCCGGGCGGGGCGGTGTCCGCGGAGGGGCGCGATGGCCCGGCCCCGGTCCGGCGCGTACTTGGGTCATTGGCGCAGATGGGAGAGAATCTGCGCCTCTCATTCGTTTCCGGTCATTTACATGCCCAAGAAGATCCAGGCGCGCAAATCCAGCATCCATGGCAACGGCGTGTTCGCCGTGGCCGACATCAAGCAGGGCGAGCGCGTCATCGAGTACAAGGGCAAGCGCCGGACCCATGCCGAGGTGGATGCCGATGACACCGGCGACGTCGAGAGCGGGCATACCTTCCTGTTCACGCTGAACGAGGACTACGTCATCGACGCCAACCACAAGGGCAACGATGCGCGCTGGATCAACCACAGCTGCGACCCGAACTGCGAGGCGATGATCGAGGAAGCCGAGGGCGACGACCGCACCGCCGACAAGGTGTTCATCGAAGCCGTCCGCGACATCAAGCCGGGTGAGGAGCTGACCTACAACTACGGCATCACCTTGGCCGAGCGCCACACCGCGCGCCTGAAGAAGATCTGGGAATGCCGCTGCGGCTCGCCCAAGTGCACCGGCACGATGCTGCAGCCCAAGCGCTGACCCGCGCATCGATGGGGTGAATGAAGGGGCCGCCTGCGCGGCCCTTTCCCGTTGTGGCGTGGGCCGGGAGGGAATGCCGGCGGCGGGGGCGCACAAACGCGGAAGGCCGCTTTCGCGGCCTTCCTGCGTGCATGCAGGAGGGGCTTACTTGCCCAGCAGGCCCTGCGGCACCAGGTTGCCCAGGCCCTGGTTGAAGGTCACCGCGATGCGGCCGTTCTCGATGCCGACCGACTGTACCTGCAAGGCGCCCATCACCCGCGCGATGGTCGGGTCGATCTTGTAGATCGGTTCGCGGCGGGCGTAATCGGCCAGCCAACTGTTGAGCAGGCTGCGGGTGCTGGAATCCAGTTCGCCACCGGCCATGGCCGGGTTGAAGCGGTCGACGGTCGGCTGGTCCAGGTGGAAGCCCTGCGTCTGCGCGTCGTAGCGCAGGCCGCTGCTGATCTGCACCTTGCCGACCGGCATCGAGGTGCCACCGGCGGCCATGGCCAGGGCGAAGCCCAGGTCCAGGCGGTTGCCCTGCGGCAGAGTCAGGTGCGGCTCGCTGACGGTCAGCGCCAGCAGGCCGCCGAGCGCCTTCTGCGTGCGCGGGAAGCTGCCGTCCAGATAGTCCTGCACGTCGCTGGCGCCCACGGTCAACTGCCGTCCGTTGACCTGCGGCGCGGCGTGGGCGGTGGTGGCCAGGGCCATGCAGGCGACGGCGGACAGGAGCAGGTGGCGCAGGTTCATGGCGGACTCGTGGATTGGTGGAGACGGAGACGCAAGATAACCGGATCAAGTGAATGCCCGGTTAGCCACGCGCCTGGCTTCAACCAGGCTGCTGCAGTTTTTCCAGCTTCAACAGCAGTTGGTCCAGTTCCGGCTGCAGGCTGTCCAGGGCGTTGCCGTGCCGGCCCGAAGCGGCCGACAAGCTGTGCAGCAGGCCGGTGGCGACCACCAGCGATGCGTCGTCGTTGGAGGGCAGGCGGCGTTGGCGCTGGGCCTGCTCGAACTGCTTCATCCAGCTGTAGGTGGTGCGCTGGTCGAACTCCAGCGTGCAGCGCCCGGTGCACTGCTGGCCATCGGTTTCGATGGGAGTGACGGTGATGCGATAGCGGTGCGCGTTGCTGGACATGATGGCGTGGGGGTAGGGGGATGGCCCCACCATAGGCCCGCCATCGGGGTGTTGCGAGGCGCCGGACCATGACGCTGTGTTCCAGTGTGCCCGGGTCCGGCGTGGATGGAACGCAGTGGTCCGCCTACGCGCCATGGGCGCCCCCAAAAAGAAACGGGACGGCTTTCGCCGTCCCGTCCGGTTCGCCACAAGGGGCGCGCTGATCAGAGCGCGGCGTCCTTGAGCTTCTTGAGCGGACGAACCTTCAGCTTGGTGGTGGCCGGCTTGGCGGCGAACCACTGCTCTTCCTTGGTGAACGGGTTGATGCCCTTGCGCTTCGGCTTGGCCGGAACGTTCACGGTGCTGATCTTCAGCAGGCCCGGCAGGGTGAAGGAGCCAGCGCCCTTCTTGTTGACCGAGGCGGCAACGGCGCCTTCCAGGGCGGCGAACACAGCGCGCACGTCCTTGGCAGCGACGGAGGTGGCTTCGGCGATGTGGGCAACCAGACCCGACTTGGTCAGAGCTTCCTTGATCGGCTTCACTGCGGCCGGCTTGGCGGCAGCCTTGGTGGCGACTTTCTTCACTGCCTTCTTCGGGGCAGCCTTTTTAGCGGTCTTTGCCATGATTTCCTGTTCCGTGAACGGTTGGTTGTTTGGTCGTGCCGACCCCGTCGGCAAGCGAAATGTAGGGCATGAATTGCATGCCGCCAATAGGCAATCGACAAAAAAGCCCATAAAAATTGCTTCTGGCCGGTTTGTGCATGCTTCCACATGCCAAAACACAGGGGAAAACAGCATCGACAGGGATACAGTGCGGCGTCACCCGGCACGTCCACGGCAGGCCAGGTGATCGGCGACGCACCGCACAATGCGCTAACGAACGCTGCCTTAGGCTGGGCTGCCAACCACCACGAGGAGTTCCACCATGGGTATTTCGCGTCATGCCACCGCGCACTGGGAAGGTGACCTCAAGACCGGCCAAGGCCGCCTGGCCACGCCGCAGAGCGGGCTGCTGGAAAACACGCGCTACGCCTTCAGCACGCGCTTTGGCGAGGAGAAGGGCACCAATCCGGAGGAGCTGATCGCTGCCGCGCACGCCGGCTGCTTCACCATGGCGCTGTCGGCCAAGCTCAGCGAGGCCGGCTTCCCGCCCACTTCGCTCGATACCCGTGCCGACGTCGACCTGTCGATGGAAGGCGGGCCGCAGTTCTCGCAGATCCGCCTGAAGGTCAAGGCGGTGGTGCCGGGGCTGGACGAGGTACGCTTCCGCGCGATTGCCGACGACGCCAAGCAGAACTGCCCGGTGTCCAAGGCGTTGAGCGCGGTGCCGATCAGCCTGGAAAGCGAGTTTTCCGCCTGATCCAGGCAGGGGCTGGCGGGCGGGGAAGGGCTCGCCGGTCCGGTTCAGGGACGTTTCACCCGGCGCGCCCGAGCATCGCGCCATCCAACCACGGGGACCTGTTGCCATGTTTCGTTCGCTGCCTATCGCCGGTGTCCTGATCATGGCCGGCCTGTCCAGTTTTGCCGCGTCCGCACAGAACTACGACGACGGCCAGTACCGTCCCGGCTACCGCGATGACGATGGCCGCTACCGCGACGGCGGCCATGCCGGCGACAACGGGCCGGCCTACGACTACGCGCGGGTGGTGCGCGTGGACCCGATCATCGTCAGTGGCAACGGCGGCCGCAACGAGCGCTGCTACCAGCGCAGCGATGGCAGCTACGTGAACGAGGATGGCTACCGCGACACCGGCCGCTACAACGGCAATGGCTATCGCAACGACGGTTACGACGACCGCGGCAATGACAATGGCCAGTACCGCCAGGGCAGCGAGACCGGGCGCCAGATCGCCACGGTGATCGGTGGCCTGGCCGGCGCGATGATCGGTAGTCGCATCGGTGGTGGCGACGGCCGCTACCTCGGCACCGCGGTGGGAACGATCGCCGGCGGCGCGGCCGGGCGCGCCATCTACGAAGCCAGCAACCGTGGCCCGGACTACCGCCGCGGCGACGTGCGCGTCTGCGAGCCCGGTGGCTATGGCAGCGAGAGCGAACGCGTGGACGGCTATGACGTGACCTACGAGTACGCCGGCCGCGAATACCACACCCGCCGTGACTACCACCCGGGCGAGCGCATCCGGGTACGGGTGGACGTCAACGCCGACTGAGGCAAGCCTGCGGCGCACGCCGCAGGCCGCGGTTTGTCATGCCTGCGGGATGGCGGCATAGTCGCCGGGTCCCGTTCAGGAGTGATCGTATGCGCCGTGTCGCCTGTCTTGCCCTGTTGCTTCCCTGCCTGTCCCTGAGCCCGGCCCAGGCCGAGGTCAAGGTGCTGGTGGCCGACACCATCCGTACCGGAGACCCGGCGCAGCCGGTGGTGGGTGCGATGGCCTGGGATGCGCAGACTGGCCGCGTGCTCAGCGTGGGCACGCGCGAGGCGGTGCTGAAGCAGCATCCGCAGGCACCCCGCATCGACGCCGGCAAGGCCACGGTGGTGCCGGGGCTGATCGACGCACATGCGCACCTGGTCTACCTGGGCAACACGCTGGCGCAGGCCGACCTGTCCGGCGCGCGCACCCGCGGCGAGGTGGTGGAGCGGCTCAAGGCATTCGAGAAGACTCTGGCGCCGGGAGAGTGGCTGCAGGGCCGTGGCTGGGACCAGAACCGGTGGGACAACACCGACTTTCCCACCGTCGCCGACCTGGATGCCGCCTTCCCGGAACGGCCGGTCTACCTGGACCGCGTCGACGGCCACGCCGGCTGGGTCAACAGCGCCGCGCTGCGCATCGCCGAGAAGGCGGGCAAGCCGTTGGCCGGGGACTGGCAGCCGGACGGTGGACGGATCGTGCGCGACGCCGCCGGCAGGCCGACCGGCGTGCTGGTCGATGCGGCCTCCAGCCTGGTCACCGCGCAGATCCCCGCACTGGATGACGCCGCCCGCGAGAAGCGCCTGCTGGCCGCGTTGCAGGCGGCAGTGAGCAACGGCCTGACCGGCGTGCATGACATGGGTGTTTCGCGCGAGGACCTGGCGTTGATGAAGCGCCTGGCCGACGCCGGCAAGCTGCCGTTGCGCATCGATGCCTATGCCGACGGCAACCAGGCCGCGCTGGATGACCTGTGCCGTGATGGCCTGTACCAGCATCCGGGCGGTCGTCTGGAAATGCGTGGCGTGAAGCTGTTCATGGACGGTGCGCTGGGCAGCCGCGGCGCGGCCCTGCTCGCCGACTACAGCGATGACCCGCACAACCGCGGCCTGCTGGTGACTTCGCCGGCCGATTTCGAGGTGGCGGTGCGCAAGGCCGAGGGCTGCAAGGTGCAGGTCGCCACGCATGCCATCGGTGATCGCGGCAACCGCATCGTGCTGGACACCTACGAGAAGGTGCTGGGCGCGCGCAAGGGCAGTGACCACCGCTGGCGCGTGGAGCATGCGCAGGTGGTGTCGCTGGAGGACATCCCGCGCTTCGCCCGATTGGGCGTGATCGCCTCGATGCAGCCTACGCATGCCACCTCGGACATGGGATGGGCCGCGCAGCGGGTCGGGCCGGAGCGCATCCTGGGTGCGTATGCCTGGCAGCGCTACCTGCACAGCGGGGCGCGGTTGGCATTGGGCTCGGATTTCCCGGTGGAGAACGTCGATCCGCGCCTGGGCCTGTACGCCGCGGTGACCCGCCAGGACCGCGACGGCCAGCCGCCGGGCGGTTGGCAGCCCGACCAGCGCCTGAGCGCGGAGGAAGCGGTGCGCGGCTTCACCAGCGATGCGGCCTGGGCCGGGCATGACGAAGCGCAGGTGGGCCGCCTGCAGGCGGGCCTGCGCGCCGACTTCGTGGTGTTCGACCGTGATCCGCTGACGGTGGATGCCGCGCAGCTGGATGACCTGAAGGTGTTGTCGACCTGGGTGGATGGCGAGCCGGTCTACACCGCCGAGGCCGCGCCAGCGGGTTGAGCCGGCGTCTGCCGGCAAGGTGCCAGCGGCCCACGCGCGCCGCTGGCACTGCCGCGGAAGGGCAGGTCCGGTCCCGCGGTGAAGGGCGCGGTTTCCCTCAGGGGGATGCGGCGCCGCCGGGTTCGGCCGGCGCGTCATGCTGGTCGCGCAGCCGGCGCTTGTTGATCTTGCCCACGCTGGTCCGCGCGATGGTGTCGACGAAGCGCACCCGCTCGGGGATGGCATAACGGGAGATGTCGCCGGCTTGGCTGCGCGCGGTGACCAGCGCGATGATCTCCTGCTCGGTCACGTCGCGGCCGGCATGCGTGACCACCAATGGCAGCGGTCGCTCGCCCCACTTGGGATCGGCGACGCCGATCACCGCGACCTCGGCGACCCCGGGGTGCATGGCGATGATGTCCTCCAGCGCGAGCGAGGAAATCCATTCACCGCCGGTCTTGATGACGTCCTTGATGCGATCGGTCACGCGCAGGTAGCCGCCCGCGTCGATGTTGCCGATGTCGCCGGTGTGCAGGTAGCCGCCAGCCCACAAGGTGGCCGACGCGGCGGGATCGTGCAGGTAACCCTGGGTCAGCCATGGCGCGCGCACCACGACTTCGCCGGTGGCTTGGCCGTCGTGGGCGACCTCGTGCATGTCCTCGTCGACGATGCGCAGGTCCACCAGCGGGATGGGGATGCCGGCCTTGGTGCGCAGCGCGACATCGGCCTCGCCGTCGGCCAGTGCGTCGCCGTCGAGCTGGGCGACGGTGAGCACCGGGCAGGTCTCGGACATGCCGTAACCACCGAAGATGTCGATGCCGCGCGCCAGCGCCTGCTGGGCGAGCACCCGTGGCAGTGCGGCGCCGCCGATGATGACCTTCCAGCCGCGCAGGTCGGTCTGCGCCGAGGCCGGGTCGTTCAGCAGCATGTGCAGGATGGTCGGCACGCAGTGCGAGAAGGTCACCTTCTCGCGGCCGATCAGCGCCAGCAGCCGCCCGGGCAGGTAGCGGCCCGGATAAACCTGCTTGATGCCCATCAGCGTGGCCACGTAGGGCAGGCCCCAGGCGTGGACATGGAACATCGGCGTGATCGGCATGTACACGTCGTCGCGGTGCAGGCGACCCTGCTGGTGCGCGCTGCCGAGCGTGGCCATCGCCGCCAGCGAATGCAGCACGAGCTGGCGATGGCTGAAGTAGACGCCCTTGGGCAGGCCGGTGGTGCCGGTCGTATAGAACGTGGTGGCGCGGGTGTTCTCGTCGAAATCCGGGAAGTGCGTGACCGGCGTGGCCTGTTGCAGGCCGGCCTCGTACTCCGCGGCGAAGCCATCGGGCAACGCGCCGCCTTCATCGTCGAGCAGGATGCGCGTGCGCAGCGCCGGCAACTGCCCGGCGATGCCGTCCAGCACCGGCAGGAACTCGCGGTTGGCCAGAATCACGCTGGCCCCGCTGTGCTTGAGCGTGTAGGCGATCTGTTCCGGGGCCAGGCGGATGTTCACCATCATCAGCACCGCGCCCATCATCGGCACCGCGAAGTAGCTTTCCAGGTAGCGGTGGCTGTCCCAGTCCATCACCGCGACGGTATCGCCGGGCTTCACGCCCTGCGATTGCAGCAGGCCGGCGAGCTGGCCGATGCGTGCCTGCAGCGTGCGGTAGTCATGGCGCACGTCGCCGTAGACGATCTCCTGCCCGGGCCGGGTTGCCAGTGGTGTATGCAGCAGTTGCTTGATCAGCAGCGGGTAGGCGTAGGGACCGGAGTCGGGCGGCGTGGTGGAGGGCATCGGCGATTCCTGGGGGCAAGGCAACGGGGTGTCAGCGGCGGGAGGCCGCCGGGAGCGACAACTGTGCGGGCTGCAGCGGTGCTTCCGCGCGCGGGGTGGGGGTGATCAGTGCATCCTGGGGCAGGGGCTGCGCCGGGTCTTCGAGGTGGTTCCAGACCTGGTCCATGGCCGCGAACAGGTAGGGCAGCAGCGGCACATAGCGCTTGCGGTAATCCGGGAACGCCAGCAGCGAGTCGAAATGCTGCGCGTTGGCTACCCGCCAATAGGCGATCCGTGCGCCCGCCGCACGCGCCTGCGGCACGTAGCGGTCGCTGGTCAGGCTGATCGGCACCAGTCCGTCGTCGATGCCATGGATGACGACGATCGGCAGGCCCGGGCGGGGCGGGTTGGCGGCTGCACGGGCAATGCCGGCGCGCACGCGCTCGGCACCTGCACCATCGTGGGTCCAGAGCGAGCGCAGGCAGGACAGGCCAGGCAGGGGATCCGCTGCGGGCAGCGCGTGATCGTCGTACAGCAGCATCACGCCGTTGCCTGGCGGGATGCCGCTGGCATCGCTCCACCAGGCTGCACGGACCTCGGGTGTCGCGATGCCGGGCCTGCCATCCGGGCCGGCGGCGGCGAAGGTGTACCCGCAGGGGTGATTGCCTGCGGCATAGCCACCATAGGCTGACGCATAGGTGGCGGCGATCGCTTGCCACAGATCAAATCCGGTCGAGAACGCGGCTGCGCGCAGGGCGGGTTCACTCAGGCCTGCGTTCGCCAACTGCTGCCATGCCGATCGCGCCTGGGCCTCTGTGTCCGCGCCTTGCACCTGTCCAATGGATGCCAGCACCGCGCAGCGCTGGATTCCGGCCGGTCGTGTCTGGGCCTGCGCGGGTGGCTGCGGCAGATCATCGATGGCCAGCAATGCGCAAGGCATCAGCAGCGCGGCCTGGGTCACGAAATCGTAGAGCGGAGGGGCGCCTGCGACCGATACGTTGGGCTCACCGGCCACCATCGCATCAAACCAATCGCCTTCAGTTTCGGCGGCGCGCAATACCGCGCCGCCGCCGTTGGATACCCCGACGCCCAACGTGCGTGTGTTGGCCGGGGTGAAGGGTGCCGACTGCGGATAGGCACGGTCCAGCGCCTGCAATCCGAACTGCACGGCCTGCACGAGGTGCAGGCCCCAGTCGGCTTCCGGGTTGTCGCCCGAATGTGCGTGCTTGAACGCGACGCCATGCGCAGCGCTTCCCTTCGCGGGGACGAATGCCAACGCGCCATCGGCAGCCGGGGTGCCATCGGCCTGGAAACCGATACCTGCGTCCAGATCGTAGTAGTCGCTGCCGGCGCCCTTGTCCGTATAGGCCACCGCGCAACCGTGGGCCAGTCCCCAACTGCCGGCCACGGAAATCGCGCCGTAGATCCCGCGCGAACCGGAAGACGCCGTCGCGACCAGGCAGCGGCGTGCGGGGTCGAAGTTGTCCGGTATCTGCACCAGCACGCGGTGCGGCTGGCCGGCGCCGGGGATGCGGCCGTAGGCGGAGAACTCGCGCCCCGGTGCGGGCTGGAACGTGCCGTAGATTTCACCGAAGCCGCCACCCGGGGTCAGGTCGGCGATGCCCCGCCAGCTGCTCCAGATCGCACGGCGCCGCGCTTGCTCTGCGGTGGGCGCGGTGGGCTTGGCGAATGCGGGGGGCGCGCTGGCGCGCAGGCCTTCAAGACCGAGCCCGGCTGTCATCAGGTCATCGCTGCCGCGATGGGATGTCTCGCGCCATTGCTCGAACACCGGGGCGGCAGCGGGGGCGGTGGCGGCGTTCGCGACGGGGATGCAGCCATGCAGGATCGGCAGCACGGCGCAAAGCAGGGAAGCACGGCAGGGAATGTTCATCGCTCCACACTATCAATCCGGTCTGGGGATACCAGCGTACCTAGGTCCCCGTGCTCAGCTGCAATGGGATTTGCTAACCTCGGCCCGAGATGCCAACCCTGCTCATCGCCGATGACCACCCCCTGTTCAGAGCCGCGCTGCATCGCGCGGCCGATGAAGCGGTGGTCGACCTGCAGATCAGCGAAGCCGATTCACTGGACGGGGTACTGGAGGCCATCGAGGGCCAGTCGATCGACCTGATGCTGCTCGACCTGCACATGCCGGGCAACCACGGCCTGGCCGGGCTGGCGACGATCCGCGCGCTGCAGCCGGGGCTGGCGATCATCATCGTCTCGGCCAACGAGGAACCGCATGTGATCCGGCGTGCCATCGACCTGGGGGCGGCCGGCTACCTGCCCAAGAGTTCGGGGCTGGCGGACCTGCAGCAGGCGCTGCTGACCGTGCTTGAGGGCGAGCGCTGGATACCGGCGATGCTGCGCGATACCGTCGCGCGGGTGGCGCCGTTCAGCCGGGATGCCGACCTGGCCGCGCGGCTGTCCAGCCTGTCGGCGCACCAGTACCGGGTGTTGAGCCTGGTCGCCGAAGGCCTGCTCAACAAGCAGATCGCCGACCGCCTGGGGGTGCAGCTGCGCACGGTGAAGGCACACATGACGCGCATCATGGGCCGGCTGGGCGTGCGCAACCGTGCGCAGGCGATCCGCGTCCTGCATGAGCTCGGCCTGGCCGATCCCTCGCGGCAGATCGAGGGCGCGGACGCGCGGGTGCAGCGCGAGGCCGCCGAAGAGGCCTGAGCCGGCACCGGTCAGCCGCAGGCCCCCGTTGCGCCGGCGTCCTCGCCGGTGGCACGCGCGGCCAGCAGGTGGTTGATCGCCCAGCGCAGCGCCAGCGGCTTGAAAGGCTTGTTCAACAGTGACAAGCCAGCCTCACGCACGGCCTCGCGGGTGTCACTGCCGGTGTCTGCGCTGAGGATCACGGTCGGGCGCGGGCCGTGCACAGCGGCCAGGCGCGCGTACAGGGCAATGCCGGTGTCGCCGTCATCGAGGTGGTAGTCGAACAGCCACAGCCCGGCCTCGCGCGCCGCGGTGCCCGCGTTGGCGCCATCGGCCAGCGCGGTGACCTCGCAGCCCCAGGCCAGCAGCATCTGCCGCATCGCCGCCAGCGCATCGGGGTCGTTGTCCACCACCAGCACGCGGGTGCCCTTGATGGTGCTGGTGGCCGCGGGCGCGTCGTTGCGCGGCGCGCGCGCCGGGTAGGCACGCGGCACCGTGATGGCGAAGGCCGAGCCGCGGCCGAGCGCGCTGTGCAGCGACAACGGTGCATGCAGCAGGGCGGCGATGCGTTGCGCGATGGTCAGGCCCAGGCCCAAACCCTGCCCGTTGCTGCGGTCGCCGCGCTGGAACTCCTCGAACACCACGCCCTGCTGGTCGGCGGCGATGCCCGGGCCGCTGTCGTGCACGCCGACCACCAGCGCCTCGCCGCGCCGGCGGACACCTAGTAGCACGCCGCCGCTGCGCGTGTAACGGATGGCGTTGGCCAGGAAGTTCTGCAGCACGCGGCGCAGCAGCAGCGGGTCGCTGTGCACCCAGACGCGGCTGGGCACGTAGCGGAACTGCAGGCCGCGTGCGGCGGCCAGCACCGAGAATTCCTGCGCGAGCGGGTCGAGCACGTTGGACAGCGCGAACGGGCGCGGGTCGGCGACCAGCCCACCGGCTTCCAGCCGCGAGATGTCGAGCAGGCCCGAGAGCAGGTCGTCGGTGGAGTCCAGCGCGCCGCGGATCTGGCGCAGGAAGCTGTCCAGGAATTCGGATTCCAGGTGCTGCGACATGGCATCGGTCAGCAGTTGGGCGGCATGCAGCGGCTGGATCAGGTCGTGGCCGACCGCGGTCAGGAAGCGCGTCTTGGCCACGTTGGCGCGCTCGGCCTCGTGTACGGCCTGCTCCAGGCGCGCGGTGCGGTCCTGCACGCGGCGCTCCAGGGTCTCGTTGCTGCGCTTGAGCGCATCCTCGGCGCGGCGGAACGCGGTGACGTCGGTGAAGGTGGCGACGTAGCCGCCGCCGGGCATCGGGTTGCCGCGGATCTCGACGATGGTGTCATCGGGGAAAATGCGCTCGGACAGGTGCGGTGTGCCGCGCCGCATATGCGCCACGCGCCGGTTCAGCGCCTTGGTCGGGGTATCGGCGCCGCCCTGGCCGATCTTCAGCTGTCCCATTGCCCATTCGGTGAGATGGGCGACCGGCTGGCCCACCTGCAGCAGCTCGGGCGGGAACTTGAACAACGCGGCATAGCGGCTGTTCCAGGCCACCAGCTGCAGCTGCGCGTCGACCACGCTGATGCCCTGGCTCATGTTCTCCAGCGCGGCTTCGAGCAGGCGCTGGTTGAAGCGCAGTACCTGGGTGGCTTCACCGACCGCGCGGGTGACCGCCTCCAGTGGTGCGGCGCCGCCATCGCGTGCGGCCTCGACCAGCAACCGCGCCATCCCGGCACCGACCACTGCGGTGAGCTCGCGCTCGATGGCGGTGACGCGTTGGTCGTCCAGCATCTGCCCGGCATGCCCGGCCATCAGCTGCCGCGTGCGTTCCTGGCCGAGGAAGCGCCCGGCGGTCTTGCGCATGGAGGCGGCGGCCACGCCTTCGCGTTGCTGCGGCAACGACGGGCGCACCGCGCGCGCCATCACCGCGACGGTGATCAGGTTGACCAGCAGGCTGACGCCCATGCTGATCGCGATGTGGCCCGGCTGCACGCGCAGCGGGAAGAACACGACCCAGTGCAGTCCTTCCGAGGCGGCCGGCGGCGAGACGATCATCGGCAGCAGCACCAGCCACAGCCATACCAGCGAGCCGGTCACGATGCCGGCGATGATGGCCGGCGAGGGCGTGCGCGGGCGGTACACCGCCAGCAGCACCGCCGGTGCCAGCTGCGCCAGCGCGGTGAAGGACATCAGGCCGAAATCGCTGAGTGCTTCGGTGTCGCTCATCGCCCGGCTGTACAGCCAGGACATCAGGAACACGACCAGGATGCCGGCGCGCCGGAACGCGATCACACGCGGGCGCAGGTCGGCGCCGGTGTCGCCATGCATGCCGCCGAGCAGGCGCGAGCCGAAGCCGTGGTTGCCGAGCATGATCGACAGGGTCAGGCCGGACAGGATCATCATGCCGGTGGCCGCGCTCAGGCTGCCCAGGTAGGCGAGCAGGGCCAGGAGGTGGTGGCCGGCGGCCTGCGGCAGCATCAGCACGTAGACGTCCGGCGATACCGATTGCCCGAGCTGGGCCGCGCCGGATAGCGCCATCGGCACCGACGGCAGCCCGATCAGCAGCAGGTAGAGCGGGAACAGCCAACGCGCGGTCTTCAGGTCGGAGGTCTGGCGCAGCTCGACCACGCCGACGTGGAACTGATGGGGCAGGGTGAAGGCCGCCATCGCGCCGAGCGCGACCATGGTGAGGAAGTCCGGGACCACTGCGGGTGGCGGCAGCTGCGTCATGCGTGCGAGCAAGGGGCTGTCGGCCTGTACCGACAGGGCCGCATACAGGCCGATGGCCAGCAGCGCGGCCAGCTTGAGCAGCGACTCCAGCCCCAGCGCCACCACGATGCCGCGGTTGTGCTCGGTGGCCGAAGCCTTGCGCGCGCCGAACAGCAGGGTGAACGCCGCCATCGTCAGCGCGAACCAGAACGACACGTCCGGCGGTGCGCCGCCGCCGGCCAGTTGGTCGCCGAGCAGTGCGCCCAGGCCCTGGCTGATCGCCTTCAGCTGCAAGGCGATGTAGGGAATGATGCCGATCAGCGCGACCAGGGTGATGGTCATGCCCAATCCCTGGTCGGTGCGCAGCCGTGCCACCACCAGGTCGGCGATGGTGGCGCTGTTGTGCTGCTTTGCCAGCCGGCCCAGCCGCGCCAGGAACGGCATGCCGAAGGCGAAGATCAACGCCATGCCGATCAGCGTCGGCGGGATCGCGAAGCCCCATTGCGCGCCCTGCGAGGCGGCGCCGTAGTAGGTCCAGGCGGTGCAGTGCACCGCCAGCGACAGCGCATAGATCACCGGCCAGGCACGTGCCAGGCGATGGCCCTGGCGTTCGCCCCACAGCGCGACGCCGAACAGCAGCACGGTCCAGGCAAGGCAGGCCAACAGGACGATGGAGGGCGTCAACATCGCTCCAGTGTAGGGACCCGGCCAGCCGCCCGGCAGGTGCCGGTCGGCACGGTGGCGCGGTCGCGGCGAGGGCGTGGCGGGCTAGGGGTCGATGAGGACCAGGGCGAGCTGTTCGGCCACCAGCGCCACGTCGCCGGTCGGCTGCAGTTCCACCGTCTTGTGCTGGGTCAGCAGCCATTGCCCGGGCTGGCGGCATTGCAGCGACAGCAGCCGCGAACGCACGCGCACGTCCGCGCCGCTGGGCACCGGGGCCAGGAAGCGCACCTTGTTCAAGCCGTAGTTGAGCACCCGGGTGATGCCGGGGATGGCGGCCAGCGCGGCCACGTCGTCCTGGACGGTGAGCGAGAGCAGCAGGAAACCATGGGCGATGGTCTGCCCGCCGGGCAGCTCGGCCTGCGCCCGTACCGGATCGACATGGATCCAGTTGTGGTCGCCGGTGGCATCGGCGAACGCATCGATGCGGGATTGCCCCACCTGCACGCCCGTCCCCAACCGCTCGGCTTCGGCCCAACGCTGCAGTGCCGCCACTGCCGGCGGCAGGTGGTCGTCGATGGTGCTCATGCCACGCGCTCCAGCAAGGCCAGGATGGCCTGGCGCGCTTCCGGCTCGGACAGGGTCGGGGCGTGACCGACCTCGGGCACTTCGACCAGGCGGGCGTTCGCCGAGGTGGCGGCCATCTGCCGTGCCACGTCGGGCGGGAGAATGTCCGAAAGCGCGCCACGCACGATCAGGGTCGGTGCCTGGCCGGTGAGCGTGCGGACCGCGCGCCACAGCAGCGGTCGCAGCAGCCACAACACCCAGGGCCGGGTGGTGCGGATGACGGCCGGGTCGTAGTCGAGTTCCAGCAGCCCGTCGTCGCGCTGGCGGAACATGCGCGTGGCCATGTCCCGCCAGTCGTCGGCGCCGAAGCGCGGGAACGATGCCTTGCCGATCGACTCGGCGTAGGCGGCGGCCTGCGCCAGGTCCATCGGCGGCAGGTGCTTGCCGGCGTACTTGCCGATCCGCGCCAGCGCCTGGCGTGGCACCTTCGGCCCGGCATCGTTGAGCACGGCGGCGGCGATCAGCCCGGGCGCGCGCGTGGCCAGGGTGATGGTGACCAGCACGCCCAGCGAAGTGCCGATGAACACGCTCCTGTCGATGCCCTGCGCGCACAGCAGCGCGATCAGGTCATCGGCGTAGGTGCGGGGGTTGTAGCTGGACGGGTCGGGTGCGCGCGCCGAGCCGGCGCGACCGCGCAGGTCGACCGCCAGCACGCGCCAGCCGCGCGCGGACAGCGTCGTGGCCAACGCGTCGAAGTCGGCACCGTTGCGGGTCAGCCCGGGGATGCAGACCACCGTGCCGCGGGGGGGTGTCCCCGCGGCCGGCCGGTGGTCACGTGCATGCAGGCGCAGGCCGTCGCTGCTGTTCCAGTACAGGTCATCGTAAGACCGGGTCATGCAGGGGTTCCTAGAAGTCGTAGCGGACGCTGAGGCTGTATTGGCGTGGCGGACCGTAGAAGCCGATCAGCGTGCCCACCGCCGGGATGTTGTAACCGGTGGTGCGGTACTCCTTGTCGGCAAGATTGGTGCCTTGCAGGGAGAACGTCCAGGCGTCGTTGAGCTTCCAGATCACGCCGGCATTGACCAGGCCATAACCGTCCTGGCGGATCACCGGGCTCAGGTCGGTGGTCGGCCAGACCTCGCTCTGGTAGCTGTAGCCCACCCGCGCGGACAGGTTGCCGCCGTTGGCCAGGTCGGTGCGGTACTCCACGTTCACCGCGCCGGAGAACTCGGGTGCATTGGTGAACTTCATCTGGTCGGCGACGTTGACGCCACGGTCCATGTACTCGTCGTACTTGGTGTCCAGCCAGGCCAGGTTGCCGGTGATCAGCCAGTTCCGGGTCGGCAGGTACTGATACTCGACCTCCAGGCCGTTGACCGTGCCCTTGCCGGCGTTGGTGAAGTCGCCGAAGAAGGCATCGTTCACGCCATCGCCGTTGGTGTCGATGCCGGTGAACACCGACAGCTGGATGTCCTTGTACTTGTTGTGGAAGGCCGACAGGTTCAGGAACAGGCGCTGGTCGAGGAAGGCCATCTTGCTGCCGATCTCGTAGCTGTCCACGGTCTCGTCGTCGAACGGTTCGGCCGAGCGCGGCACCGCCACGGCATTGGCGCGGATGTTGTAGCCGCCGGACTTGAAGCCACGCGTGGCCAGGCCGTAGACCATGATGTCCGGGGTGATCTGGTAGTCCAGCGACACCTTCGGCGAGACGTTCTTGAAGTTGGTGGTCTTGTCGAAGTCGGCGGCCACCGCGATCGGCCGGGTGAAGGTCGCATCGGCGTAGAAGCGGTTGAGCACGATCGCGCGCTTGTCCTCGTCGGTGTAACGCGCGCCGACGTCGAGCTTGAGCCTGCTGGTCAGGTCGAACGTCCAGTCCGCGTACAGCGCGACGCTGTCGGTGAGTACCTTGCCGCGGGTGTCGCCGAACTGCAGGTTGAAGAAGTTGTTGCGGATCTGGCCACCGGCCTCGCCGCTGAACTGGTACAGGCCGACCACGCCGCGCACGCGCCCGCCGCCGTCGTAGTTGGCCTGCAGTTCGTTGCTGACCTGGTTGTCCTCGTAGAAGCCGCCGACATCGGCCAGCTTGACCGGGGTGGTGTCGAAGTCGATGTTGGAGTGCGAGTCGGACTCGCGCTTGGCGACCACGTACTTGAGCGCCCAGTCTTCGTTGGGCCGCCAGTTCACCGTCGCCGAGGCGCCCTTGGTTTCCACGCTGTTGACGTTGGGCATGCCCGAACGGATGTCATAGCGGTCGTCCATCGGCGGGTAGGCCGGGGTGAACGGGTTGCGCGCGAGCATCTTCGAGCCGCGCATGCCGGACTGGTCGTCGATCCAGTCCAGCGCGAACTGCACGTCGAAATCGTCGCCGGCGTAGGCACCCAGGTTCAGGCGCGCGGCGTTGACCTGCTTGTCGCTGACCGGTTGGCCGTTGTAGGTGTTCTCGCCGAAGCCGTCACGGTTCATGCTGGCCACCGCGATGCGGCCACGCAGGCCGCTGTCCGGCCCGCCCAGCGGGCCACCGATGGCGGCCTTGGCATCGCGCTGGTTGTAGTTGCCCACGGTGACCTGGGCAAAGCCTTCGGTGGTGGTCGGCAGGCCACGCGAAACGTACTTGATCGCACCGCCGATGGTGTTCTTGCCGTACAGCGTGCCCTGCGGGCCACGCAGCACCTCGATGCGCGAAACGTCGAACACGTCCAGCAGCGCGCCCTGCGGGCGGGCGATGTAGACGTCATCCAGATAGATGCCCACGCCCGGGTCGGCGCCCCAGGTGGGGTCGGACTGGCCGACGCCGCGGATGTAGGCGGTGACCGTGCTGCTGGCGCCGCGCGCGGCGTAGATGGTCAGGTTGGGCACCTGGGCGTCGAGGTCGCCGATGTCCTGCACGTTCAACTTGTCCAGCGCCTCGGAGGTGAACGCAGTCACCGCCACCGGCACTTCCTGCAGGGTTTCCTCGCGCTTGCGCGCGGTCACCATGATGGTGTCCAGGTTGGTGGCCGAAGCGCCCCTGTCCGCCGCCGGCGCGGCCTGCGGCGCCTCCTGTGCCAGTGCCGGCCCGGAGGCCAGCAGCGCGCCGATCATCAGGCTCAAACAGTTCCGCTTCATTCGGTCCTCCCCAGGCAGGTGCGTTGCGGATGGCCCATTGCCACCCGTGGAGCCTAGGCTAGCGGCGTACCCCCGGCCCAGCGAGTGGACCTAGGTCCAGTCGGCAGCGGCGGCCAGATCCGGATACTTGGCGCCTCCTCTTCCGGGAGCGCCGTATGTCGTTGCTGATCGTGCTTGCCGCGCTGGGCTTCCTGATGCTGGTGGCCTACCGCGGCTACAGCGTCATCCTGTTCGCGCCCATCGCCGCGCTGGGCGCGGTGCTGCTGACCGACCCGTCGCTGGTGGCGCCGATGTTCACCGGCTTGTTCATGGACAAGATGGTGGGCTTCCTGAAGCTGTACTTCCCGGTGTTCCTGCTCGGGGCGGTGTTCGGCAAGCTGATCGAGCTGTCCGGGTTCTCCAAGTCGATCGTGCAGGCGGCGATTGGCCTGTTCGGGCCGCACCGGGCGATGCTCTCGATCGTGCTGGTGTCCGGGCTGCTGACCTACGGTGGCGTGTCCCTGTTCGTGGTGGTGTTCGCGGTGTACCCGTTCGCCGCGGAGATGTTCCGGCAGAGCGACATCCCCAAGCGGTTGATCCCGGCCACGTTGGCGGTGGGCGGCTTCAGCTTCACGATGGATGCGTTGCCGGGTACGCCGCAGATCCAGAACATCATCCCGACCACGTTCTTCGGCACCGATACCTGGGCTGCGCCGGTGCTGGGCATCCTCGGCAGCCTCTTCGTGCTCGGCGTCGGCATGGCCTACCTGGAATGGCGCCGCCGCGTGGCCGCGCGTCATGGCGAGGGGTATGGCGACCCGGCGACGCTGGTCAACGAGCCGGCGCCGTTCGCCGGCACCACGCTGGCCAACGCCGGGGTGGCGGTGCTGCCGCTGGTATTGGTGTTCGTGTCCAACAAGCTGCTGACGCTGGGAATCCCGCACTGGTACGGGGCCGAGCACAGCTTCGTGCCCGCGGTGCTCGGCAAGGCCGCACCGGTGGTGCAGGAGGTGCCGAAGATCGCCGCGATCTGGGCGGTGGAAGGCGCATTGCTGGTCGGCATCGCCACGGTGCTGGTGCTGGCCTGGCGGCCGGTGGTCACCCAGTTCGCCGAAGGCACCAAGGCCGCCATCGGCGGTGCGTTGCTGGCGGCGATGAACACCGCCTCGGAGTACGGCTTCGGCGCGGTGATCGCGGCGCTGCCCGGCTTCATGGTGGTGGCCAACGCGTTGGGGGCGATCAAGGACCCACTGCTGCACGAAGCGGTCACCGTCACCGGGCTGGCCGGCGTGACCGGATCGGCCTCCGGCGGCATGAGCATCGCGCTGGCGGCGATGTCGGAGACCTTCGTCGCCAACGCGCAGGCGGCGGGCATCCCCATGGAAGTGCTGCACCGGGTCGCCTCGATGGCCTCCGGCGGCATGGACAGCCTGCCGCACAACGGTGCGGTGATCACCCTGCTGATGGTGACCGGGCTGACCCATCGGCAGGCCTACAAGGACATCTTCGCGGTGACGATCATCAAGACGGTCGCGGTGTTCGTGGTGATCGGCATCCATTACGCCACCGGTTGGGTGTGACGGCGGCAGGGCAACACCCGCGGGTGTGCTTCTCCCCGTGGTGACTTCGGCACGACTTCATCCACGACTCACGCATGAGGATCTGGCTATGAAATCCGGCATCGAGATGATCAAGGCGGGCCTGCTGGCCCTGTGTGCATGGTTTGCAGTGGCGGGCCCCGCGCACGCGCAGGCGGTGGGGCATTGGGATTTCGGGGTATACGGCAATCTTTACGGTGCCCGTGAATACCAGGTGTGGGTACCGGCCGGCTACGACCCGGCGCAACCCCGGCCGTTGCTGCTGGTGCTGCACGGCTGCGTCAACGGGCCGAACCTGATGGGCGAGGCTTCCGGCTTCAACGACGTGGCCGACGTGGAGGGCTACATCACGGTGTACCCGCGTCAGAACGTCACCGCCAACCCGGCACGCTGCTGGAACTGGCAACTGCCGGTCAACCAGGCGCGCGGCAGCGGCGAAGCGTCGATCCTGGCTGGGATCGTGGATGCGGTGAAGGGCGACTACAACGTGGATGCGCGGCGGGTCTACGTCACCGGCATCTCCGCCGGCGGTGCGATGACCTCGATCATGCTGGCCTGCTACTCGGACGTGTTCGCCGCCGGCGCGGTGCACTCCGGTGGCATGTACAAGGGCGCGACCACCGTTTCCGGTAGCGCCTACGCGCTGCTGGCCGGCAGCATCTACTCCCCGGACGGCAACGGGCGCAGCGCCTGGGAGTGTTCGGGCTCGCCGTCGCCACGGCCGATCCCGCTGCTGGTGTTCCATGGCAGCGCCGATGTCACGGTCAACCCGGTGAACGGCCAGCAGGCGGTGCGCCAGTTCCTGCAGACCAATGACCTGGCCGATGACGGCATCGACAACGACTCGGTCAAGTACGTACCCACCAGCACGATTGCCGGACAAGTGCCGGGCGGGCGTGCCTACACCGTCTACAACTACACCTATGGCGGACAACTGCTGGCCCAGCACTACGTCATCCACGGAATGGGGCATGCCTGGAGTGGCAGTACCTCCGGGCTGCCGTTCACCGACCCGAAGGGCCCGGACGCAACCCTGATCACCTGGCTGTTCCTGAAGGGCTACCAGCGCTGAGCGCTGGCGCCTGGTGATCTGCCTGCCGCCATCCCGGACCTGATGCAGGTCCGGGATGGCGGCGGTGCATGGAGGACGGCGGGCCGTCGGCCGGCCGGCGCGTACGCGGGCGACCGTGTTACGCAACTGCAATGTTGTGCAGTGATGATCTGCGCGCTTTCATGCCGCGCCATCGGTGCGGCCCGGGCCGAACGGACTCATCACCTGCCAACCAAGGGCAACTCCATGCAGCTTCACCCTGTTTCACGTGTTTTCAATCGTTCCATCCGCACGCTGCCGCGCCGCTCGCTGCTGGCGCAGGCTTGCGCTCTGCTGGTCCTGCCGCTGGCCACACAGTCCGCGCTGGCGCAGGACGCCGCGCCAGGCGCCGAGCGCAGCGCGGCCACCGCGCTGGACACCATCACCGTCACCGCAGAGCGCCGCGAGCAGAACCTGCAGGACGTCCCGGTCTCGGTTGGCGTGGTCCAGGGCGAAGCACTGCGCAGCTATACCGAAGGCGCCGACGACACGCTGCTGGCGCTGTCCGGCCGGGTGCCGAGCTTCTATGCCGAGACCACCACCGGGCGCATCTTCCCGCGTTTCTACATCCGCGGCCTGGGCAACATCGACTTCTACCTGGGCGCCTCGCAGCCGGTGTCGATCATCCAGGACGACGTGGTGCTGGAGCACGTGGTGCTCAAGTCCAACCCCGTCTATGACGTGGACCAGGTGGAAGTGCTGCGCGGCCCGCAGGGGTCGCTGTTCGGGCGCAATACCACTGCCGGCATCGTCAAGTTCGACACGGTCAAGCCGAGCCAGGAGGGCAGCGGCCGGGTCAACGTCAGCTACGGCAGCTACAACACCGTGTCCATCGACGGCGGCATGGGCGGTGCGATCAACGACGTGCTGTCCTACCGCATCTCCACCCTGTACCAGCACCGCGACGATTGGGTGGACAACACCTACAGCGGCCCCAGTGCCGACGGCACTGTGACGCCGAAGAAGGACGCGATGGGCGGCTACGACGACCGCAACCTGCGCCTGCAGCTGCTGTTGCAGCCCAACGAGCAGTTCTCGCTGCTGGCCTCGGCGCACACCCGCGACTATGAAGGCACCTCGACCCTGTTCCTGCGCAATGCGCTGACCAAGGGCAGCAACCGCGTGGACGTGGCGCGTGACAAGGTGGCCTACGACGAAGCCGGCAACAACCCGCAGGCCTACAAGACCCACGGCGGATCGATCAAGGCGACCTATGACTTCGGTACCACCACGCTGACGTCGATCAGCGCCTACGAAACCACCTCCGGCTACAGCCGCGGTGATACCGACGGCGGCGCCGCGGCGGACTACCCGGTCGGTGGCGTGCCCAACGGGTACGGCCAGTCGATGGGACAGGTGCGCGACCTGGACCAGTTCACCCAGGAAGTGCGCCTGGCTTCCAACCGCACCGACCCGTGGTCATGGCAGGTGGGCGGGTTCTACTTCAATGGCCGCGACACCACCGATTTCTACCAGCGCGCCTGGTTCCTGCAGACGGCCGCGCACAATCCGAACAACTGGGTGCGCCTGCGCAACACCAACACCTCCTGGGCTGGTTTTGGCCAGGTGAGCTGGAAGGCGACCGACGCGCTGACCCTGACCGCCGGCATCCGCGCCACCAAGGACGAGAAGCGCACGCACCTGCTCAAGACCGCCGACACCGCCGCCGGGGCCGTGACCTACAAGGGGCGTCGCGATGTGGCGATGTCCGATACCCAGCCCAGCTGGGACCTGAGCGCGATGTACGAGGTCAGCCCCGAACTGAGCGTGTACGCCCGCGTGGCACGTGGCTTCCGTGGCCCGACCATCCAGGGCCGCTCGGCGGTGTTCAACGCCGATTTCACCACCGCCGATTCGGAAACCATCCTGTCCTGGGAAGCCGGCATCAAGAGCAGCCTGTTCGACAACCGCCTGCGCCTGAACGTCAGTGGCTTCACGTATGCGGTGGATGACATCCAGCTCAACGGCAACGACTCCAACGGCAACGGCGTGTTGTTCAACGCCGACAAGGCCCGGGCCTACGGCCTGGAGGCCGACCTGGACTGGCGCCCGATCCCGAACCTGTCGCTGACCGCCGGCCTGAGCCTGCTGCACAGCAAGATCCAGGACAAGCGCGTGTATGCGCAGGTCTGTGCGCTCAACGGCGTGGTGGTGTGCACGGTCAACGACCCGACCATCAAGATCGGCAGCAATGTCTACGCGCAGATCGACGGCAACCCGCTGCCGAACGCCCCCAGGTACAACCTCAATCTGGCCGCCCGCTACGACGTCCCAATGGGGGACGACGGTGCATTGTTCTTCGCCACCGACTGGAACAAGCAGGGGCAGACCCAGTTCGTGCTGTACAGCAGCGACGAGTTCCATTCCAAGGGCAACTTCGAAGGCGGCCTGCGCGTGGGTTACACCGGCGGCTACGGTGCCTGGGAAGTGGCGGCGTTCGCGCGCAACATCACCAACGAGAAGAACCTCAAGGGCGTGATCGAGAACTACATGGCCGCGGTGTACAACGAACCGCGCATCATCGGCGTCTCGTTCAACTACAACTGGCGATAAGTGTTCAACGGGGCCTGATGGCGACTCGCGTTTTTTAGCCCCTCTCCCGCGTGCGGGAGAGGGGTTGGGGTGAGGGCCCTGTGCGGAGGTATCGCCCCTGGACGGTGCTGGGAGCACGCTGAGCGCAGCTCCCTCATCCGCCTTGCGGGCGCCATTGTCTGCTTGAGCCCCTCTCCCGCGAGCGGGAGAGGGGTTGGGGTGAGGGCGCTGTGCGGAGGTATCGCCCCTGGACGGTGCTGGAAGCACGCTGCGCGCAGCCTCCGCATCGGCCTTGCAGGCGCCGTTGTCTGCGTGAGCCCCTCTCCCGCGTGCGGGAGAGGGGTTGGGGTGACGGCACTCCGCGGAGGTATCGCCCCTGGACGGTGCTGGAAGCACGCTGCGCGCAGCCTCCGCATCGGCCTTGCAGGCGCCGTTGTCTGCGTGAGCCCCTCTCCCGCGTGCGGGAGAGGGGTTGGGGTGAGGGCACTTCGCGGAGGTATCGCATCTGGACGGTGCGGGAAGCACGCTGCGTGCAGCCTCCTCATCCGCCTTGCAGGCACCTTCTCCCGCCAGCGGGAGAAGGGAACCGCCAAAGCCAAAAGCAAACCAAGCCCTGCGAACGCCGGTTGGTTTACGCCATGCCGGCTCCGACCGTGGCGCGCACCGGGATGCCGGTCGGGTCGAAGTCCTCCAGGCAGAACACGTTGATGCCATAGAAGTCCGGCGTCACCCGCTTGCGGTGGAACGGGTAGATGCCGCAGGTGGCGCAGAAGTAATGGTGCGCGGTGCGGGTATGGAACTGGTACTCGACCAGTTGCTCCTGCCCGGACAGCAGTTCGAACGCGGATTCGTGCACCTTGACCATCAGCGCGTTCCGGCGCCGGCAGATGGAGCAGTCGCAGGTGGTCAGCTCGGGGAAGTCGGTCTGGATGCGGAAGCTGACCGCGCCGCAGTGGCAGCTGCCGCGGTAGGTCTGCAGGGGGCGGTGGGGCATGCGGGGCTCCGTTTGGGTCATGCTGCGCGCCGACGTGCCTGGCCGCGCGGGGCGGATCATACTGGCGCATCATCGGGCGTCATGGGAGAGGGTCGATGCGCGCATTCCTGAAAGGGCTGCTGGCCGTGGTGGTGGGCTTGGTCGTCGGCAGCGCGGTGAACATGGGGCTGATCCTGCTGGGCGCACGGGTGGTACCAGCGCCGGCGGGCGTGGATACCACCACCAGCGAAGGCCTGGCGGCGGCGATGCCGCTGCTGGGGCCGGCCCATTTCGTCTTTCCCTTCCTGGCCCACGCACTGGGCACGTTCGCCGGCGCGCTGCTGGCCACCTGGATCGTCGGCCGCGTGAGCCGGGTGCCGGCGGCCGTGATCGGCGTGCTGTTCCTGGCCGGTGGCATCGCCAGTTGCTTCATGCTGCCGGCGCCACGCTGGTTCGAGGCGCTGGACGTGGTGCTGGCCTACCTGCCATTCGCATGGCTGGGCTATCGCTTGGGACGACGACCGGTCTAGTCGATCAGGCGCGGCCGAAGCCGCGCCTCCACTACACGGCTCACGCGTGGGTGCGCGCGAGGTTGCCGCGGTTGTCGCGCAGCTCGCGTATCCACCACTGGTGCGGCGTGGCATCGCTGATGAAACGCAGGTGGGTGGCCATCGCCAGCAGGGCGCTGTCATCCGGGTCGAGCTGCTTCCAGGCGTAGCCCAGCAGGTCCGGGGCCTGTTCGGTGAACTCGAACCCGTCATGGTCGAACAGGAAGACCTTCCCGGCATCGGCGCCGTGGGTGGGTATCAGCAGGTAGTTGCCGGTGCGGGGTTCCTCGCCGACCACCAGCGCATCATCGGCCCATTCCGGCAGGTACTCCTCGCGTTCGTCTTCGGCCATGTCCTCGGTCCAGCCATCGAACCCGGAACGCAGCAGCGCCCACTCCGACGGCGCGGCGAGCCGCACGGCGGCTTCACCGCTGTCCTCGTCGCCGTAGAACAACACACCGCCGAACTGCCGGTAGAAGTCACGCAGGCCCGCCAGGTCAGGGACGCCTTCGATGCCTTGCGCCGGGGCCAGCCGATGGCGGAAGTCGATGGTGCGGGTGATGTTGGCATCGTCCAGTGCTTCACATAGGAACGTACCGTTGTGCGCGTCGATGGCATGGTGCAGCGCCTGGAGGGTGGTCATGGCTGTCCTTGGCGGTGTGGATAGGGCGCCGGTGGCTCAGGCGCGGTGGGACTTGGCATAGCTGTCGCGTTCGATCTCGACCAGTTGCACGCTGGTCTGCAGGGCATTGCCATTGGCCGGCACGGCCGCTTCCAGCGCTGCCAGCAAGGCCCGGGCGATCTCCTGACGAACCTGCAGCGAGCGCCCGGAGAGCAGGGACAGCGTCGCCGCCAGGAAGGCGCGGGGCGCGTTGTCGGTGCCAATGGCCACGCAGTCGAACGCCAGCGCACGGGTCTTGATGTCGGCCTCGTCGAAATGGCCGGTGGCGACCAGGGCGTGGTTCAAGCCGCGCAGCACGGCCGGGCTGATCGCGGTGCCGAGGTTGTCGCTGTATTCAAGGGTGAGATGTGGCATTCAGGACCTGGACGGGGCGGCGTGGAAGGAAGGCCTGCAGTATCGCCTGCGGCGGCCGGATCAATGCGCCGATGACGGCGTTGCCGGTGCAGGGCCGGTGGCGCGCGTCGCGCGATCCAGTGCACGGACAAGACGCTCGACCTGGGCATGTTCGTAGTGGATATGCGGCGGCGTGCCGGCGTTGGGCGCGGCGGCATCGGCGCGGCGCAGCACTGCCTGCAGCCCGCTGTTGGCCCCATAGCGGGGTGCGTCGATCTCCAGCGTGCGTGCCTCCGGCATGCCGTACAGGGCGCGATGGAGCATGATTGCATCGAGCAGGGTCAACGCCGGTCCGGGGTGCATGCCGTCTTCCGCATACCAGGGCAGGTCCGGCAGGTGCCGCGAGAGGTCGGCCAGGGTCTGCGAGATCTCGACGTATTCCGCACCGGCCTGGCGCGCGGCCGCGGCTTCCTTTTCCACCAGCGCGGCCGAGGCCTGCGCATTGGCCTGGTAGGTGCCCAGCACCAGCACGCGCGCCTGCACGGCGCGGGCGGCCTCGGCCAGTACCTGCAGCGCATGCTGCGACTGCTCGCACCGTTGCCGCCCGCCCAGGCAGAGCAGGTCGCCGCCGCGTTCCTGCAGCACCAGCACCTGCGGTCGTCGTCCGGCCAGCGCTGTCTGCACGCTGCCATCGGCCAGCCGCTCGCTGAGCGTGGCGCCGCCCTCAAGGATCATCTCGGCCTCGACCGCATGGCCGTTGGCCTGGGCCAGCGCGGCGAAGGTCGCCGGCAGGTTGCCGTAGTAGGTGAGGCTGTTGCCCACGAACAGGATGCGCTGGGGCGGCGCGGGCTGCACGGCGCAGGCCGGGGTGACGGCGGACAACCAGAGCGCGGCCAACAGGATCCATCTGCGCATTGCATGCTTCCCTTCAGGAGACCAGGCCGCTGTGACCCGGCTTACCAGTCGATGGTTCCCTGGATGACGGTCTGCACCTGGCCGCCGGACCAGACCTCGCCGTGGTCGTCGATGCTCAGCTCCAGCAAGGCGTCGTGGCCGACCTCGCGCCCCTGGCTGGCGGTGTAGCGCTTGCCGCTGCCGGGCAGGGCGCCACGTTCGTCCAGCCATGCCGCAAGCACGGCGTTGGCCGCGCCGGAGGCGGCGTCCTCGAAACGTCGACCGTTGCCGACGAAGGCGCGCACGACCAGCTGGTAGCCCTCGCCGCTGCTGCGGGCGTAGGCGAACACGCCCATCGCGCCGGTGGCCTCGGCCAGTGTGGCGATCGCCTCCCAGTCCGGTGCGAGGCCGCGCAGGCTGGCTTCGTCAGCCACCTCCACCACCCACCAGCGGCGGCCGCCCTCCATCAGCGCCGGCGGCAGTTCGCCCAGCGGCCAGCCATGGATTGCCGGTTGCAGGCGCGCGTCATCGGCGGTGGCCACTTCGGCCACCGAGGCACGCGGAGTGCGGATGGCGATGGTGCGCACGCCGTCCTGCGTGTGGATGCGCAGCGGCAGCTGGCCGGCGATGCCGTCCTGGATCAACTGGCCATCGACCGCCGCGGCGACGCCGGCTTCGAGTACCGCATGTGCGCTGCCGACGCTGGGGTGGCCGGCGAACGGCACTTCCTTCTGCGGCGCGAACATGCGGATGCGGTAACTGGCGCCGGGAACGGTCGGCGCACTGATGAAGGTGGTCTCGGGCAAGCGGGTCCAGCGGGCGATGGCCTGCATGGCGGCATCGTCCAGGCCGTCGGCGTCGAGCACGACCGCCAGCGGGTTGCCGGTGCCGGGGCGCGGTGCGAAGACATCAAGTTGCAGGAAGCGACGGGTGGTCATGGGCAATCCGTGGAGTAGCAATACGGTAGACAGCCCCTCTCCCGCGTGGCGGGAGCGGGGTGGGGGAGAGGGTGCGACATCACCACTCGATCTGGCCGGAGATCACCGGCTGCACCTCACCGCCGATCCAGATCTGGGAATCGATATCCACCTGCACCCGCACTTCGCCGTTACGGCCCAGTTCGCGTCCCTGGCTGGCCAGGTACTGGTCGCCGGGCTTGATCCGGCCCTGCGCGAGCAGGTGCGCGGCGACCAGCGCGTTGGCGCTGCCGGTCACCGGGTCCTCGTTGACGCCCACGCCGGGCGCGAAGGCGCGCACGACGTACTGGTAGCCCACGTCCGGGCGGTCGGCCGGGGCAAACACGGCCAGCTTGCCGCGCCCGGGCAGGGCGGCGATGGCCGCCAGCTCCGGGATGTAGCGGCGCAACGCGGCCTCGCTGGAGGCTTGCAGCAGCCACCAGTCCGGTCCGTTGTTCCACAGCACCGGGCTCTGGCCAGGATAGGCCAGGGTGGCCAGGCCATCGGGCAGGACCGGGACGGGCTGCTCGCGGCGCTCGGCCTGCGGGCTGCGGACCTTGATCTGGCGGAACCAGCGCCCGCCCTGCACGTGGACCGGCAGCATCCCGGCGGCGCACTGCTGCACCAGCCGGCCGTCCTCGTCCGGCGTGGCCAGGCCCAGTTCGACCGCCGCCCACGCCGCGCCCACGCTGGGGTGGCCGGCGAAGGGCAACTCGCCCTTCGGGGTGAAGATGCGGATGTGGTAACTGGCGCCCTCGTCCGGCGGCAGGAAGAAGATGGTCTCGGAGAGGTTCAGCCAGGCGGCGATGGCCTGCATGCCCTGGCTGTCCAGGCCGTCGCTGTCGACGATCACGCCCAACGCGTTGCCGGCGCCGGGACGGGCGGAAAACACATCCAGCTGCAGATAACGGCGTACGGCCATCGCGGGGGACACTCCAGGAAGGGGGCCGGGCAGCTTACCAGTGCAGGTTTGCCTGGATCACCCGCTGGACCTGGCCGCCGATCCAGATGTCACCCTGCGCCTCCACGCGGAGCTGCACCTGACCGTCGCGGCCGACTTCGCGGCCCTGGCTGGCGACATAGCAGCCATCGGTGCCCGGCAGTTGGGCGCGCTCCCGCAACCACGCCGCGATCAGTGCGTTGGCGCTTCCGGTGACCGGATCCTCGGGGACGTCAGGCGCATCGGCAGGGCAGAACGCGCGCACCACCAGCGCATGCGTCGGGCAGGGCTCGGGGGCGAACAGGGCCACGCCGGTGGCAGCGGTGGCGATGCTCCAGTCGCGCAGCGCGGCCATGTCCGCGACCAGCGCACGCAGGCTGGCGGCGTCGCGCGCCGGCAGCAGCCACCAGCGCGGGCCGTTGTCCCACAGCTCCGGCGACTGGCCGGCGGCGGCCAGTGCACGCAGTTGCGCGGGGACCGCCCCGGGGGGATCCGGCAGCCGTCGCGGTGGCGGGCTGGCCAACTCGATCAGCGGTGCCTGCGGCGGGCCGGACACCCGTACCGGCAGCCGACCGGCCGCGCATTGCTGGACCAGCAGGCCGTTGCGCGGGCGCACCCGCCCGCAGGTCAGCGCTGCCCATGCCGCCCCCACGCTGGGGTGGCCTGCGAACGGCAGCTCGCAGCATGGGGTGAAGATGCGGACGCGGTAACTGGCCTCGTCATCCGAGGGCAGCAGGAAGACCGTCTCGGACAGGTTCAGCCAGGCCGCGATGGCCTGCATGTCCTGGCTGTCCAGCCCATCGCTGTCGAGAACGACGCCCAACGGGTTGCCGGCGCCGGGCCGGGCGGAGAACACATCCAACTGCAGATAGCGGCGAACGGTCATTGCGGTGTGGGGAACAGGGCAGGCCAGCTTAGGCAAGCCGCACGTAAATGTCGCACCACGGGTGGGAGCGTCCTCGGCCGCGAAGCTGGCGAGGCATCGGTGTCCCGAATCGCGCAACCGGGGGATCCATCGGCTTCGCGCCCGAGGGCGCTTCTACGGGTTGGCTGTTCAGGTGGATGACCCGGATCGTTGCAAGTGCTACTTTCTTCGCCCCGGGAGGGGGCGGGCTGGAATGGTATCTCCCGAAATCAGCGGTCCGGCCCCATGGGCCTTGGCATAGAATCGGGGGTTCCGCCCGCATTGCCGGGTCTTTCTCCCACTGTGAACCTCCAAAGCCAATGTCCGCTTCCCCAATCGCTGATCGCTGGATCGTCCTCAAGTTCGGTGGCACCTCGGTGTCCCGTCGGCATCGTTGGAACACGATCGGGGAACTGGCGAAAAAACGTGCGGACGAGACCGGTGGGCGTGTTCTGGTGGTGGTGTCGGCGCTGTCCGGCGTCACCAATGAACTGACCGCCATCGCCGACGGCGCGGCAGACAGCCGTGAACGGGTGGCCGCGCTGGTCCAGCGCCACAACGACTTCCTCGCCGAGCTGGAGCTCGGCAGCGAGGTACTGGCCGAACGGCTGGCCGCGCTGCAGTCGCTGCTGGACGACCCGCGCGCCGCCAGCCGCCCGCTGGACTGGCAGGCCGAGGTGCTGGGGCAGGGCGAACTGCTGTCCTCGAGCATCGGTGCCGCCTACCTGCGCAGCAACGGCCTGGATTTCGGCTGGATGGACGCCCGCCAGTGGCTGCATGCGCAGCCGCCGGCACCGAACCAGACTGCCTGGTCGCAGCGCCTGTCGGTGAACTGCCAGTGGCAGGGCGATGCCGACTTCAAGCCGCGTTTCTCCGCGCAGCCCACGCGCATGCTGATCACCCAGGGCTTCATCTCGCGCCACGGCGATGGTGGCACCGCCATCCTGGGCCGTGGTGGCTCGGATACCTCGGCCGCGTACTTCGGCGCGCTGCTCGGTGCCAGCCGCGTGGAAATCTGGACCGACGTGCCGGGCATGTTCAGCGCCAACCCGAAGGACGTGCCCGACGCTCGCCTGCTGACCCGGCTGGACTACTACGAGGCGCAGGAAATCGCCACCACCGGTGCCAAGGTGCTGCACCCGCGCTCGATCAAGCCGTGCCGTGACGCCGGCGTGCCGATGGCCATCCTCGACACCGAGCGCCCGCACATGCCGGGCACCAGCATCGACGGCAACGCCGAGCCGGTGCCGGGGGTGAAGGCGATCAGCCGCCGCAACGGCATCGTGCTGGTGTCGATGGAAGGCATCGGCATGTGGCAGCAGGTCGGCTTCCTGTCCGACGTGTTCAACCTGTTCAAGAAGCACGGCCTGTCGGTGGACCTGATCGGTTCGGCCGAGACCAACGTGACCGTGTCGCTGGACCCGTCCGAGAACCTGGTCAACACCGACGTGCTGGCCGCGTTGTCGGCCGACCTGTCGGAGATCTGCAAGGTCAAGGTGATCGTGCCGTGCGCGGCCATCACCTTGGTCGGCCGTGGCATGCGCTCGCTGCTGTACAAGCTCTCCGACGTGTGGGCCACGTTCGGCAAGGAGCGCGTGCACATGATCTCCCAGTCGTCCAACGACCTGAACCTGACCTTCGTCATCGACGAGGCCGACGCCGACGGGTTGCTGCCGATCCTGCACGACGAGCTGATCGGCAGCGGCGCGATGCCGGTCTACGAAGAGCAGGTGTTCGGTCCGCGCTGGCGCGAGATCATCGGCACCATCCGCCCCCGGCAGACGCCGTGGTGGCAGGCGCCGCAGCAGCGCCAGAAGCTGCTGGAGCTGGCCGCACAGGGCACGCCGGCCTACATCTACGACCTGGACAAGGTGCGCGAGCGCGCCCGCCAGTTGAACGCCATCAGCGCCATCGACCGCCGTTTCTACGCGATCAAGGCCAACTCGCACCCGGACATCCTGCGCACCCTGGCCGCCGAAGGGTTCGGCCTGGAATGCGTGTCGCAAGGGGAAGTGGAGCTGGTGTTCGCGGCGGTGCCGGACCTGGCGCCGGAGCGCGTGCTGTTCACCCCGAGCTTCGCGCCGATCAGTGAGTACGCCGCGGTGCTGGCGCGCGGTGTCAATGTCACCATCGACAACGTCGAGCTGCTGCAGCACTGGCCGGAGGTGTTCCGCGGCCGCAAGCTGTGGGTGCGCATCGACCTGGGCCATGGCGACGGCCACCACAAGAAGGTCAACACCGGCGGCAAGGATTCCAAGTTCGGCCTGTCGGCGCTGCGCGTGGACGAGTTCATCGCCGCCGCGCGCGCGCTGGATATCCGCATCACCGGCGTGCACGCGCACCTGGGCAGCGGCATCGAGAACGCCGGCCACTGGCAGCAGATGGTCGATGAAATGGCCGGTTTCGCGCGCCGCATCGGCAGCGTGGAGATCCTGGACATCGGCGGTGGCCTGCCGGTGCCGTACAGCGACGACGACGAGCCGTTCGACCTGGACGCCTGGGCCACCGGCCTGGCCGCGATCAAGGCGGTGCACCCGGCGTTCCAGCTGGCGGTCGAGCCCGGCCGCTTCATGGTGGCCGAGTCCGGCGTGTTGCTCACCCATGCCTCGCAGGTGGTGGAGAAGGACGGCGTGCGCCGCGTCGGCCTGGATGCCGGCATGAACGCCCTGCTGCGCCCGGCGCTGTACGACGCCTGGCACGACATCGCCAACCTGTCGCGGCTGGACGATGCGCGTGATGTTGATTTCAGCGTGGTCGGCCCGATCTGCGAATCCAGCGACGTGTTCGCGCAACGCGTGAAGCTGCCCGGCGCCACCGCGCCGGGGGACGTGATGCTGATCGCCGATGCCGGTGCCTATGGTTTCAGCATGGCCAGTACCTACAACCAGCGCGTCCTGCCGCGCGAAGGCGTGGTCAATGCCTGACGCCCACCTCTTTTTGTCGTCCCGCCGCGCGCCCGCGCGAAAACGGTTCGTTTGATTCGGATACGCCATGACAGCTTTTGATAAACACCAGGTTTCCCGTTTCCGCTTCGTCCGCTGCGATTTCGCCGCGGACACCGGCGTGGCGCGGCTGGTCTACGCCTTCGACGACGGCCCGGAGATGACCGAGACCGTCACCGTGCCGGGTGCACCGTTCCAGCTGGAGGGCGAACGCGCCGCAGCCGTGCAGCGTGCCTTGCAGCTGCTGCACCTGATCGCCGGCGTGAGTTACTACAAGGCTGGCGTACCCGCGCAGGTCAGCATCGACAGTTATGCCATCGATGCCGACACCGCCGCACTGGTGGAAACCGTCTATCTCAACGGCCTGGGGGAGTTCGCCTACCGCAATGGCCTGAACCTGCGCGGCAGGTTCAAGCTGCCAGTGAATGAGTCCCTCTCCCTGCGGGAGAGGGGTTGGGGAGAGGGCAGCAAAGCCAATGATCTCAACCTCACCCACCATGCCCTGGTCGCCATCGGCGGCGGCAAGGATTCGCTGGTCAGCATCGAAGCCCTGCGCAATGCCGGCGTGGCCGAAACCGTCACCTGGATCGGTGGCTCGCAGCTGATCCGCGCCTGTGCCGAACGCACCGGCCTGCCGATGCTCAACATCGGCCGCACGCTCGCCCCGGAGCTGTTCGAGCTCAATCGCCAGGGTGCATGGAACGGGCATATCCCGGTCACCGCGGTGAACTCGGCGATCATGGTGCTGGCCGCGCTGGTACAGGGCGTGGACCAGGTGGTGTTCTCCAACGAGCGTTCGGCCAGCTACGGCAGCCAGATCGCCGGCACCGGCGAGGTCAACCACCAGTGGTCCAAGGGCTGGGCCTTCGAGAAGGCGTTCGGTGAGTACGTGCAGCAGCACGTGGCCGCCGACCTGCAGTACTACTCATTGCTGCGACCGCTCTCGGAACTGGCGGTAGCCCGCCAGTTCGCCAGGACCGATTTCTACGACGCGCATTTCTCCAGCTGCAACCGCAACTTCCACATCCTCGGCGAGCGCCCGGTGAACCGCTGGTGCGGCGTGTGCCCCAAGTGCCACTTCGTGTTCCTGGCGCTGGCCCCGTTCATGCCCAAGACGCGCCTGGTGCGCATCTTCGGCCGCAACCTGCTCGATGACAGCGAGCAGGCCGGCGGCTACGACGCGCTGCTGGAGTTCCAGGACCACAAGCCGTTCGAATGCGTGGGCGAGGGCAAGGAATCGCGCGCGGCGATGGCCACCCTGGCCGCGCGTCCGGAATGGAAGGAAGACGTGTTGGTGAAGCGTTTCGCCAACCTGATCCAGCCGACGCTGTCGGCGGAAGAATTGAAGATCGAGCCGTTGCTGGTCATCGACGGCGAACACCGCATCCCGGCAGCACTGTGGGAGCGTCTGCGTGCGAATTTCGCAGCTTGACGGCAAGCGTGTCGCGCTGTGGGGCTGGGGGCGTGAGGGCCGTGCCGCGTTCGCGGTACTGCGCCAACGCCTGCCACGGCTGTCGCTGACGCTGTTCTGCCCGCTGGCCGAGGCCGAGCAGGCGCGTGCCGAGACCGCTGGCGCGCTGCAGGTGGAAACCGACATCACGGGCGCGGCACTGTCGCGCTTCGAGGTGGTGATCAAGTCACCGGGCATCAGCCCGTACACACCCGCGGCGCAGCAGGCCAGCGCGCAGGGCACGCAGTTCATCGGCGGTACCTCGCTGTGGTTCAGCGAACACGCCGATGCCGACGGCAACCTGCCCAACACGGTGTGCGTGACCGGCACCAAGGGCAAAAGCACCACCACCTCGCTGCTGGCGCACTTGCTGCGCGCGGCGGGGCATCGCACCGGCCTGGTGGGCAACATCGGCTTGCCGCTGCTGGAAGTGCTGGACCCGCAGCCGGCGCCGGACTACTGGGCGGTGGAGCTGTCCAGTTACCAGACCGGCGAAGTGGCGCGCAGCGGCGCGCGCCCGGACGTGGCGATCGTGCTGAACCTCTTTCCCGAGCACTTGGACTGGCACGGCAGCGAGCAGCGCTACATCGACGACAAGCTGTCGCTGGTGACTGGCGGGCATCCGCGTGTCGCGGTGCTCAACGCCGCCGACGAACACCTGCGCGCGCTGCAGCTGCCGCATAGCCAGATCGTGTGGTTCAACCAACCCGAGGGTTGGCACATGGTGGGCGAGGTGGTGCATCGCGGTGCGCAGCCAGTGTTCGATACCTCGAACACGCCACTGCCGGGGCGTCATAACCGCGGCAACCTGTGCGCGGTGCTGGCCGCGCTGGAAGCGATGGGCCTGGATGCGATGGCCTTGGCCCCGGCGGTGCAGGGCTTCCGTCCGCTGCCCAATCGCCTGCAGACGCTGGGCGAGCGCGACGGGTTGCGTTGGGTCAATGATTCGATCAGCACCACGCCGCATGCCTCGCTGGCCGCGCTGGACTGCTTCGCCGGGCAACGCATCGCGCTGCTGGTTGGCGGGCATGACCGCGGCGTGGACTGGCACGATTTCGCCGCGCACATGCGCGACGACGCGCCGGTGGAGATCGTGACCATGGGCGCCAATGGCCCGCGCATCCACGCCCTGCTGCAGCCCTTGGCCGATGAGGGCCGGTTTGGCCTGCATGCCGGCGGCGACCTGCCGCATGCGGTGGAACTGGCGCGTGATGCGCTGGGTACACAGGGCGGGGTGGTGTTGCTGTCGCCGGGTGCGCCGAGTTTCGGTGCCTACAAGGACTACGTGGCGCGTGGTCGTCATTTCGCTGAATTGGCCGGGTTTGATCCGGACCTGATCAGCGCGATTCCGGGATTGGGCGTGGGCTGAGCGGGGCGCTGGCTTCTTGGGCCAGAAGCTTCCCCTCACCCCAACCCCTCTCCCGCAGGCGGGAGAGGGGCCAGTGCGCTACGAGCCGCAGCAATCGGAGCCCCTCTCCCGTTCACGGGAGAGGGGTTGGGGTGAGGGCCGCGTTTGCCCGTAGACTCCGCGACACAACCCAACCCGGAGCACTCCCATGCAAGCAGCACGAAAGTGGCAGTTGGCAGCGTTGGCTTTGAGTCTTTCGGCGGCGATGCCGGCCTTGGCGAAAATGCAGCAGCGCCCGGTCGAATGGCAGCACGGCGGCGCCACCTACAGCGGGGTGCTGGTCTATGACGACGAGGGGGATGCGCGCCGCCCGGGCGTGGTGATGGTGCCGAACTGGCGGGGCGTGAATGCCTCGGCCGTCGCCAAGGCCGAGCAGATCGCCGGCGACGACTACGTGGTGCTGGTCGCCGACGTCTACGGCAAGCAAGTGCGCCCGAAGGACAACGATGAAGCCGCCGCGGCCTCCAAGCCGCTGCGCGAGAACCGCGCCGAACTGCGTGCGCGTGCCCAGGCCGCGCTGGAGGCGCTGAAGGCACAGGCCGGCAAGGCACCGCTGGATGTCGCCCATATCGGTGCGGTGGGGTTCTGCTTCGGCGGTACCACGGTGCTGGAGATGGCGCGCGCGGGCATGCCGCTGGCCGGCGTGGTGAGCCTGCACGGCGGCCTGTCCACGCCGAGCCCGGCCGCTGCGGGCAGTGGCAAGGTGCCGATGCTGGTGCTCAATGGCGCGGCCGACCAGGGCGTCAGTGCCGGGGACATCGCTGCGTTCGGCACGGAAATGGACGGCGCCGGCGCGGACTGGCAGTTCGTCAATTTCAGCGGCGCGGTGCATTGCTTCGCCGAATCGGATGCCAACAGCCCGCCGGGCTGCCTGTATGACCCGCGCGCCGCCAAGCGTGCATGGAAGATGATGGACAACTTCCTGGAAGAGCGCCTGGAGCACTGAGCCGTCGGGCCGGGCCACGCTCGGCAGGGGGCTTCCGGCAAGGCTTCAGCGGGGCATGGCTCCGCTGAAGCGCGTGCGATCAGCGGGCCTGGCGGGCGGCGTCGATGGCGCCGCTGATCGCCGCGCGGGCCTGCGGACTGTTGCGCCAGCAGCTGCTGCCCAGCATGGCCGAGGCCTGGGTCACGATGTCCATCGTCTCGGCGTCGGCCAGCTGTGCCAGCGAGTGGAAGCCCAGCTGCTCCAGCCGTGCCACCACGGTGGCACCCACGCCCTTTACCGCCAGCAGCACGGTGCGCTCTTCGGCGCTGAAGCCTTCGGCCATGGCTTAGTGGCTGCGCTCGATGGCGTAGCGGGCCAGGCCGCGCAGGGCGGCGACGGCGTCGCTTTCCGGCAGGCCTTCCAGCGCCTGTTCGGCCGCGTCGGCATATTCCATCGCACGCTTGCGGCTGTAGTCCAGGCCGCCGGTGGCATGGATGGCGGCCAGCACTTCCGGCATGGCAGTGGCATCGCCGTTCTGCACGATCTCGCGCAGGCGCTGGCGGGTGGTTTCGTCCGAATGCGCCATGGCGTGGATCAGGGGCAACGTGGCCTTGCCCTCGGCCAGGTCGTCGCCCAGGTTCTTGCCCAGCTCGTCGGCGTTGGCCGAGTAGTCCAGCACGTCGTCGGCGATCTGGAACGCATAGCCCAGGTGCATGCCGTAGTCGAACAGCTTCCGCTGCACCGCCTCGTCGGCACCGGTGGCCAGCGCACCCAGGCGGGTACCGGCGGCGAACAGCACGGCGGTCTTGCGCTCGATCACGCGCAGGTAGGCCGCCTCGTCGGTGTCCGGGTTGTGCACGTGCAGCAGCTGCAGCACCTCGCCCTCGGCGATACGGTTGGTGGTGTCGGCCAGGATCTGCATCACCGGCATGCGGTCCAGTTCGACCATCAGCTGGAAGCTGCGCGAGTACAGGAAGTCACCGACCAGCACGCTCGGCGCGTTGCCCCACAGCGCGTTGGCGGTGCTGCGCCCCCGGCGCAGGTCCGATTCGTCGACCACGTCATCGTGCAGCAGGGTCGAGGTGTGGATGAACTCGATGATCGCCGCCAGCTGGTGGTGCTCCGGCCCGGCACCGCCGACCGCGTGGCCGGCCAGCATCACCAGCATCGGCCGCAGGCGCTTGCCGCCGGCGGAAATGATGTGGTCGGCGATCTGGTTGATCAGCACCACGTCCGAGGACAGGCGGCGGCGGATCAGCGCATCGACCGCGGCCATGTCCGGCGCGGCAAGGGTCTGGATGGCGGGCAGGCCCAGCGCGGGGCGGAGGTCTTCGGCGAGGCTCATACGGTTGCTTCTGGGGGTACCCGGCGATTATAGGCGGTGTGCGCCCCGGGGGGCCGGAAACGCTTCCGGCCCAGTGAATACGTATGCAAGCGACACCACCGGCAAAGTGGCGACGCTAAGCTGACCGGCATCTGTTTCCAGCCCCCAGCGGGGCTCCTGAAGCCCGGAGGGGGGCGCTCGATGTCGAAGACTCCATGGTGGCGCGGCGCCGTCATCTACCAGATCTATCCGCGCAGCTACCTGGATACCGATGGGGATGGCGTGGGCGACCTGCCGGGCATCATCGAGCGCCTGGACTACATCGCCTCGCTGGGCGTGGATGCGATCTGGGTCTCGCCGTTCTTCAAGTCGCCGATGGCCGATTTCGGCTACGACATCGCCGACCAGCGCGACGTCGACCCGTTGTTCGGCAACCTGGCCGACTTCGACCGCCTGCTGGCCAAGGCGCATGCGCTGGGCCTGAAGGTGATGATCGACCAGGTGTTCAGCCACACCTCGGTGGAGCACGCCTGGTTCAAGGAAAGCCGCGAGAGCCGCGACAACCCCAAGGCCGACTGGTACGTGTGGGCCGACGCACGCGAGGACGGCACGCCGCCGAACAACTGGCTGTCGATCTTCGGCGGCGTGGCCTGGCGCTGGGAACCGCGCCGCCGCCAGTACTACCTGCACAACTTCCTGTCCTCGCAGCCGGACCTGGATTTCCATAACCCGGCGGTGCAGCAGGCGACGCTGGACTACGTGAAGTTCTGGCTGGACCGGGGCGTGGATGGGTTCCGCCTGGACTCCATCAACTTCTGCTTCCACGACGCGCAGCTGCGCGACAACCCGCCCAAGCCGGAAGACCAGCGCGTGGGCCGCGGCTTCAGCCCGGACAACCCGTACGCCTTCCAGTACCACTACTACAACAACACCCGCCCGGAGAACATCGGCTTCCTGGAGCGCCTGCGCGCGTTGCTCGACCAGTACCCGGGCGCGGTGACGCTGGGCGAGATCTCCTCGGAGGATTCGCTGGCCACCACCGCCGAGTACACGGCGCCGGGCCGCCTGCACATGGGCTACAGCTTCGAGCTGCTGGTGGACGACTACAGCGTGGAGTACATCCGCAGCACCGTGGAAAAGCTGGAAGCGACCATGCGCGACGGCTGGCCGTGCTGGGCGGTGTCCAACCACGACGTGCAGCGCGCAGTGACGCGTTGGGGCGGCCACCCGGCCAATCCGCAGCTGGCCAGGATGCTGGTCGCGCTGGTGTGCTCGCTGCGTGGCTCGGTCTGCATCTACCAGGGCGAGGAGCTGGGGCTGGGCGAGGCGGACGTGCCGTTCGAGGCACTGCAGGACCCGTACGGCATCACCTTCTGGCCGAACTTCAAGGGCCGCGACGGCTGCCGCACGCCGATGCCGTGGACGGACCAGGCCCTGGCCGGTTTCACCCAGGGCAAGCCGTGGCTGCCGATTCCGGCCGAGCATCGCGCGCTGTCGGTGCAAACGCAGGAAGCGGACGGTGATTCGACACTGCATGCCTTCCGCAGCTTCCTGCGCTGGCGCAAGGCGCATCCGGCGTTGGTGGAGGGGACGATCCGCTTCCTGGACAGCACTGAGCCGGTGTTGTTGTTCGAACGTCAGGCGGGCGATGAGACCTTGCTGCTGGCGTTCAATCTGTCAGGGGATACGGTGCGGCATGCGCTGCCGGCCGGGGAGTGGCAGGCCTTGGCGCTGCCGGGTCCAGTGGCCGGTGCGCTGGAAGCTGGCGAACTGGTACTGGCTGGAAACGCGGTGTACTGCGCACGTCGCAGCTGAGTTCCCGTTTCTCTCTTTCATGCAGGCGGAGATGGCATCTCCGCCTTTTCTTTGGCTGTGGCTGTGGCTGTGGCTTTTGTTGTGGCTTAAGCCCCTCTCCCGTTCACGGGAGAGGGGTTGGGGTGAGGGTGCTCTTGGCTGCAATCCAAAGTTGAAGCCAAGCCAAAGCTCCCCCATCCGCCCTCCGGGCACCTTCCCCCGCAAGCGGGAGAAGGGAATGACAAAGGCCAATGCTGAATCGAAAGCCGAAGCCAAGGCCAGAGCAGAGCCAAAGCAAGAGCCAAAGCCAAAGCGCTTCCCACCTGTGGGGAGATCCGGACACAACTTCCCAGGCAGAGTTCGCCGCTGCTGTATCAGCACCAGCACCAGTGCAGTGCCAGCAGGTTGCTCCTGGACGGCACTCCCGCCGGGCTGAAAACACTTCCCCGGTACCCCATCACGGCATCCCGGTAACCCGCCACGACATCGTTGCCACCAACGCAGAAGGCCCGCTGCACACGCAGCGGGCCTTTACTGTGTCTCCGGCCAGAACGGCTTAGAACTTGTAGTTCACGCCAACCTGGTAGGTGCGGCCCCATTCCACGGTTTCCAGCGGACGGTCCTTGCTGCCGGCGTAGGTCTCGTACTTGGAGTTGGTCAGGTTGCTGGCCTGCAGGAACAGGCTCAGGCCCTTGAACATCGTGCCGTCGCCGAAGCTGTAGCCCACCTGCGCATCCAGCACGTCCTCGCCCTTGACGTAACGCAGGGTGCGGTTGCCGTTGAAGTTGCCGATCTCACCGATGAAGTCCGAGCGCTTGCGCTGGTTCAGGCGCACTTCGAAGCCACTGTTCTCGTAGTAGGCGGTGAAGTTGTACACGCGCTTGGACAGGCCCGGCAGCATGATCGGTTCGGAGCCGACGCTGGAGGTGGTGCCCGGGTCCGGCGGGATGGTGATGTTGCTGTCGTTGAAGCTGGCGCTGGCGACCACGCCGAAGCCGCGCAGGCCTTCGAAGAACAGGTCCAGCGGCAGCGAGGCGGTCAGCTCGGCGCCGCGCAGGCTGCCACCGTTGCCGTTGAACGGTGCGGTGTAGGTGCCGGTCTTGTCGACCACCACGCCCGGCGGCAGCGAAATGGCGTTGGCTTCCAGCCAGGCATCGACCTGCTGGGTGAAGTCATAGCCGTCGCGCTTCTCGGTGTAGATGTAGGTCTTCAGGTCCTTGTAGAACACCGCGGCAGCCACGTAGGCCTTGTTGCCGAAGTACTTCTCCCAGGACAGGTCGACCGCGTTGGCCACCCACGGGTCCAGGTTCGGGTTGCCGCCGCTGGCGCCGGGCTTGCCGTTGTTGGTATCCACGCCGAATTCCATCGACGCGCGCAGCTCATCCACGCGCGGGCGTGCGACCTGGCGGGCCAGGGCGAAGCGCACGGTGTTCTCGGCCGGCAGTTCGAAGGCCAGGTTCAGGCTCGGCAGGAAGTCGAGGTAGCTCTTGCCTTCGTTGATCGGGATGACCTGGCTGCCGACCGGCTGCCCGCCATCCCAGTAGTTCGAGCTGGAGGACTGGCGCACGTGCTGGGCCTGGATGCCGACGTTGCCGCGCACCGGGATCGAGCCGATCTGGGTGCTGATGTTGGCACGCAGGAAGGTGGTGGTGATCTCCTCGTCCACCGTCCACTGCTTCGGGATCAGGTAGCTCTCGGTGGTGGTCGGGTTGAATACCATGTAGCGGGCCACGGCGGCGGGCACGTTCCAGGCCGGGATGTAGCCGGCACCGGCAAAGCCCAGGTTGACAGGCTTGTACTGCAGGTCTCCGTCGATGCTGGTGATGCCCTGCGCGCCGAGGTTGATGTTGCCTTCGGCCTGGGTCTTGTTCTTGCTGCGGTCGGCGTAGTTCACGCCCACGTCGAAGTCGGAGAACCAGTTGAAGCCGTCCGGCACCGGGAAGGTCGCCATCAGCTTGACGCCCTTCAGCTCGTCGTCCACGTGCGGGGTCTTGCCGTAGCCAGAGCCATAGATGGTGTTGGTCAGGTACAGCTTGCTGTAGTCGGAGTAGTCCATGCCCGGGGTGAACTGCGGGAAGCTGCCGCCACCGAAGTTGAGCTTGACCGAATCCAGCTGCGGTGCCGGCAACAGCTGCAGGTTGTTCTCCAGGTTGATCTCGTCGCGCTCGGCCTTGGACCAGCTGACGTCGGCCACCACGCGCACGCGCTCGAAGTTGAACTCGTTGTTCCAGCCCAGTGCCTTGATGCTGTCTTCGCGGTGGTTGTACATGCCGCGCACCAGCGGGTAGACGTTGTGCGCGGTGCCGCTGACGAAGCTGCCGTTGTCGTTGACCACCACGTCGGTGACATCCAGCCGGCCGTAGCCGCCGTTGTAGTCGCCCAGGTGGATCTCCATCTGGTTGGCGGTGTCGTACTCCTTGGCCTTGGTGTAGAAGGCGTCCAGCGTGCTCGTCCAGGTGTTGTTGGGACGGAACTGCAGGGTGGCCATCACGCCGTCGCGCTTGGAGTGGCCGGTGCGGCGCAGTGCCTTGATGCCGTCGGAATAGTAGGTGCCGGCGGTGACGCCCGGGCGCCAGTCATCGCCCCCCAGGGCCTGCCACGGCTCGTACAGGCCGACCTGGTTCTCCTGCTTGGACATCTCCGAGTGGGAGTAACCGATCGCCAGGCCGATGGTGTCGTCGGCGAACTTGTCGACGAAGCTGGCATTGATGCGGTTGCCATACGGGTCTTCGCCGGCGGCTTCGCCCAGCGAGTTCTTCTGGTAGCGGCCGCTGATGGCGATCACGCGGTCACCGTAGCTGAGCGGGCGCACGGTCTGCATGTCCAGCGTGCCGGACAGGCCCTGGCCGACCAGGCCCGAGTCCGGGGTCTTGTAGACGGTGACACCGCTGATCAGTTCCGACGGGTACTGGTCGAACTCGACGCTGCGGTTGTCGCCGGTGCTGACCATCTCGCGCCCGTTGAGCAGCGTGGTGGCGAAGTCGGGCGACAGACCACGCACGCTGATGACCTGGGCGCGGCCGGCGACGCGCTGGGCGGCCAGGCCGGGCAGGCGGGCGATCGACTCGGCGATGCTCACGTCCGGCAGCTTGCCGATGTCCTCGGCCGAGATGGCTTCCACGATCGAGGTGGAATCACGCTTGACCGAGATGGCGCTCTCGATGCCGCGGCGGATGCCGGTGACGGTGACCGTGTCCAGGTCGGTGGCGTCGGCCTTCTTGGCGGTTTCGTCGGCGGTTTGCGCCTGGACGCCGGTGGCGGTCAGTGCGATGGCGGACGCGAGCGCCGCGCTCAACAGGTTGCGCTTGGTGTTCAACATTCTCCCCTCCCAGGTAATGTCGTCGGATTGTTTTTTCTGCATGCCGGAGTGGTCTCCGTGCACGTGTCGGCGGTGCGATGGGGCTGCCTGCGACATGTCTCGCATGGTAATCAGCGGGCAACGTCGCGGAATCGCCCTGCATACGTATTCAATGGGTTTTGCGGTGGTGGAATGGCGGTGAAAACGCTTCCGGCAGGCGAGCGATGCCCGCAGCCGCGGCCCCGGCCGCGAAGCCATTGCCAACGCGGCCACCGGGCATCTGAAGTTGTGCTCCGTCCTTGCAGATCGGTCTGGCCAGCCACGCGGCCGGGGGCGTTCCTGCAGGGCGCGCGGGTCAGTCCAGCGGCACCAGCCGCACCGCCGCGCCACCGCCGGCACCCAGCGGCAGGGCCAGGCTGTCACTGCTGCGCACTTCGCGGGTCTCGCGGACGAAGGCAAATGGCCGGGTCTCCCAGTTGGCACCGTCGCCGTCGCGGTAGATCTCGGCGCGGTAGCGGCGCTTGGGGTCCAGGAACGACAGCGAGGCCTGCAGGGAACGCGGCTGCTCGTCACCGACGCTGCCGATGAACCACTCCTCCGAGCCGCGTGCCTTGCGCGCCAGCGTCACGTACTGGCCCACCTCGCCGTTGAGCACATGGCTCTGTTCCCAGTCGACCGCCACGTCCTTGATGAACTGGAAGGCGTCCGGGTGTTGGGCGTAATGCTCGGGCAGGTCGGCCACCATCTGGATCGGGCTGTACAGCACCACGTACAGCGCCAGCTGCTTGGCCAGGGTGCTGCGCAGCGGCAGGCCGTTGCGGCCCTTCAGGCTGACGATGCCGGGGGTGTAGTCCATCGGCCCGCCGAGCATGCGGGTGAACACCAGCGTGGCCTCGTGGCCGGGCGGGTTCGGCGGGTTGCCCCAGGCATTGAATTCCATGCCGCGCGCGCCCTCGCGCGAGACCCAGTTGGGCCAGGTACGGCGCAGGCCGGTGTCCTTGATCGGCTCGTGCGAGTTGATCGCGATGTGCCTGTCGGCGGCCTGCTTGAGCACGCGCAGGTTGTGGTTGCTCATCCACTGGCCTTCGTGCCACTCGCGCACCACCGGGCCACCGGCCGTGTCCTGGCGCTGGATGTCGCCGGCGTCGCAGACGTAACCGGTCTTGACCACGTCCACGCCATTGCGCGCATACAGGTCCAGCGCGGCCGGCAGTTGGCGCTCGTAGTGGCTGACCGCGCAGGCGGTTTCGTGGTGGCCGATCAGGTGCACGCCCTTGTCCGCGCCGTAGCGCGCCAGGCCCGGCAGGTCGAAGTCGGCGGTGGGGCGGGTGAAGTCGAAGCCCCAACCGTTGGCGAACCAGTCCCCGTCCCAGCCCGGGTTCCAGCCTTCGACCAGCACGCCACGGAAGCCATTGGCGGCGGCGAAATCGATGTAACGACGGGTGTTGGCGGTGGTGGCGCCGTGCTTCGGGCCGGTCGCCCAGGTTTCGGTTTCCAGGTGCAGCGACCACCAGACACCGACGTACTTGGCCGGCGTGAACCAGCTCACGTCGCCGATGGCATTGGGTTCGTTGAGGTTGAGGATCAGGCTGGATTCGACCAGGTCACCAGCCTTCTCGCCGACCTGGAGCGTGCGCCACGGGGTGTTGAACGGCAGTGCGCGGACCACCGGCGCGCCGTTGCTGGACGGGGTCAGCGCAGCGCGCAGCACGTCGCCATCGCCACGGGCCAGGTTCATGCCGGCGTAGTCGACCAGCGCCGCTTCGTGGATGGACAGGTGCAGGCCGTTGTCGCTGCGCAGGGTGAGCGGGGTCTGCGCGGTACCGATCTGGTTGAGCGGGGTGCGGTGGTACAGGTACTCCTCGCGGTTCCACTCGAAGGCGGGGATCCACCAGGCCGTGGCCGGTCGCGCCGGGGCGAATTCGGTCAGCTCGGCGTTGATCCGTGCCTGCTGCATCGCCGGTTGCTGCGGGAACTCGTAGCGGAAGCCCACACCATCGTCGTAGACGCGGAACACCACGTCGAAGCGGCGCCCGTGCGCGACGCCCGAGGGGGCCTTCTCGGTGAAGCTGGCGCGCAGTTCGTTGTAGTGGTTGCGGGTGAGGCGGCGTTCGCCCCAGGGTTGCTCCCAGGTTTCGTCGACGCTGCGGCGCGCTTGCCCGGTCAGTGCCAGGTTGCGCTCCAGCCGGCCGCTGTCGAGCAGGAAGCCCAGCCGCGAGGACGCGATCACCGCCTCGCCGTTGCGCTCCACCCGGTAGGCCAGGCGCCCTTCATGCTGCGATTCGAGGGTGACGGTCAGTACGTCGCCGGGCGAGCTGACGCGGGCCAGTTCGGCCGCGTGTGCGGCGGGCAGGCCGGCCAGCAGCAGGGTGAAGGCGAGTTTCAGGCGGAACAGGCGGGAGGACGGGCGTGGCGGTGCCATGTCGGGTATCAACTCCGGGGTGCAGGAACGGGAAGCAGGTGCCACCACTATTCCAGTTGGTGCAGGGCGTCATGGCCGGCAGGGGCACTGAATACGTATGCACCGGCGGTGCGCATCCGCCACCACGCCTCTACCATGGCCCGGCGCAACGGCGCCCGTACATCGCATCCGTGATTCCCGGAGGGGGGAACCGCTTGATGAAAAGCAAACCGCAATTGTCGTTCTGGCAGATCTGGAACATGTGCTTCGGCTTCCTGGGCATCCAGTTCGGCTTTGCACTGCAGAACGCCAATGCCAGCCGCATCTTCGAGACCCTGGGGGCCTCGATGGAGGCAGTGCCGGGGCTCTGGATCGCCGCGCCGCTGACCGGCTTGCTGGTACAGCCGGTGATCGGCTACCTGTCTGACCGCACCTGGACGCGCTGGGGACGCCGCCGCCCGTTCTTCATGATCGGCGCGGTGCTGACCACGCTGGCCCTGCTGGTGATGCCCAATTCACCGACGCTGTGGATCGCGGCCGGCACGCTGTGGGTGCTGGATGCCTCGATCAACGTGTCGATGGAACCGTTCCGCGCCTTCGTCGGTGACCAGCTTTCGCCGCGGCAGCGTCCCAGCGGCTACGCGATGCAGAGTTTCTTCATCGGCGTGGGTGCCATCGTCGCCAGCTTCCTGCCGTACCTGCTGGCCCACTTCGGCGTGGCCAACACCGCCGCGCCGGGGCAGGTGCCGGACACCGTGCGCTATGCGTTCTACTTCGGTGCCGCCGTGCTGCTGGCCGCGATCATCTGGACGGTGGTCAGCACCCGTGAGTACTCGCCGGCCGAACTGGCCGGTTTCGACGATGCCGAACCCTCGCCGCTGCATGCGGCCGCGCCGGTGATCGGCCCGCCACGCGCGAGCCACATCCTCGGCTGGCTGGGGCTGGGCGTGTTGCTGGCGGCATTGATCGCCTGGCGGCAGGGCGACCGCATGTTGTACGTGCTGGCCGGTCTGTGCGCGGCCTACGGCCTGCTGCTGGGCGTGGCCCGGATGCTGCCGGGCACGCACATGCTGGCGACCATCGTCGGCGACCTGCGCACCATGCCCACCACCATGCGTCGGCTGGCATGGGTGCAGTTCTTCTCGTGGTTCGCCCTGTTCGCGATGTGGATCTACACCACCGCCGCGGTCGCCGGTACCCATTTCGGCTCCACCGACCCGCAATCGGCGGCCTACAACGAAGGGGCCAACTGGGTGGGCGTGCTGTTCGGTGCCTACAACGGCTTCGCCGCGCTGGCCGCGCTGGTGATCCCGCTGATGGTGCGGGTGATGGGCCTGCGCTGGAGCCACCTGGTCAACCTGTGGCTGGGAGGGCTGGGCCTGGTCTCGCTGATGTTCATCAGCGACCCGGCGTGGCTGCTGCTGTCGATGGTCGGCGTCGGCTTTGCATGGGCCTCGATCCTGTCGCTGCCGTACGCCCTGCTGTCCGACAGCGTGCCGTCCACCAAGATGGGCGTGTACATGGGCATCTTCAATTTCTTCATCGTGATCCCGCAGCTGGTCGCGGCCAGTGCGCTGGGCTTTGCCCTGCGCAGCTGGCTGGGCGGCGTGCCGATGCATGTGCTGGTGCTGGGCGGCTGCAGCCTGTTCGTCGCCGGCCTGTGCGTGCTGCGGGTTCCGTCGCAACCGGAGGTGGTGTGATGCGCATGCGTTTGTCGGTGGCAGTCTCGTTGGCGCTGGCCGCCGCTCCCGTCCTGGCCGCGCGGCCGGACTACGTGGGTACGTCCGAGCCGTTCGCCAGCGATGCGGTGTACTTCGTGGTCACCGACCGCTTCGTCAACGGCGACACCGCCAACGACCACCGTGACCAGGGCGGCGCACACCGCACCTTCGACATCCCGGTGCCGTGCCCGGACAAGATCGACGGCAACATCGGCTACCTCGGTGGTGACTTCAAGGGCCTGCTCGACAATGCCGACTACATCCGCGGGCTCGGCTTCGGTGCGGTGTGGATCACCCCGATCGTCGACAACCCGGACCAGGCCTTCACCGGCAGCAAGCCGATCAGCTGCACCAGCACGCTGACCGACCGGGGCAAGACCGGTTACCACGGCTACTGGGGCGTGAATTTCTACAAGCTGGACGAGCACCTGCCCAGCGCCGGCCTGGACTTCGCCGGCCTGACCCAGGGCCTGCACGGTGCCGGGCTGAAGGTGGTGCTGGACATCGTCGGCAACCATGGCTCGCCGGCCTGGACCATGCCGACCGCCCAGCCGCAGTTCGGCCAGATCTTCGACAAGGATGGCCGGTTGATCGCCGACCACCAGAACCTGCCGCCGGACAAGCTCGACCCTACGCACAACCGGCTGCATGCGTTCTACAACAACATCGGCCCGGTCGATGGCAGCAAGGGCTCGATCTTCGATGGCAACCTGGCCGAGCTGTCCGACTTCAACGAGCACAACCCGGCGGTGATGGACTACCTGGTCGGCGCCTACCTGCAATGGACGGGGCAGGGCGTGGACGCGCTGCGCATCGACACCATCGGCTGGCTGCCGCACCCGTGGTGGCATGCGTTCGTGCAGCGCATCCGCGCGCAACACCCGGGCATGTTCATGTTCGGCGAAGCCTTCGACTACGACGCCAGCAAGATCGCCGAGCACACCTGGCCAGGCAACGCCAATGTCAGCGTGCTGGATTTCCCGCTACGCGGCGCGATGTCGGCGGTATTCGGCAAGGAGCAGAAGGGCTTCGAGGCCCTGTCCGAACCGTTGCACCTGACCGGTGGGCCGTACGCCAATCCGTACGAGCTGATGAGCTTCTACGACAACCACGACATGGCGCGCCTGGACGCGACCGATGCCGGGTTCATCGACGCGCACAACTGGCTGTTCACCGCACGCGGCATCCCGGTGCTGTACTACGGCTCGGAGACCGGCTTCATGCGTGGCCGCGCCGAGCACGCCGGCAACCGCGCCTACTTCGGCCAGGAGCGCATTGCCCATGCGCCGCAGAGCCCGATCTTCGGCCCCCTGCAGCGCATCGCGCGGCTGCGCCAGGCCACCCCAGCGCTGCAGCGCGGCCTGCAGGTCAACGAGCGCCTGCAGGGTGACCAGGCGGTGTTCTTCCGCGTGCTGCAACAGGGCGACACCGCGCAGACCGCGCTGGTGCTGCTCAACAAGGGGAACACGGCGCAGGCGTTCGAGGTGAGCCGCTACCTGCAGGCCGGACAATGGCGCGACGCGTTGGACGGCGGCACGTTGGCCGTGCGGCGCACCTTGAAGACCGACGTGCCGGCCCATGGCATCAAGGTGTTCGTGCTGGAGGGCGAGGTAGAGCAGGCCGAGTTGAAAGCACAGCTGGATGCCGCAATGGCCGACCAGCAGGCCCGCAACCAACACCTGAAGCGCTGACCAACCAAAGCCCCTCTCCCGCAAGCGGGAGATGGGGGGAGGGCGTCATTCAGCGATTCGGCAAACAGCCAACCCCTCCCCAGCCGACGAAAAGGGCGGGGGCAAAAGCGGGCGCTCGCAGCCCCCAAGCCCCCGGATAACCGAAGCCCCTCTCCCGCAAGCGGGAGAGGGGTTGGGGAGAGGGCCGCTGCAAACAGCCACCCGCTACAATCCACATCCCCGCATCCCCACGCAGTACCCATGAACGAGCTTTCCCCGCAGACCCCCATCGAAACGCTGCTGCAGACCGCGATGGACGGCAAGCTGCCGATCAAGGCCTTCATGCAGGCGTTTATCGCCTCGGAGGTAGTGCTGCTCACCGGCAGCCTGGTCACGCCGGACGGCAGTGGCTTCGACCCGTTGCTGTTCGACAAGCAGGGCGTCCTGCATGTGGCGGTATTCACCGACATGTCGCGCGTCGGTTTCCACACCCAGCAGGCGCCGCACAACATCCGCATGTTGATGTTCGAAGTACTGCGCCGCGTACCGGGCGGTTATGGCGTGGTGGTCAATCCGGGTACTTCGCTGGGTTTCGAGATCTCGCCGGCGGGCCTGCAGGAGATCCTCAAGGACTTCAGTTGACCAACGTGCCTGGGTAGGCGCGGCTTCGGCCGCGAAGCCGACCACGTCGTCAGCCCCAAGGGAAAACTGCAACTACAGCCAGCGTACTGGCTTCTTCGCTCTCGGCATCGCCACTGAAGCCGCTGCTACAAGGCTTGTCGGCGCGACGATTCCCGCACCACCAGCTTCACCGGGATGTTGATGCCCTCCACCGGCTCGCGCGCGATCAGCCCCAGCAGTTTTTCCACCAGCAACTGGCCGGCCTGCTTGGTGTCCTGTTGCACCGTGGTCAACGCCGGCGATACCGAACCGGCCAGCGGAATATCGTCGAACCCGGTCACCGCCACGTCGTCCGGCACGCGCAGGCCGCGCTCGCGCAGCGCACGCAGCGCGCCGATGGCGATCAGGTCGCTGGCGGCGCAGACCGCGTCGAAACGCTCGCCGCGGTCCAGCAGGGCCAGGCAGGCGTTATGGCCGGAATCCTCGGTGGTGATGGCATCGTGCTGCAGCGCGGCCTCCGGCGTCAGCCCGCGCGCGCGCAGGGCTTCGGCATGGCCGCGGTAACGCTCGGCGAACTCCGGGTAATGGCTGTCGGCATGGCCCAAGAAGGCAATGCGCCGGCAGCCCTGGTCGAGCAGGTGGGCGGTGATGTCGAACCCGCCCTGGAAGTTGTCGCTGCCCACCGATACCCCGGGCTGGCCCGGCAGCGCCGCGCCCCAGCGGACGAAGTGCGTGCCCTGTTCGACCAGCCGCTCCAGCCGTTCCACCGACTCGTGGTAATCACCGTAGCCGAGCAGGATGATGCCGTCGGCCTTGTTGCTGTCCTCGAAGTCGGCATGCCAGTCGCTGGACAGCTGCTGGAAGGACACCAGCAGGTCATGCCCATGCAGCGCGCAGGCACGGGTGATCGAACCCAGCATCGAGTGGAAGAACGGGTTGATCAGCGAATCGTCCGGGGTGGGGTCCTCGAAGAACAGCAGCGCCAGGGTGCCGGATTGCTGGCAGCGCAGGCTGGAAGCGTTCTTGTCGACCTTGTAGTTCAGCTGGCGCGCGATCTCCAGGATGCGCTTGCGCGTCTCGGCGTTCACCATCGGGCTGCCACGCAGGGCACGCGACACGGTCGGCTGCGAGACGCCGGCCATGTGTGCGATATCCAGGGAGGTGGCTTTGCCTTTGATGGTCATCGTGCGCCGAGGGGAGGTGCCGCCGGGCATCATGCCATGCAAATGCGTTGCCGCCACCGGCCATGCGGGCGCTTAACGCAATGGCGTTGCGCCGCTCTGCAGGCAGTGCTGTTCGAGCGCATCGCGCAGCAATCGGTCGCGCTCGAAATCCGGCCGCTCCGGGTCTTCTTCCAACGCAAGGATCGGCTCCCACTGGAATGCGTCGGCACCGTGCGCTGCCCAGGCCTGCTGCAGTTGCCGGTGCGGATGGCTGCCCTGGCGTAGGCCGAACCACAGCCGGTTGCGGATCGCGGACAGGTTCAGGGCGATGCCTGCCCAGCGCGCATCGGTGGCGGTGCAGTGGATCTGGTAGATGCCGCTTTGTACTTCCTGCCACTTGTAGTCGGCGCTTTGCTGACGGCGGGTTTGTTTGTCCATGAGGGATTCTCGAAGATGTGGCAATATTGCCCGGGTGTAATTCAGTCACAGATATTACCCGGATTAAAATAGAGGTGCTATGAACGATCCGCTGAACGCGCCGCACGCCTTGTTCGAGGGGCACCAGCTGCTGGCCAGGGGGCCGCTGCAGCAGGTGGTGGCCGAGGCCGTGGCGCGCGGTGGCGTGGGGGCCGATGGTCGGCCGCTGCTGCTGCTCAACGATGGCTCCGGGGAAACAGTTGACCTGGGCCTGCGTGGCGGGTTGGCACGGGTGCTGGAGCGCCTGCAGGCCCGCTTGGCACCTGCGCCGGCCGCGCCGCAGGAGGCTGCCGCTCCACGTGAACGCGGTCGTCCCCGGCTGGGCGTGGTGGCCCGCGAGGTGACCCTGCTGCCGCGGCATTGGGAATGGCTGGCCAGCCAACGCGGCGGGGCCTCGCAGGCGTTGCGCCGGCTGGTGGATGAAGCCCGCCGGCGCGAGCAGGAGCAGGGTCTCCTGGCCTCATCGGAGGCCCGTTACAAGGCCATGTCCACCCTGGCCGGTGACCTGCCGGGCTTCGAGGAGGCCAGCCGCCTGCTGTTCGCCGGCGACGAGGCAGGTTTTGCCCGCTCCATCGCTCCATGGCCGCAGGACCTGCGCGATTACCTCGGCAGCATGTCGGCCGAGGCCGAGGATTGATCGCGAGCGCGGGTGAACGCGGGCCGCGGTGTTAACATCCCGCGTTACGCATCCCCCAGTCCCCTTGTCAGGACCCCTTTGCGCCGGCCGCAACACCGTCGGCGCGGATCCTGGCTCCCAACGGAAGAAACAATCCTATGGCCCGCGGCATCAATAAAGTCATCCTGGTCGGCAACCTCGGCAACGACCCGGACACCAAGTACACCCAGGCCGGCATGGCCATCACCCGCGTGAGCCTTGCCACCACCAGCGTCCGCAAGGACCGCGATGGCAACAACCAGGAGCGCACCGAATGGCACCGCGTGGTGTTCTTCGGCAAGCTCGGCGAGATCGCCGGTGAATACCTGCGCAAGGGTTCGCAGGTCTATGTCGAAGGCGAGCTGCGCTACGACAAGTACACCGGCCAGGATGGCGTGGAGAAGTACTCCACCGACATCGTCGCCAACGAGATGCAGATGCTCGGCGGCCGTGGTGAAGGCGGCGGCGGTGGCGGTGGCAACTTCGGTGGCGATCGCCCGCAGCGCCAGTCGGCCCCGCGCCAGCAGCAGGGCGGTGGCGGCTACGGCAACCAGGACCAGGGTGGCGGCGGTTACGGCGGCGGCCAGCGCCAGCAGCAGCGCCCGGCACCGGCCCAGCAGTCGGCGCCGCCGATGGACGATTTTGCCGACGACGATATTCCGTTCTAATTTTTAGCGGTAACTCGCAAGCATGATTCCATCAAGGCCCGCATCCGCAACGATGCGGGCCTTGATGCTTTCGGACTTCGTTCTTGTCGCAATGCATTGCGATGTGTTCACTGACGCCGCTGTGCAATGGATGCCTGAAAAGCACATCGTTTGATCACTCTCGCTGATCAGTTGCCATGCTGTTGCCATTGCAGGCAGTCGTTCTGGTCCTCCCGGTAGTAACGGCGGGATTGACGGGCATCAAGTGCAATCGATCGTCACGTGTTCAAACGCCGCTTGCTGATGTTCTCTCCATGCTCGGTTTGAAGGGTGCTCGTCCGCTTGCCTGAAGCGGCATAGGTAGGCGCAGATCGATTGACGGAATGATGCAGTGTCGATCGCCGCCTGCGGCTCCAACATCTGTCATCGCTCACTGTCCGTAGCTTCTGGGGCACAAGGCGAGTCGAGGGTCGGGCAGGTGATCGCTGCCATCCAAGCGGTGGTAGGTCGGTGTTCCCGGATTCCATGCGCGTTGCATCGTTCTTCCTGCCCTCCCGCCTTGTAGGTCGTGGGTGGTGCGTGCTGTGTGCCGCGGATATGTCAGCGCAATGAACAGGGTGAAACGCTGCATGTCCTAAACAGGGCGCGGTGATCATTTCCACTGTCCGGCAGACACTGAATGTCCGCATCTGGTTTCGCATGCCATTGATTCAACGAGGCTTGGCGACGGTGTTTCTGCAGGAAAGTGAGGCGCATGCGCGTGTGTGCCGCATGTCGCGAGTGGTGGATTGGCCAGCGTAACGATGCGTCCTGGAAGGGCGCGCGTGTGCGCGATGGGCACGAACCTAACATCGCTGCGCGGCCAACCCGTGCCGCCGGGACGGAAGGGTTCCTGGTGCGCGGGTTTCGCGGATTCGCCCCCGGGCGTAACGCCGCGGCCGGTACGGCGCGGGTCGCTGCCTTGCCGTATTTCACAGAGCAATGCATGTCTCCATGCATCCTTATGCCCGTAGGGCGGGGCTTGGAGAGGGCCGCGCCATGCGCGGAGGCAAGAACCACCCGAGGAGGTCGCCACGTGATCAAAGTCCCCACTCTCCGTTCGCCAACGCTTGCAGCGGGCTGCGCGTTTTTGTTGTGTTCGATGGCCTTGTGCGGCTCGGCGCATGCGGCCGATGCCTTCGCGTCTGATTCGAAGTGGATGCTGGGTGATTGGGGCGGCAAGCGCACGGGGCTCCAGGCGCGCGGCATCGACTTCAACCTCGACTATGTCGGCGAGGTGGCGACCAACCTTGACGGTGGCTACAACGACGACCAGGTGGGGCGCTACAGCGACCAGTTCGCGCTGGGCATGCACCTGGATCTGGAAAAGGTATTCGGCTGGAAGGCGGCGCAGTTGCAGGTGACCGTCACCGAGCGGAGCGGCAAGAATCTGTCCAGTACGCGCATCGCCGACCCGCGTGCCGGACAGCTCAGTTCGGTGCAGGAGATCTGGGGGCGAGGGCAGACCTGGCGGCTTACCCAGCTCTGGTACCAGCAGGCCTACGTTGATGGTGCCCTGGATGTGAAGCTCGGGCGCTTTGGCCCGGGCGAGGACTTCAACAGCTTTCCCTGCGACTTCCAGAACCTGGCCTTCTGCGGCTCGCAGGTCGGCAACTGGGCGGGGAGCATCTGGTACAACTGGCCGGTCAGCCAATGGGCGGCACGCGTCCGTTTCAGCTTCGCGCCGGATTGGCTCGTGCAGGTGGGCGCCTATGAACAGAATCCCTCGGTCCTCGACCGCCGACGCGGTTTCACCTTCAGCACGGAGGGGCGCGCCGGAACGCTGGTCCCCATCGAGCTGGTCTGGCACCCCCGGCTGGGGACCGCAGCGCTGCCGGGCGAGTACCGGCTGGGCTACTACTACAGCACCGCGCGGGCCGAAGACGTCTTCAAGGACGTGGACGGGTTGCCCCAGGCGGTGACGGGAAATCCGTTCCAGTCGCATGGCCGCAAGCACGGCGCGTGGGTGGAGGTGCAGCAGCAGCTCACGGCCCGAGGCGGCGATGCCACGCGTGGGCTGAAGGTGTTCGCCACCTACACCGCGCATGACAAGGCGACCAATGTGGTGGACAACTACCAGCAGGTCGGCCTGGTCTATGCCGGCCCCTTCGACGCCCGTCCGCAGGATGACCTGGGCATCGGCGTGGCACGGATCCATGTCAATGCAGAGGTGCGTCGCCGGCAGATGTTGTTGAACGCAGTGAACGGTGCCGAGGATTACCTGGATCCGCTGTATCAGCCGCTGCAGGACACCGAATACAACGCCGAGGTGTATTACGGCGTGCATGTCGCGCCGTGGCTGACGATTCGCCCGAACCTGCAGTACGTGCGCCACCCCGGTGGTGTGACGGAAGTGGACGGCGCGTTCGTGGCGGGCATCAAGGTGCAGACGTCGTTCTGATGACGGTTGCAGGCGCCATGTGCTTCCTTCGCAGGCAGGTGGCTTTACCCGAAGCGGTATCGGCTTTGCGGCCGAGGCCACGCCTGCCGTGTCAGGTGCCACGGACCGCTCCCTCCCTTTGCCGTAGGCAAGGGGAGGGTTGGGGAGGGGGGCCGTTGGCTTTGCCCGGAGTGGCAGCGGCTTCGTAGTCGAATCCGCTCCTGCGTAGCTCAGCGTACGCCGTGCATCATCCGCTTGAGCAGTGGCGAGGCCAGCAGGGCGACGACCGCACAGCCCAGGCCAATCCACATCAGCAGCCAGAACAGATGTTCGTAGCGCGCGGCAGCCTCGGCGATGTTCATCACCTCGCCTTCGGGCACGTCGATGGCCGCCAGCTTGCCGAACAAGGCCGCCAGCGTCTCGGAGAACGCCGTGGCCAGGAACCAGGTCCCCATCATCAGGCTCATCACCCGTGGCATCGCCAACTGGGTGACCGCCGACAGGCCCACCGGCGACAGGCACATCTCGCCAACTTCCAGCACGAAGTAGGCCAGCACCAGCCACCACACGCTGGCCATCTGCCCGGTTGCGCCCACCTGCTGCGCGGCCAGCGCCAGCGGCACGAACGACAACGCGCCGAACACCAGCCCGAACGAGGACTTCACCGGCTTGGAGGGGTCCAGCCGGTGCTTGTCCAGCCATGCCCACAACGCCGCGAACAGCGGCGCCAGCAGCACCAGGAACAACGCGCCCAGGTAGGTTAGTGAACCGGCCGTCTGTGGCAGCACCAGGCAGTCGCGCACCAGCATCACCAGCATCGCGGCGACGATCAGCGCGAACAGCATGCGTGGCGCATTGGAATCCGGGTCGCGGTCGGACAGTCGTGCAGCCACCACGAAGCCCAGCGGCGCCAGCAGCAGCGACACGATCGACCATGGCAGCGGCATGCCTTCGCGGATCACCAGTGCCGGCACCAGGTCCTTGGTGAGCAGACGGTCGGTGAAGGTGACCCATGAGCCGTAGGTCTGCTCATACAGGGTGAAGAACACCAGCGCCATGAAGATCAGCACCATCAGCGCGATCATCTGCTGGCGTTGCACCGGCGTGCATTGGGTGCCGGTGAACCAGGCAAACCACAGCAGCACGCCGCCGAGCACCACGATCATCAGCATCAGCGCCAGGCTGATTTCGCCACCAAGCGCGAACGCACCGTTGGCCGCGGCCCACATCAGCGCCGCCACCGGCACCACCGCCAGCACCGCCAGCACGTAGATCAGCCACTCGCGACGGATGCCGAGCACGCGCTCGCGCAGGGTCGCCGGCTGCGGCGGTTCGGCGTGGCCGTGCAGGTACTTCTGGCCCCACAGGAACATGGCCAGGCCCACCAGCATGCCGATGCCGGCCGCACCGAAACCGTACTTCCAGCCGTAGGCCTCGCCCAGGAAGCCGCACACCAGCGAGGCGAACAGTGCCCCCAGGTTGATGCCGGCATAGAACAGCGAGAAGCCCGAATCACGGCGTGGGTCGTTGTCCGGGTACAGCTTGCCGACGATGGTGGAGATGTTCGGCTTCAGGAAGCCCACCCCCATGATGATCAGCGCCAGCGACAGGTAGGTCACCCCCAGCGCGGCCTCGTCGCGCACCACCTGGCCGCCGACGTGGTGGGCCTGCTGGCCCTCGAAGGCCATGCCGGCATGGCCCAGCACCAGCAGGATGCCGCCGAACACCACCGCCTTGCGCATGCCCAGCCAGCGGTCGGCCAGCAGCCCGCCGAACACCGGGATGCAGTAGACCAGCCCGCCGTAGGCGCCCAGCAGGTCCAGGCCGGCCTTGTCGCCGAACAGGTGGTACTTGGTCAGGTACAGCAACAGCAGCGCCTTCATGCCATAGAAGGAAAAGCGCTCCCACATTTCGGTGAAGAAGCAGACATAGACGCCCTTGGGGTGGCCCAGGAAGTCGTCGCTGCCGGCCCGGGACAGGGATGGGCGGGTGGACATTGGCGGTGCTGGAAGGAGGAAGCCGGCGAGTATAGGCGCGCTTTGGCGGCCGTTGCCGGCCTGTCCCGGGACCTTGCCGGATGCGGCGGCCGGGCAGGCCGGATCCGGGGACAGGCTTTGCCCATTGCCACCGGATGGCGCGTTGCGTCTGGACTTGACGTTAAGCGGGCGTTAGCGTGGCAGCGGTTTTTTGCCATCCAAGGGCTTTCCATGAATAACGCTGCGCCTCGGCAGCTCACCTTCCGCGCGGTGCTGCTCGCCGTCGTGCTGGCGGTGATCCTGTCCGCCGCCAATGCCTACCTGGGTCTGTTCGCAGGCCTGACCATCGCCACCGCCATCCCCGCCGCCGTCGTCTCGATGGGCGTGCTGCGGCTGCTCGGTGGCGGCACCATCCTTGAAAACAACATCGTCCAGACCGGCGCCTCGGCCGGCTCGTCGATCGCCGCCGGCGTGATCTTCACCATCCCGGCGCTGGTCATCATGGGCTACTGGCCGGACTTCAAGTACTGGTGGGTGCTGGGTATCGCCGGCCTGGGCGGCCTGCTGGGCGTGCTGTTCTCGGTGCCGCTGCGCCGTTCGATGATCGTCGAGGACCCGCTGCCGTTCCCGGAGGGCAAGGCCGCGGCCGAAGTGCTCAAGGCCGGTGAGAACCCCGGCCCGGGCATGAAGATCCTGGGCCTGTCGGCCGCCATCGGTGGCCTGGTCAAGCTGGCCGCCGCCTCGGGCCTGCGCATCTTCCCGGACGCCTGGGCGCAGTCGGCCTACGTCGGCAGCTCCAAGATCACCGCCTTCATCGGCACCAACCTGTCGCCGGCGCTGCTGGGCGTGGGCTACATCGTCGGCCTGAACGTCGGCATCGTGGTGGTGTCCGGCTCGATCCTGTCCTGGCACATCGCCATCCCGCTGTACCAGGCGTTCTTCATGAACACCGACCCGGGCCTGGCGGGGCAGATCGCCACGGCCTCCTCGGCCGATGCCGCGTTCGCCATCTGGGGCGCCAAGATCCGTTACCTCGGCGTCGGCGCGATGCTGATCGGCGGCGTGTGGACCCTGTTCTCGCTGCGCAAGTCGCTGGTCAAGGGCATCAAGAGCGGTTTCGCCGCGGCCCGCAAGAGTGCCGGTGCGGTGCAGGTGGCCGAGACCGAGCGCGACCTGCCGATGAAGTGGATGCTGATCGCGCTGGTTGCCTTCACCCTGCCGCTGCTGGGCCTGTACCAGGCCATCGTCGGCCAGTGGCATGTCTCGATCCCGATGACCCTGATCATGATCGTGGCCGGCTTCCTGTTCGTGTCGGTGTCGGCCTACCTGGCCGGCCTGATCGGTTCGTCCAACAACCCGGTCTCGGGCATCACCATCTCCACCATCCTGTTCGCTTCGGCGGTGCTGGTGCTGCTGATGGGCCGTGACTCGGCGCTGGGCCCGGTGGCGGCGATCATGATCGGCGCGGTGGTGTGCTGCGCGGCCGCGGTCGGCGGTGACAACCTGCAGGACCTCAAGGCCGGCTACCTGGTCGGCGCCACCCCGTGGAAGCAGCAGCTGATGCTGGGCATCGGTGCGTTCTCCTGTGCCCTGATCATGGCCCCGGTGCTGAACCTGCTGGCCCACGCCTATGGCATCGGCGCCCCGACTGCCGAACATCCAAACTCGCTGGCTGCTCCGCAGGCCAACCTGATGGCCTCGGTGGCGCGTGGCCTGTTCGGCGGCGAGCTGCCGTGGATGATGATCGCGCTGGGCGCCGGCGTCGGTGCGGTGATCATCGCCATCGACGAGTGGCTGAAGAAGACCGGCAAGCGCTTCCGCGTGCCGGTGCTGGCCGCCGCCATCGGCATCTACCTGCCGCTGGAGCTGATGGTGCCGATCTTCCTGGGCGGCCTGCTGGCCTACCTGGTCGAACGCTTCCACAAGATCAAGCCGGACGACGAGGAAGGCCGTGACCGTGTGCATCGCCCGGGCGTGCTGTTCGCCGCCGGCCTGATCACCGGTGAGGCGCTGATGGGCATCGCCATCGCCATCCCAATCGTGGTCAGCGGCCGTGGCGACGTGCTGGCGGTGAACCTGGGCAGCTTCGCCGATACCTGGGCCTCGGCTTCGGCCTGGGCGGGCCTGGTGGTGCTGTTCCTGGTCGGCCTGCTGCTGTACCGGGTTGGCAAGAAGGGTGAGCAGGCGGCGAAGGCCTGAGGCAGACCAACCCTGCTGTGACTTTGTCCCTTCCCCCGCTTGCGGGGGGAGGTGCCCGAAGGGCGGATGGGGGCGCTTGGGGGTTGATCTGGCCGTAGCTCCTGGCGCAAAGCCAAGGCGCCCTCACCCCAACCCCTCTCCCGCTTCGCAGGAGAGGGGCTCACGCAGAGGCCAGGGCTCACGCGGTAGCGGGGCTCAAGCAGACGCCTGGCGGGACCAAGCCAACGCAAAGCCGCCCAAGGGCGGCTTTGCCGTTTGCGGCTGTTTCACGGGCATGACTTCATGCCTTTGCATCGGGGTCCGTGCGCCGCCTACCATCCGTGTTTTGCCGTTTCCCGGGAGATGCCCATGAAGCTTCGTCACGCCTTGCTGCCCCTGTGCCTGCTCGCCGCCCTGCCTTCGCTGGCCAGTGCGCGCGGTTTTGAAGTCCGCGACATGGTCAAGCTGGACCGCGTATCGGCGCCGCTGCTTGCCGGCAACGGGGCCCAGGTGGTGTTCGCCAAGCGCGTGGTCGACGCTGACCTGAAGGGCAGCAGCAGCCTGTGGATCCGCGACCTGCGCACCCGTGACCTGGCCCCGCCCAAGCGCCTGTCGCCGGAAGGCTGGAACGTGAACTCGGCATCCATCTCCGCCGACGGCCAGAGCGTGTACTTCCTGAGTGCCAGGAACGGCAGCCAGCAGTTGTACGTGATGCCGCTGGCCGGGGGCACGCCGCGCCAGCTGACCGACTTCGCGCTGGACGTGGACAGCTACCGCATCTCGCCGCAGGACGACCGCGTGCTGTTCAGCGCCGGCGTGTTCCAGGACTGCGGTTCGGACCTGGCCTGCACCAGCAAGCGGCTTGATGCCGCCAAGGCTGACAAGAGCAGCGCGCAGATCTACGACAGCATGTTCGTGCGCCACTGGGACACCTGGGCCGATGGCCGTCGCAACACGCTGTTCGTCGCGCCGCTGCCGGCCGCTGGTGCTGCCGCGGTGAAGGGCGCCTCGGCGATCAGCGCGACCCTGGCCGGCGATGCGCCGTCCAAGCCGTTCGGTGGCAACGACGATTTCGTCTGGTCGCCGGATGGCACCTCGGTGGTGGCCAGCATCCGCGTGCAGGGCAACCAGGAGCCGTGGTCGACCAACTTCGACCTGTACAAGCTCGATGCCACCGGCAAGGCCGCCCCGGTCAACCTGACCGCCGCCAACCCGGCGTGGGATGCCGGCCCGGTGTTCAGCGCCGACGGCAAGACCCTGTTCTACCGCGCCATGAAGCGCCCGGGCTTCGAAGCAGACCGCTTCGGCCTGATGGCGCTGGACCTGGCCAGTGGCAAGGCCCGCGAGATTGCCCCGCAGTGGGACCGTTCGGCTGATGGCATCACCCTGTCGGCCGATGGCAGCACCGTCTACACCACCGCGCAGGACATGGGCGAACACCCGCTGTTCGCGGTGAAGGTGGCCGATGGCGCGGTCAGCAAGGTAGTGGGCGAGGGCAGCATCTCGGCCTTCGACATCGCCGGCGACACGCTGGCCTTCAGCCGCAACTCGCTCAAGAGCGGCGACCAGGTGTTCACCAGCACCACCGCTGCCGGCGCGCCGCAGCGTGCGATCACCCAGAGCGCCGGTGAGATGCTGCCGGACGTGAACTTCGGTGACTTCGAGCAGTTCTCGTTCAAGGGCTGGAACAACGAAACCGTGCACGGCTACGTGGTCAAGCCGCACGACTACCAGGAAGGCAAGAAGTACCCGGTGGCGTTCCTGATCCACGGTGGCCCGCAGGGCAGCTTCGGCAATGGCTGGAGCAACCGCTGGAACCCGCAGACCTACGCCGGCCAGGGCTACGCGGTGGTGATGATCGACTTCCACGGCTCCACCGGCTACGGCCAGGCCTTCACCGATGCGATCAGCCAGCACTGGGGCGACCGCCCGCTGGAAGATCTGCAGAAGGGCTGGGCCGCCGCGCAGCAGCAGTACAGCTTCCTCAACGGCGACAAGGCCTGCGCACTGGGCGCCAGCTACGGCGGCTTCATGGTCAACTGGATCGCCGGCAACTGGAACGAGCCGTGGAAGTGCCTGGTCAACCACGACGGCGTGTTCGACCAGCGTGCCATGGGCTATGCCACCGAAGAACTGTGGTTCACCGAGTGGGAGCAGGGCGGCACGCCGTACGACGTCCCGCAGAACTACGAGAAGTTCAACCCGGTCAACCACGTCGCCAACTGGAAAAAGCCGATGCTGGTGGTGCAGGGCCAGCTGGACTACCGCATCCCGGTCGAGCAGGGCCTGGCCACGTTCACCGCGTTGCAGCGTCAGGGAATCGAGTCCAAGTTCCTGTACTTCCCGGACGAGAACCACTGGGTGCTCAAGCCGCACAACAGCGTCAAGTGGCACGACACCGTCAATGACTGGCTCAAGCAGCACATCGGCCAGTAATCCGTTGCAGGAAAGGGCGCGCCGTTGGCGCGCCCTTTCGTTTTGATGTCATGTGCCGCATTGCGCTAGCCTTCCGGTCGCTTGTCATCGGGTTCCCAGGGAAAGGCGAAACGTGGGTTCTTTCAGCATCTGGCATCTGTTGGTCCTGTTGGTGTTCCTGGGAGGTGGCGTCGGCCTGCTCGGCGTGCTGATCTGGTGGGTGACCCGCTCGGCAAGGGGCGCCGCAACACCTGCGGCAGCGTTGCCATCGGTGGCCGAGCGCCTGCGGCAACTCGACGCGCTCAAGGCCGAAGGCCTGATCAGCGAGGCCGAGCATGCGCGCCAGCGTGCGACCATCGTGCAGGGCGTCTAGCCGCGCGGTGGAGCGTGTGGGGGGAATGCCGCCAGCCTGGCGGTGAAGCGGAAGTAGTGTCCTGCCCGCCCGGATGGGTTGGGCAGGGGCGAGGGAGTCGCCGTGGTGGTTGGTCCTGCGCAATCCCTGTCTTCCTGACCGGAGCGGTCCCGCTGCAGGTTTTCTCATTCGGGCAGGGGGCTTGCCCGCGCTCATGCGACAAAGGGGATAGACGATGACGGCAGCCGCAACCGGTGCGCTCATCAGCAACGACATCATCGTGTTCGGCCTGATCGCCGCCACGCTGGGGGTGATTTTCTGGACGTCCGGCAGCAGCAACCGCCTGCTCAGGAAGTTCTACAGTTTCGTGCCCGCGCTGTTGCTGTGCTACTTCATTCCCGGGGTCTACAACACCTTCGGGCTGATCGACGGCGAAACCACCAAGCTCTATAACCCCATCGCCCGCGATGTGTTCCTGCCGGCGGCGCTGGTGCTGCTGACCCTGTCCATCGACCTGAAAGGCATCCTCGGCCTGGGCTGGAAGATGCTGGCCATGTACGTGGCGGCGGTGCTGAGCATCATGCTCGGCGCGCTGGTGGCGTTCCAGGTGATGTCCTGGGTGCATCCGGACACCGTTGCCGGTGGCACCTGGGGCGGCATGGCGGCGTTGGCCGGCAGCTGGATCGGTGGTGGCGCCAACATGCTGGCGATGAAGGAGATCTTCGAGGTCGATGCGACCACCTTCGGCCAGTTCGCGGTGGTGGACGTCGGCGTGGGGTACGTGTGGATGGCGGTGCTGATCTTCTTCGCCGCACGGGCCCCGGCGCTGGACAAGCACAGTGGGGCCGATACGACCGCCCTGGATGACCTGCGTGACCGCGTGGCCAACTACCAGGCCCAGCACGCGCGCATCCCGGCCCTGGGTGACCTGATGGTGATGGCGGGCGTGGCCTTCGGCACGGTGGCCATCGCACATGCCTTGGCCGGCCCGCTGTCGGGTTGGTTCGGTGCCACCTTTGCATGGTCGGCATCGGTGAGCCTGGACAAGCCGTTCGTCTGGGTGGTGCTGCTGGCCACGTTCATCGGCCTGGGCTTGAGCTTCACCCGTGCCCGCGAGCTGGAAGGCGTGGGCGCGTCCAAATGGGGGTCGATGTTCCTGTACTTCCTGATCGCCTGCATCGGCATGCAGATGGACCTGCTGGCGCTGCTGGAGAAGCCCTGGCTGTTCGCGCTGGGCGTGATCTGGATCGGGGTGCACATCGTGCTGCTGTGGGGGGTGGGCAAGCTGCTGCGCGTGCCGTTCTTCTATTTCGCGATCGCCTCGCAGAGCAACATCGGTGGCCCGGCCTCGGCGCCGGTGCTGGCCTCGGCGTTCCACCCGGCGCTGGCGCCGGTGGGCGTGCTGCTCGGCACGCTGGGCTATGCGGTCGGCACCGGTGCCGCCTATGCGGTGGGCATCGCCCTGCGCGCCATGGCCGGCGCAGGCTGACCAAATTCATAGGAGCGGGCTCGCCCGCGAAGCAGATGGACTCCCCGATATCACTCATGCGATAGCCGGGATAACGGCTGCTTCGCGGCGTGGGGCACTCCTGCGGAGTGCGCATTCAGCCGTTGCCCCATGCTAGGCTCCACGCTCCCACGCCACGTTCCCAACGTGGCGTTTTTATTCTCATTCGATCGACAGGAACCGGACATATGCCGACCGAAAGCTCCACCGCCATCATCACCAATGACATCGTCGGCCTTGGCCTGATCGCCGCCACGCTGGCATTGATCTTCTGGTTGGCCAGCGGACCCACTGCCTTCTGGCGGAAGGTATTCACCTGGGTGCCGGCACTGCTGCTGTGCTACTTCATCCCGGCCATCTACAACACCGTTGGCCTGATCGACGGCCATGGCACCAAGCTCTACAACCCCATTGCCCGTGACGTGCTGCTGCCGGCCGCGCTGGTGTTGCTGACCCTGTCCATCGACCTGAAGGGCATCATCCGCCTCGGTCCGAAGCTGTTGGTCATGTTCGTCACCGGCACCGTGGGCATCGTGCTCGGTGCGGCGGTGTCGTTCCAGCTCATGAAGCTGATCCACCCGGAAACCGTGGCCGGTGACACCTGGGCCGGCATGGCCGCACTGGCCGGCAGCTGGATCGGCGGTGGCGCCAACATGGCCGCCATGCGCGAGACCTTCAACGTCGATGCCACCACCTTCGGCCAGTTCGCCGTGGTCGATGTGGCCTGCGCCAGCCTGTGGATGGCGATCCTGTTGTGGCTGGCCGGCCGCTCGCAGGCCATCGATGCGCGTACCGGTGCCGATACCTCGGCCATCGATGACATGAAGCGGCGCATCGCCGAGTACGAAGCCAGGAGCGCGCGCAATCCGAGCCTGACCGACCTGATGGTGATCGTCGGTGTCGGCCTGGGCGTGGTCGGTCTGGCGCATGCCCTGGCTACGCCGCTGGCCACGTGGTTCGGGGAGAACGTCAGCTGGGCCAGCAAGGCCTCGTTGAACTCGGCCTTCGTCTGGGTGGTGATGCTGTCGACCTTGATCGGCCTGGGCCTGAGTTTCACCCGGGCCCGCAACCTGGAAGCGGCGGGCGCCTCGAAGATCGGCACCCTGTTCCTGTACTTCCTGATCGCCTGCATCGGCATGCAGATGGACCTGTTGTCGCTGGTCGACCGCCCGTGGTTGTTCCTGCTGGGCGTGATCTGGATGGGCGTGCACATCGGCCTGCTGTACCTGGTCGGCCGCCTGCTGCGCACGCCGTTGTTCTTCTTCGCCATTGGCTCGCAGGGCAACATCGGTGCGGCGGCATCGGCGCCGGTGGTCGCTGCGGCTTTCCACCCGACCCTGGCACCGGTGGGCGTGCTGCTGGGCACCGTGGGCTACGCGACCGGCACGGTCATCGCCTATATGACCGGCCTGATGCTCAAGTGGATGGCCGGCGCCTGATCAGGCGCTGGAGCGGGGCCAGGATTCGGCGCCACCGGCAAGAGGTCGAGCGGTAGGAACGACCTCGGTCGCGAAGCAGGGAATCTCGCAGCGGCCGGAACAGCGGCAATCTGACCGTCCAGCGGCTTCGCGGCCAAGGCCGCTCCCACGAAAAAGGCGGAGCCCATGGGCTCCGCCTTTTTTTATTGCTCCAACACCATCCGGTCAGCAGCAGCGGAAACCCCGCTTGCCGCCGAACCGGGCCTCCTGGCGCTCGCGGAAGAAAGTCTTGTAATCCATGACCTCGCGGTCGGGATGCTTCTCCTGCATGTGTCGGACGTAGTTGTCGTAATCCGGTACCCCGCAGCATAGGCGTGCAGTCTGTACCAGACGCCGCCAGGTGCGGCGGAACGTCTGGTACTGGCCGACGGGGACCAGCTCGGTGCCCATTACAGGTCCACCTCGTGCGGCTTCAGTGCCACGTACGGCGTTTCGTGGTCGGTGCGCACCGGCGAACGACGGGCCTGGCGGATGGTCTTGATCGAGTACACCAGCACCGCGAACACCACGAACAGGAACAGCGCGGTCAGGCCGGCATTGATGTAGTTGTTCACCATCACCTGCTGCATCTGGTCGAAATTCTTCGACGGCGGCAGCAGGTTGCCGGCGGCGATGGCATCACGGTACTTGTGTGCCTGGGCCATGAAGCCCACCGCCGGCTCGTTGGAGAAGATCTTGATGAAGCCGGCAGCCACGGTGCAGATCAGCAGCCAGATGGCCGGCAGCAGCGGCACCCAGGCGTACTTGCCCTTCTTCATCTTGAACAGCACCACGGTGCACAGCAGCAGCGCCACGCCGGCCAGCATCTGGTTGGCGATGCCGAACAGCGGCCACAGCATGTTGATGCCGCCCAGCGGATCGGTCACGCCCTGGTACAGGAAGTAGCCCCACAGTGCCACGCAGCCACCGGTGGCGATGAAGCTGGCCACCCACGAGTCGGTGCGGCGCAGGGCCGGCACGAAGTTGCCCAGCAGGTCCTGCAGCATGAAGCGGCCCGAACGGGTACCGGCATCGACCGCGGTCAGGATGAACAGCGCTTCGAACAGGATGGCGAAGTGGTACCAGAACGCCATCATGCCGTCGCCCGGCAAGACTGCGTGCAGGATCTGCGCGATGCCCACGGCCAGCGTCGGTGCGCCGCCGGCGCGCGACAGGATGGAGTGCTCGCCAATTTCCGCGGCGGTGCTGGTCAGCTGCTCCGGGGTGATGGTGAAGCCCCAGTTGGACACCACCTGCGCGGCGTGCACGACGTCGGTGCCGATGATGGCGGCCGGGCTGTTCATCGCGAAGTAGATGCCCGGCTCGATGATCGAGGCGGCGACCATGGCCATGATGGCCACGAACGATTCCATCAGCATGCCGCCGTAACCGATGTACGCGGCGTGGCCTTCATTGGCCAGCAGCTTGGGCGTGGTGCCCGAGCTGATCAGCGCATGGAAGCCGGACACCGCACCGCAGGCGATGGTGATGAACAGGAACGGGAACATGCTGCCCTTCCACACCGGACCGGTGCCGTCGGTGAACTGGGTCAGCGCCGGCATCTTCAGCTCCGGCATGACGATCAGGATGCCGATCGCCAGGCCGACGATGGTGCCGATCTTGAGGAAGGTGGACAGGTAGTCGCGCGGGGCCAGCAGCAGCCACACCGGCAGCACCGCGGCGACGAAGCCGTAGCCGATCAGCATCCAGGTGATCTGCACGCCGGTGAAGGTGAACATCGGGCCCATCACCGGGTCGGCGGCGACCTTGCCGCCGTACCAGATCGCGGCCAGCAGCAGCACCAGGCCGACCACCGAGATCTCGCCGATCTTGCCGGGGCGGATGTAGCGCATGTACACGCCCATCAGGATGGCGATGGGCATCGTCGCGATGACGGTGAACATGCCCCATGGGCTGCCCTCCAATGCCTTCACCACGATCATCGCCAGCACCGCCAGGATGATGATCATGATCATGAAGACGCCGAACAGCGCGATGGTGCCGGGCACCTGGCCCATTTCCTCGCGCACCAGGTCGCCCAGCGAGCGGCCGTTCCGGCGGCTGGAGATGAACAGGATCATGAAGTCCTGCACCGCGCCGGCCAGCACCACGCCGGCGATCAGCCACAGCGTGCCGGGCAGGTAGCCCATCTGCGCGGCCAGCACCGGGCCGACCAGCGGGCCGGCGCCGGCGATGGCGGCGAAGTGGTGGCCGAACAGCACGTGCTTGTTGGTGGGCACGTAGTCCAGGCCATCGTTGTTGAGGATGGCGGGCGTGGCGCGGGTGGGATCAACCCCCAGCACCTTGTTGGCGATGAAAAGGCCGTAGTAGCGAAAGGCGACCAGATACAGCGAGACCGCCGCGACCACGATCCACAGGGCATTGATGTGTTCGCCGCGGCGTAGCGCCACGACGCCCAGACAGAAAGCACCGATCAGGGACAGCACTGCCCATCCGGCTTTGGAGAAACCTTTCATCGAGTCGCCTCGCAGGGGTAATGGATCCAAGGGTCTACCCATGCACGCCGGGGGTCAATGTGTACGGCAGGTGAAGCGGATTCGACTTTGGTCTTAGGGAAATGTCCGGCCCGAAACTGACTGCGCGGGTCGCTTGCCTGCTGCCGCCGCCGATCTGGAACAATCGGTTGCAGTGCTGGCTGTTGGCGGCTGCGGGCCTGGCCGCCATTGTCGGATCTTCTGCGAGGAGGTTTCCCATGAGCGATGACAATGCCCGTGTATTGCGCACCCTGCGGGGCATGCCCACCTCCGACGGTGCGGGCGTGCGCCTGACCCGGGTGATCGGCACGCAGGACCTGCCGGACCTGGACCCGTTCCTGATGCTCGACGAGTTCGGCACGGACCGCGCGGAAGACTATCTGGCCGGCTTTCCCTCCCATCCGCACCGTGGCTTCGAGACGGTCACCTACATGCTGGATGGCCGCATGCGCCACCGCGACAACCATGGCAACGAAGGCCTGCTGACCTCCGGCAGCGTGCAGTGGATGACCGCCGGCCGCGGTGTCGTGCACTCGGAGATGCCCGAGCAGGAATCGGGGCGGATGCGTGGCTTCCAGTTGTGGGTGAACCTTCCGGCGCGCGAGAAGATGGTGGCCCCGGCCTACCAGGAGTTCGCCCCGGATCGCATTCCGCAGGCCACGCCGGCCGAAGGCGTCACCCTGAAGGTCATCGCCGGGCAGGTGGGCGAGGTGATCGGGCCGATCCGACAGCCGGCCACCGAGCCGCTGTACCTGGACATCGAGCTGGCTGCCGGAGCGCGCTGGTCCGTCCCGTTGCCGGAGGGACACAATGTGTTCGCCTACGTGTTCGAAGGGCAGGCGTTGTTCGGCGACGGCGCGCAGCGCCAGCCGGTTGCCACGCAGACCCTGGCGGTGCTGGGCGGCGGCCGCCAGCTCAGCGTCGAAGGTGGCAGCCAGGGCGCGCGCCTGATCCTGGTGGCGGGCAAGCCACTGCGCGAGCCGGTGGCCCGGTATGGCCCGTTCGTGATGAACACCCGCGAGGAGCTGATGCAGGCCTTCGCCGATTACCAGGACGGCAAGTTCTGAAGCGGACAGCGCCGCGGACGCCGGCCTTGCCGGTGCCCGCGGTCATCGCCGGGAGGCGGCCTCAGTGGTCGCCGCCGGCCAGTGTCGACGGGTTGAGGTTCAACGTCTGCGTGAGTGCCTGCAGGTTGCCCAGTTCGCCGGTATCGGCCGCATCGATCCAGATCTGCGCGTAGCGGTTCTTGTCCAGCTTGACCACGGTGATGCGGCGCGACTCCAGCCCCGGCAGGTCGCGGCCGCCCATGTCCAGCTTGTACCAATGCAGGCTCTCGCCGGCGAAGCTGCCCTTCTCCGCGCGCAACGAGCGGTTGAGCAGCATGTCCGGATCACGCGGGGTCAGCATCATGTTGAGCACCGGACGGCCGTCTTCGGTGGTGGCCTTGCAGACGATGAAGTCGGTCTGCGCCTGCTGTTCCCAGTGCAGGCCACTGTCCGAGGGCAGGGAAGGGCATTGCGCGGTGCTTTGCGCGACGGCGGTGGCGCTGGCGGCGAGCAGCAGTGCTGCGGAAACGAAACAGGCGGTCTTCACTTCACATTCCCCATGAAACATCGGCCGGACGGCGCCGACGATGGTTGTTTGGACAGAGTTGAAAGCGTTGCCGGCCGTGGGCGTTGATCCCCTTCGCCCTTCATGTTCCCTTCATGTTCGGCGGCTGGTACCGACGGTATTACAGAAGTGCCACCGCTTGCAAAGGATGGATGGTTACAAAAGAAACGGCCCCATGAGGGGCCGTTTGTCGGGTGGTGCGGGAAGGGCGGCTTACTTGTCGCTGCCGATCCACTTGTAGGCCAGGCCGCCGATCAGGGCGCCCAGGATCGGGGCGACCCAGAACAGCCACAGCTGGCTCAGCGCGCCGGAGCCGGCAAACACCGCCACCGCGGTGGAGCGGGCCGGGTTCACCGAGGTGTTGGTGACCGGGATGCTGATCAGGTGGATCAGGGTCAGGGCCAGGCCAATGGCGATCGGGGCGAAGCCCGCCGGTGCACGGCCATGGGTGGCGCCCATGATCACCACCAGGAACACCGCGGTCAGCACCACTTCGCACAGGAAGGCGGCCGCGACGGTGTAGCCGCCCGGCGACAGCGCGCCGTAGCCATTGCTGGCGAACGCGCCGGCCTGGCTGCCATCGATCACGAAGCTCGGGTTGCCCTGGGCGATCTGCAGCAGGATGAAGGCCGCGACGATGCCGCCGAGCACCTGGGCCACGATGTAGGGCAGCAGGTCCTTGCCGGAGAAGCGCCCGCCGGCCCACAGGCCGATGCTCACCGCCGGGTTGAAGTGCGCGCCGGAAACATGGCCGAACGCATAGGCGCCGGTCAATACGGTGAGGCCGAAGGCCAGTGCGACGCCGACGAAGCCGATCCCCAGCGGATTGCCGTCACCGCCGAAATTGGCGGCCAGCACGGCGCTGCCGCAGCCGCCCAGGACCAGCCAGAAGGTGCCGAGGAATTCGGCTGCCAGTCGTTTACCCATGCTCATGATGTTTCCCAAGATAGACCCGTAACGGGCGTACAGAAAATAACGGAAGTAATTTGGTTGCTGCGTATCGAATTCGTTAATCCGGCCTAGTGGGCCGGCAGCGGGATGAACTCCTTGTCGTCGCCGGGGATGGTGCCGAAGCGGCCATTGCTCCAGTCGTCCTTGGCCTGCTCGATGCGTTCCTTGGAGCTGGAGACGAAGTTCCACCACAGGTGGCGCGGGCCGTCGAGCGGCTCGCCGCCCATCAGCATGGCCTTGACCGGGGTCTTGGCGCGCAGCCGGCCACGCGCGTTGGCCTCGGGGATGACCAGGTGCCGGGCGGGGATGTCGGTGCCGTCCAACTGGGCGTCGCCTTCCAGGATATAGAGCGCGCGCTGCACGTGCGAGGTGTCCAGGTCCACCTCGGCGCCGGGCTGCAGGTCGATGGCGACGTTCAAGGTGTCGGTGAACACCTTCACCGGCGATTCCTCGCCGTAGGCGCGCCCGGCGATGACACGCAGCAGGGCGCCGTCACGGCGCTGCTGCGGGAGCTGGTCGGCGGCGAAGTGGAAGAAGGCCGGGTCGGTTTCCTCGTGGCTCCTGGGCAGCGCCACCCAGGTCTGCATGCCATGCACGGCCTGTTCGTGTTCGCGCGCGGCCAGCGGGGTGCGCTCGGAGTGGGCGATGCCACGCCCGGCGGTCATCCAGTTGACGTCACCCGGGCGGATGACCTGCTCCGATCCCAGGGTGTCGCGGTGCCCGATCTGGCCGGCCCACAGGAAGGTGACCGTGGCCAGGCCGATGTGCGGGTGCGGGCGGACGTCGATGCCTTCGCCGGGGGTGAAGATCGCCGGCCCCATGTGGTCCACGAACACGAACGGCCCCACGCTGCGCGCCTGCAGGCTGGGGACGGCGCGACGCACCTGGAAGCCGCCCAGGTCGTGGACGCGCGGGCTGATGATCGTGGTCATGGCTGCTCCTTGGCTGTGGACCGAGGGGGCGAGGATGGCATGCCCGGCGCGAGGCTGTCGTGACCAGTGCGGCAACGGATTGTTTTGCACGGGGGCGGCGGCACGCCTTGACCAGGCCCGCTACCGCCGCGACGCCAAGCGGTCCGCCAGCCGTGTCGGTTCCGGCAACCGGTAGCCGGCCAGGCAGGCCACTACCAGCGGCAGGCATTGCGCCACCGATACCCGGTGGCCGGGCGAGACGAACAGCGGTTTGCAACGCGGCTTGCTGCGCAGCACCCACCCCACCTGCCGGCCCTTGAACAACAGCGGCGAATGGTCGCCGCGCTGCGGGCCCGGCTCCTCGTAGTCGCCGACCAGGCGGCTCTTGCCGATGCCGATGCTGGGCAGGCCGGTGAGTACGCCCAGGTGCGCGGCGATGCCCAACCCGCGCGGGTGGGCGATGCCGTGCCCGTCCACCATCACCAGTGCCGGCGGCGCGGGCAGTTGCGCCAACGCCTCCAACGCAGCCGGCAGTTCACGGAAGCTGAGCAGGCCGGGGATATAGGGCAGGGCGGTCGGGCGACGTGCCAGCGCCGAATGCAGGGGCTGCAGGGATTGGCCGTCGAGCAGGACCGCCGCCGAGCGGGTGATGCTGCCGCCTTCCTCGAAGCCGGTGTCCACGCCGGCGATGCGACCAGGCAGGCCCTGGAAGGCATCGACCAGTTCGACCTGTGCCGCCAGCTCGCGTTGCTGCTGGCGCAGGCGCGCGTAGTCGGGTGCGGGCGTTGAAGTGTCCATGCCCCCAAGCCTGCCACTTCCCGCCCCGCAACGGGGCGGGGGTCAGGGGGACGGGCTACAATCGACGGCCTTCCTTCCCCAACCCGGAGATATCCGCAGTGACCCGCAAACTCGTGCTGTTGCGCCATGGCCAGAGCCAGTGGAACCTCGACAATCGTTTCACCGGTTGGGTGGACGTGGATCTCACCGAGCAGGGCCGCAGCGAGGCCGCCGCCGCCGGTCGCCTGATGAAGGAAGAGGGCCTGCAGTTCGATGTCGCCCACACCTCGGTGCTCAAGCGCGCCATCCACACCCTGCAGGGGGCGCTGGCCGAGATGGGTCAGGACTGGCTGCCGGTCAACAAGTCCTGGCGCCTGAACGAGCGCCACTACGGTGGCCTGCAGGGCCTGGACAAGGCCGAGACCGCCGCCAAGCACGGCGAGGAGCAGGTCAAGGTGTGGCGCCGTTCCTACGACATCCCGCCGCCGCCGATGGACCTGGAGGACCCGGGCCATCCGATCCATGACCGCCGCTACGCTGGCCTGGACCGCAACGCGCTGCCGGCCACCGAATCGCTGGCCACCACGCTGGATCGCGTGCTGCCGTACTGGCACGACGCGATCGCCCCGCAGTTGAAGGACGGCAAGACCGTGCTGGTCACCGCGCATGGCAACTCGCTGCGCGCGCTGTACAAGTACCTCAACAACGTGAGCAAGGAAGAAATCCTCGAGCTCAACATCCCGACCGGCATCCCGCTGTTGTTCGAATTGAACGATGACCTGACCGTGCAGTCGTTCCGTTACCTCGGTGATCCGGAAGCGGCGAAGAAGGCGGCCGAAGCGGTCGCCAACCAGGGCAAGGCGAAGTAAGCCGGCACCCCCGTTTCTCCTGGACACCCGGCCTCGTGCCGGGTGTCCTGCTTTGTGGCCGTGCTTGGCCCTGTGCCATGATCCGGTACGGAAAATGCACAGGAGTGAAGCGTGAAGCGAAAGGTGATTGCAGGATGTCTTGCCCTGTTGCTGACAGGGAGCGCGCTGGCACAGAGCGCATCAGTGGTTCCAGCGCAACCTGCAACCGCACAGCTCGCACAACGTGGTGGCGGCCAGCCCTACGAAGTCATCGGCAGTGAAGTGTGGGATGTGCCGGACCCGGTATCGGCCCGGGTCTACCAGGTGTTCGTCGCCCTGCCGGCCGGTTACGCCGAGAACCCCGACCGGCGCTATCCCGTGCTTTACGTCACCGATGCGGATTACGCCTTTCCGTTGATCCGGCAGATGGCACGTCGCTTGAACGTGGAAGGCCCGCGCATCGAGGACTTCATCCTGGTGGGCCTGTCCTACGCGAAGGGCGAGGGCGGCATGCCCAGCCGTCGCCGCGACTACACGCCCACTCCCAACGCCCCCAGCGGCACGCCTGCCGATAGCGTGCACGGTGGCGGTGCTTCCTATCTGGGCTATCTGGACAGCCAGGTACTGCCGTTCATCGCACAGCACTACCGCACCGACGAACAACGCAGGTTGTTCCTCGGCCACTCCTACGGCGCCTTGCTGGGCACCCAGATTCTGTTCGAGCGTCCGCAACTGTTCGCCGGCTACATCCTCGGCAGCCCGTCGTACTGGTACGACCGGCACGTGATGGAACGTCAGGAGAGCCGCTTCGCTGCAGCGCATCGTGACCTGCCGGCACGGATCTACATGTACGTCGGTGAGCGTGAAGCACGGGAGCACGGTGGCGACGCCGACATGGTCGAGGATGCACGACGGATGCAGAAGGTGTTGGCATCGCGCCGCTATGCATCGCTGCAGTTGCAGCTGGAGGTACTCAACGACGAGGACCACCTGACCGTTGCGCCGCGCGGATTCATGCAGGGGCTGGAGTACCTGCTGGCGCAGCCGGCCTCCCTCCCCTGAGGGCAGGGGGCGCTACCGGCGGCGGCCAGGCGGAGCAGGCCACGGCCGCAGGGCGCATGGCCACGGCAACCCGGCGCAAGCCGGGTTTTTGTTTATCCCGCCGATTCCTCACGGGCCATTTACGGCCGGGCTGAAAGATTGCGCACTCCGTCACTGTCGTGCGTGCCTTGGCAGCGCGCAGCGGTGCCAGGGTCTCTTTCCCCAGCGCAGGAAACAACGTCATGAACAAGCCGGCAGTGGTATTGGTCCATGGGTTCTGGGGCGGCGCCGCCCATTGGGCCAAGGTCATCCTGGAGTTGAAGCGGCTCGGCTACACCGACATCCGTGCGGTCGAGAACCCGTTGACCTCATTGGCCGACGACGTCGAGCGCACCCGCAAGATGGTGGCGCAGGTGCAGGGCCCGGTCGTGCTGGTGGGGCACTCCTATGGCGGGGCGGTGATCAGCCAGGCGGGCAACCTGGACAACGTCAAGGCACTGGTCTTCATCGCCGCGTTCGCCCCCGATGCCGGTGAAAGCCCGGGGGGCATCACCCAGCGGCACCTGCCCGAGGCCGCGCCGAACCTTGCGCCGGACAGCGATGGCTACCTGTGGTTGAACCCGGCCAAGTTCCACGAGAGCTTCTGCCAGGACCTGTCGCCGGAGGAGGGCTTCGTGATGGGCGTGACCCAGAAGGCACCGTTGGCCAGCACCTTCGGTGACGCCATCACCGACCCGGCGTGGAGGCACAAGCCGAGCTGGTACCAGCTTTCGACCCGCGACCGGATGATCGCCCCCGAGAACCAGAGGGCGATGTCCGGGCGCATCAAGCCGCGCCGCGTGCTGACCCTGGAGGCCAGCCATGCATCGCTGGCGTCGCATCCGCAGGAAGTGGCGGCCTTGATCGATGAGGCCGCGCAGCAGGCGTGACCCCGCGGCCACCCGGCCACTGCCCGTCGGCGGGGTGCCTGGCACCACGACCAATGGCAGGCGCGGCGCGACATGCGCTCACTAGACTGTGCTTGAACCCCTGCGGTGATTGCCCACGTCCATGCCGTCGCTTCCATCGCCGCAAACCCAGGCAGGCAGCGCCAGCCGTACGTTGTTCGTGGGTGAACGGCTGTCCGCGCGGGTGGGGTGGTATACGCCCGGACTGCGCATGTCGCGGCACGTGCATGAGTGCCATCAGCTCTCGCTGCTGCTGGTCGGAACGCTGGGCGAGCAGACGCCACATCGCGAAGTGCGGCTGGCGACATCGGCCGTTGGCGTGAAGCCCGCGGGGCAGGTGCATGCCAATGACTACGGGCCGTCCGGGGCGTTGATCCTGGGCATCAATCTGCCGGGCCGGTTCGATCTGGAGAGGGAGCTTGGCGTTGACGGGGGCTGGCAATGGCGCGAGCGTGCGGCACCGGCGATGCTGGCGCGGGGCGGCTCCACGCTGGCGCAGCTGACAAGGGGAGGACTTCCTGCAGAGGAGATGGAAGCGCGCTTGTGGGAGCTGCTGGCGATGATGGTCCAGGTGGATCAACGTCCAGCGGGAACGCCGCCGCGCTGGCTGGCATTGGCGTGCGAGCGCCTGGGCGAGGAAGCGGTGCCGGTGACGGCGCTGGCGCAGGAACACGGGTTGCACCCGGTGTATTTCGCGCGTGCATTCGCGCGCTGGATGGGCTGCGCGCCCTCGGCGTTCCGGCTGCGCGCGCAACTGCAGCGTGCACTGCCGCTGCTGGCGGCCGGCCAGTCGCTGTCAGCGGCGGCATGCCAGGCCGGCTTCGCCGACCAGGCGCACCTGAGCCGCGTGGCGCGCCAATACAGTGGCCTGACACCGGCACGCCTGGCCAGGGTGTTGCGCGCTTGATTGGAAGGGCGCGCAGGTTCGATCCGTTCAATACGCCGGCCCCTTCGCCGCTGCAGCATCGCCGCATGTCCCCGTGGAATCGCACCATGCGCCACCGTTTCCTCCATCGCTGCCAGTTGTGCCTGCTGCTTGTCGCCGCGACCGCGCTATCGGCTACGGCGGCGACACCGGAGCAGGCGTCGCGACGTCTGCAGGGTTTCCTTGATGGCATCCCCGGCTTGGGGCCGGGCTACGCGGTCGTGGTGGTGGATCGTGACCGGCAACTGCTCGGTTACACCCGCGGCCAGCGCAACACCGCCAGCGGCGCGCCCTTGACGATGCACACGCCGATGTACGTCGCCTCGCAGACCAAGTCGTACATGGGCTTGCTGGCACACCTGCTTGATCAACGCGGCGTGCTGCGCCTGGACAGCACCCTGGCCGATCACTGGCCGCAGCTGCGCCTGCCCGGCGGCGTGGATCCCGCGGCGTGGACCCTGGCCGACCTGCTCAATCACCGCGTGCCGCTGCATGCCGATGCGCTCACCACGATGGAGGCCTACATCGGCGCGCCGGACCCCGTGCTGTACCCGCAGTTGCTTGCCACGCTGGCGACGGCGCGGCCGGCCGGCTTCGACTACGACAACCTGGGCTACAACATCTACGCCGCCCTCCTGTACCAGCGTACCGGCAGGCACTGGCAGGACTGGTTGCAGGAACTGGTGTTCACGCCGCTGGGAATGCGTGAGACCGCCGCGCGCACCTCGGTGTTCGATCCCGCCCAGTTGGCCTACAACCATCAGTGGCTGGGGGAAGGGCGGGGGTGGCAGGTGGTGGCACCGAAGCCGGACGCCATCATGCATTCGGCCGGCGGCGTGATGACCTCGCCGCGCGACCTGGGCCGCTGGCTGCGGCTGCAGCTGGGCGGGACGTTGCCACCCTCAATCGCGCCCGGGGTGGTCGACAAGGCACATGCCATCGGCGTGCAGGTCGACCCGAAGGCCCGCAACGCCTATGAGCTTCCCTTCCACGGCTATGCATTCGGCTGGAACGTCTGCGACTTCGAGGGGCATACGCTGTACATCCATGGCGGCAGCTACACCGGTGCGCGCAGCATGATGGCGTTCTCGCCGGACCTGGGCGTGGGCATCGGGGTGTTCTCCAATTCCGACAACGCCACCGGCTGGTTCACCTCGCGCACGGTGGTGCAGTTCTTCCAGTACCTGGTGGACCACCCGGAGGCGGACACCTGGGCGCGGACACGCCGGCAGGTGTACCCGACGCGGGTGGCCGAGCAGTTGGACGGGCTGCAGGCGCGCCAGGCCAAGGAACGCGCACAGGCGCGCTGGCAGGGCTGGGCATGGCAGCCAGACGCCGGGGTGCGTGCCGCGTACACGGCATGGTTCCGTGCCGAGCGCCTGCCGGTGGAGGCGGCGGTCACCGAGACGGGGCATGGCCTGCACCTGCAGATGGGAGCGCTCGCGCGTGAGCTGCAACCGGCGACCGTGGACCTGTTTGGCGCGCAGGGCGGGCCGTTGGACGCACCGGAGCCCCTGCAGTTCCTGCGCGACGGACAGGGCCAGATCAGTGGTTTCGAATACGACGGCGAACGTTACATGAAGCAACCGCCGCCCCCGCCGGCAATGCACACCGATGCGCTCCCGTAGGCGCGACGCCAGTCGCGAAGCCGATGGCGCCTCAACGCCTCGGTTTGCAATCGCACGCATTGCCACGACGGCACCCACGAGCTTCGCGTCTGAAGCCACTCCTGCCGGCGGCGTCAGCGGAAGAACTGGCTGGGGGTCAGGCCGAAGCGACGCTTGAACATGGTGGTGAACGCGCTCGGGCTTTCGTAGCCCAATGCGAGGGCCACGTCGATGACCTTCTCGCCGACCGCCAGCCGCTCCAGTGCGCGCAGCAGCCGTGCCTGCTGGCGCCATTGCCCGAAGGTCATGCCCAGCTCGCGCGTGCACAGGCGCTGGATCGTCTTGACGTCGACCCGCAGGCGCTGCGCCCAGTCGTGCAGGGTGGACGCATCGTCCGGGTGTCGCTCCAGCTGCCGGCCGATCATGCGCAGGCGCGCGTCCTTCGGCTCGGGCAGGTGCAGCGGCAGCACCGGCAGGGTCTGCATCTCGTCCAGGATCAGGCGCATCACCCGGCCATCGCGTGAATCCTCCACATAGGGCTGCTGCACGCTGGCCGCGGCGCGGATCAGTGCCGCCAGCAACGGCGTGACCGAGACCGCCGATGGGCCGGCGGGCGGCTGCCGCATCGCGGCCGGCGTGACGTAGAGGCTGCGCATCTGCACCTGGCCGATGCAATGCACCTGGTGGCCGGTGCCGGCCGGCATCCAGATTGCACGGGTGCTGGGCACCACCCAGCGGCCCATGCCGGCGCGCACGACCAGCACGCCGGTCTCGGCATACACGAGCTGGTGGCGATCGGGGTGGTGGTGCAGCGGGATCAGCGTGTCCGCCTCGTAATCCCGTGCCCTGCAATACACCGCCGTCTCCGGGCCCGCCGGCAGCGGCAGGCGCCGGCCTTTGCGGTTGTCGGTGTCCTTTTCGAGAGGGTGCATGACCATATCGCGCAGGAAGGGCGTAGCGAGCGACTCTACCATGCGCCGGCTCCCCTCTTTCCGTGGTAACGCCATGTCCTCCACCGCTCCACCCGTGGCCGCTTCCAGTACCCCCGCGCGGCGCCCGGCCGCCGTCGGCGTGCTGGCGGCGATCAGCAGTTCGCACCTGGTCAACGACATGATGCAGTCGCTGATCCTGGCGCTGTATCCGATCTTCAAGGCGCAGTTCCACCTGAGCTTCACCCAGGTGGGCATGATCACCCTGACCTACCAGCTCACCGCCTCGCTGTTCCAGCCGTTGATCGGCCTGCGTACCGACAAGCGTCCGGCGCCGTACTCCCTGCCGATGGGCATGACCTCCACGCTGTGCGGCCTGTTGCTGCTGGCCTATGCGCCGAACTTCAGCACGGTGCTGGTCGCGGCGATGCTGGTCGGCATCGGTTCGGCCATCTTCCACCCGGAATCCTCGCGCATCGCGCGGTTGGCCTCGGGCGGACGGCATGGCCTGTCGCAGTCGGTGTTCCAGCTGGGCGGCAACGCCGGCACGGCGATCGGGCCGTTGCTGGCCGCAGCGGTGATCGCTCCCAACGGCCAGCGCAGCGTCGCCTGGTTCGGCGGCGCGGCGCTGATCGGCATCGGCTTGCTGACCTATGTCAGCCGCTGGTACCAGCAGCACCTGGTCGTCAGCGCCAGCAAGCCAAAGGCGGGCATGGCAAGCAGTGAGTCGCTGCTGCCCAAGCGCACGGTGGCATGGGTGATCGCGATCCTGCTGGTGCTAATCTTCAGCAAATACTTCTACATCGCTGGCTTGAGCAGCTATTACACGTTCTACCTGATGCAGAAGTTCCACGTGTCGGTGCAGAGCGCGCAGTTGCACCTGTTCGGCTTCCTGCTGGCCTCGGCGGCGGGCACCTTGATCGGCGGGCCGGTAGGCGACCGCATTGGTCGCAAGCCGGTGATCTGGGCGTCGATCCTGGGCGTGGCGCCGTTCGCGTTGATGCTCCCCTACGCGAACCTGGAATGGACGACGGTGCTGACCTTGATCATCGGCTTCGTGCTGTCCTCGGCGTTCTCGGCCATCCTGGTGTACGCGCAGGAGTTGATGCCGCATCGCATCGGCACGGTCTCGGGCCTGTTCTTCGGCTTCGCGTTCGGCATGGGCGGCCTGGGTGCTGCGGTACTGGGCGTGCTGGCCGACCACACCAGCATCCTGTGGGTCTACAAGGTGATCTCGTTCCTGCCATTGCTGGGCATGGTGGCCGCGTTCCTGCCGAATCGGCGCAGTCACTGATCCTGCGCGGCCTTGCAGGCGCGGCGCGAGCGGCGACGCACGCGGCAGTTGAAGCGCCGTGCTGCCGGCAAGCATGAGAATGCCGGCCGCACTGCCGATCAGGCAGCGCAAGTTTCGCGGCCAAGGCCGCTCCTGTGGATGGGGCGTTCCTTGCAGGAGCGGCTTCAGTCGCGAAGCACGGTGGGGTTGAAGGGCCGTGTTGCCAGCAACCATGAGGTTGCTGGTCGCACGATTGATCGAGCACCGCCAGCCTCGCGGCCGAGGCCGCTCCTACGCAGGATGCGTTCCTTGCAGGAACAGCGTGAGCCGCCAGGCACGCTAGGGTCGAGGGATGACTCCCGCGTCATACCAGCGACGCGAGCGGTTGACGATGGCCACCACGGTCAGCATCACCGGCACTTCAATCAACACGCCGACCACGGTCGCCAGCGCGGCGCCGGAGTGCACGCCGAAGAGGCTGACCGCTGCGGCGACGGCCAGCTCGAAGAAGTTGCTGGCGCCGATCAATGCCGATGGTCCGGCCACGCAGTGGGCAACACCGAGACGCCGGTTGAGCAGGTAGGCGAGCCCGGCGTTGAAGTAAACCTGCAACAGGATGGGCACGGCGAGGATGGCGATGACCAGTGGCTGCTCGATGATCTGCCGGCCCTGGAAGCCGAACAGCAGCACCAGCGTGGCCAGCAGTGCCAGCAGCGATACGGGTGCCAGCCGCTGCAGTACCTGCTGCAGCCTGGGCGGGCCGCCGCGCGCGAGCAGCCAGCGTCGCAGCAACGTGGCCACCGCGACGGGCAGCAGGATGTACAGGGAGACCGAAAGCGCCAGCGTCGCCCATGGCACGGTGATCGACGACAGGCCCAGCAACACGGCCACCAGGGGCGCGAAGGCCAGCACCATGATCGCGTCGTTGAGCGCGACCTGGCTCAGGGTGAAGTTGGCATCGCCCCGGCACAGGTTGCTCCAGACGAACACCATCGCGGTGCACGGCGCGGCCGCCAGCAGGATCAGCCCCGCCATGTAGGAGTCCACCTGCCCAGGTGGCAGCCATGCGGCGAAGACGTGGCGCAGGAACAGACCGCCCAGCAACGCCATCGAGAACGGCTTGACGGCCCAGTTGATGAAGAGGGTGACGCCGATACCCCGCCAATGCTGGCCCACCTGGCGCATCGCCCCGAAGTCCACCTTCAACAGCATCGGGATGATCATCAGCCAGATCAGCACGGCGACCGGCAGGTTCACGCGCGCCACTTCCAGCGCGCCCAACTGCACGAATGCCCCGGGGAACATGTGCCCCAGACCGGTGCCAACGGCGATGCACACCGCCACCCACAAGGTCAGGTAACGCTCGAACAGGCCCAGCCGGGCGGTGCCCTCAGTCATTGTCCCGGCGTCCCGTTTCCGGCTGCACCTGCCCGATGCCATCAAGGGCGTGCTGGAGCTGCAGGCGGTCCTGCCATTGCGTCGCTGGGACGGCAAGCAGCGCCAACAGCCGGGCCTTTACCACGGCATGCGCCAGCGCGAATGCCGCGCGCTTTTCTTCGTCACTGCCTTCCACCGCCGCCGGATCCGGCAGTCCCCAATGGGCACGCAGGAAGTCGCCGAACACCACCGGACAGGTTTCAGCGGCGGCCGAATCACAGACCGTGATGACCAGGTCCATGCGGGGGGCATCGGGTTGCGTGAACTCGTCCCAGGACTTGCTGCGCAGGCCGGCGGTGGCAATGCCTTCCGCGGACAACTGGGCCAAGGCGAATGGATTGACCGTGCCGGTGGGCTGGCTACCCGCACTGAATGCGACGAAACGGTTGCCGCCCCAGGCCCGCAGGGTGGCTTCGGCCAGCACACTACGGGCACTGTTGCCGGTGCACAGGAAGAGAACGTTGATGCTCATGGCGTGTCCGTCAGGGAAAGAGTCGGGTTTCAACGGGTGCAGCGGATGGATGCCGGATGCCGGTCGGCGATGAACGGCCTCGGCTGGGTGTTCAATCCACGGCCAGGTGCTTGTGCATGCAGGTCGCCGAGGCCGGGCAGAGGCTGCGGAACTCGGCGGTGGCCTGGATGGCCGGGGCGACATCGGCCCGCAGCACGGGCTGATAGCCACGCTGCTGGAAGAACGGTGCGGCCGTGGTGGTCAGCAGTGTCAGGCGGCGGACGCCGCGCGCGGCGGCATGTGCCTCCATGGCCTGCAGCAGGCGCCCGCCGAGTCCACTGCCGCGTGCACCGGGAGCCACCGCCAACGAACGGAGCAGGCCATCCGGTGGTACGGCTTCCACGCCGATGATGCCGAGCAGTTGCCCATCCTCCATGGCGACGAGAAAGTCGATCTGTCCCGTTGCCAGGTCATCGACCGGCAGCCCGGCGGCGGCAAGCAGCGCCACCAGCCGGGGCAGGTCGGTCGGGTGAGGAGCGCGGATGCGGGCGGGCATGGGCGCCTCAGCAGCAGGAGTTTGTGGGGGCGGGGGCACAGCGGATGTCGGGCGAGCCGGCGCAACAGTTGTGGGTGAGGTAGGCCATCAACGCGTTCATGGCGGTGTAGTCGGCGCGGTAACAGACATTGCGTCCGACGCTTTCGCTCTGCACCAGGCCTGCATGCAGCAGTTCCTTCAGGTGGAAGGAAAGGGTGGCGTTGGGGACGGCCAGGGATTCGGCGATTTCACCGGCCATGCGGCCGTCGGGGCCGGCCTCCACCAACAGGCGGAATGCAGCCAGCCGGGTGCCGTGGCCGAGCGCGGTAAGGGCGGCGATTGCCTGATTCGTTTTCATAATTCTAGAATAATGGAATGAATATCGATCAGCAATCCCCAATTGACGCCCTGCCCAACATCAACCTCGATCTGCTGCCGGTGCCGGATGGTGGGTTGCGGGCAGCCTCCGATGGCCTGCATCGGCCACGCATCCTGCTGCTGTACGGCTCGCTGCGCCCGCAATCGTTCAGTCGCAAGCTGGCGCTGGAGGCGGAGCGTGTCCTCCTGCAACTGGGGGCAGAGACGCGCGTCTTTGATCCACACGGGCTGCCGATGCTCGACAGTTGCGACAAGGACCATCCCAAGGTGCGGCAACTGCGGGAGTGGTCGCAGTGGTCCGAAGGCCAGGTATGGGTGTCACCGGAGCGCCACGGCACCTTGACGGGTGTGTTCAAGAACCAGATCGACTGGCTGCCGTTGGAAGAAGGCAGCGTACGTCCTACCCAGGGCCGCACGCTGGCGGTCATGCAGGTATGCGGCGGTTCGCAATCGTTCAATGTGGTCAACGCATTGCGCGTGTTGGGGCGCTGGATGCGCATGGTCACCATCCCCAACCAGTCTTCGGTCCCAAAGGCCTGGCAGGAGTTTGACGAAAACGGACGCATGCGTCCTTCGCCCTACTACGATCGCGTGGTGGATGTGATGGAGGAGCTGATGAAGTTCACGCTGCTGGTGCGTGGTCGCAGCGACTACCTGGTTGACCGCTACAGCGAGCGCAAGGGCGCCAGCGCCGCTGCGGCACTGGCGCTTGCCGCCGACGCGGTGGAGACGACGCAGGGCTGACGCTTCCTGCAACGTGCCGAAGGGGGCGGATGCCGGCGACCCTGGGAAGGGGTGCTGGCGTCGGGCCGGGCTGGCAGGATGCGGTCGGTGGCGGGTTGCCGAACATGGCAATGCCCCCGTCGAGCGTGCGTCGTCCGCTGGGAAAAGCGGCACGGATGCGGTTTGAGAGGCCATCCGTGCCACTTGTGATTGCACGACGCCCCTTCAAGGGGCATTGATGTCGCCTGAAGCGTCAGCGATGCCGGAAAAAGCGCCAAGGCTGAAGGTTGAAGTGCCCTTGATGGCGGGAAAAACGCCAGTGATGGCGTTTGAAGCGCCGCTGATGCCGTTGCAGGTGCCGGCGCTGCCGCTCCCATCGCTGCGGCCGCACCCAAAGGGTGCATCGGCTAGGAATCATCCGAGACCTGCAGCGCAGGTCGCGTGGAGATTGCTGGCCGTTTGACAGGTGCATCTGAAGGGGGCGGGGGATGCAGGCGTTGGTTTGTGGCTTCGCGGCCGAAGCCGCTCCTACGGGGGCGGACAGGGCGCGGATGGGTAGGAGCGGCGTTCGCCCCGAAGCTGGGGAAGTGACCGACGCGGTGGTTTCTGTCGTCCCGTCATCGTTGGACGGGGCGCCTTCGGCAATCACACGGCAGCGACCTCGCGGCCGAAGCCGTTCCTACGGAGGTGGGGCGGCGGCGATGTCGGTGGTGTGTGCGTCGGCGCCGCCGCCCAACACCTTGTACAGCGTCACCCGGTTGTTTGCTTCAGACAGCTGCAGGGTGATCTGCGCCTGCTGGGCGCTGTACAGCGAACGCTGCGCGTCCAGCGCTTCGAGGTAGCTGTCCACGCCGGTGCGGTAGCGGGTGTCGGCGAGGGTGAAGCCGCGCTGGTTGGCCGCGACCAGTGCGCGCTGTGCCTCCAGTTGTTCATCGAGGTTGGCGCGGGCGACCAGGGCATCGGCGACTTCGGCGAAGGCGCTCTGGATGCTCTTTTCGTAGCGGGCAACCTCGATATGCTTGCCGAGCGTGGCGACGTCCAGTTCGGCCTTGAGCGCACCGGCATGGAAGATCGGGATGCTGATGCTGGGGACGAACGACCAGGTGCGCTGGCCCCCGCTGAACAGCGAGGACAGCGCGTCACTGCTGCGGCCGGTGTTGGCGGTGAGCGCGATGCTGGGGAAGAAGGCGGCACGTGCCGCGCCGATGTTGGCATTGGCCGCCTTCAGGGCGTGCTCGGCGGCCAGCACGTCGGGCCGGTCCAGCAGTACCCGTGAATCCAGACCCGACCGAATCGGTGCCAGCGCCACGGCGCTGTCCAGTGCTTCGCTGGACGGCAGCAAGGGGTCTTCCAGGCGGGTGCCGACCAACAGCTCCAATGCAGTGCGGTCCTGTGCCAGCTGCACGGTATAGCTGGCCACGTCCGTGCGCGCGCTGTGCACGCTGGCCTCGACCTGCGACAGATCCAGCCCGGAGACGATGCCCTGCGCATGACGCTCCTGGGTCAGTGCCAGTGTCTGTTGCTGGTTGTGCAGGGTCTGCCGGGCCAGTTCCAGCCGTTGTTGGTCGGCGCAAAGCGTCAGCCATGCGCTCGCCACCTCGGCAACCAGCGTCAGGCGGGTACCGCGCTGGGTTTCCGTGGTGGCCAACCAGTTCTCCAGGGCCTGGTCCTTGAGGCTACGGACGCGGCCGAACAGATCCAGCTCCCAACTGGCAATGCCGACCTCGGCGCTGGCACTGCGGCTGACGCCGCTTTGTCCCGAGGCGTCGGTGCCGCGACTGCGTGACTGTGCGGCGGATGCATCGATCGACGGCAACGATGCAGCCCGCTGGATCCGGTACTGGGCACGCTGCGTTTCGATGTTGAGCAGGGCGATGCGCAGATCGCGGTTGTTCTCCAGCGCCAGTGCGATCACCTGCTGCAGGCGGGTGTCCAGGAACACCTGCCGCCACGGCAGGTCGACCACGGTGCCCGCGTCACTTGCAATGGCGGGAACAGCCGCGGGAAGGGCGTCGCTGACCGGTGCGGCCGGCCGTGTGTAGCGCGGTGCCAGGCTGGTGCATCCGGCCAGTGCGAGCAGGCAGCCAGCCAGCAGCATGGCGCGGCGCGGTCCGGGCGGGAGACAGGTTCGGGTCACGACGGATTCTCTACTTCGGTCGCCTGCGGACGCGCCTTGCGCGGCGAGAGGGTACGCACGATCACGTAGAACAGCGGGACGAAGAAGATGCCCAGCGCGGTGGAGGCGAGCGTGCCGCCGAACACGCCGGTGCCCAGCGAATGCCGACCGGCCGACCCCGCACCGCTGCTGACCACCAGCGGCAGCACGCCGAGCAGGAAGGCCAACGAGGTCATCAGGATCGGACGCAGGCGCATGCGCGCGGCATGCAGCACCGCCTGCAGCAACGATTGGCCCTGTTCTTCCAGTTCCTTGGCGAACTCCACGATCAGGATGCCGTTCTTGGCGGCCAGGCCGACGGTGGTCAACAGGCCGACCTGGAAGTACACGTCGTTCTCCAGCCCGCGCAGGCTGGTGAGCAGCAGCGCGCCCACCACGCCGATCGGAACGGCCAACATCACCGACAACGGCACCGACCAGCTTTCATACAGGGCGGCCAGGCACAGGAACACGAACAGCAGCGAGACGCCGTACAGCAAGGGTGCCTGGTTGCCGGCCAGGCGTTCCTGGTAGGACATCCCCGACCAGGAGAAGCCCATGCCCGTCGGCAACGTCGCGGCAAGCCGTTCCATCGTCTCCATGGCCGTGCCCGAACTGGTGCCGGCATTGGCTTCGCCACTGATCTCCATCGAGCCGCTGCCGTTGAAGCGGGTCAGTGTCGCCGGCGCGAAATCCCACGAGGAGGTGGAGAAGGCGGAGAACGCCACCATCTGGCCATCGCTGTTGCGCACCGACCAGCGGCCGACGTCGGCCGGCAGCATGCGCGCGGAGGCCTCGCCCTGTACGTAGACCTTCTTCACCCGGCCGCGGTTGATGAAATCGTTGACGTAGGTGCCGCCCAAGGCGGTGGAGAGGGTGTTGTTGATGTCGCTGGTGGCCAGGTCCAGCGCGCCGGCCTTGGCATCGTCGATCTCCACCTTGAAGCTGGGCGCATCGTCGACCGCCGTATAGCGCACCCTGGCCAGGGCGGATTCCTGGCCGGCGCTGCCGAGCAGCTGGTCGCGGGCGGCGACCAACGCTTCATGGCCTGCGCCGCCCAGGTCCTGCAGCTGGAAGGTGAAGCCACCGGTCTGGCCCATGCCGGGAATGCCGGACGGGGTTACCGCGAAGATCTGGGCATCGGGGATGCGGGACATGGCCTGGGTGATGCGCACGCCCACCTCCTGTGCGCTGGCCTCGCGCAACGACCAGTCCTTCAGGCGGATGTAGGCCTGTGCCGAGTTCTGCGCGCTGTTGCCGCCACCACCACCGGAGCCGGCGTTGGCCATGATGGTCGAAACCTCCGGCTGCTCGAGCGCATAGGCGGTGAGCTGGTCCATCACGGCCTGGGTGCGCTGCATGGTGGTGCCCGAAGGCAGCTTGACCTGCACGATCAGGGTGCCCTGATCCTCGGCGGGAAGGAACGAGGTGGGCAGGCGCCAGAACAGCAGGCCCATCACCAGCAACAGCACGGCATAGCAGGCCACGCCCAGCGAACGGCGGCCGAGCAGGCGCTGCACGCCGTGCTGGTAACGTTCGGCGCTGGCGTCGAAGCGCCGGTTGAAGCCGGCGAAGAAGCGGCCCAGGCGACCGCGATGCACGGCGTGGCCGTCCGGGCCGGGCGCGACCAGCAGGCTTGCGCACATGGCTGGCGTCAAGGTCATGGCCACCAGCACCGAGAGGATCATCGCCGAGGCGATGGTCACCGAGAACTGGCGGTAGATCATGCCGGTGGAGCCGCCGAAGAACGCCATGGGCAGGAACACCGCCGTCAGCACCAGCGCGATGCCGACCAGCGCGCCGGTGATCTGCTGCATCGACTTGCGGGTGGCCTCGCGCGCGGACAGGTGTTCGGTGGCCATCACGCGCTCGACGTTCTCCACCACCACGATGGCATCGTCCACCAGCAGGCCGATGGCCAGCACCATCGCGAACATGGTCAGGGTGTTGATCGAATAGCCCAGCAGGGACAGCACGCCGAAGGTGCCCATCAGCACCACCGGCACCGCGACTGCCGGGATCAGCGTCGCCCGCCAGCTCTGCAGGAACAGGTACATGATCAGCACCACCAGCACGATGGCCTCGATCAGGGTCTTGACCACTTCTTCGATGGAGATGCGCACGAACGGCGTGGTATCCATCGCCACCTGGTACTGCAGCCCGGTGGGGAAGAACGCCTTGAGCTGCTGCAGGCGGGCCTGCACCGCGTCGGCCACCTGCAGTGCGTTGGCACCGCTGGCCAGTTCGATGCCCATGCCGGCGGCGGGCTTGCCGTTGAAGGTGGACATGACGTTGTAGCTCTCCCCGCCCAGCTCGACGGTGGCCACGTCGGACAGGTGCACGACCGCACCACCGGGATCGGACTTGATCACCACCTGGCGGAACTGCTCGGGGGTCTGCAGCCGGCTGCGCGCGGTCACGGTGACGTTCAGGCCCTGGTCGTCCACGGCGGGCAGGGCGCCGAGCTGGCCGGACGACACATCGGCGTTCTGCGCGCTGATCGCATTGCTGACGTCCGACGGCATCAGCGAATAGGTGCGCAGCTTCTCCGGGTCCAGCCAGACCCGCATTGCGTACTGGGCTCCCATCACCTGCACGTTGCCCACGCCGGAGACACGGCTGATCGGGTCCTGCACCGAGGAGACCATGTAGTCGGCGATGTCGTTCTTCTGCATCGAGCCGTCGGCCGAGCTGAAGGCCACCACCATGAAGATGTTGCCGGAGGACTTGGTGACGGTGACGCCGGTGTTCTTGACCGCATCAGGCAGCTTGGATTCGGCCTGTTGGAGCTTGTTCTGCACCTGCATCTGCGCGGTGTCGGCATTGGTGCCGGACTCGAAGGTCAGGGTGATCTGCGCGCCGCCGGAGGAACTGCTGCTGGAGGACATGTACATCAGGTTGTCCAACCCGGTCATCTGCTGCTCGATGACCTGGGTGATGGCGTTCTCCACGGTCTGCGCGGAGGCGCCGGTGTAGTTGGCACGGATGGAGACCGACGGCGGGGCGATGTCCGGGTACTGCTCCAGCGGCAGCGAGAACACCGCCAGCGTGCCGGCCAGGGTGATGACGATGGCGATGACCCACGCGAAGATCGGCCGGTCGATGAAGAAACGTGCCATGGCCGATCCTTACTTGGTGCCGGGAGTGGCGGTGGCGGGGGTGGCCGCGGCGGCGTTGGCGGCCTGCACCTTGACCGTCTGCCCGGCGCTGGCCTTGCTGCCATTGGCCACGATCAGCCGCTGCCCGGCGTTCAACCCCGCGGTGACCACCCATTGGTTGCGGACGGCATCGCCCAGCGTCACCACCTGCTCGACCACCTTGTCGCCTTCGCCCACCAGCTTGACGGTGGCTTCCCCCTTCGTATTGCGGGTGACCGCGCTCTGCGGCACGAGGATGGCCTTGTCATTGATGGCCATCGGCAGCACCGCGCGCACGTACATGCCGGGCAGCAGCAGGCCGTCGGGATTGGGCAGCACCGCGCGCAGGGTGACGTTGCCGGTGCCGGTGTCCACGGCGGTGCCCACGAACTCGAGGGTGCCGGTGTGCGCGTAGGTACTGCCGTCCTCCAGGGTGACGCTGACCTGTGCCTTGCCGTCCACGGACTGCAGTGCGCCGGAGGCCAGCTGCCGGCGCAGCGCCAGCAGCTGGGCACTGGTCTGGCTGACGTCCACGTAGATCGGGTCCAGCTGCTGGATGGTGGTCAGTGCGGTGGTCTGGCCCGCGGTGACCAGGGCACCGGGGGTATAGGTGGAGGTGGAGATGCGGCCGTTGATGGGGGCGGTGATGCGGGTGTAGTCCAGGTTGATGCGCGCGCTCTGCAGCCCGGCGCGAGCGGCCACCACCGCCGCCTCGGCCTGGCGCAGCGCGGCCAGGGCATCGTCGCCGTCCTGCCTGCTGACCGCATCGGCCTTGACCAGGCTTTCATAACGTTCGGCCTTGGGGCGCGCGGAGAGTACCGCCGCTTCGGCCTGGGCCAGGGTGCCGCGCGCGTTGTCGTAGGCTGCCTGGTAACTGGCCGGGTCGATCTGGTAGAGCACCTGGCCGGCGTTCACCTGCTCGCCCTCGGTGAACAGCCGCTTCTGGATGATGCCGCCCACCTGGGGGCGTACGTCCGAGGTCATGAACGCCACCGTCCGGCCCGGCAACGTCTGCTCCATGGCCATTCGCTGGACAGTGACCGGCTGTACCGAGACGGTCACCTCGCGGGAGGGCGTCGCCTGCTTGGACGAACAGGCCGTGAGCACGCCGCAGACCAGCAGGGCCAACGGAACCAGGGCAGTGCGGGGTGGAACAGCAGCGGGCATGGGGGGCACTCGGTGGTTTCCAGGTGACGCCAGCCTGCGAGGCAAATGTGCAGCAAATATGGAGATTGATGGCGCGGGCTTGCATCGCGGCGGCAGGGCGCCGCTAATGGGGCCATCCCGTCACGGCCCGTCCACATCCGCGCACCATGAAATTCGGAATCGCCGCCAAGATCTTCTGCGCCATGCTGTTGATGTGCGCGGTCGCCTTGCTGGTCAATGGCGTGGCCGGCAAATGGCTGTTCGAAAGGGGTTTCCTGGGCTACCTCAATGGCCAGGGCATCGGTCGCATGGAATTGCTGTTGCCGCGCCTGCAGGCCGAGTACGCCGAACATGGCAGTTGGGAGTTCGTGCGCGGCCAGCGCAAGGTCTGGCTGCGGCTGATCCGTCCCCACGTGGGCGACCCGGTTGCCGACGAAGCCTTGCTGAGTGCGCCACCGGTGTCGGACCAGACCGGCGCGGTGGCCCGCTTCGCGTTGCTTGATGCGCAGGGCCGACGCGTGATCGGCAACGCCGATGTCGATGGCAGTGCGATCCGCCGCCCGATCGTGGTGGAAGGCCATACCGTGGGCTGGCTGGCGATGGTGCCGTTCCAGAAGATATTGGCGCGCAACGAGCAGCGCTTCATGGAGGCGCAGGTGCGGCGCTGGTGGGCGATCAGCATCGTCGCGGTGCTGGTCGCCGGTACGTTGGCGTGGCTGTTGACCCGGCCCCTGCGCAAGCGCATCCAGGGCATGGGGGCGGCGACCCACCGGTTGGCCGGCGGGGACTACGCCACACGCATCGTGCCCGGCGCCGACGATGAGCTGGGGCGGCTGGCGCAGGACTTCAACCGCATGGCCGGCGCGCTGGAGAACAGCGAGCGGAACCGGCGTGAGTTCATGGCCGACATCTCGCATGAGCTGCGCACGCCGTTGTCGGTGCTGCGTGCGGAACTGGAGGCCATCCAGGACGGCATCCGGCCGATGAGCGCGGCGACGCTGGCACCGTTGCAGGGCGAAGTGCGGCAGCTGGGCAAGCTCATCGACGACCTGCACGAGCTGGCGTTGACCCAGTCCGGCGAGTTGGCCTACGAACATGTGCCGCTGGACCTGGATGCGGTGCTGCGCGCGACGGTGGAAGGCATGCGCTCGCGCTTCCACGACGCGGGGTTGGCGCTGGTCGTGTCATCCGCGCCCGGCCCGCTGCCGGTGCAGGGGGATGAACGGCGCCTGCAGCAGTTGTTCGCCAACCTGCTGGAGAACGCGTTGCGTTACACCGACCGCGGCGGCAGCGTCGCGGTACATGCGCTGCGCGATGAACGGCACGTGCGGATAAGCATCGAGGACAGCGCGCCGGGCGTGGACGAGGACAAGCGTGGGCGCCTGTTCGAGCGGTTCTACCGGGTGGATGCCTCGCGCAATCGCGCCAGTGGCGGCAGCGGGCTGGGCCTGGCGATCTGCCGCAACATCGTGTTGGCCCATGGCGGCGCCATCCACGCCGAAGCGTCCGCGCTCGGTGGGCTGGCCATCGTGGTGGAACTGCCACTGCACGCATGAGCACATCCATCGACGCCGCCATTGAAGTGCTCGTGGTCGAGGACGAACCGCGCCTGGCGGCAGTGCTGCGCGACTACCTGCACGCAGCCGGTTACCGCAGTGACTGGGTGGCCGACGGCAACCAGGTGATGGCCGCCTTCCACGCACGCCGGCCCGCCCTGGTGTTGCTGGACATCATGCTGCCGGGGCGTGATGGCGTGGAGTTGTGCCGTGCCATCCGCGCGGAGAGTGATGTGCCGGTGATCATGGTGACCGCGCGTGTGGAGGAGATCGATCGCCTGCTCGGGCTGGAGGTCGGTGCCGACGACTACGTGTGCAAGCCGTTCAGTCCCAAGGAAGTCGTGGCGCGGGTGGGGACGGTGTTGCGCCGCTACCGCCACGGCCAGGCGGAGCCCCGGCAAGCGGGCCTGGTCATCGATGAAACCGGCAATCGCGCTTTCCTGCATGGCCGCGTGCTGGACCTGACGGCGGTCGAGTTCCGCCTGTTGCGCACCTTGCTGGGTAGCCCGGGCCGGGTGTGGTCGCGTGAGCAACTGCTCAACCATCTGTACAGCGACCACCGGGTGGTGACCGACCGCACCGTGGACAGCCATGTGCGCAACCTTCGTCGCCGGCTGCGCGAGGCCGGCATGCAGGGAGACGGCGTGCGTTCGATCTACGGGGTGGGCTACAGCTTCGAACTGCCGGCCAGGGAGCCTGATCCCCGGTCCTGATCGCACGGACGGTTGCGGTGTCCTGCCGTGGATTGCGTGGGTCCATCGGCCTGTGTGGCGGTAGGACGCCCCGCGCCTTGGCGCCGGGGGTGGCGATGCGTACCCGCACCACTGCCTGCGCCGGAGCGGGGTGGCCCTGAATGCAGGTTGTTGCACGTTTAATCGCGTTTATGCATGATTGCTGGCGTCGCAATGACGCCGAACGGGCTGCAAGCCGTGGCGCGTCCCCAACGCTTCCCGCGATCAACGGAGCCGGGTCACATGAATTTCCCCCACAACGAGGTGCTGCCGCAGGAGCGCCAACAGCGGATCCTGGCCTTGCTCAAGGCCCACGGACGCGTAGTGGCCAGCGAGCTGGCCGCACGCTTCGAGGTCTCCGAGGATTCCATCCGTCGTGACCTGCGCGACATGGCGGGCAAGGGCCTGTGCCGGCGGGTATACGGCGGCGCGCTGTTGCCGACCGCGCACTTCGACGGGTTGCCACAACGCATGCAGCGCCGGGACGGAGAGCGCAGCGCGTTGGCCAGCCATGCGGCATCGTTGGTGCAAGCGGGGCAGACCGTGCTGCTGGACGCCGGTTCGACCAATGTCGAGATCGCGCAGGCACTGCGCGGCAAGGCGGTCACCGTGATCACCAACGCGCCCACCGTCGCCGCGGCGCTGTGCGGTGACCCGGTCGCCGAGGTGGTGATGATCGGCGGCCGCGTGGATCCGGCAAGTGGTGGCGCCATCGGCGTGATCGCGCAGCGCCAGCTTGCCGAACTGCAGGTGGATATCTGTATTCCCGGCACCTGCGCGGTGGACCCGGAGACCGGTGTCTGGGGAATCCATGCCGAAGAAGTGGCGTTCAAGCAGGCCATGATCCAGGCCAGCGGTGTGGCCATCATCGTCGCAGGCGTGGGCAAGCTGGGCATGCGCGCCACGTATCGCATCGGCACGCTCGCGCAGGTGGATCACCTTGTCGTTGCCGACGACCTGCCCGCCGAGCTGCGCGAGCAGTTCCTGGCCGGGCCGGCGCAGCTGCACCTGGTGCCGGTCGGCGCGGCCTGATTGATCTTCGCCCGTTGCCGCGTGCGGCTTCGGTTCTCTCCCCCTGTGCCGATGTTTCCATGACCGACCTGCATGCCCTCCAGCGTTGCCAACAGATGGCCACGCGCGCCGCTTTCTTCGTCCCCGGATTCGCCATTTCCTGCTGGGCGCCGCTGGTGCCGTATGCAAAGGTGCGCGCCGGCCTGGATGACGCCCTGCTGGGCGTGGTGCTGCTGTGCCTGGGTCTGGGCTCGTTGCTGGCGATGCCGCTGGCCGGCCTGCTGGCAGCGCGTTTCGGCTGCCGTGCGGTGATGCAGGTGACCGTGGTGATCATCGTGGCGGCGCTGCCGTTGCTTGCGCTCACCCCCACGCCGTTGGCGATCGGGCTTTCGTTGCTGGTATTCGGCGCGGCGATCGGCGCGATGGATTGCGTGATGAACATCCAGGCGGTGTTCGTCGAGCGCGAGTCGGGCAGGGCGATGATGTCCGGCTTCCACGCGTTCTACAGCATCGGTGCCTTGTGTGGTGCGGCGCTGGTGGCGTTGCTGCTGTCGACCGGCGCCGGTGCGTTGGCGGCCACCCTGGCAACCGCACTGGGCGTGGTGCTGGTGACGGTGGCGTCGATGCGCTGCTGGCGCACCGAACGCGCGCCCCAGGGGGAAGCGGCGTTCGCGTTGCCGCGTGGCGTGGTGGTGCTGATCGGCCTGGTCTGCTTCGTCAGCTTCCTGGCCGAGGGATCGATGCTGGACTGGAGTGCGGTGTTCCTGCACGAGGTGCGTGGCGTGGAGCTCGCGCATGCCGGGTGGGGCTTTGTCGCCTTCAACGTGGCGATGACGGTGACGCGCCTGTTCGGCGACGGTCTGGTCAACCGGTTGGGCAGCGCACGTGCGGTGCTGATCGGCGGCCTGGTCGGCAGCGGCGGTTTCTTCCTGGCGACGCTGGTCCCGGCATTCGGCGCGGCGTTGCTGGGCTATGCGCTGGTGGGTATCGGTTGCGCCAACATCGTGCCGGTGATGTTCAGCCTGGCCGGACGCCAGACCCGCATGCCGGAGAGCGTGGCGATCCCGGCGGTGACGACCCTGGGCTACGCCGGCGTGTTGCTGGGGCCGGCCTCGATCGGCTTCGTTGCCCAGCACTGGTCCCTGCCGGCGGCGTTCCTGCTGGCGGCAACCGCGCTGGCCGGCGTGGCGGTACTGGGCGCGTCACTGCGGGTGCGTTGAGCCTGCGTCACCGGTCGGGAAGATTCCCCGCCTCCAATGAGGGGGGTGAAATGCTGGCCGGCCTGCGCCGTACGCCGCTGCCATGAGGTCCGGCCGCGCTGCCCTGTGCGATGTTCATCGAACGACGGCAGGTCCCGGCTTCGGCCGTCCTTCAGTTGCTGGTGAAGATGAGCTGCAGGGCGCTGCGCAGTTCCGCGGCACCTTCCGTGGTGCCATCGAACAGCAAGGTCTTCATCCCGATGGCTGCCGCGCCGTACAGGTTGCGCAGGGTGTTGTCGATGAACAAGGATGTCCTTGCCTCGGCACCGGCCCGGCGCAGCGCCTCCCGGAAGATTGCCGCCCCACGCTTGCTGTGGCCGACCTCGGCGGAGACGACGATGGGGTCGAAGACCTCCTCCAGTCGATGCTGCCTGACGATCACATCCATGCGATCGGACTTGTTGTCGGTGATCATGCCGATGGCGAATTCCGCGCGCAGTTCCCTTGCCAGCGCAAGCACCGGCTGGTGGATGGGCGTCTGCAGGAACGCGGTGGTCAGGTGTTCGAAGGGAATCGCGGTGCCCAGCCGTGCACAGACATCGGGCCAGATCCGGGCGTGGGTGGTGTGGCCCAGGATCAGGTCGCGGTTGAAGGGTTCGATGGCCGCCCAGAGGACCTGCTCGTCCAGGCCGGACTGCTCGGCGAGCGCGCGCAGCGTCGTCGCTGAACCGCTCGGGTCGGTGGTCAACACGCCATCGAAGTCGAAGAAGAGGGTCTTGATCATGGAGGTTCAGGCAAGGGAGGCAGGTGTGCCAGCGCGTGAGCCGCAGGCGGCACGCTGGATCATTCCGCGCAACCATGATGCATGTGCCGCATCGCCGGCAAGCGGTGGCTACCGGCAGGCAACGATTCGCGACGGATGCGCGCGTGTCAGGTGCGGCGCTTCGCAGTGCATGGACGGCGCGGTGGCTGGCTACTCCAGCCCATCCGGCGTGCGATGAAGCCATCGCCACGCGTCCATTGGCGATGGAATGCAGCGGCTACGTGCAGCACCACCAATGCCAGCAACAACCATGCGCCGTAGACATGCACGTACCAGGCAAGGACACGCCCGGTCTCGTCTTCGGGGGGCATGAAGAAGGCGGGCACTTCCCAGCCGCCCGGCAGGTGCCGGTCCGCCCCCATCCATACCCAGATCACGTGGCCGCTGATCGGCAGGAGCAGGACCAACACATACAGCGCGGCATGCACGCCTGACCGCACGTGCTGGCGCCAGCGGGGCTCATCGCGCCGCGCCGCCGGTGCGTGCAGTGTCAGGCGCAGCACAAGGCGCAGGGTCATCAGGCACAGGATCACGATGCCCAGCGGGAAGTGGACGGCGAGCAGGCGATCGGCGATGGCAGGCGGCACCGCGTGCTCGGCCGCCAGGCCCAGGCCGAGCTGCAGCATCAGCAGCGCCGCCAGCAGCCAATGCAGCACGCGCAACACCAGTGGATACCGTTCGACGGCCGATGCGTTCATGCCGGGCATGCCGGATAGCCGGGAATGTTCTGGCCGGTCACGATGTCGCGGCGGGCCTGCCAGCCACCGGGAGCCTTTGCAGGGGTGACGATGCCGCTGCCACCCCGGCGAAGGTCGGCCTTGCGTGCGACGGCGGCGGTGAGGTGGGGATCATCGCTGAACAGCACATCGTCGATGTAGTACAGCGCACAGCCGGGCTCGATGATGTACAGGTGGATGTGTTGCGGCATCCGCGTTCCCGGGTAGCTGCCCGGGCGTATCGTGTCGAAGCGGTAGCTTCCGTCCGATGCCGTGGTGGCCCAGCCGCGCAGCCGGCCATGACGGCGGACACCGGGGTCGGGATCACTGCGTTCGCCCGGGTAGATGCCGTCGCGGTTGGTCTGGTGGGCATACACGATCACGCCCGCGCGCGGCCGTCCGCGTGCATCGCTCACCCGGCCCTGCAGGCGCAGCCGTTCGCCCGGCTCGGTGTCCGGCGCCAGGTGCATCACGACGGGCGGAGCGTCGGGCAGGCCGATCAAGGCGACCTCGCAGTCTTCGCAGGGCAGGCCGACCACCGGGGGCGGGCCGGCATCGGCGCGGGCGCAAGCGGCCAGCAGCATCAACAAGGCACCGCCGCGCACGCTGAGGAGCACGGGGCCGGCCAGTGGAAAAGGGGAGCAGGGCATGACGGTTCTCCGGAGCGGCGTGTCGATCAGGAGCGTTCGCCCGATCGAAGCGTTAACCGCCGGACATGTGTTAACGCTTCGGCCCCGGCTACCCTCTTGATCCAGGTCACCCCCGATCCCCAAGGACATGAAGCCCGCGCTTCCGCCACAGGACATCGCACGGCAGGTGCAGGACGCCCGGCGCGGATCGCAGGCGGCCTACGCCTGGCTGTACCGCAGCTTCGCGCCACTGGTGCATGCCATCCACCTGGGCGCGGTGGCGCGTGCGCGGGTGGACGACCTGACCCAGGAAACCTTCGTGCTGGCATTCGCCCGGCTGGACCAACTGCGTGAACCGGAGCGTTTCGGGCCATGGATCGCGATGATCGCGCGCCGCATGCGGCCGGCGGCAACGGTCGAAACCGTGGCCATCGGCGACTGCGCCGATCCGCCCTGGGGTGGGGTCGGGCCGGAATCGATGGCCCAGGCCGGCGAGGCACTGCAGGCCATCCGCGCGTTGCCGCTGGCCTATCGCGAGACACTGATCCTGCGCCTGGTCGAAGGCCTGAGTGGCGCGGAGATCGCCGCGCTCACCGGGCTGACGCCGCAGTCGGTCCGGGTCAACCTGCACCGCGGCATGGGCCGGCTGCGCGAGGCGCTGGGCATCGCGCAGCGGCAGGAGGAGAACAACGATGGTGGATAGGCCAGACCCGCTGTGGGATCCCACGTTGCCGGGTGACGACGAACTGGTGCGGCTTGAAGCGCTGCTGGGCCGCTACCGGCATGTGCCGGCCGAAGGACAGGCCTGGGCGCTGCCCCCCACATGGCGCGCGCCGCGCTGGCGGCGGCCTGCCCTGGCGATGGCCGCGGTGCTGGTGGCCTGTGCGGTCGGGATCGCGGCGTGGTTGCCGTGGCGGCTGCAATGGAGCGAGCACCACGATTGGGCGGTTGAAACCGACGCCCCGGCGCTGCCGCGCACGCTGCGGGTCGGGCAGATGCTGGCGACCTCGGCAGGGGAAACCGCCACCGTCCAAGTGGCCCGCATCGGCCGCATGCAGGTGTTGCCGGGGACGCGGGTCCGGCTGGTCGACACGCGCGCCGGGCATCACCGCCTGGAATTGCTGGACGGCCGGGTGCGTGCCCGCATCTGGGCACCACCGGGCCACTTCGGCATTGCCGCCGGTGATGCCGAAACCGTGGACCTGGGCTGCGCGTTCGAAATGCAGCGCAATCTCCAGGGCGAAGGCGACATCCGTGTGCTCAGTGGCTGGGTGATGCACCGCGTGCAGGGGCAGGAAACCCTGGTGCCGGCTGGCTCGCATCTGCGCTTTGATGCGTCGCGCAGCGGCATTCCGCTGGCCGAGACGGCAAGCGTCGCGTTCGCGGCACGGGTCGAGCAGTTGGACCTGGCAATGGCCAAGGGCGAGCGCGTGACCGGTGTCGAGGCGCAGGTGGCCGAGCGCGCGACCGACGATGATCGCTTCACCATACTCACCCTGCTGACCCGCTACCCGGCGCTGGCGTCGGGGCCGCTGTATCCGCGCCTGGCAGCGATGTTCGGTGAAACGGTCCCGGATCCGGCCCACCGCCAGGCCTGGCAGCAGGGCAGCGTGCATGCCATGAACCGCTGGTGGGAGCAGGTGCCGCGGCCGCCGAAGGCATGGTGGCTGAATTGGCGCGACGCGTTGGGATGAGCCACGCGCTGTGACCTTCGGCCGATCCCGTTGCGGACCGGTATGCCCTACGCTCCCAAGCTGCGCCGCACGTGCCTGCGGCGCCTTTCCCTGTTTGGCCCGGAGATGTCCATGTCGTTTTACAAGCTTGTCCCGTTGTCGCTGACGGTCGCCATCGCCGCTTCGCTTGCCGCCTGCGGCAAGACCGAGGTTCCCGCCACCCCGGCCGCCGACGCCAAGCCGGCGTTCGACGCGTCGCAGCTGAAGACCGCGCTGATCTCGCTCAACGCCGCCGACCTGGATCCGGCCGTGCAGGCCTGCGCCGACCTCAACGGCTTCGTCAACAGCAAGTGGCTGGCCGCCAACCCGGTGCCGGGTGACCAGGTGACCTGGGGCAGCTTCGAGATCCTGCGCGAGCGCTCGCTGGAAGTGCAGCATGCGCTGGTCGAGCAGGCCGCCAACGGCAAGGCCGCGGCCGGTTCGAACGAGGCCAAGATCGGCGACATCTGGAAGACAGGCAACAACGAGGCCGCGATCGAAGCGGCAGGCATCACGCCACTGCAGCCGGAACTGGACAAGATCGCCGCACTGAACGACACCGCCGCCATCGGCGGCTACCTGCGCGACAGCTTCGCGCGCGGCAATGGCGGGCTGTTCGCGCTGTATGCCAGCCCGGACTTCAAGGACTCGGCCAACGTCATCGCCTATGTCGGCCAGGGCGGGCTGGGCCTGCCGGAGAAGGGCTACTACTTCGACGAATCGCAGGCCGCGATCCGCGCGGCCTACGTGGCCTACATCGAACAGCTGCTGACCCTGTCCGGCGTGGATGCCGCGCAGGCCAAGGAGCAGGCCAATGCAGTGATGGCGTTTGAAACCCGCCTGGCCAAGGCCTCGCTGTCGCGCATCGAGCTGCGCGACCCGGCCAAGCGTTACAACCCGCTCAGTGCCGCCGACGCCGACAAGCAGACCCCGAACTTCAGCTGGACCGCGCTGTTCGACACCCTGCAGATCCCGGCCAAGGACAAGTTCTCGCTGGCCCAACCGGGCTTCTTCGCCGAAGTGAACAGCATGCTCGCCGACGTGCCAGCCAGCACCTGGCAGGCCTACCTGCGCTTCCACGCCGTGGATGACGCCGCACCGTACCTGAGCCGGAACTTCGAGCAGGCCAATTTCGACTTCTTCAGCAAGACCCTGCGTGGCCAGCAGGAAATGCAGCCGCGCTGGAAGCGCGTGCTGGAGGCCGTGAACGCCTCGATGGGCGAGGCATTGGGCCAGCTGTACGTGGATGCGGTGTTCCCGGCCGAGTCCAAGGTGGCCATGCAGCACCTGGTGGAAAACCTGTCGGTGGCGCTGAAGGCGCGGCTGGAAACGCTGCCGTGGATGGGCGAGGAAACCAGGAAGAAGGCGCTGGAGAAGTGGGCCAGCTTCACCCCGAAGATCGGTTATCCGGACAAGTGGCGTGACTGGTCGGGCCTGGCCACCAATGGCGAGGACTACCTGGCCAACGTGCAGGCCGCGCGCGCGTTCAACTACCGCTACATGCTGGGCAAGATCGGCAAGCCGGTGGACCGGACCGAGTGGGGCATGACTCCGCAGACGGTGAATGCCTACTACAACGCCACCAAGAACGAGATCGTGTTTCCGGCCGCCATCCTGCAGCCGCCGTTCTTCGACGCCAAGGCCGACCCGGCCTTGAACTACGGCGGCATCGGCGCGGTGATCGGCCACGAGATGATGCACGGCTACGACGACTCGGGCAGCCAGTTCGCCGCCAACGGCAATTTCGACAACTGGTGGACCGATGCCGACCGCACGGCCTTCACCAGCCGCACCGACCAGCTGGTCGCCCAGTTCGATGGCTACGAGGCACTGCCGGGCGTGAACGTGAAGGGCAAGCTCACCCTGGGCGAGAACATCGGTGACCTCGGCGGCCTGACCGTGGCCTACGACGCGCTGCAGATGGCGCTGAAGGAAGACCCGAAGGCCAATGTACCGGTGGACGGCTACACCCAGGACCAGCGCTTCTTCATGAACTGGGCCACGGTGTGGCGCCGCAACTTCACCGACGGCGAGCTGCGTGTGCGCCTGAACACCGATCCGCACGCACCGGCCAACTTCCGCGCCAACGGCGCACCGTCGAACATGCCCTCGTTCGCGGCCGCGTTCCAGTGCAAGGCCGGCGATGCGATGGTGCGCGCCGACGACAAGCGCGTGGTGATCTGGTAACCGGCACGCCAGCATGATGGCGTGAGTGGAACGAAGAAGGCCCGGCATTGCCGGGCCTTCTTTCGTCGGGTGACGCGTGGCGTTCCGCTCGTGCGGTCTTCGTCGCGCAGATCGCCTCGACTGCAGGAGCATGCTGCGGGGTGACGCGCCGGGCGTCGAACTCAGCCGGCCTTGCCCAGCAGGCGCTCGGCCAACGCGCGCTCCTCCGTGCGCAGGGTGAGCACGCGCACGCCGCTGTCGGTGACCTCGACGGTGTGCTCGCATTGCGCGGACAACTTGCCGTCGCGGGTGGTGACGGTCCAGCCATCGTCGCTGCTGTCGATGGCGGCGCGGCCCTGGTTGATCATCGGCTCGATGGTGAAGGTCATGCCCGGCTCCAGCGCCAGGCCGGCGCCGCGATGGCCGTAGTGCAGCACCTGCGGCTCCTCGTGCATCTCGCGGCCGATGCCGTGCCCGCAGTACTCCTTGACCACCGAATAGCCGGCATCCTTGGCATGGCGCTGGATGGCGAAGCCGATGTCACCCAGCGTCGCGCCGGGGCGCACGCTGGCGATGCCTTTCCACATCGCTTCGCGGGTGGCATTGACCAGCCGGCGCGCGGCATGGCTGACCTCGCCGATCAGGTACATCTTGCTGGAATCGGCGATGTAGCCGTTCTTCTCCAGGGTGATGTCGAGGTTGACGATGCTGCCCTCGCGCAGGATGTCCGAGGCGGAGGGAATGCCATGGCAGACCACGTTGTCGATGGAACTGTTGAGCACATAGGCAAAGCCGTATTGCCCCTTGCTGGCCGGGCGGGCCTTCAGTTCCTGCACGATGAAGCGCTCGACCCAGTCGTTGACCTGCAGGGTGCTCAGGCCTTCCAGCGGCAACCGGTCCAGCGCTTCGAACACCGATGCCAGCAGGCGGCCGGATTCGGCCATCAGGGCCAGTTCGTGGGGTTGCTTGATCATGGGCTGGGCGCCAACAACGGCGCGGGCCGGACCCCGGCCGCCGCCAGTTCCCGCGCGACCAGTTCCTGGTAGCTCAGGTGCGGGTTGAGCTCGCAGAGCATGCCGATACGGATCCAGAAGCCGGCCTGGGCATTGATCGAACGCCCCGATACCGTGCTGGCCCGGCGGAGGTTGTCGTGCAGGTCGTCGTCGATGTTCACGATGCCCATGCGGGTCATCTCCCGGGAGGTTTATATGGAGTATATATGAATCATATATTCACTGCGACCGGCCATCGGTCAAGCGCCATGGCCATGACGGCGGCCGCGCTTGCAGTACGCCGACAGCGGCAACACCGGTCGCATGCTATGGATGTCGCCGTCCGGCAGCGCAGGCGAGTTCGGGGAGAGAGGGGGCAATGACGTTCGATCCTGGCAACTGGCAGGGCCTGCTGCAGCTGGGTGGCACGGTGCTGGTTTTCATCGCGCACCTGCTGACCGCGGCGCGGGCGTTGACCCGGCCGAACCGTGCGCCGGCGTCGCGCGCGGCCTGGGTGGCGGTGATCATGCTGGCGCCGTTGGTCGGCATGGTGGCCTACCTGCTGCTGGGCGAAACCAGCATTGGCCGTTCACGGTTCCGGCGCTTGCAGCAGGTGCGGCACAACATGAGCCGCCTGCACGAGGCCGACCCGGGACAGCCGGTGGCTGGCCCGGATGCCGCATTGGCCGACAACATCGCGCCCCTGTTCGAGCTGGCGCATTCGATCAACGGCTTCCACGCACAGGCGGGCAACCGCATCGCGTTGCTGGGTGCCGAGGGGAGCGCCGCCGATGATCCGGTGGCCGATTGCCGGGCCGCGATGGCGACATTGGTCGCCGACATCGATCGCGCCACCGAGAGCGTGCACATCGCCTTCTACATCTGGCTGGACGATGGCGCCGGCGGGCGGGTGGCCGATGCGGTCGCGGCGGCGGCGCGCCGGGGCGTGGCCTGCCGGGTGATGGTGGATGCGTTGGGCTCGCGCGCGTTCATCGATGGCCCGCGCTGGCGCCAGCTCGCCGGGGCGGGGGTGGCGCTGCTCAAGACGCTGGACGACGTCAACCGCCTGCAGCACATGGCCTTCAGCCGCATGGACCTGCGCGACCACCGCAAGATCGTGGTCATCGACAACCGCATCGCCTACTGCGGCAGCCAGAACTGCGCCGATGCCGAGTTCCGGGTGAAGCCGGCCTATGCGCCGTGGATCGACCTGCTGCTGCGCTGCGAAGGGCCGGTGGTGCGCCAGCTGCAGTACCTGTTCCTCAGCGGCTGGATTCCGGAAACCGGTGAAACCGCGATGGAGGGCTACGCGGCGCGGGGTGCGGCAGCCACCTGCGACCGTGGCAGCCGTGCGATGGCCTTCGAGACCGGGCCGATCACCCGCCACAACGCCATGGCCGACATGTTCGTGGCCTGCATCTACGCCGCGCGCCGCGAACTGGTGATCTCCACGCCGTACTTCGTGCCGGACGAATCGATCCTGCGCGCGCTGTGCGCGGCACCGCGACGGGGCGTGGCCACGCAGGTGATCTTCCCGGCGCGCAATGATTCCTGGCTGGTGGGACAGACCAGCCGCAGCACCTATGCCGACCTGCTGCAGTGCGGCGTGCAGGTGCACGAGTATCCATTGGGCCTGCTGCATGCCAAGTCGCTCACGTTCGACGGCGAGGTGGCGCTGGTCGGCTCGGCCAACATCGACCGCCGCAGCCTGGAGCTGAACTTCGAGAACAACCTGCTGATCGCCGATCCGGCGGTGGTCGGCGTGCTGCGCCAGCGCCAGCAGAAGTACCTGCAGGTGGCGACCCCGGTCAGCCTGCCGCAGGTGCGGCAGTGGCCGCTGCACGCACGGCTGGTGCAGAACGCGGTGGCGATGATGTCGCCGGTGCTCTAGGCCGGCAGTTCGCCCTGGCGCATCAGGCCCATGAATTCGCCGAACAGGCGGGGGTCGATCAACCGGCCGCGTTCATTGGACAGCAGTTCGACGGCGCGCTGGGCCGGCATCGGCCCGCGGTAGGGACGCTCGGACGTCATCGCGTCGAAACCATCGACGATGGTGAGGATGCGCGATTCCATCGGGATTTCCTCGCCCTGTAGGCCATGCGGGTAGCCGCTGCCATCCCACGCTTCGTGGTGGTGGCGGATCAGTGCGGCCACCTGGAGGGCGTCGTCGCGGCCGGTGGCCAGGAACAGCCGCGCACCGCGCTCTGGGTGAGTGCGCATGGCCGACAGCCGTGGGTCATCAAGCTTGCCCGGGTGCAGCAGCACGTCGTCGCGCACGCCGATCTTGCCCACGTCGTGGAAGCGCGCGGCCAGCACCAGATGCCCGAGGCGTTCCTCGTCCAGGCCGCAGTGGCGCCCCATCGCGTGTGCCAGCCGCGAGACGCGGTCGCAGTGGTGGTCGGTGTAGCTGTCGCGCTGGTCCAGCGCCGCGGCCAGCACGGTGATCGTGCAGGACGGGTCATCCGGCGGAAGGGACAGGCCCACGGGCGTGCTGATCGGCGACATGCGGTATCGGGTTGCGGGACAGGGCGCGGCGAAAGGGAAGGGGGGCATTTTCCGCACGCCTCCCCTTTCACGCAAATTTCACGATTTTCCCCGTTCAGGAACTGCCGGGATGCAATGTGGTCAGCAGCGCTCGTGCCGCGTTGAAGCGGTCCGCGCTCTCCGGCAACGGATGCTTGATGCGCAGCTTGTCCGGGCCGTCCATCTGGTAGAGCTTGGGCTGCTTCTGGATCAGCTGGATCACCGCCATCGGGTCGATGTTGGGCTGCGCCTCGAACACGATCCGGCCGCCGTTCTCGCCCAGTTCCAGTTTGCGGATGCCCAGCGTGTTGGCCTGCAGCTTCAGTTCGGCGATCGCGAACAGGTGCTTGACCGGGTCCGGCAGCAGGCCGAAGCGGTCGATCATCTCCACCTGCAGCTCGCGCAGGGCGATGCTGTCACGCGCGCTGGAAATGCGCTTGTACAGCGTCAGGCGGGTGTGCACGTCCGGCAGGTAGTCGTCCGGGATCAGGGCAGGTACATGCAGCTCGACCTCGGCGCCGCGCACTTCCTGTCCAGTGTCCAGGTCGGGCAGCTTGCCGGCCTTGATCGAGCGCACCGCGCGTTCCAGCAGCTCGGTGTACAGGCTGAAGCCGACCTCGGCCATCTGCCCGCTCTGGTCCTCGCCGAGCAGTTCGCCGGCACCGCGGATTTCCAGGTCGTGCGTGGCCAGGGTGAAACCGGCACCGAGTTCGTCCATCGAGGCGATCGCTTCCAGGCGCTTCTCCGCATCAGGCGTCATCGAACGCTTGTCCGGCACCAGCAGGTAGGCATAGGCGCGGTGGTGCGAGCGACCGACGCGGCCACGCAGCTGGTGCAGCTGGGCCAGGCCGAAGCGGTCGGCGCGGTTGATGATGATGGTGTTGGCGTTGGGGATGTCGATGCCCGACTCGATGATGGTGCTGGCCAGCAGCACGTTGAAGCGCTGCTTCTGGAAATCCAGCATCACCCGCTCCAGTTCGCGCTCGGGCATCTGGCCGTGGGCCATGCCGATGCGCGCCTCGGGTACCAGCTCGGACAGCTCGCGCTGCATCCGTCCCATGCTTTCCACGTCGTTGTGCAGGAAGTACAGCTGGCCGCCGCGCGCGAGTTCGCGCTGGAACGCCTCGCGCAGCTGCGCGTTGTCCCAGGCGGTGATGAAGGTCTTGACCGCCAGCCGGTTCGGCGGCGGCGTGGCGATGATCGACAGGTCGCGCAGGCCGGCCATGGCCATGTTGAGCGTGCGCGGGATCGGCGTGGCGGTGAGCGTGAGCAGGTGCACGTTGGCGCGCATCGCCTTGAGGGCTTCCTTCTGGCGCACGCCGAAGCGCTGTTCCTCGTCGACGATGACCAGGCCCAGGTCCTTGAACTTCACGTCCGGCTGCAGCAGCCGGTGGGTGCCGACGATCACGTCGATGGTGCCTTCGGCCACCTTGTCCAGCTCGGCCTTGATTTCCTTGGTGCTCTTGAAGCGCGAGAGCACTTCCACCTTGAGCGGGTAATCGGCGAAGCGGTCGCGGAAGTTGCGGTAGTGCTGCTCGGCCAGCAGCGTGGTCGGCACCAGCACCGCCACCTGCTTGCCACCGCTGGCGGCGGCGAAGGCGGCGCGCACGGCGACCTCGGTCTTGCCGAAGCCGACGTCGCCGCAGACCACGCGGTCCATCGGCTGGCTGGATTGCAGGTCGCGCAGGGTGGCTTCGATCGCGGCCAGCTGGTCGGGGGTTTCCTCGAACGGGAAGCCTGCGGCGAACGGTTCGTACATGGCGCGGTCGATGTCCAGCGCCAATCCGGCGCGGGCCTGGCGGCGGGCCTGGATCTCCAGCAGCTCGGCGGCGACGTCGCGCACCTTCTCGGCGGCCTTGCGCTTGGCCTTGGTCCATTGCTCGCCGCCGAGCGAGTGCAGCGGCGCGGTTTCCGGCGAGGCGCCGGAGTAGCGGCTGATCAGGTGCAGCTGCGCGACCGGCACGTACAGGCGGTCGCCCTTGGCGTACTCGATGTCGAGGAACTCGCCTGGCATGCCGCCCACGTCCATCGCGATCAGGCCGCGGTAGCGGCCGACGCCATGGTCCTCATGGACGATGGGCGCGCCTTCGGTCAGCTCGCCGAGGTCGCGGATGATCGCTTCCGGCTCGCGCCCGGCACGGCGGGTCCGCCGTGCGTGGCCGGCACGCTCGGGGAACAGCTGGCGCTCGGTGAGCACGGCCAGCGGCGGCTCGGTCAGGGCGAAGCCGTCGTCCAGCGGCGCGACGGTGATGGCGAACCTGGCAAGCCCGTCTCCTTCCGGGAGGGCGGCGCGCTTGCTCTTGCCATTGGCACGCCCTCCCTCCGGCCCCTCCGGCCCGCTTCCGCCGAGCGGGGAAGGGAGAAACGCGGTGAAGTCCGCGACCACCGGCGGGCGTAGCTCGGCGGCCTGCAGGACTTCCAGCAGCGCCTCGCGGCGCCCCGGCGAGTCGGCGGCGATCAGCACCCGGCCGGGATAGTTGTCGATGAAGGACTTCAGTGCCTGGCCGGCGGGGGCATCCTTGGCGGCGACCGGCAGCGGCGGCAGCGGCTGGTCGCCCAGCGGCTGCGCCTCGGCGATGCGCGGATGGTCGGCCGGCCATACTTCCACGCGCGGCTGCTTGTTGAACTGCTCGCGCAGGTTGTCCGGCGACTGGTAGATCTCCTCCGGCGGCAGCAGCGGCCGGTCGATGTCGTGGCGACGCTGTTCGTAGCGGCTGCCGGTCTGCGTCCAGAACGCGTCGGAGGCCTCGGCCACGCCGGTACCGACCACGGTCAGGAAACCACTGGGCAGGTAGTCGAACAGGGTCGCGGTCCTGTCGAAGAACAACGGCAGGAAGTACTCGATGCCGGAGGGCAGCACGCCGGCCTTCAGGTCCTGGTAGAGCGGGCTGCGCCGGGTGTCGACGTCGAAGCGTTCGCGCAGCGCGGCCTGGACGCGCGCCAGGCTGGCTTCGTCCATCGGTACTTCGCGGCCGGGCAGCATCTTCACCGCGTCCACCTTGTCCAGCGAGCGCTGCGACTCGGGGTCGAAGGCGCGGATGGAATCGATGTCCTCGTCCAGCAGCTCGATGCGCAGCGGAGCCTCGGCGCCCATCGGGTAGACGTCGAGCAGGCCACCGCGCACGGCGAAGTCGCCCGGGTCCATCACCTGGCCGACGTTGCGGTAGCCGGCGCTTTCCAGCCGGCGCTTTTCCGCGTCCATGTCCAGGCGCTGGCCGACCTTCAGGTCGAAGCTGCCACCGACGATGTAGCTCAGCGGGGCCAGCCGTTGCAGCAACGTCTGCACCGGCACCACCACGATGCCGCGGGTCAGCGTGGGCAGGTGGTGCAACGCGGCCAGGCGCTGGGAAATGATGTCCGGGTGCGGGCTGAACTGGTCGTAGGGCAGGGTTTCCCAGTCCGGGAACGACAGCACCGGCAGCACGCCGGGACCGGTGCCTAGCAGGGTCTGCAGGTCGGCGACGGCCTGGTTGGCGCTCTGGTTGTCGCGGGTGACCAGCAACAGCGGCTTGCCATGCACGTCCGCGGCACGGGCCACGTGCCAGGCCAGGGCGGTGCTGGATGCCGGGGCGCGCCACCAGGCGCGGAGCTGGCCCGAACGGGGCAGCGGCGGAATGGGGTAGGGGTGGGCTGACATGGACCGCCGATCTTAACAGACCACCTGCCGGGGACCGCCGCGACGGCGCTGTGGCGCAGGGGCATTCCAGACGACGCAGACGAAAAGGGCAGGCACCGGTTTGCCGATGCCTGCCCTGCGGTTCGCGTGCGCGAAACCGGGCGCCTGGCGGGGAGGGGAGCAAGCGCGCGGCGTGTTCCCCTCCTTGGTTCTCAGCCGGCCAGGTCCAGCTCCATGCGTACCAGGCCCGGGGCACCGGTGGGATGGGGAACCTGCTTGAAGCCCAGCGACGCGGCCAGCTGCAGCATCGGCTCGTTGTCCTGGGCGATATCGCCGTACATGCGGTCCAGGTACTTGCCGCGTGCCCACTTGACCAGCTTGCGCATCAACTGCCGGCCCAGGCCCTGGCCGGCGAGGAAACGGCTGACCAGGATGGCGTATTCAGCATCCCGGGTGCCCGGGATGATGGTGGCGCGGGCGACGGCGCCGACCACGGCTTCACCCGGGGGCAGCGGCTCGGCCGCCACCAGTGCGATCTCCGACTTCGGATTCGGGTGGGTGAGGCGTTGGACCGTCTCGTCGGACAGGGAGTCCACTGCCTGCAGGTAGCGATCCCGCACTTCTTCCGGCCCGAACAGGGCGAATGCGCCCTGCAGCGGTGCGCCGTCTTCCGGACGGATGGGGCGGATCAACAACTCGCGACCACTGGGCGCCTTGAAATTTTCATGCCACGGGGGCATGCGATTACGGGTAGCCATGACTACGGTTCCTCCAAAGACCCGTCGATTCTGTCACCCGCCCTGCTAAGTTCTGTGAACGCGATCAACACGGCGATTCGTTCAGCTTCCGGCGGGTGTCAAAAAGGCGTTATTCGGAGGCCTTGAGCCACTCCAGGCGGGTCGAGGCACCGGTTTCGCCCAGGTGCTTCTTCAGCACGGGCAGGGCGGGCGCGATGACCTGGTCGAACTGCCACGGGGCGTTGACCAGCAGCATGCCGCTGCCGTTCAGGCGCAGCGGGGAGTCGTCCGGGCGGACCATGAACTCGGCCAGCAGCACCGACTTGGCCGGCAGGTGGCTGGCCTTGCGGAAGAACTGCTGCAGGCTGCGGCGCTGCTTGATCGGGTACCAGACCGCGATCTGCGCCTGCGGCATGCGGGTCAGGATTTCACGCACGGTGGCGAGGATCTGCGGGTACTCGGCGTCCTGGACCTCGTACGGCGGGTCGATCAAGACCAGGGCGCGGCCGATCTTGGTGGCACCGGCCTTGGGTGGCAGGAAGGCGCGGATGCTGTCGTAGCCGTTGCCCGGGTGCACCTGCACGCGGCGGTCGTGGGCGAACAGCTCCTTCAGCGCCGCGGCCTCCTCCTTCTGCAGCTCGCAGGCGGCCATGCGGTCCTGCTCGCGCAGGGCACGGGCGGCCATCAGTGGCGAGCCGGGGTAGGAAATCAGCGCGCCGACCGGGTTGTCGGCCTGCACCGCGCGCAGGTACTGCTCGACCACCTCCGGCAGCTGGGGCAGGGCCATCAACTGCAGGATGCCGTCGTCGGCCTCGGCGGTCTTGCGGCTTTCCTCGGCCGAGAGCAGGTAGCGCCCGCGTCCGGCATGGGTGTCCAGGACGAAGAACGGGGAGTCCTTGCGCTTGAGCGCGTCGATCATCGCCAGCATGACGATGTGCTTGAGCACGTCGGCATGGTTGCCGGCGTGGAAGGCGTGGCGGTAATTCATGGGGGAAGTGTACGGGGGCGCCCGGGTGGCGGCTATGCTGGGCGCATGTCCGATCAACCTGCCCGGGTACTCGTCGTCGAAGACGAGGCCGCCATCGCCGATACCCTGTTGTATGCCCTGCGCAGCGAAGGCTACGCCGCCGAGCACTGCGCGTTGGGGCGGCAGGCCCTGGCCACGCTGCGTGCGGACGGGGCCGACGTGGTGGTACTGGACGTGGGCCTGCCCGACCTGGGGGGCTTCGAGGTGTGCCGGGAGCTGCGCACCTTCAGCCAGGTGCCGGTGATCTTCCTGACCGCGCGCAACGACGAGTTCGACCGCGTGCTGGGGCTGGAGCTGGGCGCCGATGACTACGTGACCAAGCCGTTCTCGCCGCGCGAACTGGTGGCGCGGGTGCGTGCGCGGCTGCGTCGCAGCGTGCCGGCGCCGTCCACGCCGGCCAGTGCGGGGTGGAAAGTCCACGGCGCCTTCGCCATCGACGGCGAGGGCCGGCGCATCCGCTACCGCGACACGCCGCTGGACCTGACCCGCTACGAGTACGCCCTGCTGGCGGCGCTGCTGGCCCGCCCGGGGTCCATCCTCAGCCGCAGCCAGCTGATGGAGCGCGGCTGGGACCATGCCAGCGACAGCGCCGACCGCACCATCGACACCCACGTCAAGACGCTGCGCGCCAAGCTGCGCGCGGCAGGAGCGCAGGACGACCCGATCCGCACCCACCGTGGCGTGGGCTACGCACTGGAAATCTAGATGCGGCTCGGCCTGAAACTGTTCCTGGGCTTCTTCCTGATCGTGGGCATCGCCGCGTTCTTCGTGATGCGCGTGTTCGTCAACGAGGTCAAGCCGGGGGTGCGCCAAGCGATGGAGTCCACGCTGGTGGACGCGGCCAACGTGCTGGCGGTGATCGCCGCGCCGGACCTGAAGGCCGGGCACATGGCCGACGGCGCGTTCGCCGCGCACATGGCCACCGCGCAACGGCGCGACCCGCGCGCGATGGTGTGGCGCTTCCCCAAGCGCAGCATCGATTACCGGGTGACCGTGACCGACGCCAGGGGCATCGTCATCTACGACTCGCTGGGGCAGGACGTGGGGCGCGACAATTCGCGCTGGAACGACGTCTACCTGACCCTGCGCGGACAGTACGGCGCCCGCTCCAGTGCGCGCACCCCGGGTGACGAGACCAGCACGGTGATGCACGTGGCCGCGCCGGTGTACGACCCGGCCGATGGCCGCACGCTGATCGGCGTGCTGACCCTGGCCCAGCCCAACGACACCTTCGACCCGTTCATCGCTGCCAGCCAGCGCGCCATCGTGGCGCGCGGCGCCTGGCTGATCGGGCTGTCGGCGCTGATCGGCCTGCTGATGACCTGGTGGCTGGCACGCGGCATCGGCAGCCTGAGTCGTTATGCCAAGGCCGTCAGTGCCGGCGAGCCGGTGCCGCCGCCGCGGCGCCGCCATGACGAGATCGGCGACCTCGGGCAGGCGCTGGAAACCATGCGCCGCAAGCTCGAGGGCAAGGCCTACGTCGAGCAGTACGTGCAGTCGCTCACGCACGAGATGAAAAGCCCGCTGGCCGCCATCCGCGGGGCGGCCGAACTGCTGCAGGAACCCTTGCCCGAGGCCGAGCGCCAACGCTTCGCCGGCAACATCGTGCAGCAGGAGCGGCGCCTGACCGAGACCATCGACCAGCTGCTGCGGCTGGCCGAGGTGGAACAGCACGGTTGGTTGCAGCGGCGTACCGACGTGGACCTGGTCGCGCTGTGTCGCAGCCTGGCCGAGGACGCCGCGCCGCGGCTGCAGGCCGCGCAGCTGCTGCTGGACAGCCAGTTGCCCGAGCGCGCATTGGTGCAGGGCGATGCGTTCCTGCTGCGGCAGGCACTGTCCAACCTGCTCGACAACGCCATTGCCTTCTCGCCGGCCGGTGGCCGCATCGAGCTGGCGCTGGAGCAGCAGGGGGGGGAGTGGCAGGTCCGCCTGCGTGATGCCGGCCCCGGGGTTCCGGACTACGCGCTGGAACGCGTGTTCGAGCGCTTCTATTCGCTGGCCCGGCCAGGCACCGGCCAGCGCAGTTCCGGGTTGGGGTTGCCGTTCGTGGCCGAAGTGGCGCGCCTGCATGGCGGCCAGGCCGGCCTGCGCAATGCGCCCGAAGGGGGCGCCGAGGCCCGCCTGCTGCTGCCGGCCGGCTGACTTCACACTCGCTTCAAGTTCGACACAAACCCTGCTCACCGGCAGCCCCGAAGCTGGCCCCGTTTCCACACGAGGACGGGACATGACTTCCCTCAAGCTGTTGTTGCGCTTCGCCATCGTCGGCGGCCTGGCGTTGTTGTTGTTGATTCCCCTGTTGCTGATCCGCGGCACCATCAACGAGCGCGAACGCTACCGCGACGAGGCGGTGGAGCGGGTGGCGCAGAGTTACGCCGGCGAGCAGACGCTGGTCGGCCCGGTACGGGTGCTGCCATGGACGCAGACGCGCGAGGTGGAAGTGGCCGTGGAGGGCAGCGCCCAGCGCAAGACCGAGCTGCGCACCGAGCAGGGCTATGACCTGCAGATGCCAGCACGGCTGGACGTGCAGGGCAAGCTGGAAACCGACGAGCGCCGCATCGGCCTGTTCAAGGTACCGGTCTACCGCTGGCATGCCCAGCTCAGCGCCGAGTTCGCCGAATCCCGCTACAACGCGGTGCCGGGCCGGGTGTATGGGCGGCCCTATCTGGCACTGGGCCTGTCCGACGTGCGCGGCCTGGTCGGTACCCCGAACCTGCGCGTGGACGGCAAGTCGGTCACCCTGCAACCGGGCGCCGGCGTGATGCAGGACACCTCCAAGGGCCTGCATGCACCGTTGTCGGTGCTGGCGGACGCCAGCCAGGGCGTCCTGGCCGAAGGTGGCAAGGTGCAGCTGGAGTTCGTGCTCGGCGGCACGCGTTCGCTGTCGGTCGCGCCGATCGGCGACGACACCCGGGTGGCGTTGAACTCGCCGTGGCAGCATCCCCTGTTCGGCGGCAGCTTCCTGCCCAACGAGCGCAGCATCGACGGCAGCGGGTTCAAGGCCGAATGGGCGGTGTCCTCGCTGGCCTCGGCGGCGCAGACGCAGCTGGTCCGTGCCATCCGTGGCGAAGGCGGCAGCGTCGAGGCGTTGAACGTGGCGCTGGTGGACCCGGTGGACGTTTACACCCAGGCCGACCGCGCGACCAAGTACGGCATCCTGTTCGTGTTGCTGACCTTCGTCGGCTTTGCCCTGTTCGAGCTGATCAAGCAGCTGAAGATCCACCCGTTGCAGTACCTGCTGGTCGGCCTGGCGCTGGCGATCTTCTTCCTGCTGCTGGTCAGCCTTTCCGAGCACATTCCGTTCTGGCAGGCCTACCTGGTCTCCGCGGCGGCCTGTATCGGCCTGCAGGGCTTCTATCTCAGCGGCGTGCTGCGCAGCTGGAAGTACGCGCTGGTGTTCTCGACCATGCTGACCCTGCTGTACGGCGTGCTGTACCTGCTGCTGGCCTCGGAGACCAACTCGCTGCTGATGGGCTCGCTGCTGCTGTTCGGCATCCTGGCGGTGATCATGTGGATCACCCGCAAGATGGACTGGTACGAGCTGAGCAACCGCGCGCTGGGCAAGCCGGCCGCACCGCCGACCCTGCCGTGATCGAAACGGGGTGGCGAAGGCCACCCCGTTTCCCAGGAAGTGACCGCAATGAATCGCATATCGATCCATCGTCGTGCGCAGCAGTTGCTGCCTGCCGCGATTGAAACCAGTGGGCTGCTGCAGTTCGGGATGTCGCCGGATCAGATGGCCGGCATCGTGCTGGAGAGCATCTTCGGCGGTGATGCCGGCGGCATCGTGGTCCTGCGCCTTGCCAGCCGCACCGCCGCTGCCATCCAACGGCAAGGGCTGGTGTTCTTCGCGCAGGCACGGCAGGCCCGCGCCGGCCTGCCGCGGCATGCACCGGCCCGCTATGGCCATTGGCGACAGGTGCGCGGAGGAGCTGGGCAGGGCGCCGCCGGCACCAGCCCGATGTATGCCGCCGCCACCTTGGATGCGCAGTCGTGGCTGGCGGTGCTGCCGGTGGAACGCCTGGTGCTGTACGGGTGGATGCATTGAGTCGCAGCCGGTGATGTTCCAGGGTGCGTTGGATAAATCCCCTCTCCCGCGTGCGGGAGAGGGGTTGGGGGGAGGGGGCCGCACCCGACGCCTGCCACGCACTAGAATTCCCGCATGGAATCGCCCCTCACCCTCGCCGCATTGCGCGGACCGGAACTGCTGCCCGTGCTGGATGACGTGGCCCGCCTGCGCATCGGCGTGTTCAATGACTGGCCCTACCTCTACCAGGGCAGCCTCGACTACGAGCGTGACTACCTGGCCGCCTATGCCGCCACGCCGGATGCGGTCTGCGTGGTTGCTCGCGATGGCGACGCCGTGGTGGGCGCGTCCACCGGCCTGCCGTTGCTCGATGACGGCGCGGCCTTCCGCAAGCCATTCGAGGAAGCGGGCCTTGACCCGGCGCAGGTGTTCTATTTCGGCGAGTCGGTGCTGTTGCCGTCGTACCGGGGACGCGGCATCGGCCATGCGTTCTTCGATGCGCGCGAGGCGCATGCCCGGGCGTTGCGGCGCTTTGCCATCACGGCCTTCTGCGCGGTGGACCGTGCGGCCGATGACCCGCGGCGCCCGCCGGGACACCGCGACAACGATGTGTTCTGGCACAAGCGCGGCTATGCCCGGCAACCCGGGATGACCCTGCAGTTGCTGTGGCACGAGGTGGGGCAGGGCGAGGTGATGCATCCATTGACGTTCTGGACCCGCACGCTGGAGCCTGCCGCATGAAGATTGCCGTTGCCCGTTACCCGGTGGGCTCGCCCGCCGACTTCGATGCCTTCGCCGCACGCCAGCGCCAGGTGCTGGGCGAGGCGGCCGCCGCCGGTGCGCGTATCGCGGTGTTGCCCGAATACCTGTCGCTGGAACTGGCGGCCACTTTCCGCAGGCACATCTTCAGCGACCTGCCGGCCTCGCTTGCGGCCATCCAGCAATACCGCCCGCAATGGCTTGCGCTGTTCTCGGCACTGGCCCGCGAGTTCGACCTGCACGTGGTGGCGGGCAGCTTCCTGCTCGATACCGGCAACGGGCGCTACCGCAACCGCTGCGACTGGTTGACCCCCGATGGCCAGCACCTGTGGCAGGACAAGCTGCAGCTGACCGGGTTCGAGAAGGGCACCGGCCTGATCGATCCGGGCGACGTGTTGAAGGTGTTCGAGGTGGACGGCATCCGCGTCGGCGTGGCGATCTGCTACGACAGCGAATTCCCGTTGCCGGTACGGCGCCAGTACGAGGCCGGTGCCCGCTTGCTGGTCGTGCCGAGCTGCACCGATACCGCTGCCGGCGCGACCCGGGTGCGCATCGGTTGCCTGGCACGGGCATTGGAGAACCGCATGTTCGTGGCCCAGTCGGTGACCGCCGGGCTGGCCGAATGGAGCCCGGCGCTGGACGTGAACACCGGGCAGGCGGCGATCTACGCACCGATGGACGTGGGTTTTCCGGCCGATGGCGTGCTTGTGCAGACCGCCGAAGGGCAGCTATGGGCGCTGGCGGAGCTGGATTTCGCTGCCTTCGAGGCCCACCGCGCGCAGGCCCAGGTGGCCAACGACCGCGACTGGCCAGGCCAGTTGCAGCCGGCACTGGCCCAGGCGGTGGTGACAAACGTGCCCTGAGACCGGCGGACCATGACCATTGGCCGGCTCGGTCAGTATGGAGGGCTGGCTAGACTCGGTGCTTTGTCGTCATTTGGCCGAAGGCCGGGGGATACACGGTGATCAAGCGCGGTTTGCTGGCGTTGTGCATGGGGTTGGCGGTGGGCGCTACGGCGCAGGCAGCCGAACAGGTGGACCTGGACATGGTGGGCAAGATCCGCCAGGAGGCCTTCCACCGCTCGCAGGTGATGGACACCTTCAGTCATCTGACCGAGAGCATTGGTCCGCGCCTGACCAACTCACCGGCGATGGCCGAGGCCAACCGCTGGACCCGCGGCAAGTTCAACGAATGGGGCCTGGTCAACGTGCACGACGAGGCGTTCGATGACTTCGGCCGTGGCTGGGAGTTCTCCTCGGCCAGCGTGGAAATGCTGTCCGAACGCGTGCAGCCGCTGCATGCGCTGCCCAAGGCCTGGACCCCAGGCACCCACGGTCCGGTCGAGGGCGAGTTGATCCAGGTCGACATCAAGAAGCTGGCCGACCTGGAGAAATACAAGGGCAAGCTGCGCGGCAAGATCCTGCTGCTGGGCGAGGCGCGCGAGTACAAGCGCGGCACCGAGCCGGACTCGCACCGCCACGATGCGACCTCGCTGGAAGGCCTGCAGGAGTTCACCATTCCCAAGAGCGCAGCCGATGACCGTGCGAAGCGGGTCAAGGAATACGGCGAGCGCCAGGAGCTGATCCGCGCCACCAATGCCTTCTTCGTCGAGGAAGGTGCATTGGCGGCGATCAGCATCAGCGGCTGGGACAACGGCATCATCCGCGTGGCCGGTGGCGGCTCGCGCAAGGCCGGTGAGTCGGTGGGCATCCCGGAGCTGGCGATGATCGCCGAGCACTTCAATCCGCTGGTGCGTGCACTCAAGGACAATCAGGTCGTGCGCCTGCGGGTGAACGTGGATGCACGCTTCACCGATGAAGCCGACCAGCCGGGCCACAACACGCTGGCCGAGATCCGCGGCAGCAGCAAGGCCGACGAGATCGTGATGCTGGGCGCGCACATGGACTCCTGGCACACCGGCACCGGTGCGGCCGACAATGCCGCCGGCGTGGCGGTGATGATGGAGGCCATGCGCATCCTCAAGGCCGTGGGCGCCAAGCCCAAGCGCACCATCCGCGTGGCGCTGTGGAGCGGCGAGGAGCAGGGCCTGATCGGCTCGCAGGCCTATGTGGCCCAGCACTTCGCGCGTTACCCGGAGCCCACCGATCCGGCGCAGAAGGCGCTGCCGGCCTCGCTGCGCGAACCGACCGGCGCGCTGCAGAAGCTGCGTGATTACGACAAGTTCCAGGTGTACTTCAACATGGACAACGGCTCGGGCCGCTTCCGTGGCATCTACGCGCAGGAGAACATGGCGGCCATGCCGATCTTCGAGCAGTGGCTGAAGCCGTTCAACGACGTGGGCGCGACGACGGTGGTGAGCCGCAACACCGGCAGCACCGACCACATCAGCTATGACCGGGTGGGCCTGCCGGGCTTCCAGTTCGTCCAGGATCGCCTGGATTACTTCAGCAACGTCCACCACAGCCACCTGGACACGTGGGACCACGCCGAGGCCGAGGACCTGAAGCAGGCGGCGGCGATCGTGGCCTCGTTCGTGTACAACGCGGCGATGCGCGAGGAGCGTTTCCCGCGCAAGCCGTTGCTGGAGCCGTAAGGCGGCTGGCGTTCATGGGGGAATGAGGAAGGGCCGCGATGCGGCCCTTCTTCGTTTCCGGGGCAGGACCGGCTGCCTGCTTTCTGGAGCAACGGCAGGGCCAAAGCCAAGGCGCCCCTCCCCAACCCTCCCCTGCGCTGCGCGCAAGGGAGGGGGCAAAAGCAGAGCAAAGGCGAATCCAGAAGCAAGGCGCGGCTCCTGCATTTGCGGTTGCCCCCTCCCTTGCGCGCAGCGCAGGGGAGGGTTGGGGAAGGGGCGCTTTTCGCCCTGAAGGCACAAGCGCCGCCCTTCAACATGCCCACGGCCTTTCTCCAGCGCATTTCACGCCCCCCTGATGCTGCCGAGCCCCCGCGACCGCCGGCCTCGCGTCCGAGGGCGCTCCTGCGGCGGGCACGGCAGGTTGAGGGGGGACGGGGTAAAATGGCCGGATTCCCACATCTGCGCCTGTCATGACCGTCCGCACCCGCTTTGCCCCCAGTCCCACCGGCTACCTGCACATTGGTGGCGCCCGCACCGCGCTGTATTGCTGGCTGGAGGCCCGCCACCGTGGCGGCGAGTTCGTGCTGCGCATCGAGGACACCGACCGGGAACGCAGCACCCAGGCGGCCATCGACGCCATCCTGGAGGCCATGGACTGGCTGGGCCTGGACTACAACGAGGGCCCGATCTACCAGACCGACCGGGTCGCCCGTTACAAGGAATTGGCCGAGCAGCTGATCGCCTCGGGCAAGGCCTACTACGCCTACGAGACCAAGGAAGAGCTGGACGCGATGCGCGAGGCCGCCATGGCCAAGCAGGAGAAGCCGCGCTACAACGGCGCGGCGCGCGAGCTGAACCTGCCGTTCAAGGATGACCCGAACCGCGTCATCCGCTTCAAGAACCCGCTGGACGGCAGCGTGGTGTTCGACGACCTGATCAAGGGCCGCATCGAGATCGCCAACAGCGAGCTCGACGACATGGTCATCTTCCGCCCGGACGGCTACCCGACCTACAACTTCGCCGTGGTCGTGGACGATTGGGACATGAACATCACCGAGGTCATCCGCGGTGACGACCACATCAACAACACCCCGCGCCAGATCAACCTGTACGAGGCCATCGGTGCCCCGGTGCCGAAGTTCGGCCACATGCCGATGATCCTGGACGAGCAGGGCGCCAAGCTGTCCAAGCGCACCGGCGCAGCCGACGTGATGCAGTACAAGGACGCCGGCTACCTGCCTGACGCGCTGCTAAGCTACCTGGCCCGCCTGGGCTGGTCGCACGGCGACCAGGAACTGTTCAGCCGCCAGGAACTGATCGACCTGTTCGACGTGACCAACTGCAACTCCAAGGCCTCGCGCCTGGACATGGCCAAGCTGGGCTGGGTCAACCAGCACTTCCTCAAGACCGAGGAGCCGGCTTCGATCATGCCGCACCTGGTTTACCAGCTGGAGAAGCTGGGCCTGGACGTGAACGCCGGCCCGGCCCCGGTGGACGTGGTCATCGCCCTGCGCGAACGCGTGCAGACGCTGAAGGAAATGGCCGAGAAGGCCGTGGTCTGGTACACCCCGCTGACCGAGTACGACGAAGCCGCCGTGGCCAAGCACTTCAAGGCCGGTGCCGACGTGGCGCTGGGCAAGGCCCGTGAGCTGTTGGCGGCGCTGCCGGAGTGGACCGCCGAAGCGGTCGGGGTGGCCCTGCACGATACCGCCGCGGCACTGGAAATCGGCATGGGCAAGGTCGCCCAGCCGCTGCGCGTGGCCATCACCGGCACCCAGGTCAGCCCTGACATTTCCCATACCGTATACCTGGCGGGCCGCGATGAAGCCTTGAAACGCATCGACGCCGCACTCATCAAGGTTCCCAAGGCCTGATTCCCACGAGGTAGACATGACCGAATCGCACTCCTGTACTGCGCCGCACCACCACGTTGACGACGCGGCGGGCTTCATCGCGGTGGTCGAGCGGGTGTGCCGTGAGCGCGGGCTGCGGCTGACGCCGATCCGCGCCAACGTGCTGCGCCTGATCGCCGAGGCGGGCAAGCCGGTCAAGGCCTACGAACTGCTGGAATGGGTGCGTGAAGGCAAGGGCGTCGGTGCCGACGCCCCGCCCACGGTGTACCGCGCGCTGGATTTCCTGATGGCCAACGGCTTCGTGCACAAGCTGTCCTCGGTCAACTCGTTCGTGGCCTGCCACCACCCCAGCAGCAACCAGCATTCGGTGCCGTTCCTGATCTGCGACCGCTGCCACAGCGCGGTGGAGCTGGAGGACCGCGACATCGTCCGCCAGCTTGAAGCCCGCGCCAAGGAGCTGGGCTTCAAGCCGCAGGCGCAGACGCTGGAAGTGCATGGCCTGTGCGCGAACTGCGCGGGGTGATCGATCCGGAAGCCGCACGATAGGGCGGCTTCCGGCAGTGCAGGGAAATGGCTGTCGGGCATCTCCCTCAGCGGGGCAGGGCGGAACGCATCCGTGCCATGCCTTCGACATTCGGCCATCCTTCGAATGTCTGTATGACACGATCGCCTTGCATCAAGTAGAACGTCGGGGTGTCGAGACGGGTGAGTGGCTGCCAGTCACCCCATGTGTACATGCGCTGCATGGGCAGATCCGGATGCGCATTGTTCCAGTCAAGAATTCCTTTGCCCGGTAGCGAGGGATCTGGGGGAACAAGCAGCAGCAAGCGTTCACGCAGCCAGCGCAGATCCTCGTTTGATCCGATGTCGGTCAGGGCTCGGGTCGAGAAGGCACATGCAGGATGGACAATGGCGATGACCTGCAGGTGCCCGGCCACGGGCGTCCAGGTTCGGGTGGCGGCGCTGTGGCCATCCTCCAGTGACAGGTATCGCCATGGCCCATCTGGGGTGAGGCTGGGAGTGGCTGTGATATGTGGCAGGAGGGCAGCCTGTCCACTTTCGAGGTGCGCCAAAAGGCGGTTGGCATCGTCGAAGCGGGCGACCGTGACAAGGGCGCCTGCATAGGTGCGAGTGTGCCAGTCGGTGGCCCTGCCGTCCGTCAACAGCTCCCGATACAGGCAGCCGAGGGTATCCACGTCAGCTTCCGCCAGCGAATAGAACTCGGTGAATGCGGTTGCCCTGAACAGGTCATCGGTACGTGCCGCGTCGCCTATGGGGTGTGAGCACACGGAAATGCCGGTAGTGAGTCTTCGATAGTTGGAAACGATGGCGGCCACACGTCGCTGTCCACTTTCATCGCGCAATTGATTGTTCAATGCGACCAGTTGGCTGTACAGCGGGCCACTTTCCTCGGCAGGCGGGTTTGCCATCAAGCCGAAAGCAGAAAGCATGAACATCCAGGGGAAGGTGGTGTGAACCGTCGCATGAAACTTCATCAGCGGTTGCTCAAGCAGCTGGAGGTGCGGTGATGGGGTGCTGCCGACGAGGTCGTTCGGACGACTCCTTTCCGATGGGATGTGAATAGTCGGAAGACCGGGGTCATATTGGCCGGGATTCGGAGCAGATGCAGTTCCATGGAAATTCCTTCTACGATGAACCCATCGGATTGCGGAGGAACCCTTCTTCCAGTGCCGTGTCGTTTATAAAGCGGGCGGGCTGGTGCTGCAAATCCGCGTGACCGTGCTGCACGCCCACCTTCGACTATCCCGATGCGGTGCAGTTGTTCGCGATGTTCGGCGTGGTGCTGCCGCTACCTCATCCTCGTGATCGCGGTGCAGGCTTTCCTATTCACGGCACCGGCGCCAGCGCGCAAGGCGCGGGATTGATGGTGTCAGGGGCCTGATGGCACCGCCTCATAGACGACCTGCCCATCCTTGATGGTCTGAAGCACCTTGAGGGTGTGCAGGTCGCGGTGCGCGATGGTCAGCGGGTTGCCGGACAGCACCACCAGGTCGGCGCGCTTGCCGACTTCGATCGAGCCCTTGCTGGCCTGTTCGCCGTACTGCTCGGCGGCCCACAGGGTCAGCGACTTCAATGCCTGCTCCGGCGTCACCCGCTGCCCCGGCCCCAGCACATGGCCGCTGCGGGTGGTGCGATTGACGGTGGCGTCCAGTACCCGCATCGCGTCCGGGAACACCACCGGCGCGTCATGGTGCGATGTGAACTTCATGCCGGCATCCAGCACCCAGCGCGTGGGCGAGATGTTCTCCGCGCGCTCCGGGCCCAGTACTGAATTGCGGTGCCAGTCGCCCCAGTAGTAGGTGTGCATCGGGAACAGCGACGGGAAGATGCCCAGCCGCTGGATCTCGCCGACCTGGTCCTTGCGCAGGGTCTGGCCGTGGATCAGCACAGGCAGCAGGTGGCGCTGCGGATAGGCGGCTTCGGCGGCGGCGACGGCGTGGATGAGCTGGTCGATGGCGGCATCGCCGTTGGCATGGGCCAGCACCTGCCAGCCGTGCTGCCAGGCCTTGCCGATCAATTCATCGACCTGCGCGTCGGTATAGGCGGGGTAGCCGGCGTAGTCGGGCTTTTCGCCCTCGGGAACCTGGTAGTAGGGCCGGCTCAACCAGGCGGTCTTGCCCTGCGGCGAGCCGTCCAGGCTGATCTTCACCCCGCCGATGCGGAAGTGGTCGGTATAGGTCGGCGCGTAATACGGGCCCTGCATGGCCGGGCTTTCCAGGGCGACGTGGATGTCCGGGTAGGCGACCACGTCGATCTTCAGCTTCCCGGCCTTGCCCGCCATCGGCAGCATCGCCAGCGTGCCTGCGTCGGTCTTGCCGTCCTGCGCGGTGGTGTAGCCGTACTTCATGTACAGCGCCTGGCCGGCTTCGAGCATCGCCATGGCCTGGTCCAGGCTCAAGGCGGGCATCAGCTTGGCCAGCGCGAGGTTGTGCGCGCTTTCTTCCAGCACGCCATCGGGAACCTGGCTGCCCGGCTCACGGCGGATCACGCCGCCTTCCGGGTTGGGCGTGTCGGCGGTGATGCCGGCCAGCTCCAGCGCCTTGCTGTTGTAGGCCCCCAGGTGCCCGGACTGGTGCATCAGGATCACCGGGATGTCGGTGGCGATGGCGTCGAGTTCGGTGCGGGTGGGGTGGCGCTTTTCCGCCAGTTGCGAGTCGTCGTAGCCGAAGCCGATCAGCACCTTGTAGCCGCCGGGGACCGTGGCCTGCGCGCGGAAGTCACGCATGATCTTCTGCAGCGCGGGGATTGAATTGCCTTCGCCGTCGGGTGCAGGCAGCAGGTTGGCCGACAACGCCTGCAGGCCCACGCCGGAAACGTGCCCATGGGCATCGATGAAGCCGGGGGTCAGTGCGTGGCCCTGCAGGTCGACCTGCGTGGCGGCGGGGCTGAATCGCAGCGCGGCACGGCGCGTGCCAACGAAGGCGATATGGCCATCACGGACAACGATCGCTTCGGCCGAGGGCCGCTGGTCGTCCAGCGTGATGATCGGGCCGCCGCTGTAGAGCGTGTCGGCGGCCAGGCAAGGGGCCGCCAGCATGCCGAGCATCGAAAAGGCCAGAGGGATGCGCATCATGGTTCTCCCAGCATCAAGGCGAGTCACAGCCTAACGCATGGAAGCAACGCACCGTGCGGGAGCGGCCTTGGCCTCTCCTACCGGGGGCGGGCTGCGGTATCGACTTCCACCACCACCGACATGCCCGGGCGCAGGCGCTTGGCCAGCGGCTGGCCGGGATCGATGGCGATGCGGATCGGCAGGCGCTGGACTACCTTGGTGAAGTTGCCGCTGGCGTTGTCCGGCTTGAGCACCGAGAACTCCGAGCCGGTCGCCGGCGCGATCTGTTCGATGTGGCCGGTGAGCGTCTGGCCCTGGAAGGCATCGACGCTGAAGGTGGCCGGCTGGCCGATGGCCATGTTCCAGGTCTGGCCTTCCTTGAAGTTGGCCACCACCCACAAGGTGTCCGGGACCAGGAACAACAACTGGCTGCCGGCGCTGACGTACTGCCCCAGGCGCACCGTGGCCTCGGAGACCTGGCCATCGCGCGGTGCCTTGATAACGGTGTTGTCCAGGTCGATCTGGGCCAGCTGCAGGGCAGCCTCGGCATTGGCGACCTTGGCCTCCAGGCCGCGACGCGCCACCTGGGTGGAGGTGAGGTTCTCCTCTGCGATGCGGATCGCCGCCTGCGACTGCGCCACGCCCGCATTGGCCGACTGCACGCTGGCGCGCAGCTTGTCGCGGTCGCTGTTGGAGACCAGCTGCTGGGCGGCGAGCTGCTCGTAGCGCTTCAGTTCGGTCTGGCTCTGCTGTTGCTGGGCGCGGCCGGCGGACAGGTTGGCCTGCGCCGAAGCGATCTGCGCGCGGTTCTGGGCCTGACTCTGGTCGGAATTGGCCAGCTGCGCCTGGGTGTCGGCCAAGGCTGCCTGTGCCTGTTCCACCTTCTGCCGGTAGATGCGGTCGTCGATGCGAAGCAGCGGCTGGCCCTGTTTGACGAAGTCGAAGTCCTTGACCAGTACCTCGGTGACGTAGCCGTTGACCTGGGGCGCCAGCACCGTGACCTGCCCGCGCACATAGGCGTTGTCGGTATGCACGTGGTTGCTGTTGAACGGCCACAGCTGCCATGCGCGCAGGATCAGGGCCAGGCCGAGCAGGGCGACGACGATCATCACCACCACCGCGGTGCGGCTGGGGGTGGCGTACTTGGAGACCGGTGCCGGCGTGGCGGCTTCGGCGGGTGGGGTGTTCTTGCTCATCGGTGCCTCAACGGGAGGACGGCGTGGCCTTGCCGGGCCGGATCGCCTGTTTGACGCGGGGGTTGCGCAATGTCACTTCCAGCAGCAGCCAGCTCAGGAAGCAGATGGCGACCCAGCCACTGAGCGCGAACACGTCGTTGAACGCGCGCACGTTGGCTTCGCGCCTGGCGGTGGTCGCCAGCGCGGCGCTGGCCTGCGCCCGCAGTTGTACCGGGTCGGTGATGATGCGGGCGTAGGCCTGCTGCTGTTGCTGCAGGCGTTGCGCCACCTGTGGGTCGGCGGCGTCGAGCTGGCTGACCAGCGCGCTGGAGTAGACGTGTTCGCGATGCAGCTGGTAGCTGCCGAGCAGGGCCGAGCCGGCCAGCCCGGCGAAGTTCTGGGTCAGCGACAGCACCACGACGAAGGACACGATGTGGTCCAACCCGCGTGCCATCGCCTGGCGGATGCCGATCAGCATCAACGGGCCCATGAACATGCCACTGCCCACCGCCGCCAGGAACTGGCTCAACGCGAAGTCCATCGGCCGGTCCAGGCTGGTGCGGTGCTGGTCGAGGAAGGCGGCGCTGCCGAGCAGGATGATCGAGGCCAGCAACTGCGGGATCAGTGCCTTGGGGCCGAAGGTCAGCGCGCCGACCGCGATGCCGACCAGCACGCCGCACAGGATCACCGCGAACAACGGCGCCATCTGGTCCGGCCCCATGCCCAGCGTGCGCAGCATGTTGATCACGCCGTAGTTCTGTTCGTTGGTGAGGAAGCGGATCAGGAACGCACCGGCGATGAAACGCAGCATGGTCGGGCCCATCAGCCAGCGCACCTGCAGCAGCGGGTTGCGGCGCTGGTGTTCCAGGCACAACCCGGTGGTGATCAACACCACCGACGCGGCCAGTGCCCAGCCGAGCCAGGGCGTGTCGAACCACCAGCGCACGAAGCCCTGGTTGAGCACGATCACCAGCAGCGCCAGGCCGGGCGCGATCAGCGCGAAGGTCAGGAAGTCGGCCGGCTCGAACACCTTGATCTGGATGCCGGGGGGCAGTTTCAGCACCACGATGGCGGCGAACGAACACAGTGCCAACCCGGCTTCGAACAGGTACAGGTTCTGCCATTCGCCATGGTCGAGCAGGCCGGGCGAAAGCAACCAGGCCAATGGCGTGGCCAGCATCGACAGGCTCATGCCGACCACCAGCATCTGCCCCACGTATTTGCGTGGCAGCGCCTGCAGCATGTACAGCGTGCCCAGCGTGGTGCAGGCCGCGCCGGCGAAGCCGCTGCCTGCACGCACCAGCAAGGTGGTGGTGAGGTTGCCGACGAACAGGTGCAGCACCGCCAGCGCGGCGTACACGCCCAGGCCGATCTCGGCGAACAGGCGGATGCCGTATTCCTGGCGGAACTTGAATACCAGCAGGTTGGCGCTGACGTTGACCATCATGTACGCGGCCACCAGCCAGTTCGCCTCGGTGGCCTGCAGGCCCATCTGGCCGGTGATCCACGGCAGGTTGGCGGTGATCAGCGCGTTGCCCAGGCCGCCGGTGACGGCGACCAGCACCGCCACCGCCGCATAGGCGGCACGTCGGTGCGGCGGGTGCCATGGCATCGAGGCACCACCGGGCAGGGTGGGTTTCTCGTGGTCCTCCCAGTCCGGGATCGGCTTCAGGGGCGTGAGTGTGGTCATGGCGTGGTGGCCAGTCCGGGCAGCAGCAGTTCGAGCGCGCGCTTGGCCAGCACCGCACGTTCGTCGCGGTCACGGCCGCGCAGGGCGGCGCCGAGCATGCTGGAGATCAGCGAGATATCGCGCAGCTGCATGTCCGCGCGGCACAAGCCGGCGGCCTTGGCGCGCTCCAGGGCGGGCTCCATCAGCGCCAGCACGTGCTGGCGGGCATCGCGCACCTGCGGATCATCCTGGTCCACCGCACGCCAGTAGTCGGCCAGCGCCGGCGACTGCACGATGCGCCCGGCCATGCCGGCCAGCAGTTCGAACAGCGCATCGTCGCGTTCGCCCAGTTCAGCGATATGGGCCTCCAGCTGGGCCACCGAGCGCTCCAGCATCGCGCTGATCAGCGCGGCGCGGTCGGGGAAGTTGCGGTACAGCGTGGCGCGGCCCAGGCCGGCCCGCTCGACCACCAGGTCCAGCGGTGCGGTGATGCCGTGTTCACCGAACACGGCATCGGCAGCGTCCAACAGCAGGGCGCGACGAGCGGCAGCGTCGGAACGTAAGGAGGGCATGGAGATCATGATCCGGACAAAAATGTCCGATTTCAATCGACGCGATGTGAAACCCGCTGTCCCGGTTCTGGGCGATTCAGCTCGCGGCCAGCGCCGCCGGACGCGGGGCCTGCTCGCGGATCGGCAGGTTGACCAGCGCGGCCAGTGCCGCCAGCACCATGTCGCCGTACCACATCCAGCTGTAGTCGCCGCCATGCTCCAGCGCGACGCCGCCCAGCCAGGCGCCGAAGAAGCCGCCGATCTGGTGCGAGAGCAGGGTGAGGCCGAACAGCGTGCCCATGTGGCGCGGCCCGAACAGCTTGCCGACCAGGCCCGCGGTAGGCGGCACCGTCGCCAGCCATGTGAAGCCCAGCGCGGCGGAGAACAGGTAGAAGGTGGTGGGTGTCGGCGGTGACAGCAGGTAGACCATGATCAACACCGCACGGCTGAGGTACATCCAGAACAGCAGCCACTTCATGCGGAAGCGCTCGCCCAGCGCGCCGATGATCAGGCTGCCGGCGACGTTGAACAGGCCGATCAGCGCCAGCGAGATCGACGAGACGGTTGGCGACAGGCCGCACAGGGCGATCTCGCCGGGCAGGTGGGTGACCAGGAAGGCGATGTGCACGCCGCAGGTGAAGAACCCCAGGTGCAGGCACCAGTAGCTGCGGTCGCGCAGTGCCCGGCGCAGCTGCACGCCCAGCGCCTCGCCGTCGGCGCCGCCTTCCACCCGCGGTGCGCGCTGGCGCAGTGGCCAGGCCAGTGGCAGGGACACCAGCACGATGGCCGCCAGCGCGTACAGCGTGCGCACCCAGCCGAAGGCGGTGAGCAGCACCTGTACCAGCGGCGCGAACAGGAACTGGCCGAGGGAGCCGCCGGCGTTGATGATGCCGGCGGCCATCGAGCGCCGGGCAGGCGGGATGCGCCAGCTGCTGGCGCCGATCAGCACCGAGAAGCTGCCGGCACCGGCACCGGCGGCAAGCAGCAGGCCGAAGCTCAGGTTCAGGCCCCAGGCGGTCGGCACCCACGTGGCCAGCGCCAGGCCGGCAGCCAGCAGCAGGCCACCGCCGACCAGGACCGGCAGGGGGCCACGCTGGTCGGCCAGCGCGCCGAACACCGGCTGCACCGCGCCCCAGACGAGTTGTCCGATGGCCAGCGAGAAGCTGATCTGGGCGATGCCCAGGCCAGTGGAGACGTGGATCGGATCGATCAACAGGCCGCTGGTCTGGCGCACGCCCATGGTCACCATCAGCAGGGCCGAGGCGACCAGCAGGATGCCCCAGGGCGTGCGTTGCAGGGGCGTGGCGCTCATGCGTGGCTCTCCGGCTCGAGCGCGCGGGCGAGTGCCTCGAGCTGCTGGTTGAGCTGGGACGTGGCAGCGTTGCCGAAACGCGACTGGACGTCATCCTGCGCCTGCTGCCACAGCGGAAGCGCTTTGTGCAGGCGACGCATGCCGGCAGCGGTGGTGAGGACCTGGCGCTGGCGGGGATCGGCCTTGCCCGGTCGGGTCTGCACCAGTCCCGCCTCGATCAGCGGCTTGAGGTTGCGGGTGAGGGTGGTGCGGTCCATGCCCAGGGCGTCGGCCAGTTCCCCCAGCGGACGCGGGTCCCGCGCGCGGCGCAGGATCGAATAGGCGTTGAGGCTGAGCTCTGCGGCGGCCAGGTGCTGGTCGTAGAGCTGGCTCACCCGGCGCGCGGCACGGCGCAGCTGGAAGCAGGTGCAGGGGCGGGTGGCGTCCATCGCGGGATCCGGGGAATCGGTGGACGCGATTATAGGTGCATATGCACCTATATCGGAGCGCGATGGGATGGAACGCTGCGGTGCTGTGCTGGCCCTTGGATGGGAAGGCAGGTGCCGGGGCATGCCCGGCACCTGCCTGTCCGGGCTCAGAACCAGGCGCGGATGCCGAAGGCGACGCCACGGCCGGGCAACGGCGAGTAGTCACGCAGCAGCGAGGTGTGCGGGCGTGCTTCGCGGTTGGTCAGGTTGCTGCCATCCAGGAACACCTCGTAGCTGTTGCTGGCGTTGCGGTCCCAGCGGTAGGCGAAGTGTGCATCCACCAGCGTGTAGCCGGCACTGGGCTCCTCGTTCTGCGCGACATCCTTCTGGCTGCCGTAACGCACCGCCCCCATCGAGGCACGCCAGCCGTCGCGCGACCAGCGCAGGTCGGCGCCGAAGCGGGTCGGCGAGATGCGCGGCAGGTAGCCGCTGTTGGCCAGGTCCACGGTGTAGTTGTGGTTGTGGTCGCCGTGCGGGACGGCGATGTCGACCCGGCGGCTGCCGCTGCCATCCAGTTTGGCCTTCACGTAGTCGCCGAACAGGCGCAGGTCCCAGTCACCGCTGTCGCCTTCGAACATGTGCACGGTGGCCTCGGCCTCGGCGCCCTTGAAGGTGGCGTCCTGCTGGGTCCACTGGCGCACCGGCAGCGATTCGGTCACGCCGGTGTCGGCCAGGTAGATGAAGTCCTTGAACCTGGTCTGGTAGATCGATGCGGTGAAGTCCAGGCGGTCGGTGTGGGTGTGGATGCCCAGTTCCGCACGCTGCCCGCGCTCGGTCTTCAGGTTGGCATCGCCCAGTTCCAGCGAGCGGGTGGCGATGTGGGCACCGGCGGCATAGAGCTCTTCGTTGGTCGGCGCGCGCTCGGAGCTGTCCAGGCCGAAGCGCAGGTCCAACGCATCATTGAGCTTCCAGATGCCGGAGGCCGACAGGTTGGTCGCGTCGAAGGTGCGTGGGCGATAGCCGTCGGCCGGGTCGAGCTTGACCTGGTCATGGCGGCCGCCCAGTTCCAGCTTGAACGGGCCGAACTGCTTTTCCTGCAGCACGAACAGGCCGAGGCTGCGGGTGCCGGTGTCCGGCACGAAGGCTTCCTCGCCCTTGGCGCCGAAGTCGCCGTTGCTGAACTGCAGGCCGAAGGCGCCGTCCCAGCCGGCGATGGGCTGCTGCACCGCTTCCAGTCGGCCTTCGATGCCGCGGTTGGTGAAGCGGGTGGACGGCGTGCCGGCTTCCAGCTCGGTGTGCTCGTAGTCGGTGTAACCGATGCGCAGGTTGATGTTCTTCAGGAACGCGGTCGGGTCGTAGATGCCGGCCTTGGTATCGAAGCGGTTCTGCACCATGTCGATGCGGACATCGTGCTCGCCGCCTTCTTCCTCGTGGTCGTGGTCATGGTCGTCGTGGTCATGGCCATGGTCATCGTCGGCGTGCACGTGCGCGCCGTTGGGGATGCCGTAGTTGGTGCGGTAGGTGCCGGCCGACACGCCGAAGTAGCCGCCTTCGCCCAGCCAGGTTGCGCCGACGCCACCGGCGCGGGTGCGGATGGAACTGTTGTCCAGGGTGCCGCGGCGTGGCGCATCGGCTTCGTCGTGGTCGTGCCCGTCGTGTTCCTCCAGGCCATCGATGACGGCATAGCCCGGGATCCGGTAGTCGTCGCCGTTGCGGACCAAACCGTCGACATGCAGCACCCAGTTGCCGTTCACGCCATCGAGCCGGAACATGCCGCTGCGCTCGTCATTGACCGAATTGCCGCGCAGCTCGGCGCGACCGCTGAGCGGGCGGTCCGGCAGTTCGCTGGCGATGCGGCCATCGACCACGTTCACCGCGCCACCGATCGCGCCGCTGCCGAACAGCAGCGTGGCCGGGCCCTTGAGCACCTCGATCTGGTCGGCCAGGAACGGTTCGATACTGGTGGCGTGGTCGGCGCTGACGGTGGAGGCATCCATGTTGCCGACGCCATTGGACAGCACCTGCACGCGCGGGCCTTCCTGGCCGCGGATGATCGGGCGGCCCACGCCGGGGCCGAAGAAGGTGCTCTGCACGCCGGGCAGCTTGCCGACGGTATCGCCGAGCGTGCCGGACTTCTGCTCGTCCAGGCGTTCACCGGCCAGCACGTCGACCGGGCGCGCCAGCGAGTCGGCCGAACCCTGCAACGGCGATGCGGTGACCTTGACCGCCGACAACTCGGTCAGGTTGTGGCTTTGGGGGCCGGCGTCATTGTCGGCGGCGTAGGCGGCCGAAGGCAGCAGGCTGGCCAGAGCCAGGCTGAGCAGGTGGCGGCGGAGGGGGCGTTGGGAGGTAGGCATGGTGGTGATGTCTCTTTTGTTACTGTGTATCAACTGAGGGGCGTGGGAAACCCACGGCGAAGGGGGAGGTGATCGAAGGCTTGGACTGGCGGACTGACGATTATGTTATATTATTCCATAACGATTCGCCGACCCTGCTGAAAGTCATGCCCCTGCCTGCCGCGTTACGTCAGTACCTGGACCGCTTCGGAGCCACTGGTTCGCTGTTGTGCGCAGTGCATTGCGCGGTGTTGCCGGCCCTGCTGGCGATCGCGCCGTCGCTGGGGCTGTCGTTCTGGCTGAGCGACAGCGTCGAGCTGACCGTGGTGATCTTCGTCACCGTGCTGGGCCTGGCCAGCCTGTTGTGGGGCTATTACCGGCACCGCGCGCTGCGCGCGCTGGCGGTGCTGGTCCCCGGGCTGGCGCTGCTGTGGGCCGGGCTGCTGCATGCCGAGCTGCATCATTCGCAGGTGCCGCATGCCATCGTGATGACGCTTGGCGGCGTCCTGGTGGCCCTGGCGCACCTGCTGAACCTGCGCTTGAACCATCACCACGTGCACGATGCCAGCTGCGCACATTGAATCACGCATGCTAGGCTCTCATCTCAGGCGCAGGTGAGCCGGTTGCGAGCCTGCCGAACCCGTCCCGGACGGGTTTTTTTGGATTTCATACTTGAAGGAGTTGACGACATGGGTAAGGGTGACCGTAAGACCGCCAAGGGCAAGCGCTACAACGCCAGCTACGGCAATTCGCGCTCGCACGTGAACAAGGTGGCCGTGGGCGCAGCTGCGCCGGTCGCCAAGAAGACTGTCGCCAAGGCCCCGGCCAAGAAGGCCGTCGCCAAGAAGACGGTGGCCAAGGCCGGCTGATCCGGCCTGGCGTGGCAAGAAAAAAGCGGCGCTTGCGCCGCTTTTTTTGTGCCCGGCGTTCAGTGGGCGGGAGCGCGCAGCGCCTGTTGCAGTGCCTGCGGGTCGCCGTCATTGGGTTGCGCGGGAATACCGATCAGGCGCGCCAGCAGCGGGTAGACGTCGACGTTGTCGAAAGCGGTGAGCTGTTTGCCCTGCGCGAATGCCGGGCCACGGGCGATGAAGACCGCCTGCATCGACGGCAGCGCCGGGTCATAGCCGTGCGAGCCGCGCATCCCGGGGGAGCGCTTGCCGCGCGAGGCCGGGGTCAACGCATCCCAGCCTTCGTCCATCTGGCAGACGATGGCCGGCACGCGCGGATTGCTGCCGTAATGCCAGCGGGTGGGCAGGTCGGCCTTGTTCCAGCATTCGTGGTGGGCGTGGCGGCCGAGCAGGGCCTGTTCCGCCGCCGCCTGCTGGCCCGGCAGCGGTGCAAAGCCGACCGACTGGCCTTCGGAGACCACGCGCGCCACCTCCGGCGGCACCATCGTTTCGGTGGCCACGACGTGGTCGGCGGCCACGTTGGCCATGCCATGGTCGGAGACCACGATCAGGTTGGTGCGGTCGAGTTGTCCCTCGCGGGCCAGGCCGTCGATCAGCACGCCGATGGCGGCATCGACCTGGCGCAGCGCGGCGGCGTACTCGGGGGAGTCCGGGCCGTGTGCATGCCCGGCCTTGTCCACCTGCTCCATGTAGGCGCCGATGAAGCGCGGCTTGTGCACGCCGGGCGCGCCATGCAGCCAGGACAGCACCGTGCGCATGCGCTCGGGCAGCGCCACGCTTTCATCGTAGGGGTGGCGCAGGCTGGCCTGGATGCCGTGGATGGGGGCTTCGCTGCCGGGCCAGGACCAGGTCGCGCTGGTGTAGCCGGCCTTCTCGACGGAGACCCAGATCGGCTCGCCCCCCTCCCACCAGGTCGCGTTGCGGACCGACTGCGAATCGCCCACGCGGAACTGGCCGAGCGCGTCGCTCCACATGCTGTTGTGGATCAGGCCGTGGTGATCCGGGCGCAGCCCGGTGACCAGGGTGTAGTGGTTGGGGAAGGTCAGCGACGGGTACGACGGGCGCATGCCCACCGAGCGCACGCCTTCGCGCGCCAGGCGCGACAGGTTGGGGCTGTTGCCGCTGTCGAGCATGTCCGCGCGCAGTCCGTCGATGGACAGCAGGATGACAGTGGCGGGCGGAGTGGAATCGGCCGGGGCGCGATGCGGGGAGGAGGCACAGGCAACCAGCAGACTGGTGCCCAGCAACAGGAGCGGAAGGCGGTACGAAGTCATCTGCGCATGATAGTTCGCGCGCATGACGCGACGAATACGACTTTGGGGGCGGGAGCTTGCCGGGTTGGGTGGTTGGCGTGATGGCGATGGGCAGGGCGAAACGCCAGGTTGGGAGGCCGGCCTCCCTGGCCCTGTCCCTGGCGGCGCCGAAGGGAGGGCCGGGGAGGGCCAATGGCGCTGCCTGCCCCGGCCGGCAGGCCTCAACCAAACAGATCCGGCCCCCGCTCCTCTTCCACCGGCACGCCTTCCAGTTTCAGCAGCGCGACCTTGGTCGGCAGGCCGCCACCGAAGCCGGTCAGCGCGCCGTTGTTGCCGATCACCCGGTGGCAGGGCAGCACGATCGGCAAGGGGTTGCGGCCGTTGGCGGCACCGACCGCGCGGGTGGCGGTGGGTTTGCCCAGACGCTCGGCCAGTTCCTTGTAGCTCCAGGTCGCGCCGAACGGGATCTGCGCCAGCATCTGCCAGACATCGAGCTGGAAGTCGGTGCCGGCCGGGGCCAGGATCAGGTCGAACCGGCGGCGTTTGCCCTGCAGGTATTCCAGCAACTGGCGCCGCGGCTCGGCCACCGCGTCCGGGTCACGCTGCCATTGCTCGCGTCCCTTGGCGTCGTGCCGGTTCTCGGCGAACAGGATGTGGCGCACGCCGTTGTCGTCGGCGGCGATGGTGAGCGGGCCGATCGGGCTGTCGAAGCGGTCGTAGTAGATCGTCATGGTCAGGTCTCCTTGTTCGTTTCCGCGGCCAGGTGCCACAGGTGCAGCACGGCGTAGGCACGCCACGGCCGCCACGGCTGCGAGCGGCGTTCGGTGTCGCGTTCGCTCAGGCGTTGGCCTTCGCCCAGCACCTGTTGCAGGATCAGGTCGCCGGCCGGGAACGCATCGGGCATGCCCATCGCCCGCAATGCCATGTAATGCGCGGTCCACGGCCCGATGCCGGGCAGGGCGACCGCCTGCTGGACGAAATGCTCCAGCGTCTGCGCGCGGCTGAAGTCCAGGTGGCCTTCGGCGCAGGCGCGGGCAATGGCGCGCAGGGTGGCTGCACGCGTGCGCGGCAGGCCGATCGATTCCAGCGGTGCGTCCAGCAGCACCTCCGGCGTCGGGAACTGGCGGTCCAGCCCTTCCGGCATGCCGTCCAGATGCGCGCCGAAGCGGTCCACCAGGCGTCGCGCCAGGGTCGTTGCGGCGGCCACGCTGACCTGCTGGCCGAGCACCGCGCGCGCGGCGACCTCGAAGCCGTCCCAGCCACCGGGAATACGCAACCCCGGACGCCGGGCGATGCCGCGGGCGAGCAGCGGCTCCTGCGCCAGCGTGGCATGCACGGTGCCCAGGTCGGCATCCAGGTCGAACACCCGGCGCACCCGCGCGACGATGGCCGGGATCGCGCGGGGGTCGGTCGTGCCCAGTTGCAGCCGCAGCTCCGGCCGGCGGGGATCGGCGGTGACCCGGATCAGGCTGGCGCTGCCGTTGCTGACGATCACGCGCTGGTAACTGTCCTGGCCGATGCACTCGATGCCCGGCAGCGAGCGCTTGCGCAGGAAGGCCAGCATCAACGGGAAGTCCAGCGGCGGGCGGTAGGCCAGCCGCAGCACCGGCTCGCCGCCGGGCACCGCGCCATGCTGCTTGCGCAGTGCACTGGGCGGCATGCCGCAGCCGGCGAGGAAGGCACTGTTGAAGCGGCGCAGGCTGTTGAAGCCGGCGGCGAGGGCCACCTGCGTCACCGGCAGCGCGGTCTCGGTCAGCAACTGCTTGGCCAGCAGCAGGCGGCGGGTGGAATGCAGCTGCGCCGGGGTCGCGCCAAGCCGGGCCACGAACAGCCGCTGCAGCTGGCGCGGGCTCAGTTCCATGGCCTGGGCCAGCGCATCGACCGGCTGGTCCTGCAGGATGCCTTCGTTGAGCAGTGCCAGGGCGCGGTGCAGGGTGTGGTCCTGCACCAGGCTGGCGTCGTCCGGGGACAGCTCCGGGCGACAGCGCAGGCACGGGCGGTAGCCCGCGGCCGTGGCCGCTGCCGCGCTGGGGTAGTAGCTGACGTTGCGCCGCTGTGGCGGCGGGGCGGGGCAGACTGGCCGGCAGTAGATGCCGGTGCTGCGCACGGCGGTGAAGAACAGCCCGTCGAAGCGGGCGTCCCGCGCCAGGCGCGCCTGTTCGCATTGCTCGTAGCTGGGCAGGGCTGGATTGTGCATGCGGCCAGTCTAGGCCGATCGGACCGTGCTGACTGGCCATTTCCGGACATCAATGCTCATGACGAACCGTTGTTTAGGTTCAATTGAGGACATCGCGCCAAGGGGCACTAGACTGTGTGCACTTTCCGGCGCGCCTGCGCCCTGCATGGACCTGATTGCATTCCTATGTTGCCCAGATTCTGGTGGTCGCCGTTGTTGTGTGTCGGGCTGCTGGCCTGCAATGGGCAGGAGCAGGAGAAGAAGCCGGTGGCCGACCCGGCCACGGCGTTGGCGGCCGATGGCGACCACATGGTCTCGATCAACGCCGCCGACGCGCCGCCGCCGCCGCCGGTGGTGGTGCCGGCCAAGGACCGTGAATGGCCGGAGCTGGTGCTGGAGAACGGCAAGGCATGGGTGAGCTGCGACACCGATTACAGCGGCGAGAACGGTGATGGCGCCGCGCTCGAGGCGCTGGACCGCAAGAGCCTGGACGCCGCGCTGGAGCCGTGCAAGGAGCGCGGGCTGGTGCGCGTGCGCTATGCAGGCAAGATCAACCCTTCCTTCGCCGGGCTGGTGTCGCGGCTGGCGGTGGTGGCCGATGCGATGAAGATCGGCAAGCGCATCCTGGATCTGGACTCCAGCGGCGGGCAGGTGGAAGCGGCGATCGTGGCCGGTGACAGCATCGGGGAGTCCGGCTGGACCATCTGGGTACGCGAAGGCTCGATCTGCCACAGTGCCTGCGTGTTCGTGCTGGCCGCCGGCGACAACCGGCTGATCTCCGGCAAGGTGGGCATCCATCGGATGATGCGCATCAGTTCCACCGCCACCTCGCGTGCGGAATTGAACAAGGAGCTGCACGAGGTCTACGACAACGTGAAGGACTACCTGCAGCGCAACGGCGTGGCGGTGGGCGTGGCCGACCTGATGATGACCGTGCCCAACCGCAGCCTGCGCCTGCTGACCAGCGACGAGCTCAAGCAGTACGGCCTGGATGGCACCAATGCGGTGCAGGACGACCTGGAGCGCATCAAGCAGATGCGCAAGTGCGGCGACGACTTCGTGCGCCGCAAGGACGCCTTCCTGATCGCCTTCGACCGCGAGTGCAAGGTTGAAGGCGCCGACCTGGAAGCGGTGAACAACTGCGGGCAGACGCTGAAGGAGCAGTTCGGCTTCCCGGACGAGGTGTGCCCGGCCGAAAGCCCGTTGTCGGAAATCGACACCGCCTTGCTGGTGCCGCGGCCGGAGGCCACGCCTGACCCGCAGGTGCCGGCCACCGCGCCGGCTGCCGCCGCCCAGCTGAATGCGCCGGCCGGCCAGCATTGACCTGAAATTTACAACGCCGGTCGCGCTTTCATGATTGGATGAGCGTCCCTTCAAGCGAACGCGTCATGGAGCCAATCATGCGTCCCAGTCATTTGTTGGTGCTGCTGTCCCTGGTCGGTGGAAATGCCCTGGCGCAGCAGGCGGCCCCCGCGCCGGCCGCTGCCCCGGCCGCCGCCGCAACGCAGGCCACGCGGGCACCGGGCCCGGCATTGAGTGCCGCACAGCAGGCGCAGGTGGCCCAGCAGGACGCGCAGATGACGCAGGCCGCGCAGCGCGTGGCGCAGCTGGTCGATGGCAACAAGGCCGCCGAAGTCTGGGACGGGGCCTCCGGGGTGGCCCGCAAGGCGGTGACGCGGGACCAGTTCGCCAGCAACATCAGTGCCGACCGCACCAAGCTGGGTGCGCTGGTGTCGCGCGGCAAGCCCTCGATCACCCGCGTGCAGTACCCGGCAGGCGCGGCGGTGCCGGAAGGCATCTACATCAACGTGAGCTTCCCGACCCGCTTCGCCAACAACGCACAGCCGGTGCGCGAACTGGTGTCCTTCCGCCTGGACGAGGACAAGGTCTGGCGCACCTCGGGCTACAGCGTGCGCGCGGCGACCAACTGACCGGTGGGAGCGGCCTCGGCCGCGACGCTGGCTGAGCTATCCCCCGGCGCGACGACTGGCCTTCCCGTGGTGGCGGACGTGGTCGCGGTGGCCCGGCGTTTCCGGCCTCGCGGCCGGAGCCGCTCCCACGGGTGGCTGATCCAGATCAATGAATCCTTACATCGCGCGGCCTACCCTGCGTCCCGGTGCGAAAGCGGAGCTGGATATGCGCAAGGTGGATGTACTGGTGGTCGGTGCCGGGCCGGCGGGATTGAGCCTGGTCCGGAGCCTGGCCGGCAGCGGCCTGTCGTTGGCATTGGTCGAGCCCCAGAGCGCGGCCGCGCTGGCCGAGCCGGCGTTCGACGGGCGCGAGATCGCGCTGACCCACGCCTCGCGGCAGATCCTGCAGGCCATGGGCATGTGGCAATGCATCGACCCGGCCGAGATCTCCCCGCTGCGCAGTGCCCGTGTCATGAACGGCAGCTCGCCGTTCGCGCTGGGCTTTGCCGCCGAGCGCGAGAACGTCGATGAACTGGGCTGGCTGGTGCCCAACCACCTGATCCGCAAGGCCGCCTGGGAGGTGGTGCAGGGGCAGCAGGGGCTGGAGCTGCTCGATGGCACCTCGGTCACCGCGATCGAAACCGGCACCGCCGGCAACACCGTCACCCTGGGCGATGGGCGCCGCCTGCAGGCCCGGCTGGTGGTCTCGGCCGACAGCCGCTTCTCCAGCACGCGGCGGATGATGGGGATCGGCGCGCAGATGCGTGACTTCGGCAAGTCGATGCTGGTCTGCCGCATGCAATGCGAACGGCCGCATCACCATGAAGCCTGGGAATGGTTCGGCTACGGCCGCACGTTGGCGATGCTGCCACTGCCGCGCAACCAGGCCTCGGCGGTGATCACGCTGCCGCCGCAGCAGGTCCAGGCATTGATGGCGATGGATACGGCACAGCTCGGTGCCGCCGTCACCGGCTTCTTCGAACGCCGGCTGGGGGAGATGGTGCCGGCCGGCACCCGCCATGTGTACCCGCTGGTCGGCGTGTATGCGCGCCGTTTCGTCGGCCCGCGCCATGCGCTGGTCGGTGACGCGGCGGTGGGCATGCATCCGGTCACCGCGCACGGTTTCAACTTCGGCCTGCAGAGCCAGCAGCGGCTGGCGGACCTGGTCACTGCGGTGGCGCAGCGGGGCGGGGACATCGGCGAGGCGGACCTGCTGGGCCGCTACGAGCGCAGCCACCGGCTGGCGACCCGGCCGCTGTACGAGGCCACCAATGCCATCGCCACCCTCTACAACGACAGCCGCCTGCCGGCCCGGCTGCTGCGCGGGGCCGCCTTGCGGGCCGCGCATGGGCTGGTTCCGTTCAGGAAAATGATCGCCGGGCACCTGACCCAGCGCCTGGCCTGATCCACCGGTAGGAGCCCCCGGGCCGCGAGGCCGGCGTCCCGTCCGTTGCCCTGATGCACGTCATCGCAAGGCGCCGGCAGGGCGGCAGCGCCATCGGTTTCGCGGCCCAGGCCGCTGCTGCCGGTGCTATTCGGCGGCCAGGACGCGGATGCGGACGTCGCCCAGCTCGACCTGCTGGCCCGCGCGGATCTTGCAGGCCTTGCGCAGCTCGATCTGGCCATCCACGCTCACCTGGCCCTCGCCGATGATCATCTTGGCCTCGCCGCCGCTGGCCACCAGGTCGGTGAGCTTGAGCAGTTGCTTCAGTTCCACGTACTCGCGGTCCAGTTCGAAATCGATGGTCTGCATGGTGTTCCCGGGTAAAAAAACGGGCGCTATTGTGCGGCAAGGCCGGCCGGGCAGGGGGCTGAACCCGTTGGCCATGTGGTGGCAAGCTGAACGGACATCGGCAAACCCCGCGACAGCAAGGGGGTTCTGGGCGCACAATATGCGTCTTTTCGCCCGCCCGTTCGCGGCGGTGCCCCCGGAGTTCCCATGTCCCAAGAATCCCCCGCGCCGCTGCTGTTCGCAGATCTCGGCCTCTCAGAGCCTGTGATGAAAGCGGTCGCCGACGTCGGTTACGAGACCCCGTCGCCCATCCAGGCCGCCACCATCCCGGCGATGCTGGAAGGCCGCGACGTGCTCGGCCAGGCGCAGACCGGTACCGGCAAGACCGGTGCCTTCGCGCTGCCGGTGCTGTCCAACATCGACCTTTCCGCCACCAAGCCGCAGGTGCTGGTGCTGGCCCCGACCCGCGAACTGGCCATCCAGGTCGCCGAGGCGTTCCAGACCTATTCGGCCTCGATGCCGGGCTTCCGCGTGCTACCGGTGTACGGCGGCCAGCCGTACGGCCAGCAGCTGTCCGCGCTGCGCCGCGGCGTGCACGTCGTGGTCGGCACCCCCGGCCGCGTCATCGACCACCTGGACCGCGGCACCCTGGATCTGTCCGAGCTGAAGACGCTGGTGCTGGACGAAGCCGACGAAATGCTGCGCATGGGCTTCATCGACGACGTCGAGGCCGTGCTCAAGAAGCTGCCGGAGACCCGCCAGGTTGCCCTGTTCTCGGCCACCATGCCGCAGCAGATCCGTCGTATCGCCCAGACCTACCTGCGCGACCCGGTGGAAGTGACCATTGCGTCCAAGACCACCACCTCGGCCAACATCCGCCAGCGCTACTGGTGGGTGGCGGGCATGCACAAGCTGGACGCGCTGACCCGCATCCTGGAGGTGGAAACCTTCGATGCGATGATCATCTTCGCGCGCACCAAGGCCGGCACCGAGGAACTGGCGGGCAAGCTGCAGGCGCGTGGCCTGGCCGCGGCCGCCATCAACGGCGACATGCAGCAGGCCCAGCGCGAGCGCACCATCGGCCAGCTGAAGGAAGGCAAGCTCGACATCCTGGTCGCCACCGACGTGGCCGCGCGCGGCCTGGACGTGGAGCGCATCAGCCACGTGCTGAACTACGACATCCCGTACGACACCGAAAGCTACGTGCACCGCATCGGCCGTACCGGCCGTGCCGGCCGCAGCGGCGAGGCGATCCTGTTCGTCACCCCGCGCGAGAAGGGCATGCTGCGCCAGATCGAGCGTGCCACCCGCCAGCCGATCGAAGAGATGCAGCTGCCGAGCGTGGACGCGGTCAACGACCACCGCGTGAGCAAGTTCATGGACCGTATCAGCCAGACCCTGGCCGGCGGCGACATGGATTTCTACCGCGACCTGCTGCAGCGTTACGAAGGCGAGCACAACGTGCCGGCCATCGACATCGCCGCCGCGCTGGCCAAGCTGCTGCAGGGTGATGCGCCGTTCCTGCTGACCCCGCCGGTGCGCGAGCGCCGCGAGCCGCGCAGCGATCGCCCGGAGCGTTCCGAGCGTCCGCAGCGTGATGGCGGCTTCCCGCGCCAGCGCGAGGAGCGTGGCGAGCGTCCGGCCCGCTTCGAACCGCGCTTCGAGCGTGGCCCGCGCCAGGACGACGAGCGCGGCCCGCGCCCGCCGCGTGGCGAAGGTGAGTTCGGCGAGCGTCCGCGCCGCGAGATGCCGCCGCGCAGCGCCCCGGAATTCGGCATGGAAACCTACCGCATCGAAGTGGGCCACCAGCACGGCGTGAAGCCGGCCAACATCGTCGGCGCCATCGCCAACGAGGCTGGCCTGGAAAGCCGCTACATCGGCCGCATCGACATCCATGACGGCCACTCGGTGCTGGACCTGCCGGCCGACATGCCCAGCGACGTGCTGCAGCACCTGAAGAAGGTGTGGGTGTCCGGCCAGCAGTTGCAGATGCGCAAGGTCGAGCCGGGCGAGGACGTCAACGCCGGCCCGTCGTTCAAGCCGCGCTTCAACAAGGACAGCAAGCCGGGCGGCCGTCCCGGTCCGCGTCCGGGTGGCCCAGGCGAGCGTCCGCGCCGTGACGGTGGCTTCAACAAGCCGCCGCGTGGCCCGCGCAAGTTCTGAGCCCCACGCCGGCACCTGCCTGCCTGAACAGCCCCGGGAAACCGGGGCTGTTCTGTTTCATGCCGGCACGCTGCACGCAGACGACAAGCTGAACACGCGACAGATTTCACGTGCTGCTGTCAGTGGGTTGTTGCGATAATCCGCCCAAGCGCGTCGGGGAACGCGAAAGGATGGTCATGGCGGAGGACGGGGGCGCGGTTGCGGGGCACAACAGGTGGGGCTGGACAGTGCGTTGGCTGTTCGTGCTGCTTGTCCTGTGGTTGCCGGCGCTGTCCCCGGCCCAGACGCCCCAGGTGGGCCGCGACCTGCTGCAGGTAGGGGCGGCCACCGACCAGCAGGCGCCGGTGCGCGCCTGCACGCCGGAGATCATGGCGCGGCTGCAGGAGCCGGTGGAGATCGACGCGCCGGCGGGCGGGTGGTCCGGTGCCCCGCAGGCGGTGGATGTGTTCAACATCTACGGCGGCGAAGTGATGATCAGCCATGGCGACCGCGAGGTATGCGGCCACATGCAGGACGCGCGCACCCGTGATTCCCGATTCCGTGCCGGCATCGGCATGGTGGTGGTGCCGCGCAAGGGCGACACCGACCCGATCCTGGTCGCCTGGGAAACCCCGCTCAAGTCGCGCTGGATTCCCACCGTGCGGCTGGGCGCGCCCAGCCCGGTGCAGCAGATCGACACCGCGCGCCTGTTGGTGCGCACCGCCTGCCTGGCGGTGGCCCTGGCCCTGGCGCTGTCCGCGCTGATGGGGTTCTTCACCACGCGTAGCCGCAACTTCCTGATGTACGTGCTGGTCTGCGCGCTGCTGGTGACCTGGCAGGCGATCCTCAGCGGGCTCAGCGGCTATCCCGAGCCGTGGTTGCCGCTGGGCCGCGCAGCGCCGGTGTGGATGGTGGCGGTCAGCGCACTCAGCTATGCGGTGATGGGCTGGGTGCTGTGGCGGATGAGTGGCGGTCGTCGCCTGCTGCCGGCATCGCGGCGCTGGGTGCTGGGGATGATGCTGGCCCTGCTGGTGGTGGCGCTGGCGACCCCGTTGATGTCCTGGCAGGTGCTGGGCTGGACGGCGGCGGCGCTGGATGACCTGTTCACGGTGATCTGCCTGGTGATCCTGCTGCTGGCGGCGGTATCGGTGCGGACCGGGCGCTACACCGCGGTGGACGGCATCGTCGCGGTGGTGCCGCTGCTGCTGATGAACCTGGCCGACCTGCTCGGCAGCCGCCTGCTGGTGGAGTACCGGGTGGAGGTGATCCAGGTGGCCGTTACCTGGTTCCTGATGATGTCGGCCTATTCGCTCAACCGCGGCCTGGGCCAGCTGCGCCAGCAGCGTGACGAGATGCGCCAGCTGGCCGACACCGACACGCTGACCGGGCTGCCCAACCGGCGTGCCGGCCTGCGCCAGCTGGAGCGCTACCTGCGCGATGCCAAGGCCAGCCAGCAGCCGCTGTCGATCGGCTTCCTGGACATCGACCTGTTCAAGCAGATCAACGACCGCTACGGCCACGATGTCGGCGACGAGGTGCTGGTGTCGGTCGCCCGCACGCTGGAGGCCGGCGTGCGCAGCCGCAACGACGTGATCCGCATGGGCGGTGAGGAATTCCTGATCCTGCTGCCCGGCAACAGCGCCGACCATGCGCTGCCACGGCTGGAGCAGCTGCGCGAACGGGTGACCCAGAACAGCCAGGCGCTGCAGCACGCGGGGCTGTCGGTCACCGCCAGCATCGGCCTGGCCGAGCTGGAGCCCGACGACCAGGACATGGCGGCGCTGCTGCGCCGTGCCGACAACGCGATGTACCGGGCCAAGCGGGGCGGGCGCAACCAGGTGGTGGATGCGCGCGACGAGCAGCAGATCGCCTGAGCCACGCTGTCCCGGGACGGGGCGATGGCGGATAATCCGCCGATGACCAACCGACTCAACAAGCACATTGCCGAAACCGGCTTCTGTTCCCGCCGCGAGGCCGACCGCCTGATCAGCGCCCGCCGCGTCACCGTCAACGGCATCGTCGCCGGCACCGGCGCCGAGGTGGGCGAGGGGGACGAGGTCCGCGTCGACGGCCAGCCGCTGGGCGCACGCACCGTGCAGAAAAGCACCGGGCGCAAGCATGTCTACATCGCGCTGAACAAGCCGGTGGGCGTGACCTGCACCACCGAAAGCGCGGTGAAGGGCAACATCGTCGACTTCGTCGGCCATGAGCAGCGCATCTTCCCGATCGGCCGCCTGGACAAGGAATCCGAAGGGCTGATCCTGATGACCAGCAACGGCGACATCGTCAACCAGATCCTGCGCGCCGAGAACGGCCACCAGAAGGAATACCTGGTGGCGGTGAACAAGCCGGTCACCGACGAGTTCCTGCGCGGCATGGCCCGCGGCGTGCGCATCCACAACCAGATGACGCTGCCGTGCCGTACCTCGCGCATCGCCAAGTTCGGTTTCCGCATCATCCTGGAGCAGGGCCTGAACCGGCAGATCCGCCTGATGGCGGCCGAGTTCGGCTACCGCGTCACCCAGTTGCGCCGCGTGCGCATCGACAACATCAAGATCGGCGCACTCAAGCCCGGCCAGTGGCGCAACCTCACCGAACAGGAGCTGCGTGGCCTGCTGCCGCAACAGCGGGAGTGGTGAAGTGTGACTGCCTTGACGCGGTGATGCCGCCCCGCCGCTAGACTTGCCGCAGCCTTACCTTGACCACCGCACGATACGGAACCGCGCATGATCAAGCCTGCGATCCCTGCCAATGAATCCCAGCGCCTGGCTGCCCTGCAGCGCTACCGGATACTGGATACGCCGCGCGAGCAGGAGTACGAAGACCTGGTGACCATCGCCCGCACCATCTGCGGCACCGCCTGCGGGGCGGTGACGCTGATCGACCGCGAGCGGCAATGGTTCAAGTCGATGCAGGGGCTCGAAGGCGAGCAGACCCCGCGCGAGGATGCCTTCTGCGCGCATACCATCCTGCGCCCGCAGGAGCTCACCGTGGTCGAGGACGCGCGGCTGGACGCGCGCTTCAGTGGCAATCCGTCGGTGGTGGGCGACCCGCACATCCGTTTCTATGCCGGTGCACCGCTGCTGAGCAGCGACGGCTACGCACTGGGCTCGCTGTGCGTGTTCGACTCGGTGCCCGGCGTACTGGGCCAGCGCCAGGCCGACGCGCTGCGCGCGCTGTCACGCCAGGTCGGGCGGATGATGGAGATGCGCAAGCTGCGCCACGAGCTGGAACATCACCAGCAGGAACATGACTGGTACGAGGCCCGCCTGGGCGAGTACTACCTGCAGCTGGAGCAGGTGAACAGCGAGCTGTCCGAGCAGACCCGCACCGATCCGCTGACCGGTCTGTCCAACCGCCGTGCGCTGGCCACCGCATTGAGCGAGGCCATCGAGCGTGCCGGCGAGGTGCCGCCGGCGGTGGCCATCGTCGACATCGACCATTTCAAGCTGGTCAACGATATCCACGGCCACGCCGAGGGCGACCGGGTGCTGACCGAGATGGCTGGCGTGCTGCGCGCGCAGTTTGCCGGGCGCGGCATGGCCGCCCGTTACGGTGGCGAGGAGTTCGTGATCCTGATGCCGGACACGCCGCTGCAGCAGGCCGAGCTGCAATGCCAGTACCTGCGTGAGTCGGTGGGCCTGCTGCCGATCGGGCTGCCGGTCACGGTCAGCATCGGCCTGGCCGCGCATCGTGCCGGCGAAAGCCCGCTGGACACCCTGCACCGCGCCGACAGCGCGCTCTACCAGGCCAAGCAGGACGGCCGCGACCGGGTGGTCGTGGCCACCTGACCGCGCCTACGCGGCGGCGGCCGGGCGCAGCCGGTTCAGCAGCGGGTGCAGGAACACGCCGCCGAGGATGATCGCCACGCCCAGGTAGAACTGCGGGGTCAGCTCATGCTGTTCGCGCAGGAACAGCATGGCCAGCACGATGGCGTAGACCGGTTCCAGGTTGGTCACCAACTGCACCGTGTAGGCGCTGAGGTGGCGCAGGGCGACCAGCGCCAAGGCGAACGGCAACAGCGTGCACAGGCCCGAAAGCGCCAGCAGCAACAGCCCGTCGTGCAGGTTGGGCAGCACCCACAGGTCGCTGGCCAGGGCCGGCAGCAGCACCGGCATGGCCGGGGCCAGCAGGGTCAGTGTGAGTACGCCGGCACCCAGTTCCAGGCCGGTGACGGTCAATGGGTCGGCGTGGCCGACCATGCGCTTGTTGAACGAGCCGAACACCGCCACCAGCAGGGCCGACAACGCGCCGACCGCCACGCCCAGGCGCATGCCGTCGGGAACGCCGCCCACCACCAGCGCCACGCCCGGCAGCACCACGATGCCCAGCGCCAGTTCCTTCATCTGGAACGGCCGACGCGCGATCCAGGGCTCGATCACCGAGGTGAACACCGGGGCCAGCGCGATGCAGGTGGCCGCGACCGAAGCATTGGCCAGCTTCACCGAGCCATAGAACGTGAGCCAGTGCAGCGCCACCAGCGCGCCGATGCCGGCGTAGCCCAGCGCCACCTTCGGGCTGAGCGTGGACAGCCCGCGCCATACGCGCGGCAGCAGGGCCAGCATGGCCACCACCAGCAGCATGCGCCACCACACCAGCGGGAGGGCGGGCAGGGTGATCAGCTTGCCGAGGATGGCGGTAATGCCCCACAGCAGGACGCAGAAATGGATTTGCAGCAGGGCCTTGCGGTGTTCGTTCGTCGCCATCGGCGAATTGTCGCCGATGTGCCGACGCATTGCCGCATCGATCGCTTCAGTTTGGGTCGACGCGTTGCTGCAGCTGGCGCGCCGCGGCCGGGTTGCGGTGCTTGGCGGCGCTGATGAAGTACAGGTATACCTCGCGCCCCTGCGGCGCAGGCCCCGCAGGCGCGGCGAGGTGGGGCAGGTCGTGCGGGTCCTGTCCGCGCCGCCACGCCATCACGCGCTCGGCCCATTGCGCCAGTTCCGCCGCCGGGTAGCCGGTATCGCAGGCATCGCGGCTGCGCATGAGCCGGGCATAGACGAAGTCCGCGCCGAGGTCGGCCGCGTTGGGGTAGTCCGGTGAGTCGGTGTAGACCAGTGCCACGCCGTGCTGGCGGGCCAGGCCAACCAGCCGTTCGTCGAAGAACGCACGGTCGCGCACTTCCAGCGCGTGGCGCTGGCGGCGACCGTTGACCTGCCGCGGCAGCAGCTGCAGGAACGCGGCGAAGTCGTCCGGGTCCAGCGTGCGACCGGCATCGAACTGCCACACCAGTGGACCGAGCCGGTCACCGAGGTGGCCGATGCCATCGATGAAGTCATCGATCTGCGCGCCGGTCCCGGCCAGCTTGCGGGCGCTGACGATGCGCTTGGGCGCCTTGGCCGAGAACACGAAACCTTCCGGCGTGGCATCGCGCCAGCCGGCGTAGATGGCTGGCTTCTGGGTGCCGTAGTAGGTGCCGTTGATCTCGATGCTGGTCAGCTGGCGGCTGGCGAACTCCAGCTCACGGCGCTGCACCAGCCCGACCGGATAGAAGGTGCCGCCGCGCCACGGCACATAGGTCCAGCCGCCGATGCCGATATGGACCCCGGGGGTATTGGCCGTACCGGCAAACAAGTCGTTCAAGTCACACCCCGGGGCAGGAGCGGCCGTGGCCGCGAAGCCGTCAATGTACCTGCAAGCCAACCGGTGGGAGCGGCCTGGGCCGCGACATCGGGAAGGTCCTGGTCCGGGGATTCAACGGCTCGGCGGCCAAGGCCGCGCCTACGCGGCTTTCCAGGGGTCGTAGCTGCCGAACCACCACAGGTGGCCTTCCGGGTCACGGCAGGCGTAGCCGCGGCCGCCATAGTGCTGGTCGGCGATGTCGATGACGATCTCCGCGCCGGCTGCCTTGGCCCGGGCGTAGTGGGCGTCGGCGTCGCTGACGATCACGCAGGCGCTCTGGGTTTCCATGCCACCGACTTCGTCGGGCTGGATCATGTTGCTGCCCCATTCGCTGGGCTGCACCGAGCCGAGCATCACCATGCCGTTGCCGAACACCAGTTGGGCATGCAGCACGACGTTGCCCTCCTGGTAGACCGCGTGCCGCTGGAAGCCGAAGGCGTCGCACAGCCAGTCGATGGCGGCCGGTGCATCGCGGTAGCGCAGGCAGGGAATGATGGTGGCGGTGGTCGTGGCGGCGAGGTCCATGGCGGCCTCAGGGCAGGAACGGAAAGGCGAGCGTGGGCGCGCTCGCGTTACCATCGCGAGAAGGCCGGCCCGGCCATGGGCCGGCATCGATCCAGAGGGAGAGCGCATTGAATAAATGGTTTGGGGGCGGGCTGGTGCTCGCGATGAGCGTGGTGGCCCAGGTGGCCGATGCACAGGAGGCGGCGGTGCCGGCGGAGCTGCAGCAACTCGATGCCACGGTGGAGCGCGTGCGCCAGCAGTTCGACGTGCCGGGCGTGGCGGTGGCGGTGGTCAAGGACGGCAAGGTGGTGCTGGAGCGCGGCTGGGGCCTGCGCGAGCTGGGCAAGCCCGAGCCGGTGCAGGCCGACACGCTGTTCGCCATCGCCTCCAACACCAAGGCATTCACCGCCACCTCGCTGAACCTGCTGGCCGAGGAAGGCAAGCTGAAGATGGATGACCGGGTGATCGACCACCTGCCGTCGTTCCGCATGTCCGATCCCTACGTCACCGGCGAGATGCGCATCCGCGACCTGCTCTCGCACCGCAGCGGGCTGAGCCTGGGCGCCGGCGACCTGCTGTTCTGGCCGACCACCAGCTACAGCAACGCCGAGGTGGTGGCGCGACTGGGCCAGGTACCGTTGAAGAACGGTTTCCGCGACCGTTACGCCTACGACAACATCCTGTACGCGGTTGCCCAGCAGGTGATCGAGAAGGTGTCCGGGCAGCCGTTCGCCGCGTTCCTGCAGCAGCGCATCTTCGACAAGGTCGGCATGGCCGGCACCCGCTACAACGCCGATCATCTCAAGCCCGGCGACAAGGCCGCCGTCGGCCACGCCAAGTTCGACTTCACCGACCTGCGCCCGGTGGCGCCGCTGACCTGGTCCAACAACGCCGGCGCCGGTGGCATCTACTCCAGCGTGCATGACCTGGCCAGGTGGATGAACGTGCAGCTGGCCGAGGGCAAGCTGGCCGACGGCACGCCGCTGTTCAGTGAAAAGACCCAGCAGCAGATGTGGCAGATGCAGATCCCGCAGGTGGTGCCCAAGCCGTCGGTGCCGGAGCTGGAAGCCGCGCGCCCGAACTTCGCCGGTTACGGTGAAGGCTGGAGCCTGAGCGACTACCGCGGGCAGAAGCTGGTGTGGCACACCGGCGGCTGGCCGGGGCAGGTGTCGCGGCTGACGCTGGTGCCCGGGCAGGACCTGGGCGTGGTGGTGCTGACCAACCAGGAATCGGGTGCGGCCTTCAACGCCATCACCATGAGCGTGCTCGACGCGATGCTCGGGGCACCGTCGCATGACTGGGTGGCGGCGTATGCGGCCAGCGTCGCCAAGGCGCAGGACAACGCGGACGAAGGCTGGGCCCGGCACGTGGCCGCGCGTGACGCCAGGAGCACGCCCTCGCTGCCGCTGGGTGGTTATGCCGGCACGTACCGCGATGCGTGGTATGGCGATGTGGTCATCGAGCAGAAGGGCGGCAAGCTGCGCCTGCGCTTCGGTGCCACCGCCGATCTGGTCGGCACGATGGAGCACTGGCAGCACGACACCTTCATCGTGCGCTGGGACAACCGCTCGCTCAACGCCGATGCCTTCGTCAACTTCAGCCTGACCCCGGACGGCAAGGTGCGCGAGGTACGGATGGAAGCAGTGTCGTCGCTGACTGACTTCAGCTTCGACTTCCAGGACCTGCTGCTCAAGCCCAAGACGGAGTAAGCAGGGCACCACGGTCCCGCGGCCATGGCGGGGATGGCATTCCCGCCGTGGCATTGCCCGCGGCGCTTCGGAGGATCGTGGACGGGAGGCAAGGGCGTCGCGGCCGGAACCGTTCCCGCTGGCGGGCAAGCGCCTGCCGTAGACAGACACAACACAGGCCGCGATGGGACAATCGCGGCCTGTTCTGTTTCTGCAGGCCGTGGCGATGTTGCGCTGGTTCGAGTCGTTGATTCCCGTGTTCCCGCCGGTGGATGCCCGCATGCCACCGCGCGGCGTGGTGCGTTTCTACCTGCATTACCTGCGCCCGGTGTGGCCGGTGCTGCTGGCCACGCTGGTGGCCGGCCTGCTGCTGGCGCTGGTGGAAGTGGCGATGTTCGACTTCCTCGGGCGCATCGTGGACATGCTCTCGGACAACGCGGGCCCGGGGTTCTTCCGGCGGCACGCAACGGAGCTGCTGTGGATGGCCGGCATCACGCTGCTGGCGCGCCCGGTGCTCGTGGCCCTGCACAACCTGCTGGTCAACCAGGCCATCGTGCCGGGGTTGAGCAACCGCTCGCGCTGGCTGATGCACAACTACGTGGTGCGGCAGAGCCTGACCTTCTTCCAGAACGACTTCGCCGGCAGCGTCGCCAACCGGGTGATGCAGACCGGTACCTCGCTGCGCGAATCCGCCGTGCAGATGGTGGATTCGCTCTGGTACATCGTGGTCTACACCGGCACCGCGCTGTACCTGTTCGCGCAGGTGGACTGGCGCTTGATGGTGCCGCTGGCCGTGTGGTTGGTGGCGTACGTGGCCATCGGCGTGTACTTCGTGCCGCGCATGAAGCAGCGGGCATGGATCGCCTCGGATGCACGGTCACGGGCCATGGGCCGCATCGTCGACGGCTACACCAACATCTCCACGCTCAAGTTGTTCGCGCACAGCGGGCACGAGCAGGCCTACGTGGCCGAGTCGATCCAGGAGCTGGCCGAGAAGCACCGCGCGCAGACCCGCATCACCACCGGGCTGGAACTGGTGATCGCCATCCTCAACGGCTTCCTGATCGTCGGTACCTGCGGGCTGGCGCTGTGGTTGTGGAACGATCGCCTGATCAGCGTTGGCGCGATCACCCTGGCCACCGGCCTGGTGATCCGCATCCACAACATGTCCGGCTGGATCATGTGGACGGTGAACGGCATCTTCGAGGACATCGGCACGGTGCAGGACGGCATGGAAACCATCGCCCAGCCAATCGCCGTGCAGGACCAGGCCGATGCCGTGCCACTGCAGGTGCATGCCGGCGCGGTGGATTTCAAGGACGTGCACTTCCACTACGGAAAGCGCGGCGGCGTGATGGCCGGACTGAACCTGTCGGTGAAGCCGGGCGAGAAGATCGGCCTGGTCGGCCCGTCCGGTGCCGGCAAGTCCACCCTGGTGAACGTGTTGCTGCGCCTGTACGACCTGGAGAGCGGACGCATCCTGATCGACGGGCAGGACATCGCCCGCGTCACCCAGGACAGCCTGCGCGCGCAGATCGGCGTGGTGACCCAGGACACCTCGCTGCTGCACCGTTCGATCCGCGACAACCTGCTGTACGGGCGCCCGGATGCGACCGAAGACCAGGTGCGCGCGGCCGTGGCCAAGGCGCGTGCGGAAGGCTTCATCGACGCGCTGGTGGACGGGCAGGGCCGGCAGGGTTACGACGCGCATGTCGGCGAGCGCGGCGTGAAGCTCTCCGGTGGCCAGCGCCAGCGCATCGCCATCGCGCGGGTGCTGCTGAAGGATGCGCCGATCCTGATCCTGGACGAGGCGACCTCGGCATTGGATTCGGAAGTGGAAGCGGCGATCCAGGACAGCCTGGACGAACTGATGGGCAACAAGACGGTGATCGCGATCGCGCACCGGTTGTCGACCATCGCGCGGATGGACCGGCTGGTGGTGATGGACCAGGGCAGGATCGTGGAGACCGGCACCCATGCCGAGCTGGTCGCCGCCGGTGGCCTGTACGCGCGCTTGTGGGCGCGCCAGACCGGTGGGTTCGTGGCGGCCGATGCCTGAGCCCGGGACGGCCCTCATCCCGACCCCTCTCCCGCGCTGCGGGAGAGGGGCCAGTAGACGGCGAATCGAAACAATGCGAGCCTCTCTCCCGTAAAACGGGAGAGGGGTTGGGGTGAGGGCAGAGACGCGCCGGGCTAGCCGAGCAGCACCCGCCCAAGCACGGCGACGGCGGCAGCCACCACGACCGCCAGCGCCATCAGCCAGGCACGGCGTGTACGCCGGTCCGCCGCCGCAGCGCCGGCGGCAAACAATGCGCTGCGGCGTGCGTCGCTGGCGGCCACCAGGGCGCGGGCGCGTTGCCCGCCTTCCTCTGCCGGAACACGACCGGCCTTGATGTCCTCGGCGATGCGTTCAAGTTGCTGCATCGTCTCGGTCTGCAGTCTGTGCAGTTCAACGATCGGGTCGTGATCGGGCATGCGGGCCTGGCGCGATCTCATGGCTCGGTGTGGCGTGACTGCAACGCCTGACGGATCACGCGCGACAGGATGGCAGGGTCGTTGGCGGACAGGTGTTGCCCAAGCCGCACCAGGCCAATGCCGAAGGCGGCCATCAACACGCCGGGCAGGGCGGCCGGGATCAGCATCGGGTCCATCCTGCCAAGCTGCACGACGCTGATCGTCGTCCCCAGCACGCAGAAGCCCAGCCAGAACACCATGAAGGCATGCACGAGCACGGGCGGCGCGAAGCGGCCGTGCAGCGCGCAGCCCTGCGCGGTGTCCACGAAGTGGCCACGGAAATGCGGCTTGAACGAGTTGCGCAACGCGCTGCGGTGATACAGGTTCACCCGTGCGGCCTCCACCGAACCGACGATGGTGCCGGTTGCGGTGATGTTGCCGCGTGCGGTGGCCGCGCGCAGGTTCTGCACGGCCTGCGCGCGCGGCAGCGGGCTGGGGAACACGGCAGGCGTACGGGGGAACAACCAGGTCCAGAAAGGCATGCGTTTCGGTCGGTGCGTGGCAGGACACGATAGCTGCCCACCCCCGCGCATGGCTATCGGCGGGTGGTGCCGGCGGCGCGTGCGGCCTTCTTCACCAGCGTGGTGACCTTCTTTTCCACTGCAAGGGTGAGCGCGGTGAGCGCGAACGAGGTGGGCCACATGTCGCCGTCGTCGAGTGCGGCACTGTCGTTGAACCCCAGCGTGGAATAGCGCGCGCCGAACTTGCTCGCGCCCTGGAAGAACACCACGACCTTGCCGTCGGCATTGGCATAGGCCGGCATCCCATACCAGGTCTTGGGTGACAGTGCCGGCGCGGTGGCGGTGATGATCCCGTGCAGCCGTCCGGCCATGTCGCGCTCGGCCGCTGGCATCTCGGCAATGCGGGCCAACACCTCGGCCTCGCCCTCGGCTTTCCTGCGGCCGGCCTTGGCCTCGGCCGCCAGTTCGCGGGCGCGCTCCTTCATGGCGGCACGTTCTTCGGCGCTGAATCCGGACTTGCTCATGACAGTGGCTCCTGGGGAAACACGCGCTTTATAGCGCGGATTCGGCCGGTTGGCGTCGTCCATCGTGGCCGGGCCGGCGTCGCTCAGTCACCGGGTTGGCCGATCCAGAGCCGATTGCCGTCCGGGTCCTGCAGCCGGAACTCGCTCATCTCATAGAACGTGGTTTCCAGAGGTGGTACCTCCAGGCCGTTCTGGCGCGCATGCGCATGGAAGGCACGCAGGTCATCGGGATAGAGATAGAGCACGGCGCTGCGCGCACTGCCGGCCGGTGGATTGATGGACTGATCGAGCATGACCTGGCAGGGGCCGCAGCGCAGCATCGCCCAACCCCAGGCGTCATTGTGGTCCTCGACCTCGAAGCCGAGCTTGCGGTAGAAGGCGATGCTGGCCGGCAGGTGCGTCACCGGCTGCATCGGGATCAGCTGTTTCAGGGTCATGGCGGGGCATCCGGCAGCGACGGGTTGCCCTCTGTAGCGCCGGGTTCAGAGCAGGCCGTTCACGGCCATGGCCGACGCGCCCAGCAGGGCGGCCAGCACCGCCAGCACGCACAGGCCATAGCGCAGGTGGAACGGGATCGGCACGCGGCCGAGCTCGCGTTCGGTGGTGCGCGCATCCAGGATCCAGCCATGGTTGCACTGCAGGCAGGCCAGTTGGTAACGCTTGTCGTAGGCGAAGCCGAACAGCATGTCGAAGCTGCCGTACTTGTAGCGCAGCTGCTTCTGGAATGCGGTGAGCTGGCCGCATTTCGGGCAGTGACGTTGTTCGGGTTCGCCAAGCGCGACCACGCGCTCGCCCTGGCCGATCAGGAACATCATTGCCAAGCGTCCTCGACGTTGGCCAGCACCTCGCAGTCACAGTAGCCGCCGTTGGCCTGCAGCCACGGCACCACCGTGGCTTCATCGAGCGCCTGCTGTTGCAGGAACTGGCGGGTGAACCGCAGCGAATGGTCGCAGCCGGCCCCCAGTGCCTGGTCAAGGTGGTCGAACAGGGCCGTCAGTGCTTCCCGCGGCAGGGGCAGCGCCGCGATGGCCTGGGCGTGATGCTGCTCGGCGAGCCCGCGCAGCAGGGCTTTGCGACGTTCGAGTTCGGCGTTGGAAGGCATGCGATGCGCCTGTCTGCGTGGGAGGTAAGTGCGGGAAAACCGGCGCTCGCGCCGACGCTCATGGCCGCGGGCGAATGATCACGTACTGCTTGCGGAACTCCGTGCCGGTACCTGCCCATTGCCGGGCGTACTCGACCAGGGCGGGCAGTGCATCGGGATGATCCTGCCCGTTGATGCGGCAATCGGCGCTGAAACTGCCATCGTCCGCACGACTGGCGAACAGGCGCACGCCGAGGAACTGTTCCGCGCGCAGGACCGGCATGAAGGCCTCCAGGCTCCGGGTGAGCAGGCAGCACGGGCAGAACGGGTGCTCCTCGTCGGCATCCACGGGCTCGGAGGCGTAGTGCGCGACCGGGCCCAGCACGATCTGGCGCACCGCCTCCGGCGCCTGTTCCGAGGCCGGCAGGGTGATTTCCATCACCGCGCAATGCCGTGGATCGGCTTGGACGGCATCGGACAGGGTTGCCAGATCCATCTGCGCCCAGCTGCGGAAGCCGCTCGACATCGAGGCCTGCGCATTGGCACCCATGGCATGCTGGAACTCGACCAGCCCTTCGGTGAAGAACGTCGGGTGCCTGGCCGTGGTGACCGTCGCAGTGCGTACGTTGCCGTTGTCGAAGCGGAACGTCTCGATATGTTCGACGCCCAGCGTGATGCCGCTGGACAGGTGTACCTGCCCATCGACGAGGCGGGCATGCGGGTCCGATGCCCTGGTCGCTTCGAGCAGCAGCCGAAGTGGCAAGGCCGGCTCGGGCGCCGGCGGACCTTTGAAGAACCTGCTGAAAATACCCATGGAATTCGGCTTCCTGCCCAATGATGTGATCGCGGGTGTCGTGCGAGAGGGGCCTCAGCGCTGCGGCTCGACCACCACGGCGGTGCCATAGCACAGCACTTCGGTCAGGCCGGTCATCAGTTCAGTGGCGTCGTAGCGGACCGCGATGATGGCATTGGCGCCGAGCATGCGCGCGTGCTGCACCATGTCGCGGTAGGTCTCGTTGCGGGCCTGCTCGCACAGCTCGGTGTAGATGGTGATGTTGCCGCCGAACAGGGTCTGCAGGCCGCCGATGAAGTTGCCCACGACCGAGCGCGAACGCACGGTGATGCCGCGCACCAGGCCCAGGCTGCGGGTGACGCGCAGGCCGGGCAGTTCCATGGCGGTGGTGACCATGGCATCGGTGAGGTGAGGGGTTGCGGCGGGGATCGCGGGGGAGTTGTAGGGGTCGGCCATCGGAGTTCCTGGGATTGAGGGACGCGGCTGGATGCGGGCGTGCGATCCCTGCCGTCCTGGTTCCGTACAGCGGTGGATTCTATCCAGAACCCACTCCCGCGGTATCAGCCGGTCATCTGCCGATGGAGCAGGAAGGCGCCGGCAGCGACACCGGCCCAGACCAGCAGGCCGACCAGAGCGCACGCCGCATCGCCGGGTTCCTTGCCGGGGCGGAACAGACGGATCACCACGTGGCCGGTACCCTTGAGCAGGATCTCGAAGACCAGCTCGACCAGCATGCGGCCGACGACGCGCAATGCGCCACGCAGGGCTTCGCCGGCCAGGTCATCCAGGGGCATCGAGCAGGGGCCTCGACGGTTCCGGCGGGCTCAGGGCCGCGACGGCTGCGCGCGGCGCAGGTGCTGCTCGAGGTTTTCCAGCAACACGTCGTCTTCGATATGGAAGATTTCCGGAACCGGCTCGCGCGGCGCGGCGGCGATGACGATCAGCTGGCCCAGCCGCAGGTCGGGCGAGGTTTCCCAAAGCGCGCGAAGCGTGGCCAGGACGGTGTCGATGCGGGCGGGGTCTCTCATGCGTGTTCCGGTGCGGCGGGTGGGAGGGGAATCAGTCAGGGGCCTGCGTGGGATCCATCCTGGCCGCTTGCCTGCGGTGTTGCGGAGATCACCTGTTCGATCCAGTCATGGTAGTGGCTCAGGCGGACGTTGCAGGCGGTCTGCCCGTAGCGGCCGGGACGGGCGGTCATCACGTTGCCCTGCACGACCTTCCAGGAGGCCAGCCCTGCCAGCTGCCATTGCGCGCCGGACTGGAGCAGTACCGGGCCGCCGCTGTCGCCATTGCCGAGCATGCCCTCAAGCGGAAGGCCATCCGGTGGTGCGTCGAAGACGTAGCAGAGCCAGCGGTCATACGCACTGGTGACGGTGTTGAACGCACGCCGCAACCCGGTACGGTTGGGCCCTCGCGGATCATGCCCATCGGCGCCGGTGCCGGTGGCCCCTTTTCCCAGCAGCGTGACGCGTTTGCCGGGCTCGTCGCTGCCGGCATACAGGCGGATCGGCGGGATGTCGGTGATGGGTTGGCGCAAGCGGATCAGCGCGATGTCGTCCGTGCCGCCAAGGAAGACCACCAGCAGCATCGCTTCACCGCTGGCCATCGCCTGGTCGATCAGCGCCTGCGGCGGGGTGCGGTACCCCGGGTGGGTGACGACCCGCTCCACGTCCCGTGCCACCCCGTTGATGACCACCTGTTCGAGCCGACCCTGGCGGGGGAGCGTGTGTGCGGCGGTCACCGCCCATTGCGGCGCGATCAGCACGCCGTGTCCCTCGCCGGGCATGTCGACCAGCGCCGGCAATTCGGATGCCGGTACCCGGTACTGCGCATCATCGACATCGTGGCGGATGACGATGGCCGCCGCGTTCGTGGAGGTGGCGAGCAGTGATGCCAGGAGCAGGGCGCGGATCATCGGAAGGCCTTGTTGGAAGGGGCGAGCGCGGGGCTCAACAGGGTATTGCTACCGCATGCGCAGACGCGGTGCGTGCCGCGCCGCCTACTGCGCGAAACTATCGACTGCGGGTGGAACGGCCCGGGTCAGGCGCAGTTCGCGCTGACCCAGCGGTTGAACGGGTCTGCCGCGTCTTCGATGTGCATGTCTTCGGGATGCCTGACGATCTCGGTGCCGATCTCCGGGATGGTCGTGGCGAACCGGCTGCGGACCCACTGCTGGTAGGCCACATTGGGATGAACGACGAATTCGCCCTCGCGTGGCGGCGGCGATCCCAGTTCACCACCCCAGCAGATTTCGTCGTAGCCGATGGCCAGCAGTCGCAGGAAGTCGAGCGCATCATCGGCCAGCACGCAGACGGTGACCGAGCCGGAGCCCGAGCCCAGATGGACGATCTTCTGCGTGCCGTCGGGCGCGAGCCAGAGTGCTGCCATCGATCCTTCCGCGCCGGTCTTGGCGAACACGCAGAGCCGGTCGAGTACCTCGGCACGCGCGTGGCCGAACCAGTACTTCAGGTTGGCATTGCCCTCGGCGAAGAAGGTGATGTTGGTTCCGCCCTGACGCTCGTCGTCCGTCCAGCTCTCGCGCAGGGCTTCCTCGGGGAACAGGAAACCGATGCGGGTGCTGTCCGGCCGGTCGATGTAAAGGCCGTTGTCCTCGATCCAGCCAAACAGTGCCTTCAGCGCCGGCGGCAGATGCATGCCGGGCAACAACGTACGGGTGATCTGCGCTTCCAGGGTTTCCACGGGCATGCGTCCTGCTGTCCTGTCTGAAATGGCCGGGTAGATGCAAGGCCCCGGCATGTGCTGCGGATGATGCCACAGGGCAATGGCCGCGCTCTGGCGGAGCTTGCGCAGCACGGCAGTGACGCCAGACGCCTACCAGTGGTTGTCGCCGCCCGCCAGGAAGTTCGGCCGCGTGTACTGCTGTGATGCATGCAACTGCCAGCGGATGCGCGCGCAACCGGCGATGATCGCCTCGAAGGGATGATCGGGGCCGACCGCCGATTGGGACCATTCGCCCTCCAGGTCGCCGGAAGCACGGGTGATCCGCCACGTCGGTGCGAGTTGCCACGCAAGCGCGAGCAGGGCCGCTTCGGTCGCTTCATGGGATCCGGTGGCGTGGTGGACTTCGAACGTCACATGCGCCTCCTTGCGGCCCTCCCACACGAGCCGCTCCACCATCGGTGAAACGGCGGTGAAACCCGCCAGGCGCTCCAGCTTGCGCAGCATCTGGCCATGTTGTGGGCCGCCATGGGTGACATGCCAGAGGGAAACGATGGGGTGCATTCGAGGGGATGCCGGGTTCGATTCGAGGAAGGGCAGGGCGCAGGGGGCGTCAGTGGCCCGTCAGCAGGATTTCGCGCAGCCGTGCCTCGACCCGCGCCCGGTCGAGGAAGGGACGCAGCGTTGGCCAGTTCCTGGCCGACTTTCGCCGGAGGCGCATCTGCGCATACACCAACCCGGCCAGGAAAAAGCCTGCCATCAGGAGGGCATGGGGAAGGCTGGGGCGGCCGAAGAAATGGAAGCAGGACGCCGTGATCACCGCGATCGAGATCCAGACCGGTACATCACTCCACCCCGATGACGCCTTGCCGGGGGAGTCGATCTCTTTCAGGAGCTGCTCGAGTACCTTTCGCTCGTCGCTGGGATGCATGGAGGTATCCGTTGGGTGCCATGAGGCGGTAGTGGTCCTGTCCGCAATGCTGCACGGAAATGGACCGCGGCGAAACCGTGCGTGGAGTCAGGCAGGGCGTGGCGCGCATCGCGGATGCGGGACAGGACACGAATCGTGCGAGCCATGCCGAGCGGCGAAGCGACCCGGTGGATGGGGGCTGGTGCGGGAGTTGACCCGAGGCGGTGTTGGCTTGAAGGGACTTCCCTGGTGGCATCTCCGATCCATCGGCCCTGAAAACAGAACGAGCACCTTTCGGTGCTCGTTCTGTCGGGAACAATGCTGAGACATTCCAGCGCTTGGTGACGCGGCGGGAGTGGGGGCTTGCACGGGGCAGTGGCCCTCACTCCACCCCCTCTGCCGCGTGCGGGAGAGGGGGTGGGCTGCCTGCAGGCTTTCGCCGATCAGTAGCGGTAGTGTTCCGGCTTGAACGGGCCTTCCACCGGCACGCCGAGGTAGTCGGCCTGTTCCTGGGTCAGGGTGGTCAGCTTCACGCCGATCTTTTCCAGGTGCAGACGCGCCACTTCCTCGTCCAGCTTCTTCGGCAGGCGGTAGACGTCGGCCTTGTAGCTGTCCTTGTTGGCCCACAGGTCGATCTGCGCCAGGGTCTGGTTGGCGAAGCTGTTGGACATCACGAAGCTCGGGTGGCCGGTGGCGCAGCCCAGGTTCACCAGGCGGCCTTCGGCCAGCAGGAAGATCGCGTTGCCGTTCGGGAACACGTACTTGTCCACCTGCGGCTTGATGTTGATGTGCTGCACGCCCGGGAACTTCACCAGTGCATCGACCTGGATCTCGTTGTCGAAGTGGCCGATGTTGCAGACGATGGCCTGGTCCTTCATCGCGCTCAGGTGCTCGATGCGGATGATGTCCTTGTTGCCGGTGGTGGTGACGTAGATGTCGCCGCGGCCCAGGGTGGATTCGATGGTGTTGACCTCGAAGCCTTCCATCGCCGCCTGCAGGGCGCAGATCGGGTCGATCTCGGTGACGATGACGCGTGCGCCGTAGGCGCGCAGCGAGTGGGCCGAGCCCTTGCCGACGTCACCGTAGCCGCAGACCACGGCCACCTTGCCGGCCAGCATCACGTCCATCGCGCGCTTCAGGCCGTCGGCCAGCGACTCGCGGCAGCCGTACAGGTTGTCGAACTTGCTCTTGGTGACCGAGTCGTTGACGTTGATGGCCGGGACCAGCAGCGTGCCGGCTTCGGCCAGCTGGTACAGGCGGTGCACGCCGGTGGTGGTCTCCTCGGAGACGCCCTTCCAGTCCTTGACCACGCGGGTCCAGTAGCCCGGGCGCTCGGTGGCCACGCGCTTGAGCAGGTTCTTGATGACCTGCTCTTCGTGCGAGCCGGACGCGGTATTGACCCAGTCGCTGCCGTTTTCCAGCTCATAGCCCTTGTGGATGAGCAGGGTGACGTCACCGCCGTCGTCGACCACCAGTTCCGGGCCCAGCAGGGTGCCGTCGGCGGCCTTGAAGGTCAGCGCTTCCAGGGTGCAGTCCCAGTACTCCTCCAGCGTTTCACCCTTCCAGGCGAACACCGGGGTGCCGGTGGCGGCGATGGCGGCGGCGGCCTGGTCCTGGGTGGAGAAGATGTTGCACGAGGCCCAGCGCACGTCGCCGCCGATGTCCTTCAGCGTCTCGATCAGCACGGCGGTCTGGATGGTCATGTGCAGCGAGCCGGTCACGCGCACGCCGGCCAGCGGCTTCTGTGCGGCGTACTTGCGGCGGATGGACATCAGGCCCGGCATCTCGTGCTCGGCGATGTCCAGTTCCTTGCGGCCCCAATCGGCCAGCGAGATATCGGCGATCTTGTAGTCACCTTCCTGGGAGAAGGTCCTGGCAACAGCATTCATGTAGAGCTCCGGTGTGGTGCGAGCAGGCTCGCGTTCGCCGGGCGCCGTTGTTGCATGGATGCCGCCCCGAGCCTGGCTGTGGCGGGGGTTCCCGGACAGTCGCAGCGCCCCTCGGAGCGGGGCCGGTGATTATATCGCGGCGGCCAGCCCAACCAACGGCAGGGGAGGGGGGCGACAGAGATTGTTAAGTTGGGGGTTTATCCCCCTGCCAAGGAGCGCCATGAACCTGTCCCCCGCCCGCCGCCGCCGTACTTCCGCGGCCCTGGTCCTGTGCGCCGGCCTGCTGCTGGCGGTGCCGCCGGTGCTGGCGCTGGCCCCGCCGCAGGCGGCCGAACAGGCGCAGGGCTACCGCCTGCCCTCGGCCGCGTTGCAGGCCATCGTCGACGCCCCGCGTGCGCCCAGCCTGTCGCTGTCGCCCCGGCGCGACCTGGCGGCGATGCTGCAGACCCCGTCGCTGCCGTCCATCGCCCAGGTGGCGCAGCCGGAGCTGAAGCTGGCCGGCCTGCGCATCAACCCGAAGACCTTCTCCGACAGCCGTTTCTCGTTCGGCAACAAGTTGTCGCTGGTGTCCACGCTGGACGGCAGGGAGCGCCAGATCAGCGGCCTGCCGCAGCCATTGTCGGTGGCCTCGCTGGGCTGGTCGCCCGACCAGAAGTACCTGGCCTTCAACCAGGTGGACCCGGCCAGCGGCAGCAACGAGCTGTGGTTGGTGGATGTGGAGGCGGGCAGCGCCCGTCGCATCGCCGAGCGCCTGAACAGCATCGTCGGCCGGGGGTACTCGTGGTTGCCGGGCAGCGACGGGCTGCTGGTGCTGCAGCGCCCGGCCGGGCAGGGCGCGCCGCCGAAGGGGGATGGCGTGCCGACCGGCCCCGCCGTGCAGGAGACCGTGGCCGGGCAGGGCGTGCGTTCGGTGCGGACCTACCAGGACCTGCTGCGCAACGAGGACGATGCGCGCCTGTTCGAGTACTACCTGCAGGCACAGCCGGTGCGGGTGTCGATCACCGGCCAGGCCAGTCCGGTGGGCCTGCCAGGCCTGTTCATGGGGCTGTCGCCGTCGCCGGACGGCAAGTACCTGCTCAGCCGTCGCGTCGAGCGGCCGTTCTCGTATTCGGTGCCGGTGAGCAGCTTCCCGCGCCGCATCGACGTGCTCGATGCGCAGGGCATGCAGGTGCATACGGTTGCCCGCCTGCCGCTGGTCGACGGGCTGCCGACCGGCAACGATGCCGTGCCGACCGGCGTGCGTTCGATCAGCTGGCGCGCCGATGCGCCGGCCACGCTGGTCTGGGCCGAAGCGCAGGACGGCGGTGACCCGTCACGACAGGCGGCCATCCGCGATGCGGTGCTGGTGCAGTCGGCGCCGTTCGACAAGCCGCCGGCCACGCTGATGCAGCTGGGGTCGCGCTACGCCGGCATCACCTGGGGCAAGGACGATGTCGCGTTGCTGGACGAGTACTGGTGGAAGAGCCGCCAGATGAAGCAGTGGAAGATCAACCCGGGCAGCCCGGACCAGGCACCGGTGCTGCTGGTCGAGCGGTCGGAGGATGACCGCTACGCTGATCCGGGCGATCCGCTGCTGCAGTCCGATGAGAGCGGGCGCGAGCGGCTGCAGCTGGGCACCGATGGCAAGAGTTTCTTCCGCATCGGCACCGGTGCGTCGGCCGAGGGCGACCGCCCGTTCCTGGACCGCGTGGACCTGGCCTCGGGCAAGAGCGAGCGCCTGTTCCATTCGCAGGCGCCGTACTACGAGCAGCCGCTGGCCATCATCGAAGGCGGGGATGCACGCATCCTCACCTACCGCGAGTCCAACGATGTGCCGGGCAACCTGTTCGCGCGTGGCCTGGCAGCCGACGCGGCACCGGTGGAGCTGACCCATTTCGCGCATCCGCTGCCGGCGTTGCGTGGGGTGAAGAAGGAGCAGATCCGCTACACGCGCAATGATGGCGTCGAACTGACCGCCGACCTGCTGCTGCCACCGGGTTATGACCCGAAGAAGGATGGCCCGCGCCCGGTGCTGATGTGGGCCTATCCGGCCGAGTTCAAATCCGCGCAGGACGCCAGCCAGGTCACCGGCTCGCCGCACCGCTTCAACGCGATCAGCTACTGGGGCCCACAGGCGTTCCTGGCCAAGGGCTACGTGGTGCTCAACAACCCGACCATGCCGATCATCGGCGAAGGCGATGCCGAGCCGAACGACACCTACGTGCAGCAGCTGGTGGCCAGTGCGCAGGCGGCGGTGGACGAAGTGGTCAAGCGTGGCGTGGGTGATCGCGAGCGCATCGCCGTGGGCGGGCATTCGTACGGTGCGTTCATGACCGCCAACCTGCTGGCGCATACGCGCCTGTTCAAGGCCGGCATCGCGCGTTCGGGCGCCTACAACCGCACGCTGACGCCGTTCGGCTTCCAGGCCGAGGAACGCAACTTCTGGCAGGCGCAGGACGTGTACCTGAAGATGTCGCCGTTCAACAGCGCCGACAGGATCAAGGACCCGATCCTGTTCATCCATGGCGAGAACGACAACAACTCCGGCACGTTCCCGATCCAGAGCGAGCGCATGTTCGCCGCGGTGAAGGGGCTGGGTGGCACGGCGCGGCTGGTGATGCTGCCGAATGAATCGCACGCCTATCGCGCACGCGAGTCGATCATGACGATGCTGGCCGAGAGTGAAAGCTGGCTGGACCAGTGGTTGGGCGCGGCCGACGGCAAGGCTGGCAAGAAGCGCTGAGGACGAGCGCCCTCCCTTGCGTGAAGCGCAGGGGAGGGCGGCTCTGCGCAATGTGTCAGTGCGCGACGCAACGCTCTACTCCCTCCTTCGCGCGAAGCGCGCGGGAGGGTTGGGGAGGGGCGCTTCTGACGTGGGTCGTGAAATGCACCCCCTCCCAACCTCCCCCTGCCTGCTGCGCAGGCAAGGGGAGGGGCAGTTCAGCTTGTTGCTGCGGCAGTTCCGTGCAGCTTGTCGCTGAGCTCCCTCGCCGAGCGACGCAGCGCTCTACTCCCGCCCTCGTGCGAAGCGCGGGGGAGGGCTGGGGAGGGGGCGCTTCGGACGTAGGTGCGTCCCGTTCACATGCCAACGAATGTCCGCCAAGACGCCGAAACTGCGTCGTTTCCTGTCTACAAAGACAGCGTCTGGACAAGGTTCACATGCAACTGTTTCACCTTTGATGCACTGCAAAAACCGGACATTTTTTCGGTTAGGCTTGGGGGATTCCCGCTCTCAAGGCTTGTGCGTCCTGGATGAACGAGTACCGTAGCAGCGTTGTCTTCGCCACTCCCGATCTGCCCCTGCGCGACGATGTGCGCCGGCTGGGCACGCTGGTGGGTGACCTTCTTGCCGAGCAGGCGTCGCCGGGCTTCCTGGACGAAGTGGAAGAGGTGCGCACCGCCGCCATCGCCCGTCGCGAAACACAGGGGCCCTTGGCTGGTCTCAGCGCGCAGTTGGCCGGGCGTTCGCCACGCGAAGCCGAGGCTTTGGTGCGTGCGTTCAGTACCTACTTCCAGGTGGTGAACATCGCCGAGCGCGTGCACCGCATCCGTCGTCGCCGTGACTACCAGCGCGCCGGCACCAAGCGTCCGCAACCCGATGGCCTGCATGACGCGCTGATCCAGCTCAAGGCCCAGGGCGTGACGCTGGAGGAGCTGGCGCAGTGGCTGCCGCGCATCGACATCGAGCCGGTGTTCACCGCACATCCAACCGAAGCGGTGCGCCGCGCGCTGCTGGAGAAGGAACAGTTGATGGTCGCCGCGCTGGTCGACAACCTCGACGGCCAGCGCACCCCCGGCGAGCAGGCCGCCGATGCCGCGCGGTTCCGCATGGCGCTCACCGCCTCGTGGCAGACCGCCGATTCCTCGCCGGTACGCCCGACGGTGGATGACGAGCGTGAGCACGTGGGTTTCTACCTGACCCGCGTGCTGTACCGGGTGATCCCGGTGTTCTATGAATCGCTGGAGCAGGCGTTGCTCGATACCTGGGGACGCAGCCTGCCGTTGCCGCGGCTGCTGCGCTTCGGCACCTGGGTGGGCGGTGACATGGACGGCAATCCCAACGTGGACGCCAGCACGGTCGCCGCCACGCTCAATGCACAACGGCGCGCGGTGCTGGAGCTGTACATCCAGGACCTGTTGAAGCTGGCCAGCCTGCTCAGCCAGTCCACCGAGCTGATCGGTGTCAGTGACGCGGTGCAGGCACGCGTGCAGGAATACCGCGAACTGCTGCCCGACGTGCAGTCGCGCCCGCGCCATGCCGACATGCCTTACCGGCTGCTCAACGACCGCATGCGTGCGCGCCTGCAGGCGACGCTGCAGGATGCGCCCGGTGCGTATGCCGCGCCGGAAGAACTCATCCACGATATCCAGCTGATCCTGGACAGCCTGGAGGCCAACAAGGGCAAGCACGCCGGCTGGTTCTCGGTGCGTCGCCTGCTGTGGCGCGTGCGCACCTTCGGTTTCCACCTGGCGCGGCTGGACGTGCGCCAGGAGTCGAGCGTGCATTCGCGTGCATTGGCCGAGGTGCTGGACGGGCAGGAGGCATTCGATGCGCTGGACGGCGCGGCGCGTGCGCGGACGCTGGCGTCGTATGCGGTCGGCGACGCCGCGTTGCCGGCGGGGGCCGACGAAGGGGGGCAGCGGTTGGACAAGGTGTTCGCGGCGTTGGCCGATGCGCGCCGCCGGCACGGTGCCGATGCGCTGGGCAGCTACATCATCTCGATGGCGCATGACCGTGGCGACGTGCTGGCGGTGCTGGCATTGGCACGCCGCGGCGGCCTGCGCGATGACAACGGTGCGGTGCCGCTGGATATCGCGCCGCTGTTCGAGACCGTCGACGACCTGGGGCGTGGCACCGACACCCTGCGCGACCTGCTGGCCGACCCGGTCTACCGCGCCCATCTGTCCGCACGCGGCGATGTGCAGATGGTGATGCTGGGCTATTCGGACAGCGGCAAGGACGGCGGTATCGCCGCCTCGCGCTGGGGCCTGCAGCAGGCGCAGGTCGAATTGCTGGAGGTGGCCAGCGCGCACGGCGTGCACCTGACCTTCTTCCATGGCCGCGGCGGCTCGATCAGCCGTGGCGGCACCAAGACCACGCATGCAGTGAACGCCTCGCCGCGCGGCAGCATCGACGGGCGCCTGCGCGTGACCGAGCAGGGCGAGGTGATCCATCGCAAGTACGGCATCCGTGCACTGGCGCTGCGCTCGCTGGAGCAGTCCGCCGGTGCGGTGCTGCGCGCCAGCCTGCGCCCGCGTGCGGCCGAGCCGCGCGAGGCGCTGTGGAAGCCGGTGATGGCGCGGGTCGCCGAGCAGAGCTCGCAGGCCTACCGGGCGTTCGTGGGTGACCCGCAGTTCATGAACTATTTCCGCCAGGCCACGCCGATCGACGTGATCGAGCGCATGACCCTGGGCTCGCGCCCGTCGCGGCGATTGGGCCAGGATGCGGCGCTGGGCAACCTGCGTGCGATCCCGTGGGTGTTCGCCTGGAGCCAGGCGCGTGCGGCGATCCCGGGCTGGTTCGGCGTGGGCAGCGGCCTGCAGGCGGCCGCCGATGCCGGGCAGGAAGATCTGCTGCGCGAGATGGCGCACGACTGGCCGTTCTTCGAGACCTTCCTGGACGACATGTCGATGGTGCTGAGCAAGGGCGACATCCACATCGCCGAGCAGTTCTCGCGCCTGGCCGGGCCGTTGCATGACCAGTTCTTCCCGCGCATCGGCGAGGAGCTGGCGTTGACCAAGCGCTGGGTGATGCGCCTGAGCGGGCAGCAGGAGCTGCTGGAGCATGACCCGCGGCTGGCGCTGTCCATCCGCCTGCGCAACCCGTACATCGACCCGATCAGCACGCTGCAGGTGGACCTGCTGCAGCGTTGGCGGGCGAGCGACCGCCAGGATGAGGCGTTGCTGCGCGCCCTGGTGGCCTGCGTCAACGGTGTCTCGCAGGGCGTGCAGAACACCGGTTGAGGGTCCGGCCATGGGCCGGGATGCAGCGAGGCCTGATCCCGGCGTCGCGATGATCGGTGCGCGCCACCGGGCTGGGAGTGCATCCCGGCTTGCGGGCGCAGGGGGGGGCTCAGGCGTCGGGCGAAGGGTTGCTCTTGAGCAGCTCCAGATGCCGCTGTTCCATCTCCTGGCGCAGCTGGCGGCGGATCTGCGCGGCGGCGAAGCGACGCTTCTCGTCGGACGTCTCCGGCTGCAGCGGCGGCACCGGGGTCGGCTTGCCGTCGTCGTCAACGGCCACCATGGTGAAGAAGCAGCTGTTGGCGTGGCGCACGCTGCCCTTGCGGATGTCCTCGGCCACCACCTTGATGCCTACTTCCATCGACGAGGTGCCGGTGTAGTTGACCGATGCCAGGAAGCTGACCAGCTCGCCGACCGCGATGGGCTGGCGGAACGTCACCTGGTCCACCGACAGCGTCACCACGTAGTTGCCGGCGTAGCGGCTGGCGCAGGCGTAGGCGACCTGGTCGAGCAGGCGCAGGACCGCGCCGCCGTGCACCTTGCCGGAGAAGTTGGCCATCTCCGGGGACATCAGCACGGTCATCGAGAGCTGGTGGGATTTGTGTTCGGACATCATGGCGCTGGCTGCGACGGCGGGAGCCGCAGGCTACTCCCTTGCGGGTGAAGGGGGTAGGGGCCGTACCCCGTGCCGGTGCGGCAGGGGTGATGGCGTGGCCGCCGCTTACTGGAAGTTGTAGCGCACCACGTGGAAGAACACCGGTGCGGAGAACACCACCGAATCCAGCCGGTCCAGGATGCCGCCGTGGCCCTCGATCATCTCGCCCCAGTCCTTGGCGCCGAGGCTGCGCTTGACCGCCGACAGCGCCAGGCCGCCGAGGAAGCCGCAGACCACGATCAGCAGCGACAGCGCCGCGGACTGCAGCGGCGAGAACGGGGTGATCCAGTACAGCGCCGCGCCCACGCCGGTGGCCGCCAGGCCGCCCCCGACCAGGCCTTCGACGGTCTTGGACGGGCTGACCTGCGGGGCCAGCAGGTGTTTGCCGAACAGTTTGCCGAACACGTACTGCAGCACGTCGCTGAGCTGGACCACCAGCAGCAGGTAGAACAGCAGCATCAGGTTCTGCCCTTCGTAGCCGGGGATGCGCAGCAGCATCAGCGCCGGCGCATGGCTCAGGCAGAACACGGTGAGCATCACGCCCCACTGGATCTTGGTGTTGCGCTCCAGGAAGTTCTCGGTGTCGCCGGACAGCGCCGATACCGCCGGCAGGGTCAGGAAGCCGTACACCGGGATGCACATCACGAACAGGCCGTACCAGTCGATGCCGATCAACCAGTACTGCAGCGGGATGGCGATGTAGAAACACAGGCACAGCGCCAGGTGGTCGCCGCGTCGGGTCGGGGTGAGCGAGATGAACTCGCGCAGCGCGAAGAACGAGAGCAGGCCGAAGAACACCAGCGTGGCGATCTTGCCCAGCACGAAGCAGAACAGCAGCACCGCGGCCATCACCCACCAGGCACGGATGCGGGCGTTGAGGTTGTCCACCACCGAGCCGGACTTGAAGCGGCCGATGATGAAGCCGATCAGGCTGGCCAGCACCAGCACCCCGAACACGCCGCCGATCATCCACCAGAACTTGGGCGGTGCACGCTCGATGGCCTGCTGCAGGAAGCTGCCCAGGGGCAATTGCTGGAATACGTTGTTCATGCCAGATCCACCACGGCCTGCCGGGCGCGTTGCAGGAACTGCGCCTTGTCTTCATCGGGAATGCGGTTGAGCGACGGGCCGAAGCGCGCCGTGCATACCAGCGGCACCGGCACCAGGCTGCCCTTGGGCAGGGCGCGGCGTGCGTTGTCCAGGTACACCGGCACCAGTTCCACGTGCGGGTAGTGCTGGGCCAGGTGGAACAGGCCGGCCTTGAACGGCTGCGGCATGGGTTCGTGGTTGCGGGTGCCTTCCGGGAAGATGATCAGCGAAGCCCCGCCGTCCAGCGCGTCGTACAGCGGTTGCAGCGGGTCGCCCTCGACCTTGTTGCGGTCGCGCTCGATCAGCACGGCGTTGAAGCCCCTGTCGGCGATGACCTTGCGGATGCCCTTGCTCCAGTAGTCGCGGGCGGCGACCGGGCGGGTGTGCTCGCGCTGGGCTGGCGGCAGCGCCGACCACAGCGCCACCGTGTCCAGGTGGCTGGAATGGTTGGCGAAGTAGATGCGCTGGGTGTCGTTGGGGCGGCTGCCGACCCAACGCGGGTAGGCACCGATGAAGACCTTGACGGCGGCGACCAGCAGGCTGGAGAGCATCAGGACCTTGCCTTCAGTTGCGCGGCGATCGCGCGGGTGCGGGTGATGCAGGTCAGCAGCGCGCCGGCGACGATCACCACGGCGGCCACCTGCAGGGCGTAGCCGGTGTGGCTGACCCATTGCTCGATGATCGCCGCCACGCAGGCCAAGGTCAGCACGAACATGCGGTGCTGCTTGGCCATCGGGCCACGGAAGTCCTGCGGCAGGCCAAGGCTGGCCCCGGACAGCCGCACGTAGGCGGTAAGCGCGGCGAGCAGTGCGCCCAGCCAGCCCAGCCAGGGCATGCCGGCGGCGTAGCCGAGCGCGACGATCAGCAGCGAATCGGCGATCCGGTCCGGGTATTCGTTGTACAGCGCCCCGGTCGGCGTCTGTTTGCCGCCTTCCATGGCGACCATGCCATCGAGCAGGTTGCAGACCAGGCGCAGCTGCACGCCGATGATGCAGGCGACCAGGCCGAGCAGGCTGGGCGCGGCCAGCAATCCCACCGCGCCGATCACGGCGAAGAAGATGCTCAGTACCGAAATCTGGTTCGGCGTGACGGAGGAGCGTGCCAACGCGGCGCTCAGGGCCTGGGCCCAGCCGGTGGAACGGGCGGCGATTGGTCTGCGGTCTTCTTTCCCCATGGCGGCGATGGTAGTGCATCGCCGGGGTGGCAGGAGCATCCGGTGAGCGAATCAGAGCGGCTGCAAGCGGGCGCGCGTTTCGGCGTCCGGGAAGCCCAGGGTGAGGTAGCGGGGCGGGTGCAGGTGGCGGCTGTCCTGCTGCAGCAGGTGGCCGATCAGCGGCTGGGCCTGCTCCCAGTCCACGACCAGCGTTTGCGCATCGTCCTCGTTGACCGGCATCACCAGCACGATGCGGTCGGTGCGCGGCAGCGAGCTGGCCACCCCTTCGGTCCAGGCGCACAGCGAATGCCGCTCCTCGCTGTGGACCATGAAATTGGCCACGAACACATCCTCGTCGTGGGCCTGGTGCACGCGGTCGAGCAGTTGCTTCTGCATGGCGTAGGCATCGCCGTCCAGTTCCAGCCGCAGCTGCCGTTGCCGCTCGCGCAACGCAGGGTCGGCCAGCACGTGCGGATGCAACTGGCCATCGTCATAGCGCAGCACTTCCCAGGAGATCACGCGGCCGTCGGCGAACGCCTGGCCGGCCAGTTCCAGCATCGCCGCCTGCGCGCGCAGGTCACCTTCGCCAGCGACCAGCAGCATGTCGCGGGTGGCGAGCATGAACACCGGCAGGCCGGCGACCGGCACGCGGTGCAGCAGGTCCGGCAGCAGGGCGCGGCTGCTGTCGTAGGCGTCGCCCCAGGCGGCCTGATAGAGGCCGGGGGCCACCTCGACGAAGGGTTCGTCCGGGCTCTGGCGCAGGTTGGTGCGGGCGATGACCAACGCCTCGTCGAAGCTGATGCCCCACTCCTCCGGCGGGCCCTGGGTGAGGGTGGCGGTATGGTCGGGGTGGTCGACGGCCAGCAGTTCCACGCATTCCTCGCTCAGGCGGCGGTACTGCAGGCGCTGCGGCGGTGCATTCCAGCCCTCCTGCTCGGCATGGTGCAGGGTGATCTCCTCCAGCTGGGTGATGCTGCGGATCAGCGGGCGCAGCAGCGGGCGCGCCTGCTCCAGCGTCATTTCCTCGTCGTCCTCATGGAGGCCGAGCAGGCCGCTGAAGGCCAGCAGGGCCTTGCGCTGCTGGCCGCGCGGGGCATTGAGGTACGCCTGGTAGGCATTGTGAAGATTGAAGTAGGAGCCGTTGGCGTGGCGGATGCGGAAGGTATCCGACTCGTACTCCAGCGGATGCGGGTAGCCGTTGGCGCGGACGGCATCCATGAATTTCCCGGCGAAGCGGTCCGGGTCGGGTTTGTCCTTGAACAGCTTGCCGATCAATGCCTGCAACATGCCAACGCTCCTTGTGAATGCCAGCCATCGTGGGCGCGGTGATGGCGGCATTGCAAGGGCAACTGCGCAAACGACGACGGGCCGCTTGCGCGGCCCGTCGGGGTGCAACGGGCGATGCCGGTCGCGCTTACTTCAGCTTGGCAGCCTTGCGCAGGGCCTCGGCGCGGTCGGTCTTCTCCCAGGAGAAGGCGGTCGCGTTCTGGGTCTTGCCATCGCCGTCGACGTACGAGAATTCCTTCGGCTTGCGGCCGAAGTGGCCGTAGGCGGCGGTCTGCTGGTACATCGGGTGGATCAGGTCGAGCATCTTGATGATGCCGTACGGGCGCAGGTCGAAGTGCGCACGGATCAGCTTCTCGATCTGAGCGTCCGGGATCTTGCCGGTGCCGAAGGTGGTGACCGAGATCGAGGTCGGCTCGGCCACGCCGATGGCGTAGGAGACCTGCACTTCGCACTTGTCGGCCAGGCCGGCGGCAACCACGTTCTTGGCGACGTAGCGGGCGGCGTAGGCGGCCGAACGGTCAACCTTGGACGGGTCCTTGCCGGAGAACGCGCCACCACCGTGACGGGCCATGCCGCCGTAGGTGTCGACGATGATCTTGCGGCCGGTCAGGCCGCAGTCGCCCACCGGGCCGCCGATCACGAAGATGCCGGTCGGGTTGATGTGCACCTTGTTCTTCGGCAGCTTGTCCAGCCATGCCTTCGGCAGGACCGGCTTGAGGATGTGCTCGCGCACGGCCTCGATCAGGTCCTTCTGCTTCACGCCCGGGTCGTGCTGGGTCGACAGCACCACGGCGTCCAGGCCTTCGATCTTGCCGTCCTGGCCGTAGCGCAGGGTGACCTGGCTCTTGGCGTCCGGGCGCAGCCACGGCAGCGGCGAGTTCTTCTTCTTGCGGACCTTGGCCTGCTGCTCGACCAGGCGGTGCGAGTAGTAGATCGGCGCCGGCATGAACTCCGGGGCTTCGTTGCAGGCGTAGCCGAACATCAAGCCCTGGTCGCCAGCGCCCTGTTCTTCCGGCTTCTTGCTCTTCTTGTCGGTGCCGTCCACGCCGGCGGCGATGTCCGGGGACTGCTTGCCGAGCATGTTGATGATGGCGCAGGTATGACCGTCGAAGCCGACGTTGGAGTTGTCATAGCCGATCGAGTTGATGACGTTGCGGGTCAGCTCCTCGATGTCGACCCAGGCCGAGGTGGTGACTTCGCCGGCGACGATGGCGGCACCGGTCTTGACCAGCGTCTCGCAGGCGACGCGGGCGCGCTTGTCCTGGGCCAGGATAGCGTCAAGCACGGCATCGGAGATCTGGTCGGCGATCTTGTCCGGATGGCCTTCGGAGACCGACTCGGAGGTGAAGAGATAGCTGGACATGAGCTTGTATCCCTGTATGCGGATGAAAAGATAGCCGCGAATGATACACGCTCGGGGCCGGGGGGGAATAGTGCAGGGGGCGCCGTTGCCATACGGTTAAGCCGGGGTCATCGAACTGCCGCAAAACCGCAACCGGCCTGCCTTCTTGCGGGCGCAGGCTGCCGGCCAACAGGGCCGTCGGGGTATCCCCATGCAACAGATCGAGCACCGCCTGCAGCAGCGCTATCCCGATTGGTTCCGTGGCCGGCGCGGCCACCTGGCGCGGCCGTTGCTGCGCACGATGGGGCGCTGGTCGGGGTTTGACCGGATGGACGCCTTCCTGGCGCGCAGCGCCGATCAGCACGGCTTCGACTTCGTCAGCGCCGCGCTGGCGTTCCTGCAGGCCGGCTACACGGTCGACGCCGCCGCACTGGCCCGGATCCCGACTAGCGGGCGGCTGCTGATCGTGGCCAACCACCCCTCCGGCGCGCTGGATGCGCTGGCGCTGCTGGACGCGGTGGGCAAGGTTCGCCGCGACGTGCGGATCATCGCCAACGACATGCTGCTGGCGCTGGAGCCGCTGCGCGAGCTGCTGCTGCCGGTGCGGATCCTGGGCGGACGGGCGCAGCGCGCCAGCCTGCAGGCCATCGAGCAGGCACTGGAGGCAGAACAGTGCGTGATCGTGTTCCCGGCCGGCGAGGTGTCGCGGTTGTCGCTGCAGGGCATCCGCGATGGTCGCTGGAACCGGGGGTTCGTCCGTTTCGCCCGGGCCTGCCAGGCGCCGGTGCTGCCGGTACGGGTACAGGCGCGCAACTCGGCGCTGTTCTACGGCGCCTCGGCCGTGTTCAAGCCGGCCGGCACCGCGCTGCTGGCGCGGGAGATGTTCGCCCGCCGTGGCCGGCCGCTGCGCCTGCAGGTGGGACAGCCGATGCTGCTGGGCAGCGACGGCGACCCGGCGCAGCAACTGGAACAGGTCCGCCGCGCGCTGTACGCCCTGGGCGAGGCGCCGCTGGCTCCCCGCATGGCGGAGGCCGGCCCCGAGCCACTGGCCGACGCCATCGATGCCGACGTGGTGGCGCAGGCCCTGGAAGCGGCCGAACTGCTCGGCCAGACCAGCGACGGCAAGCAGATCCGGCTGGCGCGTTGCGCGGCCGGTTCGCCGCTGCTGCTGGAGCTGGGCCGGCTGCGCGAGCTGACTTTCCGCCAGGTCGGTGAGGGCACAGGACGCAGCCGTGACCTGGATGACTACGACCCGCATTACCCGCACATCGTGGTCTGGGACGCGGCGGTGCAGCGCATCGCCGGGGCCTACCGGATCATGCGCGGTGCCACCGCGCTGGCCCGCAACGGCCTGCCGGGCCTGTACACGGCCAGCCTGTTCCGTTACTCCGACGATGCCATCCCGCGCATCGCCGAAGGCATGGAGCTGGGCCGCAGCTTCGTGGTGCCCGACTACTGGGGCAGCCGCAGCCTGGACTACCTGTGGCAGGGCATCGGCGCCTACCTGCAGCGTCAGCCGGGCATCCGTTACCTGTTTGGCGCGGTGTCGATCAGCGCCGCGCTGCCGCTGGCCGCGCGCGAGCAGCTGGTGGCCTACTACCAGCGCTATTACGGCGCCGGCGCGGGCCTGGTCGAATCCAACCGGCCGTTCCAGTACTTCGCCGCGCCGCCGAGCTTCGGCGAGATGGATGCCACGGCGGCGTTCGAGGTGCTCAAGGCCAACCTGGCGGCGCTGGGCACCAGCGTGCCGACCCTGTACCGCCAGTACATCGACCTGTGCGAACCGGGCGGGGCGCGGTTCCTGGCATTCGGGGTGGACCCGGACTTCAGCGACTCCATCGACGGCCTGATCGAGGTCGACCTGCAGGCGATCCGCCCCAACAAGCGCAAGCGCTACCTGCGCGACGCCGGGGCGGTGGCGTGAACGCGCCGCGGGTGCTGCAACCGCACCGCCGCACCGTGTTCATCTCCGATACCCACCTGGGTGCACGGCATTGCCATGCCGCCGAGCTGGCCCGTTTCCTCGGCGCGCTGCGCTGCGAACGGTTGTACCTGGTCGGCGACATCGTCGACCTGTGGTGGTTGTCGCACAAGCGCGCCAGCTGGCGACCTGCCCACAATGACGTGATCGAGGCGCTGCACGCGCTGCGCCGGGCCGGCACCGAGATCATCTACATCCCCGGCAACCATGACGCGCCGCTGCGCCGTACCTGCGGGCTGATGCTGCCGGCCATGCAGGTGCGCCGCCGCGCCATCCATGTCACCGCCGATGGTCGCCGCCTGCTGGTGGTGCACGGCGACGACTACGACGGGGTCACCCATTTCGGGGGCCTGCAGGAGCGCTTCGGCGACTGGCTGTACTACCGCATCCTCACCGGCAACCGCCTGCTCAACCAGCTGCGGCAGCGGCTGGGGCTGCGGTATTGGTCGCTGTCGGAGTTCCTGAAGCGGCAGAGCGGCGCGGCCGAGCGCTACATCGAGCGGTTCGTGCAGGCCGGGTTGGAGGACGTGCGGCGGCGCGGCCTGGACGGCATCGTCTGCGGGCACATCCACCGCGCCGCGCTGGTCGAGCGTGACGGGCTGGTCTACGCCAACGATGGCGACTGGGTCGAGAGCCTGACCGCGCTGGCCGAGGACCATGACGGCAGCCTGCGCCTGCTCGACCATGCCGGCAACAGCCTGGCCTGCCTGCCGGGGGCGGCCAGGCTGGCGCGGGTGGCCTGAACCGCCCGTCTTGCCTTTTTCATGACTGGACAGCCAGCTATGCTGGCGCCAGCTGTGGAAACAGGGAGTGTCCGGGTGGCAGCGAAACAGCCGGTAACGATAAGGATCTGCCTGGCGATGGCCTGTGCGTGGCTGGCACCGGCCGCCCTGGCAGCGGACGTGCCGGCGCTGAGCTTCGAGCAGGCCCGCGAGCGGCTGGAGCAGGTTTCCGATGCCCTGGCCGCGGCCCAGGCTGGGGTGCGCAACAAGCAGGACCTGCAGGACGCCACCCATTACCTGCGCTTGCCGGAGATCACCGGTGACGTGCGTCGCATGCAGTTCCAGAAGACCCTCAACCTGCCGCTGGGCTCGCTGGCGCCGGTGGCCGAGGCATTCGGCATCGAGTCCCCGCTGGAGTTCGTGGAGCGGGACTGGCGCACCCGGCCGATCATCACCGCGACGCTGCCGCTGTACAGCGGCGGGCTGATTCCCGCCGCCCAGCAGGCCGCGCAGGCCGCCACCACGATGGCGCAGGCCGAGCGCGAGGCGCAGCGGCAATCGTTGTCGCTGCAACTGGTGCAGGCCTACTTCGGCCAGCAGCTGGCGGAGCAGGCGGTGCAGGTGCGGCGCGAGGTGCGCGATGGCCTGGAGCGCCACCTGCAGGACGCGCAGAAGCTCGAGCGCGAGGGCTTCGCCACCAAGGCGCAACGTCTGCAGGCCAACGTCGCGCGCGACAAGGCCGAGCGCGAGTACCAGAAGGCGGTCAACGACCTGGCCACGCTGCAGCAGGCGCTGGCAACCCTGCTGCGCAGCGGCGGCACGGTGGGCACGAGCTCGCCGCTGTTCGTCATCAGTGCGCCGCTCGGCACGCGCGAGGAATTCGAGCGCAGCGCGCTGCAGCGGCATCCGCAGGTCGACCGCATGCGCGCGCTGGCGGCGCAGGCCGAGCAGGGCGTGCGCGTGCAACAGGCCAAGCTCAAGCCGCAGCTGTACCTGTTCGGCCAGTACGACCTGCGCCGCCGCGATGCACTGCTGACCGACGCCGACTGGGCGTTCGGGATCGGCCTGCGCTACACCTTCCTCTCGCCCAACGCGCGGCCACTGCAGGTCAGCGCCGCGCGCGCGCAGCTGGAGCAGGCGCAGTCCGGCATCAGCGAAGTGGAGAACCAGCTGCAGCTCGGCGTCGGCAAGGCCTGGAACGAACTGGACACCGCACGCGCGCAGTTCCGCCTGCTCGACAGCAGCATCGCCCAGGCCGAGGAGAACCTGCGCCTGCAGGAGCTGTCCTTCCGCGAAGGGCAGGCCACCTCGCTGGACGTGATCGACGCGCGGCTGGCACTGGGCGGGGCGCGGGTGGAGCGCGCCCAGGCCGCCTACCAGTTCGACGTGGCGCTGGCCCAGCTGCTGGAAGTGAGCGGGCAACTGCAACGGTATGACGACTTCCGCCGGCGTGCGGACAAGGTGCTGGAATGAGCGACTCCCTGCAGGCGGAAGCCAACCCGCGGCAACGCCGCCTCTTCGCCATCGGTGGCGTGCTGTTGCTGCTGCTGGTCGTGATCGGCCTGTGGCTGGGACTGCGCACGCCGCGTGACCAGGTGCAGGGCATGGCCGACGCCGACAACATCAATGTCTCGGCCAAGGTCACCGCGCGGCTGGAGCGCCTGCGGGTGCGCGAGGGCGACCGGGTGAGCGCCGGCCAGGTGCTGTTCGAGCTGGACAGCCCGGAGGTGGCGGCCAAGGAGCGCCAGGCCGAGGCGGTGGTGGCCGCGGCGCAGGCGATGGCGGCCAAGGCGGAGGAGGGCGCACGCAGCGAGGACATCCGTGCCGCCGAGGCCAACTGGCGGCGCGCGCTGGCCGGCGCCGAGCTGGCCACCAGCACTTTCCGGCGGCTGGACAACCTGTACCGCGAAGGCGTGATGACCCGGCAGAAACGCGACGAGGCGCAGGCGCAGGCACGCAGTTCGGAGGAGCTGGCCCGTGCCGCGCGCGCGCAGTACGACCTGGCCCTGGCCGGTGCCCGCACACAGGACAAGCAGGCCGCGCTGGCGCAGGTACGCCAGGCCGAAGGGGCCAAGGCCGAGGTGGATGCCGCGCGGCAGGAAACCCTGGGCCGCGCGCCGCAGGCCGGCGAGGTGGGCAAGCGCATGTCCGATATCGGCGAACTGGTGCCGGCCGGCTACCCGGTGTTCACGCTGGTGGACATCGACCGGATGTGGGTGGCCATGCATCTGCGCGAGGACCAGTTGCATGGCCTCAAGCCCGGTGCGGTGGTGGAGGGCAGCATTCCGGCGCTGGGCGGTCGCCAGGCCGCCTTCGAGGTGTATTTCATCAACCCGGCCGGTGACTACGCGACCTGGCGCAGCACCCGCCAGTCGTCCGGTTATGACGTGCGCAGCTTCGAGGTGCGGGTGCGGCCGCGCCAGCCCATCGAGGGTTTCCGCCCCGGCATGAGCGTGCTGTTCGCATGGCCACAGGGCTGAGCCCGGGCAGCGCGTTCATCGCCTCGGTACGGCGCGAGCTGCGCCATTGGCGCGGCGACCGCTGGGAGCTGGGCCTGGTCACGCTGCTGCCGTGGCTGTTGATGGCGCTGATGATGTGGTTGTTTTCCGGCGCCGTGCTGCGTGAGGTGCCGGTGGCGTTGGTGGACCTGGACGCCAGCCCGGCCAGCCGCGGGCTGGCGCGCACGCTCGATGCCAGCCCCGGGCTGGCGATCGTCAGCCAGCCGGCCTCGCTGCAGGAGGCGCAGGCACAGCTGCGCGCGCTGGAGGTATTCGCCGTGGTGCTGGTGCCGCGCGACATGAGCCGGCGTGCACTGCGGGGCGAGGAGGCACCGGTCTATGCGTTCTACAACGCCACCTACATGGCCACCGGGCAATCGGCCGGGCGTGACATCGCCGATGCGGTCGCAGCCTACAACGTACGCCTGCTGAAGGAGCAGATCGCCCGCCAGACCGGGCCGGCCAGGCTGCGCGCGGCACCGGTCAGCGTGCAGGCCACGGTGCTGCACAACCCGGCGCGCAGCTATGAATTGTTCCTGCTGCCGCTGGTCTTCCCGGCGGTGTTGTCGCTGCTGGCCGCGCTGGCGGCCGGCGGTGCGTTCGGCCGCGAGCGTCGCGACGGCCTGTTGGCGGACTGGCTGGGGCAACGGCCATGGGCGGCGATCGCCGGCAAGCTGTTTCCCTACGTGGCGCTGTTCTCGCTGTACGGCGGGCTGGGCGTGCTGTACCTGGGTTACCTGCGCGGCGACGGCATCAACGGCAGCCTGGGCCTGTTGCTGCTGGCCCAGCCCTTGTTCTACCTGGCCTGCTGCTGTTTCGGGTTGCTGTTCGTCGCGGTGGCGCGCGACATGGGCAGCGGCCTGTCGCTGGTGGGCCTGACCATCGGCACGGCACTGGCGTTCTCCGGGGCGACGTTCCCGGTGATCGAGGCACCGCTGTTCACCCGGGTATGGAACGCCCTGCTGCCGCTGACCGCCTATGTGCAGGTGCAGATGCAGCAGATGTTCATGGGTTCGCCATGGCAGGTATCGCTGAAGCCGCTGGCGGTGCTGTTGCTGATGGCGCTGGTCAGCGGTGGCCTGGGCGGGCTGCGCCTGCTGCGTGCCGCGCGTGCGCCGGTGCCGGCATGAGGCGCGTGCTGGCCGCCTTCCGCACCACGCTGTTGGCGGTGTTCGCCGACCAGGCAGCGGTGACGGTGATGGTCGGCGCGGTGCTGCTGTACTCGTTCTTCTACCCGGCCGCGTACCGGCACCAGGTGGCCAGCGCGCTGCCGATCGCAGTGGTCGATGCCGACCGCAGCGCGACCAGCCGCGCGCTGGTCCGCCATGTCGATGCGTTGCGCGCGGTGCAGGTGGTATCGCAACCGGCGGACCTGGCCCAGGCCAGGGCGCAGCTGGAGGCCGGGCAGGTGGACGGCATCGTGTTGATTCCGGCGCGGTTGGAACGCGACATCCTGCGCGGTGGCAGCGGTGAACTGGTGCTGCTGGGCAACGGTGCCTATCTGAGCCGGGCCAGCGCGATCCTCAGTGGGCTGGCCGAAGGCGTCACCGCGTTCGCGCGCCAGCAGGCGGTGCACCAGGCCGCGTTCATGGGGGCGCCGCAGGCGGCGCCGCTGGTGCTGGTGCAACGCCCGCTCTACAACACCCGCGAAGGTTATGGCAGCAGCGTGGTGCCGGGCGTGTCGGAGCTGATCGTGCACCAGACGCTGCTGCTCGGTATCGGCGTGCTGCTGGGCAGCCGGCGCGCGCAGCTGGGCCGTCGCCTGCGGTTCGACGCGCCCTCACTGCTCGGGATGGGCGCGGCGTTCGTGCTGGTGGGCGTGTGCGGGTTGCTGTACTACGTGGGCTTTACCGCCTGGGTGCAGGACTACCCGCGCGGCGGCAACGTGCCGGTGCTGATGCTGTCGGTGCTGTTGTTCGCACTGGCGACGGTGCCGTTCGGGTTGTTCGTCGGCAGCTTCTTCAGCACCCGCGAACGCGCCTTCCAGTACGTCACCGGGGTGTCGATCCCGCTGTTCTTCCTGTCCAACCTGTCCTGGCCGGCGCTGGCCTCGCCGCCGCTGCTGGTGGCCCTGGCCAAGTTGCTGCCGACCACCCCCGGCATCAATGCCATCGTCCGGGCCCAGCAGATGGGCGCGCGGCTGCCGGAGGTGGGCGGGGAGCTGCTCAACCTGGGGCTGCTGGCGCTGCTCTACGGTGCGCTGGCCTGCTGGCGGCTGCGCGGCACCCCGCGGGGGTGAAGCGGCGGCCGGACGGCTGCTAGCATCGGCGCATGGATTCCCTCAGCCAGATCGTCCTTGGCGGTGCCATCGCCGCCGCCATCACGCCTGCCGCCCACCGTCGTGCCGCCCTGCTGGCAGGTGCGGCGCTGGCCACGTTGCCAGACTTGGATGGGGCGCTGATCTGGGCCTTCACCGACAACCCGGTGAGCCTGATGACCATCCACCGCAGCTTCAGCCACTCGCTGTTCGTGCTGCCGTTGCTGGGCACGCTGATCTGGTGGCTGTTCCGCCGCTACGGCAAGGGCCGGGTGGCCGCCGCGCCGGCGCGCTGGTGGTGGGCGATCGTGCTGGCGCTGGTCACCCATCCGCTGCTGGATGCCTTCACCGTCTACGGCACGCAGCTGTGGTGGCCGCTGGCACCGCCACCGACGATGTGGTCCAGCGTCTTCATCATCGACCCGCTGTACACCGTGTGGTTGCTGCTTGGCTGTACGGTGGCGTGGTTCGCGCGGGCCAGGCCGCTGGCGCAGCGGGCACTGGTGCTGGGGTTGGTACTGAGCACGGGCTACCTGGGTTGGTCGCTGCTGGCCAAGACGCAGGTCGATCGCGCCGCCGACCAGGCGCTGGCCCGCATGGGGCTGGCCGACGCGCCGCGCTTCTCGGTGCCGATGCCCTTCAATACCGTCCTGTGGCGGGTGGTGGCGATGACCCCGCAGGGCTATGTCGTCGGCGACCGCTCGCTGTGGGCCGACCACGGCCCGATGCAGTTCAGCGGCCATCCGTCGAACGTGCAGGCCCTGCGCCAGGCCGCGGACCTGCCCGCGGTCGCGCGGCTGGCCTGGTTCAACCACGGTTTCATGCGCGCCCAGGTGCAGGACGGCGAGCTGGTGCTCAGTGACCTGCGCATGGGGCTGGAGCCGGACTACAACTTCAACTTCGCCGTGGCCGCGGCCGACGGTGATGGCTGGCGGGGCATCGCCCCGCGCCAGGTGCTGCCGGCCTACCGGCAAGCCGGCAACCGCGGCGTGCTGCGGCAGCGGCTGGGACAGGTGTGGCAGCGGATCTGGCAGGCCCCGCAGGACCGGCCGGCTGCCGCCGGCGTTCAGTAGACCGTGGCCTGGGCCTGCACGTAGGAATAGAAGAACACCGCATTCGGGTCGTTCTGCACCTGGCCGAACTCGCGGCGCATGCCGTCGACCGTGGCCGCGTCGACCTTGCCGGCTTCCAGCAACTGGTCGGCCGCCGACAGCAGCAGCTCCTCCCACAGCGCGAACATCACCTTGCGCCGGGCCGGCTCGCGGTTGTCCAGGTGCACGGTCTTGGTGCGGGTCTGCACGTCGCGGAAGCCACCGGCCAGCAGCAGGTTGCCCAGCTTGGCGCCGACGAACGGGTCGCCGCCGCTGTCGATCTGGAAGTCGTTGAAGGCCATCCAGTAGCGCCACAGGTTGGGCGAGTACGGGTCCAGCAGGAACGAGGCGTTCATCACCTCGGTCACGTACACCGGCGCGCCGGGGCTGAGCACGCGCCGTACTTCGGCCAGCGCACGGGCCGGGGAGGGGACGTGTTCGAGCACCCAGCACAGGAACGCACCGTCGAAGCTGCGTGGCTCGAACGGCAGGTCGGTGGCATCGGCACGCTGGAAGCTGCAGCGCTCGCGTAGCCACGGCATCTGCGCCATGTGTTCGTTGGCGGCGGCCAGCTGGCGCTCGTTGAGGTCGATGCCGGTGACCTGCAGGTCCGGGAAGCGGCGCAGCAGGATCTCGGTCTGCGCGCCCACCCCGCTGCCCACTTCGAGCACGTGGCGGGAGTTGCCGAAGTCGATGTCCTGGAAGATGGACGGTTCGAACAGCCGCGCCTGTTTGCGCAGCCGGGCCTGCTCGGTGGCGGAGAAGCCGTGCAGGTAGGGGAAGTCGTTGAGCGTCATGGGTACAGCGCGTTGCAGGGATCAGGAAAGTATCGCCAGTAACCGTTAGCGCGGCGCATGCGCGCTGATGACCAGCGGTTCTGTGCTGGAAACGGGGGGTTATCAGCGGGCCGCGCCAGGGCCTGCCGCCGCTGGCTGGGCCTTGGATCGCAGGTGGCTGCGATATTTGTTCTGAAAATGAAACGATTTATTGGTCAATGGGTAATTGTTCTGAATTTGTCGGCAAATAAAATGGGCCCCGTCAAGCACGGATCGGCAGCCCGCCGGTCTGCTTCCATCTCCAAGAGGATTCGACCGTGTCCAGCCAAGCCATTTCCCTGTTCAAGAAGCGCCGTTCGCAGTACGCCCTGGGCAAGAGCCTGCCGGTGAGCCAGAACGACGTCACCCACCTGATCAAGCAGGCCGTGCGCGAGGCGCCGTCGGCCTTCAACGCGCAGTCCTCGCGTGCGGTGATCCTGTTCGGTGCCGAGAGCCAGAAGTTCTGGGAGCGTGCCAAGGACGAACTGCGCAAGATCGTCCCGGCCGAAGCGTTCGCCGCCACCGAAGGCAAGCTCAACAGCTTCGCCGCCGGCGCCGGCACCGTGCTGTTCTTCGTCGACACCGACGTGGTCAAGGGCCTGCAGGAGCAGTTCGCCCTGTATGCCGACAACTTCCCGGTCTGGGCCGAGCAGTCCAACGGCATGGCGCAGTTCGCGGTCTGGACCGCGCTGGCCGATGCCGACATCGGTGCCAGCCTGCAGCATTACAACCCGCTGGTGGACCAGGGCGTGCGTGAAGCCTGGGGCGTGCCGGCCCATTGGACCCTGCGCGCGCAGATGCCGTTCGGTTCCAACGAGGCCCCGCACGGCGAAAAGACCTACATGGAAGACGAAGCCCGCTTCAAGGTGTTCGGCTGATCCTCGTCGGCACGACGCTCTCCCCCACGCGTTGATGCAAGCCGGATGGCCCGCCAGTTCGCTGGCGGGCTTTTCCATGGACGTGCATTAGGGCTCGCGCCGGCCGTTTGACGGCCCGCTAACCGTTGCCTTGCCAGCATTGCCGGCCTGCACGCACCACTGCACGCTGCCGCGCACCATCGCGGCGGTGTCGATCCGAACCCGGGAGACTCCATGAAGCTCAAGACGAACCCCCAACACCTGCTGCCGGTTGCCCTGTTGCTGGCCACGGCCCTGCTGGCGGCTTGTGACCGGAATGCGCCGGCCACGGCGGATGCCCCGCAGGTCCCGGCGGTGGCCGCCGGGGAAGCGGTGACGCCTGCGCCGGCGCCCTTGTCGGTGGAGGTGTTCAACCCGGGCGAGCGCGCCATCTTCGCGGTGTCCTCCGAACTGGTCAGTGGCGCGCGCGAGGCCATCCTGGTCGATGCGCAGTTCTCCACCGCCGAGGCCGCCCAACTGGTGGAGAAGATCAAGGCGTCCGGCAAGCAGCTGACCACCATCTACATCAGCCACGGCGACCCGGACTTCTATTTCGGCCTGTCCACGTTGCATGCCGCATTCCCGGACGCGCGGATCGTCGCCACGCCGCAGACGGTGGCGCACATCCAGGCGACCAAGGACGCCAAGCTGAAGGTGTGGGGGCCACAACTCGGCGCGAACGCGCCGGCCGAGCTGCTGGTGCCGACGCCGCTGCAGGGCGACACGCTGACGCTGGAAGGGCGGGAGCTGAAGGTCATCGGCCTGGAGGGCCCCAGCCCGGAGCGCACCGCACTGTGGGTGCCGTCGATCCGCACGGTGATGGGCGGCGTGCTGGTGGATGCCGGGCAACATGTGTTCATGGCCGATACGCAGACGCCGCAGTCGCACCAGGACTGGCTGGCCGCGCTGGAGCGCATCGCCGCGTTGCAGCCGGCGCGCGTGATCCCCGGCCACTACGCCGAAGGCGCGCCGCAGGACCTGGCCGCGGTGACATTCACCGCCGACTACATCCGTGCCTTCGACGAGGAAACCGCCAAGGCGAAGGATGCCGCGCAATTGGTCGAGGCCATGCAGAAGCGCTATCCGTCCCTGAAGGGCGCCGACTCGCTGGCGCTCAGTGCCAAGGTGGCCAAGGGTGAGATGGAGTGGAAGTAATCGCCGTCGCGCCGTGATGATTTGAGATCCACGGCGCCGCCGGCAACGCGTGCATCGGCGCCGGTATGACTTCCGGCGCTGTCGGCACCCCTGGGCGAAGCGGATGATCGGCGCACTGTCGTTCATCCCTTTGTTTCTTCCGTCCAGGAGAAGACTTGATGCGTTGCTCCCTTGCTGCAGCCATTGCGGTGGCGTTGGCCACTGTTGCCGTTCCTTCGTTCGCGCAGGTCGCTCCCTCGGCGCCGGGCGTCGCCGAGATCACCACCCAGCTACCGCGCACGGCCAAGCCGCTGCACTACCGGGTGGAGATCACCCCGCATGCGGAGCAGATGCGTTTCGACGGCAAGGTGAGCATCGACATCGAGGTGTTGTCGGCCACCGACCGCATCGTGCTGCAGGCCGCTGCGCTGGAGTTCGGCGACAGCCGTCTCAGTGATGGCGGCAAGGGCCAGCCGCTGGTCGCCAAGGTCAGCGTCGATGCCGACAACCAGACCGCCACCTTCGCCTTCGACAAGCCGTTGGCACCGGGGCGCTACACGCTGAGCACCGCGTACCGCGGCACCATCAATACCCAGGCCAACGGGCTGTTCGCGCTGGATTACCCGACCGACTCGGGCAAGAAGCGCGCGCTGTTCACCCAGTTCGAGAACTCCGATGCGCGGCGCTTCATCCCCTCGTGGGACGAGCCGGGGTTCAAGGCCACCTTCGACCTGACCCTCAACGTGCCCAGCGCGCAGATGGCGGTGAGCAACATGCCGGCCACCGGCACCCGCGAGCTGGGCAACGGGCTCAAGCAGGTGGTCTTCCAGACCACGCCGAAGATGTCGACCTACCTGCTCTTCATGTCGGCCGGCGAGTTCGAGCGCAGCGCCGTCACCGCCGACAACGGCACCGAGATCGGCGTGGTGGTGCCGGCCGGCAAGCTGTCGCAGGCGCAGTTCGCGCTGGACGCCAGCCGTGACGTGATCGCCGAGTACAACGACTACTTCGGCGTGCCCTATCCGCTGCCCAAGCTCGACAACGTGGCTGCGCCGGGCGGCAGCCAGTTCTTCAGCGCGATGGAGAACTGGGGCGCGATCTTCACCTTCGAATACGCGCTGTTGCTGGACCCGGCGGTTTCCAGCGTCTCGGACAAGCAGGCGGTCTTCAGCATCGCCGCGCACGAGATCGCGCACCAGTGGTTCGGCAACCTGGTGACCATGGCGTGGTGGGACGACCTGTGGCTCAACGAAGGCTTCGCCACCTGGATGGAAGGCCGCACCACCCGCAAGCTGCACCCGGAGTGGGACCTGAACAACGTCGACGCGGCCATGACCAGCCGTGGTGCGATGGGGCGCGACGCGATGGCGACCACGCATCCGATCGTGCAGCACGTGGCCACCGTGGAGCAGGCCAGCCAGGCCTTCGACGGCATCACCTACGGCAAGGGCGCGGCGGTGATCAGCATGTTCGAGGACTACGTGGGCAGCGACGCATGGCGCGATGGCGTGCGCAGCTACGTGCGCGCGCATGCCTACGGCAATGCGGTCACCGATGACCTCTGGCGCGAGATCGCCAAGGCGGCGCCGGACAAGCAGTTCATCGAAGTGGCACACGATTTCACCCTGCAGCCGGGCATCCCGCTGATCCGCAGCGCCAGCGCCTGCATCGACGGCAAGACCCGGGTGACGCTGCAGCAGGGCGAATACACCATCGACCGCAAGGACAAGCAGCCGTTGCGCTGGCGCGTGCCGGTGACCGTGCGCGGCGCCGACGGCAAGGACGTGCGTACCCTGGTCGACGGCAGCGCCACCGTCGACCTGCCGGGCTGCGCCGGGCCGGTACTGGTCAACGCCGGGCAGAAGGGCTACTACCGCACGCTGTACTCGCCGGAGCAGTTCAAGGCATTGAGCGACGGCTTCGAGCGCCTGCCGGTGGTCGACCAGCTCGGGGTGATGATGGATGCCAGCGCGCTGGCAGCCGTCGGCCTGCAGCCGGAGGCCGATACGCTGGACCTCACCGCCAAGGTGGCCGGCGATGCGCCGCCGGACCTGTGGCAGCGCGTGTCGCGCACGCTGGGTGGGCTGGACGACCTGTTCGAAGGTGATGCCACGCGCCAGGCGGCATTCCGCAAGTACGCCTACGCCCGTCTGGAGCCGGTGCTGGCCTCGCTGGGCTGGGATGACCGGGACGGCGAATCGGCGCAGACGCGCCAGCTGCGCGGCGGCCTGATCGCCATGCTCGGCGCGATGGACGACCCGCAGGTGATCGCCGAAGCGCGCCGCCGCTTCGCCGCCTTCCTGGCCAAGCCCGAATCGCTGTCGCCGGAGTTGCGCCGCACCGTGCTGGGCGTGGTCGCACGACACGCCGATGCCGCGACCTGGGAGCAGTTGCATGCCCTGGCGAAGAAGGAGACGTCCTCGATGGTGCGCGACCAGTACTACCACCTGCTGGCGCAGAGCAAGGACGTTACGCTGGCGCAGCGTGCGCTGGACATGGCCTTGACCGAAGAGCCGGGCGCGACCAACGGTGCCGGCATGATCGGCGGCGTGTCGCGCGAGCACCCGGACCTGGCCTTCGACTTCGCGGTGGCCAACCGCGAGAAGGTGGAGACGCTGGTGGACGGTACCTCGCGGGCAGGCTACTTCCCGCAGCTGGGGGCCTCGGCCGACAACCTGCAGATGGTCGACAAGATCAACGCCTTCGCCGACAAGTACATCGCCGCCACCTCGCGCCGCGATGCGGAGACGGTGATCGCCGGTATCCAGACGCGGGTGAAGCTGCGCGCCGAGCGCAAGCCGCAGGTGGATGCCTGGTTGCGGAAGAACGGGTACTGAGGCGCTTCGGAGAGGCTGCCCTCACCCCAGCCCCTCTCCCGCAGGCGGGAGAGGGGCTTTAAAGCAGCAATTGCCAGCAGTACTTCAACCTGCAGAGAACTGAGCCCCTCTCCCGCGTGCGGGAGAGGGGTTGGGGTGAGGGCAGCTTCTAGCTTCTAGCTTCCAGCCCCAAGCACCCAAACAAAAAGCCAGCCGGTTTGCACCGGCTGGCTTTGTCACATCAGGCCACCGCAGAAGCCGATCAGGCTTCCACGTCTTCCTTGTACGCATCCACCGGGATGCAGGCGCACATGATGTTCTTGTCGCCGTACACGTTGTCCACGCGTGCCACCGGCGGCCAGTACTTCTGCAGCTTCAGCGACGGCAGCGGGAAGGCGGCCAGTTCGCGCGGATAGGCGTGGGTCCACTCGCTGGCCGACACCGCGCCGGCGGTGTGCGGGGCGTGCTTGAGCGGGTTGTCCTCGCGGTCCAGGCGACCGTCCTCGATGGCCTGGATCTCCTCGCGGATCTGGATCATCGCGTCGATGAAGCGGTCCAGCTCGTGCTGCGATTCGCTCTCGGTCGGCTCCACCATCAGCGTGCCGGCGACCGGGAAGCTCAGGGTCGGGGCGTGGAAGCCGAAGTCGATCAGGCGCTTGGCCACGTCCTCGGCGCCGATGCCGGAGGTCTTCTCCAGCGGACGCACGTCCAGGATGCACTCGTGTGCCACCAGGCCGTTGCGGCCGGTGTACAGCGTCTTGTAGTGCGGGGCCAGACGGGTGGCGATGTAGTTGGCATTGAGCAGTGCCACCTGGGTGGCCTTGCGCAGGCCCGCGGTGCCCATCAGGGTGATGTACATCCAGCTGATCGGCAGGATCGAGGCGCTGCCGAAGCTGGCCGCGCTGACCATGCCGACCGGGCCGTTGTCACCGAGCTTGCCCGGCAGGAACGGGGCAAGGTGCGACTTGACCGCGCACGGGCCAACACCCGGGCCGCCGCCGCCGTGCGGGATGCAGAAGGTCTTGTGCAGGTTCAGGTGCGACACGTCCGAGCCCCACTTGCCGGGCTTGGCCACGCCGACCAGGGCGTTCATGTTGGCACCGTCGGTGTACACCTGGCCGCCGTGCTGGTGGATGATCTGGCAGATCTCGACCACCTCTTCCTCGAACACGCCGTGCGTGGACGGGTAGGTCATCATGATCGCGGCCAGGCGGTCGCTGTACTTCTCGGCGTTGAGGCGGATGTCATCGACGTCGACGTTGCCGTTGGCATCGGTCTTGGTGACCACCACGGTCATGCCGCACATCTGCGCCGAGGCCGGGTTGGTGCCGTGCGCCGAATCCGGGATCAGGCAGATGTCGCGATGGCCTTCGCCGCGCGAGCGGTGGTAGGCGCGGATCGCCAGCAGGCCGGCGTACTCGCCCTGCGCGCCGGAATTGGGCTGCAGGCTCACCGCGTCGTAGCCGGTGCATTCGACCAGCATCGCTTCCAGGCCGTCGATCAGCTCCTTGTAGCCCTGCGCCTGGTCGGCCGGTGCCAGCGGGTGGATGTTGGCGAACTCCGGCCAGGTCACCGGGATCATCTCGGCGGTGGCGTTGAGCTTCATGGTGCAGCTGCCCAGCGGGATCATGGTGCGATCCATCGCCAGGTCCTTGTCGGCCAGCGAGCGCAGGTAGCGCAGCATCTCGTGCTCGCTGTGGTGCGTGTTGAACACCGGGTGGGTCAGGAACGCACTGGTGCGCAGCAGGCCCTTGGGCAGGGCATCGGTGGTGGCGGCGTCCAGTGCATCCACGTCGACCGTGGCGCCAAACAGCTGGCCCAGCGCGACGATGTCGGCGCGGGTGGCGGTTTCGTCCAGGCTGATGCCGACCGCGCCGGCATCGATCACGCGCACGTTGATGCCCGCGGCCACGGCCTTGGCCTGTACCGCCGCAGCGTCGACGCCGGTGACGTGCAGGGTGTCGAAGAAGTCATTGCCCACAGCAACACCGGCCGTGCGCAGCGCGCTAGCCAGGATCGCGGCCAGGCGGTGGGTGCGGCGGGCGATGCGCAGCAGGCCTTCCGGGCCGTGGTAGACGGCGTACATCGAGGCCATCACCGCCAGCAACACCTGGGCGGTGCAGATGTTGGAGGTGGCCTTCTCGCGGCGGATGTGCTGCTCGCGGGTCTGCAGGGTCAGGCGGTAGGCCGGCTTGCCTTCGGCATCGACCGACACGCCGATCAGGCGGCCCGGCATCGAGCGCTTGTAGGCGTCACGGCAGGCCATGAAGGCCGCATGCGGGCCGCCGAAGCCGAACGGCACGCCGAAACGCTGGCTGTTGCCGATGGCGATGTCCGCGCCCCATTCGCCGGGAGCGGCGATCAGGGTCAGCGCGAGCAGGTCGGTGGCCACGGCGACCAGGCCCTGGCGGGCATGGATGGCCTCCACCAGCGCCTTGTGGTCACCGATGTGGCCGGTGGTGTCCGGGTACTGCAGCAGCACGCCGAACACGTCGGCGGTCATGGCTTCGGCCGGGGTGCCGACCTGCAGCTCGATGCCCATCGGCTCGGCGCGGGTGCGCATCAGTTCCAGCGTCTGCGGGTGCACGGCGTCGTGCACGAAGAACACCTTGGACCTGGACTTGGCCGAACGCTTGGCCAGGGTCATCGCCTCGGCGGCAGCGGTGGCTTCGTCCAGCAGCGAGGCGTTGGCGATCTCCATGCCGGTCAGGTCGGCGACCAGGGTCTGGAAGTTGATCAGCGCTTCCATGCGGCCCTGCGAGATCTCCGCCTGGTACGGGGTGTAGGCGGTGTACCAGGCCGGGTTTTCCAGGATGTTGCGCAGGATGACGTTCGGCGTGTGGGTGCCGTAGTAGCCCTGGCCGATGAAGCTGCGCAGCACCTTGTTCTTGCCGGCGATGGCGCGGATCTTGGCCAGCGCCTCGACCTCGGTGAGCGATTCGGGCAGCGCCAGCGGTGCCGGCGACTTGATCGAGCCCGGCACGATGGCGTCGGTCAGGGCTTCAAGCGAATCATGGCCAACGGTGCGCAGCATCTGCGCGATTTCGGCATCGTTGGGGCCGATGTGGCGGTCGACGAACGCGGAGGAGTGTTCGAGTTCGCGCAGCGAAGGGGTGTTCTGGGTCATGGCTGACGTCCGGAGAAGGCATGCAGGGCTGGGGCGGTGAGCCAGGCAAGCACCGGTACGGCCCCGCTGCCGCGCAGGCGGCATCACGGCCGGCAAGCCGGTGGCTTGCCTCGCGCCCCTCTGTCCTTTTGCCTGAGAGTTTGGAAGCAACGCGACGAGGATCGTGTGCTTCGTGCCCCTTCGGCGCCGGATTGAACCGGTCTCTCCAGAGTTTTGGTGCAGGTGGTATCGGGCCTGAGCGATTTACGGGCGTTTGCGCCTTCGGCAGCGGGGTCAGCCGCTTCTCCCACCGTGTTCGTACAGCCGGCCGATTATAGCCCGGGGCAGACCTGCGCACCGGCTTGGATTACCATTCCGTTCCCGGCCCGAGGATCGCGCGTTGCACGCGGTGGGCGGGGAGGCCGGTACCGCGGGCTGACGCGGGTTCATGTCCGGATAAACAGGCGCGATATGGCCGCGCGGCGTTACCGTGTCCGGCCCTGTTCATTTTCCCTCCCGCACCGGTGTGCCTGCCGGTGCCGATGCACGTTGTTCCACAGGAAGCCATGAAAGCAAGCAAGCAGGTTTCGCTGCGACGGATCGCCGCGCTGGTGGCCGGGTTGTCGATGTTCGGCCCGTTCGCCATCGACGCGGTGTTCCCCGCGTTCCCGCAGATCGGCGCGCAGATGGGCGCCGACAAACTGGCCATGCAGCAGGTCATCAGCGTCTACCTGCTCACCTATGCGCTGATGAGCCTGGTCCACGGCGCGCTGTCCGATGCGCTGGGCCGCAAACGGGTGATCATCGGCGGGCTGGTGGTGTTCATCCTAGCCTCGATCGGCTGCGCGCTGTCGCGCGACATGGGCTCGCTGTTGCTGTTCCGCGGCCTGCAGGGCCTGTCCGCCGGCGTGGGCTACATCATCGGCCGGGCGGTCATCCGTGACCTGTACGACGGCGACGACGCCCAGCGGCTGATGAGCCAGGTGTCGATGATCTTTTCCATCGCCCCGGCCATCGCCCCGATCATCGGCGGCTGGCTGCTGGGCTGGAGCCATTGGCAGGGCATCTTCTGGTTCCTGGTGGCGTTCTCCACGCTGCTGCTGGTGGTTACCTGCCTGTGGCTGCCGGAAACCCACCCGCCGCAGGCCCGGCTGAGCCTGCGCCCGGCACGGCTGGCCCAGGATTACTGGAGCATCGCGGTCAACCCGCGCTTCCTGCGCCTGGCCCTGGCCGGCTCGCTGGGCTTTGGCGGGCTGTTCCTGTACATCGCCTCGGCACCGGCGTTCATCCTGGACCTGCTGCACCTGAACGAGCAGCAGTTCGCCTGGTTGTTCATCCCGACCATCGGCGGCATGGCGCTGGGCGCCTATGCCTCCGGCCGCGCGGCCGGGCGCATCGCCGGAACGCGCGCGGTGCGGATCGGCTATGCGTTCATGGCGGTGGCGGCGGTCTACAACATTGCCTACAACGCGTTGGCCCCGCAGATGAGCGTGCCGTGGGCGGTGCTGGCGCTGACCCTCAATTCGTTCGGCGTGGCGCTGATCTTCCCGATCCTGAGCCTGGCGATCCTGGACATGTACCCGCGCCAGCGCGGCACGGCCTCCTCGATGCAGGCCTTCAGCACGCTGGTGACCAATGCGGTCATCGCCGGGGTGTTGTCGCCGCTGCTCAGCCGCAGTGGCCTGGGCCTGGCCATCGGCGCGGCGTTGTTCGCGCTGGGCAGCGGGCTGATGTGGAAGTGGGAGCGCATCAGCCAGCGCGCCCAACGCAACACCCCGGCGGCCTGATCCATCTTCACCCCCGATCGGGGACACTATCCCTGCCGCCATCAGCGGCGACGGCAAAGAGCACATCACGATGTCGATTCAATCCAAGGGCCGCCGCGAGGCGAAGAAGAAACTGGCCGAGCGCGCCCGCAACCAGGCCGAGGCCAACCCGGCACCGAAGGCCAAGGTCGAGCCGCACGCCGAACTGCGTGACCAGCAGCGCAGCCTGCTGGCGGGCATCGTCCGCCGCGACGGCGAGTGGGTGCTGGGCATGGACGGCAAGATCGCCGGGGAGACCACCAGCGCCGCACGCGTGCTGGCGCTGATCATGCAGGCCGCCGAATGGCACGAGAACAACAACACCCCGGTGCGCCTGATGTATTCCGACGCACTGAAGGACGCCGCGCACGCGGAGGTGGCCGAGCAGGGTATCGATTTCGACACCTACAAGCGCAACCTGGCCGGTGAGCTGGGCGTGGGCGCGAAGAGCGCCGCTGGCACGCATTGAGCGTCTGCGGGGAAGTTGCCGGATCAGCGAAGGCGCCGAGGGCGCCTTTGTTGTTTCTGCGGCAGGCGTGTCACCTGGAGCGGCAGGCCCCTCCCTTCAAGGTGCAGCGATGTCGCCCCTGTGCCGGTGATGTCGCATGGGGCGCCGGCATTGCCCGTTGAAGCGGCACGGATGTCGAAAAAAGCGCCAGTCATGCCGCTTCGGATGGCACGCATCGGGTGGGATGTTCCAGCGATGCCGCAGGAAGTGGCAACGATGCTGGGAAAAGCGGCAACGATGACGCCATGGGCCCCGATGGCACGCCGATCCGGTTGCCAGGGATCCGCAGGAGCGGCCTTCCATCCAGCCGCCTGGCCCGGTAATCAGTCCTCTTCGATCCGCATGCTGCCCAGCACCTGCTCGGCCTTGGCCTGCAGGTTCGGGTCGCGGTGCGCGTCGGTGTAGCGGTGGTAGTAGCGCAGTTCGTAGCCAACATCGGCGTAGCGGGGCGAACCGCAGGACAAGGTGTATTGCTCGGCCCATTGCCGTTGTCCATCGGCGGCGGGTTGCCGCAGCTCAAGCCGCAGGTGGATGCTGGCGCAGCGCTTGTCCGTCGGGTATTCGCTTACCTGCAGGTGGTTGATGGTGGCGGCGGGACTGTTGGAGAAGTCCTGCTCCAGCTTGCGCCGGATGTTCTCGATGTAGCCGGAAAGGGGGCTGGTCGGGACATCGGGCCGGGTCATGTAGGCCTCGATCTTCCTGCTGTCGGTGGTCGAGCCCGCGTTCCAGTCGACGCTGAGGTTTCCGCTGCCCCACTTGTCCTGTTTCCAGTCCTTGCCCGCGGGCGGTGTGAACGTGAAGCCGAAGGCGCGATCGCGTTCGGTGTAGCCGACGCGGAGGGGCTCGGTGTGTTGTGCAGCCCATCCGGCCGCAGTCTGCGTGGCGAGCAGGAGGAAAAACACGGTGCGCGCTGCAGGGGGCATTCGGGTCTCCAGGAATAGGCGGGCAAGATGTTCATGCCAATGAGGGCTGTCAATGTCGGGCCGGTGGAGCCTGGCCCGCATCCGCATGATCTCCGTCATGCGCCTGACCGTGGATGAACGAAGGGCGCCGTAACGGCGCCCTTCGTGGTCAACCCGGTCCGTCGTGTTTACGGCGTGGTCGTCGGTGCGGCGACGGCCGCCGGCGGTGCTGCCGTCCAGCCGCACATCTGGCCTTCGTTCTGCTGCTTCAGCCATTCCTGCAGCGGGGCGAAGTATTCCAGCATCGGGCCGGCGTCGAGCTTGTCGTTGCCGGTCAGCTCCTTGAGCGTGGCCTGCCACGGCTGGCTGGAGCCCTTGCTCAGCATCGCCCAGAACTTCTGGCCGGCTTCCTTGTTGCCATAGAAGCTGCACTCGTTGAGCGGGCCGGTGTAACCGGACGCATCGCACAGGCCCTTGTAGAACTGGTACTGCAGGATGCGCGCCAGGAAGTAGCGCAGGTACGGGGTGTTGCCCGGCACGTGGTACTTGGCGCCGGCGTCGAAGAACTCCTCGCCGCGTGCGCTGGCCGGGGCCACGCCCTGGTACTGGGCCTTCAGCTCCCACCACTTCTGGTTGTACTGGTCCGGCTTGATCGAACCGTCGAACACGCCCCAGCGCCAGCGGTCGATCATCAGGCCGAACGGCAGGAACGACACGCCGGACATGGCCATGCGCATCTGCGCGTTGATGGTGGCCTCGCGGCTTTCCTGCTGCGCACCGACCAGGCCGATCGAGTTCAGGTACTTCGGCGTCATCGCCAGCACGATGGTGTCACCGATGGCCTCGTGGAAGCCGTCGTTGGCACCGCCCTGGAACAGCGGCGGCAGCGGGTTGTAGGCCAGGTCGTAATAGATGTGGCCCAGCTCGTGGTAGATGGTGGTGAAGTTTTCCTCGGTTGGGGTGATGCACATCTTGGTGCGCACGTCCGGGCCGACATCCTTGCCGTCACCGCCCATGTTCATGTCCCAGGCGCTGGCGTGGCAGACCACGTTGCGGTCCATCGGCTTGATGAACTGGGTGTTCTGCCAGTAGCTCTCCGGCAGCTTGGGCATGCCCAGCGACACGTAGAAGTCCTGCGCGCGCTCGGTCATCTGCCGGGCGGTGGCCAGCTCCGCGTCACGCTGTGCCTTGAAGCGACTCGCCGGGTCGCTGCCACCGGCCTTGGCCAGGGCGGCGCTGAGGTTGGTCTGGTACTGCTTTTCCAGCGCGGCGGTGATGTCCAGGCTGCCCGCGTTCGGGTACGGCGCGGTCATGTCCCACAGGTTGCTCCAATCCTGCTGCCACATGTTGCCGGTCAGGTGCGCGGCGATCATGCCGCCGCCAACTTCCGCCTTGTCCTTGCCGTATTCCTTGTCCAGCTTGGCGCGGGTATAGCAATGCACCTGCTCGTACAGCGGCTTGACCTGCTCCCACAGGCGATCGGTTTCCGGGCCAACCTGGTCGGCCGGCATGTCGTAGCCGCTGCGCCACATCTGGCCAGCATCGGTATAGCCCAGTTCGCGGGCGCCTTCGTTGACCAGTTCGACGAAGCGCTGGTAGTTGGCGCGCGACGGCACGGCGGTGGACTGCCAGCCCTGCCAGGCATCGAGCTGCTTGTCGTAGTCGCGCGAGGTGGCCAGTACCTTCTCCAGGTCACCCAGCTGGCGGCAGTTGCGGCTGTCGCCTTCGCCCACGCAGTAGGTGCCGGCGCCGTAGTCGCCTTCCAGCTTGGTGGCGATGGCCGCCAGCTCGGCCAGCTTCTGCGGGTCGCGCGGGGCGGGCATCGAGGTCATCAGCTTGAGCAGGCTGATCGCGCGGGCGGTGTCGGCGCTCATCGGCTGGCCCTCGTACTTGCCGGCCTGCTCGATCCAGCCGTTGAGGGTGGTCAGCCAGCGCTCGTTCGCCTTGGCGGCCACGCGCGCGGAGTCGTCGTTGATGTAGGTGGACGACAGCCACTGCGCCGAGGTCATCTCCGGGTACATCGCCTTGTACTCGGCGTTGACGCGGGCAATGAACTGGTCGGCGCTTTCGGCCGGTGCGGCGGCGCTGGTGGCCGGCTTGGCGGCCTCCGGCGTGCCTTCCTTCTTGCAGGCAGCCAGCGAGAGCACGGCCACGCCCACGGCGGCGGCCAGCAACAGATGACGATGTTTCACGGAAATCCCCGGTAATGGTTGCGAATACCGGCGAAGGCTAGTGGGGCGGGGCGTGCCCTGCAAGTGGACCAGGTCAGGGAGGGGGCGTGGCAGGAGCGGCCTTGGCCGCGAAGCCGGGATGCCGGCAGCCTCCCGGCTTTGGCAGGGCGCGGGGTCATCGGCCCCGCGCCGGAAGGCGCTCCTACGACGGAGTCGTGCAATCGGCGAACAGGTCGCGGCTGCGGTCGTACACCGAGGTCCGCACCTGCATCAGCCCCAGCACCGAGGGGAACAGGTTGTCCTGGTCGGCGCGCTGCTGGGTGCGTTGGCGCAGGCACTGCAGGTCCAGCCCGCGGTCGGCGGCGAAGCCGGGCGAGAACCACATCAGCAACGGCACCCGGGTCTGCTCCTCCGGCGCGATGGCATAGGGCATGCCGTGCAGGTACAGGCCTTTCTCGCCGAGGGATTCGCCATGGTCGGAGAGGTAGATCATGGCGGTGTCGTAGTCGCCCATCTCGCGCAGGCTGGCGATGGTGCGGCTCAGGAAATGGTCGGTGTAGCGGATCGCGTTGTCATAGCTGTTGACGATCTGTTCGCGGCTGCACTTGCCCAGGTCGGCCGTGTCGCAGGTCGGGGCGAACTGGCGGAACTGCGCCGGATAGCGCTCGAAGTAGCTGGGGCCGTGGTTGCCCAGCTGATGCAGCACCACCACGCGGTCGCCCGGCTTGGCGCGGACCTGCGCGGCCAGGTCGTTGATCAGGATCTCGTCCATGCAGCGGCCGTTGGCGCACAGGCCGGGCAGGGTGGCATCGTCCAGCCGTTCGATCTGCAGGCCATCGCATACGCCCTTGCAGCCGGACTGGTTGTCGCGCCACAGGGTGCTGATGCCGGCATGCTCGAGTACGTGCAGCAACGACTGGTGGTTGCGGATGGCCTTCTCGTCGTAGTCGTGGCGGCCGTAGGGCGAGAACATGCAGGGCAGCGAGACTTCGGTGCTGCTGCCGCAGGCATGCATGTCGGGGAAGTTGATCGCGCCGGTCTGCGCCAGTTCCGGCGTGGTCTGGCGGGCGTAGCCGTTCAGGCCCCAGTTCTGGGCACGCACGGTTTCACCGACCACCAGTACCAGCAGGCGGGGCTTGCTGCCCGCCGCGCGCGGCGTGGCCTGGGCATCGGTGCCGATCGGTTGCTTCGGTTGGTGCTTGATCGGGCTGGCACTGGACAGGTTCTGCTTCAGCGCGATCAGGTAGTTCACCGGCGTGGCCAGGTAGCGCACTTCGCGGTGGTTGCGCATCAGCGAAGAGATGTTCTGGAAGGAGGCCATCGCACCGGCGGCGGTGACCAGCACCACGCCCAGCAGGAACACGCCACGCCACAGGAAGGTGCGACCGAGGCTGCGCCTGCGGATGCGCAGCCGCCACAGCAGTGCGGTGGGCAGCACGCCGTAGCCGAGCAAGGGCAGGATCAATGCCGCGGTCATCAGCTCGCCGGACTCCTTGTGGTCGGTGGCAAGCACGTTGCGCAGCATGTCCGCGTCCAGGTACACGTTGAAGCTGCTCATGTAGTGCACCGCGAACGCGGTGGTGATGAACAGCACGCTCAGCAGCACCTTGGCGTTCCAGCGCCACACCAGCAGCCCGAACAGCAATGCGTGCACGCCGACCAGCAGGGTGAACAGGGACAACGCGAACAGGCCGTTGCCCGGGTTGGTGGCCATGGCGTTGCGCCAGAACAGGCCATTGCACAGCACGGCGAAGAAGATGCTGGACAGCAGGATCAAGGCTTCGCTGCTGATCTCCGGGCGCCAGTCGCGCAGCGCGCTCCAGGACAGGCGGGAAGCACCGGGGCGGGGCAGGGTGGTGCTCATGCGTGTTCTCCCGGTGCCTTTGGCAGGGTTGCGGTTGTGGTGGACGGGGAGGGCTCGAACATGACCAGGTACAGGCCAACGGCCACGGTCCAGCTGATCGCCAGCGACCACAGGTCATGGGACAGGAAGTGCGCGCCGCGCAGCTGCTGGGTGATGCCGAACACCAGGCCGATCCCCAGCACGGAGAGGGTCGCCGGCCAGCGCCATTGCGGGCGGACCTGCAGCATGAAGAAGTAGATGGCCAGCCAGGCGTAGCCGGCGCTGGCGTGACCGGCCGGGAAACAGGCCGCATGGCCCAGTGAGACCGGGCGCGACTCGAACAGGCCGATGAAGGGGCGCAGTCCGCCGTAGCGTTCCAGGTCCCAGGGGCAGTCCATGTGGGTCCAGCTCTTGAGCAGGGACACCAGTCCACTGGACAGGGCCACCGCCATCAGCAGGTAGGACAGCGGGCGACGCAATGGCCGCCATGACGCGTTGAACCAGGTGCGCAGCAGGGCCAGCATGACCAGCGCGGCGGCGAGGAAGCTCAGGTTGCGGCCGCCCTTGTGGACCAGGTGGCTGCTCCACCAGGCGTCCTTCAGTGCCCAGCGGCTGCCCTGCCAGCGATACAGCTGGTCAGCCAGCCATTGGTCGCCGCTGCCGGCAATCAACACGACGCTGGCAAGCAGCAGCACCGCGGCGGGGATCAACAGGGCCCGGGTGGCGAACTCCAGGCGGGCTCCCGGCAGCGCCGGGCGCCACGGGCGGGCAGAAGCGAAGGGGGGCATGGAACAGGCGCACCATCAGGGGTCGATGGGCGCATGCTGTGCCCCGTTCTGTCGGAGACGGGTCGGAGCAATGTCGTAAATATGTGGGAGGTTCAGCGCCGGTCCACGGGCCCGGCGCGTTGCCCACGGCGGCTCAGTCGCCGTCGTCCTGGAGTGCCGCGTCGGCATCGTCGACCACGCCGTGCGTGCGCGCCACGCAGTCGGCCTGCAGCGCGGTGCCGGGCAGCAATTGCCAGTTGTTGCGGTTGGCGCTGCCGATGTCGATCACCTGGCTGCGGTCGGCACAGGGGCTCATCACCTTGTCCAGCACGAACAGCCAGCGGCGCTCCGGTGCCTGTGCCACCCAGCGGGCTGCATCTTCCCATTGGCCGGCGACCGGACGCTTGAAGCCGAAGTCGGTGGCCTGCGGCCAGGTCTGCAGCAGGTTCTGCTCGCGCCAGGCCACCATGCCCAGTTCGGCATCGGGGCCGATCCGCTCACGTACCTGGTCCATCACCCGCGACGCGGAACTGTACGGGTCCAGCGCCGGCATCGCGCCCAGGCCATACATGCACCACAGCAGCACCGTGGTGAGGACCACGGCCAGCCCGGCCCGGCGCAGGCGCAGTACCGCGATGACCAGCAGGGTGGCCACGGCAAAGCCGATCAGCCACCACCCCACCTGCGGCAGCACCCACGGGTCGATCGCCCGCTTGACCGCATTGCGCTGCGCCCAGCCATCGCCATGCACGGCACCGTAACCGATCACCAGCGTGGCCAGGGACAGCAGCAGCGCGTACAGCATCAGCACCCAGCGCACGCCGGTGCGACGCAGCAGGCCGGGCAGCAGTGGGGCCGCGGCCACCGCCAGCGCCGGCAGCATCGGCAGGATGTAGACCTCGCGCTTGCCAGGGCTGGCGCTGAAGAACACCAGCACCAGCAGCGCCCAGCCCAGCAGCAGGAGGTAGCGCGGGTCGGCGCGGCGGCAGCGGCGCCACCACGCCGGCACCAGCCACGGGAACAACAGACTGCCCGGCACCCACAGGGTGAACATCACCTGCAGGTAGTACCAGAACGGCTGGTGGTGGTGCCAGGCGTTGGCATAGCGGGTGCCGGTCTGCTTGAACAGCAGTTCCTTCGCGTAGGACTGCAGGGCCGGGTCGGGGTTCTGCAGCAGCGCGATGCCCAGCGGCGCCAGCCACACGGCGGTACCGGCCAGGAAGGCCGGCAGCAGCAGCCACCACTTCCAGCTGCGGCCGGGGCCGGCCGCCTGCGGGTGCCGCCAGCGCCAGATCACCCACGGGACCAGCATCAATAGCGGCAGGAAGCCCACGCCCTTGGTCACGGTGCCGACCCCGGCGGCAAATGCCGCCAGCGCCAGCGCGCCCCAGCTCGGCCCCAGCAGCAGGTGCCGGACCAGCCCCCACAGCGCCAGCGTGGTCATGCCGACCAGCACCATGTCGATCTGCGCGCGCTTGGCCATCAGGCCGAACTGCAGGCTGACGAACAGCGCCAGCACCGCGTAGCGCGCTACCCGGGGATTCCAAAGGCGGCGTGCCATGTCCCAGGTGAGCCACAGCGTCAGCAGCGCCGCCAGCAGGGACGGCAGCAGGAAGGACAGGTTCCAGCTGCCCAGCAGCTTGTAGGTGCCGGCCTGGATCCACATGAAGGTCGGCGGCTTCTCGGCATACAGCTCGCTGCCGCGATGGGGCAGCAGCCATTGCCCGGTCTCGACCATGTGCCGGGCCGCCAGCACGAAGCGGGGTTCGTCCGGCGGGGTCGGCGAGCGCATGCCCAGGCCGGCCAGCAGGCTGGCGACCACCAGCGCGATGAGGATGGCGAACCAGAGTCGGGTGGAGGATGAGCGGTGGTTGGACGGGCGCACGTGCGGCTCACAGAGGGGTCGGCATGGATGATGACGCTCCCGACGTAGGAAGCGCGTCGAAATTGTCGCGCGTTTCGACGGCATTCCGACGGCCGGGGCGCTAGGATGATCGCCGAATTGATCCCGGGCCTGGCCGGGACCGGAGAGGTCCAACGCAATGCGGCTGCTGGTCGTGGAAGACAATCGCAACCTGATCGCCAACCTGTTCGACTACTTCGAGGCCCGCGGGCACGTGCTCGACGTGGCGCCGGACGGGGTGACCGGCCTGCACCTGGCCGCGACCCAGGACTACGACGCGATCCTGCTGGACTGGATGCTGCCGCGCATGGAGGGGCCGGAAGTGCTGCGCCGCCTGCGCGAGGAACACCGCTCCGAAGTGCCGGTGATCATGCTCACCGCCCGCGACGAGCTGCCGGACAAGATCGCCGGCTTCCGTGCCGGGGCGGACGACTACCTGACCAAGCCGTTCGCCCTGCCCGAACTGGAAGTGCGGCTGGATGCGGTGCTGGCGCGGATCAAGGGACGCAACCCGCGCAAGGTGCTGGAGGTCCACGACCTGCAGCTGGACCTGGGTTCGCTGGAGGCCCGGCGCGACGGGCAGGTGCTGCACCTGTACCCGGCCTGCCGCAAGCTGCTGGAGGTGCTGATGCGCGCCAGCCCGGCGGCGGTCACCCGCGACCAGCTGGAGTACGCCTTGTGGGGCGACGAACCGCCGGATGGCGACATGCTGCGCTCCCATATCTATGAGCTGCGGCGTGCGGTGGATGGCCCGTTCGCCCAGAAGCTGCTGCATACCCTGCCGCGGGTCGGCTACCGGTTGTCGGCGCCGTCGCCCGGAACCACTGGATGAGCCGGCGCTCCACGCTGCGGCGCAAGCTGCTGGGTTGGTTGGGGATCTACCTGGCGTTGATCACGCTGGTGGTGTTCAGCGCCGCCAACTACGTGCACGAGCACGCCGAGCATGCGGTCTGGCGCTCCCTGCTGAACACCGAACTGGACAGCGTGCTGGCGCACATGCGCATGGACCGGGATTACCACTGGCAGGATTCGGACACCCTGCACCTGTTCATCGAGCGTGGTGGCGCGCCCATCCCGGAAAGCATGGCCACGCTGCATCCCGGCCTGCATGACGGTGCGCTGTTCCTGGGCAAGCAGACCGCCGTGATGGTGCGCGATACCTCCGATTACGGACGGGTGATCCTGGCGCTGGACATCACCGACTTCGGTGAGCTGGAGCACTTCATCACCCGCTGGTCGCTGCTGGCTGGCGTGGCGTTGGTCATCGTGACCCTGTTGATGGCATGGCTGGGCGTGGCACGGCTGGTGCGCCCCCTGTCCGCGCTCGCAAGCGACATCGCCGCGCTGCGGCCCGAACAGCGCGGGCAGCGGGTGGCGGTGGACCGGCGCGGTTCGGCCGAGATGGAGGTCATCGCCGGTGCGTTGAACGACTACCTGCAGCGCAACGAGCACTTCGTCGAGCGCGAGCGCGCCTTCATCAGCGCGGCCAGCCATGAGCTGCGCACGCCGGTGGCCGTGATCAGCGGCGCCGCCGAACTGGCGCTGGAACAGCCGGAGCTGCCGCCGCGCGCGCGCCAGCAGCTGGAGCGGGTGCGTGGTACCGCGCAGGGCGTGGAGCAGCTGATCCAGTTGCTGCTGGTGCTGGCGCGGGACCCGGCGCGGTTGTCGGCGATGAGCGAGTTGCTGGCGGTGGAGCAGCTGTTGCCGGAAATCATCGAGGACCACCGGCATCTGGCCTGCGGCAAGGAGCTGGACATGCAGCTGCACGCGGAGCCCTGCCGGATCATCGCGCCGATGGGCGTGGTGCAGGCGGCGATCGGCAACCTGCTGCGCAACGCGATCGAGAACAGCGACCGCGGCATGATCCGGATAAGCGCTTCGGCGCAGGCGGTGGTGACCATCGAGGACCCCGGTCACGGCATGAGCCCGGAGGAGGTCGCCCAGCTCTACGCGCGGCTGGCCAAGGGCGAGCGCAACCCGGGCTCGGGCATCGGCATGGACCTGATCGCACGCCTGTGCGACCACCTGGGCTGGGAGCTGACTATCCAGTCGCAACCCGAGCGCGGCACCCGCGTCACCCTCGACATGGGCAGTTCGTTGCCGCCGGACTCGGCGTAGGCGCGGCTTCGGCCGCGAAACCGGGAAGGCGCGGCAGGGTGCGGGGCGTGCCCGCGTCAATGCGGCCGGCGGCGATCGCGGCGAAGGGGCGGGCAGACGGCTGGCTTCGCGCCTGAGGGCGCTGCTACGGCGCGGCCGCATCCAACGACGGCAGCAGCGCGCGTTCAACCAGCCAGCGCCGGGCGTCGTCGGCATCCTGCTCGAACCAGGCCTGCGTCGATCCCAGCCGGTAGGTGTAGCCCCAGGCGTCCATGTCGGCCATCAGCCGCGCGCTGCCCACGCCGGGCAACTGCCCGGCCAGCACGATCTGCAGGTAGCAGGTGGCGTCTTCCTCGGGCACCGAATCGGTGGCGTCGGTATGCACCTGCGCGCGCCGTTCGGGCGGCAGCACGATCAGGTGGCAGGACTCGTGCAGCATCGAATGGATCGGCGTGTCATCGCGCACGTATACGTCGTTGGCGATGATGCCGGCCTCCGGCTCGCCCCAGTAGCTGCCGGGGATGGTCTCGCCGGCAGCGACGTGGTTCAGACGCAGCCCGTGGCGGGCGAGCAGGGCGACGGCGTCGTCCCACTGGATGTCGCCGACGCACATCACCGTGGCGGTCGGTTCGGGGGAAAGGGTTTCGTTCACGGGTACGGGGTGCCCGGCGGCCGTGGCCGCCGGGTGGGTATCACTTGTCGTCGGGCAGGGCGACGGAGATGTCGAGCACGTCGTTGGCGCCGTCCTTGACCAGGTCCACCTTGACCGCGTCGGCATCGATGTTGACGTACTTCTTGATCACTTCCAGCAGCTCGCGCTGCAGCAGCGGCAGGTAATCCGGGCCGCCGCGGGTGCTGCGCTCCTGCGCGATGATGATCTGCAGGCGGTTCTTCGCGGTTTCGGCGGTGTTCTTTTTCTGCCTCAGGAAATCGAGCAGTCCCATGCTTATCCTCCGAACAGCTTGCTGAAGAAGCCCTTCTTCTCGACCGTCGTGAAGCGCATCGGGCGCTCCTCGCCGAGGATGCGGCCCACCGCGTCTTCATAGGCCTGGCCGGCCGGCGATTCGGCGTCCAGGATGACCGGTTCGCCCTTGTTGGAGGCGTTGAGCACGTCACCGGATTCGGGGATCACGCCGATGGCCTTCAGCCCCAGCACTTCCTCCACGTCGGTGATGCTGAGCATCTCGCCGCTTTCCACGCGGACCGGGCTGTAGCGGGTCAGCAGCAGGAAGGCCGGCACGCCGCCGTTGCCGGTCTCGGCCTTGGCGGTCTTGGAGTCGAGCAGGCCGATGATGCGGTCCGAGTCACGCACCGAGGACACTTCCGGGTTCACCACCACCACGGCGCGGTCGGCGAAGTACATCGCCAGGAACGCGCCCTTCTCGATGCCGGCCGGGGAGTCGCAGATGATGTAGTCGAAGCCGTCGGCGGCCAGGTCCTTGAGGACCTTCTCCACGCCTTCCTTGTTCAGCGCGTCCTTGTCGCGGGTCTGCGAGGCAGCCAGCACGTACAGGTTCTCGAAACGCTTGTCCTTGATCAGGGCCTGCTTGAGCGTGGCCTCGCCATGGACGACGTTGACGAAGTCGTACACCACCCGGCGCTCGCAGCCCATGATCAGGTCCAGGTTGCGCAGGCCGACGTCGAAGTCGATGACGGCAACCTTCTTGCCGCGGCGTGCAAGGCCAGACGCGATGCTGGCGCTGGAAGTGGTCTTGCCCACGCCGCCTTTGCCGGAAGTGACAACGATGATTTCAGCCAAAGGATTTCTCCTGAATATTCGGGGTGGGCTGCGTCAATCCAGCGCAGCGATCATGATCTGGTCCTGTTCCAGCCAAACCTGCACGGACTTGCCACGCAGATTGTCCGGAATATCGTCCAGCACCTTGTAGCGTCCTGCAATGGCAACGAGTTCAGCATGGAAGTCGCGGCAGAAGATGCGAGCCGCTTCATTGCCTTGCGCGCCAGCCAGGGCACGGCCACGCAGGGTACCGTAGATATGGATGCTGCCATCGGCAATGACCTCGGCGCCGGCACCCACCGTTGAGAGTACGGTCAGGTCGCAGTTCTCCGCGTACAGCTGTTGGCCGGAGCGGACGTTGGTCAATTGCATGCGGCCCGGCTGCGGCGAAGCGGCCGGAGGCGCGGGGGGCGCCGGTACCGGGGCGGGTGCCGGTTCCGGTGCGCGCGGGCGCGCTGCCGGTTCGGCATCGGCCCGTTCGTACTGGGCGCGGAACTTGGCCAGCAGCGGCAGGCCCAGCTGCTCGGCCAGGCGCTCGGTTTCCTGGGTGCCGTAGGCGAGGGCGACCGGCAGTACGCCGGCCTCGCGCAGGCCGGCGAGCAGTGCCTGGGCCGTGGCCAGGTCGGGGAGCTGGATCAGCCCGCCGAAGTCCAGGATCACCGCGGCACGGCCGAACAGCTTCGGCGCACGCGCCACGCGCTCGTGCATTTCCTGGGTCAGTCGCGCCACATCGAGGGTGCGGATACGCAGGTTGGCGATGCCGACCTGCCCGATTTTCAGTTCACCTGCCTGTTCGTAATCCAAATTCACTGCCATGTTCAGGTTCCCGTCGGACGCTGCTGCAGCGGCCGGCGTGTGTTGCCCACCCAAGGAACGTCGGGCAGGTTGTCGCCATAGGTTTCCTTCACCCATTCGTAGCTGCACAGGTCCTTGAGCAGCATGCTGGCCCGCACGTCCACGTCCGGCATGGTGTTCTGGCCGACCTCGCGGAAGCCGAAGCTGCCATGGAACAGCAGCGCGGCATCGGCGCCATGGTCGAGGAACACCTCGCAGGCCATCTGCGGATAGCGCAGCTCGGCGTAGCTCTGGGCGTCGGCGTAGAACGCCCGGCCCACGCCACCACCGCGGCGGCGGCTGGCCACCACGATGCGGTCAATGTAGAAGAAGCTGGGGTAACGCTTCTGGAACCAGGCGAAGTTGCAGCTGTCGTGCTCGGCGTGGCTGCCATAGCCGACCAGGAAGCCGGCCATGTTGCCGTCGCGCTCGGCGATGCGGAAATACTCGGCCGTCTCGTAGAAGCGACGGACCTTGGCCGCATCCAGCGGGAGGATCGCCAAGCCAGCGTTATTGTTCAGTGCCAGAACGGAATCAAGCTCGTGCTCGCGCACGTCGCGGATGACAATCGACATTGTGACTCCGTGGGGGTGAAACGGTCGTCGGCCCTGCGGGCTTTGCCGCGATTATCGCATGGCTGGCGCGGAGGCGGCGAGCGGCCCCATGCCGTTGGCGGGCATGACTTCCGTGGGAGAGCGCACGGGCCCTGCAATCCTTACCATGCACGCATGTTGGGATACCTCAGCCATACCCGCGTCCTCCGCCTGGCCGGCCTGTTCACCTGGGCCCTGGTCAGCCTGCCGCTGATCTATACGCAGTACGCGCCCGAAGAAGGGATGATGCAGCCGGGCGCCAACGAGGCCGCCTGGCTGTTCATCGCCTACCTGTCCTTCGGTGGCTGCTACTTCTGGCTGACCCGGGGGCTCAATGCCGCCGGGCATACCGGCTGGTACGACCGGCTGGCCCTGCTGCTGCTGACCATCTCGGCGCTGGTGGTCAGCTACATATCCGGCACCGGGCTGGGCAGCATCCTGATGATGGTGGCGGCGGGGGTGATCCCGTGGCTGCTGAGCAAATGGGTGGGCGTGCTGTGGCTGGTGGTCAGCCAGCTGGCGGTGCTGCCGGTCTACAGCCTGATCATCGGCCTGCCGCTGTTCGAGGCGCTGCTGCAGTCGCTGTTGTACGGCGGTTTCTCGATGTTCGTGTTCGTCACCAGCCTGGTCGCCCGCCAGCAGACGCTGGCCCGCGAGGAGCAGCGCCGGCTCAACGCCGAACTGCGCGCCACGCGCCTGCTGCTGGCCGAAAGTGCCCGGGTCAACGAGCGCACCCGTATTTCCCGCGAGCTGCATGACCTGCTCGGGCACCACCTGACGGCGTTGAGCCTGAACCTGGAAGTGGCCGGCCACATCACCGAGGGCCAGGCCCAGGAGCATGTCCGGCAGGCGCACACGCTGGCCAAGCTGCTGCTCACCGACGTGCGCGAGGCAGTCAGCCAGCTGCGCGAAAGCGGGGCCATCGACCTGGCCGCGGCGCTGCGGCCGCTGACCGAGCGGGTGCCGTCGCTGGACATCCATCTGCAGATGGACGACCCGCTGAACGTCGAGGACCCCGAGCGCGCCCATGTGCTGCTGCGCTGCACCCAGGAAATCATCACCAATGCGGTGCGTCATGCCGGCGCCCGCAACCTCTGGATCCAGGTCGAGCGGGAAGGGGGTGAGATCGTCATTGATGCCCATGATGACGGCATTGGCGGTGAAGTTGACGAGATCCTGCCGGGAAATGGCCTGCGCGGCATGCGTGAGCGGCTGGCCCAGTACCAGGGCAGCCTCGATGTATCGGCACGCAAGGGGGAGGGCTTCCGCCTTCGCGCCAGCCTGCCGGTGACTACCCATATGATGTTGGCCTCGGGGCCACAAGGAGTGAACTGATGATCCGTGTCTGCCTGGTGGACGACCAAACCCTGGTACGGCAGGGCATCCGTTCGTTGTTGGCGCTGGACGACGGCATCGAAGTGGTGGCCGAGGCCACCGACGGCCGGCAGGCGGTGGAGATGATCCCGACCGTGAAGCCGGACGTGGTGCTGATGGACATGCGCATGCCGGTGATGTCCGGGCTGGAGGCGTTGCAGACCCTGAGCCGGTTGGGCCAGCTGCCGCCGTCGATCATCCTGACCACCTTCGACGACGACCAGCTGGTGCTGGCCGGGCTCAAGGCCGGGGCCAAGGGCTACCTGCTCAAGGACGTCACCCTGGAGCAGCTGGTCGGTGCGATCCGCACCGTGTCCGAGGGCGGCTCGCTGGTGCAGCCGGCGGTGACCCAGCGGCTGCTGTCCGGGCTGGAGCACATGCGCAACGAGTTCGTCAGCCTGGACCGCCCGGACCCGTTGACCGACCGCGAGACCGAGATCCTGCGGCTGATGGCCAGCGGCTTCTCCAACAAGGAGATCGCCAACTCATTGGGCGTGGCCGAGGGCACCATCAAGAACCACGTTTCCAACATCCTGTCCAAGCTCGGTGTGCGCGACCGTACCCGTGCGGTGCTCAAGGCCTTCGAGCTGCAGCTGGTCTGAGCGGTGGGAGAGTTGGATGAATACGCGTGGGGTACTGGTGCCGGCGGTGCCACTGGAGTGAGAATGGGCGGCTCAGGGTCATCACGTGGCCTTGACGAATGCATGAAGGCACATCTGCTTGGCGGTTGATGCGCTACCCTGCGGTCTGTCGATCTGACGCCGCCATCCGGGGATGGAAACCGGTACGCCATTTGTAATCAACATCGTGCGAAAAGCCTGATAGGATGGGGGCTTCGCTTCAATCAACCCGGCCGTGGGATCGGCCCCGGAGACTCCTGAATGACCCGTATTATCGAGTTCCTGATTGCCTTGGGGATCGTGGCTGGCTTGTTTGTCATCATCGGCGTGTGTCTGCCGGGTGAGCGCCACATTTCCGAAAGCATCGAAACCAACCGCAAGATGACGATCGTGTATGACACGGTCAACAGCCTGCGCCGCTTCAAGGACTGGAACCCGCTGGTGCTGCGCGACAAGGCGGTCGAGCTGAAGTACAGCGGTCCGGATGCTGGCGTCGGTGCCCGCATGGAGTACTCCTCCAAGAATGACGCCCTGGGCCAGGGCAGCTGGGAGATCAAGGAAAGCGAGAAGAACAAGCGCGTCGTGATCGCCATCGACGACGTGACCCGCGGCACGGACAAGGTGACCACCTTCACCCTGGAGCCGACCGGCAAGAACGACCGCAACGTCAAGATCACCCAGGACTACTCGGTCAAGTACGGCTTCGACCTGTTCGGCCGTTACGCCGGCCTGTACGTCAGCCGCCACGTCGGCGACGACCTGAAGCTGGGCCTGTCGCGCATGGCCAACATGCTGGCCTCGGTGCCGAACGTTGACTACGCCGCTGCCGAAGCGCCGCTGACCGACCTGAAGGTCGTCGAGCTGCCGGCCGAGAACCTGCTGGTCGTCAACGCCGGCAACATCGACCGCAACAACGACTCCATCAAGCAGTCGATCAACGACAACATGGAGTGGATCAAGCGTGCGATGGATGCCAACGGCCTGGTCGCCGCCGGTCCGGTGCGCATCGTGACCACCGACTTCGGTGCCGAGAAGTACGCCTTCGACGTGGTCCTGCCGGTCCGCAAGGGCAGTGCTGCTCCGGCTGCCGCCGGCGACAAGGACAAGAAGGACGGCGAAGCTGCCGCCCCGGCGGCGCCGGTTGCCGCTTCCGGTGATGCACTGACCGTCAAGATCCCGTCCGGCAACCCGGTCACCTACGTGCACACCACGCCGCACCGTGCTGCCACCGCTGCCTACACCGGCCACATGGCTGGCCTGGATGTCGCCCGCAACGCGCTGCGTGCCTGGGCAACCACCATGGGCAACGAAGTGGTGGATCGTCCGTACGAGTCGTGGAAGGGTGGCGTGGACAAGGCGTTCACCACCGACGGCACCTACGACATCTACTGGGCCGTCAAGTAAGCGGCCGGATGTTGCTGGTGAAGTGATACACGAAAACGCGCCGCTCCCTGCGGCGCGTTTTTTTTGGGCCGGCCCGGCCGGCCCGCAGACGGGAGCAGGCACATGCTTGGACAGGAACGACGTTCGCGTAAACCTTCTTTCCTGGCGTTCTGTGGCGGCTTGCTGGCGGCCGTGGCGATCGGGCTGTCGGCCTATGCCTCGCACGGCGTGAGCGAGCCGCTGGCGCAGTCGCACCTGAACACCGCCGCGCTGTATGCGTTGGGCCATGGCGCGGTGCTGGCGGTGCTGGGCGGGTCGTCGTTGAACGGTCTCGCGCGGGTCGCGCTGTATGTGCTGCTGCTGGGGACGCTGCTGTTCTCCGGCAGCCTGGCCGGCAGCGTGCTGGCGCAGTGGCCGACCACGCTTGCACCGGCCGGCGGCACGACCCTGATGGGGGGCTGGGTGCTGCTGGCACTCAGTGCGCTGAAGCGCTGACCCCATGCCGCGTCATGCGCGTGGTTTCGATGTCGATCAGGCGCTGGCGCACCTGCAGCGCAGTGATCGGAAGCTGGCCGGCTGGATCCGCCGGCTGGGGCCGTTGCCGGCGCCGGATGGCTGGAAGCGATCGTTCGATCCGGTCGATGCGCTGGCGCGCGCGATCCTGTTCCAGCAGCTCAGCGGCAAGGCGGCCTCCACGATCGTGGGCCGGGTGGAGGCGGCCATCGGCAGCCGGCGCCTGCATGCCGATACCTTGTCGTTGATCGATGATGCCGGGCTGCGCGCGTGCGGCGTGTCCGGCAACAAGTCGCTGGCGCTGCGTGACCTGGCCCGGCGCGAGGCCGCCGGCGAACTGCCGACGTTGCGGCAGATGTCGACGATGGACCATGAGGACATCATCCGGGCCTTGGTGCCGGTGCGCGGCATCGGGCGCTGGACGGTGGAGATGATGCTGATGTTCCGGTTGGGCCGGCCGGACATCCTGCCGATCGATGACCTGGGCATCCGCAAGGGCGCGCAGCGCGTGGACAAGGCCGGGGCGGTGCCGACGCCCAAGGCGCTGGCCGAACGGGGTGAGCGCTGGGGGCCGTACCGCACCTACGCCAGCCTGTACCTGTGGCGGATCGCGGACTTCAGCGCTGATCCGAAGCCGGCCACCAACCGCTCTCAGGATTGAGCGCCGCCGGTAGGTGCGGCTTCGGCCGCGAAGTGGGCAGGCTCCCGGTCCCGGTCAGGATTCACGGCGTGACTCGCGCCGCTTCGCTGCCGCGGGGCAGTTGCCTCGCCCGGTGCAGTTCCGTCGTTCGTGGCGGCCGCTCCCGCGGGATCAGCCGTGCGGCAGATAGCGGTCCCACAGCAGGTTGCGGAAGCGGTTGTCCGGATCCACCAGGCGCTTGATCGCGGCGAAGCGGGGCGCCTGCGGGTAGGCGCTGCGGAACTGCGCCAGCGTGGCATGCAGGCGATAGGGCAGGTAGTAACAACCGCCATGTGCCAGCGCGGCGGCGATCAGCTGCCGGGTCCAGCGACGGGTGTTCTGCTCGGCCGCATTCCAGTTGCGTTGCTTGTGGTACAGCACGAAACAGAACACGTCCTCGCGCGCCCAGCGCATCAGCGAGGTGGTGTCCGCCGGTGCGTGCCGGATCGAGATGTTCAGCGCATTGGCCTCGCCCTCGCGCAGGATGCGCGCCATCGCCCGTGCGAACGATGCGAAGGCCGACATCGGGACGAAGTACTCCTGCAGCAGATAGGACGACATGCGCCGCGTGCGGGGTTCCAGCGCGGTCGCGTCCAGGCTGGCCTCCAGGTTGCGCCGGATCACGCGTGGCTGGGCCAGCAATTGCCGGGTCTGGTAGACGTCGCGCAACTGGTCGCCTCCCGGCAGCTCGGAGGCGGCCCAGATCATGTTCTGCTGCTTGGGGTAGCTGGATTGGCCGGGCATCAGCCGCAGCGGGTCGGTCAGCGGCGCATGGCTGCGGCGCCAGCTGATCGCCAGGGGCCTGTCGAAGTCCGGCGGGATCAGGTCGGCGTTGTGCAGCACCACGTCGTCCCGGCCGAGCACCTGCGCCTGGAACCAGTCCGGATAGTCGGCCAGTGCAACCTGCTCGACCTTGCGCGCGATCACTTCATTGTCGGCCAGGTCGAGTTCGACCTCGGTGATCACGCCGAGCCCGCCGTACCCGCCGATCACCGCGGCGAACAGCTCCGGCTGCTGCATGCGCGAGAGCTCCAGCGTTTCACCGGCCGCGGTGACCAGTTGCAGGGCGCGCACCGTGCCAGCCAACGCACCATTGCCGATGTAGCGGCCATGGCAGTTGACCGAGACCGATCCGCCGATGGAGAAGTTGCTGTAGCTCTGCATGACCTTGACCGACAGGTCGTGCGGGTCGATCAACGCCTGCAGCTCTCGCCAGCGCATGCCGGCCTGCACGCGCACCCGCCGGTGGGCGGTGTCCAGCCAGACCAGGCGGTTCATCGTGGTCATGTCCAGCTGCAGCGCGTCGGGTTCGCGGGTCTGCCCGCCCATGCTGTAGCGGCCGCCTGCGATGCAGACCACCCCGGGCCAACGGCGCAGTGCCGCGGCAATGCCGGCGCTGCCGGTGGGGTGCAACGTGCCGGCGATCCGGGTCTGGTCCAGTTGCGCCACATCGCTCGCCTGCCGCTGCCCGGCGTCGCGACGGCACGCCGTCAAGCCGCCAAGCAGGCCTGCCGACAGCGTGCCCTGCAGCACCGCACGGCGGCGCGGATCAGTTCGGTGCGTCGTCACGGCTGGCAAGGCACCAATGCCACGGCTCGTAGACGATGCCGTGCGGATTGTTGCGGGGATAGCTCATGTGGAAGCCGAACGTGGCGGCGTGTTGCTGCAACCATGCGAACGCGACCGTGTGCTCGAAGGATTCCTCGGCGGCCGGCTCGCCGGGGCTGCTGATGTCCAGCGCGTTGCCGCCGTGGTGTTCGCTGTAGCCCGGTGCGGCATTGACGGTGAGGATCTGTTCCACCGACAGCCCGCGCGCCTGCTTCCGCTCGAAGATGCCCAGCTGGTAGGCGTGGCTGCGGTACCCGGAAATCGCCTCCAGGGCGATGCCGTCGGCCGCGGCGGCCTGCTGCATGCGCTGCCACGCGCGCGCCGCGGCACGGGTGAGCCACAGGGGGCGGCGGTAGCGGTCGAAGCCGGCCAAGGCCAGGTGTGCGGGTTCGGCCACCAGCGCCAGACCGGTGCGTTCGGCATAGCGGGCCTCATCCAGGCCGAGCTGGTCCAGGCGCTGCTGCAGGCGGTCCAGCGGAAGCGTGCCCGGCGGTGGTGGGATGCGCGCCGGTTGCGTGAGGCGGGTTTCCAGCGCGGCCAGGGCTTCGTTGATGCCGGCGGCATCGGCCAGGCGGGGGAGCAGGGGCATCAGCCCGCCAGCAAGCTGCGCGGCGAGGTAGCGCCCGTCCTGCTTGCGGCGCAGGACATGGCTGGCCCGCGCCAGCAGGCGTGCATCGTGGTTGCTGCGTGCGTGCAGCAACCCGCCGGGCCAGATTTCGATATCCGGGGTGTTGATCAGGAGATGGGGGGCGTTGCGCATCCGCCCAGCTTAGGGGCGCACACGCCGCTCGGCCAGCCGGCGGAGTTCATCGAGCAGCTGCCGGGGCTGCTCGGGACTGACCAGCACGACCGAACCATCGCGCAGTGGCAACACCAGCACGCGTTGGTTGTCGGTGATCAGGCAAAACGCCTTGCCGCCATCGGGCATGCGGAAGTGGCCCGAGCGGAAGCCGGGGAACTGGAAGCCATTGGCCTTGGATGCAGGCTTGAAGTCCGGATACTCGTCGAAGCGGACCGCGCGTGCACGGTCCAGGCGCAACTCGCTCAGCGCCACGCGCTTGCGGTACAGCGTGCTGACGATGTCCAGTTGCCCGCCGTCGAGCGTGATCGAGCGACGCCGGTAGAGCAGGCTCAGTGCAAGCGCCAGCAGTGGCAGCACCACCAGTGGTCCCCACGAGGTGAAAGCGGTGGTGACCGGGGATTTGCCGGCAAACAGGCGGAGCAGCGGCTCGAGGCTGATGGCCAGCAGGATCGGCCCCCACAGCCACCACAGCGCGCCGCGGCCCGCTGCGGCCAGCGGGATCGGGTGGGCGGCGGCATGGGCCGGGGGGATCATCGGGTGTGGATCCACCGGGCGATGTCGTTGATCAGGCCGGCATCGACGTGACCGGGCTGCTGGTAGTCCTGCAGGGCCGGCTTGCCGCTGGCACGGATGGCCAGGTGATTGAGCGCGGGGTAGTGATGGAACCGGTAGCGTTCGCCCTGCAGGCCCTTGCGCCACAACTGCCACTCGGCATCGACCACCTGGAAGTCCTGCCCACCCTGCAACAGCAGCACCGGCAGGCCGCTAGCGCGGACATCGGCGACCGGGTCGACCTGTTCCAGCTGCTGCCAGAAGCGCCCGGGCAGGTTCATCAGCGTGGCGTCGGGATCACGCCGTACCTGGGCGATGGCGGCGTCCAGTGCGTCCAGCTGCGCCTGCTCATCGGTGCTGACACTGCCGTCGAGGTTGGCCAGGTAGCGGTTCTGCTCGGCCAGGATGTCCAGGATCGGCCGCACCGGTGCGGCCAGCAGGATCAGCCCGGCCAGCTTGCCGTCGGTGGCCCTGGCGATCCGGCCGGCGAGCAGGCCGCCTTGGCTGTGGCCAAGCAGGTAGACCTGTTGCGGATCGATGCCGGGCGTGGCCGCCAGGGCCTGCACCGCGGCAGCGGCATCGTTGGTGGTTTCGTCATCGACGGTGAAGGCGCCCTGGAACTCCTGTGGGCGTGCATGGGTGCGCTTCTCGTAACGCAGCACCGCGATGCCCTGTGCGGCCAGGCCGCGCGCGATGTCCAGGAACGGGCGATTGGAACCGATGGTTTCGTCGCGGTCCTGCGGGCCGGAGCCATGCACCAGCACCAGCGCCGGGAACGGGCCCTTGCCCTTGGGCAGGGCCAGCGTGCCGGGCAGGGCGGCCTTGCCCGCTGCACTGGCAGGCACCTGGAAGTCCTGCTCGATGAAGGCCGCATCGGCGGCCGGCGCGGCGGCCGCTGGCGGGCCGGCCGGCTGGACCAGGAAACCGGTGATCCGGTCATCGCTGTCCAGGGCGACCCGTGCCTGCAGTGCGCCGTTGGCGTACTGCAACGGGATGACCACGATGCGCACGCCGTCGGCTTCGCTGGTGCGTGCATCGCCTCGGCCGGTGGCGGCCCCCATCTGCGCCGGCAGCGACTCCCAGACCGCGCGGAGCTTGTCGGCCGGGACCACAGCCTTCATCTGCGCCGAGAACATGGCCTCGGCCTGGGCGTACTGACCGGCGTCGAGCTGGTCGAGCAGGCGCGTGGCCAATGCTTCCGGCTCCGCCGCGAACGCACTGCCGGACAGGGTGAGCATCGCCGCGGCAATCCAGGCCGTCACGGTGTTCATCATTGCTCCTTCTTGAACACAAGCGTGGGCGAGGAAATCGTCGGCGTGGCGTGCACGACGTTGACCAGTTCCCAGCCGAGCCGGCCCTGCTTGTCCAGTTCTTCCTGCAGTGCTTCATGCCTGAAGCCGCCCATCAGGCCGGTCTTCACTTCAACGACGAGGTACTTCCATTGCTTGCTCATGGGTCTTCCTGTTTCGTGTCAGCGTCGGGTCTGGGAAGACGCCCGGCCTTGCGCAGGGCGTCGCGGATCACGTACTCGATCTGCGCGTTGAGGCTGCGCAGCTCATCGTCGGCCCAGCGCTGGGCCGCCGCCAGTACGTCGGCGTTGATGCGCAGCGGGTAGGCCTTCTTCTCACTCACTTGCGGGGGACTCCGTTGCGCTCGCGGCGCAGGTGCACCACCAGCGAGATGCCCAGCGCGTTGACCGCGATCACCAGCGCGATCACCACGCCGTAGGCGATGTTGCGGTTGTCGCCGGCCAGGTACACGCCAACCGCGCCGACGAACAGGCACAGCGCGATCAATGCCCAGCGCAGCCCCAGTCCGCGCGCATGCGCGGTGCCGGGGCGGCCGCTCCAGGCGGCGAAGCACAGGGCGGGGATGCCGGTGGCGGCGATGATCAGGGGGGCAAGGGCATTCAACGGGAGATCCTCAGTACAGCGAGCCGGCATTGACGATCGGCTGGGTGCCGCGGTCCGAGCACAACACGGTGAGCAGGTTGCTGACCATGTGCGCCTTGCGCTCCTCGTCCAGCTCGACCACGGCGTTCTTCTGCAGTTCGACCAGGGCCATCTCGACCATGCCGACGGCCCCGGCCACGATCTGCGTGCGTGCGGCGATCACCGCGCTGGCCTGCTGGCGCTGCAGCATGGCCTGGGCGATTTCCGGCGCGTAGGCCAGGTGGCTGATGCGGGCATCGAGCACCTGCACGCCGGCATCGGCCAGGCGTTCGGCCAACTCGTCCTTCAGGTGCTGGGAGATCTCGCTGGCATGGCTGCGCAGGGCCAGCTGCCCGTCGGTGTGCTGGTCGTAGGGGTAGCTGGTGGCCATCGCGCGCAGCGCCGACTCGGACTGGATGTGCACGAAGCTCTCGTAGTCATCGACGTTGTAGACCGCTTCGGAGGCATCGACCACCTGCCAGACGATGACCGCGGCGATCTCGATGGGCGAGCCGTCCAGCTCGTTGACCTTGAGCTTGCCGCTCTCGAAGTTGCGCACGCGCTGGCTGACCTTGCGCTTGGTCAGGAAGGGGTTGTTCCAGCGCAGGCCGTTGTCCTTGACCGTGCCGACGTACTTGCCGAACAGGCTGAGCACCGCGGCCTGGTTGGGCTGGACCATATACAGGCCGCAGCTGAGGAAGATGCCGACGGTCACCAGCACGATGCCGGCAAGCACCATCAACCCGCCGCCGCCCAGGCCGGATTTGGTCAGGACCACGGCGAAGATGATGGCGACCGTGCCCGCCAGCATCAGGGCGAGGGTGCCAAGCAGGGTGGGGATACCGGACAGCGAACTGAGAGGCTTCTCTTTCATGGCACGTCTTCCGTGGTGGTTGAGTGTGAAGATATCAAATTGATATCAATTAGCAAGTGCCCCGCGGACGGCCGGGATTGGCACCCGGAAGCGGGGTGGTGGACGGAACCCCGTGCCGCCGGCCGCCTGGCGGTGCGGCGCGCGCGGCCCCCGCCCAAGGGCCGGCTTGCCTAGAATGTGCATCCCTTTTGGTCCTGCCCCCGGAATCGCCTGATGACCACGCTCGGTACCCCGCTGTCGCCCTCCGCCACCCGTGTCCTGCTGCTCGGCTCCGGTGAACTGGGCAAGGAAGTCGCCATCGAGCTGCAGCGCTTCGGGGTGGAAGTGATTGCCGCCGACCGTTATGCCGACGCGCCGGCCATGCAGGTGGCGCACCGCAGCCACGTGCTGGACATGCTCGACCCGGCGGCGCTGAAGGCCGTGATTGCCCAGGAGCAGCCGCATCTGGTCGTGCCGGAGATCGAGGCCATCCACACCGAAACCCTGGTGCAGCTGGAAGCCGAACAGGGCCTGCGGGTGATCCCGACCGCCCGCGCCGCGCGCCTGACCATGGACCGCGAGGGCATCCGCCGGCTGGCAGCCGAGACGCTGGGCCTGCCGACCTCGCCGTACCGTTTCGTCGATACCGAGGCCGAATACCGCGATGCGGTGGCCGCGATCGGCCTGCCGTGCGTGGTCAAGCCGGTGATGTCGTCCTCGGGCAAGGGCCAGAGCACGTTGCGCAGCGAGGCCGACATCGGCCCGGCGTGGGACTACGCGCAGACCGGCGGCCGCGCCGGTGCCGGTCGCTGCATCGTCGAGGGCTTCATCGACTTCGAGTACGAGATCACCCTGCTGACCGTGCGGCATGCCGGCGGCACGTCGTTCTGCGATCCGGTCGGGCACTTGCAGCGCGACGGTGACTACCGCGAAAGCTGGCAGCCGCAGGCGATGTCGCCCAAGGCGCTGGAGCGCGCGCAGCAGATTGCCCGCGCCATCACCGACGACCTCGGTGGCTGGGGCCTGTTCGGCGTGGAGCTGTTCGTGAAGGGCGACGATGTCTGGTTCAGCGAGGTCTCGCCGCGTCCGCACGACACCGGCCTGGTCACGCTGGTATCGCAGGAGCTCAGTGAGTTCGCGCTGCATGCCCGCGCGATCCTGGGCCTGCCTATCCCGGTGATCCGTCACCTCGGCGCATCGGCCTCGTGCGCGATGCTGGCGCAGGGCAACGGCGTGCCGTTCTTCAGCAACGTGGCCGAAGCGCTGCTGCACCCGGATTCGGCGCTGCGCCTGTTCGGCAAGCCGATGGTGCAGGGCCAGCGCCGCGTCGGCGTCACCCTGGCACGCGCGGCCGACGTGGACCAGGCGCGTGCGATCGCGCGCGATGCGGCGGCTGCGATCGGGATTGAGCTGCGCTGAGCTGAGCGCGTTTTTGGAGCCCCCTCCCGAACCCTCCCCTTGGTTGTGCCAAAGGGAGGGGCAAAAGCAGGGTTCGTTGCAGCCTGAAGCGCCGCGCAGAACCGCCGCCTCCCTATGGCGCCGCCAAGGGGAGGGCGGGGGAGGGGTAAGCCGTTGGCCTTGCCGCAACAAGAAACGCCGGCTTCCGCCGGCGTTTTCCGTAAGCCCTCAGTGCACGTCCACCCAGACCAGATGGTGGTCGCTGCCGTCGGCGATCTTCGCCTCGGGGCTGGCGTTGGCCGGCCAGAACACGCCGCTGCCGATGTAGCTGAAACCCGTGGATGGCAGCACGTAGTCCAGGCGCATCGTGCCCGAGCGCGGGCCGAAATCACCGGTGGCGTGCTGCGGTGCGCCGCGCCGGACCAGGCCCTTTTCGGCATAGGCCAGGCTGGTCTCGCGCGCGCCCTCGCTGCTCGGCGTGGGGTAGCGCAGCACGCGCGGATGCTCGAGCAGTTCGAGGATGGCGTCGTGGCGGCCGTCGCCATCGACCGGGTCGTTGTTCATGTCGCCGACGATCACGAACCGCGCATCGGCGGCCAGCCCGCCGCAGCGGCCCTGGTCGTCGCACAGCCAGGCGTCGTTGCCGCCATCGAGATAGTCCTTCCACAGCCGCAGCTCGTCATGGTTGCGTGCGGCGTTGCGCTTCTCCTTGCCATCGAACACCGGCGGGGTGGGGTGGGAGGCCAGCACATGCACGGTGCCCAGCGGGGTTTCCACCGGAACGTCCCAGTGCGACTTGGACGACAGGCGCAGCTGTGACCACACCGCATCGGGCCAGAACGATTTGCCGGTGCCCGGCTCGGTCGGGCGCAGCGCGCCGGGCATGGCGCTCCACTTCAGCAGCTGGAAGCTGCGTACGTGCTTCTCGTCGATGGGGTAGCGGGACAGCACTAGCATGCCGTACTGGCCCGGGTGCAGGCCGTAGCCCCACGCATCGTTGCCACGCTCGCGGCCGGTGCCGCCGACGCTGCCGTTGTTGTCCAGGTCCAGGCCGCTGGGCACGCCGGTGTTGACCGGTGCCAGGTAGCGGTAGGGGTAGTGCAGCGGTTCGCCGCCACCGGGCTGGGCCACTTCGAGGTAGCGCTGCTGGAACAGCTCGGCGGCCCGGTGGGCCGGGTCGAAGTCGAACTCGTTGAGCAGCACCAGGTCCGGGCGCGCCTGTTGCAGCACCGCGGCGATCTTGCGTGCATGGGCGCTGTCGCCCTGCAGTTCGCGGATCAGGCCGCCTTCCTCGTCGGAGTACAGCGAGGTGTTGTACGTGGCCAGCCGCAGGTGGTCGGCGGAAGAGGGCACGCTGGCGGTGTTCGCGGAGGTGGAACAGGCTGCCAGCAGCAGGGTCATGGGGAGCAGGAAAGTGGGAATGCGCATCCGGGCATTTTCTCACGACCTCATGACCGGTACGAGAAGCACGAACGCCCCGCGGGGGCGGGGCGTCCGAGGTCCGGCTCAGCGTGGGATCAGAACGTGCAGCCCATGGCGCCGAAGCTGGTCTTGGCCTGGTCCATGGCGGTCTTGCACTGGGCGGCCAGGGCGGTCTTGTCGGCGATGCCCTTCCAGGCGTTCTTCGACTGCTCGATGCCCTGCTTCATCATGTCGCGCTGGGCTTCGGGAACCTTGTCACTGATGCAGGCGTAGACCTTCTCCAGGTACTGGTCGCATTCCGGGACGCCGGTGCCGGCATCAACGGTGTCGGTGGTCGGCGCCGGGGTGACGGCGGCCGGGGCGGAGGCGGCCGGAGCTGCGGGGGCTGCCGGGTCGGCAGGCGTCTCGGCCTTCTTGCAGGCGGCCAGGGACAGGACGGCAAAAGCGGCAACAGCCAGGATCTTGATCTTCACGCATAGCTCCAGTTGGACAGGGGTTCTTCCTTTTGGCCGCCGCGAGGTCCGCGGCGACGGGCGTAACTTTGCGTGAACTTTGGTTAAATTCAAATCAAGACTGCAACGCTTCGTTCCCCGGATCGGCCTGCCGCCAGTGCCGCCCGTCGAAATACTCCAGCGGATGGTAGCGGCGCTTGTAGTCCATCTTGCGATGGCCGTGGATCCAGTAGCCCAGGTACAGGTGGGGCAGGCCACCGCGCTGGGCCCAGGCGATCTGCTGCAGGATCGCGAAGGTGCCCAGGCTGCGCTTGTCCTGCTCCGGGTCGAAGAAGGTGTACACCGCCGACAGGCCAAGTTCGGTGACGTCGGTCACCGCCACGCCCAGCAGCCGGCCGCGCTGGTGGTCCACGGTCGGGCTGCGGATCTCCATGAAGCGCCCGTGCGACCAGCTGCCGATCAGGAACTGGTCGAACTCGTGTGGGCCATGGTCATCCATGCCGCCACGGGCATGGCGGTGCTGCAGGTAGCGCTGGTAGAGCGCGAACTGCTCGTCGGTGCGTTCGGCCGGCAGCACCCGGCATTCCAGGTCGGCGTTGCGGGCCAGGCAGCGGCGCTGGCTGCGGTCCGGCGCGAAGCGCGCCACCGGGATGCGCACCGGCACGCAGGCACGGCAGTTCTGGCAGTGCGGGCGGTAGACCAGGTCGCCGGAGCGGCGGAAGCCCCAGCTCAAGGCCATCGGGTACAGCGTGCCCAGGCGCTCGTCCTGGGGATCGAGCACGAGATCGCGCGCCTGCCGCTCCGGCCAGTAGCCGCAGGGGTGTTCACCGGTCTGGAACAGGCGTAGTTCCTGATTGGTTTCGTCATGTACTGCCATGGGGCAAGCATAGCCCCGCGTCGTCGCAGAACCTGCGTCTGTCTGCCCGATGAATATCGCCGGTGGAGGCGTCAACCGGTGCTTCCCCCGCGCGTTGACGGTAGCGAGGACGCACTGTCGCGTCCGTTCTTCCACCAACGGAGTCGCACCATGACCCAACGCAAGCCCTTCCTCCTGCTGGCCCTGCTGCTGGCCACGTCGGCCACCGGTGTTGCACTGGCTGCCAGTCCCGCCGGCCAGCGGCCCACGCCGCCGCGCATGGATGCCAACGGTGATGGCGTGATCGATCGCCAGGAAGCCGCCTCGCACCCGCGCCTGGCCCAGCGCTTCGACGAGCTGGACAAGAACAAGGATGGCAAGCTGTCGCGCGAGGAGCTACCGGCCCCGCGTTTCGCCGGCCGGCATGGCCGGGGCGGCCATGGCCATGCGGGCCACGGCGGACGTGATGGCTTCATGCTGCGCGGCATGGACACCGACAATGACGGCCGGATCAGCGCCGCCGAATACCGGGCCCACTTCGACCGTCTCGACGTCAACAAGGACGGCTTCATCGACCAGGCCGACCGCCAGGCCCGCGCCGAGCAGCGCCGCACCGAATGGTTCAACCAGGCCGACACCGACAAGGACGGCAAGTTGAGCCAGGCCGAACTGGACGCAGCACGCGGCAAGGAGCGGTCGCGCGGCCCGCGCGGTCCGATGCCGCCGCAGGCTCCGGCTGCGAAGTAACCCTTCCGGAGAGGCGCCGATCGACAGCACCCCCGCTGGCAACAGCGGGGGTGTTTCATGTCCGGCCTCAGTTGCCCATCAAGGCGTACGCCACCGCGACCACCACGAGCAGCGACGCGCCAACCACCGCACTGCGGCCGAACAGGCTGCGATAGACCCAGGTCGGGCCACGGCGGCCGTGGCGCGCGGCGTCGCGCGCCAGCATCGGCGCCATCACCCGCGGCAGGCTGACCAGGTACTGGTAGTTCAGCACGGTCATGCCCACGGCGATGACCAGCACCCCGGGCAAGGGGCCCATCCGCAGCAGCACCGTCGCCATCGTGCTGGTGCAGAACAGGAAGGCAGTGGTGACATGCAGGCGCAGGAAACGGCGCAACTGCGTGCGCTCCTGCGCGGTCTCGGCATAGCGCAGCAGGTAGAGGCTGGACAGGTAGGCCGACAGCATGCCGAACGCGATGCTGCCGATGACCAGCAGAATGTCGTGGGAGTTGGGCATCAGGGTGTTCACCGCCGCCCCGAGCGTGCCGGCGGCGGCACCGCCACCGAGGGTGGTCGTGCCCAGGCCACTGGCCCCCAGCTTGCCGGCGCCGGCGGCGGTCCCGACCACGATGGCGCTGGCGGTGCCGGGCGCGGCCAGCATCACCGTCGAGCAGACCGCCGCGGCAAAGGCTGTGCCCGGCGCGGTGCTGCGGGCGAACTCGCCGAAGCGCTTGAGCAGTTCGTCGCGCACGGTGGCGCGGGCACGCGACAAGCGCTTGCGCACGGCGGCATCGCTCAGGCCCAGCAGCCGTGCGACCTGCTGCGAGCTCTGTCCTTCGCGGTAGAACAGCAGCAGGGTCTCGCGGCTGTCCTCGGGCAGGGCCGAGATGATTTCCTCGGCGACCAGTTCCTCTTCGACGCGGCTCATTGCCTCGACCGCATCCGGTGCGGGGTCGGCGGCCATGCCGATGGCGATCTCGGCGGCCTCGCCGCTGAGGGGGCGGTTGTGGTTGGCTCGCAGCCAGTCCCGGGCCAGGTTGCGGGTGATCTGGCGCAGCCACGGCAGGAAGCTGGCGCCGTTGTTGAGTTGGTTGAGCTGCTGCCAGGCCTTGATGAAGGCCTCCTGGGCGATGTCCTCGCTGGCCTGCACGTCGCGGGTGATCGCCAGGGCGATGGCGGTCACCGTGTTCTGGCAACCCAGCACGATGCGCCCGTAGGAGCGGGTGCAGCCGCGGCGGGCGGCGGGCAGTTCCTGTTGCAGCAGGGTGTCCAGCGTGGCGGTGGTCATGGGCGCTTCCCTCGGGGTTCGCAATACATGACGCAGGCCAGCGCTGGATGTGACCGGGGACGGGGAAACGGGGAGAAGGCCGGGCAGGGTGGTGGCACTGGCGTTTCCCCGTTTCGGATCCGGGTTACTTCTTGCCGGCGTCCGGCGCGGTGGTCGGCTGGATCCGCACGCGTACTTCCTCCGGCGCCTGCGGCGCCGCGGGCTGGGCCTGCGGGGCGGGCGCCGGTGCTGGCGGGGTGGGCGCGGCCTGCCGGCGCAGCATCATCAGCAGCACCACGCCGGCGATCACCGCCAGCAGGATGATGCGGATGCGCCATGCCCAGCCGCGGCCGCCGCTTTCCTGCTGCGGCATTTCGCGGAATGCGTACTCGGCGACGGGATGGTCGGTACGGGTGGTCTGCAGCAGGTTGGCGCCGCGCAGGATCTCGCGCGCACGCGGCTGGTCATTGGCATGCACCACCCACACCGCGGGATGGTTGGTCCCGTCGCTCTTGTCAAGGTAACTGAACTGGCCGCGGCGCTTGCTGTGGTACGAGTGGCCGTTGGTGACGCGGACCTCGATGTCGGCATCGCGCAGCATCTGCGCCACCGCCTCGGCGTTCTCCACGCGCTGGCTGCTGAAGATCTTGCGCATGGCTTACTCCTTGCCGCCATCGGCGCCGGTGGAAGGCGTGACGCGGATCAAGCCTTCCTGCGCGGTGCTGGCCACCAGCACGCCGTCACGGGTGAAGAACTGGCCCCGCGCCAGGCCGCGCGCGTCCTGTGCGCTCGGGCTGTCCAGCGAGTACAGCAGCCAGTCGTCGACCCGGAACGGGCGATGGAACCAGATGGCATGGTCCAGCGAGGCCATCTGCACGTGCGGCTGGTAGTAGCTGATGCCGTGCGGGAACGTGGCGGTGCCGAGCAGGTGGAAGTCGGAGGCATAGGCCAGCAATGCCTGGTGCAGCTCCGGTGCATCGCCGACCTTTTCGTTCAGTCGCAGCCACACCTGGTGGTAGGGCGGGCGCTTGGGCGGGTGCAGTTCGTCGCGCGGATAGACATGGCGGAACTCGAACGGGCCGCCGCGCGAAAGCCAGCGCTGCACCTTCACCGGCAGCCGCTCGAGCACGTCGGCCGGCAGCGGGCGGTTGGGCTCGATGTCTTCCGGTGCCGGCACCTCCGGCATCTTGTGCTGGTGCTCGGCGCCGCGTTCGGCCTGCTGGAAGGAGGCCGCGCAGAAGAAGATCACCTTGCCGTGCTGGATCGCGGTGACGCGGCGCACCGAGAAGCTGCCGCCGTCGCGGGTGCGGTCCACGTCGTAGATGATCGGGTGGTCGATGTTGCCGGCACGCAGGAAATAGGCATGCAGCGAATGCACGTGGCGGCCGTTGTCGATGGTGGCCTGGGCGGCGGCCAGCGCCTGTCCCAGCACCTGCCCGCCGAACACGTACTTGGTGCCGATATCGCGGCTCTGGCCACGGAATAGGTTGTCCTCCAGCCGCTCCAGCGACAACAGGTCAATCAGTTCGGGGACAACGGGTTCGGCATTGGCGGACAAGACGGCGGCCTTCGGTTCGACAGGCCGCGATTATAGCGGGCGGCAGCGCGCCGCCCGCCGGCGGGGCTCAGTTCTTGCCCAGGCGTGCGGCCAGCGCCTGCAGCGCGCCCTGGGCGTCGGCCGAGTACCAGGCCTCGACGAACCGCTCAAGCTGGATGTGCTCCGGCTGCATGGCGTCGTGCAGGTCGGCGCGGGCGATGGCGCGGGTCTGCAGCATCGGCTGGCGCGGCAGCTTGAGCTGTGCCTGCAGCCAGGCAACCGCCTGCGCGACGACCGCGTCGGCACCATTGGCCAGTTCATCGACCAGGCCGATCTCCAGCGCCCGCTCGGCGGTGACCAGCTGGCCGCCGGCCAGCAGCACGCCGGCACGGTGGGTGCCGACCACGCGCCGCATCAGGCGCTGGATGCCTTCCGGCGCGACCAGGCCGACCTGTACTTCGTTCAGGCCGATCACATAGGGCTTGGCCGGGTCAACGCTGCGTGCCATCACCCGGTAGTCGCAGCACAGCGCCAGCACGCAGCCGCCGGCCGGCGAGTGGCCGGTCAATGCCGCCGCCACCGGGATGCGGCTTTCGGCCAACGTGCGGGCGGCGCCGAAGAAGGCCTGCCAGCTGTCCAGCAGCTTGTGCTTGTCCTGGCCATGGCGCAGCAGGTACGGCACGTCCATGCCGCCGGTGAAGATACGTTCGCTGCCGGACAGCACGATGCCCTGCACGTCCTCGGCCATGGCCTGGCTCAGCGCGGCGATCAGCGACCGGCAAAGCTCGGTGTCCAGCGCGTTGACCGGCGGCCGGGCCAGGCGCAGTTCGCGGATGGGGCCATGGTTGATCACTTCGATGAGCGTGGTCATGCTGCGGTTTCTCGTACGGCAGGGAGTCGTGGTTTCGATGATAACCAAACCATTCGTGTGCGTACTGTTGGGCCTGTGTGGGTTCGGGGCCGCGGCTCAAACGCGCGCGCCGGCCTGCGTGACGATCACCGATGGCTGGGCGCGGCTGCCACCGGGCGCCATGCCGATGACGGCCGGTTACGCGCGCCTCCGCAACGACTGCCGTACCGAGGTGGTGGTGGTGGCCGCGGGCAGCCGCGCGTTCGGCGAGGTGTCGTTGCATGAAACCACGCAGGTGCAGGGGGTCAGCCGGATGCGCGAGGTGGCGCGGCTGCCGATCCCGGCCGGGGCGACGGTGGAGCTCAAGCCCGGTGGCCTGCACCTGATGTTGATGCAGCCTGCGCTGACGCTGGCCGAGGGCACGCAGGTGCCCCTGCGGCTGAGCCTGGAGGACGGGGCCAGGGTGGACGGCACCTTGCAGGTGCGGCGTCAGGCGCCGGGGCAGCCCTGACCGCCCCACGCAACTGGATCCGCGTCCGGGCTGGGAGCCGCCTGGTGGGCGTGCCGCACCTGCTTCATCCAGTCGCGCGGTGATGCGCCCACCTTCGCGGTGAAGGCGCGGGACAGCGCCGAGGCATTGGCATACCCCAGCTCTTCGGCCAGCGCGGTGATCGGCCGGCCACGCCGCAGGTCGCGTTGCGCCAGCGCGATGCGCCAATCGGTCAGGTAGTCGGCCGGGGTCTGCCCGACCCACGTGCGAAAGGTGTTGGCGAAGGTGGTGCGTGACATGCCGGCGCGTTCGGCCATGCGTGCCAGTGTCCATGGATGGCCCGGCGTGTCATGCATCGCCACCAGCGCACGGGCCAGCCGCGGCTCGGACAGGCCGGTGATGAAGCCGGGACGGATGCCCGCTTCCTCCGGGTGATCAAGCAACCAGCGTAGTAGCTGGATGACCACGACCTCGAACAGGCGGTCGGTCAGCAGGCGCTGTCCACAGCGTGCCTGGTCGGTTTCGGCGAACAGCAGCTCCAGTGACAGCGCCAGTCCGGGTACCCGGTCCAGTGGCAGCGCGACCAGTGGCGGCAGCCCCCGGACCAGCGGATGGGCCAGGCCGCCATCGAAGTCCAGCCGGGCACAGGTGAAGTCGGCACCGTCGCGGGGCGGGTTGTGGAACCGGTGGGTCAGCGGACGGGGATAGAACAGCAGGCTGGGGACATCGAAATGCATCCGCTCCGGCAGGTCGCGGCGGCCCGGGTGGCTGACCTCGAGCTGGCCGCGGCGCAGCACGTGCAGGAAGGCGTGGCCTTGGCCGGCGTCGAAATGGGTGAGTCCGCACAGGGGGCCCGAGTGGTACAGCCGCGCCCGGAAGCGGAAGTTGTCCAGGATGCCGGCCAGCCGATCCATCGGGGGAGTGGCGTTCATTTGTATCAATTGGTTTGTTTGGCGTACGAATCGTATCAAATGATCCGTTCGGATGGCGGAGACTGGCTCCACGGGCAGCCCGCCCGATGCGTCCCACCCCACCGATCAGGAGATCACCATGTCCCGTGTCAGCCTTCAGTCCCAATCCGCTCCCGCCGCCAGCCAGCCGCTGCTCGCCCAGATCCAGCAGGCCTTCGGCGCCACCCCGAACATGTTCAAGGCCGTTGCCAACTCCCCGGCCGCACTGCAGAGCATGTGGGCCGCTTTCGGTGCCTTGGGCAAGGGCACGCTCGGCGCGCGCCTGGGTGAGCAGATCGCCGTGGCCATCGCCAACCGCAACCGATGCGAGTACTGCCTGGCCGCCCATACCGTGCTCGGCCAGCAGGCCGGCGCGACCGCCACCGACATGGCCGAGGCGCAGCTTGGTCGCTCCCGTGATGCCCGTACCGCGGCGGCGCTGGCGTTTGCGCTGAAGGTGGTGGAGCAGCGTGCGCAGCTCACCGACACGGATGTCGCGCACCTGCGTGGGGCCGGATTCGATGACGGGCAGATCGTGGAGATCCTGGCCCACGTCGCGCTCAACCTGTTCACCAACTACATCAACGTGGCGCTGGATGTGCCGGTGGATTTCCCGAAGGTGGCGTTGAAGTAACGGGGGGCGCTGCTGCGCTTCAGCCGGGAGAAGGAAAGCCGCCCCCAAGGGCGGCTTTCCTCATTCCAGCAATGCATACGGCAACTCAGCTCGAAGCGTTCCGCACCGGTTCCGGTAACGGCGCGCTCTTGCCGGTTTGCGTATCCATCCACACGACGACCACATTGCCGTCGGAGTACAGCTTGCTGTTGTCCTGCTGGTCGACGATGCGATGGCCGATGGTCACGCTGCTGTTGCCCAGCCGCTCGACGAACAGTTCCACCACGATGTCGTTGGGCCACACGATCGGCAGGCGGTAGTTGATGTTGGTGTTGGCCACCACCGGTGCGATGCGGTCACTCATCGACACGCCTTCCACGCCCAGCATCCAGCGCACGCGCGCCTCTTCCAGGTAGGAGACGTACTTGGCATTGTTGACGTGGCCCATGGAGTCCATGTCGCGCCAGCGCACGCTGATCGGTACGCGGGCCAGTTGCTTGTGTTCGCTGCTCATCACGAGGCCTTCTTCTTGCGGGGGGCGGCGGCTTTCTTGGTGGCCGTCTTCTTGGCGGGCTTTTCCTTGCGCGGAGGGCGCGCATCGGGCTTGTTGGCCACCGCGGCCGGCTGCTCCGGGCGCGCCTGCGTGGACGGCAGCATCCGCGCCAGGAACTGGCCGGTGTACGAGTCCGGATGCGCGGCCACGTCTTCAGGGGTGCCGGTGACCAGGATGGTGCCGCCGCGATGGCCACCTTCCGGCCCCAGGTCGACGATCCAGTCGGCGGTCTTGATCACGTCCAGGTTGTGCTCGATCACCACCACCGTGTTGCCCTCGTCGCGCAGCTTGTGCAGCACGCCGAGCAGGGCCTCGATGTCGTGGAAGTGCAGGCCGGTGGTCGGCTCGTCGAGGATGTACAGGGTGCGCCCGGTATCACGGCGCGAGAGTTCCTTGGACAGTTTCACGCGCTGCGCTTCACCACCGGACAGCGTGGTCGCGCTCTGGCCCAGCTTGACGTAGCTCAGGCCCACGTCGACCAGCGTTTCCAGCTTGCGGGCGATGGTCGGCACCGGTTCGAACAGGCGCAACGCATCCTCGACGGTCATCTCCAGCACGTCGTTGATGTTGTAGCCCTTGTAGAGGATCTCCAGCGTCTCGCGGTTGTAGCGCTTGCCGTGGCAGACGTCGCAGGGTACGTACACGTCCGGCAGGAAGTGCATCTCCACCTTGATCAGGCCATCGCCCTGGCAGGCCTCGCAGCGGCCGCCACGCACGTTGAAGCTGAAGCGGCCCGGCGAGTAACCGCGCGCGCGCGCCTCTGGCACCTGGGCGAACAGTTCGCGCAGTGGCGTGAACAGGCCGGTGTAGGTGGCCGGGTTCGAGCGCGGGGTGCGGCCGATCGGCGACTGGTCGATGTCCACCACCTTGTCGAACAGGTCCAGGCCATCGATTTCCTTGTACGGCGCGATCGGGTGCGAGGCGCCGTTGATCTCGTTGGCGGCCAGCGAGAACAGGGTGTCGTTGATCAGCGTCGACTTGCCCGAGCCGGACACGCCGGTGATGCAGGTCAGCAGGCCGGCCGGGATGTCCAGGTCCACGCCCTTGAGGTTGTTGCCGCTGGCACCGCGCAGGTGCAGCGTCATCTTCGGGTTGGCCTTGTGCCGGCGCGCCGGGATCTCGATGGCACGCTTGCCCGACAGGTACTGGCCGGTCAGCGAGCGCGGCGCATCGAGGATGTCCTGCAGCGAGCCCTGGCCGACGATCTCGCCGCCGTGCACGCCCGCGCCGGGGCCGATGTCCAGCACGTAGTCGGCCAGGCGGATGGCGTCTTCGTCATGTTCGACCACGATCACCGTGTTGCCGAGGTCGCGCAGGCGGGTCAGGGTGCCGAGCAGGCGTTCGTTGTCGCGCTGGTGCAGGCCGATGGACGGCTCGTCGAGCACGTACATCACGCCGACCAGGCCGGCGCCGATCTGGCTGGCCAGGCGGATGCGCTGCGCCTCACCGCCGGACAGGGTGTCGGCCTTGCGCTCCAGGGTGAGGTAATCCAGGCCCACATCGACCAGGAAGCCCAGCCGTTCGGCGATCTCCTTGACGATCTTGGTGGCGATCTCGCCGCGCCAGCCCGGCAGGGTCAGCTGGTTGAAGAAGGTCAGGGCCTCGTCGATCGGCATCACCACCAGTTCGGGCAGCGGGCGGTCGGCGACGAACACGTTGCGGGCGGCCTTGTTCAGGCGCGCGCCCTTGCACTCCGGGCATGGCCGCTCGCTGATGTACTTGGCCAGCTCCTCGCGCACCGCCGGCGATTCGGTCTCGCGGTAGCGGCGTTCCAGGTTGGGGATGATGCCCTCGAAGCGGTGCTTGCGCTGGCTGCGGCCACCGGCCTCGGTGAAGTAGGTGAAGGTGATCTGGTCCTCGCCGCTGCCGTACAGCACGGCCTGCTTCACGCTTTCCGGCAGCGACTGCCACGGCGCGTCGACGTCGAACTTGTAGTGCTTGGCCAGCGAGGCGATCAGCTGGAAGTAGTAGGCGTTGCGGCGGTCCCAGCCGCGCACCGCGCCGGCGGCCAGCGACAGCTCCGGGTGGATCACCACCCGCGACGGGTCGAAGTACTCGGCCATGCCCAGGCCATCACAGCCCGGACAGGCGCCCATCGGCGCGTTGAACGAGAACAGGCGCGGCTCCAGCTCCGGCAGCGCGTAGTCGCAGACCGGGCAGGAGTACTTGGAGGAGAACAGCTGCGGGGTGGCCTTGGCGTCGTCCAGGCTCTGCACCGAGGCCATGCCGTCGCCCAGCTTGAGCGCGGTCTCGAAGCTTTCGGCCAGGCGCTGCTTGAGGTCCTCGCGCGGGCGGAAGCGGTCGATCACCGCCTCGATGGTGTGCTTCTGGCGCAGCGCCAGCGGCGGCACCGCGTCGATCTCGTACAGCTCGCCGTCCACCCGCACGCGCACGAAGCCCTGCGCGCGCAGCTGGTCGAACACCTGCACATGCTCGCCCTTGCGGTCCCGGATGACCGGGGCCAGCAGCATGTAGCGCTGCTCGGGGTCCAGCGCCAGCACCTGGTCGACCATCTGGCTGACCGTCTGCGCTTCCAGCGGGTAGCCGTGGTCCGGGCAGCGCGGGCTGCCGACGCGGGCGTAGAGCAGGCGCAGGTAGTCGTAGATCTCGGTGATGGTGCCCACGGTCGAGCGCGGGTTGTGCGAGGTCGACTTCTGCTCGATCGAGATGGCCGGGGACAGCCCCTCGATGTGGTCCAGGTCCGGCTTCTCCATCACGCTCAGGAACTGGCGTGCGTAGGCCGACAGCGACTCGACGTAGCGGCGCTGGCCTTCGGCATAGATGGTGTCGAACGCCAGCGAGGACTTGCCCGAGCCGGACAGGCCGGTGATCACGATCAACTTGTCGCGGGGCAGGTCGAGGTCGATGTTCTTGAGGTTGTGCGTCCGCGCACCGCGGATGCGGATGAAATCCATCGCCATGGGAGATCCGTATTGGACCGCCGCCGGCAGGCCGGCGGCGGAAGTGGGGGGCGTAGCTGACGGCAGTCGATCAGCCTAGCGGCCTTGTGATTTTGGGGCAATTACCGCATTTGCCAGTCCGAAAAGCTGAGACTGGACGGTAGGCAGGTGATTGTTCAGACACGGTTTTCCCGAGCAGGGGGTGGGTTGACCCGGGTTGGGTTGTGTCGGTAAAATTCCGCTTCTGTCCGCCCTCGATGGCGGGCACGGCGACCACAATAACTACAGAGGAAGTCTGGTCATGTATGCAGTTCTGGTAACTGGCGGTAAGCAGTACCGCGTCGCTCAGGGTGAAACCCTGCGCGTTGAAAAGCTCGAAGTCGAAGCCGGCAGCGAGATCAAGTTCGACAACATCCTGATGCTCGGCGATGCCGACGGCATCAAGCTGGGTGATGCGCTGAAGGGCGCTTCGGTGACCGCTACCGTCGTGGCCCATGGCCGCGCCGACAAGGTCCGGATCATCAAGTTCCGTCGCCGTAAGCACCACATGAAGCGTCAGGGTCACCGTCAGTACTACACCGAAATCCAAATCACCGGCATCGCCGGCTAAGCAAAGGAGAATCCGTCATGGCACATAAAAAGGGCGTAGGCTCCTCGCGCAACGGCCGCGACTCCAACCCGAAGTACCTGGGCGTCAAGATCTTCGGTGGCCAGGCCATCGAGGCAGGCAACATCATCGTGCGTCAGCGCGGCACCCAGTTCCACCCGGGTGCAGGCGTGGGCCTGGGCCGTGACCACACGCTGTTCGCGCTGGTCGACGGCAAGGTCGAGTTCTCGGTGAAGGGCGCCAAGAAGCGTCGCACCGTCAGCGTCGTCGCGGAAGTCTGATTCCGCACGCGCAGGCGCCCACGTCCAGCGTGGGCAGCTGACGAAAGCCCCGCTTCGGCGGGGTTTTTCGTTGGCAGATATATTGGCGGGCCAGCGGTCCGTCGTTCCGGCCAGGCCGGGGCATTGCATAGAATCAGCGGCCAGGCAGTCCTGCCTCCCGCCATCAGTGGGCAACCAGAATCATGAAACTTGTAGACGAAGCGGAGATCCAGGTCATCGCTGGCAACGGCGGTAACGGCTGCGTGGGCTTTCGCCGTGAGAAGTTCATTCCGCTCGGTGGTCCCGATGGTGGTGACGGCGGCGACGGCGGCAGTGTGTGGATCCGTGCCGACGAGAACCTGAACACCCTGGTCGACTTCCGCCATGACCGCATCTTCAAGGCGCAGCGCGGCGAGAACGGCATGGGCCGCCAGGCTTACGGCAAGGGTGGCGAGGACCTGGTCATCACCGTGCCGGTCGGCACCGTGGTGATCAATGTGGCCACCGACGAAGTGATCGGTGACATGGTCCAGCATGGTGACCGCCTGCTGGTGGCCAAGGGCGGCAAGGGCGGCCTGGGCAACATGCACTTCAAGAGCTCGACCAACCGTGCCCCGCGCCAGGCGCTGCCGGGCGAGGAGGGCGAGGACCGCCTGCTCAAGCTGGAGCTGAAGCTGTTGGCCGACGTCGGCCTGCTGGGCTTCCCGAACGCCGGCAAGAGCACCTTGATCCGCGCGGTCTCGGCGGCGACGCCGAAGGTGGCTGACTACCCGTTCACCACGCTGTACCCGAACCTGGGCGTGGTGAAGGTGGAGAACTACCGCAGCTTCGTGATCGCCGACATCCCGGGCCTGATCGAAGGCGCTGCCGACGGCGCCGGCCTGGGTGCGCAGTTCCTGCGTCACCTGCAGCGCACCCGCCTGCTGTTGCACCTCGTCGACATCTCGCCGATGGAAGGGGGCGTGGAGGGCATCTCGCCGGTCGAGCAGGTGCGTGCGATCGAGCGTGAGCTGGGCAAGCACGACCCGGAGCTGCTGGAGAAGCCGCGCTGGCTGGTGCTGAACAAGGCCGACCTGATGTTCGAGGACGAGGCGCAGGCCGCGGCCGAGCAGGTGGTCAAGGAGCTGGGCTGGACCGGCCCGTGGTACCTGGTCTCGGCGCTGGGTCGTGAAGGTACCTGGCCGATCATGAAGGACATCATGGCCTTCTTCGACCACCAGAAGCTGCTGGAAGCCGAGGAGCGCGAAGCGCAGGGCGGCTGAGTCTCCCGTGCTGCAGGCAGAAGCGCCGCGCTCCCGAAGGGGAGGGCGGCGTTTTTTTATGCCGGCAGTGCCGAGCCAGGCTCGGCAAGGGTCTTCCCGGGAAAGCCCGGCGGGGCTTGGCTCCGCTCCATGGGGATCACGGGCAACAAAAAACCCGGCGCGGGGCCGGGCTTTTCATGCCGGGAGCCTTGCGGCCCCAGGTGATCGCCGGATCAGGCGGCCTTGATGGCCTTGATGCGGGCGGTCAGACGGCTCTTATGACGCGCAGCCTTGTTCTTGTGAATCAGGCCACGGGCGCTGAAACGGTCGAGGATCGGCTGGGCGACGGCAAAGGCAGCCTCGGCGCCGGCGGCGTCGTTGGCGTCCAGAGCCTTGATCACCTTCTTGACGGCGGTGCGCAGCATCGAACGCTGAGCCGTGTTACGCGCGTTGCGCACAACGGTCTGCTTGGCGCGCTTCTTGGCGGACTTGATATTGGCCACAGTGGTGGTTTCCTGAAAATCGATGTGGTGGGAACAGCAAGCTCACAAGTATGATGGCAGACCAAATGAACGTCAAGTCGAGTTGTCAAGGGGGCTGTTAAGTGAGTTCGCCGCGCATGTTGCGGGGGCTGCTGTCGTTCAGCAGCATGACGATGATTTCGCGGGTCCTCGGGCTCGTGCGCGATCAGGCAATATCCATCACCTTCGGTGCCAATGCGACCACCGATGCGTTCTGGGTGGCCTTCCGCGTGCCCAATTTCCTGCGCCGGCTGTTTGCCGAGGGCTCGTTCGCCACGGCGTTCGTACCGGTATTCACCGAGGTGAAGGAAACCCGCCCGCACGCTGACCTGCGCGAGCTCATGTCCCGGGTGTCCGGGACCCTGGGGGGCATTCTACTGGTCCTGACCGCGCTGGGGCTGATTTTCACGCCACAGATCGCCTGGCTGTTCGCCGACGCCGATGCCGCCGACCCGGTCAAGTACGGGCTGCTGGTGGACCTGCTGCGGCTGACCTTCCCGTTCCTGCTGTTCGTGTCGCTGACCGCGCTGGCCGGCGGGGCGCTGAACAGCTTCCAGAAGTTCGCCATGCCGGCGCTGACGCCGGTGATCCTCAACCTGTGCATGATCGCCGGCGCGCTGTGGCTGGCGCCGCGGCTGGAGGTGCCGATCCTGGCGCTGGGCTGGTCGGTACTGGCGGCCGGCGTGCTGCAGTTGCTGTTCCAGCTGCCCTCGCTGAGGGGCATCAACCTGCTGACGTTGCCGCGCTGGGGCTGGAACCACCCGGACGTGCGCAGGGTGCTGACCCTGATGGTGCCGACCCTGTTCGGCTCCTCGGTGGCGCAGATCAACCTGATGCTGGACACGGTGATCGCGGCCAAGCTCAGCGACGGTTCGCAGTCCTGGCTGTCGCTGGCCGACCGCTTCCTGGAGCTGCCGCTGGGCGTGTTCGGGGTGGCGCTGGGCACGGTGATTCTGCCGGCGCTGGCCCGCCATCACGTCAAGACCGATGGGGAAGGCTTCTCCAACGCGCTGGATTGGGGCCTGCGGATGACCCTGTTGATCGCCGTACCGGCCATGCTTGGCCTGTTGCTGCTGGCCGAGCCGCTGATCGCGACCCTGTTCCAGTACCGCCAGTTCACCCCGTTCGATACCCGGATGACGGCGTTGTCGGTCTATGGCCTGAGCTTCGGCCTGCCGGCGTTTGCGCTGTTGAAGGTGGTGCTGCCGGCGTTCTACTCGCGGCAAGACACCAAGACCCCGGTGCGCGCCGGCCTGGTCGCGCTGGTGGCCAACATGGTGTTCAACTTCATCCTGCTGGCGGTGGTCTACCAGATCATGGTGCCGGAGGCGTTGAAGGCGCAGGGAGTGATGGCCGCGCTGGCCAAGCAGCCGGGCCTGCACCTGGCACTGGGCATCGCCAGCGCGCTGTCCAGTTACCTGAACCTCGGATTGCTGTGGTACTGGCTGGGCAAGACCGGCGTCTACCAGCGGCGACCCGGCTGGGGCGGGTACGTGGTGCGCCTGCTGCTGTCCTGTGCGGCGATGGTGGCGGTACTGCTGGCCCTGCTGTACTGGTTGCCGGCGTTCACCCCGATGGACAAGTGGCATCGGATCGGCAGCCTGGCGCTGCTGGTCGGCGGTGGCGGGTTGACCTACCTGCTGGCGATGGTGGCCATGGGCTTCCGCCCGCGCGACCTGCGCGGGCATTGAGGCGCCCGCTATACTTCCGGGCTACATGAGACAGAACCGGCCCGGAAAGGGCCGGATCCGGATGGAATGAGCAGGCTTTTTAGAGACGTCGATGGCGGGGTGCTTGCCCCGCAGGGAAGCGTGGTCTGCATCGGTGCCTTCGACGGCCTGCACCTGGGCCATCGGGCGTTGGTGCGCCACGCCGTTGCCCGTGCCCGCGCGCTGGGCGTGCCCGCCGTGGCGCTGGGCTTCGAGCCGCTGCCGCGTGAGTTCTTCGCCAAGGACAACCCGCCGCCGCGGCTGATGCTGGCCCGCGACAAGGTGGCCACGCTGCGCGAGCTGGGCATCGACCAGGTCGGCCTGCTGCGTTTCGACGCCCGGATGGCGGCGATCACCGCCGAGGACTTCGTGCGCGACATGCTGGTGCGCCGGCTGGGGGCGCGCGAGGTCTGGATCGGCCCCCGCTTCCACTTCGGCAACCGCCGTGGCGGCGATATCGCGCTGCTGCAGGCGATGGGCGCCGAGCTGGGCTTCGTGGCCGGCGAGATCGAGCCGGTGCACCTGAACGGCGAGCGCATCTCCAGCACCCGCATCCGCGAGCTGCTGGTGGCCGGCAACTTCGGCCACGCCACCGACCTGCTGGGCCGCCCGTACGCGATCGGCGGCCGGGTGGTGCGCGGGCAGCAGCTGGGCCGTACGCTGGGCTTCCCCACGGCCAACTTGCGTTTCCCCAAAACACCCGCACTTTCAGGTATCTACGCTACCTGGGTGCACGGTGTCTTCGAGCAGCCGTGGCCGTCGGTCTCGAGCTTCGGCACGCGGCCGACCGTGGAGGGCGTGGAGCCGCTGCTGGAGGCCCACCTGTTCGATTTCCAGGGCGACCTGTACGGTCGCCACATCGAAGTGGAATTCGTCGCCAAGCTGCGCGATGAAGAGAAGTTCAACGATCTGCCGGCGCTGACCGAGCAGATGCACCGCGACGCCGAACAGGCGCGTCGCATCCTTTCCGAACACAGATTGCGAGCCACCGCGTGAGCCAGGATTACAAAGCCACCCTCCATCTGCCGGCAACGGAGTTTCCGATGCGCGGCGACCTGCCCAAGCGCGAGCCGGGCATCCTGGCGCGTTGGGAAGAGCAGGGCATCTACGCGCAGCTGCGCGAGAACGCCAAGGGCCGGCCGCTGTTCGTGCTGCACGATGGCCCGCCGTACGCCAATGGCCAGATCCACCTGGGCCACGCGGTCAACAAGATCCTGAAGGACATCATCGTCAAGTCGCGCTACCTGGACGGCTTCGACGCGCCCTACGTGCCGGGTTGGGACTGCCACGGCCTGCCGATCGAGATCGCGGTCGAGAAGAAGTGGGGCAAGGTCGGCGTCAAGCTCGACGCGGTCCAGTTCCGCCAGAAGTGCCGCGAGTACGCCGAGGAGCAGATCGAGATCCAGCGCCGCGACTTCAAGCGCCTGGGCGTGATCGGTGACTGGGACAACCCGTACAAGACGCTGAGCTTCGACTTCGAGGCCAACGAGATCCGCGCGCTGGCCAAGATCGTGGCCAACGGCCACCTGGTGCGCGGCGCCAAGCCGGTGCACTGGTGCTTCGACTGCGGCTCGGCGCTGGCCGAGGCCGAGATCGAATACCAGGACAAGACCTCGCCGGCCGTGGACGTGGCCTACGCCGCGCGGGATGCCAAGGCGCTGGCCGCCAGCTTCGGCGTCACGCTGCCGGCGGGCGTGGAAGTGGCGGTGCCGATCTGGACCACCACCCCGTGGACGCTGCCGGCCTCGCTGGCGGTGTCGCTGGGCGCGGACATCGAATATGCATTGGTCGAGGGCCCGGCCCACAACGGCCAGCCGCGTTGGCTGGTGCTGGCCTCGGCGCTGGCCGAGCGTTCGCTGGCCCGCTATGGCGTGGCCGAGGTGGTGGTGCACGGCCATGCCAAGGGCGCGGCGCTGGAGAACCAGCTGCTGGCGCACCCGTTCTACGCCAATCGCGACATCCCGTTGCTCAACGGCGAGCACGTGTCCGATGCCGACGGTACCGGTGCGGTGCATACCGCGCCCGGCCACGGCCAGGAGGACTATGTGGTCAGCCAGGCCTATGGCCTGCTGGAGCACTACAACGCCGGCCAGATCAACCCGATCGACGGTGCGGGCGTGTACCTGCCGTCGACGCCGCCGGCCGGCACGCAGGAACTGGCCGGGCTGCACATCTGGAAGGCCCAGCCGCTGATCATCGAGGTGCTGCGCCAGAGCGGCGCGCTGCTGGCGTTCGTCGAAATCCAGCACAGCTACCCGCATTGCTGGCGCCACAAGAAGACGCCGCTGGTGTTCCGCGCCACCCCGCAGTGGTTCATCTCGATGGACAAGGCCGGCCTGCGCGCCGATGCGATGAAGGCCATCGACACCGTGGGCTGGTTCCCGACCTGGGGCAAGGCGCGCATCGCCAGCATGGTGGACGGGCGCCCGGACTGGACGATCTCGCGCCAGCGCACCTGGGGCGTGCCGATCGCGCTGTTCATGCACCGCGAGACCGGCGAGCCGCACCCGCGCACCGTCGAGCTGATGCAGCAGGTGGCTGACCGCGTGCAGGTCGAGGGCATCGACGTGTGGTACTCGCTCGATGCCAGCGAACTGCTCGGCGATGAGGCCGCGCAATACGAGAAGGTCACCGACATCCTCGATGTCTGGTTCGACTCGGGCGTCACCCACGAAGGCGTGCTGCTGGCGCGTGGCTTCGGCAAGCCGGCCGACCTGTACCTGGAAGGCTCGGACCAGCACCGCGGCTGGTTCCAGTCCTCGCTGCTGACCGGCGTGGCCATCGACAAGGCGGCGCCGTACAGGCAGTGCCTGACCCACGGTTTCACCGTGGACGAGCACGGCCGCAAGATGTCCAAGTCGCTGGGCAACGGCATCGAGCCGCAGGACATCATGAACAAGCTGGGCGCGGACATCCTGCGCCTGTGGATCGCCTCGGCCGACTACAGCAACGAGATGTCGCTGTCGCAGGAGATCCTCAAGCGCAACGCCGATGCCTATCGCCGCCTGCGCAACACCGCGCGCTTCCTGCTCGGCAACCTGGACGGCTTCGACCCGGCCCGGGACCTGCGCCCGCTGGAAGACATGGTCGCGCTGGACCGCTGGATCGTGCACCGCGCGTTCGAGCTGCAGGAGAAGATCAAGCTCGCCTACGCCAGCTACAACATGGCCGAGATCGTCCAGCTGCTGCTGAACTTCTGCAGCGTGGACCTGGGCTCGCTGTACCTGGACGTGACCAAGGACCGCCTGTACACGATGCAGGAGGATTCGCGCGGCCGCCGTTCGGCGCAGAGCGCGATGTACCGCATCGCCGAGGCGTTCGTGCGCTGGGTGGCGCCGATCCTGACCTTCACCGCCGAGGAGCTGTGGGGCTACCTGCCGGGCGAACGCGCCGGCAACGTGCTGTTCACCACCTGGTACGACGGCCTGGCCCCGTTGCCGGCCGATGCACAGCTGTCGGCGGCCGACTTCGACCAGTTGCTGGCGCTGCGCGAGCAGGTGGCCAAGGTGCTGGAGCCGATGCGCGCCAACGGTGCCATCGGCGCGGCGCTGGAAGCGGAGATCACCGTCGCCGCCAACGAGGAGCAGGCCGCACGCTGGCAGCCGCTGGCTGATGAAATGCGTTTCCTGTTCATCAGCGGCGACGTGAGCGTGCGCCCGGCGACCACCGACGAGGTGTTCGTCAGCGCGCAGCCGACCGAGAAGGCCAAGTGCGTGCGCTGCTGGCATTACCGCGCCGACGTCGGCGCGGTGGCCGCGCACCCGGAACTGTGCGGCCGCTGCGTCAGCAACATCGAAGGTGCGGGCGAGGATCGCCGCTGGTTCTGACCAGCCACGGCGGTCGAAGGGGCGGGGGTGCCGACGGCCATGGCCGGGCGCCCGCGTCTTTCCTGAAGAATTTCTATGGATGCACACATGCAGTCGAAAGCGGTTAAACCCAATGCGTTGATCTGGCTGCTGGTATCGGTGGCGGTGATCGGGCTGGACCAGTGGAGCAAGGCGTGGGTGCTGTCGAGCCTGCCCGAGTTCACCCCGGTACCGGTGATCGACGGCTTCTGGAACTGGTACCGCACCTACAACACCGGCGCGGCGTTCAGCTTCCTCAGTGACGCCGGTGGCTGGCAGTTGTGGTTCTTCACCTTCCTGGCGGTGGCGATCAGCGGCCTGATGGCGTTCTGGCTGTCGCGCACGCCGCGTGCCAACTGGCGCAGCGCATTGCCGTATGCACTGGTGATCGGCGGCGCGATCGGCAACGTGATCGACCGGCAGATCCACGGTCACGTGGTGGACTTCATCCAGTGGTACGTGGGCAACCATTACTGGCCCTCGTTCAACATCGCCGATTCGGCGATCGTGGCTGGCGCCATCGGCATCGCCGTGTCGGGCCTGTTTGAAGGCAAGTCCGGCAAAAAAGCCGGATAATTCCCACCTGTTTCACCGAAACCGGCCATTGCCGGCCGGAGTATCTGAAAGATGGACGTTCTGCTCGCCAATCCCCGTGGTTTCTGCGCCGGCGTCGACCGCGCCATCGAGATCGTCAAGCGTGCGATCGAGACGCTGGGGGCGCCGATCTACGTGCGCCACGAGGTGGTGCACAACCGCTTCGTGGTCGATGACCTGAAGGCGCGCGGGGCGATCTTCGTCGAGGAACTGGACGAAGTGCCGGACGGCAACACGGTGATCTTCAGCGCGCATGGCGTGTCGCAGGCGGTGCGCGGCGAAGCCGAGCGCCGCGGCCTGAAGGTGTTCGACGCCACCTGCCCGCTGGTGACCAAGGTCCACCTGGAAGTGGCGCGGCACTGCCGCGCCGGCCGCGACGTGGTGCTGATCGGCCACGAAGGCCATCCGGAAGTGGAAGGCACCATGGGCCAATGGAACCGCGAGAAGGGCAAGGGCCACATCTACCTGGTGGAGAGCGTGGAGGACGTGGAGGCGCTGCAGGTCAGCCAGCCGGAGAACTTCGCCTACACCACCCAGACCACGCTGTCGGTGGATGACACCCGCGCGGTGATCGAAGCCCTGCGTACCCATTTCCCGGCCATCCAGGGCCCGAAGAACGACGACATCTGCTACGCCACGCAGAACCGCCAGGACGCGGTGCGTGACCTGGCCAAGCAGTGCGACCTGGTGCTGGTGGTCGGTTCGCCGAACAGCTCCAACTCCAACCGCCTCAGTGAACTGGCCCGCCGTGAAGGCGTGGAGTCCTACCTGATCGACGGTGCACAGGAGATCGATCCGGCCTGGGTGGCCGGCAAGCAGCGCATCGGCCTGACCGCCGGTGCCTCGGCACCGCAGGTGCTGGTGGATGGCGTGATCGCCCGCCTGCGCGAGCTCGGCGCCAGCGGCGTGGCCGAGCTGGATGGTGAACCGGAATCGATGGTGTTCGCGCTGCCGAAGGAACTGCGGCTGCGCCTGGTCGATTGACCACGCCGCCGGCATTCATTAAACTTCGCGGCCACGCCGGAATAGCTCAGTTGGTAGAGCGGCGCATTCGTAATGCGTAGGTCGCAGGTTCGACTCCTGTTTCCGGCACCAAAGCAGAAAGCCGACTTTGCCAAGTCGGCTTTTTTGCTTTCCGGCCTGCGCGCGTGCGCCGCCGGTGCGACAACGTGTCGCACGTCCAGGTGCCTGTTTCCTGCGTGAAATCATTGTCAATGCCTATCCTAAGTGTTGCGTGAAGGCCTAAAATTGCGGCACTGACTCACGTTCCCTGTTCAGCGTCGTCCCGGCGGGCAATCCCCGGGCGGCTGTTCGCGCTTGTGGCATGGGGCGTGGGGGCCAGTACCTCCACCGCAATTGGATCGACCGATGATTCCGTTGAAATCTCTTGGACGCTTGTTGCGTCCGGGCCTGATTGTCGCGATGGCCGTCTTGATGACGGGCTGCGACTGGGCCTTGTTTGACCCGAAGGGCCAGATCGCCCGGGACGAACTCACGCTGCTGATCACCTGCACGGTGCTGATGCTGCTGGTCGTCATCCCGGTGATCGTGCTGACGTTGGTGTTCGCGTGGAAGTACCGCGCTTCCAACACCAAGGCCCGCTACGAGCCGACCTGGCATCACTCCACCGCCATCGAAGTGGTGGTCTGGTCGATCCCCTGCATGATCGTGCTGGTGCTGGCCGTGCTGACCTGGCGCTCCTCGCACGCCCTGGACCCGTACAAGCCGCTGGAGTCGGACGCCAAGCCGGTCGTGGTCGAGGCCATCTCGCTGGACTGGAAGTGGCTGTTCGTCTATCCGGAAGAAAACGTCGCCGTGGTCAATGAACTGACCTTCCCGGTGCACACCCCGCTGAACCTTAAGATCACCGCCGACACGGTGATGAACGCGTTCTTCATTCCGCATCTGGGCAGCATGATCTACTCGATGGCCGGCATGGAGACCAAGCTGCACCTGATCGCGGACGAAGCCGGTACCTACCACGGCCGCTCCTCGCACTACAGCGGCGCGGGCTTCAGCAAGATGCATTTCGACGCGCACGCGGTCAGCAACGACGAGTACCAGGCCTGGTTGGCCAAGGTGCGCGCCGATGCCAAGGTGATGGACCAGGCGTCCTTCGCCGAGCTGAGCGCCGAGCGCAACCACGACTGGCACCCGGTGACCTACTACGGCAGCACCGAGAAGGGCCTGTTCGACTGGATCATCGCCAAGCACGTGGGCGACAACCACCACTTCGGCATGAAGCATGACGGCAAGGCGATGTCGCACGAGGGCGCAGGCCACGAGGCGATGAACCATGAAGCCATGGGCCACGAAGGTCACGACGCCGCAGCGGCCCCCGCCGCAGGCGAGGCTGACGGCCACGACGGTCACAATGCAGACGCGAACGCCGGGGCCGCTCACGCTGGCCACGGTGGCTCGGGAGAATGACGATGCTCGGAAAACTCTCATTTGATTCACTGCCGCACGATCCGATCGTGCTGACCACCCTGATCGGCGCGATCATCGGTGGCCTGGCAGTCGTGGGTGCCATCACCAAGTTCAAGCTGTGGGGCTACCTGTGGAAGGAGTGGTTCACCTCGGTGGACCACAAGAAGATCGGCGCGATGTACCTGATCGTGGCGTTCGTGATGCTGCTGCGCGGCTTCTCCGACGCGATCATGATGCGTGCCCAGCAGGCCGTCGCCGCCGGCGGCGCCGAGGGCTACCTGCCGCCGCACCACTACGACCAGATCTTCACCGCCCACGGCGTGATCATGATCTTCTTCGTGGCCATGCCGCTGATCACCGGCCTGATGAACCTGGTGGTGCCGCTGCAGATCGGTGCGCGCGACGTTGCCTATCCGTTCCTGAACTCGCTGAGCTTCTGGCTGTTCGTCGCAGGCTGCGGCCTGATGATGATCTCGCTGTGGATCGGTGAGTTCGCCGCGACCGGTTGGCTGGCGTTCCCGCCGCTGTCGGGGCTGGAATACAGTCCAAGCGTGGGCATGGATTACTACATCTGGGCGCTGCAGGTGTCCGGCCTGGGTACCACGCTGAGCGGCATCAACTTCTTCATCACCATCCTCAAGATGCGCACCCCGGGCATGAAGCTGATGACCATGCCGGTCTTCAGCTGGACCGCGCTGGTGACCAACGTGCTGATCATCGCCGCCTTCCCGGTGCTGACCGTCACCCTGGTGCTGCTGACCCTGGACCGTTACCTGGGGACGCACTTCTTCACCAACGACGGTGGCGGCAACGCCATGCTGTACATCAACCTGATCTGGATCTGGGGCCACCCGGAGGTCTACATCCTGGTGCTGCCGGCATTCGGTGTGTTCTCCGAAGTGATCGCGACCTTCTCGCGCAAGACCCTGTTCGGCTACAAGGGCATGGTGTACGCGACGGCCTGCATCGGCGTGCTGTCCTTCATCGTGTGGCTGCACCACTTCTTCACCATGGGCTCGGGTGCCAACGTCAATGCCTTCTTCGGCATCACGACGATGATCATCTCGATCCCGACCGGCGTGAAGATCTTCAACTGGCTGTTCACGATGTACCGCGGTCGCGTGCACTTCACCTCGCCGGTGCTGTGGACGATCGGCTTCATGGTCACCTTCACCATCGGCGGCATGACCGGCGTGATGCTGGCGATCCCGGCCATCGACTTCGTGCTGCACAACTCGCTGTTCCTGATCGCCCACTTCCACAACGTCATCATCGGCGGCGTGGTGTTCGGCATGTTCGCCGGCATCACCTACTGGTGGCCGAAGATGTTCGGCTTCAAGCTGGACGAGACCTGGGGCAAGCGTGCGTTCTGGGGCTGGTTCATCGGCTTCTACGTGGCCTTCATGCCGCTGTACGCCCTGGGCTTCATGGGCGCTACCCGCCGCATGCAGAGCTACCCGAACATGGAGTACCAGCCGTTCTTCGTCGTCGCCGCCGTCGGCGCTGCGATCATCGCCTTGGGCATCCTGTGCCAGGTGATCCAGATCTACGTGTCCATCCGCGACCGCAAGAAGAACATGGACCTGACCGGCGACCCGTGGGATGCCCGTACCCTGGAGTGGGAAACCGCTTCCCCGGTGCAGTTCTACAACTTCGCGACCCTGCCCAAGGGCGAGGAGCACGACGACTTCTGGCAGCGCAAGCAGCGTGGTGAAGCCTGGCCGAAGCCGGCCAAGTACACCGACATCCACATGCCGCGCAACACCGGTGCCGGCGTGGTGATCGGCGCGTTCAGCCTGGTGCTGGGCTTTGCGATGGTCTGGCACATCTGGTGGCTGGCCATCATCGGCCTGGTCGGCATGATCGGTACCTTCATCGTCCGTACCTTCGACAAGGACGTGGACTACTGGGTGCCGGCCGCTGAAGTGGAACGTATCGAGAACGAACACCGCCGCCACCTGGAAGCACAGGGGCTGGTGAAGACCGAGGTGAAGGCATGAGCACGAACGCCCACACGTTGAACCACGGTTCGGCTGCAGATGCAGCCGGCCACGACCACGAGCACCACGATTCGGGCGAGAACACCGTCTTCGGTTTCTGGGTGTACCTGATGAGCGATCTGCTCATCTTCGCCTCGCTGTTCGTGACCTACGTGGTGCTGTCCGGCGGCACCAATGGTGGTCCGGGCCCGAAGGAGCTGTTCGAGCTGCCGTTCGTGGCCTGGGAAACCGCGCTGCTGCTGGTGTCCTCGCTGACCTTCGGCCTGGGCATGATCGCCATGCACCAGTCCAGGCAGGGCCTGATGTTCTTCTGGCTGGCCATCACCTGGCTGCTGGGCGCAGGCTTCATGGGCATGGAAATCTGGGAGTTCAACCACCTGATCCATAACGGCAACGGTCCGGACTCCAGTGCCTTCCTGTCGGCGTTCTTCGCCCTGGTCGGCACCCACGGCCTGCACGTGACCGCCGGCCTGCTGTGGCTGCTGGTGATGTTCATCCAGCTCAAGCGCGATGGCCTGACCCCGCGCAACAAGACCCGCATGGCGTGCCTGAGCCTGTTCTGGCACTTCCTGGATCTGGTCTGGATCGGCGTGTTCTCTGTCGTCTACCTGTCGGGAGCTATGTAATGTCCGCACATGACAATCATGCACACGGTACCGGCGGCGAAAGCCACGGCAGCGTGAAGTCCTATCTGATCGGTTTCGTGCTGGCTGCGGTGCTGACCATCATCCCGTTCTGGGTGGTGATGAGCGGCGGCCTGTCCTCCGGCCTGGCCACCGGTGCGGTGATCGTGGTCGCCGGCATCCTGCAGCTGCTGGTGCACCTGGTGTTCTTCCTGCACCTGGACCGTTCCTCGGCCGCCCGCTGGAACGTCAATGCCGGCCTGTTCACCCTGGTGGTGATCGGCATCATCGTGGTCGGCACGCTGTGGGTGATGTGGAACATGAACCATCACATGATGCATTGAGCGGGTTGAACGCCTGAGCATCCGGGAAAGGCCGTCCTTCGGGGCGGCCTTTCCTTTTGGGGCACGGCCGGCACGTGCCGCCACCGTCCGGAGGCGGGGCAACGGCAAGCTGACGAAACCGTTCATTCGACGCCAACCAGCCATGATCGGGTTTGCTACCCTGTCCGCCTTTATGGCTCAGGGGCGCCCCGGTACTCCCATGGTGTGGTTACGCGTTATTCCGATCCTGCTGCTGGTGGCCCTCAACACGCTGGCGCATTGCCTGCCATTGTTCGTGGTCGCGCTGGTCAAGGCGATCCTGCCGTTCAAGAAGGTGCGCCTGGCCTGCAACCCGATGCTGACCGGATTGGCCGAGAGCTGGATCGGGGCCAACAGCGCGATGATGGGCCTGTTCACCCGCACCCGCTTCCAGGTCAGCGGCGATGCCGACCTGGAGCGCGATGGACATTACCTGGTGCTGGCCAACCACCAGAGCTGGGTCGACATCCTGGTGCTGCAGAAGGTGTTCAACCGCCGCATCCCGCTGCTGCGCTTCTTCCTGAAACGCTCGCTGTTCTGGGTGCCGGTGCTGGGCCTGGCGTGGTGGGCATTGGATTTCCCGTTCATGGGCCGCTACACGCGCAAGCAGATCGCCAGGAACCCTGAGCTCGGCCGGCGCGACATGGAGGTCACGCGCAAGGCCTGCGAGAAATTCAACGCCATCCCGGTGGCGGTGATGAACTTCGTCGAGGGCACGCGTTTCACCCCGGCCAAGCATGACAGCCAGGGCTCGCCGTTCCGGCATCTGCTCAAGCCCAAGTCCGGCGGCGTGGCGTTCGTGCTCGACGCGATGGGCAAGGGCCTGCATGCGTTGCTGGACGTGACCATCGTCTATCCCAAGGGCATCCCGTCGATGATCGACCTGATGGCCAACCGCCTGCCGGAGGTGAAGGTGTTGGTGCGCAAGCTGCCGATTCCCGCCGAGTTGATCAACGGCAACTACCAGGATGACCGTACCTTCCGCGCCCAATTCCAGCAGTGGATGAATGGTCTGTGGGAACAGAAGGACGCCGACATCAGCCGCCTGCTCGAGAGCCGCGGCTGAGCCCGGACCGCCCAGCATCAAGGCCCCTGCGGGGGCCTTTTTGCTGCGTGCGTTCCTGCGCCGGTCGGCGGCGGGTGTACAGTGCGCGCCTGTCCGCAACATTTGATGAGGTCACGCATGAGCACTGATACCGCTTTCTATCCGGTGGGTACGCCCGGGCAGCCGTGGGGCGCGGCCGAGCGCGCGCAGTGGCTGGCGCGGCAGAAGGTGCTGCGCAGCCATGCCGAGGAAGTGGTGGCCAAGGTGGATGCCTTACGTGATCGCTTCGATGTCTCGCAGTACGGCGAACTGGATTACCCCGGTGCGCGCTATCCGCTGCTGGCCGTGCGCAGTCCGGATTGGGACGACGCCTTGCCGGTGATGCTGGTGACCGGCGGCATCCATGGCTATGAAACCAGTGGCGTGCAGGGCGCGCTGCAGTTCCTGGACCAGCGTGCCGCCGACTACGCCGACACGTGCAACCTGCTGGTCGTGCCCTGCGTCAGCCCGTGGGGCTACGAGCGCATCCAGCGCTGGAACGCATTGGCGCTGGACCCGAACCGTTCGTTCGTGCCGAACAGCCCGGCGCCGGAGTCGGCGGCGTTGATGGCGCTGGTGGCACCGCTGAAGGGGCGCGTGTTGATGCACATCGACCTGCACGAGACCACCGACACCGATGAGTCCGAGTTCCGTCCGGCGCTGGCGGCGCGCGACGGCAAGCCGTTCGAACCTGGCGAAATCCCCGATGGCTTCTATCTGGTCGACGACAGCGAGAACCGGCAGCCGGCATTCCAGCAGGCGGTGATCGCCGAGGTGGAGAAGGTCACCCATATCGCGCCGGCCGACGCGCACGGCCAGATCATCGGCTCGCCGGTGGTGGCGCATGGCGTGATCGAATATCCGCTCAAGGCGCTGGGCCTGTGCGCCAGCGTCAGTGGCGCGCGCTACACGACCACCACCGAGGTCTACCCGGACAGCCCGAAGGCGACACCGCAGCAGTGCAACGATGCGCAGGTCGCAGCCGTGGTCGGCGCGCTGGACTACGCGCTGGCGCATCGCTGATCCGCACCGGGCGCCTGCCGCCCGGCATGCCCAAAGGCGGGCGTCCACGTGGCGGCGCGGGCCCACGGGCGTTCACGCCCTCACGCCGGCCGGGCAGGGACCATGCCGGCATGAAGACCCTCCTTGCGCTGCTTGTCCTGCCCCTGCTGGTCGCACCACGTGCGCACGCCGACGAGGTGCCCGCGTTCGACCGGCCGGGAATCGGTTTTTCCACCCGTACGCTCGGCAAGGGCGTGTTCGCCTGGGAGCAGGGCCTGCCGGACGCCAGCCGTGACCGCAGCGCGGGCACCACGACGACGACGTGGGCCGCGGCCACGCTGCTGCGCGCCGGCCTGTCCGATACGCTGGAACTGCAGCTGGGAGCGGACAGCTGGGACCAGTCGCGCCGGCACGGCAGCGGCGGGCGCGTGCGGGAAAGCGGCGGTGGTGACGGAAGCGTGGCGTTGAAGTGGGCGCCGGCGTTGAGCGGGGAGCGACTGTCGTTGGCGCTCAAGGCCGGCGCCACGCTGCCCTGGGGGCAGGCGCCGTTGGGCGGGGCCGGCCATGACTATGACCTGGGCGTGACCCTGGCCTGGGCCATGCCGCGGGACGCCAGCCTGGCGCTGTACGCGGACCGGCAGTGGGGGGAGGACGGCAGGGGTTGGCTGCTGTCGCCCAGTTACGGCGTTGCCCTGCGCGAGGACCTGGGTGTCTATGTCGAAGCTGGGTACGGCACCGACGCGCAGTACATGCGTGCCGCCGGTGCCGGCGTGACCTGGATGGCCACGCCGCGCCTGCAGCTGGATGTCTCCTTCCTGCGTGGGCTGGACGCGCGCACGACGGACTGGCAGGGCGGCGTGGGGCTTTCCCTGGCCTTCGACTGAGGACGCCTCAGCGATTGACCGCCGGGCCGTGGACGTCCTTGTAGCCGGCGGCGCAGTCGGTGGTGCAGTCGGTGGTGAGCATGTTGCGGACGATCACGCCGCTGTTGTTCTTGGAACGGAAATGGCCGACGCCGTTGCTGGTGTCACCGCCGCCGAAGTTGTACGGGCCACCGTCGCTCCAATCCCAGTCGAAGCTGTAGGCGCTGCTGCCGGCGCCGACGTCGACCTGCGCGTAGACGTTGGCGGCGCTGTTGAACAGCGCGCCGTCGCTGCAGCCACCGCTGTAGCTGGTGGTGAAGCAGTGCACCTGGTCACGCAGGCCGGCGGTGATCGTGTAGAAGCGGATGCCGGTGTAGGTGGCCGGGAAGGTGCGCAGGCTGCCGCTGCCACTGCCGGTCCAGCGGTTGTAGCCGTAGTAGCTCACCCCGGTGCTCGGGTACAGGCCGAAGGTGTAGTAGTTGTACGGGAACACATAGGCTTCGGCATTGCAGGTCGGTGCCAGCGCCGACTGGTAGCCGGTGCTGCGGCAGGTCTGCAGGCCGCGCAGGCCACCGCCGATGTTGATGAAGCGACGCACGCTGCCCTGGTAGCCGTGGTACTTGATGGTGGCCAGCATCATCGTGGCGCCGAGCGAATGGGTGACTACGTCGACCTGGCTCTTGCCGGTGTACGCCTTGACCTTGTCGATGAAGGTCTTGATGACCTGGTAGGCGGCCGGCGAGTGGTAGTTGTACTGCGGCGCGGCGCGTTCGCTGGCACTGAGGTAGGTGAGGCCGAACAGCTCGCAGTCGTTGTAGCCGGCGGCCTTGAGCTCGGCGTAGATCGAGCGCGGCGGGGTGGTGTAGCCGCTGACCGCACCGGCCGGCATGTCGAAGCTGATCGCGCTGTCGCCGTTGCCGGGGATGAACACCACCGGGGTGCGGGTGGCGGTGCAGCTGCCGCCCCCGAAGCCGCCCTGGCCGACGCCGGGATTGAAGCCGCCGGCGTACTGGTTGGCGCTGCCGGTGCAGGTGTAGCCGTTGTTGCCGCCGCAATCCAGTGCGTGGGCCGTGCCGGGCAGCAGGGCGAGGGCGCTTGCCAGGGGCAGGCCAAGGGTGCCGAGGAAACAGGAGGCGAGGACAGGGACGATGCGGATGGTCGACATGCGGCGGCTCCGGGCGGGTGGACCTGACGATCCGTGAAGCTTCCGCCCCTGCCCGGCGGGCGGGCAGTGTCCTTTGGGGAAACTTGCAGCGCAGCATCGCCCCGACGGGATCAGCGCCGCCGCCGCACCAGCATCGCCGAAGCCTGCAGGATGGCGCGGGTCAGCAGGGCCATGGTCCTGACCTCGCCCTTCCAGTGCTGCCAGTACAGCGGCACGTCCTCCCAGGCGCGGGCCTTGACGTAGACCAGGCGTCCGCTTTCCAGGTGGCGGCGCACCAGCGGCAGCGGGTTCATGGTCCAGCCGAGCCCGCCGAGGTTGGCGTGGACGAAGGCGCGGGTGGAGGGGATCCACCAGGTCGGTGCGTTCAACGGCTGCGCGATGCCCGCCAGGCGGCGCGCGTAGCGCGCCTGCAGGTCATCCTTGCGGTTGAACACCAGCACCGGGGCCAGCGCCAGCGATTGGGCATTGACGCCCTTGGCGAAGTAGCGGGCATGGAACTCGGGCGTGCAGGTGGCCGCGTAGCGGATGCTGCCCAGCTCGTGGATCTGGCAGCCCTGCACCGGCTCGGACAGGGTGGTCACCGCGCCCAGTACCGCGCCCTGGCGCAACAGGGCCACGGTGTGGTCCTGGTCCTCGGTATGCAGGTCCAAGGTGGTCGTGGTGGTCTGCGAGAAGGCCTGCACCGCCTCCGGGAACCAGGTCTCCATGCTGTCGTGGTTGACCGCCACCGGGATGCTGGCGCGCGGCAGTTCGGCGTCGGAGATGCCGATGCGCTCGAACGCGTCACGCTCCAGCAGCGCGGTCTGTTCGGCCAGCTGTACCAGCACCTGGCCTTCCAGCGTGGCCTCGGTGGGGATGCTGCGCTTGACCAGGAGTTTGCCGACGCGGTCCTCCAGCGCCTTGATCCGCTGGGAGATGGCCGAGGCGGTCACGTTCAGTGACAACGCCGCGCGCTCGAAGCTGCCTTCGCGGATGACCGCGGCCAGGGCACGCAATTGGGAGTGGTCGATCCGCATGATTAAGTTCTGCTAAAGATGGTTAACGAAGTTTAGCTCTACTTTTCAATGCTGCGCTGCGACAATTGCGCCCGTCAGCCGCGGTGCGTGGGTTCCTCCCGCCGTGGCAATCCCCCAGAAGAAAGGCAGTCCCCCATGTTTTCCGTCATTTCCGCCCAAGCCGCAGGCAGTGCCTGGTTCAGCGGTGCCGGCATCGGCATCGGCCTGTTCGCCATCGTCGGCGCGCAGAGTGCGTTCATCCTGCGCCAGGGCATCATGCGCCAGCACGTCATTCCGATCATTGCGACCTGTTTCGCGATCGATGCGGTGTTCATCATGGCCAGCGTGGTCGGCCTGCGCCGCCTGACCGAGCAGATGCCGTGGTTGACCACGGTGCTGCTGTGGGGCGGCGTGGCGTTCCTGGGCTGGTATGCGTTGCAGTCGGCGCGCCGGGCGTTCTCCGGCGGTGGCGGCATGCAGCTGGACGACAATGCCGAGCAGTCGCTGCGCACGGCATTGCTCGCCGCGGCCGGCTTCTCGATCATCAACCCGCACTTCTGGCTGGACATGATGGTGATCGGCTCCATCGCCGACAACTTCGGCGAGTCGCGCATGGCCTTCGCCGCCGGCGTGGTCACCGCCAGCGGCGTGTGGCTGACCGCGCAGGGCTTGGGTGCCCGCCTGCTGGCACCGCTGTTCACCAAGCCGTCGACCTGGCGGGTGCTGGACGGCACCATCGCTGTGATCCTGAGCGTGCTGGCCCTGACCCTGGCCATCCGCGGCGTCAACTGAGCCGCGCGGTCCCGATCACATGCAGCGGCCCCCGTGCTCTGGCGCGGGGGCCGCTGCGTCCGGGGCTCAGTCGGTGGCCTGCCAGCGCTGGGGCCATTGACGCATGAAGGCGCGGATCTGTTCGACCGGCATGGGCCGCCCGAATACATAGCCCTGGCCCTCGGCGCAGTGCTCGTCCTTCAGCTGTGACAGCTGGGAGTGGGTTTCCACGCCTTCGATGGTGGCGGTGATGCCGAGCTTGCCGCACAGGTGCGAGACCGCGCCGATGATGGCGCTGCCCTGGCTGTGTTCGCCCAGGTCGCGGATGAAGGACTTGTCGATCTTGACCTTGTCGAACGGGAACGCGCGCAGATAGCCCAGCGAGGAGTAGCCGGTGCCGAAGTCGTCCATGACGATGGAGACGCCGGCGACCTTCAACCGCAGCAGGTGCGACGAGGCCGCCTGGATGTTCGCGATCAGTGCGTTCTCGGTGATCTCCAGCTCCAGCCGCGCCGCGGCCAGGCCGGCGTCGGCCAATGCCTTTTCCACGGTATCGGCCAGGTCCGGCTGGGCCAGCTGCGACACCGAGAGGTTGACCGCCACCTTCATCTCGTCCGGCCAGTGCGCGGCGTCGCGCGTGGCCTGGCGCAGCACCCAGTCGCCCAGCGGGATCATCAGCCCGATGTCCTCGGCCAGGGCCAGGAACTGGCCCGGGTCCAGCAACCCGCGTTGCGGGTGGTTCCAGCGCAGCAGTGCCTCGAAGCCGGTGACGCGGCGCTGCTGCAGGTCCACCAGCGGTTGGTAGTGCAGCACGAACTGCTGCTGCTCCAAGCCGGCCCGCAGCTCGGTCTCCAGCTGCCGCCGCAGCTGCATGCGGGTGTCCATCTCCGCCTCGAAGAAGCGGTAGCAACCACGGCCTTCCTCCTTGGCGCGGTACAGCGCCAGGTCCGCGTTGCGCATCAGTTTTTCCGAACTGCCGGCAAGGTTGTCGATCAGCACGATGCCGATGCTGGCGCTGATGGCGATGGGATGTCCCTCCAGCTCGAAGGGGCGGCCCAGGGCCTCCACCACGCGCGTGGCCAGTGACGCGGCTGCTTCCGGTGGCCGGCTTTCCGGTGCCATCAGGATCGCGAACTCGTCGCCGCCGAGGCGGGCGACGACGTCGTTGCTGCGCGCGCAACCGAGCAGGCGATGGGCGACCTCCTGCAGCAGGCGGTCGCCGGTGGGATGGCCCAGGGTGTCGTTGACCTCCTTGAAACGGTCCAGGTCGAGCAGCAGCAGGGCGCTGTGGCGACCGCGGCGCGCATCGGCCAACGCGTGCTCGAGCTTTTCGAACAGCACCGTGCGGTTGGGCAGGGAGGTCAGCGGGTCGTGCTGGGCCAGGTAGGCGATGCGGGCCTGCGCCTGGCGGCGGGCGTCCACGTCTTCCAGCACGCCGGCCCAGCCGGACTGCTCCGGCCCGACCCGTGCGCCGCGTGCGCGCAGCCAGCGCCACTTGCCATACAGGTCGAGCACGCGGAACTCCACGTCCAGCGGGGTGCCGGCGGTGAAGCTCTGCTCCAGCGCGATCTCGATCGGGGCCAGGTCCTCCTCGTTGACCCGGCGCAGCCAGCCCTTGCCCAGGGCGTCCTGCTCCGGCAGGCCGGTGAGCTCGCGCCAACCGGTGACCGAACGGACCTGGCCGTTGCGGTCCGATTCCCACAGCACCAGGGCGCCAGCCTCGGCGACGGCGCGGTAGCGTTGCTCGCTGACCTTCAGGTCACGTGCAAGCGCACGGGCCTCGTCGGCGCTGCGCTTGAGCGCATCCACGCTGTCATTGAGGCTGGTCTGCAGGCTCTGCACTTCGGTGATGCGCGAGGTGGGGGGATCGGCCGGGGTGCCCTCGCTGGAGGCGATGTTGCGCCCGCGCTGGGCCAGGGCGCGGATCGGCAACAGGATGCTGCGCGCAATGGCGCGCGCCGAGAACAGCGCGATGATTGCCGCCAGCAGGCCGCCGAGGATGACGCCCAGCAGGGGGCGCTGCCAGCGGGCCTGGAAGCTGCTCTGCGGCTCGCCGACCACCAGGGCCCAGCCCGGTGCGGCATGCAGCTTGTGGAAGGCCAGCACGGTGCCCTTGCCTTCCTTGGTGGTGGCCTCGAATACACCGGCGTTGCCGCCGTTGAGCTGCAGCTTGTACCAGTCCGGCGCCGGTTGGCCGATGAAGCGCTCGGGGTTGCGCGAGCGCGCGGCGATCATGCCGTTGCTGTCCACCACCGCCACCAGCAGGCTGGCCTCGTCGGCCGAATGCAGGATCGTGTTGATCAGGCGGTTGGACGGCTGCACCAACGCGATCACCTGCGGTTGCCCGGCGCTGTCGGTGAAGGGCAGGGCGATGGCCACTTCCGGCGGCGCGCCGGTGGTGTCGGAGAACAGGTTGGAGACCTGTGCCTGGCCGGTCCGGCGCGCATCGCGCAGCACCGGCGTCGGCAGGGACCGCGCTTCGTCACTGCCGTCGCGCACCAGCCGGACCTCGGCGTTGTTGCCGGACCAGGCCTGCAGCCCGGGGCTGGCCGGGTCGCCGTGCGGTGCAAGCACGGCAAGCAGGTGCAGCTGGTTGATGTTCTCGCGGATGCCCTGGTCCACGCCGCGTGCCAAGGCGACGGCTGTTTCCTGCAGGCGTTGCTCGGAATTGCGCCGGTAGTCGCGGGCGGTCAGGACGATGGCGATGACGCCGATCACCAGCAGTGGCAGCAGCGCCGCCGCGATCAGCCAGTGCAGCCGCGAGTACAGGCTGCGCGTGCGCGGCGGCGGGGATTGAACGGTGGACGGGCGGGTCACCAAACCTGTGTCTCCGGATTCCTTTCATGGGTACGCACCGCCGCCGGGTGTCGTGTCCCGTTGGCAGTGGGCAAGCGGCCCCTTGCGTGGCTGTTATGGCACGAAGGGGGTACGCGCGGAAGGTGCTTCAGGGTGCGCGGGGCGGTGAAGCGTGGGGAATGATCGGGTCAGCGATGTGACTTGTGCGTGGCAGCTACTATTCACAGTGAAGTACATCACGTTATTGGTGGCGGCCGCTATTCGGTGCGCTGTTGGGCAAACAGCCATTGCCACATCGCCGGGTTGCGGTAGGTGGGATCCCAGGCGTTGTGGTTGGTGTCCGGATACTCGGTGTAACGGAAGCCCGCACCCAACTGCTCGCTGGCGGCGTGGATGGCGCGGTCGTCGTGGGTGGGGACCAGGTCATCGCGTGCGCCATGGAAACTCCAGACCGGCACGCCACGCAGGCGGGTCACGGTGGCGACGTAGGGATCGGCGTCAGCGGCGACCTGGTCGACCAGCAGGCCCGGGCGCGCCTGGCGCGGTGCACGCAGCGCGCCACAGATCGGCACCACGGCGGCGAAGTGGGTGGGCCGGGTCAAGGCCAGCTCCCAGCTGCCATAGCCCCCCATCGACATGCCGGTCAGGTAGATGCGGCGTGGATCGGCCTGGAACTCGTTGCCGGCCGCATCCAGCACGGCCAGCGCCATGCGTGCGTTGCGGTCACGCCATTCCTCGCCCTCGGGAACCTGCGGGAACACCGCCAGCGCGGGGAAGCTGTCGCGATTTTCCTTCAGCCATGGCCCGAGCCCGGCCAGGGTCGGCTTGACGCCGTCATCGCCGCGCTCGCCGGAGCCATGCAGGAACAGCACCAGGGGGCGTTTGCCAGGGCTGGCCGCGCGGGCGGGAACGAACACCTGATAGCGGAACGTGCGGCCTTCGAACTGCAGCTGGCGGTCGACGAAATGACCGTGGTCGGGCGCGCTGGCCACGGGCTGGCTGCTGCAGCCGGCGAGCATCGACAGCAATGAGGCGATCATCAGGAAACGACGCACGGGACGGTCCTCCGTTGGACACGGGCGGCGCGGGCGGCGCGCCGCGGGGGGCGGCAGGCAGTGTGTCAGAATCGCTGTTCATGGTCGTCAACCGGCGGTCATCCAACGGGAGCGGACCTGTGATGAAGAAAGCCTGGGGCCTGGTGCTGGTATTGCTGCTGTCGGCCTGCGGCGCGGGCCTGGATGGCACCTATGCCGACGCGTTGGGCATGGCCACCTACACCTTCGGCCGCGACGGCAAGGTCGCCATCAAGGTCATGGGCCAGTCGCAGGAAACCACTTACGTCCGCGACAAGGACACCCTCAGGATCACGGTGCCCGGGCAGCCGGACGCAACGCTGGAGTTGGTCGTCAACGCGGACGGCTCGTTGCAGGGGCCGATGGGCATGCGACTGGCGAAGGTCGAGGACTGAGCGGTGCCGGTACGGTTAAAGATGCAACGCCTGCCGCCGATGTAGCAGGCAGTCCTCCGTTCGAGTCCGCTGCCTGCATCCATGGCGATCCTTTCTGCACTGCTTGCCGCCCTCGTGGTCGGGGCCATCGCCTGGTTCTGGCAGCACGGCCACGCCGGGCCGCAGGTGGCCAGGCGTTCGCCACAGATGCCTTCGCCGCCACGCGTGCCGGCCGACGAAGAACCGGTGGACGTCATGCCGCAGGTGGCCCCCGGTGACCTGCAGCGGCGCTTCCTGCTGCATGCGCTGGCGGTGACGGACGCATCGGCCGATGCGCTGCGCGTGCAGCGTTCGGTGATCGATGACGTGGCCGCGGCACTGACCCGCGCGGACCTGTCCTCGCGCTATACGCCGCGCCGTCCCAACCTGCTGCCGCAGCTGATCCAGAGCGTCAACGACAGCGCCGCCTCGTCGCGTTCGATCGCGCGCATCATCGGCAGTGACGCGGTGCTGGCCGCCACTCTGCTGCGCATCGCCAACAGCCCGCTGTACCGCCTGCAGCAACAGGACGTGCAGAGCATCGAGCGGGCGGTGACGCTGATCGGCAACGATGGCATCCGCCAGATCATCTCCGCCGCGCTGGTGCAGCCGGTGATGGAGTCGGCGCGCGGCGTGGATGCGCTGTTCGCGCAGCAGTTGTGGGAGTACACGCTGCGGCTGTCGCTGGCCGCGGCCGACCACGCACGCAGCGTCGAGCGCGAGGACGGTTTTGCCGCGCAGTTGGCCGGCCTGCTGCTGGGCCTGAGCGCGTCGATGGTGATGCAGGCTGCGGCCGACGTGCTGTTGCAGCCTCCGCTGCGGCCCCGTGAGCCGGGTACGTTGATGGCGCTGCTGGAGCGCTGCACCGCGCCGACCGCGGTGCGTATTGCCCGTCACTGGAAGCTGGCCGATCCCATCATCAGGGCCTTGCAGGAGGTCGATGCCGAGGCGCCGCAGGGGCTGGCGCGTTCGCTGCAGACCGGGCAGCTGGCCGCCAGCGCGGCGATGCTGCATGCCGGTGGGCGGATGAGCGAGGACGAGGCAGTCGCGACCCTGTCCACGCAGCTGCCCGGGCACGTGGCGAGCTGGCTGTGGAAGCGGGTCAGCCGTGAAGAGCCCGAGCTGGGCTGAGGCCCAGGCGCATCCCGGCCGGCGGCAGTCAGAGCTGTGATTCCAGCGGCAACCAGCTGATCACCCGGGTGGTCGCGCGCTGCATCCAGGTGGTATCCGGTTCGGTGCGCAGGGCGATGGCCGGGGCGTGGGTGCGGTCGAGCCAGCGCAGTTCATGGTCGCGGTCGAGGTAGACCCAGTAGCTCAGCTCCGGGCCCGCCAGGCGCAGGTATTCCTGGCGCAGGCGCGCGGCCAGCACCGGGTCGTCGAACAGGACGCCCATCTCGGTGTTGAGGTAGGCCGAGCGTGGGTCCAGGTTGAACGAGCCGACGAAGCCGCGACGGTCGTCGACCACGAAGGCCTTGGTGTGCAGGCTGGCGCCGCTGCTGCCGAAGGTGCTGGCCTTCTCCGGGTGGCCGTGCGACCTGAGTTCATGCAGCTGCACGCCGCCGGCGACCAGCGGCCGCCGGTAATGCATGTAGCCGCTGTGGACGGCGGCCACGTCGTTGGCGGCCAGCGAGTTGGTGACCACGCCGACCTGCACGCCGTCCTGGACCTGGCGTACCAGCGCCTTGGTGCCCGCCGCGCCGGGCACGAAATAGGGCGAGATCAGCAATGACTTGTGGCGTGCGCCGAGCAGCACCTCGGCCAGCCGCGTCACCAGCCAGTCGGAGCGGTCGGCGTTGCCACGCTTGCGTGGCGGATCGGAATGGACATGGATGTCCGCCGTCCAGTGCAGGGCGAGGCGCTCGCTCAGGTAGGCGTCGTCGAAGCGCGCGCGGACGCGCTGCAGGTAGGGCAGGGCCTCCTGCTGACGGGCATCCCGTTCGGCCTGGGTGATGAAGTTGCCCAGCTGCTGGTCGGTGCTGAACTGCAGCGCGGCGATCGGCACCACCGCGTCACTGTTCCAGAACTGGTCGAACACGGTACTGGCGTCGGTCGCCACCGGGCCGGCCAGCAGCAGGTCCAGGTCACGGAAGTTCACGTCCGGCCGCGCGTCGAAGTATTCCTCGCCGATGTTGCGGCCACCGACGATGGCGACCCGGCCATCGGCGATCCAGGCCTTGTTGTGCATGCGGTGGTTGATGCTGAAGGCGCGTTGCACCATTTCCAGCAGGCGCCACAGGCCATCGCGGTTGCGGAACGGGTTGTACAGGCGGATCTCGATGTTGGGGTGCTTGTCCAGCGCCATCATCTGCGGGTCCAGGCCCTGGGTGTTCATGTCGTCCAGCAGCAGGCGGACCCGCACGCCGCGCTCGGCGGCCTGGTACACATCGTGGGCAAGCAGGTGGCCGACCATGTCGTCGTGCCACATGTAGTACTGCAGGTCGAGGCTGCGCCCGGCCTGGCGGGAGATGATCGACCGCGCGGCGTAGGCCTCCAGCCCCTCGGACAGGTAGATCGCACCGCTCTGGCCCGGATGTTCGGCCAGCACCGGCACCAGTGCGCGGTCGATCAGGGTCTGCTGGTCCTGCAGCGGCAGGGTATGCGAGGGCGCGCCGATGGCCTTGGGAGTCAGGCGGTCGCCCAGCAGCAGGCCACTGATGAACAACACCAGCAGCGCCGTCAGGACGATGCCCAGCAGGCGCAGCAGCCGCCAGCGGCGGGGAGGGGTCTTGGATTCCATGCGTGAATCCTAGCTGGATCGGGGTGTGGGGTCAGTGCAAGGCGGCATCCATGACGTTCCGCCGGTGCCGGCGATGGCCCGCTTGGGTCAGAATCGGCGTTTACCTCGCCGTTGAGTCCTGCAATGACCGCACCTGCTTTTCCGTCCCGCGCGCCCAGCCTGGTGCTGCAGATCTTCATCGGCCTGCTGCTGGGCATCGCGCTGGCGCTGGCCTGGCCGGAAGCGGGCAAGGCAGTGGGCCTGCTCGGCACGGTGTTCATCTCCGCGCTGAAGGCGGTGGCGCCGGTGCTGGTGCTGGTGCTGGTCGCCGCTTCCATCGCCAACCACCAGCATGGCCAGAAGACCCACCTGCGCGCGATCCTGATGCTCTACGTGGTCGGCACCCTGGTGGCCGCGCTGGTGGGCGTGGGGGCCAGCTTCCTGTTCCCCAGCCAGCTGACGCTCAAGGATGTCGCCGCGGCCGGCGGCAGCGCGCCGAGCGGCATCGGCGAGGTGCTGCATACCTTGCTGATGCAGGTCGTCGACAACCCGGTCAATGCCCTGTTGCACGCCAACTACATCGGACTGCTGGCGTGGGCGGTTGGCCTGGGCCTGGCGCTGCGCCATGCCAGTCCCGCCACCCGCGGCGTGGTCAGCGACCTGTCCGCGGCGATCACCTGGCTGGTGCGCATGGTCATCCGGCTGGCGCCGCTGGGCGTGTTCGGCATCGTGGCTTCGGTCCTGGCCGAGTCCGGCCTGGACGCGCTGAAGGAGTACATCCACCTGCTGTGCGTGCTGGTCGGCGCGATGCTGTTCATGGCCTTCGTCGGCAACCCGCTGATCGCGGCGGTGGTGATGCGCCGCAATCCGTATCCGCTGGTGCTGCGCTGCCTGCGCGAAAGCGGCGTCACGGCGTTCTTCACCCGTTCCTCGGCGGCCAACATCCCGGTCAACATGGAGTTGTGCCGCAAGCTGGGCCTGCATGAGGAGACTTATTCGGTGGCCATTCCGCTGGGCGCGACCATCAACATGGCCGGCGCGGCGATCACGATCTCGGTGCTGACGCTGGCGGCGGTGCATACCCAGGGGATCCCGGTGGATCTGCCGACCGCGCTGCTGCTGTGCGTGATCGCCGCCGTTGGTGCCTGCGGTGCATCGGGCGTGCCGGGTGGCTCGCTGCTGCTGATCCCGCTGGCGTGCAGCCTGTTCAACATCCCCAATGACGTGGCGATGCAGGTCGTGGGCGTGGGCTTCGTGGTCGGCGTGGTGCAGGACTCGGCCGAAACCGCGCTCAACTCGTCCACCGACGTGGTATTCGTGGCCGCCGCCGAACACGCGCGGGCGCGCGGCTGAGGACGCGGCCCGTGCGTTTCACGCCCGCGGTGCGCATTGGCCTGTCGATCGCGCTGGCCACCGGCCTGTATGGCATCTCCTTCGGGGCGCTGGCAGTGGCCTCGGGGTTCAGCGTGCTGCAGACCGCGTTGCTGAGCCTGCTGATGTTCACCGGCGGCTCGCAGTTCGCCTTCATCGGCGTGGTCGGCGCGGGCGGCACGGGGGCAGCGGCGTTCGGTGCATCGAGCCTGCTCGGTGTCCGCAATGCCGTGTATGGCGCGCAGATCAACCGCCTGCTGCGGCCACGCCGATGGTGGCGGCCGCTGGCCGCACAGCTGACCATCGACGAATCGGCCGCGACCGCGGCCAGCCAGCAGGACCCGGCTGAGCAACGGTGCGGGTTCTGGGTGGCCGGCCTTGGCGTCTACCTGCTGTGGAACCTGTTCACCCTGGTGGGCGCCCTGCTCGGCGATGCAATGGGCGACCCGCGCCGCTGGGGCCTGGATGGTGCCGCAGTGGCGGCGTTCCTGGGCCTGCTGTGGCCGCGGCTGCGCTCGCGTGAGCCGGTCGCCATCGCGGTGGCATGCGCGCTGGTGACGGTATTGGCGCTGCCGTGGCTGCCGCCCGGCGTGCCGATCCTGCTGGCCGCGGCGGTCGCGGCCATCTGGGGCTGGTTCGGCCGAGGGCCGGCGGAGGAGGGGCTGGAGCCGGACGTGGCACCGCCGTCCGGCGGGGAGGCGCCACGATGAGCCTGTGGGGATGGTTGCTGCTGGGGTGCGGGGTGGCCTGGGCGACCAAGTTCGCCGGTTACCTGGTGCCGGTGCGCTGGCTGGAATCGCCGCGCATGAATCGCGTGGCGGGCACCTTGACCATCGGCCTGCTGGCCTCGCTCACCGCGATGAACGCCGTCTCCAGCGGGCAGGGCATCGCCCTGGACGCACGCCTGGGGGCGCTGCTGGTGGCCGCGGTGGCGTTGGCGTTGCGGCTGCCTTTCCTGGCGGTGGTGGTGCTGGGCGCGGCCGCCGCCGCGCTGATCCGGTTGTTCTGAGGCCGTCCAGGGCCTTGGCGGCCCGACAGATGCGCGATGCCGTCCGCAAGTGGGACAATGCGCCACGCGCCGGCCACGCCGGTTCCCCCCGCTCCCGGATCACCACTGGAGAATCCATGAATCTGCGCATCCTGACCGTTGGTGTCGCCATCTCCCTGCTCGCCGCCTGCGGTGGCAAGCAAGAGGGCGCCAAGACGCCGGAAGGCGGCGAGGCCAAGGTCCTCAACGTCTACAACTACTCCGACTACATCGCCGAGGACACCATCCCGAACTTCGAGAAGGCGACCGGCGTGAAGGTCACCTACGACGTGTTCGACAGCGATGAGATGGTCGAGACCAAGCTGCTGACCGGCAACAGCGGTTACGACATCGTGGTGCCGACCCTGAACTTCTTCGGTCGCCAGATCCAGGCCGGCGTGTTCCTGCCGCTGGACAAGAGCAAGATCCCGAACCTGGCCAACCTCGATCCGGCGGTGATGCAGCGCATCGCCGGCCAGGACCCGGAGAACAAGTTCGGCGTGCCGTACATGATGGGCACCACCGGCATCGGCTACAACGTGGCCAAGCTCAAGGAACGCTTCGGTGGCAGCACCGAGGTGGCCAACAGCTGGGACCTGATCTTCAAGCCGGAGAACATCTCCAAGATGAAGGACTGTGGCGTGACGCTGCTGGACACGCCGGCCGACCTGATCCCGATCGCGCTGCATTACCTGGGCGAAGACCCGCACAGCGCCGACCCGGCGGTGATCCAGAAGGCCGCCGACCTGCTCAAGTCGATCCGCCCGTACGTGCAGAACTTCCATTCCTCGCAGCTGGTCGGTGCGCTGGCCAATGGCAGCACCTGCCTGGTGGTGGGCTGGTCCGGTGACATCATCCAGGCCCGCGACCGCGCCGAGGAAGCCAAGAACGGCGTGGAAGTGGCCTACTCGATCCCGAAGGAAGGTGCCCCGCAGTGGTTCGACATGCTGGCCATCCCGAAGGACGCCCAGCACCCGGAAAACGCCTACGCCTTCATCAACTACCTGCTCGAGCCGCAGGTGGCCGCCAACAACACCAACGTGACCCACTACGCCAACCCGGTGAAGTCGGCCACGCCGCTGGTGGATCCGGCCATCCGTGACGACAAGACCATCTACCCGCCGGAAGACGTGGCGGCCAAGATGTTCACCTACGCGATCAACACGCCGGACACGGACAAGCTGTACACCCGTCTGTGGACCGAGATCAAAACCGGCCGTTGATGCATCCGGAGGCAGCGCGGCCGTCCCCGGCATCGACGGCGGGGACGCGCTGAAGGCATCCATGCCGATGCCCCGGATCTGGACCAAAGCCTCCCCGGCGCTGCCGTGGAGGCTTTTTTCATGGGTTTTTCGCAGGATTTCACTTGACGTCCCGCACCGCTCCCGTACTGTCACGTACGTGATCGCCTGAATGCGATCCGGCCTATCGGATGACAGCCGCGACGAGACCATGAGCGAAGAGCCCCAAGCCCCCTCCGCGTCCTCGAACGACGCACCGCAGGCGCAGGACAAACCCTCGCCCTTGAAGAACCCCAAGGTACGCTGGACGTTGACCAGCATCGGCCTGCTGGTGCTGGTCGCATTGCTCGCTTGGCTGGCGTACTACCTGACCACCGGCAGGTACCTGCAGCAGACCAACAACGCCTACCTGCAGGCCGATGCGGTGGCGGTCGCGCCGCGCATCAACGGCTACGTCACCGAAGTGCTGGTGCAGGACAACCAGTGGGTGAAGGCCGGTGCGCCGCTGGTGAAGATCGACCCGCGCACCTACCGCGCCACCCTGGACCAGGCCGAAGCCGTGATCGCCGTGCGCGAGGCCGACATCGCCGCCGCCAGCGCCGGGGTGGAAGGCAACCAGTCGCAACTGCTGCAGGCACGTACCCAGCTGCGCGCCGCCGAGGCCACGCTGCGCTTCGCACGCGCCGAAGTGGCGCGCTTCAGCCCGCTGGCGGCGTCCGGCGCCGACACCCATGAGCACCTGGAGAGCGTCAAGCACGACCTGGAACGGGCGCAGGCCCAGTACGATGCGGCGCGCGCGCAGATCAGCGGGGCCGAGAGCCAGCTGCAGGCCGGCCAGGCGCAGTTGGCCCAGGCGCGCGCGGGGCTGAAGCAGGCCCAGGCCGATGCCGCGCAGGCCGAGGTGGCCTTCGAGGACACCGTGCTGAGCGCGCGCATCGACGGGCGGATCGGCAACAAGACCGCGCAGGTGGGCCAGTTCGTCGGTGCCGGTACGCGGTTGATGACGGTGGTGCCGCTGCAGTCGCTGTACCTGTCGGCCAACTTCAAGGAAACCCAGCTGGGGCGGATGCGACCGGGCCAGCCGGCGCGGATCGAGGTGGACGCGCTGCCGGGCACGACGCTGCACGGCACCGTGGAGAGCATCTCGCCGGGCACCGGCTCGCAGTTCGCGCTGCTGCCGCCGCAGAACGCCACCGGCAACTTCACCAAGGTGGTGCAACGCATCCCGGTGCGGATCCGGATCGAGGCCGATGCACGGACCCGCACGATCCTGGTGCCCGGCATGTCGGTGGAGGTCACCGTGGACACGCGTGAGGACAGCGCCAACACGCCGTCCGGGGACGCTGCCGCGCGATGAGCACCGCCGCCGCCAGCGCGGTGCCACAGAAGGCCGATGCCAGCGCCTGGCTGGCGGTGGCCGCCGGCACCATCGGCTCGTTCATGGCGACGCTGGACATCTCCATCGTCAACGCGGCGCTGCCGACCATCCAGGGCGAGGTCGGTGCCAGCGGCACCGAGGGCACATGGATCTCGACTTCGTTCCTGGTCTCGGAGATCGTGATGATCCCGCTGACCGGCTGGTTCGTGCGCACGCTGGGTCTGCGCACCTTCCTGCTGATCTGCGCCTCGCTGTTCACCGCGTTCTCGGTGATGTGCGGCCTGTCGAGCACGCTGGACATGATGATCCTCGGCCGCATCGGCCAGGGCTTCACTGGCGGCGCGCTGATTCCCACCGCCTTGACCATCGTGGCCACGCGGCTGCCACCGGCACAGCAGACGCTGGGCACGGCGCTGTTCGGCATGACCGTGATCCTGGGGCCGATCATCGGCCCGTTGCTGGGCGGCTGGCTGACCGAGAACGTCAGCTGGCATTACGCCTTCTTCATCAACGTGCCGATCTGCGCCGGACTGATCGCGCTGCTGCTGCTCGGCCTGCCGCACGAGACGTCGAACTGGGGTGGCCTGCTGCGCGCGGACTGGCTGGGCATCCTCGGCATGACCGCCGGCCTGGGCGCGTTGACTGTGGTGCTGGAGGACGGCCAGCGCGAGCGCTGGTTCGAATCGGAGTTCATCCTGATCCTGAGCCTGGTCTCGCTGGTGGGCTTCGCGCTGCTGGCGTTGTCGCAGTTCCTCAGCGACGAGCCGGTGATCCGCCTGCGGATCCTGTTCCAGCGCAGCTTCGGCGCGGTGTTCGTGATGGTCGGCGCGGTCGGCATGATCCTGTTCGGGGTGATGTACATGATCCCGCAGTTCCTGGCGGTGATCGCAGGCTACAACACCGAGCAGGCCGGCTACGTGCTGTTGCTGGGCGGCGTGCCGACGGTGCTGCTGATGCCATTCATGCCGAAGATGCTGGAGACCATCGATGTGCGGGTGATGGTGATGGGCGGCATGCTGTGCTTCGCCGCGGCATGCTTCATCAACCTCGGATTGACCCCGGACAGCGTGGGCATGCATTTCGTCATCGGCCAGTTGCTGCAGGGCTGTGGGCTGGCGCTGGCGATGATGGCGCTGAACCAGGCCGCGATCACCTCGGTGCCGCGCGCGCTGGCCTCCGATGCCTCGGGCTTGTTCAACGCAGCGCGCAACCTGGGCGGCTCGATCGGCCTGGCCATCATCTCCACCTTCCAGGAGCGGCGCGTCAGTTTCCATATCGATGCCATCGGCAGCGCCACCACGGCCAACTCGCCGCTGGCGCAGGACTACCTGCAGGCCCTGGGCGGACAGACGGGCGATGCGACGCAGGCCGCCGCGCTGCTGGTACAACAGGTGCAGCAGCAGGCGCTGGTGATGGCCTACAACGACCTGTTCTGGATCTTCGGCATCATCGTGGTGGCGACGCTGCCGCTGGTGTTCCTGCTCAAGCCCCTGCCCAAGGGCGTTCCTTTGGCGATGCACTGATGGCACGACACGTCTCCCGTTCCCTGTTGCCGATCTCCCTCGGCCTGGCCCTGCCGCTGACGCTGGCCGGCTGCATGCTCGGCCCCGACCATGTGCGCCCCGACGTCGCCCGGGGCGCCGTCGCCCAGCCGGCGCTGCCGCGCGCTGCCGATGCCGGGGTGATGCCGGCCACGCCCCCCAGCCAATGGTGGCGGCAGCTCGACGACCCGGTGCTGGACCAGTTGATCGACGATGCCCTGCGCAACAGCCCGAACCTGCGTGCGGCGCAGGCCAGGCTGCTGGCCTCGCGTGGCCTGCAACGGCAGCGCCGGGCCGAACAGCTGCCCAGCGTCGGCGCGGTGGCCGGCTACACCCGCATCAACCCGCCCGACGTGCTGGTGGACGACGTGCGCCAGGTTGGTGAATCCGCCGCGCGCGTGGCCGAGAGCAATGGCCGTCCCCAGGAGGCGGCGCAGCTGCGCGATGAGTTCTCGAAGATCGACCTGGATACCAGCCTGTACATCGCCGGCGTCGATGCGAGCTGGGAGCTGGACCTGTTCGGCCGCAAGCGCCGTGCCGCGCAGGAAGCGGCGGCCAGGGCCGATGCCGACGCCGCGGCGCTGGCCGATGCGCAGGTGCAGCTGGCCGCGGAAGTGGCCCAGGTCTACCTGGGCTACCGCGGCAGCCGCCAGCGCATCGCGCTGGCCGAGCACAACGCCACGGCGGCGGCCGACGCACTGGCCCTGACCCGGCAGCGCCGCGCGCGCGGCGTGGATTCGGACCTGCACGTGGAGCGTGCCAGCGTGCAGCTGGAGCAGCAGCAGGCCCAGCTGGCGCCATTGCGTGCGCAGGCCACCGAAGCGCGCGACCAGTTGGCATTGATGACCGGCCGTGAGCCGGGCGCGCTGGACGCCACGCTGGCCGAGGATCGGCCGATGCCGTCGTTGCCGGCGGAGGTGAAGGTGGACGATGCGGCGGCGCTGATCCGGCGCCGGCCGGACATCCGCAAGGCCGAAGGCGAGCTGGCGGCATCTTCGGCGCAGATCGGCCAGGCCCTGTCGGCGTACTTCCCGCAGGTGAACCTGCTGGGCACGATCGGCATGGGTGCGTCGTCGCTGTCGGATTTCAACAGTGACTCGGCCGCGAGCGTGGTGATGCCGTTCCTGCGCTGGTCGGTGTTCGATTTCGGCGTGAACAAGGCCCGCGTGGCACAGGCCCGTGCCGGTCACCAGGCCCGCCTGGCCGCCTACGAGGGCACGGTGCTGGCGGCCCTGCAGGATGCCAACAGCGCCTTGACCCGTTTCGGCGCGGCCCGCGAGCAACTGCTCAAGGCCCGCAACGCCGAGGCCTCGGCCACCCGCTCGGCGGCGTTGATGGCCCAGCGCCGCCAGGCCGGCGCCTCCTCGCAGATCGACCTGCTCGACGTGCAGCGCCAGCAGTTGAGCGCGCAGGACGGCCTGGCCCAGGCCCAGTTGCAGCTGCTGGTGCGCTACGTGGCGCTGCAGAAGAGCCTGGGCCTGGGATGGGAGCAGGCCCCCGAGCCGCGCAGCTGAGGGCGGCTTTTGAAGCGCAAGGCCCCGTTGCAACGCCCTCCCGGCGCGCGGAGCGCTCGCCCGGCCCCGGGGGGCGACCGGTAAGGTCCGCCCGGCGCCAATCGCCACACCTGGCGGTGTCGCCTGCAAAACCCGGGGGCTACACTACGCGCGTTTTCCACCTGCCCGCTCCCGGAGCCCTACATGCCCGTTGATGCCAAGCCCGACATCAGGAACGATGCCATCGCCCTGAACAGCGAGCCCGGCTACCTGTCCATCCGCGACCTGCGCAAGGAATTCGATGGCTTCGTCGCCGTCGATGACGTCAACCTGGACGTGCGCAAGGGCGAGATCTTCGCGTTGCTGGGGGGCTCGGGCAGTGGCAAGTCGACCCTGTTGCGCTGCCTGGCCGGCTTCGAGACCCCGACCAAGGGCAGCATCCTGCTCGACGGCCAGCCGATCACCGCGCTGCCGCCGTACGAGCGGCCGATCAACATGATGTTCCAGTCCTATGCGCTGTTCCCGCACATGACGGTGGAGCAGAACATCGCCTTCGGCCTGAAGCAGGACGGCATGGCCAAGGACGCGATCACCCGCCGCGTCGGCGAGATGCTGGAGCTCGTGCAGCTGGAAAAGCTCGGCAAGCGCAAGCCGCACCAGCTCTCCGGCGGCCAGCAGCAACGCGTGGCGCTGGCCCGTTCGCTGGCCAAGGGGCCCAAGCTGCTGCTGCTGGACGAGCCGATGGGCGCGCTGGACAAGAAGCTGCGCTCGAAGATGCAGCTGGAGCTGGTCAACATCATCGAGCAGTTGGGCGTGACCTGCGTGATGGTCACCCATGACCAGGAAGAAGCGATGACCATGGCCACCCGCATCGCGGTGATGGACCAGGGCTGGATCCAGCAGATCGGCAAGCCCGACGACATCTACGAGCAGCCGGCCAACCGCTTCGTGGCCAGCTTCATCGGCTCGGTGAACCTGTTCGAAGGCGTCATCGACGAGGACCTGCCCGAGTACGTCACCGTGCGCACGGCCGATTTCCCGGCGCCGATCTACGTCGGCCATGGCATCACCGGTTATGAAGGCCAGCCGGTCGCCTTCGCGCTGCGCCCGGAGAAGGTGCACATTGCCAAGGACGAACCCGAGGGCGAGACCAACAAGGCGTTCGGGGTGGTCGAGGACATCGCCTATTTCGGCAGCCACTCGGTCTACCACGTGCGCCTGCCCAGCGGCGCCAAGATCCTCTCCAACTTCGCCAACATGAAGCGCTGGGACAGCGACGGCATCACCTGGAACGATGAAGTCTGGGTGTCCTGGGACGACAACGACGGCGTGGTGCTGACCTCATGAGCCAGACGGACAAGAACGCGGCCGGTTGGCGGCGCTGGGTGCCTGGCGTGCGCGCCAGCGTGATCGGCGTGCCGTACCTGTGGCTGTTGCTGTTCTTCGCGATCCCGTTCCTGATCGTGCTGAAGATCTCCTTCTCGAAGATGGCCGTGGCGATGCCGCCCTACACGGCGATCGTCGAGTACGTGGACAACGCGTTCAACGTCAACCTCAACCTGGGCAACTACACGGCGCTGTTCACCGACAGCCAGTACGTGCTGGCCTACCTGAGCTCGATCAAGATCGCGCTGATCTCCACCGTGCTGACGCTGCTGATCGGTTACCCGATGGCCTACGTGATCTCGCGGATGTCGCCGTCGGCGCGCAACATCGCGATGATGCTGGTGGTGTTGCCGTCGTGGACCTCGTTCCTGATCCGCGTCTATGCCTGGATCGGCATCCTCGACAGCAACGGCATCCTCAACCGCTGGCTGATGGCGGCCGGGCTGATCGACACCCCGCTGCAGATCCTCAACACGCCGCTGGCCGCCTACATCGGCATCGTTTACTGCTACCTGCCGTTCATGGTGCTGCCGCTGTACACCAACCTGGTCAAGCTCGACCACCGCCTGCTGGAGGCCGCCTACGACCTGGGCGCCAAGCCATGGCAGGCCTTCCTGAAGATCACCCTGCCGCTGTCGCGCAACGGCATCGTCGCCGGCTTCATGCTGGTGATGATCCCGGCGGTGGGCGAGTTCGTGATCCCGGAAATGCTCGGCGGCCCGGGCACGCTGATGATCGGCCGCGTGTTGTGGAGCGAGTTCTTCACCAACCGTGACTGGCCGCTGGCCTCGGCAGTGGCGGTGGTGATGCTGGTGCTGCTGCTGATCCCGATCCTGATCTTCAACCGTTCCCAGCAGCGTGAGCTGGAAGGGAAACTGGCATGAGCATGGCGCGGCGCAATTCGTGGTGGGGCTGGCTGGCGCTGCTGTTCGGCTTTGGCTTCCTGTACCTGCCGATCCTGCTGGTGATCATCTACTCGTTCAATTCCTCGCGCCTGGCGACAGTGTGGGTGAGTTTCTCCTTCAGCGCCTACAGCCAGCTGTTCAACGACCGGCAACTGCTCGACGCGGCGTGGTTGAGCCTGAAGATCGCCTTCTGGACCGCCACCGCGTCCATGGTGGTCGGCACGATGGCGGCGATGGCGATGACCCGCTTCAAGCGCTTCCCGACCAAGACGGTGTTCGGGGCGCTGGTCACCGCGCCGCTGGTGATGCCGGAGGTGATCATCGGCCTGTCGATCCTGCTGATGCTGGTGTCGATGGGCGGGCTGTTCGGCCTGCCGTCGAAGGGCCAGGTGGCGATCTGGATCGCGCATGTCACCTTCACCCTGTCGTTCGTGACGGTGGTGGTCTCCTCGCGCCTGCAGGAGATGGACCGCTCGCTGGAAGAAGCGGCGATGGACCTGGGCGCGAACCGGGTGAAGGTGTTCTTCCTGATCACCTTGCCGATCATCGCCCCGGCCTTGCTGTCCGGCTGGCTGCTGGCCTTCACGCTGTCGCTGGATGACGTGGTGATCGCCAGCTTCATGGCCGGCCCGAGTTCGACCACCTTGCCGATGAAAGTGTTCTCCTCGGTGCGCATGGGCGTGAGCCCGAAGATCAACGCGCTGGCCACGGTGATGGTGTTGGCGGTGTCGACGGTGGCCTTCATCGGCTGGTGGATCTCCGCCCGCACCGAGAAGCGGCGCCAGCGCGACCGGCAGCTGGCGCTGCAGGAAAACGGTTGATCGCCAGGCAGTGGCAATGCCGGGCCACGCCCGGCGGGCTTCACCGCTGAAACCCCGGTCGAGCACGACACCGCGCCGCCGGTTCGTGCTTTACCTGCCGGCAACACCTGCGGCGTTACCCTTGCTGCATTCGTTGGATGCAGGTGTGACGCCATGGCTTCGTATCAAACCGTGAACCCCTTCAACGGCCGCACCGAACGTACGGTCGAACTGATGACCGCCGCGGCCATCGAGCAACGCCTTGCGGCCGCCGATGCCGCGTTCCCGGCCTGGTCCGCACTGACGCTGGCGCAGCGCGGTGCGTACCTGCGCAACGTCGCCGCGGGCCTGCGTGCGCGACGGGAGGACATCCAGCGCACCATGAGCGCGGAAATGGGCAAGCTGCGGCGCGAGGCGCTGGCCGAGATCGAGAAGAGCGCGGCCGCCTGCGAGTACTACGCCGACCACGCCGCCGACTACCTCTCGCCGCAGGCGATCACCACCGAGGCCCGGCGCAGCTATGTCACCTACCAGCCGATCGGCTGCGTGCTGGCGGTGATGCCATGGAACTTCCCGATCTGGCAGGTGATCCGTTTCCTGGCGCCGGCCCTGATGGCGGGCAACGTGGCCCTGCTCAAGCACGCCAGCAATGTTCCCGGTTGCGCCGATGCGCTGCGTGGCGTGGTGGCTGCCGCCGGCATCCCGGACGGCGTTTTCGACGTGCTGCACATCGACAACGACCAGGCTGCCGACGTCCTGCGCGACCGCCGGGTGAAAGCGGTCACCTTGACCGGCAGCGAGCGGGCGGGGCGCTCGATTGCCGCCAACGCCGGCGATCAGTTGAAGAAATGCGTGATGGAGCTGGGCGGCAGCGATGCCTTCGTGGTGCTCGAGGACGCGGATCTGGACGTGGCCGTCGCGGCGGCGGTGAAGTCGCGCTTCGACAACGCCGGCCAGACCTGCATCGCCGCCAAGCGCTTCGTGCTGGTGGACGCGATCGCCGATGCATTCGTGCAGCGTTTCGTCGAGGCGGCCAGGGCACGCGTGTATGGCGACCCCCAGGACGAGGCCACCACGCTGGCGCCGATGGCGCGGGCCGACCTGCGCGATGAACTGCATCGGCAGGTGCAGGAGTCGGTGGCGCTGGGTGCGACGTTGCGGCTGGGCGGCGAACCGATTGCCGGCAGCTGCGCAGGGTATGCCGCGTCGATCCTGGACAACGTCGGCCCAGGCATGCCGGCCTACGCGCAGGAGCTGTTCGGCCCGGTGGCGGCGATCCTGAGGGTCAAGGATGAAGCCGAAGCGGTGCGCGTGGCCAATGACACCTGTTTCGGGTTGGGGGGCAGTGTGTGGACGCGCGACGTGGCGCGCGGCGAGCAGGTTGCCTTGCAGCTGCAATGCGGTGCGGCATTCGTCAATTCGGTCGTGAAGAGCGACGCGCGGCTTCCCTTCGGCGGTACCAAGCGCTCGGGCTTTGGCCGCGAGCTGGCCGACCACGGCATCCATGAGTTCATGAACATCAAGACGGTCTACGTGGCCTGACCTGCTTCGCCCCCCCTTTGGCCGTAGGCAAAGGGGAGGGTGGGGAGGGGGGCTTCGCCCCGGCGCAAGGACTTCCCGCGTCGCGACCGAAGCTGGGCCTGTGCTCAGCCGAACGGTTGATCGATCGACGGGCTCTGCGGCGTCATCAGGGCGGCACCGTCCTCGGTGACGTACAGGATGTCCTCCAGGCGCACGCCGAACTGGTCGGGGAGGTAGATGCCGGGTTCGTCGCTGAAGGTCATGCCCGGCTCCAGCACGTGCTGGTTGCCGCGCACCAGGTAATCCCACTCATGCATGTCCAGGCCGATGCCATGGCCAAGGCGATGGCTGAAGTAGCGGAAGTCCGGCCCATAGCCGGCATCGCTGATCACCTTGCGCGCGGCGCCGTCCACCGCCGACATGGTCACCCCCGGGCGCGCGACCTTCAGCGCGGCGGTCTGCGCCTGCAGCACGATGTCGAAGATGCGGCGGATCTCGTCGCTGGGCTGGCCCAGCACCACGGTGCGGGTCATGTCGCTGGTGTAGCCATCGGCACGGCAGCCGCCGTCGAAGATGATGGGCGTGCCTTCGACCAGGTGCTGCGGCTTGTCCGAGCCGTGCGGCGAGGCAGTGTACTTGCCGATGTTCACGTCGGCATCGCCCCTCAACCCGGTGCGGGCATAGGCCATCGCCACCAGGCCGCTGATGTCCTGCTCGGTCATGCCGGGTTGCAGGGCCTTCCACACCGCCTCGTACACGGCCAGCGTGTTGGCGTTGGCCAGCTTCATCAGTGCCAGTTCGGCCGGGCTCTTGACCCGGCGGCAGCCGGCGCTGACCGGCCAGGCGTCGACCACCCGCGCCTGCGGCAGCGCGTCCATGATGCCCTTGGCGCGGAAGAACGGCACCGTCTCCTCCATGCCGATGACGCCGGTGGCGTGGCCCATGTCGCGGACCACCCTGGCGACCAGCGCATACGGGTCTTCGTCTTCCTGCCAGCCGCGCACGTCGTTGCCGAGCTTGATCTGCTCCAGCGTGCGGCCGCGCTCGAACTCGGGCGTGACGTAGACCAGCTCGCCCGAGCGCGGCAGCAGCACGCCGGTCAGCCGTTCGCTGTTCCACCAATGCATGCCGGTGAAGTAGGTCAGCGAGCTGCCGGCACCGATGAACAGCACGTCGATGCCGTGCTGTCCCATCAGTTGCTGGGCGCGCGCCACGCGCGCCATGCGCTCGTCATTGCCGATCGGCACCACCTGCGCGGCGACCGGCTTCAGGGCGCGGATCGACGCCGGCAGGTCGCTGTCACCGGCCGCAGGCGCGGCCTGCGCCATCTGCGACAGCGGCAACGCCGCCGCGCCGACGGCCAGTGAGTTGCGCAGGAAATGACGGCGCGTGCCGTTGAAGGCGGATGGGTTTGCCATGGAGTTCCCCTCGAAGTCCGGATGCAGGAAGCGCGCGACCGGCGGCGTCAAAGCCAGCCGGAGCGCTTGAACAGGCGATACAGCACCACGCACACCGCACCCACGCCGATCATCAGCAGCGGATAGGCGAAGCGGCCGGCGAGTTCGGGCATGTGGGTGAAGTTCATACCGTACCAGCTGGTGACCAGCGTGGGCGCGGCCAGCAGGGCCGCCCAGGCGCCCAGCTGCTTGACGGTCTCGCCCTGTGCCAGCGTGACCAGCGACAGGTTCACGCTCAACGCCGTGCCCAGCATCTCGCGCAGGGTGTCGATGGCGTCGTTGACGCGCGCGGCGTGGTCCTGCACATCGCGCAGGTACAGCCGCACTTCCTCGTTGACCAGTTGCGCCTGGTTGCGCTGCAGCTGCGCCAGCGCGTCCTGCAGCGGTGCCACCGCCAGCCGCATCTTGTTGAGTTCGCGCTTGAGCTCGTACAGGCGGATCACCGTGCGCCGCTTGTAGGTCTCGGCGAAGATGTCCTTCTCAAGCGTGTCCAGGGTGTCGCGGAAGCTGTCGGTGATCGGCAGGTAGTTGTCCACCACCGCATCCAGCACCGCGTACAGGCAGAAGGACGGGCCCATCGACAGCAGCCCGCGTTCGCGCTCCAGCCGCGCCCGCACCGGTGCATACGATAGCGAGGCGCCATGGCGCACGGTCAGCAGGAAGCGCGGCCCGAGGAAAGCATGGGTCTCGCCGTAGCGGATGCGCTCGTCCACCACCTGCGCGGTGTGGACCACCACGAACAGCGAATTGCCATAGGTTTCGATCTTGGGCCGCTGGTGCGCCTTGCGCGTGTCCTCGATGGCCAGCGGGTGCAGGTTGAATTCCTCCTGCACCTTGTCCAGCACGGCATCGCTGGGCTCGTACAGGCCCACCCAGACGAAGCCCTTGCTGTCTTCCTGGAGGACGTCGCTGATGCTGTCCAGGTCGATGGCGCGCAACGCGCCATCTTCGCCATACCAGGTGCAGTTGATGACACAGGCCGGATTGGCCGGTGCCGGAGATGTGATGACCGGTTCCATGCCGGCCATCGTGCCTCAGCGCGCCGGGGCCGCCAAGCGTTGTGGACGCAACACCCAAGCCAACGCCAGGTGCACCGGCAGCAGCAACACGATCCACTGCACGTTGTACTGCGCCTGCAGCGACAGCCAGTGCACCGGCAGGGCGAGCGCGGCGATGCCGGCCACCAGCCACAGCAGCAGGGCGAACCCGCGCCCCGGGCGACGCCCACGCAGCAGCATCCAGGCGCCGGGAAGCAGCGCCAGCGCCAGCGGGTTGAGCAGGAACAGGTTGCGGTTGGCCCACGCGGCGTGGTGCTCGCTGAAGCCCCACAGGTAGGTCAGCAATCCGCCGGCGACCGCGCAGAACAGCCAGAACGGCAGCGCGAAGCCGGCCACCAGGTGCCGGCGGCGACGCGCGGCCAGGAGCAGTGCCGCCACTGCTAGCCCGGTCAGCAGCCACGGCCACCAGCGGCGGACCTGCTCCTTGGGTTCGGCGGCCAGGCGCTGCGGAAACAGCGCGTGTTCCTCCAGCACCAGCGGGCGGCCTTCTCTGTTGCGGGCCTCGCGCAGGCTGTCGGCCAGGCGCATCGGCACGAACGCTTCCTCCCAGCGCGACAGCGGCACGTCCGCGCTCGGGCCCAGGCCCAGGTCGAAGCCCAGCCACATCCATGGCGCCGGCGAGGCCAGCCGCACCGACTCGCTGCGGTAGGTGTTGCCGCGCGAACGCCCGGCCAGCTGTGATTTCAAGCCGCCGTTCATGGCCTGGTCCAGGGTGTCGCGGACCATCGTGGCGCAGTTGGCGGTGTAGTAGTCGTAGCGGTAGCGCGCGTTCTCGGGCCTGGCGCGCTCGACCAGGCCGGCCGCCAGCGCGCGGGCCTGGTCCGCTGGCAGGTCCAGCCACTGGATGCTGGCGCCGCGACCGACCTGCTGGTACTGCGACAGGTCTTCTTCCAGCGGCAGTGCCACCAGGTAATACATCATGTGGCCGCGCACGAAGTTGCCGACGAAGTCCGCCTCGCCCGGGTCGAAGTAGCCGAAGTTGTACGAGGTGGCCTGGCCGGTGGCCGGGTCGGCCACCACCAGTGCGTCGTGGCCGAAGCGCTCGAAGAAGATCTCGCCCGGTTGCATGGTCACCACGCCGATGCGGGGCACCGGCGGCGGCTCCGCTGCGGCGGTGCTGGCCTGTGCGCCGGCAGCACCGGCGAACAGCAGCAGGAACAGCAACGCGAATGCGGCCGACAACCGCCGCGGCAACCGGAAGGTGATCAAGCGTCGTCCTGATCTTCGGGGGGCAGGATGGTGACGTGGAAGGCCTGCACGCGGCGTGCATCGGCACGTGCCACGCGGAACACGAAACGCTCCAGGGTCAGCTCGTCGCCGGTTTCCGGCAGGTGGCCGATGGCCTCGGTGACCAGGCCGCCGATGGTGTCGTAATCGTCGTCGGAGAAGTCGGCGCCGAAGCGCTCGTTGAAATCGCCGATGGTGGTCAGCGCGTCCACTACGTAGCGGCCATCGGCGAGGATGGCGATCTGCGCGGTGTGGTCCTCGGTCTCGTCATGCTCGTCGTCGATCTGGCCGACGATCTGTTCCAGCACGTCCTCGATGGTGACCACGCCGGCCACGCCGCCGTACTCGTCGACCACGATGGCCATGTGGTTGCGCGAGAGCCGGAACTCCTTGAGCAGTACGTTGAGCTTCTTGGCCTCGGGGATCAGCACCGCCGGGCGCAGCAGCTCGCGGATAGTGGAATGGCTGTTGTCGGCGACCACGCCGCGCAGCAGGTCCTTGGCCAGCAGGATGCCAAGGATGTCGTCCTTGTTCTCACCGTGCACGGGGAAGCGCGAATGTCCGGATTCGACCACCTGCTTCATCAGTTCGATGAAGGGTGAATCCACCGGCAGGGACACCATGTGCGAGCGCGGCACCATCACATCGCCCACGGTCAGCTCGGCCACCGAGATGGCGCCTTCCATCATGCGCAGGGTGTCTGCGGCGATCAGGCCGTCCTGCTGTGCGGTCTGCAGGATCGTCACCAGCTCGTCGCGGGTGTGGGGTTCGCTGGAGAAGGCCGAGCTCAGGCGCTCAAGCCAACTGCGTTTTTTCTCGCCCGGTTCGGGGCTGGTACTACTGTCGTCTTCAGACATCTCTTGGTTTGACGGCACCCGGCTCGCCGGGCGGTGCCGGCAAGTCTAGCAGAGGATGTTTATCGCTCCCGGCTCAGCCGGCCGGGGGTTGGCCCGGTGCGTGGACATCGGGTTCGGCGGGCTTGGACGGCGCCGGGTCGGCCGGTGCCGGCGCGCCCGGGGCCTCGCCTTCGGCCGGGTGGTCCAGGCTGTAGGTGCAGCTGACCAGGGTCTTGCCGGGGTGCGACTTGACGTTGGACACGCCCAGTACCACCGACTCGATCAGCGCCTCGCCGGAACGTGCATCGATGACGTCGCGGCTGACCAGTTCGCGGCCGGCCATGAACTTGTCCGGGGCGTCATAGCCGGTTTCCAGGTCCAGCGTCCTGGCCAGGTCGCGGGGTTCGGGCAGGTCGAGGATGGCCAGGACGGTGCCGCCGGCCATGGCGACATGGTCGACCTGGTGGCCAAATACGCGGATCGGCGTGTTCAGCATGTACTCGGCCATGAACAGGTTGCCCTGCGGCAGCGGTCGCCAGCCCAGTGCCACGGCCTTGAGCGGGTCGTTGACGATCGGTGCCAGCGCGGCGAATTCGCTGACGCTCTGCCGGCACTCGATCAGCGCGGCCAGGTCGATCGGCCCTTGGGCCCGGGCGGTGCCAGCGAAGGCGAGCAGCAGGGGCAACAGAAAGAGGGTCGGGCGCACAGGTGTTCCGCAGGACGGGGGCTGTCAATGATAGCCACGCATGTCCGTTCCGGTGCAGCCCGGCCATGGGGTCACCCGCAGCCTGGCCGCGAAGTTGGCGATGTCAGTCGCCTTGTGGGCCGCTCAATGTTCGCCGGCGTAGGGGTCTTCGATGCCCAGTTCGGCCAGGATCTCGCGCTCGAGCTGTTCCATGGCCTCGGCTTCCTTGTCGTCCTCGTGGTCCCAGCCGAGCAGGTGCAGCACGCCGTGCACGGTGAGGTGGGCGTAGTGGGCATTGAGCGCCTTGCCCTGTTCCTTGGCCTCGCGCGCCACCACCGGCGCGCAGATCACCAGGTCACCCAGCAGCGGGAACTTCACGCCCTTGGGCAGCCCTTCAGGCACCTCGGCGGGGAAGCTCAGCACGTTGGTGGCGTAGTCCTTGCCGCGGTAGTGGCGGTTCAACGACTTGCCTTCCTTGGCATCGACCACGCGGATGGCCAGGTCGGCTTCGCGGATGCGCCCCTTCAATGCGGCCGCCACCCATTTGCGAAAGCTGACCGCGGCCGGCAGGCCGGCGCGGGGGAGGGCGTAGCTGATGGCTACATCAAGGCGGGTAGGGCCCTTGGTCATGGCAGGTTCCGGCAATTCAGGCAGTACAGAGGGGCACAGTATCGCGCGCTGGAGGTTTCATCGCGACTTCCATTCTGCGGCAGTGAACGGAATCTCCACGACCGCACTGTCCGCGCGGCGCGCCGGTATGCCGGCTTCCTCGGCCGAGCCATGGCAGTTGTAGCCCTTGTGCAGGCTGACCTGGGTAGCCAACGCCAACGCACTCTGTTCCGGGCTTGCGTCCTTGTCCAGGTAGATCGTGGTGTCTTTGCAACTGCCGATGTTGGCCACCTGCAGCGCCGGGATCAGGGTGCGCGCGGCCTGATCGGTCAGGGCATCGAACTGTTCCTGGCGGATGCGCTCCTGCGCCGCGGAGGCTCGCAGCTTGAAGTAGTACAGCTGCTTGTAGAACAGGTAGCCATTGGAATACATCGGCCAGTCGCGGGGCATCAGGTTCAGCTGCATCTGCAACCTGCGGCCGGTGACCTGCTCGGCCTGGGCGATGGCGTGGATCACCTGCGCATCGAGATCGTTGGCCGGGGTCTCGCTGCCGCGGGTATCGGCAGCGTCCAGCGGGAAGGGATCGTCGCGCAGTTCCTGCAGCCGCGAATAGGTGCCGTGCTCGGCGGCGTACTTCATGCTGGCGCGGAAGTCCCTGATGCCGCTGTCGATCGCCTCGGCTGGGCTCATGCGCCCGGCCGGGTAGACGTAGATGTCCACCCGGGTTTCCTGGTGGTCCTTCAAGGCGTAACGGAAACCGGCGCCATCGAACTTCTGGCCGGGGTCGAAGCTGCTGCCCTGCAATTCGAAGTCGCCAACCTGTTTGGGGGCGATCAGGTAGCTGGTTTCAACGTAGGGGCGGGCATCGGCCGGGGCATCCTTCTTCTTGCCGATGGCCGTGCCAGGCATGCAGATCACGACCAGCAGCGTGCAGGCGGACAAGAGGCGATACACGTTGGGCATCACACTTCCTTTGTGCAGGTGATGCCCGGAGTGTAAGGCTTACTCGGCGCCGGGTTTGACCTGCTGCAGGTCGCGCCGGTCGTAGGCGTTGACGATGCGCGCCACCAGCGGATGGCGGACCACGTCGCGGGCCTCGAAGAAGGTGAAGCTGACGCCGTCCACGTCGCGCAGTACCTCGATCGCATCGCGCAGGCCGGACTTCATGTGCTTGGGTAGGTCGGTCTGGGTCAGGTCGCCGGTGACCACCGCGGTCGAGCCGAAGCCCAGGCGGGTCAGGAACATCTTCATCTGCTCGATGGTGGTGTTCTGCGCCTCGTCCAGGATCACGAAGGCATCGTTGAGCGTGCGCCCGCGCATGTAGGCCAGCGGCGCGATCTCGATGACGTTTTTCTCCAGCAGCTTGGCCACCTTCTCCACGCCGAGCATTTCGTACAGGGCGTCATAGAGTGGGCGCAGGTAGGGATCGACCTTCTGGGTCAGGTCGCCGGGCAGGAAGCCCAGCTTCTCGCCGGCCTCCACCGCCGGGCGCACCAGGATCAGGCGCTGCACGCGCGATTCGTTCAAGGCTTCCACCGCCATCGCCACGGCCAGGAAGGTCTTGCCGGTGCCGGCCGGACCGATGCCGAAGTTGATGTCGTGGGTGGTGATCTGGTGCAGGTACTTGGCCTGGTTGGCACCGCGGCCGCGCACGGTGCCGCGCTTGACCTTGATCGCCACTTCCTGGGCTTCGTAGGCCTGATCGACCACCTGCTCGACGTTGGCCTGGTTCAGCCGCAGGTGGATGCCGTGGCTGTCGAATACGGTGTCGGCAGCCTCGGCGTAGAGGGCGTTGATCAGCTTCTCGGCCTCGGCGGCGGTCTTGCCGGGGCCACTGACCCGGAACACATGGCCGCGGTTGGCGATCTGCACGCCGAGCTTGAGCTCGATCTGGCGCAGGTGCTCGTCGAACGGACCGGACAGGTTGGCCAGTCGTTCGTTGTCGATGGGGTCCAGGGTGAAGTCGCGATGGGTGATGGCAGTCATGGGCGATAGATGGTGGCGATGGCGGGGACATCAAGGCCGCCGCAGGGGACGCGGCGGGTGGTCCTGAGCCGCGGTCCGGGCGGGCCGGCAATCGCCAAAGTGCCGGGAGAGCGGGGGCTTGAAATTTAATTAATCGTTGAATTAAATGAGCGAATGAATCGAAAGCCCGCCAAGCCCTCCGTGGATGCCCCCGCAGCGCAGGCCCCAACGGTCGCGCCGGGTGTCCCGGCAGCGTCGTCCCGCAAGCCCCGCAAACGCACCCCCGGGCGTCGCCCCACGCAGGATGCGGCGGATCTGCGCGTCCAGTTGCTGGATGCCGCGCTGGCATGCTTCGTCGCAAAGGGCATCGCCGCGACATCACTGCGGGACATCGCGCAGCGTGCGGGCGTGACGCCGGCACTGGTCCACTACTACTTCGGTGACAAGCCGCGGCTGCAACAGGCCGTGGTGGAAGAACGCCTGTGGCCGGTGATGGCGCAGGTGCATGCCGGGGTGCAGGAGGCGGGCCAAGGCGTGGCGGGGTTGGTCGCGGCCTTCGTGGAGGGCGTGGTGCGGGCGGTGGCCGAACACCCGTGGCTACCGACGCTGTGGGTGCGCGAGATCCTCTGTGAAGGGGGTGCGCTGCGCGAATTGATGATCGAACGCGTTGGCCCGGTGCTGCCGCGGATGCTGGTCGAGCGTTTCGCCGCGGCGCAACGCGATGGCCAGTTGAACCCGCAGCTGGATCCGCGTCTGATGGTGGTCTCGTTGATGGGGCTGACCATGTTCCCGCTGGCCAGTGCCCCCATCTGGCAGTCGTTGTCCGGCGCCCAGGACCTGGGCGCCGAAGAGGTGCAACGCCATGCATTGGCGCTGCTGACGCACGGACTGGAGCTGAAGGCATGAACAAGCGGCGTGGGTTCCTTGTCATCGGGATGCTGTTGTCGCTGGCGGCCTGTCGCGGGCAGGCGCCGCAGGCGCTGGGGACGCTGGAATGGGACCGGGTGACGCTGCCGGCACCGGCGTCGGAACGAATCGTGCGGATCGACGTGCGCGAGGGGCAGCAGGTGGCGGCGGGCGCGCCGCTGATGCAGTTGGAGCTGACCTACGCACAGTCGCAGCTGGCCGCCTTGCAGGGGCAGGCGGCACAGAGCACGGCGGCGTTGTCCGAACTGCACAACGGGCCCCGCAGCGAAGACATCGCGCAGGCGCGTGCCGCACTGGTGGCCGCACAGGCACAGGCACGCCAAGCGCAGGTCTACTACGCCCGGCTGCAGCCACTGGGGACGCGACAGCTGGTTGCCGCCTCGGAACTGGACCGCGCGCGGGCGGCGGCGCAGAGCGCGCAGGCCGACGCCGGCCGCGCTGACGCGGCGCTGGCCGAACTGCTGCATGGCAGTCGCATCGAACAGGTGGCGCAGGGCGAAGCGGCGCTGGCATCGGCGCAGGCCAACGTGAGCGCGCAGGCGGTGCTGCTCGGCAAGCTCGCGCTGGTCGCGCCACGCGCGGGGCGCGTGGACAGCCTCCCCTACAAGCTGGGCGACCAGCCCGCGCAGGGCGCGCCGCTGGCGGTGCTGCTGGTGGGCGAGGCGCCGTATGCACGCGTCTACCTGCCGCAGGCGCTGCGCAACCGGCTCCAGGTCGGGGATGCCCTGCAGGTGCAATTGCAGGGCGATGCGGCCACGCAGGTCTACCCGGGCCGGATACGCATGATCCGCAGCGAACCGGTGTTCACGCCGTACTTTGCCTTGACCGGCCAGGACGCCGAGCGCCTGAGCTACCTCGCCGAGATCAGCCTGGGCAAGGAGGCCGCCACGCTCCCGGTCGGGGCGCCGCTGAAGGTGCTGGACGATGGCCGGCGTTGAACTGGCCGCGCCGGTGCGCGTCGTCGCTCCGTCGGATGACATCGCGATCCGCGCGCGCGGCGTGAGCCGGCTGTTCGGTGCGCTGAAGGCCGTGGATGACATTCACCTGGATGTGCCGCGCAGGCAGGTCTACGGCTTCCTGGGACCCAATGGCTCGGGCAAGTCCACCACCATCCGCATGCTGTGCGGCTTGTTGACCCCCAGTGCCGGCCAGATCGAGGTGCTGGGGTTGCAGATCCCCGAGCAGGCCGAGGCATTGCGCAGCCGCATCGGCTACATGACCCAGAAGTTCTCGTTGTTCGAGGACCTGAGCGTGCGCGAGAACCTGGAGTTCCTGGCCGCCGTGTACGACTTGCCGCGCGCGCGGGCGCGCCAGCGCATCGAGGTGTTGCTCGAGCAGTACCGGTTCCAGGACCGCCAGAAGCAGTTGGCCGGCACCATGAGCGGCGGCCAGAAGCAGCGCCTGGCCTTGGCTGCCGCGGTGCTGCACGAGCCGGAGCTGCTGTTCCTGGACGAGCCGACCAGCGCGGTGGACCCGGAATCGCGCCGCGATTTCTGGGAGAAACTGTTCGAACTGGCCGATGCAGGCACGACCTTGCTGGTGTCCACGCATTACATGGACGAGGCCGAGCGCTGTCATCGCATCGCCATCCTCGACCATGGCGCGCTGGTCGCCGACGGCACCCCGGCCGAACTCACCGCCCGCCTGGCCGGGCGCACGCTGGTGGTCGAGGCGGCACAGCCGCGGCAGGCCGCGCGCGTGCTGTCCGACTGCCCGGGCGTGATCAGCGTCGCGCAGATCGGCAACAGCCTGCGCGTGCTGCGGGCCGACGACGAGGGCGGCGAGGCATTGACCCGGGCACTGGAGGCGGCGGGCATCACCGCGCAGGTGCATCCGCAGGCGGCGAGCCTGGAGGATGTGTTCGTTGCCGCGACCCGGGGCAGGGCCGTGGATACGGCGGAGGACGCATGAAACTGCGACGACTGCTCGGCGTGATGGTCAAGGAGCTTCGGCAGATGCGCCGCGACCGCATCACCCTGGCCATGATCATCGGTATCCCGGTGATGCAGCTGCTGCTGTTCGGCTACGCGATCAACACCAACCTGCGCGACCTGTCGGCCGGCTTCGCCGACCAGGCGCGCACCTCGGCCTCGCGCATGCTGGCGCGGGACATCGTCGCCACCGGCGTGGTCGCGCCGGTACTGGAGGCGGAAACCCCGCAGCAACTGGTGGAGGCGATGCGGCGTGGCCAGATCAGCATCGGCATCGTCATCCCCATGGATTACGAACGGCGACGTGCCGAAGGCCGCGAGGCGTTGCAGATCCTGGTCGACGGCAGCGACAACGCGGTGCAGAGCGCGGCCGCGCAACTGGCACGGATGCCGTTCGATGGGGCCGGCTTCAAGCCGCTGGCGCCCACCGCGATCAGCGTGGTGGGCTTTTACAACCCGCAGCGCAGTTCGGCGGTCAACATCGTCCCCGGCCTGGTCGGGGTGATCCTGACCATGACCATGGTGCTGTTCACCGCGGTGGCCATCGTGCGCGAGCGCGAGCGCGGCAACATGGAACTGCTGATCGCCACGCCGGTGACCAGCGCCGAGCTGATGATCGGCAAGGTCATCCCCTACGTGATCATCGGCCTGCTGCAGACCGGCATGGTGCTGGCGCTGGGCACCTGGTTGTTCCACGTGCCCATCGGCGGCAGCCTGCTCGACGTGTTCATCGCCGCCGGCCTGTTGATCGTGGCCAACCTGGCACTGGGGCTGCTGATCTCCACGCGTGCACAGTCGCAGTTCCAGGCGATGCAGATGACCTTCTTCATCTTCCTGCCGTCGATCCTGCTGTCCGGCTTCATGTTCCCGTTCGCCGGCATGCCGCGCTCGGTGCAGTGGCTGGCCGAAGTGCTGCCGCTGACCCACTTCCTGCGCCTGATCCGGGGCGTGATGCTGCGCGGGGCGAGCCTGTGGGAGCTGTGGCCCGGCGTGGTCGCGCTGCTGGCCTTCAGCACGGTGATGATGGCCGGGGCGATCCTGCGCTTCCGCAAGCGGCTGGACTGAGACCGGGTTCTCCACAGCCGGTGTGGATGCGGACGCGACGAAGCTGTGGATATCGTGCTGCAGCCCTTGTGCTGCAAGGCTTCAGGTACATCGGTCAAAAAAGTGCCACGGGCGGGCAGCTTGTCCACACTGGATGTGGATCGAATCTGCATGAAGGTGTGGATAACCGCGCGCAGCCCAGCAACGGCGGGCCTTTCAACGACATGGCGAAAAAATGACCGCATCCGGCCCGTAAGAGCGCCCTTGGGCGTTCCTGGGTGACGTCTGGCTGTTGGCTGGCATGCACTCCCGGGTGGGCGCCGCTCACCCGGGATCGGCAGGCCTTTACGCCGGGGTGACGACCCGGCCGCGCAACGAGTTGCTCAAGGCCTCGGTGATCAGCACGTCGACGAACTGCCCGACCAGGCGGGCATGGCCGGCGAAGTTCACCGAACGCATGTTCTCGGTCTTGCCGGTCAGTTCGTTCGGGTCCTTGCGCGAAGGGCCGTCGACCAGCACCGACTGCACCGTCCCCACCATCGCATTGGAAATGGTGGCGGCATGCGCGTTGATGCGGGCCTGCAGGCGCGACAGGCGCGCATGCTTCTCGGCGTCGCTGATGGTGTCCTCCAGGTCGGCGGCCGGGGTGCCCGGGCGACGCGAGTAGATGAAGGAGAAGCTCTGGTCAAAGCCCACGTCCTCGATCAGCTTCATGGTCTTCTCGAAGTCGGCGTCGGTCTCGCCGGGGAAGCCGACGATGAAGTCCGAGCTGATCGAGATGTCCGGGCGCACCGCGCGCAGCTTGCGGATCTTGGCCTTGAACTCCAGTGCGGTGTAGCCACGCTTCATGGCGCTGAGGATGCGGTCGCTGCCGGCCTGCACCGGCAGGTGCAGGTAGTTGGCCAGCTTGGGCACGTCGCGGTAGGCATCGATCAGCGAGTCGCTGAATTCCAGTGGGTGCGAGGTGGTGAAGCGGATGCGGCCGATGCCGTCGATCTCGGCCAGGGTGCGGATCAGCAGGCCCAGGTCGGCGATCTCTCCATCGCCGTAGGGGCCGCGGTAGGCATTGACGTTCTGGCCGAGCAGGTTGATCTCGCGCACGCCCTGCGCGGCAAGCTGCGCGCATTCGACCACCACGTCCTCGAACGGGCGGCTGACCTCGGTGCCGCGGGTGTACGGCACCACGCAGAACGAGCAGTACTTGGAGCAGCCTTCCATGATCGAGACGAAGGCCGAAGCGCCTTCGGCGCGCGGCTCGGGCATGCGGTCGAACTTCTCGATCTCCGGGAAGCTGATGTCCACCTGCGGCTTGTTCTGCTCGCGGCGGGCACGGATCAGCTCCGGCAGGCGGTGCAGGGTCTGCGGGCCGAACACCAGGTCCACATAGGGCGCGCGCTTGACGATGGCTTCGCCTTCCTGCGAGGCCACGCAGCCGCCCACGCCGATGATGACGTCGCGGCCGCCGGCCTTGAGCGCCTTCCAGCGGCCGAGCTGGCTGAACACCTTCTCCTGTGCCTTCTCGCGGATGGAGCAGGTGTTGACCAGCACCACGTCGGCCTCTTCGGGGTTGTCGGTCAGCTCCAGGCCTTCGGACTCGGCCAGCACGTCGGCCATCTTGGCCGAGTCGTACTCGTTCATCTGGCAACCGTGGGTCTTGATGTAGAGCTTGCCGCGCGCACCGCCGGCAACCTTCGGCTTGGCGCCGGGCAGGGGAATCAATTCAGGAGTGGTCATTTCAGCAGGCGGCACGGCAGGGCCGGCCGTGATCGGCGAGGGAGTGGCTGGCGTCCCGGGCATGGCGCTTATTCCAGACGGGTGGGCGGGCAGGCGGCCCGGGGGCCGCATTCGAAGCGGGCTATTGTATCGGCCCCGGCCGGCTGGGTGAGAACACGCCGCGTCAAATACTTGGCAAGCCTCGCCGAAGCTGGGAGACTCCCCCGCCATGAAGGGGATTTTGGGGATCACCGGCATTCTGCTCGCCGCACTGGCCGCCTTGCCGGCCAGTGCCGGCACGCTGTACAAGTGCGTCGGCAACGACGGCATCCCGAACTACGTGAACCGCCGCATCAGCGGGGCCAGCTGCAGCGTGGTGAGCAGTTACCGCCCTGCGCGTGAGCCCGCGCGCGCACCTGCGCCAGCCATCGCGCCGTCGGTCCCGACCATCACCGGCGAAGGCCGGGGCAACGCGGTCGCCGCCCAGCCGGCGCCGGTCGCGGCCAGCAATCCCGCCCCGGCGACGGCACCGGCCACGGTTGGTCGTGCCCAGCGCGTGGTCAGCGGGCAGGTCTACTCCTATATGAAGGACGGGGTGCGGCATTACTCCAGCACCCGGCCGAGCCAGGTTGCCAGCATCGGCCCGGTCCGCACCATCCAGTACAGCTACATCGAACGCTGCTATGCCTGCGGGGTGACCTCCCGGGTCAACTTCGGCACGGTACGCCTGAATACGCAGGCCTACAGCGCCGAGATCGCTGCCGCCGCGCGCGAGTTCGGGGTCGAGGAGGCGGTGGTGCGGGCGGTGATCCATGCCGAGTCGGCGTTCAATCCCACCGCGCTCAGCCGCGCCGGCGCGCAGGGGCTGATGCAGCTGATGCCGGCCACCGCGCGTCGCTTCGGCGTGACCGATTCGTACGACGCCAACCAGAACATCCGTGGCGGGGTGCAGTACCTGTCCTGGCTGCTGCGTCGCTTCAACGGCAACCTGACCCTGGCTGCGGCGGGGTACAACGCCGGCGAAGGTGCGGTGGACCGCCATGGTGGCGTGCCGCCCTACAGCGAGACCCAGTACTACGTCCAGCGCGTGGCCCAGTTGGCCGAGCGCTATCGGGGCGAACGTACCTCCAGCCTGTAAGCTTCGGCCACGTGTTGCGGCGGGTCGTGACAAATCCCGCGGACTGGTGTTTGATCGCGTTGTGCGGGCGTTAAGCGTTCCGTTACACTCGCGTGCGATTCGTTTCAGAGCAGGCTGGTCCCCACCCAGACTGCTGGCAGCCTCAAGCTACCTAATCAATAGTCGGAGAGCCGGATGGCCAACGATGGGGTAAACGATCCAGTCAATACCGGGCGTCGCCGGTTCTTGACAACGACCACCGCGGTGGTCGGAGCAGTTGGCGTAGGTTTCGCAGCTGTACCTTTCATCAAATCGTGGAATCCCAGTGCGCGGGCCAAGTTGGCCGGTGCCCCGGTGACCGCCGACATCAGCGCCCTGCAGGAAGGCCAACGGCTGATCCTGGAATGGCGCGGCCAGCCGATCTGGATCGTCAAGCGGTCCAAGGCCATCCTCGAGGCACTGCCCAGCCTTGATGGCCGGTTGAAGGACCCCGAGTCCGGCAACAAGGACCAGCAACCGGACTACGTGCTCAAGGGCAATGCCGAATTCCGCTCGATCAAGCCGGAGATCTCCGTGCTGGTCGGCCTGTGCACGCACCTGGGCTGCTCGCCGGAGATGGTCGCCGAGATCCGCCCCGAGCCGTATGACGCGCAGTGGAAGGGGGGCTACTTCTGCCCCTGCCACAAGTCGCGCTTCGACATGTCCGGACGCGTGTTCCAGGACGTGCCGGCACCGATCAACCTGCTGGTGCCGCCGCATCACTACACCGATGACAACACCATCGTCATCGGTGTCGATCCGCAGGGGGCAGCCTGAGCATGGCCAACATCCTCGTCCGTACCGCCACCGGCGTGGCCAACTGGGTCAACGAGCGTGCCCCGGGCCTGATGCCGGTGTACCGCAAGCACGTCAGCGAGTACTACGCGCCGAAGAATTTCAACTTCTGGTACTACTTCGGCTCGCTGGCGCTGGTGATCCTGGTCAACCAGATCCTCACCGGCATCTTCCTCACCATGCACTACAAGACCAGTGCAGCCGAGGCGTTCGCATCGATTGAATACATCATGCGCGACGTGGAGTGGGGCTGGCTGATCCGCTACATGCACTCCACCGGGGCCTCGCTGTTCTTCATCGTGGTCTACCTGCACATGTTCCGCGGCCTGATGTACGGCAGTTACAAGAAGCCGCGCGAGCTGGTGTGGATCCTGGGCATGCTGATCTACCTGGTGCTGATGGCCGAAGCCTTCATGGGCTACGTGCTGCCCTGGGGCCAGATGTCGTTCTGGGGCGCGAAGGTCATCATCTCGCTGTTCGGCGCCATCCCGGTGATCGGCAACGGCCTGACCGAGTGGATCATGGGCGACTACCTGCCCGGCGATGCCACCCTCAACCGCTTCTTCGCCCTGCACGTGATCGCGCTGCCGCTGGTGCTGCTGCTGCTGGTGGTGCTGCACCTGGGGGCGTTGCACGAGGTGGGCTCGAACAATCCCGACGGCGTGGAGATAAAAAAGGGGCCCAAGGGCAACCGCTGGTCGCCGACCGCGCCGATGGACGGTATCCCGTTCCACCCGTACTACACGGTCAAGGACATGGTGGGCGTCGGCTTCCTGCTGGTGCTGGCGGCGTTCATCATCTTCTTCGCGCCAGGCTTCGGCGGGCTGTTCCTGGAACACGACAACTTCACCGAGGCCAACCGCCTGGTGACGCCGGAGCACATCAAGCCGGTGTGGTACTACACCCCGTACTACGCGATGTTGCGCGTGGTACCGAACAAGCTCGGCGGCGTGATCGTGATGTTCTCGGCCATCGCCATCCTGTTCCTGGTGCCGTGGCTGGACAAGGCCAAGGTCAAGTCGATCCGCTACCGCGGCCCGATTTCCAAGGTGATGCTGGGTATCCTGGTGGTGTGCTTCGTGTGGCTGGGCGTGATCGGTTCCGGTCCGGGCACCGCGATCTGGGAGACCTGGGTGGGGCGCGTGCTGACCTTCCTGTACTTCGCCTTCTTCATCACCATGCCGGTTTGGACCAAGCTCGACAGCACCAAGCCGGTACCGGAACGGGTGACGACGCATGACTGACAAATGGATGGTGCGGCTGGCCATGGCCGCCGCGATGGTGTTCTGCGTGTCGGCCAATGCCGCCGAGGGGGGCAAGCTGCAGCAGGCCGGCAACGACCTGGGCGACAAGGCCTCGCTGCAACGCGGTGCCCAGGCCTACATGAGCTACTGCTCCGGCTGTCATTCGCTCAAGTACCTGCGTTATTCGCGCATGGCCGAGGACCTGGGCCTGACCGAGGCGCAGGTGATGGACAACCTCAACTTCACCGGGGCCGCGTTCGGCGAGCAGATCCAGGTCGCCATGCCACACGATGAGGCCACCAAGTGGTTCGGCAAGATGCCGCCGGACCTGAGCCTGATCGCCCGCGTGCGCGGCACCGACTGGATCTACACCTACCTCAAGTCGTTCTACGTGGATCCGTCGCGGCCGCTGGGCTGGAACAACACCGTGTTCCCGAACGCCTCCATGCCCAACCCGCTGTGGGAGCTGCAGGGCATCCAGCATGCCGAGCACGGCAAGCCCGAGCAGCCGGGGCTGGACCCGCCGGTGGTCGGGCTGAAGATCGCCCAGCCGGGCAAGGTGGACGCCCGCGAGTACGACCAGACCGTGCGGGACATCACCAACTTCCTGGAGTACGCCGGCGAGCCGGCCGCCCTGAAGCGGCAGAGCCTGGGTGTCTGGGTGGTCCTGTTCCTTGCGCTGTTGACGTTCCTGGCTTATCTGGTGAAGACCGAGTACTGGAAAGACGTGCACTGACCCGGCGGCCGCCCCACTGGAGGGCCTTGGCAATCGAGCAGGTGCGTTGGCACACTCGGGTAACCGTGGCGACCGCTGGCACTGGGCCAGCGGGGCCGTAAGGTCGGCGGATTCCGGCCGTTGGAGAGCCTTTTGATGGCGGCGAGTGTGCGTATGCGAAATACCTTGACCCTGTTTTCGGCGACCGATGACGTGCTTTGCCACCGGGTGCGGCTGGTGCTTGCAGCCAAGGGTGTCACCTACGATCTGGTGCCGGTGGATCCGCAGAACCCGCCGGAGGACCTGATCGACCTGAACCCCTATCACTCGGTGCCGACCTTGGTCGAGCGCGAGCTGGTGCTGTACGCCGCTTCGGTGGTCAGCGAGTACCTGGACGAGCGCTACCCGCATCCGCCGTTGATGCCGGTGGACCCGCTGTCGCGCGCGCGACTGCGCCTGGCGATGCTGCGCATCGAGCATGACTGGGTGCCGCAGGTGCAGGCCATCCAGCTGGGCAACAAGACCCAGGCCGAGGCCGGCCGCAAGCGCCTGAAGGAACTGGTGGCGCAGTCGGTGCCGCTGTTCAAGGCCAGCAAGTTCTTCCTCAACCCGGAAATGAGCCTGGCCGACTGCGCCATGGCGCCGATCATCTGGCGGCTGGAATCGCTGGGCGTGGCGTTGCCCAAGGATGGCAAGGCGATCGAGGACTACGGCAACCGGATCTTCCGCAACCCGGGTTTCATCCGCAGCCTGACCGACCAGGAAAAGAAGCTGCGCGAACTGCCGGTCTGAGGCCTGCCGCGGCTGTATGCCGACTTATCGATCACCGCCTGCGGGCGGTGATCGTGCATCAATGCCGCGTACACTTGTCCGATGACTGAAGAAACTTTCCGCATGAGCAGCCACCGTCCGTACCTGTTGCGGGCGCTGGTGGAATGGATCAACGACAACGGCATGACCCCGCACGTGATGGTCGATGCCGGCGTGCCGGGCGTGCAGGTGCCGTCCAGTGCGATCAAGGAAGAGCGCGTGGTGCTCAACATCGCCGAGCGCGCGGTGATGGGCCTGCACATCGACAATGATGCGGTCAGTTTCACCGCGCGTTTTTCCGGCGTGAGCTTCCCGGTGTACGTGCCGATCCCGGCGATCCTGGCCGTCTATGCCCGCGAGACCGGGCAGGGCATGGCGCTGCCGGATGACATTCCCGGCACCGAGCCGGCCGCGGACGAGGACTTGCCCCCGACCACGCCGCCGGACGCGCCATCGCCACCGCCGGCGGGCAAGCGCCCGCACCTGCGCGTGGTCAAGTAATCCTCCCCGCCGCCGCAAGGCGGCGGTTTTCGTTGGGCTCACCGGTGGCTTGTATTGCCGCGTTGTCCGGCAGCAGTGGGGTCAGAACCGCTGGCCCGCGCCCAGGTAGCGCCATTGTCCCTCGGGCATCCTGCTCAGGCCGATGCGGCCGATGCGCAGCCGGCGGACCTGGGTGGCCTGCAGGCCGACTTCCGCGCACATGTGCTGCAACTGGCCCGGGCGCACGTCCTTGATCGCAAAGCGCAGGCGTTGCTCGCTCTGCCAGCTGACCTTGCAGCTGGGCAGGGCACGGCCCTCGTAGCGAAGGCCGTGGGTCAAGCGGGACAGCGTCCACGGGCTGGCGCTGCCTTCCACATCGACCATGAACTCCTGCTCCAGCGACGGGCCGGCTTCGAGCAGGTGCCGGCGTACGCGCCAGTCCTGGGTCAGTACCAGCAGGCCATTGTCGGCATCGCCCAGTGGCATCGGGGTTTCCAGCCGCAGGAAATGGCGGCGCAGCAGGCGGATGCCGCTTGCGTCGTCGGCGCTGCGGTTGGCTTCCTGCAGCAGGTTAAGCACCTGCGCGGCGTCGGTGCCGGCCGGCTTGTTGAACAGCAGGGTGGTCGGCTCGGCGGCCCCGGTGCTGGCATCGGCGGCCAGGCTGACCTGCTCATCGGCGACCAGGGTCTGCGGGGTTTCCACCACCACGCCGTCCACGCTGACCCAGCCGCCCTCGATGTACTGCTGGGCCTGGGCGCGTGAGCACTGCAGCTGCGCGGCGAGGCGTTTGTCGAGGCGGATGGGCGTGGTCATGGGCGGAAGGCTCTACGGCGGGCGGGGAGTGTAGCGCCCGCGGCGGCAGGCGGCGATGCCGGGTTCAGCCGCCTTCATGCTCCAGCGCGGTCAGGTACAGGCGCAGGTCGAACTCCAGCTGGTGGTAGTCCGGTTCCATGTGCAGGCACAGCTGATAGAAGGCCTTGTTGTGCTCGGGCTCCTTCAGGTGGGCCAGTTCGTGCACCACGATCATCCGCAGGAACGGCGCCGGCGCCTCGCGGAACACGCTGGCGATGCGGATTTCGCGGCTGGCCTTGAGCTTGCCGCCATGGTTGCGCGAGATGGCGGTATGCAGGCCCAGCGCGTGCTTGATCACCTGCAGCTTGCCGTCGTACAGCACCTTGCCCAGTGGCACCGACTGGCGCAGGTGGCGTTCCTTCAGGGCCTGCACGTAGTCGTAGAGCTGGCGGTCGCTGCGCACGTCATGCGGCTGGTCGTGGCGACGCCGGATGACTTCGCCCAAGCGGCCCTGCGCGAGCAGGTCGCGGGCGCTCTGCTGGAGGTGTTCGGGGTAGCCGTTCAGGTACTTCAGCGGTTGCATCGACGGTGGTACGGGCTTGCGGGCGGGAGGCCCGCTATCATGGCAGGCATTGGCAACAGAACACCGAACACGACGATGGCAAAGGCAAATCCGCTGCAGGAACAGCTGCTCAAGGCAGGGCTGGTCAAGAAATCCCAGGTGTCCCAGGTGGCGCGCGAGCAGGTCAAGGCTCGCCATGGCAAGGGGCCGGCGGCACCGACCGAGAGCCAGCGCGAGGCCGACCGCGCCCGCGCCGAGAAGGCCGAGAAGGACCGCCAGCTGGCCGCCGAGCGCAACGCGCAGCGCCGCGCCGACGAACTGCGTGCCCAGGCCCGGCAGATCATCGGTGACCGCAAGGTGGCGCGCGGCGGTGAGCTGGAATACCGCTTCAGCGATGGCGAGGTGATCCGCACCCTGCTGGTCAGCGAGGCGCTGCGCAAGCAGCTGGCGTCCGGCGCGCTGGTGATCGTGCGCCATGGCGAGGGCTTCGAGCTGCTGCCGCGCGTGGCCGCCGAGCAGGTACGCCTGCGCGCCGCCGAGCTGATCGTGCTCGACCACGGGCAGAGCGCCGATGCCCCGATCTCCACCGGCAATGCCGAGGACGACGCGTACTACGCCCAGTTCCAGGTGCCCGACGACCTGATGTGGTGAGCTGAACCGGCGCGGTTGTGCTGGCATTTGGCCAGCCGCGCTACGCTAGGGGTTGGCGAACGAGGAGCAACAGCCATGGCGACCGGTTGGGCGGGCGATACCGCCGTTCAGGACCAGATCGATGCCACCGTCGACGACGCGATCAAGCGTGCGCGCAGCCGCCTGCCCAGCGGCCCGGGGCTGACCCATTGCGAGGAATGCGAGGCGCCGATTCCCGAGGCGCGTCGCAAGGCCGTGCCCGGCGTGCGGTTGTGCGTCAACTGCCAGCAGGCGCTGGATGCCGAGGAGGCCGCGCACAGCGGTTACAACCGGCGCGGCAGCAAGGACAGCCAGCTGCGTTGAAGCCACCGCGCGGCGGAGGGCTTACTGCCCGGAGCGGGAGTCCGACAGCGCGGCGTTGAGGTACTGCTTGTGGATGACCGGCTTGACCAGCCGCGGACGCTCCATCAACACGAAGCGCACGCCCTTGACCGTCTGTGGCGCGGCCTTGGCGACGAAACCGAAGCGCTCGTAGACCGGCACCGCCACCTCCGATGAATTGACCGTGTACTCGCGGCGGCCGTGGACGCGCAGCGCGTGTTCCCACAGCTGCCGGGCGATGCCGCACCGACGGGTGCCGCGGCTGACGAACAGGTGGTGGACATGGCTGTCTTCGCGGATGGCGATCATGCCGCACAGGCCGCTGCCGTCTTCGACCACGTAATGCGCGAACGCCTTCGATGCCAGCCGTTCGGCGAAGCTGGCCGGGGCCAGCGAGGCGAGGAAGGCGTGGGCGGTGGCGCCGGTGTCGGCGTCGAGCAGATGGCGGGCCAACGGCGTGACCAGCGCACTGAGCGCGGCGGCGTCGGCGACCGTTCCGTCGCGCAAGATGATGTCCTGGTCCACTTCTCCCCCGATGCCACGCCCCCGGAAGCAGGGGCGGTTGGGCGCCAGCATACCTGCAGCCGGTGCGCAGGAAACGTGCAGGCCGGCGCGCTCAGGGCGCGGCGGCGGGCAGGCGGAAACTGCGCCCCCAGCGCAGCAGTGCGAACAGGCACCACAACCAGCCCGCGCTGGCCAGCAGCCCGCCGACCAGGCCGATGTGCTGCATGCCCAGGTGCAGGCTGACCTGGCTGCCGATCAAGGCACCGGCGCCGATGCCGATGTTGAAGATGCCCGAGAACAGTGCCATCGCCACGTCGGTGGCATCGGCGGCCAGGTGCAGCACCTTGGACTGCATCGACAGCGCGAAGCAGATCATCGCCACGCCCCACACCGAAACCAGCACGTACAGCAGCGTTGCGTTGGCCAGGCCGGTACGCAGCAACAACAGGCAGGTGGCCAGGGTGCCGATGGCCGCCAGCAGGAAGCCACGCGGCCAGCGCAGGCCGTAGCGCGAGAACAGCACGCTGCCGAGGAAACCCATGCCGCCGAACAGCAGCAGGACCAGCGTGGTGACGTGGGCATCGAAGCCGCCGATGCTCTGCACGAACGGTTCGATGTAGCTGTAGCCGGTGAACTGCGCCGACACCACCACCATCACCAGCACGTACAGGGCGACCAGCGCCGGGCGCCGCAACAGCACCGGCAGGCTGCTGGCCGAACCGCTGTTCTGGCTGGGCAGGGCCGGCAGCAGCCGCGCCAGTACCACCATCACCAGCAGCGCCACGCCGCCGATGGCGAAGAAGGTGATGCGCCAGCCCAGCCATTCACCGACGATCCGGCCCAGCGGAATGCCCAGCACCATCGCCACCGAGGTGCCGGTGGCCAGCAGGCCCAGCGCCTGGGGGCGCTTGCCCTCGGGGGCCACCCGCACCGCCAGCGAGGCGGTGATCGACCAGAACACCGCATGCGCCAGCGCGATGCCGATGCGGCTGGCCATCAGCACCGGATAGCTCCAGGCGATGCCGGACACCACGTGGCTGGCGACGAACAGCGCGAACACGCCCAGCAGCAGGCGGCGGCGGTCCAGGTTGCGGGTCAGCAGCATGCACGGCAGCGAGGTCAGCGCCACCACCCAGGCATAGATGGTCAGCATCAGCCCGACGTGCTCGATGGGCATGCCGAAGCTGCCGCCGATGTCGCTGAGCAGGCCCACCGGGACGAACTCGCTGGTGTTGAACACGAACGCGGCCAGCGCCAGTGCGATGACGCTGGCCCAGCGTTGGCGGTCGCTGCGCGGGGCGGGAATCGCGGCGGCGGGCGACGGGGTATCCGCCGGGGAGGCAGGGCAGGAGGTGTTCAGGGAGGACATCGGGCGGGGTGCAGCAGCGGCGGGGCCGGGAATGGCGCCAATTTTCGCATGCTGCAGTGCGGCATGAATGAAAAGCTGTGGTGCAGCGGGCGCATGCTGCCGAGGGTTCAGTTTTGGTGCCAGCCTCGGTGGCGCGTCGGCTGCCCGCCACGCGGGATGGCCAAGGGGCCATCCCGCCGCCTGGGCCTCAGCCGTCGCCGGCGATCGTCGTCGGCGCCGTTTCGCCAGTGCGCCAGCGGCGCAGGCCGCGCTGGAAGAACAGGCTGTTGGGGATCTGCATCAGGGTGCCCTCGGCAGGACCGCCGATTTCATGCAGGGTGGTGTAGATCAGGTTGATGTCGACCACCAGGCCCTTCAGGCCGGGCTTCTCGCCGTTCTCCAGCAACTCGATCTGGTCGCCCAGGCGAAACGGGCGGGTGGTGAAGATCAGGAAGGTGCAGAAGATGTTGGAAAGCACGCTCCAGGCCGCGAAGAATGCCACCGCGCCGACCGCCGCAAAGCCGGTGAACGCGGTCCACAGCACCGACGGGGCCACCCCCACCTGGTTGAGCACGGTCAACAGCGTGGCGGTCCAGATGATGAAGTTGGACAGCCGCCGGATCGCCAGTTCGATCGGCTGGGGTAGCGTGTAATGCCGACCCAGCCGCGACAACAGGCGCCGCACCAGCATCCGCAGCAGGGCGGCCACGCACAGGATCAGGACGATCATCAGGGTGGTGTTGAGCGGTGCAACCCATTCGTGCAGGGTCGGTGGCAGGAACTGCTTCATCATCAATCTCCTTGCAGGCGCATGGCTGCGCGCGCCTTCATTGCTTCAATGCCGCGGCGGTATGTGCGGGTTGGCCATCATTGGCGGCCGGCGTGATGCCGAGCAGGCGCGCCAGCAGCGGATAGAGGTCCACGTTGTCGATCGGCGCGATCACCACGCCGGGCTGGAAGGCAGGGCCATGGCCGATGAACGGTGCCCGCATCTCCGGCAGCGTGTTGTCGTACCCGTGCTCGCCGTTGAGGCGATGGCCCTTGCGTTGCTGCGCCTGGCGGGTGGTCACCTGCCAGCCGACGTCGGCCATGCAGATGAAGGCCGGCACACGGCGATGGTGGCCGTACTCGAACCGCGCCGGAATCTGTTCGCGGGTCATGCAGCGGAAGTGCGGGTAGGTGCCGGCCAGCAGTTGCCGGGCCGCCGCCTCGCCACCGGGCAGGGCGTCGAACGAGGCGTAGGCGCCGGTCCAGCCGAAATCCAGCCGGCTCACGTCGACCAGGTCGTCCAGGTACAGCTCCTGCTCGGGCGAGGTGGCGGCCATGCCGTGGTCGGAGGCGACCACGATGTTGGTGCGCTCTTCCAGCCCCTGTACCCGGATGCCCTGCAGCAACTGGCCGATGGCCTGGTCGACCTCGGCCAGGGCCTGGTTCAACTGCGGTGAATCCGGGCCATGCAGGTGGCCCACCGTGTCGACCCGATCGAAGTACAGGGTGACGAAATGCGGGCGTTCCGCGGCGGGCAGTGCCAGCCATTCCAGCACGGTCTGCACGCGCTGCTGCGAGGTCACCTCGATGTCGAACGGCCGCCAGAACTCTGGCCGGGCGCCGTGCACCGGCGCTTGGGAGCCGACCCAGAACATGGCCGCGGCGCGACCGCCCTGTTCGCGCACGCTGGTCCACAGTGGCTTGCCATCGTCCCACCAGCGCTCGTCGCCCACCGTGGCCGGGTCGAACATGCTGAAGCGCACGCCGGGGATGGCCGGGTCGGTCATGAAGTTGGCGATCACGCCGTGATGGTCCGGGCGCAGCCCGGTCACCAGCGTGTAGTGGTTGGGGAAGGTGATCGAGGGATAGGACGGCCGCATGTACTCGGCACGCGCGCCACCGGCGGCCATGCGTGACAGGTTCGGGGTCAATCCACGCTGCAGGTAGTCGTTGCGGAAGCCATCGATGGACACCAGGATCACCGGTGCCTGCGCGTGAAGCGGCAGGCGCGGCGCATCGGCGGGTGCCCGGACGGCGGCGGGTGGGGTGCTGGCACAGCCGGCCAAGGCGAGGGCGGCGCACAGCAGGGCGCTGGATCGGAGCATGGAACAGCTACAGGGAGGCGAGGCTGGATTGTCGGCCAAGCGCGCGGGGGCTGCCAGCGCCGGCACGGCTGCCACCGATCGCGGTGGGCTTTAAACCTTTTGCGCGGGCCCTGCATCCAATGGATATGCTCGACGCCACCGTGACCCTCGCCAGCCTTTCCCCGCCCGCCGTGGACGACACCGCGCTGGCCCGTGCCGCCGCCGGCGGCGACGTGCATGCCTTCGAGCGCCTGTATCGCCGGCATGCCCCGCGCTTGAACGCCCTGCTCTGGCGGTTGTGCGGCGGCAACGCCGCGCGTGCCGAGGACGTGCTGCAGGAAACCTTCATCCTGGCCTGGCGCAAGTTGCCGCAGTTCCGCTTCGAAAGCGCGCTGGGCACCTGGTTGCACCGCATGGCGGTCAACACCGCGCTGATGGAACTGCGTGCCAGCGCCGCCTTCGAGTCGCTGGATATCGGTGAAAGCGGGATGGAGGTGCTGACCGGCATGGCCGATGTCACGCGCTGCCATGCCACCGGGCTGGACCTGGAACGCGCACTGCAGACGCTGCCGCCGCGTGCACGGGCCGTATTGGTGCTGCATGACATCGAAGGCTGGAAACACCACGAGATCGCCGAGGAACTGCAGATGGCTGTAGGCAGTTCCAAAGCCCAGTTGCACCGCGCGCGCGGCCTGCTGCGCGCACGGCTTGGAGACACATGATGGAAGAGAACGACAACGACGACCTGACCCGGCAGCTGGCGGCCTTGCCGCGCGAGCGCCTGCCTTCGGCGGCGGTGTGGCAGCGCATCGCGGCACAGCTGGAACAGGCGCCGCCGGCGCCGCGTATCGGCGCGACGCCGCTGCCGGTACCGGCGCAACTCCCGCGCCCACGGCGTGCGGTGCGACGCTGGCCGTGGCTGGCCGGGGCCGCAGCGGCCGTGCTGGCATTCGTGGGGACATTCGCACTGTGGCAACCCGGTCGGCCGGCGACGGTGGCGATGACGGACACGCCACTGCAGCGGCAGGCCAACGTGATCACCCACGAGTACCGCCAGGCTATCGCCACCATCCCGGCCGAGACCGTGCCGGCCGAACTGCGGCCGGCGCTGGATGAACTGGATGCCAGCGCCGGCAGCATCCGCACCGCCATCGACCAGAGCCCGCATGCCGGGTTCCTGCTCGGCCAACTGCGGCGCACCTACGCGCTGCGCCTTGAACTCACCCGGCAGGGCCTCGCGGCCACCGGACTATCCACCTGAAGGAGCCCCTCATGAATGCCTCCCTGCGCAACCTGCTGGCCGCCACGCTGCTGCTGGCGCCGATCGCTTCCGTGTTCGCCCAGAGCACGGTCAACCAACGCCTGCCGCTGTCCAGTGGTGGCCGGGTCGAACTGGGCAACGTCGCCGGTTCGGTCACCGTGCGTGGCTGGGACCGCAACGAAGTGCAGTTGACCGGCACCCTCGGCGACGGCCAGCGGCTGGACGTGGAGAACAGCGCCAACCGCGTGCAGTTCAAGGTGGTCTACCCGCAGAACAGCCGCAACACCCGTGGCGCGGTGCTGGAGCTGCGGGTGCCGCGTTCGGCGCAACTGCAGGCCAGCACGGTCAGCGCCAGCATCGATGTCGGCCAGGTCGACCTGCGCCGCCTGCAGGCCACTTCGGTCAGCGGCTCGATCACCGCCGAAGGCCAGGCCGGCGAAACCGACCTGAACACGGTCAGTGGCGCGATCCGCTCGCAGCTGCGGACCCCTCGGCTGGACCTGCAGACGGTCAGCGGGCAGATCAACGTGGCCGGTTCCAGCGGCGGCGAGGTCAGCGCCAACAGCGTGTCCGGTGCGATCGACCTGAACCTGAGTGCGGTACAGCGGCTCACTGCCGAAACCGTCTCCGGGAGCCTGGGCGTGCGCAGCGCCGGCCTGGCACCGGGTGGCCGGATCAACCTGCAGACGGTCAGCGGCGGGGTTTCGTTGACCTTGCCGGCACGCACCTCGGCGCAGCTGAAGGCGAACAGCTTCAGCGGCAGCATCCAGTCCGACGTCGGCACGGTGGAGCGCCCGCAGTACGGCCCGGGGCGCAGCCTGGAAACCCGCCTGGGCGGCGGTGATGGTGACATCAGCATCAGCTCGCACTCGGGCAGCGTGCGGGTGAAGCTGGGTGACCGCTGACGGTCCGGGCGGGAACAGTCCCGGCCGCGAAACCGCGGCACGGAGCCGGTGCATCACCGCGGTTCATGCGGGTGGTGTCGAGCACCGGCTTCGCGCCGGAGGGCGCTCCTACGGGGCGGCGGTGGCCGCCAACGCCAGGCCCTGCACCACGCCGAACGACGGGTCGCCGTGGACCAGCGTGGCATTCGGGAAGGCCGCTGCGGCCGCGCGCTGGATGTAGCCGGCGCGTGACATGCCGCCGGTCAGGAACACCGCCGCCGGCTCGTGGCCGATGTCCTGCCGGACCTGCGCCAGCAGCGCTTCCAGTTCACCCAGATAACCGCCGGCGGCATTGCCCAGATGGGGCGCATCGGTCTCCACCGATAAACCGGCTTCGATGAAGGACAACGCGCTGGCGTGCGAGTCGGTGCTGCTCAGCGCGATCTTGCATTGCTCCACCGCGCGGTACAGGCGCGCGGTGTTGCCGGTGTCCTGCAATGCCTGCAGACGCGGCCCGTAGGGGGCATCGACCGCATCGTAGTTGTGCTGGCGGAACTCACGTTGGCGCGGCGTGTCCTGCACCATCGCCGCTTCCACGTAGTGATGGGTCGGCACGCGGGTGATGCCGCGGCCGAACAGTGGCATGTAGGCGGCCAGGCTCAGCGCAAGGTCGATGTCGGTGCCGCCGCGCGCGATGCCCCAGGCGCGGTGGATCCGTGGCGGCGTGTCGCCGCCGACGCTGGCATGGGCGATGTCGGTGGTGCCGCCGCCGACGTCGACGATCACCGCCTCATGGCGTTGATCGCTGACGGCGTGGTAGTGCATTGCCGCAGCGGCCGGCTCCTCGAGGAAGTCCACCTCGTCGAACCCGGCGGCCAGGGCCGCGCTGCGCAGGATCTCCAGCGCCTGGTCGTTGCCGGCCTCGCCGATCGAGCTGCGGAACTGCACCGGGCGGCCGAGCAGGGCGCTGCGCACGTTCTGGCCGAGCTGCCGGGACGCGGTCAGGCGGATGTGCTCGAGGATGTGCGTGGCAATGCCGGTGATGGTCTGCCTGGCGCGCGGGTGCAGGTTGTAGCCGAGCATCGATTTCGGGCTCTGCACCAGGTTGCCTTCGTTCTCCTCGAAGTAGGCTTCCAGCGCGTCGTCACCGTAGACCGCGTTCTGCAGCAGGGTGGTGGAGCTCTGCGGTTCGCGGATGCGTTCTTCCATCCACTGCCGGCGCACCACGCGCAGCGCATCCGCACGCAGTTGCGCGGGGCTGCGGTCGATGCCGGCGCTGCGGGCATCGCGGCGGCCGGACTCGACCAGGGCTTCGAGCTGCTGTTCCAGCGCCGGGGTGAGTTCGAAATCGTTGGGGTCGCGCATCACCTCGGGGAAGTACACCGTGGTGCGGAACTGCAGGGCGTCGCCAAAGTGGACCGGGACCACCTTGCCGTCGATATGGGCGGCGGCCGCCGAGTTGCTGGTGCCGAAGTCGATGCCGAGTTTCATGGAGCGTCCGGGGGCGTGCGGTTGAATCGGCCGCGCACTGTACTACGCCCGCCGGCACCGCAGATTTCACGGTGCGGCCCCGGGCGGCCGACGTTCACGCGCCAGTGCGGCCATGCAGGCGTTCCCGCGCCAGGCCGGGCGGGCAGGTGCGAAAGGCTACAATAGGCGGTCTTTTACGCATTGCTGGAGTCACCATGCCCGTTTCTTCCTGCCCCCAGTGTTCGCAGCCGAACGTCTATCCGGACGGCGCCCTGTGGATCTGCGCCGATTGCGGCCATGAGTGGACGCCCGGCGAAGCGCAGGCCGATGCGGTGGTGGTCCGCGACAGCAACGGCAACGTGCTGCTGGCCGGTGACACTGTCACCGTGATCAAGGACCTCAAGGTCAAGGGCTCGTCGATCCCGCTCAAGCAGGGCACGGTGATCCGCAACATCCGCCTGGTCGAGGACGACGCCGAGCACATCGAAGGCAACTCGGACAAGATCAAGGGGCTGGTGCTGAAGACCTGCTTCCTGCGCAAGGCCTGATTCAACGCCAGTCGCGACTGCCCGTCGGTTCGCCGCGCAGGTGCTGCTGGATGATTGCCGGCGCCGGCAAGGGCGGTAGGCCGTTTGGCCGGCTGTCGCGCACGGCGTGGCGGGGGTCCAGCCGTCGCAGGCTGTCCAGCTTGGCCTGGTAGATCGCGCGCACTTCGTTGGTCCCGCCCAATGCGCGTGCGCGCGTCATCTCGCGCTCGGCCTGGCGGTTGTTGCCGGTCAGGAAATAGGTGCGTGCCAGCCCGAAATGGAACTGGTGCGCCCGCGGGTACAGGTCGATCGCGGCATGGTAGAAATGGGAGGCCTGCGGGTAGTTGCCGGCTCGCTCGGCAAGCACGCCCTGCATGAACTGGTAGAACGGGTCGCGCTTGCGCGAGCGCTCCAGGCGCTCGCGCAGCAGTGCGGCGTGCCGAGTGTCGCCCACGCGTTGGTAGAGGTAGGCGGCGTTGTGCAGCGCGGCCGGGTGCATGCGGTTGATGGCCAGGGCAGCATCGAAGTCGCGGGCGGCGGCCTGGTCGTTGTTGCTGCGTGTTTCCAGCACGCCGAGGTTGTTCATCGCCGAGACGAAGCGGGGGTCCATCGCCAGGGCCGCTTCGAAGTAGCGGCGTGCGGTGGTGTAGTCATGCGCCGCCAGCTGCTCGGCACCGCGGTTGTTGTAGAAGTGCGCCAGCGCCCGCGCGTCGGAGATCGGCTGTGGGCCGCGTGCGTCGTAGAGCACGTTGCGGTCCAGGTCCAGCGTGGCCATGCGCCCATCCACGCGCAGCCCGACGTTGACGTGCCCGGCATTGAAGATCAGCCCCTGGTTCTCGTACCAGGTCATCACCTGGCCAACCTCCTGCATGCGTGCTTCCAGCCCGATCTCGCGGGCCATGGCGACGAACAGCAGGGTGAAGGACAGGCAGTTGGCACGTCGCAGCCGCCAGGTCTCGGCCACGGTGAGGGTGGCCTCGGTGTCGTATTCCAGCCCGAGTTCGGTCGGCTGGAATACCAGTTCGACCAGCCGCTGCAGGCGCCGTTCCGGCGAGTTGCTGGCGCGGATCACCTGTTCCTGGAGCACCGCCTTCACGTCCGGCGGGATTTCCATGATCTGGGCGGGCGTGGGGATCTCCTGCGCGGGCAGGACCGGGGCCTGCGGCGGCGGGGCCAGGGTTGTGGCGGCGAGCAGGGTCAAAGCGTTCCAACCGATCATGGCGACCACCTGGAGGTTGCTGCGGCCGCCCCAGTGTATGCCTCTGGAGGCAGGGTGGAAGTGTATTTGGCGTGATCCACAACGCATGTGGACCAGCGCCGGGCAAACATGTGGATAACCCGCGGCAGCCCCCGGGGGACGAGGGTCTGGCGGCGGTGGCGAGTTTTTGTCCATCGCACCGCGGCAGTGGAGGCGCGCGGCGGTCCCGGCGACCGGCGGGGTCTGCTAGTATCCGCGGCCCCAGTCAGTATCGGCCTCCGCCACAGACGGCTCCGGCCGGCGGCTTCCAGCGCGAATCCATGAAGAAGTTCCTTCCCTCTGACCAGGCACAGCTTTCGCTGGGCATTGGCAGTGACATCCCGACCGAGCGCCTGTTCTTCGCGGTGCTGCCGGATCCGCTCACCGCCGAGCGGATCTCCGAGCTGGCCGAAGGGCTGCGTGACGAGCACGGGCTGGAAGGGCGCCCGCTGGACACCGAACGGCTGCACGTCACCCTGCACCACATCGGCGACTACGCCGGGCTGCCACCGAGCCTGCTGGCCCGGGTACGCCAGGCCGCCAGCCGGGTGCAGGCCCCGGAATTCGAGGTCTGCTTCGACCAGGTGGGCAGCTTCGCCGGCAACCACCAGAACCCGTTCGTGCTGCAGAGCGAATACGGCGCCGAGCTGCTGGGTGACCTGCACGCCGAGTTGGCGCGCTGCCTGCAGAGCGTGGGGGCCAAGGCCAACCCGCGCTTCACCCCGCACATGACCCTGCTGTATGACCGGCGTCGCATGCCGGTGCAGCCGGTGCAGCCGCTGCGCTGGTTCGTGCGCGAATTCGTGCTGATCCGCAGTTTCCTGGGCCAGAGCCGCTACCAGTTGGAAGGCCGCTGGCAGTTGGGGTAATCGCGGCAGCGACACCTGCCACCGGCCTGCCCGCCATCGTGGAGACCGCCGCCGTGCCGGAATCCCCGCCGCCATCAGGGCGCCCGGGTCTGCCCGGCAACACGCGGGCACGCTTCACGGATCGGGTGTACTCGGGCAGGATGCGCGCATGGACACTCTGCCGCTGACCGTGCCTCCCCGGCAATGGGCCGAGCTTGAAGCCGCCTACGCGCGGCCGCCGCGGGCGTATCACAACTTCGGCCATGTGCAGGCGTTGCTGCAGCACTATCACGACGTCGCGATTGGACCGGGCTGGCAGCAGCCGGCCGAGGTGGCGCTGGCCGTGCTCTACCACGATGCCATCTATGAAGCCGGGCGCGGCGACAACGAGCAGCGCTCTGCGCAGCTGGCGGTGGATGCGATAGAACGCTGGCTGCCGGATGCGGGCATCGATGGTGACCGCGTGGCCGAGCTGATCGCGCTGACCGCACGCCACGGCAAGCTGCGGGCAGAGGACCTGGACGCCGATGCGGCCCTGTTCCTGGACAGCGACATGGCGATCCTGGGGGCACCGCCGGCGGTGTTCGATGCCTATGACCGGGGCATCGCCGAGGAGTATGCGGGCAAGGTGCCGGGCTTCCTGTTCCGGCTCAACCGGCGCCGGTTCCTCAAGGGCGTGCTGGCCCAGCCGCGGATCTTCTTCAGCGACTTCTTCCATGAACGCTATGACGCTGCGGCGCGTGCCAACCTGCGCCGGGCCACGGCCTGAACCGACGATTGGCTAGACTATGGCCACCGTTTGATCGCCGCCGCTGGCGGCCGATGTGATGAGCCCCGACGTACTTCCCGACCCCGATCCGCGGCCGCTGCCGCCCGAAGCCCCCGGCCCCAATGAATGCTGCGGCAGTGGCTGCCCGCTGTGCGTGCTGGACCTGTATGCCGACGAGCTGGCCCAGTACCGGCAGCGGCTGGAGGCCTGGAAGCAGCGGCACCCGGACGCCACCGAATAGGCACAGGTTTCCGACGCGGACAGGCGTAGTCTGTCGCGGTCCCATGGGGAGTGAACATTGATGGTGCGTGCACGGATGGGTGTGGCAGCCCTTGCGCTGGCGTTGTGTGCGTTGCCGGCGTCGGCGTTGGAGCGTGTCAGTCATGGCCGGTTCGAGCAGGTGCCGGTGTACCTGCCGGAGGGTGCGCCACAGCGCGTGGTGCTGTGGTTCGCCGGCCAGGGTGACCCGGTGGGGCGGCAGGCACGCCTGCAGGCGTTGCGTGCCGACGGCGCGATGGTGGTGGACATCGACACCGCCCACCTCTACCAGGTGCTGGCCAGGGAGGGCGGCAGCTGCGGCTTCTCGGCCGGCGACGTCGAGAATTTCTCGCGCTACGTGCAGGCCTACCTGCATGTGCCGACCTACCGCCTGCCGGTCCTGGGCGGCGATGGCGACGGTGCGGCGTTGGCTTACGCGGTGGCCACCCAGGCCGAGCCGCAGGTGTTCGCGGGCCTGTTGACCGACGGCTTCTGCCCGCAGCTGCGCAATGCCACGATGACCTGCGGTGACGCCATCCACGGGCAGGCACTGCAGCCACAGCCGCTGCGTTTCCCTTGGCTGGCGGCCGATGGTGCCGGGCCGGGCTGCAGCGCGCAGGCGCAGGATGTTTTCCTCAAGCAGGTGCCACTGGCGCGTGGCTTCCGGCGCAGCGGCAAGGGTAGCGCGCTGCCGGGCGAACGTGCCGCCGCCAAGGTGCTGGGCGCGCAACACGGGGTGAGCCTGCCGCCGGTGCCGCAGGATCTGGACGGGCTACCGCTGGTCGAAGTGCCGGCCAGCGGGCGCGGCGATACCTTCGCCATCTTCGTTTCCGGGGACGGCGGCTGGGCCGGATTGGACAAGGAGGTGGCCGGTGCGCTGGCCGCCGCCGACATCCCGGTCGTGGGCGTGGATTCGCTGCGCTACTTCTGGAGTGAGCGCACCCCGGCCGGTTTCGCGACGGACCTGGGCCGCATCGTGCGCCATTACGCGGCGCAGTGGCAGCGCCCGCGCGTGGTGCTGATCGGTTTCTCGCAGGGCGCGGACGTGCTGCCGGCGGCCATCAACCGGCTGCCGGGCGATGCCGCGCAGGCGGTGCGGATGACGGCGTTGCTGTCGGTGGGCGCGCGTGCCGACTACGAGTTCCATGTCAGCAACTGGATCGGAAGCGGCGATGACGACGGCCTGCCGATCGCGCCGGAACTGCGCAGGCTGCCGGCGGCCCGTACCCTGTGCGTATACGGAGAGGACGACGACGATGCGTTGTGCCCCAAGCTGCCGGCCGGCACCGCGCAGGTGGTCAAGCTGCCGGGCGATCACCATTTCGAAGGGGACTACGCCACGTTGGCGAAGGTGATCCTGCAGCGGTTGCAGGACGGGCGGTGACGCTTTCGGCTTCGCGGCCAAGGCCGCTCCTACGGTAGCAGCGCCTTCAGGCGCGAAGCCGATGTCCTGGCCGCGCTTACGCGGTTTCGTACAACTCCAGCGGCAGCTCGTCCGGGTCGGCGAAAAAGGTGAAACGGCGGCCGGTGTATTCGTCCACGCGGATCGGCTCGCAGGCCACGCCTTCGGACTGCAGGTGGGCGACCACCGCATCCAGGGCATCCACACGGAACGCCAGGTGGCGCAGGCCGCGGGCTTCGGGGCGGCTGGGGCGCGCCGGCGGGTCGGGGAAGGAGAACAGCTCCAGCTGGCTGCCGTCGGGTAGGCGCAGGTCCAGCTTCCAGGAATCCCGTTGCGGGCGGTGGTTCTCGGCGATCACCTGCAGGCCCAGGATGCGCGTGTAGAAGTCGCGCGAGCGTGCGTAGTCCGAGGCGATGACCGCGACGTGGTGGATACCGGCCAGCAGCGTCATCGCGCGGCATCCAGCCAGCGGCGGGCGATGTCGATGGCCATGGCGTAGGGCTCCGGTGCGTTGCGGTTGGTGAGCATGATCACCGTCAGCTTCTGCGCGGGGTAGCGCACGATGACGTTGCGGAAGCCGATGCTCTCGCCGCTGTGCCACAGCGCCTGGCCGTTGATGCGCCAGCCGAAGCCGTAGTACGGCACGTCCGGTTCGTCGGTCCTGTTGGCCGGGCTGAAGGCCTGCTGCAGCGAGCTGCGGCGCAACAGGCGCTCGTCGTAGAGCGCGGCATCCCACTTGGCCAGGTCGTCGATGGACGAATAGATGCCGCCGTCGCCGAGCACCGCGCTGGTGGTGCTCTGGTCGGTACGTTCCCAGCGGCCGTCGATCTCGCTGTAGCCGTAGGCACGGTTGGGCACGTCGTCGACGCCGTCCTGGTGGGCAAGGGTGTGGGTCATGCCCAGCGGCAGGAAGATGCGTTGGCGCAGGAAGCTGGCGAAGTCGCTGCCCGAGGCCTTGCCCACCACCAGCGCCAGCAGCGCATAGCCGCCGTTGCTGTAGCGGTAGCCGTTGCCGGGCGCGAAGTAGGTGCGGTTTTCCTTTTCCAGCAGGTGCAGCACGTCGACGTCATGCACCTGGCGGGTGTCGGCCGGGTCCATCAGGTCTTCGTAGTCGATCAGCCCGCTGGCGTGGATGAGCAGGTGGCGCAGGGTGATCGTGTCGGCGACCGCCGGCAGGCTGGGCAGCCACTTCGTCACCGGGTCGTCCAGGGTGAGCGCGCCGTCCTCGGCCAGCAGCAGGATCGCCGCGGCGGTGAACTGCTTGCTGACCGAGGCCAGGCGGAAGTTGCTGGCCGGCGAAACCGGCGTACCGTCCTCGACCACTGCCAGGCCGTAGCCGCGCCGGAACACCGGCTGCCCGTCCTTCAGCACCAGCACCGCGGCACCGGGAACCTGCCCGTCGTAGCGTTGCAGCAGCGCGTCGATGCCCGGGTCCGGCGGCGTCACCGGCGGGGCGGCCATGGCCAGGCTGGACAATGCGGACAGGCACAGCGGGGCGAGTCGGTACATCCAGCGGGTCATGGCGGCTCCTTGGTGGGAATCAGGCTTTCTTGCTGGCGATCCAGCGATCGATCTTGGCTTCGAGGATATCCAGTGGCATCGAGCCGTCCTTGAGGATCTCCTGGTGGAACTCGCGCGGGTCGAAACGCTGCCCGAGCTCGGACTGCGCCTTCTCGCGCAGCAGCCGGATCTTGATCTCGCCGACCCGGTAGGCCAGCGTCTGCCCCGGCAGGGCCATGAAACGCTCCACTTCCGCGGCGGCATCGGCCGCGGAGATGTCGGCGTTGTCGACCATGTAGGTGACGGCCTGCTGGCGGGTCCAGCCGGCGGCGTTCAGGCCGGTGTCGGCGACCAGGCGTACGGTGCGCAGCAAGGTGGTCTGCAGGTAACCGAGGTGATCGTAGGGGTCGTTGTACAGGCCCATCTCCTCGCCCAGCGACTCGGCGTACAGGCCCCAGCCTTCGACGAAGGCCACGTCGCCGCCATGCCGGCGGAAGCGCGGCAGGCCGGCCAGCTCCTGCTGGGCGCCCAGCTGGAAGTGGTGGCCCGGCATGCCTTCGTGCAGGTACTGCATGGTCACCGACCAGCGTTTGCGCGAGGGCAGGTCGTTGGTGTTGACGTAGAGCACGCCCGGTTGCTGGCCGTCGCCGCTGCCCGGCTGGTAGCTGGCGGCGCTGGCGGTGAGCGCGCGTTCGGCCTCCACCGGCTTGATCTCCAGCGCGGCCTTGGGGCGCTGGTTGAACAGCGCCGGCAATGCGGCATCCACGCGTTGGCCGACCTCGCGGTAACGCGCCAGCAGCGCATCCGGGTCGCGGAACATGAACTGCCGGTCGCTGCGCATGTTGTTGAAGACCTTCTGCACCGAGCCGCGGATCCTGGCCTCCTTCATCTGGGTGGCGATGCGCGCCTGCAGGTCCTGCACTTCCTTCAGCCCCAGCGAATGAATCTCGGCCGGCGTGCGCGCCGGCGTGGTGGAGCTGGAGACGTTGTATGCGTACCAGGCCTGGCCGTTGGGCAGGCCGCCCATGCCGTCGGTGGTGCGCGTGGCCGGCATGTACTCGGTGGCGATGAAGCCGCGCAGTGCGCGGTAGGCCGGCATGATGCGGTACTCGATCATGCGCTTGTACTCGGCGCTCAGGCGCGCCTTGTCCTCGGCCGGGAAGCTGTCGGGCATGTTGCGGATCGGCCCCCAGAAGATGCTCTCCTCGGCAGTGGGTTTGATCACCGCGTCCAGCTGCGGCAGCACCTTCTCCATCAACGCGCGGGGCTGCACCACGCCGGCGGCCTTGCCCTCGCGCATGTTGACGATGGCCTGGTCGAACAACGGCTGGATGCCCAGCGAGCGCTTGGACCAGTTCTCGTAGTCCTTGACCGTGTTGAATGGCTGCGCGCCGGCACCGGAGCCGAGCACGGCGATGATGCTGGAGAGGTTGTAGTACTGGTTGATCGGCAGCATCCAGGTCGGGTACTGCTCACCGGCCAGCGACACCTGCGCATCGCGCACGAAGATTTCGTAGCTGAGCAGGTCCTGGCCCTGCAGGCCTTCGGCGCCGAGCTTCTCGACCTTGCCCAGCCATTCGACCATGAACTCGTGGGATTGCTGGCGCGAAGCGGCCGACAGGAAGTTGGGCAGCTGGTCGTTGAAGCGCGCATCGCCCTGGAACGTGGCCTGCAGCGGATTGAGCCGCATCGAGGCATCCCAGTATTCATCGTAGATGCGGTTGAGCTGGGTGGCCTTGTCCTGGCGGATCGGCAGCGGTGCGGGCGTGGCACGACGCGGTGCGGGACGGGCGGGGGCCGTACGCGGCTTGGCCTTGGTCGCGCCACGGCTCTGCGTGGCAGCGGGACGCTGGCTCCTTTTCCTGGCCGCTTCGGCCGGTGCCGCAGCGGACAGGGTCATGATCGAGGCAATGGCAAGCGCCAGGAGGCGCAGCGGGCTGGAGGACATCGGGTATTCCGAAAAACACACAAGTCCGGGAGATTGCCCGATAACGACGGCCACGACCAGCCGCGTGGCGCTTGAATGCGGGACGTCGTGATGCAGCCGGTTATGAAGCCGTTAAATGCAGCCGATGCGGCAGTGCAGGGCGCTGCGGGGATCATCCGGGCAGGCACCGCGACGCCAGCGTCGTGCTGGGGTGATTGCCACGCCGGTGAGGAGACGTGGCTGCGCCGCGCTCAACGTTCGCCGGCGCGGGTGAACGGAACGGTCTCCGGCGCCACCGCGCCACCGGAGATGATGAAGCTCATCGCCTGGTCGACGGTCCAGTCGGTAGGGGTCAGCAATTCCACCGGCACGATTTCCAGGTAGCCGGAGGTCGGGTTGGGCGTGGTTGGCACGTAGACGGCCGCCAGCTCGCGGCCGGTGCCGTGCTCGCGGATCACGCGCGTCACCAGGCCCACCGACTTCATGTCACGGTGCGGGAAGTCGATCAACACCACGCGCTGGGTGCTGCCCGGCTGGGTCTGCAGGATATCCAGCAGCTTCTTGGCGCTGTCGTAGATGACGCTGGCCAACGGAATGCGGCGGATCACCGCACCGAACCAGCGCAGCAGCTGTTGGCCGACAACGCGCCGGCTGAGCAGGCCCACCGCCAGGATCACCAGCATCGTCGCCAGCAGGGCGATGATGTCCTGCATCCAGACCGCCTTGACCCAGCCAAGGTAGTGCGGGAACGAGGCGGCGATGCGCTCGGACAGCGGGATGACCAGCGGGCTGCTGATGCCCGAAAGCAGGACGAAAACGAACTTGACGACCACCCAGGTCAACCAGATCGGCAACAGCGTGAGCAGGCCGGTCAGGAACAGACGTTGCAGGGAGGGACGGGAGGCGGGGGCGGGGACTTCGGGCGACATCGGCGAATTGTAGCGGTACGCATGGGGTACCGATGCCGTTGGTGTCCGGCGAAACCACCGCAGCCGGGGAACGCTGTGTTGAGGCAGGCAGGTGCCGGCGGTTCACGCCGTGGCGCGTGCCTCGGGCTTGAGTCGCACGTAGACCTGCTTGCGTACGCGCGCGACCACCTCGCCCTGTTCATCGAGGAGGTCGTTCTCGAACCAGTGCAGGTACTTGCCGCCGTCCGCGGTGGCCGCGCGCACCTCGTCCAGGGTGGCATCGTCCAGGCGGAACTCGGTCCAGACCACGCCGCGGCCCGGCTTGATGAAGTCGATGCTGCCGCTCTTGTCCCACACGAAGTAGCGGCCGCCCAGGTTCTGCAGCAGGCACAGCATCCAGAACGGGTCGGTCATGGCGAACAGGCTGCCACCGAAATGGGTGCGCACGTAGTTGACGTTCCACGGCCGCTGGCGCAGCTCGACCCGCACATGGCGGTAGTCGGCGCTGATGGCGGTGACGTGGATGCCGGCGAACAGGAACGGCGGCCACAGGTTGATGCCATGGCGGAACAGGCTGGCTTTCATCGCGGAACAGCGGCGGGCAGGGGCCTGGAGTCTAGCATTCGCCGGCGTATGGTGCCGGCGCCGTGGTCACGGCGTGGCGGCGTGGTAGCCGTCGCGACCGGCTTCCTTGGCCGTGTACAGGGCGGCGTCGGCAGCCTGGTACAGCGCCGAGGCGGTGTCGTGGATGCCGGGCACCACGCTGTAGATGCCGACCGTGACGCTGGTGTGGGCGGTCCTGCCCTTGCCGATCGGCAGCGACATGTGCCGCACCGTGGTGATCAGTTGCTGCACCAGCGCGAGCGCGCCTTCCTGCGGGGTGTCGGGGAGGATCAGGGCGAACTCGTCGCCACCGAAACGGGCAGCCACGTCGCGTGGACGCCGGGCGATGTCGCCGATGGCCTGGGCAACCTGGCGCAGCATCTGGTCGCCCAGGTGGTGGCCGTGGGTGTCGTTGTAGGCCTTGAAGTGGTCCACGTCGATCAGCATCAGCGTCAGCGGCTTGCCACTGCGGCGTGCGGCATCGGTCTCCAGGCGCAGGATGCCCTCGAAGCGCATGCGGTTGGCCAGGCCGGTGAGCGGGTCGTGGTTGGCCTGGCGGCGCCAGTAGCGTGCCTGCCACAGCCCCCAGGCCAGCAGCAGCACGAGGCCGGCGCTGAGCGCGCAGACCGGCGCGTACCAGACGTGGAAGCCGCGCAGCAGCACGAGGCTGGACAGCAGCGGCAACGGCAGCAGCAGGCAGGCGATCAGCCAGCGCCGTGAGGTGGGCGCGGTGACGGCCAGGGTCGTGAGCAGCACCAATGCCACGCTGGCCAGCATCTGCTGCAGTGGTGACAGCGGCACGATCGCCCGGTCGGTGAGCAGCATGGAGGCAACGTTGGCCTGGTACTCGCTGCCGCTCATCCATGCCTCGCGCGAGGTCGGGGTGAGCAGGCGCGGCGCCATGCCGCTGGCGGTCATGCCGACGATGACCAGGCGGTCATGCAGCAGGCTGGCGGGGACGCGTCCTTCGAGCACGTCGATGTAGGACACCTGCGGGAAGCTGCCCGGCGGGCCGGCGTAGTGCACGCGGACGTAGTTGTCGCGCCGCCATTGGTACGGGCTGGCCTCCCCGTTCGCCGGGCCACGCAGGCCCGGCAACGGCGGTGGGCTCCCGGCCAGCGCGACGCCGAGCGCCGGCCAGTGCGGGGAGTCCATGCCGGCCTTGAGGTAGATGCCGCGGGCCACGCCGTCGCCGTCGATCTCGATGTCGGTATGCGCCAGCGCCGCGGCAACGCTGGCGATCTGCGGCACCGGCAGCAGTTCCTCCGGCACCGCCTCGTCGCTGCCGGCCGAGGCCAGCACCGGCAGGATCACGTTGCCGCTGTGCGCGATCGCTGCGGCCAGCTGCGCATCCTGGCGGCTGTCCTTGCGGTCGGGTTCGGGGAACATCAGGTCCAGTGCAATGCGCCGGACGCCCGCGTCCTGCAGGCGGTCGATCAACTGTGCATGGGTGCTGCGCGGCCACGGCCATTGGCCGAGCTGCTGCAGGCTGCGGTCATCGATGGCGACGATGGCCAGGCGCGGGTCGGCGGGGTAGTCCCATTGGCCGACGAGGTTGTCGTAGATGCTTTCGTCCGGCTGCCAGAACAGGCGGAAGTGGCAGGAAAGGCCGGTCAGCGCGCCGAGCGTGACGGCGAGCAGCAGGCGTTGGTGCCACGGCAGCCGCAATGGCCTCATAAAGCCAGCAGCAACAGCAGGGCACCCGCGCCGGCGCCATAGCAGAGCGGGCAGGGCAGCTTGACCTGCTGCGGGGCCGAGAACGGACCGGCATAGCCGTCCCCGGCGATGGTCTGCACGCGGACGTACAGGGTGCCGCCGCGCAGCGGTCGCTTGAGCGAGGCCTCGGGTGCGTCCACCTCGGCATCGAGCAGCAGGCGTTCGAAGTCGGCGTTGCGGCTCACCTGCACGCGGTAGCGGCTGGCTTCGGCGGCGGCCTGCCAGCGCAGGGTGAGCAGGCGACCTTCCGGCGCCGGTTGCAGTTGCGGATCGACCGGCGCGTCACTGAGCGACAGCGGCAGCGCCTGGCCGAAGCGGCCACGCGTGCCTTGGGCATCGACGGAGGCGACGCGCCAGAAATAGTCACCGGCGGGCAGGGAATCGGCGGTGCGCAGATGGGTGCTCCGGGTCGACTGTTCCACCAATGGTTGCAGGAACAGGGGCTCGCTGGCGACCTGGACCACGCTGCCATCGGCCTGCGCCACCTGCGCCCATTCGAACCGCGGGCGCAGCTGGTGCAGTGTCTGCCCGTGCTGCGGCGACAGTGTCAGCGGCGGCTCGGGGCCATCGGGGAGCAGGAAGTCGCGGTTGCCGTCCAGGCCCTCGACGCCATCGGCATCGACGGCCCGGACCAGCAGGCGCAATGCGCCCGCCGGCAGGGCGTCGATCACCACCCGGGTGTCGGCCAGGTCACGGGCGAACAGCAGCACGTCAGGGGCATCGGCGCGCACCACTTCCACGCGATAGCCCGCCGCGCCAGCCACCGGCTGCCAGCCGGCGAGCAGCGGCAGCGCCGCGATGCGGGTCCGTGCTTCGTCGAAGGCCGGCGCCGGCAGCAGCGCCTGGCTCGGGCTGGGGGCGAGTTCCGCGCTGCGGCTCAGGGTGGCGTGGCCCGGGTCGACCATCTGCCGGCCACCGCGGTTGTCCACCTGCACGCGGCCTTCGACCACCTCGGTGCTGGCCACGGACTGCCCGCCACCGGCACTGACCCGGAACACCGTGCCGCGCACGCTGCTGGTCGCGGTGGGGGCGGTGATGATGTAGCGCGAGGCCGGCCCGCGCGCCGGGGTCACGCGGTTGCTGCTGCGGCCACGCTGAAGGCGCAGGCGGGTATCCACCATGCCGGTGGCCCCGTAGGTGCTGAGCTGGTCCAGCAGCAGCTGCGAGTTCTCGCGCAGCAACAGGTGCGAATCATCGGCAAAGGCCAGCGTCACGCTGGCATCGGCACCGGTGCTGATCTGGCTGCCGATCGGCAGTTGCATGCCCGTGCTCACCGTGCGATGGGTGCTGGACGGGCCACTGACCTGGACCTCACCCCGCACCGCCAGGACGCGTGCCGGCGCCGGCTCCACGCGCAGCCAGGCAATCGGGAACCTGAGGACACGGCCCGGTGGCAGCTGGTACGGGTCACCGACCGTATTGTGTGCCTGCAACTGGTGCCAGCTGATGCTGGGCTTGAGGTAGCGCCCGCCCAGGTCCCACAGCGTATCGCCGGGACGCACGCGGTAGGTCCAGTCCTGTGCCGCCGCGGCGAGGCAGGGCAGGAACAGGGTCATGGCCAGGGCAAGCCGGGGCAGCATGAAGCGGAGGCACGACAGACGCTGTTGAACACGTGTCACGGACGCTGGAATCCTGGGCAAAGGGGAAGCGGTGCCCGGTAATGATGCCGTGCTCCCCCTCTCCCCCTGTTATCGCGGTGAGTGCCGCGAGGCGATCAGGACTTGATCGCCATCACATTGTCCACCAGTTTCCATTTCACGATCCTGAACCTTGGCTGGCTTCAGAACAGCAGCGAGGACATCCTGCGGCGATAACGGCCCACCAGATCCTCGTCCTCGATCACGCGGAAGGCGTCGATCAGGGTCTTCTTCGGCAGGCTGTCGCGGAAGCCGCGGTCGATGCGCAGCATTTCGATGAACTGCTCCAGCGCGGCTTCATCCTCGCCGCCGAGCAGGTGATGCACGCCGAGCTGGTAGCGGGCTTCCAGGTCATTGCCGTCGGCCTGCACGCGCTGGGCCAGCGTGGCCGCGGCGGGTGCATCCCTGAGCGCGTTGCCGAAATCCAGGCGGGCGCGGGCACGCACGGCACGGTCGTCGGTGGACAGGTTGGCGGGCAGGGCGTCGAGCAGCTGGCCGGCTTCCTCGGCGGCACCGGTCTTGAGCAGCGCCAGGGCCAGGTCGAGCTTGAGCTCGGCCTTGTCCGGCTCGGCGACGATGGCCTGGCGCAGTGCGGCCACTTCGGCCTGCGGATCCAGTGGCAGCGCTTCCGGCTCGGCGTCGGTGCTGGCCTCGGCCGGCATCACGCCATGCTGGGTCAGGAACTCACGCAGCTGGCCCTCCGGCATGGCACCGGGGAAGCCGTCGACGATCTGGCCGTCCTTGATCAGGAACACGGTCGGCACCGAGCGGATCTGGAAGGCCGCGGCAATCTGCTGTTCCTTGTCCACGTCGACCTTGGCCAGCTCGAAGGCGCCGTTGTACTCGCCGGCGAGCTTTTCCAGGATCGGGCCGAGCGACTTGCACGGGCCGCACCAGGTCGCCCAGAAATCGACCAGTACCGGCGTCTGCAACGACTTCTGCAGGACGTCGGCTTCGAAGGTCTCGGTGGTGGCTTCGAATACGTGGGGAAGATCGCTCATGGCTGGTTTCATTGCGGACAGGAACCCCCTTCATGGTGGCGGTGGCGGCGCTTCTCAACCGCCGGATGCACGACAGCCCGCCGGGGGCGGGCTGTCGGAAGACCACGAGCCGTGAGGGGCTCAGTGCTGCGTCGGTAGTTCCTGCGCCTGTGCCGGTGCCTGCTGGGCCTGCGCCGGGGCGACGTTGGGCGTGGCCGGCAGGCTCAACTCGGGGTTGACCTGCTGCGCCTGCAGCGCCTTGATCTGCTTGTCCAGCGCTTCGAGCTGGGAGTTGGTGGCGCGCAGGTCCGAGCTCAGCGCCACGGCCTGCTGCTTGCGCTCCTGCAGGGCGTTGCTGACCTGCAGCGACTGCTGGCGCTGCTGCTCGGCTTCCTGTTGCAGGCCACGCAGGCGACGTTCGTTCAGGGTCACCAGCTTTTCACTGTAGGCCTTGCCGGCCTGCAGGCGGATGGTGTCCAGGTAGACCTGCGCCAGCTGCCGGGTCTGGTCGGCGAAGGTGACATACAGCGACTCGGCGTTGTCGGAGGCCTCGGTGCGGATCACGCGCCAGAATTCCTTTTCATGGAACAGGGCGACGTAGTAGTTCAACGAGTCGGCATGGAACAGCAGGCTGGCGCCGTAGTTGCCGTTGTAGGTGGTGCGCAGTTCGGTCAACTCGTGGTTGGCCATCAGCCGCTGCAGCTCGCTGACGGTGTTGCCCACGGTGGTGTCTTCGCTGTTGGCGGGTGCGGCCGGCGGCTCGGCTTCACCGCGCTGCCAGCGCCCGGCCATGGCCTGGGGGGCCGCTACGAGGCAGCTGGCAATCAGCAACGCCCAGCACAACCGGGCAGGCAGTGTCTCGATGCTTGTCATAATTCCTCGTAATTCCCCCGAACTGCGATGGCCGTCGCATTTGTGAATGCGCACGGGATGGCGGCGAGCATAGCACGGCCAAATGCGCCGGAACGCACGTCCTGCAACGGCTGCCGTGGCGTGGCGCAAGCGCTCATTCCACCAGTTGCGTGCGACCGCACTGGATGGATTGCATGTGCACGTCGGTGCGGCCCAGCTGCAGGCCGAGCACATCGGACAGCACCGCTGACAACAGCTGGCCGACCGCATTCAACAACGGGCGCAGCACGCCATCGACGACCGGCTTGAGCAGCAGGCACAGCACGCTGCTGCAGCTGCCATTGCCGGTGGCCGGGTTGTAGCTGCCGGTCCCGCTGAGGCCGCCGGGCTTGGTCTGCAGGTACTTGGCCAGCGCGTTCTGCACGCAGCTGTTGTAGGCCAGCAATCCGGCCAGCAGGCCCTTGCACGAGGTGATGCCGAGCACGTCGAGCAGGCCGCCGATGATGCTCGGGTCGCTGACGTTGGTTTCGTAGAGGAACCCCGTCCACACGTTGCCCTCGACCTTCTTCGGCGTGCAGCCGAGCAGCCAGTAGTCGCAGGTCGGGATCTGGGTGTTCCAGTTGCCCAGCGCGGGCAGGTTGGCATTGCCGTCGCGCAGCAGCGCGACGACGGCCTCGGGCTGGTAGAAACCATCCTTCTTGGAGGCTTCCAGGTACTGGCGGGCGATGTCCTGCGCGGCGTCCGAGCTGGTGCCGGAGGGACTGAACAAGGCCTGCACGGTGCCGAGCAGCGCATCGACCAGCCGCGAGACCAGGTCGCCCACGGCCAGGGGATTGGGTGCCACGGTGCCGGTCTGCCCGGCGCTGAGGGTCAGGGACTGCCGCGCGGACAGCGCTTCGAGCGTGATGCGATGGTTGAGCACGGTCTTGCCGAACAGGCTGACCATGTCCTCGTTGCCCAGGCCGGTGCGGCACAGTTCGCGCGTGGAGTCCCACGGCGTGGTCGCCTTGCCGACGCAGACATTGGCCACCGCGCTGGTGACGTCGACGGTGGCGGTGGCCGGCTGTGCGTTGCAGTCGATCGCGCTGAGCCGGCCGAAGCCGTCGATCACGTCGATGTAGGTGGGCAGCTTGATGCGCGTGCCCAGCCAGCCCAGCACCGCGCCCAGCGCCGGGATGCGCTGCGAGTCGATGTCCAGGAACAGGCGCACCTGGCTGTTGTAGGCGGTGGTGCCGACCGGGCCGATGCCGATCGAGGCCGGCTCGACGATGCTGGCCTTGGCCTCGACCAGGCCCAGCAGGTTCAACTGCGGGATCGCGACGGCATGGTTGGCGTTGGCGATGGAGATACTGGTGCCGATCAGGTCCAGCGCGCTCAGGTCCACGTCCAGCGCGCCGCTGCTGGCGGCGCTGCCGCCGGTGATGCGCGCGAACAGGCCGTTGCTGGCGGCGTCGGAGCCGAGTTGCACGAGCACGTCGCGCAGGCCGACGCGTGCCAGTTCCTGCTTCAGTGCATTGACGCTGACGCCCAGCACGCCCTGTTGGTTGGCGAGGTTGGCCATGATGTCGAGCAGTTGGCCGACGCTGACCTTGTTGGCGGCCAGCAGGCTTTCCAGTTCCCCGGCATTGATGTCCGCGGCCACGTCCACGCCCAGCGCCTGCAGCAGTCCGCGCGGGGTGATCTTGACGTTGGCCAGCCCCTGGTAGCTGGCGATCTGGGTCTGGTTGAGGTCGATGCCGACCAGCCGCAGCAGGCCCTGCAGCGGTGCGTTGCTGTTGACGTTGAGCAGGCGCGACCCCACGGTGAACGCCGCTTGCGGCGGGGTATGCCAGGCCACGGCGGTGGCGTTGATCTGCGGCATGGACGCCAGCTGGTGGAAGAACGGGATCGCCTGCCGCGACGCGGTCACCCGCACGGCGTTGAGCGGGCGTTCCGGCGTGACCACCACGAAGCGCGCATCGGCCGGCAGTTCGGCGCCCCAATAGCCGCAGCGCACGTCAAGCGTGCCGCCGAAGCCATTGTCGGTCACGGCGTTGCGGCGCGCGGCGAGGTTGTCGGTGTAGTCGGTGGTGCATTGCTCAAGGCGCTGCGCGCCGGCCAGCGCGGCCAGGTCGGCGGTTTTCTGCACGTCACGCTTGACCCAGTACAGGTAGCCGACCTCGACCAGGCCGAGGATGACGACCAGCCCCAGCAACAGCAGCATCATCATCACGGCCGCACCGCCGCGCGGCGGCGAGGGCGGGGTGCCGGTCCGGGACCGGCGGGGGCGCGCGGGCAGGCGTTTCATGGAACACCTCAGCGGCTGTTACCGCCATTGGAGGAATTCGGCACGGTGGTTTCGAAGTATTCCGGGATCGGGTGATCGAAGCTGGTGAGATAGCGCTGGTAGCTGCGGCTGGCGGCTTCCCCGAGCATCGGCAGCGGCTTGCCGGCGCTGCCGCCATCGGCCTGCAGGCGCAGCAGTGCACGGGTGGCATCGCCGATCTGCGCGCGCGGGGCCGGCGCGTTGTCGTAGGGTGCGGCCGTGGCGATGGGCGGGCTGGCCTCGCCGGCCGGTGGCGCGCTCGCCGGCGCGGAAGGGGTGTCGGCCATGCGTTCGATCAGCGGGGCGTGTTGCGCCTGGACCGGCAGCGGCGCGCACAGCACGGCGGCCAGCAACGCGGAGGTGACGAGGAACCGGCTCATTGCGTGATCTCCTGCGGCTTGGCGGTGGTCGGGCTGAAGCGGTCCAGCATCGAACCGGGCGGTTGCGGCCGCAGCACGGCGCCGGTCGGTTGCGGTTGTGCGACCAGCGCGGTGGCGGCGCCACGCGGGGCAGGCGCCTCGCTGGCGGGTTCCGGGCGCATCGGCGGGGTGGCATCGGCCACCGGTGCGCGGCGCAGTGATTGCGACAGGCGGTAGATCTCCAGGCGCGTGGCTTCGGGCAGGTTCGCGCGCTGCATCATGTCCTGTGCGGTGCCGGGCTGGCCGGACAGCAGCGCCCACAGCGCCAGGTTGGAGATGGCGCGCGGATTGCCCGGGGCCAGCTCGGCGGCCTTGGCCAAGGGTGCACGTGCCTGGGCGAAATCGCCGGACTGCAGCAACGCAAAGCCCTGGTCGCCCAGGTAGGTCGCGTTCAAGGGATCCGTGCGCACGGCGTTGGCGAACGCCAGGTTGGCGTTGCCGGCGTCATGCTGGTTGGCCGCGATCAGCCCGAGGCCGTGCCATGCCGGGGCGGCCTGTGGTCCCTTGGTCAGGCTGCGGTAGATCGGTTCGGCCGCGGCGGCGTCGCCGGTTTCGCGCAGGGCGTCGGCTTGCAGGATGCGCAGTTCCGGGCTGTCGCCGAAGCTGGCGCGGAAGGCGTCGATGTGCGCGAGCGAAGCGAAGTGGGCGCCCTGTGCCTGCATCTTGCGGATCAGGTCCAGGTACATGCCGCGATCGTCCTGCGGTGACTCCACCAGTGCCGGTTCCACCGGGGGCTGCCTGTAGGCGGCCTGCTTCCCGCCACAGCCGACGAGCAACAGGGGGACCAGCAACGCGAGCAAGGGGCGGGGACCGTGCATCACAGCCCCCGCATCGCGCTGGCCAGGGAAATGATGGCCGGCCCCGCCAGCACCAGCATCAGCGCCGGCAGCAGGGTCGCCATCATCACGACGGTCATCTTGACCGAGAGCTTGCCCACCTTTTCCTTCATCTTCATCCTTCGCTGCTCGCGCAGGCGCATGCCGAACTGCTTGAGGGGTTCCTGCACGGCACCGCCATGCTGGTGCACCTGCAGCACCATCTGCATCAGGCTGCGCAGGTCGTCGTTGTCGAACGATTCGGACAGGCGGCGCAGCGATTGCGCGCGGCTGCGGCCACGCGTGTAGCTGAGGTTGGCGGCCTGCAGTTCCTTGCCCAGTACCGGCACGGCGATGTGCAGCTTGTCGCCGATCATCTGCAGGCTCTGGTCGATGCTGAAGCCCACGCCCTGCAGCAGGCGCAGCAGGTCGATCAATAGCGGCAACTCCTCATCGACCTTGCGGCGCAGGCGTCCGGCCCAGCTGCGCAGGACCAGCTTGGGCAGCAGGATGCCCAGCGCGAAGCCGACCAGCAGCACGATGAAGGCCTGCGAACCCTGCGGGCGCACCAGCAGCAGGCCCAGCACCGGCAGCAGCAGCGCCAGCAGCAGGCGCAGCGCCAGGAAGCTGGCCGTGCCGGTGGTGTGGTTCCAGCCGACCTGCTCGAGCAGCAGCTTGTCCTCCGGCGCCAGCAACGCCTTCTGGATGCGGCTGCCCTCGAATTGCTGGCCGATGGCCGACAGGTCGGCCAGGCGCTGCCGCCACCAGCCCTGTTTCGGTGCCGCCTCGTCGGCGACGTGGTGGTTGTGGTCCAGCGCGGTCTGCAACGCGGCGGTGGCGCGCTGGCTGCGGCGGCCGTGGTACAGCAGGCCGCCCGCGGCCAGCAGCAGGGCCAGCACGACCAGGATCATGGCGAAGAACAACAGGGTGTTCATGGCCGGCTCCGATGCGGGTGGGGAGCGAGGGGGGCACTCATAGCGACTTGGCCAGGCGGTAGAGCAGGAAGCCGCCACCGAGCTCCAGCAGCAGCGCGGCCACGAGGATCTTCTTGCCCAGCGGGTCATGGAACATGGGCTGGAAGAAGTCCGGGCTCAGCAGGGCCATGAACACCGCCGCGCCGATCGGCAGCAGGCCCAGCACCCAGGCCGACATGCGCGTTTCGGAGGTGGTGGCCTGCAGTTCGCGCTGCACTTCCTCCAGGTCACGCATGAAATCGCTCATGCGCTGCAGGATCTGGTCGCTGCGGCCGCCGATGCGGATGCTGGTGCCCAGGATGACCGCCAGCATTTCCAGCGGCCGCAGGCGGTAGGCCTGCGCGGCCTGCTGCAGGGCACGGTCCAGGTCCATGCCCGCGCGGGTGTAGGCCAGCGCGCTGTCGAGGATGGGGCGCAACGGGGGCTCGACGTTCTGGGTGGCGTTCTGGAACGCCATCGACAGGCTGTTGCCGATGCCGGCGATGCGCACCATGTTCTCCAGGAAGTCCGGCATCTGCGCGACCAGCCGCTGCTGCATCTTCTCCATTCGCCGGAACAGCCACAGCCCCAGTGCCAGCAGGTACAGCGCGAACACGAACACGCCGAACACCGCCGCGCCCAGGCGCATGCCCGCGCCGAAGGCCAGCACCACGCCGGGCACGAGCAGCAGCGCCAGCGTCCGCGGTGATTCGCTCAGGCCGGCGCGGCGCAGCAGGTCGGCCCAGCGACGGGTGGGCGGGCGCGGCGCGCGTGGCGCCTCGTGGCTGCGTGCTGCCTCCGGATGCGAGAGGCGGCTCTCGGCATGTTCGGCGGCGGCGCGCTGCTGCACGCGCGTGGCCAGGCCCCACCACAGGCCCATCGCCGCGGCCACCAGCAGCAGCGCGGTGCTGGCCAGCAGCAGCGCCGCGGTCATGACTGGCTCCCGAAGTTGGCCTCGCGCAGTTCCTGCCGGAACGGTTCGAGTTTGTAGCAATGCGGGTGGAAGCCCAGCCCGTGCCAACGGTCGCGTTCGCGGTTGTCCTGGTCGAACCAGGCCTCGTGCTTGAACAGCTCCTGGCTGGTGATGACGGTGTCGCTGACGCCGGTGATCTCGGTGATGGAGAGGATCACGCGGCGGCCACTGCCCAGCCGCGAGATCTGCACGATGAAGTCGATGGCGCTGGCGATCTGCCGGCGCAGGCTTTCCTCGCTGCCCTGGAAGCCGGCAAAGCCGGCCAGCATCTCCAGCCGGTACAGGCAGTCGCGCGGCGAGTTGGCGTGGATGGTGGCCATCGAGCCGTCATGGCCGGTGTTCATCGCCTGCAGCATCTCCAGCACTTCGGCGCCACGCACTTCGCCGACCACGATGCGGTCCGGGCGCATGCGCAGGCTGTTGCGCACCAGGTCGCGGATGCTGACCGCGCCGGCGCCGTCGAAGCCGCCCATGCGGCTTTCCAGGCGCACCACGTGCGGGTGGTTCAAGGCCAGCTCGGCGGTGTCCTCGACCGTGATGACGCGCTCGTTGTGCGGGATGAACGTGGCCAGCGCATTGAGCAGCGAGGTCTTGCCGGAGCTGGTGCCACCGGAGATCAGGATGTTGCAGCGGCCGCGCACCATGGCGTTGAGCAGGGCGTACATGGGTTTGTCGAATGCGCCGCGACCGAGCAGTTCGTCCGGCGTGAACGGGTCCTTGCGGAACTTGCGGATGGACACCATCGGCCCATCCACCGCGAGCGGGGAGATGATCGCGTTGAGGCGGCCGCCGTTGGGCAGGCGTGCATCGACCATCGGGTTGGAGTCGTCCAGGCGGCGGCCGAGCGGGGCGATGATGCGGCGCAGGATGCGCAACAGGTGGCGGTCGTCGCTGAAACGCTGGGTGGAGCGCTTGAGCTGGCCACCGCTGGAGACATGCACGTCCTTGTAGCCATTGATCAGGATGTCCTCGATCTCCGGGTCATGCAGCAGGTCATCGAGCGGGCCGAAGCCGGTCAGCTCCTTCTGCAGGGCATTGGCGACGGCTTCCATCTCCTGTGCGTTGACCGGGATCTTCCATTCCTTGACGAAGGCCGCGGTCTGCGCCTGCACGTACTTGCCGACCGTCTCCGGCGACCATGCGTCGATGTCCACGCGCTGGTCCTCGACGTGGTTGAGCAGGTACTCGTGCGCGGCTGACAGCACGCTCTGGAATTGCTCGGTCTGCTCGAACGGCACCTGCGCGGCGGGTTCGGCGGCCAGGGCCGTTGCCGCGATGCGCGGGGAGAGCGGGGTGACTTTGTCTTCCATGCTTATTTACCGAGCAGGCTGGCCAGGCGCGCCAGCGGGGAAGTGGGCATCGGGGCGGCGGGCCCCGCGCGTCGGCGGTCGATGCGTTGCAGCAGGGGAAGCAGCGCCTTGAGGTACGGGTCGCGAGGGGCCGCATCGGTGAGCAGGCGCCCGAGCCCGGCACAGGAGCGCAGCACGCGCGAGCGGTCGGGCAGTGTCGCCAGCAGGGGCAGGTTGAAGCGCTGCGCGATCTGGGTGTCGGCCAGGCCGCCATTGGGGTCGTAGCGGTTGACGACCAGCTGCAGGCGGGCATCGCGCACGCCGCGTTGCTCCAGCTCGCGCATGGTCTGGTCCAGCGATACCAGCGAGCCGATCGCCTGGTCGGTGACCAGCCAGATCTCGCTGGCGTTCTTCAGCAGCGAGGTGGGCATCAGCTGGATCGGCAGTCCGCCGGTATCGCACAGGGTCAGCGGGAACACGCTGCGCAGCCGGTCCAGCAGCGCGGTGGGTTCGTGCTTCTTCAGCAGCGTGCCGCTGGTGGTGCCGAGCAGGGCCAGGCCGCTGGGGTGGTGGGCGAAGGCGCTGGCCGCGAAGGTCGGGTCCATGCGTTCGACGTTGCGCAGGGCTTCCTCGTAGCTGAAGTGGCTCTCGGTGCCGAGGTAGAGGGCTGCATCGGCCGAGGGCTGGCCCAGGTCCAGCAACAGCAGCCATCCCTGAGGCTGGCCGTTGTCCAGCGCGGGCGGGTTCTGCTCGGCCAGGGTGACGCCCAGGTGGGTCGTCAGCGTGCTGGTGCCGACGCCGGCGCGCACGCCCAGCAGCACGATCAGGCGCCCGGTGGGCTGCGGTTCCGGCGGCGCGGCGACGCTGGTGCGGGCCGGTGCCTGGGTGGCGCAGGCGTGGTCGAATACTTCCAGCATCTGCGCGCTGGTGTTGTCGACGTCGATGAAGTCGCGCACCCCGGCGCGCATTGCCGCCAGCAGGTGCGTGGCCTGTTCCGGGCCGGTGGTGCCGATGCCGATCAGCACCGGCAACGAGGCCAGGTGACTCAGCTGGCGGGCGATGTCGGTGGAATAGGCGGCGTTGCCGCCGCAGTAGTCCAGCAGCACCACCGCCGAGGGCGGTGCGGTGTCGAGCAGCTCACGCGGGCTGACGTCTCGGCTGTCGACCCAGCGCAGTTCCACGTGGCCGGACAGCACGGCACCCAGCCGGGCCATGTGCCGGTTGTCCGGCGCATACAGCAGCAGCTTGCGTTCGGTATTGCTCTGATTTTGCGGCAACGGCATCACCGAGGACATGAGGAGTGCTTCAGCGTGAGAATCCGGGGAGCTGGTCAGGGCTGGCCGGGTGCAGCAGCCAGGAGCCCCAGACCGGCAGGTTGGGTTGGGCTTCGCGTTCGCCGGGCAGGGCGAACTGGGTGCCGCGCGCCAGCGGGCGCACCAGGCGCGGCGTCACCACGATCACCAATTCCTTGTCTTCGCGTTTGTAATTGAGGTTGCGGAAGAACGAACCGATGATCGGCAGGTCGCCCAGGAACGGCACCTTGTCCACCATCGAGGACAGCTGGCTGCTGACCAGCCCGCCGATCACGAAGCTCTCGCCGTCACCCAGCTCGATGGTGGTGTCGGCACGGCGGGTGGAGATGGCCGGGATCTGGGTGCCGTCCAGGCTGATGCCGCGGCTGTAGTCCAGGTCGCTGGCTTCGGGCGCGACCTTCAGCGCGATGCGATCGGCGGACAGCACGGTCGGGGTAACGGTCAGGCCGATGCCGAACGGCTTGAAGGTGACCGTGGTGGTGCCCAGGCCCTGCGGTTCGAGGATCGGCAGCTCGCCACCGGCCAGGAAGCTGGCGCTCTGGCCGGACAGGGCGACCAGCGTGGGTTCGGCCAGCACGCGCGCCATGCCGTTGCTCTGCAGCAGGTCGATGTTGGCGTTCCACGCGCCGGGGATGGAACTGGCCACCAGGTTGAAGGCCGAGGACAACGCGCTGCTGCCACCGCTGCCGGTGGGCGAGCTGATGCCGTAGGTGAAGCCGCCATTGGTGTTCTTGAAGCTGATGCCGACCTGGCGCAGCACGGTCTTGTTGAACTCGACCACCTTCACCTCGACCTGCACCACGCCGGTGCTGGCGATGGTGGCGGCATCGTTGATAGCGCCCTTTTCACCGACCGCCGAGGCCGCCGCCTTGCGGCTGGCCTCGTGTTCGAGCAGCGACGGGGAACTGCCGGACAGCAGCGCCTGGCCGCCCTGCACGGTGACCTGGGTGCCCCCCTCGCCGAGCAGGCCTCCCTGGATGGCATTGCGCACTTCCACGCGGATCCGCGAGGGCACCGGCTGGTTGCGCATCCACAGCAGCAGCGTGGTGCTGCCGGGCGACTTGCCGACCAGCAGGGCGTCGTTGTTGCGTCCCAGCCGGGTGATGTCGGCGATGGAGGGGTCGGCGATGGCGATGCGCTCCACGCCGGCCGGCAGGTTCCAGGGGCGTTGCTCGTTGAGCTCCAGCAACACGCTGGAGGCGGCCGGCAGCTGCTGGGCATGCGCCGGCTGCAGGGGCGCCAGCGCCAGCGATGCGACGCTGGACAGGGCCAGGACAGCGATGAGTGATGCGGTGTTGTACGGACGCTGGAGCAAGGCGGATCCCCCGATCAAGGCGAAGACAGGCGGTTGGACGGTGTTGTCCCGCGGATGATTTCGATGCCCGGCCGGGCCGCGGCACGCGGTGCACGGCTGCGTGCCGGTGCGCGGGTGGCGTTGGCGGTGACCGCGGGCCTGGCCGGGCTGTCGCCAGCCAGCGCCTGCAGGTCGATGCCGGCGTAGGCCTGGTTCTCCGGACGCTCGGCGGCGCTGGCCGTCGCGGCGTCGAGATCGCGGCGCAGGGCCAGTACCGGCGCCGGTGCGACGAAGATCGAGGCATCGGCCAGGGCGGTATCGCCGGGGTTGCGCAGGGCCAGGAACAACTTGCCGCTGTGCGCGGCCAGCAGCAGGCGGCCGGCGTCTTCCACCGGTACGGCCAGGATCGCGCTGCGTGCCTGGGTGGCGTTGCTGCCGCTGGAGGAGGAACTGCTGGAGCGCGAGGCGATGGTCTCGGCGCGGCTGCCGGGCTCGGGTGCGGCGCCGTCGCCGCTGCTGGCCGCCGTGGCCGGGTGCGGCTTGCCGACGTCGTCATCGCCGTAGCCCAGCACCCGCAGCCGCGACAGCAGCAAGCGTGCCTGCGGGTTGTCGTTGCGGCCGGCGCCGGCCTCGGACGGTGCCTGCAGGCTCATGAAGACATCCACGTAGTCGCCCGGGGTGATGCGGTTGCTGACGCCGGCCAGTTCGTCGACCGGCACCGATACCGCCCGCTCGCCGGGCTTGATGCCGGCGGCGATGCCCTGCAGCAGTTGCCCGGGCACCAGCATGGCACCCGCGGCGATGGCCACGGCGGGGATCCGCCCGGTGACGTCACCGACGTTGGCGAAGCCTTCGCCGGCGGGCACCGGCAACTCGGTGGTGGACAGGTCGGCGGCGCTGATGGCCTGGCCGGCGGGCAGGGCACGGGTGGCGACCACCACTGCCCGGCGCGGGATGCCCGGCGCGCTGCTGGCTTGCGTGCCTGCCTCGGCCGGCGGCGGGCGTCGCCCAAGGCCAAAGGCCAGTACAGCCAGGATGCCGGCGAGCACCAGCAGGAGGATGGCCGCAATGCGGATTGCCTTTGGCATCGTTGAAGCTCCGGTTGAACGTGGGTCAGTTGCCGCCGAGGTCCAGTTGTACGGTTGCGGTGCTGCGCAGGGTCTGGCCCAGGGTCCAGCCCAGCAGCGGGCCGGTGCCGGGCATGAACGGATGGCTGTCGTAGTCGTAGGACGCGGTGACCCGGATGCACTTCACGGTGGCATCGGAGGTGCAGGCGAACGGTTGCGACACGTTGATGGGCGCCGCGCTGGGATTGCTGCATGAAGCGCTGGCGCGGGAGAAGTTCAGCAGCCACTGCATCGAATGCGCGGCGGCCTGGCATGCATTGCTGCGACGTTGTGCGGTGTCGCCGTATCGCAGGGCGGCACGTGCGCCTTCGCCGGCGGCCAGCGTCAGTGATTGCTTGGCGGCGAACACCATCACCCCGGTGAAGGTCACCAGCAGCAGCGGCAGCACGCCGAACATCAGCATGAAGGCGAACTCGAGCGTCACCACGCCGCGCTGCCCCCGGTGCTTCAGTCGTCCTCGATCAGCCATGGCTGGCTCCTTGCAGTACGTAGCCGATCATCGCCAGGCCAAGGTAGGCCGCGTACGGGATGCCACGGCGTCCTTGCCGTGTCGAACGCAGGTCCATCCGCCAATCCCGGATCCAGCCGGTGTTGCCCCAGCCGGCGACCCTGCGCTGCATGCCGGGTGCCGAGCTGGACAGCAGGGGCCACGCGACGACGAGGAGTGCGTGGACACCGGCGGCCAGGCTGGCGATCACCCAGATGGGAAGCAGTGCCTTGGTGCCGAGCAGGAAGCCGATGGTGGCGAAGAGTTTCACGTCACCGGCGCCCATCCAGCCGATGACATGGAAGGGCAGCAGCACGAGCAGGCCCAGCACGCCGCCGGCCAGGCAGCTTGCCAGCCCCACCGGTGCGGCGTTGTGGCTGAGCTGGAGGAACAACACCAGGGCCAACGTGACGGCCAGCACGCCGTTGGAGACGCGCCGGGCGGCCAGGTCACTGATCGTGACCTGCAACCCCAGCAGCAGTGCCAGCAGCCCGACGGTGGTCATGGTGCGATGCCCTCCCGGCTCAGGTGCCTGCCACCACGTCTTCCAGTCGCGCCAACACGGTGGTGAAGATCGCGGTCAGGCCGTCGCGCGCGAAGAAGATGATGATGCCGGCGATGACGGCGGCCAGCAGGCCATATTCCAGGGCGGTGACACCGTCTTCCTGCTTGAGGAACTTGCGGATAGCGTTCATAGCGTTCTCCCTGATGACCCGGTGTCGGTGTTGCACCGACTGCAGCCGGGCAAAGATGGGCATCGCTGCCCGATGAAGGTCATTGGGATCTGCCTGACACCGACGGGAGTGTCGATGGTCGTGGGGGTGTAAGGAAAACTCCTACGAGCCCCTATTTCCGCTGTTTTCCCCTGTCGGCACGCATGGCATGCCCGGGAGCATCATTGCAATCGCGCATCGCGATGCATGCGCATATTCGGCAAGAACAAAATGTTTTCCATATGTGTGACGTCAATCGCCATTTCACATAAAGCTCTTACGGAGCGTGCCGTCTTTTTTTGTCAGTATCCGCTTCAAGCGCCGCGCAACGCGGATGCTCTGGAAACGCGAATTACGCTTTGTTGCTGGTTTCAGATCGTGCGTGACGGGGTTGCGGCCGGAGGTGCCAGGCCGCAGACGGGGAATCGGACTTCTGGAGCGGATCCCAGAGGGATCCCGCAAAGGCGTGGACATGGATGCGATTGCGGACGGGAACGGATTGAAATCGTTCGACCTGGCGGCGTTGGGCAGCACCCTGCGCGTCTGTCACGTGGAGTTGGTGCTGCTGGACGACCAGCCCCCCACGGCCGCGGTGACCTCGTTCGTGCACGACCAGGCCTTGCTGTGCACCTTCCAGATCGGTGCGCGCGCACGCGGGCGCTTCGTGCTGCCGCTGGATTGGTGCCTGCTCGGCTGCCTGCAGAGCGTCGACGCCGAGGCCAGTTGGTGCCATGGGGTGCCGTTGACCTCCGGCAACATCATCTCGGTCATGCCCGAAGGCGTCACCGAGTTCGCGTTGGGGGCGGGCAGCAAGGTCACCTTCGTGCTGGTGCCGCTCAAGCGCTTCGAGGAGCGTGCCACCGCCGCGCGTCTGGGCGGACTGGGTGAAGGCGGCAACGTGCCGTTGGTCAGCGGGCGCACGCACGTGCCGCTGCAGGCGTACTACGAAGGGCTGCACGAACGCATCTGCGAAGGCGAGATCTCCGGCGACGAGATCGACGCGATGCTCGAGGCGCACGTGCGCGAGATCGTCGCCAACGGTTCGCCCGAACGGGTCTCGTGCAGCCGCAGCCGGCGCGCGCGCTACCTGATCTTCCGCCGTGCCGAGGACATGATGTACGCCAACCTGCGCCGGCACATCTACATGCAGGAGCTGTGCGACGCGGCCGGGGTGAGCGAGCGGGCGCTGCGCTATGCCTTCGAAGAGCTGGTCGGCATCTCGCCGGTGCGCTACCTGTCCATGCTGCGCCTGTGCGAAGCCTGCCGCAGCCTGTCCAATGCCGACGCGGGGCGAAAGTCGGTCAAGTCGATCGCGCTCAGCTGCGGGCTGTGGGACCTGTCGCGCTTCGCCGACAACTACCGCCGCGTGTTCGGCGAACTGCCCAGCGAAACACTCATGCGCGGCACTTATTCGAACAGCTGAGCGCACGTTCGTCCGGAATGTGCGGTCCATCAAACTTGGCGGGACGTTGCCGAATAGGTGCATTGCACTGCCGGTAACGCGCAACGCTTTGCCAATTGCCGGCATGGATGTGCCGGATGCGGGTAAGGGACGTTGTGTTTCAGCGCTGTACTGGCCTCACGCAAACGGATCGTCCAAGCCCGGGACGGTTCCTACCAGAGGCCCCTGCCATGAATCGCATCTATCGATTGATCTGGAACCGCACCCTCAACGCCTACGTGGTCGGCTCGGAGCTGACCGCGGCGCATGGCAAGCGCAGCGGCGCGAACTGCCTGTTGCCCCCCTGGTCGGTGGCCATGGTGGGCGCCGGTGGCTTGCTGGCCTTGGGGCTCGCCGGTGCGGCACACGCCACCGACGCGCGGCTGGATGACCTGCAGTCGCTGGTCGCCAAGTACAGCCAGACCGACGCGCACAGCATCGTCGCCAGCGCCTTGCCGGTCGGCGGCGTACAGGCGCGCGTCAACGCGACGGTAGCGGTGCAGCTGCCGGCGCCGGTGGTCGTGCAGGTGCCGGTGCAGGCACGGTTGCAGGTTGCACCGACCCGCATTGGCGCGGGACTGTCGGTCGGCGCGCGCGCCACGCATGGCCATGCGACCCCATCGGTATCGGCGACAACCGCGGCACTGGCCACGGTGGCGTCGGCGGCCGGCGCGATCAAGACCGGCGTGGGCGGCACGGCCCTGCTGCAGGTGTCGTCGCCGACGTCCGGGGCACCGGGCCATGGCGGACTGCTGGGGCTGGGCAACGTGCTGTTGCCGGGCAAGGAAGAAGGTGGCAACCCGGTACGCGCGGTGACCGGCGCCACGGTCAGCGCGGTCGAGGAACTGACCGGCGGCCTGTTGCAGGGGGCCGGCATCGGTGCGCTGGTGGACGGCGTGGTCAACGGCGCGACGCCGGTGGCAAACAGCACCGGCCATACGGCGGCAGGCGTGCTGGCCGGAGTGACGGGCTCCAGTGCGCTGGGTGCGGGCGTGGATCACACCGTCGACGCACTCACCAGCGGCCTTGAAAACACGAGTGGCGCGCTGGCGCAGGGCCATGTGGCCGGCACCGTCAACCATGCACTGGCGACGGTTGACGGCACCATCGCCGCGGCCTTGCACGGTACTGGCAGCGCGCTGGGCGGCATCACCGGGTCGGCATCCGGCGTCGCCGGGCTCACCGGCGCGGCCGGCCACGTCACCCACGGGGTGATCGGTGGCGTGTCGCATGTGGTCAGCAGCCTGGGGAATGGCGCGTCGGGTGGCGGCTCCGCCGGTCTTGGTGGGCTGACCGGTGTGATCGGTGGTTTGACGGGGGGCTTGACCGGCGGTGGTGCAGGCGAGGGCGCGGGCCTGGGTGGGTTGACCGGCGTGATCGGTGGCCTGACCGGCGGCCTGGGCGGCGGCGCAGGCCATGGCCTGATCGCGGCGGTCGGCACGCCGGTGGATGGCGTGGTCGATGCCGTCGCGCCGGTGCTCAATGGCGCGGGTGGCGCGCTGGGCCATGTCGTGGGCGGCGTGACCGGTTCGGCCGGGTTGGGAGCCGGCGTGACCGCCACGGTGGGTACGCTGACCGGCGGCCTGCAGAACACCACCGGTGCATTGGCACAAGGCAATGTGCAGGGCACGGTGCAGCACCTGGCCGGCACGGTACAGGGCACGGTCTCCACGTTGCTGGGCGCGGTCGGCGATGCCGGCGGCAGCGGTGGCGGTGGCGGTCTGGGTGGGTTGACCGGTGTGATCGGTGGTTTGACGGGTGGCCTGACGGGCGGTGGTGCAGGCGAGGGCGCAGGCCATGGTCTGATCGCGGCAGTCGGCACGCCGGTGGATGGCGTGGTCGATGGCGTCGCGCCGGTGCTCAATGGCGCGGGCGGCGCGTTGGGCCATGTCGTGGGGGGCGTGACCGGTTCGGCCGGATTGGGAACTGGCGTGACCGTCACGGTGGGTACGCTGACCGGCGGCCTGCAGAACACCACCGGTGCGTTGGCACAAGGCAATGTGCAGGGCACGGTGCAGCACCTGGCCGGCACGGTACAGGGCACGGTCTCCACGCTGGTGGGCGCGGTCGGCGATGCCGGCGGCAGCGGTGGCGGCCTGGGTGGGTTGACCGGCGTGATCGGCGGTTTGACGGGTGGCCTGACGGGCGGTGGTGCAGGCGAGGGCGCAGGCCATGGTCTGATCGTGGCAGTCGGCACGCCGGTGGATGGCGTGGTCGATGGCGTCGCGCCGGTGCTCAATGGCGCGGGCGGCGCGCTGGGCCATGTCGTGGGCGGCGTGACCGGGTCGGCCGGGTTGGGAACCGGCGTGAGCGCCACGGTCGGTACGCTGACCGGCGGGCTGCAGAACACCACCGGTGCATTGGCACAAGGTGACGTGCAGGAAACCGTGCAGCACCTGGTGGGGACGGTGGGCGGTACCGTCTCGACCCTGCTGGGTGTGGTGGGTGGTGCGGCCGGCGGCAACGGGAATGGTGGCGCCGGGGCGGGGCTTGGCGGTCTGGGCAACGTCGTCGGTGGACTGACCGGCGCGGTGACGGGTCTGCTGGGCCAACTGGGCGGTGGTAGCGGCGGCACGACGCCCACTTCACCGGGCCAGGCGGTGACCGACGGGATTGGCGGCGTGGTCGATCTCACCGGTGGCTTGGTGGCGCAGACCGGCGTGGGGGGTGTGGTGGACGGCGTGGTGGATGGGGCAGCACCGGTGGTCAACGGGGCGGGCGCGGCAGTGGGAGGGCTGGTCGGCGGCCTCACCGGGTCAACCTCACTGGGCAACGGCGTCAGCGGCACGGTCGGCGCACTGACCGGTGGCCTGCAGAACACGACCGGCGCGCTCGCCCAGGGCGACCTGACCGGGACCGTGCAGAGCGCGTTGGGAACCGTCAACACCACGGCCGGCACCCTGCTGGGTGCGGTCGGAAGCACGCTGGGCGGGATCACCGGTTCGGCATCCGGGGTCAATGGCCTGACCAATCTGCTGACGGGCGTGACCGGTGGCGTGACCGGTGGGTTGTCCAATGTCGTCGGCCAGCTCACCGGCAATCCGGCGCCCACCTCGAATGCGCCGCCACCGGCGGGCCCGAGCGGCCTGGTGGTCGGCAACGGCGGCCTGGTGGGAACGGTCGGGCAGCTGATCGGGCCGACTGCCTCCTCGCTGTTCGGCGGCAGTGGCTACACCCAGAACGGCAGCCTGACGATCAACAACGTCAACTTCGCGCAGGCCTATTCGACGCTCGAGGTCGCAGGGCTGCCGGTGGTCAACCTCAGCCCGGTGGGCGAACTGCTCGATGGCGCGGGCAGCGCCATCACCGGCGGCAATTCGCACCTGACCCTGATCGGTGGCGTGACCTCCGACAGCTACATCACCAACATCAACAACGGCGCGGCCGGTGGCCTGCTGGGCCTGCTGCTTCCCGACAGCGCGCCGGACTGGGCGTCGGACTGCCTGAACCTGGTGGGGATCATCAAGGACAAGTGCTGGGCCGTGCCGGCCGCGCAGGACTATCAGGTGCTGATCGGCGACGGTGCCTACGCCAACGGCTCCAAGGAGGTGGTGATCGGCACCAATGCGCGGCACGAGCTGGCGCAGCAGAACGCCAGCCAGGTCTTCGTCGACGCCAATGGTGTGATGACCGGCGTGCCCACCGCCGATTACGACGCGCGCCAGGGCCAGTCGGTGGTGATCGGTGACAGTGCGCTGGGTACGGCCAACGCACAGACCCTGCTCGGTGCCGGTGCAACGTCCAACAAGGCCAACAGCGTGGCGATGGGCTACAAGTCCAATGCCGACCGCGGTGGACTGGACAACTACAGCGCATTCGGCCTCACCGCGGCGCAGACCTCGATCGGCGAAGTGGCGGTCGGCTCGGCCGGCCGCGAGCGGCAGATCACCCACGTCGCGGCCGGCAGCCAGGCCACCGACGCGGTCAACCTCGCTCAGCTGCAGGGCGCGCTGTCGCTGATCAACACGATCGAGCAGAACGCGGTGCTGTACGACACCGATGCCAATGACGTGGCCGACTACGGCCATGTGACCCTGGGCGGTGGCAATGCGCCGAACGGCACGGTGGTCTCGAACCTGGCCGCGGGCCAGCTCAGCGCCACCAGCACCGAGGCGGTGAACGGTGCACAGCTGTTCGGCATCGGCCAGTCGATGGCGAACTATCTGGGCGGCGGCTCCACCTTCAGCGTGGCGGGAGTGCTGTCCGCGCCGTCCTACGTGCTGAATGAAATCGGCGCGAACTGGCAGCTGACCTCGGCCACCTTCGGCAACATCGGCGCAGCGTTCAGCTCGATCAGCCAGTCGCTGGCCAACCTGGCCACCGGGACCAACCCCAACCCCGGCAGCAATCCGCTGGCGGTGGAATACACCCCCGATGGCGCCGGCAACCCGACCAACGTGGTCGCGCTGAAGGGGGATGGCAGCGGTGCGGCGGTGGCGGTGCGCAACGTGGCCGAGGGCAGCGTCGTGGCCGGCAGCCGCGATGCGATCAACGGCGGCCAGCTGGCCACCACCAACGAGGCGCTCGCATCGGCCATTGGCGGCACCCTGCAGTACAACAGCACCACCGGCCAATGGTCCTCGGCGAGCTTCACCGTCAATTCGATCAATGCCAGTGGCGGGACCAACCAGCAGGTGCTGGACAACGTGACCGATGCACTGGCAGTGATGGACGGCTCCATCGTCAATGTCAACAAGCGCATCGACAACATCCAGAACGGTGGCGCGGGCAATGCCTACTTCTCGGTGAACTCGACCAAGGCGGCGGCCTCGGCCACCGGCCAGGATGCCGTTGCCGCCGGCCCGCAGGCCACCGCCAGTGGTACCCAAGCGGTGGCGATCGGCAACGGCGCCAACGCGTCCGCAGCCAACAGCGTGGCGCTGGGCGCAGGCTCGGTGGCCGACCGTGCCAACACCGTCTCGGTGGGCGCGACCGGGGCCGAACGCCAGGTCACCCATGTCGCCGACGGCAGCCAGGCCACCGATGCGGTCAACCTGCGCCAGCTGCAGGCATCGCAGGAAGGCACGGTGCGCTACGACAAGAACACCGACGGCAGCACCAACTACGCCAGCGTGACCATGGGCAAGGCCGGCACCTCCACGGTGATCCACAACGTGGCCACCGGCGTGGCACCCACCGATGCGGTGAACGTCGCACAACTCAACAAGGGCATGGGGGACGTGATGGACTGGTCCAGGAACTACACCGATCAGCGCTTCAACAGCATCTCGCGCGACATCAAGCGCGTGGATGACCGCGCCTCGGCCGGCATTGCCTCGGCGATGGCGATGGCCGGCCTGCCGCAGCCTTCGGAGGCCGGCAAGCGCATGGCTTCGTTCGCGGCCAGCACCTTCCATGGCGAATCCAGCATGGCGGTGGGCGTGTCCGGGGTCTCCGATGGCGGGCGCTGGATCTACAAGCTCAGCGGCTCGGCCAATACCCGCGGCGATGGCGGCGTGACCGTCGGCGCCGGCTTCCAGTGGTGATGGCATGCAACCTGCCGGTGCCTGGCACCGGCTTCCGGACAACAGCGCCTGGGCGCGGGGGAAGTCATGAACAGCAAATGGTCGGTACTGGCGCTGGTGGTGGCACTGGCGGCCTGCAGCAGCAAGGGTGAGGTGCGCGAGCGGGGGTTCCCGGATCCCGCACGGGCATACCCGGCCGGCGGCACCTACGTGAACCTGGACAACCTGCGCCAATACGCGACGGGCATGAACAAGCACCAGGTGCAGACGCTGCTGGGCACGCCGCATTTCAACGAAGGCCTATGGGGGGTGCGGGAGTGGAACTACCTGTTCAACTTCCGGCGGGCGGTAGGGGCCACGCCGGTGCAATGCCAGTTCCAGGTTAAGTTCGACCACGACGGCGTGGCGGTGGGCCACGCGTGGCAGCCTGAAAGCTGCGCCGCCCTGCTCGAACCCGCTCCCGCACCACCCCCACCCGCACCACCGCCGCCACCGGTTGCGGCGGCACCGCTGCGGATCGCCGCCGATGCCCTGTTCGCCTTCGACAGCGCCAAGCTTTCGGATGCCGGCAAAGCACGGTTGGCAGAGGTGGCCAGCACCGTGCGCGGGCAGGGTGCAAGCATGGACCTTACCGTGATCGGCTACACCGATCGCATCGGCAGCGATGCCTACAACAGGGACCTGTCACAGCGCCGCGCCGCGGCGGTGCGCGGATACCTGGTCGAACAGGGCATCCCGGCCGGGTCGATCCGTGCCGAAGGACGCGGCAGCGCCGAGCCGCTGGTCCAGTGCAACGATGGCGGCCGGGCGGCGTTGGTGGCCTGCCTGGCACCGAACCGCCGCGTGGAGATCGCCGGCATCGGCAACTGACGGGGCAGGGCTGGAACGGGGGGGGGAAGGAACGGGGGGGGGAAGGAACGGGGGGGGGAAGGAACGGCCGGCAATCCGTGCGATTGCCGGCCGCTGCCTTCACAATGACGCCGATGGTCGCCGCGTTCCGCGGGCGACCCGGGTCAGGCAGGGTGCGTGGTGGCGTCGAGCAGGAAACAGATGTGGGGCTGGGCCGGTCCGGTCGCGGCGGTGGTGTGGCTGCTGGCCGTGTTCGGTTTCGGCATGCGCCTGGAGGGGTACGACCAGCTGCGCCATCCGGTGTCGCTGCTGGGCGCGCATGGCGTCCCCGGCGGCACTGCCTTCAGCATGCTGGGTTTCGTGCTGCCCGGCATCCTTGCTGCCGCGGCTGCGCTTGATCTGGCGCTGCGCATGCCGGTGACCGCCCCGCGCGCATTGCGGGTGGGCGGGCAGATGCTGCTGCTGGCCGCGGTGGCGTTCGCCGCGATGGGCCTGTTGCCGCTGGACGTGGAAGACATCGAGAACCGCGCCAGCCAGTACCACGCCAGCGCCTGGCTGCTGTGGCTGGTGGGCTTCAGTGCCGGTGCGCTCGCATTGCGCCTTGGCAGTGCCCGGGACGCGGCCTGGCGGCCGCTGGCCAACCTCGCGGTGGGGGGTGCGCTGTGGAGCCTGTGCAGCGCGTTCCTGTTCGAGATCGCCCTGCCGGTCGCCATGGCCCAGCGCCTGGCCTTCCTGGGCTGGCTGGTCTGGCTGCTGGGCGCGGCACGCCTGGCGCCAACGCGCGGTTGAGCCCGGCTGACGCGGAAACCGGCCAACAGACCGTGGGGGCGTACATCGCAGGTTTGTTGAAACCATTGCGATATCAATGACCTGCGTTTGTCCCGCGGACAGCGGAGGGGACTGGATTGGAGTGCCATGATGCACTGCGGTACCCTTTGCGGCTTTGCCGTTGCCCAGCGTTGCCATGTCCAGCGTCGAACCCACTATGTACGATCCCCAGCAGGTTGAATCCGCCGCCCAGAAATTCTGGGAGGACACGCGTGCCTTCGAGGTCAGCGAGACCTCGGACAAGCCCAAGTACTACTGCCTGTCGATGCTCCCGTACCCGTCCGGTGCGCTGCACATGGGCCACGTGCGCAACTACACCATCGGCGACGTCATCAGCCGCTACAAGCGCATGACCGGCCACAACGTGCTGCAGCCGATGGGCTGGGACGCGTTCGGCCTGCCGGCCGAGAATGCCGCGATCAAGAACAAGACCGCGCCGGCCAAGTGGACCTACGCCAACATCGACCACATGCGTGGCCAGTTCAAGGCGATGGGCTATGCGATCGACTGGTCGCGCGAGTTCGCCACCTGCACGCCGGACTACTACGTCCACGAGCAGCGCATGTTCACCCGCCTGATGCGCAAGGGCCTGGCCTACCGCCGCAACTCGGTGGTGAACTGGGACCCGGTCGACAACACCGTGCTGGCCAACGAGCAGGTCATCGACGGCCGTGGCTGGCGCTCCGGCGCCCTGGTCGAGAAGCGCGAGATCCCGCAGTGGTTCCTGCGCATCACCGACTACGCCCAGGAACTGCTGGACGGCCTGGACGAACTGCCGGGCTGGCCGGATTCGGTCAAGACCATGCAGCGCAACTGGATCGGCCGCTCCGAAGGCCTGGAAATCCAGTTCGACGTGCGTGACGTGGATGGCGCCGCGCTGGACCCGCTGCGCGTGTTCACCACCCGCCCGGACACGGTGATGGGCGTGAGCTTCGTCTCCATCGCCGGCGAGCACCCGCTGGCCCTGCACGCCGCCAAGAGCAACCCGGCGCTGGCCGCGATGCTGGCCGAGCTGAAGCAGGGCGGCGTGTCCGAGGCTGAACTGGAAACCCAGGAAAAGCGTGGCATGGACACCGGCCTGAAGGCCATCCATCCGGTTAGCGGCGAACAGGTGCCGATCTGGGTCGCCAACTTCGTGCTGATGGGCTACGGCACCGGCGCGGTGATGGCGGTGCCGGGACACGACCAGCGCGATTTCGAGTTCGCCACCAAGTACAACCTGCCCAAGAAGCAGGTCATCGCGCTGAAGCATCCGAAGAACGACGACGAGCGCACCTACGACGCCAACCGTTGGCAGGACTGGTACACCGACAAGACCCGCGAAACCGAGCTGGTCAATTCCGCCGAGTTCGACGGGCTGGATTTCCAGGGCGCCTTCGAGGCGCTGGCCGAGCGCTTCGAGCGCAAGGCCCAGGGCCAGCGCCGCGTCAACTACCGCCTGCGCGACTGGGGCGTGAGCCGCCAGCGCTACTGGGGTTGCCCGATCCCGGTGATCTACTGCAACACCTGCGGCGCGGTGCCGGTGCCGGAAGACCAGCTGCCGGTGCTGCTGCCGGAAGACGTCACCCTCAACGGTACCGGTTCGCCGCTCAAGGCCGACCTGGAATGGCGCAAGACCACCTGCCCGGAATGTGGCGGCGCGGCCGAGCGCGAGACCGACACCTTCGACACCTTCATGGAGTCGAGCTGGTACTACGCCCGCTACACCTCGCCGGGAGCACGCGAGGCCGTGGACAAGCGCGGCAACTACTGGCTGCCGGTGGACCAGTACATCGGTGGCATCGAGCACGCCATCCTGCACCTGATGTATTTCCGCTTCTTCCACAAGCTGCTGCGCGATGCACGCATGGTGGAGAGCAACGAGCCGGCGCAGAACCTGTTGTGCCAGGGCATGGTCATCGCCGAAACCTTCTACCGCCAGAACAGCGACGGTTCCAAGGACTGGTTCAATCCGGCCGACGTGGACGTGGTGCGCGACGAGCGCGGCCGCATCACCGGTGCCACCCTGCGTGGCGATGGCCAGCCGGTGGTGATCGGCGGCACCGAGAAGATGTCCAAGTCCAAGAACAACGGCGTCGACCCGCAGGCGATGGTGGCCAAGTACGGTGCCGACACCGTGCGCCTGTTCTCGATGTTCGCCGCGCCGCCGGAGCAATCGCTGGAGTGGAACGAGGCCGGTGTGGACGGCATGTCCCGCTTCCTGCGCCGCCTGTGGACGATGGTGCAGAAGCATGCCGCCGACGGCAGCGCGCCGGCGCTGGACGTTGCGGCGCTGAGCGCCGAGCAGAAGGCGATCCGCCGCAAGACCCACGAGACGATCGGCAAGGTCGGTGACGACTATGGTCGCCGCCACGCCTTCAACACCGCCATCGCCGCGGTGATGGAACTGCTCAACGCGCTGGCCAAGTTCGACGATGCCAGCGCGCAGGGCCGCGCGGTGCGCCAGGAGGCCCTGCAGGCCACCGTGCTGCTGCTGAACCCGATCACCCCGCATGCCTGCCACGCGATGTGGCAGCTGCTGGGCAACGCGCAGACCCTGCTGGAAGACCAGCCGTTCCCGCAGGTCGACGCCGCGGCACTGGTCAAGGACGCGCTGACCCTGGCCGTGCAGGTCAATGGCAAGCTGCGTGGCACGATCGAAGTGGCCGCCGATGCCCCGCGCGAGCTGATCGAGGCCGTGGCCAAGGAAGAGCCGAACACGGCCAAGTTCCTGGAAGGCCTGGCCATCCGCAAGGTGATCATCGTTCCGGGCAAGATCGTCAACATCGTCGCGGCCTGAGCGGCCGTGATGGCCCGGTACCCGCGGTGATGCCGCGGGTACCGGTGTTCCCGTGGACGGGGCAGGGGGAAGGCTTCACCCCGGCAGCCCTGGCCGGCAGAGGGCGTGGTTTCATTGGCGCTCACGCGTGATGCGCGATGATGCGGGCCGCTTTCTATTGCCGCTCCCGGCCGGCTCCGCCAGACTGTGCCCATGACCCGAACCCTGATTGCCCTGATCCTCGCCACCGGCCTGACCGGCTGTGGTTTCCATCTGCGCAACACGCTGACCCTGCCGGCGGACACGCCTGCGGTCCGCGTTGATTCGACCGTGCGCTACAGCGAGCTGGTGAAGCTGCTCAACCGGGGCTTGCATGCATCCGGCGCCACCGTGATCCAGAGCGACGGTTTGCCGCCGACCAACAGCGACCAGTTCGCCCGCCTGCAGGTACGTTCCGAGCGCTGGGGCGACCTGCCGATCGCCATCGACGCGCAGGGTCGCTCGCAGGAGTACAGCCTGCGTTATGCGGTGGTGTTCGGCTTCTACCGCCCGGATGGCTCGACCATCGTGCCGGAGCAGGTGATCGAGCTTGCGCGCGACTACGTGTCGCCGCCGACGAATGCCTCCGGCACTACCACCGAGCGTGAGATCCTGGCCAACGAGCTCCGTCGCGAGATGTCGGCCTCGATCCTGCGCCGCATCGACAGCGTTGTCCGCGCCGATGCCGAGAAACTCAAGGCAACGCCCCCGGCTCCCCCGGCAGACGGCAAGGGCGATGCCCATTGAGCGCCCCGGAATGACTGCGCTGCAGGCGTGGCGGGGCTGAGCCGTGGAACTGCGTCCTGAACAGCTTGCCGGGCAGATCGGTGGTCAACCGCTGGCCCCGGCTTACCTGATCGCCGGCCCCGAGCTGCTGCGCGTGATCGAAGCCGCCGACGCGGTGCGCGCCCGCGCCCGCGCCGAGGGCATCGGCGAACGCGAGGTGTTCGATGCCGACGGCCGCGATTTCGACTGGGGGCAGCTGTCTTCCAGCTTCAACGCGCCCAGCCTGTTCAGTGCGCGCCGCCTGGTCGAACTGCGCCTGCCCAGCGGCAAGCCGGGCAAGGAAGGCGCCGAGGTCATCAGTGATTTCTGCGCACAGCCGCCGCCGGATGTGGTGCTGCTGATCACCGCCGGCGAGTGGAGCAAGGCGCACCAGGGCAAATGGACCGAAGCGGTCAGCCGCATCGGTGTGCTCTCGGTGGCCTGGGCGATCAAGCCGCATGAACTGGGGGACTGGATCGAGCGCCGCCTGCGGGCCAAGGGCCTGCGCGCCGACCCGGCCGCCGTGCAGCGGTTGAGCGAGCGGGTGGAAGGCAACCTGCTGGCTGCCGCGCAGGAAATCGACAAGCTGGCGCTGCTCGCCGAAGGGCAGGCGCTGGACGTGGCGAAGATGGAATCGCTGGTGGCCGATGCCGCCCGCTACGACGTATTCAGGCTCAGCGAGGCTACCTTCTCCGGGCAGCCGCAGGCCGTCCTGCGCATGCTCGCCGGCCTGCGTGGCGAAGGCGAGGCCGTGGCCGCGCTGATGCCGATCCTGATCCGTGAACTGCTGCTCACCGCAGGCCTTGCCCGGGTGCAGGCCAGCGGCGGCAACCTGGCCGGCGAGATGAAGGCCAAGGGCATCTGGGAGTCGCGCCAGGCACCGTTCAAGCGGGCCCTGCAGCGCCACCCGGACCCCAAGCGCTGGGAGCGCTTCGTCGCCGAGGCCTCGCTGGTTGACCGCATGGCCAAGGGGCGCGCCGAAGGTGATCCGTGGCTGGCGCTGGAGCGCCTGCTGGTGGCCGTGTCCGAAGCACGCGCGGTGCGCCTGCTGGCGCGGGTGCGCTGACATGCGGCACGCCGGCCGTGAAGGCGGGCTGCTGGTGTTCTACGGTGGCACGTTCGACCCGATCCACAACGGCCACCTGGCCATCGCCCGGTGTGCCGCGCAGGAGCTGCAGGTGCCGGTGCGGCTGATGCCGGCGGCCGATCCGCCGCACCGCGCGCCACCGGGCGCCGATGCGCAGACCCGTACGGCGATGCTGGAGCGGGCGGTCGCCGATGATCCGGCGTTGCGCGTGGACCGGCGTGAGCTGGAGCGGGCCCGGCGCCTGCCCGGCGTACCGTCGTGGACGGTGGATACGCTGCGCGAACTGCGGGCCGAACAGGGACCGCAACGGCCGCTGGCGCTGCTGATGGGCGCGGACAGCCTGCTGGGCCTGCCCACCTGGCATGAATGGGAAACCCTGCTGCCACTGGCCCACATCGTGGTGGCCGACCGTCCGGGCAGCGCACTGGAGGATGGGCTGCCCGAGCCGCTGGCCAGCCACCTGCGCCAGGCCTGGGCCAACGGCCCGGAGGTGCTGGCCGCCTTGCCTGCCGGGCGGGTCTGGCGGCTGCGCCAACCGCTGCAGGGCGAGTCCGCCACCGCCGTGCGCGCGCTGATCGCCAGCGGCGGGAACTGGCGGCCCCTGGTGCCCGCAGCGGTGGCCGCCTACATCCAGGCACGGGGTCTGTATGGCTGTCCCTCCACGCAGTGAATGCCGGCAGCGGCCGGGTTCTCTATAATCGTCCCCTTATTCATCGAGTTATGCCGCTTTGAGCACCGAAGCCCAAGTCATCAAGACCCAACTGCCCAGCCCGCCGCCGTCCGTCCCGGCCCTGCTGGCGTCCGTTCACGCCGCACTGGAAGAGATCAAGGCCAAGGATGCGGTGGAGATCGACGTGCGCGGCAAGTCCAGCGTCGCCGATTACCTGGTGATCGCTTCGGGCACCTCGACCCGCCACGTCAAGTCCATCGGTGACGAAGTGGTGCGTTTTGCCAAGGAACTGGGCGTGATGCCGCTGGGCGTGGAAGGCGAGCGCGAAGCGGAATGGGTGCTGGTGGACCTGGGCGACGTCATCGTCCACGTGATGCTGCCGCGCGTGCGCGAGTTCTATGCGCTGGAGCGCCTGTGGACGGTGGGTGACCAGCCGCCGTCGGACGACGAGGACGCGCAGCAGGGCTGATCGCCCCGCCGTAGCAGCCATGACGGCGCCGCAGGGCGCCGTTTCCATTTGACCCCGCCGCGCCGGAGCGTGCCGATGAAAGCCAAGTTGATTGCCACCGGCGAACGTGCGCCGTCCTGGGTCGCGCAGGGCTTCGCCGAGTACCAGAAGCGCCTGTCGCACTGGTTGCCGCTGGAGCTGGTCGAGATCGAGCCGGGCCTGCGTGGCAAGGGCAGGGACCCGAAGCGCGCGATCGAGGACGAGGGCAAGCGCGTGTTGGCGGCGTTGCCGAAGAATCCCTATGTGGTCGCGCTGGACGTACCGGGCCGGCAGCTCAGTTCCGAGCAGTTGGCGCAACGCCTGGAGCATTGGCGTTCGCAGGGGCGCGACCTGGCATTCCTGATCGGCGGCCCGGAAGGACATGCGGCCGAGGTATCGGCGGTGGCCGATGAAAAGTGGTCGATCGGTCCGTTGACCTTGCCGCACATGCTGGTGCGGCTGGTGGTGGCCGAGCAGTTGTATCGCGCGGCGGCGATGTTGGCCAACCACCCCTACCATCGCGCGTGATTAGCGTATAGAATGCGCCTCCCCGCCCGAATAGCTCAGCCGGTTAGAGCACTTGACTGTTAATCAGGGGGTCGTTGGTTCGAGTCCAACTTCGGGCGCCAGATTCGAAAAAGCCGCGAGCAATCGCGGCTTTTTCTTTGTGTGCGTCGCGTGCTGCCGCGGCCGTCGGGTCGCGGCAGCCGTCTGGCTCAGTTGAAGGTGTACTTGGCACCGAGCGTGAAGTAGCGGCCCACCGCACCACTGAAATGCAGCGGGTTGTAATTGACCGCGCCATAGGTCAACGGATCCAGCGGCGCGATGCGGTCGGTGACGTTCTGGACCGAACCGAAGATCTCCAGCGCGTCGGTCGCACGCCAGCGGCCGGACAGGTCGATGGTGTAGAACGAACGCAGTTCGCAGCCACGTGGCGCATCACTGCCATCGGCATAGTGGTTGGCGCAGCTGTCACCTTCGAAGGCGACGTTGTCCATGCTGCCGATGTAGTTGCCGATCGCGCTCACGCTGAAACGGTCCATGTCCCAGGTTACGCCCAGGTTGAAGCGGTCCTTCGGCGTGCCGATGCAGTTGGTGACGTCGCAGTTGCCATGCGTACCGGCGTACTGGAACTTGGTGCCGGTGCCATCGTCGCGCTCGAAGGAGTTGATCCGGGTCCACTGCAGGTCCATCAGCAGCTTGCCGTAGGCGCCCATTTCCACGCGCTGGCGGATGTCGAAGTCGAAGCCGCGGATGGTGGTGGAAGCGGAGTTGATGTAGTCCACGCTGACCGCCAGCAGGCTGCCGCTGTTGGGAACGCCCGGCAGGTCGTTGTCGCTGCGGATGCCGCGCCCGGCGGCCAATGCCAGGTCGGTGTCGCCCTGGTTGATCTCGTTGGTGCGCTTGATCTGCCAGGCATCCAGGGTCAGCGTGGTGGTGGGCGTCGGGTCCAGCACCAGGCCGACGGTGTAGCTCTTGGATTCCTCCGGCTTCAGGTTGGGGTTGGCCGAGGTGATGATGGCCAGGTTGACCGCGCAATCGGCCGCGGTGGCGCCCGGTGCAGGCGTGCCGCCCGGGCAACGGACCGGGTCGCGGGCGGTGCTGAAGGCCGCCAGGCCACCATCACCGGCTTCGGCCGGCCCTGGCGCGCGGAAGCCCTCGGCATAGGTGGCGCGCACCGCGATCCAGTCGGCCGGCGTCCACTTGATGCCGACCTTCGGCGTGGTGGCGGTATCGCCGCCCTTGTACTTGTCCACGCGCAGCGCGCCGGAGAGCTCCAGTGACTCGAGCACCGGGGCCACCATTTCCGCGTACGCCACCGCTACTTCCTGGGTGCCCTTGTAGGCCGAATAGCCCAGGCCGATGATGTCGCCCAGGTCGGTGTAGCTCTGCGGGTCGAGGTTGGCTTTCTGCCGCCGGTATTCCGCACCGAAGGCCAGACCGAGTGGGCCGCCGGCAAGGTCGGCGATGCTGCGGCTGGCCTTGAAGTCGATCATGTCCAGCGTGGTCGATGCGTCGGCGTGGATGGTCGGCGAAATGTAGTCATACAGCGCCTGCGTGTTCTGACCGGCGCTGGCACCGATGCGCCACCAGCCGACCGGGCTGTTGGGATCGGTCAGTGCGGTACGTACATGGCTGTAGCGCAGGAACCCCCGGCGCTCGTTGACCAGCTGCGTGGCCGAGTGCAGGTAGGCGGTGTCGATGTCCCATGCGCCCGCGGTGCCCTTCACCCCGACCAGGAAGCGGGTGAACTCGTTGGTGTTGGTGGTCACGCGCGGGCCCACGTCGAACGCGGCATAGCGCAGGCGCGCGTCCACGCCGAGCGGGTTGTCCGGATGGGCGGCGCCCAGCACGGTGGCGCCGCTGCCGCTGCTGGCGTTCACCGGGCCTCCCGGGTAGCCCCACGAGCCGGACACGCCGTTGGGTGTGTTGTAGAACTCGGTCTTCTTCTTCGAGTAGCCGAACTCGCCGTACATCTCGAAGTTGTCCGACAGCGCGAAGGTGCCGCGCGCGAACAGGTTGCCGAACTCCTCGCTGGGGGTGAGGCTGCGGAAGTCCTGCGTTTCCCACAGGCAGCCGCCACCGGGGTCCACCGGCGTGATGCGGGAGAACTGCGCGCACCCGGGCAGCGATTGGTACAGGCCGGTGGCGGGGTCGCGGATGCTGCCCACTGGCGAGTTGCCGGCCACCGTGCCGCCGGCGGTGATCGCGCCGTTGAGCGGGAAGAACTGGCCGCCGGCGACCCGATCAAAGCCGTAGCGGCTCAGGTCGCCGTTGCCGATCCACTTGCGGTCGCGGCGGTCGGAGATGCGGATGCCGTCGGTCTTGCTGACGTCGATGCTGACGAAGGCGTTGAAGCCGTCCTCATCGAGGTTGCCGACGCCGGCGGTCAGCGATGCCTTGCGCGCATCGCCGTCGCTGTCGCCGGACGTGCCGTAGGACGCCTTGAGCATGGCGCCGGTGAAGTCGCGGCGCAGGATGATGTTGACCACGCCGGCGATGGCGTCCGAACCGTAGATGGCCGAGGCGCCGTCCTTGAGCACTTCAACCCGTTCGACCGCATCCATCGGAATGACGCTCAGGTCGGTGAACACCTTCTGCCCGTCGTCGGCCAGGCCGTACGGGGCCATGCGTCGGCCATTGAGCAGCACCAGGGTCGACGCGGCACCCAGGCCGCGCAGCGAGATGCCCGAGCCGCCGCCGGCAAAGCCGGTGCCGAAGCTCTTGGGGATGGAGCCGGCGCCGTCGCTGGTCAGGGTCTGCAGGTACTCGGCGATGGTGGCCTTGCCGGTGCGGTCGATCTCCTGGCGGGTGATGATCTGCACCGGCGACGCGGTTTCGGTGGTGGCGCGGGGAATGTTGGAACCGGTGACGGTTATCCGGTCCAGGGTGGTGGCCTTTTCATCCTGGGCCATGGCCAGGGGGGCGGTGGCGAGCAGGGCGGTGGGTACCAGCAGCAGGCGTGAAAGGGAACTGCAAAGTCGGGTGGGGCGGCAGGCGGAATGCCGGCGAGTCGGATGTTTCACAGTCATCTCTCCAGTGGAACTGCGGAAATGGCCGCCAGAAGGCGCGGCCGAAGAACATCGACGGCCGCGAATCTAGGTTCGCTGGAGATGACGGAGAGGTGAAAAATCGATTAACAGGGGCGGTTTTCAGCTTGCCCGCAAGGAAGGGTTCAGCAAGCCCCTCCTTGCGGGCCATTCAGCAACTCAGCCGACCTTGAAGTCGATCGGGATGATCCCGTAGGCCTGCACGGCGTGTCCGCCGTCGGTGGCCGGCTGGAACTTCCAGCGACGCAGCACCTGGGTGCGTGCGGCGTTGTCCAGGCTGCGGTTGCCGCTGCTGCGTTCGATGCTGACTTCCAGTGGCTTGCCGTCCTGGCCGACCAGCACCCGCAGCAGCACCGTGCCTTCGATGCCGGCGCGCAGCGCATCGATCGGGTAGGTGGGGGCTGGGGCCCGCTCATAGCGCAGTTGCACGCCCTGCAGCGGCGTGGCCGGTGCGATCGAATCGATGGCAGGGGTGGGGTCGGCGACCGGGGCCACGTCGACCGGCGCGGTGATCACCGCTTCGGAGGGGAACACCGGCATCGGGGCGGTTTCCACCGGCGCCGGCAGCGCCGGTTGCTTCGGTGGTGCCGGGGTCTTGCTGACCGGGATGGTCGGGGGAATCGGCGGCGGTGGTTCGATGGGTTTGGTGTCCGGAACCTGCCAACGGGGTTCACGCACCGCATCGCTGCGCACCGGGACCTGGGACAGGGGGATCAACAGCAGTCCGGCGGCCAGTACATGCAGGGCCAGCGCCGTGCTGTAGGCGAAGATGCGGGACGGTTCGACGTGGAGCGAGGGGACACGATGCTGCGTGCGGACCATAAACCACCTCCATGCGTGGGCGTGTACAAGGAACAACGCGCGGTGACACAGGACGGGGTTGCAGGTTCCGGCCCGCGTAAGGCCATAGCGCCTGCAATCGCGCGTGCCGACAAGCAGGGGTCCGGTTTCCGGTTATCTGCCAGACAGCAACGGAGCGCGGTGGGGCCCAGCCCGGTCCCATGCCCGGCGGTGGCAGGCGGAGCACGATCGGGAGGCCCAGGTGTGGCAGCGGCGTGGGTGCCTGGAGCCTTGAAACGACAACGGCGCCCGAGGGCGCCGTTGTCGTCGAGCATGACCCGGGCTCAGCGACCCAGTTCGAACACCACGTCCAGGTTGACCGAGACGCTGCTTTCGCCCGGCGACACCGAGGTGTCCATCTCGGCCTTGGCCGAGCGGGCCATGGCCATCATCGGCATCGGGCGGAAGCCGCCCTGGCTGCCTTCGGAGATGCTGACGATGCGGCGCACGCGCAGGCCCAGCGACTTGGCATAGGTCTCCGCACGGGCCTGGGCCTTCTTCAGTGCGGCCAGACGGGCTTCGTCGTAGACCGGCTCGGGCTGGTCGATCTCGAAGCTGGGGCCATTGATCTGGTTGGCGCCCTGCGCGGCCAGGCTGTCCAGCACCCGGCCGAGCTTGGTGATGTCACGCACTTTCAGGCTGACCGTGTTGGTGGCCTGGTAGCCGGTGATCTTCGGCGCTTCGTTCTCGGCGTAGCGGTACTGCGGGTTGAGGTTGATGCCGCTGGTCTGGATGTCGCGCTCGGCGATGCCGGCGGCCTTGATCGCGGCCATCACCTTGTCCATCTGCACCGCGTTCTCGCGCATGGCGGTGTTGCCGTCCACGGCCTGGGTGACCACGCCGGCCGACAGGGTCGCCACGTCCGGCACCCGCTTGGCTTCGGCCTGGGCGGAGATGTTCAGCAGGGTGGCGTCACTGGCCACGGCGGTGGGGACGGTTTGGGCATGGGCGGTCATCGGGGCTCCCAGGACGAGTGACAGGGACAGCAGCAGCGGGGCGAGGGTGAGATGGCGCATGGTGGTCCTCCTTGGATGGATCGTGAAAGTGAAGTCAGGGCGATGAACGGGTGGTGAGCCGGCCCGGGGTTGTCACCACTTTGGCATCTTTGCCAATCATTCAGGCAGTCCCCTCAGGTTATCCTTCCGCGATGCTTTATCTCGCCTCCCGTTCGCCCCGCCGAAATGAACTGCTGACGCGCCTTGGCGTGCCGTTCCGCGCCCTGGACCTGGAAGTCCCCGAAGTACGTGGGGCCGAGGAGTCGGCCGAAGCGTACGTGCGACGGGTGGCGCTGGACAAGGCGTTGGCCGGGCTGGCGCGGGTGGCTGACGACCCGCAGGCGGTGGTGCTGGGCTCGGACACCGAGGTCGTGCTCGGGGACCGTGTCTACGGCAAGCCCGTCGATGCGGCCGATGCGGCGGCCATGCTGGCCTCGCTGGCCGGGCGTACCCACCAGGTGATCACGGCGGTGGCCCTGGCCGCGGCTGGGCGGCACGCGCTGGAGGTGGTCACCTCCGAGGTCAGCTTCGCGCCGATGAGCGCGGCGCAGATTGCCGCCTACGTGGCCACCGGCGAGCCGATGGGCAAGGCAGGCGCCTATGCCATCCAGGGCGGGGCCGAACGCCATATCCGCCATCTGTCGGGCAGCTATTCGGGGGTGATGGGCCTGCCGCTGCAACAGACGGCCACGCTGCTGGCGGCCTTCGGTGCCGTGGCGGCAGACGATTCCATGGACAAGGGGGAGTAAGGGACGTGTCCGAAGAGATCCTGGTGAATGTCACCCCGCGCGAAACCCGCGTGGCGGTGATCGAGAACGGCATGCTGCAGGAGCTGCACATCGAGCGCGGCTGGCGCCGTGGCGTGGTCGGCAACATCTACAAGGGCAAGGTGCAGCGGGTCATGCCGGGCATGCAGGCCGCCTTCGTCGAGGTCGGCCTGGAGCGCGCGGCGTTCCTGCACGCCAACGACGTGGTGCGCCCGGCACCGGTGGCGGCCGACACCGAGGAAACCGCGCCCAGCCTGCCGCTGCCCTCCTCGGTGCCGATCGTGGAGCTGCTGCGCGACGGCCAGGACGTGGTGGTGCAGGTGGTCAAGGACCCGATCGGGACCAAGGGCGCGCGCCTGACCACGCAGATCAGCATTCCCTCGCGCTACCTGGTGCTGCTGCCACAGTCCAAGATGGTCGGTGTGTCGGCGCGGATCGAGGACGAGGCCGAGCGGGCCCGGCTCAAGGCGCTGGTCACCGAGATCTCCGCCCAGCACGGCGGCTATGGCTACATCGTGCGCACCAACGCCGAGGGCCAGCCGGCCGAGGCGTTGGCCGAGGACATCTCCTACCTGTCGCGGGTCTGGAACGTGGTCGAGCGGCGTGGCCGCGAGGCGCCGCCGGCCAGCATCATCTACGAGGACCTGAGCCTGCCGCTGCGCTCGGTGCGCGACCTGATCCGCAAGGACGTGGACAAGGTCAAGGTGGACTCCAAGGAAACCTTCAACCAGCTCAAGGCGTTCGTCGCCAAGTACATGCCGGTGCTGGACGAGAAGCTGGAGCTGTACACCGGCGACCGCCCGATCTTCGACATGTTCGGCGTGGAGGACGAGATCGTCCGCGCGTTGAACAAGCAGGTGCCGCTCAAGTCCGGCGGCTACCTGGTCATCGACCAGACCGAGGCGATGACCACCATCGACGTCAACACCGGTTCCTTCGTTGGCCAGCGCAACCTGGAGGAAACCGTGTTCCGCACCAACCTGGAGGCGGCGCAGACGGTGGCCCGGCAGCTGCGGCTGCGCAACCTGGGCGGGATCATCATCATCGACTTCATCGACATGGATGATCCGGAGCACCGCCGGCAGGTGCTGCGCACGCTGGAGAAGGCGCTCACCCGCGACCATGCCAAGACCACCGTCTACGACTTCTCGCCGCTGGGCCTGGTGGAGATGACCCGCAAGCGCACCGTGGAGAGCCTGGAGCGGCAGTTGTCCGAGACCTGCCCGCAGTGCAGCGGGCGCGGCAGCATCAAGACCGCCGAGACGGTGACCTACGAGATCTTCCGCGAGATCACCCGCGCGGTGCGCCAGTTCGACGCCGCGCGCCTGCTGGTGATCGCCTCGACCAAGGTGGTGGCGCGGATCACCGACGAGGAGTCCGCGGCGGTGGCCGAGCTGGAGGAATTCCTCGGCAAGAGCATCCGCTTCCAGGCCGATGACCAGTACCTGCAGGAACAGTTCGATGTCGTGCTGCTCTGACCGCAGCCATACCCCCGTCAGGGAGGACGGCGTGGTCCGATGACCACGCTGTTGCGCTATCGGCTGCGTCACCTCCGCCGTCATGTGCTCATCGCACTGGCGGTCGTGCTCGTGGCCGTGGCGTTGCTGGTCGGGACGATCAGCCAACTGCTGCCGATGGTGGAGTCGCACCCGGACAAGGTCGCCGCGTGGTTGAGTGAACGCGCCGGCCTGCCGGTGGCGTTCGACCGGCTGGACACGCGCTGGACGCGGCGTGGCCCCCTGCTGCAGCTTGACGGGCTGCGCATCGGCCAGGGCAATGGCGTGCGGGTGGGGCAGGCCGAGGTGCTGGTGGCGATGTACTCGGGCCTGCTGCCGGGCGAGCCGCTGACCGAACTGCGCCTGCGCGGGTTGGCGCTGACCCTGGAGCGCGCCGATGACGGGCGCTGGTCGGTGCGTGGCCTGCCCAGCAGCGAAAGTGGCGGCGACCCGTTGGAGGCCCTGCGCCGCCTGGGCGAGCTGCAGGTCATCGGCGGGCAACTGCAGGTGATGGCACCGTCGATCGGCATCCAGACCCGGATTCCACGCGTGGACGTACGCCTGCGCGTGGATGGCCAGCGCCTGCGCGTCGGCGCGAGGGGCTGGATCAACACCCAGGCGCCGCCACTGACGGCGGTGCTGGATTTCCAGCGCAGGCAAGGCGATGGCCAGGCCTGGTTCGCAGCCGAGCCGGCCGACCTGGCCGCGTGGTCGCCGTTGCTGCAGGTGGCCGGCGTGCAGGTACGCCAGGGTAGCGGCGAGTTGAATGCCTGGGTGCAGTTGCAGGACCACCGCGTGGTCGCGGTGACCGCCGAAGGCGAACTGGAGCAGGTGCAGCTGTCCGGCGCGCCGCTGCAGAGCGCGACCGCGGCGCCGGGCGTGAGCTTCCGCAACCTGCAGCTGCGCGCGCGCTGGACCGCGCTGGATGGCGGCTGGCGGGTGGACGCACCGCGCCTGCGCATCAACGACGGTACCAGCGCGGGGTCGCAGGTGCTCGACGGCCTGTTGCTGGCCGGCGGCAAGCATTTCGCGCTGCGGGGACAACAGTTGGACGTGGCGCCGCTGCTCCAGGTGGCGGCATTGAGCGACCGGGTCGAGCCTGGCCTGCGCCGCTGGCTGTACCAGTCGCGGCCGAGCATGCGTTTCGGTGACGTGCGTATCGCCGGCAGCGCGGATGGCCCGGTGCGTGCCGAGGGTGAACTCCTCGATGCCAGTTTCCGCACCGTCGGCAACAGCCCGGGCGTCAGTGGCCTGCGCGGACATTTCGAAGGCGACGGGCAGGCGGTGTCGCTGGACCTGCGCCCCGACCACGTCGTGCGCTTCGATTGGCCCACCGGTTTCGGCGTGCTGCATGAGCTGCAGTTGTCCGGGCAGGTGATCGGCTGGCGCGAAGGTGCCGGCTGGCAGGTGGGGACGCCGGCCCTGCGCGTGCAGGGCAAGGATTACGCCGCCGACGTGCGCGGCGGCCTGTGGTTCCAGGGCGACGGCACGCGGCCGTGGATCAACCTGGCGGCCAAGATCGACGACGTGCCGCTGACCGCCGCGAAGGGGTTCTGGGTACGTTCGAGCATGAGCAAGGCCGCGGTGGACTGGTTGGACGCGGCGCTGGTCGACGGCACCCTGCGCGGCGCCACCGGCCTGGCGGTGGGCGACCTGGATGATTGGCCGTTCAAGGGCAACAACGGTCGGTTCGAGGCCGGTGGGCACATCGTCGATGGCAGCATCCGTTTCCACCAGGACTGGCCGGTGATGCGCCGGATGGATGCGGACATCACCTTCATCGGCGCTGGCTTCGACGTGCACGGCAAGGGCGAACTGGCCGGCGTGAAGGTCGACCAGATCCAGGCTGGCATCGCCGACTGGGGGCAGTCGCGGTTGCAGGTCAAGGCGACCACCGCCGACGACAGCAACCGCCTGCTGGCGATGCTGCGGCAGAGCCCGCTGCAGGCCAGCTACGGCGACACGCTGGACAACCTGGCCCTGCGCGGCCCGGCGGCGGTCAACTTCGACCTGATGCTGCCGCTGCACCGCGATGAGGGTCCCGGCGTGCTGCAGGGCGACGTGGACCTGCGCGGCGTGCAGATGGCCGACAAGCGCTGGGACCTGCAGTTCGACAATGTGCGCGGCAAGATCAACTACAGCGGCGGCGGCTTCGAGGCACCGGCGCTGCAGGTGCGCCACCAGGAGCGGGATGGCGTGCTGGCCCTGCGCGCCGGCACGCCGGTGAAGGATGCCTCGCATGCCTTCGAGGCCGAGCTGACCGCTGCCCTGGACGCGGGCAAGCTGCTCGATCGCGCGCCGGAACTGGGCTGGTTGAAACCGTACATCCATGGCACCTCGGACTGGACCGTGGGCGTCACCCTGCCGGCGACCGCAGTGGGCGCACGCACCGCGGCACCGACCCTGCTGACCCTGGATTCGAACCTGCAGGGCACCCGCCTGCAGTTGCCGGCGCCGCTCAACAAACCTGCGGCCGACGCACTGCCCACGCACGTGCAGGCGGCGCTGCCGATGGGCGCCGGCCGCATCGACGTCGCCTTCGGCAAGGTGATGGCCTTGGCCGCGCGCAGCCAGAATGGCAAGACCGGCGTGCAGGTGACGATGGGCAGCGACCGGGTCGACCACGAGCCGCCGGCCGATGGCCTGATGGTCAATGGCCGCACACCGTCGCTGGATGCGCTGGAGTGGATCAGCCTGGCCAAGGGCGGCGATTCCAGCGACCCGGGCGGGTTGGCGCTGAAGCAGGTGGACGTGCTGGCCGACCAGTTGTTGCTGATCGGCGGGCGCTTCGAACAGACCCGTCTGCAGCTGCGCCCCGGGGCCGATGCGGTCGCGGTGCAGCTCAATGGCCCGGCGCTGGCCGGCAGCCTGCACATTCCCACCGCCGATGGTGGAACCGTCAGCGGGCAGCTGGACCGGGTGCATTGGCAGGCGGCCCAGGCGGCGACGGTGGAGTCCTCGGACACCCCGCTCGCACCGATGAACCCGGCCAACATCCCGCCGCTGGCACTGGATATCGGCGACCTGGAGTTCGGTGCGCTCAAGCTGGGCCAGACCCGCCTGAGGACCCGGCCCTTGCCCGACGGCCTGCAGGTGCAGGAGCTGCAGGTGCGCGCGCCCAGGCAGGTCATCGACCTGCAGGGCACGTGGCGTGGCGTCGGTGCACGTGCGGCCACGCAGATGAGCGCCAACGTGCAGACCGAAGACCTGGGCGACCTGCTGCAGCGGCTGGGCTACGGCGGCCAGGTGCGCGGCGGCGAGGGACGCGTGCAGCTGCAGGCCGGCTGGAACGGTTCACCGATGGCCTTCAGCGCCGCCAGCCTGGAAGGCGGGTTGGACATGAGCGTGCGCAATGGCCAGCTGCTGGAAGTGGAGCCCGGCGCCGGCCGCGTGCTGGGCCTGCTCAGCGTGGCCCAGCTGCCGCGCCGGCTGCTGTTCGACTTCCGCGACCTGTTTTCCAAGGGCCTGGCCTTCAACCACGTCGAAGGACATGTGCGCTTCGCCGGTGGCCTGGCCAGTACCGACCGGATTGGCATCGAGTCACCGGCCGCCGACATCACCATCCGTGGCCAGGCTGACCTGCGCAGCCAGCAGTTCGACCAGACCATCGACGTCAACCCGCGCTCGGGCAACCTGCTGGCCGTGGTCGGTGCCGTGGCCGGCGGCCCGGTCGGGGCGGCGGTGGGCGCGGCGGCCAACGCCGTGCTCGGCAAGCCGCTGGGTACCATTGGCGCCAAGACCTACAAGGTGACCGGCCCATGGAAGGATCCCAAGGTGGAGGTGATCGACCGCGACGAAACCCGCGCCGCGCCGCCGCCCGCCGCCACTGACGCCGCCCGCACCCCCTGATTCACCGCCGGCTTGCCTCGCGCGGGCCCGCCCCCATCTGGATAGTCATGACCGATAACACCCTCACGCTTGCCGAGACCCGCCTGCTGCTGCCGGCCGGCCTGGACGCCAACCGCCTCGAACGCACCTTCGGCACCCTGCTGGGGCCGGGGGTGGACTTCGGCGACCTGTATTTCCAGCATTCGCGGCGCGAGAGCTGGAGCGTGGAGGACGGCATCGTCAAGGACGGCGCCCATTCCATCGAGCAGGGTGTGGGCGTGCGCGCCATCGCCGGCGAGAAGACCGGCTTCGCCTATTCCGACGACATCCAGCCGGCGGCGTTGCTGGCGGCCGCGCAGTCGGCGCGCGCCATCTCCCGCGAAGGCGGGGCACAGAACGTGCAGTCGCTGGTGCGTGGCAGTGGCCGCGCGCTGTACCCGGCGCTGGACCCGGTGGACAGCCTGGGCAACGAGGCCAAGGTCGAGGTGCTCAAGCGGCTGGACCGTTACCTGCGCGCGGCCGACCCGCGCGTGCAGCAGGTGATGGTGAGCCTGTCCGGTGGCGTGGACACCGTGCTGATCGCGCGCAGCGATGGCGTGCTCGCCGCCGACGTACGCCCGCTGGTGCGGCTGAACGTGCAGGTGATCGTCGAGCAGAACGGGCGCCGCGAGTCCGGCTATGCCGGCGGCGGTGGACGTTACAGCTACGAGGAACTGTTCGCCGCCGACCGCCCGGAAGGTTTCGCCCGCGAGGCCCTGCGCCAGGCGCTGGTGAACCTGGAGGCGATCCCGGCCCCGGCCGGGGTGATGCCGGTGGTGCTTGGCCCGGGCTGGCCGGGCGTGCTGCTGCACGAGGCGGTGGGCCACGGCCTGGAAGGCGACTTCAACCGCAAGGGCACCAGCGTCTACGCCGGCCGCATCGGCGAGCGCGTGGCCTCGCCGGGCGTGACCATCGTCGACGACGGCACGCTCGATGGCCGTCGCGGCTCGCTCAACATCGACGACGAAGGCACCCCGACCCAGTGCACCACGCTGATCGAGGACGGCATCCTGGTCGGCTACATGCAGGACACGCTCAACGCGCGCCTGATGGGCGTGGCACCGACCGGCAACGGCCGTCGTGAATCGTTCGCGCACATGACCATGCCGCGCATGACCAACACTTACATGCGTGCCGGCAACCACGATCCGCAGGAAATGATCCGTTCGGTGAAGAAGGGCCTGTACGCGGTCAACTTCGGCGGCGGCCAGGTCGACATCACCAGCGGCAAGTACGTGTTCTCGGCCACCGAGGCCTACCTGATCGAGGATGGCAAGGTCACCGCGCCGGTGAAGGGCGCGACCCTGATCGGCAACGGCCCGGAGACCATGCAGAAGGTGCGCATGATCGGCAACGACCTGGCGCTGGACGAAGGCGTGGGCATCTGCGGCAAGGATGGCCAGAGCGTGCCGGTCGGCGTGGGCCAGCCGTCGCTGTTGATCGATGGCCTGACGGTGGGCGGTACGCAGGCCTGAGGTTGGCGGCGGACAGCGCCCTCATCGGCCCCTTCGGGGCACCTTCTCCCGCGCACGGGAGAAGGGCGGTCTGCGTGAGGCTTGAGCTGCCACGGTGCGGGAAGTCATAACCCTTCTCCCGCCTGCGGGAGAAGGTGCCCCAATGGGGCGGATGGGGGCAATGCTCCTGCTTTACCGTACGAACCGCCGAGAACACCAATCCACCAAGGAGCCGAAGCCCTTATGCCTGGTCGTCGTCCAGCGCTTCGTCTTCGTCGTCCGCTTCGGCTTCCAGCCCTGCGGTTGCCTGCGGCGTCAACATCAGCCCACGCAGCACCTGGTAGATCTCGCGGTAGGCGCGCGGCGGCTTGTTCCTGGCCTTTTCCGCCAACGCATTGCGTACCAGGGTGCGCAGCTGCTGGCGGTCGGCGTCCGGGTGCTCGTCCAGCAGTTCGGCCAGCGCGGCATCGCCCTCGGCCATCAGGCGCTCACGCCAACGCTCCATGCGGTGCATGATGGCCACTTCGCGACGGGAGGTTTCGCTGTTGGCGTCCATCGCGTCGCGGATCGCTTCCAGGGTTTCATCTTCCTCGCGCCGCATCTGCTTGGCCAGGAAGGCCAGCTGACGCTTGCGCGCGCCGTGCGAGGTGATGCGCTTGGTGTACTCGATGTGCTCCAGCAGGCCTTCGGGGATCGGCAGGCGTGCCAACTGGGCCGGGGTCAGGTCCACCAGCTTTTCACCCAGGGCCAGCACTTCCAGCGCCTCGCGCCGGTTCTGGCTGCGGCTTTCACTGAAAAACTCACCGGTGTCTTCGTCACGTCCACGCATCGCACTGCTACCCACTAAACTTCAAGCATTGAAAGGCCGGCCGATCGAGGCCGGGGTTTGGCGGGCCGTCCGTCGCGGATGAGGTCCGGTCTAGGCCGGACAGCCGCGTCGCGAGGCACCCGCAACCCAGCACCCGGGCAAGGATGGCCGGGCACATGTGAAGGGAATCTCCCTACAAGGATAAAGCATTGAACGTCATCACCACCGATACCCCCACCCACGACGACAGCCTGCAACGCCTGGAAACGCTGGCCGACATCTCCCAGCGGCTGCTGGAAAAAGCACGCGCGATGGGGGCCACCCAGGCCGAGGTCAGCTGCAGCGAAGAGCGCGGGCTGGACGTGAACGTGCGCCTGGGGGAGGTGGAAACGGTGGAGTCCACGCATGACCGTGGCATCGCCGTGACCGTGTATTTCGGCCAGCGCAAGGGCAGTGCCAGCACCGCCGACCTGCAGGAGGGCAGCCTGGAGGCCACCGTCGCCCAGGCCTGCGCCATCGCCCGCCATACCGAGGACGACCCGGCCGCGGGCCTGGCCGATGCCGAACTGATGGCCACCCATTTCCCCGACCTGGATGGCTGGCACCCCTGGGCGCTGGGCGCCGAGCAGGCGGTGGACCTGGCGCTGGCCTGCGAGGCCGCCGGTCGCGGCGCCGATGGCCGGATCAGCAACTCCGACGGGGCCTCGGCGGCCACCGCGCAGAGCCTGTCGGTGTATGCCAACTCGCACGGCTTCATCGGCCGTGAGCGCAGCAGCCACCATTCCATTGGTTGTGCGCTGATCGCCGGCAGCGGCGATGGCATGCAGCGCGATGGCTGGTACACCAGCGCCATCGCCCGCGAAGACCTGGACGACCCAGCGGCGGTGGGCCTGCGCGCGGCCGAACGGACCGTCGCGCGCCTGCAGCCGCGCTCATTGCCGACCGGGCAGGTGCCGGTGCTGTTCGCCGCCGAAACCGCGCGCTCGCTGATCGGCCACCTGCTGGGGGCCGTGTCCGGCGGCGCGCTGTACCGGCGTGCCAGCTTCCTGCTCGACAGTGCCGGGACGCAGCTGTTCCCGGATTGGTTCGGCATCGACGAGCTGCCGTTGCTGCGGCGTGGCCTGCGCTCCAATGCGTTCGACGGCGAGGGCGTGGCCACGCGCGATTCGGCCCTGGTGTCGGCGGGCGTGTTGCAGCGGTACATCCTCGGCAGCTATTCGGCGCGGCGGCTGGGGCTGAAGACCACCGCCAATGCCGGCGGCGTGCACAACCTGCGCGTGGCGGCCAATGCCGGCGACCGTGCGTCCATGCTGTCAGGTATGGGGACCGGCCTGCTGGTTACCGAGCTGATGGGGCAGGGCGTGAACGGCGTGACCGGTGACTATTCGCGCGGTGCGGCAGGCTTCTGGGTGGAAAACGGACAGATCGCCTACCCGGTCGACGGCATCACCATCGCGGGCAATCTCAAACAGATGTTTGCCGGCATTGAAGCGGTCGGTAGCGACGTGGACGTGCGTTCGCACGTGTCGGTGGGGTCAATTTTGGTCGGAAAGATGACAATTGCGGGTAATGATTGACGGATCCTTGTCAAAGGTCGGACTATTCTCATAATGGCCATGGAGCCATCCTTACACCGGCACTGTCGGCGTATCTTTCAACCCATAACAAGGATCTAGGGGAAGCAATGAGCGACTATCAGAACACCACGCCTCCGCCGGCACCGGCAGGAAACTCGAGCTCGGATGACAACACCATCGCCATGCTGGTGCACCTGTCGGGCATCATCCTGAGCTTCATCGTGCCGCTGATCATCTGGCTGGTGAACAAGGACAACCAGGACAAGAAGTTCCTGTCCGACAACGCCAAGGAGGCGCTCAACTTCCAGATCACGTTGATCGGCGTCTACATCATCGGCACGATCCTGACGATCATCCTGATCGGCGCGCTGATCAACTTCGCTGCATGGATTGCCTGCATCGTGTTCAGCATCATCGCTGGCCTGGCTGCCAACAAGGGCCAGACCTACCGCTATCCGATGACCATCCGCCTGATCAAGTAATCAGCGCGCTGGTCGCAGGAAAAAGCCCGGGATTTCCCGGGCTTTTTTGTTCCTGATGCGAAGGGGAGCGGTGGGCGCGGCCTTGGCCGTGGAACGGGGGATGCCTGCCGCCGGCGTTGTAGATGCCGTTGTTCCAGCTGTCCCGGCTTCTTCGCCGCCGAGGCCGCTCGGGCAGCCTCAGTGCTTGCGGCGGACGGTCAGTTCGGCCAGCGCGGCCAGCGCGCCGGCACGTGCGCCGAACGGCGCCAATGCATCCTGCATGGCCTTGGCCAGCTCCTCGAGCGTGGCCTTCGCACCGTCCATGCCCAGCAGCGAGGGGAAGGTGGACTTGTCCTGTGCCTGGTCCTTGCCGGCGGTCTTGCCCAACTGTTCGGAACTGGCTTCGACATCGAGGATGTCATCGCGCACCTGGAACGCCAGCCCCAGTGTGTCGGCGAATGCATCCAGCCGTGCCAGGTCGTCACTGCCGGCATTGCCGCACAGTGCCCCCATGCGTACCGCCGCGCGGATCAGCGCGCCGGTCTTGAGCGCATGCATGCGCTTGAGGTCGGCCAGCGACTGCTGCTTGCCGGTGGCATCGATGTCCAGCGCCTGGCCGCCGCACATGCCGGCGGCACCGGAGGCCGTGGCAAGGGTCCGCAGGCAGGCCAATGCCAGCTCGGCGGGCATCTCGGCCTCGGCCAGCACTTCGAAGGCACGGGTCTGCAGGGCGTCACCGGCCAGGATGGCAGTGGCTTCGTCGAAGGCGATGTGGGTGGTCGGGCGACCACGACGCAGGTCGTCGTCATCCATCGCCGGCAGGTCGTCATGCACCAGCGAATAGGCGTGGATCAGCTCGACCGCGACGGCGGCGGCATCCAGCCGCGCCGGTGCGGCATCGAACAGGTGGCCGGCGGCATGCACCAGCAGCGGACGCATGCGCTTGCCGCCGCCCAGCGCGGCGTAGCGCATGGCCTGGTGCAAGCCCTGCGGGGGGCGTTCGGGATCGGGAAGGACGTGCTGCAGGTGCTGTTCGGTGCGTTGCAGCCAAGCGGCGAACAGGGCGTCAGTCGTCATTGCCGGTGCTGCTGAAAGGCTCGGATTTCTCGGGCTGGGCCGGATCGGTGAGCAGGCGCACGCGCAGTTCGGCCTGTTCCAGCGCCTGCTGGCACTGGCGATACAGGCCCACGCCGCGCTCATAGGCGGTCAGTGACTGCTCCAGGCTCAGGTCGCCGGCTTCCATCTTCTCGACCAGTTGCTCCAGCTCCTCGAGCGACTGCTCGAAGTGGGCGACCGGGGAGGCTTCATTGGGGGACTTCTTGGGCATGGCGCCAGTGTAGCGGCCAGCGGGAAAGGGTCAATTCGACGGGTGCGGCGGCTGCCAGTGCAGGCGCGCGCCATGTGCCTGCAGCCAGTGCTGCAGCGTGCCGGAAACAATCCGGTCGCCGGCGGCCAGGACATCGTCCCCGTCGCAGAGCAGGGGCAGGTGCGGTCGCAGCCAGGGGGGAACCTCGGATTGCTGCAGGCACTGCTTGAGCGCGTGGCGGTGCGTGCGCTGCGGCAGGTGGATGCGTTCCCCGCCCCTTCGCTGGCGCAGCAACAGTGGACGGTCCAGCCGGTCCGCGCCCTGCAGCGTCAACACACCGCCGTCCGGCAGCAGGGCAGGGACATCGCCCTGCCAGGACTGCTGCCAACCCACGGGCCAGGGCGACAGCACGGGCACGACATGCAACTGCCCGCGCCAGCGCCGGATGCGGGCGTGCTGCCAGCGGAACTCCGCGGGCTGGTCATGCCCGGCGGACAGCAGCTGCTGCTGGATGACGCGCACGCCGTTGCCGGGCAATGGCGGCAACCCCTGCTGCTGTACCCAGCGGCGCAGCACGCGTGCCTGCGCGGTGTCGGGCAGGGCGCCGAGGGCGTCGATCCGCAGCGCGCCGGAGGCGTCCGTGCAGGACTGCAGCGCGGCGTCGTCCTGCGAGGCCAGCAGGTCGCTGGCCTGCGCGGCAAGGCCGGCGCTGCGTGCGAGTGCGGTGGCGGCGTGCGGCCAGCGTTGGCGCAGCAGGGGCATCAGCTGCAGGCGCAGGAAATTGCGGTCGACCTCATCGTGCTGGTTGCTGGGGTCTTCGATCCAGTGCAGCCGATGGTGCCGCGCATGGGCTTCCAGTGCCGCACGCGGCACCTCCAGCAGTGGTCGCCACAGCTGGCCATGGCCGAAGGCGCGCAATGGCCGCATCGCGGCCAGTCCGTCCACGCCGGAACCGCGCAGGGCGCGCAGCAGGAAGGTTTCGGCCTGGTCGTCCTGGTGGTGGGCCAGCGCCAGCCATTCGCCTGCCTGCAGGCAGGTCTGGAAGGCGGCATGGCGCGCGGTGCGCGCCGCCGCTTCCAGTCCGTCGCCGTCATCGCGGCGCACGTCCACGTGGATGACCTGCAGGGCGATGCCCCAGCCCGCGCATACCTGGTGGCAGTGTTCGGCCCAGGCGTCGGCCTGCGCCTGCAGGCCGTGGTGCACATGCACGGCGCGCACGCTGCCGGCGGCGCGGCCCGACGCCTGCGCAAGCAGGTGCAGCAGCACGGTCGAATCCAGCCCGCCGCTGAAGCCGACCATCACCGGATGGACGGACGCCGCGTCGAGCAGGGCAGGGGAAAGCAGGTTCATGGCGGTGCCGAGTATCGGCGCCGGTTGCGGCGGCCGCAATGCGGGGCAGGGCGCCGATGGTTCAACGCGCGGTGGACAGATGCGCGCCCTGCCGGTCGATGCGGAAATGCGTGCCACCGACGATGCCGGTATGGCCGCCGGCGTCCGGCGGGCCTTCGTGGCAGCCATTGCAGACCTCGGCGCTGCCGTTCTCGAACGGGAAGCCCCAGTCGAAACGTTCGGCGAAGGCCGGCTGCAGTTGGGTGTCGTAGTAGCCGATGCGGCCGTCCACGCGGGCGCGGGTCAGGCCTTCCTGGAAATAGTCCGGGCCATTGTCGTAGGTGATGACCGGCAGGTGCCGGCCATCGCGGCGCACGTAGTAGTACTGGTGGCCGGCCTGCAGGGCGGCCAGCCCGTTCTCGTCGAACTGCAGCGCGGCCAGTGCGGCCTTGCTGATGACGAGCGTGCCCGGTGCGGTCTGTTTGCAGCCGGGCAGCACGTCGGGACGTCCGGTGTCGCGGCGGTAACAGGCCTCCCCGGCATGCGCCAGACAGGACAGCGCGAGCAGTGGCAGCAGGGCTGCCACCGCGCCGAACCGATACCGTCGCGCGCGGCTCACGGCGCCTTGCGTTCGAACTGCCTGGGCTGCGGCAGTTCCACCGGCACGCCCTGCGCATCGCAGGTGCCCAGCTCGCACAGGCGCGCACGCAGGCGCGGGGTGGCCTGCACGATCAGGTGGTAGATGGTGTTCTGTTCCATCGTGCCGCGCACCGCCTTGCTGCCCGGGCCACGTGCCCAGATGCCCACGTCCTCGCCACCGTGCGATTCGGCCTTGGCCGGGACCAGGGCTTCCTGCATGTAGTCCGGGTGCTCGGTGTCGACATGGGTCAGGTCCGGGCGGCCCACGGCGGGCTCGAAGCTGCTCGGGCCGTGCGGGAACTTCTTCGGGCCGGCCGGCTGCTGGTTGCTGGCGCCGGTGTAGCCCGGTCCATTGGCGTAGCTGAGCGTGGTGTAGGGCAGGCCCAGGCCGTCGCGGGCCAGGTCCAGCTTGCCGGCGCCGTCTTCGCCGCCCTTGTCCTTGACCTTGCCCAGGATCGGGTTGCCGCGTGCCGGGTAGCCGACGAAGTTCAGCGTGTGCGAGTGGTCGGCGGTGACGATGATGAGCGTGTCGTCGGCCGAGGTGGCTTCCACGGCGGCCTTGACCGCGTCGGACATGGCGATGGTGTCGCCCAGTGCACGGGCGGCATTGCCACTGTGGTTGGCGTGGTCGATGCGGGCGCCCTCGACCATCAGCACATAACCGTCCTGGTGCTTGGACAGGTTGGCGATGGCGGCGCGGGTCAGCTCGGCCAGCGAGGGCTCACCGCCGCGGTCCTTCGGGCGGTCCTGCTCGTACTGCATGTGGTCTGGCTCGAACAGGCCCAGCAGTGCCGGGGCGTTGGCCGCGGCCTTGAGCTGGTCGGCATTCCAGACGTAGGCGCCCTGCGGGTGGGCGGCCTGCCATTCGGCGACCAGGTTGCGGCCGTCCAGGCGCAGGCCGACCTTGTCCGCGTACTCCGGGTCTTCCTCGTTGACGGTGGTGAACTGGCCGCGGCCGCCGCCCAGCGCGACCAGCGGGCCCTTGCCGTAGCGCGAGGTCGACAGCAACTGCTGGGCGATGTCCACGCAGCCGGCGGCCTTGGCCGCTTCCGGCAGGTCGGTGTCGTTCTCCCAGTTGCGTTCCGGCGAATGCGCGTAGGTGGCGGCCGGGGTGGCATGGGTGAGGCGGGCGGTGGAGACGATGCCGGTGGCCAGGCCGGCGCTGTCGGCCAGCTGCAGCCAGGTCAACAGGCCCTTGGACAGGCTGTCGCTGCAATCGCTGCGGGTGCCGGCGCTGACGCCGATGGCGCCCATGTGGGTCTTCACGCCGGTGGTGATGGCGGTCATGGTGCCGGCCGAGTCGGGCGTCTGCGAGTCGGTGTTGTAGGTCTTGCTGAACGCCGTGGCCGGGAAGCGCTCCCAGGACAGCAGGTTCTCCTCGCCCGAGCTGCCGTGGCGCTGGCCTTCCAGGATGCGCGCGGCGGCCACGGTGGTCAGGCTCATGCCGTCGCCCAGGAACAGGATCACATTCTTGGCCTTGCCCGCCATGGCGCCATTGCCGGCGGCGCGGGCGGCGCCGTCGCGGTACCACCATTGCGGGGTTTCACCGGCCGGATGGGCCACCGTCGGCACGTCCACGCTGACCGCGGCGGCGGTGCTGGATTGCGGGGCGGTGCTGGCGCAGGCGCCCAGCAGCAGGGAGGTCAGGGCGGCGGAAAGGAATGTGGCTTTGTGCATCGGGAAAGGTGTCGCTGGCATGTTGTCAGGCGTTCATTATGGTCAAGCACGGAAGGCATGCATATGACACGCAGCTTTTCCCTGCCGGGATCGTGCTGTGGCAAGGCTTGCGCTATCGTGCCCAGCTTGGATTTTCTGATGGATTCCTTCTATGAACGTGGTGTCTGCCTGGCTGCGGATCCCCTTCTGGCTACGCGTGGTCGGCGGCTTCGTGCTCGGCGCGCTGGCGGGGTGGGCGATGGGGCCGGCGGCCGAGACCTTCTTCGGTCCGCTGGGCGAGCTGTACGTCACCCTGATCAAGATGATCGCGGTGCCGCTGGTGTTCTTCGCGGTGGTCAATGCGATCGGCTCGCTGCACGGGCAGAAATCGCTGGCCGCGCTCAGCGGGCGGACCTTCCTGTGGTTCGTGATCACCGCCGCGCTGGCGGTGGGCATCGGCTTGCTGGTGGGTACGGTGATGCAACCGGGCATCGGCGGCCTGAAGCTGGCCATGGACGGCACCTACACGCCGCGCGACGTGCCGTCGGTGACCAAGGTGCTGATGGACGTGGTGCCGTCCAACGTGTTCTACGCACTGGCCGGCATCGGCACCAAGGTCAATGCCGCCGGTGAGACCGTGCTGGCGGCCGGGCGCGGCTCGATCCTGCCGGTGATCTTCTTCGCCGGGCTGCTCGGCTTTGCGATGGTCAAGCTGGGCGAGAAGGTCAGCGAGGCGCGCAAGCTGGTCGGCCAGATGAGCGAGATCATGATCCAGGTCACCCGCTTCGTGCTGGAGATGACCCCGCTGGGTACCTTCGGCCTGATCGCCGGCCTGGTCGGCAGCTACGGGTTCGACAAGTTGCTGCCGCTGGGCAACTTCGTGCTGGCGCTGTACGTGGCCTGCGCGCTGCAGATCGTGGTGGTGTACAGCAGCCTGCTGCTGGTCCATGGCCTGAACCCGTGGAAGTTCTTCCGTGGCGCCGCGCCGGGCATGCAGGTGGCGTTCGTGGCCTCCTCGAGCTTCGCGGCGATGCCGGTGGCGATGCGTTCGATCACCGACAACCTGGGCGTCAACAAGGACTACGCCTCGTTCGCGGTGCCGCTGGGCGCCAGCATCAAGATGGACGGCTGCGGCGCGATCTATCCGGCGCTGTGCGCGGTGTTCATCACCCAGTACACCGGCGTGCCGATGACCCCGGAGCAGTACCTGATCGTGCTGATCGCCTCGGTGCTGGGCAGCTTCGGCACCGCCGGCGTGCCGGGCACGGCGGTGATCATGGCCACGGTGGTGCTGAGCGCGGCCAACCTGCCGCTGGAGGCCATCGGTTACCTGTATGCCATCGACCGCATCCTGGACATGATGCGCACGATGACCAACGTCACCGGGCAGATGGTGGTGCCGGTGATCGTGGCCAAGGAAACCGGGCTGCTCGACCAGCAGGTCTACGACGGGTCGAGGACCGCCATCACGGCGGGGGGCGACCCCCGCAGCTGAGGGCGCGACATCGCTTTCGTCCGCATCCAAGGCCGGGGCAACCCGGCCTTGCGCGTCCGGGGTGTAGCAGGCTGTAACAGCGGGCTGTAACACCGCCGATACACCCCTCGGAAGGCACGTATTGGCTGGCCCGAGCCCCACTGAATGGAGGGCTCTTACGGCCGGGCTCCCGGCCTGCCGGTGTGACAGCGATACAGCAGGCGTTGTTACGCTTTCATCGTAACTGCATGTATTTGAAGTAAAAATCCTGTTGGCATGGTTGCTGCTCACTCCTCCCGTGAAACCCGGCAGGGAGGAAGCAATGGACAGCACGACCACCAATCGACGTATCGCCCTGATGGGCGCGATGGCCTTGCTGCTGGCGGCCAGTGGTGTCGCACAGGCATCGGGCGCACGCCAGGGCGTGAAGGCACAACCCGGCGAGATGGTGTTGCTGCGCGATGTCTCGGCGCGGCCGGCGTATCGCATGCAGCCGCCGGGCATGGCGTTGATCGCCGACCCGTCACCGCGCAAGGAGCTTGGCTCGGCGCTGGGCGCCGGGGGCATGGACGAACTCAGCGATGCCGACTACGCGGACATGCAGTCCGGCCTGGCCGATGCCGGGATGGCGGGCCATGGCCACACCACGGTGGAGCGCGTGACCGGCGGCGTGGTCGGCGGCACGTTGGGCCGCGTGACCGGTGACGGTGGCCCGCTCTCCGGTGGCCAGTTGTCCCGTGCGATCGGCGGCCCGATGGGCGCGGTGGGCGGTGCAACCCGTGGCATCGGCGACCAGGTGCGCGGCGCGTTGGCACAGTTCCCGCTCGGCCAGCCGGCAGGTGGCAAATGAAGCGCCTGCACCCGACCGTCGTGGCATTGCTTGGCCTGGCCTGCGTGGCAGCGCCAGCGCTGGCCGGTGCGCAATCGCAGGCGGACAGCTACAACGGCATGTTGTCGTACCTGTCGGCCGACAGCCGCATCGACGGCAACGCGCTGGCCGGCAGCAACGGCTCGATCAAGGTGAACCAGGCCGCCGGCGACCTCAACCTGCAGGCCAACCTGCACAGCATGGCCAGTGGCCGCCACGCCGATGCCGGCGTGCGCGTCGGCCAGCAACAGCACGGCAACGTCTTCAATACACCGCTGCAGGCCTCGGCCTCCATCGGTGGCAATGCGCTGGCCGGGGCCAGCGGCATCGCATCGATCAACCAGGCCAGCGGTGGTGGCAACACGGCGTTGAACGCCGTGAGCGCGACGCTGGCCGCACAGGGCATACGCGAGGCAAGCGATGACGCGATGGCGTCCTCGGCAGCGCTCGCGTCGGCGGGGGAGCAGCCTGTCGCCAGCGATCCACGTGCCACCCGCAGGGTGGGCGTGGAGGCATCCGCCATGCGCGGATTCGACGGCGTGCTGCAACTCAATCAGATCGCGGGATCCGGCAATGCAACGGCGAACAGCCTGAGCATCTCCGTGCAGGCCATCCCGTGAGCAATCGTTCCATCCACCCGATGCATCAGAGAACCTGAAGAGGGGCACCATGAAAGCGAATAAATGGACCGTACTCGCCATGGCGGTAACCGCATTCACGATGAGTGCGGCTGCCAATGCGGCGGATAACCAGAACAAGAGCGCCAACATCGATCACCAGCACAACGTGAACGAGACGCGCACCAATACCAACACCAACATCAATACCAACGTCGACACCGACGTGGACCTGAAGCTCGACGCCGCCGCCGTGCTGCGTTACCGCGACTCCCGCAGCAACTCGGTGAGCAACAAAGAAGTCACCGAGACGGTGCAGAAGACCTCGAACATCACCGCCGACGAGCGCAAGGAAAAGAACAACCACGGCGTCGACGTGAACCTCGAGAAGGACATGCGCCTGAGTTCGGACGTGAACTTCTCCGGCGACCCGACCATCACCGGCAACATCGACCTGGACTCGGCGGCGATCGCGATCATCGACAACCGCCAGTCGATCTCGGGCAACACCGCCGAGAACGGGCTGTTGACCAACGATGCCGCCATTGGCGATGACGTCGGTTCCAACGCCTCGGGCAACCTGGGCTTCAACGTCGCCGCCGGCGACAACAACGCCCAGGACAACGCCGCAGCGCTGTCCGCGGCCGACGCGTCCTTCAGCTTCGGCATGGCCGACGCCGAAGTCTTCGTCAACCAGAGCGGCATGAACAACTCCACGATGAACTACGGCGTGACCAACAACGCCGGCATCGGTGGCAATGCCTTCTCCGGTGCGGCCGGCAACATCGGCGTGAACGTCACCTCGGGCAACAACAACGAGCAGAAGAACGCGTTGGCCGCCTCGGTCGCCACCAGTGCCTATGCCACCTCGAGCATCAGCTCCAACCAGGTGTCCTCGGGCAACGACGTGACCAACGATGGCTACTACGACTACGTCGTGAACAGCTACGCCATCAACATGTCCGGCAAGGTCACCGGCACCACCAAGGGCACCGGATCGGGTACCTACAGTGGCACCGGCAACTCCTACCAGAAGACCAACTTCTACCCGGACAACTGGAGTGGCAACACGCACACCGGTGGCAACCAGACCGGCCACACCGACTGGGACAACCAGACCCAGGGTGCCGTCGCCAATCCGAACCGCCCGGGCGTGGGGGGCATGGCGTGGGATACCGACGAGAAGGGCAACCTGTCGTTCTCCGAGATGGGCACGGCTGACCTGACCGCCAGCCTCAGTGGCCACGTGATCGACATCGACTGGATCGCGGTGGATGCAACCAACACCGCCTCGCTGTCCGGCGGCGCGTTCTCCAATGCCTCCGGCAACATCGGCGTGAACGTGTCTTCCGGCACCGGCAACCTGCAGGCCAACAGCCTGGCACTGGCCGTTGCCCAGCCCTCCACCGGCGGCGGTGGCGGTGGTGGCGAAGGCCCGTAATCGAACAGGTCACCTGCAAAGGTGATTGCCCTGTCCTGAGCAACAAGCCCGGCCATCCGCCAATGGCCGGGTGTTCCAGGGAGCCCCTGTTTCTCTCCCCCGGGGAACCGGGGCTCCCACCTGGCGGACGTGCAAGGAGATCACGCACCCATGTTCGGCAAGATGCTCGTGTTGCTGTGTGTGCTGCTGACCGTGCCGGGAGTGGCGCGGGCAGGCGATGTCGCCTTCAGCAGCGTGTTGCCCAACGGTGCGATGTACACCGGGCAGGTCGAGAGCATGCGCGAACGGCGCTTCCGCAACCTGGTGCGCCAGCACACCGACTACAGCTGCGGCGCGGCCGCGCTGGCCACGATCCTCAAGCATGCCTACCACCTCAACACGGACGAGGCGACGGTGATCGAAGGGATGATGGGCGTGGCTGATCCTGAACTTGTCCGTCAGCGTGGGTTTTCGCTGCTGGACATCAAGCGTTACGTCGAGTCGCTTGGCATGCGTGGACGTGGCTATCGCGTCGACGAGGAGCGGCTCAAGAGCCTGCGGGTTCCTGGCCTGGTACTGATGGACGTGCGCGGCTTCCGCCACTTCGTCGTGCTCAAGCAGGTCCGCGATGACGTGGCCGAGATCGGCGACCCGATCCTCGGCAACCGGGCCATTCCGCTGGACGAGTTCGTCCGTGCCTGGCCCTCCCGTGCCGTATTCGTGGTGATCGGGAGTGACTTCGATCGCAACACGGTGCTGCTGCAACCCAGTGAACGGCCCAGTGCCCGCGCGCTTGCCGCGCGACAGGGACGGGGCCCCATTACCGATGCGGAGCTGGTCGACTTCGGCTTCACCCATGCCGACCTGTTCTGAAGGAGTATCCAGATGAAGATGCATGCATGCGGTCTGCTGGCACTGGCGCTGGGTTTCGCGCTGCCGGCGCTGGCCGAAGAGGGCAGGGGCACCACCGGCAAGGGATTGCACGAGATCCCCGATCCGGAGCTGAACCTGATGCGCGGCCGGTACACCGTCGGCGGCAACGAGGTGGCCTGGTTCGGCGTGACCATGATCTCCACCTGGCAGACGGCCGGGGGACAGTCGCTGCAGGGCGCGCTGACGCTGGGCATGGATTTCAGCAAGGGCCGCACGCCGAAGGTCAGCTTCACGCCCAGCGTGAACATCACCGCGGCCAATGCGCCGCTGCCAGCCTCGGCCGGTCGCAGCATCGACGGCAGCGGCCTGGCCAATGTCGGCGGGCTGGTGCAGAGCGTGCAGGTGGCCGGCGACGGCAACCGTGCCAGCAACGCGATCCACCTGAACGTACGCAACGACGGCGTGGTGCCGGGCGGCGATGGTGGCGCAGCGAGCGGGGCGTCGACCGTGCGCTCGGGCGATGCCAGCGCCGTGGCCAGCTTCGACGGCAATGCGGCCACGTTGCGGTTGAGCATCGACGGGCAGGGGGCAGTGCAGCAGTGGCTGCGCAATGGAGGTGTCGGGCAGAGCATCCAGCTGATGGCCGACGGGCAGCAGGCGGCCAATCGCCTGCAGATCGATCTGGTCCGGCAATCGGTGGCAGGCAACCTGCCGCTGGCCCAGAACGTGGCACAGGCCATCACGCTCAACCGGGGAGTGGGCGGGATCGGTGGCCAATAGGTCCGTGCATGGCACGGGCATCCTTCCAGGCAACAACGAGGATCAGGACAATGAATCGACTGGCGATGGCGGCGCTGGTGAGTCTTGCCGTGGTTTCGCCCAAGGTGGCGGCACAGCAGACAGGTACCGGCAATGACGAAGAAGACGTGAGGGCCCTGGCGGCGCAGCTGGAATCACTCAAGGCCAGCTACGCGCAGGAAGTACGCAGGTTGCGGGAACTGGACATGCAGGTGCAGGCGATCCAGGCGCGGGTGAGCGGCAAGACCGCCCAGGCCCTGCCGACACCGCCGCCTGCCGTGGCACAGGCCGCCCAGGACGAACCGGCCCCCCCGGCGGCGGCAACAGCGCCCACCGGCGAGGGCTATGCCAGCACCGCCGCCGAGGCCCAGCAGGCCAAGGAGGCCGCGCGGCGCAGCGTGGATGACGTCAAGCAGCAGCAATCGGCGTTGTTCAACCGCAGGCTGACGTTGGAAAACAGCATCAGCTACGCGCGCTATGACCGCAAGCAGCTCACCCTCAATGGGTTCCTGGCGCTGGATGCGATCTTCCTGGGCAACATCGCCATCGAGAACGTGGAATCGGATACGGCGACCTACAACTTCGCTGCGCGCTGGGGCGTCAATCCGCGCCTGACCCTCAACCTGGACGTGCCCTACCTGGCGCGCAAGACCGTCTACCAGAAGGGCGGCGCGGGTGGTTCGGCGGCCGGCATCGCGCAGGAGGAAACCAACGGCAACGGCATCGGCGATGTCAGCTTCACCGCAAACTACAAGCTGTTCGGCGAGCGTGGCTGGCGGCCGGAGACGGTGCTGACCGGTGGCGTGACCGCCCCGACCGGACGCGAGCCCTATGGGTTGGACTGGAAGGTCATCGAGCGCGATGACGATGATTTCATCCGCTTCGCGGTGCCCAGCCGGCAGCCCACCGGCAATGGCGTGTGGCAGGCCAACATCGGTCTGTCGGCGGTGAAGACGGCCGATCCGGCGATCCTGTTCGCGAACATCGGCTACATCCGTTCGTTCAAGCGCAGCTTCGACGACCTGGACTCCAACCCGGACACGATCAATCCCGGCGAGGTCCGGCTGGGTGATTCGTATTACTTCGGTGCCGGCGTGGCGTTCGCCTTCAACGAGCGCACCAGCCTGAGCATTTCCTTCAGCGACAAGCTCAGTGCGCGCGCTTCCACCCGTTACAAGAACGGCCAATGGGTGAAGGTGATCGGCAGCGATGCCAACGCCGGCACCTTGAATCTGGGCGTGACCTACGCGCTGACCAACAAGGCGACCTTCGTCAGCATGCTCGGCGTGGGCCTGACGCCGGACGCACCGGACTTCAGCCTGTCGTTCAAGTTGCCGTACATGCTGTGAGCGGGATCATGGCCTGCGATAGTGCCGAGCCACGCTCGGCACGGGCTTCAGCGGCAGGGCGACAGCGGGGCATGGCTGCGCCCTGCGCGGGCTCAACGCAGGGTTTCCAGCGTCAACTGGTGCTTGCGGCACAGGCGGTACACCGTCACCCGCGAGACCTTCATCAAGCGTGCGCAGGCGCTGACGTTGAACCGGCTCTGCTGCAGGCATGACAGCAGGGTCTCGCGCTCGGCGTGGCTGCGTGCGTTGCCAAGCCGCGCGGCATCGGGGGTTCCGTCACCTGCCAGCTCCAGGTCGGCGCTGGTGATCAGTTCGCCGTCGGCGGTGATCGCGGCGCGCTGCACCCGGTTGAGCAGCTCGCGCACATTGCCCGGCCAATCGAAACGCTCCATCGCCTGCCGCGCCTGGGTGGTGTAACCGCGCGCCCGGATCCGATGGCGGGTGCGGAAGCTGTTGAGGAAATGGCGCGAAAGCAGGTCGATGTCGCCCTGCCGGTGGCGCAGCGGAGGCATCGACAGCCGCAGCACGTTGAGGCGGTAATACAGGTCGCGGCGGAAGCGGCCTTCTTCCACCGCCCGTTCCAGGTCAACGTGGGTGGCGGCCAGGATACGCACGTCCACGGTGATGGGCTGGTTGCTGCCGACCCGTTCGATGGTGCCTTCCTGCAGCACGCGCAGCAGGCTGGTCTGCGCATCCAGCGGCAGGTCGCCGATTTCATCGAGGAACACCGTGCCGGTATGCGCGGTCTCGAACAGGCCCTGGCGGCGGCTGGTGGCGCCGGTGAAGGCGCCGCGTTCATGGCCGAACAGTTCCGACTGGAGCAGCGTGGAGGGGATCGCGCCGCAGTTGACCGCCTGGAAGGGCCGGCTGCCGCGCGGTGAAAGACGATGCAGCGCGTGCGCCGCGACTTCCTTGCCGGTGCCGGTTTCACCGGTGATCAGCACCGGCAGGTCGACCGGTGCGAGTTTGCGCAGGGTGGCGCGCATGGCCAGCATCACGTCGCTCTCGCCGAGCAGCGTGGCCATCACGTCATCGACCACCGGGGCAGGTGAGTCCTGGCCCACCAGCTGCAGCTGGCGCAGCAGGTCCTTCAGGTCGGGGGGGTGCGGGAACTGGCGCTGGCAGCTGGAAAGCAGCGGGTGCAGCACGTGGCCGTCGTCGGCCGGGGTGAGGGCGAACAGCGGCATGTGACGATGCTCGGCGGTGAGCCTGCCGATGCGCTCCAGCTCGCTGTCCGAACTGGTGCGGAAATCGATCAGGCCGACCACCACGTCGCCATCACGCATGCCGATCTCGGCAGGCTGTTGAGGGAGTACCGCGCGCACCTGCCAGCCATCCGCAGCCAGCATCACCTTTTCTCTCGCCCCCGGATTGCCGAACCAGATAACACAACGCTTGCCCGTGTCAGGTGCTGCAGCCATGCCTGGTCACCTCTCCATTCGGCGCCACCTTATACCCGGGATTCAGACGGGTGCAATCGTGAATTGGGTCACGCTTGGCGCGTTTCCCCATTCATGTTCCGGCAGGCGGGTATCGGCTGCGCCTGGCATGAAAAAAGCCGCGACCCGGAGGCCGCGGCTTTCGCAGGACAAGGCCGGCGGCGCTTACAGCGCCACGCGACGTGCCTGCATGAACTTGTCGCCCCAGTAACCGCTCAGCAGGGTGTCGGTGCGGACATCCTTGCCGGTGCTCGGTGCATGCAGGAAACGGCCATCACCGACGTAGATGCCGACGTGGTCGACGCGGCCGCGGCGGCCGAAGAACACCAGGTCGCCGGCCACCAGGGCAGCGCGGTCGTTGATCAGTTCGGCGTTGGCCTGGCTGGCCATCTCGCGGGAGACGCGCGGCAGCTCGATGCCCAGCGCGGTGCGGAACACGTAGCCGACCAGGCCGCTGCAGTCGAAGCCGGCGTCGGGCGAGGTGCCGCCCCAACGGTACGGGGTGCCGAGCAGGGTCATCGCACGGCGCAGCAGCGACTGCACCTTGCCATCGGAATCATTGGCCAGCGCCGCGTCAGTGGCGGCGGCGACACCCTTGGAGGCGTCATAGGCGGAAATCAGGCGGCTCAGATCACCGGCGAACATCGCCGAGCGGTCCATCAGCGGAATCGTGTCGCTGGCGGCCAGGTGTGGCAGCAGGGCGGCCAGGGTGGCGGTAGCGGCGGCGTCGGCCTTGCTGCGCTGGGCTTCGGCGCGGGCCGGTGCCGGTTTGGCGGCGTCGGCCGGGGCGTTCTGTGCGAAGGCCGGCAGGCTAGCCAAGGCCAGTGCGGCACCGCAAAGCAGGCGACGGAAGGAGGCGGGAATGCTCTTGGGCTGTTCCGGTTGGGACGTGTTTTCAGTCGTCACGCGGCAGTCACAGAAAAATTCGATGGGCGATAGTGCCCTGCCAAGCGTGAGGATAGGTACAAATTTCGTTAAATATTCGTTATTTATACCGATGGATGTCACGCTTTACCGCAATACCCGCTTGGCGCCAGTGTAATGGTCACGCCAGTAGGGGCCGTCCAGCTGGTCCAGACGGACGGTGCCGCCGGTGCTCGGCGCATGCACGAAGCGGCCTTCGCCGACATAGATGCCGACGTGCCAGACATTGCCCTTGTTGCCGAAAAAGACCAGGTCGCCGGAGGCCAGACGGTCCGGGGCGATCTTCGGCCCCTGGATGGCGGCCAGCTCCCGCGAGGTGCGCGGCAGGTTCAGGGCGAGCATGTCCCGGTAGACATAGGTGACCAGCCCGCTGCAGTCAAAACCCGATTCGGGGGTGTTGCCGCCGTAGCGGTAGGGCGTGCCGACCAGCCCCAAGGCCCGCATCATCACCGAGGCGGCCGCGACCGGGTCGGAAGGGGCCACCGGCGGGTAGTGGTGGCTGCTGGCCGGCGGCGGGGCCGGCTTCTTCGGGCTGTGCCCGCAGGCAGCGAGTAGGGCCGTGGCCAGGATCGCGGCGGTCAATTGCCACGTACGGGAGCGGAAAACTGGCGTGATATGCATGGAGCCCGGATAATGCGCCACCTTGGACAGCCGTCATCATGGCGGCGCACCCGGCGGCCGACAAGCCGTCCTACCGTCTGCCACCGGCAGCCATATAGACAGAGTTAGGCATGAAGATCGAAAAAGACCGCGTCGTCCGTTTCCATTACACCGTCTCCGAAGTCGGCCAGGAGCCGATCGAAAGCTCCAAGGACCGTGATCCGCTGGCCATCCTGATCGGCCACGGCAACATCATCCCGGGCCTGGAAGCGGCGATGATGGACAAGGAAGCCGGCGAGAGCTTCGGCGTGGACGTGAAGTCGGCCGATGCCTACGGCGAGCGCCGCGAGGGCCTGACCCAGCGCGTGCCGAAGAAGCATTTCGGCAACACCCGCCTGGTGCCGGGCACGCAGGTGATCCTGCAGACCAACTTCGGCCCGCGCGCCGTCACCGTCGAGAAGGTCGGCATGACCGTGGTCGACGTCGACCTGAACCACCCGATGGCCGGCAAGGACCTGCACTTCGACGTGGAAATCGTTGAAGTCCGCGAGGCCAGCGAGGAAGAAGTGCAGCACGGTCACGTGCACGGCGACGGCGGTCACCAGCACTGATCCGCCGCACCGGCGATGTTGCAGACAACGGCCCGCCCCGCGCGGGCCGTTTTCGTTCGCGGGGCTGCCGGAACCGGCGTCCGCGCCGGTCGTGGCGCATGTTCTAATCGCGCCTTGCCGAGAGGAACCCGGGCCTTGTCCAGCACTGTTTTCCAGCCCATCGCCGCCAGCGAACGCATCGCCACCCTGGACGTCCTGCGCGGCCTGGCGCTGCTGGGCATCCTGCTGATGAACATGGAGGCTTTCAGTGGGCCGCTGGACCTGTCCTTCACCGGCATCGACCCGCACTGGCGGGGGATCGACCGCTGGGCCGATGGCTTCGTCTATATCTTCGTGCAGGGCAAGTTCTTCACCCTGTTCTCGTTGCTGTTCGGTGCCGGCTTCGCGGTGATGGCGCAGCGCGCCGAAGTGGCCGGGCGCGACTTCACCCGCTTCTACCTGCGCCGCAGCCTGGCCCTGCTGGGCATCGGCCTGTTGCACGCCGTGCTGCTGTGGTCCGGCGACATCCTGACCACCTACGCGCTGCTGTCCTTCGTGCTGCTGGCCTTCCGCGAGGCTCCCCGCAACTGGCTGCCGGCACTGGGTGCGGCGGCCTACCTGGGCGCGGCAGCGTTGATGCTGTTGCTGGGCATGCTGATAGCGATGATGCCGGCCGATGCGCAGGCCGAGCAGGCGGCGTCCGCGCTGGTGGACATCGCCGCGCAGCGGCAGGCCTACGGGCACGGCACCTACCTGCAGGCAGTGGCGCAGCGGCTGGCGGATCTGCGCAGTTCGCTGGGTGCGCTGCTGATCGTCGGCCCGCAGGTGCTGGGCATGTTCCTGATCGGCGCCTGGTTCGCACGCAGCGGGGCGATCGCGCAGCCGCAGCAGTACCGGCGCCTGTTCGCGCGACTGCGTTGGGTGGCATGGCCGGCCGGTCTGCTGGTGATGCTGCTCAGCGTGCGGCTGCTGGCCAACATCGCGCCGGGACGCTTCGACATGCAGACCGCCACCGCCTACGCGTTGACCGCGCTGGCCGGCCTGCTGATGTGCCTGGGCTACCTGGCCTGGGGCGTGCGCTGGAGTGCCCACCTGCAGTGGCTGGCACCGGCGGGCCGGATGGCCTTGAGCAACTACCTCGTGCAGTCGCTGGTCTGCACGCTGGTGTTCTACGGGTATGGGTTGGGCAGGTTCGAGCAGATGGGGCGGGCATGGCAGTTGCTGTTCGCGCTGGTGTTGTTCCTGGTGCAGGTGGTGGTCAGTCGCTGGTGGTTGCAGCGCTTCCGCTTCGGTCCGGTGGAATGGCTGTGGCGCGCGGCCACGTACCTGCAAGTGCCGCCCATGCGCCGTGATGCACGGGGCTGACGCGGGGATGGGCGGGTGGGCGCCTGCCATGGTGGTGTCCTGGCCATCGGTGCGCCGCCGGTCATGGCATGCTCGGCATCAGCATGAGCAGCCGAAGTGGACAATTGATGGCCGACTTGATTACCGGGCAAACGCCCTCCATTGATCCCACGCCTTGTCGCACGGAGCGTTTCCAATGAGTGCAGCGTCATACGATGTGGTGGTACTGGGCGGTGGTTCCGGGGGACTGGCAGCGTCGTTCCGCGCCGCCGGCCATGGGGCCAGGGTGGCGATGCTTGAACCCGCGCCGCTGGGCGGCACCTGCGTGAACGTGGGCTGCGTGCCCAAGAAGGCGATGTGGCTGGCGGCGGACCTGGCCGACCGCTTCGCCCTGGCCGCGCAACTGGGCTTCGACGTGCCGGCCACGCCGGCGCTGGACTGGGAAACGCTGGTCGCGCGGCGGCAGCGCTACATCGCCAACATCCACGCCAGCTACCAGCGACGCCTGGACGAGACCGGCGTGGTGCGTGTCGGCCAGCGGGGTCGTCTGGTCGATGCGCACACGGTGGAATGCGAGGACGGCAGCCTGCTGCATGCCCGGCACATCGTCATCGCCACCGGCGCGCATCCGGTCAAGCCATCGATGCCGGGTGCCGAGCTGGGAGGCGTGTCGGATGATTTCTTCGCCTTGCATGCGCGACCGGACCGGGTGGCGATCATCGGCGGTGGCTACATCGCGGTGGAACTGGCCGGCGTGCTGCGCGCGCTGGGCAGCGAGGTCGCGCTGCTGGTGCGTGGTCAGCGTCTGCTGGGCCACTTCGACGCCGAGCTGTCCGACCAATTGGCCGAGAACCTGCGCCTGCAGGGCGTGGGCCTGCATTTCGGTTGCCAGATCGAGGCCCTGCAGCGCCAGCAGGGGCGCATTCACGCGACACTGAAGAACGGCCCGGAGCACGCATTGTTCGACACCGTGCTGTTCGCCACCGGGCGTGCACCGAATACGCAGGGGCTGGGCCTGGAGCAGGCAGGCGTGGTGCTGGATGACAAGGGCGCCATCGTGGTGGATGCCTTCCAGAACACCTCGGTACCCAGCGTGCTGGCGGTGGGCGACGTGACCGGCAAGGTGACCCTGACGCCGGTGGCCATCGCCGCCGCACGACGGTTGATGGACCGCCTGTACGGCGGGCAGCCGCAGGCACGACTGGACTATGAGAACGTGCCCAGCGTGGTGTTCGCGCATCCGCCGTTCGGCACCGTGGGCCTGAGCGAGGAGGAGGCGCGCCGTCGCTTCGACAAGGTGACCACCTACCACAGCCGCTTCCGCCCGATGCTGCAGTCGCTGGGCGACGGGGAAGTGCGCACGGTGTTCAAGATGGTCTGCGCCGGCGAGGACGAGAAGGTGGTCGGCATCCACCTGCTCGGCGAAGGCGCCGACGAGATCCTGCAGGGCTTCGCGGTGGCATTGAAGGCCGGCGTGACCCGCCGGCAGATGGAAGACACGGTGGCGATCCACCCGACCTCGGCCGAGGAAGTGGTGTTGATGCGTTGAACGGACAGTGCCGGGCGGCAGCCTGCCGTAGCTGTTGATTCTGCTTCTGCCCCCTCCCTTTCGCGTAGCGAAGGGGAGGGGTGGGGAGGGGAGCTTTCCCGCATTGCATCACCGGCTCCGCATAATGGGCGTCCCCTGCAGTTCCCGCTTCCTCCATGAATGCTTCAACCGGCGCCTCGGCGCTGCCCACCCGTTCCCGCCGCCTGCTGATCAGCGGCCTGTTGCTTGCGGGCATGGGTGCCATCGCCGCCTCGGGCAAGGCGGTGATCGTCAAGCTGGCCTACCGCCACGGTGCCGATGCCACCACGCTGCTGGCGCTGCGCATGCTGATCGCCTTCCCGTTCTTCATCGCCATGGGCCTCTGGGCGGCCCGGCGCGCGCAACCCTTGTCCTGGGGCGACAGGGGGCGGGTGGTGCTGTTGGGCTTCAGCGGCTATTACCTGTCCAGCTACCTGGACTTCCTTGGCCTGCAGTACATCAGCGCGACGCTGGAACGGCTGATCCTGTACCTCAGCCCCACCCTGGTGGTGTTGATCGCGCTGGTGGTACTCAAGCACAAGCCCACCCGCACCCAGGTGGCGGCATTGCTGGTCAGTTACCTCGGCGTGCTGCTGGCCTTCGGGCATGACATCCAGTTGGAGGGCCAACGCACCCTGATCGGCTCGGCGCTGGTGTTTGCCAGTGCCTTGAGCTACGCGGTGTATCTGTTCGGCAGCGGCCAGGCGGTGGCGCGGATCGGCGCGGTGCGCCTGACCGCCTACGCCAGCATGGTGGCGTGCGTGCTGTGCATCGGCCAGTACCTGTTGTTGCAGCCCTGGAGCGGCCTGTGGAGCCAGGCCCGGCTGGTGTACGGCCTGTCGTTGATCAACGGCACCGTGTGCACGGTGTTGCCGGTGCTGGCGATCATGATCGGGGTCAAGCGGATCGGCTCGTCGCTGGCGGCGCAGGTGAGTATGCTGGGCCCGGTTTCCACCATTGTGCTGAGTGTATGGCTGCTCGACGAACCGATGGGCCTGTGGCAGAGCGCCGGCACCGTGCTGGTGCTGCTGGGCGTGTTGCTGGTGGGCAGCGGCGCGGCGAAGAGGCGCTGAGCACGCCGCCGGATCCGGCGGCGGGGCACAGCCGCATCCTGCAGGTCATCCGCGACATCCCGCGCGGCCAGGTGCTGGGCTATGGCGAGGTCGCGGCCAAGGCCGGCCTGCCGGGCCGGGCCCGGTTGGTGGCACGCCTGTTGGGCGGCAATGACGACCCGGACCTGCCCTGGCACCGCGTGCTGCGCTCGGACGGGCGCATCGCCATGCCCGAGGGGTCACGCGGCTGGCGCGAGCAGAGCCAGCGCCTGCGCGCCGAGGGCGTGGTGGTCGAGAATGGCCGGGTGAAGCGCAGCAAACCCGCGCGCACGATGGACGAGGCGATCTGGGGACCGGGCTGATGCTGCGGCTATCATGGCGGCAGTTTCCCAGGATGTCCCCATGTTCCCGCGCTTGCCCAAGATCACCCGGACGCTGCTGATCGCCAACGTCGCCCTGTTCCTGCTGCAGCAGCTGCCGCAGCTCGCAGGTTTCCTCGATCAGTTCATGCTGTGGCCGCTGGGCTCGCAGAACGTGGTCAGTGGCTCGCCGGGCTTCGAGCCGTGGCAGTTGCTGACCTATGGGTTCCTGCACGGCAGCTTCGGGCATGTGTTCTTCAACATGCTGATGCTCTGGTTCGTGGGCGCACCGCTGGAAATGACCTGGGGCGAGAAGCGCTTCCTTACCTTCTACCTGGTCTGTGTCGCAGGTGCCGGGTTGTGCCAGTTGCTGGTGACCGCACTGGTGGGTGAGTACTACCCGGTGCTCGGTGCGTCCGGCGGCGTATTCGGCCTGCTGATGGGTTACGGCATGATCTTCGGCAACCGGCAGATGCGGCTGCTGTTCCCCCCAGTGACGATGACGGCGCGGACCTTGGTGATCCTGATGGGCGTGTCCGAGCTGGTGCTCGGCTATACCGGCTGGCAGCCGGGCGTGGCCCATTTCGCGCACCTGGGCGGCATGCTGTTTGGTTGGTTGCTGATCCGGCACTGGCGCAAGCCACCGCCGTCCAACAACAACCGCGGGCGGCACCTGCGCAGCGTGAAGTAGCCGCGCAGGGCAGCAACCGTACTCGGTAGTGCGGGCCATGCGTGGCATGGTTTTGCCGACAAGGCCCGAGCGGAACACGGCTGCCGTTGTACAGACAAAGAAAAAGGCGCGGAATCCGCGCCTTTTTCGTGTCCCTCACCCCCGCATCAACGCCAGATGCGGATCTGCTCGGCGTCGGTGCGCTGCATCGGCTGGCCCGGCTTGCAGCTGAAGCTTGCGCCAAAGGCCGGCAGGTTGGACAGCGGGGCGTTGGTACGCCAGCGGCCCGGAGCACGCACGTCCGAAGCCAGGCGCTGCACGGCTTCGTTCGGCGACAGCTGCTGCGCCCACAGGCCGGCCCAGCCCTTGAAGAATGCCTGCTTGTCGGCAGCCGATGCCGCCGTACCCTGCGGCGAGGTGCTGAACGCTTCCCAGGCGATTTCCACGCCGGAGATGTCGGCCAGGTTCTCGTCACGGGTGAGCTCGCCGTTGACCTTGGCGTCCTTCACGCCCGGGAAGGCGTAGCCGCCGTACTGGGCGGCGACGCGGTTGCCCAGCAGGGTCCAGGCGCTCTTGTCGGCCGGCGTCCACCAGCTGCGCAGTTCGCCCCTGGCGTCGATCATCGCGCCCTTGGCGTCGATGGCACGGCTGACCTCATGCGCGACCAGGCCACCGAAGGCGCCGAACTTCTCGGCGGGGGTGGCAGCCTCGGCGAAGATCGGGCCCTGCAACGCGGCGGCGGTGACGATCAGGCGGTTCTGCGCGATGTCATAGGCGATGGCCGGCTGCTGCGGCAGCACGTCCCAGCGACGGTCGGCGTTGCCCTTGCCGATGCGCTTCATTTCCTGCGCGTGGCGCCAGGTCGAGGCGATCAGCATGTTGCCGCCGAAGCTGCCACGGCCCATCGGCTGCACGGTGTAGTCCAGGTCGCGCAGCGGCGTGCCGATCTCGATCTTCATCGCGGCCAGCTTGGCTTCGGCCTCGGTCTTGGCTTCGGCGCTGAGCCAGGTGCTGCGCTTGACCGCGGCGATCTGCGCCTCGCGGACCTGGTCGACCATCACGCCGGCCTGGCGGCGGACGTCGCGGCTGATGTAGGTGCTGGCGTACTCGTGGCCGAGCATCGGGCCAGCGGCGACGTTGATGGCATCGAGCACGGCTTCGTTGCGGGCCGGGGCGATGGTCAGGCCGCGCAGCACGCGGCCACGGAACTCGAATTCGGCATCGCGGTAGGCCTTGGACAGATACGGGGCCATCGCATCACCCACGCGCCAGCGCAGGTAGGCCTTCCACTGCTCGGCCGGCAGCCGGGTGATCATGCCGTTGAGCTGCTGGAACAGCGCCGCATCGGCCAGCGAGACCAGGTCGTCGTTGACGCCCTGGGCCTTAAGGAAGGCGTCCAGCTGCAGGTTGCGGTAGCGGCTGTTGAGGTCGCGGGTGGCCACCGGCGCATAGTTGTTGAACGGGTTGTTGATGTCGGCCACCGACTGCGCGCTGCGCGCCAGCTCGGTTTCCAGCTGGATGACCAGCGCCGACTCGGCGTCGAGCTTGTTGGCCGGGGTGCCGGTCAGGGCCAGTACCTGCTTCACGTAGCCGCGGTAGCGGCCCATCAGCGCCACGGTGTCGGCGTCGGTGCGGGTGTAGAAGGCGGGGTCGGGCAGGCCCATGCCGCCCTGCATGAAGTAGCCGATGTGGCGGTCCAGTGCCTTCAGGTCCACGTCCGGGGCGAAGTTGAAGGCCACCGGGATGCCGACCTGGTGCAGGGCGGCGATCGAGGCCGGGATGTCCTTGGCCTTGCGGATCGCGTTGATGCGGGTCAGCAGCGGCGCGATCGGCTTGGAGCCATCGGCTTCCACCGCTGCTTCATCCAGGCCGCTGGCCCAGAAGTCGCCCAGCAGCTTCTGCACGTTGCCCTGCGGGGCATTCATGGCGCGGTCCAGCAGCTGCAGCTGCTGGTTGCGGGTGTTGTTGGCCAGCTGCCCCAGCGTGGTGGTGGCGCCAACCTGCGGCACCGGGTTGGCCTTGAGCCAATCGGCGTTGCTGGTTTCGTAGAAGTCGGTACAGGCTGCGCTGACTGCCGGTGCCCGGGCCGAAGACCTCTTGCGTGCGGCCTCGGCATCGGTCGAGGACAGGACGGTCACCAGGCCCAGGGCCAGGGCGAGGGAAAGCGGGCGAACGGTTGGCATCTGGGGCATATCCACGCAAGGACAAAGTGCGCGGAGTTTAACAAGCCGCCGGGGCAATGTTGCGCATCCGGGCGGAGCAGCAGCCCTGGCCGCGAAGCCGGTCACGTTGGCAGCCAGGCGGGAGTGGCGAGGCAGGAGCGGCCAAGGCCGCCCCTGCGCGTTGGCAAGAAGAAGGCCCGGCGATGCCGGGCCTTCAGGTGTTGCCTCACCGCAGGGCGGTGATTACCAGATCACCACCTGCTTGTCGCCGGCGCGGACCATCGGCGAACCCGCCTTGCACTGGAATGCGGCGGCGAAGGTCGGCAGGTTCGACGGCGCGCCCATCGCGCGGAACTGCGCCGGTGCGTGCGGGTCGGTGGCCAGGCGGACCTTGGCGTTCTCCGGGGTGTACTTGGTGCGCCACACGGTGGCCCAGTTGAAGAAGAAGCGCTGGTCGCGGGTGAAGCCATCGACCTTCGGGTCTTCCTTGCCGGCCGACGCCTTCTGCAGCGCATCGTAGGCGGTGGCCAGGCCGCCGAGGTCGGCGATGTTCTCGCCCAGGGTCAGCGAGCCGTTGACGTTCTGGTCGCCCACCTTGTACTCGTTGAACTGGTTGATCAGCTTGCTGGTCAGCCCACCGAAGGCCTTGGAGTCGGCCTCGGTCCACCAGTCCTCGAAGTTGCCGGTCGGGCCGAACTTGGCGCCCTGGTCGTCGTAGCCATGGGTCATCTCGTGGCCGATCACCGCGCCGATGCCGCCGTAGTTCAGTGCGTCGTCGGCGTTCGGGTCGAAGAACGGCGGCTGCAGGATGGCGGCCGGGAACACGATCTCGTTCTGCAGCGGGTTGTAGTAGGCGTTGACGGTCTGCGGGGTCATGCCCCACTCGGTCTTGTCCACCGGCTGGCCGATCTTGGACAGCGCGAACTTGTAGTTGAAGGCATTGGCGGCGCGCACGTTGCCCAGGTAGTCGTCGTGGGTGGTGCTCAGGCCCGACCAGTCACGCCACTTGTCCGGGTAGCCGATCTTCGGGGTGAAGGTTTCCCACTTGGCGATGGCCTTGGCCTTGGTTTCGTCGCTCATCCAGGTCAGGTTCTGGATGCGGTCCTTCAGGGCCGCGGCCAGGTTCTTGACCAGGTCTTCCATCTTGGCCTTGGCTTCCGGGGAGAAGGCGACCTTGACGTACATCTGGCCGAAGGCTTCGCCGGCATCGCTCTCGATGGTGCCCAGCACGCGCTTCCAGCGCGGCTTGATCTCCTTCTGGCCGTTCAGGTCGCGGCCGTAGAAGGCGTAGTTTTCCTGCACGAAGGCATCGCTCAGGTACGGGGAGGCACCGTCAACGGTGTGGAAGCGCAGGTAGGCGCGCCACACGGCCGGGTCGGTGTCGCCCAGCATCTTGCTCACTTCCTCGTGGAAGGCCGGCATGGCCAGCGAGAACTTCTCCGGCGCGGTGATGCCCTGGGCCTTGAAGAACTCGGTCCAGCTGAAGTTCGGGGTCAGCTTGTCGGCGTCGGCCACGGTGACCGGGTTGTAGTACAGCTCGACGTTGCGCGAGAGCTCTGCGCTGGACTTGGAAGCCCGGGCCAGGCGGGTCTCGAACTTGATCACTTCCTCGGCCTGCTTGGCGGCGTCGGCGGCGGCAACGCCGCTGAGCTCCAGCACCTTGGCCACGTGGGCCTTGTAGGCGTTGAGCTTGTCGGCCTTGCTGGCGTCGGTGTAGTAGGTGGTGTCCGGCAGGCCCAGGCCACCCTGGCTGGCGTAGGCCATGTTCATGGTCGAGTTCTTGAAGTCCGCTTCCGGACCGAAGCCGAACAGGAAGTTCTCGCCCTTGGCGGCGGTGCCGCGCAGGTAGTTGGCGATGGCGGCGCCGTCCTGCAGGCCGTCGATTGCGGTCAGGTCACCCTGCAGCGGGGTGATGCCCAGCGCGTTGATCTTGGCTTCGTCCATGCCCGAGGCCCAGAAGTCGCCGACGATCTTCTCGATGCCGGTGGCGTCCTTGATCGCGGCGGCCTGTTCGGCCAGCTGGTGCTGCACGGCGACCGAGCGCTCGTCCAGGATGGTGAAGGCGCCCCAGCTGGTGCGGTCGCCCGGAATGGCATTGGCGGTGAGCCACTTGTCATTCACGTAGCCACCGAAGTCGGTGCAGGCGTCCTTGCTGGTGTCCAGGTCGGCGGCGGTGAAGGCGTTGTAGGCCGGTAGCTTGGATTCGTCCAGCTTCAGTTCGGTGGCGGCGGCCGCGGCCGGTGCGGCGGCCGGAGCGGCCGGGGTCTCTTCTTTCTTGCAGCCGATCAGCGCGGCCGAGACGGCCAGGGACAGCAGCAGGATCTGGGGTTTGCGAACGATCACGGGATAGGCCTCCAGGCCGATTTCAGAGCACGAAATGGGCTCCGGGGCGGAGCCGACACCAGAAGATACGCCTGAAACTGTCACCGAAAGGGTGTCGAAGGTCATGCCCGCCGGGCGCAGCCACCGGTGCGCCGCAGGACGCTGGTGGGTGCTATACAGGCGCGATGAGCCAGACATCAAGCAAGCAGTGGGATGCGATCCTGATCGGCGGCGGCCACAACGGGCTGGTGTGCGCGGCCTATCTCGCCAAGGCCGGCAAACGGGTGCTGGTGCTGGAACGGCGGGCAGTCGTCGGCGGGGCGGCGGTGACCGAGGAGTTCCATCCCGGGTTCCGCAACTCGGTGGCCTCCTATACGGTGTCGCTGCTGCAGCCGCAGGTGATCGCCGACCTGGCGCTGGAGCGTCACGGCCTGCGCGTGGTGCCCCGGCGCATCAACAACTTCCTGCCACTGCCCGATGGCCAGTACCTGCTGGCCGGCGGTGGTCGCACCCAGGCCGAAGTGGCGAAGTTCTCGGCCCGCGACGCCGAGCGGCTGCCCGACTACGAGCGTCGGCTGGAAGTGTTTGCCGACGTGCTGCGGGCACAGGCGCTGCAGGCGCCGCCAAACGTGGGCGAGGGCGGCTGGCTGCAGGCGCTGCCGGCGCTGTGGAAGGCCGGCAAGCTCGGCCGCCAGCTGCAGCGGCTGGACGCGGGGTTGAAACAGGAGTTGCTGGACCTGTTCACGATCTCGGCGGCGGAGTACCTGGACCGCTGGTTCGAGAGCGCGCCGATCAAGGCGCTGTTCGGCTTCGACGGCATTGTCGGCAACTACGCCAGCCCCTACTCGCCGGGCAGCGCCTACGTGCTGCTGCACCACGTGTTCGGCCAGAGCAATGGCGTCAAGGGTGCCTGGGGGCACGCGATCGGCGGCATGGGCGCAATCACCCAGGCAATGGCGCGCGCGGCGCAGGAAGCCGGCGTGCAGATCCGGACCGACTGCGGGGTGCGGAAGGTACTGGTCGAGCAGGGCCGTGCCTGCGGCGTGGTGACCAGTGCTGGGCACGTGCTGCGCGGCAGGGCGGTGGTGGCCAACGTCAACCCGAAGCTGCTGTACGAACAGTTGCTTGAACCGGCCGACGTGCCGGCCGCCACGCGCGAACGCATGCGCGGCTGGCGTTGTGGCTCGGGCACGTTCCGGATGAACGTGGCGCTGTCGCGGCTGCCCGATTTCACGGTGTTGCCGGGGCAGGGCGATCACCTCACCGCGGGCATCATCATCGCCCCGAGCCTGGACTACATGGACCGTGCTTACCTGGATGCACGCCAGCATGGATGGTCGCGTGAACCGGTGGTGGAAATGCTGATTCCCAGCACGTTGGACGACTCGTTGGCACCGCCGGGGCAGCATGTGGCCAGCCTGTTCTGCCAGCATGTGGCACCGCAGCTGCCGGACGGGCGCAGCTGGGACGATCACCGCGACGAAGTGGCCGACCTGATGATCGCCACGGTCGACCGGCAGGCGCCGGGCTTCGCCGACGCGGTGCTGGGCCGGCAGATCATGAGCCCGCTCGACCTGGAGCGGACCTTCGGCCTGGTCGGGGGCGACATCTTCCACGGCGCGCTGAGCCTCAACCAGCTGTTCAGCGCCCGCCCGATGCTGGGCCAGGCCAACTACCGGGGCGCGATCCCCGGCCTGTACCTGTGCGGGTCGGGCACGCACCCGGGCGGCGGCGTGACCGGGGCGCCGGGGCACAATGCGGCGCAGGTGATCGCGGCGGAGATCTGAAGGCGCCCCGTCTGCGGCCGCCGGACCGGGCAGAAGCACCGCACGCCAACGAAAAAGGGAGGCGACATGACGTCGCCTCCCTCGTATTGCCACTTCAACGCAGGGATCAGAACTTGTACTGCACGCGCGCGAAGAAGGTGCGGCCGTACCAGTCGTACTGCGAGGCGTAGACCGGCACGTTGCCGTACACCGCGGCATCGGAACCCAGGCCCGAGGAGACCAGGTCCGGCGCCTTGTCGAACAGGTTGCGGACACCGAACAGGATGCCCCAGTCGCCCTGTTCATACGCCACGGAGGCGTGGTGCAGGAACTGCCAGCCGGCCTTGATGTCGCGGGTCGCGTTCTGGTAGCCGGAGTAGGTGAACGTGCGGTCGTAGTCCTTGCTGGACGTGCTGCTCACGTACTGGCCCTGGTAGCTGAACGTCCAGTCACCACGCTTCAGGCTGACGTTGCCGATACCCACGGTCTTCGGACGACCGATGTAGCCGATCTGCTCGTCGGTCGAGATGCCGCTGTTGGCGGCGGAGTCGAACAGACGGAACGAGTCCTCGATGGTGTAGGTGACCTGCGCGTCAACGGACAGCTTGCCGAACGAGAAGTCGCGATCGTAGTTCACCTGCAGGTCGTAACCGCGGGTGCGCTCGCGGTTGATGTTCACGTAGGTGCTGTAGATGTTGACGATCGAGTTCGGGGCGGATGCGTCATCCGGCGCATTACGCTCCATCTGGTCGCAGAACGAGTTCGGATAGACCGGCGAGGCGTAGCAGCTGTACACGATGTTGCGAGCGCCGAGCTGGGTGATCTCGCCACGGACGTCGTAGTCGAAGTAATCCAGTGCGACGTTCAGGTCGGCGAAGGTCGGGGTCCACACCAGGCCCAGCGTCTTGGCCTTGGAGGTCTCCGGCTTCAGCTTGCCCTTGCCGCCGCTCTCGTACACGGTCGCGCTCGAGGAGCCACCGGCATAGTCGTCCGGAATGCCCGCCGCCGCGCAGTTGGCACGGATGTACTGGTTGTTGCTGTCACCCCACAGGATGCAGGGGTCGATCAGTGCCTGCGTCTGGTAGCCGGTCTGGTCGCCCAGGTACAGCTCGTACAGGCCCGGGGCACGGTAGGAGGTGCCGATGGTGCCGCGCACACGCAGCGAGGGGATGATCTGCCAGTTCAGGCCGGCCTTCCACACGTTGTCCGAATCGGCAACCGAGTCGTACTTGAACACGCGGCCGGACAGGTTGACCGACAGCGATTCGACGGCCGGCAGCCCCTTCAGCAGCGGGATGTCGAACTCGGCGAAGGCTTCCTTGACGTTGTCGGTGCCCTTGGTTTCATTGGCCGAGCTGTAGCCCCACATCCGGCCCTGCTTGGAGAGGTCGGACGGCTGGTCGTCGATCTTGGTGTGGCGGAACTCCGCACCGAATGCACCGGCGACATTGCCGGCAGGCAGGCCGAACAGATCACCGGTGACCACCGCGTTGACGGTGGACTGTTCGTAGATCGTGCTGCCGTTGGCCCAGACGCCGATGGCATTGACCAGTTCGCCCATCCGCTCGCCGCTGAGGAAGCCGGGGTCGAAGTAGTTCACCGGGGTGGTATCGCCGCCCATCGGGTCACCCAGGTCGCCGGTACGCGCGGTGTCGATCGCAAGGTTGCCGTACTTGCCCTTGGAGCGGCTGTAGGTGCCGTTGATTTCCCAGGCCCAGCTGTCGGTGCCCTTGAACATGCCGTCGAACTTGGTGGCACCGTAGAAGTAGTCGACCTTGACCTTCTGGTCATCGACGAACGGCATGATCGGCTGGTAGTAGTCGTCGTCGCTTTCGTTGTAGACGATCGGGAAGAACTGCCGGTAGCTGTGGGCGTTGGTCTCACGGCGGTTGTACAACCACTGCGTCTTCCAGCTGAAGCTGTCGAAGCTGAAGTCGGTTGCCGCGTAGAAGCTGGCACGCTCGCGTTCGTTGATGACTTCGCCGTTCTTGAGGAAGTCGTAGTTCAGCACGTCCTCATAGGAAGCTTCAGGCGAGTTGGCATAGCTCTTGGACGGGAACGGGCGCGGCTTGTAGCCCGGGAACGGGCCAATGGTGCTGCCGTCCTTGGTCGGCACGTAGCGCACGCGCGAGTCGAACAGCTTGATGATGGTGTTGGCGTACAGGTTGCCCGCGCTGCAGCCGGCCAGGGGGGTGCCTTCCAGGATCGAGTGGTCCACGCGGTCAATGCGCTTGCCATCGGTGCCCCAGACACGGTCCTGTGCGCAGGAGAAGTAGTCACGGTCGCCGTTGGTCAGCGCGTTGAGCTTGTCCCACTGGACGCCGGCGACGATGCTGCCGTTGTCGAAGTTCCAGCCGTTGGCGATCGAGGCGGAGAACTGCTCGCCGCCGCCATGCTGCGGCACGCTCATCATGTACGTCATTTCCGGACGGTCCATGGTCTTGCGCGTGACCAGGTTCACCACGCCGGCCAGCGCGTCGGAGCCGTAGATGGAGGACGAACCATCCTTCACCAGCTCGATGCGCTGCAGGATGGCCTGCGGGATGACGTTGAGGTCGAACGAGCCGACCTGGCCGCGCGTACCGGCGGGGCCGGGGCGCTGGCCGTCGAGCAGCACCAGCGTACGGTTCGAGCCCAGGCCACGCAGCGAGACGGTCTGCACGCCGGTACCACCTTCGACGACGAAGCCGCCGAACTGGTTGTTGATCTGGGTGGAGCCGGCGGCGGCAGCCGAGGTCTGCAGGAAGCTGGCGGTATCAAATTGGCCTGCGGCCAAGCCCTTCTCGATCGAGATCACCTGCACTGGCGAGGTGGTTTCATACTCCGGGCGCTTGATCAGCGAGCCCGTGACGGTGACCGTATCGAGATCCTTGGCCTTTTCGCTTGAGGTTGCGCTTTGGCTGGTGGTTTCGGTCTTTTCGGATTGCTCCTGGGCAAAGGCCGGAACGACTTGCAGTGCTGCGACGACAGCAATTACCAAAGGCAACTGTTGCAGTCCGCGTTGGACGGACATCTTCATGCGGCTCTCTCCTGATGAAAAATGTTCAGCAAAATGTTTCGCCAGCGTTATGGGCTGGTTAAGCGAATGTAGGTTGGAGGGGTTGCGCTTGCAACGGTTTTCTGATCTCACTTCCTCTCATTCACGTGTATGAATTCGAAGCAATGAGGTGCCCGGTGGTCGCGGCTTTACAGGACCGGCGTGGTCGGCGGTGCTGTCCCCCGGTTTCCTCTGCGGTACCCACAACAGCCCCGATGGCCAGCCACGAGGGATCCCCCGTCCCTGGCAGTCAAAAAAAAACCGGGGAGCCTTCGCTCCCCGGTTGGGTACTTCGATACAGCCGGGGATCAGAGCCCGCCGGGGCCGCAATCGCTCTTCAGGTAATTCTCGATGAGCCCAAGGGTTTCCCGCTGCTGCCGCGGGTACCACGGCATGCTGTGCTGCTGATCGGCGATCAGGTGGAACTGGGCCGGCACCTTGTTCTTCACCGCATCGTAGAAGCCCTGGGCGTGGAACGCCGGGGTGCGCACGTCGCGGTCACCGACAAACAGCATGACCGGGATGTTGGCATTGGCGGCGTTCTTCAGCGGGTCCATGCCCTTCACGGTCTGGCCCTGCAGGATGCGCTGCAGGCGGTTGTCGCTCCAGGACGTACCCAGGCGGCCCAGGTCGGTGACCGGCGCGCCCGCGATCGCGCACTGGAACGGCGAGTTCGGCCGGACCGTTGCGGCTGCGGCGGCAAAACCACCGTAGGAGTAGCCGAAGATGGCGATGCGGTCCTTGCCAGCGATGCCCTGTGAAACCAGGTAGGCCGCGGCATCATCGTTGTCATCGGACATCTTCTGCCCCCACTCGCGGTCGCCCGCGATCCACAGGTCGCGGCCAAGGCCGGCCGAGCCACGGTACTGCGGGCGCAGCACGGCATAGCCGCGCGAGGTCAGCAGCGGCACCCAGCCAGACACGTCCCAGCCCATGTAATCCCGTGCCCACGGGCCGCCATGGGGGTGGACGATGGCCGGTGCGGCCGGATCCCCCTGCTTCCAGCCTGCGGGAAGATCAAGGATGGCCGGGATCTGGCGGCCGTCACGCGCGGTGTAGGTGACCCAGCGCTCCTCGCCGGTCCGGCCTTCGCCGACCCACGGGCGCTCGCTCCCCAGGTTCACCACGTTCTTCCTGTCGAGCAGGATATGGTGGCTGGACGGGGCATCGTTGCTGCTGGTCTTGAACAGGATGCGCGAGAAGTCGTCCGTGTAGCGCGCGATATCGATCTGCTTGTTGGGGAAGGCCTGCTTGAGGTTGTCCTGGATCGCCTTCAGGGTCGGGTCGACATAGACGGTCTGCGGTGACGGGCCGTCGATCACGAAGCCCAGCACCTGGTTGAAGTTGCTGGCTTGGGTACTGAAGATCAACCGGGCAATGGAGAACTCCGGGTTGGCCACCACGGGCTCGGCATCGAACTTCTGCTGCTTCGGGTCATACAGGTGCGCCTGCACCTTGTCCGAGAACAGGTCGGTCAAGACGTAGTACTTGCCGGTGGCGTCATCCACACCCGCCAGTTCAACCGTATGCCGGTCGGACAGCTTGGTGGTCAGCGGTCGCTGCAAGACGAACTGGCCCGAGGTCGGATCCAGGATCAATACCTGCTGCTCATAGTCGCTGCCTGCCGCTTCGATCTGGGACTTCGCCAGCACCTTGCCGGTGCGCGAGTCGAACAGGGCCGGCGAGGCGCGCGTACCGCCGCGGAAGAGCAGTTCGGTTTCCTTGGTCTTGAGGTTGTAAAGGTAATAGTTCGAGGTCAGGCTCAGCTCGCTGAGCTGCTGGATGACGACCCGATCCGGGTCCAGCGGCAGCATGTTCACCAGCGATGCCGTGCCAGCGAGCTCCAGGCAGCGCTGGGTCTGCTCGCTCACGCCGAGCCTGCGGGTGTTGTCGGTGAAGGCCTCGTTGAACTCCTTCTGATCGTCACCGGTAAGGTAGGTCTTCACGACAAAGGTCTTGGTCGCGCCGGACGCGTTGCCTTCACCGCAACCGCCCAGCTGCCCGGTCCACTCCTGGCGGCCGATCACCAGAATCTTGTCCGACTTCAGGGCACCGGCGGCAATGAACTTCATGCGATCACCCGACGGCGTCACCACCTTGGGGCCGGACGAAAGCGCGCTGGTGTCCCAGGTGGCCAATGCGGTTTCTTCCGCATTCTTCGGTGAAGGCACCAGGGCGATGAGGTGCTTCCCGTCAGGACTCATCGACACCGATTGCAGTGCGGGCAGCCGCGCCAGGTCCTCGATGGCAATCGGCCCGGAAGACTCTGCGTAGCTGTTGGCTGCAGCGAGTGAAACAGCAGTGAGGAGCAAGGTACGGCCGAAAACCACGTGCATATCTCATCCTTTGGACACGTTGATTGCTTGGGTCACAAGCTTGCTGAATGGAACGACAACACGGAAAAGGTAGCAGAACCGCCACCCAGCGCGTAGTGCGGAAAGGCAGGTGCCGATCGGAAGCGGGTGGGGGATGTCATGCGGGCGAGGCGCTATAGTTGCGCCCTGTCTGAAAGGCTGAGGTTGTGGTGGGCGGTTCGATCGCATTGGGTTCATCCCACAAGGTTCAAAAGGGGCTCTCTCCCCATTCACGTATCCGCAACGTCATTGCGGTCGGGTCCGGCAAGGGCGGGGTGGGCAAGTCCACGACCGCGGTGAACCTGGCCTTGGCGCTGCACAAGCTGGGTGCGCGGGTCGGGGTGCTGGATGCCGACATCTATGGACCGAGCGTGCCGGCCATGCTCGGCTTGAGTGGCCGCCCGGAAAGTCCGGACAACAAGAGCATCGAGCCGTTGCGGGCGTTTGGCGTGGAAGCGATGTCCATCGGTTTCCTGATCGAGCCCGACTCGCCGATGATCTGGCGTGGCCCGATGGCCACCTCGGCGCTGACCCAGTTGTTCAACGACACGCTGTGGGGCGACCTGGACTTCCTGCTGATCGACCTGCCGCCGGGTACCGGTGACATCCAGCTGACGTTGTCGCAGAAGATCCCGGTGGCCGGTGCGGTGATCGTCACCACGCCGCAGGACATCGCCACGCTGGATGCGCGCAAGGCATTGAAAATGTTCGAGAAGGTCGAGGTTCCGGTGCTCGGCATCGTCGAGAACATGGCCGTGCACACCTGCAGCAACTGCGGCCACACCGAACATCTGTTCGGCGAGGGCGGCGGCCAGCGCATGGCCGAGCAGTACGGCGTGCCGTTGCTGGGCGCGTTGCCGCTGGACATCAGCATCCGCGAGCAAGGGGACGTCGGTACCCCGGTGGTGGCCGCTGCACCGGATTCCGCACCGGCCCAGGCCTACCTGGCCGCGGCTCGGCGCATGGCCGAGGAACTGGCCAAGCGCCCACGCGCCAGCATCCCGATCGTGTCTTCGTTGATCTGACTGGCTGCCGGCGTCGTCCGGCCGCTGCCCGCCGAGCCGTGGCAGCCCCGGCTCGGGCTCGGCGATACAAGGCCCCTGCGCTAGAATCGTGCCCCGACCGGCGCACCAGGCTGCGCGATCCCACGAAATCAGGACCATTGAATGAGCATCAAGAGCGACCGCTGGATCCGCCGCATGTCCGAGCAGCACGGCATGATCGAGCCGTATGAAGCCGGGCAGATCAAGCAGGTCAATGGCAGCCGCATCGTCAGCTACGGCACCTCCAGCTATGGCTACGACGTGCGTTGCTCGCGCGAGTTCAAGGTGTTCACCAACATCAACTCCACCATCGTCGACCCCAAGCATTTCGACCCGAAGAGCTTCGTCGACATCGAGGCCGACGAGTGCATCATCCCGCCGAATTCGTTCGCGCTGGCACGCACGGTGGAGTACTTCCGCATCCCGCGCGACACCCTGGTGGTCTGCCTGGGCAAGAGTACCTACGCGCGCTGCGGCATCATCGTCAACGTCACGCCGCTGGAGCCGGAATGGGAAGGCCACGTGACGCTGGAGTTCTCCAACACCACGCCGCTGCCGGCGCGTATCTATGCCAACGAAGGCGTGGCACAGATGCTGTTCTTCCAGGCCGACAAGGATGATGTCTGCGAGACCTCGTACAAGGACCGCGGCGGCAAGTACCAGGGCCAGACCGGCGTGACCTTGCCGCGCACCTGAGCCCGGCATGCGGCAACGAAAAAGGGCGCGGATTCCGCGCCCTTTTTGTTGTCCGCCGGTTCCGCGGCAGGTGCGGCGGCCTTACTTGCCCCGCCCGAACAGCATGCCGATGCCCACTGCGACCAGGATGGCCGGCCACCAGGTGGCGAGCATGGAGCCGATGTTGCCGTTGATCCAGCCCAGGTTCTTGGCCAGGAAGAACAGGCCGACGATGATCAGGATCAGGGCGGCGATCAGGTTGGAGCGCATCGGCGTGCAGTGTCCGTTGGTGGTGAGGCGCCTATCGTAGCCGCTGGCGCCAGATTTCGACACGCTCGGCCAGCACGTCCGGATCGAAACGCTGGGCCTTGCCGCTGCCCCAGACCGGGCCCGGCCAGGCCGGGTCGTTCTCGTTGCGGCCCACCAGGTGCACGTGCAGCTGGCGCACGATGTTGCCCAGCGCCCCGATGTTGATCTTGCTGACGTTGGGCTTCTGCTTCAGGTGCTGGGAGATCTGGTTGATCTCGGCCAGCAGCAGGCGCTGTTGGGCGCCGTCCAGGTCGATCCATTCGCTGGCCCCGGCAACGCGGGGCACCAGCACGACCCAGGGAAAGCGGTCGTCGTTCATCAGCCGGATCTGGGACAGGGGGCCATCGGCGATCAGCACGCTGTCGGTGGCAAGGCGGGAATCAAGTTCGAAATCGGACGTCACAGCTTCGGTCATCGCAGGTTCTCACTGAAGAAGGCCAAGGTGCGTTCGCGCGCCAGTTCGGCGCTGGGGGCGTGGTAGTGCACGCCGACCTCACGGTTGAAGGCGTGGTCGGCCGGGTACACATATACCGGCAATGTGGGTTGCTTTTCACGATGCGCTGCAACGGCGGCCGACGGGATCGAGGCATCCTGCGCGCCGAAGTGGAAGATTGCCGGGGCTTTGAACGGGCTGTCCAGGAATGGCACGTTGCGCGCGCCGTAGTAGCTGGCCGAGGGCAGGCCCAGCCGTTGCGCGGCCAGCATGGCAATGGTGCCGCCCCAGCAGTAACCGACCGTGCCGACCTTGCCGTGGCGCTCCAGCTGCTGGGCGGCGGCCTGGACCACGCTGACCGCGCGGTCCACGCCCAGCGCGGTGACCAGTTCCTTGCCGCGGTTCACGCCCTCGGCGTCATAGGCCAGCTCCAGGCCCGGTTCCAGCAGGTCGAAGAAGGCCGGGGCAAGCACCGCGTAGCCCTCGGCCGCGTACTGTTCGGCGACGTGGCGAATGTGCGCGTTGGCGCCAAAGATCTCCTGGATGACGACCAGGCCGGCGCGCGGAGTGCCCGCGGGTAGCGCCTGCCAGGCGCGGACCGGTCCGAGGGCAGTGGGAAGGGTGATCCATTGGGACATGGGGGAAGCTCCAATTGAGGGGGAAGTCGGGGATGGTGCTCCCTTCTCCCGCCGGCGGGAGAAGGTGCCCCAGAGGGACGGATGATGGGGGGCTTTGGATTCTGGGACGGGTGCTGGAGAGCGGCCCTCACCCCAACCCCTCTCCCGCGTGCGGGAGAGGGGCTTTCGCTCTCTGCGGCACGGGACGGTGGCTGCGCGGCACAGCGGGGCCATGCATGCACGGCACAGGCGGCGGCGCTCCCTTCTCCCGCCAGCGGGAGAAGGTGCCCCGAAGGGGCGGATGAGGGCGCTTTTGATTCCGACGCAGGGTGCGGGACGCCTGCCCTCACCCCAATCCCTCTCCTGCGTGCGGGAGAGGGGCTTTGGCGTCGCTCATTGGTGTGTGCGGGGCGCATTAAGCCAGTTGCAGGGCAGGGCGGTGGGTGACCGGTATAATCGCCGGCTTTCCGGCCCTGTGGTCATTCCGGCCCCGGCCCCCAGAATTCCGTGAACATGTCCCAGCTGAACCCCAAAGTCGGCTTCGTCAGCCTTGGCTGCCCGAAGGCCCTCGTCGACTCCGAGCGCATCCTCACCCAGTTGCGGGTGGAGGGCTACGACATCGTGCCGTCCTACGATTCGGCCGACGTGGTGGTGGTCAACACCTGCGGCTTCATCGATTCGGCCGTGGCCGAATCGCTGGATGCCATCGGCGAGGCGATGAACGAGAACGGCAAGGTCATCGTCACCGGCTGCCTGGGCAAGAAGTCGGAGATGATCCGCGAGCATTACCCGGACGTGCTGTCGGTGTCCGGCCCGCAGGACTACACCAGCGTCATGGACGCCGTGCATGCGGCCCTGCCGCCCAAGCACAACCCGTTCGTGGACCTGGTGCCGGACTACGGCATCAAGCTGACCCCGCGTCATTACGCCTACCTGAAGATTTCCGAAGGCTGCAACCACCGTTGCAGCTTCTGCATCATCCCGTCGATGCGTGGCGACCTGGTGTCGCGCCCGGTCGATGAAGTGCTGCGCGAGGCTGAGAGGCTGGTGAAGGGCGGCGTGCGCGAGCTGCTGGTGGTGTCGCAGGACACCTCTGCCTACGGCGTGGACCGCAAGTACGCGCCGGGCACCTGGCGCGGCAAGGAATACGCCACCCGCATGAAGGCGCTGTGCGAAGGCCTGTCCGAACTCGATGCCTGGACCCGCCTGCATTACGTCTACCCATACCCGCACGTGGACGACGTGGTGCCGCTGATGGCGCAGGGCAAGATCCTGCCGTACCTGGACATCCCGTTCCAGCACGCCAGCCCGCGCATCCTCAAGCTGATGAAGCGCCCGGGCGCGGTCGACAAGACCCTGGAGCGGGTGCTGCGTTGGCGTCAGATCAGCCCGGACATCACCGTGCGCTCGACCTTCATCGTCGGCTTCCCGGGCGAGACCGATGCCGAGTTCGAACAGCTGCTCGACTTCCTGGACGTGGCCCAGCTCGACCGCGTGGGTGCGTTTGCGTACTCGCCGGTGGACGGCGCCACTGCCAACGACCTGCCGGACCCGGTGCCGGAAGAAGTAAAGCAGGAGCGCCTGGCTCGCTTCATGGAGAAGCAGGCGGCCATTTCCGCGGCCAAGCTGGAAGCCAAGATCGGCAGCGTGCAGCAGTGCCTGGTCGATGTGATCGAGGACGGCATCGCGGTGGCGCGCTCCAAGGCCGATGCGCCGGAGATCGATGGCCTGGTGCATATCCAGAACGGCGAGGAAGCACGCCTGCGCGTGGGTGACTTCGTCAACGTGGAGATCACCGACAGCGACGAGCACGACCTGTTCGGTGATGCACTGGTCGAGCAGGCGGCCAAGCCGTTCGATCTCAAGGTGCTGTGACCGTAACGATGAATCAAGTGGGCGCCGGCCAGGGCCGGCGTCGGTTCATTGCCCCGTTGCGCGGGCAGGTGGATGCCGTGTGTTTCCGGCATCCCGTGTTCGACGGTTATGCCGATCAACGGGACCTGCTGACCGGCGCGGATTGGCCCGCCATCGAAGCGCTCAATGCGCGGCTGGCGTCGCCGGATCACCGTTTCGTGGCACAGGACGCCGCACTGCTGGCCGACGGCCTGCACTACGAAACCCGCATTGCGCAGGGGCGCATCGCCACGCGCGAAGAGAACTGGCATGACCTGTTCAACGCGCTGGTGTGGATGCGCCATCCGGCGATCAAGCGTGCGCTCAATGCGCGGCAGTGCCTGCATATCGCGCGGTTGGGGGCGAGCGAACGCAACCCTGCGCAGCAGGCCCTGACCCAGTTCGACGAATCCGGCGTAATCGTGCACGTGCGCGATCCGGCGCTGCTGGTGGCGTGGGATCGGCATGATTGGGCGGCACTGTTCGCGCCGGCGGGCTGGCGACGGGGTGACATCGCCGTGGCCGCCGTGATCGGCCACGCGCTGATGGAGCAGATGCTGGTGCCGGGACGATTGCTGGTCGGCAAGTGCGTGGTGGTGCACGGTGCAGCGGGCGCCGCTGCCGTGGCGCGGGTCGCCGCGGCGATCACCGCCGGGCAGGTCTTGGCCGCTGCATCCGAATTGCGCCCGTTGCCGTTGGCCGGTATCCCCGGGTGGCATCCGCACCAGGATGCGGCATTCCTGGCGCAGGCGGACTACTTCCGCCCGCTGCGTGAGGGGCGTCGCTATCGGCCCCCGTTGGTGGAGCCTGCATAGGCGGGGATGCAATCCCTGCAGCGGTCGCTACGTTGTTGCGTGTTGGCTGCTTCTTTCTTCGATGGGGGTCTTGCCTGGGTCAGCCCTCGTAGCTGACATCGACCAGCACGAAGCGGGTGATGCCGCCGGGCAGCTCGACACTGAACTCATCGTCGATGCGCTTCTTCAGCAGGGCACGGGCCAGCGGTGAATCGATGCTGATCCAGCCGGTGGCCGCATCGGTCTCGTCGGGGCCGACGATGCGGTAGACATGGCTGTCGCCCGATTCGATGTTCTCCAACTCGACCGTGGCGCCGAAGAACACCGCTTCCGGGTCGCTGGGGCGGGTGTCCACCACGCGCAGGGCTTCCAGGCGCTTGCTCAGGTAACGCACGCGCCGGTCGATTTCACCCAGCTGCTTCTTGCGGTAGGTGTATTCGGCGTTCTCCGAGCGGTCCCCTTCGGCCGCCGCCGCAGCCAGCGCCTTGACCACCTCCGGGCGGCGCTGGCGCCACAGTTCGTCCAGCTCGGCCTTCAGGCGCGCGTGGCCTTGGGGCGTGATCAGCGCGGTGCTTTTTTCTGCAGGTGGGCGCCAACGGCTCATTGCGGGAATGCATGCTTTGCGGGAGGACGCCATGGTAGCCGCGGGCGCTTGCGCGCGGCTATCGGATCGCTGAAGCTGCGCCGTCCAGACAAGGGAATGTCCGTCGATGTTGATCCTGCCGTTGCACAAGCCCCTGAGCCTGGCCACGTTTCCCTGCGTGACGGCCTTGCTGGTGCTGGTCAATGTGTTGATCTACTTCGGTTGGCAGGTGCCGGACGAGGACAAGGTCCAGGCTGCACAGGCCTGGTACCTGGCCTCTGGCCTCGACGCCCGCGAGGTGCCGGCCTACCGCAAGCACCTGATCGAAACCGGGCAGGTCGAAGCGTTGCAGGCGTTCGAGGCGCTGCCCGCGCGTGACAAGTCGGTTTATCTGGCCGCCTCGACGCAAACTGACGTCGCATTCCAGCAGGCCCTGCAGCACGGCGAACTGTTCGAGACGGAAGAAGAGCGCAACGAATGGGCACCGTTGCACCAGCAGTACCAGTCCCGGCTGGACCAGGTGTTCACCCTGCGCCATCTGCTGCGCAGTTCGGAATGGTCGCTGCCGCGGATGTTCTCCTCGGCCTTCCTGCATGGTGACGCGCTGCACCTGTTCGGCAACATGGTGTTGCTGGTGGCCTTGGGCCTGCTGCTGGAAGGGGCGATCGGCAGCTGGCGCTTCCTGGCCGTCTACCTGCTGGGCGCGCTGGGTTCCAGTGCGGTGAGCGTGCTGTGGCGTTGGGGCGAGGCCGGCGGCGGGCTGGGGGCCTCGGGCGCGATCGCCGCGGTGATGGGGGCATTCTGCGTGGTGTGGGGGCTGCGCCCGGTGCGGTTCTTCTACTGGTTCGGGATCCTCTTCAACTACGTGCGCGCGCCGGCGATCTGGCTGCTGCCGGTCTGGCTGGGCTGGGAGGTGTTCAACCTTTTCACCAACCAGGGGGCGGGCATCGGTTTCGACGCGCATGCCGGTGGCCTGGTCTGTGGCGCGTTACTGGGCGGCGTGCTGGTGCTCACCCACCAGACCCGCGAATCCTTCATGCGTGAGGACGAAACCCCGGCAGTCCCCGACACGCGCTGGGAGCAGGCGCTGCTGCACATGGGGCGGATGGAGAATGCCACCGCCGAACGGCTGCTCGCCGCGCTGGCCGCCGAGCAGCCGCACCGGCTGGACGTGGCGTTGGCGCGCTTGCGTGTCGCCGACAACGATGGCCGCGGTGCGGCCGCACAGGCGCGGCTGGGCGAGGCGATGATGCTGGAGGCGACGGACCCCGCCGAGCGCGCCGCGCAGCATAACCTGGTCAAAAAGCTGCAGGCCTCGCCGGGGATGCCGCCCGCACCGACGTTGCGGGCAGTGCTGGCGCGTTGCTTCAAGCAGGCCTGGTTGGCGGAGGCCGAGGCCCTGCTGCTGAAGGCCTCCGGGCTGCCGGAGGGCGAACAGGCCCAGCTGTGGTTGCGCCTGGCCCTGCGCCACGGTGAGCTGCACGCGCCGGAGGAGCAGCGCCGCCTGCTCGATGGCATCGCGCGGCGTTACCCCGGTTCGGAGCAGGCGGGGAAGGCGCGGTTCCTGCTCGAGAACAACTGAGGACTGTCGTACCCCGGTCGCCACGCCGCAGGCGGGGATGAACTCCCCGCCACTGTCAGGAGCCGAACCGGTTCACGCCAGGTGCGGGCTCAGTGCCCGTTGCGCGGCTTCGAGCTTGCGGCGCTGTTCGGGGTCTTCGCAGCGGCCCAGGGCGTCTTCCAGCAGGGCGCGCGCTTCATCATCGCGGCTGTAGCGTTCGGCCAGCAGCAGTGCGGCCTGCACCGCCCATTGCGGTGCCAGCGGCGCGCGCGGCCACGCCTTGAGCATGGCCAGTTGGGCATCGAGCTGCAGCTGCAGTTGGCCGCTCAGGCGGGCGCGCTCGGCCAGGGTGCTGGCCTGCTCCGGATCGGCCGGGGCGAAGTCCGGATCGGTTTCGAGCAGCTCGCGCAGCACCTGCATCGCCTGGCGCTCCTCCTTTTCGGCCAGCAGGCGGGTGATGTACTGGCGGCCGTGCTCGCGCAGGGCGTCGGAGACTCCCTTGCGGCGCAGCAGGCGATGGTAGAGCTCATGGACCGGCAAGCCGACCGCGCGGCTGCGGACGGCCACGCGCAGTGCATCCATGGCGGCTTCGGGGTGGCCGTCGCGGACGAAGTGCTCGGCCTCGTCCAGCAGCACCTGGTCAGGGGCATTGCGGGAGAGGGGCTGCGGCGCGCCTTCCGGCTCGAAACCGAGCACATCGTGGTACTGGTAGACCATGTAGCCCAGCAGGTGGAAGGTGGCGAACAACCCCCAGATGCTGAAGAAGGTCAGCACCAGGTCGCCGATGATCGGGGGCATGACGGCATGCAGCCACTTGCCGGCGGTCAGTGCGCTGGCCTGGATCACGAACAGCAGCAGGAACACCGCCAGGTAGGGCCAGCCGATACGCACGGCCAGGGTGATCGGCGTGGCCGGGTTCAGGGCGGCGCGCAGGCTGCCGTCCATGGCCAGCGAGATCACGCAGCCTGGCTGCAGGAACACCACCGCGGCCAGTGCGGCCAACCCGATGATGGGGCCCAGGAAGGCTGCCACCACGACCACGAAGATGCCCATCAGGATCATCATCGCCAGCAGGCGGATCACGGTGCCGTCGCTGGAGTACAGCGTGTTCTCCGGCGCGGCCAGGCGCCCGTTGGCGGTCTCGCGCAGGATCTCGAAGGCGTAACGGTAGACGCCGACCCAGACCACGATGGCCAGGATCCAGCCGATGCCCGGCAGCAGGCCGAGCAGGGTGCACAGGGTCAGCGCGATCAGTGCATACAGCGCCGCGCCGCGCACCGGGTAGAACGTGATGGACGGCAGCCGCTGCCAGAACGGCTCGGGCGTGCTGCGTGACGAGTTGCGATGCGAACGATCTTCCATGAATCCCCCGTGGTGCTGCGCACATTCTGGGGGGCAGGGCCGGGTGCCGGCAACGGCCGGCACCCGGCGCTACTCAACGCTTGCCGCCGAAGATGCTGCCGAGGATGCCGCGCACGATCTGATTGCCGAGCTTGGTGCCGACGGTGCGGGTGGTCTGCTTGGCCATCGTCTCGATCATGCCCTGGCGGCGCTTGGTGCCGAAGATGGCGTCCTTGATGCTCTGGCCGAAACCGCCTTCCTGTTCCTCGTCCTGCTGGCGCGTGCGGGCCTTCGGTGCCTGCGCCTGCTCGGTCGCCTTCTCGGCACGTTTGGCCAGCAGCTCGGCCGCCGACTCGCGGTTGACCGCCGTGTCGTAGCGGGTGCCGACCGGGCTGCCGGCGCGCACCTGGGCGCGCTCAGGCTCGGTGATCGCGCCCATCCGGCAGCGGGGCGGGGCGATCAGGGTCTTCTGCACCGGCGAGGGCACGCCCTTGTCCTGCAGCGTGGAGACCAGGGCTTCGCCGGTGCCCAGCTGCGACAGCGTGGCGACCACGTCGAGCTTGGGGTTGGGGACGAAGGTCTCGGCCGCGGTCTTGACCGCTTTCTGGTCGCGCGGGGTGAAGGCGCGCAGGGCGTGCTGCACGCGGTTGCCGAGCTGGCCGAGGATGTTGGCCGGCACGTCATCCGGGAACTGCGAGCAGAAGTACACGCCCACGCCCTTGGAGCGGATCAGTCGCACCACCTGCTCGATGCGCTGCACCAGCGCCGGCGGCGCGTCGTCGAACAGCAGGTGCGCCTCGTCGAAGATGAACACCAGTTTGGGCTTGTCCAGGTCGCCCACCTCCGGCAGCTGCTCGAACAGCTCGGACAGCAGCCACAGCAGGAAGGTCGAGTACAGGCGCGGCTTGAGGATGAGCTGGGCGGCGGCGAGGATGCCGACCACCCCGCGGCCGTCATGGTTCACGCGCATGATGTCGGCCAGTTCCAGCGCCGGCTCGCCGAAGAAGGCTTCACCGCCGTCCTGCGACAGCCGCAGCAGCGAGCGCTGGATGGCGGCCACCGACTGCGCGCTGACCAGCCCGTACTCGGTGGAGATGTCCTTGCGTTCCTCGGCCACCAGGTTGAGCAGGGCGCGCAGGTCGTCCAGGTCGAGCAGCAGCAGGCCGCGGTCGTCGGCCAGCTTGAATACGATGTCCAGCACCCCGGACTGGGTGTCGTTGAGCTCCAGGATGCGCGCCAGCAGGGTGGGGCCCATCTCGCTGACGGTGGTGCGGACCGGGTGGCCCTGCTGGCCGTACAGGTCCCAGAACACCACCGGGCTGGCCGCCGGGGCGTAGCCGTCCACGCCGATCTCGGCGGCGCGCTGGGCCAGCTTCTCGCCGCCCTCCCCGGGGACGGCCAGGCCGGCCACGTCGCCCTTCACATCGGCCATGAACACCGGCACGCCCAGGCGCGAGAAGCCTTCGGCCAGGGTCATCAGGGTCACCGTCTTGCCGGTGCCGGTCGCCCCTGCGATCAGGCCATGGCGGTTGCCAAAACGCGGGAGCAGGGTGACGGCGATGTCGTCGGTGACGCCTTTGCCGAGCAGGATCGGGTCCATGGAAGCACTCATAGATGAATGAAGGGGGATTCTAACGGCCGACTGTATCGGGACGGTGTCATTGTTGCCCCCGGGCAAGTCCGGCGGCTACCCTGCCTGACCTTTCGCGCGCAGTGTTGCTGATGTCCGTATCCCTGTTCTCTCTTCGTCCCTGGTCGCTGCTGGTCGCGGTTTCGTTGTTGACGGTGGTGCCGGCGGCGCATGCGCTGTCGGCCCGCGACAAGGCCAGGGTGGAGGCCATCGAGGCCCGCATGGCGGCGGCGGAGAAGCGCTACAGCGACGCGCTGGTGCTGGTGAACAACGCCGATCCCAAGGGCACCGCCGAGTCGGATGCCGCGCTGGAGGACATGGAGGACGTGATCACCGCCTGCATCGCGCAGAAGGGCTGTACGGTCAGTGGCCTGCTGACCACCTACAAGCGCCTGCTCAAGCAGAAGGTGGACGGTGCGGCGGCCGACGAGGAGGACGACGCCGGCATGCCGGTCGAGGCGGATCCGGACCATGTCGCGCCGCTGCGGGCCGATGTCCCGGAAGCGGCCCGTGCCGCGGCCCTGCTCAACGACCACCGCCATGCCTTCGACGACATGGTCGAGTACAACCCGGCGATCCAGGCCGGTATCCGCCGCTGGTTGACCGACATGCGCCCGGCGCTGCTGACCAGCTACGAGAACTACATGAACCTGCGCGGCGTGATGTGGCCGGAGTGGGAGAAGGGCGGTCTGCCGGAGGCGTTGCTGTTCGGCATCATGGCCAAGGAGTCCAATGGCCGTGTGCATGCGTCCTCGCGGGTGGGCGCCGCCGGCCTGATGCAGTTCATGCCGGCCACCGGCCGCCGCTTCGGGTTGGGCCCGGATGGCACCGGCTTTGACACGCGCTTTGACCCGCGCAGCGCCGCCGAGGCCAGCGCGGCCTACATGAACGAGCGCATGCGCGGACTCAACCGGAACATCGAATACGCGTTGGCCGCCTACAACGGCGGCGAGGGCCGGGCGGCCCGCATCTACCGCGACATGGGCGGGCAGAGCTTCTGGACGGACTCGGCGTACAACCAGTTCCCGGGCGAAACCAAGGACTACGTGCCGATGGTGATCGCTGCGGCCTGGATCTTCCTGCACCCGCAGCAGTACGGGGTGGAGTTCCCGAAGATCAACGGCCAGCCGGCGACGATCCGGCTGGCCCGTTCGACCACCATCTATGAGCTGACCATCTGCCTGGGCAGCACCGGCACGCGCGATGGCTACATGCGTGCGCTGCGCAACCTCAACCCGCGCTACGAGGCTGATGGCTGGATCCCGGCCGGCACCACGATCAACGCGACCACCCGCATTGCCGGCCTGTACAACCGCTACTGCGTGAGCGGCCCGCGCGCGGATCTGGCGCGCACCCTGATCACCGCCGACGTCAATGCGGCGATCAAGCGCCCGACCGCGACCAGTTTCACCGGCAGCGTGGCGGTGGGCGATGTGCAGGCCATGCAGGGCGGGCAGGTGCCGCCGCCAGTCGCCACGCCCGCCCCGGCGCCGCGTCCGGCCACTCCGGCACGCCGCCAGGCACGCAGCTACACGGTGGCGCGGGGGGACACGCTGGGCCGCATCGCCAGCCGCTTCCAGTGCGAGGTGCCGGCCCTGGCACGCGCCAATGGGCTGCGCGCGCCGGCCTATGCGATCAAGCCGGGGCAGCGGCTGAAGCTGGAAGGCTGCGACCGCTGAGGCGGTTCCTGCAATGAACAAGGGCGCCGCAGGGCGCCCTTTTTTGGGGTCGGGGAGGGGGAGGCTCCGTCTGGCCTACTTCAACGTCGCCAGCGCCTGGCCCAGCTGCACCGGGCTTTCAGCCCTCAACGACGGCTCGAAGTCGGCCACGCCCGGCGGCAGCAGCACGATCACCGTGGAGCCATAGTTGAAACGCGCCATCTCGGCGAAGCGTTCCAGGGTGATGCCCTTGCCGCGCCAGTCCTTGCGGGTGATGCGGTCGCCGTAGGCGGGGATCTCCTCACCGCTCCATACCGTCTCCACGCCGCTGACCAGCAGCGCACCGACCATCACCTGCACCATCGGGCCGAAATCAGTGTCGAAATGGCAGACCAGGCGCTCATTGCGGGCGAACAGGCGCGGCACGTTGGCCACCGCGTCGGTGCCGACGCTGAACAGACGGCCCGGCACGTGCACGGTTTCGCGCAGGGTGCCGGTCCAGGGCATGTGCACGCGGTGGTAATCACGCGGGGACAGGTACACGGTGGCGAACAGGCCGTTGTTGAACGGGACGGCGTCGGCGGCATCGCCGAGCAGCTCGGCGGCGGTGAACGACTGGCCCTTGGCCTGGAAGATGCGGCCGTCCTGGATCGGGCCCAGCTGGCTGATGCGGCCATCGGCCGGCATGGTCAGGGTGCGCGGGTCGGTGGCGGCCGCACGTGCGCCCGGCTTCAGGGCGCGGGTGAAGAACGCATTGAAGCTGGGGTAGCTGCGTGGGTCCGGGTTGGCCGCCTCGGCCAGGTTGACGTTGAATTTTTCGGTCACCGTGTCGATCAGCCAGCGCGAGATCCGCGGGTTCTGCGAATAGGCCAGCGAGCGCGCCATCGAGGACAGCAGGCGATGGGGCAGGACGTAGGTGAGCGTTGTTACCAGACTCATGGGGCGGTGTTCTCGGTGAGCTTAGTCAGGTCGCTGGCAATGGCCTGCGGGTTGAACGGGGGGCGGATCAGGCCGGCCAGGCGGCCCTTCGGGTCCAGCACCGCGATGCTGGAGGAGTGGTCCATGCTGTAGTCGCTGGGGTTCTGCTCGAAATGCTTGCCCGGCACCTTCTGGAACACCATGCCCAGCGCGGTGGCGAAACGCTCCAGCGACGGGATGTCCGCGGTCGCGGCCAGGGTGTCTTTGTGGAAGGCATGGGCGTATTCGCCCAGCTTGGACGGGGTGTCGCGTTCCGGGTCCACCGACACCAGCACCACGCGCGGGCGCAGGCTGTCGGGAATGGCCTGCCACTGCTTCTGGGCCTGGGCCAGCTCGGCCAGGGTGGTGGGACAGACGTCCGGGCAGGCGGTGAAGCCCAGGAACACCAGGCTCCAGTGCCCATGCAGTTCGCCGGGGATCAGCCGGGTGCCGTCGGACTGGGCCAGGTCGAATTCCGGCAGGGTGCGCGGGGTGCCATAGAAAATGATTGAACTGGTGCCGTTGGTGCCCTTGTTGCTCGGGCCAAACACCTTCTGCGCCAGTACCAGGCCGAGGCCGGCCGCCAGGGCGATGGCGAGGATGATGCCGATATTGCGGTTGAACATGGGCCGTTGCTTCCGTTCGGAGGTGGCCACTGCGGGAGTGGGCCACGGGCGGGACACGGGAGTGTAGGGGATTGCAGGCCTGTTCCCATGGGCCGGGAAGGCCCCGCCGGGCGGGTGCTGGCGGCCATTGCCGAAGTTTCGGCTGCAACTGGGCACTCAATATACCGGGCACGCGCCTATAATCGCAGACCTTTCAAGTATTTCCGTATTGCCATGACTGCCCAGGCGGCTGCCGAACTCCACACGATCATCGATCTGATCCGCTACGGCGCCAGCCGTTTCAATGCCGCAGGCCTGACCTTCGGCCACAGCTATGACAACGCCCTGGACGAGGCGACCCAGCTGGTGCTGCACAGCCTGCACCTGCCGCCGGACCTCGGCCCGGCCTACGGCGCGGCGCGGCTGCTGCCGGACGAGCGCGAGCGCGTGCTGGCGCTGTTCGAGCGCCGCATCAACGAGCGCCAGCCGGCGGCCTACCTGACCGGCGAGGCCTGGTTCGCGGGCCTGAGCTTCAAGAGCGACGCGCGTGCGCTGGTGCCGCGCTCGCCGATCGCCGAGCTGATCCTCAACGGCTTCGAGCCGTGGCTGGCCGGCCGTGATGTCACCCGCGCGCTGGACCTGTGCACCGGCTCGGGCTGCATCGCCATCGCCATGGGCCACTACTACCCGAACTGGCAGGTGGACGGCAGCGACGTCAACGACGCCGCGCTGTCGCTGGCGTTCGAGAACAAGGAGCGCCTGCTCGCGCACAACGTCGAACTGGTCAAGAGCGACCTGTTCAACGGCCTGCAGGGCCGGGTGTACGAGCTGATCGTCACCAACCCGCCGTACGTCACCAACGACGAGACCGATGCGCTGCCGCAGGAGTATTCGCACGAGCCGGACCTGGCCCTGCGCGCCGGCGACGATGGCCTGGACCTGGTGCTGAAGATCCTGCGCGATGCGCCGGACCATCTCACCGAGGAAGGCCTGCTGATCTGCGAGGTGGGCGACTCCGAGCAGCACCTGATCAAGCTGCTGCCGGAAGTGTATTTCTCCTGGATCGAGTTCAAGGTCGGCCAGATGGGCATCTTCGCGGTGGAGGCGGCCGAGCTGCGCGCCCACCATGCGCGGATCGCCGAACTGGCGGCACAGCGCCCGTAAGGGCGCAGGCGGCGAGGGCCCGGGCCTTCGCCGTGGTTTCCCCGGTGCGGGATTGACGGCACAAGCGCAGGACAGAATCGGCAACGTGAATACCTTCGGACAACTCTTTCGTGTCACCACCTTCGGCGAATCGCATGGGCCGGCCATTGGCTGCGTGATCGACGGTTGTCCCCCGGGGCTGGAGATCGCGCCGGAGGAGTTCACCCACGACCTGCAGCGCCGCGCCACCGGCAAGAGCCGCCATACCTCCGCGCGCCGCGAGGCCGACGAGGTCGAGATCCTGTCCGGCGTCTACGAAGGCCGCACCACCGGCACGCCGATCGCACTGCTGATCCGCAACACCGACCAGCGCAGCAAGGACTACAGCAACATCGCCCAGCAGTTCCGCCCGGGCCATGCCGATTACAGCTACTGGCAGAAGTACGGCATCCGCGACCCGCGCGGTGGCGGCCGTTCCTCCGCGCGCGAGACCACCATGCGCGTGGCCGCCGGCGTGATCGCCAAGAAATGGTTGCAGCAGCGCCACGGGGTGACCGTGCGTGGCTACCTGTCGCAGCTGGGCGAGATCACCCCGGTCGGTTTCGACTGGAGCGTGGTCGAGGAAAACCCCTTCTTCTGGCCCGACGCCGCCCAGGTGCCGGCGCTGGAGGCGTACATGGATGCGCTGCGCAAGTCCGGTGATTCGGTCGGTGCGCGCGTGAACGTGGTCGCCGACGGCGTGCCGCCGGGCTGGGGCGAACCGATCTACGGCAAGCTCGACGGTGACATCGCCGCCGCGTTGATGAGCATCAACGCGGTCAAGGGCGTGGAGATCGGCGACGGCTTTGCCAGTGCCGCGCAGAAGGGCACCGAACACCGTGACCTGATCAGCCCGGAGGGCTTCCAGTCCAACCATGCCGGCGGCATCCTCGGGGGCATTTCCACCGGGCAGCAGGTCGTCGCCTCGATGGTGCTCAAGCCCACCTCCAGCCTGCGTCTGCCCGGCGCCACGGTGGACACGGCCGGCAATGCGGTCGATGTGATCACCACCGGCCGCCACGACCCCTGCGTCGGCATCCGCGCCACCCCCATCGCCGAGGCGATGCTGGCGCTGGTGCTGGTTGACCAGGCATTGCGCCACCGCGCGCAATGCGGTGATGTCGGCCAGATGAGCCCGCGCATCCCGGGCAGCATCGATGGCTGAACCACGGCCCCGCGTCTGGGTATCGCAGCCGCTGTTCGACGACACCGTCGCGCAGTTGGCCGCGTACTGCGAGGTGGTCGCCACGCCGGAGGTCACCGCGCATGACAGTGCGTCGATCCGTGCCCGCCTGGCCGGCATGGACGGCGCGCTGATCACGCTCAACGAGCGCATCGGTGCGGCCGAGATCGCCAATGCGCCGGACCTGAAGATCGTCGCCAACGTCGGTGTCGGCTACAACAACCTGGACATCGCGGCGTTGAGTGCGGCGGGCATCATCGCCACCAACACGCCGGACGTGCTCACCGAAACCACCGCCGACCTGGGCTTCTCGCTGCTGATGGCGGCGGCCCGGCGCATCGTCGAATCGGACCGCTGGCTGCGCGAGGGCAATTGGGGGCAATGGTCGTTCACCACCATGCTCGGCGCCGACCTGCATGGCAGCACGCTGGGCATCCTGGGCATGGGCCGCATCGGCCAGGCCATCGCCCGCCGCGGCCATCACGGCTTCGGCATGAAGGTGCTGTACCACAACCGTTCGCGGCTGCCGCAGGACGTGGAGCAGGCGGTCGGGGCGAGCTACGTCGGTTTCGACGAGCTGCTGGCGCAGGCCGATCACCTGGTGCTGGTGCTGCCGTACACCGCGCAGAACCACCACCTGATCGATGCTGTCGCACTGGCGAAGATGAAGCCCAGTGCCACGCTGGTGAACATCGCCCGTGGTGGCATCGTCGATGAGCTGGCGCTGGCCGACGCGCTGGCCGATGGCCGGCTGGCCTCGGCCGGTCTGGACGTCTATGAGAACGAACCCAACGTGCGCCCGGAGTTGCTGGCGCTGCGCAACATCGTGCTGACGCCGCATATCGGCAGTGCCTCGCTGGCCACGCGCCGGGCGATGGTGCAGGTGGCCGTGGACAACCTGCTGGCCGGGCTGGGTCTTGGCCCGGCGGCCGGGCAGCCGGCCAATGCCATCAATGGTGAGCTGCTGGCCGGCGGCAACGCCCGCATCATCGACACCAAAAAACGATAGGGAGCCTCCGAGGCTGTCTGCCGGAGGTTCCCCGAACCTGGCTCGACGTGTGTCCCCCCATCCTTTTTTCGAGTGCACCCCATGAGCAATGAAGCCCGTCGTTTCCACGTAGCCGTTGTTGGCGCCACCGGCGCCGTCGGCCAGACCATGTTGTCGATCCTGGCCGAGCGCAATTTTCCGATCAGCACGCTGAGCCTGCTCGCCTCCGAGCGTTCGGCCGGCCAGCAGGTCGATTTCGAAGGCCAGAAGATCACCATCCAGGACCTGGCCACGTTTGACCCGACCGGCGTGGAGATCGCGCTGTTCTCGGCAGGTGGCGGCATTTCAAAGGAATATGCGCCGAAATTCGCCGCCGCCGGCGCGGTCGTCATCGACAACTCGTCCTCGTTCCGCTACGACGACGACGTGCCGCTGGTGGTCTCCGAGGTGAACCCGGAAGCGGCGAAGAACCGCCCGCGCGGCATCATCGCCAACCCGAACTGCTCGACCATGCAGCTGATGCCGGTGCTGGCGCCGATCCATCGCGAATACGGCATCGAGCGCATCAACGTGGCCACCTACCAGTCCGTCTCCGGTGCCGGCCAGACCGGCATGGAGGAACTGGGCAAGCAGACCGCGCAGCTGCTGGGCTTCCAGGAGATCGAGCCGACCAAGTTCCCGGTGCAGATCGCCTTCAACCTGATCCCGCACATCGACGAGTTCCTGGACAACGGCTTCACCAAGGAGGAAATGAAGCTGGTATGGGAGACCCGCAAGATCCTCGGCGACGACAGCATCCAGGTGAACCCGACCGCCGTCCGCGTGCCGGTGTTCTATGGCCACTCCGAGGCGGTCAACATCGAGACCAAGAAGAAGATCAGCACCGAGCAGGCCCGCGCGCTGCTGGCCAGCGCCCCGGGCGTGAAGGTCGTCGACGAGCGCAAGGCCGGCGGCTACCCGACCCCGGTCACCCATGCCTCCGGCACCGACCCGGTCTACGTCGGGCGTATCCGCGAAGATCTCTCGCACCCGCGTGGCCTGAACATGTGGGTGGTGGCCGACAACATCCGCAAGGGCGCCGCGCTCAACGCGGTGCAGGTGGCCGAGCTGGTTGCCAACGGCGGCTGAGCCCCTCCCAAAGCGCCGGCCCAAGGGCCGGCGTTTCCACTCCTGTGCACGGCTGCGGTATTCGAAAGGCGGGGCAGCCGTTATATTTGCCGCCATGAAACTTTGGGGCAGGGGCGTGATGCGCTCATTACAAGGCGTGCTGGTTCTCATCCTGGCGCTGTTCAGCAGTGCCGCGATGGCCTTGGGACTGGGCAACATCCGCGTGCTTTCCAAGCCGGGCCAGCCGTTGGTGGCCGAGATCCCGATCATTTCCAGTGATCCGGGCGAGATCGAGAACGCGCATGTCGGGCTGGCGTCGCCGGCCACGTTCGAGCGCGTGGGCTTGCCGCCGCCACAGGGGCTGGTCAACGAGCTGCAGTTCACCTTCGCGCAGGACCGTGAAGGCCGTTCGGTCATTCGTGTGACCAGCGCCACACCGGTGGACGCGCCGTCGGTGGGCTTCCTGATCGAAGTGGATTGGGGGCAGGGCCGCCTGGTCCGTGAGTATTCGGCCCTGGTCGCCGCGCCGGAAACAGCCACCGCGCTCGCCGAGCCGGTGATCGAGGCCCCGGCCGCCGCGCCGTCCAACCTGATTGCGCGTGAGCCCGAACCGCTGCCGGAAGCCCCGGCCCCCGTGCCGGCGCCTGTCGCGTCGCCGGCCCCGACACCCGCTCCCGTGCCTGCACCCGCGGCGGTCGCGGCGCGTCCAGCGGTGCCCGCTCCGGCGATGCCGGCGCAGGGCGGGCTGGCACCGGTGCGCCGTGGCCAGACCCTGTCGCAGATCGCCGGCGAGCTGTCGCGGCAGAACGGCGTGTCGATGAACCAGACCATGGTGGCGCTGCTGCGTGCCAACCCGGAGGCCTTCATCCGCGGCAACATCAACCTGCTCAAGCAGGGCGCGGTGCTGCGTACCCCGGCGCAGGAGGAACTGGCGCGGGTCGATGCCGCCCAGGCGCGGGCCATCGTCCAGGAACAGACCGCGCAATGGCGGCAGGCGCGTGCGGCGATCCCGCAGCCGGCCATCGCCGATGCGGCGGCCCCGGCGGCATCGCCGTCCGCCAATCCGTCCGCCGCCGCGGCCAGCAATGGCGCACGCTTGGAAATCGCGCCGGCCGTGGCCGGTGGGCAACAGACAGCAGGAATGACGACCGGGCTCGATGCCGGTGGTGAGGGTGACATGTTGGCAAATGAACAGTTGCGTCAGGCCAAGGAAGACCTTGCCACCCGTGATGCGGAGTTGCAGGAACTGCGTGAGCGCGTCGGTGAGCTGGAAAAGCTCAAGGCACAGCAGCAGTCGCTGATCGCGATGAAGGACTCGGACCTGGCCGCTGCCCAGCAGCGCCTGGCCGAGGCCTCCAAGCGTGAGGGCGGCAGCTCGCCGATGTGGCTGTGGTTGGGCCTGGCGCTGGTGGTGGTCGCCGGCCTTGGTTGGTGGTTGGCCCGTCGCCGCAAACCCTCGCCGCTACCGGCGGCCCCGCGCGGCGGGTTCGACGTCGATGCATTGGCGGCCACGCTGCCGGTGGCGGGCGCCGCAATCGCGGCCGGCGAGCCAGCCGAGGCGGACCCGTTGGATGATGAGGATGTGGCCGAGGTGTCCTTCGAGGAAGCGGGGCGGGACGACGTTGCCGAGGCCCTGGCCGTTGTCCAAGCCCCCCAGGTCGTCGAGCCCTCGCCGTATGACGAGCCGATGCCGGCCTGGTTGAAGCCGACCGCGCCGGTGGTCGCGCCTGCGGAGGTCGTGCCGGAGCCGCGCAACGAGCCCAAGCCGGTGCTGCTGTTCGAGGCGTCGCGCCAGTTCGACCGGCCGGCGCTCGAGACGCCGGCGTCCCCCGAGCCCAGCGCCCGTGACGAGGCTGGCTGGCTGGCCGGCGACATGGCCGCGGTGGCGCCGCTCAATCCCGCGCCGGCCGGCCGCGAGCGGCTGGAACTGGCGATCGCGTACCTGGACCTGGGCGATGCCGAGACCGCGCGCACCCTGCTCAACGAGGTGGCGGTCGGCACCGACCCCAAGGCGCGCGCCGAAGCGCTTGAACTGCTGAACCGACTGGGCTGAGGACACCGCCATGAAACGTGAGCAACGCATCGACTACGTCGAGTTCGCCTCGCGCGACCCGGCCGCCAGCCGCCGTTTCTTCGAACAGGTGTTCGGCTGGACGTTCGAGGACTACGGCCCGGACTACACCGCCTTCGATGACGGCGGCTTGCAGGGCGGCTTCTTCCGCGGCACGCCGTCGACCAGCGAGGCGGGGTCGGCCCTGGTGGTGCTGTATGCCGAGCGCTTGGCGCCGCTGCAGGCCACGGTGGAAGCGCACGGCGGCAAGGTGGTCAAGCCGGTGTTTACCTTCCCGGGCGGGCGCCGTTTCCAGTTCATCGAGCCGGGCGGCAACGAGCTGGCCATCTGGTCCGAGCGCGACAGCGACTGATCCATCGCGCCCGGCCGCGGCGACTGCAATCAAGAGGTTCAAACATGCGATACGCGCTGGGCGTGGAATACGACGGCAGCGAGTTCAAGGGCTGGCAGCAGCTCGGCGAGAGCGGCTGCGCCAGCGTGCAGGCCACCTTGCAGGACGCGTTGTCCTCGGTGGCCGATGCGCCGATCAGCGTGGTCTGCGCTGGCCGTACCGATGCCGGCGTGCACGGTGAATGCCAGGTGGTGCACTTCGACACCGAGGTCAGCCGTGCCCCGCGCGGCTGGGTGCTGGGCACGACCACGCGGCTGCCGCCCTCGGTCTGCGTGCGCTGGTGCGTGCCGGTGGTGGATGCGTTCCATGCCCGCTTCTCGGCCAGGGCGCGTCGCTACCGCTACCGCATCCTCAACCGCCAGGTGCGGCCGGCGCTGTACCGCCAAACCCTGAGCTGGGAGCGCCGCGCGCTGGATGCCGATGCCATGCACCGCGCCGGCCAGGCGTTGCTGGGCGAGAACGACTTCAGCGCGTTCCGCAGCGCCCAGTGCGAGGCCCTGCATGCGCGGCGCGAACTGCAGGCCATCTCGGTGCGGCGCCTGGGCGAGGTGGTCGAGGTGGAAGTGCAGGCCAATGCGTTCCTGCACCACATGGTGCGCAACATCGTCGGCTCGCTGCTGATGGTGGGGGCCGGCGAGAAGCCGGAGGGCTGGATCGGCGAGGTGCTGGCGCTGCGTGACCGCAACCAGGCCGGGCCGACAGCGCCTGCGCAGGGCTTGGTGTTCGTCGGGCCGTTGTATCCTGAACACTGGCATCTGCCGGCAGAGGTGACGCTGTGAGTCGTACCTTGTTCCGTACCCGCATCAAGTTCTGCGGCATGACCCGGGCCGGCGACATCCGCCTGGCCAGCGAATTGGGCGTGGACGCGATCGGCTTCATCTTTGCCCGGTCCAGCGCGCGCCGCGTGGCACCTTCCGAGGCGCGGGCGATGCGCCAGGCCATCGCGCCGATGGTGGACGTGGTCGCCTTGTTCCAGAACAACAACCGCGAGGAAGTGCGTGAGGTGCTGCGCGCGGTGCGGCCCACCCTGCTGCAGTTCCATGGCGAGGAAGACGACACGTTCTGCCGCAGCTTCAACATGCCCTACCTGAAGGCGATCGCCATGGGCGGCGATGCCGAGGTCACCGCGCGCGGGTTGCAGCAGCTGTACCCGCATGCGGCCGGCTTCCTGTTCGACAGCCACGTCAAGGGCGGCAGCGGCGGCAGCGGGGTGGCCTTCGACTGGTCGCGGATCCCGCCCGGCGTGCATCGTCCCTACCTGTTAGCCGGCGGGATCACCCCTGACAACGTCCATGACGCGGTGCTCGCGACCCAGCCGTGGGGCGTGGACGTATCCAGTGGCATCGAATCGGCGCCCGGCCTGAAGGACGGCTACCGGATGCGCCAGTTCGTCGAGGAAGTGCGGCGCGCGGACGCGCAGCCGGCGCAGGACTGAGTCATTGCAATTGGCTGAATGGCCGCAGATGCCGGCGACGGCACGCACATTCCCGATGAAAACCGTGGACCTGGTCGTTGTCGTCACGGCAATTCCCTTATCATCGGGAAATCGGCGAAAGCACGGATGCCGGCGGATGGGGAACCACGCGTATCACTTCAGGCAAGGAGTGCAGGGCGGTCCGCACGGCGGCCGGGTGCCACAAGGAAAGGGTGCATGGCGGAATTCTTGGAAGTAGCGCTGTCCTATCCGACGCTGCCTTACAGCGTCGTACTGTGTTTTGCCGTCATCTATTGGCTGCTGGCTGCGACCGGCATCGTCGACGACGGGGGCATCGGTAGTGGCGATGGCGCGGATTTCCACTCCGGTGACGCCGGCGCGACCGGGCTTGCGGGCATGTTCGCGCGCATGGGCCTTGGCGGGGCGCCGACCATGCTGGTGGTCCTGCTGCTGGCATTCTTTGGCTGGTCAATCACCTACCTGGTGCAGTTGTTCTTCCTGCAGCCGTTGCCGGCGTTGCTGCGCTGGGGCGTGGGCACGGCAGTGGCAATCGCTGCCTTGGTCCCGGGCGCCGCGGTGTCGGCATGGGTGCTGCGCCCGATCCGTCGTTTCCTGATGAAGCTGCGCGCGGTGCCGCAGGAATCCATCCTCGGCAAGGCCGGGCGGGTCTCCTCGCCGGAAGTCACCGCCGAGCAGGGCTACGCCAGCGTCGACGATGGCGGTGCCGGCCTGATCCTGCAGGTGCGTGCGCAGCCGGGCAGTCGTTTCGTGCGCGGTGACCGCGTGCGCCTGGTCCAGTATTTCCCGCAACACAATCATTATCTGGTGGTTGGCGAAGCCGACCTGCCAGCGTTGGACGTTTTCATTCCCCAAGTATCAGGCGACAAGGAGAAGCACTGATGAGTTTAGCTGCGCTGGCCCCGTTCATTATCGGCGTGGGCATATTGCTGGTATTCCTCCTTGGCCTGGCCGGGTTGTTCAAGGCGTTCTACAAGAAGGTCGACCAGGGTACCGCCCTGATCGTCAATGACATGAGTTCCACGCCGAAGGTGCATTTCACCGGCGCGCTGATCATCCCGGTGCTGTACCGCGCCGAGCTGATGCGCATCAGCCTGATCACGCTGCAGGTGGACCGCCGCGGCAAGGAAGGCCTGATCTGCCGCGACAACATGCGCGCCGACATCACCGTGGCGTTCTACCTGCGCGTCAACGAGACCCAGGCCGACGTGCTGCGCGTGGCCAAGGCCATCGGTGCCGACCGCGCCTCGGACAAGCATGCGGTGGACGAGCTGTTCAACGCCAAGTTCTCCGAAGCGCTGAAGACGGTGGGCAAGAAGTTCGACTTCACCCAGCTGTTCGAGAAGCGCCAGGAGTTCCGCGACGAGATCATCGCGGTGATCGGCAATGACCTCAACGGCTATGCGCTGGAAGACGTGGCCATCGACTACCTGGAGCAGACCCCGAAGTCGCTGCTGGACCCGAGCAACATCCTCGACGCCGAAGGCATCCGCAAGATCACCGAGCTGACCGCCGCGCAGAACGTGATCACCAACGAGCTGGCGCAGAACGAGCGCTTGGCCATCACCAAGAAGAACGTCGAGGCCAAGGAAGCGACCTTGGCGCTGGAGCGCCAGCAGGCCGAGGCCGAGGCGCGCCAGAAGCGCGAGGTGGACACCATCCGTGCCCGCGAAGAGGCCGAAACCCTCAAGGTGCAGGAAGAGCAGCGCCAGCTGTCCGAGAATGCCCGCATCGAGGCGCAGCAGCTGATCGACATCCGCGAGCAGAACCGCCTGCGCGAGGTGGAAGTGGCCGAGCAGAACCGCCAGCGCGCGGTGGCCATCGAGGTCGAGCGCGTGGCCCGTGCACGCCAGCTGGAGCAGGTCACCACCGACCGCGAGGTGCAGCTGCAGGGCGTGGAGCGTGACAAGGTGGTCGAGCAGGGCAAGATGGACGTGGCCAACATCACCCGCGAACGCATCTCCATCGACAAGACCGTGGCGCAGGAAGAAGAACGCATCAAGGAAGTGCGCCAGGTGTCCGAGGCCGACCGCCTGAAGCAGGTCGCCATCCTCGAGGCCGAGGCTGAGGCGCAGGAAGCCCTGCTCAAGCAGGTCAAGGAAGCCGAGGCCGCCGAAGCGGCGGCCAAGCACCGCGCGGTGGAGATCACCACGCTGGCGCAGGCCGAGTTCGACGCGGCCGGCAAGCAGGCCGAGGCCAAGAAGGCCCTGGCCGAAGGCATCCGTGCCGAACGTGCGGCGCCGGGCCTGGCCGATGCGCAGGTCAAGGAAGCCGGTGCGCTGGCGATCGAGAAGGTCGGCATCGCCGAGGCCCGCGTGGTCGATGCGATGGCCGATGCCAACTTCAAGCAGGGCAGCGCCGAGGCCAAGGTGCTGGCCGAACAGCTGGCCGCGCGTGCGAGCGGCGAAGAGCAGATGGGCCGTGCCAAGGCGACCGCCGCCGAGACGCTGGGCCTGGCCGAAGCCTCGGTCATCGAGAAGAAGCTGACCGCCGAGGCCGAGGGCCTGACCCGCAAGTTCCAGGCGATCGATTCGCTGGGCGAAACCGCGCGCGGCCACGAAGAGTTCCGCATGACCCTGGACACCAGTTTGAAGCAGGCCCTGGCCACGCTGGACGCCGGCAAGGAAATCTCCAAGGAAAACGCCGAGGTCATCGCCAGCGCGCTGCGCAATGCCGACATCGACATGGTCGGCGGCGACGGCGGCATGTTCGAGAACCTGGTCAAGGCGGTCTCGCTGGGCAAGTCGATCGAAGGGCTGACCGACAAGAGCCCGATCGTGCAGGACCTGATGCAGCGTTACCTTGGCGTGGACATGAGCGCACGCGGCAAGCCGGCCCGGCGCATCGCCAATGAAGGTGCCGCGGAAGCGGACGCCGGCTGAGTGAGTACGTCCCTGCGCGGCGCGGCCGCGCGGGGGCGCAACCGGGGCCGTCCGCCAACAGCGGGCGGCCTGCGTGGATGATGGCGCGCACGGTCCGCCGACGCGGTGGCCGGGCGGTTGCCATGGCAGGGAACAATCGATGGCCGATACAAACCAGGAGGCCGCCGTCAGCGACGCCGGCTCCATCGCCGATCAGGCAGTCGCCCAGGGCGGTGCCTACGAGGTGCTGCGCAAGCGCCTGAGTGACCAGGGCGCGCGTTTGCGCCAGGTCGTGGACGTGCTGAACCAGCGGCGCCTGCAGGAGTTCGGCGACAGCCGCATGGAGGTGATCGGGCGCTTCCGCATCCGCACCGAGAACAACTGCGTCGGCCGCGACATCGTGCAGGTCGGTGATGACCTGCTGCTGTTCGGCTACAACGTGTTCATCGGCTTGAAGACGCAGACCCGGGTCGAGGACGTGTTTGGCCTGTACCGGCTGGTGGAAGGCGCCGAGGGCTATGACGTCACCCCGGTCGACCTGAAGAGCAGCTTCCTGGCCCAGCCGGGCTTCGTCCACGATTTCAACGAGCTCTATGCCTATTACAAGCACGCCCGGCTGCTGCAGCTGATCGTGCGCGACGGCAAGCTGCTGGCGGCGTTCCAGATCGGCGAGCGCAGTACCGACGTGCGCGTGTTCCGCTGGGCGGTCGCGCCCGGGGGGGAGCTGACCTACATCGATGCGCGCGGCGAACGTGACATCGCGCTGCCGCCGCCGTTCGACTTCGAGTGGACCCGTGCCAGTCGCGACATGCTGGTGACCGGGCGCTTCCCGCACCTGAACATCCTGGACACCATCTTCGTGGAGACCACCGGTGGCGACCTGACCATCAAGGTGGAGAACAACACCGAGACCGGGCAGGGCGTGTACAGCGAGCCGGTCGAGGACAGCACGCAATCGGTGGACGATGCCACCATCGATTTCGCCCAGGTCGGCTCGCTGATCCTGCTCAAGGTGCAGCCCTACCGCGAGGACACCTGGCGTGGCCTGATCTACAACACGTTGACCGGCAAGGTGGTGCGCAACGACGCCATCGTGCAGGCCTGCGTACAGCTGCCCGATGACCACGGCATCATCTTCCCGGGCGGCTATTACCTGCAGAACGGCGAGCACAAGGCCTTCGATGCCTCGATGCAGGGCATGCGCTACAAGCGCTCGATCCGCTCGCCCAACGGCGAGGACATGCTGTACATCTTCTACGAACGCGAGGCCGGCAAGTCGGCGCTGTTCGTCTACAACAGCATCCAGCGCGCATTGCAGAACCCCGTGTTCGGCCTGGGCTACGCGTTCCTGCGCGATGGCCGCATGGTGCTGTTCAACGCCGAGAACCAGGAGCCGACCCGCATCCATCCGATGCAGGTCTGGCAGACGCCGTTCAGCAGCGACGAGTTCGCCGCGCACCGCCCGGCCGGCACCAGCTTCATGGCCCGCATCGGCAACGCCGAGCTGGTGCGTGGCATCTCCAACCTGCTCGATCTCGGCCGCGAGATCGACAGCCGCGAGGTGTCGCTGACGCGCTATGAACTGCTGACCCACAACGCGCGGCGCCTGTTCGACGCACACCACTGGCTGGATGACGCCAACTGCGAGGGCGCGGCTACCTTGCTGCGCGAGATCAGCGCGACCGGCGAGTCGATGCTCGACGAGTACGAGAAGGTCGAGAGCATCCGCAAGCAATCGGCGCAGGCAATGGCCGAGGTCACCGGGCAGCACAAGGCGCTGCTTGGCCGGCTGCAGCCGCAGAACTGGTCGAAGATCGGCGAGTTCGTCGAGGCGCTGGGTGAAATCGGCAAGCTGCGCGGACGGTTGTTGACCGTGCGCGACTTCCGCTACGTGGACGTGCCAGCCATCGATGCGATGAATGCCTCGTTGCAGGAAGCGCATGACCGCGTGGGCGCTGCGACCGGCCAGTTCCTGGGCAGCGACAAGGCATTGCAGCCGTTCGTCGAACGCCTGCAGGCGCTGGATGGCACCGCGCAGCAGGCGCAGACCGCGCGCCAGCTTGCCGACCAGATCGAGCAGATGCAGGGGATGTCCGGCGAGCTGGACATGCTGTCCGAGCTGATGGCCAGCCTGAAGGTGGATGATGCCGCGCAGCGCACCCAGGTGGTCGAGGCGATTTCCGGCATCTACGCCAAGCTCAACCAGGCGCGTGCGCGTGCCGACCAGCGTCGCCGTTCGCTGGGCTCGGCCGAAGCCGTGGCGCAGTTCGGCGCGCAGTTCTCGCTGTTCAGCCAGGCCATCACCAGCGCGCTGGGCCTGGCCACCGACCCGGAACGGGCCGACGAGCAGCTCTCGCGCCTGATGGTGCAGCTGGAGGAGCTGGAGAGCCAGTTCGGCGAGCACGAGCAGTTCCTGGGCGACATCCTGAGCAAGCGCGAGGAATTGCTCGACACCTTCGAGTCGCACAAGCAGACCCTGCTGGACGCACGCCAGCGCAAGGCGCAGTCGGTGCTGGACGCGGCCAACCGCATCCTCGATGGGTTGGCCAAGCGTACCGAACGCTTTGCCAGCGTCGATGAGCTCAATGCGTTCTTTGCCGGTGATCCGCTGATCCTGAAGCTGCGCGAGCTGGCCGACCGGCTGCGCGAGTACAAGGACAGCGTCAAGGCCGATGACGTCGAGGCCCGCCTGAAGGGCGTGCGCGACCAGGCAGTGCGGGCATTGCGCGACCGCAGCGACCTGTTCGAGGGCGGCGGCAACGTGATCCGGCTCGGCCGCCACCGTTTCAGCGTCAATACCCAGCCGCTGGACCTGACCATCCTGCCGCGTGGTGACGGCCTGGCCGTGCACCTCACCGGCACCGATTACTACGAGTCCATCGTTGATCCGGAGCTGGAGGAGCTGCGCGACTACTGGCCGGTGGCGCTGGATTCGGAGTCGCCCGCGTTGTACCGCGGCGAGTACCTGGCCGGGCTGGTGCTGGATGCGGCCCTGCGCGGCAGCGATGGCCTGAGCCTGGAGCTGCTGCAGCGCGATACCGCGCAGCCGGAGGCGCTGGGCAAGCGTGTGCGCGACTTCGCCGCGCCGCGGTACCGCGAAGGCTACGAGAAGGGCATCCACGACCACGACGCCACCCTGATCCTGCAGGCACTGCTGCCGCTGTACCAGAACGCCGGCACGCTGGTGCATGCCGCCGCGCCGCGTGCGCTGGCGGTGTTGTTCTGGGCGCGCGAGGGCAAGCGCGAGGATGTCAGCCAATGGGCCGAGCGTGCCGCCGGCGTGTTCGCCATCGCCCGCTTGTTCAACGCGCGCGAAGGACTGGATGCGCTGCGCCAGGAAATCAGCAGTGCGCTGGACGCTTTCCAGGCCGAACACCAGTTGCCGTTCGATGCCGCCATCGCCGGTTTGGCCGGCGACTACCTGCTGGCCGAACTGGCCAGCGGCGAGCCGACCTTCGGCTTCAGTGGCTATGCACGGCAGTTGCAGGCCGGCTTGCGCGAGCAATTGCAGGCGGCCGGGCAGGCCGATGCCTTCGACCGCAGCCTGCAGCGGCTTTCCAAGCGCCTCTCGCTGCAGTGGGCGCAGGTGGTGCAGTGGTTGAACGCCATGTGCAGCCAGCCGAAGTTCGCGGCGCTGGCGGGCTATGTGCCCGAAGCGGCGGCGATGTTGCTGGGCGAGCGGGCGCTGCGCAGCCAGGTCCGCGAGGTGACCCTGATCGCCGATGTCACCGGTCTACTCGGCGAGCATCCACGCGTGCGCGAGGGGCACCTGCAGCTGTCGGTGGACGATTTCCTGCAGCGTTGGCAGGCCCACCGGCGCCAGTTCCAGCCTGGCTTCGAGCGCTACCAGGCGCTGCGCCAGCGCATCAGTGCGCGTGAACGCGATGCATTGCGCTTGAGCGAGTTCCAGGCGCGGCCGTTGAGTTCGTTCGTCCGCAACAAGCTGATCAACGATGTCTACCTGCCCATCATCGGCGACAACCTGGCCAAGCAGATGGGCACGGTCGGCGAGAACAAGCGCAGCGACCTGATGGGCCTGCTGATGATGATCAGCCCGCCGGGTTACGGCAAAACCACGTTGATGGAATACGTGGCCAACCGGCTGGGGCTGGTCTTCATGAAGATCAATGGCCCGGCGCTGGGCCACGAGGTGCGTTCGCTGGACCCGGAGCAGGCCCCGGATGCGACCTCCCGGCAGGAGCTGCTCAAGCTCAACCTGGCGCTGGAGATGGGCAACAACACGATGCTGTATGTCGACGACATCCAGCACACCCACCCGGAGTTCCTGCAGAAGTTCATCTCGCTGTGCGACGGCACCCGTCGCATCGAGGGCGTGTGGAAGGGCCGCACCAAGACCTACGACCTGCGCGGCAAGAAGTTCTGCGTGGTGATGGCCGGCAACCCGTACACCGAGTCCGGCGAGGTGTTCAAGGTGCCGGACATGCTGGCCAACCGCGCCGACATCTACAACCTCGGTGATGTGCTGGGTGGCATGGAAGACGCCTTCAAGCTCAGCTACATCGAGAATAGCCTGACCTCCAGCCAGGTGCTGGCACCGATGGCCACGCGTGACCTGGCCGACCTGTACGTGCTGGTGGACAAGGCCAGCGGCAAGGAGGTGTCCACCAATGCATTGAGCCATGCCTACAGCGGTGCGGAGATCAACGAGATCGTCGCCACGCTGGAGCGGCTGATGCAGGTGCGCGAGGTGGTCTACCGGGTCAACCAGCAATACATCGCCAGCGCGGCGCAGGCGGACAAGTACCGCGTCGAGCCGCCGTTCAAGCTGCAGGGCAGCTACCGCAACATGAACAAGCTGACCGAAAAGATCTCGCCAGTGATGAATGCCGCCGAGCTGCAGCAGCTGGTGTCCGACCACTACCTGGGCGAGTCGCAGCTGCTGACCAGTGGTTCTGAAGAAAACCTGCTCAAGCTGGCCGAACTGCGCGGCGTGCTCGATGCCGCGCAGCAGGCGCGCTGGGAGCAGATCAAGCGCGACTTCATGCGCGACAAGGCGATGGGCGGTGACGACGCCGACACCGGCGCCCGCGTGGTCGCGCAGTTGGCCGACATCGCCACCGGCCTGCAGGGGCTGCGGGTCGAGGAACCGCAGGTGGTTGCCCCGGTTGCGGCCGCCGAGGAAGCCCCATGGGCGCGGATCGTCGACCTGCTGCAGGCGCTGGCCGCGCGTCCGCCGGCGGTGGTGGAGGCACCTGCGGTCACGCCGGCGCAGCCACCGGACCTGACCCCGCTGCTGCAGGCGCTGGCCGCCACGCAGGCGCGGCAGGGACAGGTGGGCGATGCGCTCGCCGGCCTGGCCACGCAGTTGCAGGAGTGGTTGGCGAAGGAGGGTACCGGCAAGGCGGCGACCCCGCGCGTGCGCCGCGCACGCACGCCCGAGGAAAAAGCGCTGGACGAAGCACTGATGCGGCACTTCTACGGTGGCAGCGTGGTGGTGCCGGGCCAGCAGGGCAGCCAGGCCAAGCCGTCGCCCGACGATGCCTGAGTCCGCGCTCGTCGCCCTGCCGCCGCCCCCGGACCGGTCACGCCAGGTGGACGATCCGCTGGAGGCGGCCGGCTTTGGCAACGAGGTGCTGGCAGCGGCGGAGCGGCTGATCGGCCCGCCGCAACGGGCAACGGCCGCGCAGCGGCTGGTCGATGAGATGGCCAACATCCAACTGGCATTGCAGGCCACGGACGTGGCCGCATTGCGGCGTTCGGCAGGCCTGATCGGCCGTTTGCTGGGGCGCGATGTCGAGGCACAGGAGCGCGCCGAGCAGTTGGCCGAGCAGTTGGACATCTGCCTGCTGCGCGCCGATGCCGAGCTGCGCGGCCTGCAGCGGGACATGGTCGCCCAGCAGCGGCAGGCGGCGCGGGTGGACGTGGCGGTGACCGCCATCGAGCAGTGGGCCGACGCCGGCGAGGCCATGCCGGCGCCGACGCAGGAAGCCGTGCAATTGACCCTGCAACGGCGCCTGCAACACCTGCGCGGTGTGGCTCGGTTGCGCCAGATCGAGGCCGACCAGTTGCACCTGCTGCACGCACAGGGCCTGGAGCTGAGCGAGCGCTACCAGCGGATCCGCGACGTGCTGCTGCCGGTATGGCGGCAGCAGGCGCTGGCGGTCAGGGCCGCGCAGATGCCGGCGCGGCTGCAGCAGGCGGCCGACAGCCAGGCGCGCATCCTCGACGAGGTGGCGGCCATGCAGGCTAGACTGCGCTGAGTGAATCCCGGTTTCTGATGTTGGTTGGCGCGGCATGGCCCGCGCATCTACACCCAAGGAGAGTTGCTGATGACGCAGGACAATATCCCGGTGCCGAGCGGCCCCTCCACCGAAGTGGATGCCGGCATGCTGGTCGCGCTGGGCCTGAGCGACGCCGACCGCCCGCAGATCGCGCAGGTCGTGCGGACCCTGGATGACATCAGCCCGGGCAACCTGCACGTGTTCGGCCGCGAGGCGGCGGGCAAGAGCGCCGCGTTCTCAACCCAACTGCTGGACCACGTGCGCAACCGCGACCTGGACGCCTCCGGCGACAAGCTGGGCGAAGTGGTGCGCATCGCCCGTTCGCTGAAGCTGGACAGCCTTCAGGAACGCTCGAAGGTGCCGGTCATTGGCGGGTTGATCGACCGCATGCGCGCCTCCAAGGGCGAGCTGGTGCAGAAGTTCAGTGACACCAACCAACAGATCGAGCAGTTGATGCGCGACGTCGGTACCCAGCAGGCACAGATGGGCCAGCGCGTCGGCGAGTTCGACCGCATGCATGCCATCGTCCGCGACGAGCGGCAGAGCCTGGGCATCCATATCGCCGCCGGCAAGCAGCGGCTGTCCGGGCTGCAGCAGGAGCTGCAGTCGCTGGTCGGGCTGGAAGACCCGCAGTCGCGGATCCGCCGCGGCGAGATCGACAACGCGGTGCGCCTGCTCGACAAGCGTGTCGGCGACCTGACCGTGATGCAGCACGCGGCCGACCAGTCGCTGCCGATGATCCGGCTGATCCAGGCCAATGCGATCCAGCTGATCGAGAAATTCAACACCGTGCGCGACATCACCATCCCGTCGTGGAAGCGCCAGTTCGCGATCCAGTTGTCGCTGGGGGAACAGAAGAACGCGGTGGAGTTGTCCAATGCCATCGACGACGCCACCAACGAACTGATGCGCCGCAATGCCGACCTGATGCGGCAGACCTCGGTGGACACCGCCAAGGCCAACCAGCGCGCCGTGATCGACGTGGCCACCCTGCGGCATGTGCACGAGCAGCTGATCGCTACGGTGGAGGAGGTGCGCAACATCCATCGCGAAGGCATGCAGCAGCGCCAGCAGGCCGAAGTGGAGCTGGCACGTTTGCGCGAGGACGTGCAGCAGCGCCTGGCCCAACCCACCCAAGGCTGACCCACTGGTAGCGGCCTCGGCCGCGACGCAAATGCGGATCCGGGTGTCGGCAGAACCAGTGCCAGCCGGGAGGCTAGGGATGCGGCTCCGGCGAGCGGTCGATGGGTGTCGGTTTCGCGGCCGAGGCCACGCCTGCGACGGGTGTCAGGCCAGTTGGCGTTGCAGCCATGCCGAGAGTGCATCCACCCGCGGATCGTCCCCGTTGCCAGCCGTGCACAGTGCCCAGCTGCCTTCGGTATCGACGAAGCCCCACGGGGCGATCAGCCGGCCATTGACCAGATCCTCGGCCACCAACGGCTCGGGTGCGATGGCAATGCCGATCCCGGCCACCGCCGCTTCCAGCTGGTAGTACAGGTGTTCGAATCCGGTGCCGTAGCGCAGTTGCCCGGGGTCAAGGTCATTCAGCGCCGCCCAGGTCGGCCAGGCCTGTGGGCGCGAACGGGTATGCAGCAGCTCGTGCGACAGCAGCGTCTCCAGCGGTTGCCGTGCCAGCGCATGTGCGCCGATCAGTGAAGGGCTGAATACCGGGCCGATCCGTTCGGTGGCCAGGTGATGCACCTGCCAGCCGGCCGGCCACGGTGCCTGTCCCAGCAGCAGGGCTGCATCCATGCCTTCCAGGCGGGGAGGGAAATCGCCGTCCTGTGCGGCCAGGTGCAGAGTCAGCCCGGGCAGGTCGCGTTGCAATGCCTGCAGGCGTGGGATCACCCAGCGCGCCAGCAGGCTGCCCGGGCAGCCCAGCACGAACGCGGCGTTGCGCGCCGGCCGGCGCAGGGCCGCCACGCAATCGCGCAGTTGGGCGAACGCGCCGGAGGTTGCTTCGAGCAGGCGATGACCGGCGGCGGTTGGACGGATGCCGCGGCCGTCACGCTCGAACAGGGTCACGCCCAGCTCCTCCTCCAGGGCCCGCAGCTGGCGGCTGACCGCGCCATGGGTGACGTGCAGCTCGGAGGCGGCATGGCTGACGCTACGCAGGCGGGCGGCGGCCTCGAAGGCACGCAGGGCGTTGAGCGAGGGCAGGATGGCAGGATCTTTCATGTGAGTTTTTCTAACACATGACCCAGAAAGAATCGATTTTTATGTAACAAGGGCTGCGTTAGAGTGCAGGCCTGTTCCTCGTTGCCTGATTGCCATGACCGCTGCCCCGATCGACGATTTTCACGCTTTTCCCGATGCCCGGGGCCATTTCGGCCGCTATGGCGGCAGCTTTGTCGCCGAAACCCTGGTCGGCCCGTTGCAGGAGCTGGCGCAGGCCTACGACCAGGCGCGGGTCGATCCGTCCTTCATCGCCGCCTATGACAAGGACCTGAAGCATTACGTCGGCCGGCCCAGCCCGATCTACCACGCCGAGCGGTTGAGCAAGGACGTGGGCGGGGCGCAGATCCTGCTCAAGCGCGAGGACCTGAACCACACCGGCGCGCACAAGATCAACAACACCATCGGCCAGGCCCTGTTGGCCGCACGCATGGGCAAGACCCGCATCATCGCCGAGACCGGCGCCGGCCAGCACGGCGTGGCCTCGGCCACGGTGGCCGCGCGGCTGGGCCTGGAGTGCGTGGTCTACATGGGCGCCACCGACATCGAGCGTCAGAAGATCAACGTCTACCGCATGAAGCTGCTCGGCGCGACGGTGGTGCCGGTCAGCAGCGGCTCGGCCACGCTCAAGGATGCGCTCAACGAAGCCATGCGCGACTGGGTGACCAATGTGCGCGACACCTTCTACATCATCGGCACCGTCGCCGGCCCGGACCCGTACCCACGCATGGTGCGCGACTTCAACGCCATCGTCGGCCGCGAGGCGCGCGCGCAGATGCTGGAGGACTACGGCCGGCTGCCGGATGCAATCACCGCCTGCGTCGGCGGCGGTTCCAACGCCATCGGCCTGTTCCATGCCTTCCTCAATGACCCGCAGGTGAAGATCTACGGTGCCGAGGCCGCCGGTGACGGCATTTCCACCGGCCGCCATGCCGCCTCGATCTCGGCCGGCCGCCCCGGCGTGCTGCACGGCAACCGCACCTATGTGCTGTGCGATGACGATGGCCAGATCACCGAAACCCACTCCATCTCGGCCGGCCTGGATTACCCGGGCGTCGGGCCGGAGCATTCTTTCCTGGCCGACACCGGACGTGCACAGTACCTGGGCATCACCGACGAGGAGGCGCTGGCCGCCTTCCATCGCCTGACCCGTACCGAAGGCATCCTGCCGGCGCTGGAATCCAGCCATGCGGTCGCGCAGGCGATCAAGCTGGCGCGCGAGCTGCCCAAGGACGCGCTGGTGCTGTGCAACCTGTCCGGACGTGGCGACAAGGACGTGCATACCATCGCCGCCCGCGAAGGGCTGGTGCTGTGAGCGTGCCGGTGCTGCGTGCAGCGTTGATGTGCGTGGTGGCCGGGCTGGCCGCCTGCACGCCGGCCGAACCGGAGGTCGTGCCTCCCGCCCCGGCGGCACCTGCATCTACAGTGCAGGCCCCGACCCCGACCCCGACCCCGGCAGCTGCCTCGCCCGCCGATCTCTCCCGGTTTGGTGAGCTGCGCATCGGCGCGCCGTTCGGCAAGGCGCCGGGTGACAGTGCCTTCGTTTCGGCTGGCATGCGCGAGCTGATGGAAGGCGATTGCGAGTACTACGACCAGGGCGGCCTGCCGGAAAGCATGTCGATGATGGTGCTGGGTGACCGCATCGCCCGGTTCGAGGTGGACCTGGAGCAGGACCCCGGCGTCGCGCTCGATGCGCCGCCGGCCGGTGCGCCTGCTCTTCCGTTCGGGCTGTGGACGGGCATGCGCGTGGCCGAGGCCAACAAGCGCCTGCCCGCCGGCGTGGTGACATCGCCGCATGCCTACAACTCCCCGGATGGCGATTACCTGACCTGGACCGACAAGGCCAGCAAGCTGGCCATTCGGCTGGAAACCCTCAATGGCGTGGTCACTGCGATCTATTGGGGCCAGCCGGACGCGGTTGAACTGATTGAAGGATGTGCCTGAGATGTCCGTGACCCGAATTGATGAATGTTTCGCACGCCTGCGCGCTTCCGGGCGCAAGGCGCTGATCCCGTTCGTGACCGCCGGCGATCCGTCGCTGGAGGCGACCGTGCCGGTGATGCATGCCCTGGTGGCCGCCGGTGCCGATGTGATCGAACTGGGCGTGCCGTTTTCCGACCCGATGGCCGACGGCCCGACCATCCAGCGCAGCTCCGAGCACGCGTTGGCGCGGGGTGCCACCCTGCGCTACGTGTTCGACAGCGTCGCCGCCTTCCGCCAGCAGGACAGCAAGACCCCGGTGGTGTTGATGGGCTACCTCAACCCGGTCGAGATCCGCGGCCCGGCCCGGTTTGCCGAGGAAGCGGTGAGCGCCGGCGTGGACGGCGTGCTGCTGGTCGACCTGCCGCCCGAGGAGGCCGAGGAAACCCGGGCGGCCTTCATGGCCGCCGGCCTGGCGCTGATCCTGCTGGCCTCGCCGACCAGTAGCGAGGAGCGTCTCACCACACTGTGCGAAGCCGCGCAGGGCTATCTGTACTACGTGAGCTTTGCCGGTGTCACCGGTGCCTCCGAGCGGCTGGACAGCCAGGCGGCCAGTGAACGCCTGCGCCTGTTGCGCCAACGCAGCAAGGCCCCGGTGGTCGCCGGCTTCGGCATCAAGGATGCGGCCAGCGCTGCGGCGATGGCGGTGGACGCTGATGGCGTGGTGGTCGGTAGTGCGCTTGTCTCCGCGCTGGCTGAGACGTCGACCCCGGAGGCTGCTGCCGAAGCCGCCACCCGTTTCCTGGTCCCGCTGCGCGACGCGCTGGGTCACTGAGCGGCCCGTAGAAGCGGCTTCAGCCGCGAAACCGATACCGCCAAAACACAGGCAATCGCCGGCCCGCTGGGAGGCGGTCGGTGATATCGGCTCCGCGGCCGAGGCTGCTCCTGCCGGGTTTGCCGGCGCTGTAAACGTACGCAGCAGTAGGGTTTCGGGCTACGCCGTGGTCGCAGGGGTGAGCTAGACTGTCGCCCCTGTCGCGGCCTGCGGGCCGCCCTGAATGGAACCATCATTCCGCATGAGTTGGCTCAGCAAGTTGATGCCGTCCGGCATCCGCACCGACAACACGCCCTCCAAGAAGCGCAGCGTCCCCGAAGGCCTGTGGGAAAAGTGCAGCAGCTGCGGCGCGGCCCTGTACCGCCCCGAGCTGGAGGAGAACCTCGAGGTCTGCCCCAAGTGCGGGCATCACATGGCCATCCGCGCGCGCGCGCGCCTGGCCGCGCTGTTCGACGCCGACAGCACCACCGAGATCGCCGCCCGCCTCGGGCCGACCGACGTGCTGAAGTTCAAGGACCAGAAGAAGTACAGCGACCGCATCAAGTCCACCCAGAAGAACACCGGCGAGTACGACGCGCTGGTGGCCATGCGTGGCCTGCTCAAGGGGCGGCCGCTGGTGGCCTCGTCCTTCGATTTCGCCTTCATGGGCGGTTCGATGGGCTCGGTGGTCGGCGAGCGCTTCTCGCTGGCGGCTGAAACCGCGCTGGAGATGGGCGCGCCGTACGTGTGCTTCTCCGCCAGCGGCGGCGCGCGCATGCAGGAAGGCCTGTTCTCGCTGATGCAGATGGCCAAGACCTCGGCCGCGCTGGGCAAGCTGCGCGAGGCTGGCCTTCCGTACATCTCGGTGCTGACCCATCCCACCACCGGTGGCGTGTCGGCCTCGTTCGCGATGCTGGGCGACATCAACATCGCCGAGCCGCAGGCGCTGATCGGCTTTGCCGGCCCGCGCGTGATCGAGCAGACCGTGCGTGAAAAGCTTCCGGAAGGCTTCCAGCGTTCCGAGTTCCTGCTCGAACACGGCGCCATCGACCAGATCTGCGACCGTCGTGAGATGCGCGACCGCCTGTCCGACCTGTTGGCCATGATGATGCGCCAGCCCCAGAACCAGGACGAAGCGGCCTGATGAGCGCACGCAAGTATTTCGGTACCGACGGCATCCGTGGCCGCGTCGGCAAGGGGGTCATTTCCGCCGATTTCGTGCTGCGCGTGGGCAATGCGTTGGGCCGGGTGCTGGTCGAGCGCAACGGCGGCCAGCCCACCGTGGTGATCGGCAAGGACACCCGCATCTCCGGCTACATGTTCGAATCGGCGCTGGAGGCCGGGTTGGTCGCGGCCGGCGTCAACGTGCAGTTGATCGGCCCGATGCCGACCCCGGCGGTGGCCTTCCTGGCGCACACGCTGGGCGCTGATGCCGGCATCGTCATCAGTGCCTCGCACAACCCGCACTACGACAACGGCATCAAGTTCTTCTCTGGAGAAGGGGAGAAGCTCGACGATGCCACTGAACTGGCGCTGGAAGCTGCGATGGACCAGCCCTTCAGTACAGTCGAGTCCGAGCAGTTGGGCAAGGCGATGCGTGCCCGTGACGCGGTGGGCCGCTACATCGAATTCTGCAAGGCCAGCGTGCCGCGCGACTTCTACCTGCGTGGCCTGAAGATCGTGCTGGATTGCGCCCACGGCGCCACCTACCACGTCGCCCCGCTGCTGTTCCGCGAGCTGGGCGCCGACGTGGTTGCGATCGGTGCCGAGCCCAACGGCGTGAACATCAATGACGGTGTCGGCTCCACCCACATCGACAACCTGTCGCGCAAGGTGGTCGAGGTCGGTGCTGACCTGGGCATCGCCTTCGACGGTGACGGCGATCGCGTGCTGATGGTTGATGACACTGGCGCGGCGGTCGATGGCGACGGCCTGTTGTACCTGCTGGCCAAGGCCTGGCAGGCCAGTGGTCGTCTGCGCGGCCCGGTGGTCGGTACGCTGATGACCAATTACGGGTTGGAACAGGCGCTGGAGCAGCTGGGCATTGCCTTCGTGCGTGCCAATGTCGGTGACCGGTACGTGCACCAGGCGCTGGTCGAAGGCAATGGCGTGCTCGGTGGCGAGGCGTCCGGCCACATCCTGTGCCTGGACCGCGCCACCACCGGCGATGCCATCGTCAGTGCGCTGCAGGTGCTGGAAGTGCTGGGACGCGATGGCGCCAGCCTGCGCCAGGCGCTGCAGGGGCTGGCCCAGGTGCCGCAGAAGACCATCAACGTGCGCCTGGAGTCCGGGGCGCGGGAGGTGGTGAACAGTGCCCCGGTACAAGAGGCGCTGGCCGCCGCGCAGCAGGCCGTGGCCGGGCGGGGCAGGGCGTTCCTGCGTCCCTCCGGTACCGAGCCGGTGGTGCGTGTCACGGTCGAGGCCGACGAGGCCGGGCTGATGAGCGCCACGCTGGAAGCCCTGGCCGATGCGGTGCGTTCGGCTGCCGCACAGGTTTGAGCTGGATCATGGTGTTGTCCCGGGGCGCTCGGTTCCAATGGCCGCCGCCCCGTTTCCCTTTCTGGAGTTTCAAATGAGTTCCCGTATTCCCACCCTCGACATCACCCGCTTTGACACCGACCGTGAGGCCTTCGTGGCCGAGCTGGGCGCGGCGTACCGCGAGTGGGGCTTCGCGGGTATCCGCAACCACGGCATCCCGCAGGCCGAGATCGATGCTGCCTACGACGTGTTCAAGGCCTTCTTCGCCCTGCCCGAAGCGGTGAAGAAGCAGTACCACATCGCCGGCGGTGGCGGTGCCCGCGGCTATACCCCGTTCGGCGTGGAAACGGCCAAGGGCTCCAAGCACTTCGACCTGAAGGAGTTCTGGCACGTCGGTCGCGAGATCCCGGACGATTCCAGGTACCGCGACGTGATGCCGCCGAACCTGTGGCCGAGCGAGGTGCCGGGTTTCCGTGAGTACGGCTATGGCCTGTACCAGAAGCTCGACAACCTGGGTTCGCGCGTGCTGTCGGCGCTGGCGTTGCACATCGGCCTGCCGCAGGACTACTTCGCCGACAAGACCAACAACGGCAACTCGATCCTGCGCCCGATCCATTACCCGCCGATCACCACCGACGACATCCCCAATGTCCGCGCCGGTGCACATGGCGACATCAACTTCATCACCCTGCTGGTGGGCGCCAGCGCCGCCGGCCTGGAAGTGCAGTCGCACGAGGGCGAGTGGGTGCCGTTCACCTCGGACGCGGACACCATCGTGGTCAACATCGGCGACATGCTGCAGCGCCTGACCAACCACGTGTACCCGTCGACCATCCACCGGGTGGTCAACCCCCCGGGCGACCTGGCTCGCCAGCCGCGCTACTCGGTGCCGTTCTTCCTGCACCCGAACCCGGACTTCCTGATCGATGTGCTGCCCTCGTGCATCACCCCGGAGAACCCGAGCCGGTACCCGGAGGCGATCACCGCCCATGGCTTCCTGGAAGAGCGTCTGCGCGAGATCAAGCTGAAGTAACGCCCGGTGCCGGCTCTGCCGGTTCCGGTTCGTCCGCAAGCGCCGTCGCGGCCCCTGGCCCGGCGGCGTTTGTGCATGTTGTCCCGCTTTGTCCGCAGTTGTCCTGCCGATGTCTGCATTTCGGCTATCCTTCGCCCACCTTTTTAGAACTGGGAGTCACTCCTGAATGCGCCAGAAGATCGTTGCCGGTAACTGGAAGCTGCATGGCAGCCGTCAATTCGCCACCGAGTTGGTGGGGCAGGTGGCTGCCGGGCTGCCGCTGGAGGGAGTGAAGGTGGTGATCCTGCCGCCGTTGCCGTACCTGGGCGACCTGGTCGAGGACTTCGAGGGTACGGCGCTGGAATTTGGTGCGCAGGACGTCAGCTGTAATGAAAAGGGTGCCTATACCGGTGAAGTTTCGGCCAGCATGCTGATTGATGTCGGCGCCAGCCATGGCTTGGTGGGGCATTCGGAGCGCCGCCAGTACCACCATGAGAGCAGCGAGTTGGTGGCACGCAAGTTCGTGGCAGCCATCCATGCTGGCCTGGTCCCAGTCTTGTGTGTCGGTGAGACGCTGGAGCAGCGTGAAGCCGGCCAGACCGAGCAGGTCATCGCCGCACAGCTGGCGCCGGTGTTGGAGTTGGCCGGGGTCGAGGCCTTCGCCAGGGCGGTGGTGGCCTATGAGCCGGTCTGGGCGATCGGCACCGGCCGGACCGCCACGCCGGAGCAGGCGCAGGCCGTGCATGCGTTCATCCGTGGCGAAGTGGCCAAGCGCGATGCTAGAATCGCTGATTCGCTGCCGCTGCTCTATGGTGGCAGCGTCAAGCCCGACAATGCCGCAGAGCTGTTTTCGCAGCCTGACGTTGATGGCGGGCTGGTAGGCGGCGCATCGCTGGTGGCGGCGGATTTCCTGGCCATCGCGAGGGCAGCAGCCGGTCGCTAACGGGTGAATTGTCCGGGACGGATTTCAAATGCTGATGTTGATCCTCAATGTGGTCTATGTGCTGGTGGCGATCGCGATGATCGCGCTGATCCTGATGCAGCGCGGTTCTGGCGCGGCGGCGGGCTCGGGTTTTGGTGCCGGCGCCTCGGGCACGGTGTTCGGTGCGCGTGGCGCGTCCAACTTCCTGTCCAAGTCGACCAAGTGGCTGGCCGTGGTGTTCTTCGGCATCAGCCTGTTCATGGCCTGGTACGCCAGCCATGGCGCCCGCTCCTCCGGTGAAGGCCTGGGCCTGATGTCGACCCAGATCGAGGCCCCGGCGGCTACCCCGGCCGCGCCGGCCGGTGAGTTGCAGTCCATCCCGCAGGCCCCGGCGGCCGGCGAAGTGCCGCAGGCAGCAGCCCCGGCAGAAAATATTCCGTCCAGTAGTGAAGAAAAGCCTGCCGAAGGCGCACAGAAAGACTGAAGACGGTTACAATACGCGGCGCTCTGCTGAACCAGCAGGGCCGACGTAAGCCCAGGTGGCGGAATTGGTAGACGCACTACCTTGAGGTGGTAGCGACGAGAGTCGTAGGGGTTCGAGTCCCCTCTTGGGCACCATAGTTTGTAAGCGGGTACGCGGGATGCAGCAGCCTCCCGTCGTGGCAAGTCCCGTCAATCCCCCATGCCTTGGCGCCCTTCGGGTGTCCCGGGCAGAGGCAAGAGAGAATCGCTGTGCTGGCCGAATATTTGCCGTCTCTGCTGTTTCTGATCGTCGCCACCGGCATCGGCGTCACGCTGATGTTGATCGGTCGGTTCCTCGCTCCCCGTTCGCCGGACAACGAGAAACTCTCGGCCTACGAGTGTGGCTTCGAGGCGTTCGAAAACGCGCGCATGAAGTTCGACGTGCGTTACTACCTGATCGCCATCCAGTTCATCGTCTTTGACCTGGAAATCATCTTCATCGTGCCTTGGACCCAGGTCTTCATGGAGCTGGGCGCCCGCTCGCTCGTGACCATGGGCCTGTTCGTGGGCATGTTGTTCCTCGGCTTTATCTACGTTTGGAAGAAGGGAGCGCTGGAATGGGAGTGATTCAGACTCTCGACGGCCTGATGAACAACCCCGTCCCGGAAGGGCGGGTTGATGACATTCTGCGGCCTGAAGGCGAGAACCCCCTGCTCGAGAAGGGCTACGTGACCACCAGCGTCGACGCGCTGTTGAACTGGGCGCGTACCGGCTCGATGTGGCCGATGACCTTCGGTCTGGCCTGCTGCGCGGTGGAGATGATGCACGCCGGCGCCGCCCGCCTGGACCTTGACCGTTACGGCGTGGTGTTCCGCCCGTCGCCGCGCCAGTCCGACGTGATGATCGTGGCTGGCACCCTGGTCAACAAGATGGCCCCGGCGCTGCGCAAGGTCTACGACCAGATGCCCGACCCGAAGTGGGTCATCTCGATGGGTAGCTGCGCCAATGGCGGCGGCTATTACCACTATTCGTATGCCGTGGTGCGTGGCTGTGACCGCGTGGTGCCGGTGGACGTGTACGTCCCGGGTTGCCCGCCGACCGCCGAGGCGCTGGTCTACGGCATCTTGCAGCTGCAGAAGAAGATCTGGCGCACCCAGACCATCTCCCGCTGACGATCCCCCTTTCAAATCAAGAGCACGCCAGCCCCCATGGCCCAGCAAGCACCTTCAATCATCGACCGACTTGCCGCACGTTTCGCCGGTGCGCAGGTCAGCGTGGTCGAACCGCGTGGCGAAGTGACGCTGGAGGTGCCCGCCGCGGACTGGCATGCAACGGCCCAGGTGCTGCGTGACGAGCTCGGCTTCGAGCATGCCACCGACCTGTGCGGCGTCGATTACCTCGGCTACGGCAGCGACGAGTGGGATACCTCGGACGTCTCCTCGCACGGTTTCAGCCGTGGCGTGGAAGGCAAGGGCGCCGGCCGTTTCGCGTGGGGCGAGTTCCCCAGCCACGAAACCGCCGAAGGCGCCCGCCCGGATGCACTGCCGAAGCAGCGCTTCGCAGTGGTCGTCCAGCTGCGTTCCTACCAGCACAACCAGCTGCTGCGCCTGCGCTGCTTCGCTCCCAGTGAAGAACTGCCGGTGGTGGCCTCGCTGACCGACATCTGGCCGGGCCTGAACTGGTTCGAGCGCGAGGCGTTCGACCTGTACGGCGTGATCTTCGAAGGTCACCCGGACCTGCGCCGCATCCTGACCGACTACGGTTTCGTGGGCCATCCGTTCCGCAAGGATTTCCCGCTGATCGGCAACGTCGAAGTGCGTTACGACGAAGAAAAGAAGCGTGTGGTGTACGAGCCGGTGACTTCGGTCGAGCCGCGCGTCGGCGTGCCGCGCGTGATCCGCGATGACGCCCGCTTCCAGACCGCGGAAGGCGAGCGCGCGCTGACGGAGGCAAGCAAGTGAGTGAGTTCCATCAGGCCTCGCAGGCCTTCGCCAGCAATCCCGCCGAAGCCCGGCAGGAGATCCGCAACTACACCATGAACTTCGGCCCGCAGCACCCGGCCGCGCATGGCGTGCTGCGCCTGATTCTGGAAATGGACGGTGAAACCATCGTCCGTGCCGACCCGCACATCGGCCTGCTGCACCGCGCGACCGAGAAGCTGGCCGAGTCCAAGCCGTTCAATCAGTCGGTCGGCTACATGGACCGCCTGGACTACTGCTCGATGATGTGCAACGAGCACGCCTACGTGCGCGCGATCGAGACCCTGGTGGGGATCGAGGCGCCGGAGCGTGCGCAGTACATCCGCACCCTGTTCGATGAAGTCACCCGCATCCTGAACCACCTGATGTGGCTGGGTTCCAACGCGCTCGACCTGGGCGCGATGGCGGTGATGTTGTACGCCTTCCGTGAGCGCGAAGAGCTGATGGACTGCTACGAGGCGGTCTCCGGTGCGCGCATGCACGCGGCCTACTACCGTCCGGGCGGTGTGTACCGTGACCTGCCGGACACGATGCCGAAGTACAAGGAGTCCCGTTGGCACAAGGGCAACGCGCTGAAGCGTTTGAATGCCTCGCGCGAAGGCTCGCTGCTGGACTTCCTGGAGAACTTCACCAACGAGTTCCCTTCGCGCGTCGACGAGTACGAAACCCTGCTCACCGACAACCGCATCTGGAAGCAGCGTACGGTCGGCATCGGCGTGATCAGCCCGGAGCATGCGCTGGCATGGGGCATGACCGGCGTGATGCTGCGCGGTTCGGGCATTGCCTGGGACCTGCGCAAGAAGCAGCCGTACGCCAAGTACGACGCGGTTGATTTCGACATCCCGCTGGGCACCAATGGCGACTGCTACGACCGTTACCTGGTCCGCGTGGCCGAGATGCGCGAATCCAACCGCATCATCAAGCAGTGCGTGCAGTGGCTGAAGGCCAACCCGGGCCCGGTCATGGTCAAGAACTTCAAGATCGCCCCGCCGGCCCGCGCCGAGATGAAGGACGACATGGAAGCGCTGATCCACCACTTCAAGCTGTTCAGCGAAGGCTACTGCGTACCGGCCGGCGAGACCTACGCCGCGGTCGAGGCGCCGAAGGGTGAGTTTGGCTGCTACCTGATGTCCGACGGTGCCAACAAGCCGTTCCGCGTGCACCTGCGTGCGCCGGGCTTCGCCCACTTGTCCTCGATCGATTCGATCGTGCGCGGCCACATGCTGGCCGACGTGGTGGCGATGATTGGTACCTACGACCTCGTGTTTGGTGAGGTCGACCGGTAATGCCGGGCAACAACACAGCGCCCGGTGCCTGCGCGGCTTGCCTGCTGCAGGTATCGGTTTTTCAGGATTTGGTATTCGTTGAGGTCGGCCGATGAAGGCGACAGGTAATTACGAGGCAGCACGCGACGTCGACCCGATGGTCGTGTTGAGTGACAAGACGCGTGCCCACATTGACCACTGGTTGACCAAGTTCCCGCCGGAGCGCAAGCGTTCGGCGGTGCTGCAGGGCCTGCACGCCGCCCAGGAGCAGAACCAGGGCTGGCTGACCGACGAGCTGATCGCCGGCGTGGCCAAGTACCTGGACCTGCCGTTCGTGTGGGCCTACGAAGTCGCCACCTTCTACTCGATGTTCGAGACCGAGAAGGTGGGCCGCAACAACGTCGCCATCTGCACCAACATCAGCTGCTGGCTCAATGGCGCCGACGACATCGTCCGCCATTGCGAGAAGAAGCTGGGCATCAAGCACGGCGAATCGACCCCGGACGGCCGCGTCTACCTCAAGCGCGAGGAAGAGTGCCTGGCCGGCTGCGCGGGCGCGCCGATGATGGTCATCAACGGTCACTACCATGAGCGCCTGACGCTGGATCAGGTCGACGCGCTGCTGGACGGGCTGGAGTAAGGCATGGCACACCACGAATCCAAGGGCCCGGTCGGACCGGCGCCGCTTCCGCACAACGTGGTTTACACCACGCTGCACTACGACACCCCGTGGTCGTACGAGAGCTACCTCAAGACCGGCGGTTACGCCGCGCTGCGCAAGATCCTCGAAGAGAAGATCCCGCCGGCCGACGTGATCGAGATGGTCAAGCAGTCCGGCCTGCGTGGCCGCGGCGGCGCGGGCTTCCCGACCGGCCTGAAGTGGTCCTTCATGCCCAAGGGCGACGTGCAGAAGTACATCCTCTGCAACTCGGACGAATCCGAGCCGGGCACCTGCAAGGACCGCGACATCCTGCGCTACAACCCGCACTCGGTGGTGGAGGGCATGGCCATCGCCTGCTACGCCACCGGTTCCACCGTGGGCTACAACTACCTGCGTGGTGAGTTCCACCACGAGCCGTTCGAGCACTTCGAGCAGGCCTTGGCCGATGCCTACAAGCATGGCTGGCTGGGCAAGAACGTGCTGGGCAGCGGCGTGGACATCGACATCTACGGTGCGCTGGGCGCCGGCGCCTACATCTGCGGCGAAGAAACCGCGCTGATGGAATCGCTGGAAGGCAAGAAGGGCCAGCCGCGCTACAAGCCGCCGTTCCCGGCCAACTTCGGCCTGTACGGCAAGCCGTCGACGATCAACAACACCGAGACCTACGGCTCGGTGCCGGCGATCATCCGCAACGGTCCGGAGTGGTTCAAGGGCCTGAGCCTGACCAACAACGGCGGCCCGAAGTGCTTCTCGGTCTCCGGTTGCGTCACCAAGGGCGGCAACTTCGAAGTGCCGCTGGGCACCACCTTCGACGCGCTGCTGGAAATGGCCGGTGGCCTGCGCCCGGGCCGCAAGCTGAAGGCGGCGATCCCGGGCGGCGTCTCGATGCCGGTGCTGACGGCCGAGCAGCTCAAGGACCTGCCGATGGACTACGACACCATCCGTGCGCTGGGCTCCGGCCTGGGTTCGGGTGCGATCGTGGTGCTGGATGACAGCGTGTGCTGCGTCAAGTTCGCCTGCCGCATCAGCCAGTTCTTCCACAAGGAATCCTGCGGCCAGTGCACCCCGTGCCGTGAAGGCACCGGCTGGATGCACCGCGTGCTGGAGCGCATCGTCGCCGGCCAGGCCACGATGGACGACCTGCACCAGCTCAAGACGGTGGCCGGCCAGATCGAAGGCCACACCATCTGCGCGTTCGGTGAAGCGGCGGCATGGCCGATCCAGGGTTTCCTGCGCCAGTTCTGGGACGAATTCGAGTACTACATCGTCAACGGTCATTCGATGGTTGACGGCAAGAAGGTGGAGGCTGCTGCCGCATGAGCGCGCAACCGGTAAATCCAAACGTGCCGCCGGACCACGTCTCGATCGAGATCGATGGCCAGGCACTGGTCGTGCCCAAGGGTTCGATGATCATCCAGGCCGCCGACAAGGCCGGCATCCCGATCCCGCGCTTCTGCTACCACGAGAAGCTGCCGATCGCCGCCAACTGCCGCATGTGCCTGGTCGACGTTGAAAAGTCGCCCAAGCCGTCGCCGGCGTGCGCGACCCCGGTCATGGATGGCATGAAGATCCAGACCCGCAACGAGAAGGCGCTCAAGTACCAGCGTTCGGTGATGGAGTTCCTGCTCATCAATCACCCGCTGGACTGCCCGATCTGCGACCAGGGCGGTGAGTGCGAGCTGCAGGACGTCTCGCTGGGCTACGGCCGTTCGGTCAGCCGCTTCAACGAGCGCAAGCGCGTGGTGGCCGACGAGGACATGGGTCCGCTGGTCGCCACCGAGATGACCCGCTGCATCCAGTGCACCCGCTGCGTGCGCTTCACCGCCGAAGTGGCGGGCACCTACGAGCTGGGTGGCATGTCGCGCGGCGAGAACCTGCAGATCGGCACCTACGACGGCAAGCCGCTGACCACCGAGCTGTCCGGCAACGTCATCGACGTGTGCCCGGTTGGCGCGCTGACCAACAAGGTGTTCCAGTTCAAGGCACGCCCGTGGGAGCTGACCGCGCGCGAGTCGCTGGGTTACCACGACGCGATGGGCTCGAACCTGTTCCTGCACGTGCGCCGCGGCGAAGTGCTGCGCGCGGTGCCGCGTGACAACGAGCTGGTCAACGAGTGCTGGCTGTCCGACCGCGATCGTTACTCGCACCAGGGCCTGTATGCCGCTGACCGAGCGGTCAAGCCGCTGCAGAAGGTCAACGGCGAGTGGAAGGAAGTGAGCTGGGCCGAAGGCCTGGCCGCCGCCCGCGAGATCCTTGACGCCAACCGTGGCGAGGACCTCGGCGTGCTGGTGCATCCGTCGACCTCCAACGAGGAAGGCGCGCTGCTGGCTCGTCTGGCCGCCGGCCTGGGTTCGAACAACATCGACCACCGCATCAACAACCGCGACTTCTCCGATGCGCCGGTAGCCGAAGTGTTCGGCGCCTCGCTGGCTGACATCGAGAACGCCGACCGCATCGTCGTGCTGGGTAGCAACATCCGCCACGAACTGCCGCTGCTGCATGCCCGCCTGCGCAAGGCGCAGACCCAGCGTGGCGCGCAGATCTTCGCGGTCAACCCGGTGGAGTTCGACTTCGCCTTCAAGCTGGCCGGCAAGCAGATCGTCGCCCCGTCGCGCTTCGTCGAGGCGCTGGGCAACGCACAGCTGGTCGATGCGGTGAAGGGCGGTGCCAACACCGTCGTCATCGTCGGTGCGATTGCCGAGAATCACCCGCAGGCCGCCGCGATCCGTTCGGCCGCCAGTGCATTCGCCGCCGCCACCGGCGCCAAGCTGTGCCGCATCCCGCAGGGCGCCAATGCCGTTGGCCTGTCGCGCGTCGGCGTGCTGCCGGCCGGCAAGGACGTCAACGCGATGCTGGCGCAGCCGCGCAAGGCCTACGTGCTGTACGGCATCGAGCCGGGCCTGGACTTCGCCGACACCAACGCCGCCCGCAAGGCGCTGGCCGGTGCCAAGGTGGTGTCCTTCAGCCAGTACGCTTGTGCCTCGACCCGCGACGTCGCCGACCTGATCCTGCCGATCGGCGCGCTGCCGGAAGTCGACGGCACGCTGACCAACCTCGACGGCCGCGAGCAGGTCGCCCGTGCCGGTGGCAAGCTGCAGGGCGAGGCCCGCGAGGGCTGGCGCGTACTGCGTGCGCTGGGTGGTGACATGCAGTTGGCCGGTTTTGGCTTCACCGATCTGGCCGGCCTGCGCGCGAGCATCGCGCCGGTGTCGGTCAAGGTGGCCGCTTCGGCGCAGCCGCAGGTGGCGGGCGAGGGCCTGGAGGTCGCTTCGACCCCAGCCATCTACCGCACCGATGCCGTCGTCCGCCGTGCCCAGGCACTGCAGGCGCATCCGCTCAACACCGACCCGCGCATCGTGCTCAGTACCGACGATGCCGCGCGCCTGTCGCTGGGCGAGGGCCAGATGGCAAAGGTCGGCAACGATGCCGGTCGTGCCACGCTGCCGGTGGTGGTCGACGCGCGCGTCGCCGCCGGTACGGTTTGGATTGAATCGGGCCACGGCGCGACCGCGCCGCTGGGTGCCGCACGTGTAACGGTGGTGGCTGCATGAACGAGTTGCTGTTGAACGCGGTCGACCCGCTGCACCAGTGGTTCCTCGCCCTGGGCGACATCGGCATCGTCCTGTGGACGGTGCTGAAGATCCTGCTCATCGCGATGCCGGTGATCATCTCGGTGGCGTTCTACGTGTTGTGGGAGCGCAAGCTGATCGGCTGGATGCACGTCCGCCACGGGCCCATGTACGTGGGCCTCGGCGGCCTGCTGCAGGCGTTCGCCGACGTCACCAAGCTGCTGTTCAAGGAAATCATCGCTCCGGCCAGCGCGCACAAGGCGATGTACGTCATCGCGCCGCTGATCGTGCTGGCGCCGTCGTTCGCGGCGTGGGCGGTGGTGCCCTTCGACTACAAGCTGGTGCTGTCCAACGCCAACGTCGGCCTGCTGTACCTGCTGGCGATGACCTCGCTGGGCGTGTACGGCGTGATCCTGGCCGGTTGGGCGTCCAACTCGAAGTACGCCTTCCTCGGCGCGATGCGTTCGGCCGCCCAGGTGGTCAGCTACGAAATCGCGATGGGCTTCGCACTGGTCGGCGTGATGATCGCCGCCGGCAGCCTGAACCTGACCGACATCGTGCTGGCGCAGAAGGGTGATTCGGGCCTGTTCGACTGGTTCCTGCTGCCGCTGCTGCCGCTGTTCGTCGTGTACTGGGTGTCCGGCGTCGCCGAGACCAACCGCGCGCCGTTCGACGTGGTGGAAGGCGAGTCGGAAATCGTCGCCGGCCACATGGTCGAGTACTCCGGCGGTGCGTTCGCGCTGTTCTTCCTGGCCGAATACGCCAACATGATCCTGGTCAGCTTCCTGATCTCGATCTTCTTCCTGGGTGGCTGGCTGAGCCCGCTGCAGGGTTGGGTCAGCGGCGATGTGTCGCCGTGGATCAACTGGATCTGGGACGGTGGTTGGCCGTGGCTGCTGCTCAAGGTGCTGTTCTTCGCCAGCGCCTACATCTGGTTCCGTGCCAGCTTCCCGCGTTTCCGTTACGACCAGATCATGCGTCTGGGTTGGAAGGTGTTCATCCCGCTGACCATTTTCTGGATCGCGGTGACGGCACTGATGGTGTTCTACGGCGTGATCCAGAAGGGCGTTTGATTCATGAATAAGATCACCCACTATTTCAAGAGCCTGCTGCTCCTGGAGCTGCTCGGAGGCCTGTGGCTGACGTTGAAGTACACGTTCAAGCCCAAGTACACCGTGCTGTACCCGATGGAGAAGTTCCCGCAGTCGCCGCGCTTCCGCGGCCTGCACGCCCTGCGCCGTTATCCCAACGGTGAAGAGCGCTGCATCGCCTGCAAGCTGTGCGAAGCGGTGTGCCCGGCGCTGGCCATCACCATCGACTCGGCCAAGCGCGAGGACGGCACCCGCCGCACCACGCGTTACGAGATCGATCTGTTCAAGTGCATCTTCTGCGGCTTCTGCGAGGAAAGCTGCCCGGTGGACTCGATCGTCGAGACCCACATTCTCGAGTACCACTTCGAGAAGCGTGGCGAAAACATCATCACCAAGCCGCAGCTGCTGGCCATCGGCGATCGGCTTGAAACCGAAATCGCCGAGCGCCGCGCCGCCGACGCTGCTTTCCGCTGAGGTCTCGAGATGGATTGGGTAAATATCGCTTTCTGGTTCTTCTCGATCATCGCGGGCATTTCGGCCGCGTCGGTGATCAGCGTGCGCAACCCGGTGTATGCCGTGCTGTGCCTGATCCTGACCTTCTTCTCGGTGGCCTGCGTGTGGCTGCTGGTGGGGGCCGAGTTCCTGGGCGTCACGCTGGTGCTGGTGTACGTCGGTGCGGTGATGGTGTTGTTCCTGTTCGTGGTGATGATGCTGGACATCGATACCACCAACCTGCGTGAAGGCTGGGTGCGCTACCTGCCGGTGGGCCTGGTGGTCGCGGTGGTGATGCTGGTGCAGATGCTGACCCTGATCGGCATCAAGGCCCGCATGGCGCCGTTCCCCGTGGACAACGCCGCCGCGGTCGCCGCGGACACCTCCAACATCACCTGGCTGGCGCGCAGCCTGTTCACCGAATACCTGCTGCCGTTCGAGTTCGCCGCAGTGATCCTGACCGTCGCCGTGGTGGCAGCCGTGATGCTGACCCTGCGTCGCCGTCAGGGCCTGAAGACGCAGAACCCGACCGAGCAGACCATGGTCAAGGCAAAAGACCGCCTGCGCATCGTCAAGATGGCCGCCGAGAAGCCGGTGGTGCAGGTGCAAGCGAACAACGAAGGTGGCGAGGAGGCCAAGCCATGATTTCCCTGGGCCATATGCTCGCGCTGGGCGCGGTGATGTTCTGCATCTCCGTCGCCGGCATCTTCCTGAACCGGAAGAACATCATCGTGCTGCTGATGTCGATCGAACTGATGCTGCTGTCGGTCAACATCAACTTCATCGCCTTCTCGCGTGAGCTGGGCGATACCGCCGGCCAGCTGTTCGTGTTCTTCATCCTGACCGTGGCCGCAGCCGAAGCTGCAATCGGCCTCGCGATCCTGGTGACCTTGTTCCGTACTCGCCACACCATCAACGTGGGCGAAGTTGATTCGCTGAAGGGCTGATCCGAGATGGAAATCACTCTCTCCAAGAGTCTGTTGATCGCAGTGGTGCTCGCACCACTGTTCGGCAGCATCATCGCCGGCCTCTTCGGACGCCAGGTCGGGCGCAAGGGCGCCCAATACATAACCATCCTCGGCGTGGCGATCAGCTTCGTGCTGTCCGCACACACGCTGTACCAGCTGCTGTGGGGTGGGGCGCAGCCGTTCAACCAGAACATCTACACCTTCTTCGAGGTCGGCCAGTACGCGGCCCACGTCGGCTTCATGATCGATCGCATGACCGCTATGATGATGGTGGTGGTGAGCTTCGTGTCGCTGCTGGTGCACATCTACTCCATCGGCTACATGTCCGAGGACGACGGCTACCAGCGCTTCTTCAGCTACATCTCGCTGTTCACCTTCTCGATGTTCACGCTGGTGATGAGCAACAACTTCCTGCAGCTGTTCTTCGGCTGGGAAGCGGTGGGTCTGGTGTCGTACCTGCTGATCGGCTTCTACTTCAAGAAGCCCAGCGCCATCTTCGCCAACATGAAGGCCTTCCTGGTCAACCGCGTCGGCGACTTCGGCTTCCTGCTTGGCATCGGCGGCATCCTGTGGGCGTTCGGCACGCTGGACTACGCCACCGTGTTCGCCAATGCCGGCACCGTGCTGGGTACCGATGCCACCGGCCATGCCATGGTGCAGCTGATCGGTGACCACCAGTGGTCGATCGCCACCGTGATCTGCATCTGCCTGTTCATCGGCGCGATGGGCAAGTCGGCCCAGGTGCCGCTGCACGTGTGGCTGCCGGACTCGATGGAAGGCCCGACCCCGATCTCGGCGCTGATCCATGCCGCGACGATGGTGACCGCGGGCATCTTCATGGTCACCCGCATGTCGCCGCTGTTCGAGCTGTCGCAGACCGCGCTGGACTTCATCCTGTTCATCGGTGCGACCACGGCCTTCTTCACCGGCCTGATCGGCATCGTGCAGAGCGACATCAAGCGCGTGGTTGCCTACTCGACGCTGTCGCAGCTGGGCTACATGACCGTTGCCCTGGGCGTGTCCGCCTACTCGGGCGCCGTGTTCCACCTGATGACCCACGCCTTCTTCAAGGCGCTGCTGTTCCTGGGTGCCGGTTCGGTGATCATCGGCATGCACCACGAGCAGAACATGCTGAAGATGGGCGGCCTGCGCAAGTACATGCCGATCACCCACATCACTATGTGGATCGGTACGCTGGCCCTGGTCGGCACCCCGTTCTTCGCGGGCTTCTACTCCAAGGACACCATCATCGAAGCCGCCGCGCACCACGCGCAGCATTCGTCCAGCTGGGTGGCCACGTATGGCTACTGGGCGGTGCTTGGCGGCGTGATCGTCACCAGCTTCTACAGCTTCCGCCTGCTGTTCCTGACCTTCTTCGGCAAGGAGCGCTTCCGTGACGCGCACGATGACCACGGCCATCACGGCCATGGCCACGATGACCACCACGGTCACGGCGCCCACGAGCCGCACGAGTCGCCGCTGGTGGTGACGGTGCCGCTGATCCTGCTGGCCATCCCGTCCATCCTGATCGGCTTCTTCACCATTGGCCCGATGCTGTTCGGCACCGGCTGGGACGGTCATGCCGCCGAGGGTGGCGTGCCGGGCCAGGCCATGTCGTTCTTCACCGGCATCGTTGATTTCTACGACCCGGCACGCGACACCATCGCCGCCGTGGGCAAGGAGTTCTGGCACGGCTCAGTGGCCTACGCGCTGCACGGCATGATGATGCCGGCGTTCTGGCTGACGGTTGCGGGCTTCATCCTGGCGTGGGTGTTCTACGTCTGGAAGCCGGAACTGGCCGGTCAGGCGCGCAAGAACCTGGCACCGCTGGTTTCGGTGCTGGAAAACAAGTACGGCTTCGACAAGCTCTGGATCGACGGCTTTGCCGGCGGTGGTGTGCAGCTCGGCAAGGCCGCCCGTGCCGTGGACAGCACGGTCGTCGACGGTGTGGTGGTGAATGGTTCGGCCCGTCTGGTCGACCTGGCTGCCAACCTGCTGCGCCGCACCCAATCCGGTTTCCTCTACCACTACGCCTTCGCGATGATCATCGGCCTGATTGCCCTGCTGGGCCTGCTGATGCATTTCTGGCGTTGACCTGTACGGAATAGAAGACGTGTCGAACTGGCCTCTACTTAGTGTTCTCATCTGGCTGCCGATCATCGGCGGTGCGTTGATCCTCGCCGTGCGCAACGCCCAGGCCGCCCGTTGGGCGTCGCTGGCGGTGGCATTGCTCACCTTCCTGTTGAGCCTCGGCCTGCTCAGCGGCTATGACCGCGGCGCTGCCGACGTGATGCAGTTCGTCGAGCAGCATCCGTGGATCCCGGCCTTCGGTATCGGCTACAACCTCGCCGTCGATGGCATCGCCATCGCGCTGGTGCTGCTGACCACCCTGGTCGGCGTGCTGGCCCTGATCGGCGCCTGGGGCGTGGTCGACAAGCGCGTGAACCAGTACGTCGCCGCCTTCCTGATCCTGGAAGGCGTCACGGTCGGCATCTTCGCCGCCACCGACGCGATGCTGTTCTACGTGTTCTTCGAAGCCATGCTGATCCCGATGTTCCTGATCATCGGCGTCTGGGGCGGCCCGCGTCGCATCTACGCGGCCATGAAGTTCTTCCTGTACACCTTCCTCGGCTCGGTGCTGATGCTGGTGGCGCTGATCTACCTGTACCTGAAGGGCGGCAGTTTCCAGCTGGCCGACCTGTACCAGCTGCAGTTGTCGGCCAAGGAACAGACGTGGATCTTCTTCGCCTTCCTGATCGCCTTCGCGGTCAAGGTGCCGATGTTCCCGGTGCACACCTGGCTGCCGGATGCGCACGTGGAAGCGCCGACCGCCGGTTCGGTGATCCTGGCGGCCATCGCGCTGAAGATCGGTGGCTACGGCTTCCTGCGCTTCAACCTGCCGATCGTGCCGGACGCCAGTGCCGAGTGGGCCTGGCTGGTGATCGCGCTGTCGCTGGTGGCGGTGATCTACGTCGGCCTGGTCGCGATGGTGCAGGACGACATGAAGAAGCTGATCGCCTATTCGTCGGTCGCACACATGGGCTTCGTCACCCTCGGCACGTTCACCGCGCTGTGGCTGGTGCGTGAGGCCGGCAACGCCGACGCCGCCCGCCTGGGCCTGCAGGGCGCCATGGTGCAGATGATCTCGCACGGCTTCGTGTCCGGTGCGATGTTCTCCTGCGTGGGCGTGCTGTACGACCGCATGCACAGCCGCCGCATCGCCGATTACGGCGGCGTGGTCAACGTGATGCCGTGGTTCGCCACCTTCGCGTTGCTGTTCTTCATGGCCAACTCGGGCCTGCCAGGTACCAGCGGCTTCGTGGGTGAATTCATGATCGTGCTGGCGTCCTTCCAGTGGAACCCGCTGGTGGCACTGGGTGCGGCGACCACGCTGATCATCAGCGCCGCGTACTCGCTGTGGCTGTACAAGCGCGTGTTCTTCGGCGAGGTGGGCAATGCCCATGTGGCCGAACTGAAGGACATCAACGGTCGTGAATGGCTGGTGTTGGGTGTGTTCGCCGTCGGCACGCTGGTGCTGGGCTTCTATCCCAAGCCGCTGACCGACCTGATGGAGCCGTCCATCGCCAAGCTGGCGATGCAGATCGCATCGAGCAAGCTGCTGTAAGCGGCCCGTCGAGAGTATTGATTCCAGGATTTGATGATGACAACGCCGACGCTTCTGCCGTTGACCACCGCCGACCTCCCGCCGTTGCTGCCAGAACTGGTGGTGATTGGTGGCGCCTTCGCCCTGCTGATCCTCGATCTGTTCATCAGCAACCGGCACAAGGTCTGGACCCACTTCATCTCGGTGGCCGTGCTGGCCGTCGCCTTCGGCCTGCTGCTGGGTGGCGTGGGCGGGCAGGGTGAGGTGTTCCATGGCATGTTCATCCGCGACAACGCCGCCGACATCATGAAGACGGTGGTGGTGCTGGTCAGTGGCCTGAGCCTGATCTACGGCTGGAGCTACCTGCGCGAACGCAACCTGTACCAGGGCGAGATCCCGGTGCTGATCCTGTTCGCCACCGCCGGCATGATGATCCTGGTGTCGGCCGGTAGCCTGCTGATGGTCTACCTGGGCCTGGAGCTGCTGGCGCTGTGTTCGTACGCGCTGGTTGCCAGCAACCGCGAGAACAAGCTCGCCGCCGAAGCCGGCATGAAGTACATCGTGCTGGGTTCGCTGGCCTCGGGCCTGCTGCTGTACGGCATGTCGCTGATCTATGGCGCCACCGGCTCGCTGCACCTGGACGTCATCCACGGCGCCATCGCCCATTCCGACGAGCGCCTGCTGTTGCTGACCGGCGCGGTGTTCATGGTCGCCGGCGTTGCCTTCAAGCTGGGCGCCGCGCCGTTCCACATGTGGCTGCCGGACGTGTACCAGGGCGCCCCGGCGCCGATCGCGCTGTTCATCAGCTCGGCACCGAAGCTGGCCGCGTTCGGCATGGCTTACCGCCTGCTGGAAATGGGCGTGGGCCCGTTGTCGACCGAACTGCAGTATGTGCTGGCCGGCCTGGCCGCGCTGTCGCTGATCGTCGGCAACCTGATGGCTATCGCACAGACCAACCTCAAGCGCATGCTGGCCTACTCCACGGTCTCCCACATCGGCTTCCTGCTGATGGGCGTGGCCGGTGGTGGCGAGCAGGGCTATTCGGCCGCGATGTTCTACGCGGTGGCTTACGCCATCATGTCGACGGCTTCGTTCGGCGCGATCATCGCGCTGTCGCGTGCCGGCTTCGAGGCCGAGAACATCGAGGACTTCAAGGGCCTGAATGCCCGCAGTCCGTGGATGGCCGGTCTGGTCCTGTGCATCATGGCGTCGCTAGCCGGTATCCCGCCGTTCCTGGGATTCTGGACCAAGCTGGCGGTGCTGGGTGCTGCAATCAACGGTGACCTGCTGTGGCTGGCCATGGTCGGCGTGATCTGCGCGGTGATCGGTTGCTTCTACTACCTGCGTGTCATCAAGGTCATGTACTTCGATGAGCCGGTGGGCGAGGCGCTGCCGCGCAACAACGACCGCATCCTGGGCATCGTGCTGGGCGTGAATTCGGTCCTGCTGCTGTTCCTGCCGCTGGGCCTGGGCCCGATCCTGCAGTGGATGCGCACGGCATTTGCACATTTGTCGTAATAATTTTCAAAAACAGTTACACAAAGATGTGAATCGTGTAATATTCACATCCTGATTTGACGGCAGCAACGCGACGCGGCGCTGCCGGAATCACCGGAAGGTGGTTCGCCGGGGAGTCAATTCCTCGGGTTTCTCCGGAAGATCGGAGAAACAAGTGGAGTAAATAAGGGTTGCAGTCTGATCCAAGTTACTTCATAATTCCGCTTCTGCTGCGGGGTGGAGCAGTCTGGCAGCTCGTCGGGCTCATAACCCGAAGGTCGCAGGTTCAAATCCTGCCCCCGCTACCAGCTTCGGTTTCTGCGACAATGTCGATTGAAGCCAAAGTCTGGGCTCGCAAGAACGTTTGCTTCCGTTCTTGCAACCGGAATCCAGTCACCGGATTTCAACCGGACAAAGGGCCCAATAGGGTCCTTTGTTGTTTCCGGACAACGGAAAATCCCGGCTGGGTGGTACCAGCCCCCATTTACCGAACCAAGGCAGGCTGTGAGCGACAAGGCTACTGAAATCGCGAATCTGCTGGGCCCCACCGTGCAAGCGCTGGGGCTCGATTTGTTGGGCGCCGAGTATCTGCCGGCCCCCGGCGGCGCAACCCTGCGCCTGTACATCGACGTGCCGCTGGCCGAACAGCCCGAGCGCATGGTCAATGTCGACGACTGCGAGCGGGTCAGCCGCGAAGTGTCGGCGCAACTGGACGTGGAGGACCCGATCAGCGGCAACTACACGCTGGAAGTCTCTTCGCCGGGCGTGGACCGTCCGTTGTTCACGCTGGAACAGTTCGAGCAGCAGCTTGGCCAGTCCGCCAAGGTCGGCCTGAAGCTGCCGCAGGAGAGCCGCCGCCGCCTGCAGGGCGAGATCGCCGCGGTGGACCACGCGCAGGGCACCGTGACGTTCATCGTCGACGGCAAGCCGTTCGTGGCCGCGTTCGACAACATCGACAAGGCACGCATCATTCCGGACTGGGCCGCACTGGGCCTGGCGCCGACCAAACCCACCGGCCCGGCCCCGAAGAAGGGCGACAAGGCCAAGAACAAATCCAATAACGAAACGGCGGCCAAAAAGCCGCGCGCGGAGTGAGCCGATGAGCAAGGAACTTTTGCTGGTAGTTGACGCAGTCGCCAACGAGAAGGGCGTGCCGCGCGAAGTGATTTTCGACGCGATCGAAGCAGCGCTCGCCTCCGCGGCGAAGAAGCGTTACATCGACCAGGACGTGCTGGCGCGCGTGTCGATCAACCAGAAGGACGGTAGCTACGAGACCTTCCGTCGCTGGGAAGTGGTCGCCGACGACGTGGTGATGGAATCGCCGGATCGCCAGATCCGCATGATGGACGCGATCGACGAAGCCGACGGCGTCGAGATCGGAGACTACATCGAAGAGCAGATCGAGAACCCGGATTTCGGCCGCATCGCCGCCCAGGCCGCCAAGCAGGTCATCGTGCAGCGCGTGCGCGAGGCCGAGCGCCAGCAGGTGGTCGATGCATGGAAGGATCGCGTCGGCGAGCTGGTCACCGGCGTGGTCAAGCGTGCCGAGCGTGGCAACATCTACGTGGACCTGGGCGGCAACGCCGAGGCCTTCATCCCGAAGGACAAGGGCATCCCGCGCGACGTGCTGCGCGCCGGTGACCGCGTGCGCGGCTACCTGGCCGAAGTGCGCTCGGAGCCGCGTGGTCCGCAGCTGTTCATCAGCCGCGCTGCCCCGGAATTCATGATCGAGCTGTTCAAGCTCGAGGTGCCGGAAGTCGGCCAGGGCCTGGTGGAAATCAAGGCCTGTGCCCGCGACCCGGGCGACCGCGCCAAGATTGCCGTGCTGGCCCATGACAGCCGCACCGATCCGATCGGCGCCTGCATCGGCATGCGCGGTTCGCGCGTCCAGGCCGTGTCCAATGAGCTCAATGGTGAGCGCGTGGACATCGTGCTGTGGAACGAGAACCCGGCCAACTTCGTCATCAATGCGATGGCGCCTGCCGAAGTGCAGTCGATCATCGTCGATGAAGAGAAGCATTCGATGGACCTGGCCGTGGCCGAAGACCGCCTGGCCCAGGCGATCGGCAAGGGCGGCCAGAACGTGCGTCTTGCCAGCCGTCTGACCGGTTGGCAGCTGAATGTGATGACCCAGGACCAGGTGACCGCCAAGTCCGAGGCCGAGCAGGCCGTCGCCCGCCAGCTGTTCATGGACAAGCTGGAAGTGGACGAGGAAATCGCCGGCATCCTGGTGTCCGAAGGTTTCGGCACCGTGGAAGAAATCGCGTACGTGCCGGTCGGCGAGCTGCTGGCCGTGGAAGGCTTCGACGAGGACATCGTCGAGGAACTGCGTGCCCGCGCCCGCGACGCGCTGCTCAACGAGGCGCTGGCCGTGGAAGAGGGCGCCGAAGGCGGCGTGCCGGCGGATGACCTGCTGGCATTGAAGGGCATGGATGAAGCAACCGCGTACGCGCTGGCCGGTCATGGCGTGCGTACGAGTGAGGATCTGTCGGACCTGGCTGCCGACGAGATCCTGGAGTTCGGTATCGAGGGTATGGATCTTGAGCGCGCCGCAGCGCTGGTCCTCGCCGCCCGCGCCGAGGAGATCGCCCGCCTGGAGCGCGGCGAATGAGCCAGCGATGAACAGTGCCCTGAGCCGCTCAGGGCGTAGACTCCGCGCTGCCTTCGTTCGTGTCGAGGGGGCGCCAACAAGATCATAGGATCCGAATGTCGCAGCAAACCACCATCCGCAAGCTCGCCGAACTGGTCAACACGCCGGTCGAGAAACTGCTGGAGCAGCTGGCCCAGGCCGGCATGAAGTTCAGCGGTCCCGACCAGGTCGTGACCAGCACCGAGAAAGTGAAGCTTCTGGGATTCCTCCGCCGTTCGCACGGCAAGGATGAGTCGCCCGCCGACGAGGGTGTCGAAGGCGCCCCGAAGAAGATCACCCTGGCCCGTCGCAAGCACCAGGAAGTGACGGTCAATGCCGGTCGCAGCAAGACCACGGTCAACGTCGAGGTGCGCCAGAAGCGTACCTACGTCAAGCCGGAAGGTGGCAAGCCTGCGATGACGCCGGACGAGGAGCGCGCCGAAATCCTGCGCAAGCTCGAGGAATCGCGTCAGCGCAATCTCGACGAGCAGCGCATGCTGGCCGAGAAGGACCGCGCCCGCGACGAGGAAATCGCCCGCCAGAAGGCGGCCGAGGACGCCGAGCGCCAGCGTATCGAAGCCGAGCGCATCGCCGCCGAAGAAGCGGCCAAGGCCAAGCTTGCAAAGCCGGCGGCGACCGGAGCGGCAAGCGAGCCGGTGGCCAAGGCGCCGCGTCATGCCGCGGCACCGGCTGCGCCGCGTGCGCCGATCCGCGAGGATCGCGCGCCGTCGTCGCATGCCAAGCCGGGCAAGGCACGTGGCACGCAGGGTGCGGACAACGATGGCGGCAACCGTTTCGGTGGCCAGCTGCACCTGTCGGCATCGGACCGTGCGCGTCGCGGCAACAGCAACAACAATAATTCGCGTGGTCGCCCGGGCAGCCGTGCGCCGCAGGGCCGTCGTGGCAATGAACAGTCGCGTGGCGGCGGTGGCAGCCATGGCTTCGAGCGTCCGACCGCACCGGTCGTGCGCGAGATCGCCATCGGCGAGACCGTGACCGTTGCCGATCTGGCGCAGAAGCTGGCCCTGAAGGGCGGCGAAGTGGTCAAGGCGTTGTTCAAGATGGGCGTGATGGCCACCATCACCCAGTCCATCGACCACGACACCGCCGTGCTGGTGACCGAAGAGCTCGGCCACAAGGCCGTGCGCGCGGACACCAACGATGCCGAAGACGCACTGCTGGCCATCACCGATGCCGACCAGGGCGACGCCGTGCCGCGTCCGCCGGTGGTCACCATCATGGGCCACGTCGACCACGGCAAGACCTCGCTGCTGGATTACATCCGCCGCACCAAGGTCGCCAATGGCGAAGCCGGTGGCATCACCCAGCACATCGGTGCCTACCATGTGGATACGCCGAAGGGCGTGATCAGCTTCCTGGATACCCCGGGCCATGCCGCGTTCACCTCGATGCGTGCCCGTGGCGCGCAGCTGACCGACGTGGTGGTGGTGGTCGTGGCCGCCGACGACGGCGTCATGCCGCAGACCAAGGAAGCCATCCAGCACGCCCGCGCCGCCAACGCGCCGATCGTGGTGGCGATCAACAAGATGGACAAGTCCTCGGCCGACCCGATGCGGGTCAAGAACGAACTGCTCGCCGAGCAGGTCGTTGCCGAAGACTTCGGTGGCGATACGCAGATGGTGGAAATCTCCGCCAAGACCGGCCAGGGCATTGACGACCTGCTGGACGCGATTTCGATCCAGGCCGAACTGCTTGAGCTGAAGGCCGTGGCCGAAGGCCGCGCGGCGGGCGTGGTCATCGAGTCCTCGCTGGACAAGGGCCGTGGCCCGGTCGCGACGGTGCTGGTGCAGCAGGGTCAGCTCAAGAAGGGCGACTACCTGGTGTGCGGCATCCAGTACGGCCGCGTGCGTGCGCTGTTCGACGAGACCGGTCGCCAGGTGGCCGAAGCCGGCCCGTCGATCCCGGTGCAGGTGCTGGGTCTGTCCGGCGTGCCGGAAGCGGGCGATGATTTTGTCGTCGTTGAAGACGAGCGTCTGGCCAAGGATGTCGCCCAGCAGCGTGAGACCAAGCGCCGTGAATCGCGTCTGGTCGCCACCGCGGGCAGCCGCATGGAAGACATCATGGCGCAGCTGGGCAAGGGCGAAGGCCAGCAGGTGCTGAACCTGCTGATCAAGGCCGATGTCCAGGGTTCGGTGCAGGCACTGAGCCAGTCGCTGGTGGGCCTGTCCAACGACGACATCCGCATCAACGTGATCCACTCCGGCGTGGGCGGCATCACCGAATCGGACGCCAATTCGGCCGCCGCTTCCAAGGCCACCGTGATCGGCTTCAACGTGCGTGCGGATGCTTCGGCCCGTCGCATCATTGAATCCAATGGCGTGGACCTGCGTTACTTCTCGATCATCTATGACGTGATCGACCAGGTGAAGCAGGTGGCCTCCGGTCTGCTCGGCGTGGAAATCCGCGAAGAGATCATCGGTATCGCCGAGGTCCGCGACGTGTTCCGCAGCTCGAAGCTGGGCGCGATCGCCGGCTGCATGGTGGTCGAAGGCGTGGTCAAGCGGAACAAGCCGATCCGCGTGCTGCGCGACAGCGTGGTGGTGTTCGAGGGCGAGCTGGAATCGCTGCGCCGCTTCAAGGAGAACGTCGAGGAGGTTCGCAACGGTACCGAATGCGGTATCGGCGTGAAGGCCTACAACGACGTGAAGGCCGGCGACCAGATCGAATGCTTCGAGCGCATCGAAGTGCCGCGTACGCTGTAATCGCACCACGGACCGGTCCGCCCCATGGCGGGCCGGTCCTGCTTCATCAACGCAATATTCAAACGAGCCAGAAAACGTGCCAAAGACTTTCCACCGTACCGACCGAGTTTCCGCGCAGATCCGCCGTGATCTGGGCACGCTGGTGCATGCCGCCGTGCGTGAGCACGGGCTGCCATCGGTCAGCGTCTCGGACGTGGAGGTCACCCGCGACATGGCCCATGCCAAGGTGTTCGTCACCGCACTGATGCCGGAACGCTCGGCCGAGGCGGTGAAGGGCCTGCGTGAGCTGTCGGTGGAGCTGCGCATGGCGCTGGCCCGGGCAATGAAGCTGCGGCACGTGCCGGAGCTGCATTTCCACTACGACGACTCGGTGGACCGCGGCGAGCGCATCGACAACCTGCTGCGCGACCTGTCGGACAAACATCCGCCGTCGAGCTCCGACGAAGAGTGAAGCAGCAGCCCGCAAGGGCTGTTGTCATATCTGGCCGGCGCCACGCACGGCGCCGATGATTTCCTGATTCCCGTCCGGCATTACCGTGCCGGCCCGAGTAGGGTGTTGCATGCGTCCCCGTATTTCATTCCGTCGCCTGGATGGCATCGTCCTGCTCGACAAGCCCGCCGGCATGAGCTCCAACACCGCGCTGCAGGTGGCTCGTCGCCTGTTCCGTGCCGAGAAGGGGGGGCATACCGGCAGCCTGGACCCGCTGGCCACTGGCCTGCTGCCGTTGTGCTTCGGCGAGGCGACCAAGATTGCCGGGCTGCTGCTGGGCTCGGCCAAGGCCTACGACGCTCAGATCGCGCTGGGGCGTACCACCGATACCGACGATGCCGACGGCGTCGTGCTGCGTGAGCGCCCGGTGCCGGCCATCCCCCGACAGGCACTGGACGCGGCGCTGGCGACCCTGACCGGGCATATCCGCCAGCGCGCCCCGATCTATTCCGCACTCAAGCAGGGCGGGGAGCCGTTGTATGTGAAGGCCCGGCGCGGGGATGCCATCGAGGCCCCGGAGCGGGAGGTCCACGTACAGGCCATCGAGGTGCTGGCGCAGGAGAGCGAGCAGCTGTCGCTGCGCGTGACCTGTGGTTCGGGCACCTATATCCGCAGCATTGCCAGGGATCTGGGCGAACTGCTGGGCTGCGGGGCGCACATCACCGCGCTGCGCCGCCTGTGGGTGGAGCCGTTCCTGTCGCCGCGGATGATCGGGCTGGATGCGCTGCGGGAAGTGGCTGAGAGCGGCGACGAGGCGGCGCTGCTGCAATGGCTGCTGCCGATCCAGGACGGGCTGGTCCACTTCGGCCGGGTTGATCTGGATGAGGGGCAGGCGGCCCGGTTCTGCATGGGGCAGCGTCTGCGCAATCCGGCCTGGCCGGTCGGGCTGGTGGCGGTTTTCGGGGCGGAAGGTGCTCCGCTGGGACTGGCGCAGGTGGAGTCCGACGGCCGTCTGGCACCGCAGCGCCGGTTCAATCTCTGAATGGGACAGGCGCCGAACCCTGACGCGCCTTGTGGCAAATGGTTGAGGTCGTTACAATTTTGCGGCCCTTGTAGGGGCACCCTCCGGCCGTCGGCCGGGGTTCTATCAATCGGCGAGCTGCGCGGTGCGTCCAGTACGTTCCTGCCGGCCACGCATCCAAGAGAAAACACGAAATGTCGATCGACACCCAGAAGGTTATTGAAGCCAACGCCCGCGGCACCAACGACACCGGTTCGCCGGAAGTCCAGGTGGCCCTGCTGACCGCCCGCATCGAACTGCTGACCGGCCACTTCAAGGAACACAAGAAGGACCACCACAGCCGCCGTGGTCTGCTGCAGATGGTCAACCGCCGCCGCAGCCTGCTCGACTACCTGAAGAAGAAGGACGTCGAGCGCTACAAGGCGCTGATTGAAAAGCTCGGCCTGCGCCGCTAATAGACTTCCCGCCGCGGCGCAGCGATGCGCCGCGGTTTTGTTTTTGCAGTTTCAAAATCGCAGTAGATCGGCCGGACCCGCCCGGCCACCCGATGACGGCAAGGGTCGTCAGCGGTCCATCTGATGAAGCATTTCAAGGATTCCCCGTGGCAAAAATCACCAAAACCTTCCAGTACGGCAAACACACCGTCACGCTTGAGACCGGCGAAATCGCCCGTCAGGCAAGCGGCGCCGTCATCGTCAAGATGGACGACACCGTGTTGCTGGTCACTGCCGTCGCCGCCAAGAGCGCGCGCGAAGGCCAGGACTTCTTCCCGCTGACCGTCGACTACCAGGAAAAGTTCTACGCCGGTGGCCGTATCCCGGGTGGCTTCTTCAAGCGCGAAGGCCGTGCGACCGAGAAGGAAACGCTGATCTCGCGCCTGATCGACCGCCCGATCCGCCCGCTGTTCCCGGAAGACTACAAGAACGAAGTCCAGATCATCGCCACGGTGATGTCGCTGAACCCGGAGGTGGATGGTGACATCGCCGCCCTGATCGGCGCCTCGGCCGCGCTGTCGCTGGCCGGCACCCCGTTCAAGGGGCCGATCGGCGCCGCCAAGGTCGGTTACAAGGACGGCCAGTACATCCTCAACCCGACCGTGTCGGAGCTGAAGGAATCGCAGCTGGAGCTGGTGGTCGCGGGTACCGCCAATGCCGTGCTGATGGTCGAATCCGAAGCCGCGCTGCTGTCCGAGGAAGTGATGCTGGGCGCCGTGACCTTCGGTCACCGCGAAATGCAGAAGGTCATCAACGCGATCAACGAGCTGACCGTCGAAGCCGGCACCAAGCCGAGCGACTGGGTTGCCCCGGCCAAGAACACCGCGCTGATCAGCGCGCTGCAGGAAGCCGTTGGTGGCAAGCTGGGCGAAGCCTTCCAGGTGCGCGACAAACTGCAGCGCCGCGACGCCATCGCCGCGATCAAGAAGGACGTGCTCGAGTCGCTGGCAGGCCGCGTTGCCGCCGAAGGCTGGAACCAGGCCGAGCTGTCGAAGGAATTCGGGGAGCTGGAATACCACACCATGCGTGACTCGGTGCTGGCCACCAAGGTCCGCATCGACGGCCGTGCACTGGACACCGTGCGCCCGATCGCTGTGAAGGCCGGCGTGATGCCGCGCACCCATGGCTCGGCGCTGTTCACCCGCGGCGAGACCCAGGCCATCGTGGTCACCACGCTGGGCACCGCCCGTGACGGCCAGGTCATCGACGCCGTCGCCGGTGAGTACAAGGAAAACTTCCTGTTCCATTACAACTTCCCGCCCTACTCGGTGGGTGAGTGCGGCCGTTTCGGCGCGCCGAAGCGCCGCGAGATCGGCCACGGCCGCCTGGCCAAGCGCGGCGTGCTGGCCGTGATGCCGACCCTGGAAGAGTTCCCGTACACCATTCGCGTGGTGTCGGAAATCACCGAATCCAACGGTTCCTCGTCGATGGCCTCGGTCTGCGGTTCGTCGCTGGCCCTGATGGACGCCGGCGTGCCGGTGAAGGCACCGGTGGCGGGTATCGCCATGGGCCTGGTGAAGGAAGGCGACAACTTCGTCGTGCTGTCGGACATCCTGGGTGACGAAGATCACCTGGGCGACATGGACTTCAAGGTGGCCGGTACTTCGGAAGGTGTCTCTGCGCTGCAGATGGACATCAAGATCGAAGGCATCACCGAAGAGATCATGAAGAAGGCGCTGGAACAGGCCAAGGCCGGCCGCCTGCACATCCTGGGCGAAATGGCCCATGCGCTGACCGCCCCGCGTGCCGAGCTGTCGGACTACGCGCCGCGCCTGCTGACCATCAAGATCCACCCGGACAAGATCCGCGAAGTGATCGGCAAGGGTGGCTCGACCATCCAGGCCATCACCAAGGAAACCGGCACCCAGATCGACATCCAGGACGACGGCACCATCACCATCGCCTCGGTGAACAATGCCGCTGCCCAGGCCGCCAAGGCCCGCATCGAGCAGATCACCTCGGACGTCGAGCCGGGCCGCATCTACGAAGGCAAGGTCGCCAAGATCATGGACTTCGGTGCGTTCGTCACGATCCTGCCGGGCAAGGACGGCTTGGTCCACGTGTCGCAGATCTCCAGCGAGCGCGTCGAGAAGGTCGGCGACAAGCTGAAGGAAGGCGATGTGGTCAAGGTCAAGGTGCTGGAAGTCGACAAGCAGGGCCGTATCCGCCTGTCGATGAAGGCCGTGGAAGAAGGCGAGGGCACCCCGGCCGAGTAAGGTCGCGGTGTTGCGCTGAAGGAAAGCGGGCCTTGTGCCCGCTTTTCTTTTGCCTGCAGGAAAGTGGACGGGTCTGTAGGGCGGTCCCCGGGTTCGCCCGACCGTGATGGCCCGGTTTGACCGATGGGGATGCATCGGGCCGCGGAACAGCATGCGCTCTGGGATGGTGGCTGGGCGAAGGCATGGACAACGTGGCCGAAGAGGCGTCCGGGCGCGAGGGCGTGCCGGTCCTGGGCAAGGCCGTGGCGGCGGGCTTCCTGCTGGGGGTCTGCGCGGTGGCCTGGGCGCCGGCACTGTTGCCATCGCCCCTGGGCTGGCTGGCGCTGCTGGTCGGGCTGCTGGGCTGGTGGCGCCTGCGGGGCCGCCGTTGGCCGGGGGCATTGCTGGCCGGCGTGGGCTGGATGGGGGTGCAGATGGGCAGCGGTCTGCAGGCACAGTTGCCCGCCACAATGGAGGGGCGGGAGTTCCTGGTGCGCGGCGAGGTAGTCAGCCTGCCCGAGCATGAGGTGCGCCGCACCCGGTTCCATTTCCGCGTGGACGACGACGTTGCCCAGCCGGCCGTGCTGCGTGGGCAGCGCCTCCAGCTGGCATGGTACGACCCGTTCGGTACTTCCTCGCCGGGGAGGCGGCTGGAGCTGCGGGCGGGGGAGAGGTGGCAGTTGCAGGTCCGGCTGCGTGCGCCGCGGGGCTTGAGCAACCCTGGCGGGTTCGACGCCGAACGGCATGCGCTGGCCTTGCGGCTGGTGGCCAACGGTGTGGTGCGCGTGCTGCCTGCACCGCGGCGGTTGGCCACGGGCACGGGGTTGCAGGCATGGCGTGAGGCGGTCAGTGACCGTATCGCCGGCAGCGTAGGGGCCGGGTCCGCGCGCTATGTGCAGGCACTGGCGTTGGGTGATACACGCGGCCTGGGCGAGCTGGATTGGCAGCGCCTGCGCGCGACCGGCCTGACCCACCTGATCGCGATCTCCGGATTCCACGTCGGCATGGTCGCGGTCTGCGGCGCATGGCTGGTCGCCGGGATGTGGTGGTTGCTGCCTGGCCTGGGACGTTGGTTGCCGCGGCTGCAGGCGGCGGCCATCGGGGCCTTCCTCGTGGCACTGGTCTATGCAGCGGCAGCGGGCTTCGCGTTGCCGACGGTACGTACGGTGCTGATGATCGGGGTGATCGTGCTGGCCCGGCTGTGGCGTCGTCCGGTCAGTGTGACCGGAAGCCTGGGGCTGGCCGCGTTGGCCGTGCTGTCGGTGGATCCCTTGTCGGTACTGGTGGCCGGATTCTGGCTGAGCTTCGCCGGCGTTGCGCTGTTGGCCGCATGCCTGCCGGAGCGGCTGCACTGGCTGCGGGGATTCCTGTCGGCGCAATGGGTGGCGACGCTGGGGCTGTTGCCGCTGACCGTCCTGCTGTTCGGACAGGCCTCGGCCGTGGGGCCATTGGCCAATCTGGTCGCCATCCCGTGGTGGAGCCTGGTCGTGGTGCCGTTGGCATTGCTGGGAACAGCCGCCGAGGCGCTCTGGACCGGGGCCGGTGCGCTGCCGTGGCAGGCATCAGCGTGGTGTTTTGATCTGTCGTGGCCGCTGTTCGAAACCCTGGCCGATAGCCGCCTGTCGCTGTGGTGGCTGCCGGAGCCGGCGTGGTTCGCACTACCGCTGGCGTTGTTGGGGGCACTCTGGATGCTGTTGCCGCGCGGTGTGCCGGGGCGTGGACTGGCACTGCTGCTGTGGTTGCCCCTGTTGCTGCCGTGGCGTGAGCTGCCCGGCGACGGTGAGTTCGAGATCGTGGTGCTGGATGTCGGCCAAGGGCTGTCGGTGCTGGTGCGCAGCCGTGCGCATGCCCTGCTGTACGACGCCGGGCCGGCCGTGCGCGATGGCTTCGACGCCGGCGAACGGGTGGCGGTACCAGCATTGCGTGCATTGGGTGTGCGTCGGCTGGACCGGTTGGTGCTCAGCCATGGTGATCATGACCATGCCGGCGGGGCGGCGGCGGTGCAGGCGGAGATGCCAGGAGTGCCGTTGCTGGGGCCGCCGGGCATGCCCGGGGCGGAAGCAGCAGCTTGCGAGGCAGGGCGGCAGTGGCGGTGGGACGGGGTGCAGTTCGAGTTCCTGCATCCTGCCGCCGGCTTCCCCTACCTGCGCAACGAGTCCAGCTGCGTGTTGCGGGTTGGCGGTCCCTACGGCGTGGCCCTGCTGACCGGCGACATCGGTGCGGTGATCGAACAGGGGCTGGTCAGGCGCTCGCCGCGCGCGGTGCGGGCCGATGTGGTGCTGGTGCCACACCACGGCAGTGGCGGGTCGTCGACGCGAGCGTTCATTGCCGCCACCGGCGCGCGCTTGGCCGTGGTATCGGCCGGGCACGCCAACCGGTTCGGTCATCCACGTGCGGACGTGCGCGAGCGCTGGCAACGCAGCGGGGCTGAACTGCTGGAAACCGCAGGCAGTGGCGCGGTGCGGGTGTGGCTGGGGAAAGGGGGTATCCAGCTTCGTGAAAGGCGGATCTGGCGCTCACGTGGCTGGGATGCCGCGGAGCGGGCGCGGGCGGCTGCTATCCTATCGACCAGCAAACAGGCGGCCATCGAGCCGGAGGGTTGAAACGTGTGGGAACTGGTCAAGGCTGGCGGCTGGCCGATGCTGCCGCTGCTGCTGTTGGGTGTGCTGGCTTTGGCGATAGTCCTGGAGCGTTTCTGGAGCCTGCGGCGTAACGAAGTGCTGCCGCCCGGCCTGGGCGAGGAGGTCCGCAACTGGGCAGCGCGCGGCAAGCTCGACGCCTCGCACATCGCCTCGCTGCGCGCCAATTCCCCGCTGGGTGCCCTGTTGGCGGCCGCGCTGGAAGCGCGCAACCGGCCGCGTGAGCAGATCCGTGAGCGCATCGAGGACACCGGCCGTCACCTGGTGCATCGGATGGGCCGCTTCCTCAATGCCCTGGGCACCATTGCCTCGGCCGGTCCGCTGCTGGGCCTGCTCGGCACGGTGGTCGGCATGATCCAGATGTTCCTGGGCATCCTCGACCATGGCGTGGGTGACGTGAACCAGCTCGCCGGCGGCATCGGCAAGGCGCTGGTGTGCACCGCGACCGGCATGATCGTGGCGATCCCGGCATTGATGTTCCACCGTTACTTCCGTGGCCGCATCGACGGCTACGTGATCGAGATGGAGCAGGAAGCCAGCGCCTTGCTGGATTCGCTTGATGGCCGACCGGCGGTGATGGCGGCGGCCAAGGGCGTGGCCGCACAGAAGCCTGCCGCGACTGCAAAGGCCTGAGCCCCGATGCGCATCCGCGAAAACCGCCACTCGGATGAGCCGCATATCGATCTGGTTCCCCTGATCGACGTGATCCTGGTGTTGATCATCTTCTTCGTGGTCACCACCACGTTCGATGCGCGTTCGACGCTGCAGGTGCAGCTGCCGACGGCCAGCGACCAGAAGAACAGCGCGCCGCCGCGCTCGCTGAGCGTGCTGGTCAATGCCGACGGCCGTTACTTCGTCAACGACCAGGAAGTGCTGCGCACCGACGTGGAGTCGCTCAAGCAGGTGTTGGCCCAGGCCGGCGGCGATGACCGCGAGCAGACCGTGCTGCTGCGCGCCGACGCGCGCACGCCGTACCAGGCCGTGGTGACCGCGCAGGACGCACTGGGCCAGCTGGGCTTCCGCCGCATCGCCATCGCCACCGCGCCGGAAGTGAAGCAGTGAGCGTCGAAGACTCCGCCTGGCATACCTATCGGCGTCTGCTGGGCTTCGCCAAGCCGTATCGTGGGCTGCTGTTGCTGGCCGGCCTGGGCATGCTTGTGGAGGCAGGCGCGGGCAGCTACTTCGTCCTGATGATGAAGCCGGTCACCAACAGCCTGGTGAACCCGACCGAGATCAATATCTGGATGCCGCTGGCGATCGTGGGCCTGTTCATGGTGCGCGGCATCGCTGGCTACCTGACCGATATCGGCATGGGCAAGGCAGCGCGCAGCATCGCCCGCGACCTGCGGGTGAAGGTCCTGGGCAAGTACCTGCGGCTGCCGGGCCAGCGCTTTGACAACGAACCGGTGCCTTCGATGCTGGTGCGGCTGGGCTCGGACAGCGACCAGGTCGCCCAGGCTGCGGTGGACGCGATGAAGGTCGTACTGCAGCAGTCGCTGCAGGCCCTGGGCTCGTTGATCGTGATGCTATGGCTGAGCTGGCAGGTGACGCTGGCCATCTTCGTGCTTGCCCCGCCCTTGGCATGGGTGATGAACAAGGTCGCCAAGCGCTACCGGCGCATCAGCCACCGTATCCAGGAAAGCGGTGCCGAGCTGCTGCAGGCCGCGGACCAGACGCTGTCGGCCAACCAGGAAGTGAAGATCTACGGTGCCCAGCAGAACGAGTTGGAACGCTACGAGAACCTGGCCAACACCAACCTGCGCCTGGCAATGAAGGTGGAGGCCACGCGCAGCATCTCCTCGGCGATGGTGCAGCTGATGGGCTCGGTCGGATTGGCGGCATTGCTGCTGATCGCCAGCCATGAAGCGGCGGCCGGACGCCTGACCGTGGGTGACTTCGTAGGCCTGATGATGGCGATGATGGCCATCATCCCCGCGCTCAAGCAGCTGACCAACGTGCAGAACATGACCCAGCGTGGCATCGCCTCGGCGCAGCGGCTGTTCACCGTGCTGGATGCGCAGGACGAGCCCGACAGCGGAACCGTGCCGTTGCAACGCGCGCAGGGGCTGTTGGAGTTCCGTGATGTCACCGCCCGGTATCCGGGCCAGCCGCGACCCGCACTGGAAGACATCAGCTTCATCGCCAAGCCCGGCACCGTGACCGCCATCGTCGGCCGGTCCGGCAGCGGCAAGTCCACGCTGATCAAGCTGATCCCGCGCTTCTACGAGATCGAGGCCGGTCAGATCCTGTTGGATGGTCATCCGTTGCAGGACTACAGGCTGGCCGACCTGCGCCGGCAGATCGCCCTGGTCGGCCAGCAGGTCACCCTGTTCAACGGCAGCATCGCGCAGAACGTGGCCTACGGCGAACTGCACAAGCGCAGCGCCGAACAGGTGGATGAAGCGGTTGCCGGTGCCAATGCAATGGAGTTCGTCGAGCAGTTGCCCGAGGGCCTGCAGGCGCAGGTGGGCGCCAAGGGCGGCAAGCTCTCCGGCGGCCAGCGCCAACGCCTGGCCATTGCCCGCGCCATGCTCAAGGATGCCCCGATCCTGATCCTGGACGAAGCCACCGCGGCGCTGGACAACGAGTCCGAGCGACTGGTCCAGGACGCCTTGCAGAAGCTGATGCCTGACCGCACCACGCTGGTGATCGCGCACCGGCTGTCCACCATCGAGCATGCCGACCAGGTGCTGGTGATGGACCAGGGGCGCATCGTGGAGCGTGGCACCCACCAGCAGTTGCTGGCGCTGGGTGGGCTGTATGAGCACCTGTACCGCATGCAGTTCCGGGAGAGCCAGGACTGATGGAGAAGCGAGGCCCGCAGACCCCGGGCTGGTGGTACGACGACGCTCCGGTACCGCTGGTGGCCCGTGTGGTTGCTCCCTTGTATGGCGCGGTCTCCGGCCTGCGTCGGTGGTTGTACCAGCGCGGCTGGTTGCGGCGCCGGCAGGTGCCGGTGCCGGTGATCGTGGTCGGCAACATCACTGCTGGCGGTACGGGCAAGACGCCGTTGACCATTGAACTGGTCACGCGCCTGCGTGAAGCCGGCTGGAAACCTGGCGTGGCCAGCCGCGGCTATGGCCGCGATGACGCCGGCACGGCACGCTGGATCACCCCGGACATGGAGCCGGCATTGGGTGGCGATGAGCCGGTGCTGATTGCCTGGAAGACCGGCGTGCCGGTGCGCGTGGACCGTGATCGGGTCGCGGCGGCCAAGGCTTTGCTGGAGACCGGTTGTGACGTGGTTGTCTGTGATGACGGCCTGCAGCACTACCGGTTGGCGCGCGATATCGAGATCGAAGTGGTGGACGCGGCGCGCCGCTACGGCAACGGCCGCATGATGCCGGCCGGGCCCCTGCGCGAATCGGCCGCGCGCGCGCGCGATTGCGACTTCCGCGTGGTCAACCTGGGCCAGGCCAGCGATGCGCCGGAGCAGGCGGTGGCCTCCGGCTTCGGTGAATGGGCCATGCGCCTGCGCATCGATACCGCCCATCCGCTCAATGGTGGACGGGACCAGCCGTTGCAGGCCTTCGCCGGCCAGCGCGTGCATGCCGTGGCCGGTATTGCCAATCCGCAGCGGTTCTTCCAGATGCTGCGTGCGCGTGGCATCGGTGTGGTGCCGCATGCCTTCGCCGACCACCATCGTTACCAGGCCGGTGACCTGTCCTTCGGCAGCGAGTTGCCGGTGCTGATGACCGAGAAGGATGCGGTGAAGTGCCAGCGCTTCGCCAATCGCTGGCACTATGCGGTACCGCTGCAGGCCGAGCTGCCGGCCGCGTTCTGGGTGGCGTTGCTGGACCGCCTGGGCAAGCTGGCACGCGGGTGAAGGGCAGGTGCCCGAGGGCACCGACGGTGTACGCGCTGGCGCGTTGGTCGCCGCATGCAAGGAGTTCAAATGAAGCAGGTTCCCGAGTTCGTCGTGGCCATCCCGGCCCGTTATGCCTCCACCCGACTGCCCGGCAAGCCGCTGGCGCTGATCCACGGCGAGCCGATGGTGCTGCATGTCGCGCGACGGGCACTGGATGCCGGTGCTCGCGAGGTCTGGGTGGCAACCGACGATGCGCGCATCGCCGATGCCGTCGCCGGACTGGACGGCATCCATGTCGCGATGACCGATCCCGGCCACGCCTCCGGCACTGATCGTCTGGCCGAATGTGCGCGGCAGGCCGGGTGGGCGGACGACGTGATCGTGGTCAACCTGCAGGGCGACGAGCCGTTCGCCCCGGCGGTGGGTATCCAGGCCGTCGCCAGCGTGCTGGCCGACAGTGGCGCGCCGATGTCGACGCTGGCCACCCCGGTCGAGGACGCGCCGACCCTGTTCGATCCGAACGTGGTCAAGCTGGTGCGGACTGCCGGCGGCGACGCGTTGTATTTCAGCCGGGCGCCGATCCCGTGGCATCGGGATGCGTTCGCGCGCTCGCGGGACGAGCTGCCGGCCGGCAGCTGGCTGCGCCATATCGGCATCTATGGCTATCGTGCCGGCTTCCTGCAGCAGTTCGCGGCGATGCCGCCGGGCATGCTGGAACAGGTCGAATCGCTGGAGCAGTTGCGGGTGTTGGAGGCCGGGTTCCGGATCGCGGTGGCGTTGTCACCTGCACCGTTCCCGCCCGGCATCGATACTGCCGAGGACCTGGCCCGTGCCGATGCCCTGATGCGAGGAGCGCCTTGAAGCTGTTGGTGGTCTGCCTGGGCAACATCTGCCGTTCGCCGATGGGCGAAGGGGCCCTGCGCGCCCGCATCGCGCAGGCGCGACTGGACTGGATCAGCGTGGACTCGGCGGGAACCTCCGGCTGGCACGCCGGCGAGCCGCCGGATCGACGCGCGGTAGCCTGTGCGCGGCGTCACGGCGTGGACATTTCGAGCTTGCGTGGTCGCCAGCTGCGCCGCGAGGATTTCTTCGATTTCGACTACATCCTCTGCGCCGATCATGACAATCTGGCCGAGGCCCGGGCGCTGGCCCCCGAGCATGCGCGTGAACGCGCGGTGCTGTGGCTGCCCTGGGCCGGTATTGCCGGGGCCACGGTGGTGCCCGATCCGTATTACGGTGGGCAGGAGGATTTTGAACAGAGCTGGGCGCTGGTCGATGCCGCCGCACGGGCAACTGTCCAGCGCCTGTTGCGGCGAGACGACTCCGGCATAATCCCGACATGAACGAAAAACGCCTACTGGAACTGCCCAAGACCGGCATCTGGCTCAACGCCGCCCCCGCTACCCTGCAGGAACTGCGGGGTTGTCCTGTGGCGCTCGCCTTCGTCAACGGCGCGTCGATATGGTCGATGCAACGCCTGGCCGAGGTGACCGGCTGGCAGGCGCGCAATCCGGGTCGACTGCAGCTGGTGGTGGTGCAGGTGCCGCGTTTCGAGTTTGAACGTGAGCCACAGCAGGCGTTGAAGCTGCTGCGCCGCCAGGGCATCTCGGCCCCGATCGTGCTGGATGCGCAATGGGATGCCTGGCGTGCGTTCGACGTGCAGTCATGGCCGACGCTGGTGCTGCTCGATGCATACGGCGAGGAACGTGAGCGTCTGGTGGGCGGTGGTGCCGGCGGCGACACGGAACGCGTGTTGAACGCGCTCTGTGATGGCGTGGCGCAACCGTTGGACGACGAGGCCTACGGCGCCCGCGAGATCAACCCGGAGCCACGCCTGCCGCTGCGCTTCCCGGCCGGCCTGGCGGTCGCCGAAGAGCGCCTGTATGTGGCTGATACCGGCAACCATCGCATCCTGGAGTGCAACCACGCCGGTCGCGTGCTGCGCCAGTTCGGCCTTGGCAGCGCCGATCTGATCAACGGCGGCGTGGGTGAGGCGGCCTTCAACCGGCCGCAGGGACTGGCGCTGGTGCGTGACGTGCTGTACGTGGCCGACACCGGCAACCACGCCCTGCGTCGGATCAACCTGAGCAGTGGCCAGGTCGACACCCTGTGCGGCACCGGACGCGTGGGCGACCCGCGCGCCGGGGTGCTGGCGCAGCCATGGGACAGCCCGCTCAACCACCCGGCCGACGTCGCCGTTGCCGACAACCAGGTCCACATCGCCATGGCCGGCGACAACCATATCTGGAGTTATGACCTGGGCACCCGCGAGCTGCGCTGGCGCTCGGGCGCAGGCTCGGTCGAAGTACGTGATGGCAGCGGTCACCTGGCCGCGTTCGCGCAGCCGACCAGCGTGGTGGCGGTGCAGCAGACCCTGTACGTGTGTGATTCGCTGGGCTCGGCGATCCGCTCGGTGCAACTGCGCAACGACCTGGTGCAGACCCTGGTCGGGCAGGGCCCCTGGGAATCGGGCAACGTCGACGGCCCGCGCCTGAACGCCCGCCTGCAGTTCCCGATGGCGATCGCCAAGGGACCGGACTCGCCAATGCTGTGGATCGCCGATTCCGGCAACGGTACCTTGCGTACCCTGCGCCTGGGCGGCGGCGACTTGGCCACGGTCAACCTGCCACGGCGCCTGCACGGGCCATGCGCGCTGGGCCTGGCGGCCGGCGCGATCTGGATCGCCGAGACCGATGCGCATTCGGTGCTGCGTTTCGACCCGCTCAGCGGCGAGCTGAGCGACGTGCCGATCGAAGGATGAAGCAGGAAAGCCTCCCCGCGTTCGATGGCAAGGCCTTTGCGGCGGCGCTGAGTACCGCGCCCGGCGTGTATCGGATGTACGCCGCCGACGACACCCTGCTGTACGTCGGCAAGGCCGGCGCGCTGCGCAAGCGCGTGGGCAGCTACTTCAACGGCTCGCCCAAGAGCACGCGCATCATGATGATGCTCTCGCAGGTCGCGCGGATGGACGTCACCGTCACCCGCACCGAGGCCGAGGCGCTGCTGCTGGAAAACCAGCTGATCAAGTCGCTGACGCCGCGCTACAACGTGTCCCTGCGCGACGACAAGACCTACCCGCAGGTGCTGCTGACGCGCGAGCAGTGGCCACGCATCGCCCTGCACCGTGGCCCCCGGGCGATCCCCGGGCGCTACTACGGCCCCTATCCGGGCGTGGGTGCGGTCCGCGAGACGCTGAACCTCATGCACAAGCTGTTCAAGCTGCGCAGTTGCGAGGACAGCGTGTTCCGCAACCGTTCGCGGCCGTGCCTGCAGTACCAGATCGGCCGCTGCAGCGCGCCCTGCGTGGAACTGGTGCCACAACAGGACTACGACGAGTCGGTGCGCCAGGCCGCGATGTTCCTGGAGGGCAAGAGCGACCAGCTGGCCGACGAGCTGGTGCAGTCCATGCAGCAGGCCAGTGATGCCTTGCAGTTCGAGCGTGCCGCGCGCCTGCGTGACCTGGTGGCGTCGCTGCGTAGCATGCAGAACCGCCAGTACGTGGACGGGCGTGCGGCGGACCTGGACGTGCTGGCCTGTGCGACCCAGGGCGCCAGTGCCTGCGTGATGCTGCTGGCCTTCCGCGATGGCCGCAACCTGGGGACACGCGCGTTCTTTCCGCGCACCAATGGCGAGGACAGTGCCGAGGAAGTGCTGGCGGCATTCGTCTCGCAGTACTACATCGAGCACGGCCCGCCGCCGGAAGTGCTGCTGGATCGTGAGATCCCCGATGCGCAGATGATCGAGGCTGCCCTTAGTGCCTCGGCCGAGCGCAAGGTGGCGCTGAAGTGGAACGTGCGCGGTGAACGCGCCGGCTATGTCGAGCTGGCCAGCCGCAATGCGCAGATCACCCTGATCGCGGAGATGGACAGCCGTGGTGCCCAGCACGCACGCAGCGAGGCGGTGCGGGACATGCTGGGGCTGCCCGAGCCGGTCAAGCGCGTGGAGTGTTTCGACATCAGCCATACGATGGGCGAAGCGACGGTGGCCTCGTGCGTGGTGTTCGACGCGGCCGGCCCCGTGCGTGCGCAGTACCGGCGCTACAACATCACTGGCATCGAACCCGGTGACGACTACGCCGCCATGCACCAGGCCATCGATCGCCGTTTCCGGCGCGCGGTGGAGGAGGGCGGCGTGCTGCCCGACGTGCTGCTGATCGATGGTGGTGCCGGCCAGTTGACGCAGGCGCAGGCCGCCTTGGCTGACCTCGGCGTGGAAGGGGTGATGCTGGTGGGCGTGGCCAAGGGCGTGGAACGCCGGGCCGGCCACGAGGCATTGGTGCTGCCGGACGGGCGCGAGATCCGCCCGGGTGCGGCTTCACCGGCGTTGCAGTTCATTCAGCAGGTGCGCGATGAAGCGCACCGCTTCGCCATCACCGGCCACCGCGGACGGCGGCAAAAGGCGCGCATGACCAGCAAGCTGGAGGATATCCCCGGCATCGGTCCGCGCCGTCGCGCCAACCTGCTCAAGCATTTCGGCGGCATGGCCGGGCTCAAGGCCGCCGGTGAGGCCGAGATCGCACGGGTGGAAGGCATCAACGACGCCCTGGCCGCGCGTATCTACGCTAACCTTCATGGTCTGTCGGTATCCGATTCGGCAGCGGAGTAACGTTTCAATGAAATTGACCATCCCCACCTGGCTGACGCTGCTGCGGATCCTGATGATCCCGGTGTTGGTCCTGGTGTTCTATCTCCCGTACGCTTGGACCAATTTTGCCTCGGCGGCGATCTTCGGCCTGGCGGCCATCACCGACTGGCTGGATGGCTGGTGGGCCCGGCGCTACGAACAGCATTCCGCGTTCGGCGCCTTCCTGGATCCGGTGGCTGACAAGCTGATGGTGGCCGTGGCGCTGTTCCTGATCGTGCAGGGGCATCCCACGCCGTGGATGGCGTTCTGGGCGGCGGTGATCGTCGGCCGGGAGATCGCGGTGTCGGCGTTGCGCGAGTGGATGGCCGAGATTGGCCAGCGTGCCAAAGTGCGGGTGGCGATGATCGGTAAGGTCAAGACCACCGCGCAGATGGTCGCCTTGTTGTGCCTGCTGTATTCGGTGTCGCCAAACACGCCATTCACCGCGATCTGGATGGGGGCGCCCATTTTCCATATCGGGGATTGGATGCTGGCGATCGCCGCGTTGCTGACGCTGGTTTCCGGCGTGCAGTACCTGCATGCCGCCTGGCCCAGCCTGCGCGAAGACGAGCGGGTGGCACGCGAACAGACCCGGAAAAAGGTGGTTGACAGGTAGGCGAATGCATGTAGAATTTCGCCTCCCAAGCGGGAATAGCTCAGTTGGTAGAGCGCAACCTTGCCAAGGTTGAGGTCGCGAGTTCGAGTCTCGTTTCCCGCTCCAATGTCGAGAAGAATGTTGTTTTCGACAGGATGCGTGAGGGGTTTTCCGGAGGTGCTGGCAAGCCCGTCCGAGGGGCCTTGCGGAGTGCGATAGCCCTCCGGTCGCTGTGAAGAAATTTGTTAAAAAGCTGGTGCAATTGTTACGAAGTCTGTAGAATGCACGGCATCCCAAGCGGGAATAGCTCAGTTGGTAGAGCGCAACCTTGCCAAGGTTGAGGTCGCGAGTTCGAGTCTCGTTTCCCGCTCCAAAATTCCGAAAAACCCCTGAAGGGGTTTTTTAATGGTCAGAAGGTTCTTCTGGTCAGCCTGTAAAGAGTTTGGCCTGGTAGCAGAGTGGTTATGCAGCGGATTGCAAATCCGCGTACGCCGGTTCGATTCCGACCCAGGCCTCCATTCAACGTCCCGAGCAATCGTGACGAGTTGTAGAAAAAAAACATGCGGGAATAGCTCAGTTGGTAGAGCGCAACCTTGCCAAGGTTGAGGTCGCGAGTTCGAGTCTCGTTTCCCGCTCCAGTAGAAGAAAAGCCCCGCTGCGCGGGGCTTTTTGTTTCCCGGTCTTCGGGATTGTCGAGGCTGGGAGGGGCGGCCAGCGGGCGTGTTTTGCGCTAGAATCGGGCCAGTTCCCCGGCTGACAGGTGGCCCGCGCCAACGCGCCGGCCGAGAGTGTGACATGAGCACTACCACTGCCCATCGCTGATCTTCCGCCACCGCCCTGATCCCAGGCGCCGTCGTGGCGCTTTTTTATTGCCCGCAAATCCCCATCGAAGCCGCCCGTCGGGCTGTTTCCAGGCCCGTCCGCCGGGTCGTGACTCCAGGTGAATCCCATGATCAACATCACTCTCCCCGACGGCAGCGTCCGTCAGTTCGAAAACCCGGTCAGCGTCATGGACGTGGCCCAATCCATTGGTGCCGGCCTGGCCAAGGCCACCATTGCCGGTGCCGTGGATGGCGTGCAAGTCGATGCCAGCGACGTGATCGACCACGATGCCTCGCTGCGCATCATCACTGCCAAGGACGAGGAGGGTGTGGAGATCATCCGCCACTCCTGCGCCCACCTGGTCGGTCATGCGGTCAAGCAGCTCTACCCGGACGCCAAGATGGTGATCGGCCCGGTCATCGCCGAGGGCTTCTACTACGACATCTACAACGAGCGCCCGTTCACGCCGGACGACATGGCGGCGATCGAGAAGCGCATGGCCGAGCTGATCGCGCAGGACTACGACGTCATCAAGAAGATGACGCCGCGCGCGGAAGTGGTGGAGATCTTCAAGGCCCGTGGCGAGGAGTACAAGTTGCGCCTGATCGAGGATATGTCCGAGGACATCACCGCGATGGGCATGTACTACCACCAGGAATACGTGGACATGTGCCGCGGCCCGCACGTGCCGAACACGCGCTTCCTGAAGTCCTTCAAGCTGATGCGCATCTCCGGCGCGTACTGGCGCGGCGATGCCAAGAACGAGCAGTTGCAGCGCATCTACGGCACGGCCTGGGCCGACAAGAAGCAGCTCGAGGCGTACATCAAGCGCATCGAGGAAGCCGAGATGCGCGACCACCGCCGCATCGGCAAGCAGCAGGACCTGTTCCACCTGCAGGAAGAGGCCCCGGGCCTGGTGTTCTGGCACCCGAAGGGCTGGTCGATCTGGCAGGTGGTCGAGCAGTACATGCGCAAGGTCTACCGTGACAGCGGTTACGGTGAAGTGCGTTGCCCGCAGATCCTGGACGTGAGCCTGTGGAAGAAGTCCGGCCACTGGGACAACTACCAGGACAACATGTTCTTCACCGAATCGGAGAAGCGCACCTACGCGGTCAAGCCGATGAACTGCCCGGGCCACGTGCAGGTGTTCAACCAGGGCCTGCACAGCTACCGCGACCTGCCGATCCGCTATGGCGAGTTCGGTTCGTGCCATCGTAACGAGCCGTCCGGCGCGCTGCACGGCATCCTGCGCGTGCGCGGTTTCACCCAGGACGATGGCCATATCTTCTGCACCGAGAACCAGATCGAGGCGGAGGTGACCGCGTTCCACCAGCAGGCGCTGGCGGTGTACCAGCACTTCGGCTTCGATGACATCCAGATCAAGATCGCGCTGCGCCCGGAATCGCGTCTGGGCGATGACGCGACCTGGGACAAGGCCGAAGGCGCGCTGCGTTCGGCGCTGACCCACTGCGGCGTGGAGTGGCAGGAGCTGCCGGGCGAGGGTGCCTTCTATGGCCCGAAGATCGAGTACCACCTGAAGGACGCCATCGGCCGTACCTGGCAGCTGGGCACGATGCAGGTCGATTTCATGATGCCCGGCCGCCTCGGCGCCGAGTACGTGGACGAGAACAGCCAGAAGAAGCACCCGGTCATGTTGCACCGCGCCATCGTTGGTTCGATGGAGCGCTTCCTGGGCATCCTGATCGAGCACCACGCTGGCGCATTCCCGACCTGGCTGGCCCCGGTACAGGTGGTGGTGGCCAATATCACCGACGCTCAGGCCGAATACGTCGAGCAGGTTCGCAAAACCCTTGCAAATCAAGGCTTCCGGGTTGACGCCGATTTGCGCAACGAAAAGATCGGCTATAAGATTCGCGAGCATACCCTGCAGCGGGTGCCCTATCTGTTGGTCGTGGGTGACCGCGAAAAGGAAAACGGCGCCGTGGCTGTCCGCACCCGCTCGGGTGAGGACCTCGGTTCGATGTCGGTGGAAGCCTTCGTCGAGCGGCTGCAGGCTGAATTGAAGTAAGCAAGAGCCCCGGCCCCGCGGATACGTCCGCCGGGGCCGGTTCGATTCCATTCGGAGATTGCAATATCAGTACCCCTGACAACAAACAGAACCGTCGTAATCACGAAATCCGTGTGCCGCGCGTCCGCGTGATCGGCAGTGACGGTGAGATGATTGGCGTGTTGTCGCGCGACGAAGCGCTGTCGATGGCCGAGGAAGAGGGCCTGGACCTGGTCGAAATCCAGCCGCAGGCCGACCCGCCTGTCTGCAAGATCATGGACTTCGGCAAGTTCAAGTTCGAGATGCAGAAGAAGGCCAATGAGGCCAAGAAGAAGACCAAGCAGGTCGAGATCAAGGAAGTGAAGTTCCGTCCGGTCACGGACGAGGGCGACTACCAGATCAAGCTGCGCAACATGCGCCGCTTCCTCGAAGAGGGCGACAAGGTCAAGGTCAACATCCGCTTCCGTGGCCGTGAAATGAGCCACCAGGAGCTCGGCCGCGAGATGGCGACCCGCATCGAGACCGATCTGGGCGAGGACATCGTCATCGAATCGCGTCCGCGCCTGGAAGGCCGGCAGATGGTGATGATGATCGCGCCGAAGAAGAAGTAAGCCGGCGGCCTTCGGGCCTTCGCTTTGCTGAACAGGGAGGGGCTGGCGCCGCCTCCCCGTTTGCTTGCCCGTTCAGCCAGAATCCCGTCCTTGGCGACTCGCGTTTGCAAGCGACTGGAAAGAAAGGCATAATGGGCGGCCCGGTTCGCCGGGTTTGTTGTTTGCGTCAAAACAGGACCTGCCTGCCTCCTTCGGGGAGCGCGGGCTTTAGACAGGCAAGGGCAAGGACGGAAAGCGTGGCCACGGCCACCGCCCAGCCAGTGAAAAGAGACCATCAAGGACATAGCAATGCCCAAGATCAAGACCAACCGGGCGGCGGCCAAGCGTTTCCGCAAGACCGCTTCCGGCAAGTACAAGGCTGGCCACGCCAACCGTAGCCACATCCTCACCAAGAAGGCGACCAAGCGGAAGCGTAACCTGCGTCAGACGAACCACGTCCGCGCAGAAGACGCAGGCCGTCTGGACCGCATGCTGCCCTACCTCTGAGGAACTGAACCATGGCACGAGTTAAGCGTGGTGTGCAGGCGCGCCGCCGCCACAAGAAAGTATTGGATCTCGCCAAGGGCTATTACAACGCCCGTCGCAAGGTTTTCCGCGTCGCCAAGCAGGCGGTCATCAAGGCACAGCAGTACGCCTACATCGGCCGTAAGCAGAAGAAGCGCAATTTCCGTTCGCTGTGGATCACCCGCATCAATGCGGCTGCCCGCATCAACGGCCTGAGCTACAGCCGTTTCATGAACGGCCTGCTGAAGGCTGGCATCACCCTGGACCGTAAGGTCCTGGCTGATATCGCCGTGCACGACGCAGCCGGTTTTGCCGCTCTGGCAGAAAAGGCCAAGGGCGCACTGGCGGCATAAGTTCTTCCCATGGCCATCGTGCATTCACGCACGGCGGCCTGAGTGAGACAATGCATGGGGAAGGGCGCGAGTCCTTCCCCATTCTTTTTTGTGGCCTTCCAGTGCTGTTGGGGTGGTGGAGGGTCTGCGGTGCGACGGGGTCGGCCCGGCGCGAGGCCGCTGAAGGCAAACCGATCCGAGGTCCGTCGATTCCATGAGTGACATCCAATCCTTGACCGCCCAGGCGCTGGCCGACGTGGCCGCCGCGCAGAACCCGGAAACGCTGGAAAACCTGCGCGTTTCGTTGCTGGGCAAGAGTGGCAGCATCACCGCGCAGCTCAAGCAGCTGGGCACCCTGCCGCCGGACGCGCGCAAGGCCGCCGGCGAGGCGATCAATGTCGCCCGCGACGCGGTGTCCACCGCGCTGGCCGAGCGCAAGGTGCTGCTCGAAGATGCCGCCCTGGATGCGCGCCTGGCGTCGGAGCACATCGACGTCACCCTGCCGGGTCGCCATGGCGAGCGTGGTGGCCTGCATCCGGTGACGCGCACGCTGGAGCGCATCACCGAGATCTTCGGTCGCCTGGGCTACGAGCTGTCCGAAGGGCCGGAAATCGAGGACGACTGGCACAACTTCGAGGCGCTGAACTTCCCGCCGCACCATCCGGCGCGTGCCATGCACGACACCTTCTATTTCGGCGACGGCCGCCTGCTGCGCACGCATACCTCCGGTGTGCAGGTGCGCTACATGGGCGACCACGCGCCGCCGTTGCGCATGATCGCCGCCGGCAAGGTGTACCGCAGCGACAGCGACCAGACCCACTCGCCGATGTTCCACCAGGTCGAGGGGTTGCTGGTGGACGAGCATTCCACCTTCGCCGACCTCAAGGGCACGCTGTCCGAGTTCGTGCGTGCGTTCTTCGATCGCGACTTCGAGATGCGTTTCCGCCCGAGCTATTTCCCGTTCGTGGAGCCGGGCGCGGAAGTGGACATCGCCTGGCAGCAGCCCGATGGCAGCACCCGCTGGCTGGAAGTGCTGGGCTGCGGCATGGTCCACCCGAACGTGCTGCGCAGCGTGGGCATCGATCCGGAGCGTTACACCGGCTTCGCCTTCGGGCTGGGCGTGGAGCGCTTCGCGATGCTGCGTTACGGGGTGAACGATCTGCGCGCGTTCTTCGAGAACGACGTGCGCTTCCTCAAGCAGTTCGCGTAAGCGACGGGCCGTCGTGCCGGGCCATGCCCGGCAACGCTTGAACGTCGGTCCGCCCCGGGCGCACTGCGCTGGGCGCCGGCACAAAAGAAACCGCAACGGGAGGCCCGGCCTCCCATCAGGGTGACAACATGAAATTCTCCGAAAGCTGGCTGCGCAGCCACGTACCGACCACCGCTTCGCGCGACGAACTGAGCGCGGTGTTGACCGCCATCGGCCTGGAGGTCGAGGAGGTCACGGCGCTGGGTGATGGCTTGGACAACGTGGTCGTCGCGCGCATCGTCGAGGCCGTGCGCCACCCGGAGGCTGACCGCCTGCAGGTGTGCAAGGTCGATGCGGGGCAGGGCGAGCTGCTGCAGATCGTCTGCGGTGCGCCGAACGCGCGCCCGGGTCTGGTCGCGCCGCTGGCAATGGTGGGCGCACAGATCGGCGAGCTGAAGATCAAGCCGGCCAAGCTGCGTGGCGTGGAGTCCAATGGCATGCTGTGCTCGGCCAAGGAGCTGGGCCTGGATAACGACGCCTCCGGTCTGCTGGAGTTGCCGGACGACGCGCCGGTCGGTACGCCGCTGGTCGATTACCTCGGCCTGCCGGACGCCAGCATCGAGATCAAGCTCACCCCGAACCGCGCCGACTGCTTCAGCGTGCGCGGCATCGCCTTCGACGTGGCCGCGGCCACCCGCAGCGAAGTGAAGCCGTTCGCGGCCGATGCCGTTGCCGTGCAGGGTTCGCGCGAGCTGACGATCCAGCTCGACGCCGGTGCCGAAGCGCCGCGCTATCTCGGCCGCGTGATCGAGGGCGTCAACGCCCGCGCCACCACGCCGTTGTGGATGGCCGAGCGCCTGCGCCGCAGTGGCGTGCGCCCGGTATCGCTGCTGGTGGACATCACCCAGTATGTGATGCTGGAGCTGGGCCAGCCGATGCACGCCTATGACCTGGACACCCTCAAGGGCAGCATCGGCGTGCGCCGCTCGCGCGCCGGTGAGTCGATCAAGCTGCTGGACGGCCGCGACGCGGCGCTGGATGACAGCTTCCTGGTGGTGACCGACGCCGACCGTCCGGTCGGCCTGGCCGGCCTGATGGGCGGCTTCGATACCCGCGTCACCGACGACACCACCAACGTGTTCCTGGAGGCCGCGCACTTCGCGCCGGCCGCCATCATGGGCCGTGGCCGCAAGCTGGGCCTGCATACCGATGCCGGCCATCGCTTCGAGCGTGGCGTGGACCCGCAGTTGCCGCGTACCGCCATCGAATACGCCACCCGGCTGGTGCTGGACCTGGCCGGCGGCACGCCGGCGCCGGTCACCGAGGCCGTGCATGAAGCCGACCTGCCGGTGGCGGCCGTGATCGGCCTGCGCCGTGCGCGCATCCAGCGCGTGCTGGGCATCCAGATCGCCGATGCCGAAGTCGAGCGCATCCTGCGTGCGCTGGGCATGCAGGTCGAAGCCGCGGCGGACGGCTGGCGCGTGACCGGCCCGAGCAGCCGCTTCGATATCGCCATCGAGGAGGACCTGATCGAGGAGCTGGCCCGCATCCACGGCTACGAGACGATCCCGACCACCTTGCCCGGTGGCGCCGCGCGCATCGCCATGCCCAGCGAAACCCGCCTGGACGAGCTGAGCGTGCGTCGCCAGCTGGTGGCGCGCGAGATGCTGGAAACCATCAACTTCGCCTTCGTCGATGCGCAGCTGCTGTCGCAGTGGCGGCAGGACGAAGGGCTGGTGCCGCTGGCCAACCCGCTGTCGGCCGAGCTGGCGGTGATGCGCCCGCTGCTGCTGCCGGGCCTGGTGGCCACGCTGGGCCGCAATGTGGCCCGGCAGGTGGCGCGTGTACGACTGTTCGAGATCGGCCGCGTGTTCGCCCGGCAGGCGGGCGACGGCCAGCCCGCACCGCTGGAAACCGTGCGCGTGGCCGCTGCGGTGTGCGGCGATGCCGCCGCCCTGCAGTGGGGCGAGAGGGCGCGCAAGGTCGATTTCCATGACCTGAAGGGCGACCTGGAGTCGCTGGCACATGCCTCCGGGGCGGTGCTGGAGTTCCGCGCCTCGCAGCGTCCGTACGCCCATCCGGCGCGTTCGGCCGACGTCTGGCGCGACGGCCAGTGCATCGGCTGGATCGGCCAGCTGCATCCGCGCCTGGTCAAGGCCATGGACATCGACGTCGACGTGATCGGCTTCGAGCTGGACCTGGCGCCGTTGGCCGCGCGCAACCTGCCGCGTTCGGGCGAGTTGTCGCGCTTCCCGGCGGTGCGCCGCGACCTGGCGGTGCTGGTGGCTGAACAGGTCAGCTGGACTGGCCTGGCGGCGACGATCCGCCAGGCCGGCGGCGAACTGCTGCGGGATGTCGTGCTGTTTGACCGGTATGTCGGGCAGGGCGTCGAACCGGGTTTCAAGAGCTTGGCTATGGGCTTGATTCTGCAAGACAAATCGCGCACCCTGACGGACCGTGACGTGGAGGCCGTGGTCACCGATGTGGTGGCGGCGATCGATCACGGGCACGGCGCAAAGATCCGTGGCTGAGGCGGGATACAGGGAGCAGGCATGGCATTGACCAAGGCGGAGATGGCGGACCGGTTGTTCGACGAGGTCGGTCTGAACAAGCGTGAGGCCAAAGAATTTGTCGACGCGTTCTTCGATGTGTTGCGTGATGCGTTGGAACAGGGACGTCAGGTAAAGCTGTCCGGTTTCGGTAACTTCGACCTGCGGCGCAAGAACCAGCGCCCGGGCCGCAACCCCAAGACCGGCGAGGAAATTCCGATTTCCGCCCGTACGGTGGTCACCTTCCGTCCGGGCCAGAAGCTCAAGGAGCGGGTGGAGGCATATGCTGGATCCGGGCAGTAACCGCGAACTTCCGCCGATTCCGGCCAAGCGCTACTTCACTATTGGTGAGGTCAGCGAGCTGTGCGACGTCAAGCCGCACGTGCTGCGCTACTGGGAGACCGAGTTCCCCAGCCTTGAGCCGGCCAAGCGCCGTGGCAACCGTCGTTACTACCAGCGCCATGACGTGCTGATGGTGCGGCAGATCCGTGGCCTGCTGTACGAACAGGGCTACACCATCGGCGGCGCGCGACTGCGTCTGGAAGGCGAGGGTGCCAAGGAAGAATCGGCACTGAGCAACCAGATCATCAAGCAGGTGCGGATGGAGCTGGAAGAAGTGCTGCAATTGCTGCGGCGCTGAACTTTTCGATGTGAAAGCCGGTATAATCACCGGCTCGCCTCGCGGCGAAGCAGTAGATGTTCGGGGCGTAGCGCAGCCTGGTAGCGCATCTGCCTGGGGGGCAGAGGGTCGTCGGTTCGAATCCGGCCGTCCCGACCAATTACTGCATCAAGATCAAGGGCTTGCGGCTTTCGTCGCGAGCCCTTTTTCGTTGTGGCCACTAAGTGTCCACTATGCGTCCACTACTTGGGCAACGAAATGCCGGTGCTGACGGCTTGCCATGGGGCTTCGTGACCGCCCAGATAGTGCTCGGTCATGGCCACGTTGCTGTGGCCCATCAGCGCCTGGATCTGCTCATTCGTCCAGCCGGCTTCCTTCAACAAGGCACCGCCCAGGCTTCGGATCTCATGGAAGGTCGGCGGGTTGTCCGCTTCGATGCCGGCGGCGTCTCGGGCTGTAGCGAACGCGCGCGACAGCTGCTCAGGCAGCACCTGGGTGTGGTGATCCCGGCCCTTGGCCCGCATGTTGCTGGGGCGTGCCTTCTCCGGCAGCCGATGGATGAGGTAGGGCGACACGACGGCGTCACGGCAGCGGCCAAGCAGCTCACCCAGCGGGCCTGTAGCAGCGATCTGCAGGCGGACGTTGGTGGAGCCCTCGGTCTTCGACGGCACCACCCAGAGCGCGCCATCGCGCACGTCAGCGAACCTGGCCGATACCACGTCCTCCCGGCGCAGCAGCGTCAGCAGTGAAAGGTCCATGGCGTTGCGCACCCATTGGGGCGCCTGGTCCCAGATGGCGCGGTAGACGTCGACCGTCAGCCGCTCACGCTTCCGGCTGTGGGAGAACTTGCGGGTGGACAGTGCGGGGTTGGTGTCGATCCAGCCTTCCTCGACCGCACAGGCCAGAATCCAGCCCAGCACCAGCCGGAACTGCTGGCGCGCGCGCTCGGATTCAGTGACCTCCCGAATGAAGGTGGCGCAGGCCTTCACTGTCACGTCGGCCACGGCGGTACCGCCCAGCCCGGCTTCGATCCGGCGAATCACGCTTTCGTAGACCTCGGCGGTCTTGGGCGCCCACTTCCGGCCGGGGATGTCGTCGGTTCTGAACACCTTGATGGCATCAGCCACCGTCTCGCCAGGGGTCAGCACCTTGCCCACCAGGTCATTCCCGGGCATCAGCAGGGCGTTGAGCTTCTTGGCGGCGGCGAAGGCCTTGGCCTTGTCCTTGCCCATGGAGTGCTCTTTCCGGGTGATCGGGTGCCGATACTTGAACCCGTCGCGGTGGGCATAAAGGTTGGCCGGCCAGTCGCGGCGGCTCGGTTTGCGTGCACGTCCCATCATGGCAAGTTACGCCGCCGCCAATACGCTGGCGACCAGGTCGTCGCCGCCAGCAAGCCAAGCATGCTCGTCCACGTACCACTGACCGACCACCTTGTGGCATGGGAGGCGGCCTTCCCTGCACCAGCGGCCAATCAGCTTTTGGTCGGGCCGGCTGTCTTCATCGAAATACTTTTCAGCCCATTTGTGGGCCAGCATCAGCTTCATGCTGTCTCTCCTACCAGTGCCACACGGGCGCTCTTGTTGCGATTGAATGGCCGCATGATCTTCTGGGCCTCAGCCAGGTCGCCGCGGGCAAGGGCGATCACGGCCAGACCGCGCGCCTCCCACATGCGGCGGGTCCGCGGCCGGGCCTTGTCCAGATTGATGCCGACCTTGCGCGCCAGCTCGTGGCCTAGAGCCACGTGGTCGGTCACTTCCGCAGCGCTCATAAATCACTCCTATTGACAGCGCCGCGCGCGTTCTGGACGCTGGTACGTGAGGACGCATCGCCGAGGAACGGATGATCAGATACGTCGATGGTTGGCAGCTGCATGCGTATGTCGAACGTGGGCCCGACGGCCCCGAGGAGATGATCATCTCCGCCCGCCACTTGGCGCAGGATGCGCTCCGGGTGCACAGCTTCGGCCCCGCCGAGTTCCCCACCATGACGGAGGCCACCAGCTTCATCGAAGGGCAGCTCGCCGCGGTCACTGGAGTTGGTTGCGATGGCTCCCTGAGGTTCTAGCTCACGCATCGCTCGCCTCCTGCGGGCAACTCCCGCCCATGGCAAAATGCCGCCCAATCCACAGGGGGATCAGGGAATGGCCACGCCACAAGTAATGGTTCCGTGCCTCGCCGGAAGTACATGCCAACTGGACTGGGTCGCAATTGCTGCTATTGGGGGATGGTTTGCCGCATTGACGACCCTTCTGGCTATCCTTGTTGCGTTGCGAACTGCCAGTAAGCAAATCGAGGTTGCTAATCGGGCTGTTGAGGCCGAGCGTGCCAAGGCTCTTGAGATTCAAGAGCGCGAATGGAATGCGCAGGCCGCTGCGAACGTGCAAACCGCGGCCAGACTCGCTCATGCTTTCTCGCGCGAACTGCGTTACGCGGGGCGGACCCTGCTTAGCAAGATCGCGGACTGGGAACCGGTTCCATTTAGGAACGCATCGATGGAAATCCTGGAATCGTTTGCCAAGGTGGACCACTTTCCGAAGTTGAAGATAATCGATACCTTCTCGGGTCGGCTGGATGGCTTCGCTGACGAGGATGCTTTCCTTCTGCTGTCGGTGCTGGCGGCGTGGAATTTTTACAGCGCGTCCCCTGGGATTCCCGCGGAGCAACTGGTATACGTTGGCGAAGAAACCAGGGAGAAAATGGCAAGGAAGCGGTGCGAGTTTGGGTTGCGGCTCCACGCCCTTATTGATCAGGCTATCGAAAGGCTCCAGCCCTACTTCATTGGTAGAGCGCAGGACATCTATGATGTGGACATTGCGCTCTCTGACGCAGCTGTAGCTTCGATCGTCCGTATTCGGGAGGACATGGAGCGGCATGGTGTCAAGATTTGAAGAGCCTCTTTGCCGCTTGGTGAGTTTGGCGGGTATGTACTGTGGACTCTGCGGGTTGTTCTTCCGGAAGTGGATGTATGCCGTATCGCTCATAAAGGGTCGAAGTGCAATCACGACCCCACCTCGGCGCTGGTGGCCTGCAACGCGGTAAGCAATCGCACAGCGGTATCGATGTTGTCAGCGCCAAGGCAGCCCATGCGGAACTTGTTGTTCTGCACATGCGGGCTCTCCAACTCAGCTATCGCGGAGGCGATGGACTGGTGCGCACCGCTGTCGTCCTGGGGGCTGTCCGGCAACTGGCCGTCTAGGTAGATCGCGCCTTCTTCCGGCAGCTCGTCGTGATGGGCATAGAGCCCCGGACCCGAGTGACCTCCTTCGGCGTGTTGAATCACGAGCACGTCCTGCTCATTCAGCGGCTCCCCAGCGACGGGCGTGCCAGCGAAATCCGCGAGCTGCGCGATCTGGCCGTTGGTCAGCTCAAATCGCGATGCTGGAATGCTGCCGCCCTTGGGGCTGGCGTCGATCAGGGCGAACGGGCGAACGTAGAACGCAGCAGGGCCGTCCTCGGTGTCTTGGATGCAGACCAGCCGCCAGTGCTCGCCGGTTGGCGGCGTGGGCTGCCACTGGGCCAGCCAGGCGCAGTAGTCCGGGTCTTCGTCGTCATCCTCGGGGTACTCGCCGAAGACTGCTTCCAGCTCGAAACCCTGGGCCTTCACCAGTGGCGCGATGCCGCGCTCCTCATCTTCGTCCTTCGGCCAGGACGGCAGGTCAGGGTGAGCGACGTGGTAGACGTCCACGCCATCCAGCTTGGGCATCAACTCCGGGGCGTACAGGCCGCGCCACGGGTCGGCTGGGTCGATCCCCGGCGCTGCGGGGGTGCTTGCTACCTTGCGCAGCTCCATCGATTCGATGGCAGTTTCCAGGGACTGCATCTGCATCACATCCAGATCGTAGTCTTTCGCCAGCTCAAGCAAGCGGCGCAGGTCGGCGATGCAGTTATCCAACGCGCGCAATCCATGCGCGTCCAGATCAACCGGCGCTGCGGCGACGGGGGCTGCGTAGAGCGCGCGCACTTCATAGCGCATCTTGTTCACTTCGCCAGCTTCGCCGCCCATAGCTCTGCGAAGCTCGTCATAGAGGCTTTTGTCGCAGTCGCTCCAGTCCGTGTCGGCGCGCGGGCATCGCCACTGCCAAACCACCGCATCCTGCGCTGCGGCGGACTCACTCGCGCGCTGCTGCGTGGCGGTGATCTCCGCCAGGACGGTGCGCAAGCGAGCCTTGTGGCCCGTCTTGATGTCGTCGCTGCCCAGCAGCTTGTTGAGCAGATTGACGGCACCGGTCATGGGCGGGATCGCGCGCTGAGCGCGGTCATCTGAGGTCTTGTCCTTCACGCGCTGGGCTCCTTGCGGCTTGGGCGGTGGCTGTACCGGGCACGGCCCGGCATCTGGGGGATGAGCAGCTTCTGGGCGCTCGGTGCGCTGTAGCGGGCCACGCGGCAGGGCTTCCCCTGCCGGTTGCGCACTACGATCTCTGTGGAGTGGATGACGTGGCCGGCGCTGCGGAGGTCATGCACGCGCGCGCTGGCCCTGGCAATGCCAAGCTCGGACAGGATCTCCATCGCGGTCATCGGCTTCCGGTAGAGCGCCTGCAGGAGCGCATCGTTCTGGGCTGCGTCGGTCATGGTCGCCTCAGATGTTCATCTGGCTGATCAGGTGGGCCGTGGACTCGGCGTCGCCCTGGTCTTCGTAGAGCATCCAACTCGCCATACCCTTGCCTTTCTGGGGCGCATGCAGCGCGATCACGTTGCTGTCCACCGCCATCAGGGCCGAGACCAGCCGGCGGGGGTCCAGTGCTGCCCGGAAGTCGGGGCCGGCGGTGAGTACGGCTTCGCTGATGACCTCGCGGTTCTCCTCGGCCCGGTCCGCCAAGTACAGCTCACCGCCGACCATCGCCAGGATCATCACGGGCAGGCCCTTAGCCTTGGACTCGCCCAGGATCGAGGCGAAGGGCAGGAAGCGTTTGACCGCGGCCAGCAGCACATCGCGCTTGATGGCGCTGTGCTCGGCGCAATAGGACGCTCCCTTGGCGATGGCTCGGATGTCCGTGGCCTTGGCTCCCAGCAGCCGGACGCTGAGCTGCTGTTCGCCCGCAGTGACCCGCAGTACCCCGGCAACATCATGATTCACGTTACCGATCTCGATCACCGCGCCCTCCTGCAGCATGGGCACGACGCGCGGCACCTGGCCGTCCGGGATCGTGATCGACGGGCCGGTGTACCCGATGTCGGCGTAGGACAGGGAGATGCCGTCGCTGCCCCACACAAGGCCGCCGTGGATGTGGAGGCCGCGGACGTTCGTGTACATCGTGTCGTCGTCGGCGGCATAGCCGGCGGACTTGATCGCGGCGGCGAGAACGGCCGGATCGATATCAACGCGCTGCCATGCTTCCTCGCGCTCTGCCGGCCATGCGCTCACGTCGGAGGCGGGAACCCTGAAGTTGCTGCGCCCGCGCGACACGCGGCCGTCGTCGCGCAGCACCACATCGCCAGGAGCTGCGGCAATGGGGCGCAGTAGGGCAACGCGCAGCAGGGCCTCGCCGGGCGTGTGGACCTTGCAGGGCAGCGTGTGCCGCATGTAGGTCGCCGAGTCGGTGGTTTCCAGAACCAGCGATTCACCCTCGGCGCGCACGAGGGCGTGGGTCAGGGTGGGGTGCGGGGTGTTGGTGGGCGCTACGCTGGTCTTCAGCGCGGCGGCCAGGGCGGTGGAATCAATGGTTGCGTGCATTACGCGGCTTCCTCAGAGCTGAAGAACGTCTGCTGTTGGGGCGCAGCCAGCCGTTCGTTGTAGGAGTCAACGACGGTCTGTGCCCATACGGGGGTTCGGCCGTTCAAGTACTGGCTCGGCACGTCGGGGTAGTCGTCGTCCGGCGCGGCGGCGAACAGGGTGTCTCCGTTCAAGTCCAGAACAAGGCGGGTGTCGGTGTACGAGTCGTCATCGTCCTGATCGAATTCGCTGCCGTAAGCGAAGGCCTGGAGCCGGCCGCCGATCCAGATCCCGAACTGCAGGTCGTACTCATGCCAGCGGCCATTGACCATGGCGCCGCCGCGCATCCTTCCCTTGCTCAGCAACTCCATGGCATCAGCCAGTTCGAAGTCACCAGCCAGCGCCCTGCGCATCGCTTCGCGCTGCATGGCGTTGAGGCTGGTAATGGTCCCGCGGTCTACGGGGACTTTCCGGGCCTGGCGAGCCTCCGGCAGCGGGACGACGGGAGCCCTGGCCGTCTCAGCGGCCGGCAGGGCCACGCCCTGCATGCGGCACCACTCGCGCAACGCATCTTCGAACTGCTCATGCCGACCGGTGTGGCTGCACTTGCATTCGATGTTGTGCCCGCCGCCCGAGATCGCGCGGCGCTTGTCGTGGATGTGGTTGGCCTGATGCCCCAGGGCGCAGCGCGGCAGAGGGGATTCGTGCGAAATCATGCATTGCATGTCGATCTCCTTGGATAGCCGGGACGCGTCAGGGCGCGCGGCTGACGAAAGCGAGGTCATAGATGACGCAGTGCGCCCGGGCGTCCGCCTTGGAGAGGGGGACCACGGCATCTGCCCGGGCGCATGCGAGGGGAACGGAGTAGGAGCCGCTGGTGACTGCATCCACGGCGTCGAGCGCTTCTTGCCACCTGCGCGCAGAGAAGCGATCGGTCAGCGCGACGGCGACGCCCGCCGAGCAATCGGGCACGCGGCCAGCGCCGCGGAAGCCGTTGAGCGCCGTTCCCGCGATAGTGGCGCGCAGGCCCCAATCGTCATGGTCCGCTAGCTCGTAGACCGCGAGCGCGGCGCAGATGCGCGGGCTGGAGATCACCAGGTCAGCGGGGACGGTCACGTCGCCGGCGGTCCGGGTTTCGGGGGCCGGCGCGGGGATCGTGGAAGCGGCGCAGCCGCCCAGGGCGAGCAGCATGGAGGCGAAGAAGGCGCGGATCATGCGATAGCCCCCTCGGCTGCGGCGATGGCGGCACGTATCTGCGCTACGTGCTTCCTCACAACGCCTGGCTTGAACTGCTCGGGGAAGCCCTCGGCGTCGGTGACGTAGGGAAGTGCCAGCACCAGGGCATCCAGCAGCTCCAACACAAGGGCGGGCCGGTCCGCCAAAGGCTTGTTGGGGCTCATGCAGCACCGCCGATAGCGCTCGACAACTCAGCTCGCAGTTCAGCAATGTGCCGGTGGTCAGCCCGGACGCTGCCGCGCGCTGTGGTGGTGAGGGTAGCCATGCCGATCTCCAGCCCCTTCCCGGATGGGTGTGTCGCGGGGCATGGAGCACAATCTACAGAATTCTGTAATTAGGAGTCAACAGAATCCTGTAACGCGGCGTCTCGCAAGGTGAACTTATTCAGCTACCCACGATAGGTAGCGGAAAACCCGCCGGAGCGAGGCTGAGAGCTCATCTCGCCCGCACAGATGGCCGAGCGTCCCGCCTATTCCCGAATCATGGGAATATTGGCCATGGGCGAGACATGGACGAAAGAAGGAGGGGCGATGGCTAGACTGACAATTGGCCTGATATGCATGGTGTTGCTTAGCTCGTGTTCTCAAGATAGGGGGACTCAGGCCGATATCCCATTGGCGGAAGGCGAGAAGGCCCAGCCGCTGCCCGCTCAGTGGGAGCCCGTTCTCTATTCGGAGGGGCAGTCAGAGGTAAGGCAAACAACTGACCTTCGCCAGTTCTTCGCTAGTATCAGGAAGGATGTCTTAGACAAGCGGAAAGGAGAGTTCGAGACCACCGCCGATTTTGAGAGGCGTAGGTCCGACATCAATGGATTTCTTTCCGTGATCCGAGGTGATCGGACTTACCTATTAATGCCTCAGTACCATGACGCACGTTACAACGCCGACTTAGAAGCGTTTGAGGGATACAGGCTATCTTGCTACACGACAATCCCCGAGCGGACTGATGGGGCGAACTGTCTACTGGGGAGTGCAGAGGTGGGGGCGTCGCAGTACAGCGGTCAAAACTCTTTCGGTGCGCGAGCAGAAGTCAACGAGGTGATCAAGGACTCCTACTACCTCGTGATCCGACCAGAACAGTTTAAGGGAAACAAGATCAAAGAGGTTGGGGGCGCATATGGCATCCCGTCGATCTGCCCGATGGCTTTAGAAGAGGCGAGGAAGTTCGAAGGAGACAGTGTTCGAGTTGCCTATTCCGTACGTGTCCGGAAGGCGGAGATATGGACGGGCTTCGATTATGAGCGAGCGACTATAAGTTCGCCGCTGGAAACTAGAACAACCGAGCTTTTGTTGCCTGTCGAGTTGCGCGAGATGCTTTGTTTTTCTGGGCGTACAGGCGCAGTCATCTATCGGCGCACATTCCAGTAGCGTTTTCCCCGCAATGCCGCTCTTTCCTTTCGGCAACCAACTTTCCAACAACAAGAACCCCGCATATGCGGGGTTTTGAGTTCCCCCAAGTAGGCGCATTACTTATCGCACGTGGCTGACCCAGTGCGGCTCGGAAATGATAGCGATGGGATGTCCGGCGTCTCGTAGGCTTACCGCCTTGAGGATCTTTGTCCCGGCGTTGCTGTTGATCCAGTCTCGGGAGCCCAGCTCGCCGATGACCAGGTAGTCGGTCTTGCGGCTTGGGCTGCCTCCGATGAGACCCCCGCGCTGTTCAATGGCCTCGTGAACTGCCGAGCGAGTTCCGAAGGCAAAGGTGCCCGTCACGACGAAGACGGCCCCGGTGTGGGAGATCGTTGGCTGCGGCTCCGTCACGGGGAGGCTGGTTGCGAGCGAAGCTGTCTGTCCCTTGGCGTCAAAGGCTTCGCCGCCCACGAAGCGGATCAGGGTGTCGTGTAGGTCCGCAGACTCCTCGTCGTCAATCACGCCGTCGCTGAGGATGTCGGACAACAGGCGGTAGATCGGCGCGAATGGATACTCGCCAACAAAGGCCGAGTTCCGCTCGATCCAGTCCTTTAGAAACTCGGCCTCCATCTGGCTGACGTGACCGTCTGCGAGAAGCCCCCGGCAAAGCCCGACAAGTTCGTTCGTGCTGCGATCTTGGCGGCGTGACTCCGTGATTCCGCTTGCTGGTGCACGATCTCTGTCTTTCCTCAAGAACATCCCTTCCCCCTATGGATAGATGCGTTTGGGAGTGCTTTGCTGCGAAGAACCCCGCAGACCCGTGTTGCTCAGGGCATGTAGAGGGGTCAGCCGATCAAGTCGCTGATGAAGATAGCTTCGACTTCTCCATCCTTCATGACTGCCTTGCCTTTGACCTTGATCATGGCCGCGGTAGCCAAGGCCGTTGCATAGGGATTAGGGATGGTGGCCGCCAAGGGATCTGTGATCCTTGCCTTGATGCGCTTTGAGTCATCGTCGGCCAACCGAACTTTTGCAGTGCTGGTCTCACTATCGAGTTCAGAGATGATCAGCTCCCACACTCGCTCGGCGCCAACTTCCATTTCTCCAGTGCCGCGAATAGCTTGCGCCGTTGGTTCATCGATCACATACGATCCCGCGACAGTCATGGTTGTGCAGGATTTCCCCACTGGTGCTACCGCCTGTCGAACTGCCGGACGCAACGAGTCCGCCATCTTCTCCAAGGTGGCGTGAAGTTTGTCTTGGTTGTCGCTCTGCATCGCTAGCACTTTGTCTAGCGCGTCTTTGAGCATCTTCATTTCTTCTTTCTTCCCGCTTGCGCGACTGAAGATCCAAGCAACTAGGGCACCAACAACGGGGCCGGCAACGCCACTGAAAAGCTGCTGTTGCTGAGCAAAACTGATAAGGGCTTCAAGTGTATAACAGTTGGCTTTGGGCTCCTTAACAAGGACCCTGACATCCATAGCTTGATACTGTTTGGTGTACTCACCGGTTGCGACGAAGTTACCTGTAACGGCAAGGACGCGAGCCATCCCTTGGAGGGACTCCCCAAGGACGTTCAGTTCAATCTCGTGACGCTCCGCATCACCGCCGTCGTATCGGATCGGCACCACGGCCAGATGACCCGATGTGTACTCGTCAGATTCCATTCTTCCCCCTTTGTGCTGATTAATCTGCCCAACCACCTATCCAGTGGACCCGGCCAATGACCGTGATCGGGTGCTTCTTTGAATCCATCGCCTTCGGCTTCTTCCAGGCATGGTCGCCAGCGGGGTTGTCGCTGGCGAAGTAGACGCCGGCGTCCAGAACCATGGCGCGCTTCACATAGAACTCAGGGTAGGCATAGCCATCCACCTGGATGACGTACATGACCCCATCGACAATGCGGGTGTCGCTGGAGTCGAACAGAATGGCGTCGCCATCCTTGATGGACGGCTCCATGCTGTCGCCCTTGCCGTAGTAGACGGCGAGTGGGCGGCCAAGGATGCCGCGGCGGCGGAGGCTGGTCTTCTTGAACTTGAGGCTGTGGGTCTCCGCGTACTCAACCGCCTCCGTGCCACTTCCGAGGCCTGCAGCTTGGGAGTACCCGACGATGTCCGTGTAGTCGTCCTCGGCAACTTCGACTTTAGGGGCCTTGGGGCCCTTGCCGGTTTCGAGCCAGCGGAGCGATACACCGAGCGCATCCGCGATCACGCGGAGTTTTGTGGAGGTTTGCATTCCCCCGCGCTCTAGTTCGGACAGGGTGCTGTAGCCGACGCCGGTGAGACGTGCCAGTTCCTTGCGGTCTATGCCCTGCGCTTCGCGCTCCAGGCGAACTCGGGTGCCAATACTATCCATTCAGCAATGCTCACAGAGTTCTGTAACAGAATGCTGTTGAAATGAATTACAGGATTCTGTAGATTCGTCGGCATGGACTGGAACAACCACATCGAGTTGCTCATCGGCGCTGGCGCTACGCCGGCGCTTATCGCCCAGCGCATTGGCGTCACCCCGAACGCCATCCGGGAGATTCGTGCTGGCCGCACGAAAGCACCACGAGCGGCGGCAGCGTTTGAGCTGGCGAAGTTGACCCCCGCAGATTTCGCAGGTGCGGCAGCCGAGGAAATGGGCGTCAATCCACGGCAGGAGCTGGCCGCCCAGGTAGACACCCGCATGAGCAAGCGCGCGCTGCGCGCTCGTCTGGGGTTCACCACGGATAAGCAGCTGGCCGCTGTCTTGCGTCTCCCTGTCGATCAGGTCGAAAGCTGGGAGGAGGAGCGCGCGCTGCCGGCGGTGCCCGAGGTGCTGCGCCTGTTGGGCGTCCAGCCGCAGGTCCAAGCCGAGCCGCCGCCGGTAGATCCGGACGACGACAGGATCGTTCCCGTGGAGGTGGCCTGAAATGAGCAAGCGCCGCGAAACTGGAACCATGCAGTTGGTGCGCAACCAGCAGAACTTGCTGCGCAGCCTGCAGCTAGCCGACGCCGCCCTGAGCACAGATTGCCCGATGAAACGCCGCGAGCTGGTAGCCAAGGCGCGATTGGCATTCCTTACCTCGGGCGTGGCGCCGGCAGAAGCCATGGCAAGGCTGCTTGGCGTCATCAGCGGCTCGTGCGAGCCCGAAGCATCAGTCTGCGATCCCAGCATGGAACTGCGAATGCTGACTCGGATTTCCGACTGTCTGGAACGCATGGATTCTCGCCAGGAAGCGGGCATCCGGCCGGACATCAGGTCGTTGAGTACTCGTCGATGACCTCCCGAGCATTTTCCATTTCGATCACGGCAAGGCGAAGCGCAGCGTCGAACGTAAGCCTTCGCACCTCGCGGCCTGAAGCATCTACGGATAGCTCCACGTCGCCCGGCGTCTTGGCAAGTTCTGTGAACTGTTGGAGCTGCCTGGCTCGCTTCGAAACCAGTAGCGCACGAATGTCCCTTAGCAGTTGGTTGTCCATGTCGCCCTCCTTGCGGACTGTTCGTGTGGAAACAGCAGCCTACCGCAGGGTGGGCGGTGCCCGCCTTCCGGCCCTGAGGGTCCATTGAGATGAGTTCGATTCCGTCCATGGGCAGCAGTCTGGCGACCGGTGCCGGCGACGTCATGAAGCTGGGGAGGCAGTTTCTGCCTTCGCGCCAGCAGGTCATCTACGGCTACACCGACAAGATGCTCAACGAAACGGCGATGAACGCCAACAGCTTCGCCATGCACGTGGCGGAGCAGTACTTCGCGATGACCGCGCCGCACCGGCACGACAAGAAGGCCGTCCCGCTCCGGCTGGGGCATGGCGACGACCTGGCGGATGCGCTCAAGTCGAACGGCCAGGCGCTGCGGCGCTACATGGACGGCAAGGTGAAGACGCTGCCGGCCGATCTTGAGGACGCATGGGTGCTGAGCTTGCCCGAGCCCTACCGCAGCGACTGCGAACGGGATCTCGCGGCACGGCGCGGCCTGCTGCCCATACGGTTGAGCCTGATCGCCGCGGATGCGGACACGGCCGGCATCGGCGTGCTGATGACGGAGTTCGGGTCGCTGGTCAGCGCTCTGACGCCCGCCACCGCCGATGGTGTGATCGATGAGCGGGACCGCCCGCACGCCAAGACGATCATTGACCGCTGCAACGATGTCGTCATTGCCGCGCTGACCATTCAGCGCCGTTTCGTTGCGCTGCTCGGCGGTGGCGCGTGATGGCCGACAAGCCCGCCAAGAAGCCGAGGAAGGGCCGATCCGCTGAGTGGCTGGAAGGTGCACTGAAGCGCTTCAGCGACGAAGACCTGCAAAGCGAGCTGAAGCGCCGGTACATGGCGCAGCCGCACGCGCCGTTCGTGATGCCGGAGCGCAAGCCGCAGACCCGCGTGGAGTGGCTGCGGGAGCGAGTGAAGGAGCACGAGGAGACGCTGGAAGCCCTGCGTGAGACCCGGCTCCCCCCTGGCCCGGCCGTCGCCATCAAGCAGGCGCGCATTGCCTCGCTGACCAAGATCCTTGCCAGGAACCGCAAGTACCTCGCTCTGGCCGAGGCTGACGCGGCGGGGCCGGCAGAAGTACCGGAGGCGCGCAAGCGCCCCTGACCGAATCCCGCCCCTCTAACCGCCAGGTAGCTCCTGGTGGGACAGCCGAACTCCTGCGCGGTTGAGGGATGCGGGTCTTGCGGGAGGACGTGGGAGTAGTGGCATGAAGAACACAACACGGGCGGGAGGCTGACATGCAGGACGCACGCATTGCGACCGGGCTATCCAGCCACCCGAAGACCAAGAAGCTGATTCGCGCGCTGGGGCAGGGTGGGGCATGGAACCTGATCTGCCTGATTACCTGGGCCGCGGCAAACCGTAGCGACGGCGACCTGTCCGGCATGACTGTGGAAGACATCGAGCTCGCCGCCGACTGGCTGGGCGAAGATGGCGCGTTCGTGCGCGAGCTGGTGCGGGTGCGCTTCCTTGACCAGGACGGCGACGACTACGCGCTGCACGACTGGGCAGACCACAACCCGTGGGCAGCCGGGGCGGAAGCACGCAGCGAGAAATCGAAGTGGGCTGCGTTGTGCAAGCAGTACGGGCGTCCTGAGGCTGCCCGGATGATGCCCGAGTATGCCAAGCGCATTGGGATCGACTGCCAGCCGGTGCCAGCCGCACCGCCAGAAAGTGCCAGTGGCATGCCACTGGCAGAATCTGGCAGTGCCAATGACTGCCACGCGGAGTGCCAGAAAGTGCCAGTGGCAGATTCTGGCAGTGCCCCGTCTCCGTCTCCGTCTCCGTCTCCGTCTCCAGAAGAGCCTAAGTCCTCGCTTCGCTCGGACTCGTCATCGGCTGCGCCGGATGACGCCTCCGGTGGCGGTGCTTCGCCGAAGGAGGTGCTGCGGCTGGCGGCGGTGACCGACGAGGCGATTGCAGCCTGGAACGCCTCGGCCCTGGTGAAGGGCAACGGCGGGCTGCTGGCGGCGGTGAACCCGGCAGTGGGGCGCGACAAGCGCCAGCAGCAGGTCAAGCGCTGCGTCTCCATCGCCCGGGACATCTGCCTGGCCAAGGGCCACAGCCGCATCCCGCCTGAGTTCTGGGCCGAGTACTTCGCCGTCGCCGCCAGGGACGATTTCCACTCCGGGCGGCAGGGCGGGGGGCGAGGGCACGAGAACTGGATGCCCGATTTCGAGTTCATGACCCAGCCCAAGACGATGCTGAAGCTGTTTGAGCGCGAGGAGGCCGCCTGATGTTCGACGCGGACGCCACCGTCGCCCAGATGCGGGTTCCGCCGCAGAGCGTCGCCGCCGAGCAGGCGGTGATCGGCGGGCTGCTGCTGTACCCGGAGGCCTGGCGGAAGATTGAAGGCACCCTGGAGCCTGGGGACTTCTACCGCCGCGACCACCAGCTGATCTTCACTGCGATCCGGGACATGGTTGAGCGTGACCGCCCGTTCGACGCGGTGACGCTGGGCGAGTGGTTTCAGGCGCAGGGCATGGGCGAGCAGGTTCCCGACCACTACCTGACGACGCTTGCCAGCACCACGCCATCGGCCGCGAACATCGCCGGCTATGCCAAGGTCGTGAGCGACAAGGCGCTTGCGCGCCGGATGGTCAGCATCGGCACCGAGATCGCGGACGCAGCCTATGACCCGCGTTTCGAGCCTGAGGAAGGCATCGCCGCGGCCCAAGTGCTGATGCAGGGATTGGCCCCCAGCCACACGGGCGGCCTGGTAGCCGTCACCGACACCCTGCCGGCTTGGTTCGATGACCTGCGACACCGCTTCGAGCTGGGCACCTCGATCACCGGCGTGCCGACCCCGTGGAAGGACCTGAACGATGCAACGCACGGCCTGCAGCCTGGCGAGCTGATCATCCTCGCCGGTCGCCCGAGCATGGGTAAATCCATCGCGGGACTGAACATCGCCGACTTCGCCGCGGTGGACCGGCACGTGGCCCTGTTCTCGCTGGAGATGAGCAAGAACCAGCTCAACCGGCGCGGGATCTCCGCCGCGGCCAAGGTTCCCCATGAATGGCTGCTGGCCCCGGGCGGCTCGGATGAGTACTGGGCCAAGGTCACCGCCGCTGTCCGGTATCGCCGTGCGCTGAATCTGAGCGTTGACGACACCCCGGCGCTGCGGATCAGCCAGTTGATGGCCCGCGCCCGCGCGCTACATGCCCGCCGGCCGATTGAGCTGCTGGTGGTGGACCACATCCATGACTTCAAGATCGACGCCAAGCTTGCCCGCTTTGAGTACGGCGAGATCGCGCAAGGGCTTAAGACCCTCGCCAAGGAGTTCAACTGCCCGGTGCTGGCATTGGGCCAGCTGAACCGCGCGCTGTCCAACCGCCAGGACAAGCGCCCGAACATGTCCGACCTGCGCGAGTCCGGCGAGATCGAGCAGAAGGCGGACACGATCATCTTCATCCATCGGGATGACTACTACGACAAGACCACCCACATGCGGGGCATCGTGGAGTTGATCCTGGCGAAGGGCCGCGACGTTGAGGCCGGCAAGTCCATTTTCCTGCGCAACGACTACGCCCACATGGCCCTGCGAGATCGAGAGGGCGACCTGCCGGAGGCCCCCGAGCCCGACCGCCCGGCGCCGCGCGCTGGCGGGAAGAACAAGTTCTTCTGCGGTGGACGCCGCGGCGGCTTCGGGGACCAGGACTGATGGCTATGCAGCACTCCACGGGCACCCCGACCACGGCGGAGGCCGCGCGCATCGAAGCGGCGAAGGTCGGCCCGTGCATGGCCTGCCTGTCGCTGCTGCTGGCCGGGCTGCTGGACGCTGGGCTGGTCGTCTACGGCTGCGACTACAACCACGCAAAGAGCGGCAACCGCCGGCGCGGGCACATGTTCGGCTATGCGCTGTGCGTCTGGCACCACCGCCGGCATCCGCAGGAGGGCAAGACCCCGGCGCAGACCCGGGAGGTTTACGGCCCGAGCCTCATGGACGGCTCACGGGCGTTCCACGAAACCTACGGCACCGACGACGACCTGATCGAGCAACAGACCTACGTGATTGAACAAAGGAGAGCGGCATGAGCGACGTGCGCGAACTACTGGCCCGGCTGAACCCCACGACTATCCGCATGGAGACGGCTACCGGTGGCGGGGTGGATGTTCTGACCAACATCGACATCGCTGGCGCGCTCGGGATGGTGCCGGCTGGCCTTGGCCGGGACTTGTTGGAACTGCTGTATGGGCCCGATCCGAGCCGCGCGGACATCGTTCGAGTATTTCATGGGATAACCCGGTTGGCGCTCGAGGAACGTAATCGCCGGTCGCGCCGTTTCATCGACGCCCGGACCCTTTGGGGAATCGCCGACTGCATAGCGAAGTTCGAGCGGGACCAAGGCGAGCAGACCCGCCGCAACCTGAGTATGTTGAAGGCGCGCGCTGCTGTTGCTCGTGACCAGCTATTCCCCGAGAAGCTCGAGGAGCGGATGGTCAAGATTGTCCTCGTTGTCATTGGCTACATGAGAGGGGAGCGACTCAGCAATCGCGAGAGAGCCCATGTTCTTAACGTCAGTGAATCGACCTATCGCGAGTGCTGGGCCAAGGTTGTGGACTGGTTGCAGACGAGAGCGGTTGACTGTGAGCGAGCGGCGGCCAAGGAACTTGCGAGAACCTTGCGCAGACAATGAACCTGATCCCTTCGCATCTTGGGCGCGTTCTGTAACCCAACTCACGAGGTCGCAAGGTGCCACGCATTTCTTCCATTTCGTTTCGCTGTGTAAAGGGCGTCGTCAGCCGTGCGCAGAACTGTGTCAACGTGCTGGCCGACTTCACCAGTCGCGACACCGATACTCACGGTGACTCGTGAGTCGATCCCGTCGTGGTGCGCGATGCAAAGGTTATAGATCTTGCTTCGAATACGCTCAGCCAGCCTTTGACATACCTCTGCGTTGGCACTTGGGGCGAGCACCAGGAACTCCTCTCCACCGACGCGCGCCAATTGGTCAATCTCGGCGCGCAGTTCCCCAGCGGTAGCTTCGGACAGGAGTCGAAGGACAGCATCGCCAGACGGATGGCCATAGTGATCGTTGTATTTCTTGAAGAAGTCGACGTCGAGCATCAGTACGCCCATGGGCTTCGTCAGGAAGCCCGATTGGTCAGTTCTCGTTGATAACGCAGCGCGCATTCCACGAAGATTCAATGCCCCGGTCAGAGGGTCGGTCTGACTGGCCCGGTCAAGCTCCCTGTTCGCCCGTTCGAGTTCCGTGGTACGAGCTCTGACTGCCTCTTCGAGTCCTGCATTTGCTTTCCTGAGCGCTCCGCTGAGTTCCTCTTCCCTTCTCAAGCTCACTTGCAGATGTCTGTTGGATTCGTGAAGTTGAGCGACGAGCTTTACGGTGTCATCGGCAATTCCAAGGAGCTCTACGGGGAACTGGGAGCGGAGGAGTGTGGGCTGGCTTTCACCAGCAGCAATGGCGCGGAGGCTTCGCAGAGCAGCACCCACCGCATCAGCCAGTTGGCCGAATCGCCAATTGAACACAAGGAACGCGGAAAATCCGGTAACAAGCAAAAGCAGCAGGGTCTGGAAGCCGTGTTGATAAACAGCTGACAACGCGGGCTCCTTGCTCTCGATCAGTGCGACCCGCCATCCGGAAGGAAGAGTGGTTACGGCAATCCAGGCCTCTCCGCTCGGAAGCTCTCTGGAAGCCACCACGACGCCATTATCAGGGTCAAGGCCTTCTGATGTCGGCAACTGGAGTGACCTCCCTATCGGCTGGAGGAATGCGTAGGGAAGGCCAGCGCTAGCATGGATGACTTGGCCTGATTGGTCGACTATCAGGAGCTCCTGTCCGCGCTGTCTTAGCGCCTTCGATCGGAGCGACGTGAAAGAGGTTACATCGATCGCACCCTGTACGATTCCCGCAAATGTTCCTTCCCTGTAGTACGGTGCGGATACTGCTACTAGGGGTTCGTTTCCTAGGCGTCTTCCGCGAAAGGCCCCGGAGACATACCTCTTTGAGCCGGACGCAGGAGCTCTGAAATAGTCTCTGTCTGCGACTGACTGGCCCATCGCCCGTGATCTCAGATTCTCCGGCGCAGCAGCAACTACTCGACCGAGCTGATCGGTTTCGATCGTCGTAACGAGGGCTGGGAACTGATTGCGCAACGCGCTCAGATCAATGGGTGCATCGCGAGACTTACTCACTGCCGCGAGCGCTACGGCGGCGGCATGCGATTCCATGAACTGGTCAATCGATCTCGCTGTTAGCTTGGCGGCGAGGCGGATTCGATCCTCTTGTCGGCTCACGACCTGACGATAGTCATAAATGGCTTGAATTGCCGACAAGAGCGTGGCAGGTACAAAAGCGGAAGCCAGAAGAAGCAACATGAAGCGCTTACGTACAGCCAAAGGTGATACACCAGATGTGTGCGTCGATGCCGGCAACGCCGGCAGTTCCCTTCTCTGCATTTGCATGGCGGAGATCCGAGGCTACGGTTTTAGGTCGAACTACTTGTCATGCTGCCCCTAGTTTAGCGTGCACGAAGGAAGCGTATGAGTACATCCGCAACCCTGGCATGCGCCTCTCCTTGGCCCCAGTTTGGAGCGATGGTGGGTCAGCTTGTGCCCAGCGAGGAAATGGGGGGGGAGGGGCTGCCGCGCGGGTGACCCCCGCGCACTTTCTGGACTACAGTTCTAGCATCACGCGACGAAAGCCCGGCACAAGCCGGGCTTTTTCTTTTCAACCCGATCATCACTGCACCGCAAAGCCCGTCGCACGCTGTGAAGCGTTTGGGGCCGGTGCCGCGCGGAAGCGCGCCAGTTCCGCCATGACTGGTTTGGTACCAGGCAGCGGTGGTGATCGGACCTTTCACGCCCGTCCACCCTCACCGGATTAACGACTGAGCCCAGCCGGGCTGCGGTGACGGGCACGTTTGCCACACAGGGGATTCACCCATGAGCACGAAGCAGGAGCCGCGCGGCGTCCGCAACAACAACCCGGGAAACCTGGACCGCACTGTGACCGTGTGGCGCGGTGAGGATCGGAGCCCCGAGGCTCTGGCGAGGGAGAAGCGCTTCTGCGTGTTCGAGACGCCGCAGGCTGGCTTCCGCGCGCTGGCAAAGACCCTGCTCACGTACCAGAACCAGCACGGCTTGCGGACCGTGCGGGAGATGATCAGCCGCTGGGCGCCACCGGTGGAGAACCCGACCGAGGCGTACATCACCCAGGTGGCCCGGGAGGTCGGTGTGGGCAGCCGTGAATTGGTGAACCTAAACAAGCAGGTGCCGCTGCAGCGCATGGTGACGGCGATTGCCCGCCATGAGAACGGCGGCCTGTTCTGGGATGAGGCTGTGATCGAGGCTGGCGTGCGCCAGGCCCTCGCCTGATGGACGGTGATCCGAGCACCGCGCCCTGGTGGGCAGCCGGTGGTGCCTTCGCCCTGTGGCTGGTCCGGGAAATCTGGGGCGTCATCAACAGCCGGAAGAAAGAACGCACCGAGACGGATGCCAACGTCGCCTTGGTGAGCGGCCTCACGGCCCGTATCGAGGCGTTGGAGGCTGCGCAACAGCGTATGGGCACCCAGCTGGCCGAGGAGATCAAGCTCCGAATGGCGGCACAGGAGGAGGCCCATCGGTTGCGCCTCCGCGTGATGACGCTGGAGTCGGCAATGCGGTCGGTGGGGGCGGTGATCCCGCCTGAGCCGACGTGATGTACCTGGGCGTTGGCCTGCTGGTTGGCCTTGCCGTCGCCGCGCTTGCCCACTGGCACGGCGACCTCGGAATGGACCCGTGAAGGGTGTGCTACCGCTTTGGTGAGCGAATCTCGAAGAACGTCAGTAGGCCGTTCCGGGACGCCTCGACGACCGTCTTGTCTGAATTGGCTGCGCGGAATGGCATCTCGGAGCCGGTCACGTAGATCTGGTACTCCCACGGACCATGTTGTCCACCATCAAGCCTGGTCACCGCGACAACCTGGTCTGGATTGACGTAGCAGCCTTCCTGGTACTCGAAGAGCAGGCGGTCGGCCATGTTCGTATTCCCGGAGGAGGGGAGAACGATTGTTCGCCCTGTGTTGGCACAAGTAAAGCAATAGCCCTGAAGGGCGTGGAGGCTCAAGTGAGTAATGGCATGCGCGTCGGGTATGACGCCCTGTGGGGCTGGTTCGGGCTGAGCTATGCATCCTGGCTTCCGCTGCCACGTGTGCTGATGCACGAGATGCCGGACGACTGGCAGGCACGCATGGCCGTGTTGCTGCAGGAGTTCGATGCGGCGTTCAAGAACCTGCCTCGCTACGACGTCCAGATCCAGCTCAAGCAGAACGGCCGGTTTGTGCCGATGCCGGACTGGATCAGCTACCGGCACCCCGACCGGGCAACCATTGAGGGTTTCAGATGAACCGGACCGACTTCATTTCCGCGCTCGATCCGCTGCGGCCGTATGCCGGCTTGCTCCGCTGGCTGCTGATCGCGCTGCTGGCCGCCTTGCTGGTGGTGCTGGGCTTCCGCTGGGGTGCCGACCAATGGCGCGGTGAGTACGCGGCCGAGGTTGCGGCGCGCGCTGCCGACAACGCCGGCCACGCCGCGACGCTGGACCGCCTGGCTGACTCCGCTGCCCGGGTCGCCGAGAAGGCGAAGGCAGCATCCAAGGCGGTGGCCGAGATCCGGACCGCTGCTGACACCCGTTACGAGAAGGCCCTGAACGATGCGAAACGCGCTCAAACCGATCTTGCTGCTGCTCTGCGCCGCGGCGATGTGCAGCTGCAGCCACAGTGGTCCTGTGTTGCGCCCGGACCCATCGCCGGTGGTACTGCCCCCGATGCCGTCCAAGCCAGTGCCGCAGGGCGCTTCAACAGCGCGGCGCGAATTGTTGGCGCAGCCGACGCAGACGCAGCCGTAATCGAATGGCTGTGGGATGGGTGGCAGGCAGACCGGCGGGCAGTGATCGCGGCGGGCTGCGCGGTCGAGGCCGAGCCGTGAGCGCGGGCAGGGTAGTGGTGCAACTGCGCGTCCGCTGGTGGCTGAAGTGGTACATCCGCTCTGTCGTCCTGTTCTGCGGCATGACCGGCCTCGAACCCAATTGGGATCGCGTCGAGTTCTGGGTGCGCCGCGCGCTGCACTGGTGCCGGGTGAGCCCAAGCGGTGGCAGGGCATGAGGCGGGGCAAGGGCGGCGGGCATCTCGCGTTGGGTCGGCTGAAGGCCGGCGAGATGAACAAGACCGAGCAGGCCTATGCCGACAGGCTGCGCGCGCTGGAGCATGCGGGGCAAATCCTCTGGCACAAGTTCGAGGGCATCAAGCTGCGGCTGGCGGACAAAACGTTCCTGACGGTGGACTTCGCTGTGATGTTGGCGAATGGGCAACTCGAACTTCACGACTGCAAGGGATCGAAGGCGATCTACACCGATGACGCAAGGGTGAAGATGAAAGTCGCTGCAGACATGTATCCCTTCGTGTTCCGCGTCGCATATCCCCGAAGCAAGCGAGATGGCGGTGGCTGGACTGTGGAGGAAGTATGAAACAGGAGTGCTGGAGGGAGGTTGCTGGTTTCGAAGGACGGTATGAGGTCAGTGACCACGGTCGGGTCAGGTCCATAGAGCGGCGGGTTCCGATGGTCTATCGGAATGGCGTTATGGGTACGAAGCTTCACCGACAGCGTGTGTTGCGACTTCATACCTGGGGCGCGAAGTACCCAGGCATTGTCCTTTTAGACGCGGGAGGCGAAAGGCATCGTCTGATGGTTCATCGAATGGTGGCTGAGGCATTCATCCCTAATCCTTCGAATCTTCCGCAGGTCAACCACATCGATGCGGACACGATGAATTCGTGCTCTGACAACTTGGAATGGTGTGATCAGGCTCATAACGTCAGCCACTCCTACAAGATTGGGAACCGCGTCGTCGGACGACGACACCACTTCTCAATGCTCCGGCGAGACGCTCGTGGCCATTGCATGGCTGGAGTTGCTGAGCGTCTGTGCGCCGCAGCGGAGGTTTGACTGTGCGACAGCGATGCGGAGCGCAGTTCAAGCTCCGGCCTAGTAATGCCAGATTAAAGGCCATCCGTCGCAGCGATATACCCGTTCCGGTTCCTCCCGTGAAGGTGAGGGCCAAGCGGGACGGCGGTGGCCGGGATGTGGAGGAGTTCTGATGGTGGCCTGCGTTTCACTCCGTGGAACATTTGCCGTTGTGTGCATGCGTTCCACGCTGCATCGAAATTATCCACAGAAACCTGAACGGGCGGGGCCCCGGGGGCGGCCCGGGCCGACCGGGGGGAATTCGGACCCCGGTAATTTCCAGTTTTTCGGCCCCTAGGATGCTCCACCACTAGAGGGCATTTTTTGCGTTTTTCCCGGGAGAAACCGCGTTTTCACCCCTGTACACGTTGTGCATTAGGTAGGACATGGCCGACATCCACGAATTCTCCCAAGGCTGGTCGATTGGCCGGCTGGCGGAAGAGTTCCGCATGGACCGGCGCACGGCCTCCAAGCGCCTGAAGGAGGCCGGCATCCCGCCGCTGGCCAAGCGCGCTGGCCACGACGTGTACCGCCTTGCCGATGCCGCCGCCGCCTTGGTTGATCCGGTTGGCCCAGGCGCCGGGGTTGACGGGGTCGTCGACCCGCGCGACCTGCCGCCGATGGAGCGCCGGGCCTACTACCAGTCCGAGAACGAGCGGCTGAAGGTGGAATCCACCATCGGCCAGCTGGTACCGGCCGCAGAGGTTGAGGCGGACTACGCGGAACTGGTGAAAAAGGTGGTGCAGTTCTTCGACACGTTGCCGGACGTGCTGGAGCGCAAAGCGGGCCTGACACCGGACCAGGTCGTGAAGGTCCAGGACGAGTGCGACCGCGTCCGACAATCCATGTACGAGGGCATCACCGATGACGACGTACGCGACAGCGCGTAGCGTTCGCCTCGGCGTGGCCGAGATGATCCGACCGCCCCGGCGTATCCGGGTGAGTGAAGGGGCCAAGGCGCTGCAGGTGGCCAATGCCGCCGGCGCGGCCGGCGCCTGGGACCCGCACACGACCCCGTATATGGTCGAGCCGCTGGATACCACTGGAAGCCGACATTACGAGTCCGTGGTTTTCGTGGGTCCGGCCCGTTCGGGCAAGACCATTTCGCTGATCGACGCACGGCTGGCCTACCTCATTACGTGCAACCCGGCCGACGCCATGGTTGTGCAGATGTCCAAGGACGCAGCGGAGGACTACAGCAAAACGCGCATTTCGCGCAGCATCGCTGCCAGCCCCGAGCTGCGATCGCGGCTCAGCCCCCGGGCGCACGATGACAACATCCTGCTGAAGTTCTTCCGCTCGGGCATGTCGCTGCGCATGGGTTGGCCGTCGGTCTCGGTGCTGTCGGGCAAGGACATCCACGACGTCCTGATGACGGACGTGGATAACTACACCGGCGACCTGGCCATCGATGAGTGCTTCGGCCTGGCGCTGAAGCGCACGCAGACCTACATGTCCGCCGGCATGGTGGTGGCTGAGTCCAGCCCCGCGACGGACTACACCGACGGTGCCTGGAAGCCGATCGACACCCATCAAGGCCCGCCGGCGGCCGGCATCGCGGCGCTATACGCCCGAGGCGACCGGCGCCGTTGGTACTGGCCATGCCCCGAATGCGGCGAGCGCTTCCAAGCGGCGCCAGGGTATGACGGCTTCGCGCTGCCGCCGCTGGAGGAACTGCTCGAGCGGGTGGTGCTGGACGATGTGCAGAAGCTGGCACGTCACTACTCGTTGCTGCACTGCCCGCACTGCGGTGTCGGCCTGCAGCACCGGTGGAAGGAGGGCATGAACCGCTCTGGCGTTTGGGCGGCAGAGGGGCAGGTGGTCCACCCCGACGGCACGGTTACCGGCGAACGCCCGGAGGCGCGCATCGCCAGTTTCTGGCTGGGCGGCGTCGCGGCGGCGTATCAGTCGTGGGAATCGCTGGTGGAGCGCTACTTCCAGGCGTTGCGCACCTTCGCCACCACCGGTGAAGAGCGCCCGCTGAAAACGACGCACAACGTCGACGGCGCCATCAACTACGTGCCGATGGCGGCGCGCTCGGTCAGCGACCCCAACGAGATGCGGAAGCGGGCGGAGGACTGGGGCAGGGGCGCGGTGCCTCCGGGCGTGCGGTTCCTCACCGCGACAGTGGACGTGCAGGGCAATCGTTTCGTGGTGCTGGTGCTCGGGTTTGGCATCGGCGAGTCCGGGCAGCTGGAGCGGTGGGTCGTGGACTCATTCACGATGCGCACCTCCGCGCGCCCGGACGGTTCCGGTGGCTTCCTGCCGCTGGACCCGCCGAAGTACCTGGAGGACTGGGAGCGCCTGGTCGAGAAGGTCATCACGCGGCGGTACCCGCTGGCCGATGGCACCGGCCGCACCATGCCTATCCGCGCCACGGGCATTGACTGGGGCGGGAAGTCCGGCACCTCGGTGCGCGCGCTGGAATTCTGGCGTTCGTTGAAGGTGCGCAAGCTGCACACGCGGGTGCGCCTCATCAAGGGCGACACGCGCCGTGAAGGCCCGCTGTTCCGCGAGACGTTCCCCGACAGCAGCAAGCGAAAGGACCGCAAGTCCGGATCGAAGGGTGATGTTCCCCAGTTGTTGCTCAACGTCGATCGGTTGAAGGACACCGTAAGCGCCAACGTGAAGCGGGCCGAGCCGGGACCGGGCTACTACCACTTCCCCGACTGGCTGCCGGAGGCGTTCTACGCGGAGCTGACAGCCGAATCCCGGACTGCGAAGGGCTGGGAGAACCTGGCCAATCGCCGTAACGAGGCATTCGACCTGTGCGGTTATGCAGAGGGCCTGGCGCTTTGGATGAATGTGCCGGCGATCAACTTGGCCGCTCCGCCGCCTTGGGCAGCGGAATGGGACGACAACCCCGACGTGAGGGCGGATGACGCCGCACCGGCCCCTCCGCCGCGCGCGCGACAGCGGCGCGTCATACGCAGTAAGTACATGGGACGCTGAAATGGCATTTACGAAAGAACAGACCGTGGCGCTTGAAGAAGCGATCGCGGCCGGTGTGCTGAGCGTCCGATACGCCGACCGCACCGTGACCTACCAGAGCCTGGACGCGATGCGCAGGCTGCTGAAGCAGATGCGCGAGGAGGTCGGCGAGGGTTCCTCGCCGCCGCGCCGCCGGCACCGTGTCGTGCGCCTTTACCAATCGGGGACCGGCAATGTCTGAGGCAATGGAAGGCAGCTACCGCGCGGCCGGGAACGGGCGCCGCCTGCGCACGTTCCGGCCCATGTCGCTGGGCCCAAACGGAGCCTTGCTGGGCCTGCCCACGATTCTGGCCCGGGCACGGCATCTGGCGCGCAACGACCCTTGGATGGTCAGCGCGCTCAACAAGAGCGTTTCCAACGGCATCGCCACGGGCATCCAGGCGAAGGCGATCTGGGGAAGCAAGGCCCACAAGAAGCAGGTCACCCAGCTCTGGCGCCGCTGGGGCAAGTACGCCGACGCGGACGGCGTGCTCGATTGGAATGGGATGCAGGCGTTGGCCTGGCGCGAGTGGAAGGAGGCTGGCGAAGTGTTCGCCCGGCTGCGGTACCGCCGGCGCGAGGATGGGCTGCCGGTCCCGCTGCAGGTCCAGCTGATCGAGTCGGAGCAGTGCCCGCAGCACTACAACGGCGTGGCCAGCAACGGGAACGCAATCCGTCAGGGCATCGAGTTCGACCTCATTGGCCGGCGCGTCGCCTACTGGATGTACCGCGAGCACCCCGGCGACCAGCACCTGATGGTCAACGGCAATGAACTGGTGCGCGTGCCCGTCGAACAGGTCCTGCACCTGTATCGCCCAAACCGCGCAGGTGCCATCCGAGGCGTGCCGGGTTCAGCCCCCGCGTTGCTGCGGATGTTCAATCTGGACCGCCTCGACGATGCGGTGCTCGAACGGCAGAACCTGGCCAACCTGTTCACCGCGTTCATCACGAAGAAGTCCAACGCGGAGGGCGAGGACGTGGAGGCCATCGGTGACCTGATCTCCGGTGAGGACGATGACGGCACGGCAATCGGGGGCCTTGAACCCGGCACGGTGCAGGAGCTGCCGCCGGACACCGAAGTGACGTTCAGCGAGCCGCCCGGTGCCGGTGCGGATTACGGCGACTTCCTGCGGGGGCACTTGCTGGCGATCGCGGCCAGCCAGGACGTGCCCTACGAGGTGCTGACCGGCGACCTGCGCAACATCTCCGACCGCGCGCTGCGCTTGATCCTCAACGAGTTCCGCCGCGTCATCGAGCAGGACCAGTGGCTGTTCATGATCCCGATGTTCTGCCAGCGCGTACGCGATGCGTTCTTCGACCAGGCAGTGCTGGCGGGCCTGCTGAAGGTGCCGCGCTACGCGTCGCTGCGCGATGACGTCACCGAAACGCTGTGGGTGCCGGAGGGTTGGCCCTGGAGCCACCCGGTGCAGGACGTCAATTCCGAAGTGAAGGCCGTGCGGGCCGGCTTCAAATCGCGCTCTGCAGTGGTGTTGGGCTCGGGCGAAGACCCCGAGCAGGTCGACCGCGAGCAGAAGGACGACAACGAGCGGGCCGACAAGGCGGGCCTGACCTACGACAGCGACCCCCGCCGCACCAACGCCTCTGGCGCGCGGCAGGGAACGAAAACCGGCGCTGATAGCGCCGCCGACGATGAAGGAATCAACGATGACGAGTAAGCCCGGCCTGCTGGCCCGACTCCTCAACCGTGGTAACAAGGCCCCGGTGGTGACCACACTGGCCGCCGCGGTCCTCAACCAGCCGCTGCTGGTCCAGCCGGCCATCGGCGAGGCGCTGGTGGGCGGCTACCTGGAGGGAAAGATCACCAGCGCCGACAGCGAGCTGCGCGCCGACCGGTTCGAGGTGGCCGGTTCCACCGGTGAGGCGGTGGGTGTCACCCAGTCGGTGATCGGTGTGATCAACCTGTCCGGTGCGATGGTCAACCGGCCGATGCCCGGGGCCAGTGGACCCGGTCCAGTCAGCTATGCGGCAATCCGCACCGCCTTCGATGACCTGCTGGAGGATGACGCGGTGACGGCCATCATCCTGCGCCTGGACACGCCTGGCGGCATGGCCTCCGGCTGCTTTGATCTGGTCGATCACATCTACCAGGCGCGTGGGCGCAAACCGCTCTACGCGCTCGTGGACGACTATGCGGCCTCCGCCGGCTTCGCGCTGGCATCGCCCTGCGACGAAATCTGGGTGAGTCGCACCGGTACCGTGGGCTCCGTCGGTGTGGTGGCCTACCACTACGACTGGAGCGGGAACAACGCTCAGATCGGCCTGAAGGTCACGCCGCTGTACGCCGGTGCGCGCAAGGTCGATTTCAACCCGAACTTCCCGCTCAGCGAGGAAGCCCACGCTCAGGCGTTGGCCGATCTGGAGGACATGCGCACGCTGTTTGTCGATACCGTGGCCCGCAATCTGGGCATGGAACCGGAAGCGGTGCGCGCCACAGAGGCGGCCACCTATCGTGGACAGGCGGCGGTAGACATCGGCTTTGCCACGCGCCTGGGCACCTGGCATGACCTCATCGCCCATCTGGGTGCCGGGGGCACGCCCGCGCCAGCGGCGGCCGGCGACGATGCGGACGAAGGCACCCCGGAGGCCAGCGAGGCGTCTGCCGGTCCTTCGCTCATGGCCGAGATGGACAAGGCGCTGGCGGCGAAGACCGGGGCCCAGCAGCCGGCTGCGGCGAGCGCGTCGCCGGCCGCGCCTGCCGAGCAGCCGAGCCTGGCCGCGACGGTGGCAGCCAGCGACCTGCCGGCGACGATCGGCATGGCCCTGATCCGTCGTGGTGAGCAGCCCGGCGAAGCCAGCGCTGCCGCGCTGGAGTACGCAAACGATGTGCTGGACGCCTGTGCGGCCACCGTGGCCGGTGGCGAAGCGTTGGCGGCCAGCTTCATCGAGACGAACACCGACCTCGACACGGTACGCACCCAGTTGTTGTCGATGAAGGCGGAGGAGGGCCGCAGTTCGCAGGTCATCACCGCACACCCGGCCACCACGGCCGAAACACGCGCCGCCGAAGTGAAGGCGAAGCTGGACCCCACCCACATCTACAAGAATCGAGGTAACTGATATGGAGATTTCCCTGGCCGGCACCCGCACCGGCGAATTCCTGCTGTCCGATGCAAACGGCGAGCGCAGCCGCGAGACGATCCGAATCCCGGCCGGGCAGGGCATGCTGTCCGCCGGCACGCTCCTGAAGGCGGACAACACCGTCGCCGTGAACGGTGCCGATGCGGTCAAGGTGCTCTATGGCCCGGTCGAAACCGGTACCGATGCGGGCGCGCTGGCCGTGGAGGGCGCAGCGGTGGCCCGCAATGCCGAAGTGTTCGGCGAGAAGCTGGCATGGGCCGCTGGTGTGACCGCCGACCAGAAGCTGCTGGCGGCCATCAGCCTGGCCGAGTCCGGCATCATCACCCGCTGGACCGAAACGCCCATCGCGTCCAACACCGCCCATCACCTGGTGTTTGCCGATACCCCGCTGGTCGGCACGGCGGGCGAAGTCCTCGAGCCGATCGTGGCGCACGTGAAGGATGTGTTCGGCGCGCTGGTGACCGGCAGCACCATCAGCGTGACCCTGGCCAAGGCCAGCGGCGCCGGCAACCTCACCGGCGGCGGCGCGAAGGCGGCCGTGGGTGGCGTGGTCACCTGGGATGCGGCCTCGCTGAGCGCGGCCGGCGAGTACACGCTGAAGGTGACCGCGACCGATCTGGCCGAAGCCACCAGCGACACCATCACCATCGACGCCGCCTGAGTCGGGCCAACCCGCTCCCGCCCGTGACACACGGCCCCGCTTCGGCGGGGCTTTTTCGTATCCCCCCTTTTCGAGAGAGACCAACACCATGGATCTGCAGACCCTTCTGGCGCTGGGTGCGCTGGGCTTCGATGCACTGAACGCCCACATCAACAACCTGCCGCGCATCCCCACCCGCATCGCCGACATGAATCTCTTCCAGGAAGAAGGATTGGTCGGAACCACCATCGTCAGGATCGGCATCAAGGACAACAAGCTGGTGCTGGTGCCGAACGTCCCGCGCGGCTCGCCGGGCCAGCCCAAGGGCCTGGACCGCGGCAAGGTCAAGCTGCTGGAAACCACCCACCTGCCGCAGAACTCGACTGTGATTGCCGACCAGCTGCTGGGCGTGTGGGACCCGGCCGACCCGAATGGCTCGAACGTGGCGGCGGTGGTCAACGGACTGCAGGTTGTACACAAGCGTGACCTGGACTACACGATCGAGTACCACCGCATGGGCGCCCTGCAGGGCAAGCTGCTGAATGCCGACGGCTCCGTCATCCTGGACTTCTACGAGGAGTTCGGCGTGGAGCAGTCGGTGATCGGCATGGAGCTGACCAAGCCGGACACGAAGGTCCGCTCCAAGGTTGTCTCGATCAAGCGCGCGATCGAGGCCAAGCTGGGTGGGGTGCCCTATACCGGCATCCACGTGTTCTGCAGCGCGGGCTTCTTCGATGCGCTGGTCGATCACCCGGAAGTGCAGGAGGCCTACAAGCGCTGGCAGGACGGCGCTGCGCTGCGCTCGGACCTGCGCAAGGGCTTCACGTTCGGGGATGTGACCTTCGAGGAACTGCCGGGTAGCGCGGGCAGCAAGGTCGCCATCCCCGACAACGAGGCGATCGCGCTCCCGCTGGGCGTGCCGGACATGTTCCTGACCCGCTTCGCACCGGCGGACTACCTGGAGACCGTGCGCGGAATCGGCCTGCCGTACTACAGCAAGACCGCCCCCATGCGCATGAACAAGGGCATTCAGTTGGAAAGCCAGTCCAACCCGCTGAACATCAACACCCGCCCGGATGCCGTCATCCGCCTGAAGCCGGGCGCGAAGTAAGCCCAAGGCCCGGCCCGCATGTGCGGGCCGGGCTGGAGGTCATATGGCTCAGATCCGCATCGGGGTAGACCCCGACAACGCCCTCGGCCGGCAGCTCACCGACCTGGAGCGCAGCCAACTTCCGTTTGCGACGTCGCAGGCAGCAAACAAGGTTGCCTTCGAGATCCGCGAGCGCTGGAAGCAGCGCGCCCCGCAGGTGTTCGACCGGCCGACGCCCCTCACCAAGAACGCCGCGCTCTACCGCAAGGCCACCAAGGCACGCCCGTACGCGGAGATCTTCATCCGCGACGAGGCGTTCAAGGGCACGCCGCCGTCCAAGTACCTGTTCACCGAGGTGGAGGGAGGCACCCGCCGGCGCAAGGGCTTCGAGCGCTTGCTGCAGGGCAAGGGGCTGATGTCGCCCAGCCAGTTCGCGGTGATGGGCCGGGGAGCGCGCCCAAACCAGTACGGCAACGTGCCGGCCGGTCAGGTGACCAAGCTGCTATCGCAGCTGGGCGCCCAGCGGGACCGGTACCAGAACCAGACGCCGACCAGTGCCAAGCGCCGGCGATCGCGTGCACCCAAGGGGGGCGAGTATTTCGTGATCACCAAGCGGCGCGGAAAGCTCCGGCCAGGCATCTACGAGCGGATCGGCACCGGCTGGGGTTCGGCCGTGCGCTCGGTCTTCATCTTCACCAGCACCGCCAACTACCAACCGCGCTACGACATCTTCGGAATGGCCGAGGACACGTGGAAGAAGCTCATGCCCTTCTACCTGAAGCGCGAGCTGGAGAAGGCGATGGAAACCGCGAGGCCACTGCCTTGAACCAGAAGGCGTTTCTGCAGCGCATGGACGCGCTCGCATTCAAGTCGTTCCACGGCGTCGGCGTTGCCGATTCGGCGCGCTACATCTTCGAAGGGGCGGAAACCCCCTGCACCGTGTTCCTGGACGAGGACGTGCAGCAGTTCACCGACGACGATCTGGCACCGATTCCGGTCCTGTTCGACCGCATCACGCTGCAGCTGAGCGAGGTGTCACCGCGTAAGGGGGCGGTGGTTCGCATCGTTGGGAGTGGCCGGGAGCTCAAGCTCATCAAGCAGCTGCGGGGCGATGCGTCGACCCAGCAGTGGGAGGTGGCTGATGCCAAGTCCCCGTAAGGCGCTGCTCGATGCCATGGGCAAGACGCTCCAAGGCATCACCAAGCAGGCCGGCTTCCTTACCGATGCCGGCGTCGGTTGGACGCTGGAGCCTGGTCCCGGCGATCAGGACACCGAGGCGGTGCTCACCGCGGTGATCGAGAAGCAGCAGCGCGCCACCGACCAGGCCAAGGTGAACACCCACCGCCTGACCACCGTCAGCGTGATGGCCAAGGTGCCGGCCGACACCGAGAAGTATCAGGAAGCCCTCGACGACCTGATCAGCGACATCGAGGCCGCGCTCGATAACAGCGCGACCGCGCGCAACTACCCGCCAAGCCACCAGGTCCCCGTGTACGTCGGCATGGAGCCGTTGCTGCCGGAGAAGGCCGGCGCGGGCTGGGTGGGCGTGCTGATGACCTACCAATCCCACATCCCCAAGAAGTAACCCGCCGCGCAGCGGCAACCCAACTGGAGAGCCAACATGGCCGAAGATTACAGCTACCTGGGTAGCGGCATCGTCCTCATTCGTGAGTGGGGGACCAAACTGCCGTTCGAGGAAGTCGGAAACGTCTCCGCCTTCACCACCGCCGCCCAGACCAACACCATCGAGTTGGCCGACAGCCAGAACCCCGGCGGCGGCGTGGCCAACAGCGTCGATCGCGTCACCGGCTACACGCTGAGCTACACCTTCCACGACTTCAACCCGGCCAACTTCGCGCGCGCCACCCGCGGCAAGGCCAGCGACATCGCCGCCAGCACGGTCGTGGACGAGGACGCGGTGGCCACCGTCGGCGCCTACACGCCGCTGTCGCTCATTGCTTCGGAAATCACCGCGGTGAAGGCTGCGACCGGATCGACCACGTATGCCGCCGGTACCGACTACCGTTTCGAGCGCGGCATGCTGTTCATTCCCGCCGGCTCCACGATCCCGGCGCCGGTCAATGGCGCGGCCAACATCAAGGTCAGCTACAAGAACGCCGCCCTGGGGCACGTCGAGGCCGCCGTTACGGCCCAGAAGTTCTATGAGGTGCAGTTCTACGGTGCGAACGAGGCGCGTGGTGGCAAGGTCGTGCGCGCGGTCTTCCACAAGGTCTCGGGCGGCGTCATCGAGAGCATGGGCCTGATCGGCAACGAACACGGCGCCGGCTCGGTGTCGGGCAAGGTCAACAAGGACCCGAGCAAGGCCACCGGTACCGACAAGTCGGCCTACTTCAACTGGCAGCAGGAGAAGTGACGATGGCCGGACGTGACGATGGCACCGCACCGACCGTGGACGAGGTGCTGAACCCGCCCACCCGGTCGGTGCGGTTCCGCAATGAACTGCTCCAGGTGCAGCCGCTGCGCCTGGAGCAGTTGGGCCCCTTCATCGGGGCAAGCCGAACTGCCATTGCACGCATTGCCCTTCTGGCAGGCGTGCTCGACAGTGCAAAGGGCGTTGAAGCGGGCGCGATCGTCCTCGACCTGCTCGAGCAGGACGGCAACGAGATCGCCGCGGCGCTGGGCGTCGCCGTGGACCGGGAGCCCAAATGGGTTTCCGGAGGCACTCTGGACGAAGTGGCACAGTTGCTCGAGGCGGTGGCGGGCCTCAACAAGGATTTTTTCGCCCGCCGGCTGCGGACGATGGTGGTGGCGGTGAGGGAGGCGGTCGCATTCCCGACACCGCCGAACTCGTCCAGTACCTGATCTCGCGCGGCCACACGCGTACCGATGTCATGCGCTTCACCTTGGCTCAGCTGCGGGGTTTCACCGCAGCTGCGGCCCGGGACGAGCGCCAGCGGCTGGCGGACCTGGCTCTGGCTGTTCGCATTGCCTTCGGTGCCGATGCTGCCGGCTGGCAGCAGTACCAGAACCTGATGACCGGGCCCGCCCCGGCGCGCCCTTAGGAGCTACCCGCCCATGGCAGAACCATCTGCAAACCTGCGCGTGCGCATCAGCGCCGACCTTGCCGACATTCGGCAGGGTCTGGGCATGCTCACCCGCCAGCTGCGCGAAGTGCGCAGCGAAGCCGGCCGTCCACTGCCGGCCAAGAACCCCATCGGTGACCTTGGCGTGTCCGCTGGCCAGACCGCGCAGGCGATGCGCCAGCTCCCGGCGCAGTTCACCGACATCTTCACCAGCCTGCAGGGCGGGATGCCGTTCTTCACGGTTATGGTGCAGCAGGGTGGCCAGATCAAAGACAGCTTTGGCGGGGTGGCACCGGCGTTGAAGGGGGTATCGTCCGCCGTGATCGGAATGATCAACCCGGCATCCGTCCTGGCTGTCTCCCTGGCCACGCTGGGCCTCGCCGCCTACAAGGGGGCCCAGGAGTCCAACCAGTTCGAGAAGGCCTTGGCGAAGGCGGGCGACAGTGCGGGCGTGACGGCATCCCAGCTTGCGACGATGGCACAGCAGATCGATGCCAATTCGGCGTCAACTCAGGCCAGCGCATCCCGGGCATTGGCTGCTGTTGCTTCGACTGGGCGTATTTCCTCTGAGAACTTTGCCATCGTTGCTGAAGCCGCCGATGCGATGCAGCGCGCAACGGGGCAGTCGATCGAGGAAACGGTTGCCAGCTTCGTTGATCTGGCGAAGGACCCTGTGAAGGCGATCGCGGAACTTAACGAATCGCAGCACTTCCTGACCTTTACCGTCTACGAGCAGATCAAGGCGCTTCAGGAGCAGGGACGGGAGCAGGAAGCTCAGGCGCTTGCGACACGGACCTATGCCGAAGCTACCATCGAAGTGGCGCGAAAGGTCGAGGAGAACCTGGGCTCGCTGGAGAATGCGTGGAAGTACGTGAAAATCGGAGCGTCCGAGGCGTGGGACGCCATGATGGGCATCGGCAGGCCGGTCCAGAATGTCACGCAGCTGCAGGAGCTGATGCTGGAGAATCAGCGTGACCTCAATGCTCTGAATCGGTCGCGCGATCCCACCTCGGGATTCGTGCTCAATGCCGCCCAGCAGAAGGTGCTGGAAGACGCTGTGATGCGGCGGTATGACCGCATCAAGGCGATCAACTTGGAGATGGGCCGGGAAGTTGCCGACGCCGAGAAGCGATCGGCAAGGCAGGCCGCCAATGAGCTGGCGATCGAGAATGACCGGCTGATCTCGTCCCAGGAGTCCAAGGCGCAACAGCGCGCTGACGCGATCAAGGCCATCAACACCAGGATCGACAAAGGCGTGGCGGATGCCAAGCTCGCCGGCGAGCTGCAGCTCGCTGAAAGGCTCGAAGCGCAGCGCGCCCAGGCGGTGGCCGCGATCGAGCGAAAGTACCGTGAACGGTCCCCATCCGGAGCAGGCATGGCCTCGGCAAACCGCGCTGCGGGCCTGCAGGGCTACAAAGACGAACTCGCCGTAGAGCAAGCCAGGATCGCGGCCGGAACCCAGTCTCTGCGCGCTCAGTTCGCCGCAAGGCAGATCAGTGCGGATGACTACTACCGGCACATGCGCGAGTTGATCCAGCAGGGTGCCGATGCAGAGGCACGTTCCCTGGAGGGGCAAATCGCGTTCCTCGGTCGCCACGCCGCAGCCGGACGCGAGGGCATTGCTGTTCAGCGCCAGCGGGCCGAACTGGAAGCCCGGCTGGCCAAAGTCCGCATCGAGGGAGCCGCGAAGCTCGATGTCCTGAAGCAGGAGGAGCAGGCGTCCGAGAAGACCCGGACCAACGTTGTAGCTGCTTACACCGCGGCGTTGGAGGCCAGCAATGCGGCGCTGCGCCGCCACATGGAGACCCGGGTCGCCCAAGTAGGCATGGGCGACCGCGAGTACGAGATCCAACAGCAGATCAACGACGCATACGCCGATAGCGCGGACAAGCTGCGGCAGCTGACGTTGCAGCGAAATGCGGATCAGATCGACCAACGGACCTTTGAGGAAGAGCAGGCAGCTCTCCATGCCAAGACGTTGGACCGGGTGCTGGCCATCCGCGACAGCTACGCCGAACTGCAAGAGGCCGAGGGCAACTGGCTGCTCGGGGCCAAGGGGGCATGGGCGAACTACCAGGAGGAGGCCGGCAACGCCGCCAAGCAGATGGGCGGTGTCGTGGGCTCGGTGTTCAGCGGTCTGGAGGACGTGTGGGTGGGGTTCACCGAGACCGGGAAGGTCAGCTTCTCGGACATGACCAAGTCCATCCTGGCGGACCTAGCACGCATCCAGATCAAGAAGGCCATCTCCGGAATTGGCGAGACGCTGTTCGATGGATTGCTCTCCGGTGGCGCGGCGGGTGCCTCGGGGGCAACCGGAACCGGTGGAGTGTTCGCCAGCGTGATGCAGAAGCTGCTGCGCAACGGCAAGGCGGAGGGGGGCTACACCGGACCCGGTGGCAAGTTCGAACCAGCGGGCATCGTGCACAAGGGGGAGGTGGTGTGGTCGCAGGCCGACATTGCGCGTGCAGGTGGTGTAGGAATCGTGGAAGCCATGCGCCGCGGCGTGCGTGCGTTCGCCGACGGCGGTGTGGTCGGAGGTGGCGCGCCTGCCGTGGGGGTGCTGGGAGGCATCAACGTCAACGTTCGGAATGCGCCACAGGGCACGACTGCATCCGCGTCGAGGAACGCGTCGGGTGGCTTTGACATCGAGGTCATGCTCGGCGAGGTGGACAAGTACCTGGGCGCGCAGGTTGGAGGTGGACAAGGGCAGTTGTATGCCGGAATGAAGGGCAGGTTCAACCTGTCGGAGGGCGTGTAATGGCGTCGATGCCTTCTGTGGCCCGAGTGGTCTTCGATGGCCAGGGGCGCTCGTTCGATCCGTCGGTTCTTCGCACGGAAATGGAGCGGGGCGTGCCAAAGCAACGGCTGGAGAACAGCCAGGTACTGATGAAACAGAGCATGACGCTCTACTTCACTGGTATGGACGCTGTCCTGATCTTCGAGGACTGGTACTTCTACGAGATCGGCCGAATCGGCTGGTTCACCATGGTCCACCCGTTCACCGGGCAGACCATTACTGCCCGGCTCGAAGGTGGGGCGCTCGGCCAGCTTGCACCCGATGAGAAAGAAGCGGGTGACTATCGGATGGACGTCGTTGTGGAGTACCTGCGATGAGCACATTTCTGGAGCGCCGGCAGCGCGTCACCGATCTTGCCGGCGTGCTGCTGTTCCTGGAGGTATCGGCGCCGTCCTTCACCGACACCATGCGCATCGTCAACGACACCCGGAACTGGGTAAGCAACGGCGTGGAGTACATCGGCGTGCCGTTCGGCTTCAAGCTGCCGGACGACGTGTCCGGGCAGACGCCCCGGGCGGTGCTGACGCTGGACAACATCGGGCGGGGCATCACCCAGGATCTGGAGCGCCTGCAGCCCTACGACGTCGTGCAGGCCAAGCTGATGATCAGCGACCGGGCAAACCCCAACGTGATCGAGCGGACCTACATCCTGCCGATCACCCAGGTGTCGGTGAACACGCGCACTGCCACGGCCAGCTGCGGCTACGACGCACTGATGCGGCAGCAGGCCGTGCGCCTGCGCTACAACCCGTTCACCGCGCCGGGGGCTTTCTGATGCGCCTGGCCGACGTCGAGCGCTTCACCCTGCTGCCCTACGACGAGCAGACCTTCGACTGTGCCGACCTGGTGGCGCTGGTGCAGCGAGAGCTGTTCGGGCGGCAGATCCAGATGCCTGGCCGCCGCCCGCGCGGTGCCGAGGGACAGGCCGCCATCGGCGAGTTGTCGAGGCCGTACGCGCGACGAACGGAAGCGCCGCAGGACGGTGACCTGGTCCTGATGATCGAGCACGGACAGAAACGCCCCGGGCATGCAGGCGTGTACTTCTGGCTGTCACACGAGGCCTACGTGCTGCACGCGAACGAAAAGACGGGCTGCTCGATCCTGCATCGCGCCCGCGAATTGCCCGACTACGGGCTGCGAATCGAAGGAACATATTCATGGGTCTGATGGAACTGCCGCGCACCGAGCCGGGCCAGCTGATTGTCACCCCACACCCGGCGCTGCTGGACGGCCAGCGGAACACGGTGTGGGAGGCGCGGCCGGGCGAGAGCCTGTATGCCCTGCTGGTGCGCAACGTGCCCGAGTTGGACGGGCAGCCGTGGGAGGTGTCGGTCGGTGGCCGGGAGGTCGAGCGCCACCTGTGGCATCACGTCTACCCGAAGGCGGGGCAGGTGATCGAGGTGCGCGGTGGCGTCGGACGCTCCGCGCTGGCCGTCGTGGCCATGATCGCGCTGACCTACTTCACCTTCGGCGGTGGTGCGATCGCTGGCTTCACCCTGGGCACGTCGACCGCGCTGGGAACGCTGGCCGTGCAGTCGGCGGTCTACATTGCCGGGTCGATGCTGATCAACAAGGTGCTGGCACCCAAGCCGCCCAAGGCCGTTGGCCAGCAGCAGGACTCGGTGTATTCGATCACCGGCGCGCGCAACCAGCTGCGCCCCTACGATCCGCTGCCTCTGCTGTTCGGGCGCGTGCGCCTGACGCCTGACCTGCTGAGCAAGCCGTACACCTGGTACGAGGGCAACGACCAGTACCTGGGCATGCTGCTGTGCGCTGGCATCAACGTCGGCCGCGTGGAGGAGTTCTACAACGGCGACACGCTGCTGAGCACGTACGAGGGGGCGCAGGTCTTCCACGCCGGCTACAGCCAGATGCCGGAGCAGGCCATCCCCCTGTACAGCAACGCCGACGTGATCGACGGTGGCCAGCTGATCGACACCGGCAGCGACCCGAAGCACCAGCCCTCGGCGTGGGTGGAGCGCACGGGCTCGGCCGACACCGTGCGGCTGGTCGTGGCCATTGAGTACCAGCTGTACGACAAGACCAGCAAGGGCAAGGACAAGAACAACACCGAGCGCGTCGAGATCCAGTACCGGCCGACCGGTACCACCAGCTGGCTGAGCTTCGGGAGCTACACGCTCAACAGCAACAAGACCAAGCTGCACCGGGTCGGCTACGCCAAGGACGTGGCGCGCGGCCAGTACGACGTGCGTGTGCGCACTGCAGGCCTGAACACCAACGGCAGCGGGGCCCAAGCGGTCTTTGCCTGGACGACCCTCACGAGCGTGCAGGTCGATGAGGCCGACTACACCGGCATTTCCCGCACCGGCGTGAAGCTGAAGGCCACCGGCCAGCTCAATGGCTCCCCGGACGAGCTGCGCGCGATCGGCCATGCTGACCCGATCCCGGTCTGGACCGGTACCGAGTGGGCGACGCAGGAGACCAGCAACCCGGGCGCGCAGATCCTCGCCTATGCCCGGGGCATCGTCCGCGAAGGCAGGCTGCTGGGCGGCATGGCTCTGTCGGACGCGCAGATCGACATCGAGTCCCTGAAGGCCTTCTCGCTGCACTGCGCGGCCAACGGCTACCGTTACGATTTCCTGATCAAGGACGCACGCAACCACGATCAGGTGCTGGCCGCGATCGCGCTGGCCGGCTTCGGGCAGATCACCTGGGCCGGCGGCCGCCTGGGCGTGGTGTGGGCAGCGCAGGAGCAGCCGCTGTCCGGTGTGGTCAACATGGCCACGATCAAGAAGGGCCAGTTTCAGGTCGACTACACGCTCAGCAATGCCGCCGACGGCATCGAGTACACCTACGCCGACGGCACAACCTGGGAAACCAAGACGATCCGGGTGCCGGCGCCGGGCGTGACGACCATGCTTAACCCGGCGCAGGTCACGGGCGAGGGTGTCACCACCGAGGAACACGCCGCGCGCCTGGCCCGCTGGCACCTGGCCCAGTCGCTCTATCAGTACAAGGACATCAGCTACAGCACCGACATCGAGCACCTGAGCTATCAGCGCCTGTCGCTGCTGGCTATGCAGCACGATATGACGCAATGGGGGGTTGGCGGGCGCATCGTCGCCGCCACCAGTAGCGGCGGGGTGGTCACCCTGCACCTGGACGAGCCTGTACCGGCGCCGGCCAGCGGCGGGGCCTACATCGGCCTGCGCATCCCCGGGGAGCGCGTCTACCGAGTGCTGCGGGTGAAGCCTTTCACTGGCCAGAGCGACACCGTCGAGCTGCAAGATGCCTGGCCGGCCGATGCGGCGTTGCCGGGTGGCACTCCGGACAACCCCCCGGACGACACGCTGTGGATCTACGACTTCAAGCAGACCCCGGGCCTGCGTGTGCGCGTCGTTTCCGTGGAGCCGGAGAGCGATCTGAAGGGCGCGAGCGTGCGCGTGGTGGCTGAGGGGCCGGAGTTCTGGAACTACGTCCTCACCGGCCACTACGTGCCTTCCCCCGACGGCTCGCTGCTGCAGACGCGGCCGGTTGCCTCCAATGTGGCCATCACCGAGCAGCTGGTGGTCCAGGGCAACACCAGCTTCACCGAACTGACGGCCACATTCGACATCAGCGGCCCGGTAAGCAACATCGTCGTGCGGGCCGCAGGTGAAGGCCAGGAGCTTCGAGACGTCGCCCAGACCCAGACCCGAACTGCCACCTGGCGCATCCCCGAGGCGGGAACCTACGCCATCGTCGTGCGCCCGTACTCCCCTGACGGAGAGGCCGGCGTTGCGGCCTCGGTGTCCTATACCACCGCGGGGGCCGACGTTCCGCCCGTCCTGGTCGACCTGTTCGACGTGCAGTCCGGCAGCGGTGGCGTGAGGCAGTACACCTGGGGTTGGCTGGAAGGAACGCTGCAGTCGCCAGACTTTGCCGGCGTCGAGATCCGCTACGTCGCTGGGTTGCTGGCCAGCCCGGATTGGGACTTGATGAAGCCGGTCGGCAAGGACGGATACCACACGGCCGCATTCGAAGCCGTGGAGCCGGTAGCCGGCGAGTGGACCTTCGCCTGCCGGAGCCGCAATACCAGCGGCGAGCTGTCCGTGGGAATGCGGGTGATCACGCGGACGCTCACCCATAATCTGGGCGAGCAGATCGGGGGCATCGGGGATAGCCTGGAGGAGATCACGCGCAAGCAGGCCGAGGAACAGGCCCGGCTCGATGCCGAGATCCGGGACCGTGCGCTGGAAGACCTGCAGTACGCCCAGCAGGCGGCGGCAGATGCAACGGCAAAGGCCAACGCAGCCCGCGATGAGGCTATCGCACGGGTGGACGCACTGGCCGGCGAGATCGGGGAAATCGTTAATGCCCCCGAGTGGTCCGAAACGGAGGACTACATTGCCGGCTGGCTCGTGCGAGAGGGTGGGAATCTCTATCGCGCGAACGTTGCGAACACGAACGTCAGGCCGAGCACGAACCCGGCCACGTGGGAGTACATCGGCCAGTTCGCGTCAGTGGCAGAGGCCGCTGCGGCTGCGTTGCAGCTTGCCACCACCACCGCATTGGAACTGGAAGCCGAAGCGCTGCGCGTCGACTCGCTGCAGGCACGCATGCCGGCAGGGACGGGCATGCTTGAAACCAAGGCGCGTGTTGACCAGGTGGATCAAGCCAGCGTTGACCGCGATGGCGCGCTCGGCTTGCGGGTGGGCAACGTTGAAGCCACAATCCCGGATCTTGCGACGAAGGCAAGTGTCACGGCTGTTGAGCAGGCCAGTGTCACGCGCGATAACGCGATGGCGGACAGCCTTACGTCCGTTCGCAGTGCCATCGGCGACATCGCGACGATCCAGAACCCGTCCTTTGAAGCCATCACGGGGAACATCGGCTGGGGTACTGTCGAGACGAGCCCAAGCAACAACCAGCTGCCGCCGTCGTCCACGTTCTTTGACGGCTCCGCAGCAAATGGCCGCTACTCGATGCGGTTCAATGGTGACGCGGCGAACCCGAATCGAACGTTGTTCAACGCGCAAGTTTTCGAGATCCGCAACTCGAAGCGCGTGTATCTCTCGCTCGACTCGCAGACCGCCGGCACCGCTCCAGCGGCTGGTACGCAGATCCGTGTTGGTGTCCGCTTCTATGACACCACGGGAACGGCCCTGCCGAACCAGTGGCTGCCGTGGATCACGACAACGACCGGCGGCTGGGTGTGGGGTAGTCGCATCATGTCGGGCTGGGTGGATGTGCCGGCTGGAGCTGCAACCGGCAAGGTGATGATCTACATCGGGAATCACACTGCCGTCGGAAGTGGCATCTTGGTCGATAACGCCGTGTGCGAGGTCGAATCGGCACAGGGCGTTATTACGGCCGCTGCAATCTCGGGCCTGACCACCGACGTTAGCAGCATTGATGGGCGGGTGACGACTCAGGCACAGCAGATTGGCCAAGTGAAGGTGACGGCTGACGGTGCAAGTGCGGCCATCACGAACCTTTCGGAGGTGAGCATTGCATCAAACGCGATCGTCACGCTCGATGGCGGGTTCGAAACTGATAAGGCTTGGGGCTTTAGCACCGGTGTCGTGGACACCTACAGCTATGGCATGCCGCTGTATTCCGACCTCAGCACCGCCAATGCCCGTTCCGGTCGGTGCCTGCGCATGCTTGTTGGGTTCAGCAACCTTGTCTATAACCAGCGGCATATCCGCGTAAGCCAAGGCCAGAAGTTCCGGTGTACGTTCTGGGTCCGCGCGCAAGGTAGCGTGGCGACGGCTGGCTATGTTCGTATCTCGGCGAGCGCATGGAACAACAGCCGGCAGTACACCACGCACTACGACACCGATGCCTATGTTGCGCTTCCGGGGCTGGACTACAACTATCGAAAGGTGACCGGTGTGTGGGAAGTCCCGGCTGGCGTGTCTTTCCTGCAGTTCTGCGTCCGATGCAGCAACATCGGCAATCCGAACACGTATGTCCTGGTGGATGACGTGCAAATCGAATTGCTGAGCGAGGAGCAGAATGTTATCCGTGCGAGGAACACGGTTGGCGTTGATGTGAACGGTCGATGGGTAGGAACCATTACCGAGAACGACGGGTTGAGGGGTGGAACGACCTTCGTCATGGACTACTTTCGGCTTCTGGCTGCGGACGGTGCATCGGCAAGCATGGAGATCACCGGGAACTACTTGCGTGTCTTCAACGCGAACTATCAGAAGATCATCGGCGTTGGGTTCGGTGTCGGCGGCGCGCTGATGGAGTGGTTCGGCCCGAACATCGGCGCAGCCAACTGCACCACTGCGAACTGCATTGAGTGCAAGACCACTGCCGGCGTGGCGATCATCCGTGGTTCTAACGCACAGGGCTCGATGGAGATCATCAACACCCTGGTCACTATCCGGGACAACAACAACGTCAAGCGGGTTGAGTTTGGTCTTCTTGTTGATTGATAGGAGGCGTAGATGCCAGCGGGACTTAGGACGCGGAGCGCTGCGAACGTCGTTGAGCTGACACTGACGAGCCGGGCAACGCGCTTGCTTGGATACATGGAGCCGGCTTCGGCCGGCTCGGTTGTCGTTCCAGAGCTGGCCGAGGGCACGCCATTCGTTTTCCCTGTGCTGGATCAGAACGGGATCATGTACCCCAGCAACTTCATGCTGCCCACGGTCAGTGGCACAACTTTGAGCTGGTCAGGGCCTGGCCGCTTCTACTACGGAACGTTCTGATGCGCGCGGGCTTTCAAATCAGGAACGATGACCTGAAGTTGATCATCGATGAGCGCTTCTTCAACTATGCGCTCGTGTCCAAGCACACGGTGAAGTTCAACGCAGGGAACACCGGGCCGGTGACCGGCGGCTATGGCAACCAAGCGTTGCTGTCGCTGCCGGGACTGGACCGCCCCATCGTCGCCGCGCGCAGCAGCAAGCCGTGGACGGTGATGCGAGCCCGGCCAGTCGCGGGCGGCTGGGAGTTCGGTTGGATCTCTGCACATGGCGCAGGGGCAGCGCCAACGGACGAGATCGAGGTGTTCGTGTTCGACCGACCGAAGGTGCTTGGCGGGGGCGGTGCGGGCATTCGACTGTTCGACGCCCAGGGAAGGCCGGTGTTTGATTCGCGGCAGCGGTACATGCGGGTCGTCAACTCCACCGTGCTGACAGGCACGTCGGCGGCGGGGTCGGTCGTGCTGCCGGCCGGGCAGTACGCCCAGATCGTTCCCATCCCGGCCTATCGCTGGATGGGCAACCAAGCCACCCCGTCGTCCAACTGGATGTGGGCGTGCTCCGCGAGCCTGATCACTTCCTCGGCCACGGGCTGCACGGTCGCATCCCAGAACACGGGGGAGGGCTCCTACGCGCCCTGGGCCGCGCCGGCTCCAGTGGCATCCAGCAACCAGATGCAGATCATCACTGTTGACGTTTCGGGGTATTGAGCATGAGCGAGCAGGTAATGCGGGTGACGGAAGCTGGCGACGTTGAACGTGTCTACGACGAAGCGAACCGCGATGTGCTGGTGTGCCGGCGGGCGGAAATCTTCTTCACGCCCAACGAGGATGGGTCGCCGAGCACGGCAGGAAAGGTGATCTGGCATACCCAGTGGTGGAGCTACATTGGCTCGTTCAAGCGCGGCGAGGCATTGGGTCCGCAGCTGGAGAACAGCATCGATGAGGTGCTGGGGAACAGCTACGACGTGGGCCTTTCCGATCCGCTGGCCGCCGCGGTGATCGTTGCCGGGATCAAGGCCGCCTACGTCCAGCGGGCGGCGCAGCACTTCGGGATCGGCGCGGAGCCGGAGCCGCTTCCTGACCCCGTGCCCGAGGGAACCGGTCAGACCTTGCCGTGAAGCGACGCCTCGGGCTGCACGTCAAGTTAACCAAGGTTCCCAGAGTATTGGTTCGTCATGGATGGTTCTTTAAGGGAAACCGATTCCTCTTTTGGAACGGTTCATGACGTCATGGTGCCGCGTCACTTTCAGCGGTTCCATTGCCGGGTCGCCAGCCAATCGTTGGCGGCCCGGCATTTCGCTGATGCGCAGTCGCTATCGGCGATAGCTTTCTTTCAGATGCTCAAGCTGAGCGGTAGCCCCCATCATGCTAGTGATGCGGTCCAGTACTGCCTCAATCCCGTTCCGGCGCTCCTGCTCGTTTGTGGTTCCTGCGGACTCTTTTAGTGCGCGTCTCGTTAGAATTGCCAAAGCCCTCAGCTTATCGAGGCGCGTTGTGTAGTTCCATGAGTGATTGAGCGTGGTCATCTCAAGAGCAAGATCATCGAGATCGGCTCTCGCGTCGTCATAGTTCATCAGTCTGGCCTGGAGCGGGGGTTGGGCTCGTGGCCCTACCATAGGCGCTTTCGCGAGGATTTGTGTGATTCGCTGATGCTGTCGGTAGTTGCTGGGCCTTCAGGGCGTAAAGTGCATGATGCAAATACGAGCTATGCGTGCCTTATCTCTCTTCTCGTTGTTACCCTTGATGAGGGCGCTAGTTCGACCAGTCTAATGTGTCCTTAAATGGAAGGCCCCGCAGAAGCGGGGCCTCTCTACTTTACGAAAAGAGCTACTCGGGTGGCGCCGAACTGCACCGCCGCCCCAGCTAGTTCATTGGCGACATGTATCCCTTGCCCAGTTCGCCGTGTCGCCTCATCCATAAGGGCTTGATAGATATCCCAGAAGAATGAATCTGCCTGGTGGGAAAGGTAGGCCGTGTGCAAGTTCATCCATTCTTCCTGAGTGAGGTATTGCGCGCTGTAAGCCATATGGCCTCCTGACGCTCGAAGCCCATTTTCTTTGTGATTGCGGCTGTCGGCGTGCCTCCGCGAACGAGGTGGCTGGAATTCTTCGGTGCTTCAGCTTCGCCGCGCGTAGGTGAGGATAAGCGCTTCGTCCTCTGCTGCCGCTTTTGCTGACTTGGACCATCGAATTACTGCTCCCTTGTTCTTGATCAAAGTCTCAAGCTCTGTGCAAAGGCAGTCGGCGCAGGACTGGCCGCCTGGACTGCTTCTGCCGCAGTTCTTGCATGGCGCCATCGTTGTCGTTTCTGGTGGGCGAAGCTGATAGGTAATCTTCGCCATCAGCGCCTTCGCTTTCGTTACGTTACTCACTGCTGTCCATTCCTTCGGAGCAGCTGCGCGTTCAGACGCAGCTCTCCTTCAGTCACCAGCAGGATGGCTTATTTCTGCTGGGATTTGCCGCCATCCTGAGGCTTACCTTCCTTGGTTTCCGCGTCCTTGCGGTCGTTGTCGTTCTGTTGAGGCGCACCAGGTGCGCGCTTGGTATCGCGCTCCTGCTGGCCTTGGGTGTTGGTTGTGTCGTTTACGTTGGTCATTTTCTACTCCATCGCGGTGAGGTCACCGCAGATGAAGGTTGCGCCTCGCCGTGTTAGGGGAGGGTGCTATTGAAGCCTTGGGGATGAATAGGGCTCCGTTTGATCTGATTCGTTCAGCCGATTCCAGCAGAGCTGTGCCACGTGCTTGGTGATTTCCGCGTTCAACCTGGATGTCAATGGTGGAATGCGGTGGTGCAGGGCGGCTGCCCATGAGGCTTCTGTTCCATGTGGGTCTCGCAAATAGATTTCACAGGCGAGCTTGATCACCGGGACGCACTTCTTTTCGAAGGAGTCAGAAATGAACGATCCGTGGTTGAAGCGCTCCTGCCAGTAAGAGAGCTCACTCACCACGTCCACATAATCTTTATCTCTTCTGGCGCTCATCTTCTTGATCCTCATGCAGCCATCTCGCACGGTGGCTATGCTGAAGGTGATCCTTGCGCGAAAGGTGTCATCTACGATCAGTGAGGATTCGACCGGCCTGAAGGCTTGTTCTATGTGGCCTTCTTGTTGGCTTCTTTGCTGATTTACAAGCAGCATAGTCGCTTTTGGATTGATTGATGTGACGGAGATAGGCAAGGCTAGGTGGGTGGGGGCCTTCAAAGGGAAAGCCCGGCGAAGTGCCGGGCTTTTTTTGATCAACCCACCACCAAGGTCCAGGGTATATCCGAGTCCTTGTACTTGAACCGGAACCCGTCGAAATCCACTTGGCTTGCGATCTCTCCATTCGCGTCAATCAGCGTCTTCATCTCGATCTCTGAAGCCAGTGGATGCACGATGCGGATGCCGTCGGTGGCGCCAGATCGGAGGCGTACATGCTCGCTCGACAGAACCTTCACCGGGCGACGTTCTTGACCTGGTCCTTCCAAAAACATTGCAACAGATCCCATGGTGCCAACTCCACGAAAATTGAAGTGAGGTCCCCTCCGATGTGATCGGAGATCGGGCAGGATTCTTTGCTGTCGCGAATGAAATCTGCGTCAAGCGGAACGGCTTGGGCGCATTTAGTTAGACGAATAGGCGCCTGCGGTTATGTCAATTCGTTGGGCGGCAATCTCGAGGGTACTCCGGCATGAGCAGGGCCGCTGGAGCCTAGGATTACGGCGTCGCGCTTCTAGGGGCGCCGTGCTTCAAAGCTGATAACTTGGTCACCCTTTCGGGGTGCGCGACCGCGTTGGTAGTTGCCCGACGCAACAACGTCGCTGAAGCCAGTAGCCTGCAATGCGAGGCCGAATTCCTCGACCCCCCACCAGCGCAGCTTGAATAGATCGAGCTCTGTCTCCACTAAGTTGCCGCCTTTCCAGCGCTCATAGCGAAGATGGGAAAGAGTCGTTTGAGCCACGTAGTCGGTTTCTACTCGATGATCTGTCAGCGTCAACAGTTCACCTTGCTCTGTCGTCCAGCTGCGAATTGCACCAGAAGCGCCCAGAAAGCCGTCGATTGAGTCGAGATCGAGAATTAGCTTGCCGTTCGGCAACAAATGTTCGTAGAACCGCTTCAGAGCGGCCGTTGCCGATGCTGCGTCCGTGATCAGTTGCAGCGATCCCGCCGGAATGATTATTGCAGCGAACTTCTTGTCGTATGAGAAGTCCCCAAAGCTGAATCGCATCAAGGTCCCAAGTACGTTGTGCTCTCGACAAGCGTCTCGGCAGTAGCCAAGCATTTCCTCGGAAGCATCGAACCCTTCGATGGGAAGCCCTTCTTTGAGCAGTGGCACGAGAACCCGGCCATTGCCAACCGCAGGTTCCAAGATGGGTCCTTCGCACTCGCTCAGAATCTGCTGGTAGTACTCCACATCACCGAATGACCGACCGACTGGCTTGTCCAGGTTGTAGACCCACGACGCGAGCTTTCCGTACCGATTTTCCATTTCACCCCTATAGAACTGAACTGTCGTTTGATCGCTTTTGGTCGGTCAGCATAGCCGCGACCAAGCGGAATTGGGCAGATATTGGGATGGGCCGTTTCGGTGGGCCCTTTGGCGCGACCTGGCCAGGCTGGAGAGTTGCCGCCCCGGTTGAAGTCCCTTTCACCGGTGGGCGGCGGGCCACGGCCGGATCTTGGGAGCGTCGTGGCGGGCGAAATTCTAGCCCTGGAATTCGCCAAGGCAAGCCCCAGTTGAGGGCAGATTGGCCCTCACGGCCAGCGTGTTGGAGGTGTGGTTACCTCAGCAGCGTCTGCATATCGACGACGCGAAGGACTGAATTGCGATCACACACCTTCCCGGTTGGATTGCATCCTGCCACCCACAAAAAAGCCCCGTTTCCTCGCTGTTGAGCGGAGGATAACAAGGCTTTTCGGGGGGGGGCTGTGGGAGAACCTATCACCTGCAAGGGAAGGTGCCCATAAGCAAGGTCACCACGAATTGGGTCGCGTCCTCGTGCTCGGTCTCGGGATGATCTTGACTGTGCTTGACAATAATTCGCGAAAGCTGACTAGGTGTCACGCGATCTGGCATGCAGAAGTTCGTGGAGCTCTCTCCACCAGCTGTTGATCCTGCGAGGACATAACCAGTTATTAATCCTTGGGTATAGCCGCTACAGAGACCTGCGCGCGCCATCCTGATCATGGTCTCTCCCTCTGACAGGTTCGGGGGCTCGTCCTGCCCATCCTGCATCGCAGGAAGCACGCTACATCCCTCAGCCAACTGCCCTGCAGTGGCACCACCTTTCGCCACGGCTGGTGCAGTTACCGCAAGAGATAGCGCAAGAAGCATCAAGACAGCCAACTTCCTTGAAATCACTCTCACTTCTCCTTCGAAATGGCGCCGGGAGGATAGCAGGGCTTTGGAGGGGGGCCTGTGGGGAGGCTATTGCGGCGGCCTGCCTCAAGGCTGGTTGAGCTCCTTTTCGGCCTTTTGGACCTGCAGCTCAAGGAGCCTGTCGTGCATAGGCTGAATTTTGGCCCACTTTGTGAACCCAAAGTATGCCAAGACCCCGCCTAGAAACATCCCCAAGAACAGCACCGCGACGTAGGTTCGGCGGTTTGAGACAGCAACTTCGATCCGCTTCTCGAGAACCGCTTTCACCCCCTTCGCAGCGTTCGCTGACCGAGAGTCCGAGACGGCAACTGCCCCGACTGCAACTGTCTCCTGCTGAGCAGCTAATTGCTCCTTCTCAAGCTCGTAGAAGCGATCGGCAATCGTGACCAGCTCAGCGTTCGTCGTGGCGTACGTCAGGTACAGGCCAGCAATCGCTGAAATAATGATGACGAGGCCAAAAAGAGCCTGGAACTTGTATAGGTTGTCGGTTGGTACGGGGATGTTCGGCTGCATCCTTGCTGCTCCTGGTTACTTGGTGGGCTTCTTGGGCTTGGGGTCAGTCAGCCACGGCAACGTTGATTTGACGGTCGATTACACGTCGCATGATCTCTTTTTCGTCCAGTGGCTTTCCATCTATCTCCGCCATTGCGATCTCGCCGAGCAATTCAGTGGTCAGCTCCAGCTGCTCGTGGTACGTGCGCAGCAGCCCATTGACCTTTTCCAGCCTCGCTTTGACCGTCTCCGGCTTGCCCCTTCGTTCGGTCAATGGGTCGATTTCCACCTGGTGTTCCATCAGGTCCAGCAGGCGTTCCTTGGAACGCACGAGGATTTCCGCGGTCGACATGGACACTTCCCGGTGCCCGGCCAGCGCCATGCGCCAGCGGAGCGGCTCGTCGTAACGGAAGACGGGCTCGAATGACCTTTCGAGCCTGGCCAATATCTCCGCGTTGTACGTCCTGCCTTCCTCTTTGGCCGATGCATGCAACTGTGCATGCAGTTCCGGCGGCAGCCGCAAAGCGGTCTTCACGAAGTCGATTTGGCTTTTGGGGCGCATGCACGTGCCTAGTACTGAATTGCCTCCATTGTGGAGTTGACAATGCCAAAAGTCTGCCTCTAAAGTAGAGGCATGCCTCTATCGTGGAGGCATTTCAATGAACAGAGGTGGCGTTATGGCAGATGAACAGGTCAGGAGTCAGTTCCGAATCTCGGAATCCGTGTACGCGTGGCTGAAGGAGCGGGCGAAGCGTGACCACCGATCCATCAATGGGCAGCTCAACGCCGAGCTGGAGTCCCGCATGAAGCAGGAGCAGGAGAAGGCGGCATGAGCGACTTGGTGATGCTGGCAGGTGGACAGGCGATCACTGACAGTCAGATCGTTGCGCTCCAGTTCGGAAAGCGGCATCGCAACGTGCTGCAAGCAATCAGGAACCTCGGTTGCTCGGAGCGATTCAGGGCGCTCAATTTTCAGCAGTGCTTGAAAATCAATGAGTTGGCTAACGGGAAGCCGGAGCCAGTTGTCCAGATGACAAAGGACGGGTTCCTGTTCCTCGTAATGGGATTCACGGGTGAAAGGGCAGCCGCGATGAAGGAGTCCTTTATCGATGCCTTCAACCGAATGGCCGAATTCATCCAGACACAGGCGCTCGCCAAGTTCGAGAATTGGGAGGCTGCGCGGTTGGACTACCAGAGCGACCAAGAACACGTGTCCCGTTGCGGGAAAGACCTGTCTAACTGGAAGTCGGTGAAACCGCGTCATCTGGCCCGGCTCGAAGAGCTCAACCCGCAGATCAAGCTGCCACTGGATGACGACAGCGAAGAAGACTGATCAGTAGCGGCCGAACGGGGTGCAGCAACACCCCGCCGGCCTTCCACAGACGTTCAAGCGAGGAACGACCATGGCAAGGAAGATTCTACCCCTGACCTGCGACTGCTGCGGGAAGGGCATTGAGGACATGCTGCAGATCAGCCGGAGCATGCGCGACACGCGGGCGGCCGGCTTCCGGTACGACATGTGCCTGGAATGTGCGATTGAGCTGGAAGAGGCCGAGCCGGAGGTGCGGGAACTGGCGTGCAGGCGTGCGATGGTCAATCACGCAGCCCGCTGTTCACCGGAGTTCGGCCAGTTCGTGGCGGACTGGTTCGATGTCGATCCGCCCGAAGCGCCGATGCAGTTGCCGGCAGCAGCCTGAAACGAAAAACCCCGCAATGCGGGGCTTCTTCTTGCTGTCAACTACAACTCTTCGTTTGGAGCGAGGCGCTCCGGATGTTTCACCGGTACGAATCGTAGGGTGTTGGCTCGCCATACGCCATTCACTGATCGGTCGTCGTCGTCGACGACGTTCCAATCCTTGCATCCATTGTAAATCGAGTAGTTGATGCGATAGTCGATTTGAATTTCATCCCCGTCGATATCGATATCATCAATTTCGTAATCGTCGGCGACAGCTCGGTCGTTGATCATCGAGACGTCAAGATCTAGAACTTTTCTAAGAATACCGTCGGTATTTTCGAGGTACTTCTTTAGATCATCCTCAAGGGCTTCATTTGGCCCTGATAGCTCCTGGGGTAGCTCGAGTACAAGTTCTTCCATAATGTCAGTCCTTGGGTTATGGGAAACCCGCACGGAGCACACTGTCGGAGGCCCATCCGCAGGATGGCGCAAGCGCAGGGACTTCATTATGCCCCGTTGAACCCCCTCCCTGCCCGCTCAGCATGTCCCAAACCAACCGGGACAGGGCATGAACGAGCAGACCGAAATCACCATGGCCGGCGTTGCCAAGGGGATCACCTACACCAGCGGCGCGGGCGCATTCCTCGGCGGCGTGTCGGCCAACGACATTGCTTCTTGGCTTGGCATCATTGGCGTGATCGCCGGCCTGGCCATGCAGTGGTACTTCAACCGCCGCAAGGACAAGCGCGAGACGGCCGAGCATGAAGTGCGGATGGCTGACTACCAGAGCCGCTAGCGCGGCTCGGTATCCAGGCCCTTGCTGGGCGTGGTCGCGGCCTTGTCGGTCGCCGTGGCGGCGGTCATGGTCACCCCGCTCGTGGCCAAGTGGGAGGGTGTGCGGTACGAGCTCTGCCTAGCTCTTGGGCAACAGGCTGTAGGGGAGGGCCTTCAGGAGCGCCACGAAGGCCAGGCGCGGGGTTCTGGCCAGGAGCATGATGACGACGCATACCCCCAGCCAAGCCCCCGCCGCTGCAAGCGCCCAGTCTCCCAATGTCATCGATGCGATCAGCGAACTCATGATCACCTCCGATCGGTCCAGACCCCCCTTTCGACCGGATCGTAGCACCGGCCCAGCTGGGGGGACTCGGATTAGTGCCGCTCAGGCAATTTGGTGACTGAAAAGCTACAAGCAGGCCACCTGAGTGAGGGGTACCGGGGAGCGATGGCCGCGCGGACCCGCGGACTTGACGATGAGGGCATGCACCCTATCGACCTATAACCTATTGATTCGTATAGGTAGGAAATCGGGCTTTCGTGCCTGTGTGCAGAGGGCCAGTTCCTTATATATATGAGTAGCTTAGGCGGATCAGCGCCGATGCCTGGGGGGCAGAGGGTCGTCGGTTCGAATCCGGCCGTCCGGACCAATTACTGCAATCAAGATCAAGGGCTCGCACGTGGTGCGGGCCTTTTTTCGTTGTGCACACCAGCTTTGCTAGCCTGCGCCGAGCGGGCAGTCCGGCCTGCAGCCTTCTGGGGAGCTGACATGAAACGAGGGATCCATTGCATTGCCATCCTGGTCATCGCCGGGGCGCTGTCGGCCTGCGCGGCAGGCGAGGGCACACGCGGTACGGCGGAGGTGCCACGCGTGGGCATGGCCAATCCGGCCTCGGTGCATTGCGTCGACAAGGGGGGCAAGGTCGAGATCAGGAAGAACAGCGAAGGCGGCGAGTACGGGATCTGCCATTTGCCGGACGGCACCCAGGTCGAAGAGTGGGAACTGTTCCGGCGGGACAATCCGGCGGGCAAGGACTGAGCGGGACGGCGGCGCGCCGCGGTGCCGGGTGCTGGGAATTCATCCGGGCCTGCATGGAGCGGCTGGTTTTTTTCTGCACTGCAACCGGTTCGTTGGCGTGGATGAAATCCCGGTGTGGGAATGCAGGGCGCGGCTGACCTGATTCCGGGTGAAGGGCGTTTGCCCGTGCGCAAGCCGCTCAAAAGAAAAGCCCCGCGATGCGGGGCATTTTTTTCAGCTCGCCGCGCTGAGTGGCGCGGCAGTGTCATTCAGCTTGGGCCAGCGCTTGAGCAGGGCGGCACGGATGCCGCTGGCATCAATGCCGGCTTCGGCCAGCAGGTCTTCGCGGCTGGCGTGGTGCTGGTAGCCGTCGGGCAGGCCCAGGTGCAGCATCGGCATCGTCACTGCTTCGGCATTGAGCAGCTCGGAGACACCCGAGCCGGCGCCGCCGGCGACCACGTTGTCCTCGATGGTGACGAAGCCGTCGTGGGTGCGGGCCAGTTCCAGCAGCATCGCCTTGTCCAGCGGCTTGATGAAGCGCATGTTGACCACGGACAGGCCCAGCTCGCGGCCGACCTGTTCGGCGGCCGGCACGGTAGCGCCGAAGGCGAGCAGGGCGATGCGGCTGCCGGCGTGGCGCAACTGCGCCTTGCCGATCTCCAGCGTCGACAGGTCGTTGCCGATGGCGGCGCCGGGGCCGGTGCCGCGCGGGTAGCGCACCGCAGCCGGGCCCTTGTACTGCAGGCCGGTGCTGAGCATCTGCCGGCATTCGGCTTCGTCGCCCGGGGCCATGATCAGCATGTTCGGCACGCAGCGCATGAAGCTCAGGTCGAGGTTGCCGGCATGCGTGGCACCGTCGGGGCCGACCACGCCGGCACGGTCGATGGCGAACAGCACGTCCAGGTCCTGGATGGCGACGTCATGGACCAGCTGGTCGTAGGCGCGCTGCAGGAAGGTGGAGTAGATGGCAACGACCGGCTTGGCGCCCTGGGTCGCCATGCCGGCGGCCAGCGTGACCGCGTGCTGCTCGGCGATGGCCACGTCGAAGTAGCGCTCCGGGTACTCCTTGCTGAAGCGCACCAAGCCAGAGCCTTCGCGCATCGCCGGGGTGATGCCCATCAACAGCGGTTCGGCGGCGGCGGCATCACACAGCCAGTCGCTGAAGATGTCGGTGTAGGTCGGCTTCTTCGGCGCGCCCTTGGCGGGCAGGCCCTTGCTGGGGTCGAACGGGCCGACGGCGTGGTAGCCGATCTGGTCGTCCTCGGCCGGCTCGTAGCCCTTGCCCTTGGTGGTCATGATGTGCAGCAGCTGCGGTCCCTTGGCGTCCTTCAGGCGGGCCAGGGTGGACAGCAGCAACGGCAGGTCGTGGCCGTCGATCGGGCCGGTGTAGTGGAAGCCCATCTGCTCGAAGGCGGTGGACGGCACGAACATGCCCTTCCACTGTTCCTCCCAGCGCTTGACGAAGCGCGCCGGCGGGCTGTTGCGCTTGTCGCCGAGGATCTTCTTGCCCCCTTCGCGCAGTGCGTTGAGCGTGCGGCTGGCGGTGGCGCGGCCGAGCATCTTGGTCAGCCCCCCCACCGCTTCGGAGATGGACATGTTGTTGTCGTTGAGGATGACCAGCACGTTCGGCTCGTCATCCATGCCGCCGGCGTGCGCCAGCGCCTCGAAGGCCATGCCGGCGGTCATCGCGCCATCGCCGATCACGGCCACGGCCTTGCGGGTGTCGCCCTGGCGCTGGCGCGCGATGGCCATGCCCAGCGCGGCGGAGATGGAGGTGGAGGAGTGGCCGACGCCGAAGGTGTCGTACTCGCTTTCCTCGCGCTTGGGGAACGGCGCCACGCCGTCCTTCTGCTTGACCGTGTGGATGGTGTCGCGGCGGCCGGTGAGGATCTTGTGCGGGTAGGTCTGGTGGCCCACGTCCCACACCAGCTGGTCCACCGGCGTGTTGAACAGGTAATGCAGGGCGACGGTCAGTTCGATCACGCCCAGGCCGGCCGCGAAATGCCCCCCGCTCTTGCCTACCGACTCGATCAGGTAGGCACGCAGTTCTTCGGCGACCGCGACCAGTTCGCTTTCGTCGAACCTGCGCAGGTCATCGGGAGTCTGGATGCGCGACAGGCGCGGATAGGAGGCAGAGTCGATCATTTTCGTGGCGTTTCAATCGAAACGGTATTTTCGCCGCCAAAAGGGGGTGGGGCAAGCAAACCGCAACAATTGTGAGCGTGAAATGACGAGGTTTGCCAGCAATCTGAAGTACCTGTTCAGACTGTCGATACCGAATGCGGTGTCCGGAGTGGTTCAGGCGCTGCGCTGCAGGGCCTTCTTGGGCAGCTGCGCCTTCAGGAAGGCCATCTGGTCGGCCAGGATGTTGCGGTTGGACAGGATCAGGTGTTCGATCCAGCTGGGCCGGTAGGGCACGGCCAGCAACGGCATGTTCGCCTGCTGCGGGGTGCGGTTGCTCTTGCGCGAATTGCAGTGGAAGCAGGCGGTGACGACGTTCTCCCAGGTGTCCAGCCCCCCCTTGGAGACTGGCAGCACGTGGTCGCGGGTGAGTTGCGGGCGGCTGAACTGCTGGCCGCAGTACAGGCACAGGTGCGCATCGCGCGCGAACAGCGCCGGGTTGGTCAGGTTCGGCGTCGGGTCGATGGCGCGCGAGCGGGCATGGCCGCGCGAGGCGATGATCGGGTGCAGGTCCAGGCCGCTGCGCTGGCCACTGTCGCGGTTGGTCGCCCCGTGCACGTGCAGGCAGGGGTCGCCGAGCGTCCAGGCCACCGCGTCGCGGGCGTAGAGGCAGGCGGCGTCCTGCCAGGTGATCCAGTCCAGCACGCGTCCGTGTGCATCGAGCGACAGCAATCGCACGGTACCGAGGCGGTGGAAGGAGGGGGGAAGTGAAAACCCGGCTGTCGGAGCGGAAAGGTCGGCTCCGGTATCGATCAGACTACGCGGTGTAGTGTCTGTCTCCATCGGGAAAACAGCTTATACACGAAGCGTGACAGTTTGTGTAAAGACGGGGCGGTTCCGGGGCGTGTGCTTCTTCAAACTGCGATAGAAGCGGCCCTCACCCCAACCCCTCTCCCGCATGCGGGAGAGGGGCTTTGGTTTGTCGGGGCTTTGGGCTTGCTGCGATAGTAGCGGCCCTTACCCCAACCCCTCTCCCGCGTACGGGAGAGGGGCTTTGGGCTTGCTGCGATAGAAGTGGCCCTCTCCCCAACCCCTCCCGCTTGCGGGAGAGTGGCTTTGGTTTGTCGGGGCGTTGGGTTTAGTCGCCGAAGCGTGCCGAATCCATCGCCATCAACGGGTCGGCGCCGGCTTCCATGCTGGCGGCATGGGTCAGGGTGCGCGGCAGGACGCGGGCGTAATAGAAACGCGCGGTTTCCAGCTTGGCCTGCTTGAAGCTGTCGGTGTGGCCCGAAACCTGGGCGGCGGCGACGGCACGGGCCCACCAGTAGGCCAGGGCGACGTAGCCGCTGTAGAACAGGTAGTCCCAGCTGGCCGCGCCCAGTTCTTCCGGGTTGGTGGCGGCGCGCTGCAGCACGCTGGCGGTCAGCTTGCCCCATTCCTTGGCCTTGGCGCCCAGTACCGGCAGGAACTCGGCCACGGCCGGGTTGTTGGCGTTGTCGGCGATGAACTGCTCGACCTCGGCCAGGAACAGCTTCAGGCCGGCGCCCTGCGAAACGGCGGTCTTGCGGCCGATCAGGTCCAGCGCCTGGATGCCGGTGGTGCCTTCATACAGCGTGGTGATGCGGGCGTCGCGGGCGTACTGCTCCATGCCGTGCTCGGCGATGTAGCCGTGGCCACCGAACACCTGCTGGCCGTTGTAGGTGGCTTCGATGCTCCACTCGGTCAGGCAGGCCTTGACGATCGGGGTGAGGAAGCTGACCAGCGTGTCGGCGTCGGCACGTGCCTTGTCGTCGCTGCCGTTCTGGGCGGCGTCGAGCTGGGTGTAGGCGTGGGCGGCGAGCAGGCGGCCACCTTCGGTCAGCGCCTTGGTGGTGAGCAGCATGCGGCGCACGTCGGGCTGGGCGATGATGGGGTCGGCCGGCTTGTCGGCCAGCAGCGGGCCCTTGGGCGCACGCGACTGCAGGCGCTCACGGGCATAGGCCAGCGCGCCCTGGTAGGCGCGCTCGGACTGCGCCAGGCCCTGCACGCCGACGCCGAGGCGGGCGGAGTTCATCATCACGAACATCGCCTGCAGGCCCTTGTGCGGCTGGCCGACCAGGTAGCCCTGGGCGCCGTCGAAGTTCATCACGCAGGTGGACGAGCCGTGGATGCCCATCTTGTGCTCCAGCGCGCCGCAGCGCAGGGCGTTGCGCTCGCCCTTGTTGCCGTCGCGGTCGACCTTGTACTTGGGGGTGACGAACAGCGAGATACCCTTCGGGCCCGGAGGGGCGTCGGGCAGCTTGGCCAGCACCAGGTGAACGATGTTCTCGCTCAGGTCGTGCTCGCCGGCGGTGATGAAGATCTTGGTGCCGGTGATCGAGTAGCTGCCGTCGGCATTGGGCTCGGCGCGGGTCTTGAGCAGGCCCAGGTCGGTGCCGGCGTGCGGTTCGGTCAGGCACATGGTGCCGGTCCAGTGGCCGGCCACCAGCGGCTTGAGGAAGGCTTCCTTCTGCCAGTCCTCGCCGTAATGCTTGAGGGCTTCGACCGCGCCGTGCGACAGCATCGGGAACAGGCTCCACGCCAGGTTGGCCGAGGACACCATTTCGCTCAATGCCATGCCCAGGGTCTCCGGCATGCCCTGGCCGCCGAACTCCGCTGCCGCGGTCAGGCCGGTCCAGCCACCCTCGACGAACTGTGCGTAGGCCTCCTTGAAGCCGGGGGCGGTGGTGACCTCGCCGGTGGCCTTGTCCAGCTTGCAGCCGGTCTGGTCGCCGACCGCGTTGAGCGGGGCCAGCACGCTGGCGCTGAAGCGGCCGGCTTCCTCCAGCACGGCGTCGATGACGTCGGCGCTGGCGTCTTCCAGGCCCATCGCGGCGAACAGGGATTCGGCCTTGAGCACGTCGTGCAGGGCGAAGCGAAGATCGGTAACAGGGGCTTTGTAGTTGCTCATCAGAACGGTCTCGAACGATGCAGGAAGCGGGTGGGGGTCAACGCAGGACGCCGGGCAGACCCGGTGCCTGGTTGAGGCTGTTGCGCGATTTGATGTCGAAGCTGCGCTGTTTCTTTTCTTCCGGGGTGGCGCTGATGGTGCCTTCCAGTTCATAGAACAGGGAGCGGCCGCCGGCCAGCGAATCGGCCACGACGATGCGTGCCGCCGAAGACGGTTGCAGGCGGACCTTGACCACATCGGCCGACTCCGGGCCGATCGATACGCCCGGTTGCGTGCTGAGCGTGCCGGCGGCTTCATCGCCGACCTTCATCGCCAGCGACACCGCGTCAAAGCGCATCGGCATGGAGCTGTAGTTGCGCAGGCGCAGCTCGACGTCCCAGTTGCCGTCGTTGCCGACGGTAAGCTGCTGGATGCTGGCGGCAGGTTCGGAAACGCGCTTGACCGGGCCGCCGCTGCAGGCGGCAAGCGCCAGCGCGGCCACGGTGATCAGGGCGTATGTAGGGCGAAAACGCATGCCGCGCGGTCCTCCAGTCCTAAAGATGTCCCGAAGGATACTACGGCGTATGGCAGCGTGCGCAGGGCATGGGGTGGCAAACACGGGCGACAATCGCGGCGGGGGATGGCGGAACCCGGCTCCTGGTGCATCAACACATGCAGGGGCCTGACGGCTGCCGTCTTCCGCGTCACTTTCTGGGGGTTCATCCATGCGTTCATTCAAGTTGTTGCCGCTGGCCAGCGCAATTCGCGGCGGTCTGACTCTGGCGGTGCTGTGTGCCGCTTCCCCGGCGTTCGCCGCGCCACCGCAATTCGATATCGATGCCGGCAACATCGAGGACGTACTGCCCGAATTCGCCCGCCAGGCCGGCATCCAGATCATCGCCCCGGCCCATTCAGGCAAACAGGGGCGCATCGCGGTGGGGGAACTGAAGGGGCAGATGGATACCCGGCAGGCCTTGAACCGCCTGCTCGACGGTACGGGATTGACCGTGGCCTCCGATGATGGCCGCACGATCACCCTGCGCGCGGCCACGCCGATGCTGGCGTCGCTGGGGGGCTTGGGCGCGATGTCGATGGCGCAGTCGAGCCAGGTCGAGCCGGTCGCCGCCGAAGCCGAGCCGGCGCAATCCAATGCGAACGTGAACACGCTGGACCAGATCACCGTGGTCGGCAGCCAGATCAAGGGCAGCAAGTCGGCCGCCATCCTGCCGGTGGCCACGCTGCAGACCGAACAGATCGAGGCCACCGGCGCGGTCTCCGGTGACGACCTGTACCGCTCGATCCCGCAGATGGGTGATGTCTCCTTCAGCGGTACCAATGGCGGCAACAGTTCCAACTACGCGCGTGGTGACATCGCCTCGGTCAACCTGCGCGGCCTGGGCGTGGGCAACACGCTGCTGCTGATCAACGGCCGCCGCACCGTGGTGCACCCGATGAGCCAGGCCGACGGCAACCTGGTACCGGTGCTGACCTACAACGCCAACGCGGTGCCGGTGTCCAACCTGCGCCGGGTGGAAGTGCTGCTGGACGGCGCGGCCGCCATCTACGGCACCGACGCGGTGGCCGGTGTGGTCAACAACGTGCTGCGCGACGACATGGACGGCGGCACCATCAGCGTGCAGAAGGGCTTCGGCGAAGGCACGAACCTGAGTGATGTCGGCGTCAACGGCATGTGGGGCAAGAACTCCGAGGACCTGCGCTCCAACATCACCATCGCCTTCAACTACTACAACACCACCGGCCTGAACTCACTGGACCAGGGCTGGACCAGGAACGGCAACCGGGCCGATGACTTCGCTGGCACGCCGTTCGAAGGCCTGGCCGGGGTGGACAACCGCAATACCAACAGTCCGTGGGGCAACTTCACCGCCAGCGGCCCGCGCATCTCGCGCAATGGCACCTGGTTGACCACGGCGGCCGGTGCCTTCCACGTGCAGCCGACCGCCAACAGCGGCTGTGCGGCGACCATCGGCGACGGGCTTTGCGTGCAGTCCGGCAGCAAGGCGACCTCCGGCGCCGATGCCAACCTGCGCGACAACCAGCAGTCGCAGTACCCGCTGTCGATCACCCCGGACGTGCGCCGGCTGAATCTGTTCGTCACCGGCAAGCATGATTTCGAGAACGGCATTTCGTTCTTCAGCGAAGCCGGCCTGTACGACTCGCGTGCCTACAGCCTGCAGAGCGGCGTGAACACCATCACCGCCTTGCCGATGACCGTGGCCGCCAGCAACTACTGGAACCCGTTCGGGGCGATGTACCTGCCCGATGGCTCGCTCAACCCGAACCGCCTGCAGGGGTTGAACATCGGCCCGGATGGCGTGCCGGTGACGATCACCAGCTACCGCTTCGAGCGGCCGACCCGCATCGAGGTCAACAACACCCAGGTGCGCGCGCTGGCCGGCCTGCGTGGCTTCCATTACGGCTTTGACTGGGAAAGCGCGGCGCTGTACTCCAAGGCCAAGGTCAAGGACACCCAGGACGCGGTGAGCATGTCGCTGTTCCAGCAGGCGCTGGCCAACCCGACCGCCTCGGCCTACAACCCGTTCTGTGGTGGCTGCAACGACTGGGACAAGCTGGACCAGTTCTTCTACAAGGCCAAGCGGCAGAGCCAGACCGAGCTGTTCCTGTGGGACTTCAAGGTCTCGCGCCCGGACCTGTTCAAGACCTGGGCCGGGGATGTCGGCATGGCTGCCGGTTTCGAGATCCGTCACGAAACCCAGCGCGATGACCGCGACGCGCGCGTCGATGGCTCGGTGACCTTCACCGACATGATCACCGGCGTTGCCTACCCGAGCGACATGTACGGTGTCAGCCCGACCCCGGACACCTACGGCTCGCGTACCGTGGCCGGCCTGTTCGCCGAGCTGTCGGTGCCGCTGGTGTCGCCGGAGATGAACGTGCCGCTGGTGCGTTCGCTGGACCTGCAGGTTGCCGGCCGCGCCGAGCGTTACAACGACTTCGGCAACGTCGCCAAGCCCAAGCTGGCGCTGGGCTGGCAGATGTTCGACGGGCTGACCCTGCGCGGCTCCTGGGCCAAGGGCTTCCGCGCCCCGAACCTGGAGCAGATCAATGCCACGGTGGTGAGCCGTTCGAACAACCGCACCGACTACATCCAGTGCGAGGCCGACGTGCGCACCGGCGCGCAGGCATCGATCAACGGCTGCGGCGGCTACACCTATTCCACCACCGCACGCCGCTCGGGCAACCCGGACCTCAAGCCGGAAACCTCCACCAACACCAGTGCGGGCATCGTGTTCCAGCCGCGCTTCATCCCGGAGGACTACGGCCGCTTCACCTTCGCGGTGGACTACTACAAGTACGAGCAGGAAGGCATCATCGGCCTGTTCGGCGAAGGCAACGCACTGATCCTGGACTACATCCTGCGCCAGCAGGGCGGCAGCAACGCCGCCGTGGTGCGTGCCGACCCGACCGCCGACGACATCGCGCGCTTCGCCGGTACCGGCCTGGCTGCCGCGGGCAAGGTGCTGTACGTCACCGACCAATACGTCAACCTGGAACCGCAGACCCTGCGTGGCGTGGACTACAACTTCAGCTGGAACTCACCGGAAACCCGCATCGGTCGTTTCGACCTGTCGGTCACCGGCACCCACCTGATCGAGTTCTACCGCCAGCGTTCGCCGGCGCTGCAGGCGCTGGAAGACGCCAAGGCCACCGGCCTGGTCGACCCGTCGATCCGCATCACCGGCGGTGGCGACCTGATCGGCAACGGCGGCAACCCGGAATGGAAGTGGGCCGGCACGCTGACCTGGCGTTACCAGCAGCTGTCGGTGGGTGCCACCGCGCGTTACTCCAGCTCCTACGTGGAGAATGGCCTGACCCTGGCCGACGGCACCCCGTGGACGGTGAAGTCGCAGACGTTGGCCAATGCCTTCGTCAAGTACGAGTTCGAGCGCGAAGGCTGGCTCAACGGATTGGCGGTGAAGGTCGGTGCCAACAACCTGGCCAACAAGCGCCCGCCGGTGTCCGATGACACCTACGGCTATTCCTCGGCGGTGTACCAGGCGTATCCGCGCTACTGGTACGTCAACGTCAGCAAGGCGTTCTGATGAAGGCCGTCGTGGCAGGTGCGGGCGTCCGGCAGTGGCCGGGCGTCCCGCTGGAGAAGCAATGAGCGCAGCGCAGGCAAGACAGCGTGCCTTGTGGTTGGCCGAGCACGTGTTGCCGCACGAGCCCGGCCTGCGTGACTGGCTGCAGCGACGGTTGTCGGTGCGCCAGGACGTGGACGACGTGATCCAGGAGACATACGCGATCCTGGCGGCGATGGCCGATGTGACGCACGTGCGCCAGCCGCGCGCGTACGTCTACACGGTGGCGCAATCGGTGGTGTTGCAGCAGCTGCGGCGTGCGCAGGTGGTGTCGATCGAAGCGGTGGCCGAGATCGACCGGGTGGCGGTATTGCCCGAGGAAGCCAGCCCCGAGCGCACCGCCTCCTCGCGGCAGGAGCTGGCGCGGATCGGCGCGTTGATCGACAGCCTGCCGGCCAAATGCCGCGAGGCGTTCGTACTGCGCCGGGTGGAAGGCTATTCGCAGCGCGAGATCGCGCAGCGGATGCAGATCAGCGAGAACACGGTGGAGAAACACATCTGCAAAGGCATTCGGCTATTGATGGATGCAATGAAGCGCGACGGCGACAGGACGGAGACGGGCACGGACCAGCCCGCCGCAGGAGAAACATGGCATGCGCGCAGACGTTAACGGGATTGATGACATCGCCGCAGCATGGGTGGCGCGGGAAGACCGCGCGCCGCTGACGGCAGAGGAGACGGCCAGCCTTGATGCCTGGCTGGAGGCCGACGCGCGCCATTTCGGCGCCTATGCGCGGGCACAGGCGGTGCTGGCGCGCACCGACCGTGCGCGGGCATTGTCGGCCGGTGCGATGGACCGCGCCTTCACCGCGAACGTGCCGGCCAGGCCGGCGCGGCGGATGCTGCGCTGGGCGGTGGGGTTGGTCGCGGTGGTCAGCGTGCTGGCCATCGGCGTGCAACGCCAGGACGACGGTGCCGAGTACTACTCCACGCGCAAGGGCGAAATCCTGCGGGTGCCGCTGCAGGACGGCTCGGCGATCACACTGGATTCGGATTCACAGGTGCGGGTGAGCTACAGCGATACCCGCCGCGACATCCGCCTGCTGCAGGGCGAGGCGTTGTTCGACGTGGCCAAGAACCCCGGGCGTCCGTTCGTGGTGCGTGCCGAGGAGACCGACGTGACCGCGGTGGGGACCAGCTTCGCGGTCAGCCTTACCGAACGCCGCAGCGGCGGGGTGGAGGTGCTGGTGCGCGAAGGCATTGTCGATGTCACCGACGTGCAGGGCGTGGTCGCGCCGACGCGGCTGGTGGCCAACTACCGCGCGCTGGCCAACCGCAGCCATGGCATCCGCATCGAACCGGTGCCCAGTGACGACCTGCAGCAGCAGCTGGCCTGGCGCGAGGGCATGTTGTCGTTCAACGGCGACACGCTGTCGGTGGCGGCGGCGCAGTTCCTGCGCTACAGCGACACCCGCATCGTCATCGACGACCCGCTGGTGGGCAGCCGCCGCATCGTCGGCCTGTACTCGGCCAGTGACCCACTGGGCTTCGCGCGCAGCGTGGCGCTGAGCCTGGGATTGGTGGTGGAACAACAGGGCAACGAGGTCCGCCTGCGTTCGCCGGACGCCGCGCCGCACATGGCGCGGTCAATGCAATGAAATGGGGTTGAGCATGCATAACGAGAAACGACGCGCCCGCCTGCTGGCGCTGGCGACCGCGTTGCTGCTGGGCAGTGGCCAGGCGACCGTGGTGGCCATGGCCAGTGAGACGCAGGCGTTGCTGATCCGCGACGCGATGGTGTTCGACGGCACCGGCCGGGCCGCGTATCCGGCCAGCGTGCTGGTCGAGGACGGGCGGATTGCCGCCATCGGCGACGCGCTGCAGGCGCCCAAGGGGGCACGCACGGTCAATGCGCGTGGTCAGGCGTTGTTGCCGGGGCTGTTCGACCTGCACACGCACTGGACGCCGAACGCGGTGCCGTCGGAGCTGCCGCAGGTGGCCAACCTGTACATGGCCGCGGGCGTGACCACGGTCAGTGATTTCCACGAACCGCCGGAGGCGTATGCACCGCGCCGGCAGTGGCTGTCCTCGATCGCCGCGCCGGACGTGAAGTTCGCCGCGCGCATGAGCACGCCGCTGGGACACGGTGCCGACTGGGGCGACGAGAACACCACGCGCTGGGTCAATTCACCCGAGTCCGCGCGCGCCGGTGTCCGCGCGGTGGCCGCTTACAAGCCCGATTTCATCAAGGCCTTCACCGACGGCTGGCGCTACTCCAATGCCGCCGACAACAGCAGCATGGACGAGGAAACCCTCGCTGCGCTGGTCGACGAGGCGCACAAGAATGGCCTGAAGGTGTTCACCCATACGGTGATGGTCAAGCGCGGTAAGAGCGCCGCACGCGCCGGCGTGGACGTGATCGCGCATAGCGTGCAGGACGGCCCGGTCGACCAGGAACTGATCGAACTGATGCGCACGCATGGCACCGCCTATGCGCCGTCGCTGGCGGTGTACCTGCCGGAGCGGGTGGATGGCAGCGGCCGTACCGGTGCCAAGCCGGACGTGCTGCGCCAGCGTGAGCAGAACTTCGCCAATGCCCTGCACAACGTCAAGACTTTGCATGACGCCGGCATCCCGGTGGTGGTGGGGACCGATGCCGGCATGACCGGCACGCCGCATGGTGTCTCCACGCTGCGTGAACTGGAGTTGCTGGTGGATGCCGGCCTGACGCCGGCCGAGGCGCTGCTGGCCGGCACCGCCCGGAGCGCCCGGGCACTGGGCGTGGCCGATCGTGGCACCCTCGAGGTCGGCAAACGCGCAGACCTGTTGCTGGTCAAGGGCCAGCCGTGGCAACGCATCAGCGACATCCGCAATACCGAGCAGGTCTACGTCGCCGGGCGCCAGGTGCACGGTAAGGGGAGCGTTTTGCCGGCCGGCAACCGGGCGTTGGCATTGCCGGCGCAGCCGGTGGCGGCACTGGTCGATGACTTCGAGCGCGCCGACGGCCGTACCGCGTTGGATACCCTGCGCGTGGACGAGGCCGATGGCGGCAACGACCGTACCGTGCAGGTCACCGAAGTGGTGGCGCGCGAGACCGGCGGCAATGCGCTGGCCACGCAGGCCAAGCTGTCCAGCAAGGACACGGCGTTCGCCGCGGTGATCCTGCCGCTGAGTCGCGGCTCGGTGGCGCCGGTGGACGCGCGTGCCTATCACGGCGTGCGCTTCGAGTTGCGCGGCTCGTCACCGGAACTTCGCCTGGAGGTGCGGGCGCTGGGCAACCGTCGCTTCATCGCGCCGTTGCAGGCCCAATCGCAATGGCGCACGGTCGAGGTGCCATTCAGTGCCCTGCAGGGCCAGCCACCTTATCGGGCCACTGCACCCATCGCGCAGTGGAAAGGGGACGACCTGCAGCAACTGGTGTTCTCCGCCGGTGGTGCTCCGGGCAGCAAGGTCTGGTTCGAGATCGACAACGTGACTTTCTACTGATGCGGCGGTGCCTGCCGATGAAGCGTTCCCTGTTGCGTGTCGCCCTGTTGTGCAGCCTGCTGCCCGCACCTGCGGCCTGGGCGGTTACGCCGGATGTCCTAGCCACGCTCGATGCCTACGCCAAGCGCCAGGCCGACGTGGGGCATGCATTGTGGCAGCAGCCGGAGCTGGGGTATCTGGAGACCGCCTCGTCGGCATTGTTGCAACAGGAGCTGCGCGAGGCCGGTTTCCAGGTCAAGGCGGGTGTCGCCGGCATGCCCACCGCGTTCGTGGCGTCCTACGGTACGCGCGGCAAGGGTCCGGTGATTGCACTGTTGGCTGAAATGGATGCCTTACCCGGCATGGCCCAGGCCGCCGAGCCAGTGCGCAGCGCCATTGCCGGCCAGGACGCGGGCCAGGCCTGCGGGCACAACCTGTTCGGTGCGGCGTCGGTGGGCGCGGCACGCGCCATCGCGCAGTGGCTGGATGCCACCGGGCGCGACGGCGAAGTGCGGCTGTATGGCACGCCGGCGGAGGAGGGCGGGTCGGGCAAGGTCTACATGACCAAGGCCGGCCTGTTCGATGACGTCGATGTGGTGCTGCATTGGCACCCGTCGGCCGACAACTCCGCCGCGCAGGGCACCACCTTGGCCAACATCAGCGGCAAGTTCCGTTTCAGTGGCATTGCCGCGCATGCCGCCATCGCGCCGGAGCGCGGTCGCTCCGCGCTGGACGGCGTGGAAGCGTTCAACTACATGGCCAACCTGATGCGCGAGCACGTGCCGGACCGCACGCGCATTCACTACGTGATCAGCAACGGTGGCGCGGCCCCCAACGTGGTGCCGGACGCGGCCGAAGCCTATTACTACGTGCGCCACACCGATCCGGCGGTAGTACGCGATGTGATCGCGCGCCTGCGCAAGGCCGCCGAGGGCGCGGCGATGGGTACCGGCACTACGGTGAGTTTCGAGCAGACCGGCGGCGTGTTCTCGCTGCTGCCCAACGACACGCTGGGGCAGGTGATGCAGGCCGCGCTGCAGCAGGTGGGTGGCGTCCATTACGACGCGGCCGAACAGCGGTTCGCCCAGCAACTGCAGCAGACGCTGGAGAAGAAACCTTCACTGGAAACCGCGGAGCAGTTGCAGCCCTACCGCGCCGACCTGGCCGGTAGTGCCTCCACCGACGTCGGTGACGTGAGCTGGAATGTTCCCACGGCCGGGTTGAGCACCGCGACCTGGGTGCCCGGCACGCCGGCGCATAGCTGGCAGGCAGTGGCCGCGTCGGGCATGTCCATTGGTGACAAGGGCGCGTTGAATGCGGCCAAGGTGATGGCGCTGGCGGCCGTGCAACTGCTGCAGTCACCGGAGACCGTGCGCAAGGCCCGCGAGGAATTCGATATGCGACGTGGTAGCGGGTTCCAGTACCTGCCGTTGCTGGAGCGGGACACCCCGCCACTGGACTACCGGCGCGCGACGCGCGACTGACTTGTCGCCGTAAGCTGCCGCCGACATGTGCTTCACTCCCGGGCTGGCAGGCTGCAGCCGGAGTGATGTTGCTGGGTAGCCCGTCACTCCGATGGGCGGCGGCCCGATCCCTCCATCGGGCCGCCGCCCGGATTTTCATCGAACCGCGATGGCCGTGCCTTGGTGGTGGAGTTGCACGGCCCGGTTGTTCATTGAGCGATGGTGCGGGCGACGCCCCGAGGCAGAGACACGTGCGTCGTCAGGCAAGCGTGGTGGGCTTGGCGCCATGGGTTGGACTGGGCGACTGGGATCATGGATGCGCCCCTTGGGGAGCGCGCAAGCAGCGCGTAGAACCTAGGGCGCCGCACGGGGTTGTAGCTCAGCTGGGAGAGCGTCGCGTTCGCAAGCTGGCTGGTAATCGCCGGAATCACCTCGCCGATCAATGATTAGACAAACGCCCGCTCATCAGCGGGCGTTTTACGTAAGGCGGTCGGGGAGGGCGATCGAGCCGCCGACACTTACGCTGGCTTCTTCAATGCGGGATCAATGCGAATGAGGACGAGGACCCGCTTCATTGACAGCGGCTGGCTTCGTTGATCGTTTGAACCTCAGAGCGTCCCACTACCAGTGCGTCCGGGGAGTGACTGGGAACCCTTGCGGATTAGTAGGTTGGCCACTTGGCGGACAAAGGGAAGCCGGTGGTACGCCGGGAGCCGATGGGCAGAGAATTCCTGGCGGTCTGCAAGAGCGCAGATGTCTCACCTTCTATTTTCCTTAACGCTGGAGACACAAATGCCTCCTGGCCATTTTGCAAGGTGCCCCTGCAATAATGTTCTGTACTTGCCAGTGACAATAACGTCGTGGCTGGCGGTACTCGATTTTGGTGAGGGCGAAACCCCGTGAAGCCATAGGCCGTCTTCTGGTTTTGGTGTTGCTATTGTGGCTGGATAAATTGCGCTAATTTCAAATCCGAAATTATATTTTCCTGAAACGGTTATATAAGTTTCGTCATACTTGGCAGGCTGTTTCAGTACATCATCAATTTCGACTCTTGGTGGGTCAAATGTTGGTGGCGGACATGATAGCGAGTTCAGAATCATTATGGAATTCGATATATTGTTATCTCTCGATGAGCAAGCGCCTGTACTCATTGCCAATAGTAGCAAAAGGCTTTTTATTATTCTGGAGTTGTTGGTGTGATTGAATTTAGCAGCTCGAGCTTTCATTGCCACTGCAATATACTCCTTTGCCATAGTCCCGATAATACTGCCTAGTGGGCTCGCCGAGTTCCTTGCCAACATCGCGCTCGAATTTGCTGGCGCGATTCTCCTCGCGATCAACGCCATTTTTTTGAATGTCGAGCTTGGATTTTCTGAAAGCCTTATCTCCTACGCGATCGTGTTGAGCGGCATGTCCTATTTCGTGAGCGCTGTTAACGGCGGGGGATTGGATTTCGCCCGTAGACGGTATCTCAATTCCTCTCCGTGGGTTCAGATAAAGCGTCCTTGTATTTGGGTCGTATGATGGCTCAATGTCAGTAGCTAACACTGCTTTGTATTCTAGTGAAGAGTTTTCCAGTTGACGTAGTTCTGCATGAGCTAGATGTGACATGACGACCGATGCAATGTGTAGCTTAGACATTTCGTCATCGACTCCTCTCCCATTTTTGTAAACTACCGCCCGTCCATCCGGATCCGTAAATCGATACGGATTATTGTTGGCATACCAGTACCGATTAAATGCCCCAATCGGATTGCTGTAAGCCGTTACCGGATCCACCGACAGGAATCGTCCGATCTGCGGATCGTAGTAGCGCTGCTGCATGTAGTTCATGCCGGTCGCTGCATCCAGTACGTGACCTGTGAAGCCAGGCCCATCCTTCGCCGTTGCGTTTACCACCTGCCCATAGGGCTCGTACTCGTTTCGCTCCAGCACCGCCTTGTCCGCGCCGGTCACCGTGATCGGGCTGCCCAGCACATCGGTGTGCTGGTACTTCGGTGTGATGACCGTACCTACCGCCTCACGGAATGCGACCAGACTGCCACCCAGATAGACATACTGGGTGCTGACACCCAGCCGGCCGTCGGTGCTGTACATCAATCGCCCGTCTTGGGCATAAAGACTGTACTTGCTAGCCGTGGTGTAGTCTCGAACCCGACGCCCCGCTGCATCGTAGACATAGCTGGCGATGCCATTGACGCCGCGCAGGCGGTTGCCGAAGTCGAAGTCAAAGACCTTGCCGTTCTTGTTGTTGAGATTGCCCTGTACGTCATAGCCCAGGCCAATCACGCTGGCGCCGCTACAACTGCCGGTCTTGACGTTGGTCAGCTGCCACTTGGTGTCGTAGCAGTAAAAGTGATTGCGGGCTGCACTACCTCCAGCAACGTTGACCCGTATCAGGTTGTCCAGAACGTCATAGGCATAGGTGGCTGTGCCGAACATCGCCGAGGTCGTCGACGTCACTCGGTCCAGCCCGTCGTACACCATGCTGCGATTCTGACGACCTGCAATGTTGTCGGTGATCTGACTGACATTGGCGTTCTTGTCAAACCCGTAGGCCAGATCCAGCCGTTTGTCGGCGGCCGCCGTGCAGCCAACCACTACACAGTCAATGCTGCGAATCGGTAGTTGCCGGGCGTTCTGCGTCATCGTGTGGACGATGCCATTGCCATAGGTGAACTGTTTGATGGCCCCATTGGGGTGGTAGCTCACCCCGGTGGCAAACGTGCCCGCCTGGGTGGGCTGTCCGAGTGCATTGGGTGCAAACGCGACACTCTGCCCATTGGGATACTTCTCGACACTCAGATGGCCATTGCCGTTATAGGTGTAGTTAATGGGCCAACTGATCTGGTTCCACAACATGCGCTCCTCCGTCAGCATCCGCCGACGGTTGTAGGTGTACTGTGTGGTAACTAGGTTGGCACCATCATTGTCGGCAGACACCGTGTTGGGCAGACCATCGGCGGTGTAGGTCCAGGTTTGGTTTCCCCGACCATCCGGAAACATTAGCGTCTTGATTCGGTTGCGCACGTCATAAGTGCGAGCTGCGGTTCGCGCCAGAATGGCCGCAGTCTGGCCGGTGGCGTGGCAGGCGGACGTAGCGCCGAATCCGCTACCTGACCATGTGAGATTGCCTCCGGCGTCATAGCCCATCAAGGTGGCGCCGGTTTCCGGCTCAACCACCCGGCACAATTCTTGATTGGCGTTGTACGTATAGGTGCGCGTGGCCTGCACCGTACCGCCACTATTTCCGCGCACGATACTCGTGGGCTTGCCAAATACATCCCGAGCAATCGTGGTCACCGCCCCCTCTGGGTGCGTGATCTTCACCGGCGCATCGTAGCTGGGCTGGTCAAACATCTGGTACCAGGTCCGCGTCTGCTGTCCGCCCGGTTGCGTGACCAAAGTGTAGGGACCTGTCGCGTCGCTCAGGTAACCCGTGGTTGTCGCCAGCAACCCCAACTCCGAATCCTGCGACACCGACTTTGTGCGCCCTAGAACATCGTACGTTGTCCAGATCCCCTTATCCGGGTTGCTCGCTGCCGAAGGATACGAGGTGAACACGACCCGTCCCTCATGGTCGTACTCGTAGCCCGTAAAGCGCTGCGTGGCAGTCACGTTGCCCGAGTCATACTCGCGAACTAACAACGGCCGCCACAGGGCATCGAAATAGCTGATCTTGACGCCATTGCCGGTTGTCACCGTCTGGCGCCAGTGTCCCGCCGGAATCCCGTATTCGGCCGTGTTTACCTGGACGAAAGCCTGAGTGGTGGAGTTCCACGCAACCGTGTCTCCAGTGGGATAGGCGATGCTCGCCATGCGCCCCATGGCGTCATACGTGTAGTTGGTGGCGTAGCCGTTCTCGTCGGTGACCCGGGTGATCCAGCCATTGTCATTGACCACGGCGGACCGAGTCTTGCCATCGGCATAGGTGATCGATTGCGGGATGCCGCGCTTCCAGTTGGACAGCGTGGTGATGTTGTTGTTGCCGTCCTTGACCGTAGCCACTGTGCCGTCAGCATTGTAGGTCAGGGTCTGCTTGAGCTTGCCGAATGACCAAGACTGAGTTGGTTGGGCGGTGATGGGATCAAAGGAGGTCTGCTCGGTCGTGATGCCGTTGGTGGTTGTGCTGGAAATCTGGCCTAAAACCCATTTTGTAGTGTCGTCGTGGTACGTGACGGCCTCAGTGCGGGCAAATACCTGTGCGCTTGCAGCCAGTGGCGAAACTATGAGGGAAGCGAACGCCAGGGGGAGTACCCGGCAAAGGAGATTCTGTTTGTCCATGCCGTTTCCCTTTAAGGTGTCACAGTGCTGGTATTGGTGACCGACAAAGCGCGCGCGCGCGCATCATATTGGTTGACGACCCTTTTGAAGACGGTGCCATCCTGATACATGGTTGACGACAGTTGAGGTGTCCATCGCTCGCTGACGTATCTGTTGCTTCTGGGCGTCGAGTCCAAGCCGATGGAGCGCCACGGGTATGGGCTGTTCGTTTCAACTACTGGGGCGATTGCGTATGTGTACTCGGTGGTCCGAGTTAATGCCCCCGTCCTAGGGGCGAAAATTTCTTCGCGCAAAAGTAGGTTCTCGTCCACACCATAGCGATTGCTATATGTTGTCCGAGTGCGTAGGCCATCGGGATCAGTCTGGTCTGTCCATACGGTGGAAATGCAGCCGTTGGTGCATTCTGTATCCCAGCTGGAATTTCCGTTTGAATACTGGTAACTCCATGTGCTTGGTGGCAGGCCAGGGCCCGACACGGATTTGGCGACGATGGCATATGCCCAGCTATCTTTGGGGATGTCGGCGTAATATTCAGCACTTCCGAGGTCATAGCTCCAGCAGAACTTTGGAATATTGGACCTGCCGATGTGCAGAGCTCTCACTGTAAATGTCGCGGTTGCTCCAGAGGGCGAAGTGATGCTTCCGGATTTCGCATCGCCAGATAGCCCTGTTAATAGGGTGTGCCCTATGCTGCAATTTCCTGCAATTTCGGTGGTGCCTCCTATGCGAGAGTCCGGTAAATCATTCAGAGAGAATTGCCAGTTGCTGCCATCGGGTAGAGAGATTGAGGTTAGCGAAGCATTGGTGTAGTTGTAGTTCCACAGTCGGTTAGCCGTGTCCGGGTTTGCTCTTACAGAGGTTATGTTTTTTCCGTTGTTGCTCAGTGTTACAACACGTCCGTCGCTGGCGGTGATCGAAGTGAGGATGCCCGATGTGTAATTGTAAGTGAGCCAGTTCCCATGGCGATCTTCGACGCGGGTTACGAGCATGCTTCCATATTGTCTGCTCATTCCTCCCGGCCCCGAGGGGCCAATGCCGGGTGCGTCTTTATAGACAAGGTAATCAAGCCAGTAGCGTGTTCCATCTGGTGAAATTGCTTGAAATGCTTCCCCGGGCTCACCGTTGGATGTCGCTGGAAGGCAACTGATTAGCCAGTTGCTCTTTGTCCGGGCTACGTGTTTTGGGGCCGACGGCTCGGTGCTGCTTCCAGTGAGAAGGACGTTCTCTTCTTCCCCCTGATCATCAACAAATTGATAACCGGCCCACCAGGTTTCCGATTCGATGGGCATGGCTTTGAGTGGGATGACCGGGCCTGGGCTGCCAATCTGAGTGCAGCGGGAATTGCTCGCGCTGCCGACCTGCCAGCCTCGAGGGCTGCTGGCAGCGACGGAAAAAGTTTTGGCACTTGTGAGCGTTTTGAGGCGCGGCAGCGATAATTCCCATTCACCCATTCGGTTGCCGGACGAATCTACATAGTTGTAGGTGCTACCGCCGACGCTAAAGGTACGTGTAATACGAATTGTCGGCCCGGTGCCGGGTAGTTCGAGATCAACTTGACGGAATGAAAGTGCCCCGTTGCGCAGGCTGATTCGTTCGCCAAATGAAGATAGGGGGGTGATTGTTTGTGCGGCGGCCAGATATCGCTTGTACTCCTGTTCGGGTGTGACTTGTCCGAAAGCTATTGTTGCGCTGGCTAGATACAGGAGTGTAGACGTTGTCAGTGATAGTAATGAACGGTCGGCTGCTGAATGTATACCCTTCACTCCATCCATCATGGTTCATCCTCGATTTCAATTTGAAACAGTAGTTTGGTTTCTTGGGCGCTGCGACTTCTCGCGACTGGACTCCGGGTTGCTTTACGGAGTGATTCAGATCGACACTCAAGGTCGCAGCGGGACATCAGGTGGCTGGAAGCGTCAAAAATCGATGGTAATTGTGTCCGCGTATACGGATTCGAACCCCAAGTACGGAAGGGGTTGTACCATCAATGCGGTTGTTTCCAGTGCGCGTCGATCTTGGGGGGAAGTGAACAAGCCCCAGTGGTCGCACCTTTTACCGCGCCGCCCGTAGATTGACTGATGGTTGGGTGGTATGGAAGCTCTGCATCATGGTGATTCCAATGCAGGAGAATCGCTGCACGTAGATCGGCCAAGTATGCAGCCTGTAGCCCGTCGTCACTATTGCCGCCAACATTATCTCCTCCTTGATTCAAGCCTAATTCCATAGGTTTGGTCGGAGCCGTTTCGCTTTCTTCCGCAACCGTTGCATCTGACGCTGGATAAGCGGTGGGATCCACGGGCTCCGCCCAATCGGGTAAATCAAAAATAGGGTCGGCAGATACGCTTGGTGCACTTTCCAGTGCTTCTTCGGATGTCCCGACTACTTCAGAACTGGCATGGGGTAGCTTGGTTTCGATGCGCTGACGAAACTCATTCGCCGCAATGAAGCTCGCCGACATACCATCGCCTCCGGAGTGCCCTTGCGTCTCTGATTTCCCCCAGCCTGCTTGATCGTCAAGGCACCATATCCATGCAGCAGCGGCAACATGCAGCGCCACAGAGATGGCTGCGGCCAAACTTCGATTACGGAGGTCCCTACCACCATTTGACGCCGCATCCTTGGACATGAATGGAGTGTAACCATAATTTTCGTGGGGTGCATGGTGTGATGCGGTACGTTGCTGACGACATTTGCGGTGCGGGCTGCTTGATACGGGAGCGCCGTGTTGTCTGGATTTCAGGTTGAGGGGCTTTGGGCTTGTGCCGGTGGATTGTGGGAGCGGGGGATTTCACCGCAGGTACAAACCCAAACCCATGTCAGCACTTCATACCTGGCTCCAGATCCATGCCACCGCAGGCATCGGCCAAGCCGCCGCCCACATGTTGCGTGTTTCAGCAGCCCAGCATGCGATTGGATTGGGGGTTGCATGGGCAAAAGCGGACTTGTTGCCGGCTGCCGGGTTTGATTCTAAGGCTGGCTACGTCGCGGATTCGTTCCGTGTCATGGATTGTATGCATCGATTGCCACATCTCGGAAGCGCCCGGGCAGCCCACGCATGATGCTTTCGCGACTTAAGTCTGCGTTGCGCCCAATAGTTGCCGATACAGCGAAAGGGTTACGCCGCCATCGGTGGTCGGATCTGCGTGCAAGGCGGATCATCGGTGAACCGCGACTGCGGCCACATGCCGGAGCCTTGATGGTGTCAGCAGCAGCAAAGTGCATGCATCGCGTGTTCCGGCAGGATAACTTCATACTTGGGCGAACAATCACGCAGATCCGGTAAATGCCGGGATACTCCGCGTGCATGTGCTTGTCACATGCTGTCAGGAGTTCATCAGAAGCGCGCTGCGAGCGTCCCAGGCGCAAGCAGCAGCCGTTATCTGAGTGGTTCTGGGTGTCCGTAGCGAGGGTTCTAGAACGTGGGACCTTGAACCGAAGGGCCGGGGCATCCCATATCTCGGCGTGCCGTTGCGGTGTTTCCCCTCCGGAAGCCTTCGCTGCTTTTGCCGCCTTCTTGGCATCCCGGCGCTCCTTGGCTCTTCTCAGCTTCGACTTGGCCTCCGGACCACCCGCCTCCCGCAGGATCCGCGCCTGCTCCCGCCTTTGATGCGCATCCCCAATAGCGGGTTGCGGGAGATCAGGCTCCAGCTGACAGCTTTGGACAGTGCCGCCCGCAAGCACGCCAGATCGCGTGCCGCAGTCGAACGAGTGGGCGGAGACCGGGTCTTGCCGGTGGGGGTCGTCAAGCGCTGTTGCAGCCACTGGTCGGCCCAAGCCGCGTCGAAGCCGATCAGCGGGGCGCCCAGATGTTCGGCGAAGACCTGCTCCAGCCGGTTGGCGTACATGTGGCCTCGTTTGAGTTCCAGTGTCGCCCAAGCCCGATATCGCTGATCGATGAAGTCTTGCAGGGTAGGGGCGTGAGATTTGCTCTGTCCGATTCGTGGCAGACCCGATTGCAGGTACTCAGCGATGGCGTGGGTAGCTTGGGCACGGGCCAGATCAAGCGGGATCGCAGTCGTCGGCCCGATGGTGCGCCGCTTCCCATGCGCCCACGAGACGATCCACGCTTTGTGGCCTGATGGCTGCACGCGCAGGATCAGGCCCCGCACCTGGGCGTCCCGGATCTCATAGGGGCGCTCCCGGGGCTGATAGGTCTCGACCTGGCGCTTGGTCAGCTGGACACGCATTGAACCGGCTTTCGTAAGTTGGCTTACCGGCAAGGTAGGACACGGCCAGGATCGGAGGCTGGATGCGGATCGTCCGTATTGGAGCCGAAGGGGCGGCAAGCGCCGCCTGAGCAACTCACCGCGGAGCTCGGCCTGCCCGATGGCCTGCTTGCCTCGCGCAAGCATCTGGAATCCCTGCTGGAAAGCGGCACCTGGCCGAGCGCACTGGCCGGCTGGCGCCAGCAGCAGCTCGAACCGCTGCTGCGTCCGTTGCTGCCGACCCACTGACCGCCAGCACGGTGGAGGTGCCCGTCCACTTGACAAGCCACGCTATCCCCTTGGCGAATCCGCTTTCAGCGCGCTAGAATCGTTGCACCGCGTGGGGCGGTAGCTCAGCTGGGAGAGCGTCGCGTTCGCAATGCGAAGGTCGGGAGTTCGATCCTCCTCCGCTCCACCAATGATTCGACGAAGGGCCGCATCGGAAGATGCGGCTCTTTTCGTTTGGGCCGTGCATGGAGGCGATGCGGGTGTCTTGGGACGGCTGCAGGAAGCGTGCGGACCTTGCCGGATCGGTCATTTCGCGGCGATTTCAGCGGATGTGAAAATTTTTGTGAAAAGCGCTTGCCGAATCCGAAACACATGCGTAATATTCGCGTCCTCGCCGGCGGCAACGCCAACGAGAACAAAGTGGCCGAGTAGCTCAGTTGGTAGAGCAGGGGATTGAAAATCCCCGTGTCGGCGGTTCGATTCCGTCCTCGGCCACCAAGAATTTCAAGGGCTCGCAGCAATGCGAGCCCTTTTTTTGTTCCTGGAATCTGCCCCGTTTCTGCACCACGTTCCAACGTGAGCGAGCGCTGGCGTTGCCAGCATGCGTTGCGCGCCCACGGAGCGCCCGCAAGCGTCGTGCCTGGAGCGTCACGGGTACATGGCGCCCATGTTCTCCGATCACTTCCTGCGCATCGCGCGGCGTGCACGCAGCATGCAAGAAAAAGCCCGCCTTGCGGCGGGCTTATCGCAGGTGGCGTGCGGCGCGCTCAGTTGCCGGGCAACAGGGCGCGCAGCGGGGCTTCCAGTTCCTGCTGTCGCCAGCCGGCCAATGCGCTGGGCCAGTGGCCGCTCTCCAGCAGGGCTTCCAGATGCTTGCGCGAGGCGAGGAAGCCTTCGGGCAGCTCCAGCTCGGCGGTGCGCTTGCTCACTGCATCCTGCAGCTTCTTCAGCGCGGACTTGTTGCCGTCGGTGGCGGGCAGGGCGAGCGGTGCCTCGGCCTCGTCGGCCAGCGGGGTGCTCAGTGCCTGCCACAGCGGCTGTGCGAGCTTGCGCGGTGCCTTGGGAAAGCGGCCGAACAGCTTGAGCATGGCGTCGTAGTCGGCCGGCGGCGTGCGCGCGAGCAGGTTGGCCAGCTCGTTGTCCAGGATCCAGCTGCGCGGCTTGTCGCTGTGGCGTGCCTGCTGGTCGCGCCAGCGCAGCAAGCGCAGCAAGCGCCGTTGCGCATCGGCCTCTAGGAACTGCGAGGAGCGCATCGACAGGTGCGGCCAGTGCTCGCCTTCGTCGCGCTCGACGCTGGCCAGCAGGCGTTCCCCATCATCCAGCAGCCACTGCATGCGGCCCTTGGCCTGCAGGCGCTCGCTGATGGTGTCGTGCAGGGCGAACAGGTATTCCACGTCGTCGGCGGCGTACTCCAGCTGGGCGTCGCTGAGCGGGCGCTTGAGCCAGTCCGAGCGCGTCTCGCCCTTGGGCAGGGTGGTACCGGTGATCTCGGCCACCAGCTTCTGGTAGCCCATGCCGCCACCAATGCCCGTCAGCGCGGCACCGATCTGGGTGTCGAACAACGGGCGCGGCAGGGCGTCGCAGGCACACTTGAAGGCCACCAGGTCTTCGCTGGCGCTGTGCATGATCTTGGTGATCGAGGTATCGGTCAGCCACGGTTTGAGTGCTTCGCACATGCCGGGGACCAGCGGGTCGATCAGCAGTACTTCGTCACCGACCGCCATCTGTACCAGGGCCAGTTGCGGCCAATAGGTGCGCTCGCGGATGAACTCGGTGTCCAGTCCAATCCGGGTCGGGCGGCGCTGGTAGCGCTCGTCCAGTTCCGATGGGTGTTTGATCCAATAAGCCACGTGGGTTCCGTCTAACTGCAGGGTTTGCTCAGGGAGGCGAGAATAGCCTAACGTCGGGCCGGCCCCGACGGGGCAGGCAGGCTATTGGAGGCGCTTTGCGTAGTTTTGGCCACATCTGGACCCTGGTGTTGCTGCTGCCGCTGGCAGTGAGCGGCTGTGGCGATCCACCCCCGGCTGCACCGGCGACGCCCGCCGACGGGCAGGGCAAGTCGCTGGCCGGGCGCGTGGTCGAACGCCTGGAGGCCCGTGCGGCGGCCCGCCAGCGGGATGCCGAGGCCGCCACGCCGGACCCGGTGCCGCAGGTGGAGGACACTGTGTTGCCGCGCTGGCAGGCGCCCGATGTCGTGCTGGCGCCGGAACAATTGGCCCAGGCCCGCAAGGACGCCGACAAGGCTCTGGCGGAGGACCGGCTGTTCCGTGAGGCCGGCGATGCGATTCCCCTGTACCTGGCCATCCTGGCCCAGAAGCCGGGTGACCGTGCCGCGCAGCGTGGGCTGGACAAGGCCCGGCAGCGCCTGCGGGCACTGGCCAACGCACGCATGGCGCAGACCGAGGGACAGCGCCTGGCCCTGGCCGAGGCGGCGATGCTGGTCAGCGTGGCGGTGGCCCTGGCACCGGAAGGCAAGGCCGAGCAGGCCTTGCAGGAACGTATCGCCACCGCCCGACGCCTGCTGGCGTTGAACCGGGCCGGGGAACAGGCGCTGCGCCAGGGGCAGTTCGGTGAGGACGGTGGGGGCGCGCAGGCGGCGTTCCGTGAAGTGCTGGCCGCCGATCCGGACAACAGCCGCGCCCGGCAGGGGCTGGCGGCCGTGGAGAGCGGGCTGATCCGCCGTGCCGAGCGGGCGGCGGCGCTGGATTCGGATTTCGCCGCCGCCCAGCGCTGGCTGGGCAAGGCTGGCACCGTGCGCGGGGAGGGCCCGACCCTGATCGATGCGCGGGCCCGCATCGAAGCCATCCGCACCGCCCAGCTGGATGCCCTGCGCAATGCCGGCCTGCGTGACCTCACCTCCTCCAAAGGCCTGAAGGACGCCCGCGACAAGCTGGCCCAGGCCGAACGCATCGCCTTGCCCGGCGATGCCACCGTGGAACTGTTGCGCGCGCGCATCGAGCTGGTCACCCACTACGGCAGCTTCCGCCCGCGGCAGGTGTTCAGCGATGCCCTGCAGGATGGCGGGCGCGGGCCGCAGATGGTGGTGGTCCCGCATGGCACCTTCCTGATGGGCGCGACCCAGGAGGAGATCGGTGGCCGTGATGCCGAGCGGCCGCAGCATGAGGTGCGCTTCGAGCGGGGCTTCGCCATGTCGATCACCGAAGTGACCGTGGCCGATTTCCGTCGCTTCGTCGAGGCCACCCATGCGCGCCCGCGTGCGACCCGGCGTGGCCATTCGGTGGTCTACGACGAGCGCAGCGGCAACTTCATCCGCCGCAGTGGCGTGGATTGGCAATCGGATTACAACGGCGTCAGGGCCGCGCCGAACAGCCCGGTCATGCATGTCAGCGTGCGCGATGCCGAGGCCTACGCGGCATGGCTGAGCGAGCAGACCGGCCGCTACTACCGCCTGCCCAGCGAGTCGGAATTCGAGTACGCCCTGCGTGCCGGCAACCAGGGGCGCTATCCGTGGGGGAAGGCGGCAATCCCGCCGCCGAACACTGGCAACTTCACCGGCAGCCTGGACGTCTCGCCCAGTGGGCGGCACTGGAACAATGCCTTCATCGGGTACGGCGACGGCTTCTGGGGCACGGCGCCGGTTGGCATGTACAACGCCAACGCCTGGGGGCTGCACGACATGGCCGGCAACCTCAGCGAGTGGGTGGCCGACTGCTGGCATGCCAGCTATCGGCGGGCCCCGGCCGACGGCGCGGCCTGGTACAACCCCGGCTGCCGGCAGCGGGTGATCCGCGGCGGCAACTGGGCCAACGCGCCGGAGCAGACCCGGGCGGCGTGGCGGCAGTCGCAGGACTCCGACGTGACCTCGGCGCGGATCGGCTTCCGCCTGGTGCGCGGGATTTGACCTTGCCCATGCACGCCGGCGCGCTAACATCGGCTCCGGCCACCCCGGACCAGACGGAACCCCACCATGCGACAAGATCCCTTCGGCAATCAGAGCGCGGGCGGCCAGGGCCGTCGTGGCGGTGGGCTGTTCGGCAACCTGCGCTGGGTGATCCTGCTGGGTTTCGCCATCTATGGCGGCTGTTATTACTTCGGCAACCGTTCGGTTGATCCCTACACCGGCGAGAAGGTGCTGATCGACAGCTCGCTCAACGCCGAGGAAGAGAAGGCCATGGGCCTGCAGGCCTACCAGGAGATCCTGTCCCAGGAGCGGCCGGTGGCCCCCGATTCGCAGATCTCCCAGCAGGTGCGGGAAATCGCGCGCCGCCTGATCGCCAAGGTGGACGTGGTCGAGACCGCGCTGGCCCGCGAGCATGGCCTGGAGCCGCAGCATTTCGCCCGTGATTTCGACTGGGAGGTCAACGTCATCCAGTCCGACGAGGCCAATGCGTTCTGCCTGCCCGGCGGCAAGATGGCGGTGTACACCGGGCTGATCCCGGTGGCGCAGAATGCCGACGCGGTGGCGGTCGTGATGGGTCACGAAATCGCCCATGCGCTGCTGCGCCATGGTGCGCAGCGCATGGCCCAGCAGAAGCTGACCCAGATCGGGCAGATGGCCGGCGCGGCGGGCGGCCTGGACGCGCAGCAACAGCAGATGATGATGTCGGCCATGGGCTACGGCTATCTGCTGCCGTATGCGCGCTCGCATGAAACCCAGGCCGACGAAGTGGGCCTGATGCTGGCCGCCGCAGCCTGCTTCAATCCCGAGGAAGCGGTGCCGCTGTGGGAGCGCATGAGCGCCAACAGCGGTGGCCAATCGCCGCCGGAGTTCTCGTCGACGCATCCCAACCCCGGCACCCGCATCCAGAACCTGCAGGCGCTGATGCCCAAGGCAATGCAGTACCGGCAGCAGTTCTGCACCGAAGCGGCAAGGTAGGCGGTCCACCCCGCGACCGGGCCACCGGCGCCTGCGGGGTGTTTTTCCCTTTGGTTGATGGCGGTGGCCGATGCAGGGCCTTGTCGTACGCGTCGTGACGGCGCTGCTGTGCGTGGTGATGGCCAGTGCATGCAGCCGGAGCAACCACCGTGCATCGGTCAACGCCGGTCGGTACGGTGACGTGCAAGTGGTGGCACCGCAGGGCGAGCCACGCGGTGTGGTGATCTATTTCGCCGAGGGCGCGCAATCGTCCGCCCGGGAACGGCCATTGCTCACCTCGCTGGCGCAGGGGGGTGCATGGGTGGCGGTGGTGGATTCGACGGCGTACCGGCAGCGCCTGGGTAGCGGGTCATCGACCTGCAGGAACATGGCCGACGATGCGGCGTTGTTGACCCAGAAGCTGCTCAAACAGGCACGGGCGCGGCAGTTCTTCCTGCCGTTGTTGGTCGCGCAGGGCAGGGAGGCCGCGTTGGCCCGCGCAACCGCCGCCGGTGCCGCGGCGGGCGAGTTCGCCGGGGTGCTGGTGACAACGGGCGCTCCGGAACCCCTGCCTTGCACCGGTGGTGGGGATGCCGTCGCGGTCGAGCCGGTGCCGGCCGAGGCGTTGGTTTCCCGCGCACTGGAGATGATGGCGCGCCCGGACGGCACGCAGCGGCTTCCCCTGATCGAGATGCCGGTCGCCGGCAGCCGTCGCCTGGCAGTGGTGCTCTCCGGCGATGGGGGCTGGCGTGACCTGGACAAGGGCATTGCCCGCGAGCTCAACCAGCAAGGCATTTCCGTGCTGGGTTGGAACAGCCTGAAGTACTTCTGGGCCGAGCGCAGCCAGCAGCAACTGGGTGCCGATCTGGGCCAGGCCCTGCAGACCTACCGGCAGCGTTGGGGGGCAGACGACGTCGCGTTGATCGGTTACTCGTTCGGTGCCGATGTATTGCCGTTCGCTTACCCGCAGCTACCGGCCGATCAGCAGCAGTCGGTGCGTTTCATGTCGTTGCTGGGCCTGTCCCATGGGGCCGCGTTCGAGGTCCGGGTAGGTGGCTGGTTGGGGTGGGGGCGTTCGCGCGAGACGCCCGTGTTGCCCGCACTGGAGCAACTGCACGCGATGCCGCTGCAGTGCATCTACGGCACCGATGAGAAGGACAGCCTGTGCCGCGACCTGCGCGGCAAGCCTTTCATCCAGACGGTGGAGCGGCCGGGTGGGCACCATTTCGACCGTGACCCGGTGGCGTTGACCAATATCGTGCTGCAGGCCTGGGACGCAGCCCCGCAGCGATAGGAGCGGCCTTGGCCGCGAAGCCGATGGCCTCCGGGATTGCAGTAGCCGGCGTTGGCGGAAGGATTCCCGGCTTCGCGCCTGAAGGCGCTCCTACGGCTCGGAGGTTTCCACGCGGACCTGCAGGGTGCCTTCGGCCAGGCGGGCCTGCAGGCGATCACCGGGTTGTGCCTGCGCGCTGGAACGCACCAGGGCGCCGTCGTCGGCGCGGGTCAGGATCGAGTAACCACGGGCGACGGTCGCCAATGGGCTCACCGCCTCCAGTGAACGGGCGATGCCACGCAGGCGCAATGCATCGGCTTGCAACTGGCGGTTGATGGCGGTCTGTGCGCGTGGCGCCAGGGCTGCCAGCCGTTCCTTCAATGCCGCCAGCCGACGCTGCGGCTGGGCGCCGCGCAGCACGGCGGCCGCATGCGCCAACTGTGCCCGGCGACGCTCCTGCTTCTGTCGCCAATGCGCCTGCAGCCGCGCAAAGGCAGCCTCCTGCCGATGCCGCAGCAACGCCAGCCGTGCCTGCGGGCCCTGGGCCTGCAGGCGCAACGCGGCGCGATCGGCGCGCTGCATGGCCTGGCTCAGGGTGTGCACCTGCAACTGGCTCAGCCGCTGCGCGAGCCGGCGCAGGCGCAATGCCAGGTCGCGCTGGTCGGGTACCAGCAGCTCGGCGGCGACCGACGGCGTGGGTGCGCGCAGGTCGGCGGCGAAATCGGACAGGCTGAAGTCGGTCTCGTGGCCCACCGCAGAGACCACCGGGGTGGTGCTGGCGGCGATGGCGCGGGCCAACCGTTCGTCGTTGAAGGCCCACAGGTCTTCCAGTGAACCGCCGCCGCGGGTCAGCAGGATCACGTCGTAGCGGCCGCTGGCATCGGCCTGGCGCAACAGCGAGGTGATCTGCGCGGCGGCGGTTTCGCCTTGCACCAGCGAGGGCAGCAGGTCCACTTCCAGCAGCGGGAAACGCCGGCCAAGCACGCTCAGTACGTCGCGCACGGCGGCACCGGAAGGCGAGGTGATCACCGCCAGGCGGCGCACGTGCGCCGGCAGCGGGCGCTTGCGCCCGGCATCGAACAGGCCCTCGGCTTCCAGGCGTGCCTTCAGCTCCTCGTAGGCACGGCGGAGCGCGCCTTCGCCGGCTTCCTCCATTTGGTCGAGGATCAACTGGTAGTCGCCGCGTGCCTCGTACAGGGTGAGCCGGCCGCGCACCAGCACGCGCATGCCTTCGCGTGGCACGAACTTGAGCCACTGGCTCTTGGGCTTGAACATCGCCGCGCGGACCTGCGCGCGGGCGTCCTTCAGGGTGAAGTACAGGTGCCCGGAGGACGGGCGGCTGACATTGCCCAGTTCGCCTTCCACCCAGACCAGCGGGAAGCTGCTCTCCAGCAGGTCACGCGCCAGCGTGTTGAGCTGGGCGGGGGTCAGGACGTCGGCACTGCGGTTCATGGTTCAGCGGTTGCGGCGGTGGAGCGGGCGGCCATGGTCGCATGGAATGCCGGCGGGCTCACGCCGCCGGTGGGTCGGCGTCATGGTGGCGCTGCAGCGCCCACTGCACGTGCTCGCGGACCAGTTCGGAGGCGTGGTTGCTGCGCGTTTCCAATGCCTGACGCGCACTGGGCGAGGGCGCGGCATTGCCCAATGCCACGGCGATGTTGCGCAGCCAGCGCTCGTGGCCGCTGCGGCGGATCGGGCTGCCCTCGGTACGGCGCAGGAATTCATCCTCTTCCCAGGCGAACAGTTCCGGCAGCGTGGCCGTGTCGAGGTTGTTGCGCGCGCGGAAGTCCGGTTCGTCGGTGCGCCGGGCGAATTTGTTCCAGGGGCAGACCAGTTGGCAGTCGTCGCAGCCGTAGATGCGGTTGCCCATCAACGGGCGCATTTCCAGTGGAATGGCGCCGTCGTGCTCGATGGTCAGGTAGGAAATGCAGCGCCGCGCATCCAAGCGGTGCGGGGCAATGATCGCCGCGGTCGGGCAGACGTCGATGCAGCGCGTGCAGGTGCCGCAGTGCGCGGTGGCCGGCACATCCACCGGCAATGGCAGGTCGACGTAGATCTCGCCGATGAAGAACCACGAGCCGCCGTTGCGGTCGATCAGGCAGGTGTGCTTGCCGATCCAGCCCAGCCCGGCGTTGCGCGCCAGGGCACGTTCCAGCACCGGCGCGGAATCGACGAACACGCGGTAACCGAAGGGGCCGATCTCGGCGGCGACCCGTTCGGCAAGCTTCTGCAGGCGGTTGCGCATCAGCTTGTGGTAATCGCGGCCCAGGGCGTAGCGCGCCACGTAGGCGCGGTCGGCGTCATCAAGGGTGGCCCAGGCCTGCGCATCGTCCTTGTGGCCGTAGTCCAGCCCGACCGAGATCACCCGCACCGTGCCGGGCAGCAGTTCCTGTGGGCGCGCACGCAGGGTGCCGTGGCGGGCCATCCAGTCCATCGTCCCGTACAGGCCCTTGCCCAGCCAGTCGGCCAGGTGCGCCTCATCGTCACGCAGCTCCACGCCACTGACGCCGCAGCGCTGGAAGCCTGCTTCTCGTGCCAGTTGGCGGATGCGCAGCGACAGCTGCGCCGGGGTAGCGGCGGAAACGGCTTCGGACATGGCGCAAGTATAGAATCGGTGGCATGTCAGAGCCCGTGCAGATGTTCGATACCGCCGCCGCCCGTCGCATCGACGCGCAGGCGACCGCCGCCCTGGGCGGCGATGGCTACGTGCTGATGCAGCGCGCCGGGCAGGCCGGTTGGCACTGCGTGCTGCAGCATTGGCCACAGGCGCGGCGCATCGTGGTGGTGTGCGGGCCGGGCAACAACGGCGGCGACGGCTACGTGTTGGCGCGCTTTGCCCGCCAGTCGGGGCGCGATGTCCGCGTGCTGCACCTGGAGGATGCCGCGCCGCGTACGGCCCTGGCGCAGCGGGCCTGCACCGATTACCTGGCCGTGGGCGGGCAGGTGGAGCTGTCGATCGATTGCCTGCAGCAGGCGGATCTGATCGTCGACGCATTGTTCGGCATCGGCCTGTCGCGCGCGCCGCAGGCCGCGGACGCGGCCTTGATCCAGGCCATCAACGAAGTGCCCGTGCCGGTGTTCGCGCTGGATGTCCCCAGTGGCGTGGACGCCGTGTCCGGCGACGTGCCGGGCGCGGCGGTGCGCGCGGCGCGCGTGCTCCAGTTCATCGTGCCGCACCGTGGCCTGCATACCGGCGCGGCGCTGGAATGCGCCGGGCAGCGGCTGCTGGCCGATCTGGACGTGCCGGCGGCGGCATTCGAAGGCGTGCCGCCTGCTGCCCTGCGGTGGGCGCGTGGCGTGCTGGCTTCGCAGTTGCCGCGCCGGCGCATCAATACCCACAAGGGCGAGTCCGGGCACGTGCTGTGCGTGGGCGGCAACCTTGGCAGCGGGGGCGCGGTGATGCTCAGTGCCGAGGCTGCACTGCGCAGTGGCGCAGGGCTGGTCAGCGTGGCCACGCAGGCGGCGCACGTGGGGCCGTTGCTGGCGCGCTGCCCCGAGGCGATGGTCCATGCCGTGACGTCGGCACCCGCGCTTGCGCCGCTGCTGGCGCGCGCCAGCGTGGTCGCCCTGGGGCCGGGGCTGGGCCAGGATGATTGGGCACAGGCGTTGTGGTCGATCGCAGTGGATGCAGGCAAGCCGCTGGTGATCGATGCCGACGCGCTCAACCTGCTGGCGGCCGCGCCGCGCGTCGTGCCGCACGCCATCCTCACCCCGCACCCTGGCGAGGCCGCGCACCTGCTGGGCTGCGACATGGCCGGTATCCAACGGGACCGGTTTGCCGCCGCACAGGCCCTGGTCGAACGCTACGGCGCGGTGGTCGTACTGAAAGGCGCGGGCACCGTGGTGGCGGCACCCGGGCAGGTGCCGCGGGTGATTGCCGCCGGAAACCCCGGCATGGCCGTCGGCGGCATGGGCGACCTGCTGACCGGTGCGATCGCCGCATTGTGCGCGCAGGGCCTGGCGCTGTTCGATGCCGCCAGCAGTGGTGCACTGCTGCATGGGCTGGCCGGCGATGCAGCGGTGGCCGAGGGTGAGCGGGGGCTGTTGCCACGCGACCTGCTGCCGCATCTTCGGACGTTGGCCAATCCATAATGGCGGGCATGAACGAACTGTTTCTTCCCGAAGCCGACAGCACCGACCTGCTCGGCCGTGAGCTGGCCCGCACCCGTCCGTTGCAGGCGGTGGTCCATCTGCAGGGTGACCTGGGCGCGGGCAAGTCCACGCTGGCGCGGGCCCTGCTGCGCGCGCTGGGCGTGCAGGGTGCGATCCGCAGCCCCACCTACACGCTGATCGAACGCTACCCGCTGGTCAACGGCGAAGCCTGGCACCTGGACCTGTACCGGATCGGCAGTGCCGGCGAACTCGATTTCCTCGGTCTGGACGAAGGGGCGGCCGATCTGTGGTTGGTCGAGTGGCCCGAGCGGGGCGCCGGTGGGTTGCCGCCGGTGGACCTGGTGATCGGGCTGGCCATCGACGGCAATGGCCGTCGGGCGGTGCTCCAGGCCCGCAGTAATGTCGGGTCTGACTGGCTTCTGCGACTGCGTGAAAGCCCCGACTTGCAGCCCCTTTTTACCCCCTGACCATAGGAAAGTCGGGCAGGTTGCGGATTATTAAGGGAAAACATGTTGCAATTGGGGAATTCCGGTGATTGAATCCGCCCATGACTACGGGAAACCGCCTGTTCACATCGTCTGTCGTCGCCGCTGGACTGTGTCTGGCCGCGAGCTTCTCCGCGTGGGCGGGTGAAATCCGCGGGGTCAGCCTGCACACGGGTGCCACCGGCACCCGCGCCGAGATCCAGTTGGCTGGCGGTGGCAGCTACAAGACCCTGAGCCTGGCTGGCCCGAACCGGCTGGTCATTGATTTCCCTGATTCCTCCGCGGTGCGCGGGCTGCGGCTGCCGGCCGCTGCCGGCGTGGTGACCGCCGTACGCACGGGCAGCCCAACCCCGGGCACGTTCCGCGTGGTGTTCGACCTGGCCGAATCGGTGGCAGCGTTCAAGCCGCTGATGCAGGGGCAGGGCGCCGAATCGAAGTTGTCGATCGAGTGGCCGGGTGAGGCACCGGTGACGGCGGCGGCGAGCGCACCGGCAACCGCCGCACCGACGCCGACGACTCCGCCTTCGCCCACCGCTGCCGCGCCTTCCAGTGCCGAAGCGCGTGCCGAGGCGGCCCGTGCCACCGCCGCGTTGACCGCAGCGGTCAGCCGCCAAGCCGCGACGCCACCGCCGGCACCTGCACCGGTTGCCAGCGCCCCGACCCCGGTGACCACGGCGACGGCCTCACCGGCAGCCATCCTCAATGCCCAGGCACCAGTGACGCGTGCACCGCAGGCGACGGGCCCGAACGTGGCCCAGGCGACGACGCCGGTCACGCCGGCACCGACGCCTGCCGTCGTCCCCGAAGCGCCGCGCCCGACCATGCCCAGCGATGCCGCGCGCATCCGCATGCAGCCGGGGATGCGCAATCTGGTGGTGGCCATCGATCCGGGCCACGGCGGCCAGGACCCGGGCGCGATCGGCCCGACCGGCAAGCGCGAGAAGGACGTGACGCTGGCCGTGGCGCGTGAGCTGGCCCGCCAGGTCAACAACACCCCGGGCCTGCGCGCGTTCCTGACCCGCGACACCGACGTGTTCATCCCGCTGCCGATGCGTGCCCAGCGCGCGCGCGCGGCCAAGGCCGACATCTTCATCTCGATCCACGCCGATGCCGCCGAGAACCGTTCGGCGACCGGCTCGTCGGTGTACGTGCTCTCGACCAAGGGCGCGTCCTCGCAGCGTGCCCGCTGGCTGGCGGACAAGGAAAACGCGGCCGACCTGATCGGCGGCGTCAGCCTGAGCCGCACCGAAGGGACCCTGGCCAACGTCCTGCTGGACCTGGCCCAGAGCGGCAACATGAAGGCCTCCGAGGATGCCGCCGGCCACGTGCTCGGTGGCCTCAAGCGCATCGGCAACAACCACAAGCCGAACCTGGAACGGGCCAACTTCGCGGTGCTGCGCACCTCGGACATGCCGGCCATGCTGGTGGAGACGGCGTTCATCTCCAACCCGGACGAAGAGCGCCGGCTGGTCGACCCGGCCTACCAGCGCCGCATCGCCGGCGCCGTGCTCGACGGCGTGCACACCTACTTCAGCCGGCAGCCGCCGCCGGGTACGCTGTTCGCGGCCCGTGCCCAGGCCGAGATGGAAGCCGCTGCCGGTACCGTGGCCGGCGGCAGCAAGTAAGTCGCGCCGCTGGCGTCGCCGGACACGGCGACGCGGCCGGGCTCGGCTATCATCGTGCCCATGCATGATGTCCTCCTGATTCCCTCCGTCTTCCCCCTGTCGCTGCGTAGGTCATTGCCGGTACCGATGGGAGGTGCCGCATGAACAGCATTCGTCCGCTGCCCGAGATCCTGATCAACCAGATCGCCGCGGGCGAGGTGGTGGAGCGGCCTGCATCGGTGGTCAAGGAGCTGGTGGAGAACGCGCTGGACGCCGGTGCCACCCGTGTGGACATTGACCTGGAGGAAGGCGGCGTGCGGCTGATCCGCATCCGCGACAACGGCGGTGGCATCGCCGCCGAACAGCTGCCGCTGGCCGTGTCGCGGCATGCCACCAGCAAGATCGCCAGCCTGGACGACCTGGAATCGGTGGCCACGCTGGGGTTCCGCGGCGAAGCCTTGCCGTCCATCGCCTCGGTCAGCCGCTTCACGCTGGCCTCGCGCCGCCCCGATGACGAGCACGGCGCTGCCCTGCAGATCGAAGGTGGCAAGCTGGGCGAGGTGGCCCCGCGCGCGCATGCGCCGGGCACCACGGTGGAAGTGCGCGAGTTGTTCTACAACGTGCCGGCACGGCGCAAGTTCCTGCGGGCCGAGCGCACCGAGCTGGGGCATATCGAGGAATGGCTGCGCTCCTTGGCGCTGGCCCGTCCCGATGTCGAGTTGCGCGTCTCGCACAACGGCAAGCCCTCGCGCCGATACAAGCCCGGTGACCTGTACTCCGATGCACGCCTGGGCGAAACGCTGGGCGAGGATTTCGCGCGCCAGGCGCTGCGGGTGGACCACAGCGCCGCCGGCCTGCGCCTGCACGGCTGGATCGCGCAGCCGCAGTATTCGCGGGCCAGCACCGACCAGCAGTACCTGTACGTCAACGGCCGCTCCGTGCGCGACCGCAGCATCAGCCACGCGGTGAAGATGGGGTACGGCGACGTGCTGTTCCATGGCCGCCATCCGGCCTACGTGTTGTTCCTGGAGCTGGACCCGACCCGGGTGGACGTCAACGTGCACCCGGCCAAGCATGAAGTCCGCTTCCGCGATGCACGCCTGATCCACGACTTCGTCTATCGCACGCTGAAGGACGCGTTGGCTGAAACCCGTGCCGGACTGGAGCCGTCGGCGATGGGACAAACCGCCGCGCAGGAAGCGCCGGCCGGAGCGGCACCGCTCAGTACCGGTGGCGGTTACGGCGGCGGCTACGTGTTGTCGCGCCCCGGTGGCAGCGTCGGCAGCAGTGGCAACTGGCAGGCGCGGCAGTCGCCGCTGGGCCTGCCGGTGGCCGAAGCGCCGGCCGCCTACGCCGCCTTGTACTCGGCGCCGCCGGCTGGGCAGGTGCAGGCGCCGGTCGACGCCGGTCCCGCGTTGCCGCCCACCTCCAGCGACAGTGGCGTGCCACCGTTGGGTTATGCCATCGCCCAGTTGCATGGCATCTACATCCTGGCCGAGAACGCCGAAGGCCTGATCGTCGTGGACATGCATGCCGCGCACGAACGGATCGGCTACGAACGCTTGAAGAACGCACACGATGGCATCGGCCTGCACGCCCAGCCGCTGCTGGTGCCGATCACCCTGGCGGTCGGCGAGCGCGAGGCCGACACCGCCGAGCAGGAAGCGGCGACGCTGGCGGCGCTGGGCTTCGAGATCACCCGTTCCGGTCCCGGTTCGCTGCACGTGCGCAGCATTCCGGCACTGTTGGCCAACGCCGAGCCGGAAGCCTTGCTGCGCGATGTGCTGGGCGACCTGCGCGAGCATGGGCAGAGCCGGCGCATCGCCACCGCGCGCGACGAGCTGCTGTCCACCATGGCCTGCCACGGCGCGGTGCGCGCCAACCGGCGGCTCACGATTCCGGAAATGAATGCCCTGCTGCGTGACATGGAGATCACCGAGCGCTCGGGGCAATGCAACCACGGCCGCCCGACCTGGGCGCGCTTTTCTCTGGCTGAAATTGATCGCTGGTTCCTGCGGGGGCGTTGATGAAGACTTTACGGGGCTGTGCCGTGCTGCTGGCCGCGATGGTGCTGGCCGCCTGCGGCAAGCAGGAGGCGGCCAAACCGCCGGTGGCGGTGGATGCGAACTTCGCCCATGACAACGAGCTGTGGCGCGAAAGCCGCCTCACCGATCTGCTCGCCCCGGATGGCTGGACCAGCCTGGTCGGCCTGCACTGGCTTGAACTCAAGGCGCATTACATCGGCAGCGGCAGCACCAGCGGCATCCGCATGGCGATGGGGCCGCCACGCATGGGGCTGGTCCAGCGCGAAGGCCAGACCTTCTCGTTCACCCCCGAGCCGGGCGTCTCGCTGAAGGCCAATGGCGCGCCGATCACCGGTCGCATCCCGCTGCTCAGCGACGATGCCGAGCAGCCCACCGCGATCACCTTCGACGACGACAAGGGCTTGCTGACCCTGATCCATCGCGGGCCGCGCTACGCGCTGCGGCTGAAGCATGCCGATGCACCGGCGCGCCGGCATTTCGGCCAGCTGGCCTACTGGCCGGCGGATCCGTCCTGGCGTGTCACCGCCCGCTTCGTGCCGCATGACGCCAACAAGACGTTGCCCATCGTCGACATCACCGGCCTGACCACCGACCTGCCCAACGCCGGCGCGGTCGAGTTCGAGCGCGATGGCCGCACCTGGCGGCTGGAAGCGCTGGGTGAACCGGGGCGTCCGTTGCAGCTGATCTTCGCCGACCGCACCAACGGCCGCGGCAGTTACTCGGCCGGCCGCTTCATCGATGCCGGGGCCCCCGACGCCAAGGGCGAGGTGGTGGTTGACTTCAACCGCGCCTACAACCCGCCGTGTGCATTCACCCCATTCGCCACCTGTCCGCTGCCACCACCGGAGAACCGGCTGGACCTGCTGGTCGAGGCGGGCGAGAAGGCGTACGCCAAGCCGGCGACGGAGGCCGCACCATGAGCCACTGGATGACGCGCGCGGCCTCCGCGCTGCTGGGTTTCAGCCTGTTCTGCGGTGTCGCTTACGCGGCCCGGCCGGCCGCCACGCCTGCCGCCGCGCCGGCCTATGTGCCGCCGACGCCGTTGTTGTGGAAGGTCAGTGGCGGCAAGGGCGCCGAACTGTACCTGTTGGGTTCGTTCCATCTGTTGAAGCCGGATGACTACCCCTTGTCGCCGGACGTGGACCAGGCCTTCGCTGCCTCCAGCCGCCTGTTGTTCGAACTGGCTCCGGAGGAGATGGCGTCACCGGCGCTGGCCACGCAGATGATGCAGGCCGCGATCCGTCGTGATGGTGGCCAGCTCAAGGAGGAGCTCGACGCCGAGACCTGGCGCCGCCTGCAGGCGTGGGGCGCGGGCAACAGCATGCCGGTCGAGCGCCTGGTCGGCCTCAAGCCGTGGTTCATCGGCCTGACCATCAGCCTGACCCAGATGGCGCGACAGGGCCTGGACCCGCAGGCCGGGCTGGACCGCCACTTGATGAACCTTGCGGCCAAGGCCGGCAAGCCGGCCGCGGGCCTGGAAAGCGCGAGCTCGCAGATCAGCATGCTCGACGGCATGAATGCCGATGAGCAGCGCCAGCTGCTGCGCGAGGCGCTGGAGCAGGTGGAGAAGGGCGACCAGCAAAGCCGTCGCCTGCACGATGCGTGGCGCCGTGGTGACGACGTCACCCTGTGGCGGGACATGGCGTCGGAAATGAAGCGCACCTACCCGGGCCTGTACCAGCGCATCAACGTCGATCGCAATGACGCCTGGCTGGCGCCGCTGCAGCAGCGCCTGCAGGACGGGCAGGGCACCACGCTGGTGGTGGTCGGCGCGTTGCACCTGCTCGGTAGTGACGGCGTGGTCGAGAAGCTGCGTGCCAAGGGCTACACGGTCGAGCGCATCTGCTCGGCCTGCAGGAGCCGCCCGTAAGCGGGACAGGTGCAGGCAGCGGAATGGGGTGGCCGGGATGTGATCCCGGCATCAGTGGTGGTGATTGCGCCGCGCCTGCCTGGATGGCATGACAGCCTGCGGTCTGCCGCACATGAAAAAGGCCGACGCTTGCGTCGGCCTTTTGAACATCCGGCAACGGCTCAGCGGCCGGTGCGGGTCTTGCCGCCGGTGCTCGGCGGCGGGTCGGCCGGCTTGTTGGTGCCGGTGCCCGAGGGGCGGCCGAAACCGGCACCCATGTTGCGCTGGAACTCCTGCCACAGCTCCAGATTGCGCTCGGTGAGCTGGTTCATCATCGCCCACGGCGTCTGCCCCAGCAGATTGCCCATCTGCTGGCGGAACTGCTGCTGCTGGTCCAGGAACACCTGCATGCTGCGCTCCAGGTAGTTGCCCATGAAGCCCTGCAGCGAGTCGCCGTAGAAACGGATGAGCTGGCTCAGCAGCTGGGTGGACAGCATCGGCTCGCCGTCCTGCTCCTTGTCGGCAATGATCTGCAACAGCACCGACCGGGTCAGGTCCTCACCGCTCTTGGCGTCGCGGACTTCGAACTCCTCGCCGTCGAGGATCAGCTGGCGGACGTCCTCGATGGTGATGTAGCTGGAGATCTCGGTGTCGTAGAGCCGGCGATTCGGATACTTCTTGATGATGCGGGTCGCAGCCATTAAGCAGTCACTCGTCACGGTTAGGTGCGCAGCATGGCGCAGTGCAACAGGGCTTGCAACCGCCAAAAGTACAGGTTGCAAGGCGCGGAAGGATGATTTCTTGTTGCGCAACATGAACCGCCATGTCCTGCAACATGGTGGTCGCGCTTACCAGCCCATGTGGTGGCCGCCGTTGACGTCCAGGTTGGAACCGGTGATCCAGGCCGCTTCCTCGGCGACCAGGAAGGCCACCGCATAGGCGATTTCCTCCGGCTTGCCGAGGCGTCCGGTAGGGATGTCGGCCACGATCTTGGCGCGCACCTCCTCCGGCACGGCCATCACCATGTCGGTGGCCACGTAGCCGGGCGAGATGGTGTTGACGGTGATGCCGAAGCCGGCGTTCTCGCGCGCCAGGGAAATGGTGAAGCCGTGCATGCCGGCCTTGGCCGCGGCGTAGTTGGCCTGCCCGTACTGGCCCTTCAGGCCATTGATCGAACTGATCTGGATGACCCGGCCCCAACCACGCTTGCGCATGCCCTCGATCACCGGGCGGGTGATGTTGAACACCGAGTTGAGGTTGGTGTTGATCACCTCGTGCCACTGCTCGGCACTCATGCGGTGGAAGGTGGTATCGCGGGTGATGCCGGCGTTGTTGACCAGGATCTCGACCGGGCCGAGGCTGGCTTCCACCGATTCGACCAGCGTCCGGCCACTGGTGGGGTCGGCCACGTCGCCCTCGAACAGGGCGATGTCGTAGCCCCGCTCGCGCATCTGCCGTTGCCACTGTTGCGCCTTCTCGGCGTTGCGGAAATTGGTGGCGACTCGATGGCCCTGGTCGGCCAGGCGCTGGCAGATGGCGGTACCAATGCCGCCGGTACCACCGGTGACCAGTGCGACGCGGGATGTCATGGGCAAGTGCTCCAGGGCGAAAGCGCGGGGAGCCGATGATTCTAATGAAACTGCGGTCAGCCCGGGGGCGATTCCGGGACGATGAACGAGGCTTTCTGCAGGAGCGCGGGGTCGAACCCGGCGGCGGCATGCTGCAGCAGCTCGCCGACGCTGCCTGCAGCATCCAGTGCAGCATCGGCCTGGCCCAGTGCAGACCACAGCCAGCGCAGGGTGGGCAGTGGGTCGGCGGCATCGACCGGCCTTGCGGCCAGCGACTTGGACAGCTTGTGGCCACTGGCATCGAGCAGCAGCGGCAGGTGCAGGTAGCGCGGGGTCGCCACACCCAGCGCCCGTTGCAGCAGGATCTGGCGCGGGGTGGAATCGATCAGGTCGAGGCCGCGCACCACGTCGGTGATGCCCTGCTCGGCATCGTCCACCACCACCGCCAGCTGGTAGGCCCAGCAACCGTCCGCGCGCAGCAGGACGAAGTCACCGACCTCCCGGTCCACCTGCTGGGTGAATGGCCCCTGCAGGCCATCCTGGAACATCACCCGGCTGCCGTCGGCTACCCGCAGCCGGACGGCCGGGTGGGGGCGTAGCTGGTGGGCCGCGCAATGCCGGTGAATGCCCTGCTGGCCGGCCAGGTCGCTACGGCTGCAATGGCAGGCAAAGGCCTTGCCCTCGGCCAGCAGGCGCTCGAGGGCGGCCTGATACAGCCGGTGGCGACGGCTCTGGTACTGGATGGGGCCATCGGCGTGCAGGCCGAATGCGGCCAATGTGGCCAGCTGGGCATCGGCGGCGCCGGCAACCTCGCGTGGCGGGTCCACGTCCTCGATGCGTACCCGCCATTCACCCCCCGCATGGCGGGCCAGCAGCCAACTGCCGAACGCAGCCAGCAGCGAGCCGAGATGGAGCGGGCCGGTCGGGGAAGGGGCGAAGCGCCCGCGGTAGGGAATGGAGGACATCGAAGCTGAATCGTCGGTCAGATTCACGCTTGAATTCAAGCGTTGGCCCCCGCAGATTTAACTCACTTTTTCATCCTCACGGATTGTTTCCCATGTTTACCCGAATCGGGCTGTTCCTGATGACCAACTTCGCGGTGCTGATCCTGGCCAGCATCGTGATGTCGCTGCTGGGCGTGAACTCGGCGCAGATGAGCGGCCTGCTGGTCATGGCCGCGATCTTCGGCTTTGGTGGTTCCATCATTTCGCTGCTGCTGTCCAAGTTCATGGCCAAGCGCGGTACCGGCGCGGTGGTCATCACCGAGCCGCGCAACGCCACCGAGCGCTGGCTGCTGGACACCGTGGCCCGCCAGGCCAAGGCCGCGGGCATCGGCATGCCGGAAGTGGCGGTGTACGACGCCCCGGAGATCAACGCCTTCGCCACCGGCGCCAACCGCAACAACGCGCTGGTGGCGGTGTCCACCGGCCTGCTGCACAACATGAGCGAGGACGAGGCCGAAGCCGTGCTGGGCCACGAGATCGCGCACGTGGCCAACGGCGACATGATCACCATGGCCCTGCTGCAGGGCGTGCTGAACACCTTCGTGATCGTGCTGGCCCGCGTGGTCGGCGGCGTGATCGACAGCGCGCTGTCGGGCAACCGCGAGGGCGGTGGGCGTGGTTTTGCCTACTACATCATCGTGTTCGTGCTGGAGATGGTGTTTGGCCTGGGCGCGACGGTCATCGCGATGTGGTTCTCGCGCCACCGCGAGTTCCGTGCCGACCATGGTGGTGCCTCGCTGGCTGGCCGCCAGAAGATGATTGCCGCGCTGGAGCGCCTGAAGCTCAACCATGGCCAGAGCACGCTGCCGACGCAGATCGCGGCCTTCGGCATCGCCGGCGCCACCGCCAGGAAGCTGTTCATGAGCCACCCGCCGCTGGAAGAGCGCATCGCCGCGCTGAAGGCATCCACGGTCGCCTGAGTGCTTGAACAACCGTCGTGAAGCAGAACGCCCGGCCAACGCCGGGCGTTCTGTCTTGTTGCGCCGATGCCGGGCCCGGCATTGCCACCGGTCATGGCCCGGCGGGCGAGCGCCTCACATTGCGCAGGCCGTTCGCATCCAGCACCGCGAGCACCTCGTCAGTGTCCTCATCGACGAACAGGAGCTTGCCGGAGGGCGCGTCGGTGCTGCCGGTCAGGATATAGGCGGTGCAGTGTGCAAGCAGTTGCTGGAACTCGGGCGGGAGCTGGTTCCAGGTATCCACGGTCAGCACGGTGCCACCACGGGCGGTGGTGTGCCGGAGATCGAGCAGGCCGGTCCGCCGGGCCGAATCGATCTGTTCCTTGCACATGGGGATGGCCTGCGGGGGAAAGGGCGCCGGCGGGTCCACCGGTTCCTGCCCACATGCGCTGTTCAGCGCCGCCAGGCTGGCAATGATGCAGATGAACGATCGTTTCATGGCTCCTCCCTGATCTTGAACGGTGCCTGTTTCACGGCGGCACGTCGGTATCGTAGCCAGAACCTCGCGTGTTCCGGTACCCCGACGCTGCGTGGCAGGAAGGGGGAGCGCGGGGCCCTGCGCGGCGCGACGTTCCCGGCAGTGCCCTGGCGCGCCCTACCGGCCGTGCAAACAGAAACGGCACCCTTGTGGGTGCCGTTTGCGGTGTGCAGCTCCAGAACGATCAGAACTTCGGATCGAACTCGGCGGCATAGCCGGTGTTGACGATCACCTGCTGCAGGGCTTCGCAGACCTTGATGTTGCCGGCGACCACCTGCTGGGTTTCCGGGCCCTTGTCGTCCATGCGGGCCAGGGTGGCGCCGCGGTAGTTGCAGACCTTGCCGCCGGCTTCGCGGACCAGCAGCACGCCGGCGGCGATGTCCCAGGCTTTCACGCCGGCCTCGAAGTAGGCATCAGCGCGGCCGCAGGCCACGTAGGCCAGGTCCAGTGCCGCCGAACCCACGCGACGCACGTCTTCGGCCTGCACCAGCAGGGCGTCGACGGTCTTGAGCTGGGCGCTGGCACGGGCGCGTTCGCGCGGGGCAAAGCCGGTGTGGACCATCGCGCCGGCCAGGTCCTTGCGGTCGCTGACGCGGATGCGGCGGTCGTTGAGCACGGCGCCGGCCCCCTTGGAGGCGGTGAACAGCTCGTTGCGCAGCGGGTCGAAGATGACCGCGTCGGTCGGCTCGCCGTTCTCCACCAGCGCGATGGACACGCAGTAATGCGGGAAGCCGTGCAGGTAGTTGCTGGTGCCGTCGAGCGGGTCGATCACCCACATCTGGCGGCCGCTGCCCTGCACGCCGCCCTCTTCACCGAGGATGCCGTAGCTGGGGTAGGCGCGCTTGAGTTCCTTGATGATCACCTTTTCCGCATCGCCATCGACTTCGCTGGCGTAATCCATCCGACCCTTCTGCACCACGTTGAGCGCTTCGAGCTTGTTGATGTTGCGGAGCAGGACGTTGCCGGCGAGGCGGGCGGCCTTGACCATGACGGTGACGGCGGGTTTCTGCATGGCGTAAGGCTCCCGTGAAGGCAGAGATCGGATTGGCGGGGGAAAAGAGCAGGTCCGGCGCACTGGCCGGCCGCGCAGTTTACCATTCGCAGCTGTCCCGTTCCTGATTTTTTATAAACCATGCCTGCTTCCACCCGTATCCGTTTCGTCCTTGTTGGTACCCAGCACCCTGGGAACATCGGTGCTGCCGCCCGCGCGATGAAGACGATGGGGCTGGCCCGGCTGGTGCTGGTGGCCCCGGAAAAGCCATTGGACGAGGTGGCGTTGCGCCGCTCGGCCGGTGCCGAGGACCTGCTCGGTGACGCCCCGGTGTTCGCGACCCTGGCCGAGGCAGTGGCCGACTGCCGGTTGGTGCTGGGCTGCACGGCGCGCTCGCGCCGGGTCCAGTTGGAGGAGCTGCTGCCGGAAGTGGCCGGGCAGCGCGCCGTGGCCAAGGCCAGCGAGGAGGGCGGGGAGGTGGCTTTTGTGTTCGGCCGTGAGCGGACCGGCCTGACCAACGAGGAACTGCAGCTGTGCCACCTGGCCGTGCACATCCCCTCCAACCCGGAGTTCAGCTCGCTGAACCTGGCCGCCGCGGTGCAGGTGCTGGCCTACGAGGTGCGCATGGCCGTGCTGGAAGGCCAGGCGCAGCCGGAACGGGAGCCCGGCTACGGCGAGGCGCCGGCCAGCCATGCCCAGCTCGAAGGGTTGTTCGGGCAGTTCGGCGAAACCCTGGATGCGATCGATTTCCACAAGGGCCGTGCGCCGGAATCGGCCCTGCGCAAGCTGCGCCGCCTGTTCATGAAGGCTGACCTGTCCGAGCAGGAGGTACGCCTGCTGCGGGGGATCCTGGCCGACGCGCAGCGGATGGCGCGCTTGGCGTCCGAAGGGCGTAACTGAGAAGTACATCACGTTGCAATATTTCCGGTACGCTTGACGGATCAACAGGGGAGTTGCCGTTTTGCGTGTGTTTCGATGGCTTTGGGGAGCCGTGCTGGTGGCTGCTGTCCTGCAGCCGCTGGAAGGAAGCGCGGTGGAGCGTTCGGTGCTGGTACTGGGGCGGATCAGCGATGATCCGAAGGCCCACTACGACCAGCTCAAGCCGTTGCTGGACTACGTCGTGCCACGGATGCGCGAGGTCGGGATCGTCGAAGGACGCATCCTGATGGCCCGGGACGCGCAGCAGATGAGCAGCTACCTGCGTCGCGGACGGGTGGACTGGGTCACCGAGACCTCGGGGACGGCCATGGCGCTGCAGCAGCGCGCCCAGGCGCAGCCACTGCTGTTGACCGAGCGCAACGGCGTGAGCGCCTACCACTGTGTCTTCTTCGTGCGCCGCGACAGCCCCATCCAGACGCTGGACGACCTCAAGGGCCGGACCCTGGCACTGCAGAGCACGCTTTCAACCAGCGCCTACCTGGTGCCGGCGATGGAGCTGCTGCAGCACGGCGTGCCGCCGGAAATCCTGCTCACTCCGCAGGACGCGCCCGCCGCCGACGCGGTGGGCTACGTGTTCGCCCGGTCGGAGCTGAACATCTCCACCTATGTACACAAGCGGGTGGTCGATGCCGGTGCGTTCAGCAGCATTGACTGGGCCGACGACCATGCCATGCCGGTGGCCTTCCGCCAGGACCTGCGGGTGATCTACCGCAGCGAGCCGATCCCGCGCGCGGTGGAGATGGTGCGGGGCGACCTGGAACCGGCGGTCCGCGAACGCCTGCGGGCGGTCCTGCTCGAGGCCAGTGGCGACCCGTTGGCCGGTCCGGCGCTGGTCAAGTTTTTCGGCACCACCGGGTTCCATCCGGTGGACGCGGACAGTCAGCGCGCCCTCGACCGGCTGCGCAACGGCCTGGCACGGGTCAGGATGGAAGTCGAATGAACACTCCCCGTTTTGGCCTGCGCGCACGCTTCATGCTGGCTGCCGGCGGTGCATTGCTGGTCGTGCTGCTGCTGGTGGTGCTGATGCTGACCCGGCAGGCGGCGGTACAGAAGGAAGTGCTGCGCAGCAGTGGCGAGGTGGTCAGCCAGGTGTTCGACCAGAGCGTGCGCGAGCGCGGCACCGCGCTGGCCAATGCGCTGGCCGAGGCCCTGGTCAACCCGTTGTACTACTCCGACCTGTCGGCGATCGGCACGCTGGTGCGCAACACCGCCGGCCAGAAGTCGGTCAGCTATGTGCTGGTGCACGACCACGAGGGGCGGCTGATCCACGACGGTTCGTTCGACGTGGCCGGCTACGGCCAGGCCATGTCCGACCCGTTGGCGGAGGCGGCGGTGCGGGCCGATCGGATGCTGGTGCAGAGCTCGCCGTCGATCCTGGAGGTGGATTTGCCGATCCATATCGGCGACCAGCGGCTGGGTGGGGTGCGGGTCGGCATGGAACTGGCGCCGGTGCGCGTGCAGGAGGCGGTGGCGATGCAGGCGCTGGCCGCGCGCATGGAGGACGCGCGTAGCCGGCAGATGGGCTGGATCTATGCGCTGATGGCGCTGCTGGTCGGTTTCGCCGTGGTGATGATGATCTACGTGCAGCGCACGCTGGTGCAGCCGATCCGCTGGCTGGGCGATGCCGCGCAGCGGATCGAGCGCGGTGACTACCGGATCAACGTGCAGGCCACCGCGCGCCGTGACGAGGTGGGTGAGCTGCTGCGCACCTTCGACCGGATGAGCCAGAGCATCGCCCGGCATGATCGCGAAGTCCGGCAGATGGCCTATACCGACGCGTTGACCGGGCTGACCAACCGCCTGGCGTTCCGCGAGGCGCTGGACCACCGGCTGGCCAAGGCCAAGTCGGCCAACCATGGGCTGGCGTTGCTGTTCATCGACATCGACGAGTTCAAGCGGGTCAACGACACGCTCGGCCACGAGGCCGGCGACGACGCCCTGCTGCAGTTCGCCCAGCGCATCGCCGCGGCGGTGGACCAGGAGGGCGGCGAGGACGCGCTTTTGGCCCGGTTCGGTGGCGATGAGTTCGTCATCCTGATCGACAGCGGCGAGCGCATCGTGGCCGAGACCGCCACCCGGCTGGCCGAGCGGCTGGTGCTGGAGCTGGGGCGTCCGCTGCAGGTGCAGCGCCGCGAGATCTTCCTGGGCAGCTCGATCGGCATCACCCTGTTCCCCGAGGATGCGGTGGATGCCACGGCGCTGTTGAAGAACGGCGACATCGCCATGTACCAGGCCAAGCTGGCCGGCAAGAACTGCTTCCGCTACTACAACCGGGCGATGGACCATGCGGTCGAGCGACGCCTGCACCTGGAGCAGGAACTGCGCGGCGCCTGGGGCCGCGATGAGCTGCGGCTGGTGTACCAGCCGATCTTCCGTACCCGCGACCGGGTACTGGCGGGCGTGGAGGTGCTGCTGCGTTGGGACCACCCGACGCTGGGCGCGATCGCGCCGTCGGTGTTCATCGATGTGGCCGAACAGAGCGGCCTGATCCAGGCGCTCGGCCCCAAGGTGCTGCGCCTGGCCTGCGAGCAGGCCACGCAGTGGCCGCGCAACCACCTGGGCGAGGAGCTGTTCATCTCGGTCAACGTCTCGCCGCGGCAGCTGCGCAACGGCGACCTGGTGTCGGAGGTGGAGAACAGCCTGCATGCCTCGGGTCTGTCTGCCTCGCGCCTGCACCTGGAACTGACCGAAACCGCGGTGATCGGCGACGAGATGCTGGCCGTGTCGCTGCTGGAGAAGCTGCACCGGGCCGGGGTCAAGGTCTGGCTGGACGACTTCGGCACCGGCTTCTCGGGCCTGAGCCACCTGCGCCAGGTGCCGGTGGACGGGGTCAAGATCGACCGCAGCTTCGTCGCCGAGATGGAACGCGATCCGGACGACCTGGCGCTGACCACGGCGATCATCGCCATGGCGCATGCACTGGGCATCACCGTGGTGGCCGAGGGCGTGGAGCAGGAGGCGCAGTTCGAACTGCTCAGCCAGCGTGGCTGCGACCTGGTCCAGGGGTACTGGTTGGGCCGGCCGGTGGAAGCCGGCGAGCTGGTGCGGATGCTGCGCCCGGGGCCGCAGGCGCTGGCCGCCGACTGACCGGAGGCGGCTGGCTCAGAGCGGTCGCTTGCTGGTGTCGCCGGCGATCTCGCGCACCAGCTTGGGTACCAGGTACCCGGACAGCCGCGCCATCAGCCCGGCATGCAGGGCCAGGGCCTGTTCGTCGCTGACCTCGAAGTGGGCCACGCCCTGCACGCGGTCGAGCTGGTGCAGGTAATAGGGCAGCACGCCGGCGGCGAAACTGCGCTCGCTCAGCGCCGCCAGGCTGTCCAGGTCGTCGTTGATCCCGCGTAGCAGCACGGCCTGGTTCAGCAACTGGGCGCCGGTGCCGCGCAGGCGCGCCAGCGCGGTGTCCACGCTGGCATCGAATTCGTTGGCATGGTTGGCATGGATGACGAAGGCCACCGGCCAGGGCAGGGCCGCCAGCCATTGCACCAGGCTGTCGTCCACGCGCTCGGGCAACACCACCGGCAGGCGGCTGTGGATGCGCAGGCGCTTGAGGTGCGGGATCGCGGCCAATGCGTCGGTCAGCTCGGCCAGCTTGGAGGTGGCCAGTGACAGCGGGTCGCCGCCGCTGAGGATGACCTCGTCGATGCCGGCATCGGCGGCGATGGCGTCGATGGCCTCCTGCCAGCCGCCCTTCGCCGCGTTCTCGCCGGCGTAGTCGAAATGGCGGCGGAAGCAGTAACGGCAGTGGATCGCGCAACTGCCGGTGGCCACCAGCAGGGCACGGCCACGGTACTTCTGGATCACCCCGGTGGCCTTGCGGGCATCGCCGTCGCCCACCGCGTCGAAACTGAACCCGGGCACCACCTGCATTTCGGCATCGATGGGCAGCACCTGCCGCAGCAGTGGGTCGGCCGGGTCGGCCGGGCGCATCCGGGCCACGAAACCGCGCGGCACCCGCAACGGGAACTGCGCCAGCGCCTGCGCTGAAACGCCCAGGTCCTCGGCCCCCAGGCCGAGCAGGGCCAGCAGCTCCGCCGGGTCGCGGATGGCCTGCCGCCAGTGGGCCTGCCACCGGTCGGCGGGCAGGGGCAGGACGGCTTTTTCTGGAGTGCGGGCGGGGGCTGCGGTTATCATTGGCGGTCAGAAAAACAGATACCCCGCCTGCTGGCGGGCCTTCCATTCTAATCCGGCCGGCCAATGAACGCGCCGGTTTTGCTACCTCAGGAGTTTTTGCATGGCCGCTTACGGCATGAATGACGTCAAGAACGGGATGAAGATCCTGGTCAACAACCAACCGGCGGTCATCATCGACACCGAGTACGTCAAGCCGGGCAAGGGCCAGGCATTCACCCGCGTGAAGTACCGCCTGATCAAGGACGGCCGCACGCAGGAAATCACCATGAAGTCGACCGACTCGCTGGATGCGGCCGACGTCGTGGACACCGACATGAACTACATGTACAGCGACGGCGAGTTCTGGCACTTCATGGACCCGGAAACCTTCGAGCAGGTGCAGGCGACCAAGGCCGGCATGGGCGGCGCCGAGAAGTGGCTCAAGGGCGAGGAGTCCTGCGTGGTCACCCTGTGGAACGGTGAGCCGATCGCCGTGCAGCCGCCGAACTTCGTCGAGCTGAGGATCACCGAGACCGACCCGGGCGTGCGCGGTGACACCTCCGGCGGCGGCGGCAAGCCGGCCACCCTGGAAACCGGCGCCGTGGTCCGCGTGCCGCTGTTCGTCAGCCAGGATGAAGTGATCCGCGTCGATACCCGCTCCGGCGAATATTCGGCCCGCGTCAAGTAAGCAACACGATGCAGGCGCCGCCACCCGTTGCCGCACAGCCTCGCGCTGCCGGTGGCGGGGATGCGGCGCCTGTTCGCATCCGGCCGCTGCGCCGGTTTGTCATGGCAACAGATGGTGACCCCCGTGAGTGACGCCCAACCCCAGCAATGTGACCTCCTGATCGAAGCCGGCCATGTGGTCCCGGTCGAGCCGCACGCGGTGGTGCTGGAAGACCACGCGGTCGCGGTGAGCGACGGCCGGATCGTGGCGATCCTGCCGCGTGCGCAGGCACGGGCCCGTTTTGCCGCGAAGCAGGTGGTTTCGCGTCCGGACGCGGCGCTGATCCCGGGCCTGGTCAACGCGCACACCCACAACCCGATGACGCTGCTGCGAGGCGTGGCCGACGACCTGCCACTGATGACCTGGCTGCGCGAGCACATCTGGCCGGTGGAAGCGGCGGTGATCGGCCCGGAATTCGTCGCCGACGGCACCACCCTGGCGATCGCCGAGATGCTGCGTGGCGGCACCACCTGCGCCAACGAGAACTACTTCTTCGCCGACGTGCAGGCCGCGGTCTACAAGAAGCATGGCTTCCGCGCGCTGGTGGGCTCGGTGATCATCGACTTCCCCAGTGCCTGGGCCAGGACCGACGACGAGTACTTCGCCCGTGCCACCGAGCTGCACGACCAGTGGCGCGACGACCCGCTGATCGGCACCGCCTTCGCGCCGCACGCGCCGTACACGGTCAGTGACGCCAACTTCGAGCGGGTGCGGATGCTGTCCGACCAGCTGGACGTGCGCGTGCACCTGCACACACACGAGACCGCGCAGGAGATCACCGATTCGATCCAGCTGCACGGCCAGCGCCCGCTGGCGCGCCTGGACCGGCTGGGGCTGGTCAACGAGCGCCTGATCGCGGTGCACATGACCCAGCTCACCGACGCCGAGATCCACCTGTGTGCCGAGCGCGGCGTGAGCGTGGTGCATTGCCCGGAATCGAACCTGAAGCTGGCCTCCGGTTTCTGCCCAGCCTGCGCGCTGGTGCGGGCCGGGGTCAACCTGGCCATCGGTACCGACGGCTGCGCCAGCAACAACGACCTGGACATGTTCAGCGAGAACCGCACCGCGGCCATCCTGGCCAAGGCCGTGGCCAACGACGCCACCGCGCTGGACGCGGCGACCACGCTGCGTGCGGCCACCCTGGGCGGCGCACGCGCGCTGGGCTTCGGCGAGCAGATCGGCTCGATCGAAGTCGGCAAGCAGGCCGACCTGGTCTGCGTGGACCTGTCGGCGTTGGAAACCCAGCCGCTGCACCACGTGCTGTCGCAGCTGGTCTATGCCGTTGGCCGCCATCAGGTCAGCGACGTGTGGATCGCCGGCAAGCCCAGGCTGGTCCAGCGCGAACTGGTCGGCATGGACGTGCAGGCGATCACCGCCAACGCCCGCCAGTGGCGCGACCGCATCCGTAACATCCGCGCCTGATGGCGCCACCGGGCCGCGCAGGCGGCCCCATGAGGACACCGCAATGAGTGCATCTACCGCATCCACCAATTTCGATCAGGCCGAACTGGACAAGTTCGCCGCGCTGGCCAACCGCTGGTGGGACGCCGACGGCCCGCAGAAGCCGTTGCACGCCCTGAACCCGGTGCGCCTGCAGTACGTGGCCGACCGCGCGACGCTGCACGGCGCCAAGGTGCTGGACATCGGCTGCGGTGGCGGCCTGCTCAGCGAGGCCCTGGCCAAGGAAGGGGCACAGGTGACCGCGATCGACCTGGCGCCGGAGCTGGTCAAGGTGGCGCGCCTGCATGGCCTGGAGTCGGGCGTGCAGGTGGACTACCGCGTGCAGGCCGCCGAGGACCTGGCCGCCGAGCAGCCGGGCGGCTTCGACGTGGTGACCTGCATGGAGATGCTGGAGCACGTGCCGGACCCGGGGGCGATCATCGCCGCCTGCCAGCGCCTGCTGCGTCCGGGCGGCAAGCTGTTCCTGTCCACGATCAATCGCACCCCGGCCGCGTTCGCGGTGGCGGTGGTGGGCGCGGAGTACATCGCGCGTCTGCTGCCCAAGGGCACGCACCACTACCAGGAATTCATCAAGCCGGCCGAGCTGGGCGCCTGGTTGCGCCAGGCCGACCTGCAGCTGCAGGACGTCAGCGGCATGGCCTACGAGCCGTGGCGCAACCGCGCGCGCCTGAGCAGCCGCACCGACATCAACTACCTGGCCTATGCGGTCAAGCCGGACCAGGCATGACCGCGCTCCGGTTCCCGGCGGCGGTGCTGTTCGACCTGGACGGCACCTTGCTGGACAGCGCCCCGGACTTCGTCGCCACCGTCAATGCCATGCGCCAGGCGCGCAACATGGACGGTGTCGCGCTGGAACAGCTGCGGCCGGTGGTTTCCAAGGGGTCGCGGGCGATGCTGGCGGTGGCTTTCCCGCACATGGCCGAGAGCGAGCGGCATGCGCTGGTGCCGGAATTCCTTGACCTGTACGAATCACTGATCGGCCGGCACGCGCAGGTGTTCGACGGCGTCGAATCGCTGCTGCACACGCTGGAGCAAGCCGGTTGCGTGTGGGGCATCGTCACCAACAAGCCGGAGTACCTGGCCCGGCAGATCCTGCCGCAACTGGGTTGGGAGCAGCGCTGCGCGGTGCTCATCGGCGGCGACACGCTGGCCGAACGCAAGCCGCACCCGTTGCCGCTGCAGGTGGCTGCCCAGCAGATCCAGGTGGCAGCGGCGGCCTGCGTGTACGTCGGCGACGACGAACGCGACATCGTCGCCGCGCGCGCGGCGGGCATGCCGTCGGTGGCCGCGTTGTGGGGCTACCGGCTGGACCATGACGATCCGGCCACCTGGCAGGCCGACCAGTATTGCGAGCTGCCGCAGCAGCTCTGGCAGGCGGACGCATGGCCGCTGACCCGACGGGCTTCGGCCTGAACCAACGAACATCGAGGTAATGACGTGAGCAGTGCGCTGGACAGCTTCCTGGACAAGTGGCGTGAGCGGTGGCCGGAATGGGTCTTCGTCGAGCGCTTCGTCGAGGAGGGCATGCGCGAACGCGCGGTGGCGTGGTTCGCGCTGCTGCAGGAGTTCGATGACATGCTCAACGTCAGTGGTGACCCCACGCCATCGGACGCCAAGCTGGCATGGTGGGGTGAGGAGCTGCGCAGTTGGGACAGCCAGCGCTCGCGGCATCCGTTGGGTCGCGTACTGGAGCCGGTGCGTGCGCCATGGGCGCAGCTGGCCGATGCCCTGCCAGGCCTGGTCGACGCGCGCGAGCGCGTTGCCGATGGGGCCCAGGCGCGCGCCGGATTGGCGGGCTATGCCGCTGCGGTAGCCGCGGTGGAGGCGGCGATGTTCAAGCAGGCACCGGCGAAGGTGGCCGGAGAGGCCGTGCTGACCCAGACCCTGGCGCACCGGGTGCAGGAGCTGGGTGCAGCGGTGGTGCCGCTCGCCGCCGGCGACGAGGCGCAGTGGCAGCGGCAGTTGCTGGCCGCATGGCCGTCGCGGGTGGCCGGCCCGCGCCCGCGTCGTCTGTACGCGTCGCTGGCCCGCGCCCGCCTGCAGGCCGTGCTGAAGGGCGGGCAGTACCAGCCCAGCCCGGCGGCGTTGCTGTGGCGCAGCTGGTGGGCCGCACGCGGGTAAGACCGTCCGCTTCGCACCTGAAGGCGCTCCTGCAAACCGTAGGAGCGGCCTTGGCCGCGAAGCTGGAAGATGTTCCGCCAGTCGCAAAGCCCGGTTGCCGACGTTGCCGGCTTCGCGCCTGAAGGGGCGCCTACCTTGCGCGCTCCAGCACCAGCAGCGGGTCGATCCGCGTGTCGAACCAGTTCATGCCCCAATGCAGGTGCGGCCCGGTCGCGCGCCCGGTGGCGCCGACCGCGGCGATGGTCTGGCCCTGCTCGATGCGGTCGCCGACCTTCACGTCGATGCGCGAGAGGTGCAGGAAGTTGGAGCTGATGCCGAAGCCATGGTCGAGCACCAGCGTGCCACCGGTCAGGTACAGGTCCGGGTTGGCGAAGGTGACGATGCCGGCCGCCGGGGCCTTCACCGGCGTGCCGGTCGGCACCGCGATGTCCATGCCGGAATGGCCGCTGCCCGGTTGCCCGTTGTAGACCCGGGCGTTGCCGAAGCGGCCACTGATGCGGCCCTGCACCGGCCACGCGAAGGTCTGGGTGAAGTCGGTGCGGTTGTCGTCGCGCCGGCGTGATTCGGTCACCAGTGCCTGCTCGCGGGCAATGCGCTCGGCGATGGCCGGCGGCGGGTTCACTGTTTTCGGCGGCACGCCGTTGACCCGTTCGGTCGGCCAGTCGCGTGGGGTCACCACGATGCTGGCGGTTTCGCTGCTGCCATCCGGGCGCCGCACCTGCACCTGCAGCGGTCCCTTTTCGTCGCGACCGATGCCGAACACCACGCTGCCGTAGCTGCTGACCCGTAGGTCACGGCCGGCATAGCGCACGCTGCTGCCCGCAGGCACCTTGCCAATCACCATCGCGCCCTGCGAAGCACTGGCCGGGAACACCACGCGGTTGTCGACCAGCTCGCCGATGCCGTCCTGTGCCTGCACGGACGGGGCGGGGAACAGGGGCGCGGCCAGCAGCAGCGCCCCGAACAGGAAGGACGAACGCATCAGCGGTCGTAGGTCATGCGCTGGCCGGCCGGCGCGCCGACCAGCTTGCTGCCGTCCCACACCAGTTGGCCATTGACCCAGGTGGAGGCGATGCGCGAGCGGAAGGTGGTGCCTTCAAACGGCGACCAGCCGCACTTGGACAGCACGTCCTCGCGCTTGACGGTGAACGGCACGTCCTCCACCAGCACCAGGTCGGCGAAGTAGCCCTCGCGCAGGAAACCGCGCTGCTCCACGTCGAACAGCTGCGCCGGCGCATGGGCGAACTTCTGCACCACCTGATCGCGGGTCAGCTTGCCTTCGTGCACGCGCTCCAGCGCCGCGACCAGCGCGTACTGCACCAGCGGCAGGCCGGACGGCGCTTGCGCGTAGGGCTTCTGTTTTTCTTCCCAGGTGTGCGGGGCGTGGTCGGTGGCGAGCACGTCGAGCACGTCGTCGGCCAGCGCGGCGGTGATCGCCTCGCGGTCGGCCACGTCCTTGATCGCCGGGTTGCACTTGATCAGGTTGCCCTTGGTGGCGTAATCCGGGCGGGCGAAGTGCAGGAAGTGAACGCAGGTTTCGGCGGTGATCTGCTTGCGGCTGCCATCGGCGCGGATCAACGGGCCCTTCTCGAACAACGCCAGCTCATCGGCGGTGGAGATGTGCAGCACGTGCAGGCGGGTGCCGTGCTTGCGTGCCAGCGACATCGCCAGCCGGGTCGACTTGATGCAGGCCTCGCGCGAACGGATATCCGGGTGCATCTCCGGGGTCAGTGCGTCGCCGTACTTGTCCTGGAACGCCTTCAGGTTGGCGTCGATCATCGGCGTGTCTTCGCAATGCGTGATGATCGGGGTCGGGCACTCGCGGAAGATCGCGTCCAGGGTTTCCGGGTTGTCGACCAGCATGTTGCCGGTGGAGGCGCCCATGAACACTTTCACGCCCGGCGCCTTCTTCGGGTCGAGTACGCGGATGGCCTCGAGGTTGTCGTTGCTGGCGCCGTGGTAGAAGCCGTAGTTGGCCCAGGCGCGGCCCTTGGCCAGTTCGTACTTGGCTTCGAGGATGGTCGAATCCAGCGTCGGCGGGTTGGTGTTGGGCATGTCCATGAAGCTGGTCAGCCCGCCGGCCACGGCCGCGGCCGATTCGGTGGCGATGTCACCCTTGTGGGTCAGGCCCGGTTCGCGGAAATGCACCTGGTCGTCGATCATGCCCGGCAGCAGCCAGCGTCCGGCGGCGTCCACCACCTGTTCGCCATCGCGCGGGGACAGTCCGGTACCGATCTGCGCGATGCGGCCGTTCTCGATGCGCAGGTCGCCATCGAAGGTGCGGCCTTCGTTGACCATGCGGGCGTTGGTGATGAGCGTGGAGGACATGTCAGTGTTTTCCTGTACAGCGGCAAGAGGGGGAATCGGGCCGCCCCGGTACCGGGTCGAAACCGCCGGGATGGAAGGGCTGGCAGCGGCCCAGCCGCAGCAGCGTCAGCCAGCAGCCACGCAATGGCCCGTGTACGCGGATGGCTTCCATCCCGTATTCAGAGCAACTGGGGACAAAACGGCAGCGCGGCCCGAGCAGGGGGCTGATGAAGCGCTTGTACAAGCGCAGTACGGCGATGAGTAGGCGGCCGATCACCCCCGAATGATATGCCAGTTGGCATTGCCATTGGATTTGTCGCACGATGCGCGGACGGCTGCGGCAATGCCTGCGGGTTTTGCCGAGCCAGCCAGGGGCGGATGGCTCCTGGTTACGTTCCGAACTGCGCGAAACGGTCCGGTGACGCCACCGGACCTGTATTGCACGGGTCGGGCATCCGTTCAGGCAACGGGGCCCGGCGCGGTTGCTGCTGCTGGTCGGGTAGGCTATAAAGGCCCGCTTTCCCGGGCCCCGGGGGAAACAAGGAAGAGCGTTTCGTGGCTGCTAAAAAACCTGCAAAGAAGGCCGTCAAGGTCGCCAAGAAAACCGCCAAACCTGTAGTCAAGAAGGCGGCGTCCAAGCCGGTTGAAAAGAAGCCGGTCGCCAAGGCTGCCAAGCCGGCCGCCAAGAAGGCTGCAGCGCCCGCCAAGAAGGCGGCTGTTGCCAAGAAGGCGGTGGCCAAACCGGTGGCTCCGGCCAAGAAGGCGGCGCCCAAGCCCGCCGTTGCCAAGAAAACGGCTGCCAAGCCGGCAGCACCTGCGAAGAAGGTGCCCGCCAAGCCGGTGGCCAAGCCCGCGGCAAAAAAGAAGGTGGCGGACAAGCCCGCTGCCAAGCCCGCAAAGACGCCGGCCACCCCGCCCGTGGTCAAGTCCGTACCGAAGCCGGCCGCCAAGCCGGTGACGGCCAAGCCTGTCCCGGCCGAAGTCGCCAAGAAGGTTGCAGCACCGGCCCCCAAGCCGGCCGCCAAGCCGACGCCCGCGCCCAAGGCCCCGCAAATCAAGAATCCCGTGCCTGTTTCGAAATCCCCCGTCAAAACCACCGTCGTCAAGTCCGCAGCGCCTGCAGCCGTCCGTCCGGTCGGCAAGGTGGCGGTTGCCGTAACCGCCCGTTCGGCGGCCCCGGCACCGCGCAGCAAGTACAAGGTTGTCGAATACAAGACCGACGAAGCGTCCGGTCGTCCGATCCTGCCGGCCGGCTACAAGCCCAGCGCCGACGAGGAGTACATGAGCACGCTGCAGCAGGAGTACTTCCGTCAGCGCTTGCTGCAGTGGCGCGCCGACCTGGTCGAGGAGTCGAAGCAGACCATCGAGAACCTGCGCGACGAAGTGCGTGACATCGGCGATGAAGCCGAGCGCGCCACCCGTGAGACCGAGAACTCGCTGGAACTGCGTACCCGCGACCGCTACCGCAAGCTGATCGGCAAGATCGACAGCACGCTCAAGCGCCTGGAAGCCGGAGATTACGGCTACTGCGTGGACACCGGCGAAGAGATCGGCCTGGACCGCCTGGAAGCCCGTCTCACCGCCGAGCGCACGATTGATGCGCAGGAGCGTTGGGAGCACCTGCAGAAGCAGCAGGGCGACTGATCGTCCCGGCGTGATGCACCCTGCAGAACCCCGCCTTGGCGGGGTTCTGTCTTTCTGGAGGTGGGAGCAGATGTCTGAGCAGGACGTTTTCATGCGCCGCGCGGTGGAACTGGCGCGCACGAACATCGCCGCCGGTGGGCGTCCATTCGGTGCGGTCCTGGTGAAGGACGGCAAGGTGCTGGCCGAAGCGGCCAATGGTATCCATGCCAGCCACGACCCGACCGATCACGCGGAGATGCGCGCCATCCGCCTGGCCAGTGCTGTGCTCGGGAGCCCGCGGTTGGATGGCTGCAGCGTGTATGCCAGCGGCCATCCGTGCCCGATGTGCCTGGCTGCGATGTACCTGTGCGGGATCCAGCAGGCCTGGTTCGCCTATTCGAATGAGGACGCAGAGCCGTTCGGCCTGTCGACCGGCGCGGTGTACGCACGCCTGGCCGAAGGACCGGCGGCACCGGCCTCCGGCCTGCGCCAATGGAAGCCGGCGGACGAGCAGGGGCTGTATGCGGAGTGGGGAATGAAGTCGTAGCGGGCAAGCGGCGCCCTCATCCGCCCTGCGGGCACCTTCTCCCGTCCACGGGAGAAGGGAGCGCCGGCGACAGCCCGCAGTCGGATGGACCCAGGCGTTTCATGCAATCTCGAACACCCTCCCTTCTCCCGCCTGCGGGAGAAGGTGCCCGCAGGGCGGATGAGGGCCGGCCTTTACTGCAGGTCGCGCAGGTTCAACCGGCGCAGCTGCGGCGCCTTCCAGGCGGTGACCCCGGCCACGCCAAGCACCGCGCAGCCGCCGATGACCACCGCCGGGACCAGCCCCAGCCAACGGGCCATGGTGCCGGCGTAGAACGCGCCCAGTTCATTGGATGAGCTGATGAAGATGCCATTGATCGAGGACACCCGGCCGCGCATTTCATCGGGGGTGGCCAACTGCAGGATGGTCGAACGGACCACCACCGATACGCCGTCGCAGGCGCCATAGAACAACAGAATCGCCGCCGACAGCCAGAAGTGCTGGGACAGCCCGAAGGCGATCACGCACAGGCCGAAACCGGCCACCGCGAACAGCAGCACGCGCCCGGCATTGCGTTGCAACGGCCGGCGGGCCAGCCACAGGCCCACGCAGATCGAGCCCAGCGCCGGTGCCGCGCGCAGGATGCCCAGGCCCTCGGGGCCGTAGTGCAGGATCTCCTGGATGAAGGCCGGCAGCATCGCCACCACGCCGCCGAGCAGTACCGAGAACATGTCCAGCGCCATCGCGCCGAGCATGATCTGGTTGCCCAGCACGAAGCGCGCGCCTTCGGCGATGCTGGCGAAGATCGGTGCGCGCGTCTGCGGCGGAGGCGGTTCGCTGACCTTGAGCGAGGCCAACGCGAACAGGGCCAGCGTCGCCATCACCGCGGCCACGCCATAGGACAGGCCCTTGCCGCCCCAGCCGACCAGCACGCCGCCCAGTGCCGGGCCGACCACCATGCCGGTCTGGAACACCACGCTGCCGAAGCCGGCCCCGCGCGCGAACTGCTCGCGTGCCAACACCCGCGCGAACAGCGCGTTGTAGATCGGTGACAGGAAGGCGCGGACCATGCCGGTCAGCGCGATGGCCAGGTAGATCGGCCAGACGCCCTTGAACGGCAGCCAGCCCATCGCCACCGCTGCCAGCACCACTGCGGTGGCGATCAGGCCGAGGCTGGCCGCCATGCCTAGCCTGCGGCGGGGCAGGTGGTCGACCAGGTAGCCGGCGAACGGCGCCACGCAGAAGAACGGCAACACCTCGGCCAGGCCGATCAGGCCCAGCGAGAATGGATTGCGGGTGATCTCGTAGATGTGCCAGCCGACCGTGACCGCGACGATCTGGTAGGACAGCATCGCGGCGATGCGGTACAGCAGCAGTGACGCGAAGCCCGGCTGGCGCAGCAGGGCCAGGGCGCTGGTGTCGCCGACGGGGGCGCTCACCGCGACTGCGCTTGGGCGGTTTCGCGGATGAAGGCCAGCATCGCGGCCAGGCCGTTGCTGCGGGTCGGCGAGAGGTGCTTGGCCAGGCCGATGGCGGCCACGTAGTCCGGCTCGGTGGCCAGGATGTCGGCGGCCGAGCGACCGGAGTAGACGCGCAGGGCCAGGTAGATCAGGCCCGAGACGATGGCCGAATCACTGATGGCATGGAAGACCAGCTTGTCGGCGTTGCCTTCCGGCACGATCCAGACCATCGACTGGCAGCCGAGCAGGCGGTGCTCCTCGGTCTTCCATTCTTCCGGGAAGGTCGGCAACTTGCGGCCGAGGTCGATCAGGTATTGGTAGCGCTCGGACCAGTCGCCGAAGAAGGAGAACTCGTCGGCAATGGCGGCCTGGGCGTCGGCGGGGGTGGGTTCGAGCGGGAAAATCGTGTCGGTCATGGGGGTTCCTGTTCTTGCCCGCTCCAGTTGACGGGCGGGCCGGTGGGGCGGGCGGTTCTGCCCTCACCCCAACCCCTCTCCCGCGTGCGGGAGAGGGGCTTCAAGCGTTGCAGTCGCTCAGTTTCGCCTCAGCGTGCGCTGGGCTGAACCCCTCTCCCGCACGCGGGAGAGGGGTTGGGGTGAGGGAAAACAGAGGCCTCAGCCGCGCTTCCACCGCACGCCCTGCGGGGTGTCTTCCAGCACGATGTTCTCCGCCGCCAGCTGGTCGCGGATGGCATCGGCACGGGCAAAGTCACGGGTCTTCTTGGCGGCGATGCGCTCGTCGATCAAGGCCTGGATGCGGGCATCGTCGCCGGCTTCGGCGCCGCGGCTGAACCACGCCGCCGGCGCCTGCTGCAGCAGGCCCAGCGCCAGGCCGGCACCGAGCAGCTCGCGCTTCAGGCGGGCCTTGTCCAGGGCGCTTTCGGCCTTGCGGGCCTCGGCCGCCAGTCGCGCCACTTCGGCCAGTGCCAGCGGCGTGTTGAGGTCATCGTCCAGCGCCGCCTCGACCGCGGGCGGGATCTGCGCGGTCGCCTCGACATCGGCCAGGTCACGCAGGGTGCCGTACAGCCGGTCCAGGGTGCGGACCGACTGCTCGATCAGGTTGTCCGACCAGTCCAGCGGCTGCCGGTAGTGCGCCGACAGCAGCGCATAGCGCAGGGCCTCCGGCGGGTGCTGGCGGACCAGGTCGTGCACGCGCTCGATGTTGCCCAGCGACTTGCTCATCTTGGCGCCGCCGAAGTTGAGCATGCCGTTGTGCAGCCAGAAGCGGGCGAAGGTCTGCCCGCCATGGGCGCATTCGCTCTGCGCGATCTCGTTCTCGTGGTGCGGGAACTGCAGGTCCACGCCACCGGCATGGATGTCGATGGTCGGGCCCAGGTGGGCCGCGGCCATGGCCGAGCACTCGATGTGCCAGCCCGGGCGACCACGGCCCCAGGGCGAGTCCCAGCCCGGCAGGTCGTCGCTGGAGGGCTTCCACAGCACGAAATCACCGGCATCACGCTTGTACGGGGCCACCTCGACGCGGGCGCCGGCCAGCATTTCCTCCGGGTCACGCCGCGAGAGCTTGCCGTAGTCCTTGAAGCTGCCCACCGAAAACAGCACATGGCCCTCGGCCGCGTAGGCGTGGCCGCTGTCGATCAGGTCCTGGATCATCGCGATGATGTGCGGGATATGTGCGGTGGCCTCCGGCTCGATGTCCGGCGGGACCACGCCCAGCGCAGCCATGTCCTCGCGGTAAGCCGCGGCGAAACGGTCGGTGATGGCCGAGATCGGTACGCCCTGTTCCTTGGCCGCGGCGTTGATCTTGTCATCCACGTCGGTGATGTTGCGGGCGTAGCGCAGTGCACCATGGCGGCGGCGCAGCAGGTCGGCCAGTACCCCGAAGACGACCGGGCCACGGGCATTCCCGATGTGGACGTAGTTGTAGACGGTGGGGCCGCACACATACATGGTCGGGGCGGAGGGATCGAGCGGAGCGAACGGCTCCAGCTGCCGCGTCAGGTTGTTGTGCAGGCGCAGGGTCATGGTCTTCCGGGGGAGGAACGAATCGCCCAATTCTAGCGGTCCGGGCCGGGCGGGGCACAGCCGGGCTGGGCAGAACGCCTGCGGATGGGTAATGTTCAGGCCCGGGGCAGTTCGCCTGCCTACACTATTGTTGCCCCCCATCCCGGGCCTTGATCGAATTCATTGATGAAATCCGCTCCGTTTCTGTTGTTTGCCAGCCTGTTCGCCGCCGGTCCCGTTGCGGCCCAGGCGCAGGACGGTGACCAGCGCAATCGCGTGGTGATCATGGAGAACGTGCGCTACGACTATGCGCAGGTGCTCAATGTCGAGCCGGTCTTCCAGACCCTGCGCGCCACCCGTACCGAAGAGCACTGCGAGCCGGTATCCACCCGCACGCTGGCCCCGGTCCAGGTCAAGGGCGAGGAGGAGAAGGGCGGTTTCCGCCGTTTCTGGGATTCGGTGCGCGGCATCTTCACGCGCGGGGAAGGCGAGGAGGCGGTCGAGGACAGCGGCCAGGTCCATCACCCCGGCGCCAGCGCGCTGCTGACGCCCGAATGCAGGATCGTCGAGGTCGGCCGCGAGTTCCGCCGTCCCATCGCCTACGACGTGGACTACGTCTACAAGGGCATCAAGTTCCGCTCGCGCCTGCCGGAAGATCCGGGCAACCGCCTGAAACTGCGGGTGTCGATCACCCCGGATATCGGCCAGTCGTTCGAAACCACCCCGAGCATCCCCTGATGCTGCGCCGCGGCACTTGCGTGCCGCAGGGCCGCATGCGAGTATTCGGCGCTATGAAGGCGAACAGCTTCCAGCACGAAACCAGCACCGCCCGGATGGCCTCCGGCATGACCTCGCGTGCCCGCCGACCGGAATCCCACATATTCGCTGGGTAAGCCGGAGCTTCGTGCTGTCTGTTCGGAAAACCCAGCCCAGGCTGGGTTTTTTCGTTTTCGCGCCACCAAAAGTTTCAAACGCAATGAGTCGCGCCCCGGCGCATCCAACCGCCGGCAACGGCAACTTCCCGCAGCAAAGGATGGATTGATGTCTCTGAAGCACTTCTTGAACACCCAGGACTGGAGCCGGGCCGACCTTGATGCACTGCTCGCCCAGGCGACGCGGTTCAAGCAGAACAAGCTGGGTGACGAGCTGAAGGGCAAGTCGATCGCCCTGGTGTTCTTCAACCCCTCCATGCGTACCCGCACCAGCTTCGAGCTGGGTGCCTTCCAGCTGGGCGGGCATGCCGTGGTGTTGCAGCCGGGCAAGGACGCGTGGCCGATCGAGTTCAACCTGGGCACGGTGATGGACGGTGACACCGAGGAGCACATCGCCGAGGTGGCCAAGGTGCTGGGCCGCTACGTCGACCTGATCGGCGTGCGCGCGTTCCCGAAGTTCGTGGACTGGGCCTACGACCGCCAGGACATCGTGCTCAAGAGCTTCGCCAAGTACTCGCCGGTGCCGGTCATCAACATGGAGACCATCACCCACCCGTGCCAGGAGCTGGCCCACATCCTGGCGCTGCAGGAGCATTTCGGCACCACCGACCTGCGCGGCAAGAAGTACGTGCTGACCTGGACCTACCACCCCAAGCCGCTGAACACGGCGGTCGCCAACTCGGCGCTGACCATCGCCACCCGCATGGGCATGGACGTGACCCTGCTGTGCCCGACCCCGGATTACGTGCTGGACGAGCGCTACATGGGCTGGGCCGAGCAGAACGTGGCCGAGAGCGGCGGTTCGCTGCAGGTCAGCCATGACATCCGCAGCGCCTACGCCGGTGCCGACGTGGTCTACGCCAAGAGCTGGGGCGCGCTGCCGTTCTTCGGCAACTGGGAGCCGGAGAAGCCGATCCGCGACCAGTACAAGCACTTCATCGTCGACGAAGCCAAGATGGCGCTGACCAACAACGGTGTGTTCAGCCATTGCCTGCCGCTGCGCCGCAACGTGAAGGCGACCGACGCTGTCATGGATTCGCCGCAATGTATCGCCATCAATGAAGCCGAGAATCGCCTGCATGTGCAGAAGGCGATCATGGCGGCGTTGGCCGGCAAGTAACGCTTGAGCCCCTCTCCCGAGGGAGAGGGGTTGGGGTGAGGGTAACGCCTTGCCCCAGATGCACCTTCATTCGTTCGCCCCCTCCCCAACCCCTCCCCCGGAGGGAGAGGGGCTTAAAGATCAACAGCAGAGACTTCTTCCCCATGAGCAAAGACATCGTCCTCGCCTTCTCCGGCGGCCTCGACACCAGCTTCTGCGTGCCCTACCTGCAGGAGCGCGGTTACAACGTGCACACCGTGTTCGCCGACACCGGCGGCGTGGATGCCGAGGAGCGTGACTTCATCGAGAAGCGTGCCGCCGAACTGGGCGTCACCAGCCACGTCACCGTCGACGGTGGCCCGGCAATCTGGGAAGGCTTCGTCAAGCCGTTCGTGTGGGCGGGCGAGGGTTACCAGGGGCAGTACCCGTTGCTGGTGTCCGACCGTTACCTGATCGTCGATGCCGCGCTCAAGCGCGCCGCCGAACTGGGCACCAACATCATCGCCCACGGCTGCACCGGCATGGGCAACGACCAGGTGCGTTTCGACCTGGCGGTGAAGGCACAGGGCGATTACGTGATCGTCGCGCCGATCCGTGAAATCCAGAAGGAGCACACCCAGACCCGTGCCTACGAGCAGAAGTACCTGGAAGAGCGCGGCTTCGGCGTGCGTGCCAAGCAGCAGGCCTACACCATCAACGAGAACCTGCTGGGCCTGACCATGTCCGGCGGCGAGATCGACAAGTGGGAAGCTCCGGGCGAGGGCGCACGCGGCTGGTGCGCACCGCGCAGCGCATGGCCGATCGAACCGCTGACCGTGACCTTGAAGTTCGTCGAAGGCGTGGCTGTTGAGCTGGACGGCAAGGCGCTGCCGGGTGAGCAGATCCTGGCCAAGCTCAACAAGCTGTTCGCGCAGTACGGCGTTGGCCGCGGCGTCTACACCGGTGACACCGTAATCGGCCTGAAGGGCCGCATCGTGTTTGAAGCTCCGGGCCTGGTCTCGCTACTGGCTGCGCACCGCGCGCTGGAAGACACCGTGCTGACCAAGCAGCAGAACCGCTTCAAGCCGGAGGTTGCGCGCAAGTGGGTGGAGCTGGTGTACGAAGGCTTCTATCACGACCCGCTCAAGACCGACATCGAAGCCTTCCTGAAGGCATCGCAGTCCAAGGTGACCGGCGAAGTGGTGCTGGAAACCCGCGGTGGCCGCGTCGATGCGGTGGCCGTGCGTTCGCCGCACATCCTCAATGCCAAGGGCGCCACCTACGCGCAGTCGGCGGACTGGGGCGTGGAGGAAGCCGAAGGCTTCATCAAGCTGTTCGGCATGAGCTCGACGCTGTACGCGCAGGTCAACCGCTGAGCGCATGAAGCCCCTCTCCCGCCTGCGGGAGAGGGGTTGGGGTGGAGGGGCTTTGGCTTGAGGAGATTCAGAAGCACAAAGCACCCCCATCCGCCCTCCGGGCACCTTCCCCCGCATGCGGTGGAAGGGATGCCTTCGATCACTGACCTGATGACCTGCCGCTGCCCACCATGACGACCTTGCTCGAATCCACCCTGCAGCACCTCGAAGCGCTGGTGTCCTACGACACCCGCAACCCGCCGCGTGCGATCACCACCGGTGGCATCTTCGATTACCTGCGCGACCACCTGCCGGGCTTCAACGTCGAGGTGATCGACCACGGTGCCGGTGCGGTCAGCCTGTACGCGGTGCGTGGCACTCCCCGTTTCCTGTTCAACGTGCATCTGGACACGGTGCCGGATTCCCCGCACTGGAGCGCCAACCCGCACGTGATGCGCCGCCTCGACGACCGCGTGGTCGGCCTGGGCGTGTGCGACATCAAGGGGGCCGCCGCCGCACTGGTGGCCGCCGCCAATGCCAGCCAGGGCGACGCCGCGTTCCTGTTCTCCAGCGACGAGGAAGCCAACGACCCGCGTTGCATCGCCGCCTTCCTGGCACGCGGCATCCCTTATGAAGCGGTGCTCGTGGCCGAGCCGACCATGAGCGAGGCGGTGCTGGCGCACCGCGGCATCAGCTCGGTGTTGATGAAGTTCGCCGGCCGCGCCGGGCATGCCTCCGGCAAGCAGGACCCGTCGGCCAGTGCACTGCACCAGGCCATGCGTTGGGGCGGCAAGGCGCTGGACCACGTCGAGTCGCTGGCACATGCGCGCTTCGGCGGCCTGACCGGCCTGCGTTTCAACATCGGCCGCGTCGAAGGCGGCATCAAGGCCAACATGATCGCGCCGGAAGCCGAGCTGCGTTTCGGCTTCCGCCCACTGCCGTCGATGGACATCGATGCGCTGCTGGCCACCTTCGCCGGCTTCGCCGAGCCGCAGGCCGCGCATTTCGAGGAAACCTTCCGTGGCCCGAGCCTGCCCTCCGGTGACATCGCCCGGGCCGAGGAACGCCGCCTGGCCGCGCGCGACATCGCCGACGAGCTGGGCCTGCCGATCGGCAACGCCGTTGATTTCTGGACCGAGGCCTCGCTGTTCTCGGCCGGCGGTTACACCACGATGGTGTACGGCCCGGGTGACATCGCCCAGGCCCACACCGCCGATGAGTTCGTCACGCTGGAGCAGCTGCAGCGTTACGTCGAATCGGTGCACAGCATCCTGCAACGCGGCGCCTGAGCCGCAGTGGCCCGGCGGCGTGCCGCCGGCTTCTTCCCCCGCGACCGTCGTGGTCGCCTTGTAGACGCAAGCAATGTCCCCTGCCATGCAACCCCATCGCCAGACCCGCCAGACCATCGTCCGCCTGCTTTCGAGCATGGCCAGCGCGAAGGAGATCAGCCAGTACCTGAAGCGTTTCTCGCAGCTGGACGCCAAGCGCTTCGCCGTGGTCAAGGTCGGCGGCGCGGTGCTGCGCGACGACCTGGAGGCGCTGACCTCCTCGCTGTCGTTCCTGCAGGAAGTGGGCCTGACCCCGATCGTGCTGCACGGCGCCGGCCCGCAGCTGGACGCCGAACTGTCGGCGGCCGGCATCGAGAAGCAGACCATCAACGGCCTGCGCGTGACCACGCCCGAAGCGCTGGCGATCGTGCGCAAGGTGTTCCAGCAGTCCAACCTCAAGCTGGTCGAGGCGCTGCAGCAGAACGGGGCGCGTGCCACCTCGATCACAGGTGGCGTATTCGAGGCGCAGTACCTGGACCCGGACACCTACGGCCTGGTCGGCGAGGTGAAGAAGGTCAACCTGGCGCCGATCGAAGCCAGCCTGCGCGCCGGTTCGATCCCGGTGATCACCAGCCTCGGCGAAACCCCGAGCGGGCAGATTCTCAACGTCAACGCCGACTTCGCCGCCAATGAGCTGGTGCAGGAACTACAGCCGTACAAGATCATCTTCCTCACCGGCACCGGGGGGCTGCTGGACGAGGAGGGCACGCTGATCTCCTCGATCAACCTGTCCACCGAGTACGACCAGCTGATGGCACAGCCGTGGATCCATGGCGGCATGCGGGTCAAGATCGAGCAGATCAAGGACCTGCTGGACAAGCTGCCGGAGGAGTCGTCGGTGTCGATCACGCGCCCGGCCGACCTGGCCAAGGAGCTGTTCACGCACAAGGGCTCGGGCACGCTGGTGCGTCGCGGCGAGAAGGTGCTCAAGGCCACCTCCTGGGGTGAGCTGGATACCATGCGGTTGAAGCAGCTGATCGAATCCAGCTTCGGTCGCACGCTGGTGCCGGACTACTTCGAGAAGACCCGGCTGTTGCGCGCCTATGTCAGCGAGAACTATCGCACCGCGGTGATCCTCACCGATGAGGCCGAGGGCGTGTACCTGGACAAGTTCGCGGTGCTGGACGACGCACAGGGCGAAGGCCTGGGCCGCGCGGTCTGGAACGTGATGCTGGAGGAAACCCCGCAGCTGTTCTGGCGCTCGCGCAACGGCAATCCGGTCAACCATTTCTACTACGCCGAATCCGACGGCTGCTACAAGCAGGGGCATTGGAAGGTGTTCTGGTTCGGCGCCGATGACTTCGAGGCCATCAAGGGCTACGTGAAGCATTGCGGTGAGCGCAAGGCGAGCCTGCAGGATTGATGCGATGCAGATCGGTTCGGACACCCTCTGGAATACGCCGCCGGAACTGAAGGGCCGGCATGCATGGCTGCAGCCGTTGCAGCGGGCGCACGTGCCGGCATTGGCGCTGGCCCTGGGCGACGGTGAACTGTCGCGCTGCTGGTACACCAACGTGCCGGCACCCGAAGCGGTGCAGGGCTACGTCGATGCCGCCCTGGACGTGCAGGCGCAGGGCAAGGTGCTGGCCTTCGTGGTCAAGGACGCCGCCGGTGAAGTGGTGGGCAGCACCCGCTTCTACGCGCTGGAAGCGGACGTGCCGCGCCTGAACATCGGCTACACCTGGTACAACCCGCGCGTGCAGCGCACCGGCCTCAACACCGAGGCCAAGCTGCTGTTGCTGCAGCATGCCTTCCAGGTGATGGGCTGCATCAGCGTGGGCTTCGAGACCAGCTGGTTCAACCAGAACTCGCGCCGTGCCATCGTCCGCCTGGGCGCGAAGCAGGACGGCGTGCTGCGCAGCCACAAGCGCCATTCGGACGGGTCGCGTCGCGATACCGTGGTGTTCTCCATCATCGATACGGAATGGCCGGCGGTGAAAGCCCACCTGCAGTTCCTGCTGGATTCGCATTCATGACTGACAAGAAATTCTCGCTGGGCATCGTCGGCGCGCGCGGCTACACCGGTACCGAGCTGATCAAGCTGGTGGCCGGGCACCCGGACATCGAACTGGCGTTCGTGTCCTCGCGCGAGCTGGCCGGGCAGCGCGTGGCCGACCACAACGATGCCTACACCGGTGAACTGCGCTACGAGAGCCTGGACGCCGACGCAGTCGCCGCCAAGGGCGTGGACGCGGTGGTGCTGGCGCTGCCGAATGGCAAGGCCGAACCGTTCGTGGCGGCGTTGGATGCAGCCAGGCCGGACACGGTGATCGTCGACCTGTCGGCGGATTATCGCTTCGACAACCACTGGTACTACGGCCTGCCGGAGCTGACCCGCAACCGTTACGACGGGCAGAAGCGGATCAGCAACCCGGGCTGCTACGCCACCGCGATGCAGCTGGTGATCGCGCCGTTGCTGTCGCAGCTGGCCGGGCCGCCGACGTGCTTCGGTGTGTCGGGTTGGTCCGGCGCCGGCACCACGCCCTCGGACAAGAACAACCCCGAGCTGCTGCGCGACAACCTGATGCCGTATGCGTTGACCAACCACGTGCACGAGCGCGAGGTGTCGACCCAGCTCGGCGTGCCGGTGGAGTTCATGCCGCACGTGGCGCCGCATTTCCGCGGCATCACCATGACCGTGAACCTGTGGCTGCAACAGCCGCTCAAGCGCGAGGAGATCGTCGCGCTGTATACGCATCGCTACGCCGGCGAGCCGTTGGTGGAGGTCGTGGACGAGGCGCCATGGGTGAGCCGCATCGCCGGCACCCATGGCGTGCAGATCGGCGGCTTCACGATGGCGCCGGGCAACAAGCGCGTGGTGGTGGTGGCGACCATCGACAACCTGCTCAAGGGCGCCGCGACCCAGGCGCTGCAGAACCTCAACCGCGCGCTGGGCCTGGACGAGCTGACCGCCATCCCGCAGTGACGAGCTTCGCAGGCGCGGCCAAGGCCGCTCCTGCAGACAGCCATAGCAAACCTTTTCGATTCCGAGAAACCACCATGACCAACCTGCTCTGGCAGAAACCCGGCGTCGCGGTCGACGCGAAGATCCAGACCTTCCTGGCCGGCGACGACGTCATCCTCGATCGCGAGTTCTTCCTGCACGATATCCAGGCCAGCGCGGCGCATGCCGAGGGCCTGCAGCACATCGGCATCCTCAGCGCCGACGAGCTGGCCGCGCTGACGCGCGAACTGACGACGCTGGCCGAGGACTTCCGCAGCGGCGCGTTCGTGCTCGACGAGCAGTACGAGGATTGCCACTCGGCGATCGAGGCCCGCCTGACCGAACGCCTGGGTGATGCCGGCCGCAAGATCCACACCGGCCGCAGCCGCAACGACCAGATCCTGGTCGCCACCCGCCTGTGGTTGAAGGAGAAACTGGCGCGCGTGGCGCAGATCAGCATCGAGGTCGCGCGGGTGGCGCTGGACCGCGCTGCCGCCGAACAGCAGCAGCCGCTGCCGGGGTACACCCACATCCAGCGCGCCGTGGTGTCCTCGGCGGGCATGTGGTGGGCCGGCTGGGCCGAGGCGTTCATCGACAACGCGGTGCGCGCCCGTGATACCCGCGCATTGATCGACACCAATCCGCTGGGTACCGCGGCCGGCTACGGCGTCAACCTGCCGCTGGATCGTGCCCACACCACGCAGGCGCTGCAGTTCGCGCGCATGCAGATCAGTCCGATCTACGCCCAGCTCTCGCGCGGCAAATTCGAGCTGGCTGCATTGGAAGCCTTGGGTGGGGCCACGCTGGACCTGCGCCGCATCGCCTGGGACCTGTCGCTGTTCACCACCGGCGAGTTCGCCTTCGTGGCGCTGCCGGCGCAGTACACCACCGGCAGCTCGATCATGCCGAACAAGCGCAACCCGGACGTGATCGAGCTGATGCGCGCCACCCACGCCAGCGTCGCCGCCGCGCGCACCGAGATCGAGCAGTTGCTGTCGCTGCCGTCCGGCTATCAGCGCGACCTGCAGAACTCCAAGGGCGCGATCGTGCACGGCTTCGGTCGTGGCCTGGCGGCGCTGGAACTGCTGCCGGCGTTGTTGTCCAACCTGGACTGGCGGGACGACAACATCCGCGGTGCGATTGATTCGGGCATGTATGCGACCGATGTTGCCGTGGAAGCGGCCGTGGCCGGCGTGCCGTTCCGCGATGCCTACAAGGCCGCGGCGGCGGCGTCGGAAACGGCGGGGCAGGGGCGTACCCCCGAAGGCAGCCTGGCCGCGCGCGTGTCGCCCGGCGCGGCGGCGGACCTGCGTCTGGACGAGCTCAACGCACGCCTGGCGGCGCTGCAGGGCTGAGGTGGACACGGGCGCCTGGGGCGCCCGTGTTGGTTTGGTCCTGGCTGCGGCTGCGGCTTAAGTCCCTCTCCCGCCTGCGGAAGAGGGGTTGGGGTGAGGGGAAGCTCCTGGCTGGGCAACGTCCAAAGCCCCCCTCATCCGCCCTCCGGGCACCTTCTCCCGCAAGCGGGAGAAGGGACAGCCAAAGCCAAAGCCAAAGCCACAGCCACAGCCACAGCCAAAGCCAAAGCCAAAGCCAAAGCAAGTTCCAAGCGAAAGCAATCGTGTCATCTTCGCTTTCGTCGTGGTGTCATGCGCAGCTGAAGGAGAACGCAATGAAGCTCTACCTCGTACTGGCAATGCGCAAGCCGTCATTTGACGATGCAGTGATTGCCCCACACATCGCTTTCCTCAACGCACTCGACGCGAAAGACCAGTTGCATCTGACCGGCGGCTTCAGCGATGGCACCGGCGGCGCCTATGTCTTGAAGAACATCGAAACTCTGGAAGCCGCCAAGGCCATCGTCGCCGCCGATCCGTTGGCCCTCCACGGTAGTTCCGAGCTGATCATCCACGAGTGGAATACACGTTGATCCCATGATCCAGACTTCACTTTCGCCGTTCACCGAACAAGCGCTGCCGCAGTGGCGCCGGGCCGTGCTCAAGGTCGGCAGCAGCCTGCTCGCCGCCGACGGCGGCGGGCTGACGCCGCGCTTCGCGCTGGGCTTGGCGCAGTTCGTCTCGGCCAATGTGCTGGCCGGGCGCGAGGTGGTGATCGTGTCCTCCGGCGCGGTGGCGGCCGGGCGCGCCATCGTGCCGAAGGCGGCCGAGGCCGGTGCGGCGATGGCGGCACGGCAGGCGCTGGCCGCGTTGGGCCAGGCGCAGCTGATCGCGCTGTGGCAGCGCTTCTTCGAACGGCCGGTGGCACAGGTGCTGCTGACCCACGACGACCTGCGCAACCGCCGACGCTATCTCAACGCGCGTGCCGCACTCACCGAGTTGCTGGCGCTGGGTGCGCTGCCGGTGGTCAACGAGAACGACACCGTTTCGGTGGATGAACTGAAGCTGGGCGACAACGACAATCTGGCCGCGATCGTGGCCGCGCTGGTGGACGCCGATGCCTTGTTCATCGCCACCGACATCGATGGCCTGTATACCGCCGACCCGCGCGGCAATCCCGATGCGCGGCCGATCAACGAGGTCCTGGAACTGACGCCGGAGGTGCTGGCGATGGCCGGTGGCAGCGGCAGCGCGGTGGGGACCGGTGGCATGCAGACCAAGTTGCAGGCCGCGGCCAAGGCCGGTGCGGCGGGGATCGATACCTTCCTGTTCAACGGCCGGGATGGCGACGTGGTGCGTGGGCTGGCCCAGGGGCGGCTGCGCGGTACCCGCCTGCACGCCGGGCAGTCGCGGATCGCCGCACGCAAGTACTGGCTGCGGCATGCGCCACTGGAGCCGGGTGCGATCCTGATCGACGCCGGTGCCGCGCGTGCGCTGCGCGAGAAAGGTGCATCGCTGCTGCCCGGCGGCGTGCTCGGCGCCGAAGGTGAGTTCCGGCGCGGTGACATGGTGGAGGTACGCCTGTTCGACGTACAGGGCCAGCAGAAGGTCGCGCGCGGCGTCAGCCAGTATTCGGCGGTGGACATCCGCCGCATCAGCCAGCACCACACGCGCGAGATCGAATCCATCCTTGGCTACAACTACGGCGACAACGTGGTCCACCGTGATGACATGGTGGTGCTGTGAGTTCGCCCCGCAACCACGGGAACCGTCATGAGTGATATCCGCACCCTCGCCCTGCAATGCCGTGATGCCGCCCTGCAACTGGGCCGTCTCTCCACGCAGGCCCGGGGCGACCTGCTGCAGGCGATGGCGGCGGCACTGGAGGCCGATGCGCCGGCCATCCTGGCGGCCAACGACAAGGACCTGCAGGCCGCGCGCGACAAGGGCGTGGGCACTGCGATGCTCGACCGGTTGGCGTTGAATCCGGCGCGGCTGGCTGGCGTGGCCAATGCGCTGCGCGAGGTGGCGGCGCTGCCGGACCCGGTGGGCGAGGTCACCCGCGACTATGTACGCCCCAATGGCATCCGCGTGCAGAAGGTGCGCGTGCCGCTGGGGGTGATCGCGATGATCTACGAGGCGCGCCCAAACGTGACCGCCGATGCGGCGGCGCTGTGCATCAAGGCCGGCAACGGCGTGATCCTGCGTGGCGGTTCGGAGGCGATCCATTCCAACACCGCCATCGCCGCCAGCCTCCGGCGCGCCCTGCGCGAGGCCGGCTTGGCGGAAGCGGCGCTGACCCTGGTCGAGGACCTGCGCCGCGAAACCATGCTGGAACTGCTGCAGCTCAACGACGTCATCGACCTGGCCATCCCGCGCGGTGGCGAGGGCCTGATCCGCTTCGTCGCCGAGCATGCGCGGGTGCCGGTGATCAAGCACTACAAGGGCGTGTGCCATCTGTTCGTCGATGACAGTGCCGATATCGATCTGGCGATCGGCCTGCTGGTCGATGGCAAGGTCTCGCGTCCGGCGGCCTGCAATTCGCTGGAAACACTGCTGGTGCATGAAGCCATCGCCGCGCGCTTCCTGCCGGCGGCGGCGCAGGCGTTGCGCGAGCGCGGGGTGGAGCTGCGGGGGGATGTGGCCACCCGCGCGGTGCTGCCGGACATGCTGGCCGCCACGGAAGACGACTACGCCGCCGAGTACCTGGACCTGATCCTGGCCATCCGCATCGTGCCGGACCTGCAGGCTGCCATCGCGCATATCCAGCAGTACACCTCCGACCATACCGAGGTGATCGCCACCGGTACGCCCGCACACGGCCAGGCATTCGTGCAGGCATTGCGCTCGGCGGTGGTGATGGTCAACGCCTCCTCACGCTTCTCCGACGGCGGTGAGCTGGGGCTGGGCGCGGAAATCGGCATTTCCACCACGCGCCTGCATTCCTATGGCCCGATGGGCCTGGAAGCGCTCACGGTGGAGCGTTTCGTGGTGCAGGGCGAGGGCCAGGTGCGGCACCCGTTGGATTGATACCCGCCGAGGGGAGGCGCCGCCTTACCAGCGGTCTTCCAGCTGCTGCGGCTTGCAGGCGAACCAGGCGGCGGTGGTCAGCACCACCGAGCACAGCGCGAGGAAGGCGAACGACCAGGTCCAGCCACCGCTGACGCCGTGCAGCCAGCCGAACAGCAGCGGGCCAAGGCTGGCCAGGCTGTAGCCCACCCCCTGCATGAAGCCGGACAGGGCGGCCGAGCCGGCCTGGGTGCGGGTGCGCAGGTTGATCAGGGTCAGGCCCAGCGGGAACGTGGAAGGGCCCAGGCCGGCGATGATTGCCCACAGCCACGGGGCCTTCATCGGGGCCCAGAGCAGGCCGGCGAAGGCAATCATGTTCAGCACGAACACCATCACCGCGATCGGGAACGGGTTGCGCAGGCGCACCGCCAGCGCGGGCACCAGCAGCGAAGGGGCCAGGCCGATCGCCGAGTACACCGCCACCATCACACCACCGAAGGCTTCGCTGGCGCCGGCTTCCACCATCACCTTCGGCAGCCAGGTGAACAGGGAATAGGTACCCAGCGAGGTCATGCCGAACATCAGTGCCATGCCCCAGCCCAGCGATGTCTTCCAGACACGCCCCGGCGCGTGGCCGGTGGCTGCCGAGGCGGCTTCGCGGGGCGCCTGCCGGGCGAGCAGGATCCATGGCAGCAGGGCGGCCAGCGACAGCAGCGACCACATGCCCAGCGAGATGCGCCAATCGAAGGCATCGGCCATCGGCACCGCCAGCAGCGCGGGGATCATGGTGCCGGCCTGCAGCACGGTGATGTAGATCGTGCTCAACGTACCAACGCGGTCGGCGAAGTAGCGCTTGACCAGCGGCGGGACCACCACGTTGCCCATGCCCATGCCGGCCAGCGCGATTGCCGAGCCCAGCATCAGCATGCCGACATTGCCGGAGGCGGCGCGCAGCAGCAGGCCCAGCGTGGCCAGCACCATGGTCAGCACGGCGGTGCGTTCCAGGCCGATGGCGCGGGTGATGCGGGGCGTCGCCAGGCCGAAGGCGGCGAAGGCGGCCGTCGGCATCATGCCGAGCACGCCGGTCATGGTGCTGCCGAAGTCGAAGACGTGGCCCAGCCGGTCCAGCAAGGGCGTCAGCGAGGTCACCGCGCTGCGCAGGTTGGCCGAAACCAGCACGATGGCGACGAACGCCAGCAGACGGCCATGCAGCAGCGGGGCCGGGGTGGGGGAGGTGGTGGGCGAAGACATGTCGAACTCCGGCATGGCGGGTCCGGCACCGTGTGGAACCCGCCTAAAACAAAAGCCGGCCAGAGGCCGGCTTTTGTTGAATTGGTCGGGGAGACAGGATTCGAACCTGCGACCTCTACGTCCCGAACGTAGCGCTCTACCAGACTGAGCTACACCCCGAAGGAGCCGCCTATGATAACGGCGTTCCCGCAGTCTTGCAAGTGGTTTTCCCCGGAAGCCAACCGCGCGGGAGGGTTGCTTCCAGTGCGCCCGAAGGCGGCTTGTACATCCACAAAAAAGCCCGGAAAACGTCGCCGTTTTCCAGGCTTCGATGCGACCTTCTGGTCGGGGAGACAGGATTCGAACCTGCGACCTCTACGTCCCGAACGTAGCGCTCTACCAGACTGAGCTACACCCCGTGAAGGAGCCCGGAAAGATACGCTCAGTCCGGGCTCCTGACAATACCTCAGCGCACTTTTTTAACGTTTTGTTTCACTCTTGCGCGCTTCGCGTGCTTCGAACCACATGCCGTTGAGGATCGCAACGGTCGAAGCAAGGCCAGCACCCAGAATCCAGGCGAAATACCACATGTGATGTCTCCTTCCTAAAGCGTGGATGTGGATCAGTAGGCGTTCGGGTTTTCACCCATTTCCGTCAGCGTGGTCTTGCCCTTCAGCACGCGGTACACCCAGGTGGTGTAGCCGATGATGATCGGCAGGAAGACCACCGTGGCCAGCAGCATGATCCACAGCGTCAGATGGCTGGACGATGCGTCCCACAGCGTCAGGCTGGAGCCCGGCTGGCTGGAGGAGGGCAGCAGGAACGGGAAGATGGCGAAGCCGACGGTGAAGATGATGCCGGCGATCGACAGGCCCGAGGCGATGAAGGCCAGGCCGCCACGGCGCTTGCGCAGCAGCACCGCACTGGCCAGTGCGCCGATCAGGCCCACCACCGGCGCCAGGATCGTGGCCGGCATGGCGCTGTAGTTGTGCATCCAGCCACCGGCGGCGGTCAGTTCGGCGGTCTTCAACAGCGGGTTGCTGGCCCCATCGCTGATCACCTGCGAGGTGACCGCATAGCCCGGCAGGCCCAGTGCGACCCAGGCACCGCCGGCGGCGAACAGCACGAAGCTGACGATGGCGGCGATGCTGCCGAAGCGGGCCGAACGATCGGCCACCGGGCCGTCGGTCTTGAGCACCAGCATGGCGGCACCGTGCGAGACCAGCATGGCGACGCTGAGCAGGCCGGCCAGCAGGGCGAACGGGGTCAGCAGGCCGAAGAACGTGCCCGTGTACCAGACGCGCTGGCTGTCATCGAAGTGGTAGGGGACGCCCAGCAGCACGTTGCCCACGGCCACGCCCATGATCAGCGCCGGGACGAAGCCACCGATGAACAGTGCCCAGTCCCAGTTGTTGCGCCAGCGCTGGCTGGGCATCTTGCCGCGGTACTTGAAGCCGACCGGGCGCAGGATCAGGGCGAACAGGATGACGAACATCGCCAGGTAGAAGCCGGAGAAGCTCACCGCGTACAGCGGCGGCCAGGCGGCGAAGATCGCGCCGCCACCAAGCACCAGCCACACCTGGTTGCCTTCCCATACCGGGCCGATGGTGTTGATCACCAGGCGGCGTTCCTCGTCGGTCCTGGCCACGAACGGCAGCAGCGCGCCGACGCCCAGGTCAAAACCATCCATCACCGCGAAGCCGATCAGCAGCACGCCCAGCAGCAGCCACCAGATCACGCGTAGCGTCGTGTAGTCCAGAAGAATGAAATCCATGAGTGTTCTCCTGCCTTATGCCTGGCGCGTGGCCGGCGAGGCGGCGTTGTTGGAAGCAGCCGAGGGCTGCAGCGAGGGCAGGATGTCGTCCGGGCCCTTGCGGATGGCCTTCAGCATCAGCTTGATCTCGATGATCATCAGCACCGTGTACAGCGCGGTGAAGCCGGCCAGGGTCATGACGATCTGGTGCAGGGCCAGGCCCGATGCGGCGTAGAAGGTCGGCAGCACGCCATCCACGGCCCACGGCTGGCGGCCGTACTCGGCGATGAACCAACCGCATTCGATGGCGATCCACGGGGCCGGCAGCGTCCACAGCGCGATCTTCAGGAAGGTGCGCTTGTCCTGGAAGTTGTGGCGGCAGGAGTAGTAGAAGGCCACCGCGAAGAAGGCGATCAGGTAGAAACCCAGGCCGGCCATGATGCGGAAGGTCCAGAACAGCGGGGCCACCGTCGGCACCGTGTCCATCGCGGCCTGCGAGATCTCCTGCGGCGTGGCGTTGAGGATGTCCTCGCGGTAACGCTTGAGCAGCAGGCCGTGGCCCAGGTCCTGCCAATGGCGGTCGAACATCTCACGGGCTTCGACGTCGTTCTTGTTGGCGCGGATGCGCTCCAGTGCACCGTAGGCCAGCTGGCCGCCGCGGATGCGGTGCTCGGCGCGCTCGACCAGTTCCAGGATGCCCGGGATCGGCTTGTCCAGCGAACGGGTGGCGATCAGGCCCATCAGGTACGGGATCTTGACCGCGTAGTCGTTCTGGTGGGTCTGCTGGTTCGGGATGCCGAAGGCGGTGAAGTCGGCCGGGGCACGCTCGGTCTCCCACATGGCTTCGATCGCGGCCAGCTTCATCTTCTGGTGCTCGTTGGCGGCGTAGCCGCTTTCGTCACCCAGCACCACCACCGACAGCGAGGACAGCAGGCCGAAGGCCGCCGCCACCGCGAACGAGCGGCGGGCGACGTCATGGTGCTTGTTGCGCAGCAGGAAGAAGGCGCTGATCGACATCACGAACACCGCGCCGGTCACGTAGCCGGCCGACACGGTGTGCACGAACTTGGCCTGTGCCACCGGGTTGAACAGCACGGCCATGAAGTCCACGACTTCCATGCGCATCGTTTCCGGGTTGAACACGGCACCTACCGGGTGCTGCATCCAGCCGTTGGCGATCAGGATCCACAGTGCCGACAGGTTGGTACCCAGCGCCATCAGCCAGGTCACGGTCAGGTGCTGCACCTTGGACAGCCGGCCCCAGCCGAAGAAGAACAGGCCGATGAAGGTGGCTTCCAGGAAGAACGCCATCAGGCCTTCGATGGCCAGCGGCGCGCCGAAGATGTCGCCGACGTAATGGCTGTAGTAGGACCAGTTCATGCCGAACTGGAATTCCATGACGATGCCGGTACCCACGCCCATGGCGAAGTTGATACCGAACAGCACGCCCCAGAACAGGGTCATGCGGCGCCAGACGTCCTTGCCGGTCATGACATAGACGCTCTCCATGATCGCGATCATGAAGGACAGGCCCAGGGTGAGCGGGACGAAAAGGAAGTGGTACATCGCGGTCAGCGCGAACTGCAACCGCGACAGTTCTACGACTGTTGGATCAATCATGGCCTATCTACCTCGTGGGTGGGCGTCATGGGGCTGGAGGGGGTTCTATGGACAGAATGCTCCGGGTTCATGCATTGCCGTGCCTTGATCTGGATCAATGTGACGGTCGTACGCAACCGCGAAGGTGCGGTTGCCGGCGGACGGGGTGCTGCTTGCTTACAATCAGGCAGATTTCCTTCACCAGAGTTGCCAATCTTGAGCGAAGTTCCACATCCGGGCGAAGCGTTGCGCCAGCAGCGTCGCCAGCATCAGCAATGGCTGGCCTCCCTCGCCGCCGGGGCCCGCCCACGGCAGCGGCTGGCGGCCCTGTCCGTGTGTGCTTCGGGTGCGTTGCTGATCGTGCAGGCCGGGGCCATTGCCTGGTTGATCCAGAGCATAGTAGTGGAGCGCTTGCCCATCGTGCAGGCAGTTCACGTTTTCGGCCTGCTGGCCGCGGTGCTGGTGGCGCGCAGCCTGCTGGGCGGCCTGACCCAGTCCGCCGCCGGAGACGTGGCCGACAGTGCGCGGCTGGCGCTGCGCGAGCAGGTCTACCGGCGGCTGATGGCACGCGGCCCGCTGTGGCAGCGACGCCAGCGCAGCGGCGAGCTGGGCGAGCTGCTGCTGGCCCACGGTGACGCCATCGAGGGCTACTACGCCGGTTTCCAGCCGGTACGGGTGGAAGTGGTGGTGGTGCCGCTGCTGATCGCCGTCGCAGTGGCCTGGGTGGACTGGGTGGTGGCGGTGATCTTCCTGTTCACCGCACCGCTGGTGCCGTTCTTCATGATGCTGGTGGGCTGGGGTGCCGAGGCCGCCGGCCGGGCCCAGCTCGGCGAGCTGGCGCGCATGAGCGGGCATTTCGCCGATCGCATCAAGGGGCTGGGCCTGCTGCGCCTGTACGGGCGCGGGGATGCCGAGTTGCAGGGCATCGCGCAGGCCGCCGACGGGGTGCGCGTGCGGACCATGAAGGTACTGCGGATCGCCTTCCTGTCCTCCACCGTGCTGGAGTTCTTCGCCTCGGTCAGCGTGGCGATGGTGGCCCTGTACCTGGGCCTGAGCTACCTGGGGATGATGTCGCTGCATGCCAGCGTGCCGACCCTGGGTACCGGCATGTTCTGCCTGCTGCTGGCGCCGGAGTTCTACGCCCCGTTGCGGCGGCTGGCCGCGCATTACCACGACCGGGCCAACGCGCTGGCGGCGGCGGCGGAAGTGGAGCGGCTGCTGGCCGAGGACACCCGCCTTGCCCCGGGGCCGGCCGACACCGCGTCCACCGGGCAGGAACCGGCCCAGCGGCATGCGCCCTTGTTGCGGGTGCAGGGCGCGACACTGCGCCCGCAGGGCAGTGCGCAGGATGTGCTGCGTGGTTTCTCTCTCTCCCTCACCGATGGCCAGCGCGTGGCGCTGGTCGGGCCCAGCGGCAGCGGCAAAAGCACCGTGCTGGAAGCGCTGGCGGGATGGTTGCCGCCCCGCCAGGGCCGGATCGTGCTGCGCGAGGGGGTCAGGGTCGGTTATGCCGGGCAGCGCCCGTACCTGTTCCACGGTTCGATCGCCGACAACCTGCGGCTGGCCGACCCGTCGGTCAGTGACGCGCGGCTGCAGGCCGTGGCGGAGGTGGCGCAGGTGATGCGGTTTGCCCGGGACCTGCCGCAAGGCCTGGACACGGTGATCGGCGAGCGCGGCTTTGGCTTGTCCGGCGGCGAGGCGCGTCGCATCGGCCTGGCCCGGCTGCTGCTGCGAGAGCCGGACCTGCTCCTGCTCGACGAGCCCACCGCGTTCCTTGATCCGCAGACCGAGGCCGACCTGCTGCAGGCCCTGGCCGCACATACGCGGGGGCGCACGGTGTTGATGGCGACCCACAGCGAGGCGGCGATGCGCTGGGCCGACGCGATCATCGACCTGCAGCAGCCGGAGGTGCGTGCATGAGCGGCGATGACATGCGAAGCGTGTTCGGCCGGCAGCGCGGGTGGTTGTTGCTGTCGATCGTGCTGCTGTTCACCACGATGCTGGCCGGGGTGAGCCTGTTGGGGCTGTCCGGCGGCTTCCTGACCGGGGCGGCGCTGGCCGGTGCGCTGGGCATGGGCGCGACCTTCAACTTCTTCTCGCCATCGGCGGGGATCCGCGGGCTGACGATGGCGCGGATCGTGTCGCGCTACTTCGAGAAGCTGGTCGGGCACGAGGCCACCCTGCGCATTGCCCGGGACCTGCGCGTGTGGTTCTTCCGGCGCGCCTTGCCGCTGGCGCCGGCACGCTTGGGCAGCAGCCGTACCGGCGAACTGCTGGCGCGGCTGATGTCCGATATCGGCGAGATGGACGGTTGGGTGGTGCGCGCGCTGGGGCCGTTGCTGGCGCTGGCCGGCATGTGCGTGGCCGCGATCATCGCCGCCGCGTTGATCTACTGGCCGGCGGCATTGTTGTTGCTGGCGTTGGCGGTGCTGGTGGGCGTGGGCGTGCCGCTGCTGGCGGTGCGACGCGGGGATGCCGGCGAGGCGCAGCGTGCGCAGAGCCGTGCGACCCTGCGCACGCTCGCCTATGAAGGGTTGGAAGGTGTTGCCGACCTCACCGCGCTGCACGCGCGCGATGCCTGGATCGCACGTGTCGATGCGGCCGCACGCGAAGTGGCCGGTCGTGACCGGCGGCGCCGTCGCCGCCTGATCGGCGGCAACGTCCTACATGCCGTCTTGTCGGGGCTGGGCCTGCTGGCGATGTTGTGGCTGGCGCTGTCCGCCTTCGAGGCCGGGCGGATAGAAGCGCCCTATGCGGCGGCGCTGGTGTTCATGACGGTGGCGTTGCTGGAGGTGGCTGCAGGCAGCGGCATCGCCTGGCAGGCGTGGCAGTCCGCACGCGTGGCCGGAGGACGCCTGCAGCAGATCATCGAGCAGCCACCGTCGGTGCCCGAGGCCGCGACGCCGGCGTCGGTGCCGGCCGGTGATGCATCGGTCGTGTTCGAGCAGGTGGTGTTCGCTTGGCCTGGCGAGCGTCGGCGCCTGCTGGATGGCGTGGACCTGCACCTTGCAGTGGGAGACCGCGTGGCGATTCGTGGCGACAGCGGTAGCGGCAAGACCACGTTGTCGGCCTTGCTGCTGCGGCTGTGGGACCCGGGGCAGGGCAGTGTGCGCTACGGCGGCGTGGACCTGCGCCGGTTCGCGCAGGACGATTGGCATCGCCAGATCGCGTGGTTGCCGCAGGGCGCGCCGGTGTTCGCCGGCAGCATTGCCGAGAACCTGCGCCTTGGCCGCCCGGAAGCCAGCGACGACGCGCTGTGGCAGGTGCTGGAACAGGTCCGCCTGGGCGAATGGGCGCGCCAGCAGGGCGGGTTGCTGGCATGGGTCGGCGAGAACGGCGCGACGATGTCGGCCGGGCAGGCGCGACGCCTGGCGCTGGCCCGCGCGTTGTTGCGCGATGCGCCACTGATGGTGCTCGACGAACCCACCGAAGGCCTGGACGTGGACACCGCGCACGCGCTGTTGACGGATCTGGCCGCGGCATTGGGTTCGCGCAGCCTGCTGATGATCACGCACGACCGCCTGCCGCCAGGCGTCGTACACCGGGAGTACCGCCTGCAGCAGGGGCAGTTGCTGGAGTTGGACCCCGCCGCGCCGTAGAAACGGCTTCAGCGGCGAAACTGGCGCTGTGGCAGATCGTTGGAAGGGCGACCCCTCCCCAACCCTCCCCTTGGCTGCGCCAAAGGGAGGGGGCGGTTGCTGCAGTCGTCCGGATTGCGGGTAGGAGCGGCTTCAGCCGCGAAGCTGGCGCTGCGGCAGATCGTTGGAAGGGCGACCCCTCCCCAACCCTCCCCTTGGCTGCGCCAAAGGGAGGGGGCGGTTGCTGCAGTCGTCCGGATTGCGGGTAGGAGCGGCTTCAGCCGCGAAGCTGGCGCTGCGGCAGATCGTTGGAAGGGCGACCCCTCCCCAACCCTCCCCTTGGCTGCGCCAAGGGGAGGGGGCGGTTGCTGCAGTCGTCCGGATTACGGGTAGGAGCGGCTTCAACCGCGAAGCTGGCGCTTTGGCAGGTCGTCGGAACGGCAGCCCCTCCCCAACCCTCCCCTTGGCTGCGCCAAAGGGAGGGGGCGGTTGCTGCAGTTGTCCGGATTGCGGGTAGGAGCGGCTTCAGCCGCGAAGCTGGCGGTGCGGCAGGTCCTTGGAAGGGCGACGCCTGCTGGGTTACCGGCTACCGTCCACGTAAGGGCGCGATTGCAGGATCAGGATGTCGTTGCCGACCACCGCCCACTCGATGTCCTGCTCGGCGCCGCCAAGGGCTTGCCGGGTTCTGCGGCCAACGGCGGCAAGCCGCGCGACCAATGCGTCGTTCAGCACCTGGCGCGAAGCGGGCAGGGCGACCTCGCGTACGCCGCCGTTGCGATCGGCGACCAGCTGCGTGTCTTCGGCCGAACGGCTGAGCACCTGCACCGCCCGCGAGCGGCTGGAATACATCACCTGTTCGGCCTGGCGCTTGCCTTCCACCACGCGGATGCCCAGCCCGCGCTTGGCCGAGATGTAGGTGATGTTGCGACGGCCAGTATCGAACGGATCGCGGGTGATCATCACGCCCGAGCTGTCCGAAGGCACGGCCTGCTGCACCAGTACCGCCATGACCACCGCGTCCTGCCCCAGCCCTGCCACGCGCCGGGCTTCGTAGGCTTCGAAGTTGTAGACCGATGCCCACACCGTCTGCACCGCTTTGACCAACGCATCGGCGCGCACGACGTTGGGAACGGTCGTGTACAGGCCGGCACCGCTGAAGCCGGGCAGGTCCTCGGAGTTGGACGAGCTGCGCACGAACACGCCGTCGCTCCGCAACTGGCCTTGCCATTGGCTCCGCACGAGCTGGACCAGCGCAGGGTCCGCAGGCGCATTGGCGATGGCCTCGCGCAGCTCGGTCAACGCCTGGCGACGGCGTGAGGCGTCGCTGGCGAAGCCCGGGCTTTGCTCCAACGCGGCCAGTCGTTCGGGAATGCGCAGGCGCTGCATGAAGGCCTGGTAGCGCGAGAACGGAATGCAGAAGCCGTCCGGCACACGCGCATCGGGCGGCAGCGCGGCGCGGAGCGTGCCGAGATTGGCGGCCTTCACGCCGCAATGGCGGCTGTCGCCCCGGCGCAGTTCGGCCAATGGCTTGAGCGCACTGACCGACAGGTCCGGTCGCGGCAGGCTGGCGGTTGGACGCTGCGCGGTGCTGGCGGGTGCACGTGCCGGACGCGTGGCCGGGCGCACGCTGTAGTTGGTGTTGCTGACCTCCAGCTCCACCCATTGGCCGTCATGGCGGCGCAGCTCGGCCTGTGCGTCGCGGACATACGCATTGGGAATCCGCCACCCCTTGGCCAGCAGGTTGACGTGCGAGAGCAGGGTGGAAGGACGTTGGGTGATCAGCCCGGCTACCGGTGGCAGCGCGATGGGGACCTCATCCAGTACCACGATGTCCTGCGGCGACAGCTCGCCGGCCTGCTCCACCGAACGCACGATGCGCAGGCGGCCCTGCGCGCGACCGGTGTTCAACGGCAGGAAGACCTGCTCACGCAGCAGCGCTTCCTGGGTGATGAACGCGACGCCCGCGGCACGGGCGGCCTGTTCCTGCTGGGTGGAGTTGCTCTTGAACCGGATCGCGTCCTGGAACGTGGCACGGACACGGGCGTCGGCCAGCCGCAGCAGTTCCGGCGTGAGCTGGTCGCCTTCCCAGAATTCATGTACGTAGCCGGGCAGGGCGCGTTGCCAGCTGAGGGTGCCGAACAGGAACCGCCGCTGTGGATCGCGGTACTGCGCCGCCAGCGTTGCCTTGTCCAGCTGGGGCATGAGCTTCTCGCGGCGTACGAAGGTCTCGTGCAGCGGGAAACGCGGTGTGTTGATGTAGTACATGCGATCGCCCTGCTGCCGATCGATCGCGAAGATCAGGTGCGGAATCTCGAGTGGCGTGCCGACGTTGTAGACACGGGCCAGGCGCATGAAGTCCTCGCGGCCATCAATGCGTGACAGGAAGTCCGGTGCTTGCCGTGAGGCGGTACTGGGAGCCTGTGGGGCATGTTCGTAGGACGACGGCTTGCGCGCCGTCTGCGCGGACGCCGGTGCAATGCACAGCACGGTGAGCGTGGCCAGGCCAAACAGACCGGCACGCAGGCGGGGAAGAAGGGGGCGGAAGGCTCTGTCCATGAGTCCGGTGGAACGCGGCAAACGGCGGCCATGATACGACGGCACCGTGAAGAGGTCCCGTTCCGATGGCATGGCGCAGGGGATCCAGCTCAGTGGACGCGCGTGAAGCGGCCGGACGCCAGCAGGTAGAGCACCGCGCAATGGATGAGCACGGTCAGCCAGAACGCGACCTGGAAGGACCGCTTGCGGTGCTTGTGGTGGAACAACCCCTGCGCCATCAGCGCACCGGGCCAGCCACCCAGCAGCGACACCAGGTGCAGGGTGTTTTCAGGGGTGCGCCGGCGGCCCTGCTGCGCGGCGGCCTTGTCCAGCGCGTACAGCAGCAGGGCGATCAGGCTGAGGCTGACGATGACCAGCGCGGACCATGCCGGTATCCATTCCAGCCACCCGCACACGGCAAGCGACAGCAGGGCCGAAAGACCCAGCGCGATACGTGGCAGATGGCGTGCGTGGCGGCCGGGTGTGGCGGATCGTCCCCTGGATGCGGGCGTATTGCGGCCGCGGGCGCCCGCCGTGTCGGCCAGGCGCACGGCGGTGGCATTGAGGCGGTTGCGTTCATCCTTGCGTACCGCGTAGCTGATCAGCGCGCCGTTGGAGGGGCGCTGCCCGCGTTGGTCGAACGCCTTGATGTGGACGAAGGCGCGTTCGCCGCCACCGTTGGGGGTGACGAAACCGAAGCCCTTGTCGTCGTTCCAGTCCTGTAGTCGTCCCTGGTAGCGCATCGTCGGCGTGGTGGTTCGGAGGGGTGTATTGGAGCCCAATCACGCGGCCGGCGATAGTGACCGGTGGGGCAGGCGCGCGCCGGGGGGCGCGTCCAGCCTGGAACCGGCATCGCCTGTTCCAGGCCGGGGTGTCACTGGTTGGCATGCCGTACCCGCAGGAAGCGGGGGAAGCGCGGCAGGCCGTTGGGTGTCAGCCCGTTGTAGCGGTAAGTGACCTGGCTGCCGACCGGTGGCGGCGTGCGGCGCAGCGCGTCACTCAATCCGCTGCCCAGGCGGAAGTGCAGCCCCTGCGGCATCTCCATCAACAGTGCGCCAACCATGCCGGTGTACTTGCCCTTGCCGGGAACGTAGCCGATCACGCGTGCTTCGGCATCCTCGAACAACTTGAGCTTGAACAGCCCATTGCTGCGACCATCGCGGTAGGGATTGTCCTCATGGTGGAGCATCAATCCCTCGCCACCGCCTGCCGCCACGCTGCGCAGGTGACGGTGCAGGCTGTCCGTGTCGGCCAGGCGACGTTGCTCGACCAGGGCCAGGTGCGGGTTGCCGCTTTGTTCGACAACATCCTGTAATGCAGCCAGGCGCTGGCTGAACGTGCCTGGCTGCATCGGAAGGTCGAAGGCCATGAAACGCAGTTGTCGCCATGCGTCGTCGCGGGCGGGATTGCTGCGGACGATGGCGCTGGTGGCATCGAAGCGTTCGCGCGCGATCCAGAGTTCGCCGTCCATCACCTGCACCGGCCAACCGCGGGTGAACCAGACGGGCGCGGGTATCACGCTGCCGGTGCGGGTGCGGAGTTGCCGACCATCCCAGCGGGCGCGGACACCGTCGAGTTTCTCGCTGACCCAGAAGCGGGTGACGTCGGGACCGTCCTGCCAGGTGCTGGCGGACATCAAGGGCGATGAGGCGGCGTGCAGCGGGCCGCAGGTCAACAGCAGGAGGCACAGCAACAGGCGCGACACCATGGTGGCGACTCTCGTTCGGGGAAGAGTCGCCAGCGTGTTCGGGGCACTGCGATCAGGCCATCGGCCACGCCCGGGGCGTGGCGTAGGCCCGGGGATCAGGCGGTTGTCGGCAGGGACTGCAGGAAGTCGCCTACCGCAGGGCCGAAGCGGTCGTAGTCGACCAGGAAGGCATCGTGGCCCTGGGGCGAGTCCATGCCGATGAAGCGGGCGTCGGCGCCGCCGGCACGCAGTCCGTCGGCAACCTGCTGCTGCTGTTCGACCGGGAACAGGATGTCGGTGTTGGCACCGATGGCCAGCGCCCGCTCGACGTGGATCTTCGCCAGCCCGGCCAGCACGTCGCCGCCGGCGTATTCGGCCAGGTCGAACCAATCCATCGAGCGGCCGAGGTAGAGGTAGCAGTTGGGGTCGAAGCGGCGCACGAAGCGGCGCGCATGGCCTTCCAGGTAGCTTTCGACCTGGAACTCCATGCCGAACGGGTCTTCGTCGGCCAGCTCCGAATCCAGTCGCACGCGACCAAAGCGGCCATCCCATTCCAAGGCCGAGCGGTAGGTGATCACGCCCAGCTTGCGGGCCATGCGCATGCCCGACTCGGGGTAGTGCTCCTCGTCGTAGTCGCCGTTGTTCCAGGCCGGGTCCAGGCGGATGGCCTCGCGCTGCAGCGAGCGAATGGCGATGGAGAACGGAAGGGCCTGCGCGCTGCCGGAAATGTTGATGTGGCTGCGGGCGATCCCCGGGTGCTGGTACAGCAGCGCCAGCGCGGTCATGCCGCCCATGGAGTTGCCGATCAGGCAGGCCAGCTGTGTGATGCCCAGGGCCTTGACCACGTCGGCGGCGGCATTGGCCACATCCTCGATGGACAGCTCCGGGAAGCTCAGCCGGTACGGCTGGCCGGTCGCCGGGTCCGGCGATGCGGGGCCAGTGGAGCCCTTGCAGCTGCCCAGCGAATTGACGCAGACCACGAACCAGCGGTTGGTATCGATCGGCTTGCCGGGGCCAAGCATGGGTTCCCACCAGCCCGGCGCCGGGTTGCCGGCATGGCTGGCGGCATGGGCATCGGGTGACAGCCCGGTGACGATCAGGATGGCATTGCTGGCCTGGGCATCGAGCGTGCCCCAGGTTTCGTAAGCGACGCGGGCGCCATGCAACACGCCGCCGCGCTTCATAGGGAAAGGCGAGGCGAGGGCGTGAAAGCGGCTGCCTTCGGGGATGAATTCAGTCATCGGCCAATTTTAACGGGGCAGGGGAAATGGGCGATGCCCATCCAGATAACCGGCGGCTATTTGAATATGTCGCGCTCAGGGTTGGCCGAGCGTGATCTGCATGACCTTGTCGGTGGGCAGATCGAGCGTGATCGGCGCCGATTCCACGTCGCCTTCCTGGCGCATGGCGGTGCCGCTGGCCGACAGGCGCGCGAAAACCTCCACCCGCCTGAGTTCGGACAGCTTCTGGGTAGGCATGGGGCTATCCGCGTCACTGAGGGTGACGGTCAACGGGCTGGCCTGGACCGGATGGCGTTGCACGGCGACCGGCATTGGTGGGCCACCGGGCACGCGCGCGATGACGAATACCGTGTCCTGGCCTGCCGCGGCGCGTGCGGCCAGTGCCGGGGCAAGGGTGACGGTGACGCTGAGGCCCGGTGACGGCGAGGTGCTGGCGGTCGGGGTGGCCGGTGCCTGCGCAGGGGGCGGTGGCTTGCCGCGGGCGATGTCGATCTGCTCCTGCAGCGCGGCGGCGGCGGCCGGCTCCAGGCGGCTGAGCAGGCTCTCCCAGGTGGCCGCGGCGGCTTCGTCCTGGCCGCGCTGGCGCTGCACGATGCCGGTCAGCCAGATCGCGCGTTCGTTGTCCGGTGCCACTTGCCGCGCATGCTGCAGCCATTGCACGGCGGTGTCGTCGAACAGGGACTGTGGGTTGGCCCGTGCCCGCGCCTGCGCGGCCTCGACCAGCAAGGGGGCTTCGTCCGGTGCCAGCTGCACCGCGCGTTCGTAGGCGGCCGCGGCCTCGGTGGTGCGGCCCAGCTCCAGTTGCGAGCGCGCCAGCAGAAGCCAGCCGTCGGCGCGTGCGGGGTTTTTCTCCAGGGCTGCCTGCAGCTGGGTGATGCCTTCCTCCAGGGTGCGCGGGGCGTCGGCGCTCTGGCCATCGGGCAGCTGCAGGGCGGCCGGCGTGCCGAGCCATTGGTACAGGCCCAGGGTGGCGACGATGGCGGCGGCGACCAGCGTGCCCCAGATCCGTCGCTTGCCATCCCGCCACAGCGGCCACAGCACGATGCCGGTGGCGATGGCCGCCAGCAGCCCGGCGCCGATCAGGAACGTGGTGCTCACCATTGGCGATCATCCTGGCTGGTGTCACGGCCGGCGTCCGGCGCGAGAGGGACGGCACGCGCGCGACGGCGCACGTACAGCACCAGCACCACCGCCCCGGCCAGCAGCAACAGGCCCGGGCCGAACCACAGCAGCAGGGTGCTGCCTTCCAGCTGCGGGCGGTACAGCACGAACGGGCCATAGCGATCGACCAGGAACTGCTTGATCTCCGCGTCGCTGCGGCCCTGTTGCATCAGGGTGAGCACCTCGCGGCGCAGGTCATGGGCGATCTGCGCGTTGGAGTCGGCTAATGATTGGTTCTGGCACTGCACGCAGCGCAGTTCGGCGGTGAGGGCGTGGAAACGGGTTTCCTCGACGCGGTCGCGGTACTGCAGCGGCGTCGGGTCGCCGGCCGGTTGCGCCTGGGCGGCGATGGCCAGGCACAGCCACACCAGCAGGCCGGCCACTGCCTTCATCGGCTGACCCCGAAGTCCGGCGCGACATGGCGGCCGCCACTTTCGGCCTCGACCTTTTCCAGCGCCGGTATCAGTTGCTGGTCCAGCACGTCCTGGCTGATTGCACCGCTGTATTTCCAGCGCACGATGCCGCTGCCGTCGACCAGGAAGGTTTCCGGTGCGGCGGCGATGCCCCAGTCCAGCGCGGTGCGGCCTTCCTCATCGGCCAGCACGACCATGTACGGGTTGCCCAGCTGTTCGAGCCAGCGCAGGGCGTCGTCGCGGTTGTCCTTCCAGTTGTAGCCGATCATGCGCACGCGCTTGGTCTCGGCGAAGCGGGTCAGGATCGGGTGCTCGTCGCGGCAGGTCGGGCACCAGCTACCCCAGACGTTGAGGATGTACGGTGCGCCGCGCAGCTGTTCGTCGGTGACGTGCACGTTGGGGTCGTGCAGGACCGGCAGCGAGAACGCCGGCGCGGGCTTGCCGATCAGCGCCGAAGGCAGGCTGTCGCGGTCCGGTGCACCGGAGCGGCTCACGCCGTACAGCATCAGGCCGAGCAGGCCGAGGAAGAACAGCGCGCCCAGCGCGATGGCGACGGGCGGCAGGCGGTGCGGCTTGTTGGATTCGGGGGCGGGGGTGTTCATCGGGACTTCTCCGGGAGCCTGCGGAACCTGCGGTCGACGGCGGTGATGAAACCGCCCAGCGCCATCAGCGCCGCGCCCAACCAGATCCAGCGGACAAAGGGTTTGATCTGCACCCGGACGGCCCAGGCGCCATTACCCAGTGATTCTCCCAGTGCGACGTACACATCGCCACCCAGCGCCGGATGGATGCCGGCCTCGGTCATGGCCTGACCGCCGCTGGCATACATGCGTTTTTCCGGGTGCAACAGGGCGACCTGGCGGTCATCGCGCAGCACCTTCAGGTGACCACGGTCGGAGTGGTAGTTGGGGCCGTCGGTGGCATCCACGCCCTCGAACACCAGCTGGTAGCGGCCGGCCTGGACCGATTGCCCGGGGGCCAGGGCGACCTCGTGCTGCACGTTCAGCGCTTCCACCAGCAGCGCGCCGACCAGGAACACGGCGATGCCCAGGTGGGCGACCAGCATGCCCAGCGTCTCTGCATTGAGGCGTCCGCTGTTGCGCAGGCGCGTCCACAGGTAATACAGCGTGCCCAGGCACACCCAGGCGGCGGCGGCGAGGCCGGCGGCGGTCTTGAGCTTGCCCTGCGGTGCCATGTACCAGCCGATCACGCCCAGCAGCAGCGCCAGCCCGGCCCACGGTGCCAGCAGCGCCAGCGGGCGCAGACCCTGCTCACGTTGCCAGCGGGTCAGCGGCCCGACCGGCACCAGCAGCACCAGCGGCGCCATCAGCAGCAGGAACAGGGTGCCGAAGTAGGGCGGGCCGACCGAAACCTTGCCCAGGTCCAGCGCGTCGGCCAGCAGCGGGTACAGCGTGCCCAGCAGCACCATCGCGCAGGCGCAGGCGAGCAGCAGGTTGTTGGCCAGCAGCAGGCCCTCGCGCGAGTTCAGCGCGAAGGCACGGTTGGAATCGCGGCTGTTGCCGCCGACGGTGGGCGCGCGCAGCGCGTACAACAGCAGCGAGCCGCCGACCACCAGCGCCAGGAACACCAGGATGAACAGGCCGCGTGCCGGGTCGGCGGCAAACGAATGCACGCTGGTCAGCACGCCGGAGCGGACCAGGAACGTGCCCAGCAGCGACAACGCGAAGGCGGCGATGGCCAGCAGCAGGGTCCAGCCGATGAACACGCCGCGCTTCTCGGTGGCGGCCTGGGAATGGATCAACGCCGCGCCGACCAGCCACGGCATGAAGCTGGCGTTCTCGACCGGGTCCCAGAACCACCAGCCGCCCCAGCCCAATTCGTAGTACGCCCACCAGCTGCCCAGCGCGATGCCGATGGTCAGGAAGGCCCAGGCCACGTTGGTCCACGGCCGGGTCCAGCGCAGCCAGCGCACGTCGATGCGGCCGTCGAGCAGGGCGGCGATGGCGAAGGCGAACGGCACCACGAAGCCGACATAGCCCAGGTAGAGCATCGGCGGGTGGATGATCAGGCCCGGGTCCTGCAGCAGCGGGTTGAGGTCGTGGCCTTCGGCCGGGGCCGGCAGCAACCGCGCGAACGGGTTGGAGGTGAACAGCAGGAAGGCGATGAAGCCCACGCTGATGATGCCCATCACCGCCAGCACGCGTGCCACCACGTCGGCCGGCAGCTTGCGCGAGAACTCGGCCACGGCCGCCGTCCACAGTGCCAGCACCAGCGCCCACAGCAGCAGCGAGCCTTCGTGCGCGCCCCACACCGCCGAATAGCGGTAGATCATCGGCAGCAGCGAGTTGGAGTTCTCGGCCACGTAGCGCAGCGAGAAGTCCTGGCGCACGAACGCGATGGTCAGCACCACGAACGCACCCAGCAGCATGGTCAGCTGCAGCATCGCGGCCGGGCGTGCGGTGGCGATCAAGGCCGGCGCCTGGCGCTGCGCGCCGATCAGTGGCAGCACGCTCTGCAGCAATGCCGCCAGCAGGGCGAGGATCAGCAGGACCTGTCCAATCTCGGCAAGCACTCAGGGCGTTCCCGTGGCAGGCGGGGTGGCGGGGACCTGGTGCTTGGTGTGAGCCTGGCCCATCTTGTCGGCCAGCTCCTTGGGCATGTAGGTCTCGTCGTGCTTGGCCAGCACGTCCTCGGCGACGAACACGCCGTTGGCCATGCGCCCGGTGGCGACCACCGCCTGCCCTTCGCGGAACAGGTCCGGCAGGATGCGGTCGTAGGTGACCGGCAGGATCGCATCGCCGTCGGTGACGTCGAAGCGGGCCAGCAACGCGCCGGGTTCGCGCTTGAACGAGCCCTTGGCGACCATGCCGCCGAGCCGGAAGCGGGCATCGGCCGGAACCTGGCCGGACTGCACTTCGGCAGGCGTGTACAGGTAGGCGATGTTGCGCTGCAGGGCGGCGGTGACCAGCGCGACGGCGACGCCGGCAACGGCCAGCACCAGCACCACCAGCAGCAGGCGACGGCGTTGGGTGGGCGTCATCGGCTCAACTCCTCGTCCACCGCTACCTGCGTGGCCTGGCGCGCGCGCGCGACCCGGCTGCGCGCCTGACGCAGCTGCCGGCGGATCTGCAGCCGCGGCACGATGAAGTCCCATGCCAGCACGATGAAGAACACCGCGTAGGCCATGGCCACGTACTTGAAATAGGTCATGCCGATTTCTCCACGCGCTCGCGCAGCCACGCCTTGCCGGCCTCGCGGCGCAGGTTGTCGGCGCGTGCCCGCGACAGCAGCGAACCGGCGAACCAGAACTTGGTGGCCAGCACCATCAGCCACAGCGGCAGGATCATGCTGCCGTCCATGCTCGATTCGCCGAACACGCGGATGGTCTGGCCCTGGTGCAGCGAGTTCCACCACACCACCGAGTAACGGATCACCGGCAGCAGCACCACCCCGACGATGGACAGCAGGCCGGCGGCGCGTGCGGCGGCGCGGCGGTCATCGATGGCGCCATACAGGCCCATCACGCCCAGGTACAGGAACAACAGGATCAGCTCGGTGGTCAGGCGCGGGTCCCAGTCCCACCAGGTGCCCCACATCGGCTTGCCCCAGATGCTGCCGGTGAGCAGGGTGATCAGGGTGAAGGCGGCGCCGATGGGCGCGCAGGCCATGGCCAGGATCTCGCACAGCTTGATGCGCCAGATCAGCGCGATGGCGCTGTAGAAGGCCATCAGGCCGAACACGAACAGGCTCATCCAGGCCGACGGCACGTGGATGTAGAGGATGCGGAAGCTGTCGCCCTGCTGGTAGTCGGCCGGGACCACCGCCAGCGCCTGCCACAGGCCCCAGGCGAACAACGGCAGCGAAGCGATGTAGCACCACGGCGACCAGCGGGCGGCAAAGGTATCGAAGTACGCCGGGGAACCCAGCTTGTGGAACCAACCGATCAAACCCTTGAACATCCGCGCGCTCGCTGAGGAAGACGATGGCCGGGTCACGCTGCGGCGCCCGGCCGGCTGGGCACCGTAGCGATCACGATGCCGTTGCTGAAGTCATGCCAGCGCAAGATACCCGAATTCGGGCGATCTGGCCGAGGCCCTGCACCTCACCTGAGGGTGACCGTGCCCTTCATCATCGCCGAGTGGCCGGGGAAGCTGCAGAAGAACGACAGCGGCGCGCCGGCGGCGACCAGGCGTGCGACCGGGATCGATACCGTGGTGGACTCCCCGCCGCCGACCACCTTGCTGTGGCCGATGATGCGGCTGTCGCCGGCCTTGAGGTAATCGGCGGCCAGGCCGGCGCGCATGCCGTCGGTGTCGATGCCTGCCATGTCCGAGGTTTTGGCCACCACCACGTTGTGGCCCATGATGTTCTTGGCCATCTTGCCGGTGTGGCTGAGGTTGATGGTGAAGTTGGCACAGCTCCTGGGCACGTCGATGTTGGCGAGGTTGTACTTCATCGCATCGTTGCCCTCCAGGTTCACGGAACAGGTGTCGGCGGCATGGGCGGAGAACGCGCCGCCCACGGCCAGCAGGGCAAGGAAAATACGGGACTTCATCTGCAACTCCTCGGACAGGGGTGGAGCGCCGGAACCCGGCGCGTGGGGCGGGTGTTACTCCTTGAGCGATGACAGCCAGGTGGAAACCGCCTTGATGCTGTCGACATCCAGTTGGCGCCCGATGCCATGCATGACCCGGCTGTTGGTCGAGGCATCGATGGCGTCGTCATGGAACTGCTGCAGGCGGGCCTGCAGGTAGTCGTTCTGCTGTCCGCGCAGGCGCGGGTAGGCCGCATACGGGGCGCGGCCGCTGCGGTCGCGCTGGTCGGCCAACGGATTGCCGCGTGCATCGCTGCCGTGACAGCCCTGGCAGGGTGGGATGCCCTTGGCCGGCTCGCCGTTCATGTAGATGCCCTGTCCGGATGCGGCCAAGGCCGGGTCGATCTCGAGCGGCGGCGCGTCGGCAGGCGGGGGCGGCACGGGCAGGTGCGCGTAGTAGGCCGACAGGTCGCGGATGTCCTGTTCCTCCAGCGATGCCGCCATCGCGGTCATCGGTGACTCGGGCATGCGTCCGCTCTTGTAGGCGTGCAGGCTCCAGTACAGGTAGTCGGCGCGCTGTCCGGCCAGGTTGGGGAACATCGGTGCGATGGCGATGCCTTCGGCGCCATGGCAGGCCGCGCAGACCTCGGCCTTGGCCTTGCCGGCCTGCGCGTCGCCGGCCGGCGCATGGGCGCGGCGCAGGTCGTAGCGGGTTGGTGGCTGCACCGGCGTGCCGGGTTCGGCGACCGGTGCCGGTGCCGGTGGAGGTGGAGGTGGAGGTGTCCCCGCGTCCTGCGGGGCGGCCATGAGCACGGCCTGGGTGCCGGCAACGGCCAGTGCGGTGAGCAGCCAGAGCGCCTTCATAGGGCCACCTCGAACAACATGCCGACCTGGTTGACCTTGTAACTGGAGGGGCCGCCATCGGTATAGACGCGGTGGTCATACACCAGCGTGTCCTCGAAGCCGAAGTAGTGCCAGTCGGAGAGATTGCCGCGCTCCCAGGTATCGAAGAAGCGCAGGCGCATGCGTTCGTTCAACGGGACCGACAGGCCGGCGGTCAGCGAATTGACCCGGTAGACCATCAACGGATAGCCGCCGCTGGCCTGGGCGGCATTGGCCGGCACAGTCAGCGCGTCGGGGGAGGCCATGCGGTAGCGCGTGCGGCCCTTGGAGTAGGTCCAGTTCCAGGCCAGGTCGAGCGTGGCGCGGCCGATGCGGCGGGTGAGGTTCAGCCCGGCGTAGTGGTTGCGCTGGGTGTCGCTCATCCACCAGCGGTTGGCGTCGGGGTAGGTGACGCCGCCCAGGGCCGGATCGGTGCCGGTGGCGTCGTTGACGTTGGCCACGTCCAGCGTGGAGCGGTCGTGCCCGATCCACGCGCTGGTGGTCGTGGCCGGATTGGGCTGCCACTCCCACTGCAGGCTGCTGGCATAGGTGTCCAAGCGCTGGCGGCCGATCTGCGCGTCGTAGTGGTTGCGGTCACCGCGGAACGAGGCATAGACGGTCATGTCGCGCGGCAGGATGAAGGTGGCCATCAGGTCCAGCTTCTGCTGGGTACGCGAGGCGATGTCGTACTTGCGCAAGGCCGAAACGGTGTGCGGGCTCAACGTGTCTTCGCCGGTGAAGCCGGGCAGGGACGAGGAGAAGGTGAACTCGTAGGGGTCGTAGTAGTACCGGCTGCCGCTGCGGTCCAGGTAGGTGTAGTTGGCGCGCAGGGTCAGCCAGTCCAGCGTGCGGTTGTTCCAGCCCAGCTTGATCATGCTGTCGCGGGTGGTGGCGACCTCGCGGTGCGCGCGCTCGATGCGGGTGAAGGTGTAGGTGGCCGAGAGCGTGTTCCTGTTGTCCAGCCGGTAGTCCACGCCGCTGGAGAGCTCGTGGGTTTCCTTGTCCAGGGGCAGGTTGCGGATGCGGGTGAGCACCGAGGAGTTCGCGCCGGGGTCCCAGACCCCCATCTCGCCGGGGACCACGCTGCCCTGCGCGCCGTTCTCGGCGATGTAGCCGTACTGCCCGGTCAACGGGTTGTAGGCCCAATAGGTGCCGGCATAGTCCTCGCGCAGGTAGCGGCCGGTGCTGCGCCAGGTCAGCTTGTCGCTGGGCAGCAGCACCAGGCGCGCGTCCAGCTTCTGGTTGTTGATCGCCAGGTCGGCGCGCTTGCGCGACAGCGCGTCGGTGGTGTTCCAGTTGGCGCAGTCAAAGATGAAGGGCGGCGCCAGGTTCTGGCCGAACTGGCCCTGGCAGTCCATGGGCGCCTGCAGCCGGTCGTTCTGGCGCATGGTGGTCAGCGCCATCGCCAGCGAGAAGTCGCCGTTCCATGCCGGCAGCTTGCGGCTGACGGTGACGCCGAGGCGGTGGTAGTCGTTCTCCGGCTCGTAGGCGAAGGAGCCGGAGTACAGCGCCGGGGTGGATGCGCCGGCCACCGAGTACAGGCCGTATGGCACCTGGTAGTCGTAGGCGCCGTGCGCATTGCGGAAGAACGAGCCGGTGTAGTTGAAGTCGCTGCGCCAGACGTTGCCGACGAAGCGGAAGCCTCCCATCACGTTCATCGTGCTGTCGTCGATCGGGCGTGGGATCTCGTAGATGCCGCCATTGGCCGGGAACGGGTAGTTGAAGAAGAACGGGCCGCCGAACGGCCGCGCGCCCTTGCGTTCCTCGTGGGTCAGGCTGGCATAGCCGGTCCAGCGCGGGTTGAGCAGGTAGTTGATGCTCACGCCTTGCTTGTCGCGCACCACGCTGAGGGTGGTGAAGGGCTGTGCCGCCGACAGGGCTGCCACCTGCGCGGGCGTACTGCCGGCGGCGGTCAAGCCGGGTTTCAAGGTCAGGTGGGCAGTGCCAACACCGTCCCAGATCGAACGCGCATTGCCACTGAGCACGTTGGGGGTGCTGCGCACGAAGGCCTGCACCTTGTAGCGGCCGGCCTGGCCGAACACCGCGCGGTAGTACTGGTTGTCGCGCTCCAGCCGGCTCAGCCGGACGTCGGCATAGCTGCCGTCGGCCGCGCGCTTGAGGCTGAAGTTGGCCTGCAGGATCAGGCCGTCGTCCGGGTCGCGGAAGCGCCGCCAGTGGGTATTGGCCTCGTCACCGCTGACGTGCAGGTAGCCCAGCCCGACGTTGCCGCTGTAGGTCCAGCCATTGTCGCCGAGCGGTTTTTCGGTGGGCATGTGCGGGGCACAGCCGTACAGGAACCCGGTCGGGGTGCGCTTGGGCTCGGCGCTCAGCCAACTGGCGCCATCCGGATCGCAGCCGTCCCAGCCGATGCGGCCGCTGGGGTCCAGCCAGTTGCCGAACTGCAGGTCGATGCCGGCGCCACTGTCCTGGGCCTGCGCCAGGCCACCGAGCAACGCCAGCGACAGCAAGGACCAGCGGCAGGTGCGCGAACGTTTCCGTGTGCACATGTCCTTCTCCCGTTACTTGTGCAGACGTGGGCCGGAGGGGTGGTTGGAGCCGTGTACCTGGGCGTGGCAGGTGATGCAGCCGCGTCCCATCAGGCGCTCGTCCGGCGTCATCGCGCCGCCGAGCGAGATTTCGGTCTGCAGGTCGTTGGGGTGACGGGTGTGCGAATGGCATTGCTGGCACAGCATCGGGATCGGCGCGACCAGCAGGGCATGCTGGTTGGAGCCGTGGACCTGATGGCAGTTCAGGCAGCTTTCGCGCACCGGCGCGTGTTCGAACAGGAAGGGGCCGCGCTTCTCGGCGTGGCACTGGTAGCAGGTCTCGTTGACGGTGTCGGTCTTGAGCAGGGTGGCGTTGAGCGTGCCGTGCGGGTTGTGGCAGTCCACGCAGCTGATCGCGCCTTCCGGCAGCGGCATGTGCGAGCGGCGGTTGAACTGTTGGCGGATGTCCTTGTGACAGGTGGCGCAGGTTTCGCTGACCGATTGCTTGGCGGTCAGCCCTTCGGCCGAGAACTTCTGCATCGGGTTGTGGCAATCGCTGCACGACAGGTCGTTGCGCTGGTGGATCGAGCCCAGCCAGGCGTCACGCGGGCCACCGGCATGGCACCCCAGGCAGCTTTCGGTCTGGTTGGCCACCGGTGTGCCGCCCTCGTGGCTGAAGGCGATGATCGCCCCCTTCTGGGTGGGGTTGGCGGCATGCACCGAGCCTGGGCCATGGCAGGCCTCGCAGGTGGCGGTGGCCGGATTGGCGGCCAGGGCGACCTGCATGCCGGCCGCATGCGCGGTGTGGGCGAAGTTGCCGCTCTCCTGGCTGTGGCAGGCAGTGCAGACCTGCTGGCCGACCGCCTTGGCATCGGGGTGGGCCAGGTTGCGCGCGGGTACCGCGTCGGCAAAACCGGGCGGGGCACTGAAACCGTGGCCGGACTGGGTGGAGGCGAAATGGGTTTCAGGCAGCTTGACCGCCTGCCCGGATGCGTCCGCCTTGACCGGCGCGAGCCATGCAACCGATACCAACACCGCGGTCGCGACGAGCATCAACAATGCCAGATAGACCCGCACGTTCCCCTCCTTGTGTTGCCCCTGCCGACGGGTGGGTGGCAACGCTGGTGAGTGCAGCGTAATTACGGTTACGCCCTAATTTCGTGACGGGGTTCGCTGCGGTCAAGCTGCAACGCAGCAAGCTGGGGTTCAGCTTCGGGGCAGGGCGCCTGCGACGAACAGGCGGACGGCCAGGCGGGCCTGCTGTTTGGCGCGCGGGATGTCGTCCGGGCTCATGCGGCCGTTGGTGGAGCGGAGGATCACCCCGCCGATGACCATCATGTAGAACAGGTGCGCCGAACGCTCCGGGTCTTCCAGGTACAAGCGGCCGGCGTCGGTCTCGCGCCGGAAGTAGCGGCTCAAGCGCGCCTCCATGGGCTCGATGCCATGAGCCTGGAACCAGTCGCGCAGTTCCGGCAGGCGCATGCCTTCGGAGATCACCACGCGGTGGCAGGCGATCCGCGAAGGGGTGAGGGTCTCCTCGACCATCAGGTACGCGGCCTGTTCCAGGGCCTGTTCCGGCGGCAGCGAGGACTGTGCCAACTCGTCCAGGCTACGGCCGAAGTTGTCGATGCTGCGCTCCATCAGCGCATGCACCAGCCCGACCTTGTCGCCGAAGGCACGATACAGGGTGGCCATCGAGCCGCCGGCGCGCTTGACGATGTCCGACAACCGCGCGGCCTGGTAGCCCTTCTCGTTGAATACCTCGGTGGCGGCGTCCAGGAATTTCTCCACCCGCAGTTCACCGCGACGCTGCAGTTCGACCGCAGGGCGCGGAGGCAGGCTGGGTTTGGCGGTGGGGGAAGACTCTGGAGACAGCCGGTCGGTCATGTGATCGCTGCTATTCAGTGAGAACGAGCGAAAGGATAGCGCCGTTTGCGGTTACGAGTTCGCGATCCGGATCGCAGCCGCGGCGGTCAGCGGGGCCAGCAACGCGGCGACGACCAGCCCGGCGCCGAGCATCAGCAGCGCGCCGCCCGGGTCCAGTCCCTGGGCCGCGGCCGATACCGCGCCGGCCCCGAAAACCAGCACCGGCACGTACAGCGGCAGGACCAGCAGGGCCAGCAGGATGCCGGCCCGGCGCATGCCCACGGTCAGTGCCGCGACCACCGCACCGAGCAGGCTCAGCAGTGGGGTGCCCAGTGCCAGGGAGGTCACGAGCACTGGCAATTGGGCAGCGGGCAAGTGCATCAATTCGGCCAGCAGCGGGCTGACCAGCACCAGCGGGAAGGCCGTGGTCAGCCAGTGCGAGAACACCCGCACGGCCACCAGCCAGGCCAGCGGCACCGGTGCAAGCAGCCATTGCTCCAGCGAGCCGTCCTCGGCGTCGCTGCGGAACAGGGTATCCAGCGACAGCAGGCCGGCCAGCAGGATCGCCAGCCACAGCACCGCGGAGGCCACGCCCTGCAACTGCCTTTCCTCCCCGCCCATGGCCAGCGCGAACAAGGCCACCACCAGCAGGGCGAACAGCACCGGTTGCGCGGCATCGCCGCGGCGCCGCCACAGCAGCCGCAGATCGCGCGCCAGCAAGGCGCGGGCGGCGGTGAACAGGGTGGGCTGGGGACCGGGCAGGCTCATGCGGCGTCCTCGTTCCCGGGCGCGCGGCCCAGCACCAGGGTGCGGTTGCGCACCGGCGGGGCGGCGTAGGCGCCGTGGGTGGTGACCAGGGCGGCGCCGCCGCTGCGCAGGTGGGCGGAAATCATGCGGTTGACCAGGTTGATGCCATCCAGGTCGAGGTTGGCGTAGGGCTCGTCGAGCAGCCACAGCGGTGCCGGCGACAGCCAGATGCGGGCCAGTGCCAGCCGCTTCTTCTGGCCGGCGGAGAGCTGGCGTACCAGAGTGTCCTCGTAACCGGCCAGGCCGACGATGGCCAGCGCGTTGCCGGGCATCTGGCGGGCGCGGCGGCCCTGCAGCCCGCACAGGAAATGCAGGTTCTCCAGCGTGCCCAGGTCCTGCTTGAGCGCGGTGAGGTGGCTCAGGTAGGCGATGTAGCGCGAGCGGTCCTGGGCCTTGGCCGGGCGGCCATCGATTTCGATCTGGCCGGCGTCCGGGTGCAGCAGGCCCGCCAGCACCCGCAGCAAGGTGGTCTTGCCGGCGCCGTTGCTGCCCTGCACGAGCAGGGCTTCGCCGGCATCCACGTGCAGATCCAGGGGGCCGAACACCGGGTCGTCATTGCGGGTGAAACGCAGGCCACGTGCGGCGAGCAGTGGCGGTGTGTTCGGCGAGTCGGTCATTGGATCGGGCGCTTCCGTCCTTGGGTGGGAGCGCAGGCAGGCTGGCGCATCGGGGCCGGGCATTATAGACCCGGCCCCTCATGCGGTTGGGTCATGGCCGGAACGGCACCGTTGCCATCGGCATTGCGTAAACTCGCGGTTTTCCCCCTGGTGTGTACGTACTGATGCAACCGCAGACCAAGCTGCCCAAGGTGGGCACCACCATCTTCACCGTGATGTCGCAGATGGCCGCCGAGCACGGCGCCGTCAACCTGGGCCAGGGCTTTCCCGATTTCCCGGCACCGCAGCGCCTGATCGACGAGACCGCCAAGGCCATGCGCGAGGGGTTCAACCAGTACGCGCCGATGACCGGCGTGGCGCCCCTGCGCCAGGCCATCGCGCAGAAGGCACTGGACTGCTATGGCGCGCAGGTCGACCCGGACAGCGAGATCACTGTCACCTCCGGCGGCACCGAGGCCATCTTCAATGCCATCCATGCGGTGGTGCGGGCCGGCGAGGAAGTGATCGTGCTCGACCCGGCCTACGACTGCTACGAGCCTGCCATCGATCTGGCCGGCGCGCGGGCCGTGCACGTCGCGCTGGATCCGCAGACCTTCGCGGTGGACTGGGACAAGGTGCGCGCGGCGATCACGCCCAGGACCCGCATGCTGATGGTCAACACCCCGCACAACCCGTCCGGCGCGATGCTGTCGGCGCAGGACATGCAGGCGTTGATCGAGGTGCTGCGCGGCACCGACATCTACCTGGTCTCCGACGAGGTCTACGAGCACATCATCTATGACGGTGCCCGCCACGAATCGGCGCTGCGCTACCCGGAGCTGCGCGAACGCGCCTTCGTCATCTCCAGCTTCGGCAAGACCTACCACTGCACCGGCTGGAAGATCGGCTACGCGATCGCACCGCCGGCGTTGACCGCCGAGTTCCGCAAGGTGCACCAGTACAACACCTTCACCACCTACAGCCCGGCGCAGTACGGCTTTGCCGCGATGATCCGCGACGAGCCCGAGCACCACCTGGAGCTGGGTGCGTTCTACCAGGCCAAGCGCGACCGCTTCCGCGCGCAGTTGCTGACCACGCGCCTGAAGCCGCTGCCGGTGCCGGGAGGCTACTTCCAGCTGGTCGATTACTCGGCCATCAGCGACCTGCCGGACCATGAGTTCGTGAAGTGGCTGACCATCGAGAAGGGCGTCACCGCGATCCCGCTGTCGCCGTTCTACGAAACCCCGCCAGCCGGGCAGCGCCTGGTGCGGCTGTGCTTCGCCAAGAACGACGCCACCCTGGACGCGGCCATCGCGCGCCTGCAGGCGCTCTGAGGCGGCCGGCGTGGGTGTGGGCCAGTGGCTGTTCTGCGTGCTGTTCGGCGGCTTCCTGGCCGCCGTGGCCCTGCGCGGCTGGCTGTTCTTCTCGGTCGTGCAGGACGGGCTGCGCGCGCGCGCGGTGGCGGTGGATGACGGCTGGTTGGCCGTGCGCGGCAGCTTCAGCCGCTACACCCGGACCTACCTGGCGCTGCTCGATGCCCAGGAGCGGCGCCAGCCGCGCAATCGATGGGTCGCCCGGCTGCAGTGGCTGGTGCCGCTGCTGGGCGCCGGCATGGCACTTGGCGCGATCTTCGCTTCTTCGCTTACAGGACAATGACGATCATGCAGGACCTCCGTATCTCGCTCGTGCAGGGCGACACCCGCTGGCACGACCCGGCCGGCAACCGCGTGCACTACGCCGCGTTGCTGGCGCCGTTGGCCGGCAGCACCGACCTGGTGATCCTGCCGGAAACCTTCACCAGCGGCTTCTCCAACGACGCCATCGACAAGGCCGAGGGCATGGACGGGCCGACGGTGGCGTGGATCGTGGAGCAGGCGCGCGCGCTGGGCGCGGCGGTCACCGGCAGCGTGCAGCTGCGTGAGGGTGGCGCCGTCCATAACCGCCTGCTGTGGGCCACGCCCGATGGCCAGCTGCAGTACTACGACAAGCGCCACCTGTTCCGCTACGCCGGCGAGCACAAGCGCTATGCGGCGGGCAACGAACGCCTGAGCGTCGAATTGAAGGGATGGCGGATCAATCCGCAGATCTGCTACGACCTGCGCTTCCCGGTGTTCTGCCGCAACCGCTACGACGTGGAGCGCGCCGGGCAGATGGACTTCGACCTGCAGATCTTCGTCGCCAACTGGCCCTCAGCACGCGCCTATGCGTGGCAGACGCTGGCGCGCGCGCGGGCGATCGAGAACCTGTGCTACGTGGCCGTGGTCAACCGCGTCGGCGTGGACGGCAATGGTCTGCACTATTCGGGTGACAGCGCGGTGATCGACTTCCTCGGCCAGCCGCAGCTGGAAATCCGCGAGCGCGAGCAGGTGGTGACCACGACGATCTCGGCGCAGGCCCTGGCGGCCCATCGCGAACGCTTCCCGGCGATGCTGGACGCGGACGACTTCACCCTGGCCGGGCCGGTCGTGGCTCGCTGAACGCACGCACGGCCACGATCGCGGCCGCCATGCGCACGCCTCGGGCCGGCTGCTAGGCTCGGCCCGGGTTCACGCAACCGAAGGAGCAACCATGAAGAAGATGACCGCTGCGCTGTTGCTGTTGGCCGCCGTCGGGCTGGCCCCGGCCGCGCAGGCCGCCGGCAACATCGATTGCGAGCTGCACTACAACCTCACGGGGTGGTCGGCGTTCTACAAGACTTCGCAGGGCACCGGCACCATCACCTGCGACAACGGCGCCAGCATCCCGGTGAAGATCTCCGCCAAGGGCGGCGGCCTGACCGTGGGACGCACCACCATCACCGATGGGCGCGGCAGGTTCACCGGCGCCTATGCATTGAATGACCTGCTTGGCACCTATGCAGCGGCCGAAGTGCATGCCAGTGCGTCGCGTGCCAGCGATGCGCAGGTGATGACCAAGGGGGACATCTCGCTGGCGCTGGCCGGTACCGGTCGTGGCTGGAGCCTGGGCATCGGTTTCGGCAAGTTCGTGATCGAGCGCCGCTGAGTCCTGGAACCACGATGCCCGGCCCTGCGGCCGGGCGTCGAGATCATTCGTCGACGGCGACCGGGAACGCCTTCAACGCTGCCCATACGATGGGCTTGGCCCATTCGGGTACCTGCGCGAACTCCTCCTGCGTGGCGGGGCAGAGGATCTGGCCGCGTTCCACTTCCAGCACCAGCAACGGCTCGACCTGGCCATCGGCATCGGCGGGGCGGCTATTGTCGTAGACGTGCAGTGCGGTCAGGTGCGGGAGCAGCTCGATCAGGTTCATGCGTGAGCTGTCGAAGCGCTGGCGGATCTTGCCTTCGGGGATGTCGTGGCCACCATTGGCCACGCGCTCGGCCACGCGCTGCAGGTGCAGCTCGACGTTCTCCAGTCCGCAGAACCAGATGCTGACTTCATGTCGTGCGCTGGCTTCACGCAACAGGGCAGGGATGGTGTTCGCGCCCAGCGTGGTTTCGAAGGCGTAGTCGACGTCATCGGCCATGGCCGTGCGCAGGCGGCGGGTGCCCTCCTGCCAGGCGGTGGCATTGGCTTCATCCAATGGCCATCCGCGTTCGACCAGTTGCCGGGTGAACGCATCGGGGTTGAACCAGGTGGCGCCGTCCTCGGCCAGCATCATGCCCAGCAGCGAACTCTTGCCGGCGCCATTGACGCCGGCCAGGACAAGGATCCGTGCCATCGGTCAGAGCGACTTGCCCAGCCGGATCCTGCGGCCACGACGGGCCGGTCGCGCCAATGCCCTGGCCAGGCTGCCGTCCTGCAGGGAGGACAGGTGCGCATCGAACTCGGCCTGCAGCGCCTGCAGTGACTGCGCGCGCTGGGCGCCGGCGGAATGGCCGTTGGCCTGGTCCACCAGACGCTGGTACTCCTCGGCCGAGACCACCACCGCCTGCGGATGATTGTGGTTGGTGATCACCACCGCACCGCTGCGGAGCACCTTGCGCATCAGGTCCGGCCAACCCTTGGCCTTGACGTCGCTGGCGGGCGTCTTTTCCAGATCCAGCAGATTCAGGGAGAGGTCCATGGCGGCATCCGGCAGGGGAGTAAGGGGAAAATATCCCAAAATTACCATTTTGGGTACTTTCCCGGCGCCAGCGTTCAGGCGGGCGAGGGGCGGCTGAACGCAGAACGCCCGGCGCGGGGCCGGGCGTTCGGGTCATGCCAGGGGGAGACTCCTTGCGGAATCAGCCGCCACGCGGGCCGCGGCCACCGCCACCGGGACGGCCGCCACCCGGGCGACCGGCGCCGCCGGGGCGATTGCCACCCGGACGCGGGCCGCCGGCCGGACGGCCTGCGCCGCCGGGACGGTTGCCACCCGGGCGCGGACCGCCGGCAGGGCGGTTGCCGGCCGGACGTGCGCCATACGGGTTGAAGCCCGGGTTGGCGTGGTCGGACGGGAAGCTCGGGGCGTTGCCCGGGTGGCCATAGGGGTGCTTGCGCTGGCCCTGGCCGGCACCCTGGCCGGCACCACCACCGCCCTGCGGGCGGCCCTGGCCACCGGCGGCACCACGGCCGGCGCCACCGGCGCCCGGACGCGGCTTGTTGCCGTACGGCCGTGCCTGGCCATCCGCGCCACCGCGGCCCGGACCCCGGTTGCCACCGGGACCGGCATTGCGGTGGCCGGTCGGGCCGGTGCTCACGCCATCGGGCACGTACCAGGTGCGGAACGCGGCCGGGTTGCCTTCCGGCAGGCCACGGTCGCCCTTGGGGGCCTTGCGCTGCTTGAACGGCTTCTGCGACTGCTTGGCCGCCGCTTCGCCGCTGACGGTCAGGCCGCCCTTGAAGCCGCCGCCCTTGCCACCACGGCCACGGCCGCGGTCTTCGCGCAGGGTGTCGAAGCGGCGCAGTTCGCGGCCTTCGTCGGCGGTGTTGTGGCCGTTGACGTAGGCATTGCCGCGGCCGCCGTCGCGCGCGACGCGCACGGTGGTCTTGGCGGCCTTGCGCTGGCCGATCACCGGCTGCAGCGTCAGCGCCGACGGGGTGCCTTCCTCCAGCTTCAACTGGCTGCGCAGGGCTTCAACCTGCGGGCTGGGCAGTTCCACCGACTGGCCGCGCAGCAGTTCGCGCGGCAGTTCGATCTTGCCGTAGCGGGTGCGCTTGAGGCGGCTGACCTGGCAGCCCTGCGATTCCCACAGGCGGCGCACTTCGCGGTTGCGGCCTTCCTTGACGACCACGCGGAACCAGTCGTGCGAATCGGTGCCGCCGATGCGTTCGATCTCGTCGAACTTGGCCGGGCCGTCTTCCAGCGCCACGCCGCGGGCGAGGCGGTCGACGATGTTGTCGGGCACCTTCTCCTCGCCTTCCGGGGCGCGCACGCGCACCACGTACTCGCGCTCGACCTCGAAGGAGGGATGCATCATGGCGTTGGCCAGCTCGCCGTCGGTGGTGAGCAGCAGCAGGCCGGTGGTGTTGATGTCCAGGCGGCCGATGGCGATCCAGCGCGCGCCCTTGAGCGGCGGCAGCGACTCGAACACGGTCGGGCGGCCTTCGGGGTCTTCGCGGGTGGTCACTTCGCCTTCGGGCTTGTTGTAGACCAGTACGCGCGACGGGTCGGTCAGCGCGCTGGCCACGAAGCTGCGGCCGTCCAGGTCGATCTTGTCGCCGCTCTTGACCGACATGCCGGTCTGGGCGGTTTCACCGTTGACCTTGACCAGGCCATCGGCGATGCGCTGTTCCAGCGCACGGCGCGAGCCCAGCCCGGCCTGGGCCAGGACCTTGTGCAGGCGCTCTTCGAGCTTGGGCTGTTCGGTGCTGGCTTCGCGCTTGAGCGAGAGCTTGTTCAACGACAGCTTGCGAGGGGTGTCACTCATCAGTTTTGCTCCGGCCGGCGTTTTCCGCGTCGGCCTCTGGGTCGGAATCGGCTACGTCAACAGCCACGGTCGTCGTCGCGACGGCGTTGTCTTCGGTTTGTTCCACTTCCGCCGCGCGCTCTCCCGGCGCGGCGTCGGGTTCGCCCGTGAGGGCGGTGGTGCCTGCCGTGGCGCCGGCATCCGGGGATGCCTGCGCCGCAGCGGTATCAGGGGTGTTGCGTTCGCCGGCCTCGGCGCCATCCGGGGTGGCGGCGCCTGCGCTCAGCGGTGCCGCTGGCTGGCCGTCGCCATCCAGCGGGAGTTGCGGTTCCAGCTCGCCGATGTCACGCAGTTCGGACAGCGGCGGCAGTTCGTCCAGGCGCTTGAGCCCGAAGTAGTCCAGGAAGCCCTTGGTGGTGCCGAACAGGGCTGGCTTGCCCGGGACATCACGGTGGCCGACCACGCGGATCCATTCGCGTTCTTCCAGCGCCTGGATGATGTTGCTGCTGACCGCCACGCCACGCACCTGCTCGATCTCGCCGCGGGTGATGGGCTGGCGGTAGGCGATCAGCGCCAGGGTTTCCAGGGTGGCGCGGGTATAGCGGGTCTTGCGCTCGGTCCATAGCCGGGACACCCAGCCGTGCACCTCGTTGGTGATCTGGAAGCGGAAGCCGGAGGCCACCTCGACCAGTTCGACGCCACGGCCGGCGCAGCCTTCGCGCAGCAGTTCCAGCGCGCGCTCGACGCTGCCCGGCGGGGCCGGCTCGTCCTCCGGAAACAGGCCCTGCAACTGTGCCAGGGTCAGCGGCTGGCTGGAGGCCAGCAGCGCACCTTCGACGATACGGTTGATCAGCGGTTGATCCATGCGTTGGCTTGTAGGCTCAGGCGGGGTCGTTGTCGGCGTCATCGAACTCGCTGGAGAACGCCAGCGGTGCGTTGGTGTTGCCGGCGGCCAGGGACTTGACGTAGATCGGGGCGAGCGGTGCTTCCTGCACGATGTCCAGCAGCTGCTCCTTGGCCAGTTCCAGCATCGCCAGGAAGGTGACCAGTACGCCGAGCTTGCCTTCCTCGGCGGTGAACAGCGTTTCGAAACGGTAGAACCGGCCATCCTCCAGGCGCGCGAGCATGTCGCCCATGCGCTGGCGTACGCTCAGTGCCTCGCGCTTGATGGCGTGGCCGCTGAACAGCTCGGCGCGCTTGAGGACCTCGTGCAGCGCCAGCAGCATTTCCTTCAGCTCCACCGGCGGCGGCAGCTTGACGGCGGCGCGCTCCGGCACGAAGGCATGGGCCAGGCTGGTGTCGCGGTCCTGGCGGGGCAGGGCATCGATGTCCTCGGCGGCCTGCTTGAAGCGCTCGTACTCCTGCAGGCGGCGGACCAGCTCGGCGCGCGGGTCGGCTTCCTCGCCTTCCACGCTGGGCGGGCGCGGCAGCAGCATGCGCGATTTCACCTCGGCCAGGATCGCGGCCATCACCAGGTACTCGGCGGCCAGCTCGAAGCGCAGTTCCTGCATCACGTTGATGTAATCAACGTATTGCCGGGTGATCTCGGCCACCGGGATGTCCAGGATGTCCAGGTTCTGGCGGCGGATCAGGTACAGCAGCAGGTCGAGCGGGCCTTCGAAGGCGTCCAGGATGACTTCCAGCGCGTCCGGCGGGATGTACAGGTCCTGCGGGATCTGCAATACCGGCTGGCCATGCACCATCGCCAGCGGCATTTCCTGCTGCTGCGGGGCGTGAGGCGGCGCTGGCGGGTTCGCGTCGTGCGCGAGTTCGGAAGTCATCAGGTCGACATCGGGGTATAGCGAGCCGTACGCATGCCGGGTTCGCGCCCGGCTAGGTTCCTGCCCTTGTATTGCGAGCCATGCGCGCTTGCCTGGCGCGATTCCACACATCAACAACAAGGCGCGCCGCAGAAGGTGCGGCAACGTCATTACGAGGAGGTCGTCTACGCGGTCCGGGAGTGATGTGCTTCGGTCAACGAGCGGGGCCGGGAGCCTTCCGCTGCACCGAGCCGCTACAGGCCGTCTGCGTGCAAGACTAAAGAGTAATCGCCGGGACCGGCCGATGTCCAGCGTTCTGGCGCTAGACTTGTGGTCGATCCATTCAGCGGACAAGGAGTGATGGCCCGGTGTGGTACGTAATCGAAGGGTATGACGGCGAGCAGGTGCTGGCCCAGCGGATGGCGGCACGCGGTGCCCATCTGGAGCGGCTCAAGGCCTTGCTTGACCAGGGGAGACTGCTTTTGGCCGGTCCTTGTCCTGCCATTGACGCCGAGGACCCCGGCCCGGCCGGCTTCAGCGGCAGCGTGGTGATCGCCAGTTTCGAGGACCAGGCCGCGGCGCGGGCCTGGGCCGACGCCGACCCGTACGTGGCGGCAGGCGTGTATACCCGGGTGGACGTCCGTCCGTTCCGCAAGGTGCTGCCATGAACCGGGTCGAGCAGATCCGCTCGGCCCTGCAGGCCGCCTTCCACCCGGACCTGCTGGAGGTGGAGGATGACAGCCATCGCCATGCCGGCCACGCCGGCGCCCGTGACGGGCGGGGCCATTTCAACGTGACCGTGGTCAGTGCCGCCTTTGCCGGCAAGGGCCCGTTGGCCCGTCACCGCGCGGTCTACGCGGCCGTGGGCGAGATGATGCAGACCGATATCCATGCGCTGTCGATCAAGGCGCTGACGCCGGCCGAGGCCGCGGGCAGCTGAACGTCGCGGTCGGTACCTGGCCGGGACAGCCGATGTCCCGGTTCATTTCGGGCGGCATTACAAAAGGTTTACAAACGCCAGTGAAAACGTTTACATTCCGCGCAACCCCGGTGCGGAGGGCGTGACGGTGGCGAAGTCGGCAATCACCATCAAGGATGTTGCCCGAGAGGCGAACGTCTCCGTCGCCACGGTGTCGCGTGCGCTCAATGGCCATGACAACGTCGCCGAGCCGGTCCGCCAGCTGGTGCTGGAAGTGGCCCGTCGCCTGCGCTACACGCCGCATGCCGCCGCCCGCAGCCTGAGCAGCCGCAGCACCCAGACCGTCGGCGTGGTGCTGCCGGACCTGTACGGCGAATTCTTCTCCGAGCTGATGCGTGGCATCGATGGCATTGCCAGCGCGCATCGCCGGCACCTGCTGGTGTCCAGTTTCCACGGTGAGCCGCAGCAGCAAGGTTCGGTGCTGCAGGCCATGCGTGGCCGCGTGGATGGCCTGCTGGTGCTGTCGCCGTATGCGGGGGATGCCTCGGCACTGCTGGACCAACTGCCGGCGGACATCCCGACGGTGCTGATCAATACCCCGATCACCGACGGCAGCCATCCGGTCTTCAGCATCGACGACCATGCTGGCGCGCTGGCCATGACCGGACACCTGCTGGCGCAGGGCTACCGCAGCATCGCCTTCATCGGCGGCCCCGAGCGCAACCACGATGCGCGCGAACGCCTGCGCGGGTTCCGCGATGCGCTGGCCGCCGCCCCCCAGGCGATTGAATCCATCGAGCTGCCCGGGGCCTTCGACGAAGCCTCCGGCTACGAGGCCGGGCGTGCCCTGCTGGCGCGGCCGCGCCTGCCTGAAGCGGTGTTCGCCGCCAACGACATGATGGCGCTGGGCTGCCTGTATGCCTTCCAGCAGGCCGGCGTGCGCGTGCCCGACCAGGTGGCGCTTGCCGGCTATGACGACATTCCCCTGGCGCGCTTTGTTCACCCGTCCTTGACGACGATGCAGGTGAGCATCGCCGGGCTTGGAGAGCAGGCGATGTCCCACCTGCTGCAGCGGATTCGGGAACCGGGGTCGCAACAGACGCCCGGCCTGATGTTGGTTCCAAGCCTTGTCGTGCGCGACTCCACGGCACGCACGGCGCCACTTGACCCGGCAAGAGACCGGGGTTGAGCCACTCATAACACTTACCGCGGGTCATGCCGCTACCTTGGGAGAGGTAAAACATGTACAGGATTGCTCGGAAGTCCACCCCCACACGCAAGCTGCTGAGCTGCGCGCTGGCCAGTTGCCTGTTGCTCGGCGCTGCCCCGGCCTTCGCCCAGAGCACCGCGGCCACCATCCGTGGCCAGGTGATGGCTGATTCCAGCCCGGCTGCACAGGCGCAGGTCACGGCCACCAACATCGCCACCGGCCTGAGCCGCAGCGTGCAGAGCACGGCGAGCGGCAGCTACTCGCTGGCCGGCCTGCCGCCAGGCACCTACCGCGTGGAGGTCAATGCCGGCGGCAAGACCAGCACGCAGAACATCACCGTGCAGGTCGGCCAGACCGCCACGGTGAACCTGGGCGTCGGCGGCGTCGGTGAAACCACGGCCGGCGGCGCAGCGACCACGCTGGACGCGGTGCAGGTGGTCGCGCAGGCGCCGATCGAAACCAAGACCTCGGAGATCGCCACCTACATCACGCCGCGCCAGATCGAGGCGCTGCCGCAGGGCACCCGCAACTTCCTGGCCTTCGCCGACACCGTGCCGGGCATGGCGTTCGAACAGAACCCGGCCAATGGCTCGACCAAGCTGCGCGGTGGCGTGCAGAACGCCAACAACGTCAATGTGTACATCGACGGCATCGGCCAGAAGAACTACGTCACCCAGGGTGGCATCACCGGGCAGGACGCCAGCCGCGGCAACCCGTTCCCGCAGCTGGCGATCGGCGAGTACAAGGTCATCACCTCCAACTACAAGGCCGAGTACGACCAGATCAGCTCGGCGGCGGTGACGGCGGTGACCAAGTCGGGCACCAATGAGTTCAAGGGCTCGTTCTTCTGGGACTACACCAACCAGGACTGGCGCGAGCCGCGCGAGAGCGAGAAGGACGCCGGCAAGACCCGCTCGGGCGAGAAGCAGTACGGCGCCGCCTTCGGTGGCCCGATCGTCAAGGACAAGGCGCACTTCTTTGTGACCTACGAGGCCAAGGAGTACAACGCGCCGCAGGATCTGAGCCCGGGCGAGGGGCGCATTGCCGGTGACCTGCCACAGGCCTGGCGCGACCAGCTCGGTGCAACCTCGACGCCGTTCAAGGAAGACCTGTACTTCGGCAAGCTGGACTGGTCGATCAACGAGGAGAACCTCGTCGAGCTGACCTACAAGCGCCGCGAGGAGAGCGAGATCGGCAACGTCGGCGGGCAGAGCGCGCGCAGCTACGGCACCGATACCGGCGTCAACGAGGACCGCTACGACCTGCGTTGGCAGTTCTCCAACGCCAACTGGCTCAACGACGCCCACCTGACCTACGAGAAGGCGTTCTGGACCAAGGCGCCGGTCAACATGGCCAACGGCATGGTGCTGACCGATGGCTCCGGCGATGACGGCAAGCAGATCTACCGCATCGGCGGCGGCGAAGGTGGCCTGCAGGACAAGGGCCAGAAGGGCTGGTCGTTCCAGAACGACACCACGTTCTTCGGCTGGGAAGGCCACACCGTCAAGTTCGGCGTGAAGTACAAGCAGGTCGACCTGGACACCATCGAGCAGCAGCCCTACAACCCGCAGTTCTACTACGACATCCACCAGGGCGGCGCGGTGCCGTACTTCGTGCGCTTCGGCAGTGCCGCGATGGGCACCGACGGTGGCTCGGTGACCTCCAAGAACAAGCAGTTCGGCCTGTACATCCAGGATGACTGGGATGTCACCGAGCGGCTGACCCTGAACCTGGGCCTGCGCTGGGACTACGAGAAGACCCCGTCCTACCTGGACTACGTGACCAGCGGCGATGTGCTGGCCGCGCTGTCGGCGGTGGACACGCGCGCAGGAAACGCACCGGGCCAGACCTACGCGCAGTCGCTGGCGCTGGGCGGCATCGACGTCAACCGCTACATCAGCTCCGGTAACAACCGCAAGCCGTTCAAGGATGCGATCCAGCCGCGCCTGGGCTTCTCCTATGACCTGACCGGCGACGAGCGCCATGTGATCTTCGGCGGCATCGGCCGTTCCTACGACCGCAACCTGTTCGACTACCTGCAGCTGGAGCGCAGCAAGGCGACCTTCCCGACCCGGCGCTTCAAGATCAACTCGCCCGGCCACGCCTGCGACCTGAGTGCCTCGGACTGCCTGGACTGGAGCCCGCAGCTGCTGGATCGCGACTACCTGATGTCGCTGGTCAATTCCACCGACGCCGGTCGCGAAGTGTGGATGTTCGACAACGACCTGAAGACGCCGTACTCCGACCAGATCAGCCTGGGCATCCGCGACAGCTTCAACCTGGGCGGGTTGGACTGGAACAGCTCGGCCACCGTGCAGCACACCCGCTACAAGGACGGCCTGCTGATCATGCGCGGCAACCGCTACCCCGACGGTGGCGTGTTCGCGCCGAACGGCAGCCCGTGGTCCGCGCCCGGCCTGCCGGGCATGGGCAGCCTGATCGTGGCCACCAACGGCTTCGAGTCCAAGAGCACCGCGCTGCTGCTGAGCCTGGACAAGCCGTACACGTCCGAGAGCCCGTGGAACGTCAACGTGGCCTACACGCTGACCGATGCCAAGCAGAACATCCACGAGAAGGACCCGGTCTATGGCTGGTACTTCACCCAGGGTGGCTGGTACGACGGTGCCTGGACGCCGCGCCATCGCCTGGTGATCAGCGGCTTCACCGACCTGCCGTGGGGCATGAGCGTGTCCGGCAAGCTGACCCTGGCCAGCAAGATCAAGCGCTGGGACATCGACGGCACGGCGGCCTACGGTGGCTACGAGCGTCCGCACAGCTGGGAGCCGGACGGCACGCTGGGCTTCAAGCAGTTCGACCTGTCGCTGACCAAGACCTGGGACACCGGCACCGACCTGAAGCTGAAGATGCGCGCCGACCTGCTCAACGCCTTCAACTGGACCAACTGGGGCGGTTACGGCATCAACTGGGATACCGGCGTGATCAACAGCTGGGACCAGTACCAGACCCGGACCTTCAAGCTGTCCTTCGGCCTGGACTGGTAAGTCGCATCCCCGGCCGCCCGCGTGGCGGCCGGGGCTTCCACACGCGCCACATTGCCCATCAAGGGCAGGTGGCGACCTGATTCCTCTACAACGGATGTCGTCTTGAGCATGTCACGTAGCCCCCGGTTGTTCGCTGGCCTGGCCACTGGTTTCGCGCTGGCGGTGCTGGCGGGGTGTGGCAAGGCGCCGGAGCCGCCGATGCCGAAGGTGTTGCCGCAGGTGATCCTGGTCGAGGCGGACCTGCCGCCACGGCCGATGAAGCCGGAACTGCCGCCGTTGTTCGATGACATCGAGCGGCGCACGTTCCAGTTCTTCTGGGATACGACCAACGAGCAGAACGGGCTGACCCCGGACCGCTATCCGTCGCGGCCGTTCGCCAGCGTGGCGTCGGTGGGCTTTGCGCTGACCGCCTATCCGGTGGGCATCAAGAACGGTTGGGTCAGCCGCAACCAGGCGGTCGACCGCACCCTGCTGACGCTGAAGTTCTTCCGTGACCTGCCTTCCGGGCCGCAGCGTACCGGCAAGGCCGGGTACAAGGGGTTCTTCTACCACTTCCTGGACATGCAGGAAGGTCGCCGCTATGACAGCTGGGTCGAGCTTTCCAGCGTGGATACCGCGCTGCTGATGATGGGCGTGCTGTTCGCGCAGTCCTACTACGACGGCGAGGACCCGCGCGAGAAGGAGATCCGCCAGATCGCCGATACGCTGTACAAGCGCGTGGACTGGCAGTGGCTGCAACGCAACAAGCCGCTGGTCTCGATGGGCTGGTTCCCGGAGAGCGGCTTCATCCAGCATGACTGGATGGGCTACAACGAGGCGATGATGCTGTACGTGCTGGCGCTGGGCTCGCCCACCCATCCGGTCGAGCCGGACGCCTGGACCGTGTGGACCCGTACCTACGACAACGACTGGGGCGTCTACCAGGGCCAGGAATACCTGTCCTTCGGGCCGCTGTTCGGCCACCAGTACAGCCACGTCTGGATCGACTTCCGCGACATCCAGGACGCGTACATGCGCGAGCGCGGCATCGACTATTTCCTCAACACCCGGCGCGCGACGCTGGCCCAGCGCGAGTACGCCATCGAAAACCCGATGCAGTGGAAGGACTACGGCGACAACGTCTGGGGCCTGACCGCCGGCGACGGGCCGCAGAACACCACCCAGGAGTACAAGGGCGAGCAGCGCCAGTTCCGCCATTACTCCTCGCGCGGCGCGGGCCTGCGCGAGAACTTCGATGACGGCACCATCGTGCCGTCGGCGGCGATCTCCTCGTTGCCGTATGCGCCGGAGGTGGTGATCCCGGCCACCGTGGAGATGCACAAGCGCTACGGCGACTACCTGTACTCCAGCTACGGGTTCCTGGATTCGTTCAACCCGAGCTTCAACTACGACATCCCGCTCAAGACCGGGCGCACCATCCCCGAGCGTGGCTGGGTGGCCAGCGATTACATCGCCATCGACCAGGGGCCGATCCTGCTGGGCATCGCCAACTACCGCGACGAGTTCGTGTGGGACGTGATGAAGAAGAACCCGTATGTCCGCAAGGGATTGGAGCGGGCGGGCTTCACCGGTGGCTGGCTGGCGCCGGAGGACAGCTTCCAGCCCCTGCAGAAGGACGACCGCGCGGCGTCGGCCCGCGCTACCGGTATCGCCGAGTCGCGCGCTGCCGCCGCGGCCGAACAGAAGGCCGCCGCGGGCAACCCGCCGGCCTCCAAGCCGCAGCAGTGACATGCCGTCGATGATCCGCGCGCTGCTGCTGTTGTGCCTGTCCGGCGTGCTGGTTGGCTGCGGCGGCACGCCGCAGGACGGCACCACGCTGCGCTTCTGGGCGATGGGCCGCGAAGCGGAAGTGGTGGGCGAGCTGCTGCGCGAGTTCGAGGCGGAGAACCCGGGCATCCACGTCGAGGTGCAGAACATCCCGTGGACGGCGGCGCATGAAAAACTGTTGACCGCCTATGCCGCCGAAGGGCTGCCCGATGTCTGCCAGCTCGGCAACACCTGGATCGCCGAGTTCGCCACGCTGCAGGCGCTGGAACCGCTGCAGGCCCGGGCGGACGCCTCGGCCGTGGTGGATCAGGCCGATTACTTCCCCGGTATCTGGGATACCAATGTGGTCGACGGGCAACTGGTCGGCATCCCGTGGTACGTGGACACGCGCCTGCTGTTCTACCGCAAGGACCTGCTGCGCCAGGCCGGCTACGACCACCCGCCGCGGACGTGGGCCGAGTGGGAGCAGGCCAACGCCGCGCTGAAGAAGCTGATGGGCGACAAGGGTTACCCGGTGCTGATGCCGCTCAACGAGTTCGAGCCGCAGCTGTCCTTCGCCCTGCAGCAGGACGATGGGCTGCTGCGTGACCACGACACGCGCGGCAATTTCCGCAGCCCTGGCTTCCGGCGCACGCTGGCCTTCTACGACAACATGTTCGAGCAGGGCTGGGCGCCGAAGATGTCCGAGACGCAGATCTCCAACGTCTGGGACGAGTTCTTCCGTGGCTTCACCGCGTTCTACCTGTCCGGGCCCTGGAACATCCGCGAGTTCCGCCAGCGCCAGCCCCCTGGGCTGGACGGGGAGTGGGGAACCACCCCGTTGCCAGGCCCGGACGGTCCCGGTGCCGGTATCGCCGGCGGCACCAGCCTGGTGGTGTTCCGCGCCTCGCAGAAAAAGGAAGCGGCATGGAAGCTGATCGAATTCCTGTCGCGGCCGGCGATCCAGCAGCGCTTCTACACGATCATCGGTGACCTGCCGCCGCGTCGCAGCGCCTGGCAGTCGCCGGCGTTGACCGGCGATCCGCTCACGGCCGCATTCGCCGACCAGTTGGAGCGGGTCAAGCCGACGCCCAAGGTGCTGGAGTGGGAACGCATCGCGCAGCAGATGCGGGTGGTCACCGAGCAGGTGGTGCGCGGTGGCCTGCCGCAGGACAAGGCGGTGGAACAGCTGGACCAGCAGGTCGACGAGATCCTGGCCAAGCGTCGCTGGATCGTTGAACAGCAGGCCGGCGCCAACGCGGCGGGGGCAGGGCAATGAAGCAGCGTTCGCTCGTTGGCTGGGTATTCGCCGCGCCGGCGTTGATCGTGATCGGCGTGTTCTTCGGGCTGCCGGTGCTGTCGGCACTGGCGCTGAGCCTGACCGACTTCGACCTGTACGCACTGGCCGACCCGCACAACCTGCGTTTCAACGGGCTGGGCAACTACATCGACCTGTTGCAGACGCCGATGTTCTGGAAGTCGCTGGGCAACACCGCGTACTTCGTGGTGCTGGGCGTGCCGCTCTCCATCGCAGTGTCGCTGGGCGCGGCGATGCTGCTCAATGCACCGGCCAGCCGCTTCAAGGCGTTGTTCCGCACCGCCCTGTTCGCCCCGGTGGTGACCACGCTGGTGGCGGTGGCAGTGATCTGGCGGTACCTGTTCCACACCCGCTACGGGCTGGTGAACTGGGGCCTGGGCCAGGTCGGCATCAACCCGGTGGATTGGCTGGGTGACCCGCGCTGGGCGATGCCGACCATCATCCTGTTCGCGGTCTGGAAGAACTTCGGCTACAACATGGTGATCTTCCTGGCCGGGCTGCAGGCGATCCCCAAGGACCTGTACGAGGCCGCGCGCATCGATGGGGCCACGCGCTGGCAGCAGTTCCTGCACATCACCGTGCCGATGCTGGGGCCGGTGCTGCTGGTGGTGGGCGTGATCACCGTGTCCGGCTATTTCCAGCTGTTCGCCGAGCCCTACGTGATGACCCGCGGCGACCCGCTGCAGAGCACGGTCAGCGTGCTGTATTTCATGTTCGAGGAAGGCTTCAAGTGGTGGAACCTGGGACGCGCTTCGGCCGTGGCGTTCCTGCTGTTCCTGATCATCCTGGCGGTGACCACGCTGATGCTGCGCTTCGGCAAGCGCAAGGAGCTGGTATGAGCCGGGAGATCGGGCAATCGCGTTGGCATGCGTGGTGGATCAACGGTGCGCTGGCGGTACTGGCGGTGATCAGCCTGGCGCCGCTGGCCTGGATGCTGTCGGTGTCGTTCATGCCCAGCGGGCAGGCCTCGCAGTTCCCGCCACCGTTGCTGCCCGCGCACGCCACGCTGGCCAACTACCACGCGCTGGCCAGCCGCACCGGCATGGGCGGCAACTTCCTCAACAGCCTGGTCGTGTCGCTGGGCATCACGCTGGGGTCGCTGCTGTTCAACACCCTGGCCGGTTACGCCTTCGCCAAGTTGCGCTTTGCCGGGCGCGAACGGGTGTTCCAGATGCTGCTGGCGGCGCTGGTGATCCCGGCGCAGGTGGCGATGCTGCCGCTGTTCCTGCTGATGAAGCAGATGGGGTTGGTCAATACGTTCGGCGGCGTGGTGATCCCGGCGCTGGCCAGCGTGTTCGGCATCTTCCTGGTGCGCCAGTACGCGCGCTCGATCCCCGATGAACTGCTGGAGGCGGCGCGCATCGACGGGGCCAGCGAGGCACGGATCTTCTTCCAGATCGTGTTGCCGATGCTCAAGCCGGTGCTGGTGACGTTGGCCATCTTCACCTTCATGGGCGCATGGAACGACTTCATGTGGCCGTTGATCGTGCTCACCGACCAGGAGCACTACACGCTGCCGGTGGCGCTGGCCAGCCTGTCGCGCGAGCACATCCAGGACGTGGAGATGATGATGGCCGGCGCGGTGGTCACGGTGCTGCCGGTATTGCTGCTGTTCCTGGTGTTGCAGCGGTATTACATCCAGGGCTTGTTGCTGGGCAGCGTCAAGGGCTGAGCGCCGGCGGTGGTACTTCCGTCTGCAACCAGCGTCGTGCGGGACAGGGAACTTTGCGAAAATCCGACGCCTGCCGTCGATCGTGATTCGGGATTCTGGTGATGAACAAGCGTTATGCCGTGGGCCTGTTGGCCACCTTGCTGCTGGGGGCTGCCTCACCCGGCAGCACGACGGTGCTGGCCAGCTTCGATGACATCGGGGCGTGGCAGCTGATCACCTCGCCGCAGGTGAGTGGTTCGTTGCGGCCGGTGGCCGGTGGCAACGGCCGCGCCCTGTGCCTGGACTACGACTTCCACGAGGTGTCCGGTTATGCAGGCATCCGCCGCAAGCTCGATGTCAGTTGGCCGGAGAATTACCAGGTCTCGTTCGACCTGCGCGGCGATTCGCCTGCCAACGACCTGCAGTTCAAGCTCATCGACGCCAGCGGCGACAACGTCTGGTGGGTGAACAGGACCGGCTATGCGTTCCCGAAGAACTGGACGCGCGTGGAATACCGCAAGCGTCACATCGACAAGGCCTGGGGCCCGGACCCGGACCGCACGCTGCGACGCAGCGCCGCGGTGGAGTTCACCATCTATAGCAAGGTCGGTGGACGCGGTACGGTCTGCTTCGACCGCCTGACGCTGCAACCGCTGCCCAAGGAGGACACCTCGCCGCTGCAACCGGTGGTGCTGGCCGACACCGCGACCGCGCTGCAGCAGCGCATCGCCGACGGCAAGCCGGACACGATGTGGATCAGCGGCGGCGTCAAGCAGCAGACCATCAGCCTGGACCTGGGCAAGGTGCGCGAGTTCGGCGGCGCGGTGGTGCAATGGGTGCCCGGCCTGCAGGCCTCGCGTTACGTGGTGCAGGCCTCGCGCGATGGCCGCGACTGGCATCCGGTGCGCGAGGTGACCACCGGCGGAGGCGGCCGCGACTGGCTGGCCCTGCCGGACACCGAGGCGCGCTACCTGCGCTTCGACCTGCAGGATGGCCCGAACTGGCGGTATGGCATCCGTGACATCTCGCTCAAGCCGCTGGCTTTCGCGGGGACCCCGAATGATTTCATCCGCTCGGTGGCGGCCGACCTGCCGCGCGGTTTCCTGCCGCGCGGCTTCACCGGTGAGCAGCCTTACTGGACGCTGCTGGGGCTGGACGGTGGCCGCGAGCAGGCGTTGATGGGCGAGGACGGCGCGGTGGAGGCGGTGAAGTCCGGCTTCAGCGTCGAGCCCTTCGTGCTGAGCGGCGGCAAGGTGATCAGCTGGGCGGACGTGACGGGCAGCCAGAGCCTGCAGGATGGCTATCTGCCGATGCCAACGGTGCAGTGGCAGCATGCGGACTTCGGGCTGCAGGTCAGCAGTTTCGTACAGGGACGGCCGGAGCAGGCGCAGCTGGTCACGCGCTACCGGCTGCACAACCCGGGCAAGACGGGTCGCGAGTACACCCTGGCGTTGGCGGTGCGTCCGTTCCAGGTCAATCCGCCCACGCAGTTCCTCAACACGGTGGGCGGGGTGAGCCGGATCGAGCGCCTGGCGGTCAAGGGCAACCAGGTCGAGGTCAACGGCGTGCCGCGCGTGTTCGCGATGACCGCCCCGGACAAGGCCTTCGCCAGTACCTTCGACGGCAAGCTGGACGTCACGCATCTGGCAGACAAGACCCTGCCCGCCGATACCGAGGTGCGCGATGCCACCGGGCTGGCCTCCGGCGCGTTGCTCTACACCTTCAAGCTGGAGCCCGGCGAGAGCCGCGAGGTGGCGCTGGTGTTGCCGCAGGTCGGAGACTGGCGGCCGCCGGCCGGGTTCGACGTGGACAAGGCGCAGCAGCAAGTGGCTGCACAGTGGCGGCAGAAGCTGGACCAGGTGCGGTTGCAGGTGCCGGCGGCGGGCCAGCCGCTGGCCGACACCGTGCGCACCGCCCTGGCGCACATGCTGATCTCGCGGGTCGGGCCGAGCCTGCAGCCCGGCACGCGTTCCTATGCACGCAGCTGGATCCGCGATGGCGCGATGATTTCCGAAGGCCTGCTGCGCATGGGCCGCGACGACGCGGTGCGGCAGTACGTGGACTGGTACGCGCCGTACCAGTTCGAGAGCGGCATGGTGCCGTGCTGCGTGGATGCCCGTGGCAGTGATCCGGTGCCGGAGAACGACAGTCACGGCGAACTGATCTACACCATCGCCGAGTACTGGCGGCATACCGGCGACCTGCAGTTCCTGCAGCGGATGTGGCCGCACGTGCAGGGCGCCTGGAAGTACATGGAGCAGTTGCGCCTGAGCGAGCGCACCGAGGACAACCGGGCCCGCAATCCGGGCTTCTACGGGATGATGCCGGCCTCGATCAGCCACGAAGGCTATTCGGCCAAGCCGGTGCACTCGTACTGGGACGACTTCTGGGCGCTGCGTGGCTACAAGGATGCGGCGGACATCGCCGTTGCGCTGGGGCTGGAAGAGGACGCGGCGATGATGGCGGCCTCCCGCGACGCGTTCCGCCAGGACCTGGACCAGTCGTTGCGGGCCAGCATGCAGGCACATGGCATCGACTTCCTGCCCGGGTCGGTGGAGCTGGGGGACTTCGATGCCACCTCGACCACCATCGCGCTGGCACCGGGCGGCGAGCAGGGCCGCCTGCCGCAGCCCGCGCTGGACAACACCTTCGAACGCTACTGGAGCGAGTTCGAGGCGCGTCGTGAGGGCAAGCGGCAGTGGAAGGACTACACGCCCTACGAGTGGCGCAATGTCGCGGCCTTCGTGCGCCTGGGCTGGCGTACCCGTGCCTGGGCGGCGACTGAGTTCTTCTTCAAGGACCGCGCGCCGCAGGGCTGGAACCAATGGGCCGAAGTGGTGTCCTCGACGCCCCGCAAGCCGTTCTTCGTTGGTGACCTGCCGCACGCCTGGGTGGCCTCGGATTTCGTGCGCTCGGCGTTGGACATGTTCGCCTACAACCGCGAGGTGGACGATGCGATCGTGCTGGCGGCCGGCGTGCCCGCGGACTGGCTGGCGGGGAAGGGCATCGCCATCGACGGTCTGCGGACCTCGCATGGCACGGTGAAGTACGCCCTCACACGCAGTGACCGCAAGCTGACCCTGCAGGTGCCGGAGGGGCTGCGCTTGCCGGCCGGCGGCCTGGTGCTGCCGTGGCCGTATGAGGGTGCGCCGGGCGAGGCCAGCATCAATGGGGAGCCGGCCGCCTGGGAAGGGCGCGAACTGCGCATCACCCAATTGCCGGCCAAGGTGGAGATCGACGTGCCCGCCGACCAGCGTCGCGGCGAGCGTGCGCGCCGCTGAAACCACGGGCAGGGATTGCCGCGATCACGCGCATCTCCATGCGCAGCCCTCCCTTGGCGGCGCCAACGGGAGGGCGCAGGTGACCAACCTCCGGCAGGAGCGTCCTCGGCCGCGAAGCAGGCCTCCTTCCCGTCGCCGGACGAAGCCAAAGGCAGGAGGCAGCGAAGCGGCCAGCCCGCGCACGCCGATACGCGCACAGCCCTGTACAAAGAAAAACTGCGCCCCGAACACCGGGGCGCAGTGAAGTAGACGGAGGGAGAGGGAGATCTGCCGTCGTACTTGGAAAACTCAGCCTGCGCGTGCCTGCCTGACGATCGCCGCGGCAGCGGCGGCGGACCGCTTCACTTCGTCCCACTGGCCAGCGCGGATCCAGCTGTCGGCCACCATCCACGAGCCACCGATGCACACCACGTTCTTCTGCGCGAGGTAATCGGCGGCGGTGGCTTCGGTGATGCCACCGGTCGGGCACAGCTTCAGCTCGGGGATCGGGCCGGCCACGCCCTTGATCATCGCCAGCCCGCCCACGGCGGTGGCCGGGAACAGCTTGCAGATGCGGAAACCACGGGCAAGCAGGGCCAACAGCTCGGTCGGCGACGCCGCGCCCGGCACCACCGGCAGCGGTGCGGTGGCCAGCGCATCGGCCATGTGCGCCGGGGTGCCCGGGGTGACCAGGAAGTCGGCGCCGACGTCGATGGCCTGGCGCATCTGCTCGACCGTCAGCACGGTGCCGGCACCCACCACCACGTCGGGCAGCTCGCGCTTGAGCATGGCCAGCGAGTCCATCGCCACCGGGGTGCGCAGGGTCAGTTCGATGGCCGGCAGGCCACCTTCCAGCAGCGCGGTGCTGACCGCGCGGGCCTGGTCCAGGGTATGGACGGTAACCACCGGCAGGATGCCGGCGGCGCTCAGCAGCTGCTCGGCGCGATCCTGGTACTGGGCAATGCTCATCGTGTTCCTCTTAATGCAGCGGAAGCGTGCCGCGGGCGGCACGCGGAATCAGGCGTCCTTGGCTTCGTGCGGCGCAGCGGCGGCCGCGGCGTCGTGGCCAAGCTCGTATTCGGCGTCGTAGTCCCAGGTGCTGCCATCGGGGTGGGCCGGGCCGCAGGAGATCGACACCGCGCCCTGGTCGGCGGGGCCGACGATGCGGCGGTTCATCGCGAACAGATTGCGTCCCATGTCATTGCCGGCCGGCGCGGTGTTGGCAGCGATGCCGCGCGCGGCCCATTCGGCGGCGTCCACCAGCACTTCCAGCGTGCCGGCCTCGCCGTCCAGGCGGATGATGTCGCCCTCGCGCACGCGGGCGATCGGGCCACCGCGCGCGGCTTCCGGGGTGACATGGATCGCGGCGGGGATCTTGCCCGAGGCACCGGACAGGCGGCCATCGGTGACCAGCGCAACGCGGCGTCCCTGGTTCTGCAGCAGGCCCAGCAGCGGTGCCAGCGAATGCAGTTCCGGCATGCCGTTGGCGCGCGGGCCCTGGAAGCGGACCACGGCGACGAAATCGTGCGGCAGCGCACCGGCGGCGTGCAGCTTGTTCAATGCCTGCGGTGCATCGACGACCACGGCCGGGGCCTCGATGGTGCGGTACTGCGGCTTCACCGCCGACAGCTTGATCAGCGACTTGCCGAGATTGCCCTTGAGCAGGCGCAGGCCGCCCTGTGCTTCGAACGGATCGGCCGCCGGGCGTACCACTTCCAGGTCCGCGCTCTCGGTTACGGTCGGCGCGTAGACGACCTGGCCATCGATCAGGCGTGGTTCCTGCGCGAAGGCGCGCATGCCGCCAGCGGCGACCGTGGCCAGGTCATCGTGCATCAGGCCCGCGTCCATCAGTTCTCGGAACACGAACGCCGGGCCGCCGGCCGCGGCGAAGCGGTTCACGTCGGCTTCGCCGTTGGGGTACACGCGGGCCAGCAGCGGCACGATCTGCGAGAGCTGGTCCATGTCGTCCCAGCTCAGCACGATGCCGGCGGCACGGGCCACCGCGATCCAGTGGATGGTGTGGTTGGTCGAGCCGCCGGTGGCCATCAGCGCGACGACGGCGTTGACGATGGCGCGCTCGTCGATCAGGTGGCCGAGCGGGCGGAAGTCCTGGCCCAGCGCGCTGATCTGCAGCGCGCGCGCGGTGGCTTCGCGGGTCAGCGCATCGCGCAGCGGCAGTTCCGGGTTGACGAACGAGGCGCCCGGCAGCTGCACGCCCATCGCTTCCAGCAATACCTGGTTGGAGTTGGCGGTGCCATAGAAGGTGCAGGTGCCCGGGGCATGGTAGGAGTCCGATTCGGCTTCCAGCAGTTCCTCGCGGGTGGCTTCGCCGGCGGCGTAGCGCTCGCGGACCTCGGCCTTCTTCTTGTTCGGGATGCCCGGGGTCATCGGGCCGGCCGGCACGAACACCGCCGGCAGGTGGCCGAAGGCCAGCGCGCCGATCAGCAGGCCGGGCACGATCTTGTCGCACACGCCCAGGTAGATCGTGCTGTCGAACATGTCATGGCTCAGCCCGATGGCGGTGGACTGGGCGATCACGTCGCGCGAGAACAGCGACAGCTCCATGCCGCCGCGGCCCTGGGTGACGCCGTCGCACATCGCCGGCACGCCGCCGGCCACCTGCGCGGTCGCGCCGAGTTCACGGGCGGCGCTGCGGATCAGCTCGGGGTAGTGCTCGAACGGCTGGTGCGCCGAGAGCATGTCGTTGTAGGCAGTGATGATGCCCAGGTTCGGGGTGACGTCGCCGCGCAGCCGGCCCTTGTCGGTCGGGCCACAGGCGGCGAAGGCGTGGGCCAGGTTGCCGCAGCTCAGGCGCGAACGGAACGGGCCTTCGCGCAGGGCGGCGTCGATGCCGGCCAGGTAGGCCGCGCGCGACGGGGCGCTGCGCTGGCGGATGCGTTCGGTGATGGCGTGGATGGTCGGGTGCAGGCTCATTGGCTACCGGCTATGAGTTGAGGTCGGACGGTGTGCCGGCCTTGAAGGAAGGGGGACGGATGCCGGCAAGGCCGGCGCCCGCGATTACGGTGCCCAGTGGACGCGCAGTTTGTTTCCCGGCGCGTTGATCGCGGCCAGGATCGGGTAGGTGTGCACGTCGCCCGAGGCCAGCGCGGCTTCCAGCACCTCCAGCTTCTGCTTGCCGCGCAGCAGCAGCAGGCGATGGCGGATGGGGGCCAGGCCCTGCGGGGTGAGGGTGATGCGCAGGTGCCAGTCCTTGGCCACCGGGCAGCCGGTGGCGTCCAGCGCGGCATAGGCCTGGCGGCTCTGCAGCGCGCGGTCCAGGTCCTTCGAGCCGGGGAACAGCGAAGCGGTATGCCCGTCGTTGCCCATGCCCAGCACCACCAGCGTGGCCGGCAGCGCATGCTCGGCCAGCAGGTTGGCGGTGTGCACGCACTCGGCGATCGGCCGGCCGACCCGCACCAGCGGGTCGAAATGCGCGCCCTCGGCGAGCTTGAGGAAGCTGTTGCGCACCAGCCATGCATTGCTGTCATGGTCCTGCGGCGAGAGCCAGCGCTCGTCGGCCAGGCCCACGTCCACGCGCGCCCATTCCAGCGGCTGCTCGGACAGCATCTCGTACACCGGTGCCGGCGTGGTACCGCCGGACAGGAGCATGCGGGCGCGGCCGTGCTGCTTGATGTCCTGTTGCAGGAAGCCCGCCATTTCCTTGGCTACGCTTTCGGTCCAGTCCTCGTCGTTGCCGTGGCGGACAAGCGTGATGCGGTCGGAAACAGCGGCGTTCATGCGGGGGTTCCTCGTGTAGCGTGCTGCAGGTCCAGCGCGTAGGCGGTGGCGCCGAGCAGGCCGGGGCAGGGGTGGACGATGGCCATCGAGGGAATCTGCGACATCGTCGCAGTGAAGCGGCCCTTGCTTTCGAAACGGGGGCGGAAGCCGGACAGCTGCAGTTGCTGCAGCAAGCGCGGCACCAGCCCGCCGGTCAGGAACACGCCATCCCAGGCGCCCTGCACCAGCACGGCGTCGCCAGCCACGGCACCGAAGATCTCCAGGAACACTTCCACCGCACGGGTCGCGATCGCGTCGCCTGCGGCGGCGCGGGCCGTCACGTCCGACGGTGCCAGCTGGCCGGGGTCGGTGCCGGTGATCTCGCTCAAGGCGCGGTGGATGTTGACCAGGCCCGGGCCACAGACCAGCCGTTCATTGGAAACCCGGCCGAACTGCGCCGAGAGGAGCTCCAGGATGCGGATCTGCTCCGGGTTGGCCGGTGCGAAGCTGGTATGGCCGCCTTCGGTGGCGAGCGGGTAGTTGCGCCCGTCGCGTACCACCAGGCCGCCCACGCCCAGCCCGGTGCCCGGGCCGATCACGCAGTAGTTGCGGGGTTCGCCGGCCGGTGCCGGCTCCCAGCTGGCGCCGCCGATCTGCACCACGTCGGCCGGCCCCAACAGCGCGATCGACATGGCCTGGGCGACGAAGTCGTTGATCAGGTGCAACTGCTCGAAACCCAGCTGGGCGGCGGTACGCGAGCGCGAGATCACCCACGGATGGTTGGTGATGCGTGCTTCGTCGCCATCCACGCGCCCGGCCACGGCGAACACGCCGCTGCTGGCAGTGGCGCCCTGCTCTTGCAGATAATGGGCGGCGGCATCGGCGAGCGAGCCGAACTGTGCGACCGGGTACTCGACGATGCTGCCCTGGTTCAACGGGGCGGCGAGGGAGAGGTCGGCCAGCGCGAAGCGGGCGTTGGTGCCGCCGATGTCGGCGACCAGGACCGTCGTCGACGCGCTCACGGCGCGTCCCCGTCTTCGGCCCTGGCCTCGGCGACGATGTCGCCCGGCAGGAAGTGGGCCGCGTCACGCGGGCCCCAACTGCCGGCGGCGTACGGTTCCATCGCCTGTTCGGAAGCCTTCCAGGCATCGCTGATGCTGTCGATCCAGGCCCAGGCCGCGCGCACTTCGTCGTCGCGCACGAACAGGGCGTGGTTGCCGTTGAAGGCGTCCAGGAACAGGCGCTCGTAGGCGATGCGACGATGCAGGCCGGTCGGGACCGACAGTTCCAGTTCCAGCGGTTGCAGTTCCAGCGCGCCCCATTCCGGGCCGGCCAGCGAGCTCATCAGGCCGAGCTGGATGTTTTCCTGGGGCTGCAGCTGGAAGGTCAGGCGGTTGGCGCTGGCGTGGTGGCGGGTCGGGCGCTCGAACAGCCAATGCGTGACCGGCTTGAGGTTGACCTCGATGCGGGTGGTGCGCTCGGGCAGTCGCTTGCCGGTGACCATGTGGAACGGCACGCCGGCCCAGCGCCAGTTGTCGATGTGCGCGGTGACGCCGACGAAGGTTTCCGCTTCGCTGCCTTCCGGCGGCTGGTAGGCCTGCACCGGCTGGTCATTGATGGTGCCGGCGGTATAGCGGCCACGCACCGAATCCTTGGCCGCATGGCGGGCGTCGAACGGGCGCAGGGCACGCAGTACCTTCACCTTCTCGTCGCGGATGCGGTCGGCTTCCAGCGAGGCCGGCGGCTCCATCGCCACCAGGCACAGCAGCTGCAGGATGTGGCTCTGGACCATGTCGCGCAGCGCGCCGGAGCGCGAGTAATAGGAGTCACGGCCATCCACGCCGTCGCTCTCGGCGACCATGATGTGCACGGACTCGATGTAGTTGCGGTTCCATACCGCCTCCAGCAGCGTGTTGCCGAAGCGCAGGGCCATCAGGTTCTGCACCGCGGCCTTGCCCAGGTAGTGGTCCAGGCGGAACACGCGGTCTTCGTCGATCCACTTGCCGATGGTCTGCAGGATCTCCTCGGCGCTGGCGCTGTCCGAGCCGATCGGCTTTTCCAGCATCAGTCGGTGCGGTGCGGCCAGCGCGCCCCCCAGGGCCAGCCCTTCGCAGGTGGAGATGTACAGGCCCGGCGGGATCGCCAGGTAGCTCACGCACCTGCGGTCGACCAGGTCCTTGACGGCCTCGGCCACCGACTCGGCATTACGCAGGTCCACCGAACGGTAGTCGATGCGGCGCAGCAGGTCGTTGATGTCTTCCTGGCGGGCCTGCGGCATGGCCTGCTCCAGGCGCGGGCGCAGGATGTCGTGGAACTTGGCGGTGTCGTGCGGCGACAGCGCCAGGGCACGAACCTTGAAGTCTTCCGGCAGCAGGCCATCGCCAAGCAGGCGCAACAGGGAGGGGAACAGGTAGCGCTGGGCCAGATCGCCTGTGGCACCGAACAGGAAGAGGGTATCGTGCATTTCTCGAGTTTCGTGTGCGGATGACATCGTTGTCAATTGTTTGTATTCAAGGAACTGGAGCCTTGGGCTGCTTGCGTCTGCCGGGGCCGGGGGAGGGGGCATTGCAGTCAATGCCAGTGCCGCGAACGCCGCGGTCCGCAGGGCGGAACCGCATGTTCATCTGGGCTGGCAAATGGAAAAACGGAACCGGGATGTTGCCATATGAATATGCTTACTGTGCACACGGTTTCGGATGTATACGATTGCACTGTGTCAATGCGGGCATTGGCATGAAGTGATTTGCCCGTTTGCGGGCACAGTGCCGGATGTGGCGATGTCAACGAGGTGGTGATGGCCAAGGTGAGCTTCGAGGGTGTGCGCAAGGTCTACGACAACGGCCAGGTGGCCGTGCACGGGGCCAGTTTCGAGATCGCCGACGGCGAGTTGATGGTGCTGGTCGGGCCATCGGGTTGTGGCAAGTCCACACTGTTGCGGATGGTGGCCGGGCTGGAGGACATCAGCGCCGGCACGCTGCGTATCGGGGATCGTGTCGTCAACGACGTGGCTCCGAAGGATCGGGACATCGCCATGGTGTTCCAGAACTACGCGCTGTACCCGCACATGACCGTCGCCGAGAACCTGGCCTTCGGCCTGAAGCTGCGCGGCCATGACAAGGCCGAGGTGCAGCGCCGCGTGCAGGGCGCCGCCGACGCGCTGGGCCTGACGACGATGCTGGACAAGCTGCCGCGCGCGATGTCCGGCGGCCAGCGCCAGCGCGTGGCGCTGGGGCGTGCGCTGGTGCGCGAGCCGGAGGTGTTCCTGCTCGACGAGCCGCTGTCCAATCTGGATGCCAAGCTGCGCCATACCGTGCGCACCGAGATCGCCCAGCTGCATCGCAAGCTGGGCAGCACGATGATCTACGTCACCCACGACCAGGTCGAAGCGATGACGCTCGGCCAGCGGATCGTGGTGTTGAACGAAGGCGTGATCCAGCAGATCGACACGCCGATGGCGCTCTACGACCGCCCGGCCAACCTGTTCGTGGCCGGCTTCCTCGGCAGTCCGGCGATGAACGTGCTGCGCGGCGTGCTGCACCGGGACGCGCAGGGAGCGGCCTGGTTGCGGCTGGGCGACGGCACCGAGGTGCCGCTGGGAGCGGCGGTGGTTGCGCCGGAATGGGTGGGCCGCGAACTGGCGTTGGGCGTGCGGCCGGAGCACCTGCAGCCTGCCACCGGGGAGGGGGCGTTCGCCGCGCGGATCGAGGGTATCGAGCCGGTGGGCAACGAGATGTTCGTGAATCTGCGCCTCGGCGCGCAGGCGCTGGTCATCCGGGTGGCGCCGCAGGCCCTTCCGCAGGTCGGGCAGGAACTGCAGGTGGCGGTGAGGCCGTCGGCGCTGCACTTCTTCGATGCCGCCAGCGGCAATCGCATCGAGGCGCCCGGGGCTGGTTGAGCCCCGGCACCCGGCTCAGCGCGCCAGGCCGTCCAGCAGCGGCATGATGTGGGCGTCCGCGTCGAGGACCTGCAGCGGGCCCTCGGCCATCTCCAGCGGCAGGACGGCCAGCGCCAGCACGCCAGCGCTACTGGCCACGCTGCCGATGGTGGCGCCGTTCTGGCTGACCGCGGTACCGGCTTCGGGCGTGGCCACGGTGTGCAACAGGGCCAGCGAGCGCTTGGCCTTGCCCAGGAAATGGGTGCGGGCCACGATTTCCTGGCCGGGATAGCAGCCCTTCTTCACGCTGTAGGCGGCCAGCCGGTCCAGCCCCAGTTGCTGGGGCGTCCATTGCTCGCGCTGGGCATCCACCAATCGCGGCAGCCCGAAGCGCAGGTCGCTCTGCCGCCAGGCCAGCTCCTCGCCGGGGGTGGCGGCCGCGGTTGCCGGCCCGAGCAGCAGGGTGCGGGGCAGGGCCAGGTTGCCGACATCCAGCTCGACCACGTCACCGTCGCGCCGCGCGATCCGCGCACCATCGGCCTCGGTCGGGGCCTGCAGCGCCGCATTCACGCTCAGCGTGTCGGCATGGCTGACCACCACCTTGCGACGGAACACGAAGCGGCGCAGCTGCTCGGCGATGGCCGCCGCGCCGCCGTCGTGGCAGACCAGCAGCAGCTCCTGCGCATCCAGCCGCAGCAGCTGGAAGATGGCGATCACGCGGCCCTTGGCGGTCAGCCAGGCGCTCCATTGCCAATGGCCATCGGCCAGCGAAGGGATGTCGTTGGCGAACTGGGCCTGGGCGAAAGCGACCGCATCCGGGCCGGAAAGGCGCACGATCTGCGCCATGGCCAATGTGCGGAAACCGTTGAAAGCGGGGGCGAGGTTGTCAGACACGTGACTGGGGACTAAAATTTGTGCGTTGCGAGACCGACCATGATAGGCCAAACAACCCCCACTCCAGAGACCGAAGCTGAAGCCCCGTCGACCCCCGAGAAGCAGCCGCTTCCCGAGGCCACGCCGGTGCCGCAGGAAATCGGTGGTCGCGGCGGACTTGATCCGGTGCGATATGGCGATTGGGAAAAAAACGGGCGCTGCATCGATTTCTGAGCAGCGTTGAGCCAACGCGGCATTGTGCCGCCCAGCCGAGATAACGAGTCAGCGAATGGCGAACAGACCCCGCCCCCTTTCTCCGCACCTGCAGGTGTATCGCTGGCAGATCCAGATGGCCACCTCGATCCTGCATCGAGCCACCGGCATCATTCTGGCTGTCGGCGCCCTGATCATCGCAGGCGGCTTGCTCGCCCTGATGATGGGCCCTGAGTCCTGGAGCTGCTTCACCACCCACGCCAGCGCCTGGTACGGCAAGGTGATCCTGTTTGGCTGGAGCTGGTGCTTCGCCTACCACCTGTGCAATGGCATCCGCCACATCGTGCAGGACTTCGCCATCGGCTACGCCAAGCCCACCTTCATCCGCAGCAGCTGGATCTCGGTGATCGCCTCGCTGGTCATCACCGCCGCGATCTGGGCCTACGTCTGCATGGGAGCCGCCGCATGAGCAAGTTCCGTACCCCGCTCAAGAATGCACGCGGCCTGGGCAGCTCCAAGTCCGGCACCGAGCACTTCATCCACCAGCGCCTGACCGCCACCGCGCTGGTCGCGCTGACCATCTGGTTCCTGTGCCTGGTGCTGAGCCTGCTCGGCGCCGACTACGTCACCGCCGTGGAAACTGTTTCCAAGCCGTGGAATGCAATCCTGCTGGTCGGCTTCCTGGTCGCCATGTTCTGGCACGCCCAGCTTGGCCTGCAGGTGGTGCTCGAGGATTACATCCACAACTCGCTGATGGCCCTGGCCCTGCAGACCACGGTCAAGTTCGTCGCCGTGCTCGGCGCGATCGTCAGCATCTTCGCGGTCGCCCGCATCGCGCTTGGGAACTGATACATGTCCGCTTACAACATCACTGAACACAAGGTCGACATGGTGGTCGTCGGCGCCGGTGGCGCTGGCCTGCGTGCGACCTTCGGCCTGGCCCAGAAGGGCCTGCAAACCGTCTGCATCACCAAGGTCTTCCCAACCCGCTCGCACACCGTTGCAGCGCAGGGTGGCATCTCCGCCGCGCTGGCCAACATGGGCGAGGACGACTGGCGCTACCACTTCTACGACACCATCAAGGGCTCGGATTGGCTGGGTGACCAGGACGCCATCGAGTACATGTGCCGCGAGGCCATCCCGGCCATCATCGAGCTGGAACACTACGGCGTTCCGTTCTCGCGCACCGAAGAAGGCAAGATCTACCAGCGTCCTTTCGGTGGCATGACCACCAAGTACGGTGAAGGCCCGTCCGCGCAGCGTACCTGCGCCGCCGCCGACCGTACCGGCCACGCCATCCTGCATACCCTGTACCAGCAGTCGCTGGCGCACAACGCGCAGTTCATGATCGAGTACTTCGCACTCGACCTGATCTTCGACGACGAAGGCGTCTGCCGCGGCGTGCTCGCCCTGGACATGGCCGAAGGCACCCTGCACCTGTTCCGTTCGCAGGGCGTGGTGCTGGCCACCGGCGGCTATGGCCGTGCCTACTTCAGCGCCACCTCGGCGCACACCTGTACCGGTGACGGCGGTGGCCTGGTGGCCCGTGCCGGCCTGCCGCTGCAGGACATGGAATTCGTGCAGTTCCATCCGACCGGCATCTACGGCGCCGGCTGCCTGATCACCGAAGGCGTGCGAGGCGAGGGCGGCATCCTGCGCAACAGCAGCGGCGAGCGTTTCATGGAACGCTATGCACCGCATTACAAGGACCTGGCATCGCGTGACGTGGTGTCGCGTTCGATGACCATCGAAATCCGCGAAGGCCGCGGCGTCGGCGAGCACAAGGATCACATCCTGCTCGACCTGACCCACCTGGGCCCGGGCGTGATCGACAAGAAGCTGCCGGGCATCGCCGAGAGCGCCCGCATCTTCGCCGGCGTCGACGTGCACAAGCAGCCGATCCCGGTGATCCCGACCGTCCACTACAACATGGGGGGCATCCCGACCAACTACCACGGCGAAGTGGTGCGCAAGGTCGGCGACAACCCGGATGCCGTGGTGCCGGGCCTGTACGCCATCGGCGAAGCGGCCTGCGTGTCGGTGCACGGCGCCAACCGCCTGGGCTCCAACTCGCTGCTCGACCTGGTGGTGTTCGGTCGCGCCGTGGCCAACCGCTGCGCCGAGACGATCAAGCCGGGTGCCTCGCACAAGACCCTGCCGTCCGATGCCTGCGACAAGGCGCTGGGCCTGCTGGACAAGCTGCGCCACGCCAATGGCGATACGCCGACCGCGGTCATCCGCGACAACATGCAGCGCACGATGCAGAACGATGCTGCCGTGTTCCGTACCAGCAAGACGCTGGAGGAAGGCTGCAAGAAGATGGCCGAGGTGTTCGACTCGTTCCAGGACGTCAAGGTCTCCGACCGTTCGCTGGTCTGGAACTCGGACCTGATCGAGACCTACGAACTGAACAACCTGCTGCTCAACGCCGTTGCGACCATCAACTCGGCCGAACAGCGCAAGGAAAGCCGCGGCGCCCATGCGCACGAGGACTTCCCGGACCGCGACGACGTCAACTGGCAGAAGCACACGCTGGTCACCGTCGACGACAAGGGCAAGTGCAGCTTCGACTACCGTCCGGTGCACATGTACACGCTCAGCGATGACGTGTCCGTCGTGCCGCCGAAGCCGCGCGTCTACTGATCCGGGGAACCTACGAACATGGCTGAATTTGCACTTCCGAAGAACTCCCGGATCACCAAGGGCAAGCACTTCCCCGCCAAGGGCGGCGCGAAGAACACGCGTACCTTCAAGATCTATCGCTGGAGCCCTGACGACGACCAGAATCCGCGTACCGACACCTACGAGATCGACCTCGATGCGTGCGGCCCGATGGTCTTGGACGCGCTGATCAAGATCAAGAACGAGATCGACCCGACCCTGACCTTCCGTCGCTCCTGCCGCGAAGGTATCTGCGGTTCGTGCGCGATGAACATCGACGGCACCAACACGCTGGCCTGCACCCGCGCCATCGCCGATTGCGGCAAGGCAGAGGTGCCGATCTACCCGCTGCCGCACATGGACGTGGTCAAGGATCTGGTTCCGGACCTGACCCACTTCTACGCGCAGTACGCCTCGATCAAGCCGTGGATCCGCACCCAGACCCCGGCACCGCCGGACCGCGAGCGCCTGCAGTCGCCGGAAGACCGCGAGAAGCTGGACGGCCTGTACGAGTGCATCCTGTGTGCGTGCTGCTCGACCAGCTGCCCGAGCTACTGGTGGAACGGCGAGCGTTACCTGGGCCCGGCGATCCTGCTGCAGGCCTACCGCTGGATCATCGACTCGCGTGACGAGGACACCGGTTCGCGCCTGGACGATCTGGAAGATCCGTTCAAGCTGTACCGCTGCCACACGATCATGAACTGCGCCCGCACCTGCCCGAAGGGCCTGAACCCGGCGCTGGCGATTGCCGAGATCAAGAAGCTGATGATGGCGCGCCGCGCCTGATGCGTTATGCCTTCTCCCTTGGGGAGAAGGTGCCCCGAAGGGGCGGAAGAGGGTAGGGGCGACGCCTGCTGCCATCGATTTCGCGGGAGCTTCGCTCCAACCCTCACCCCAACCCCTCTCCCGGCGGGAGAGGGGCTTTGGTATCCGAGGTATCCGAAGCCATGCAGACCGAAGACGAAATCCTGTTGAAGAAGCTGCGTTGGCGTTGCCGGCGCGGCATGCGCGAGCTCGACCAGTTGTTCGGCCGGTACCTTGACCGTCGCTGGCTGCAGGCGCCTGCCGAAGAACGCGCGGTTTTCCTGCAGTTGCTGGAAACCGAAGACGATAAGTTGTGGCGTTGGTCCATGGGCTACGAGGCCTGTCCGGATGCGCCGCAGGCAGAGCTGCTCTCCTATATCCGCTCCCTTCCGGTGTGAGTGCCGGCCGTCACGCTGGCTGCTGGCCGCGCTGACGCTGCTGGGAGGGCTGGCCGCATTGGCGGTATTGACGTGTGACCTGCAGGCCCCCGTGGCCTGGCCGTTGGCCGTGCTCGGGCTGGCAGGGTCGTGGCGGCTGGTGCGCCGCGAATGGCAGCGGCCGGTGGTGCAACTGCTGATCCCCGCCGGCGCGCAGCCGGCCCGGCTGGACGACCGGCCGCTGGATAGGCTGGAACTGCTCGAACGCGGGCCATTGGTACTGCTGCGCTGGCAATCCGACGGGCGACGGGGCTGCCTGCTGTTCGGGCCGGACAACCTGCCGCAGGCACGACGACGTGAACTGCGTCTGGCCGTGCGCGCCCATGCCGTTTCCCGCCAAGCAGGGACAATGGCACCATAGCGGCACTTCCCGGGCACACGCGCATGTTCAAACCCTTACCCGTCGCAATCGGATTGCGTTACCTGCGAGCCAAGCGCCGCAACGGCTTCATCTCCTTCATCTCCATGGCCTCGATCCTCGGCATCGCGCTGGGCGTGACCGTGCTGATCACCACACTGGCGGTCATGAGCGGCTTCCAGAAGGAAATCCGCGATCGCCTGCTGCAGATGTCGGCGCACGCCACCGTCAGCGCCGATGGCGAGCCGATGACGAACTGGCAGCACGCCATCGATGTGGCGATCAAGGACCCGCGCGTGGCCGGTGCCGCACCCTACATCGAGATCCAGGGCATGTTGGCCGGCCCGCGCGTGCAGGGTGCCATCGTGCAGGGCGTGGATCCCGCGCAGGAGCCCAAGGTGTCGGTGCTGGCCGACAAGATGCAGAAGGGCTCGCTGGATGATCTGAAGCCGGGCGAGTTCAACATCGTGCTGGGCAAGGAACTGGCCTTGTGGCTGGGCGTGGACGTGGGCGACAACGTGGTCGCCACGCTGGCCGAGGTGCAGGGCACGCCGATGGGTGCGATGCCGCGGGTCAAGCGCTTCACCGTCAGCGGCATCTTCGAGGCCGGTTCCAACGAGGTCGACCGCGGCCTGGCCTTCGTCAACATGCAGGACATGCAGCGCGTGCTGCGCATGGACGGCGTCACCGGCGTACGCCTGAAGATGCATGACATGGACCAGGCCTACACCGTGGCCCGCGATCTGGCGATCAACCTCAACGGCTACTACCGGGTCAGCGACTGGACCCAGGAGAACGCCAACCTGTACCACTCGCTGCGCATGGAAAAGACGGTGATGGGCATCCTGCTGTCGCTGATCATCGCCATGGGCGCCTTCAACCTGGTGTCCTCGCAGGTGATGCTGGTCACCGACAAGCAGGCCGACATCGCGATCCTGCGCACGCTGGGCCTGACCCCGGGCGGGGTGATGCAGGTGTTCATGGTGCAGGGCACGCTGATCGGCGTGTTCGGCACGATTGCCGGCGTGCTCGGTGGCATCACCCTGACGCTCAACCTGGAGCGCATCCTCGGCCTGATCGAGTCGGCCTTCAACATCAAGCTGCTGCCGGAAGACGTGTACTACATCACCGGCCTGCCGACCGACATGCAGACCAGTGACATCGTCATCATCACCGCCGTGGCGTTGCTGATGAGCTTCGTCGCCACCCTGTACCCCGCGTGGCGCGCCGCCCGCACCCAACCGGCCGAGGCGCTGCGTTATGAGTAAGAACCCGATGGAATCCGTGATCCGCGCCGAGGGCCTGGGCAAGACCTACGCCGAGGGCAAGATGCACACGCCGGTGTTCGATGGGCTGGACCTGGACGTGAAGCCCGGCGAGACGGTCGCCATCGTCGGTGCGTCCGGTGCCGGCAAGAGCACGTTGCTGCACCTGCTGGGTGGCCTGGATATTCCCACCGCGGGCGAGGTCTACGTGGCCGGGCACCGGATGTCGGCGTTGTCCGACACCGAGCGCGGTCGCCTGCGTAACCGCTCGCTGGGCTTCGTCTACCAGTTTCATCACCTGCTGCCGGAGTTCACCGCGCTGGAAAACGTGATGATGCCGGTGATGCTGGATGAGAAGAGCTCTGTCCCCGGACGCCGCTGGGTGGCCACGAGCATTGCGACGGTCTGTTTCGCCACGCTGGCCTCGGTCAGGACCGGGCACTGGATCTTCCTGTGGCTTGCCTTGGGGGTGTGGCTTGCAGGACTGCTCGGGGTGGGTGTCATCTCGTACTGGAGTGGGCGGAAGAGGGTTGTCGCCGCCCGTCAACGGGCGACCGAAATACTGGAGGCCGTGGGGCTGGGACATCGCGTGCACCACAAGCCGGGCGAGCTGTCCGGTGGCGAGCGCCAGCGTGCTGCGGTGGCGCGGGCGCTGGTCAACAATCCTGCCTGCATCCTGGGTGACGAACCCACCGGCAACCTGGATGACAAGACCGCGGGCACCGTGTTCGAGCTGATGCTGGCATTGAACCGCAGGTACCAGACCAGCCTGGTGCTGGTCACCCATGACCGCAGCCTGGCCCGCAAGTTGGATCGGGTGCTGGAGCTGCGCGAGGGCCGCCTGCACCAGCTGGAGCGCAGCGAGGTCTGAGGCCGGGGATGTTTCTCGCCAATTCACCCGGACGGGAGGATGATCCTGCCTGGATGTTGCGTGGTTTTCTTTCCCGGTAAGAGGAGTCGTGCCATGAAGAAGGTGCTTGTCGCATTGATGGCTGCCGCAGCCTTGGCAGGCTGTGCCACGGCAGGGAAGCTGAGCAGCAGCGAGCGGCTGGAGTTGTACCGCGCCCATGCCGGCGCGCCGGTGAACAGCTTCCGGTACTTCGGTTCGTTCAACGGCTGGACCGAACTGGGTGACAGTGCGTTGGCGGTCTGGACCAAGCCGAGCGAGGCGTGGCTGCTGAGCCTGAGTGGGCCATGCATGGACCTGTCCTACGCGCCGGCCATCAGCATCACCAACATGATGGGCCAGGTGTCGGCACGCTTTGACCGCGTGGTGGTGTTGGGCAGCGGGCCGGTCGGTCGTGTGCCATGCCGCATCGAGAGCATCCAGCCGCTGGACGTGAAGGCGCTGCGGGCGTCGGAGAAGGAACTGCGCGAGGCCAAGGTCGCCGAGCGTGCCGCCGACCAGGCGGCCGAAGACAAGTAACCAACACGGTAGGGCGGCGCCAGGCGCCGCGGGGTGTTGCTGGCAGCGTCAGGTGCCGGGCATGGCCCGGCACCTCTCGTCCTGGCCGGTGTCAGGCCTCGGGGGCGACGTAGCCGGCAGGCTTCTCGGCACCGCCGGAGAACAGGTACTTCACCAGTTCTTCTTCCAGGAAAGCGCGGTGCTTCGGGTCGCGTGGCGACAGCCGGTTTTCGTTGATCAGCATGGTCTGGTGCGCCAGCCAGCTGGCCCACGCCTGCTTGCCGATGTTGGCGAAGATGCGCTGGCCCAGTTCGCCGGGGTAGGGTACGAAGTCCAGACCTTCGGTTTCGCGTTGTTCGTACTGGCAGAAGACGGAACGGGGCATGGCGTGGTCCTGTGATGTCAGTGCGCGCGATGGCGCTCAAGCAGTTTGCGGATGGGAGCGGGCAGGCCGAGGTTGGCCAGCTCGGTGCGGGATACCCAGCGCAGGTCGGCATTGTCGCCAACCCGGGCACGCAGGGCGACCTTGCGGGCGTTCAAGGGCTGCAGGTGCAGCCGGTAATGGCTGAAGGTGTGCACGATCAACGGCAGTTCTTCGGCATTGTCGTAATCACCCTGGATGTGGGTGGCGAACCATTCGCGCATCAGTGCGTCGGTATCGGCCTGCGGCAGCGTCCATAGCGAGGCCCAGATGCCGGTCGGCGGGCGCTTGAGCAGCAGGATCCGCCCCTGGGCATCCTCCAGCAGCAGGGCCGTGGCCTCGCGCTCGGGCAGGGTCTTGCTCGGCTTGGGCGTGGGCAGTGCGTCGACCAGTCCTTCGGCATGGGCAACGCAGTTGCCTTGCAGCGGGCACAGGATGCAGGCCGGTTTGGCGCGGGTGCACAGCGTGGCACCGAAATCCATCTGGGCCTGGGTGTAGTCAGCCATGCGGCCGGCGGGCACCTGGGCGACATGCGCTGCGGCCAGCCCCCACAGCTGCTTCTCGATGGCCGGCTGGCCGGGGAAGCCGACGATGCCGTGGTAACGGGTCAGCACGCGCTTCACGTTGCCATCAAGGATCGGGAACGGGTCGTTCCAGGCCTGGCTGAGGATGGCGCCGGCAGTGCTGCGGCCGATGCCGGGCAGGGCGAGCAGGGCATCGAAGTCACGTGGCAGGTCACCGTCATGCCGTTCGAGGCATTGCTTCGCCGCGGCATGCAGGTTGCGGGCGCGGGCGTAGTAGCCCAGGCCAGCCCAGTTGGCCATCACCGTGTCGTTGTCGGCCCTGGCCAGATCAGGCAGGGAGGGGAATGCCTGCATGAAGCGGTGGAAGTACGGGATGACCGTGGCCACCTGGGTCTGCTGCAGCATGATCTCCGACAGCCACACCCGATACGGCGAACGCGGATGCTGCCACGGCAGGTCATGGCGTCCGTGCTGGTCGAACCAGGTCAGTAGTTGGCTGGGGAAGCTGGACATGGACTCGCAGGCGATGGCGACTGTGAAGCCCTTCTCCCTGCGGGAGAAGGTGCCCCGAAGGGGCGGATGAGGGTAGGGGGGGCGCTGGTGCTGCGTGGGGGCTTCGCTCCCGTGGGCCTTCACCCCAACCCCTCTCCCGCACGCGGGAGGGGGCTTCAGGTCAGTTGCTGCCCAGCGCCTGCGGCAGCAGGGCGTCGACGAAGGCTTCCGGGTCGAACACGCGCAGGTCTTCCGGGCGCTCACCGATGCCGGCGAAGCGGATCGGGATGCCGAACTCGCGGGCCAGCGCGAATACCACGCCGCCCTTGGCGGTGCCGTCCAGCTTGGTCACCACCAGGCCGGTGACGCCGGCGGCGGCATGAAACTGACGCACCTGTGACAGCGCGTTCTGGCCGGTGGTGCCGTCAATGACCATCAGCACTTCGTGCGGTGCGGTGTCGTCGATCTTGCCGAGCACGCGGCGGATCTTGCTCAGCTCGTTCATCAGGCCGGTCTGCGTGTGCAGGCGGCCGGCGGTGTCGGCGATCAGCACGCTGGTGCCGCGGGCCTTGCCGGCCTGCAAAGCGTCGAAGGCGACCGAGGCGGCGTCGGCATTCTGGCCCTGTGCGACCACGGCCACGCCATTGCGCTCGCCCCAGATCTGCAGCTGGGCCACGGCAGCGGCGCGGAAGGTGTCACCGGCGGCCAGCATCAGGCTGTGGCCCTGGTCCTTGAAGCGCTTGGCCAGTTTGCCGATGGTGGTGGTCTTGCCCACGCCGTTGACGCCAACGGTGAGGATCACGAACGGCTTGGCCTGGGTGTCGATGACCAACGGCTGGGACACCGGCTGCAGCAGCGCGATCAGGTCGGCGCGCAGTGCAGCCAGCAGGGCGTTGGCATCGGCGAACTCACGCGACTTCATGCGCTTGCGCAGGCTTTCCACCAGCGCGGTGGTGGCCGGTACGCCGACGTCGGCGGTGATCAGCGCGGTCTCGATCTCGTCCAGCAGGTCGTCGTCGAGCTTGGGGTTGCGCGAGAACAGGCCGCCGAAGCTGCGGGCGAACACGCTGTTGCGCAGGCGGTCGCGCCAGCCGACCTTGCCGGCCGGTGCGGCGGGGGCGGCGTTGGCGGGGATCAGGGCGTCATCGGTTTCGGTCGCGCTCGATGCGGCGACGTCTTCAATGGCGAGGGGGGCGGCAGCGGGTACCACCTCCGCCTGGGGCGCAGGTGCGCTTGCGACCGGCGCGGGTTCGGCAACGACGATGGGCTCCGGCGCGGCTTCGGTGGCCGGCTCGGCCTGGACCGGGGTTTCGGCGATGACGGCTTCTGCGGCAGGCGCTTCAACCGGAGGCTGGACGAACGCCTCGGCGAGGTCGGCTTCTGCCGAGGCTTCGGCCGGTACCTTCGGGAACGCGGCGGCCAGGTCTTCCGCGCTCAGCGTGGACGGCTTTGCAGGCGGTTGGGCGTCGTCGGTCTTCTTGCGGCGGAAAAAGCTGAACATGGAGGAAAAAGGCCTGAAATCAGATGCATATGCTACCACCGGCGGTTGTGTCGCCGGGGTGGGGTGAAAAGCTTGCCCCTCGCCAACCCACCCCTTCGCTGCGCGAAAGGGAGGGGGCTCAAGCCCCTCTCCCGTTTACGGGGTGAAGAGGTTCGCTTGCGAACCACGGGTTCGCGCCCCGATGAACGCCCCTTGCGTCAGCGCAACGGCCGGCGCGCGGGGCGGCGGCTGTATTGATGGGGTGGGATGAAATGCTTGCCCCTCCCCAACCCTCCCCTTCGCTGCGCGAAAGGGAGGGGGCCAAGGGCCCGCTCCCGGTCAATCAGACCGACAGCTCCAGCAGCAGCTTGTTGAGGCGGCGGACGTAGCCGGCCGGGTCCTTCAGGCTGTCGCCCGCGGCCAGCGCGGCCTGGTCGAACAACACGTGGGCCAGGTCGTTGAAGCGGTCCGTGTCGGACTCGGCATCCAGCTTCTCGATCAGCGGGTGGGCCGGGTTGAACTCGAACACCGGCTTGCTGTCCGGCACCTTCTGGCCGCTGGCTTCCAGGATCTGGCGCATCTGCAGGCCCAGGTCCTGCTCGCCGATGGCCAGGATGGCCGGGGAGTCGGTCAGGCGGTGCGAGACGCGCACTTCAGCGACGTCTTCGCCCAGAGCGGTCTTCAGGCGCGTGACCAGGGCTTCCTTGGTCTTGGCGATTTCTTCCTGTGCCTTCTTGTCTTCCTCGGTCTCCAGCTTGCCCAAGTCCAGGTCGCCACGCGCGATGTCCACGAACGACTTGCCATCGAACTCGTGCAGGTAGCTCATCAGCCACTCGTCGATGCGGTCGGTCATCAGCAGCACTTCGATGCCCTTCTTGCGGAACACTTCCAGGTGCGGGCTGTCCTTGACCTGCTGGAAGCTCTCGCCGGTCAGGTAATAGATCTTGTCCTGGCCTTCGATCATGCGGCCGATGTAGTCGGCCAGCGCCACGCTCTGCTCGCCGCTGCCATCATGGGTGGAGGCAAAGCGCAGCAGGCCGGCGACCTTCTCGCGGTTGTTGAAGTCCTCGGCCGGGCCTTCCTTCAGCACCTGGCCGAAGTTCTTCCAGAAGCCGGCGTAGGCTTCGGGCTGGTCCTTGGCCAGCTTTTCCAGCATGTCCAGCGAACGCTTGGTCAGCGCGGACTTCATCGAGTCGATCACCGGGCCGGACTGCAGGATCTCGCGCGAGACGTTCAGCGGCAGGTCGTTGGAATCGACCACGCCCTTGATGAAGCGCAGGTACAGCGGCAGGAACTGCTCGGCCTGGTCCATGATGAAAACGCGCTGCACGTAGAGCTTCAAGCCCTTCGGCGCATCGCGGTGGTACAGGTCGAACGGCGCGCGACCCGGGGTGTACAGCAGCGAGGTGTACTCGAGCTTGCCCTCGACCTTGTTGTGGCTCCACGCCAGCGGGTCGGCCGGGTCATGCGCGATGTGCTTGTAGAACTCCTTGTACTCCTCGTCGGAGATCTCGGACTTGGAACGGGTCCACAGCGCGTTGGCGCGGTTGACGGTTTCCCACTCCGGGGCGGCCGGCGTGTCGGCTTCCTCGCCGTGGTGTTCCTTCTGCAGCTCGATCGGCAGGCCGATGTGGTCGGAGTACTTCTTGATCAGGCTGCGCAGCTGCCAGCCGTCGGTGAAGCCTTCCTCGCCTTCCTTCAGGTGCAGCACAATGCGGGTGCCGCGCTCGGGCTTGTCGATGGTTTCCACCTCGAACTCGCCTTCGCCGCGCGAGGACCAGTGCACGCCCTCGCTGGCCGGCAGGCCGGCGCGACGGCTGTACACGTCGACCTGGTCGGCGACGATGAAGGCCGAGTAGAAGCCCACGCCGAACTGGCCGATCAGGTTGGAGTCCTTCTTCTGGTCGCCGGACAGGTTCTTCAGGAACTCGGCGGTGCCGGACTTGGCGATGGTGCCCAGGTGGGCGATGGCTTCATCGCGGCTCAGGCCGATGCCGTTGTCGTCGATGGTCAGGGTGCGGGCGGCCGGATCGGCCTCGATGCGGATGCGCAGCTCGCCGTTGCCTTCCAGCAGCTCCGGCCGGGTCAGCGCCTCGAAGCGCAGCTTGTCGCTGGCATCGGCGGCGTTGGACACCAGCTCGCGCAGGAAGATCTCCTTGTTCGAGTACAGCGAGTGGATCATCAGGTGCAGCAGCTGCTTCACCTCGGTCTGGAACCCGCGGGTTTCCTTGTGGCTCTGTGCGTTCATCGGTCGGGGATGCTCCGTGGCTGAGGTGCCGCGCCCGGCGCGGCGGCTGACACAGGGGTAGGGGTGAATGGGCGATTTTCAAGGTCGGCACCCGGGACGGGGGGCTGGTCTATCATCTGCGGCCTGATTCAGCTGTCCTGTGGGTGCCTGCCGATGCCTTCCCTTCGCCGACCGTTGCCATTGGCCCTGCCGGGAGGGGCCGCATGAGCCGTGGGCGCGCTGGCGGTGCGCCGCCGACGGGTACCGGGCAGGTGCGCATCATCGGTGGCCGCTGGCGCAATACCCGCCTGCAGGTGCCGCAGGTCCAGGGGCTGCGTCCCACCAGCGACCGGGTCCGCGAGACCCTGTTCAATTGGTTGATGCCCAAGTTGCCCGGTGCGCGGGTCCTGGACCTGTTCGCCGGCAGCGGTGCGCTGGGGCTGGAAGCGGTGTCGCGCGGCGCGGCCTCGGCGCAGCTGGTCGAACGCGACCCGGGCCTGGTGGCGGCATTGCGGGGCATGGTGTCCCGGCTGGATGCGGCCGCGCAGGTGGAGGTGGTCAGCGGCGACGCCCTGCGCTGGCTGGAAAGTGCATCGCCGGCGCGGGCCGACATCGTGTTCCTGGACCCCCCGTTCGCGGCAGGTCTGTGGGAACAGGTGATCGCGCGCCTGCCACGGCACCTGGCCGACGATGCCTGGTTGTACATGGAGGCCCCGGCCGGATCGATGCCGGCACTGCCGGCAGGCTGGAGCCTGCACCGCGAAGGGGGGACCCGCGATGTGGCCTATGCCCTGTATCGGCAAGCCACTGTTACACTTCGCGGCGACATGAACGCGACTGAACCCGCATGACCACGCCCAACCGCCGCATTGCCGTTTACCCGGGTACGTTCGACCCGATCACCAACGGTCACATCGACCTGGTGAACCGCGCGGCGCCGCTGTTCGAGAAGATCGTGGTCGGCGTGGCGCAGAGCCCGTCCAAGGGCCCCACGCTGCCGCTGGAGCTGCGTGTGTCGCTGGCGGTGGAAGCCCTGCAGCACCACGACAACGTGGAAGTCGTGGGCTTTGACACCCTGCTGGCCCATTTCGTGCGCGCCTGCCATGGCGGCGTGCTGCTGCGTGGCCTGCGCGCGGTGTCCGATTTTGAATACGAGTTCCAGATGGCGAGCATGAACCGCCACCTGATCCCCGAGGTCGAGACCCTGTTCCTGACCCCGTCGGAGCAGCACAGCTTCATCTCCTCCTCGCTGGTGCGCGAAATCGCCCGGCTGGGGGGCGATGTGTCCGGCTTCGTGCCGGCCACCGTGCTGGAAGCGTTGCGTAAGGCCCGCGAAGCCCGCGCGGGCAAGTGAAACATCCGAACAGCCGTACAGAACCTCAAAAGGGAGAAGAAACATGAAGAACACGATGCGCGTGATGCTGGCCGCTTCGATGGTGCTGGCCTTCACCGCCTGCAAGAAGGAAGAGGCCGCTCCGGTGGCGGAAGCCCAGCAGGCGCTGGTTGCCCCGGCCAAGGACGACGATGCGGGCTGGAAGAAGTACCTGCAGGCCGTGGCCGTGCAGAACATGGGCAACATCACCGCCAGCCCGTTCCTGTACTACCTCCCGCCGGAATCGGACCCGGAATTCGCCGCCAAGTACGACCGCCAGGTCGAGAGCGCCACCACCGCCATCGGCCGTGGCATCCAGCCGGGCAACATGCTGGCCTTCGGTTCCTCGGCCTCGGCCAAGATGGCCGACATGATCGAAGCCGCCTTCAAGGGCGTGCAGGCTGATTCGATGAAGAACGTGCGCGTGGTGTTCATCGGCGATGCCGCCGACAACGCCCGCGTGCAGACCATCGTCAAGCCGACCGGCGCCGACTACATCTTCGTCGAAGCCAAGTAATGCGATGGGGCAGGGCCGCGATGTGCGGCCCTGCCTTGCTTCAAGGCGCCGGTGGCAGGCGTTGGAGGCGACGCAGGCAACACCGGCGATGATGTGATTGCAGGCGTTCCTTCGTGGAAGCCTTGTCAGCCTCGCGGCTGAAGCCGCTCCTGCACCGGGAGCGGCGTGGTTGGTTGAATGTCCCGTCGCAACGGGAAGGCAGGAAGTGGCATGTCCCTGAAAATCAATGAGCTCTGCGTCAACTGCGACGTCTGTGAGCCCGCCTGCCCGAACCAGGCCATTTCAATGGGCGAGACGATCTACGTGATCGATCCGGCCCGTTGCACCGAATGCGTCGGCCATTTCGACGAGCCACAGTGCGTGGTGGTCTGCCCGGTCGAATGCATCGACCCGGACCCGGACATCCCCGAGACACAGGATCAGTTGCTGGCCAAGTTGCACGGGCTGCAGCGTGATCATCCCGAACTTTACGAACCGGAGAACCCGCAGGCATGAAACCCATCGCCCGTTCCCTGTTGTTGTGTGCGTTGTTGTTGAGCCCGAGCGTGTGGGCGTCGGAGGCCGCGCCGGCGCGCGCGGCCCATCCTGATGGTGCGGTGATCGCCAGCGGCCATTCGCTGGCCACCGATGCCGGCATGGAGATCCTGGCCAAGGGCGGCAACGCATTCGACGCGGCGGTGGCCGTGTCCTCGACATTGGCCGTGGTCGAGCCGATCAGCTCGGGCCTGGGCGGCGGCGGTTTCTTCCTGTTGCACGACGCCAGGACCGGCAAGGACGTGATGCTGGATGCGCGCGAGACCGCGCCCGAATCCGCCACGCCGGAGCAGTTCCTGGACAAGAACGGTGACCTGGACCGCGACCGCTCGGTCAACGGTGCGTGGTCGGCCGGCATCCCCGGCCTGCCGGCCGCCCTGGTGCAGATTGCCCGCGAGCATGGCCGCCTGCCGTTGAAGGATTCGTTGGCGCCGGCCATCCGCGTCGCCACCGACGGCTTCCCGGTGTACGCACGCATGGCACGGGGCTATGCCTCGCGTGCGGAGGTGATGGAACGCTACCCCGGGACGCGCGAGGTGTACCTGCGCAATGGTCGCCCGATCGCCGAAGGCGACGTGTTCAAGCAGCCCGAGCTGGCGCATACGCTGCAGCTGCTGGCCGACCGTGGTTTTGACGGCTTCTACCGCGGCGAGACGGGGCGCAGGCTGCTGGCCGGCGTGAAGCAGGCCGGTGGTCGCTGGACCGCCGAGGAACTGGCCGGCTACACGGTCAAGACCCGTGAGCCGATCGTCTTCAACTATGGCGACTGGAAGATCACCACCGCGCCGCCGCCGTCCTCCGGTGGCATCGCGCTGGCATCGATGCTGCAGATCCTGGAAGGCTGGGACCTGGACAAGATGGACGCCGCCCACCGTACCCACCTGGTGGTGGAAGCGATGCGCCGCGCCTATCGCGACCGCACCTTCTTCCTGGGCGACCCGGACTTCGTCGACATCCCGCAGAAGGTGTTGACCAGCCGCGACTACGCGCAGGGCCTGCGCGCGACCATCCATCCGGAGAAGGCCACGCCGAGCGACCTGCTGTCGGGCAATCCGACGCCGCTGGAAGACGACGAGACCACGCACTTCTCCATCATCGATGCCGAAGGCAACCGCGTCGGCGGCACCCAGACGGTGAACCTGCTGTACGGCTCGGGGTTGATCCCGGCCGGCACCGGCGTGCTGCTCAACAACGAGATGGACGACTTCGCGCTCAAGCCGGGTACCCCGAACGCCTTTGGCGTGATGGGTTACGAGGCCAATGCACCGAAGAAGGGCAAGCGCATGCTCAGCTCGATGACGCCCACCTTCATGGAGAAGGACGACAAGGTGGTGGTGATCGGCACGCCGGGTGGCAGCCGCATCATCACCATGGTGCTGCTGGGCATCCTGGGCTACGACGATGGCCTGACCGCGCAGCAGGTCGCCGCGCTGCCGCGCTACCACCACCAGTGGCTGCCGGACCTGATCGAAGCCGAGGACGGTACCTTCGACGCGGAGACCGTGAAGCAGTTGCAGGCGATGGGCCACAAGATCGACCTGCCCGGCGACAGCGCCGCCGGCGGCCGTGGTTCCAGCCATGTGTGGGGCAACCTGCAGACGGTGGAGTGGGACCGTCGCACCAATACGCTGTACGGCGGTAGCGATCCGCGTAACCCGGTGGGCAGTGCACGGGTCGAGAAGCCGGCCAAGGCCGACTGATCCGGCGCTACCGACGTGGTGATGGGAACCCCGCTTTCGAGCGGGGTTTTTCTTTGACGGGCTTCCGGGGCTGACCGCTGCGTGGCAGGTAGCCGGGCAGGGCGTGGGCCCGAGCCGGCCCTGTCGCGGGAGGCTGGGGCCAGCGAGGCCACACGTCCCGGCGGGGTGGCGGACACGGCGTGCCGGTGGCCGATCGCGTCAGTAATTCGCCACTCACAACTTGCGAATATTTAACGTGCGCCGGTTAGAATTTTTCACATGAAACTTTGGTCGATCCGCGGTAATTCGCAGAAGCTCGATGGTGGTGCCATGTTCGGCAACGCGCCCAAGGCGTTGTGGGAAAAGTGGTCGCCGTCGGATGAACTCAATCGCATCGAACTGGCTTGCCGGGCGCTGCTGGCCAGCCCGCTGGGCGGCAAGACGGTGCTGTTCGAAACCGGCATCGGCGCGTTCTTCGAACCCAAGCTGCGCGAGCGCTACGGGGTGATGGAGCCGCGCCACATCCTGATCGATTCGCTGCGCGAGGCAGGTTTCGAGCACGAGGACATCGATGTGGTGGTGCTCAGCCACCTGCATTTCGATCATGCCGGCGGCCTGCTGGCACCGTGGTCGGAGGGGCGTGAGCCGGAGCTGCTATTCCCCAATGCCACCTTCGTCGTCGGTGCGGCCCATTGGGAGCGTGCCCGCCATCCGCATCCGCGCGACCGGGCCAGTTTCATCCCGGAACTGCCGGGGTTGCTGGAAGCCAGTGGCCGGCTGGAAGTGGTGTCGGGTGCCCACTCGAAGGCACTGGGCGAATCGGTGCGCTTCAGCTTCAGCGACGGGCATACGCCAGGGCTGATGCTGGCCGAGATCGTCGGCCCGGAACAGGTCAACGGCCAGCCGCGCGGCGGCGTGGTGTTCTGCGCCGACCTCATTCCCGGGCGCTCCTGGGTACATGTCCCGATCACCATGGGCTACGACCGCAATGCGGAGCTGCTGATCGACGAGAAGCGCGCCTTCCTGGAGGACAAGCTGGCCCGCAACGTGCACCTGTTCTTCACCCACGACCCGCAGTGCGCAATGGCACAGGTAGTGCGTGACGAGAAGGGCCGTTTCGCCACCGCGCACGAGGTCGGCGAGTTGAAGGCACGCACGCTGGCGGCCTGAGCTGACCAACGGCACGAAAAAAACTGACTTCCGGCACTGAATCGCGAGGGCGCCGGAGAGGACATTGACCCCATCCTTTGATGCGGAGTCGATGCCATGAATATTTCCCGCCTGATCCGTCGTGCTGCCTTCTGCGCGCTGCTGCTGGTGCCATCCGTCGTGGCGCTGGCGGCCCCATCCCGGGTGGAGCCGCTGCAGGTGAGCGCGCAGCGTTCCACCACGATGGCGGTATGGGAGCCGGCGCAGGTGCGTGGCGTGGTGCTGTTCTCATCCGGCCATGGCGCGTGGCCGGAGCGTTACGAGCGGCTGTTCCAGACGTGGGTGGACGCCGGCTTCGCAGTGCTGGCGCCAGTCCACGTGGATTCGATGAAGTACCCGGAGCGCGACAAGTTCACCCTGCAGCAGAGCCTGGGCGAGCGCTTCAGCGACATGCGCGCCACCAGCGCCTACGCTGCCGCGCATTGGCCGGGCAAGCCGGTGGCCGCTGCCGGGCACAGCCTGGGTACGCTGATATCGACCGCGTTGGGCGGTGCGCTGGCCACGCTGGGGCCGCTGCGTGATCCGTCCGTGGTCGCGGTGCTGGGCTTTTCCTCGCCGGGCAAGATTCCCGGCCTGATCGGGCCGGACAGCTATGCCTCGCTCGCGGTCCCGCTGCTGGAGGTCACCGGTGACAAGGACGTGGTGCCGGGTTTCGTGAGCAACCCCGCCGATCACCTGTACGCGGTGGAAACGGCACCGGCCGGGGACAAGACCGGCGTAGTGCTGGCCGGCGGCGACCACAACCTGATCGGCGGCGAGCCGGAGGCGTTGTTTGATCGCGCCCGGCAGCTGGGGACGGCATTCCTGCAGGCCGAGCTGCTGGATGATCCGCAGGCACGGGCCGCGTTGGCAGCGCCGGCTGCGGATGGAGAGCAGTGGCTGCGTCGCTGAAGGGGAGAACAGTGCTGCCCCCGGATGTCCCGGGGGCAGGAAGCCGGATCAGCCGACCCGGGTACCGAAGATGCGGTCGCCGGCGTCGCCCAGGCCCGGCAGGATGTAGCCCTTCTCGTTGAGGCGCTCATCGATGGCCGCGGTGAAGATCTCCACGTCGGGGTGGACCGCCTTGACCGCCTCGATGCCTTCCGGCGCGGCCACCAGGAAAATGCCCTTGATGCGGCGGGCGCCGGCGCGCTTGAGCATGTCGATGGTGGCGATCAGGGTGCCGCCGGTGGCGAGCATCGGGTCCAGGATCAGCGCATCGCGCTCTTCCAGGCGGCCGGTCAGGCGCTCGAAGTAGGGCACCGGTTGCAGGGTTTCCTCGTCGCGCTGCAGGCCGACCACGCTGACGCGGGCGGCCGGGATCAGCGACAGCACGCCGGTCAGCATGCCCAGGCCAGCGCGCAGGATCGGCACCACGGTGATCTTGGCGCCGGCGATGCGCTGGACCTGCACCGGGCCGGCCCAGCCGTCGCGGGTATGGTTCTCGGTTTCCAGGTCGGCGGTGGCCTCGTAGGCCAGCAGGGTACCCAGCTCATTGACGACCTCGCGGAAATCCTTGGTGCTCATGGCCGGATCGCGGAGCAGGCCGATCTTGTGCTGGACCAACGGATGACGGACTTCGACAATTTTCATTGGGGTACTACGCGGTAGGGAGATGCCACAGTTTGACGCCTGCGTCCCGGCTCGGCCAGTGTGACTGAAACATTGCAGCCGCGTGGCTGTAACCCCGACGCAAACTTTCGGAAATACCTTGCCCACCCATCCTTTACATGGTTTTGGGGGCAATAGTGCGCAAGGGTGTTCTGGTGGTGGCGGTCGCAACGGCGGTGGCCTGCATGGCATCGGCTCCGGCAAGGGCCCAGCAGGTGGGGCCGGATGGCTCGGCGACCGCGGCTGCCGCTGCGGCGGCAATCGACCTGGACCGGGTCGAGGTGCGTCCGCAATTGGAGGCGCAGACCCGCGCGGTGGAGCTCAAGCGGGATGCCAACGGCATCCAGGACGCGGTGGCCTCCGATTCGATGGGCGACTACCCGGACATGAACGTGGCCGAGTCGTTGCAGCGCCTGCCCGGCGTGAGCGTCACCCGCGACCAGGGCGAGGGCCGCTTCGTGGTGGTGCGTGGCCTGGACGCCGCGCTGAACAGCGTGAGCATCGACGGCATTGCCGTGGGTACGCCGGAAGACTCCTCGCGTGCGGCCCCGCTGGACGTGATTCCCACCGATTCGACCGAGCGCCTGCGCGTGGTCAAGTCGGCCACCCCGGACATGCCCGGTGACGCCATCGGCGGCAGCGTGGTGGTGGAATCGGCGTCGGCCTTCGACCGCGATGGCCGTTCGCTCAAGGGCAAGGTGGAGGCCAGCCACCAGCAGCTGTCCGGCGAGACCAGCCCGAAGGCGGCGTTCAACTACAGCGAAGTGTTCAACGACACCTTCGGCGTGGCGCTGGGCGTGAACTACCAGAAGCGCACCTTCGAATCGGACAACACCGAAGTGGCGTACGACACGTATGACGACGACCGGCAGGACGACCTGGTCGCCACCGAGCTGCAGCGCCGCAAGTACACCATCGAGCGTGAGCGCACCGGTGCCAACCTCAACTTCGACTGGCGCCCGGACGAGGACAACCGTTACTACCTGCGGACCCTGTACAGCCGCTTCGATGATGCCGAAACCCGCCAGCGTACCGTTTTCGCGCTGGAGGACGGCCAGATCAGCGCGCTGGGCAATGGGCGCTACCAGGTGGATGAGCTGCCCGCCGATGCGATCAGCAAGCGCATGCGCTACCGCACCAAGGAAGAGAACACCTTTGCCGCCAGCCTCGGCGGCGAGAACCGCCTGAGCGGTGCAGTGCTGGACTACCGCGTGGGCTATACCAAGACCCGCGAGCGCGTGAACGATGAAATGGAGGCGCGCTTCGACTACGACGGCGACGACCTGTCCGCGGTCATCGACCAGAACAGCGGCATCCCTGGTCTGTCGCTGAGCGATGCCGGCTGGATGGACAGCAGCAACTATGCGTTCAACCGCGTGGTGCTCTCGCCCAAGCAGGTGGATGACAGCGAGCGCAGCGCGCAGGTCAACATACGCTTCGACGGTGACCACGCCAGCTACAAGTTCGGCCTGCTCGGCCGCTGGCGCGAGCGCGCGGTCAACGTCGATGAGACCGACCTGCGCAAGGGGCCGGCGGTCGACCTGAGCGACTGGAACGGCGAGACGCTCGACCACCGCGGCGGTCCGCTGGGGCAGGGCATGCGTTCGGCGGCGATGCGGCGCTGGTGGGCCGAGAATGGCAGCCTGTACAGCGAGCGCTCCAAGGAAGCGCTGGGCAACACCATGGCGTCGCTGGAAGAGGACTACACCGCCAACGAGGACATCCTCGCTGCCTACGCCATGGGCACCTGGGACATCGGCGCGCTGCGCGTGATCGGCGGCGTGCGCGTGGAGAACACCCAGTTCGACGCGACCGGCAACCAGGTCGATGTCGACAAGGATGGTGATCTCCTGGTGTCGCCGCGACTGGCCAGCAGCAGCTATACCAACGTACTGCCGGGCCTGCACCTACGCTATGACACCGACAACAACTGGGTGCTGCGCGGTTCGGTCAACAAGACGGTGGCGCGTCCGTCGTTCGGGGACATCTCGCCGCGCCTTTCCGTCAACGTGCAGGACGAGGAAGTGCGCGTCGGCAACCCGCAGCTGGATCCGTATGAGTCCACCAACCTGGATTTCTCGGTCGAGCGCTACCTGGGCGACAGCGGCATCGTCTCGCTGGGCCTGTTCCACAAGTCCATCGACGGCTACATCGTCGAAGTGACCAGCAAGAACGACAGTGAATACCCGGGCATGGATGTCACCCGTTCGCTCAACGGCGACAAGGCCAAGGTGTTCGGCGCGGAGTTCAACTGGCAGCAGCAGTTGTCGTTCCTGCCGGGTGCATGGTCGGGCCTGCTGGTCGGCGCCAGTGGTACCTGGCTGGATACCGACTTCGACCCGGGCATGGCCGACCGCGCGCGCGACGACTTCACCCTGCCGCGTGCCTCGAAGAACGTGTACAGCGCGCATGTCGGCTATGAGTGGGGCGGTTTCAGCACGCGCCTTGCCGGTGTCTACCGCAGCGAGTACCTGGACAGCATCGGCGACAGCCGGGCGTTCGATATCTACGTGGCGCCGCATACGCAGCTAGACTTCAGCCTGGACTACAAGTTCAGCAAGAACGTGAGCCTGTACCTGGAGGCCTCCAACCTGCTCGACGAACCGCTGGAGCTCTACCAGGGCGTGCGCTCGCGCACCCTGCAGAACGAAGAGTACGGCCGCACCTACGCCATCGGCCTGAAGGTGGCACTGTGAGGGCCGCCCTGCTGGGCACCGCGCTGGTGCTGGCACTGGGTGCCTGCCAACCGACCGCCAAGTCGACGCAACCGCCCAGTGCCGAGGACCTCGCCGAGGGTGCGGCACCATCGGTCCGCGTCACCGAGGCCTTCCTGACCCCGATGACGCCGGCCGACAACATCGACTCGCCCGCCAGTTGGCGGGCCGCCGACGGCGCGCTGTGGCTGATCGCCACCGCCAAGGCCACCGACAAGCTGGTCGTCTACGACGGCCAGAGCGGCGAGCACCTGCGCGACGTGGGTGGCACCGGTACCGCCCCGGGGCAGTTTGATCGCCCCAACGGCATCGCCGTCAGCGGCGACCTGGTGTTCATCGTCGAGCGCGACAACCATCGCGTGCAGGTCCTGCAGTTGCCTGATTTCAAGCCGTTGGGCGTGTTCGCCGCAGGTGACCTGCGCAAGCCCTACGGGCTCTGGGTGAACCCGGCGCAGGGCGGCTACGACGTGTACGTCACCGATTCCTACGACGACGGCGAGGACGCGGCCGGCAATGACATCCTGCCGGCGCTGGAGCGATTGAACGAACGCGTGCGCCGCTACCACGTCGAAGTCGGGGACGGCACGGTGCAGGCGCGGTTGGTCCGCAGCATCGGCGACACCTCGGCGAAGGGCGCGTTGCGCGTGGTCGAGTCGATCTGGGGTGACCCGGCCAATGACCGCCTGCTGGTGGCCGAGGAAGACGAAACCTATGCCAGCGAGTTCAAGGTCTACACGTTGGCCGGTGACTTCACCGGCAACACGTTCGGCAACGGGCAGTTCAAGGCGCAGGCGGAGGGCGTGATGCTGCGTACCTGCGGCGACGGTGGCTGGTGGATCACCACCGAGCAGGGCAAGGACCGCAGCGTGTTCCACCTGTTCGATCGCCGGACCCTGGCACCGGTGGGGGCATTCCACGGCGACGTGGTGGCCAATACCGACGGCATCTGGAACAGCCAGCAGGCATCGGCACGCTTCCCGCAGGGAGCGCTGTACGCCGTGCATGACGATCAGGGGGTGGTCGCGTTCGATTGGCGTGACATCGCCAAGGCCTTGTCGCTGCCGCAGGACTGCGCGCTGTGAGTTCCGGGGGCGGGAGGCAGTGGCTGCTGCTGGCAGCCCTGTGGGTCGCGGCCGGGGCGGTGGGGGCCGCTCCGGCCGCAGAGCCGAACACGCAGGTGCCGGTGGGGAGCCGGCACTACGCGGCGACCGCCGTGCCTGACCGAATCGTCGCTTCCCCGGCGCAGGATGCCGCCGCCGGTTTTGCGGTGTCCTGGCGCAGCGTGCCGCTGGATGCGGCGGCGGTACTGGAGGTGACCCTGGCCGGTGACTCGCCGGACATGGGGCAGGTGCGGCGCATCACCGCCCGCAGCCAGGCGCTGCAGACAGAGAACGGCGCGGCCCAGTTCCACCACGCCGATGTCGGTGGCCTGCAGCCGGACACGCTGTATGCCTACCGCGTGCAGGGGCAGGGCAGCTGGAGTGCGTGGAACCACTTCCGCACCGCAGGTACAGCCGACCAGCCGTTGACAGTGCTGTACTTCGGCGACACCCAGAACAAGAACCTCAGCCACGTCAGCCGGGTGATCCGGCAGGGATGGCAGACGGCACCGGACGCGCGGCTGGCCGTGTTCGCCGGTGACCTGGTCAGCGGCGGCGACGGGCAGGACGACAGCGAATGGGGCGAATGGTTCGCCGCGGGCGGCTGGCTGCTGCCGGGAATGGCCGTGGCACCGGCGGCGGGCAACCATGAGTACTTCGAGGAGTTCGAGGACACCCCGCAGGAACGACGCGTACTGGGCCGGCATTGGCCGGTGAGCTTCGCGTTGCCGGACAATGGTGCGGGCGCGGCCCGCAGCACCACGTACTGGTTTGACTACCAGGACCTGCGCGTGGTGGTGCTCGACGGTACCTCGGCGCTGGACCTGGGCACGGCCGCGCAGCAGGCGCAATGGCTGGACGGCGTGCTCACCGGTGAGCGACCGCACTGGACCATCGTCGTCGTACATCAGCCGCTGTATCCACTGCGGGCCGAGCGTGACAACACGGTGCTGGCCGAGCAGCTGCGCCCGGTGCTGCGCCGCCACCGCGTCGACCTGGTGTTGCAGGGGCATGACCACACCTACGGACGCCGTGCCGACGAGGCGGGCGACCTGCCGCAGTACATCTCCTCGGTGGCGGGGCCCAAGCAGTACCGCCTGTCCGAACAGGCGCGCGCGACGATGCGACCGGTGGCCGAGGACACCCAGTTGTTCCAGGTGCTGCGGATCGAAGGACGTACCCTGCGCTACGAGGCGCGGACCGCGACCGGGCGCCTGTACGACGCCTTCGAGATTCGTCGTGGCAGGGGCGAGGCACGGCGGTTCACCGAAGTGACCAAGGGGCGCATTGCGCAACGTGATTGCCCGCGCCCGCATTCGCCCAAGGGGCGCGACGACCGCTGCTGGGAGTAAAGGATGCGAGTGCTGCGATCAATGGTCCTGTTGCTGGCGTTGACGCCGCCGGGCGCCTGGGCGGGCGATGCCGTGCTGCACCCGATCCGGTTGGCACAGCCGGAGACGGCCCCCGACGACGTGCTGCTGGTGGTCGAGATCCCCGCCGGTGGCGCGATCAAGTACGAGCTTGGCGAGGACGGTGAGTTGCGGGTGGATCGGTTCCTGTCGATGCCCGTGGCCTATCCGGCGAACTACGGCTCGATGCCGCGCACGCTGGCCGGCGATGGCGACCCCTTGGACGCCCTGGTACTGACCCGCTTCCCGATCCAGCCAGGGGCCGTGGTCCGGTTCCGTCCCTTGGGCGTGCTGCGCATGGTCGACCGCGGCCAGGCCGATGAGAAGATCGTCGGTGTGCCCAGCGATGCGGTTGACCCGAGCTACAGCGCGCTGCGCACCCTGCAGGACCTGCCGGCGATGGAGCGCGAGCGCATCGAGGCATTCTTCCGCGTCTACAAGCAGCTCCCGGCCGGTGCCCGGATCGAGTTGCATGGCTGGGGCGATGCCGGGGAGGCGCGGCAGCTGATCCGCGCCGCGATGCAGCGATTCGGGCAGACCTCGCCCGCTCGCTGAGCCGCGCGTGCGCGGCTTCACGATCTGCCAGTGGAGGCTGGCATATACTCGGCCCCTGTGCCGAGCGTGGGGAAGGCCGGGACGCCCGTGATGGACGCGCTCCCTCGGGTCAACCAAGGGGATCGGCGAAGGCTCAATCATCGGCTCCGGCAGGCACCGGGGCGGTATCACGGAGGATAGTCATGCGTAGTCACACGGCATTGATCAGGATGAGCGCGGCACTGGTGTTGGTTGCCGCTGCATGTGGCGCGAGCGCCGCGCCGCCGATGGAGGAAGAACAGGTCAACCCCAGCGAGGTGGTGTTCGAGAATGGGCAGGCCTATGCCGACGCCGGCGGTGGCCAGCTCGAGCGCCTGCACAGCCGCAAGCAGGGTGGGGAGACCGTCTACTACCGGCTCGTGCGTTACGACAACGAGTTCGGTTATGTCGCCAATGACGGTGCGCCGTCGGAAGCCTACACGGCGCGCCAGACCAGCTCGCTCGGCAGCACGCCCTACACCTACCACGGCTCGGGCATGTACCGGCCGGATTTCTACAACAGTCCGTACAACCGCGATGCGCGCCAGCGCTACTGGGGCCCGGGGTACTTCGGCAGCTGCAGCCGCTATGACGGGTGCCGCGAAGTGCAGTACGTACCGCTGGTGCCCGTCGTTCCGGTGTACCGGTCCGGGTACTGAGCGCAAGGCAAGCGGGAATGAAGCGAAGGGCGGCCAATGGCCGCCCTTCGTTTTGGCGGGCCCGACTCCGTTTTCATGCCTGCATCACGGTTGGTGGTGCGTCGACGTTGGGTGCATGCAGGGCCTGAATTGGGAGCATTCCTAAGCGGGGCTGCAGAACCGTCTTGTTTAGCTTTGTGATTGAATTTTGAGGCGTCAAAATGATGGCGCTTTCCCGGTGCTGATGGCAAAGTCGGGCTCGACCTACATGGGACGACGGAGCGCCCAATGTCCGCTGCATCATTGCTAACCGCCCTGGATGTGCAACGCCTGCATCAGGACCGACGCCTGATCCGCGTGGAGACGGCACTGGAGCCGGAGACATTCCTGGTCAAGCAGTTCGATGGTTCCGAAGGCGCGTCGCGGCCCTTCAGTTACCGCATCGAGTTGCTTTCCACCCAGCCCCGGCTGGAGCTCAAGCAACTGGTGGGCCAGCCGCTGCGCCTGCAGCTTGGCGATGAGTTCGGGAACCGCAGCGTGCACGGCTACGTGCGTGAGTTCGCCAGCACCGGCCAGCAGGCACAGTTCAGCAGCTATCGCGCGGAGGTGGCTCCCTGGTTCGCTTTCCTGGACTACACCTGCAACTGCCGCATCTTCCAGGACAGGAACGCCCTGCAGATCATCGAGGAGGTGTTCGACGGGTATTCCGAGCTGGCGCGGTACCGCTACGACCTCAATGCCGGCAAGCTGCCGACGCTCTCCTACTGCGTGCAGTACAACGAGTCGGACTTTGCCTTTGTCAGTCGCCTGCTCGAAGACGCCGGCCTTTACTACAGCTTCGTGCATGACGAGGACGGGCATACGCTGGTGATCAGCGATGACTCCACGCTCAGCACCGTGCACGGTGACCCGCTGGCGGTCTCCTTCGTCTCGGACCAGGGCACGTTGGCACGGACCGGCCTGCATCATTGGGGCGCACGTCGTCGTGTCGGCCCCAGCATGCAGACGTTGCGCAGCTTTGATTTCAAGCAGCCCAGCCAGCAGCTCGATGGTGATCGGGGCAACGAGGTGCCGCTGGGCCTGCTGCCGCCGCTGGAGCAGTACCGCTACGACGGTGCGGCACGGTTCTCCAACAGCCGTGTCGGACAGGCATTGGCGGCGGTGCGCAACGAAGAAGTGGTATGGCCGACCAAGTTGTTCGAATGTGCCGGCAATGCCGGCGAGCTGGACGCGGGCGGTTGCTTCAGCCTGGAGCGTCACCCGGACTTCCATGGGCGTGACGGTGCTGACCGCGAGTTCTTCGTGGTGGCGTTGCAGCGGGAAGGGCGGAACAACTTCGCCAGTGACTTCGGCAGCGCCGAAGCGCCGAGCGTGGAGATGCGCGCTGAAGTCCTGCGCCGTCGCATCCCGTTCCGCCCGTTGCGCACCACGCCGTGGCCGCGCATGCCCGGGCCGCAGACCGCGACGGTGGTCGGGCCGCCGGGCGAAGAGTTGCATGCCGATGCCTATGGGCGGGTGAAGGTGCAGTTCCATTGGGACCGCCAGCTGGATCGCCGCGAGAACGCCTCGTGCTGGATCCGCAGCGCCAGCCCTTGGGCCGGTGCGGACATGGGCGGTGTCTCGCCGCCGCGCGTGGGGCAGGAGGTCATCGTCGACTTCCTCGATGGCGACCCGGACCGGCCGATCATCACCGGCCGCGTATACAACGAGCAGAACATGCCACCCTTCGGCATGGAGGTCAGCGGCCTGAAGTCCAAGACCGTCAAGGGCGCGGGCTGGAACGAGATCACCATGCATGACAGCGCCGGCGGCGAGCTGCTGAACATGCGCGCCCAGCGTGACATGGTCACCACCGTGCTCAATGACCAGAACGCCACGGTCAAGAACAACAAGTCCACGTCGGTGACGGTGAACCACAGCATGGACGTGGGCGCCAACCAGGACATCAGCGTGGGCGGCACCCGCGGCATCACCGTGACCGGCGCGGACACGTTGACGGCAAAGGACACGCGCACCACGAACGTCACCGGCGCGGTCACCGAGAAGTACGAAGCCGGCGAAACCAAGACCATCACCGCTGCCGGCTACACCGAGACCATCACCGGCCCGTTCAAGACCACCCTGACCGGCGACTACACCAGCCAGCGCACCGGCACCTGGCTGGAGACGGTGACATCGACGTCCACGCGCAACGTGGTCGGCCTGGTCACCGAGACGTTCGATGCGGGGCGCAAGACCACCATCACCGGCGAGGACAAGCGCGCGGTGCAGGGCAAGGTGGACGACAGCAATGTCGGGGCGCGCGTGGTCGATGTGACCGGCAACTACTCGCAGGACGCCTCCGGCACCTTCAGCCAGGGGGCCGATGGCGACATGAGCCTGGAGTCGGCGACCAAGCTCACCGCGAAGGTGGGTGGTTCATCCATCGAGATCACCGACAGTACGATCACGATCAGCGCCGGGGGTTCGGTGGTGGTGATCGATGCCAGTGGTGTCTCGGTCAATGGCAGCGAAATCAAGCTCAACTGCTGAGCCGGCCCGGGAGGCAATGCATGCAGGACAACCCGATGCTGCGCGGCTTGAGCGCGTTGCGAGATGCCTGGCTGCAGGCCAGTGCGGAGCCGGCCCACCGGTTGCTGGTGTGGCGCCTGCCGGCCAACGCCAGCCGCCTGTTGGCTGCGTTCTTCGAAATGCAGCGGCACGACGAGGGACGCGATACGCCGGACTACTTCCTGCGCATCGACACCGCCTATGAGCTGGGCTTCCGCTACAGCCGGCAGATCAAGCGCGACCTGCTGGAGCGCTACCTGGCCAGCCAGGACGAGCTGCGCGAGCAGCAGGTGCCGCTGGGTTGGCGCGGCCCGCACGAGGCGCACGCGGACAGCGCCAAGGGCGTGGTGGACGTGCTGGAGAGCTTCGTCGAACACCACCGCGAACAGATGCGGTTGCTCGCGGCCGTGCTGGAGCCGGAGCGCTGCGTGCCGGGCGAGGGTTTCGAATGCTGGGTGGAGGCCGCTCTGGCGGCCGGCCCGGGGCCGCGGCTGCGGCTGATGCTGATCGACAGCCAGGAGCAGCCGCGTTGGCAGGGCCTGCTGGATCGCCTGGGCGACAAGGCCGGCTTGATCACGGCGGAGGTGGACCTGTTCTCCATCGCACGCGACACCGCCGCGCAATCGGGCGGGCGCGGCCCGGAAGTGCTGTATCGGCAACTGATGGCCGACATGATGTTGCTGATCGAGCGTGGCACGCCGGCGCAGGTCGCCGCCCGCGCCGAGCGAGCCCAGGGCCTGGCGTTGCGCCAAGGCTGGCAGGAGCAACAGTCGGTGGTGCAGATGATGCTCGCCGGTTCATGGCTCAAGCACGGTGACCACGCGCAGGCCATCAACGCCTATCGACAGGCACGTAGCGCGGCCGAAGGGGCGCGCGTGGCCGGCAATGCCGCCGCACCGGAACTGGTGATGCAGAGCTGGTTCGGCGAGGCCGGCTGCTGGTTGGCGGCCAAACAGCCCGAGCGTGCCGCCCAGACTTACCTTCAGGCCTCCACCTCGGCCGCCAGCATCCCGCACCCGATGTTCACGCTGGAGGGGCAACGCATGGCCGGCTGGTGCCAACTCCAGGCCGGCCAGCGCGAGGCAGCGCGCACGCACCTGCTGGAGGCGGTGCGGACCGCCAAGCCCCTGTCACCGGCCGACCGCAAGGCCACCACCTTGCCGCAGGCGCTGTGGGACCTGCTGTTGCTGCAGGACACGCGCCGTTGCGAAAAGCTCCAGGAGGTGTCGGCCCACTACCTGCAGGCAAGTACGCTCCTGCTGGAAAAAGCCGATGCGCAGGCACGAGCGTTGGGGCCGCTGCCGCCACGGGCGGAGCTGGACCGGATCGACGCGCAGTTGGATGGCGCGTTGGAGCAGAGCTTCCACCGTGCCCAGCAGGAGCGCGAGCGGGTGATCCAGGGGGGCGACGAATTCTTCCGCAAGATCGTGGCGGTGGGCCGCGACTTCCTTGACCCGGGCTGGAATGGCCTGCCGGCCATCGAGCACCCGCTGGACCACGACATTCCGGTGTGGAGCGAGCCGCCGGCCATGCAGCCGCTGCCGGACCCGGCCGCGCTGCTGCAGCCGGCACCTGCCATCCCGGCCACGCCCGCAACGACCACGGGAGTGGCCCTGGCATGAAGTCGAACAAGATCCTCTGGATGAGCGTGGCCATCGTCGTCGGCATCGCCGTCGTGGCGTGGATCAGTGCCGATTACCGGGACGAGGTAAAGGCTTTCCTGCGCGCCCTGGCGCGCGCGCTATAGCGGACAGGGAGTGTTGCCATGAGCATCGCCGCCAAGCATTTCGACCCCCAGTTGGGCATCGACATCCATATGTACGCGGTGCCGCCGAGCCCGCTGCCGACGCCGCACATCGGCCTGGTGCTGGATCCGTTCGACTACATCCCGTTCATCGGCTCGACCATCAAGGTCAACGGCGTGCATCGCGCCACTGCCGGTACCGGGGGCCTGGACATCCACATCCCGATGGGGGTGTGGGCGCCGCCGTTGTCAGCGCCGATGGGGCCGCAGTTCGACGGTGAAGAGATCTTCATGGGCAGCCGCACCGTGTCTGCCGACGGGGAGCCGTTCTCGCGGCTCGCCATGCCGGTGCTGGACTGCAACCTGGCCGGCATGATCAACCCGTTCCGGGTGAAGAAGCCCAAGAAGCCGCTGCGCGCGATGTCGTTGCCCACCGGGTTGAACGTGGCCATTCCCACCAGCGTCACCGTGGGCGGTCCGCCGACGGTGTCGTGGACGGCACTGGCATTCCGTGCGGCGTTCGCGGGGCTGGGCAAGCTGCGCAAGAGTGCGTTCTTCCGCAAGAAGATGGACGCATTCGCGAACTGGCGGCGAGCGCGGTGGGGCAACCTGCCGCCGGGATTCCTCAAGTGCAAGGTGCTGCGTGCCGAACCGGTGGATATCCGTGACGGCAGCGTGGTGGTCAACCATCAGGACTTCCATGTTCCCGGCCGCCTGCCATTGGCGTGGACGCGTAGCTATGGCTCGCGCCGTGGGTCAGAGCCGGGCCTGTGCGGCAACGGCTGGCTGACGCCGGCCGATATCCGCCTGGAACTCCTGGACGATGGCAGCGCCTGGCTGTCCGCGCCGGACCAGGTGGCGTTTTTCCCCGAGCTGCCGGCGGTGGACGACGAGGTGGGTGCGATCCTGGACTTTGTCGACGGTGCCCGGTTGCTGCGCGGTCAGGGGCAGTGGCGGGTGCGCTTCAAGGGTGGGTTGCAGTATGTATTCGGCGTGCTGCAACCCGGCGGGGTGAGCACGTTGCCGGCGAGGGGCGCGTTGGTCATCGAGCGCATCGAGGACGCGCATGGCAATCATTGGCGGTTCGAGCGACGCGATGGCCATCTCGTCCGCATCGTCGAAAGCGGGGTGGATGACCTGCAGGGGCGCTTCATCGAGGTGGATGCGCGCCATGGCCGCATCGAGCGGATGGCCCTGCACGATCCGGCCACCGGCCGGCTTCACCCGCTGGTGAGCTACCGGCATGGCGATGCCGGCGACCTGCTCGCCGCCGTCGATGCACTGGGTGCGCCGCGCACGTTCGGCTACGAACAGCAGCGGATGGTGCGCCATACCGATCGCGTCGGCCTGTCCTTCCACTATGCGTTCGACGCACAGGGCAGGGTGGTGCACTCCTGGGGTGATGGCGGCCTGTACGACTATCGCTTCGAATACGACGCGTTGCTGCGGGAGACGCGCGTCACCGATTCCTTTGGCCACCTGACGGTGGTGAAGTTCGATGAAAACCAGTTGCCACTGTGCGAGATCGACCCGCTCGATGGCGTCACGCTGTTCGAGTACGACGACTTCGGCCGCACGGTAGCGGTGACCGACCCGGAGGGACTGCGCACCGGCTTTGCCTATGACGCCCACGGAAACCTGACCTGCCTGACACGAGCCGACGGCACCTCGGTCCAGATGGAGTACGACCAGGACGACCATATGGTGTCGTTGCGTACACCCGATGGTGCCGATTGGCGCCAGACGTACGACCTGCAGGGCCGGTTGGTCGCGCAGGTGGATCCACTGGGCGCCACCACCTGCTTCGACTACGACCGACAGGGCCAATTGCTCGCGCAGACCAATGCCCGGCAGGCGGTGACGCGACTGCGCTATGACCGTCACGGGCTGGTGGCCGCGGTGATCGATGCACTGGGCCACGAGAGCCGCTACGGGCATGACCCTATGGGCCACCTGCAGGAGCAGACGGATCCACTCGGCCAGGTCAGTCGTTACGAGTACGACATCAAGGGGCGCCTGCTGGGCACGGTCGGACCAGACGGCAATGGCGTGCGCTGCGAGTACGACGCCGAGGACCAGCTGGTGCGCTACACCGATGAAGCTGGCGGTCAAACGCGCCTGCAATACGTCGGTATCGGGCAGATCGGCAAGCGGCTGCAGGCCGACGGCCACAGCGTGGAGTATCGGTATGACTCCGAGGAACAGCTCGTCGCGGTCATCAACCAGCGCGGTGAAACCTACCAGTTGGTGCGCGACGCCTTGGGCCGCATTGTGGAGGAGGTCGACTACTGGGGACAGGCCCGCCGGTACACCTATGACGCAGCGGGACGACTGACCGCCACGGTGGACCCGCTGGGCCAGCGGATCGCCTTCACCACCGACAAGCTCGGACGCATCATCCGCAAGACGCTGCCTGATGTCCGTCATCCGGGCCAGCAGGTGCAGGAGCACTTCATCTACGACAAGCTGGGGCAGCTCGTTGAGCTGCGCAATCCGGCGCGAACGGTCAGGCGGCAGTACGACCAAGTAGGACAGTTGCTGGAAGAGCTGCAGGATGGCTTCCGCGTGGGCTATGCCTACGATGCGGTCGGCAACCGCGTCCTGCGCGAGACCTCGGCCGGCAACCGTGTAGCGTTTGGCTATGACCTGCGCGACCAGACCGTATCAGTGGCCATCAATGACGAGTCGCCGATCTCCATGGAGCGCGATGCACTGGGTCGCACTATCCGCGAACAGCTGAGCCCGCACCTGCAGCGCGAGTTCACCTATGACAGCCGAAACCTGTTGACCTCGCAGTCGGTGCTGAAGGATGCCGCGCCGCTGTTTGAGACGCGCTACGACTACGACCGCAGTGGCAACCTGGCCCGGCGCAGCGACAGCGTGCAGGGCATGGATGAGTACCGTTACGACGCCATTGGTCGCCTGCTGGAGCATATTGATCCGAAGCAGAAAGTGGAACGCTACTTCAACGACCCGGCGGGCGACCGGCTGCGCACCGAAGTGAAGCAGGTGCAGGCGCGCAAGGTGGTGGGCGGCGACGAAGACGAGCTGACTACCTGGACGCGTGAAGGCACCTACCAAGGCGTGCACTACGTGTTCGACCGCGCCGGCGACCTGGTGCACAAGGGCGCACCGCATGGCGACGCGCCGGATGACCTGACCCTGATCTGGGATGCCAACCATCGGTTGGCGGAGAGCCGCCGCAACGGGCAATCAACGTACTACGGCTACGACCCGCTGGGACGTCGGGTGTTCAAGCGCAATCCGACGCAGACGACGTGGTTTTTCTGGGATGGCGATGCGCTGCTGGGCGAGGTACAGCAGGCCAATGACGCCGAGGATGCAGCGCCGGTCTGGGTGGGGAACGTGGGCAGCCTGGTGGAAGTGAAGCGCAGGCAGCGGCGGTTGGAGATGTTGCATGAGCGGGTGCGGGAGTATGTGTACTACCCGGGGACGTTTGTGCCGTTGGTTGCGGTGAGTGAGCTTAGTCCCGCCGAGGAGACCCAAGCCGTGACGATAGTGCAACCTGAGTTGCTGTCGAGCGATTCAGGCAGGCGAGGCATAACAGGTGAGCAGCCGTTGCACAGTCCTTCTGCGGAAAGGGCGAGCGGGCTCCGTCACGCGGATGATTCAAAGCTGAAGAATTCGGCAGGATTTGGCGTTCTGGGGCTGAGTAGCTCTTTGGCTCCAAGAAACGACGGTTCAGCGTGGGTGGAACAAGCGTCCGGCACTTCATTGGTAGCACATGCACCTGCGAGCCGAGAGGGTTCATTGGATGAGACGGCGGCGGATTCGCAGCATCGTGCGCTGAGTGGGGGGGCATCGGTGGTGACGCAGCGTGCCGCGAGCCCTGGATCCCGAATATCCTGCTTCTTGTTCGATATTAATGGTGAGGTGACGGGGCGAATCGCCCCTGATGGTGTCACTTGCATCAATGAGGGATCTTCGATTGAAGAGGGCTCTTGTTGCATCGAAAAGCAAGGGCGCTACTTGGATGTAGAAACCGGCCTGGCATACAACAGGCATCGATACTATTTGGTTGAAGTGGGGCAATTCGCGTCGCAGGATCCAATACGCCTTCTGTCGAGTGAGAGCCTCTATGCAGGTCCGAAGAACGAATTTTTGTATATAGACCCGCTAGGTTTGTATGAAGAGTTCGGTATCTGGGGGTATGCGAATTACATGCATGCCAATGATGGACTGGATGCGCATGAGTTGCTTCAGAATGCGTGGCTGCGAAACAATAACCATGTTACCGGGCGGGCGTCGGGGATAGCTAGAACGAATCCCGCCATTGCAGTGGAAGCGAGACCGTTGCACAAGGCCATTAGCGCGGCGCAGCGGAATGCAGGGCTGTTCAAGCCGAGTGTGCTGAAAGGGATGACAGCGCTCGAGAACATAAATTTGAATTCGGTGATTATGAAGAATGTGATGTATCAGGAATTTATCGATAGAGGTTGGGATCCCGGGAATGCGCGGCGGTTTGCGCATGAGCGAACGCGAGAGCTCAGGCGGGCGGCGATTGAGTTCGCTAAAAATGAGGGGTTATTGCCTTGCAGGGGATAATTATGTTGAAAGAGAGGTTTTTGGGTTTGTCGCTTCATTCCAACGGGTCATCGAGGGTCGGTGGCCGAGCGCCTGAAGCCGTTCTCGGTATGGCTGAATTTCGGCCGGGCTCTCGCTTTCTTCTGCTGCTTGCAGGTGCTGACTTTCCAGAATTGAATGGAAAGGATCTGTCGATTATGCTTGATGAAGGATTCCTTCCCACTGACGAAGATACGATCTATCCAAGAATTGGAATTCGATGCTTTCTGCATGCACCGAGTCCGGAGAGTTTGGACGCCTCTACCATCCTTGATTCAATAGCTAACGGTTCCCTTGTGCCAGCAACAGAGGGGGATTCATGGTTTGTAAAGATTGGCGGGGAGCCAGTTCTAATTCAGCGGGAAGATTACTACTTCAGCGCAGTGACTGGTGCTGGGTATGAGTTCTATTTCCAGGTTGATGAGAATGGATTTCCGGATGGATTTGTGCTTGAGGATTATCCGTTGAACTACGGAGGGCTGTACATTTACGCGAAGTTCGATGCTGGCGGCAAGGTGGAGGAGGTGGTCGCGGGATTCACGCAGTTTTAAGATGCATCCATACTTCTTGCGACTTTCTGTTGGTTTGTGGGCTGCGTACTGGATGGGTGTGATTTCGCCGGTGTTGAATCTAACAGAGTCGGTAGCGAGGAGCGGATGTGTCGGTGATGTGCCGATGGAGAAGCTCGACGGCTTATCACGGATGGGGTTGTGACTTGCCTGCGGCATCCTGAACATCTCGCCGTGGCTTGTTATCGAGTCTCGGCTATCGCCGATTGGTCCAGGATGGACACTCGTGGTGGATGCGAGGTGTCATTCGCCCGGCACCCTTTGGTGATGGGTAGAAAGTGCAAGCGGTTCCGGCGTTGTATCTTCCCGGCCGAGATGCATCGTGTTCAACGCATGGATCGGTCGGCACGCGCGGGTTGCGCTGGCTACTGACCTTGGTCGCGCTTGGGGCTGATCATGGGTGCCAAAGTGCGTGACGCGGGCCGCCATCGGCGCGACATGGAGCTGTACCATCGAGAAGGTGGGGGGCAGTTATCAGTCGCGGCGTTTCGGCCGGGAAGCCATCAAAGAGGCCAATCACGTAGAAGACCCGCCGTGACAGGATTACATGAAAGGTTTGTCGACCATCTGCTGTCGAAGGGGTGGATGCGCCAACCCAGGAGCGACAGCTTGCTGCATACGGAATCCCTGGTGGCGGATGCGGCTTCGATAGCTGCAGTTCCTCCGTCGTATATCGAATTCCTGTCGGGTTTCCAGTCGCTTTCGAGCGAGGACGAGGCAACCTGGTTCCTGACGCTGGAGGATTATGCAGGTGCGACGGCCGGTGCTTTTTCCTGGGATGAGTTTGAGAGGATGAGTCTTGATGCAGCGATGGACGGCCAGGATGCCGAATCGGTGCGCGTCTTCTGGCGGGAGTATCTGCCCGTTGTCCTGTCGGTCGGTGGCGACTACGAGTTCATCGCCGTAAGCAGGCTGTCCGGCTTGGTCGTGCACGGTGTTGAACCGGAATTCGAGAGTGTCACGCGCTTGACGGAGAACGTCGATGCGCTGATGCACAAGGTAATTGAAGGGCAGCACGCCGGATTCTTCTTCGATTGAGGGAGCATCGGATGCAATGGCGTGTGCTTCGCAGGCGTGACCGCCGGCCGAACGCCCAGTGTATCCAGTGGCCGGTGGCAGATCACGGGTCGATGAGTCCGGTCACCCATGTGGAATCGACCGGTTTGCGGTGTGGCTCGAGCCATCAGGGTGCGATGATCGTCGCCTGGGTGGCGAGGCCGGCAAACGTGCAGCTGGGCCAGGCGCGGCATGGGCCGCCTGGTCCGTTGACCTGCGGATCTCTGTGCCGCCGCAGATGCACGACCGTGTATCGCCTACATCGAAGGAGCGGCGACGCTACACTCCCGGCATGCATGACTCTCCGATTCCTTCGATCAATCCACAGCTGGCCGCTGTTCACCGCGTGGTTGAACACCATCTCGGTGACACGATCATGGCGGTCCATTTGTTTGGCTCGGCCCTGTTGGGCGGGCTCAAACCGTCGAGTGACGTCGACCTGCTCGTCACCGTGGCCGTGGCACCGGATGAGCGGGTGCGGAATGCATTGCTGGTGGATCTGCTGACGGTATCGGCGCCGCCATCTGTCGATGCGGTGTTGCGTCCGCTGGAGTTGACGGTGGTCGCGTATGACGGTGTGGTGCCATGGCGGCATCCCGCGCGCCGGGAGCTGCAGTTCGGGGAATGGTTGCGGTCGGACATCGTCGCGGGCCGCTTCGAGGCGCCCGTGCTCGATCACGACCTGGCCATTCTGCTCAGGCAGGTGCAGGCGCACGGCGTCGCGCTGTTCGGGCCCTCGCCGGATGCGCTGTTCGAGCCGGTTCCCGATGCCGATATTAGCCGCGCATTGCAGGACACCGTCGCGCAGTGGCAGGTGCCGGAAGATTGGGCAGGGGACGAGCGCAACATCGTTCTGGCGCTGGCGCGCATCTGGTACACGACGATCACCGGTCGGATCGCCGCCAAGGATGATGCCGCCGATTGGCTGCTTCCGCTGCTGGACGAGCGGTATCAACACGTCCTGGCCGCTGCGCGGGCGGCGTATCTCGGACATGCACCGGACACACTTTCCGGTCAGCCAGATGCGGTTGCCGATTTCATCCGCTACGCCTGCCATTCAATCACGGTGCTTCACACAGGCCGGCAGGGGGCTGTCGGGCTGTGAGCGATGTGCGGTGTCGGTATGCCGCATGGGGAGAGCGTTCGGGCAGGCTCGGCGAAAGTGCCTCGATCAAACACCCGTAGATCGAGCGGGCCTGCGGCGCCGAAAGCGCAGGCAGGAGGCGCCGAGAACGGCCGAAGTCCAGGCGCTCGCGGACGATGGCCTGGCGTCCCGGAGCCTAAGCGGATGGGCGGGCATGTCGCGGTTACTCATTCGAGGAGGAGATCCTCGGGTGCGTCGGCAATCTGCGTGAGCGAGAGCGGCAACAGCGCGGCGAACCCGTCGCAGACATGGTCCATCGCATCCGGGTCGTGGGTGAAGCTGATGATCTGGCCGGGACGGCCGTGCGCGGAAGGGCTGTGGTCGAGGATCAGCATCAGGATCGGGGCATGGAAGCCGGCGAAGGGCAGCCAGCCCTGCTGCGCCCAACCGGATTGGAGCCGCACGTCCCGGGGGCGGGGATCCTCGTAGCCGTCGTACTGGGGCGCGCGCCGGTGCATGCCGCGCCATTGCTGCATCGCCTGTTGCAACGACAGGAAGCGGTAGCCGGTGAGATAGCCCGGGCGCGCGAACACGGTCTGGGCATCCTCGCTGCCATTGGCACGACGCCAGGCGCTCTTCAGCAGCGGGCAGATCGTGAAGCCAAGCTCCCGTTCGGCGTCAGCGAGCGCATCCTCGCTGACGCCGGGGGCCAGTTGCAGGGCCTGATCGTTGGCCGCATACAAGGCCGCGAGTTCAGTGAGATAGGCAGGGAAGTCCATGGGCATCGGCTGTATCAGGGCGGTGGGCGCACCGTGCCCGCGGATCGGGCGGGCGCGGCACCGGCAGGGATATTCGGGGTTGCAGCGGGTAAAATGCGCCAATTCACTGCTGCGGTACACCCTGCGCGCCATGACCACATTCCCTGAAGACATCTACACCGAGCCGACCCCCGATCCCAACACGCTGGGCAACCTGGGCCCGCTGGCACCCATGGCCGGCGTCTGGCGCGGCGAGCGTGGCATGGATGTGAATCCCAAGGCGGACGGTCCGGAGCACCAGGCGTTCATCGAGCACTACGAACTCCATCCCATCGACGCGCAGACCAATGGCCCGCAGCTGTTCTACGGCCTGCGCTACCACACGCGCATCGTGAAGCCCGACGACGTGGAGACGTTTCACGACCAGGTGGGCCACTGGCTGTGGGAGCCGGCGACCGGGACGATCATCCTGACGCTGTCCATCCCACGTGGACAGACGGCGATGGCCGTCGGCACGGCCGCGCCGGACGCCAAGCGCTTCCATCTGCGTGCGGTGCGCGGCTCCACCACCAACGGCATCCTCTCCAATCCGTTCCTGGAACATGCGTTCCGGACCGAGAGTTACGACATCGAGGTCACCATCCATGACGATGGCACCTGGTCGTATGAGCAGACGACGGTGCTGGTCATCCCGGGCCAGGCCGAGCCGTTCAATCACACCGATCGCAACACGCTGACCCGGATCGGTGCGCCGGTGCTGAATCCAACGGCGCAGGCCGCCGCGGAGGACGCGGAGCCGATGCCGGCCTGACGTCCGCTGCCCATCGTCCGGTTCTGCACAAGCCCCGCCATGCGGGGCTTGTGCTTGAAGGCGAGGCCGACGCCCCGTTCATTCTTCCTCGTCGTCGTGCTCGCGGCGCTTCTTGGGTTCGGGCGGTGTACCGGGGTTCGGCTCGCGGCGAGGCGCCGGATGCGGGAGGTTGTCGGAAGGAACGGGCTTGGCGTCGTTCCGCGCTGAGATCCCGAGCCGGTGACCGGCTTGCAGGAGGGCCATGGCGTTGCTCCGTCGGCACGGCAGGCATTGCCGTGCCAGTACCCTGCGCGCAGGGCAGTTGGTGCGCCGTGGCTGTCGCGTTGCCGGTACGCTGACAATGATGACCACGGTGGATGCCCCGGCCGTTAAGCAATGGCGACGTACCCTGCGCCGATGAAACCACCGATGGAATTGCAAGGCCTGCAGGCGCTGCCGCCCGCACCCGGCGTGTACATCTTCCTGGGACAGGACGATGAAGTGCTCTACATCGGCAAGAGCATCAACCTGCGCCGTCGCGTGGCCGATCACCTGCGGGCACCGGGCTCGCGTCGCATGCTGGAGCGGGCGCGACGCGTCCGCCATGTACGCACGGCCGGCGACATCGGCGCACAGTTGCTGGAGGCCCGGCTGGTGAAGCAGCAGCTCCCGGTCTTCAACATCCGCCTGCGGCGGCACCGGCGCCTGCTGGGCATCACCCTGCCCGGGGACACGCCCGAGATCCGCAATGTCCATGCGCTCGGCGATGCCACCGCCTACGGGGTCTTCGCCAGCAGGTTCGCCGCGCAGGCACTGCTACGCACGTTGGCCGATGCGCATGGGCTCTGCTGTTCGGTGCTGGGGCTGGAGCCGTCGACGGCGGGGCAGCCCTGTTTCCGGTACCGGCTTGGGCGCTGCGCGGGCGCATGCTGCGGCCAGCTTCCGATGCAAGAACACCGCCGACGGCTGCACGAGGCGCTTTGCGCGCACCACCGGCGCGTGTGGCCCTATGCCGGCGGCATCGGGGTCGTGGAGCAGTGCGAAGGGCTTCGGCAGATCCACGTCATCCGCAACTGGGCCTATCTGGGGAGCGTGGACACCCTCGCGCGGGCCGCGGCGCTGAGCCGCCCCGAAGTCGCGTTCGACCTGGACGGCTACCAGATACTGGTGGGGCCGATCCTGCGCGCAAGCGTGGAGATCCAGCCGCTCTGAAGCGTTGTGGTTGCACCCCCGTCAAGCCGGATGAGTATCCGGTGAGGGCTGCGGCCGGTTCCTTTCACGGGCCGCTAAAGGCGCGCTTGTTCTCATGACTTCATGCACATGGGAGACCGTAATGGACACTGACGTACTGAGCGTTCCGCACCTGGATATCGAGCGCTACCTCGGCCTCTGGTTCGAGATCGCGCGCAAGCCGATGCGCCACGAGGATGTGGGCGCGCGCGACATCACCGCAGACTACTCGCTGGACGAGGACCGCTCGATTCGCGTGGTCAATTCCTGCATCAACGACAAGCGCGAGCTGGAGCAGTCGGTGGGCACGGCACGCGCGGTGGACGAGAGCAATGCGCGGCTGGAGGTGAGCTTCCTGCCCGAGGCATTGCAATGGGTGCCGTTCACCAAGGGCGACTACTGGGTACTGAAGATCGACGCGGACTACCAGACCGCGCTGGTCGGTGAGCCGTCACGGAACTACCTGTGGCTGCTGCACCGGCAGGGCCACATGGAGCGCAGCGTCGCCGAGGAATGGTTGAATGTGGCGCGCATGCAGGGTTATGACCTGTCCGACCTGATCTGGCCGGAGCAATCCGGTGCGGTCTATCCGCCGACGTCGGCCTGAATCCCGCACCGGAGCAGGTAGCCATGAAACGTCGTCGCCTTCTATCGAAGAGGAACATAGCCATCATCGGCGCGATCGTCATCATCCTTGCGCTGATCATCAGCATCCCGCCGTGGTAGTGGCGATGTACATGATTGTCATCGGCGCATGAGCAACCGCTGTGCCGCTGATGCGGCTGGTTAACCCGCGCAGGCGGATGCTGGACCCGGAGCTGACCTGCTCCGTCAAAGGAGAAATCCATGAAACGAGCACTACTCAGCCGTTGGGCCCTGCTGGCTGCATTGCCACTGTGTGCCTCGGCCGCCATCGTCAGCGCCGAGAACCCGCCGACCGAGCGCGAAGAGGCCAAGGCGGACTCGGAACAGCCGGGCAGCGATGCCTGGATCACGACCAAGGTGAAGGCGGACCTGTTGACGACCTCGAACGTTCCTGGCCTTGAGATCAAGGTAGAGACCGTCAATGGCACGGTGAACCTGAGTGGCACGGTAAGCAGCCAATCCGAGAAGGAACGTGCCGTCGCGGTTGCGCGCGGCATCCAGGGTGTGAAGCAGGTGGATGCGACCGGCATCCGGGTCATGGGGGCGCCGGCCCGCTGACGATGATGGCGGGCAGCGGTGATGGGCCGCTGCCCGCAAAGGGCAGGGAAGGAGCGCATGGCGATGGGCGCAGGCCTTCGATATGTCAATGACGACGCGCCGGGAATACGAAGGCTGCGTTGCGGGCGTGGGTTTCGCTACGTACACGCCAACGGCAAACCCGTGGTGCAGGCGGCCACGCTCGAACGCATACGTTCACTGGCCATACCGCCGGCCTACCGCGACGTGTGGATCTGCGCGGCTCCTGATGGCCATCTGCAGGCGACCGGTCGTGATGCCCGCGGACGCAAACAGTACCGTTACCACCCCGACTGGACCGGGCGGCGCAGCGCCGACAAGTTCGCGCACCTGGTGGAGTTCGGCACGGCGTTGCCACGCTTGCGCCGCCAGGTGCGTGCCGACCTGCGGCTGCCCGGCTTGCCGCGCGAGAAAGTGCTGGCGCTGGTGATCGCGGTGATGGGGCGCACGTTGGCCCGGGTGGGCAATGACACCTACGCCCGTGGCAATGGCTCGTATGGGTTGACGACGCTACGCAACCGACATCTGGGCCGATGCGCCGGAGGTGGTCTGTTGCTGGAGTTCACCGGGAAGTCCGGGCGCAGGCAGCGCCACGCAATCGATGACCCACAACTGGTGCGCCTGCTCCGCCGCTGCCAGGAACTTCCCGGTCAATCGTTGTTCCAGTACGTGGACGCGCAGGGAACAGCCGTGCCGATCGATTCGGGGGACATCAATCACTACCTGCGGCAGGCCATGGGAGGCGCGTTCAGCGCGAAAGACTTCCGAACCTGGGGCGGCACCGCCGCCGCCGCATTCGAACTGGCGCGATACGCCGCCGACCCCGCTGCAGCGGCCACGGTGGAACGGCAGGTGATGGATGCGGTGGCGGCCGTGCTGGGCAATACCACGGCGGTCTGTCGCAGGGCCTATGTGGACCCCTGCGTGTTCGACGCCTGGCATGCGGGGGCATTGGAACCCCTGCGTACATTGCGGGGAGCGCGTGCCCGCGAAAGCGCCGTGCTGCGCATCCTGCGCGCGCATCACCGGAACGCGAAGGGCGCGGGGCGAACGCGCTGATCGCAGGCGCGAGCAGGGAGCTAGCTGCTCCAGGCATCGCCTACACGGTGCGTTTACCTGTTTTCACCTTGGCGGCCGGTGCGCACGCGGAGAATTCCTTCCCGCTTGATCACGCGAGGAACTGCAGATGGCTACCTGCGATGTTTGTGGCAACAACTATGCACACAGCTTCACCGTGACCCAGGGTGAAGCAACCGGCACCTTCGATTCGTTCGAATGTGCCATCCATGCGATGGCACCTCGGTGCGCGCATTGCGGATGCGCGGTCATCGGACACGGCGTGGAGGCAGCGGGCTCCGTCTTCTGCTGCGAGCACTGCGCAGGTCATGGCCAGCCCGCCTCGGCGTGAGCGTCCCCCCGATCCTGCGCCATACCCGGAGCATTCACACATGAGCCCCGCAAAGAAGACCGCGCGCAATCCGGCGAAGAAGGCCGTCGGCAAGAACGCTGCCGCGACCACGGCCGCGCGCCAGCGCCAGTTGCAGGCGCGCACCGACAAGGCCGAGGCCCGTGCCGACAAGAAGCCGAAGCCACGCGCCGGTGTCCAGGCCGGGGTGCGCCACCAACCCGTGCGCATGCCGGCCCAGCATCTGCCCAAGCCCGGCGTGGAGGCGGAGCTGGAGTTGGCCCCGCGCTATTTGGCCTCGGCGTATCACGGCAGCGGCAAGCTGCGCGGCATGCGCGCGATCATCACTGGGGGCGACTCCGGCATTGGTCGTGCGGTAGCGGTGTTGTTCGCGCGCGAAGGCGCCGACGTGGCGCTGCTGTATCTGGACGAGCATCAGGACGCCGAAACGACCCGCACGCAGGTGGAGCGGGAGGGCGCGAGCTGCCTGGTGATCAGCGGTGACGTGCGTGACCCCGGCTTCTGCAGCGCGGCGGTCCGCCAGGTGGTCGCGGCGTACGGCGGGGTCGAGATCCTTGTCAACAACGCTGCCTTCCAGTTGCACTGTCACCGGCTGGAAGATCTTGGCGATGCCCAACTGCAGGAAACGCTGCAGACCAATATCGCCGGTTACATCCACATGGCCAGGGCGGTGCTGCCGCACATGAAGGAGGGCGCCTGCATCCTCAACACCGGCTCGGAAACCGGCATCTTCGGCAGCCCATCCCTTATCGATTATTCCGCCACCAAGGGAGCCATCCATGCCTTCACCCGATCATTGGCGGCGCAGTTGCTGGAACGCGGCATCCGCGTCAACTGCGTGGCGCCAGGGCCGGTGTGGACGCCACTCAATCCCGCGGACAAGGCGGCGGACGATGTAGCTGCGTTCGGCAAGGACAGCGACATGGGCCGGCCCGCGCAGCCGGAGGAGCTGTCGCCGGCCTATGTGTTCCTGGCGTCCCCGGTGACCGCGAGCTACATCAATGGCGTGATCCTGCCGGTGATGGGGGGGCCGCGCGGCTGAGCGTGGTGCGGTGATTACTTGAAGAAAAAGGAAAGCCCCCGGGAGGGGGCTTTCCGCTCATCCAACGATCAGGTCCCAGTGCATCTCCGAGCCCTGGAACTTGTAGCGGTAGCCGTCGTAATCGACCTGGCGTGCGATGTTGCCGTGGTTATCGACCAAGGTCCGCATCTGGATCTCCGAAGAGCGTCGATGCGCGATGCGAATGCCGTCGCTTGAACCCGGGCGAACCTGGGTGGGCTCGCTGGCGAGCAGTGTGACTGGCCGGCGCTCCCGGCCTGGGCCTTCAAGGTACATGGATACCGATCCCATGAGGCTGACTCCGTCAGTGTGGTTCGGACCCCCCGCTGGTTCATATCTAGAGGGCACCCGCCGGCTGAACAAGTCAGGGCTTCACACTTTGTGCCATCGGCATGGTCTTTCGGGGGCAATGATTCATGTTTGTCCGATCCTTGTGCATGAACATGCGGGGTTGGAGCTGTGCACTGTCAATGCTGGGCATCATCACGTGGCTTGCCGGCGGTGATGCCGCTGATCTCATCGAGCAGCGCACGCAACTGGTCATGAAAGTACGCGCGGTCAGGCGCGGGGATATGTGACCGGACGCTATCGACTTCGTGCGCGACAAATACCGCGATGTCGCCGGAGCGGGCGTTGGCCAGCCTGTCGCGCGCACGCAGTGCGATGCCCTGCAGCCAATGGTCGATATCGTCACGGGTCAGCATTGTTTCCATCGTGCAGTCCTGGCATGTCGCCGTCACAGCAGATGAAAGCAGGGTATGCCTGTTTCCAACGCGCGCTCAGTCAGTGAGGTCAGCAGTGCACGCCGGGGATCTGGACATGCACGTAACATCTGTGGGCATTGCCTCTCCCCTGATGAGGGTCGGGCAGATGGGTAGAACGATGTGTCATCTACCGCGGCGCAGATATCCGCGCGATGTAACGATGTCTTAATCGTCGCGACGATAGGCTTGCGTCACCAGCTATGCGACCTTCTGCCTTCACGCCTGCAGGGTGAAGTCAGAAGGCGCTAGTTGGACCAGAGTTCGAACGCCTTGCCACATAGGCGCGGCGTACCCGATGTACATGCGTTGCCGGCTTCGCGGCGGCGGCCGTGGCTACCGTTGGCGGCGCAGCACGAAGTAGATCGGCAGGCCGGCGATGATCAGGCCGACGCCCCAGAGCAGGGCCTCGGTACCGATGCCGATGACCGCATACAGACTGAAGGCCAATGCGCCCGCGGCTGCGACGCGCGACACCGTGCCGGTGCCGCGCCACAACCAGGCCGCCGCGCCGGCCAGATAGGGCAGCAACGTCGCAGCGGTGGAGAGCAGTACCGAGAACTTGAACAGGTCCACCAGCGATCGGTTGTAGTTGCAGATGACCAGCACGGTGGCCAGCAGGCAGCTGACGATCACCCCGAATGCCGGCGCGCCACGCCGGGTTTCATGGGCAAAGGCACGCGGCAGCACGCCATCGCGCGCGGCGGCCATCGGCAGCTGCGCCGACAGCAACGTCCAGCCATTGAGTGCGCCCACGCAGGACACTGCCATCACCACGGCCAGCAGCATGCCGGCGGTCGGCCCCCACAACGCGGCGGCGGCGTCGGCCATGGGCGCGCCGGAGTTGGCGAGCACGTCGGCCGGCAGCAGGCCGAGCACGGTGGTGCAGGCCAGCACGGTGGCGATGCCGGCAATGGCGGTGCCGGCCACGGTGGCGCGGGCGACGGTACGGGGCGCGTCATCGACCGATTCGGCCGGCACGGTCGCCGCTTCCAGCCCGATCATGGCCCACAACGTGAGGGCCACGGTGCTGGCAGCCACGCTGCCCAGCGACTCGGCCGTCGGGTTGAACGGAACGTAGTGGCTGGTATCGACGAACCACAGCGCGACCAGGCCGAACAGCAACAGCGGGACCACCTTCAGCACCGTGGTCAGCAGCTGCAGGCGCCCGGCTTCGCGTACACCGAGCAGGTTCACGCCCGCACACAGCCACAGCGCGACCAGGCCACAGCTGGCGGCGCGTACCGGGGTCGCGGTGAGTTGCGGGAAGATCGCCCCGATGCTGCCGGCGAAGGCCACCGCGATGGCGGCAATGGCGCACCACATCGAGATCCAGTAGCTCCACGCCACCACGAAGCCCGGCAGTTCGCCGAAGGCGTTGCGCGCAAACACGTACGGGCCACCGGTCTGCGGCCAGCGCCGGGCCAACCGGGCGAAGGTGACGGCCAGCAGCAGGGCGCCGCACAGGGTGATGCCCCAACCGACCAGGGTGGCGGCGCCGTACGGGGCGAGGGTGGCCGGCAACAGGAAGGTTCCCGAGCCGATCATGCTGCCCACGACCAGGGCAGTGGCGGACCAGAAGCCCAGCGGGCGGCGCGAATTCGTCATGACTACAGCAACGGCAAGGGCCCTGGCCACGTGCCGGAAGGCGGTGGGCGGGGCAGGAAGCAAGGGGTGTGGCCGGCCCGGACGGGCGGCGTGGCGGTGAATTATGACGGTTTGCCGACCGGAGCGCGAATTCCGGCCGCTACCAGTGACCTTTGGCCCTTTCCGGGTGCTTCGGCAGCACCGACGCTGCCGGTCTTGTACTTACCTTGGAAACCTTCCATGAAGCTGCGTCCCCTGGCGTTTGCCGTCTCGTTGTCCCTGGCCACCGTGCTGGCCGCCTGTTCGCCGTCCTCCGAGCCCAAGGCCGGCGAGACCGCCAGCCAGGCACCGCAGGCCGACAAGGCCGCGCAGCTGAACCAGTTGTACGCCGACTACTGGGAAGGTGTGCTCAAGCAGAACCCGCTGCAGGCCACCTTCCAGGGCGACAACCGTTACAACGACCAGCTGCCGGACTTCGGCTCGGCGCAGTTCCGCACGCAGAGCCATGACTTCACCACCGAGTGGCTGGGCAAGGTGGAGGCCGTGGGTGAGGCCGGCCTGAGCGGTCAGGACCTGCTGAGCTACCGCATCTTCGTGGAAGAACAGAAGCAGTCGCTGGAAGGGGAGAAGTTCCCGTCCTGGATGATGCCGGTCAACCAGATGGGCTCGACCGTGAGCTATGCGGTGATGCTGGGCTCGGGCCAGGTCGCCCAGCCGTTCAAGACGGTGAAGGACTACGACAACTGGCTGGCGCGCGCGGCGCGTGTGCCGGTGCTGCTGGATACCGAGATCGCCAACATGCGCGAAGGCATGAAGGCCGGCGTGGTGCAGCCGCGCGTGCTGATGGAGAAGGTGGTGCCGCAGTTCGACGAGATCATCACCGCCAAGCCGGAGGACAGCCAGTTCTGGGGGCCGATCAAGTCGCTGCCGGCGGACTTCCCGCAGGCGGACAAGGAACGCCTGACCGCCGCGTTCCGCACCCTGATCGCCGACCAGCTGATGCCGGCGATCAAGAAGCAGCGTGACTTCATCGCCAACGAGTACCTGCCGGCGACCCGCGAAACGGTGGGCCTGGATTCCCTGCCGGACGGCAAGGCGTGGTACGCGTTCAATGCCAAGGAAAGCACCACCACCGCGCAGACCCCGGAGCAGATCCACGAGATCGGCCTGAAGGAAGTGGAGCGCATCCACGGCGAGATGCGCAAGGTGATGGAGGAGGTCGGCTTCAAGGGCTCGCTGCAGGACTTCTTCAAGTTCATGCAGAACGACAAGCAGTTCGAGTTCAAATCCGAGCCGGCGCTGCTGGAGCACTACCGTGGCCTGGAGGCGAAGATCAACGCCAACGTGCCCAAGCTGTTCTCGCTGACCCCGAAGGCGGGCTTCGAGATCCGCCCGATCGAGGCCTTCCGTGCCAAGTCGGCCGCCGGTGGCGAGTACATGCAGCCGAGCGAGGACGGCACGCGCCCGGGCATCTTCTACGTGAACACCTACGACCTGCCGACCCGCAAGACCTGGGACGCGGAGGACCTGTTCCTGCATGAGGCCATTCCGGGCCATCACTTCCAGCTGGCGTTGCAGCAGGAACTGAAGGACGTGCCGGCATTCCGCCGCTTCGGTGGCGAGACCGCCTTCATCGAGGGCTGGGGCCTGTATGCCGAGAGCCTGGGCAAGGACCTGGGCGTGTACACCGACCCGTACAGCTACTTCGGCCGCCTGCAAGGCGAGTTGTGGCGCGCGGTGCGCCTGGTGGTGGACACCGGCCTGCATTCCAAGGGCTGGACCCGCCAGCAGGTGCTGGACTACATGTTCACCAACTCCTCGGTGAGCGAGCCCGATGCCATCGCCGAGGCCGAGCGTTACATCGCATGGCCGGGCCAGGCATTGGCCTACAAGACCGGCGAGCTGAAGATCCAGGAGCTGCGCAAGCGTGCGCAGGAGCAGTTGGGTGACAAGTTCGACATCCGCGAGTTCCATGCCGAAGTCCTGAAGGACGGCTCGGTGCCGCTGGACGTGCTGGATGCCAAGATCAACGATTGGATCGCGGCAAAGGCGAAGTAAGCCGGCGCTCCCCCTCTCCCGGCCGCGGGAGAGGGGCGAAGGTGGCCCCTGAAAACCAAACACAGCAGTTCAGTCGCCGCTATCTTCCCGGCAATCAGGCTGTGTCAAAGTACGTGGCATCCCCTTGAGTCCTTCCTGGCGGCCTGACGGCGGGCGAAGCCTGCATCGCGGTTGTCGCAATCAATGATGACGCTCCTTGTTTCCCTGATCCTGCCGTTGCTGGCGCTGTGGTTGTGGCTGCCGGTCAACGCGCTCAGCAGGCGGCAGCGCCGTTGGCGCATTTCCCTGACCATGGGGCTGGCCTTCGTCGGGCTTGGCTTCGCCACGCTGTGGCGGCTGGACTGGCTCGAGTACGAGGTGGTGGCCTGGGTCCAGCTGGTGTTCGGCTGGGTGCTGGTGATGTTCGTGTTGCTGTTGGCCTTCCTGCTGCTGCGTACGCTGGGCTGGCTGGCCAGTCGCCTGCTCGCGCGCACGTCGACGTTGGCCACGGTCTGGCACGGGGCCCGGTTGAACGACGTTGCCGCGGTCGCCATCGTCCTGCTGGCCAGTTGGGGCATCGTCAACGGCCTGCGTCCGCCCAAGGTGCAGGAACGCGACCTGGTCGTGCCGAACCTGCCCGCGGAGCTGGACGGGGTGCGGGTGGCGGTGCTGGCGGACCTGCATATCAGTCCGGTGAAGCGCACCTGGCGGACCCAGCGCATCGTCGACGAGGTGCTGGCCGCCAAGCCCGACCTGATCGTGCTGCCGGGCGACATGGCCGACGGCGGCCTGGAGGCGTCGGGGCGGTTCGCCGCGCCATTGGCGCAGTTGAAGGCGCCGTATGGGGTGTGGCTGGCCCCGGGCAACCACGAGTACTACTACGACTACACCGCATGGATGACCCACTTCCGGCGGATGGGGCTGGGCGTGCTGGAGAACCAGACCGCGAAGCTGTCCATCCACGGCCGCACCCTGGCGATCTCCGGCATTGGCGATCTGGCCGCGTTGAAGCCTCGTCCCTATGTGCGCGGCGGCATGGCGCCGGACCTGTCGAAGGTGATCGCGGGCGCGCAGGGCAGCGACGTGCACATCCTGCTCGCCCACCAGCCCAAGCAGGCGCGCAATGCGTCCAGGAGCGGGGCGGTGGACCTGCAGATCTCCGGCCATACGCACGGCGGCCATCTGCTGGGCTTCGACCGTCTTGTGGTGGCACCGTTCAATGACGGCTATGTGCGGGGCGAGTACAAGGTGCGCGACATGACCCTGTTCGTCAGCGCCGGCGCCGGGCAATGGGACGGTTTCACCGCGCGGCTGGGGGTGTCCTCCAGCATCGACGTGCTGGTGCTGCGCACGCGATAGCAGCCTGGCGTGGCGGCCTGCCGTGGATGGATCAGTCGTTCCGTGGATGGATCAGTCGTTTTTCTTCTCGGGCATGAGGTGGGGCAGGGCGCTGACCACGGCCAGCGCGGCCAAGGTGGTGAAACCGGCTGCCAGGTACATGCCCATGCCCGCGGCCATGCCGATGGCCGAGGTCATCCAGATGCCCGCGGCCGTGGTCAGCCCCTGGATGCGTTCTTCGTTGTCCAGCTTGAGGATGGCACCGGCGCCCAGGAAGCCGATCCCGGAGACGATGCCCTGCATGACCCGGGTGACGTCCCCGGGCGCAACGCCCATCTGCAGCGGCGCCAGGACGAACAGCGCCGAACCCACCGAAACCAGGATGTGTGTCTTCAACCCGGCGGCACGTCCCTTGCTCTCGCGCTCCAGTCCCAGCGCGCCGCCGAGCGCGATGGCCGTCAACAGGCGGGCGCCGATCACGGTGAGGGTTTCGGCGTCGGGCAGTGCAAACTCATTGGCCAGGGTCTGGCTGACCGCGAATGGAATGATCATGCGTCGATGCCTCCAGGAGCGACCGGCAGACGGGGCCTCCGCGTCATCGGCACCCTAGCAGCCCCGCGCGTGCGCCGGCGTGAGGCCATGGCGCCCGGCGACACATGCGAAAACGGCCCCACCGGGGCCGTTTTCCTGTCCAGCGGCAACGCGGTATCAGAGCGTGATCTGCTCGAAGTTCTCGACCCGCGCATGGCCGTGCGTCGCTTCGCCGGTGCGTGGCAGCGGATAGTCGCTGAGCCGGTCGACCAGTACGGTCCGCAGCCCGGCCTCGCGCGCGGCGTCGAGTTCTTCGACCACGTCGGACAGGAACAGGATGTCCTGCGGCGCGATGCCGATGGCCTTGGCGATGTGCGCATAGCTCGGGGCCTCGCGCTTGCCGCCGACCTCGGTATCGAAGTTGCCGGAGAACAGACCATTGAGGTCGCCGGCATCGCTGAAGCCGAAGAACAGCTTCTGCGCCGGTACCGAGCCGGAGGAATACACGTACAGCGGCAGGCCGCTTGCGTGCCACCCGCGCAGGACGGCCGCCACTTCCGGGTACAGGTGGGCGGTGTAGTCACCGTTGCGGTAGCCCGCGTCCCAGATCATGCCCTGCAGTGCCTTGAGCGCGGTGTGCTTGCGGTCCTGGTCGATCCAGCCCTGCAGGGTTTCCGCGATCACCGCGTCCTGGCAGGCGCCGGCGGCGATCTCGGTGGCCACCGCATCCAGCCACTGGCGCACCTGCGGTTCGTTGCCGTGGCTGCGGACGAATTCCGGCAGGGCGTTGCGTGCGTACGGGAACAGCACTTCCTTGACGAAGGAGATGCTGGAGGTGGTTCCCTCGATGTCGGTGAGGATGGCTTTGATGGTCATGGACGGGGTGTTCCTGCGCCGGGCTGGCCGGGTGCTGGCGGGTTTACGGTCGGGTTGTCGGGGAGGGCTGGCCTGCCAGGGGCTGCCTCATCCCGACTCCTCTCCCGCAGGCGGAAGAGGGGGAGAGCAGATCAGGCCGCGCTGGGCTCATAGCGCGGGAAGCGCTGGGCGATGTCGGTGCCGGTGAAGTGGCCGACCCAGCCGTCCGGCTCGGTGAAGAAGCGGATGGCGGCGAAGCTGGGTTCCTCGCCCATGTCGAACCAGTGGGTGACGCCGTCCGGGACCGAGATCAGGTCGTCCTTCACGCATTCCACTTCGTAGACCTTGTCGCCCACGTGCAGGGTGAACAGGCCCGAGCCGGCGACGAAGAAACGGACTTCGTCTTCCTTGTGGTAGTGCTCGTCCAGGAACTTCCTGCGGATCTCGGCGCGGTTGGGGTTGTCCGGGGCGATCGAGGCCACGTCCACGCTCTTGAAGCCATGCGCGGCGACGAGGCGGTCGATGTCCTCGCGGTAAGCGGCGAAGACCTCGTCCTGGCTCGCGCCCGGGGCAACCGGGTGCTTGGCCTGCCAGCGCTCGAAGGTGACGCCGATGTGCTTCAGTTCGGCGGCAATGACCGCGCCGTCGCGGCTGTCCAGCAGCGGGGTGTCCGGGGCGGTGTCGTTGAAGATGCGCAGTCGGCTCATGGCCAGGGACTCCTCGGGTGGGGGAGGGGAGCATACCCGCACGGGCCGGCGCGGGCCCATGCGGAGGGGTAATCAGGAAATGGCGCGCAGCTTGCGCAGTTCAAGTTCGCAATGCAGCAGGAACTCGAAGGCTTCCAGGTGGCGACGGGCTTCGGCCATGTCGCGGCCCCAGGCATACAGGCCGTGGCCATCGATCAGGTAGCCCCACATCGGGCCCTTGTCCAGTTCAGCCTCGACCTGGGCGGCCAGCACGTCCATGTCCTGGGTGTTGGGGAACACCTTCAGGTCGACGGCGGTCTCATGGGTGGAGTTGCCATGCAGCGCCTTGAGCAGCTCATAGCCTTCCAGGCGGATGTGGCCCTGGCCGCCGAACAGGCGCGAGGCGATGGTCTGGGTCGGGGAGTGGGTGTGCAGCACGCAACCGACGTCCGGGAAGCGGGCATAGAGCTGGGTATGCAGCAGGGTTTCGGCGGACGGACGCAATGGGCGGCCCACTGCCTTGCCGGCCAGGTCCACGACCATGATGTCGCTTTCGATCAGCCGCCCCTTGTCCTTGCCGGACACGGTGATGGCGGCGTGCTGGTCGTCCAGCCGGTGCGAGAAGTTGCTGCTGGTGGCAGGCGTCCAGCCGGCCTGGGCCAGTTCGCGGATGTTGTCGATCAGCAACTGGGCCAGTTGGCTCAGCCGCTCGCTGTCGTAGGGGACGGAAGGCGCGTTCATGGAGCGCATTCTACTAAGCCGGGGGCGCTCTTAGGGGCTGCGGCGCGATGGGCCCGTGGCCTGGCAGGTGCCCTGTGCCCACGATCCCGTACGCCGGCGCGACTGCGTTCCGGCTGATCCCGGGTGTGTTTGGCGTGCCCGGGCGGCGCGTGGTGTCGGGCAAGGAAAAGCCCGGGTGTTTCCACCCGGGCTTCGAGGGCCGTCGGCGCCGCCGCCGGGTCAGCCGTTGCGGCCGCGCAGCTTGCTGTGGCGCATGCCGTAGGCGAAGTAGATGATGAAGCCGGTGGCGGTCCACAAGCCCATCAACATCCAGTTGTGCAGGGTCATCGCGGTCAACAGGGCGATGCAGCTGAGCACGCCGAGGCTGCAGATCAGCCAGGCCATCGGGATGCGGAACGGGCGCGGCAGGTCTGGCTGGGTGCGGCGCAGGACCAGCACCCCGGCGCAGACCGCGGCGAAGGCGATCAGGGTGCCCATCGAGGTCAGCTCGCCGAGGATGTCCAGCGGGAACAGCGCGGCGAGCAGGGCGATGCCGATGCCGGTGATCACCGTGTTGATGTGCGGGGTGCGGTACTTCGGGTGGATCTTGGTGAACACCGGCGGCAGCAGGCCGTCGCGGCCCATGATCATGAAGATGCGCGGCTGGCCGATCACCATCACCAGCACCACCGAGGACAGGCCGATCAAGGCACCGACCTCAACGATGATGCGCAGCCAGTCCAGTTGCGGATGCGCGGCCACCGCGGTCACCACCGGCTCGGCGGTGCCCAGCAGCTTGTACGGGACCAGGCCGGTCATCACCGCCGCCATGGCGATGTACAGCACGGTGCAGATCACCAGCGACAGCAGCATGCCGATCGGCAGGTCGCGCTGCGGGCGGTGCGATTCCTGGGCGGCCACCGAGACCGCCTCGAAGCCGATGTAGGCAAAGAACACCATCGCCGCGCCGCGCAGCACGCCGTCGAAGCCGTACTTGCCCGGGCCCTCGTTGGCGGGGATGAACGGGGTCCAGTTGGACGGGTCCACGTACTTCCAGCCGGCGAAGATGACCAGCAGGATCAGGCCGGTCTTGAGGATGACCATGGCCATGTTCATCGCCGAGGACTTGCTGATGCCCACGTAGCACAGCCAGGTCAGCAGCAGCACCAGCACGGCGGCGGGGATGTTGGCGATGGCGCCGGTCGGGCGCAGCTGGGCGTCCAGTGGCGCGCTGACCAGCGCGGACGGCAGGTAGATGTCGAAATGGCTGAGCAGGCTGAGGAAGTAGCCGGTCCAGCTCACCGCCACCGCCGAGGCGGACACGCCGTATTCGAGCACCAGCATCCAGCCGATGAACCAGGCCGAGAGCTCGCCGAAGGTGGCGTAGGTATAGGTGTAGGCGCTGCCGGAGACCGGCACCATCGAGGCGAACTCGGCGTAGGCCATGGCGCAGAACGCGCAGCACACCGCCGCCAGCACGAAGGACAGCATGATCGCCGGGCCGGCGTGGTTGGCCGCGGCCTGGCCGGTGATGACGAAGATGCCGCCGCCGATCACCGCGCCGATGCCCAGCGCGGTGAGGCCCCACGGGCCGAGGGTGCGCTTCAGGCTCAGGCCATTGGCCTCTTCGTGCGCGGCGTGCGGGTGTTTGGTCGCCCAGAGTTGCTTGAACATGTTTCGGGTCTTCGCTCGTCGTTGCGCAGCGGGGAAGCGCAGGGAAACGCCGGCGCACAAGGCGCCGGCATGAAGGGAATCAGGCGTTGTCGTTGAGTTTGCTGTGGCGCATGCCGTAGCCGAAGTAGATCAGCAGGCCCAGCACGGTCCAACCGACGAACAGGTGCCAATGCACCACGAATGCCTGCAGGAACAGGGCGACGCAGGCGATGGCGCCGAGCGGGCAGATCAGCCACGGCACCGGCACCTTGAACGGACGGGTGATGTCCGGCTTGGTGTAGCGCAGGACCAGCACGCCGATGCAGACCGTGGCGAAGGCCAGCAGGGTGCCCATCGACACCAGCTCGCCCAGCACGTTGAGCGGGATCAGGCCGGCCAGCGCCGAAGCCAGCACGCCGACCACCACGGTGCTGACATAGGGCGTACGGAAACGCGGGTGGACCCGGCCGAACGCCTTGGGCAGCAGGCCGTCGCGGGAAATGGTGTAGGCGATGCGGGACTGGCCCATCATCATCACCAGCACCACCGAGGACAGGCCGGCGATGGCGCCGATCTCGACGAAGGTCTTCAGCCACATCAGCTTGGGATAGGCCTCCAGCGCGGTGGCCACCGGCTTGTCGGTCCCCAGCAGGGTGTAGTTCAACATGCCGGTCAGCACGGCGCAGACCACGATGTAGACGATGGTGCAGACCGCCAGCGAGCCGAGCAGGCCGATCGGCATGTTCTTCTGCGGGTCCTTGGTCTCGCCGGCGGCGGTGGAGACCGCGTCGAAGCCGATGTAGGCGAAGAACACGATGGTGGCCGCGCGGAACACGCCGCTCCAGCCGAACTCGCCGAAGGTGCCGGTGTTCTGCGGGATGAAGGGCTGCCAGTTGGCGGGATCGATGTATTGGATGCCGAAGCCGATGAACAGGCAGATCACGGTGATCTTGATCGCCACGATGATGGCGTTGACGAAGGTGGACTGGGTCACGCCGACGTAAAGCAGGCCGGTCACGGCCGCCACGATCAGCACGGCCGGCAGGTTGAACAGCTTGCCGGAGCTGACGAACTCGCTGCCCGTCCAGGCCAGCGGCGCGGCACTGAGCGCGTCGGGGAACGGCATGTGCAGGGTGGTGGTGATGAAGCTGATCAGGTAGGCCGACCAGCCGACCGCGACCGAGGCCGAGGCGAACAGGTACTCCAGCACCAGGCACCAGCCGATGAACCAGGCCATGCCCTCGCCAAGGGTGGCATAGGAGTAGGAGTAGGCGCTGCCGGAGACCGGCATCATCGCCGCGAACTCGGCGTAGCACAGGCCGGCCAGGGCACAGGCCAGGCCGGCGATGACGAAGGACAGCATGATCGCCGGGCCGGCGTGGTTGGCGGCCGCCTGGCCGGTCAACACGAAGATGCCCGCGCCGATGACCGCTCCGATGCCGAGCATGATCAGGTGCTTGGCTGTGAGGGTGCGCTTGAGCGTGGCTTCGCCTTGGAGGCTGCCCTCGATCGGCTCGCCCGCATCGACATGTGCGGCCGGTTCGACCGGTTTGACCCTCAACAGTGTTTTGAGCATTCCGCTGGTTCCCGTACTGAGTGCTGGCCCGCCGACTGGAAGGGCGGGTCCGGTAGAGTGCGCCGAAAGCTGAACATTCGGCAACGCGCCTACCTTGCCAAAGGCGATGAAACTCGACAAGCGCAGGTGCAACATCGACAGCGATAATGGCCGCCGGCATCAACCCGACGAATGTGCTTACAGTCATGCATGAACAGGATCAGGCGCTGCGCCAGGCGCTGCAGGAATATGCGCGGACCGTCCCGCAGCAGGCGGAGGTGGTGCAATCGTTCCTGGCGCTGTTGGCCGACCAGGAGCCGGATCCTTTCTGCCGGGAGCGGCTGGCCGGGCACTTCACCGGCAGTGCCTGGCTGGTCAGCGCCGACGGCTAACGGGTGCTGCTGACTCATCACCGCAAGCTTGCACGGTGGCTGCAACTGGGCGGGCACGCCGATGGCGACCACGACCTGGCGGCCGTGGCGCTGCGCGAGGCGCAGGAAGAATCGGGCCTGCCCGGCCTGAGCTTGGGGTCAACGGCGATCTATGACCTGGACAGGCACTGGATCCCGGCGCGGGGCGAGGTCTCCGGGCATTGGCATTACGACGTCCGCTACGTGGTGCAGGCGGGGGCGGACGAGCGCTTCGCGGTCAGCGAGGAGTCGCTGGACCTGGCTTGGTGCACGGTGCATGAGGTCGCCGGGCAGGACGATGCGTCCCTGCGGCGCATGGCGCAGCGCTGGTTGACGCAGCCAACGCCCCGGTAGGAGCGTCTTCAGGCGCGAAGCCGGAATGAGATCCGATGGCGCGCGGGTTGATTGCCAGCTTCGCGGTACTCCTGTCGCTCCTGGACGAAGCGGCAGAAGTGCCTTCAGGCGCGAAACAGGTGCAACTGCCGCGGTCAGTAGAGGATGCGCGTACGCAGGGTGCCGGGGATGCCAGCCAGCTCGTCGCGGATCACGGTGGCCTGCTCCTCGGTCGCGCCGATGTCGATCACCACGTAGCCGACCTTGGGGTCGGTGCGCAGGAACTGGCCGTCGATGTTGAGGTTGTGGCGCGAGAAGATCTCGTTGATCTTGGACAGCACACCCGGCACGTTGCGGTGGATGTGCAGCAGGCGCAGGCTCTCGTCGTGTTCGGGCAGGGTCACCTCGGGGAAGTTGACCGCCGACAGGGTGGAGCCGTTGTCGCTGTAGCGCACCAGCTTGGCGGCGACCTCGATGCCGATGTTCTCCTGTGCCTCCAGCGTCGAGCCGCCCACGTGCGGGGTCAGGATCACGTTGTCATGCGCGGTGAGCGGCGACTCGAAGCGGTCGCCGTTGCCCTTGGGCTCGACCGGGAACACATCTACCGCCGCGCCACCCAGGTGGCCCGAGCGCAGCGCCGCGTCCAGCGCGTCGATGTCGACCACGGTGCCGCGCGCGGCATTGATCAGGTGCGCGCCCTTCTTCATCTTCGCCAGCTGCGGGGCACCGATCATCCACTGGGTGGAGCCGTTCTCCGGCACGTGCAGGGTGACGATGTCCGAACGCTCCAGCAGGCTGTCCAGGCTGATGGCCGGGTGCGCGTTGCCCAGCGACAGCTTGGTCTCGATGTCGTGGAAGATCACGTTCATGCCGAACGCCTCGGCCAGCACGCCGACCTGGGTGCCGATGTGGCCGTAGCCGATGATGCCCAGGGTCTTGCCGCGTACCTCATGGCTGCCGTCGGCCGACTTGGACCAGCCGCCGCGGTGGCATTCGGCGTTCTTCTGCGGGATGCCACGGGTCAGCAGGATGGCTTCGGCGATGACCAGCTCGGCGACCGAGCGGGTGTTGGAGTAGGGCGCGTTGAACACCGGGATGCCGGCCAGCTCGGCCGCTTCCAGGTCCACCTGGTTGGTGCCGATGCAGAAGCAGCCCACCGCGATCAGGCGCTTGGCGTGGGACAGCACCTCGGCCGAGAGATGGGTGCGCGAGCGGATGCCGACGATGTGGGCCTCGGCGATGCGGGCCTTCAGCTCCTCGTCCGGCAGCGACTTGGTATGGAATTCGATCTGCGAGTACCCGGCCGCCTTGAACGTGTCCACGGCGGTCTGGCTGACCCCCTCGAGCAACAAAACGCGGATGTCCTGCTTCGGGAACGAGGTCTTCTTGGGCGACATGTCGGGTACGACGGCACAGGGGGAAGGGCCGCCAACTATGCCAGATCCGAAGCCGCTTTGGTGCGCTGCGCAACGCGGCAAGGCATTGATGGAGAAAAGGTTTCAGATGAATTTACCTGCGCTTGGCAGCGGGCTGCCAAGGTGACTGGACGAGGCGCGGCCGGACTGTCACGCTTGGCGGCTTTCACGTCGCCGAAACACCGCCATGACCGATCCACGCCTGCAAAGCCTCCAGCAGTCCTGCCCGAGCCTGCGTCTGAAGACCGATCCGGCCGACCTGGAGCATTACGGGCGTGACTGGACCCGCCGCTGGACCCCGAACCCGCTGGCCATCGCCTTGCCGGGGACGGTCGAGGAAGTGCAGGCGGTGGTGCGCTGGGCCAACCAGCACGGCGTGGCGGTGGTGCCGTCCGGCGGCCGCACCGGCTTGTCCGGTGGCGCGGTGGCGGCCAACGGCGAGCTGGTGCTCAGCCTGGAACGCATGAACAAGGCGCTGGACTTCAATGCCGTGGACCGCACCCTGACCGTGCAGGCCGGCATGCCGCTGGAGGCGTTGCACAACGCGGCCAGGGAGCACGGGCTGATCTACCCGGTGGATTTCGCCGCGCGCGGCTCCTGCTCGATCGGCGGCAACATCGCCACCAATGCCGGCGGCATCCGCGTGATCCGCTACGGCAACACCCGCGAATGGATCGCCGGGCTCAAGGTGGTGGCCGGCAACGGCGAACTGCTGGAGCTCAACAAGGGCCTGATCAAGAACTCCAGCGGCTACGACTTCCGCCAGCTGGTGATCGGCTCGGAAGGCACGCTGGGCATCGTGGTCGAGGCCACGGTCAAGCTGACCGACCCGCCGCCGGCCACCAACGTGATGCTGCTGGCGCTGCCGTCGTTCGACGTGCTGATGCAGGTGTTCTCGGCGTTCCGTGAGCGCCTGCAGCTGGAGGCCTTTGAGTTCTTCACCGACCGCGCCGTGCAGCACGTCACCGCGCACGGGGCGCAGTACCCGTTCGGGGAGATCCACCCGTACTACGTGGTCACCGAGTACGCCTCGGCCGACGAGGCCGGCGAAGCGGCGGCGATGGCGGCGTTCGAGCACTGCATGGAGCAGGGTTGGGTGCTGGATGGCGTGATCAGCGCCAGCGAAGCCCAGGCCCAGCAGCTGTGGCGCTTGCGCGAAGGCATCACCGAGGCGGTCGCGCGCTACAAGCCGTACAAGAACGACGTATCGGTGCGGATCTCGGCGATGCCGGCGTTCCTGGCCGAGTCGCAGGCGCTGATCAACGGTGCCTACCCGCATTTCGACGTGGTCTGGTTCGGCCATATCGGCGATGGCAACCTGCACATCAATGTGCTCAAGCCCGACGACACCAGCGATGCCGAGTTCCTGATCCAGTGCGAGCATGTCACCAAGCTGCTGGCCGAGGTGCTGCACCGTTTCGACGGCAGCATTTCGGCTGAACACGGGATCGGGCTGGTCAAGAAGGCCTACCTGGGCAGCACCCGTGGCGCGGCCGAGATCGCGCTGATGCGTGGGGTCAAGCGGGCGTTCGACCCGAACGGCCTGATGAACCCGGGCAAGTTGTTCGACCAGTAAGGGTTTGCCAGTTACTCTGTGCGCCCTCCAATCGCCAAGACCGACCTGACGATGATCCGCCCGATCCTGTTCTGCGCCCTGCTTGCCCTGCCGCTGTCGGTGTTCGCCTCCAGCTTTGCCGGAACATCGGCCGGATCGGCCTCGGGCGCGTCCTCCAACTCGTCGGGCAGCTCGTCCGGCGACGACAAGGTGGTGCTGGATGCGCGCGAAGACGCCGCCGGCTTTGTCGCCAGCAATGGCGCCATCCGTGGGGCATGGCTGGAAGCGGCCCTGATCCACCTGCGCGAGCGTGATGCCGCCGCCCGTGAAGCCAGCGACATGGAACTGGCGCGGAAGATCCTGGCGCTGTGACCGGCACCGGCCGGCTGCCGCGTGCGCGGTGGCTGGTAGTCCTGCTGGCCGGCCTGTTGGCCGCCGGCCAGGGCCAGGCCGCACTGCGCATCAGCGTGGACGGCCCGGGCTTGTCGCCGTCCGAACGGCGCGACAGCCAACAACTGGTCGAGGATGTCCTGCAGCGCGCGCCGCCTGCGCTGCGTGCACGTGCAACCCGCCCGTTGCGGTTGCGCTGGCGCGAGGATCTGCCTGAACACGTGCAAGGGCGCGCCCACGGCGATGTGCTCGGCCTGGACCGGCGTCTGCTTGATGCGCTGGACGGTGGTCATGAGCCTGATTGGGCCGTGGTGCGCGCCGCGCTGGTCCACGAGCTGGCACATGCGTTGGATCGCGCACCCGACGGTGGCTGGTCGAAGCAGGCCCGCTTCCGCGACCTGGCGGGGTGGCAGGAGCGCCCGCTCTGGCCGGGCCGGGGACGCAACCGCTTCACGCTACGCAGCCCGGATGCCTACGAGCGGGACAACCCGGTCGAGTTCTTCGCGGTCAACTTCGAGCACTACCTGCTTGACCCGCAGTTCGGCTGCCGCCGCCCGGCGCTGGCGGCCTGGTATGCCGCGCAACTGGGCGATCTCCCGGCGGAAGCCGCCGCAACCTGCGCCCCAGCCGTTCCGCTGATGAAGGCCGGCGAACAGGAGGGGTCCGCCGAGCTGGTCGAACTGGATCCTGCGCGTGTCTACCAGGTGGACTACCTGCTGGCCGAGGGCAACGACGTGCTGATGAGCCGCTGGGGCCACAGCATGTTGCGATTGGTGGTGTGCGCGCCGGGGCGGCCACCTGGCCCTGCCTGCCGGATGGACCTGCAACATCACCTGGTGCTGTCCTTCCGTGCCTTCGTCGGTGATGTCCAGATCTCCAACTGGCGCGGCTTGACCGGTTCCTACCCGTCGCGCCTGTTCGTGCTGCCACTGAACCGGGTGATCGACGAATACACCAAGGTCGAGCTGCGTGGCGTCTCGTCGGTGCCACTGGCGCTGGACCGGCAGGAAATCACCGGGCTGCTGCAGCAGGCCGCGCAGTTGCACTGGAGCTATGACGGCCGCTACTTCTTCATCAGCAACAACTGCGCGGTGGAAACCTGGAAGCTGCTGCGCGACGGTGCCCCGCGGCTGGGCCAGGCCGACCTGCAATCCATCACCCCGACCGGCCTGCGCGCGAAGCTGCAGCGCCAGCACCTGTTGGCGGCCGCCCCGCAGGACACCGCCGAAGCGGTGCGCGGGGGCTATTACTTCGAATCGGCCGCCGGTCACTACGCGCTGGTGTTCGCCTTGGCGCGGGAGGCCTTGGGGTTGCCGGTGGCCGATGTCGCGCACTGGCTGGCGTTGCCGGCCGGGCAGCGGCGGCCGTGGATGGAGCGGGCCGACGGGCAATCGCTGGCGGCGTTGCTCCTGCTGGAACAGGCCGGATGGCGGCGCCAGGAGCTGCTGGCCCGTGACCGCCTCAAGCGTGAATTGCTGGGGGGGAAGGACGCGGCGCGGCAGCATGCCGAGTTCCTGGCCCTGATGCAGCGCGCTGGCCTGCTGGTGGCACCGGGCGGGCTGCCGCTGGGTGGATATGGCATCCCGACCCCCGCCGAGCGCGATCTTGCCCGTGGGGCGGTGGCGGCGGGCGCACCGGAAGCCATCGCGCAATGGTCGGCGCTGCGCGCGGAAGCCTTGGCGTTGCTGCCTGCCGGGCAACAGGCGCAGATGGCCGGCATTGAATCGAATCTGGACTACCTGCGCCAACGCTTGCGTTTGCGGTACGGTACGTCGTCCTCCTTGCCAGTCGTACTGACCGGGGAGCGGGGGAGAGGACGACTTGTGGAGGGTGCGGTTGAGCATGGCAATGAATGATGTGCAGCTGCCCGATGGGGCGACGCAGCTGGCCGAGGATGTGATGCGACTGCGCTCATGCGCGGTCCTGCAGATGGACCACCACGGGCGGATCCTGGATTGCAATGCCGGTGTGCTGGGGGTCTTCGGCTACCGTTCCGATGAACTGGTTGGGCGTAACTTTGCCTGTCTGTTCAGCAGCGCCGAAGTGGACCGTGGCTCGGACCGCGCGGCCCTGACCAAGGCATTGCTGCACAGCTTCGAGAACCAGGGCCTGGCGATGATGCGCAAGGACGCCACGCGCTTCCGTGCCGGCTTGCTGCTGGAGCGGGTGGAAGGCAGCGGGGACACGACGCCGCGCGTGCTGATGGTGGTGCGCGACCTGAGCGATTTCTTCCAGACCCAGAAGCGGGTCAACGAGGCGCAGGAGATCGCGCTGCGCGCACAGCGGCTGGACGCGGTCGGCAAGCTGACCCTGGGGCTGTCGCATGACTTCAACAACCTGTTGTCGGTGATCGCCAACAGCCTGGACATGCTCGCCGCTCGCCGTACCGGTGACGAGAGTGCGCGCCGCATCCTGGACATCGCCCACCGTGCGGTGGAGCGGGGCACGCAGCTGACCCGGCAGATGCTGGCCTTTGGCCGCGGGCAGACGCTGGTGCCGGAGGTCAGTGACGTCGGCCACCTGCTGCAGTCGTCGCTGGAGCTGTATCGCCGCGTGTGCGGGGAGACCATCCAGCTGAACATCCAGGTGGCGCAGGGCCTGCCGCCGATCGCGGTGGATACCGGCCAACTGGAGGCCGCGCTGCTCAACCTGTTGAGCAACAGCCGTGACGCGATGCACGGGGTGGGCCGGGTGGTGCTGGAAGCCCGCCAGGAAACCGCCGTGCTGCCCGGGGGCAAGGGCGAGGAAGAGGATTTCGTCTGCATCACCGTCGGCGACAGCGGGCCGGGCATCCAGGCCGAGATCCAGGGCAGCGTGTTCGAGCCGTTCTTCACCACCAAGAGCGTGGGTGACGGCAGCGGGCTGGGGCTGAGCCAGGTGTACGGGTTTGCTTCGCAGTCCGGGGGCACCGCGACGATCGGCCGGTCGGCGTTGGGGGGTGCGGCGGTATCGCTGTACTTCCCGGTGGTGCGCTGATCCCGGAATGCCCTGTCATCCGGTGATGTCCGGATGACGGGCCCTGATGCAGGTCGAGGCCGGCATCAGCTTCGCGGCCGAGGCCGCTCCTGCCGGGGCAGGAGTGCCTTCCGGCGCGAAGCTGGGTGCACCCGGCTGCGGATCAGTCTGCGCGGCCGCCGAACTCACCGGTGGTGGTGTTGACCAGGATGCGCTCACCGTTGGTGATGTATTCCGGGACCATGATCTCGATGCCGGTGCTCAGCTTGGCCGGCTTCGGACGCTTGGTCGCGGTGCCACCCTTCAGCTCCGGCGGGGTCTCGACCACTTCCAGGGTCACGTGCTGCGGCATCTGGATCGCCACCGGCTGGTCGTCGATCACCTGCACGTAGATGCCGGTCAGGCCTTCGGTGATGTAACCGGCGTCGTCGCCGATCACGTCCGCATCCAGCGTGTACGGGGTGTAGTCCTCGTCATCCAGGAACACGAAGGCGTCGCCGTCCATGTAGGAATAGGTGGATTGGCGGCGCAGCAGCTCGACTTCGCTCAGGTTGTCATCGGCGTCGAAGCTGGCATCGAGCTTGTTGCCGCCCGGCACGCTGTACATGATGAAACGGAAGCGGACGTTGCCGCCGCGGCCCTGCGGCGAGCTGCGCTCGATGTCGCGGATCTGATAGACGCCGTTGTTGTATTCGACGACGTTGCCTTTCTTGATATCGCTGGCTTTCATGCTTGGAAAGTCGGTTGGGGTAAACGGAGGCGGGCGCCCTGGGGGCGCCCGCGGGGGGATCACTTCGGTGCCAGACGCACGGCACCGTCAAGGCGAATAGTCTCACCGTTGAGGTAGGTATTGCCAATGATGTGGCCGACCAGGCTGGCAAAGTCGGCCGGCTGGCCCAGCCGCGACGGGAACGGGATGGAGGCGGCCAGCGATTCCTGCACGTTCGGCGGCATGCCATCGACCATCGGGGTCCAGAACACGCCCGGGGCGATGGTCAGCACGCGGATGCCGAAGCGCGACAGCTCGCGGGCCATCGGCAGGGTCATGCCGACCACGCCGCCCTTGGAGGCGGAGTACGCGGCCTGGCCGATCTGGCCTTCATAGGCGGCCACCGAGGCGGTGTTGATGATCACCCCGCGCTCGCCATCGGCCGAGGCCTCGTTGTGCTGCATCAGGTCGGCCGCGGCCTTGGCCACGTTGAAGCTGCCGACCAGGTTGACCATCACCGTGGTCTGGAAATTGGCCAGCGGCATCGGGGCCTCGCGGCCCAGCACGCGGCCGGCGCCAAGGATGCCGGCGCAGTTCATCACCACGTTCAGCCCGCCCAGGAAGTCCCTGGCGGCAGCCAGGTTGGCGGCCACGCCGGCCTCGTCGGTGACGTTGGTGGTGAAGTAACGGGCGTTGTCGGCGCCCAGCTCGGCGACGGCGGCCGCACCCTTCTCGTCATTGAGGTCGAACAGGGCGACCTTGCTGCCGTTGGCGACCAGGAACTGGGCGACGCCGAGGCCGAGGCCGGAAACACCACCGGTGATGACAGCACGCACGGAGGACAGCTGCATTGGAACGATCCTGCGGAAAAATGGACCACCGATTCTAGCGGATGCGCCTGCTCCGCCCAGAGGGGCAGGCCGGCTCGCCGCTTCAGCGCAGGCGCAGGGCCAGTTCCCCGGGGGACAGCCCCGGGGAGAACAGGAAGCCCTGGCCGACCGGCACGCCCAGCTCCAGCAGGAACTGGCGCTGGGCCTCGGACTCGATGCCCTCGGCCACCAGGCCCAGGCCCAGGCTGCGGGCAATGCCGCAGACCGCCTCGCAGACCGCCACGTCGGAACGGTTGCGTGGCACCCCACCGATGAACAGCTGGCTGAGCTTGAGGCCATGGATGGGCAGGTTGCGCAGGTAGTTCAGGGCGCTGTAGCCCTCGCCGAAGTCGTCGATGGTCAGGATCACCCCCATCCCGCGCAGCTCGGCGAAGGTGCGCAGGGTGGCCGGGGCGTCCTCGATCAGGACCCGTTCGGTGAACTCCAGCTCCAGCGCGCTGCCGGGCAGGTCGAACGCCTGCAGTGCGGACTGGACCTGGTGCGCCAGCCGGTCGCCGCTGAACTGGCGGTAGGAGACGTTGATCGCCACCCGCACCAACCCCAGCCCCTGGTCGCGCCATTCGCGGATCTGCTGGCAGGCCTGGTGCAACACCCAGTCGCCGATCCGGACGATGTCGCCGGTGTTCTCGGCATGGCTGATGAAGATATCCGGGCGCAGCTCGCCCAGTTGCCGGTCGTGCCAGCGGATCAGCGCTTCGCAGGCGACCAGTTCGCCGCTGCGCAGGTCCACCTGTGGCTGGTACACCAGCCGGAACTCGTCGCGTTCCAAGGCCTTGCGCAGGCGCCGTTCGATCTGCAGGCGGTCGCGCTGGCGCCGGGCCAGCTCCGGCGAGAACGCCTGCCAGCCATTGCGGTCGCGGCGCTTGCACTCATACATGGCCAGGTCCGCGTTCTGGATCAGCTGCTGCGGGCGTTGCCCATGCTGCGGCGCGCGGGCGATGCCGATGCTGGTGGTGACCGCGAACTCATCCTTGCCGAACTGGAAGGGCGGCACGAAGGCGTCGGTGATGGCCTGGGCCAGTTGCTCGGGGCGCTGTGGCTGGTCGCGGGCATCGCAGGTGACCACGAATTCGTCGCCACCGAAGCGGGCCAGCAGGCCCTCGGTGCCGATGGCCTGGCTGATGCGGCGGGTCGCCTCGATCAGCAACTGGTCCCCGGCATTGTGGCCCAGCACGTCGTTGACGGTCTTGAAGCGGTCCAGGTCGATGTACAGCACCGCCACGCCGGCGTGGGAGGGGTTGCTCAGGCGCGCTTCCAGGTCGGTGAGCGCGGCATCGCGGTTCATGATGCCGGTCAGTGGATCGGTGCGGGCCTGGTTCTTGAGCGTTTCCTCGGCCTGCTTGGATTCGGTGATGTCCTGCAGGGTGCCGGCGATGCGGCTGGAGGCCAGGTCGCCGGGCTCGACCTCGCCGATCATGCGGATCCAGAAGCTGTGCCCGTTCGCGCGCTGCCCCTGCAGCTCCAGCTCGAAGCCGGCACGCTGCTCGACCACCCGGTCCATGGCCTCGCGCAGCAACTGGCGCGACCCCAGGTTCAGGCAGCCGAGCAGGGTATCCAGGTCCTCCGGCGGCTGGGCCTGGCCGAGGATGCGCTGGGCTTCGCCGGTCAGGTACAGGCGCTTCTGGCCGCGGTCCCATTCCCAGCCGCCGATGTGGGCCAGGGCCTGGGCGCGATCGAACAAGGCATGGTCGCGCTTGAGTTCGGTGATGTCGCTGAACAGCGAGAACACATGGTCGGGCAGGTCGCAGTTGGACGAGAACACCGGCACGGTGGTCATCGAGATCCAGATCATGCGGCCGTGCGGCCGGTGGTACAGGCCGACGATGGTGCTGGGGATGATGCGTCCGTCGCGGAACGCGCGTGCGACCGGCCATTGCTCCATGCCCAGGCGGCGGCCGCGCTCGTCGACGGTGATCCACTCATCGGCATCCACCGGTGCGCGGGCCGGCAGGTGGTTGGTCAGTTGCAGGATGCGGTGCGCGGCGGGGTTGGCCGAGAGGATGTTGAAGCTGCGGTCGAACAGCATCACTCCCTTGTCGATGGACTCCAGCAGCAGGCGGTAGCGCGTTTCGGCCTGCCAGCGCCGGCTCAGGTCGCGGGCGACGGCGACGATGCACTGCTGGCCGTCATGCTCGAACACCGCCGAATGCACTTCCACCGGGAAGCGGCTGCCGTCGCCGCGCATGTTGGTGACTTCCACCACGTAGGTCTCGCCGCGGTGGAGGGTTTCCCAGACCGGCTCCAGGTGGTCGGCGGGCAGGTCGGGGTTGAGCAGTTCGATGGGCTGGCCGACGATTTCCTCGCGGGTCCGGCCGTAGGCCTCGATGCCGGCCTTGTTGAGGTCCAGTACGACTCCGGTGGCGCTGAGGATGCTGACCGGGTCAGGCACTGCATCGAACAGCGCCTCGTAGCGGCGCTGGGCGGCGTGCCGCTCGGTCATTGCCTCGCTGAGTGCGGCGCGGGCGGCGACCAGTACCTGTTGCAGGGCAAGCGGCAGCGGCTGGTGCAGGGCCTGGTCCAGCCCGGCGAGCGCATCGACGTGGGCGGCGGGGTGTTCCCCCTCCGCGTGGACTATGCGCTGGCCGGTTCCGGTCATGACACTGTCAAAGCCTTTCCTGTCTTGCTGCCTGTCTGCCGGCCCAGCCGTTCGGCGAGCCAGTTCCCCGTGGCGGCAAGCGCCGGCAGATCGACGCCGGTGCTCATCCCCATACCGTGCAACATGTAGACGACGTCCTCGCTGGCGACATTACCACTGGCGCCACGCGCATAGGGGCACCCCCCGGTGCCCGCGACCGCCGAATCCACCACCCGGACCCCCACGTCCAAGCATGTGGCGATATTAGCCAGCGCCTGCCCATAGGTGTCGTGAAAATGGATGGCCAGGGCGTCGACCGGCAGTTCGGCGGCAACCGCCTGCAGCATCGCCCGCGCCTTCAGCGGGGTGCCCACGCCGATGGTGTCGCCCAGCGAGATCTCGTAGCAGCCCATCGCATGCAGGCTGCGCGCCACGCGCACCACGTCGGCCAGCGGCACCTCGCCCTGGTAGGGGCAGCCGAGCACGGTGGAGACATAGCCGCGGACCTTGATGCCATCGGCCTTGGCGCGGGCCAGCACCGGCTCGAAGCGACGCAGCGATTCGTCGATGCCGGCATTGGTGTTCTTCAGGTTGAATTGCTCGGAGGCGGCGGTGAACACCGCCACTTCCTGGACCCCGACCGCCAGCGCGCGCTCGTAGCCTTGTTCGTTGGGTACCAGTACCGGGTAGTTCACGCCGGGGCGGCGCTGGATGCCGGCAAACACCTCGGCGGCGTCAGCCAGCTGCGGCACCCATTTGGGGCTGACGAAGCTGGTGGCCTCGATGCTGCGCAGGCCGGTGGCCGAGAGCCGGTCGATCAGCGCGATCTTGTCGGCGGTGGCGACCTGCTGCTTTTCATTCTGCAGGCCATCGCGCGGGCCTACTTCCACGATGCGGACGAAATCGTTCATGGCGTTGCGATACCTGCGGTCACGGGGAGGCCCAGGCGGGCGGGCGCTTCTCGAGGAAGGCGGTCAGGCCTTCGCGGCCTTCATCGGAGGCGCGCAGCGCGGCGATCAGGCCGGCGTTGGCACGGTCCAGGGCATCGCGGTCACCGCCGGCGGCGGCTACTTCACGGACCAGGACCTTGGCCGAGGCCGCGGCGACCGGGCCGGCCTTGGCCAGCAGCGACAGCTGGGCGTCCACGGCCGCGTCCAGGGCCTCGGCCGCGACCACCTGGTGGACCAGGCCGATCTGCGCGGCGGTGGCCGCATCGAAGTGCTCGCCGGTGGCGAACCAGCGGCGCGCCTGGCGCGGGCCGATGGCCGCGATCACATAGGGCGAGATCACCGCCGGCAGCAGCCCCAGGCGGCTTTCGGTCAGGCCGAAACGGGCACCTTCGGCAGCGATGGCGATGTCACAGCAGGCCACCAGGCCGACGCCACCACCGAACGCGGCACCGTGGACGCGGGCGATGGTCGGCTTGGGCAGCTCGTCCAGGGTGCGCATCAGCCGGGCCAGGGCCAGCGAGTCCTGGCGGTTCTCGTCCTGGCTGGCGCTGGCCATCGCGCGCATCCATTGCAGGTTGGCGCCGGCCGAGAAGGAGGCGCCGGCCCCCGAAAGGACCACGGTGCGCACCGTCGGGTCATTGCCGACGGCTTCCAATGCGGTGGTCAGGGTCTGGATCAGCGCGGCGTCGAATGCGTTGTGCAGTTCCGGGCGGTTCAGTTGCAGGGTCGCGACGGCGCCCTGGCGGTGTACGAGCAATGCATCGCTCATCGGGAAAGCCTGAGTTGAACGGTAAGTGCGCGAATCATAGCGGTGCAGGACTGGGACGCCATGACGCGACGCGGCGATGCTAGAATTGATAACCATTCTTATCAACTCCTTAGAAGGGCCCATTCAGTGACGTTGTCCGAGTTGCCGCTGCATGCCTCCGCCAAGGTTGAAGACGTACAGGACCTGCATCCCAATGACGCCATTGCGCGCCGCCTGCGTGAGCTGGGCTTCGTGAACGGCGAGGAGGTGCGCCTGGTGGCGCGGGGCCCGGTCGGCGGCGAGCCGCTGCTGTTCCAGGTGGGTTTCACCCGTTTTGCCCTGCGCCGCAGCGAAGCGGCCCGGGTGCGCGTGCGTACTGAAGGAGTATCGGCATGAGTGGGGCAGTGGCACGGCTGGCGCTGGTCGGCAACCCGAACAGCGGCAAGACCGCCTTGTTCAACCAGCTGACCGGTAGCCGCCAGAAGGTGGCCAATTACACCGGCGTCACCGTCGAACGCAAGGAAGGCCGCATGCGCGGCCCGTCCGGCCGCGAGTACGCGGTGCTGGACCTGCCCGGCGCCTACAGCCTGCATCCGGCCAGCCTGGACGAGGCGATCACCCGTGACCTGTGCCGTGGTTTCTACCCCGGCGAGGCCGCGCCGGACGCGCTGATCTGCGTGATCGACGCGACCAACCTGCGCCTGCACCTGCGCTTCGCGCTGGAGGTGCGTGAGCTGGGCAAGCCGATGATCGTGGCCCTGAACATGGTGGATGCGGCGCGCCGTCGCGGCATCGAGATCGACGTGCCGGCGCTGGAAAAGGCACTGGGCGTGCCGGTGGTGGAAACCGTCGCGGTGCAGCGCAACGGGGCCAAGGCCCTGGTCGAGCGCATCGACGGGCTGGTGCCGCAGCTGGCTTCGCAGCCCCTGCAGCAACCAGTGGAAGCCGGCGAGCACCACGCCCAGGTGCGCGCCATCCTGGAAGCGGCGGTGCGCATGCCCAGCCGCACCGGCAAGGTCGACGACACGCTCGACCGCTGGCTGCTGCACCCGGTGTACGGGCTGCTGACGCTGGCGGTGGTGATGTTCCTGATCTTCCAGGCGGTGTACGCCTGGGCGACCCCGCTGATGGACGGCATCGAGGCCGGCTTCGGCTGGCTGGGTGAGTTCGCCGCGGCCAATCTGCCGGAAGGGCCGCTGAGCAGCCTGCTGGTGGACGGCATCATCGCCGGCGTGGGCGGAGTGATCGTGTTCCTGCCGCAGATCCTGATCCTGTTCTTCTTCATCCTGGCGCTGGAGGAGTCCGGCTACCTGCCGCGCGCTGCCTTCCTGCTGGACCGGATGATGGCGTCGGCCGGCCTGTCCGGGCGCTCGTTCATCCCGTTGCTGTCCAGCTTCGCCTGCGCGGTGCCGGGCATCATGTCGACCCGCTCGATCCAGGACCCGCGTGACCGCCTGGCCACCATCCTGGTCGCGCCGTTGATGACCTGTTCGGCGCGCCTGCCGGTGTATGCGCTGCTGATCGGCGCGTTCATCCCGGCCAAGACGGTGTGGGGCGTGTTCAACCAGCAGGGGCTGGTGCTGTTTGCCCTGTACGTGGCGGGCATCCTCAGTGCGCTGATGATGTCCTGGACGATGAAGAAGTTCCGCCGCGACAAGAGCGAGCACCCGCTGATGCTGGAGCTGCCGTCCTACCGTCTGCCCAACCCGCGTGACCTGGCGGTGGGCCTGTACGAGCGCGCGATGATCTTCCTCAAGCGCGTGGGCGGCATCATCCTGGCGCTGACCATCCTGCTGTGGTTCCTGCTGTCCTTCCCCGGCGCGCCGGAGAACGCGACCATGCCGGCCATCGACTACAGCTTCGCCGGCCAGATCGGCCATGCGATGGCGGTGATCTTCGCGCCGCTGGGCTTCAACTGGCAGATCTGCATCGCGCTGATCCCGGGCATGGGCGCGCGCGAAGTGGCGGTGTCCTCGCTGGCCACCATCTATGCGCTGTCCGCGGCCGATGACGATGCCGCCATCCAGGCGCTGACCCCGGTGATCAGCGACGGCTGGACGCTGGCGACCGGCCTGTCGCTGATGGTGTGGTTCATCTACGCGCCGATGTGCATCTCGACGCTGGCCACCATCCGCCGCGAGACCAATTCCTGGAAGCAGATGGCGTTTGCCACGGTGTACCTGTTCGCGGCGGCGTACCTGGCCGCGCTGGTGACCTACCAGGTGGCCAAGGCGCTGGGGGCAGGCTGATGGACAAGGGCATGCTGCTGCAGTACCTGATCATCGCGCTGGCCGTGCTGGTCAGCGCCTGGGTCGTGCTGAAGAAGCAGTTCCCCGGTGTGGTGCGGCGCCTGCGCGGTGCACTGGCGCTGTGGCTGGTGAAGCCGGCGCGTTCGCAGCGGCTGCAGGAGTGGGGGCGGCGGCTTGCGCCCCCGCCCGCCAATGGCGGCGGTGCCTGCGGTGGTTGCAGCAGCTGCGACACCAAGGCGCCCAAGCAGCATTGAACCGAACGCCGGGCCTGCCCGGCGTTCGTGGTTCCAGGTCAATCGCGGACCAATCCGCCATCGACGACCAGGTTCTGCCCGGTCACCGCGCGTGCCCACGGTGAGGCGAAGAACAGCGCGGCGTCGGCGAACTGTTCCGGCGTGGTCACCTCGCGCAGCGGGGTGTTCGCGGCGATGTAGTCGAACACCGCCTCTGGGGTGGCCGCGCTGGCGTCGGTGGTGCGCAGCAGGCCGCCGGACACCATGTTGACGGTGATGCCGTCCGGCCCGAGGTCGCCTGCCAGGGTGCGGGTCAGCGAGAGCAGGGCGGCCTTGGCGGCGGTGTAGTCGTGATAGGGCACGACCGGGTTCTGGAACAGGTTGGTGCCGACGTTGATGATGCGTCCGAAGCCCCGTGCCCGCATGCCGGGCAGGGTGGCCTGCGCGGTGTTCAGCGCGCCCTGCACGCTGCCTTCGAACTGGCGGTGGAAATCCTGCCAGCGGATCGTGTCCGCCTTGGCACGGGCATCACCATTGAACGCGAAATCGACCAGCGCGTTGTTGACCACGACATCGATGGGCTGGCCGAAATGGGCGGCGGCGGTGGCGACCATGGCATCCACCTGGGCGCGATCGCGGACATCGGCGCGCAGGGCCAGCGCGCGTGGGCCCAGCTCCCCGGCCAGTGCCCCGGCGGCGGCCTGGCTGTGGCAATAGTTGAGGACGACGCTTGCCCCTTCGGCCGCGAACGCGCGCGCCAGCGCGGCCCCCAGGCCGCGGCCGGCGCCGGTGATCAGGACCCGTTGCTCGGAGATGTTCATGGGTGTTGCAGACCGTTGGTTCGAAGTGCGCGCAGGGTAGCAGGCGCTATACAATCAGCGGTCTTGCAGGATGCAGACCAAGGGGGCTTGGATGAAGTTTCTGGTATCGCTGGCCGTGGTGATCGCGGCGGTGGTGGGGATTTACCAGTGGGGCGGTAATTCGCTCAGTGAAAGGCAGGTGCGGGCGTTCTACGAGCGCGCCGACGAGGCCATGGCAATCGCAGACGACAAAGCGCTGTGCGAACTGCTGGCCGAGGACTACCAGCAGTCAGTGGTCATGAAGACCGAGAACGCGCAGTCCGAGCGTTCGCTCGGCAAGAAGGAATACTGCGCCGAGCTGGCCCGGACGATGGACATGATGCGCCAGTTGCAGGCGCAGCTGGGGCGCATCCCGCTGCGCCACCAGCAGACCATCAAGAGCATCACGCTCTCCGAGGACGGCAGCACGGCCAAGGTCGAGTTGTCCTCGGTGCTGGAGATCCCCGGCATGCGGATGGTCAGCCGTGGGCGCGACACGATCGAACGCAACCGCTGGAAGGTGCTGGTGACGCGCAGCGTGGCGGTGGTGCACGCCGGTGCGAATCATTGATGCAGGCGTGCGGCTTGTCGCAGGTCGGTCGCAGGCGTTAGTTTCCCCGCCATGAACAACACTCCGATCCGTCTGTTGATACACGGCGCCTCCGGGCGCATGGGCCAGGCCCTGCTGCGTCTGGCTGCCGAGGATGCATCCCTGCAGGTTGTCGCCGCCGTGGTGCGCAAGCCGCCGACCCAGCGCGTGGTCGAGGGCATCCCGTACTTCGCGGCCAGTGAGCTGGCCGGCGTGCCGGCGTTCGACGTGGCCATCGACTTCAGCCTGCCGGAAGGCTTTGACCCGGTACTGGCGTTGTGCGCCGAACGTGGCGTCGGCCTGGTGTCCGGCACCACCGGCATCAGCGACGCGCAGCAGGCAGCGCTGAACAGCGCGGCAGGGCGCATCGCGCTGGTATGGGCAACCAACTTCAGCCTGGGCGTGGCAGTGCTGGCCGAGCTGGTCGAGCGGGCCGCGCAGGCGCTGCCCGGCTGGGACTGCGACATCGTCGAGTCGCACCACGTGCACAAGAAGGACGCTCCGTCCGGCACCGCGCTGACGCTGGGCGAGTCGGCCGTGCAGGGCGGGGCCGAGCCGCGCTACACCAGCCTGCGCGCCGGGGACATCATCGGCGAGCATTTCGTCCAGTTCACCGGGCTCGGCGAGCGGGTGGAGCTGGTGCACCGGGCCACCAACCGCGACATCTTCGCCCGTGGCGCGCTGCATGCCGCCCGGCAGCTGGCCGGCCGCGCGGCCGGCCGGTACCGGGTCCGCGACCTGCTGGGCTGAGCCGGCGGGGCGGGGGGGGCAAGCTGAATACGCCGCAGTACGTGCGTTCGTTGGCTTTCTGTTACGGCTGAAACCCTTGGGAATGGCATCACGGGGCGCTGGCGCTGGCGCCCCCTTGGCCTTACAATTCCCGCTCGCCGAAACACGTCAGCCGGACCGGTTACAGACCGCCGTCCGCGCTTTTTTGCAACCGGTTTTTGCCGGCGACGCAGGCGTGGCTTCGGAGTCCCCCGGTAGCCAAAGTGAGATTCCCGTGACCCAAGCCGCAATCCTCGTGCTCGAAGACGGCACCGTATTCGAGGGCGAATCCGTAGGCGCGCCCGGCCTGTCCGTGGGTGAGGTGGTGTTCAACACCGCCATGACCGGTTATCAGGAGATGCTGACCGATCCGTCCTACGCCCGGCAGATGATCACCCTGACGTATCCGCATATCGGCAACACCGGTATGAACGACCAGGACGACGAGGCCAGCAAGGTGTGGGCCGCCGGCCTGATCGTCCGCGACGTGCCGCGCCGCCCGAGCAGCTGGCGCAACCAGGTGTCGCTGCAGGACTGGCTGATCCAGCGCGGCGTGGTGGCCATCGCCGGCATCGATACCCGCAAGTTGACCCGCATCCTGCGCGAGCGCGGCGCCCAGAACGGAGCGCTGATGGCCGGCGACATCGATGTGGAGAAGGCGCTGGAAGCCGCCCGCAAGTTCCCGGGCCTGAAGGGCATGGACCTGGCCAAGGTGGTCAGCACCGACAAGCCCTATGGCTGGGCCGACGGCCAGCTGGACCTGGACCGCAATGAGTTCGTGCGCGCCGCGCCGAAGTTCAAGGTGGTGGCGTACGACTTCGGCGTGAAGACCAACATCCTGCGCATGCTGGCCGAGCGCGGCTGCGAGCTCACCGTGGTGCCGGCGCAGACCCCGGCCGCCGAGGTGCTGGCGATGAATCCCGATGGCGTGTTCCTGTCCAACGGCCCGGGCGACCCGGAACCGTGCGACTACGCCATCGCCGCGATCAAGACGTTCGTCGCCGCGAAGGTGCCGACCTTCGGCATCTGCCTGGGCCACCAGCTGCTGGGCCTGGCCTCCGGTGCCAAGACCATGAAGATGGGCCACGGCCACCACGGTGCCAATCACCCGGTGCAGGACATCGACAGCGGCCGGGTGATGATCACCTCGCAGAACCACGGCTTCGCCATCGATGAGAGCGTGCTGCCGGCCAACGTGCGGGTCACCCACCGCTCGCTGTTCGACCAGACCATCCAGGGCATCGCCCTGACCGATGCGCCGGCGTTCTCCTTCCAGGGCCACCCGGAAGCCTCGCCGGGCCCGCACGACGTGGCGCCGCTGTTCGACCGCTTCATCACCCTGATGGAAGAGGCCAAGGCCTGATGCGCGCCATCGCGCTGATCGCCGGCCTGCTGCTGGCCACCTCCGCGGTGGCGGCACCTGCTGAGCGCAAGGACGTGGGCGAGATCATGCAGGCGCTGGGCATGAGCAACCTCGCAGGCAGTGCCATCGGCCCGTTGCTGGCACAGCTGCCGGGCATGCAGGACCAGGATGCGGCCGGCATGGCCTGCGCCTCCACCCAGGTGTCCCGGCTGATGGGCGAACAGTTCCAGCAGGGCATCGCCGACGCCTTCGGCGACGACGGTGCGCAGCTGGTGGCCGAGTGGAAGCAGTTCCTGGCCACGCCGGCCGGCACCGACATGGCGCGGACGTTCCGCGCCACCGCCGCCGCGGCCGCCGCCGGCAAGGAACCGGCCGACCCGGGCGTGGACGAGGCCACCAAGCGCAAGATTGCCGATTTCATGGGCAAGCCGGCCTTCCAGCGTTTCATGCAGGCCTTCAACGACAACGAGCCGCCCGCTGACTTCAGCCAGCGGATCGTCGATGCCCTGCAGCGCGAGTGCAAGATCGCGCTGGACCCGGAACAGATTTCCTGATCGACAGCGTGCGATCACTTCCCCCAGACACGCTGTACTGACTTAGAGAAGACAATGCCAAAGCGTTCCGACCTCAAGACCATCCTCATCATCGGCGCCGGCCCGATCGTCATCGGCCAGGCTTGCGAGTTCGACTACTCCGGCGCACAGGCCTGCAAGGCGCTGCGTGACGAGGGTTACCGCGTGGTGCTGGTCAACTCGAACCCGGCCACGATCATGACCGACCCGGAGATGGCCGACGCCGTCTACATCGAGCCGATCAACTGGCAGACCGTCGAGAAGATCATCGAGAAGGAGCGCCCGGACGCGCTGTTGCCGACCATGGGCGGCCAGACCGCGCTGAACTGCGCGCTGGACCTGGCCGACCACGGCGTGCTGGAGAAGTACAACGTCGAGCTGATCGGCGCCAAGCGCGATGCCATCCGCATGGCCGAGGACCGCGAGCTGTTCCGCGTGGCCATGCAGGAGATCGGCCTGGAGTGCCCGAAGGCCGCCGTCGCCCACACGCTGGAAGAGGCGCTGGAGATCCAGACCCGCGTCGGCTACCCGACCATCATCCGCCCGTCCTTCACCCTGGGTGGCAGCGGCGGCGGCATCGCCTACAACCGCGAAGAGCTGATCGAGATCGTCAACCGCGGCCTGGAGCTGTCGCCGACCACCGAAGTGCTGGTGGAAGAATCGGTGCTGGGCTGGAAGGAGTTCGAGATGGAAGTGGTCCGCGACACCGCGGACAACTGCATCATCGTCTGCTCGATCGAGAACCTGGACCCGATGGGCGTGCACACCGGTGACTCGATCACCGTGGCCCCGGCGCAGACCCTGACCGACAAGGAATACCAGCGCCTGCGCGATGCCTCCATCGCCGTGCTGCGCAAGATCGGCGTGGACACCGGCGGCTCGAACGTGCAGTTCGGCATCAGCCCGACCACCGGCCGCGTGGTCGTGATCGAGATGAACCCGCGCGTGTCGCGTTCCTCGGCGCTGGCTTCCAAGGCCACCGGATTCCCGATCGCCAAGGTCGCCGCCAAGCTTGCCGTGGGCTACACGCTGGACGAACTGAAGAACGAGATCACCGGTGGCCTGACCCCGGCCTCGTTCGAACCGTCCATCGACTACGTGGTCACCAAGATCCCGCGTTTTGCCTTCGAGAAGTTCCCGGCGGCCGACGCGCGCCTGACCACCCAGATGAAGTCGGTGGGCGAGGTGATGGCGATGGGCCGCACCTTCAAGGAGTCGCTGCAGAAGGCGCTGCGTGGCCTGGAAACCGGCAAGATCGGGCTGGACCCGACCGGCCTGGACCTGGCCAGCGAAGACGACATCGCAACGCTCAAGCGCGAGCTCAAGGCCCCGGGACCGGAGCGCCTGTTCTACGTCGGTGATGCACTGCGCACCGGCATGAGCGTGGAGGACGTCTACGGCTTGTCGCACATCGATCCGTGGTTCCTGGACCAGATCGAGGAAATCATCGCCGACGAGAAGCAGGTGCAGGCCGAGGGCATCGACGCGCTCGACGCCGCGCGCCTGCGCGTGCTCAAGCGTGCCGGCTTCTCCGACGCCCGCCTGGCCCAGCTGACCGGCACCAACGAAGCCGCCATCCGTGCACTGCGCCGCGCGCACAAGGTGCGCCCGGTGTACAAGCGCGTGGACTCGTGCGCGGCCGAGTTCGCCACCAGCACCGCCTACCTGTACTCGACCTACGAGGACGAGTGCGAGGCCGCGCCGACCAACCGCGACAAGATCATGATCCTGGGCGGTGGCCCGAACCGCATCGGCCAGGGCATCGAGTTCGACTACTGCTGCGTGCACGCCGCGCTCGCCCTGCGCGAGGACGGCTATGAAACCATCATGGTCAACTGCAACCCGGAAACCGTCTCCACCGACTACGACACCTCCGACCGCCTGTACTTCGAGCCGCTGACGCTGGAAGACGTGCTGGAGATCGTCGAACTGGAGCAGCCCAAGGGCGTGATCGTGCAGTACGGCGGCCAGACCCCGCTGAAGCTGGCACGAGCGCTGGAAGCCAACGGCGTGCCGGTGATCGGTACTTCGCCGGACTCCATCGACCTGGCCGAGGACCGCGAGCGCTTCCAGAAGCTGGTCCAGGACCTGGGCCTGAAGCAGCCGCCGAACCGCACCGCGCGCACCGCCGACGAGGCGCTGGCGCTGGCCCGCGAGATCGGCTTCCCGCTGGTGGTGCGCCCGAGCTACGTGCTGGGCGGCCGCGCGATGGAAATCGTGTACGGCGAATCCGACCTGGCGCGCTACATGCGCGACGCGGTCAAGGTCTCCAACGACTCGCCGGTGCTGCTGGACCACTTCCTGGACGCGGCCGTCGAGGCCGACGTGGACATCATCTGCGACAAGGACGGCAACGTCCTGATCGGCGGCGTGATGGAGCACATCGAGGAAGCCGGCGTGCACTCCGGTGACTCGTCCTGCTCGCTGCCGCCGTACTCGCTGTCGGCCCAGACCCAGGCCGAACTGCGTCGCCAGGTCACCGAGCTGGCCAAGGCGCTGAAGGTGGTCGGCCTGATGAACACCCAGTTCGCGATCCAGACCGACGCCGACGGCAACGACGTGGTGTTCCTGCTGGAAGTGAACCCGCGTGCCTCGCGCACCGTGCCGTTCGTGTCCAAGGCCACCGGCATGGCGCTGGCCAAGATCGCCGCCCGCTGCATGGCCGGCAAGACGCTGGCCGAGCAGGGCGCGACCGAGGAAGTGGTGCCGGACTACTACTCGGTGAAGGAAGCCATCTTCCCGTTCGCCAAGTTCCAGGGCGTGGATCCGATCCTCGGGCCGGAGATGCGTTCCACCGGCGAAGTGATGGGCGTGGGCCGCAGCTTCAGCGCCGCCTTCGCGCGTGCGCAGGAAGCCGGTGGCATCAAGACCCCGCCGCTGGGCAAGGCCTTCATCTCGGTGCGCGATGCCGACAAGCAGCGCGTGATGCCGGCGGTGCAGGGCCTGGTCGAGCGTGGCTACTCGCTGGTTGCCACCCGTGGCACCGCGGCGTGGCTGCAGCAGCAGGGCTACACCTGCGAGGTGGTCAACAAGGTGGTGGAAGGTCGTCCGCACATCGTGGACAGCATCAAGAACGGCGAGATCGTCTACATCGTCAACACGACCGAAGGCCGTGCCGCGATCAACGACTCGTTCTCGATCCGTCGCGAGGCGCTGCAGAACCGCATCACCTATTCGACGACGGTTGCAGGTGCCAAGGCATTGGTGCAATCGTTGGAATTCCGCGGCACCGGCCCGGTCTGGTCGCTGCAGGAACTGCACAAGGAGTTGAATGCATGAGAGCCCCGATTACCCTGAAAGGCGCACAGCGCCTGCGCGAGGAACTGGATCACCTGAAGTCGGACAAGCGCCCGAAGGTCATTGCGGCCATCGCCGAGGCGCGCGAGCACGGTGACCTGAAGGAGAACGCCGAGTACCACGCCGCGCGCGAGGAGCAGGGCTTCATCGAAGGCCGCATCAAGCAGCTGGAGGGCGAGCTGTCGCATGCCGAGATCATCGACATCACCAAGCTCAACGCCGGCAGCAAGGTGGTGTTCGGTGCCACGGTGACGCTGGCCGACGTGGAGTCCGACGAGGAAAAGCGTTACCAGATCGTGGGTGACCTGGAAGCGGATATCAAGCTGGGCCTGATCGCCATTTCCTCGCCGGTGGCGCGTGCGCTGATCGGCAAGAACGAAGGCGACAGCATCGCCATCGATGCGCCGGCCGGCCAGCGCGAGTACGAGATCGTCAGCGTCGAGTACCTCGACTGACGATGGCCAAGGCCACGCTGCTGCTGCCTGCGCGCAGCCGTTTCCCGGCCGGCGCATTGCCGGCACCGGTGGCCGCCGCGCTCGGGCGGGCCGAACATGGGCTCGCCGATGCAGGAGAGTCGGCGCAGCTGCGCCGGCATTTCGACATCGCCGCCGACACCTGGTCGGCGGCGGCATTGAGCCGCCACGCCGATGCCGGCGATGCCGCCGGTGCGTTGTGGCTGCGCGCCGACCCGGCCAACGTGGCGCCGGACATGCAGGGCGCACGGCTGATGGCATCGGCCGAGACGCTGCGCCTGGAGCAGCCCGATGCGGACATACTGTTGCCCGCGCTGCAGCCGTTGTTCGCCGGGTTCGGCTTCCAGCTGGACGCCCCCACGCCGTCGCGCTGGTACCTGCGCCTGCCCGAGGACACGCCGCTGCCGGACTTCGTCGACCCGGACGTCGCGCTGGGCGATGACCTGTTCCTGCACCTGCCCGAGGGCGAGGCCGGCCGCCAATGGCGGGCCCTGCTGACCGAAGCGCAGGTGGTGCTGCACCAGCATTCCTGGAATGAGCAGCGCATCGCGCAGGGCAAGCGCGCGGTGAACTCATTGTGGTTCTGGGGTGCCGGCCGGCTGCCGGCGTCGGTACAGACCGCGCATGCGCAGGTGCGCAGCCGCGACGCGCTGTTGCAGGGCCTGGCCAAGATGGCCGGCGTGCGCGTGGGCGGGGAACAGACCGTCGATGCGTTGGTCGACCTGCGCCAGTTGCGTTCGCTGGAGCAGCTCACGCGTGATGCGATCACGCCGTTGCTGGAGGCGATCAACCGCGGTGAGCTGCAGGAGCTGCGCCTGGATTTCGAGGACGGCACGCATTACCGCATCCATCGCGGGCAACGGTGGCGCTTCTGGAAGAAGCCGGTGGCGACGTTGGCCGATGAGTGATGCCGTGAAGATCGTCCGGCGCGACGTGCTCGACGCCGGGCAATGGGATGCACAGACGCTGCCCCTGCTGCAGCGGATCTACGCGGCGCGTGGTGCCCGTTCGGCGGAGCAGGCGCAGCCGAAGCTGGGCCAGCTGCACGCACCGGAGTTGCTGGGCGGGATGCAGGCGGCAGTGGAACTGCTGGCCGCGGCGATCGCCGGCAACAAGCGCATCCTGGTCGTCGGTGATTTCGATTGCGATGGCGCCACCGCGTGTGCGGTGGGCGTGCGTGGCCTGCGCCTGCTGGGTGCGTGCGACGTGGTGCACGCCGTGCCCAACCGCATGGTGCATGGCTACGGCCTGTCACCGTCGTTGGTCGAGGAGCTGGCCGCGTTGCAGCCGGATCTGCTGGTCACGGTGGACCATGGCATTGCCTGCCATGCCGGCGTCAACGCCGCCAAGGCGCTGGGCTGGCAGGTGCTGGTCACCGACCACCATCTGCCGGGCGAGAAGCTGCCGCCGGCCGATGCCATCGTCGATCCGAACGTGGATGGCGATGCGTTCCCGAGCAAATCACTGGCCGGTGTCGGGGTGATCTTCTACGTGCTGATGGCGTTGCGTCGCCATCTGCGCGGGCAAGGGGCCTTTGCCGGGCAGCCCGAGCCGGACCTGCTGACGCTGCTGGACCTGGTCGCCGTCGGCACCGTGGCCGACCTGGTCGCGCTGGACGAGAACAACCGTGCGCTGGTGGGCGCGGGCCTGCGCCGGCTGCGCGCCGGCAAGGGCTGCGTGGGCCTGCGTGCGCTGATCGAGGCCAGTGGTCGCGATGCGCGTCGACTGACCGGCAGTGACATCGGTTTTGCACTGGGGCCGCGCCTCAATGCGGCCGGGCGCCTGGAAGACATGGCGCTGGGCATCGAGCTGCTGTTGACCGAAGACCCGGCGCAGGCCCGTGAGATCGCGGCGTTGCTGGAAGAGATCAACGCCGAACGCCGCGCCGTGCAGCAGCTGATGACCGACGACGCCGAGTTGGCCGTCTCGCGCGCCCTGCTGGCCGACGACGGGCAACGCCCGGTTGCCGCCTGCCTGTTCGATGCCGAATGGCATCCGGGCGTGGTTGGGCTGGTGGCCTCGAAGATGAAGGATCGGCTGCACCGGCCGGTGATCGCATTCGCACCGTCCGAACCGGGCAGTGCAGCATTGCGTGGCTCCGCGCGCTCGATTCCCGGTTTCCATATCCGCGATGCACTGGCGGCGATCAACGCCACTCATCCGGGCTTGATGGAGAAGTTCGGCGGCCATGCGATGGCCGCTGGCCTGAGCCTGCCGCGCGAGCGGCTGGATGCCTTCAAGGCCGCGTTCGAACAGCAGGTGCTGGCCACGATTGACCCCGCCGCCCTGCAGCAACAGCTGCTCAGCGACGGCGAGCTGTCGGCATCGGAGCTGGACTTCACCCATGCCGAAGCGTTGCGTCTGGCCGGGCCGTGGGGCCAGGGTTTCGCCGAGCCGCTGTTCGATGGCGCGTTCGACGTGCTGGAGTGGCGCGTGCTGAAAGAGCGGCACCTGAAGCTGGTGCTGCGCGCGCCAGGGGGCAACGCGAAGATCAGTGCGATCCATTTCAGCGGCTGGAAGGGCGCTGACCCCGGTAGCCGTGTGCATATCGCCTACCGGTTGGTCGGTGACGACTACCGTGGTGGTCAGGCAATCCAGTTGATCATCGAGCATTGCACCCCGGCAGAAGCGCCGTCCCCGTAGGCACGCCTTCAGGCGCGAAGCCGGGCAATTCCGGTCATACGGAGCCTTTGCTACTGCAGGCGTCTCAGCTTCGCCGCCAAGGCCGCTCCTGCGACGTTCGGCTTCTACGGGCGGTCGGGTACCGCCGCCGCTGATGCCGCGCTGCCATTGAGCGGGTGCAGGCCGAACAGCGGGCGCAGGATGCGGCCGCGGCGTATCAAGGCATAGCCGGCGAAGCACAGGGCGAAGGTGGCTCCAACCAGCAGCATGGCCTCAAGCGCGGGGGCAATCTTCAGTGGCTTCAGTGCATGGGCCAGTACCACGATCACGGTCTGGTGCAGGATGTAGACCGGGAACACCGCCATGGTGAGGTAGCGCAGGGCGCGGCTGTCGGCATGGCGCCAACGGTAGGCGAAGCCGAGCAGGGCGGCGATCGCGCACCATTGATCGGCCGCCCAGGCCAGTCGCAACCACAGTCGCAGCGCTTCGGGAATGGGGTGCGCATCGTCATATCCGGCGAAGTACCACGCATGGACGAAGGCGGCATAGCAGGCGGCGGCCACCAGCAACGACACCCACCGCAGGCGCTGCAGCGCTTCCCAGAAGCGGCTGTCGAACGCGGCCAGGAATCCGATCAGGAACACGCTGAAGTACTGTGCGTGGCTGTACCAGTCATCGATCAGCGCGTGGGTCTGCTCGAAGCGCTCGACCATCAGCAGGCGGGCCGCCGCGAGCACGGCAACCGGCAGCAACAGCGCCCCCCACCCCGACATTGCCCGGCCCAGCGCCGCACGCAGGCGCTGCAGCGCCGTCGCCGGCAGCAGTCGCCACGCCAGCCACGCCAGCACCGTATAGCTCCACAGATAGGGCAGGAACCACAGGTGGTTCCAGGTGGGCAGCCGCAGGCAGTCCCCGTCGGTCCCGCAGAACCCGTGGTACCCGCTCAGGTACTTGCCGTAGAAGGCCAGGTACGACTCGCCGTAGCCGCCTGGCAGCTGTTCGACCACTTGTAGATAGGCCTGCGGTGGAACGATCACCAGCATCCCGAACAGCAGGGGCAGCAGCAGTTGGCGCGAGCGGCGGCGGAAGAACCCGCTGGCCGGGCCGCGCAGCATGTAGGCGGTGGCCACACCAGAGATCAGGAACAGCAGCGACATGCGCCAGGGACTGCTCAGCAGCATGAACGGCTCGGGGCCTTCATTGGCGAACGGACTTTTGACGTGCCACCCCCAGCTCACGTAGTACATGCCCACGTGGTAGAGCACCAGCAGTCCAAAGGCGATTACCCTGAGCCAATCCAGATCGTGGCGGCGTTGCATGGTCCAGTCCCGTTGGAAGTGGCGTGTATCAGAGCACTGCCTGCGTCCGTCGGCGCAGGCCAAGTGATTGATGGAAGGGGATTTGGGACGGGTGGTGGCAACGAGGGGACGAGCCGCGGCAGCGTGTCGCGCCAGCTCCCCTAGAATGCGCGGATGGAACAACGACCTGCTCTCGATGCCTTCACCCGCTTCCGTCCATGGCGACGCCGGGTGGAAGTGGTGTTCTGGTTGCTGGTGGTCCTGCTCAACTGCAGCGGCAATGCGATCACGACATGGATGGATGCCAATCGCTCTGGCCGGCCGCCGATGGCGGCGTGGGAACCGTGGGTCTGGGAGTTTTCCAGCGGCGTGGTCTGGCTGTTCGTGCTGGTGCCGGCCATCGTCTGGTTGACCTCGCGCTTCCCGCTGCATCGGGACAACTGGCGGCAACGATTGCCGGGGTACCTGTTGGCCAGCGTGCCGGCGTCGCTGCTGCACGTGCTGGCGATGTTCGGCCTGCGCATGCTGGTCTACCGGCTGATGGGCGAGCAGTACCGGGTCCACAGCTGGGGCCAGGAACTGCTCTATGAATACCTCAAGGACATCCGCACGCTGGTGGTGATCGTCGGTTTCATCGAAGGCTATCGCTTCCTGCTGCGCCGGCTGCAGGGCGAGGCACAACTGCTGGCCGAGCCGGACGAAGGTCCACCGGTGGAGCCCATCGAGCGGCCGGAACGGCTGCTGGTACGCAAGCTCGGCCGCGACTTCCTGATCGCCACCGAGGACATCGAGTGGGCACAGGCCGCCGGCAACTACGTCAACCTGCGGGTGAAGGGGCATGACTATCCGCTGCGCATCACCATGGCCGGCCTGGAGGAGCGCCTGGCCGGCGGACGCTTCATCCGGGTGCACCGCAGCTGGATGGTGCAGATCAAGCACCTGGTGTCGATCAGATCACTCGACGGCGGCGAAGCGGAACTGCAGATGGACGACGGGCAGGTAGTGCCCTGCAGCCGTCGTTACCTGCCGTCGGTGCGGCAAACAGTGGGCGAGGGCGCGAAAGCGCCGGTCGCAGGGTTGCCGGGCCGGTGAACCCGTGACGGTGCGCCAGTCCTGACGCCGGAACGGGGCCACTCGATGGATGCGTGCACGGGCTTGTTGGCCAGGCCAGGAGGCGTCCCTGGGATCAGGCCCCATCACGTGAGCAGGCGCACTCCGGGTGCGCCAGAGGCTCGTCACATCACCGGCCTCCCGGGGCCAGATCAACACGGTTGGCCGTGCCCATGACGCCCCACGCAGCACACGTTCTCAAAGACCTTCGGTCCAGGCTCCGTCCTGCGGCAGTCGCACGGGTCGGCGGCTTCAGGCCCCCGGAAGATCCGACCACCTCCTGGTTCTGCCGGGCGGTCGGCCTGCCCGGCGAGACGGTTCCGCAATGGCAGGGCGAGCCGATGTTCCCCCTCCTGCAGGTACGGGTATCCGAGCTCCCGGTGGTCCCCGAGGCGCTTGCGGGCATCGCACTTCTGGTGCTGTTCCTGAATCGGCACGAGTACCCGTTTGACCGTCCGCACGGGGAGGGCTGGCTCATCCGCGAGTACACCCGCCTGGAGGGGCTGGTCCCCCTCCAGGCCGATACCGGGCCGTTCCGTCCTTTTCCCATTGCCTGGAATCGCGTCGACGATGACGCGCCGGGCTGGGAAGATGCGTGGGAGTTGGTCGACCTGGGGCCGGTGAATGACGACGAAGCGGCGAGCAACGCCTTCTTCAACGCCTTCTCGCGGTACGGGGGCACCAAGTTCGGTGGCTATCCCACGGAAATCCAGCATGGCGTAGGTCTGCAGGATTACGTGTTCCAGGTCGCTTCGGAAGAGAAGGTCGGCTGGATGTGGGCCGACAACGGCCGTGGCTACTTCTTCCGCACTCCGTCCGGCGATTGGCGCTGGGCGTGCCAGTTCTACTAGACGTGGCGGTTCATTCCCCCAAGGCGGGTTCACCTCGGACGTTGCGAACGTCCGCAGGGGGCATTGTGCGGGGCAACACCATCGGTGCTGCCGACGGCGCTCACGCGCAAGGCGTGGCGGTCCGTTGTGATGAATGGGGATGAATCGACGAAGTCACGAGGGCCAGTCGATGCACAGCGGCATCAATATTCATGCGCCCGGTTCACTTTCGGTGGATGCGCGAGTCACCTTCAGACGGACGATACGCGTTCAACGGCAGCGATCTATCGTGATGAATGAGGGTTTCAAGCAGGAACGCTGCCGATTCACGCACTTTCACGACGCATCGATGTACGCCAACGTCAGCTGAAAGCAGGTTGCGGGCTGCGCAAAAAACGCCGCTATATTCCAGACTCCCCAGACGAAGGAGGGAGTGGAATGTTTCTGACCAAACAACAGCTGGTGATGGCACGCAGGCTTGGTGTGGCGATTCTCGTAGCCGGGAGTCTTGCGTCCTGTGCAACCTACAAAGAGGAGTTTGCAGGGATCAACTCGCGCCTGGACCAACTTGATGCGAAGGTGCAGGGCGCTGCGCAGAGTGCCGAATCGGCCAATCAGTCCGCGCAGCAGGCAAACCAACGGCTGGATCAAATCGAAGGCCGCGTCCAGCAGCTCGAAAGGGCCCCGCGCCGTACGCCGCGGGGCTGATCCCTTTTCCGCACGCGATTGATGGCGAACATCTGAATCCAGGATCCGGTGGCCGTTGCTGGCCACTGGTTTCCTTTCCATCGCGCAATCCCCATTCCAAGGAATCGTCCCATCCGTACGCACGCATACCCTGCAATCCGAGCCATTTCCGTGGCAATGGCGCTGGCGTTCGTGAGCATCGGCGTGGCCAGCGCCAAGGATGACGTGGCACCGCCGGTTGCCGCGGTCGACCAGCTGCCGCCGGGCCAGAACGTGTCCGACACGGTGATTGAACTCGCAGGCTGGGTTGTCGCCAGCAAGGACAACCAGGGCTATCCGTTCGCGATCATGGACAAGGCCGCTGCACAGGTCCTCGTGTTCGGCGGCGATGGCCGTCTTCGTGGTGCAGCACCAGCCCTGTTCGGTTCGGCGACCGGCGATCACACCGCGCCCGGCGTCGCCGGCCTCGCGCTTCGTGAGATCCCGGGCCGGGATCGCACCACGCCCGCCGGTCGCTTTGTGGGTGGCTTCGGCCCCTCGATCGACGCCGGGCGAGTCCTGTGGGTGGACTACGACTCCGCGGTTTCCATCCATCCCACGGCCACCGGTGTGCCGGCCGAACGGCGCGCCGAGCGTCTGGCTTCGCCTTCCCCGGACGACAATCGGGTCACCCACGGCTGCATCAACCTCTCGCCCGAATTCTACGAACAGATCGTCCGCACGACGTTCGAGCGGGGCGGGGTGTTCTACATCCTGCCGGACAAGGCATCGCTGGCCGAAACCTTCCCGGAGTTCGCGCAAAGCCGTGCAACGGCGCCGCACGACGACGGCAAGCGCGAGCGGTCCGCGGGCCGATAAGCGCGTCAACGCGTTGCCGTTGGCGTGCCCGCTAGCGGCGCGCTGGAGTAGCGTTGCCGGTTGCCCTGACTCCGGTCTTGCGGCCCACGCTGCAGGCTCATTCAGGATGTTTCAGCGGAGCAGCATGTCCCGTTGAGATGCCTGTATCCCAACGCCGAAGCCGCGCTGGGATTCGCGTATCGGTGGCAGTATCCTGCCTGCATGCGCCTGCTCGTCCTGGAAGATCAATCCGATTTGCGCGAGTCCGTGGCGGGCAGGCTGCGCGCGCAGGGCCATGCGGTGGACGAAGCAGGCGACCTGGCAGAGGCGGAATCTTTCGTGCAGTCCTATGCCTACGATGTTCTGCTTCTTGATCGCAGCGTGCCAGACGGTGACGCCTTGGGCGCGCTGCTGCGCTGGCGCCAGAGCGGTATTGTTGCGCCTGTGCTGTTCCTCACTGCACGTGACTCGATCAAGGACCGGGTGGAGGGCTTCGCCGGCGGTGCCGACGATTACCTGGTCAAGCCATTTGCGATGGACGAACTGGTCGCGCGCGTCAGTGCAATCGGCCGTCGTGGCGGCATGATCCGCCCCAGCACGATCCATATCGGCGATCTTGAAATTGATCTGGCCCGGCGCGTGATGCGGCGGGGCGGCATCGCTTTGCCGTTACGACCCAAGGAATTCGCGTTGCTGCAGGTGCTGGCCGAGCGGGCAGGGCAGGTGGTATCGCGGCAGGACCTTCTCGCGGCCTGCTGGGGCGAAGACCAGCAACCGGCATCCAATGCCGAGGAGGTGCTGATCGCGGCCCTGCGCCGCAAGCTCGGCAATCCCCCGTTGCTGCGCACCGTGCGTGGAACGGGCTACGTGCTGGAAACTCCCGATGTCGCGCGCGCGTGAGCGGCTGTTGCGTCGGTTGCATCTGCGTCTGACGGCGATCTGGAGCCTGGCCTGGTTGTTCTGTGTGATCGCCTTGTGCGTGGTCGCGATCCTGACGCATGCCCGGCTGACCGAGCTCGATATCACCTCCACGCTGCGGCTCCGCGCGACCGCCGTGTATGGGCTGACCTGGTTCGATGCCAATGGCAGGTTCCATGACGAGGTGCTGCGCAAGGAGGCGGGTGTGCTTGATGGTGGCGCAGACGTCTGGGTGGTGAGCCAGGGTGCACCTGCGATGGTGCTGCTGCGTCCGGATCGCCCTCGGTTCGAACTGGCCGACGTCACGGCCATTGCCGATATGGCGACGCGCGACGGTACCGATACGGTTCACGAAGGCCGGGATCAACGTGGTCGCCCATTTCTGTTGTATGCCAAGGAAACCTACGATGAGCGTGATCGCCCTGCGGCCATCATCCTGGCGTTGGGTGACCCTGCCGCGCGTGATGCCGCGCAGTCCGCCTTTGTGCGCTCGACACTGTTGATCGCGATCGGTTTTGCCGCGTTCGGGATACTGGTTGGCTACTTCCTTTCGCGGCGTTCGATGCGTCCGGCGATCGCGTCCTTCGAGCAGCAGGAACGCTTCCTTTCGGCCGCGGCACACGAACTACGTACGCCGGTTGCGCGATTGCAGGCATTGTGCGGGACCGCCAGGGATGGGCGGGAAACGCCCACGCAGGTACTCGAGAAAGTCGAACGGGTGGCTGGCCAGACGACCCGGCTGGTGGACAAGCTGCTGGTGCTGGCCCGCCTGGATGCCGTTGATACGCCGGTGTCGAAGGAGCCGGTGCGTCTGGACCTGCTGGTTGAATCCGTACTTCCGGAGGATGCGCAGGTGGACCTCCACGCGACCGAGTCCGTAGTGAACGCTGACGTCAATCTGGTCCAGATCGCAGTCCGCAACCTGATCGAAAACGCGCTGGTGCATGCGGCGAAAGCCGGGACGAATGAGGGTGTTCGCGTGACCGTGGCGGGCAGCTCCGTCGTTGTCGAGGACCGCGGCCCGGGTTTTCCCGAGGCACTGCTCGAACGCGTCGGCGAGCCCTTCATGTCGGGTCCCAACAGTCCCGGCAGTGGCCTCGGGCTGTCCATCGTGCGACACATCGCGCAACTGCATGGCGGTGAACTACGCCTCGAGAACCGGGATGGCGGCGGGGCCCGCGTCGAACTGCGCCTGTAGTAGCCGGGATCGGGACCGTCAGCTGGATATCAGGTTGGCTCTTTAAGGTAGGCCCCGTCCAACGGCACTCCGCCGTTCGCAGCCCACCACCGAGTGCTCCGCATGTCCACTTCCGCCACGACCCGTACCCCATGGTTCTCGCTGATGACCAGCCTCCTCCTCGCCGCTGCCTGCACACTCCCGGGCACCGTCCGTGCCCAGTCCGGTTACATGCCTGACGAAACATCCCCCCACGAAGGGACCTGGTTGCAGTGGCCGCATGATTACACCTATGGCCGTGCCTACCGCGACCGGATCGAACCCACCTGGGTGGCGATGACGCGGGCATTGGTGACCAGCGAGAACGTGCACATCGTCGTCTACGACAATGCCGAGAAGGCCCGCGTGCGCAATGCGCTCCAGGCCGCGGGCGTGTCGTTGGCCAGGGTCGACTTCCTGGTTCGCCCCACCGACGACGTATGGGTGCGCGACAACGGCCCCATTTTCGTCTACGACCGCGACGACAAGCTCACCGTCACTGACTGGGGCTTCAACGGCTGGGGCTACGACGCGCCGTACCGGAAGGACGACCGCGTGCCCGGCGCAGTGGCGCGCACGTATGGACTTCCCAGCGTGGACCTGAACGATGTGGTGTTGGAGGGCGGTGCGATTGAGGTGGACGGGCGCGGGGTGTTGCTGGCCACGCGTAGTTCCACGCGCGAGCCCAACCGTAACGCAGCGCTGAGCCAGTCCGAGTTCGAGCAGGTGCTGCGCGACCAGCTGGGCGTGGCCAAGTTCATCTGGCTGGAAGGCGCTCCAGGTGGAAAGGAGGACATCACCGACATGCACGTCGACGGTTTCGCCCGCTTCGGGACGCGCGATACCATCGTCACCATGAGTCCCGCCGATCTGCGCGAATGGGGGTTGTCGGACGCTGACGTTGCCACCTTGTACCGCGCCACCGATATCGACGAGGCACCTTACCGCTTCGTGCAACTGCCGCTGACCCTCCGCGACGTGGTCACCGGCTATGGCTACAAGCTCGGCTACAAGGGGTCCTACGTGAACTACTACGTCGGCAACACCGTGGTATTGGTTCCGGAGTACAAGGACCTCAATGACGCAGTCGCCAGAAGCATCCTCCAGCGCCTGTATCCGGACCGTACTGTCGTGGGCATCGACGTGCGTAACCTGTACCGCAATGGTGGCATGGTGCATTGCGTTACCCAGCAGCAGCCCGTGGCGCTGTGATGGTGTAAGGGTCCCTTCATCCGATGATCGCGGGCGTGTGATCAAGGCGGCGCGTTCCGTTGCCGGTTCGCAGCGTCGGTAACGAGGTGTTCCACGCTGGCGGCGTGGGACAGACGGTTTGAATCTCGACGAATGCAGAGGAGCTGATACTGGCCGTGCTTGGGGCGCTGAAAGGAGGGCTGCCCCTTCGCCCTGTTCGATGAGTTGCATGCTGGCGGCCGACCATGACGATTTACGCCTGCCAGTGCAGCGTCGTGGTGCTTCGAAATGAATGTTTCGGGTGAAGGGTGGATGGTTCAGAGTGGAAAATTTCGACCCATAGCCGGCATCAGACCTTCTACAGGTGCGAGCTTGCGGTGGTCAATGAGCCCTCCTCTGGGTCTGATTGTAGGCTGACTTGATAGCCGGACCCGGCGGCCCTAAGATCGAGCCGTATCAAGGGGAAAGCCCGTCATACGGTGCTTTGGGGATAAGTCGCATAACCGGACTCGCGGGTCCGTCCATTAGGTAGTTTGGGCCCATGTGGAAGATATTCCCAACCTTGGCGCTATTGATCGCCGGTTGCTCGGCAGAGTCACCGCCATCTTCCATACCTGCCGCTCGTAGCTCTGACCCTTGCTCCACTGAGGTAGTCGAGCCAATCAATGTTTCCTTGGTGGCGCTACTTGCTGATCCGGAGCGCTATGAAGGTCGATCCGTTGCGGTTATTGGCTTCTTGCATCGGTCCTTGGAGCACTCCGCGATCTATCTCCATCGCGAGGACTACGTGCAGGCCATTACGCCCAATGGGCTGTGGGTTAGCGGCGCTACTATTCCTGAAGCATTGAACGACCGCTACGCCCGCATCGAGGGGATTTTCACCACAACTGAGACCGGCCACTTGAATCAGTGGCCAGGTGCCATCTGCAACATCGGACGGGCGACACCCTGGGGCCGGGATGTGCCCTAACAATTCATTCAAGCCGAACCGGCTTCGCCAGTCGGCTTAACTCAGGCATTGGACGTCCGCTCTTGGTCGCTACCGGTCCGCTTCCATGCGAGACGCACAGTCTTGGCCCGTAAGCCCCCTACTTCATCGCAGAATAGAAAAAGGTCGAATTGCGTCTTCCTGCTTCGCTAACAAGGGCGCGAACTGAGGTGGCACTGTTTCGGCATCTACTGAAATTGCCAGTGCCAGGCCTAAGGAAGGACTTCTGCATTTCGAAGAACTCCAAGTCGCTCAACGTCTAGAGGATCCACCTTCCCCTCAGCGAGGTAGAACTTCCCCTTCACCACGACCCTCGAATCAAGATTCCTTTGATTGAGATCGGATGCTGTTTCGTTCCCGTATATGACGATGGACGAGACGGATTCACCATCTTCCATTGCTTCTCTTGTTGGAAAAACGAGGGTGACGTCGCCAGCGGTGCGAGCCCATGCAGAGAACGCCACATCTCGACCATCAAACTTCTCCGGGTGTGCCATCAAGTAAATATAGGGAATGACGCATACTCGCTCAGTGCGGGAGTTTCCTCGATATTTGCAAGCGTCGAAATCTTGCGTCACACCGCATCCTGAAAGTAGGAATAGGCTTAGGCAAATCGTCGAAACTTGTCCAATACTCATTCGGGCACCTGATAATTGCAATTTATTGCGGGTATGTATGAATTGGCGCTGTTTCGTCGTTCCCGGATCATACCGCCCTCTGCGTGTCCTCTCGACTGCCGATGGCATCTAGCCTGACCGCGCCTCGGCTCAGTCTATCGGGGCTGGCATTACGTCGGTGCCGGGATCGCAAATCGCCAGAGGCTGCTGACTTCGCAGATCCGTTAGCGATAGCTGGAAAAAGAATCTACTCATCGCGAACATCATGATCCATAAGGTCTAGCTTGATCTCCAGCTTGCTCGCTGATTTTCCGTGGCTGGATATCCTGGTCAGGAGTGAGTGAAAGCCACGGGGATGCGAGACAGAGCCCTTTAAGGAGTAATGCCTCGTTTGGATCTCGATATGAGCCGTCCTGATTCTGATAGGCATCTGAATGGTTGGCTTCGGTGGGAAGCAGATATCAGCAGCGGCCAACCAACGGCCATGAAAGCCTAGGCGATTCAACTACCTGTTGGGCTCGAGCCTGCTTGGCCTTCATGGGCGTCGGGAGGCTGAGGTGCTTCGCGTTCTTTGGGTGATCTGATGAAGGGTTTTGCAGTATGGCAGCCGGGAGCAGGCTTTCTGATGATGCGGGCAAAGCCATCCGGTGTTATGCAGCGATACCAGATGTCCAGCTTCAGTGAATCCGTGGGAGGAGGCATGGGGGGATACGCCAAGGCAACCGCGAGGGCGCAGAGTGAACCGATGACAGTGGAAAACACGGGGGAAGGCCTCGGCGGCAGCCATGCGAGCGGATGCCAGCATCGTGGTCTCGTCCTGAGGTGCGTGTGAACCGGGAAACGCCCTGACTTTTTTGCCAGCGGAAGCTGGAAGCGCCTTCTTTGAAGCAACGGCCCTCGGTGGTTTCGAGAAGCCGCGCAGCTGATGCAGCGGGTATCGGGTGATCGGTTGCCAAGGCACGCATAGCGGGTGAATCGCTGGGGGCTGGGCGATTGCGTCTAGAATCCGGTAAAAGCCGCTTCACTGGATGTGCAATGAGAATCTCCGTCGCTGCAACGATCTTCTTCTGTTGTTTCTCCCTGTCGGCCACTGCACAGGACGCGGTCAACGGTCCGCTCCGGGGGGATATCGCGAAGGCAGTGGGATTCGACCTCTCCAGGCGAACGGAGAATGCGCTGCCGGTGTTGTCCGCATGGGTGGAGGTGGTTGATGCAAGGGCGCTGGACTACGACTGCTCCGCGAGATTGGATGACCTGGTGGAGTGCGTGGTTACCGGCAGCTTTCAGGGAGTTCTCAGCCTGAACGGAAGCGCGACCTCCGCAGAGCCCAGAACGTTCGTAGTGAAGAAGGCGCTGCGCTTCAGGAAGGTTGAGGCGGCTTGGGCTTTCATCGATGCCGAGGATATCCAGAGCCCCCCAGGCAAGGGATGAGGCCCGGTCCATGCGTCATACGCCCATCAGCACGGCACCGCTGACTTCCGCGCGTTGGGTGTTGAGCGGGCTGGCATCGTGGTGCATGCCAAAGGGCTGCGGATCGCGATGGGTTCCCTGCGGCAATTCGGCAGGACGCTGAATCATCTCCACGGAAAACAGGACCTCCGCATCATGTTTCTTTACTACGGCATCAGTCTCGTCCTCAGCATGCTGGCGGTGGCGGCCTGGTTGATCGTTGCGGTGACGCATGTGCCTGTCCATCAAAGCGATGGTTCCGGGCCCGACGGCGTCGTCATTCTGCTCTACCTGTCACTTTGGCCCGTTGCTCTACTGCTGGCGCACTCCGCCTTGCTGGCATGCCTGGTACGGGACAGGAACCCGGCAACGCTCATGCAAGGCCGCTGGGGTCTTTCCCTGCATGGCGTTCTGGGTGCCGGCTTCTTCCTCTACGCGCTGCACCTGTTCCATCCGGGCTGATTGCTGCACGGATGTTATCCAGTAGGACGAAGGCGGACGGGCCTGGATGCTGACACGGATCACCCTCCGTCGTGCCTGGGTTTGGCCGGCGAAATCCACCCCGGCAAGCACCGGGAATCGTTCACATGGGCTGATCTATAGTCCGCGCCGTGACGCCGCGTGGCGCGGCCTGGACAGGAGGTTTCCTCATGAAAGCTGGACGTTTGCTGGGCATGGCATTGACCGCTGCGGGGGTGTTGGCTGTTGCCCCTGCCTGGGCGGATCCGCCCCATCATGCGCGCGGCAACGGCCCGCCCCCCCATGCGGGCGGGCCGCACAACCGTGATGCACCGCCGCCGGGCTGGCAGAAGAAGGCATGGCGTCGTGGCGATCGCCTGGCCTGGGCGGAAGTCGACCGCCGCTACTGGGTGGAGGATTACGACCATTACCACCTGCGTGATCCGGGCCGCGGGGAACGTTGGGTGCGTCAGTCCGATACCGAGTACCTGCTGGTGGAGATCGCGACGGGGCTGATCATCGACGCGCTGCATCGCTGAGCGGTGACTTCGTGGAAGGGGCTTCCGGGCGTTGGAATCGCCCGGGTGCCCTTTTTTTTGCCTGTCCCTGCATCGCCCATGATTCCGAGGCGCAGGGCAACTGGCCGGTCCGCGTCCGCAGTGCCGCCGGGCTGGGATTTCATCCCCGCGTACGGTTACCTTCTGCGGGTAACCCCGAAGCTGGTGTCTGCACGTTCAATCTCCCGGTCCCTGGATGGAGCATCGAGATGGTCCCGAAATCTTGGCAATGGTGTTTGGGTTGGGTGGCGTGGCTGGGCGTGCTGGCTGGGCCTGCAGATGCACAGCAGGCGTGGCGTGCCCCGCCGCTGATCAGCGTGGCCAAGGCCGAGCAGCCGATCCAGCTGCTGCGCGCGAGCATCGAGGGGGAAGTGCAGGCCGGGGTGGCGCAGACCCGCATCGAGCTTGAGTTCCGCAACCCCAACCGGCGGGTGATGGAAGGGGAGTTGCAGTTCCCGCTGGCCGATGGTCAGCAGGTCACCGGCTTTGCGCTGGACATCGACGGGGAGCTGCGGGCGGCGGTGCCGGTGCCGAAGGAACGCGGCCGGCAGGTGTTCGAGCAGGTGATCCGCCAGAAGGTGGACCCCGCCCTGCTGGAACAGACGGCCGGCAACCAGTTCCGGCTGCGGGTCTATCCGCTGCCCGCCGGCGGTACCCGGCGCGTGCAGTTGACGCTCCGGGATGCGATGCCGGTACGTGGTGAGGCCTGGCAATGGCGCCTGCCATTGCAGTTCGCGGCGGGGGCAGGGCAGGTACGCCTGCACCTGCAGGCATCGTCCGTGCCGCAGGGCGGCGCCGATGGGTTCCGTTTCAACGGCCGTGAACTGGCCTGGCAGGGCAGCGGCCGGCAACTGCCCGCCGAACTGCAGTGGCAGCTGCCGATGCAGGCGACGGCACGCATGCAGGTGGCCGCGTACGACGGCCAGCAGTACCTGCTGGCGCAGGTGCCGGTGGCGCGCCCGGGTGCGCGTCGCCTGCCCGGCCAAGTCGGGCTGCTGTGGGATGCCTCTGGCTCTGCGGTGCATCGCGACCGGGCGCGGGAGTTCGCGCTGCTTGATCGCTATTTCGCCGCCATGGGTGAGGGCGAGGTGCAGTTGACCGTGCTGCGTGATACCGCCGCTCCCGCGCGCCGCTTCGTGGTTCGCGGTGGTGATTGGAGCGCGCTGCGCAAGACGCTGGAACAGGAGCCGCAGGACGGTGCCAGCGGGCTGGCGGGGTGGCGCGCCGATCCGGGCGTGGGGGAGTACCTGTTGTTCAGTGACGGGTTGTTGAATTGGGGCGGCGATGCCCAGCCCAGCCTGTCCGCGAACCAGCGCCTGTTTGCGATCAGCAGCGCGGGCGCGCGTACCGACAGTGCTCGCCTGCGCGGCTGGGCCGAAGGCAATCGTGGTCGCCTGCTGTTGCTGGAGGGCGGTGATGTCGCCGCGGTTGCCGCTGAGCTGTTGTCCATGCCGGTGGACGTGGCGCTGGCCGATCCGGTGGGCCTGCGCGAAGTGGTGCTGGACCGTCGCAGCATCGGCCAGGGGTGGTTGTGGATCCTGGCGCGCAGCGATGACGACACCCCGGCATTGAAGCTGCGGGTGGGTGAAGGTGATTGGCAGAACGTGCCACTGGCAACGGACAAGGCCGATGGAGCGTTGTTGGCCGGGTTGTGGGCGCAGGCGCGGTTGCAGCAGCTGGGGACGGACCCTCGCCGCAACCGTGAGGCGATGCAGCGTTTGTCCCAGGCTTTCTCGTTGGTGAGCGAGGGGACCTCGCTGATCGTGCTGGATTCCCTGGAAGACTACCTGCGCTTTGCGATCCGGCCCCCGGCACCGATGCGGGCGGAGTACGACCAACGTTTCGCCCGGCAGGTGGCCGACCGCGATGCTGCGCGTAGCTCGCACCTGGATGCGGTCGCCGCGCAGTGGAAGGAGCGCGAGCAATGGTGGAACCGGCGTTGGCCGAAGGATGCACCGCCGAAGGCGGCTAGGCCGGATGCGCGCCAGCGGGCGGCGTATGCCGAAGCCCCTGCGCCAGTAGCGGCCATGGCGCCCGCGAGGCCATCAATGCTGCCTCCGCCTCCGCCTTCACCGCCGACGGACCTGGCCGCCGAAGTCGCCGATGGCGCCAGCCTGGACAGGGTCGTGGTGAGTGCTGCCTCGGCCAACGCGGCACCGGCGGCCGCTGCCAACGACGGCGCGCTGGAGATCCGGCTGGCCGCCTGGGTGCCGGATTCGGAAGCGGCCAAACGCTTGCGCAACGGGCCGTCCAGCACGCTGTACGCGCGCTACCTGGCCGAACGCGCCGCCAATGCCGACAGCAGTGCGTTCTTCCTCGACGTGACCGACCTGCTGCTCGCCGCCGGGCAGAAGCCGCTGGCGCTGCGGGTGCTGTCCAACCTGGCGGAGATGGACCTGGACAACCGCCACCTGCTGCGCGTGCTGGGCTACCGCCTGATGCAGGCCGGCGAACCGGCATTGGCGGTGCCGGTGTTTGAACAGGTGCGGGTGATGGCCGAGGACGAGCCGCAGAGCTTCCGTGACCTCGGCCTGGCGCTGGAGGCCAGTGGGCAGGCACAGGCGGCATTGCAGCCGCTGTACGAGGTGGTGCAGCGCGAATGGGACTCGCGTTTCGACGGCGTGGCGTTGATCGCGCTGGATGAGCTGACCAACCTGGTCGCCCGCAGCCGCACCCCGCTGGACGTGCAGATGATCGACCCACGCCTGCGCAAGGCGATGCCGCTGGACCTGCGCGTGGTGCTGGCCTGGGACAGCGACAACAGCGACATGGACCTGTGGGTGACCGACCCCAATGGCGAGCGCGCGTACTACGGCAATCGCCTGACCCGCCAGGGCGGGCAGATGTCGCAGGACTTCACCGGGGGCTACGGGCCCGAGCAGTTCTCGTTGCGCGATGCCAAGCCCGGCATCTACAAGGTGGAAGCCAACTACTTCGGCAGCCGCGAACAGCTGGTGACCGGTTGGGCGACGTTGATGCTGCGCCTGAGCACGCATTGGGGCACGCCGGGGCAACAGGACAAGGCGGTGACGATGCGGTTGAGCGAAACCGAATCCACGGTGCTGGTGGGCGAGTTCGAGGTGCGCTGAGCACCGTCGATGGCGACAAAAGAACGGGGCCGGCAATGCCGGCCCCGTTCGTATCCTGCCGCGGTGGTTACTTGCGGCGCGCCAGCAGGCGGTAACCGCCGGTGGCGTTGGAGTCGTAGCTGTGCGCGAGCAGCACGTAACGGCCGGCATCCAGCTCCACTTCCAGCGACGGGTCCAGGCTGCTGTCGCTGTCGTCCTGCTGGGCGACTTCCTCGCCGTTGCGCATCAGCGTGAGCATGCCGTCCAGGCCGCCAATGCCGGTCATGCTGATCACGTAGGTACCCTTGCGCGGGATCTCCAGTGTGTACAGGTCGCGGTTGCCCGGGCGCAGCTGGCCCTGCACTTCGCGGCCGAGCTTGAGTTCCGGGCGGGCGGAGCCTTCCGGTGCGGCGGTGGTGGTGGTGGCGAGCTGGAACACGCCGCCACGGCCGTTCACCGAACGCACCGAGACGTTGTACTGGCCGGCATCGAGCACCTGGGTCAGGCGCGAGTTGGTGCCATTGCCGGCACCGTCGTCGTCGCTCAGCACCAGGTCGCCGCCCTGCACGGTCAGCAGGGTGTCGAAGTCACGGCTGGTGGCATCGAACTGGACGCGGCGGGTTTCCGGCAGGGTCATCACGAAGCTGCGGGTGACATCGCCGGTGACGAAACTGCTGGTCGAGCCGTCCACCGGCAACGCGCTGCCGTCCTCGAAGACCAGGCCTTCGGGCATGTCGGCGCGCTGCACGCCCAGGTAGAACGCGCCGGAGGCTTCGCTGAAGCCGGCGGCGGTCAGGGTGTAGGTGCCGGGCTTCAACGGCGCCAGCAGGCGCGAGTTGAGCTGGTTGCCGCCGTCGTCGTCTTCCATGCTCACGCCGTTGCCGCTCAGGGTCAGGCGTGCGTCGAACTCGTCCGACTCCAGGTCGATGGTGTACAGGCCAGCCTGTTCGACTTCCAGGGTGAAGGTCTTGTCGCCGCCGCGCAGCCAGTCGGTGATGCGGCGGCCGGCGGTCAACGGCTTGCCGTCGTAGGTGGCGATCGGCTCGGCCGACAGCTGGTACGGGCCGAACGCACGGGCGTCCGAGCCGCTGACGGCGACCAGGTACTGGCCGGCCTTGTCGGCGCGCATGCTCAGCGTGGTGCCGCCGTTCTCGCCGGCTTCGGTGCGGCTGATCAGGCTGTCACGCAGGAACACCGCCAGCGAGCCGTTCAGCGGGCCATCCAGCTTCAGCGAGACGGCCTGGCCGGCGGCCAGCTGCAGCGTGTACAGCTGGCTGCGGGTGCCGTCGCTGTAGTTGACCGGGGTCGAGGAGGTGATTTCGCCGTCGGCTTCACCGTTGAGGGTGAGGGAACGGGCGGGACCGGCGGCCTGAACGGGGGAATTCACGGCGGCCGCGATGGCGAGGGACAGCAGTCCTGCTGTGAGTCGCTTCACTTCGATTTCCTTATGGATTGGTACAGGGGTGGAACAGGGGAATGGCTGGCCTCCAGCCCATGGCCGCCGGCAGCGGCCATGGGGCGGGACCGCCGGGGCAGGGACCCCGGCGGCACGGCGCGTTACTGGATGACCGGCTCGGCGACGGCGGCAGCATCGGCTGCGGCGCTGGCGGCCTCTTCGGCGGCATCCTTGCGGTTGCTCGGGCCGGCCACGTCGATGGCGTCACCGCTCAGGTCGGTGGTTTCCAGCTCGAACACGCCCTGCTGGCTGCCCAGGCTGGTGACCGCGACGATGTAACGGCCCGGACGCAGGTTCAGGGTCAGGCGCGCGTTGGTGCCGTTGCCGCCGTCATCGTTCTCTTCGTCCACGCCGGGGCCGGTGATGTGCAGCACCGAGTCGAAGCCATCGGCGATGGCATCGAACTGCACCTGGCGCGGTTTGTCCACGGTCAGCACGAAGGTGCGGCGGGCACGCGAATCCATCATCGACTGCGCGGTCTGGCCGATGGTCAGGGCGGTGCCGTCACGGGTGACCAGGTTGCCGTCGGTCGCGGTCATGGCCACGCTCAGCTTGAACGAGCCGGTCTTGTCGTTCACCGAGGAGGCGTCGATGGTGTACTCCCCGGGCTCCAGGAAGGTGCGGATACGGGCGTTCAGGCGGCCGCCGTTGTCGTCGTCCTCCAGCTCGACGTTGCGACCGTTCAGGCGCAGGTAGGCGTCGAAGGCACTCGATTCCAGGGTGATCGAGTACAGGCCGGCCTTGTCGACCTGCAGCTTGTACTCCTGCTTGTCGCCCATCAGCCAGTCGATGGCCTGGCTGTCCGCGCCCAGCGGCTTGCCGTCGTAGGGGACGATCTTGCTGCTCTTGAGCTTGAACGGGCCGAAGCTGTTGGAGCCGGCACTGTTGACCGCGACCAGGTAGGTGCCGTCCTTCGGTGCGCGGAAGGCCAGGCTGACCGAGCTACCGGAGTCGCCTTCTTCCATGTCCGAATTGCTGCTGGCGTTGGCGAGCATGGTCTGGCCGTCGAACACGGCCAACTGGCCGTTGAGCGAACCGCCCAGCTCCAGCGACACCGCCTCGCCGTTCTTCAGGGTGACGGTGTAGGCCTGGTGGCGGCTGCCGTCGTTGTAGTTCAGGGTGCTGCGGGAGGTGATCTCACCGGCGACGCTCTCGCCGACGGTCAGCTTGGGGTTGCTGTCGCCGCCGGCGACGCCCCCCAGCTTTTGACAGGCGGCAAGCGCAACTGTCATAGAGATCGCTGCGAACAGGCGGGCATGACGTGTGTTCAAGCGTGGGTCCTTCAAGTAAGTGTGGTTTCCGTTCCCCGCGGGGGCGGGTCGGACGGGATTCTAACGGGTCCGGCGTTGTGTATTCAGCGAGAATCCTTCACACGGGCCGGGGGAGGGCTGGCGGGCCGCTTGGATGCTAGAATTCCCGGCTTGTCTGCCTTTTTCATCGACCGACCATGATCGAATTGAATCCCATCCGCCAGCGAATCGCCGATCTGACCGATCGCGTGGTCTCGCTCAGGGGGTATCTTTGACTACGACGCCAAGAAAGAGCGTCTTGAAGAAGTAACCCGCGAACTCGAAAACCCCGACATCTGGAACAACCCCGAGTACGCCCAGTCGCTGGGCCGGGAGCGTTCGATGCTGGACAAGACCGTCGGCGGCATCGCCGTGGTGCTGGACGGCATGACCGAGGCCAACGAGCTGCTGGAGCTGGCCGAGAGCGAGCAGGACGAGGACACCGCGCTGGCGGTGGTCGCCGACCTGGACAAGCACCAGGTCCACATCGAGAAGCTGGAATTCCAGCGCATGTTCTCCGGCGAGATGGACGCCTGCAACGCGTTCGTCGACATCCAGGCCGGTGCCGGCGGCACCGAAGCCCAGGACTGGGCCGAAATGATGCTGCGCATGTACCTGCGCTGGTGCGAATCGCGCGGCTGGAAGGCCGAGCTGCTGGAAGTGTCCGGCGGTGAAGTGGCGGGCATCAAGTCGGCCACGTTCCGCGTGGAAGGCGACTTCGCCTACGGCTGGCTGAAGACCGAGACCGGCGTGCATCGCCTGGTGCGCAAGTCGCCGTTCGACTCGGACAACCGCCGCCACACCAGCTTCACCTCGGTGTTCGTGTCTCCGGAAGTGGACGACAGCATCGAAGTGAACATCAACCCGGCCGACCTGAAGACCGACGTGTACCGTTCCTCCGGTGCCGGTGGCCAGCACGTCAACAAGACCGAGTCGGCGGTGCGTATCACCCACGTCCCGACTGGCGTGGTGGTGGCCTGCCAGACCGAACGCAGCCAGCATGCCAACCGCGACCGCGCGATGAAGATGCTGGCCGCTCGCCTGTACGAGCTGGAAGTGCAGAAGCGCAACGCCGAGCGCGATGCGGTGGAAGCCACCAAGTCGGACATCGGCTGGGGCAGCCAGATCCGCAACTACGTGCTCGACCAGAGTCGTATCAAGGACCTGCGTACCGGCATCGAGCGCACCGACACCCAGAAGGTGCTCGATGGCGACCTGGATGAATTCATCGAGGCCAGCCTCAAGTCCGGCCTGCAGGCCGGTGCCAAGCGCAGCGATGCCTGATCCGGCTCCCGCGGCGGCCTGGGCCGCCGTCCGGACCGTGGGCGGGTCCCGTCGTGGGGCCCGCCTTGCCGTCGCCGGCCGTGGGGCAGGGCGATGATGCGCAGCGAAGAAGAACGCAGGGAACTTGGCGGCTTCCTGAAGGCCTGCCGGGCACGCGTGGATCCCGGCACGCTGGGGCTGCCGGTGGGGCGCCGGCGCACGCCCGGGCTCAAGCGCGAGGAAGTGGCGCTCGCGGTGGGTGTCAGCGTCAGTTGGTACACCTGGATCGAGCAGGGGCGCGACGTGCGGGCCTCGCCCGAGGTGCTGGAGCGGCTGGCGCGGGTGCTGCAGCTCAGTGACGACGAGCGTGCCTATGCGTTCGCACTGTCCGGTTACGGCGTGCCGCTGGAATCGCCCGATGAAACGGTCACCGAAGGGCTCCGCCAGCTGGTCTTGGCGATGCAGCCGATCCCGGCCTATGTGCGCAATACCCGCTTCGACATCCTGGCGTGGAACCCGGCCATCGCAGAGCTGTTCGTGGACTATGCGCAACTGGCGCCACACGAGCGCAATACGCTGCGGTTGATGTTCCTGTACCCGCCGTACCGGCAGTTGATCCTGAACTGGGAAGAGATGACGCGCGGGCTGCTGGCCAGCTTCCGCGCAGCCATGGCGCAGGCGCAGGACAAGGCGCCGTTCCTGGCGCTGGCCGAGGACATCGCCGCGCACAGCGCCGAGTTCCGGGCGTGGTGGCCCGAGCACGATGTGCGGCGTTTCGATGAGGGCGCCAAGCGCCTGAACCATCCCACCCGCGGCCTGCTGGACCTGCAGTACGTGGCGTTGATTCCGGAAAGCCGGCACGACCTGTCATTGGTGACCTACCTGCCGCGGACCTGAGTACCGGATGCAGGCGCGGCTCCGGCCGCGAAGCCGGTGACGTTTCTGTGCCAGGTGAAGCGCGACCCCTCCCCAACCCCCCCCTTGGCTTCGCCAAATGGAGGGGGCCGTTGCGCGGCGCGCTGGAAGCGCCCGGTAGGCGCGGCTCCGGCCGCGAAGCCGGCGGTGTTTCCGTCCCGTGCGAAGCGCGACCCGTCCCCAATCCTCCCCTTGGCTGCGCCAAAGGGAGGGGCTGTTGCGCGGGGCGTTGGATGCGCCCCGATGGGAGCGGCTTCAGCCGCGAAGCCGGCAACACCTCCGTGCGCGAAAGAAGCAGCCACCTGGCAATCCCAGGCCTTCGACAACGGAACGAACCCGCGCAGCAACAAAGGGGGGAGTGCCACTCCTAGGATGGTCACACGCCTTGTTGTCGGTGGGTGGTAGGGTCCAGATTGCGTTCCAGGAAACGGACCGCTGGTCCGTTGTCGACACGACAGGAGAACCTGATGTCCGCCGTCCCCGTACCAAGCAGCGCCGCCGCGATTTCCCGCGACCCCGCCACCGGCGAACTGATCGCCAGCCATCCCTTCATCAGCGATGCCCAACTGGACGTGCTGTTGGACCGCAGCCGCGCCGGCTTTGCGGCCTGGAGCGCGCAGACACCGGCGCAGCGGGCCGAGGCCCTGCGCCGCATGGCGGCGATCCTGCGCCGTGACCGCGAGCCGTTGGCGGCGTTGGCTACCGCGGAGATGGGCAAGGTCCTGGCCGAATCGCTGGCCGAGATTGAGAAATGCGCGCTGCAATGCGAGTGGTACGCCGACCACGGCCCACAATGGCTGCGGGACGAGCCGGCCGAGGTGCTGAGCGGTGAGGCATACGTGTCGTTCCTGCCGCTGGGCGTGGTGCTGGGCGTGATGCCATGGAACTTCCCGTACTGGCAGGTGATGCGCGCCGCCGTGCCGATCCTGCTGGCGGGCAATGGCTTCCTGCTCAAGCCCGCCGAGAACATCGTCGGTACCGCCAAGCTGCTCGATGCCGCCTGGCGCGAGGCGGGGCTGCCGGACGGCACCTTCATCGGCGCCAACCTCAACCGGGAGCAGACCAGCAAGGCCATCGCCGATGACCGCATCGCCGCGGTGACATTGACCGGCAGCGTCGCGGCCGGGCGCAGCATCGCTGCCCAGGCCGGGCAGGTGTTGAAGAAGGTAGTGCTGGAACTGGGGGGCTCGGACCCGTTCATCGTGCTGGCCGACGCCGACCTGGAGAAGGCGGTTGCCGCGGCGGTGACCTCGCGCTTCCAGAACGCCGGGCAGGTGTGCATCGCCGGCAAGCGCATCATCGTCGAGGATGCCATCCATGACCGCTTCGTGGTGTTGTTCAGCGAACAGGTCAAGGCATTGACCGTGGGTGACGGACGCGACCCGGCCAACCGGCTTGGGCCGATCGCCCGCCAGGACCTGCTCGACCAGTTGCATGCGCAGGTGCAGGCCTCGGTGAAGGCCGGTGCGCAGTTGCTGCTCGGCGGCCACCAGCTTGATCGCCCGGGCAGCTTCTACGCGCCGACCGTGCTGGCTGGCGTCGCGCCGGGCATGCAGGCGTTCGACGAGGAGACCTTCGGGCCGGTGGCGCCCATCATCCGTGCGCGTGACGCCGATCATGCCGTGGAGCTGGCCAACCAGAGCCAGTTTGGCCTGAGCGGCAACCTGTGGAGTGGTGACCATGCGCGTGCTGCGCAGCTTGCGCGCCGGCTGCAGACCGGTGGCGTGTTCATCAACGGATTCTCGGTTTCCGACCCGCGCGTGCCCATCGGCGGCATCAAGAACAGCGGCTTCGGCCGCGAGCTGTCGCACTTCGGCATCCGTGAATTCGTCAACGCGCAGACGGTGTGGTTCGACCGCGCCTGAGCCGCATGCCCGCGCACCGCGCTTCATCCCATTACCAGTCCAGTGAGAAGGACGTTCCATCATGTCCAAGGGTTCTGATCTGCTCGTCGCCGCACTCGAGAACGAAGGCGTCGAGCGTATTTTTGGCATTCCCGGCGAGGAGAACCTCGATGTGGTCGAGTCGCTGCGGCACTCGCGCATCGAACTGGTCATCACCCGCCACGAACAGGCGGCGGTGTTCATGGCCGCCACCTACGGCCGCCTGACCGGCAAGCCGGGCGTGTGCCTGGCCACGCTGGGCCCGGGGGCGCTGAACTTCACCACCGGTGCGGCCTATGCACTGCTGGGCGCGTGGCCGGTGATCATGATCACCGGGCAGAAGGGCATCGTGGCCAGCAAGCAGGCGCGCTTCCAGATCGTGGACATCGTCAGCACGATGAAGCCGCTCACCAAGTCGGCGCGGCAGATCGTCTCGGCGCGCACCATCCCGACCATCGTCCGCGAAGCATTCCGCACCGCGCAGCAGGACCGCCCCGGTCCGGTGCTGCTGGAGCTGCCGGAAGACATCGCGGCGATGGAAGGGGACGAGGTCGCGCTGATCCCGCCGCATCCGCTGGAGCTTCCCATCGCCAGCCCGGAAGCGCTGGATCGGGCCGCCGGGATCATCCGCGCCGCCAAGCGGCCGTTGCTGATGATGGGGGCCGGCGCGTCACGGCCGCGCTCCAGCGAGGCGTTGTCGGCGTTCGTGCTGCGCGCGGGCATCCCGTTCTTCACCACCCAGATGGGCAAGGGCTCGGTGGCCGGCGGCTCGGGGCTGTACATGGGCACCGCCGCGCTGACCGAGCGCGACTACGTGCACATGGCCATCGACCAGGCCGACGTGATCGTCACCATCGGCCATGAAGTCACCGAGAAGCCGCCGTTCGTGATGCGCCCGGGTGGCCCGACCGTCATCCACGTCGGCTACCTGCCGGCGGAGGTGGAGCAGGTGTACTTCCCGCAGGTGGAGGTGATCGGCGACATCGGCCGATCGCTGACCCTGCTGGCCGACCGCATCGAAGGCAAGGTGGCCAACGCCGACGCGCTGCTGCCGCTGCGCGAGCAGATCCTGTCGCATATCACCGACCGCGCCGAGGAAGACCGCTTCACCCCGCAGCGGCTGGTGCACGACGTGCGCCAGGTGATGCCGCCGGACGGCATCGTGGCGCTGGACAACGGCATGTACAAGATCTGGTTCGCCCGCAACTACCGCACCCAGGTGGCCAACACCCTGTTGCTGGACAACGCGCTGGCGACCATGGGCGCGGGCCTGCCCTCGGCGATCACCGCGGCCATCCTGTATCCGCAGCGGCGGGTGCTGGCGGTCTGCGGCGACGGCGGCTTCATGATGAACAGCCAGGAGCTGGAAACCGCCCGCCGGCTGGGCCTGAACCTGGTGGTGCTGATCTTCAATGACAACGCCTACGGGATGATCCGCTGGAAGCAGGCGGTGGACGGCTTCGCCGACTATGGCATGACCTTCACCAACCCGGACTTCGTCAAGTACGCCGAGGCCTATGGCGCCACCGGGCACGAGGTGCGCGAGATCGGACAGTTCATCCCGACCCTGGAAGCGGCCTTCAACGCTGGCGGCATCCATCTGGTAACGGTGCCGGTGGACTACTCGGAGAACGCGCGGGTGCTGGTGGACGAGCTCCGCCAGGCCTTCCCGCCGGCCGTCCATTGACGTCGGCGGGGCAGGGGCCGGGCCGACCGGCCCGGCCGGGGGAGGGTGGTTTTGGTATGCTGTACGACCGGCATTGCCGGCCGTATCCCCCCAACTATCCACCTGCAGATCCATGAGCGAAGCCACCGAAACCCCACCCGTCGACGAAAACAAGTTGATTGCCGAGCGTCGCGAAAAACTCAAAGCGCTGCGCGGGCAGGGGATCGCCTATCCGAACGACTTCCGTCGTGAAGACTTCGCCGGCAAGCTGCAGGCCGAGTACGCCGACGCCGAGCAATGGACCGCCGAAACGCTGGAAGGCAATGGCCGCCGCGTGAAGATGGCCGGCCGCCTGATGGCCAAGCGCATCATGGGCAAGGCCAGCTTCGCCCAGATCCAGGACGAGAGCGGCCGGATCCAGCTGTTCCTGCAGGGTGCCACGTTGGGCGATGCCTACACCGCCTTCAAGGGCTGGGACGTGGGCGACATCATCGCCGTCGAAGGCGGGCTGACCCGCACCAAGACCGGCGAGCTGTCGATCAAGGCCGAGTCGATCCGCCTGCTGACCAAGTCGCTGCGCCCGTTGCCGGACAAGTGGCACGGCCTGGCCGACGTGGAGCAGCGTTACCGCCAGCGCTACGTCGACCTGATCGTGACCCCGGAGTCGCGCGAAGTGTTCATCAAGCGCTCGCGCATCATCCGCGCGATGCGCGCCTGGCTGGACAACCGTGACTTCCTGGAAGTCGAGACGCCGATGATGCATTACATCCCCGGCGGCGCGACGGCCAAGCCGTTCACCACCCACCACAACGCGCTGGACCTGGACCTGTACCTGCGCGTGGCACCGGAGCTGTACCTCAAGCGCCTGGTGGTCGGTGGCCTGGAACGCGTCTACGAGATCAACCGCAACTTCCGCAACGAAGGCGTCAGCACCCGCCACAACCCGGAATTCACCATGATGGAGTTGTACGAGGCCTATGCCACGTACAACGAAGTGATGGACCTGACCGAGGGCGTGATCCGTGACGTCGCCCAGCAGGTGCTGGGTACGACCGAGGTGGAATGGGACGGTGCACGTATCAACCTGGGCCCGGCGTTCCGTCGCTGGCGCATGGACGAGGCGGTGCGCCACCACAATCCGGAGATCAGCGTCGCCGACTGCACCGATCGCGAAGCGCTGCTGCGTCATTGCGAGCGCCTGAAGATCAGGGTCAAGCCGTCCTACGGCTGGGGCAAGCTGCTGCTGGAGATCTTCGAAGCCACCGTCGAGCACACCCTGGTGCAGCCGACCTTCATCACCGACCATCCGGTGGAAGTTTCGCCGCTGGCCCGCGCCAGCGACAACGAGCCCGGCTACACCGATCGCTTCGAGCTGTTCATCAACGGCAAGGAGATCGCCAACGGCTTCTCCGAGTTGAATGACCCGGAAGACCAGGCGGCGCGTTTCCAGGCCCAGGTTGCAGCGAAGGACGGCGGCGACGACGAGGCCATGCACTACGACTCCGATTACATCCGTGCGCTGGAATACGGCCTGGCGCCGACCGGCGGCCTGGGCATCGGCATCGACCGCCTGGTGATGATGCTGACCGGCCGTGCGTCGATCCGTGATGTGCTGCTGTTCCCGTACATGCGCCCGGAGGCCTGAGGCCCGCCGGATTGAGCCGAGAGCCCCGCGCAAGCGGGGCTTTTTCGTGGGCATGGCGGTAGGCGCAGCTCCGGCCGCGAAGCAGGTGATGCACAGGTGCAGCGGGTTGCCGTGATTGCAGCCGGTTTCCGTGGCGGGCCGGGTGCGTCGGCTTCGCGGACGAGGCCGCTCCTGTTGGCCTGCGTGTGCACAAACAAAAAGCCCTCCCGGTGAGGGGAGGGCTTGGGTCATTCCGGGGCCGGGAGGATCAGGCTTCCGGCTTGGAGTCGCGCAGTTCGCGGCGCAGGATCTTGCCCACGTTGGACTTGGGCAGCTCCTTGCGGAACTCGACGATGCGCGGGTGCTTGTAGCCGGTGAGGTTGGCGCGGGCGAACTCCTTGACGTCTTCCTCGGTGAGCTTGGGGTCCTTCTTGACGATGACCACCTTCACCACTTCACCGGACTTCTCGCTCGGTGCGCCGACCGCGGCCACTTCCAGCACGCCGGGCATCATCGCGATGACATCCTCGACCTCGTTCGGGTACACGTTGAAGCCGGACACCAGGATCATGTCCTTCTTGCGGTCGACGATGTAGAAGAAGCCCTGTTCGTCCATGCGCGCCATGTCGCCGGTATGCAGCCAGCCGTCGGCATCGAGCACCTTCTCGGTCTCGTCCGGACGATGCCAGTAGCCCTTCATCACCTGCGGGCCGCGGATGCACAGCTCGCCGACTTCACCGACCGGCAGCACCTGGCCCTCGTCGTTCTTGACGCAGGCATCGGTGGAGGGGATCGGCAGGCCGATCGCGCCGTTGTAGTCCTTCAGGTCCAGCGGGTTGATGCAGGCCGCCGGCGAGGTTTCGGTCAGGCCGTAGGCTTCCACCAGGGTGACGCCGGTGACCTTCTTCCACTTCTCGGCCACGGCGCGCTGCACGGCCATGCCACCGCCCAGTGCCACCTTCAGTTCGGAGAAGTTGATCTGGTCGAAGCCTTCGGTGTTGAGCAGGCCGTTGAACAGCGTGTTGACGCCGGTGATGGCGGTGAAGCGGTTGTTCTTCAGCTCCTTGACGAAGCCCTTCATGTCGCGCGGGTTGGTGATCAGGTAGTTCAGCGCGCCGATCTTCATGAAGACCAGCCCGTTCGCGGTCAAGGCGAAGATGTGGTACAGCGGCAGCGCGGTGATGATCACCTCCTCGCCCTGCTTGACGCCGGAGCCACTGATCCAGGCCGAGGCCTGTTGCATGTTGGCGATCAGGTTGCGGTGGGTGAGCATCGCGCCCTTGGCCACGCCGGTGGTGCCGCCGGTGTACTGCAGGAAGGCGATGTCGTCATGGTCGATGTCCACCACCGGCATCGGGTGGCGCTTGCCCAGCTTCAGCGCGTCCTTGAAGCGGATCGCATTGGGCAGGTCATAGTCCGGGACCATCTTCTTCACGTACTTCAGCACGAAGTTGACGATGCCCCCCTTCGGGAAGCCGAGCATGTCGCCCAGACCGGTGGTGATGACCTGCTTGACGGGGGTATCGGCGATGACCTGCTGCACGGTGTCGCCGAAGTTGTCGACCACCAGCAGCACGCTGGCGCCGGCATCGACCAGCTGGTGCTTGAGCTCGCGGGCGGTGTACAGCGGGTTGACGTTAACCACGGTCAGGCCGGCGCGTAGGATGCCGAAGATGGCGATCGGGTACTGCAGGCAATTGGGCATCATCACCGCGACGCGGTCACCCTTCTTCAGCTGCAGCTCGCCCAGCAGGTAGGCGGCGAACTGGGTGACCAGCGCGTCGGTTTCACCGTAGGTGAGGACCTTGCCGAAGTTGGAGTAGGCGGGGCGATCACGGAACTTGGCTACGGACGTATCGAACACCGCGGCAACGGAACGGAATTCGTTGACGTCGATTTCAGCCGGGACACCGGCCGGGTAGCTCTGCAGCCAGGGACGTTCCTGATTCATCTTCCCCTCCAGGAAATGGATGTGATCTAGTGATGGGAGCGGGGCACCGGGGCGCCACAGCCGCTGATGCCAGCATACCGTCCAGAATGGAAAAGGCGAAGGGTTCAGATGATCCGAACGGTTCTGAAATACATGCTTATTGCGGTGATTGTGCTTTCCGTCGCCGGTTGCAAGCGCGCGCCGCCGGAACAGCGGCTGCGCGATACGATTGCTGCAATGCAGAAGGGTGTGGAGTCGGGCAGTCCCGCGGACTTCATGGAGGCGGTCTCGCCCGAGTTCGTGGGCAACGAGGGCGTGGACCGGGCGGGGCTGGAGCGCCTGGTCAAGGCGCAGTTGCTGCTCAACAGCAAGGTGTCGGTGCAGACTGGTCCGATAGCCATCGAGATGGCAGCGGACAACAAGACGGCGACAGTACGTTTCAGTGCCCTGCTGGTCGGGGGTACGGGTGGCTTGCTGCCCGTGCGCGGCGACATGCAGGAGATCCAGACCGGCTGGCGGGATGAGGACGGCCAGTGGCGGGTGTACAGCGCCAGCTGGGGGCCGGTGGGTGGCGAGCGCGGGTAAGCGGGTGGGGGAGTGGGGGTAGAAGCAAGAGCAGGAGCGGGAGCGTCACCCCTCCCCAGCCCTCCCCTTCGCGATGCGAAAGGGAGGGGGCGGTTTCCGTTGACCTGTCAGACCGCGATCGAGCTGCTCGGCGGCGACTAGAGTTCGAGATCGCAGCGAACCGGCTTCTTCCCCCTCCCTTTCGCATCGCGAAGGGGAGGGCTGGGGAGGGGTAAAAAAGAACGCCCCGAAAGGGGCGTTCTTTGCTTCATCAAGTCAATCCATCCGTCAGGCCGCTTTCTTCGCCGCCAACTGGCGCAGCACGTACTGCAGCAGGCCGCCGTTGCGGAAGTACTCCACTTCCTTGGGCGTGAGCAACAGCACCTTGGCCTGGAACTGCTGCTTGCTGCCGTCAGCCTTGGTCGCAGTGACGGTGGCGGTCTTGGCCTTGCCGTCGTCCAACCCGGTGACGTCGAAGGTCTCCGAGCCATCCAGGCCCAGTGACTGTGCGTTCTGGCCGTCGATGAACTGCAGCGGCAGCACGCCCATGCCGACCAGGTTGGAGCGGTGGATGCGCTCGAAGCTCTCGGCGACCACCGCCTTGACGCCCAGCAGGTTGGTGCCCTTGGCCGCCCAGTCGCGCGAAGAGCCGGTGCCGTATTCCTTGCCGGCCAGCACCACCAGCGGCACGCCGTCGGCCTTGTACTTCATGGCCGCGTCGTAGATGGCCAGCTTCTCGCCGTCGGTGCTGCCCGGGGCGTAGTACAGGGTGTTGCCGCCTTCCTCGCCACCGAACATCAGGTTCTTGATGCGGATGTTGGCGAAGGTGCCGCGCACCATCACGTCATCGTTGCCGCGACGGCTGCCGTAGCTGTTGAAGTCGGCCGGGAGCACGCCGCGCGACTGCAGGAAGCGGCCCGCCGGCGAATCCTTCTTGATGTTGCCGGCCGGGGAGATGTGGTCGGTGGTGATCGAGTCACCGAACAGGCCGAGCACGCGCGCACCGTGCACATCGCTGATGTTGCCGACCTGCATGGTCATGCCGTCGAAGTAGGGCGGGTTCTTGATGTAGGTGGAGTCGCCGTTCCACTGGTAGGCCTGGCCTTCCGGCGATGCGATCTGCGCCCAGCGGGTGTCGCCCTTGAACACGTCGGCATAGTTCTGCTTGAACATCTCCGGGCCAACGGTGGCGGCGATCATGTCGCCGATGTCCTTGTTGGTCGGCCAGATGTCACGCAGGTACACATCCTTGCCGCTGCTGTCCTGGCCGATCGGCTCCTTGGTCAGGTCGATGCGCACGGTGCCGGCGATGGCGTAGGCCACCACCAGCGGCGGCGAGGCCAGGTAGTTGGCCTTTACTTCCGGATGCACGCGACCTTCGAAGTTGCGGTTGCCCGACAGCACCGAGGCCACCACCAGGTCGCCTGCGGCGATGCCGGCGCTGACTTCGACCGGCAGCGGGCCGGAGTTGCCGATGCAGGTGGTGCAGCCGTAGCCGACCACGTAGAAGCCGAGCTTCTCCAGGTCGGTCAATACGCCGGCCTTTTCCAGGTAGTCGGTGACCACGCGCGAGCCCGGCCCGAGCGAGGTCTTCACCCACGGCTTGGCCTTCAGGCCCAGGCGCGCGGCATTGCGCGCAAGCAGGCCGGCACCGAGCATCACCGCCGGGTTGGAGGTGTTGGTGCAGGAGGTGATGGCGGCGATGACCACCGCGCCGTCCTTCAGGCGCACGGACTGGTTGTCGATGACCACGTCGGCGTGGCCCTTGGCCAACTGCTCGTTGCCGACCGCCGCGCCGCCTCCTTCATTGATGAAGTCGGCGACGTCGCCGTTGCGCTGGTCGCGGTTGACGGTCAGGCCCTTGAGCGCCTCGGTGAAGTTGTCATGCACATCGCCGAGCAGGACGCGGTCCTGCGGGCGCTTGGGGCCAGCCATGGACGGCTTGACGTCACCCATGTCCAGTTCCAGCGTGGCGCTGTAGTGCGCGTGCGGGCTGCTGGGCTCGTGCCACAGGCCCTGGGCCTTGGCGTAGCTTTCGACCAGCGCGATCTGCGCCTCGCTGCGGCCGGACAGGCGCAGGTAGCTCAGCGACTCGGCGTCGATCGGGAAGATGCCGCAGGTGGCACCGTACTCCGGGGCCATGTTGGCGATGGTGGCGCGGTCGGCCAGCGGCAGGTGTTGCAGGCCGTCGCCGTAGAACTCGACGAACTTGCCGACCACGCCGTGCTTGCGCAGCATCTGGGTGACGGTCAGCACCAGGTCGGTGGCGGTGGTGCCCTCGGGCAGCTTGCCGGTGAGCTTGAAGCCGACCACCTGCGGGATCAGCATCGAGGACGGCTGGCCGAGCATGGCGGCCTCGGCCTCGATGCCGCCCACGCCCCAACCCAGCACGCCGATGCCGTTGATCATGGTGGTGTGCGAGTCGGTGCCGAACACGGTGTCCGGGAACGCCCAACGGGTGCCGTCGACGTCACGTTCCATCACCACGCGGGCGAGGTTTTCCAGGTTCACCTGGTGGACGATGCCGGTGTTGGGCGGAACCACCTTGAAGTTCTCGAAGGCCTTCTGGCCCCAGCGCAGGAAGCTGTAACGCTCGCGGTTGCGCTCGAACTCGATCTTGCCGTTGAGGTCAAGCGCGTCGGCGCGGCCGAACACGTCCACCTGCACGGAGTGGTCGATGACCAGTTCGGAAGGGATCAGCGGGTTGATCTGCTCGGCCTTGCCGCCGAGCTTGGTCACCGCGTCGCGCATGGCGGCCAGGTCCACCACGCAGGGCACGCCGGTGAAGTCCTGCAGCACCACGCGGGCCGGCATGAAGGCGATTTCGGTGTCCGGCTCGGCCTTGGGGTTCCATTTGGCCACCGCCTCGATGTGCTCCGGGCCGACGGTCTGGCCGCCGTCCTCGTGCCGGAGCAGGTTCTCCAGCAGGATCTTCATCGAGTAGGGAAGGTGGGAGATGTCGAACTTCTGGCCGAGCTTGGGAAGGCTGCAGTAGGTGTACTGCTGGCCGCCAACTTCCAGTTGGCTGCGGGTGGAGAAGGTATCGCTCATACAGCTGACTCCTCTTTACAGATGGCTTGCCACGGTGCCGGTGCGGCGCCGCGCGGGCTTTCAGGGCCGTGGGCCCTGTCACTGAATGCAGGTCCGAGTATGGACGATGCACGCGTACTTGGGCGCATGGCGGTCCGGGCCAGTTTAGACAACGGCGTGTTGCGGTTGTGTAACGGTGCTTTTGCCGGGGAGGCCAGGCGGGGCGGGGCCTGGCGGGTCAGCGGCGGGGTGGGGTATGCCGGCGGAAGTATGTATAATTCGTGCATACTTCATTGGAGGTCCCATGGAAGCCACCGTAGCTGAACGCGGGCAGATCACCCTGCCCAAGGCCGTACGTGACGCGCTGGGCCTGACCAAGGGCACGTTGCTGAAGGTCGAGCTGGAAGGCAGCCGGATCATCCTGCGCAAGAGCGTGGACGACGCCATTTCCCGTGCGCGCGGCAAGTTCGCGCTGGACGGCTTCGACTCGGCCGAGCAGGCCGTGCGCACCGTGCGTGACGAGGCCGACGACGCATGATCGCCGTCGACTCCCCGGTCCTGATCGAACTGCTCAGCGATGGCCCGCGTGCCGACGCGGTGGAGGCCTGCCTGCGGCAGGCGCTGGTCGGTGGCCGGGTGGTCATCTGCGGTACGACCTTGGCCGAGGTCTGCGCCTCGCTGCGCGGCGGTGCCGAAGTGCAGGAGGCGCTGGAGGAAATGGGCGTCCATTTCAATCCGCTGGAAGCCAAATCCGCATTGCGCGCCGGCGAGATGCACCGCCGTCACCGCCAGCGCAGCGGCGAGACCCGCCGCATCGACGATTTCATGGTGGGCGCCCACGCACTGCTGCAGTGCGACGGCCTGATCACCTGGAACGACACGTTTTATCGCGACTACTTCAAGGGCCTGAAGCTGATCGTGCCGCAAGCCTGAGCCCATCCATTACTCAAACCGTAACACCCGGGAGTTGTCATGTTGGAAGCCTACCGCCACCACGTAGCCGAGCGCGCAGCGCTTGGCATCCCGCCGCTGCCGCTGACCGCACAGCAGACGGCCGACGTCATCGAGCTGCTGAAGAACCCGCCGGCCGGTGAGGCCGAGTTCCTGCTCGACCTGATCACCCACCGCGTGCCGGCGGGTGTGGACGACGCCGCCAAGGTCAAGGCCTCGTACCTGGCTGCCATTGCCTTCGGCACCGAAAAGAACGCACTGATCAGCCGCGCGCGCGCCACCGAACTGCTGGGCACCATGCTCGGCGGTTACAACGTCGCCCCGCTGATCCAGCTGCTGGACGACGCCGAAGTCGGTGCCATCGCCGCCAACGGCCTGAAGCACACGCTGCTGGTGTTTGATGCCTTCCACGACGTGCAGGAAAAGGCCAAGGCCGGCAACGCCAATGCACAGGGCGTGCTGCAGAGCTGGGCCGATGCCGAGTGGTTCACCAGCAAGCCGGAAGTGCCGCAGAGCCTGACCATCACCGTGTTCAAGGTGCCGGGCGAAACCAACACCGACGACCTGTCGCCGGCCCCGGATGCGACCACCCGCCCGGATATCCCGATGCACGCGCTGGCGATGCTGAAGAACAAGCGTCCGGATGCCCCGTTCGTGCCGGAAGAAGACGGCAAGCGTGGCCCGATCCAGGAGATCCTGTCGCTGAAGGAAAAGGGCAACCTGGTTGCCTACGTCGGCGACGTGGTCGGTACCGGTTCCAGCCGCAAGTCCGCCACCAACTCGGTGCTGTGGTTCACCGGTGAAGACATCCCCTTCATCCCGAACAAGCGCTTCGGCGGTGTCTGCCTGGGTTCGAAGATCGCCCCGATCTTCTACAACACCATGGAAGATGCCGGCGCGCTGCCAATCGAGCTGGACGTGTCGAAGATGGAGCACGGCGATGTCGTCGAGCTGCGTCCGTACGACGGCAAGGCCCTGAAGAACGGCGAAGTGATCGCCGAATTCCAGGTCAAGAGCGACGTGCTGTTCGACGAAGTGCGCGCCGGCGGCCGCATTCCGCTGATCATCGGCCGTGGCCTGACCGCCAAGGCGCGTGAAGCGCTGGGCCTGCCGGTGACCGACCTGTTCCGCCTGCCGGTGCAGCCGGCCGATACCGGCAAGGGTTACTCGCTGGCCCAGAAGATGGTGGGCCGCGCCTGTGGCCTGCCGGAAGGCAAGGGCATGCGTCCGGGCACCTACTGCGAACCGAAGATGACCTCGGTGGGCTCGCAGGACACCACCGGCCCGATGACCCGCGACGAGCTGAAGGACCTGGCCTGCCTGGGCTTCTCGGCCGACCTGGTGATGCAGTCGTTCTGCCATACCGCCGCGTACCCGAAGCCGGTGGACGTGAAGACCCACCACACCCTGCCGGAGTTCATCTCCACCCGTGGCGGCGTCTCGCTGCGTCCGGGCGATGGCGTGATCCACAGCTGGCTCAACCGCATGCTGCTGCCGGACACCGTCGGCACCGGTGGCGACTCGCACACCCGTTTCCCGGTGGGCATTTCGTTCCCGGCCGGTTCGGGCCTGGTCGCCTTCGCCGCGGCCACCGGCGTGATGCCGCTGGACATGCCGGAGTCGGTGCTGGTGCGCTTCAAGGGCAAGATGCAGCCGGGCGTGACCCTGCGTGACCTGGTCAACGCGATCCCGCTGTACGCGATCAAGTCCGGTCTGCTGACCGTGGCCAAGGCGGGCAAGAAGAACATCTTCTCCGGCCGCATCCTGGAAATCGAAGGCCTGCCGGACCTGAAGGTGGAGCAGGCGTTCGAACTGTCCGACGCCTCGGCCGAGCGTTCGGCCGCCGGTTGCTCGGTGCGCCTGAACAAGGAGCCGATCATCGAGTACCTCAACAGCAACATCACGCTGCTGAAGTGGATGATCGCCGAAGGCTACGCCGATGCCCGTTCGCTGGCCCGTCGCGTGGAGAAGATGGAAGCCTGGCTGGCCGACCCGCAGCTGCTGGAGCCGGATGCCGACGCCGAGTACGCCGCCGTCATCGAGATCGACCTGGCCGACATCCACGAGCCGATCGTGGCCTGCCCGAACGACCCGGACGACGTGAAGACGCTGTCTGAAGTTGCCGGTGCCAAGATCGACGAAGTGTTCATCGGTTCGTGCATGACCAACATCGGTCACTTCCGCGCCGCTGCGAAGCTGCTGGAAGGCAAGCGTGACATCCCGACCCGCCTGTGGGTGGCCCCGCCGACCAAGATGGATGCCTCCGAGCTGACCAAGGAAGGCGTGTACGGCACCTTCGGCTCCGCCGGCGCGCGCATGGAAATGCCGGGCTGCTCGCTGTGCATGGGCAACCAGGCGCAGATCCGCGAAGGCTCCACCGCGATGTCGACCTCGACCCGCAACTTCCCGAACCGCCTGGGCCGCAACACCAACGTGTACCTGGGTTCGGCCGAGCTGGCCGCGATCTGCTCGCGCCTGGGTCGCATCCCGACCAAGGAGGAGTACATGGCGGACATCGGCGTGATCAACGCCAATGGCGACACGATCTACCGCTACATGAACTTCGACCAGATCGCCGACTACAAGGACGTGGCCGATTCGGTCAACGCCTGAGTTCGATCACGGTAGTTGAGTGTTGAAGGAAACCCCCGGCGCAAGCCGGGGGTTTTTTGTTGCCTGTCGCCACGTTGTCGAAGCTGCGGGGCGGAAGGTGATGTTTGAGGTGAATCTCATATACGGCTACCGGGGCGCTCACCAGAATGCCGGCCTTCGCGACGCGTTGATTTCAGATGAAACCCCCGAGCCGCGGGATGGCTGCGCTGCTGGCTTGACGCAGCAGCGTTGACGGCGCGCGGTGGGGAAGCATGGGGATATCGCGGTGAGCAGCCGTCCGGGCGAGGGCACCCGCGTGACCCTGCGGCTGCCGCTGGAGGTGTTGGAGCCGGCGGATGGGCAGCCGGCGGACCCGCCGCGCCCGCACGTACAGTTGGCACTGCGCAAATGGCGGATCCTGGTGGTGGACGACCGCTCGGCCAACCGGGTGCTGCTGGTGGAACAACTGTCATTCCTCGGGCAGGGCGTGGTCAGTGCACAGAACGGTGAGGAGGCGCTGGCGCTATGGCGAACGCATGGATTCGACATGGTGATCACCGACTGCTGCATGCCGGTGATGGACGGTTACACGCTGAGCCGTCGCATCCGCGAGGACGAACGCGCACGCGGTGCATCGCCCTGTGCGTTGATCGGCTACACCGCCAACGTACTGCCGGAGGAGCGCATCCGTTGCCTGGACGCGGGGATGGACGACTGCCTGTTCAAGCCGCTGACCTTGTCGGCGCTGTCGTCGCGGCTGGCATCGCTGCAGGGCAGCGGCATGGACGATGACGGCACTACCGCCGCAGTGGATGGTTCGATGATGGCGATGGTGCGGGCGCTGACCGGCGACGACGATAGGCTGGCCTGCGTGTTCCTGGATGAAGCGATCGACAGCTTCCGTCACGATCTGGCCGCGGTGCTGGCCTGGAGGGAAGATCCGCAGGTGCCTGCCCTGGCGGCGCTGGCGCATGGCATCAAGGGCGGTGCACGGATGGTGGACGCCGGCGAGGTGGTGCACGCCTGCGAGCATGTGGAGCAAGCCTGCCAGTACCCGCTCCATCCGCAGCTGCTGGAGACGGCGGTGGCGGAGTTGGCAGCCCGGCTGGAAACCACGACGGCGCAGGCCATCGCACTGCGCGAGGTGCTGTGCAACGGCAGGTGCCCTGCTGCGGCATGCGCCTAGCTTCGGCAGGTTGAGCGCGGCGCAACCAGGCCGCGCAGGCGGGTGGTCAGGCCCGCGCCAGCGCCAGCAGGCGCTCGGCGATGCGTTCCAGCGGCAGCACTTCGTCCACCGCGCCCAGGCGCACCGCGCTGCCGGGCATGCCCCAGACCACGCTGGTGGCCTCGTCCTGTGCCAGGGTGGCGGCACCGGCCTGCTTCATCTCCAGCAGGCCACGTGCGCCGTCCTCGCCCATGCCGGTGAGGATGGCGCCGATGGCGTTGGCGCCGGCGTTCTGCGCCACCGAACGGAACAGCACGTCCACCGCCGGCTTGTGCAGGTTGACCGGCGCGGTGTCGTCCACACGGCAGCGCCAGCGGGCACCGTCGCGGATGATGCGCAGGTGCTTGCCGCCGGCCGGCAGGTAGGCATGGCCAGGCAGGATGGCTTCGCCGTCGCTGGCCTCGCGTACCGACATGGCCGAATGGCGATCCAGGCGCTCGGCGAAGGCCGCACTGAAGGCCGCAGGCAAGTGCTGGGTGAGCACCACGGCCGGCGCGTCTGCGGGCAGGGTCTCCAGCACGGTCCGCAGTGCTTCGGTGCCGCCGGCAGAGGCACCGATGGCGATCAACCGGTCGGTGGTGCGGAAGCCGATGTGGCTGGAAGCGCTCTGCACGGGCAGGCGGCGCAGCGGCGACGCCGAGGCACGTACGCGCGAGCGCGCGGCCATCTTGACCTTGGCGCGGATCTCGTCGGCATAGGCTTCCAGGCCGCGGGCGATGTCCAGCTTGGGCTTGGCCACGAAGTCCACCGCGCCCAGGGCCAAGGCCTGCAGGGTGGTATCGGCGCCGCGCTCGGTCAGCGAGGACACCATCACCACCGGCATCGGGTGCAGGCGCATGAGGTTCTCGAGGAAGGCCAGCCCGTCCATGCGTGGCATTTCCACGTCCAGGGTCAGCACGTCCGGGTTCAGGCGCTTGATCTTCTCGCGCGCCAGCAGCGGATCGGCGGCGGTGCCGACCACCTCGATGCCGGGGTCGGCGGCCAGTAGTTCGGTGAGGACCTGGCGCACCAGCGCCGAGTCGTCCACCACCAGCACGCGGCAAGGCGAGGCCAGGCTCATTCGAACAGCTCCACGCCGCCGCTGACCGGCGTGCGCGACAATTTGGCGCGCACCGCGGTTTCGGCGGCCAGCACTTCGGCATCGTGCGCATGCGGCAGGCGCTGCACCACGACCCGGCCGGTGGTCGGGAAGAACCACACCTTGCGCGGGTGGATGCCGCACAGGTCCTCGGCGACGATGGGGATGTGCTCGGCCTGCAGGTACTGGCGCACGAACTCGGCGTTGCGGGTGCCGACCGGGTTGCTGGTGAAGCCCTTGAGCACGTTGGCACCGCCGAAGACCTTGGCTTCCAGGCGTTTGCGGTGCGCGCCGCGCTTGAGCAGGTCGTTGATCAGCAGTTCCATCGCGTAGCTGCCGTAGCGTGCGGGCGCGCCGTCGCCGACGTTGCCGTCCGGCAGCAGGAAGTGGTTCATGCCGCCGATGCCGAGGATCGGGTCGCGGATGCAGGCGGCCACGCAGGAGCCGAGCGTGGTGGTCAGCGCGGTGTCATCGTCCACGACCAGGTACTGGGTAGGCAGCAGCTTGGCGGCGACGGTCTGGAAGCGACTGTCGCGGTAGCGCATGACCTCGTCGGGATAGGACTGGGAAGGCTTCATGCACCGCTCCGGCGGGTACGGCGGTACAGGGTGCGGCCGCATGGCTGGATCAGGTCGGCCGCATGCAGGTAGTTCTCGGAATGGCCGGTGTAGAGCAGCCCGTCGTCGCCCATGTGCTCGACCAGCCGCGACAGGATGGCGCGCTGGGTGGGTTTGTCGAAGTAGATCATCACGTTGCGGCAGAACAGCGCGTCGAATGGGCCGCCGACGTCATAGCGGGAGCTGAGCAGGTTGAGCTGGCGGAACTCCACCAGCGCACGCAGCGCCGGCACCACCCGGCATTTGCCCTCGTTCGGGCCAGTGCCGCGCTGGAAATAGCGGCGCTTGGTCTCCGCATCCAGCCCGGCGACGCGTTCGATCGCGTACACGCCCTGGCTGGCGGTGGCCAGCACCTGGGTGTCCACGTCGGTGGCGAGGATGCGTACCGGCGGGGTCATCGTGCCGAACGTCTCGCAGGCGGTGATGGCCATGGAGTAGGGCTCTTCACCGGTGGAAGCGGCGCACGACCACAGCTTGATCGGCGCATGCGAGGCGCGCTGCTGCAGTTCCTCGTGCAGCTTGTCGAAGTGGTGCGGCTCACGGAAGAACGAGGTCAGGTTGGTGGTCAGGGCGTTGGTGAATGCCTGCCATTCCTCGCCGCCGTGCTGCTCGAGCTGGTCCAGGTAGTCCTTGAATGACTGCAGGCCCAGCGAGCGCAGCCGGCGCGACAGCCGGCCGTACACCATGTCGCGCTTGGCCGGTGCCAGCGCGATCCCGGCACGGGCATGGATCAGCTCGCAGACGCGGCGGAAGTCGCGGTCGTTGAACTCGAAATCGCGCTGGGTGGTGTCGAGGCTGGACATGCTGGCAGGCGCTCCGTTCAACTGGCCAACGCCAGCGCGGCCGGGACCTCGGCCGGCGCGCCGGCGCCGGTGGACTCGATGCGGAACACCGCCACGGCCTGGTCGAGCTGGATGGCCTGTTCTTCCAGCAGGCGCGCCGCGGCACTGGCTTCCTCGACCAGGGCGGCGTTCTGCTGGGTGGTTTCGTCCATCTGCACTATGGTCTGGTTGACCTGCTCGATGCCGGCGCTCTGTTCCTGCGAGGCGGCGGAGATCTCGGCCATGATGTCGGTCACGCGCTGCACCGAAGTGACGATCTCGCCCATGGTCGCACCGGCCTGGTGCACCAGCTGCGAGCCTTCGGAGACACGCTGGGTGGAGTCATCGATCAGGCCCTTGATCTCCTTGGCGGCCGCCGCCGAGCGCTGGGCCAGGGTACGCACTTCACTGGCCACCACGGCGAAGCCGCGGCCCTGTTCGCCGGCGCGCGCGGCTTCGACCGCGGCGTTCAACGCCAGGATGTTGGTCTGGAAGGCGATGCCGTCGATCACCGAGATGATGTCGGCGATGCGGCGCGAGGACTGCTCGATCTGGCCCATCGTGACCACCACTTCCTCGACCACGTTGCCGCCGCGCGCGGCGACGCCGGCCGCGCCGATGGCCAGCTGGTTGGCCTGGCGGGCGGAGTCGGCGTTCTGGCGCACGGTGGAGGTCAGTTCTTCCATCGAGGCCGCGGTTTCCTCCAGGTTGGCCGCCTGCACTTCGGTGCGGCGCGACAGGTCGCTGTTGCCGGTGGCGATCTCGCCGGCGGCCAGGTTGATGCTGTCGGCGGCGGACTGGATGCGCGAGACGATGCCCGAAAGCTGGGCGATGGTGCTGTCCGCGTCTTCGCGCATGCGGGCGAACACGCCCTGGAAGTCACCGTGCATGGTGGCGGTCAGGTCACCCTGGGCCAGGGCGCGAAGCAACTGCGAGATCTGTTCCAGGTTGTGGTCGCTGGTGCGCATCATCGCGTTGAGGCTGCGCACCATGTCCAGGAAGTCGTGCTCGAAGCGCTGCTCGTCGCCGCGCAGGCTGAAGTCGCCGGCGGCGGCCGCGTTGCCCAGCCGCTTGATCTCGCTGTTGATGGCCGACAGGTTCTGCTTGATGGTGGCCATGGTCTCGGTGATGACGTGCTTCTCGCCCGGCAGCAGTGGCATGTCCGGGGTGAGGTCGCCCACCGCGTAGCGCTGCGCGATGGCGATGACCTGCATCTTCACGTCGATGTGGTTGGCCACCAGCACGTTGGTTTCGGCCACCATCACGCCGTAGTCGCCCGGGAACGCCTCGGCGTCGATGCGGTAGCTGATGATGCCGGCGTCGTGCTGGCGGGCCATTTCATTCTGGGCCTCGATCACCGCGCGCAGCTGGTCCTGCATGCGCTGCATGCTGGTGAGCAGCTGCCCGGTCTCGTCGCGGCTGGGTGCGGGGATGGTGTTGTCCATGCGGCCGCGCGCGATGGCATTGGCCACCGCGGTGGCGTTGCGCAGTGGCGTGACGATGCGGCTGCCGATGACCCAGCTCAGGCCGACCACCAGCAGCACCAGCACGCCACCGGCGACGGTCATGATGGCGGTGAACTTCAGCGCCTGGCCCTGCACCTCGTCCATGTAGACGCCGCTGGACACCACCCAGTTCCACGGGCCGTACAGGCCGGCGTAGGCCAGCTTGGCGACCGGGCCCTGCGTGCCGGGCTTGGCCCAGGTGTAGCCGACGTAGCCGCCACCGCGGCGCGCGGCCTCGACCTGGTCGTAGTACAGGCGTACGCCGTCCTCGCCACGGAAGTCCTTCATGTCCTTGCCGACCAGGTCGGCGCGGAACGGATGCATCAGCAGCACGTAGTCGGTGTTGTAGACGTTGAGGTAGTTGACGTCGGCGTTGGAGCGCATGTTCTGCAGCGCGGCCAGCGCCTGCTGCTGTGCGTCGTGCAGCGACAACTCACCGGCCTTCGCGCGGTTGGCGTAGTAGTCCAGCACGCCCTGGCTCATCTCCACCTGGGCCTTGAGGGACTCCTTGCGGGTTTCGTACAGATCCACGTACTGCATGCGGGCGGCGATCACCGACAGCGCGATCACGCCCAGCGCGATCAGCACCGTCAACAGGTTCAGCTTGCGCCGCACGGAGATGTTGCTGATGTAGTTCGACCAGAGACGGTAGGGATTCATGGCAAAGGGCAGCGCCCGTGGGGGGCGAGCGGGAAAGGGGAAGTTACGGGTGTATCGGCCGCGGGAGCCGAATGTTTAGCCGGCGCATAACGCACGACCCCGGCCGGGGCCGGGGTCGTGTGGGTCAGAACTCCTGCCAGTCCGAATCGGCCAGCTCGGCAACCGCGGTCCGGTTGCCGGCCACCCGCCGGCGTACCGGTTCCGGTGCGAGTGCCGGGCGACGCGGCTCGGGCTTGCTGGCGAGCGGTGGCGCGGCGATGGGTTCTTCCGGCTGGCTGTCATCGAGGCGGAACACCGACACGACGGTGGCCAGGTGGCCGGCCTGTTCTTCCATCGAACGGGCCGCGGCGGTGGCTTCCTCCACCAGCGCGGCGTTCTGCTGGGTGGTCTCGTCCATCTGGGTGACGGTCTGGTTGACCTGCTCGATGCCGGCGCTCTGTTCCTGCGAGGCGGCGGAGATCTCGGCCATGATGTCGGTCACGCGCTGCACCGAGGCCACGATCTCGCCCATCGTGGTGCCGGCCTTGCGGACCAGCGCCGAGCCGTCGGACACCTTGCCGACCGAGTCATCGATCAGGCCCTTGATCTCCTTGGCCGCACCGGCCGAGCGCTGGGCCAGCGTACGTACTTCCGAGGCGACCACGGCGAAGCCGCGGCCCTGCTCGCCGGCACGCGCGGCTTCCACCGCGGCGTTCAAGGCCAGGATGTTGGTCTGGAAAGCGATGCCGTCGATGACCGAGATGATCTCGGCGATCTTCTTGGACGAGGCCTCGATGGCGCTCATCGTGGTCACCACCTGGCTGACCACCTCGCCACCCTGCGAGGCCACCGAGGCGGCACCGATGGCCAGCTGGTTGGCCTGGCGGGCCGATTCGGCGTTCTGGCGCACGGTGGAGGTCAGTTCCTCCATCGAGGCGGCGGTTTCCTCCAGGTTGGCGGCCTGCTGCTCGGTACGGCGCGACAGGTCGTTGTTGCCGCTGGCGATCTCGGTGGCGGCCGCATTGATGGCAACCGAGGACTGCTTGATGCGGCCAACGATGCCGGTCAGCTGCTCGGCGGTGGCGTTGGCGTCGTCACGCATGGTGGCGAACACGCCCTGGTACTGGCCATGCATGCGCACGGTGAGGTCGCCGCGCGACAGCGCCGAGAGCAGCGCGGAAATCTGTTCCAGGCTGCTGGCGTTGGCGTCGAGCAGGCTGTTGATCTGGCCGGCCAGCTGCAGGAAGAAACCGTCCTTGTCGCTGGTCTCGATGCGGCCGCTGAGGTCGCCGGCGGCGGCGGCTTCGATCACGCGCGCCACTTCCTTCTCCACCAGCGCTTCGGTGGTGCGGTCGCGCCATTCGACCACGTGGCCGACGGCCACGCCGCCGTCATTGCGGATGACCGAGATCGCCTGCGCGAACTGGGCATCGCCGAAGCTCATCTGGCGACGGGCCACGCCGTTCTTTTCCAGTGCTTCGAGCACCTTGTTGTCGACCTGGCCGTTGTGCTCCAGCGCGGTGACCGGTTGGCCGACCAGGGCGATGCTGGCGTCGTAGTGGGACAGGGCGCCGGTCAGCGCGTCGTTGTACTGGGCCAGCGTGTCCAGCAGGGCACGGTTGGCGTAGACGATTTCCAGGTCTTCGTTGGTCAGGTACACGCCGGTGGAGGAGTAGTCCAGCGCGGTACGGATGCGCAGGTTCTCCGCGGCCACGGCCTGGTCGCGCTCGATGCGCTCGCGCAGGTCGCGCTGCATGCGCTGCATGGCGCGCAGCAGGTCGCCGACTTCATCGGCGCGGTTGACGTCGATATGGCCGTCGAGCTTGCCGCTGGCCACTTCGTTGGCCACGTCCACGGCGCCGCGCACCGAGCCGACCAGCGAGCGGGCGAACAGCCATACCAGCAGCACGCCGCCGGCCGCACCGACCAGGATGGCGATGGCGGTCAGGATGGCCGAGGTGGTGTAGGTCTCCGCAGCGGCCTTGGCACCGGCCTGGGCGCGGGCATTGTCGTTGGCGGCCAGTGCCTCCAGCGACACGTAGGCCTTGCGGTGCAGGTTGCGAGTTTCGCCGACGAAGGTGTCGATGGCGTCATCGGGCAGGTCCAGCGACAGCATCTCCGTCACCGAGTCGTAGGACACCGTGGCGGCCTTCCAGTCGGCAGCGAAGGCGTCGAACAGCTTCTTCTGCTCGGGGTTGTCGATCAGCTTGGGATAGCTGGCGATGGTGGCGTCGATCTCCTTGCGCAGCTCCTCGGCGCGGCGCTTGGCGTCGGCCTTGACCTCGTCACTGGCACGCACCAGGCCCTGGTAGGACGCGTTGCGGTACTCGCTGACCATCCCGCTCAGTTCACCGGTCGCGCGCAGGCTGGGCATGCGGTTGTCGGCCAGGTCGGTGGTGGCTTCATTGAGGGTGTACAGGCCACGGAACGCGACGATGCCCTGCAACAGCATGACGAACAGCACGACGCCGAAGGTAAGCATCAGCTTCGGCTTGAGTTTGAGCGAGTTGACCCACTGCATCTTGGAGATCTCCGGTGACGTCCCGCGCGCGCACGGGCAGCGTGCGCCGCACCGGCGGGGCCGGCGCGGCACCAGGCTGGGATTACTTGATGTTTGCCAGCTTCAGGCTGGCCGGCGAGCTGACTTCGATCTCGGCGCGCGAGGAGTCACGCTGGATCTTGCCGATGACGCAGACGGTCTTGCCTTCCAGCGACTCCAGCGGAAAGCCGAAGTTGCCACGGTTGGCGCCGGAGATGCGCGCGGAGAAGGTGTGGCGCGGGAACTGGCCACCCATGTGCAGGAAGGTCGGCTGGCCTTCGGAACCTTCGGCGTAGCGGGCCTTCTCGACCTTGCCGCAGACCATGCCGTCCTTGCCGGCGAAGCGAGCGGCGTTTTCCGGCGGGATCATCTCGGCCGGGTCGGCGGCGACGTGGAACGAGGCGGTGGCCAGGACGGCTGCCGACAGCAGGCAAATCAGGTGCTTGGACATCAAAATCTCCGGGGATGACGAGAGGGCGCCAGTCGGGGAGGACGGGCATGCAATGGGCTATCGGCCGACAGGGCAGGCGGCTGAGGGCGCATGTTCGGAAATGTGATGCGCCTCCCGGTTGGCTGGGTCAGGCCGCGGCTTCTTCGGTCACCGCGGCCTGACCGAGGTCGGCGGTGTCGAGCAGGGTTTCGATGTCCAGCAGGATCAGCATGCGGTCGTCCTGGGTGCCGATGCCGGAGATGAAGCGGGTGTCCACCGCGGCACCGAATTCCGGGGTCGGGCGGATCTGCTCGGCCGACAGCGGGATCACGTCCGAGACGCTGTCCACGACGATGCCGACCACGCGGTCCTCGACGTTGAGCACGATCATCACGGTGAAGGCGTCGTAGCGTGCCTCGTCCAGGCGCAGCTTCAGGCGCAGGTCGATGACCGGCACGATGGTGCCGCGCAGGTTGATGACGCCCTTGATGTAGTCCGGGGCATCGGGCACGCGGGTGACCGCGTCGTAGCCGCGGATCTCCTGCACCTTGAGGATGTCGACGCCGTAGTGCTCTGCGCCGAGGGTGAAGCTGAGGTACTCGCCGCCGGTGCCTTCGGCGGAAGTGGTACGCGTATCGTTCATGGCAGGTCCTGGTCCTGGCGTGGCGCCGGTGGCTGTTGCACCGGTATCGGCGCCAGGAGGCGGGACTTTAGCGACGGACGGCCACAGAGGGCGGGGCGCGTTCGGCCAGGTGGGGCGCACGATGGCGCCCGGGCCGGGTCAGTCGCCGTTGCTGCGCGCCTTGCGCAGCCGATCGATGCGGAAGATGTACCGCTGGATCAGCGTGTCGGCACCGCGTGGCAGGTCGTCGAAACGCAGGCCGGCGCGGATGGTTTCCATGCCGTTGGCCTGCTTCTGCTGGCGCAGGTTGCAGACCACCAGGGTGGTGGTCACCGGCGGCGCGTCGGGGATCAGCAGCCCGCAGCCGCGATAGCGGCCCTGCAGGGCGAGCAGGTCCTGCGGCGAGGGCAGCATCAGCGCCATGCCGCCGGCGCTGATGTCGATCACCCGCCAGCGGCTGGGCTCGCCGCCGTCCGGGTCGGGGATCAGGCAATAGGGTGAGTCGCCCACCGGGGTTTCCAGCCGGTAGAACTCACGGCGCTGCAGGTGGTAGACCTCCTCCGGCAGCGGTACCCGGAATGCCACCCGGCCGTCCTGTTCGATGCGGCGGTGGCCGTGCAGCTGGAAGCGCACGGTGACCTTGTCGACCTGGCCAAAGCACAGCAGGGAAGCGGCGACCTCCGCGCTGCGGTTGATCGCCGGCAGCGGGCTGGCATCGAGCAGCAGGCCGTCCTCGTCCACTTCCAGCACGGCGCTGGGGAAGGACTGGTCGCGTCCATCCGGGTGCGCGTTGACCATCGACCGCTGGTCGATCATCTGCTGCAGCAGGTGCCGGATCTGGTGCGGGCTGCGCACCATGTAGCGTTCATCGGCATACAGGTTGCCGGCGACGGTGGACGGGCTCGACTCGAAGGATTCGGGTACGGACATGGAGGCGCTTGCAGAGGGTCGAAGCCAGGGAACCCGCAATCGGTCTCCTGGAAACTGTGATATCGGCCGCTCTTTCTAACTCTTTAGGCGCACTGTTACGAGCCTTTTGTGAAGCAGGTGGCCGTTGGCACCAGTTGGCGATTCCGGAGACGGAATTCCGTCACTGGCCGGCGGGGTACGTAGAGGGCCGTTTCGGCCTTGGAAGAGGCGCGGCTATTGCTGCAGGCGCGACTGGAGGAACGCCCCGACCACCCGCTGGTATGCGGCGGGGTCATGTGCGTAGAGGTCGACATGGGCCGCGCCGGGTACCTCCCAGAACTGCTTGGGCGCGGCGGCGGCACGATAGAGCGCGCGGGCTTCGTCGATGGGGGTGTGGCGGTCCCGTGAACCGGACGCGATCAATACCGGGGCGCCGATTGCGGCCAGGTGATCGATGGGCCGAAGGTCGTCGGCCGAGAGCTGCAGGCGCAACGGCAGCTGCCACAGCAGCAGCGGCGCCAGCGGACGTCCGGGGGCGCCCAGACGGATGGCCAGGCGGTCGGCGACGGCTTGGTCGAGGCTGGGGTACATCGATTCCAGGACAATGGCGGCCAGTTGTCGCGTGGAAGCGGACAGCACTGTGGATGCGGCCCCCAGGGACACCCCGATCACCGCGACGGCCCGGCCCGGCGCCTGTTGGTCAAGGAACGCGACTGCCGCGTCGACCGCCTTGGACTCGTTGGCGCCGAAGGTGATGTGCGCGGCGGGGGATTGTCCATGCGCCGGAAGGTCGATGAGCAGCACGGAATAGCCCAACTGCTTGAGCCACTGCGCGCGAGGGAGCATCTGGCGCCGGTCCGAGCGCACGCCGTGCAGAAGGAGCACGCTGCCCTTGTCCGCCTGACCAGGGACAAACCATCCAGAGACCGGGCCAGCAGCCGAATCAATGCGCACCGGACGGGCGCCGAGCGAGGCCGGCGGGGGCCCTATGGTGCGCGGCACCGGAGTGATCAGTGCCTGACCGATGAGCAGGCTGCCGGTCACGCCGACCATTAGCAGGGCGGCAAGCCCGATGAGAATGCGCGTGATGCGGGGCATGGGACGTCGCGTGGGAGGGACCGTCCTGGGATCTTCAATCCTTTCGCCGGCCCATGTCCACGAGGCGTCACACGATGACCCTGGATGAAGCCAAAGAGGCCGGCGGTGGACAGGCCGGAGAGTTCCCGACCACCGCCAGCAAGCAACGGATCAGAACTCCTGCCAGTCCTCGCCACTGCTGACCGGTGCATGGGCTGCCGGCTTGCCCGGGATGGCACGCAGGGTGGGGCGTGGCCGCGGGGCGGCCGGCGGCGGTACGCTGGCGGCAACGCGGGCCAGTGATGCGCTGACGGCGTCGGAGAGGCGGAACTGGGCCACCGCATCGGTCAGCTGGCGCGCCTGGTCTTCCATCGAGCGTGCCGCCGCGGAGGCCTCCTCGACCAGCGCGGCATTCTGCTGGGTGCTCTCGTCCATCTGCATCACGGTCTGGTTGACCTGTTCGATGCCGGCGGTCTGTTCCTGCGAGGCGGCGGCGATGTCGGCCATGATCGTGGTCACGCGCTGCACCGAGGCCACGATGTCGTCCATGGTGCTGCCGGCACGGCGGACCAGTTGCGAGCCTTCGCTGACCTTGCCGACCGAGTCGTCGATCAATCCCTTGATCTCCTTGGCCGCGGCGGCCGAACGCTGCGCCAGGGTGCGCACTTCCGAAGCCACCACCGCGAAGCCACGGCCCTGGTCGCCGGCCCGGGCCGCTTCCACCGCCGCGTTCAAGGCCAGGATGTTGGTCTGGAAGGCGATGCCGTCGATCACGCTGATGATGTCGGCGATGCGTTGGGAGGACTGCTCGATCGAGCTCATGGTGTTGACCACGCGCCCGACCACTTCGCCGCCCTGCGCGGCCACGTCGGCGGCACCGCGCGCCAGCTGGTCGGCCTGGCGGGCATGCTCGGCGTTCTGGCGCACGGTCGAGGTCAGTTCCTCCATCGAGGCGGCGGTTTCCTCCAGGTTGGCGGCCTGCGTCTCGGTGCGGCGCGACAGGTCGCTGTTGCCGGTGGCGATCTCGCTGGCCGACAGGCTGATGCTGCCGCTGGCGGCTTGGATGCCGGAGACGATGCTGGCGAGCTGGTCGATGCTGGCGTTGCCGTCATCACGCATGCGCGCGAAGATGCCGTGGAAGTCGCCTTCGACACGACGGGTCAGGTCACCCTCGGCAATGGCCTGCAGCAGCCGCGAGATGTGGCCGAGGTTGTCCTCGGTGGTCTGCATCAGCGCGTTGAGCCCGCCGACCATTTCGCGGAAGTCGTGTTCGTAACGGTCGATGTCGCCACGCTGGCTGAAATCACCGGCGGCGGCGGCGCGCGACAGGCGCTTGATCTCGTTGTTGATGGCCGACAGGCTGGCCTTGGTGCCGTCCATCGCGTCGGTGATGGCGGCCTTCTCGCCGGGCAGGCGGTCCATGTCCACCGACAGGTCGCCACGGGCGTAGTGGCGCATCACCTCGACCACCCGCATCTTCACGCCGATGTGCTGGGCGACCAGGGCATTGACCTCGCGCACCATGCGCCCGTACTCGCCGGGGAAGCGGGATTCGTCGATGCGGTAGCTGATCTGGCCCTGGTCGTGCTCGCGCGCCATGTCCGACTGCGCGGCGATCACCGCCTTGAGCTGGTGCTGCATGCGCTGCATCGAAGCCAGCAACTGGCCGACCTCGTCACCGCGTCCGGCGTCGATGGTGCCGTCCAGGCGACCGGTGGCGACCTCGTCGGCGGCCCGCAGGGCGTCCTTCAGCGGGCGTACGATGGCGCGCACGATGACCACGCCGAGGGCGACCGACAGCAGGCCCAGCAAGGCCATGCAGGCGAACAATGCGTTGGTGCTGCGCGCCTGGGTGGCATCGGCGAGCGCCACCTCGCTGTCCAGGGCCGACACGACGTAGCTGCTGAGCTTCTCCACGTCGCTGAACAGGTCGCGGCGGCTGACGCGCGAGTGTTCGTTGGAGATCTGCTGGGCCAGCTCGAACTGGCCATCGGCCACGGCCTTTTCCATCTGCGCGTGGGCGCTGAGGTATTGCTCCAGGGTCTTGAGCATCTGGCCGTACAGGCGCTTCTGCTCATCGCTGGCGGGCAGGGCCTCATAGCGCTTCTGGTGCTCGGCCAGCTTGGCGCGCTGGTCGGCGATGCGCTGGTTGTACTCGGCGACGAACGCCGGCTCGTGCAGGTGGGACAACTGTGACAGCTCGGCGATGCGGATTTCGGCCAGGTCGGCGCGGATGCTCTCCAGGTGTTGGACGGCCGGCATGTAGCGCTGGCTCATCTCGTTCAACTGGGTGGTGGCCTGCTTGAGGCGGACCACCGCGAACGCGCCCATGCCAACGGTGGCGACGGTGGTGAGGGTGAACGCGATCGCGAGCTTTCGGGCGATCGTGAGGTTGCGGAAGAACTCCATCTCTTTCTCTCCGGATCGACTTTGCGGGTGACGCCCTCGCCCGAGGATGTTGCCGGCGCGTTGGCGCGGATAAGGCCGGCGTTCATTGCCGGCTGTTCAGCGGATAGCGGCGCGATCCGGAGGCGGCTTGATGGCTGAACAGGGGGCGTTTTATGAACTGAAAGGGCATGTGATGAAGTCGTGAGGATCGTGATGAAACTCTTACGATTCAGGGCGTTATCTGTAATCCTGGCTACGCGGAAAGTGGGTTGGATGTCCCAAAACACGACGACCACGGGCAGGCCGTGGTCGTCGTGGGGGGGAAGCCGGAAACCGCGGGAAAATCAGAATTCCTGCCAGTCCTCGCCATTGGCGACCACCGGTTCGATCCGGCGTGCCGCCGGCGCGCGGGCGATGCGCGGGCTGGCCGGTGCCGGGCTGGCCGGGCGGCTGCGCGGCGGGCTGGCGAGGCTGGCGGTGCCCGCCTTGGACGCGATGTGGAAGGCGGCCACGGCCTCGTTGAGCAGCAGTGCCTGTTCTTCCATGGCCCGGGCCGCGGCGGTGGCTTCCTCCACCAGCGCGGCGTTCTGCTGGGTGGTCTCGTCCATCTGCATCACGGTCTGGTTGACCTGCTCGATGCCGGCGCTCTGCTCCTGCGAGGCGGCGGAGATCTCGGCCATGATGTCGGTCACGCGCTGCACCGAGGCCACGATCTCGCCCATCGTGGTGCCGGCTTGATGCACCAGCACCGAGCCTTCGCCGACCTTGTCCACCGAGTCCTCGATCAGGCCCTTGATCTCCTTGGCCGCGCCGGCCGAGCGCTGGGCCAGGGTCCGCACTTCCGAGGCGACCACGGCGAAGCCGCGGCCCTGCTCGCCGGCACGCGCGGCTTCCACCGCGGCGTTGAGCGCCAGGATGTTGGTCTGGAAAGCGATGCCGTCGATGACCGAGATGATCTCGGCGATCTTCTTGGACGAGGCCTCGATGGCGCCCATGGTGTTGACCACCTGGGCGACCACGTTGCCGCCCTGGCTGGCCACGCCGTGCGCGCCGATGGCCAGCTGGTTGGCCTGGCGGGCCGACTCGGCGTTCTGGCGCACGGTGGAGGTCAGTTCCTCCATCGAGGCGGCGGTTTCCTCCAGGTTGGCGGCCTGTTGCTCGGTACGGCGCGACAGGTCGTTGTTGCCGGTGGCGATCTCGCTGGAAGCCAGGTTGATGCTGGAGGCCGCGTTCTGGATGCGGCCGACGATGGCGGTCAGCTGGTCGACGGTGGCGTTGGCGTCGTCGCGCATCCGTGCGAACACGCCGTTGAACTGGCCGTCCATGCGCACGGTGAGGTCACCCTGGGCCAGCGCCTGCAGCACCTGCGAGACCTTGGCCAGGTTGCCGTCGGCGGTTTCCATCAGGTGGTTCAGGCCCGCGACCATGTCACGGAAATCGTGCTGGTAGCCGTCCACGTCGCCGCGCTGGGTGAAGTCACCGGCCGCGGCGGCGGTGGCCAGCTGCCGGATCTCGGTGTTGATGGCCGACAGGTTGGCCTTGATGGTGTCCACGGTCTCGGTGATCACCGCCTTCTCGCCGGGCAGGCGCTCGATGTCCACGCTCATGTCGCCGACGGAGTAGCGCTTGAGGATGTCCAGGGTGTCGCCGATGGTGGCCACGTTGCCGGCGACCAGGCCGTTGGTGGCGCGCACCATCTGCCCGTAGTCGCCGGGGAAGGCGCTCTCGTCCATGCGGTAGCTGAGCGAGCCGGCGTCGTGCTGGCGGGCCATCTCGCCCTGTGCGGCCATCACCGACTGCAGCTGCGCCTGCATGCGCTGCATCGAGGACAACAACATGCCGAGTTCGTCATCGCGCTGGGCGCGCAGGACATTGTCCAGCTTTCCTGCGGCGATCTGGTCGGACACGTTCACGGCCTGCCCCAGAGGCTGGAACACCAGCCTGCGCAGCAGCACGTACAGCGCCAAGCACAGCAGCAGTGCCGCCGCCACGCCGACGCCGATGATGGTCCACAGCAACACGCGGGCCTGCTGCATCAGCAGCGAGCGCGGTACCACCACGCCGAAGGCGAAGTTCTGGCCGGCATTGCCGATCTTCAGCGGGACATAGGTTTCCACCACGTCCTCGCCCAGCACGGCATCGCGGCTTTGCCCGAACACGACCTGGCCCTTGGCGGTGCCGGCCAGCATCGCCTTGGTCGCGGCATCGTCGACCTTGCTGCCGACCTTGGCCGGGTCGCGGTCGGCGATGATGGTGCCGCCCGGCGACAGCAGCCGCACGTAGCCCTGTTCCATCGGGTGCATCGTGCTCAGGCGCTCCTGCAGCGACTGCAGGGCGAAGTCCACGGTCATCACGCCGAGGAAATGGTCGCCCTCCACGATCGGCGTGGCCAGCGTGGTCATCAGGATGCGACGGCCGCCGATCTCGTAGCTGTACGGTTCCAGCACGGCCGGCTTCTTCGAGGCACGTGGCTGCAGGTACCAGTCGCCATCGCCGGGCATGTCGTAGCCGCGCAGGGCTTCCTGCACGGGCGTGCCGTCCTGCCAGGCCCAGTAGCTCATGAAGCGGCCGCTGGCATCGTGGCCGTCGGTATCGACGAACTCGGCGTCCTTGCCGTCGAAGGCGTCCGGTTCCCACAACGTGCCGACGCCGATCCACTGCGGGTTGGCCAGCAGCTTCTGCTGCAGGACGCTGGAGGCATTCTGGCGGGTCAGTGCGCCGGACTGGCGCAGGCTCAGGAAGCTGCTGGCCAGCGTGTCGTTGGATTCGAAGCCCAGCCCCATCTCGGCCGAGATGCGCTGCGCTTCCAGGTTGGCCATGTTCTCCAGGTTGGCACGCGAGACCGACATCAGCGCGTCGCTGCTGCGCAGGTAGATGATCATCGCGGTGAGGCCGAAGGCGAATGTTGCAACCAAAGCGGTTCCGAGCATCAGGCGCATCGCGATGCTGCGGGTAAAGGAACGTCGGGAAGTGGACATTGGCGACTACCGGCCGGGTGGAAGGAGGGGATTGATCAGTAAATCGGCTTGCCTGGGTGTTGCTTGAGGGAAACGGCAGCGGCTGGCGGTGCCTGCCGCCGCCCATGGGACGGGCGGCGGCGCGGGGACATCAAAACTCCTGCCAGTCCTCGCCATTGGCGACCATCGGTTCGATCCGGCGTGCCGCCGGCGCGCGGGCGATGCGCGGGCTGGCCGGTGCCGGGCTGGCCGGTGCCGGGCTGGCCGGGAGGCTGCGCGGCGGGCTGGCGACGCTGGCGGTGCCCGCCTTGGACGCGATGTGGAAGGCGGCCACCGCTTCGTTGAGCAGCAGTGCCTGTTCTTCCATCGCCCGGGCCGCGGCGGTGGCTTCCTCCACCAGCGCGGCGTTCTGCTGGGTGGTCTCGTCCATCTGCATCACGGTCTGGTTGACCTGCTCGATGCCGGCGCTCTGCTCCTGCGAGGCGGCGGAGATCTCGGCCATGATGTCGGTCACGCGCTGCACCGAGGCCACGATCTCGCCCATGGTGGTGCCGGCCTGGTGCACCAGCACCGAGCCTTCGCCGACCTTGTCCACCGAGTCCTCGATCAGGCCCTTGATCTCCTTGGCCGCGCCGGCCGAGCGCTGGGCCAGGGTCCGCACTTCCGAGGCGACCACGGCGAAGCCGCGGCCCTGCTCGCCGGCACGCGCGGCTTCCACCGCGGCGTTGAGCGCCAGGATGTTGGTCTGGAAGGCGATGCCATCGATGACCGAGATGATCTCGGCGATCTTCTTGGATGAAGCCTCGATGGCGCCCATGGTGTTGACCACCTGGGCGACCACGTTGCCGCCTTGGCTGGCCACGCCGTGCGCACCGATGGCCAGTTGGTTGGCCTGGCGGGCCGACTCGGCGTTCTGGCGCACGGTGGAGGTCAGTTCCTCCATCGAGGCAGCGGTCTCTTCCAGGTTGGCGGCCTGCTGCTCGGTACGGCGCGACAGGTCGTTGTTGCCGGTGGCGATCTCGCTGGAAGCCAGGTTGATGCTGGAGGCCGCGTTCTGGATGCGGCCGACGATGGCGGTCAGCTGGTCGACGGTGGCGTTGGCGTCGTCGCGCATCTGTGCGAACACGCCGTTGAACTGGCCGTCCATGCGCACGGTGAGGTCACCCTGGGCCAGTGCCTGCAGCACCTGCGAGACCTTGGCCAGGTTGCCGTCGGCGGTTTCCATCAGGTGGTTCAGGCCGGCGACCATGTCACGGAAGTCGTGCTGGTAGCCGTCCACGTCGCCGCGCTGGGTGAAGTCACCGGCGGCGGCGGCGGTGGCCAGTTGCCGGATCTCGGTGTTGATGGCCGACAGGTTGGCCTTGATGGTGTCCACGGTCTCGGTGATCACCGCCTTCTCGCCGGGCAGGCGCTCGATGTCCACGCTCATGTCGCCGACGGAATAGCGCTTGAGGATGTCCAGGGTGTCACCGATGGTGGCCACGTTGCCGGCGACCAGGCCGTTGGTGGCGCGCACCATCTGCCCGTAGTCGCCGGGGAAGGCGCTCTCGTCCATGCGGTAGCTGAGCGAGCCGGCGTCATGCTGGCGGGCCATCTCGCCCTGCGCGGCCATCACCGACTGCAGCTGCGCCTGCATGCGCTGCATCGAGGACAGCAGCATGCCCACTTCGTCGCGGCGCGAGGCGTCGATGCGGCGGTCGAGCTTGCCGGCGGAAACATCATCGGCCACGCGCACAGCTTCGCCCAGCGGCGCCATGATCGCGCGGATGATGGCCCAGCCCAGCAGCGCGGCCAGCGCCAGTGCCGCCGCCAGCATGCCGAACACGGCCAGCAGCGAGCGCGTGTGCGCTTCGCGCGACATCGCGGTCTCCCTGGCCAGCTGTTCCTGGTTGTACTGGGAGAGCTTCTTGAGGTGGTCGAACAGCGCGCGGCGCATCTTGCGCGAGTCGGAGCTGGAGATGGCCGAGGCGGTGGCGAAGTCATCGGCGGCGATGGCCGCGGCGATGCGTTCATGCGCCTGGAAGTACGCGGCCCGGTAGTCCTTGAGCTGGTCGTACATCGCCTTTTCCTCGGCGGTGTAGTCGGTGTCGATGTCGTCGTAGGCCTTTTCCTCGGCCTCGATCACCGCGCGCGTATCGGCCATGCGCTTGTCGTAATCGGCCAGCTGCTCGGGGTTGCCCTGGTAGGCCAGCTGCGCCTGCTCGAACGTACGGAACTCACCGAGCTGCGCGCGCATCTCGCCCAGATGCTGCACGGCAGGCATCCAGTTCTCGTTGACCTGGCGGATCTGCTGCTGGGCGACATCCATGCGCCACACCGAGAACAGGCCCAACAGCAGGGTCAGCAGACCGGTGGTGCAGAACGCCAGCAACAGCTTCCGCGTGATCGACAGGTTCTGGAACCATTTCATTGCAGATGCCTCCGTTTGGCATTGCGTGCTACGCGCAGGCCCTTCGCGCCTGCGCAGGTAACGGGGAAGTAGGCGGGCGGCGAAGCGCCCGTGTGGTGCTGGCACCACGATGTGCTGCGGTATCGGCACTGCCGAGGGGTTCTTGACAGCCGCCGCCGAACGCTTGCTGACGGTGTTCAGGTGAATGCGGTGGGGAATGACACCGGCCGCATCGGGCCGTCGACCGTCGCAGGGCGGGGCGCCCGATGGCATCGGGTGCGGTCGCGGTGGTCGCCTGTGGAGAGGGGCAGGGACGCCATTCCCGCCTGCGCGATGGCAGGCGGGGAAGGCGCCGGGTGCCGTCATGGACGGCCGGTCAGCGGCCGGTCGGCATCCCGCCAACCGGTGCGCGATGTGGGCGCGGGGCCGGGATCAGGCGGCCTGCGGGATCCGGAGCGAGCGCACCAGCCCACCGATGTCGACGATCAGCGCGACGCGGCCATCGCCGAGGATGGTGGCGCCGGAAACCCCGCCGATGCGGCGGTAGTTGTTCTCGATGTTCTTGACCACCACCTGCTGCTGGCCGAGCAGTTCATCCACTTCCAGCGCGATCTTCTGGCCATCGCCTTCGACCACCACCACCAGCGGGTCGGCATGGCGGTCATCGCGGTAGCCGTAATACTGGCCCAGCGACAGGATCGGCAGGTACTCGCCGCGCACCCGCAGCACGCGGCCTTCGCCAGCCATGGTGCGGATGTCGTCGGCCTGTGGCTGCAGTGCCTCGAGCACGTAGGCCAACGGCAGGATCAGGGTTTCGCCGGCCACCGAGACGGTCATGCCATCGAGGATGGCCAGGGTCAGCGGCAGCCGGATCAGCACGCGGGTGCCGTGGCCGGTGCGGCTTTCCAGCTGTACTTCGCCGCCCAGCGCCTGGATGTTGCGGCGGACCACGTCCATGCCCACGCCCCGCCCGGACAGGTCGGTGACCGCGTCGGCGGTGGAGAAGCCCGGCTGGAAGATCAGGTCCCAGACCTGCGCGTCGGTCGGATTGTCCGGCACGCTCAGCCCGCGCTCGAGCGCCTTGGCCAGGATCTTGTCGCGGTTCAGCCCGCGGCCATCGTCGCTGACCTCGATGACGATATGGCCGCCCTGGTGCGACGCGGCCAGGGTGATGGTGCCGGTCTCGTCCTTGCCGGCATCGCGGCGGACGTCGGGCATCTCCAGGCCGTGGTCGATCGAGTTGCGGACCAGGTGGACCAGTGGGTCGGCGATCTTCTCGATCAGGCCCTTGTCCAGTTCGGTGCCTTCGCCGACGGTGCGCAGGCGCACCTGTTTGCCAAGGCGGCTGGACAGGTCGCGGACCAGGCGCGGGAAACGCCGGAACACCGCATCCACCGGCAGCATGCGCACGCCGATGACGGCTTCCTGCAGGTCGCGGGTGTTGCGCTCGAGCAGGTCCAGGCCGGCGAACAGGCGTTCGGCGTGGACCGGGTCCAACCCGCCGGAGACCTGCTTGAGCATGGCCTGGGTGATGACCAGTTCGCCGACCAGGTTGATCAGTGCATCGACCTTGTCGACGCTGACGCGGATGGAGGTCTCCGCCTCATGCGTGCCGCTGGCCGCGGCGGGCTTACCGGCGTCGACGGCGGCGGGCGTGGCGGCCGCTGCGGGCGCCTCGGTGGCCAGGCTGGGCGGCGCGGCCGGACGGATGTCCAGCTCGCAGTCGTCCACGACCCAGGCAAAGGTGTCTTCGATGCGGCTGCGCGGCACCTTGCCGACCAGGCCCAGGTCCCAGGCCAGGTAGGCTTCCAGCGGATCAAGCTGCTCGAACGCCGGCAGGCGCTGCATGCGCGGTTCGACGTGCAGCGAGCCCAGCGTCTCCAGCTCGCGGATGATGCGCAGCGGGTCGTTGCCGCTCATGAACAGCGACGGCGCCGGCACGAAGCCGATCTGCCAGGCGTCAGGGGTTTCTTCCTGCTTCGCGGCTGCGACGGCGACCGGCGCCGTTCCGGCCAGTACCGCCTGCAGTCGATCGGTCACCGCCTTGACCGCGGCCGGGTCGGCGGCCTGGCCGTGCTCGACCTCGCGCAGCAGCGCACGCAGCACGTCCACCGAGGCCAGCATCGCATCGACCGCGTTGCCTTCCAGCGCACGCTTGCCGGCACGCAGCTCGTCGAGCAGCGTTTCCAGCACGTGGGTGAGGCCGGCGATGGCATCGAAGCCGAAGGTACCGGCGCCGCCCTTGATCGAATGGGCGGCGCGGAACACCGAGTTGATGACCTCCGGGTCGCGTTGGCCGTCTTCCAGCGCCAGCAGCCCGGCTTCCATCGCATCCAGCCCTTCGCGGCTTTCCTCGAAGAAGGTGGCGTGGAAACGTTGCAGGTCCATGCTCATTGGCGCGGTATCCGTGAGGGGTGCAGGCGGGGCGTATCAGCCCAGGACTTTCTGGACGGTGGCGACCAGCTGTTCGGGATTGAACGGCTTGACCAGCCAGCCGGTGGCGCCGGCGGCCTTGCCTTCGGACTTCTTGTCCGCGGCCGATTCGGTGGTGAGCATCAGCAGCGGGGTGAACTTGTAGTCTGGCAGCTGGCGCAGCTCGCGGATCAGCGCGATGCCGTCCATGTTCGGCATGTTCACGTCGGTGACCACCGCGTTGAAGCGCTGGCCCTTGGCACGGCCGAGGGCGACGGCGCCGTCTTCGGCTTCTTCCACCGAAAAGCCGGCCGAGGTGAGGGCGAAAGAGACCATCTGGCGCATCGACGCCGAGTCGTCCACCACCAGGATTCGTGCGCTCATGCAGCGTTCTCCACAGATTTCGTTGTGTCAGGGGTTGCTTCCAGACCGAAGGTCCGGAGGACACCGAGCAGGCGCGCGGCGTCACGGAAGGTGTCGGTAGCGTTGTCGAACACGGTGCCGTGCCCGGCTTGCTGGCGGGCCACGACGAAGGCGCACAGCACCTGCATGGCCGCGGTGTGCACGCGGGCCACCTCGCTGGCGTCGACACGCAGTTCACCGCCCTGGCCGAGATGCGCGGCCAGTTGCTGTTTCAGCTCGCTGGTGGATTCGATTCCGAGATCCTGCGACAGCGCCACAGTGCTCATCGTTGCTCCGGGACAAACGTTACTGGGAGGGGTAGCGGCATTGCACCGGGGTTCTTTAGGGCAGGTGACCTGGTGCGGCGCGGAATGTGATGAATTGCGCGGTTTGCCCGGCAGGAGCGCCTTCCAGCGCGAAACCGATGCATCCGGGGCTTGCATGCACTCTCGGTAGGGACGTGGTTCCTGCTTCGCGCCGGAAGGCGCGCCTACTGGAGCAGGCGGGTGGCATCGAGCAGGATCATCGGCTGGCTGCCGATGCGGGCAATGCCCTTGAACAGCTCGTTGGAGATCTGGCAGATGCGCGCGGTGTCCGGGGGTTCGATCTGCGAGTCGGTCAGGTTGGCCACGTCCTCCACGGCGGAGACGCGCAGGCCAAGTGTTTCGCCGTTCTCCTCCAGCACCACGATGCGGGTCTGCGCGGAGTCTTCGGTGACCGGGACGCCAAGGTGCCGGCACAGGTCCAGCACCGGGACCACCTGGCCGCGCAAGTTCATGATGCCCAGCATCGACGGCGCGGCACCGCGCAGCGCCAGCAAGGGTACCGGCAGGACCACTTCCTGCACCTTCAACAGCTCCAGCGCATAGGCCTGCGCACCGCAACGCAGGCGCAGCCAGCGCGAGGTGCGCTCGCTGGCGCGGCGTTGCTGCGGTGGCCGTGCGGCTTGCGCCTGCAGTTCCTGCCACGTGTTCGGTACGGCGGCGGGTGCGGCAGGGGCGGGCGCAGGGGCCGGTCGCGCGGTGCGGGCCGGCGGTGGCGGTGCGGGGGCCACGCCTGCGGCCACGTCGAAGGCGGCCTGCAGGCCGGGGCTGTCGGCATGGGCAAGCCGGGCGCTTTCGGCCGCGTCGGTTTCGTAGATGACCTCGTCCGGCAGGTCGTCCCAGGTGGGCTCCGGCGCCGGCGCGGCGGCGACCGGCTCAGCAGGCACGTCGGCCCAGGTGGGTTCAGCCATGGCGCTCGCGCGTGAAGCCGCGGCGGCGGCCAGTGCGGCCTCGAACGCGGCTTCCAGTTCGGCGCTGTCGCCGGGAACGGTGGATACAGCGGCGATGGGGGCCTCCACGGGCACGGCATTGGCCCGTGCCTGGACGTCGGCAAGCGCGGCCTCGAAGGCGGCTTCCAGTTCGGCGCTGTCACCGGGAACGGTGGACGCAGCGGCGACGGGGGCGTCTACGGGCACGGCATTGGCCTGTGCCTGGACCTCGGCCAGCGCGGCTTCGAAGGCGGCTTCCAGCTCGGCGCTGTCACCCGGTATTTTCACCGGCGCGGCCGGTGCAGTGGCGGTCACCGCCGTCGGCATGCCGCCGCCGAGCAGTTCGTCCAGGTAGTCGTCCAGTGCGCCGACGGTACTCATGCCGCCTCCTGCGCTGGCCGCACGCGTGCCTCTTCGGCCAACAGCCAGTCCAGCGCGCGGCGATAGGCGGCATGGCCGCGGCCGGGGTAGTCGTCGCCCTGGATCGGCTGGACCAGACCGGCGACCTGGCTGATGCGGGTATCCAGCGGAATGGCATCTTCCCAGACGCGCTCGCCGTGACGGTCCTGCATCGCGCGCACCGACTCGTTGCCGGCGCGGGTGCGGCGGTCGAACAGGGTCGGCAGCACCGAGATGGGCAGCGGCCGCTTGCGTGAGCGCTCGACCATTTCGCCGGTGCGTACCATGCCGTCCAGACCGTGCAGCGCCAGCGGCTCGGCCTGGGTGGGGATGACCAGGCGGTCGGCCGCGGCCAGCGCGTTGATCATCAGCAGGCCCAGCGTGGGCGCGCAGTCGAGCAGGATGTAGTCATGGCGGTCGCCGTGGCGGGCCAAGGCCTGCTGCAGCGCCAGGCCGAGGCCGGGCTGGTTGGCGCTGCGGCGTTCCAGCGTGGCCAACGACGCCTGCGCGCACAGGTAGTCCAGGCCCGGGATGTCGCTGGCGCGCGCCAGCGCGGCGATGTCGTGCGGCGGCGTGGCGAACAGTTCCTGCACGCCCTGCGGCACCGGTTCGATCGGTACGCCGAAGGCGCGGGTGAGGGATGAATGCGGATCCAGGTCGATCAGCAGCACCTTGTGCCCGCGCGCGGCCAAGCCGCGCCCCAGTGACAGGGTGGTGGTGGTCTTGCCGACGCCACCTTTCTGGTTGGCAATGGCCCAGATACGCATCAGTGAACTCCTTCGATGACAGCGGGCACCGAGGCGGCGGCAGCGGGGGAGCTGTCGCCACGGGGGGCGTCGGTGCCGTTGGTGCCGGCGGTGGTGGTACCCACGCCGGGCAGGTCGGCCGCTGCGGCCGAGTCGGCCAGGATGATGACCATCACCCGCCGGTTGCGGTTGCGGCCTTCCGGCAGGTCGTTGCTTTCGCGCGGACGGAACTGGCCATAGCCCACCATCGCCAGCCGTGCCGGCTGCACGCCATGGTCGGCGAACAGGTGCACGACGCTGGCGGCGCGACCGGCGGACAGCTCCCAGTTGGACGGGAACTGCGTGGTGGCGATCGGTACGTTGTCGGTGTGGCCTTCCACGCGCACGCCGTTGGGGGCATCGAGCAGCACGTCGGCCAGCTTGCCCAGGGTGTCGCGGGCGCCGGCATCGAGCGAGGCCGAACCGGTGGCGAACAGGATGTCGCTGTTGATCTCCACTTCCAGCCACAGCTCGGTGCGGCGCACCGTGATCACGCCCTGCTTGACCAGCGGCGCCAGCGCGGAACTGAGCCGGTCGGCGATCTGGTTCAACTGGCGCTCGGCGCGCTGCAGCTGTTCCTGGTTGCGCGTGGAGACCGGCATGCGCATGTGCGATGCCATCGACGGCAGCTGGGTGGGGTCGGCCATGGCGCCGCCGGTCATGCTCGGCGAGCGGATCACCGACGGGGTGTCGTGGCCGCCGCCCTGGATCTGCATGTTGCCCACCTGCACCTGGCTGATGGTGCGCGGTGCGCCGCCGAAAGCGGTGGACAGGGAGTCGGCCATCACCCGGTACTTGCCCTCGTTGAGCGAGGAGATGGCGTACATCACCACGAAGAAGGCGAGCAGCAGCGTCATCAGGTCGGCATAGGGGATGGCCCATGCCTCATGGTTGGCGTGCTCTTCGTGGTGCTTGCGACGTGCCATGGCTCAGTTCACGAACCCGGCCAGGCTGTTTTCGATGTTGCGCGGGTTCTCGCCCTGGGCGATGGCGATCAGGCCCTCGATGACCATCTCGCGCTCGCGCGTGCTGGAGGCGATCACGCTCTTGAGCTTGGCCGAAACCGGCAGGAACAGCAGGTTGGCCGAGGCGATGCCATAGATGGTGGCGGTGAACGCGGCGGCGATGCCATGGCCGAGCTTGCTCGGGTCGGCCAGGTTCTTCATCACCGCGATCAGGCCCAGCACGGCACCGATGATGCCCAGCGTCGGGGCGTAGATGCCCATGCCTTCGAACACCTTGGTCGCCGCCAGGTCCTGTTGTTCCTGGCTGCCGAGCTCGATTTCCATCATGTGGCGGATGGTGTCCGGCTCCACGCCGTCGACCACCAGTTGCAGGCCCTTGCGGATGAACGGGTCGTCCTGCTGCTCCACCTGCGGCTCCAGGCCCAGCAGGCCCTGGCGGCGGGCGATGTTGCTCCAGTCCACGATCTGCTGGACCAGCGCGCGGCGGTCACTGGCCGGCGGGCGGATCACCCAGCGCACGATCCTGAAGGCGTGCTTGAACACCGCCGGCGAGGTATGCAGCAGGATCGCGGCGATGGTGCCGACGATCACGATCACGAACGCGGCCGGCGACCACAGCGACGACAGGCCCGCACCCTTGAGGATGCTGCCGCCCACCAGCGAAGCGAGGGCGAGGAAGAGTCCAATGATGCTGAGTCGGTCCATGGTGTTGGATATCGGCCTTGTGAAGACAGTCTTGAATCGGGGTGTTGCGTTCGCTCCTTTCCGGCGTACGGGGGAGCTGCCTGCTTCAGCCCCGCTCCCGCGCGCGGGGGAGGCTTTTGCTTTAGCCCCTCTCCCGCCTGCGGGGGAGGGGTTGGGGTGGGGGAAGCGTCACCCGGTGCAGCGCAAAGCGGCCCTCACCCGCCCTGCGGGCACCCTCTCCCGCAGGCGGGAGAGGGGAGTGCAGACAGTTGGCTGTGCCTGTCAGTCCTGCCCACCACGCAACCCATCCACGTCCAGGATCAGCGCCATGCGGCCGTCGCCGATCAGGGTGGCGCCGGCGTAGCCGCGCAGGCCGCGCAGGGCGCGCGGCAGGGGCTTGATCACCACTTCCTCGCGGCCGCGGACCTGGTCCACGACCAGGCCGAAGCGGGCTTCGCCGACCTGCAGCACCACGATGGTCAGTAGCGGCGACAGGGTCGGCGTCACGCCCAGCCACTGGCGCAGGTCCACCAGCGCCAGCGTGTGGGTCTTGCGGTCCAGCACCGCGCGGCCGTCGAACCAGCCCAGCGAGGTGGCCGGGGCGTGCAGCACTTCCATCACGCGGGCCAGCGGCAGCGCATAGACGTCCTCACCGGCCTGGACCAGCAGGGTCGGCAGGATCGCCAGGGTCAGCGGCACGCGGATCAGGAAGCGGCTGCCACGGCCCAGTTCGGACTGGATCTGGATCTGGCCGCTGAGTTCGCGGATGCGCGACTGCACCACGTCCATGCCGACGCCGCGGCCGGAGATGTCGGTGACCTGCTGCTTGGTGGAGAAGCCGGGCAGGAACACCAGGTGCAGGCATTCCTCGCTGGTCAGGCGGGCGGCGGCCTCCGGGTCGATCAAGCCCTTCTCGCGGGCCTTGGCGCGCAGGCGTTCGGGGTCGATGCCGGCGCCGTCGTCCTGCACCTCGATGCTGACGTAGTCGCCTTCCTGCTGGGCGGACAGCCGCACCCGGCCCATCCGCGGCTTGCCCTGCGCCTCGCGCAGGTCGGGCATCTCCACGCCGTGGTCGATGGCGTTGCGGACCAGGTGCACCAGCGGGTCGGCCAGGGCTTCGACCAGGTTGCGGTCCAGCTCGGTGTCGGCGCCGATCAGTTCCAGGTCCACTTCCTTCTGCAGCGAGCGCGCGACGTCGCGCGCCACCTTCGGGAAGCGCGAGAACACCTTGCCGACCGGCTGCATGCGGGTGCGCATCACCGCCGACTGCAGCCGCGCGGTGGCGATGTCCAGGGTGGAGACGGCGCGGTCGAGTTCCTCGTCCTTGAGCCGGCTGCGCAGGGTCTTCAGGCGGTTGCGTGAGAGCACCAGTTCGCCGATCAGGTTGACGATGGCATCCAGGCGCTTGGTGTCCACGCGCACGGTGTGCTCGGGCTCGCTGGCCTTGGCCGGTGCGGCCGCCGGCTTGGCCGCGGCGGTGGGGCGCGCGGCCGGGGCAGGCGCCGGGCGGGGCGCTGCCGGTGCCACTGCCGGAGCGGCGGACGTGCCGGGCGCGGCACTGCCGTGCAGCGTGTCGAGCAACGCCTCGAATTCGTCTTCGGTGATCAGGTCATCGGCGGGTTTGGCGGCCACCGCCGACGGCGCGCTCTTGCCGTGCAGGCTGTCGAGCAGGGCCTCGAACTCGTCCTCGGTGATCAGGTCACCGGCCGGCGCGACCGCTGCCGCGACCGGTACCGGCGCGGTACCGACGTCGAACTGCGCGATCAATGCCGCCGGCGCGTGGCCCGGCTCGGTGCCGGAGGACACCGCGTCGAGCATGGACTGCAGCCAGTCCAGCGACTGCTGGGCGGCATCGAAGTGATGGGCCAGCAGTTGCGCCTTGCCCGAGCGGGCCATGCCCAGGGTTTCCTCGGCGGCATGGCACAGCTCCACCATCGGCGTGATCGACAGGAAGCCGGCGCCGCCCTTGAGCGTGTGGAAGCCGCGGAACACCGCGTTGAGCTGGTCGGCGTCTTCCGGTGCCTGCTCCAGCGTCACCAGCTGCTCGCCCAGGCGATCGAGGATCTCCTGGGCTTCGATGATGAAATCGGCGGCGATGTCGTCGGCGAAGGCACTCATGGCTTACAGCCCCAGGTCCGACAGCAGGTCGTCGGCGTCATGCTGGCTGACCGCGTGGCGGTCCAGGCCATTGACCGCCGGACCGGCCAGGCCGGCGTTGCGCACGTCTTCCTCGGCCGGGGGCAGGCCAAGCGCACCAAAGCCCTCGTGCACGCGGCGGACGATGCCCACCACGCGGCGGATGATCTGACCGGTCAGGTCCTGGTAGCTCTGGGTCAGCGCTACTTCGGTGAGGTTGTGGCGGATGCGGTCCAGCAGCTGGTCCTGGTCGGCGTTGAGGCCTTCGGCGCGCAGGCGTTCGGTCAGCTCGCGGCATTCCTCGGCCAGGTCCAGGGTGCGGTGGGTGGCCTTCTCGGTCATCTCCACCACGTGGTCCAGGCGCGCGCAGGCATCGTCCAGCTCGCCGGCTTCGCTGGGCACGCTGGGCAGCTCGCCCAGTGCCTGGCCCAGCTCACGGGCCAACCGGCCCAGCCCGGCCACCATCGGCTGCGCGCGCAGCGCGGCCAGGGCGTCGATTTCCTGGCGCCAACGGGTTTCATCGCCGTTTTCCAGCGCGGCCAGCGCATCCTGCAGGCGCTGGATCAGGGCCGATTTGTCGCTCAGCGTCTCGACAGGCAGGTCCATCAGGCGCTCGCCGTCAGTCGTTCGAAGATCTTGCCGAGCTTCTCTTCCAGGGTCTGCGCGGTGAACGGCTTGATGATGTAGCCGTTCACGCCGGCCTGGGCGGCTTCGATGATCTGCTCGCGCTTGGCTTCGGCGGTGACCATCAGCACCGGCAGGGTCTTGAGCTTGGCATCGGCGCGGATGGCCTTGAGCAGCTCGATGCCGGTCATCACCGGCATGTTCCAGTCGGTGACCACGAAATCGAACGGCTGGCTCTGCAGCATGGCCAGCGCGGCATGCCCGTCCTCGGCTTCAGCGGTGTTGGTGAAGCCCAGGTCGCCGAGCAGGTTCTTGACGATACGACGCATGGTCGAGAAATCGTCGACGATCAGGATGCGCATGTTCTTGTTCAAAAGGAATTCCTCTTCATGGTTCCTCGAAGCCGGCGTCGGCCGACTCGAAAATCTTCAGCCGACCACGCAGGCGCAGCGTGGCCTGGCCATGGATCTGGCAGACGCGCGACTCGCTGACACCGAGCACCGCGCCGATCTCTTTCAGGTTCAGTTCCTGCTCGTAGTAGAGCGAGAGCACCAGCTGTTCGCGCTCGGGCAGCTGGCTGATGGCCCTGCCCAGCTCGGCGCCGAACTGGCTGCGCTCGAGCATCTGCTGCGGGGTGGGGCCGCCGGTGGCCGGGGTGTCCAGCTCGCCCTGGTCCTCGATGCGCGACTCCAGGCTCAGCACCTGGCCGCGCGAGGCATCCTCGACCAGCCGCATGTACTCGGGCAGCGGCATTTCCATCGCCTCGGCCACCTCGGTGGCGCTGGCGGCACGGCCGCTGGCCTGCTCGAGGCGACGGATGGTGGCCGCGGCATCGCGGGCGCGACGGTGCACGGAGCGCGGCACCCAGTCGCCACGCCGGATCTCGTCGATCATCGAGCCTCGGATGCGGATCGAGGCATAGGTCTCGAACGAGGCGCCCTGTTCGGCGTCATAGCTGCGCGAGGCCTCGATCAGGCCCATCATGCCGGCCTGGATCAGGTCGTCGACCTCCACGCTGGCGGGCAGGCGCGCGGCCAGGTGGTGGGCGATGCGGCGCACCAGGTCGGCGTGCTGGGCAATGCACTCGTTGGCCGCATTGCGCTGGACTTCACGGTAATGGGCCGTTGCGTTCATGCGCTCACCTTCTGCTGGATGATGCGTTCCAGGAAGAACTCGACGCCGCCGCGCGGGGTGGTGGGGGCCTGCCAGCGCGCGGTGCGGCGGGCGATCTCCTGGATGGCCAGGGCGGCCGGTGCCGACGGGTACAGCTTCACCACCGGCTGCTGACGCTGCACCGACACGCGCAGCCAGTCGTCCTGCGGCACGCAGCCCAGGTAGTTGAGCGAGACGTCGATCAGGAACTTCTCGCACACGCGCACCAGCTTCTCGTACAGGGCGCGGCCTTCGTTGGGATCACGGGCCATGTTGGCCACGACCTGGATGCGGTCCACGCCGCGCTCGCGCGAGAGCACCTTGATCAGCGCGTAGGCGTCGGTGATGGAGGCCGGCTCGTCGCAGACCACCACCACGGTGTCCTGCGCGGCCTGGCAGAAGGTCAGCACGCTGTCGGTGATGCCGGCGGCGGTATCGATGATCATCACATCCAGGTCGCGTTCCAGCTCGGAGAACGCGTTGACCAGGCCCACGTGCTCGGCCGGCGCCAGTTCGGCCATGTGGCGGCGGCCGGACGCGGCCGGCACCACCAGCACCCCGTTCGGGCCCTCGATGATCACTTCCTCCAGCGTGCAGCGCCCGGCGACCAGGTCGGCCAGGGTGTGCTTGGGCTGAAGGCCCAGCACCACGTCGATGTTGGCCAGGCCCAGGTCGGCGTCCAGCAGCAGGGTGCGCTTGCCCATGCCGGCCAGTGCCACGGCCAGGTTGGCCGAGACATTGGTCTTGCCGACGCCGCCCTTGCCGCCGGTGACGGCGATGGTGCGCACCGGTCCTGCGGGCTCGCGCCGGGTGGCCGCGAGCGGGAAGGTGTGGGTCAGCTTGGCGTACTCACGCGACTGCATTGTTGAACTCCGGGTTGCAGGGCATATCGGCCGCGCGGCGCAAATCTTCAAGGCGAAGTACGAGATTGGCCGCCGAGGCCCGGTGCAGGTCCTCCGGCACGTCCTGGCCGTCGGTGACCCAGGTCACCGGCAGGCAGTGGTCCACGGCGATGGACAGGGCCGAGCCGAAGCGGCCGGTCTCGTCCAGCTTGGTCAGCACCACGCCCTGCGGGTTGGCGGCGCTGAAGCGGCGCACCACCTCATCCATGTCCTGGAAGGAGGTGTTGGCCGGCAGCACCAGCAGGGTGCGGATCTGGCCGGCGGCGCGCAGCCACTGCAGCTGGGCGGTGAGGGCGCGGTCGCGCTGGCCCAGCCCGGCGGTGTCGATCAGCACCAGCTTGTAGTCGGCCAGCTTCTGCAGCAGCTGGTTCAGGTCGGTACCGCTGTTGGCCTCGTGCACGGCGATGCCGAGCTGGCGGCCGAAGCCATACAGCTGTTCGCGCGCGCCGATGCGCTGGGTGTCGGTGGTGACCAGCGCCACGTCACGCGGGGCGTGGGCCTCGGCGAAGCGCGAGGCCAGCTTGGCGATGGTGGTGGTCTTGCCGGCGCCGGTCGGGCCGACCAGGGCAATCACGCCGCCGGTCTCGATCGGGTCGACCGGGGCGATCGGCAGCTTGCGCGAGATCAGGCCCAGCATCAGCCCGCGGGCGCGGCTGGGGTCGGTGTCGGCCGGGATCTGCAGGACCACATCGCGGGCCAGGCCGGCGTCGAAGCCGTACTCGTCCATCAGGTCCAGCGCATTGGCACGCACTGCGCTGCCGCGCAGGCGCTCGTCGGTGAAGCGGTGCATCTCGCGCTCGATCATCTGGCGCATGCCGGCCATTTCCTGGCGCAGCTGGATGAGTTGTTCGTCGTCGCGGCGGGAGGCCACCACGCTCAGCGCCGCGGCGGTCTCCGGGGTGACCGGGATGGCGACCGGTGCCGCCGGCGCTGCAGTCACGGCCGGTACGGCCGGCGCAACGGGCACGACAGCTTCGGTCGTGGCCGCGGCAACCGGTGCGGTTACGGCGACCACCGGGGCAGCAGCCACGGGCGCTGCGGCCGGCAGTTCGGCCACTGCCGGTACCGGGGGCGGCTCCGGCTGCGGCGGATCGATCTGGAACTGGGCGCGCTGCACCGGCGGCACCGCGTCGACCGTCGCGGCCTGGGACGGCTCCTGACTGGCTGCCGGGACCTTGGCGGCGACGCTGCCGGCAGGACGGAAAGCCGGCACCACCGGCGGTTCGTCAGCCAGCAGGGTGGCGAAGTGCTGCGTCGCCACGGCCGCCGGTGCGATCGAGGCGAATGCGGCGGGCATGGCCGCCGCCGGGACGATGGCGGCGGGGATGACCGGGGCTTCGGCGGCCGGCTGCTTGAGCAACGAAGCGAAGCGGCTGCCCGGCGCCAGTTCCACGCTGGTGTCGATCGAGCGGCCAGTGGCACCCACGGCCGAGCGGGCCAGGGCGGCGACCGCGGACGTGGTGACGGCGACCGGTTCCGGCTCCGGGGTACGGCGACGGGTGACCGCGGCCATGATCGCTTCAGCGGCACTGCGCGGCTTGCTCGGGGCCGGCGGGGCCGGGCGGCTGGCTTCCAGCGCCTGCTGCACCACGGCTTCGTCGTAATGGGCGGCCGCCACGATCTCGACACCTTCCTCGATGCGGCGGTTGGAAAGGATGACCGCGTCCGGCCCATGCTCCTTGCGCACCAGGTTCATGGCGGTGCGCATGTCGGCGGCGACGAAACGTTTGATCTTCATGTTCTGGTACCGGGAGTGGGGCTGCCGCGAAGGAGTGGCGTTGGCGATGTCGTGCATGGCGTTGCGGGCTCCTTCGTGCGCGGGTGTTTCGGTCGGTTGGGTGTCTGATTTCCGTCGCCGGCCCTTTCGGGGAGCCGGCTTCCGGGCGCCGTCAGCTGATCGTGCCGACCAGCTTCAGGCGCTTGTCCTCCGGCACCTCGCTGTAGGCCAGGACCGACAGCGAGGGAACGCTGTGGCGGACCAGGCGCGCCAGCGCGGCGCGGACCGGCGCCGGTACCAGCACGACCGCGGGCTCGTTGCGGGCCTCCTGCTTGCCGACGCAATCGGCAAGACTCTGGTGGAGGCGTTCGGCGAGACCGGGTTCCAGTGCGGCACCATTGCCTTGGGTGGACTCCTGCAAGACCCGTTCCAGTTGCGGGTTGAGGGTGAACACCGGCAGCTCCGGCGACATCCCGGCAATCTCCTGCACGATGAAACGGCCCAACGCGTTGCGCACCGCCGCGGTGAGCGCGGTCGGGTCCTGGGTGACCGGCGCGGTTTCCACCAGCGCCTCGGCGATCTTGCGCAGCTGGCGGATCGGCACCCGCTCGACCAGCAGGTTCTGCAGCACGCGCGCGATCGTGGACAACGGCAGCGCCTTGGGCGAGAGGTCCTCGGCCAGCTTGGGCGCGCTCTTGGCCAGGGTCGCCAGCAGCTGCTGCACTTCCTCGTGGCCCAGCAGTTCGGGTGCGTGTTCGCGGATCAGGTGCGAGAGGTGGGTGGCCACCACGGTGGCCGGGTCGACCACGGTGTAGCCCAGCGATTCGGCGTGGGCGCGCTGGTGTGGCTGGATCCAGGTGGCATCCAGGCCAAAGGCGGGATCCTTGCCGGCGATGCCTTCCAGCTTGCCCATCGCGCTACCGGGGTCCAGCGCCAGCTCACGGTCGGGGTGGATGTCGGCGGTGCTGACCGGCACGCCATGGATCAACAGGCGGTAGGCGGTGGCCGGCAGCTCCAGGTTGTCGCGGATATGCACCGGCGGGATCAGGAAGCCGAGGTCCTGGGTGAGCTTGCGGCGCACGCCCTTGATGCGGGCCATCAACTCGCCGCCCTGGGTCTTGTCCACCAGCGGGATCAGCCGGTAGCCGACCTCCAGGCCGAGCGGGTCGACCGGGCGCAGTTCGTCCCAGCTGAGCTCGGCGGTGGGCGAGGGTTGGGTGGCCGACAACCCGGCCAGCGCGCCGTCGCCGCCGTCCGCGGCGGCGGACTTTTCCTTGCCGGCGTTGGCCATCTCGCGCTTCCACAGCTTCCAGGCCACGAAGCCGAGCACCGACGCCAGGGTCAGGAAGGCCAGGTTGGGCATGCCCGGCACCAGGCCGACCAGGCCGAGAATGCCTGCGGTGATGGCCAGGGCGCGGTACTGGCCGAACACCTGGCCGGTCATTGCCTGCGCCATGTCCTGCGAACGCGAGGCGCGGGTGACCAGCATCGCCACCGCGCTGGACACCAGCAGCGCCGGCAACTGCGCCACCAGGCCGTCACCGATGGACAGCAGGGTGTAGGTGGCGGCGGCGTCGCCGACCGGCATGCCATGCTGCAGTACGCCGACCGCCAGGCCACCGAGCAGGTTGATGAACAGGATCAGGATGCCGGCGATGGCGTCGCCGCGGATGAACTTGCTGGCACCGTCCATCGCACCGTAGAAGTCGGCTTCCTCGCGGACCTCCTCGCGGCGCAGCTTGGCTTCCTCGCGCGTCAGCAAACCGGCGTTGAGGTCGGCGTCGATGGCCATCTGCTTGCCGGGCATGGCGTCCAGGGTGAAGCGCGCGGTCACTTCCGACACGCGTCCGGCACCCTTGGTGATGACCACGAAGTTGATGATGGTCAGGATCGCGAACACCACGATGCCGACCGCGTAGTTGCCGCCGATCACGAACTCGCCGAACGCGGCGATCACCTTGCCGGCGGCTTCATGGCCGTTCTGGCCGTTGAGCAGGATCACGCGGGTGGAGGCCACGTTCAGCGCCAGCCGCAGCATCGTGGTGACCAGCAGCACGATCGGGAAGATGGTGAAGTCCAGCGGGCGCTTCACGTACACCACCGCCAGCAGCACCATCAGCGAGATGGCGATGTTGAAGGTGAACAGCGCGTCCAGCACCGGCGCGGCCAACGGCACCACCACCATGGCCAGCAGCGCCAGCACGATCAGCGGCGCACCGAGCCCGTGGCGGAGCATGTCCAGCAGGCGGCGGCCCGGCGAGGTGGTCAGCTGCGCGCTCATGGGCGGCCCTCCGGACCAAATTCATCCACTTCGAGCGGCGGCAGCTGCGGCATCGGGCCGGTGTTCCACTGGCGCAGCTGGTAGACGTAAGAGAGGACCTGGGCGACGGCCGAATACAGTCTCACGGGGATTTCCTTGCCGAGTTGGCTTTCCCGATACAAGGCGCGTGCCAAAGGCGGGGCCGAGACGATGGTGACGCGGTTGCCGTCGGCCACCTGGCGGATGCGCAGGGCCAGCTCGTCCACGCCGCGGGCGACCACGGTGGGGGCGTTCATGCGGCCGCCCTCGTACTTCAGGGCCACGGCGTAGTGGGTGGGGTTGACCACCACCACGTCGGCGCTGGGCACCGCTTCCATCATCCGTCGCTGCGAGAGCTGCATCTGCATCTGCCGGATGCGGCCCTTGACCTCCGGGCTGCCCTCGCTTTCCTTGAGCTCGCGCTTGAGCTCCTCGCGGGTCATCTTGAGCTTCCGCAGCCAGTTCCATTTCTGGTAAGGCGCATCGATGGCCGCCAGCAGGGCCATGGCACCGGCGGTGGCCAGCAGCAGCTTCATGGTGAAGCCCAGGCCGTTGCCGGTGGCACTCTCCAGCGGCTGGTGCAGCAGCCCGCGCAGCAGGTCGATGCCGTGCCAGATGCACAGGCCGCCGGCGGTACCGACGAACAGCACGCGCAGCACCGACTTGACCAGCTCGGCCACCGCCTCGGCGCCGTACAGGCGCTTGAAGCCGGTGAGCGGGTTGAGCCGGTTGAGGTCGGGCATCAGCGCCTTGTTGGAGAAGCGCAGGCCGCCCATCAGCACCGGGCCGATGAAGCTGGCCAGGATGCAGACCAGCAGCAGCGGCCAGAACGCCAGCATCAACCGCAGCAACATCCAGCCGGCATGGCCGAACAGGGCGTCGGTGGAGTGGAGCAGGGCCGGCTCGGGCGCCAGGGCCGCCTTCATCCATTGCCGTGCCGAGGCCGCCATGGACCCGGCGCTGGCATGCAGGCCGAGCACGGCCGCGGTGAACACGGCAGCCGTGGCCAGTTCGCGCGAACGCGGGATGTTGCCGTTCTCGCGGGCCTCGCGCAGGCGCTTTTCAGTCGGGAGTTCGGTCTTTTCCCCGGCCTGTTCGTTCTCGGACATTGCACGGTCTGGATGAAGGATTCATCCCGTGCCGTGCAAGAACCGTTCCGCGCGGTCTCGCTGCCCTTGAAGACATGGCCCGTCCGTGGCGGCGGGGAAGCCGGCGGCCGTTGGCCACCGGTGCCGGTGTCAGGCCTGGTGGTTCTGGTAGGCGGACAGGCGGGCGTCCAGCGCCGCCTGCCGCGAATCGCCGCCATGCAGGCGCATGAAGTTCTCGGCGCTGACCGGGCGGCCGAGCAGGTAGCCCTGCAGGTGGTCGCAGCCCAGCCGCTCGACGTAGGAACGCTGGCCCGGGGTTTCGATGCCCTCGGCCACCACCGACAGGTTCAGTGCGTGGCCCAGCGCAACGATGGCCGAGACGATCACCACGTCCTCGTCGCTCTCCTCCAGCGCCACCACGAAGGCGCGGTCGATCTTGATCTCGGTGGCCGGGACCCGCTTGAGGTGCAGCAGGCTGGAGAAGCCGGTGCCGAAATCATCGATGGAGATGCCCACGCCCAGCGCCGCGACGCTACGCAGCACGTTGATGGCGTTGTCGGCGTCGCGCATCACCGCGCTCTCGCTGACCTCCAGGATCAGGCGCGAGGGCGGCAGCTCATGCAGCTCCAGCGCGTTGCGGACCTCATCGAGCAGCTGCGGCGAGCCGAGCTGGCGCCCGGACAGGTTCACCGAGATGCTCCACTCGGTGTTGCCGGCGTCATGCCAGCTGCGCATCTGCCGGCAGGCCTCGTTGAGCACCCAGTTGCCGAGCGTTTCCATCAGCCCGTTGAGCTCGGTCAGGCGGATGATGCGTTCGCTCGGGACGTAGCCGTGTTCGGGGTGGCGCCAGCGGATCAATGCCTCCGCGCCGCTGATCCGGCCAGTCTCGGCATGCACGCGCGGTTGGTAGTGCAGGGACAGCTGCGGGCCGCCGATGGCCTTGCGCAGGTCCTCGAGCAGGCGCCGGTCCTGCTCGGCGTTGTCGTTCATCCATTCGGCGAACAATGTGTGTCCGTTGCGCCCGGCCTGCTTGGCGTAGCGCATGGCGATCTCGGCCATGTTGACCAGTGGCGGGGCGGACTGGCCGTGCTCGGGGGACAGGGCGATGCCGAGGCTGCCGGTGATGCGCATGTCACGGCCGCCGACCCGCACCGAGTTGACCGCCAGGATGATGCGCTCGGCCTGGGCTTCGATGTCCTTGCCGTCGGTGACCGGCATGGCGATCACGAACTGGTCGCCGCCGAGCCTGCCCACCAGCTCCTCGTTGGGGAACAGCTGGCGCAGGCGTTCGGCCACGTCTACCAGCGCGGCATCGCCGGCCTGGGGGCCGTAGGCGCCATTGATGTGGCGGAAGCCATCCAGGTCGATGGACATCACCGCGCAGGCCTGGCCGGCTTCCAGCAGCTGCTCGATGCGGTCATGTGCCAGCTGGCGGTTGGGCAGGCGGGTCAGCGAGTCGTGCTGGCTGGCGTGGAACAGCTCCTTGCGGGCATCGTCCAGCGACGCCACCAGCATCGAGTTGCGCAGGTGCAGCAGGCGCGACTGCATGCGCTGCTCCAGCAGCGAGAAGGTCAACACGATCGCCATCACGCCGACGGTGAGCAGCACCACGCAGGCCGCCAGCCACTCGGTGGGTACGCCACCGCTGCGGGCCGCGCCGCAGACCGAGCCGGCGGGGAAGTTGGCCGCCGCCATGCCGGTGTAGTGCATGCCGACGATGGCCAGGCCCATGATCACCGAGGCGATCAGCCGCGGAGGCAGGGCCTGCTCTGCGGTGCGCAGGCGGAAGGCGATGTACAGCGCGCTCCACGAGGCCACCACGGCGATGACGATGGAAAGCACGAACCAGAGGCGGTCGTACTGGATATCCGGCTGCATGCGCAGGGCGGCCATGCCCACGTAGTGCATCCAGGCGATGCCCAGGCCCATCAGCAGCGCCCCCAGCGCCAGACGCAGGTGCGGCAGGGTCGGTTGCGAGACCAGCCACAACGCGAACAGCGATGCGGCGATGGCCACCAGCAGGGATTGCAGGGTCAGCCACAGGTCGTAGCCCAGCGGGATCGGCAGGCGGAAGGCGAGCATGCCGACGAAGTGCATCGACCAGATGCCGGCGCCCATCGCCACGCCGCCAGCGATCAGCCAGCGCGCCGCGGTACGGCGGGGTTGGGATGCCGATACCCGCGAGGCCATGTCCAGGGCCGTGAACGAGGCCAGGATGGCGACAAGGATGGAAAGCACCACGAACAACGGGTTGTAGCTGCCTGCGAGCATCAAACCCCTCCCTAGTTGATCAGGCCGTCGGCATGCCGCCGCGGCAAACCGCATGGACGCTCCATCCCCCGGCCATGCTTCGGTCAAGACTATCCACGGGTCCCCGACAGGCGGCAAGGGGGCGTTCCGGCCAAGCATGTGGCAGAAGCGGGAGCTGCGCAGTCCGTCACATTGTCACTTGCCGGGCCGCATCGAAGGCCGAATCGAACAGGCGTTGCACCGGCGGGCCCATCTCCCCGGCCAGCAGGGTCAGCAGGAACAGGCCCAGCAGCAAGGCCACCGGCAGGCCGAGCTGCATCGGGTTCAGGGCCGGCGCGGCACGGGCCAACACGCCGAATGCCAGGTTGATGGCCAGCATGGCCACGGTCAGCGGCAGGGCCAGCGACAACGCACCACGGAAGATCTGCACCGCCAGCGTCGGCGCCAGTGCGGCCATCGCGTGCGGATCGGGCAGGGCGGTGCCGATGGGCAGCGCCTTGTAGCTGTCCACCAGCAGCGAGACCACCGCCAGGTGGCCGTTGGTGGTGAAGAACAGCAGGCCGAACAGCAGGTAGAACCATTGGCCGATGACGCCGGAGCTGCCGCCGCGCAGGGGGTCGGTCATCTGCGCGAAGGCCAGGCCGGTGCTCTGCGCGATCATTTCGCCGGCCATGGCGCCGGCCTCGAAGATCAGCCGCAGCAGGAAGCCCATGCAGATGCCGACCGCCAGCTCGCGGGCGATGGTCAGTACGGTGACCGAGTCGAAGCCGTAGAACAGCGGCACCGGCGGCAGTATCGGTGCCAGCGCCACCGACAGGGCGATGCCCAGCAGGACGCGGACCCGTGCCGGCACCGCGCGGCTGCCGACCATGGGCATGGCCATCAGCATGGCGCCGATGCGCAGCATGATCCAGAGCGTGTTGCCGATGATGGCGAAGGCCTGCTGGCCGTCGATCATCGTCCCGGTTGCCGAATCCATGCAGCGCTACCCGATGAGGTGGGGGATGCGCTGGAACAGCAGGATGGTGAACTCGACCAGGTGGCCGAGCAGGAGGCTGCCCAGCGCGAACAGCGCCGCGGTGAGCGCACCGGCCTTGGCGACGAAGGCGATGGTGGGTTCGTTGAGTTGGGTGGCGGCCTGGATGATGCCGACCACGACGCCGACCACCAGCACGGTGAGCAGCAGCGGGCCAGCGATCCAGAGGGTGGCGACCAGGCCACCACGCAGTTCGGTCAGGGCAAGTTCGGGGCTCATGCGGGGGTGGATGCAAGGTTGGTGCCAGACGAAGGTCAGCGGCCGGGTGCCAGGTTTCCGACGTTGCTGGTGCTTAATGTGTTGCCTTGCATTTGCTCTTGCTCTTGATGTTGCTCTTGATGCTGCTGTTGCAGTGGATTTTGATGTGCCGGGTTCCCTTCCATAGCGACGGAGCTGGCAGACAAGACCCCGAACGGGGCGCCGCACAAGGATGTGCGGCGTTTTTCGACGAGACAGGGACGTCTCGTCGAAAAATCCTGCCGGCGGAGTGGACCCGCGATGCGCAGCATCGTGGGCGCGGAGGCAGGGTGTGCTTTCTTTGGGCCACCTTTCTTTGCACAAGCAAAGAAAGGTGTGCTCGCCCCCTCCAGGGGGCGAAAGCTCTTGCCCCTAGCTTTTCCAAGTGACGTTGAAAGCAACAAGCAAGAGCAAAGGCTTTCACTCCCCTTCGGGGAGCGAGTTACTTTTCTTTGCTCGTGCAAAGAAAAGCTAACCAAAAGAAAGCATGCCCTGCCTACGCGCCTTCCGCGCTGCGCGCTCCAGGTCCACTGCGCTGTCGGGATTTTTCGACGAGACGTCCCTGTCCCGTCGAAAAACGACGTGCATCCATGCACGTCGCCCCTGCGGGGTCTTGTCCGTCAGCTTCGTCGCTACGGAAGGGAACCCGGCACGTCAAAATCCACGGCAACGGCAACGGCAACGGCAACGGAACGGCCGAAGCCAAACTCAAACCCAAGAAGCCGCCGTCGGTTGCTGGGCCGGAAACAACGAAGCCGCGAGGTGATCGCGGCTTCGTGCAATGACTCCATGAGCGGTGGCTCAAACGGCGTTGAAGCTCGCGGCAAGCGTGCCGACCACCAGCACCCAGCCGTCCACCAGCACGAACAGCAGGATCTTGAACGGCGCCGACACCAGCATCGGCGAGAGCATCATCATGCCCATCGACATCAGCACGCTGGACACCACCAGATCGATGATCACGAACGGGATGAAGATCAGGAAGCCGATCTCGAAGGCGGTCTTCAGCTCACTGGTCACGAACGAGGCGACCAGCACCGGGAACGGGATCGCATCCGGGCTGGCATAGGCGCCATGACCGGCCAGGCCGGCGAAGGTCATCAGGTCGGTTTCGCGGATTTGCGCCAGCATGAAGGCGCGCAGCGGCTCGGTGGTCAGCGTCCAGGCGGTCTGGAAGTCGATCTGGCCATCCAGGTACGGCGCCATGCCGGTGGACCACGCTTTGTCCCAGACCGGCATCATGATCATCGCGGTCAGGAACAGCGACAGGCCGAGCAGGATCTGGTTGGACGGCGTCTGCCCGGTGCCCAGCGCCTGGCGCAGCAGGCCCAGCACGATGATGATGCGGGTGAAGGCGGTCAACACCAGCAGCATCGACGGCAGCAGGGTGATCGCCGTCATCAACAGCAGCGTCTGCAGCGGCAGGCTGACCGGCGCACCGCCGACCTTGCCGACGTTCACGTCCGGAAGCGACGGCAGCTGCGGCGCGGCGGGCGCTGCCCAGGCGAACAGCGGCAGTGCCAGCAGCGCCAGCAGCGCGAACAGTCGCCAGCAGGTGCGGGAGTTGAAGCGGTGGACCGGCATGATCAGGAGTCCTTGCGCAGCTTCTGTGACAGCAGCTGGGCGAAATTCGGGAGTTGTTTGAGGTTGGGCAGCGTCGGTGCCGGTGCCTGCGGCAACGGCTCGGGCAAGGCGTGCAGGGTGCTGATGCCGCCGGGGCTCACGCCCAGCAGCAGCTGCTGGCCGTTGACGTCGACCACCACCACGCGCTCCTTGGCGCCCACGTTGAGGCTGGCGACCACCTTCAGGCCTTCGGCCGGGCGGAACTGGCCGCCGGGCAGGCGCTTGAGCAGCCAGCCCAGGCCGACGATCAGGCCGAGCACCATCAGCAGCATGAACACCGCGCCAAACAGGCTGGGCGTGGTCGCGGCATGCTGGCCGACCGGCGTGGCCAGCTTGCCGGCGGCCGGTGCGACGGCAGCGAGCAATGCGATCAACGCAGTCTCCGGATCCGCTCGCTGGGGCTGACCACGTCGGTCAGGCGCACGCCGAAGCGGTCGTTGATGACCACGACCTCGCCATGTGCGATCAGGGTGCCGTTGACGAACACGTCCAGCGATTCGCCGGCGCCACGCTCCAGCTCCACCACCGAACCCTGGTTGAGCTGCAGCAGGTTGCGGATCGGCAGGCGCGCGCGGCCCACTTCCAGCGACAGCGTGACCGGAACGTCCAGGATCACGTCCAGGTCCAGGTCGGTGCCGTTGCCGCCGTCGGCCTGCAGGTTGGCGAACTGCGCCGGGGTGGCGGTGTTGCCGGTCGCGTTGGATTCGATGTCATTCATTGGATGTTTCCTGGATCACTGGAACGTTGGGTCGCTTGCCCGGGGGATGGGTGGCGATGATCTTGATCGCGTTGCGGTCGTTGGCCACGCCGAACTCACCGGTGAACACCGGGATGCCTTCCACGCACAGCGGCACCTGCTTGGGCATGTCGATGGGCAGGATGTCGCCGATCTTCAGCTTGGTCAGTTCGCGCAGGCTCATGCGCCGGCTGGCCAGTACGCTGGACAGCTCCACTTCGGCGGTATCGAGTTGCTCGCGCACCATCACCGCCCAGCTCTCGTCGCGGTCGTTGCGGTCGCTCTGGATGCCGGCGTCGAGCAGTTCGCGGATCGGCTCCAGCATCGAGTACGGCAGGGTGATGTGGATGTCGCCGCCGCCGCTGTCCAGCTCCACGTGGAAACGGCTGACCACCACATACTCGCGCGGGCTTACGATGTTGGCGAAGTGCGGGTTGATCTCGGAGTTGATGTAGTCGAAGTCGACGTTCATCACCGGACCCCAGGCCTCGCGCATGTCGGCGAAGGTCTGCTTGAGCATCAGCTGGATCACGCGCATCTCGGTCGCGGTGAACTCGCGGCCCTCGATGCGGGTGGGGTAGCGGCCATCGCCACCGAAGAAATTGTCGACGATGGCGAACACCAGGGTCGGCTCGAACACGATCAGCCCGGTGCCGCGCAGCGGCTTGAAGCGGATCAGGTTGAGGTTGCTGGGCACGTACAGCGAATGCAGGTAGTCGCCGAACTTGATCAGCTCGATGCCGCGCACCGACAGCTCGGCCGAGCGCCGGATCAGGTTGAACAAGCCGATCCGCCACAGGCGGGCGAAGCGCTCGTTGACCATCTCCAGGGTCGGCATGCGGCCGCGGATGATGCGGTCCTGGCTGGCGAAGTCATAGGAGCGGGCCTCGCCCGGCGCCGGGCCGGGGTCCACGGTGTTGACGCTGCCCGAGTCGACGCCGTGCAGCAGGGCATCGATCTCGTCCTGGGACAGCAGGTCGTTGATGCTCATGGCGGCGCCTTATTGGGTGACGAAGCTGGTGAACAGCAGTTCGTCGACGCTGTTCTTGCCGGTCTCGGCCTTCATCAGCTTCTGCACCTCGACCAGCGCGGCGGCCTGCAGCTTCTCCTTGCCGGCACGGTCGGCGATCTGCGCCGGCTCGACCTGGGAGAACAGCATCAGCAGCTTGGCGCGGATGGCCGGGGCGTGGGTCTGCAGCGCCTGCAGGGCCAACGGGTCGCGGGTCATCAGCTGCACCTCGACCTGCAGGTAGCGCGGGCCGTCGATGGAACCGTTGAGGTTGACCACGAAGGCCGGGTCCAGCGCGAAGTACTGGGCCGGGGCGGGCAGGGCCGGGGTTTCCACCTTCGGCGTGCTGGCAGGCGCGTTGTCCCGGGTGTAGTACCAGACGCCGCCGCCGGCGGCACCGGCGGCGATCACGGCGATGAGCGCGGTGATCAGCAGCGGACGCTTGGACTTGCCGGGGGCGTCCTTGGCGGTTTCGGGTTTACGGGTTTTGTCTGCAGCAGCCGCCACGTTGAACTCCTCAGGAATGCTGAGTCCATACATGCAAGCAGCGTGCCGTAGCCCGGGCGTCAGGACCTTGACGCGTCGTCGGCTGCACGCCGGAAGGCGCCCCACCGTAGGAGCGGCCTTGGCCGCGAAGCCGGGGCGGCCTGGGCGACAGGCATTACAAGCCGCGCCTGAAGGCGCTCCTGCCGAGGGGGTGGGGCGGCTTCAGGCGCGGGCTTTACGCGTAGGCGTCGAGCAGGCCGCGCAGACGCAGGGTCTGCGGCCGGGCGGCGGGCAGGTCCGCGCTGTCCTGGGCATGGCCGGGCTCACCGCCGCTCCCGTGTTGGCCTTCCTGTTGCCGGGATTGCTGGCCGACGTCGGCATGGGCCAGTTGCAGGCCCTGCTCGCCGAGCATCTCGCGCAGGCGCGGCAGGCTGTTCTCCAGCGCCTGGCGCACTTCCGAATGGGCGCTGGTGAAGCTGGCATGGACGCGGTCGCCGTCCAGCTGCAGCTTCACGTCCACCTGGCCCAGGTCGTGCGGTGTGATGCGGATCTGCGCGTGGCCGATCTTCTGCTCCGCCAGCCAACTGACGCGGGCGCCGATGGCGTCGTCGAAGTCGTCGCCCTGCAGGTCGGGGGTGGGCGTGGGCGCCTCCAGCCGGACAGCGCTGGTGCGCAGGTCCGGGCCGTTCTGCAGTTGCAGCAGCTGGTTGAAGGCGGTGGACTTGGGATCGACGTTGATGTCGGCGTCGATGCCCTTGTCGCCGCCGGTCTTGTCGCCGATGAGGGTCTGCTCGACCTGTTCCAGCGTTGCGGTGAGCTCGGCACTCTCCGCTGCCGGCGTCGCCGCGATGCTGGCGGCGGTGACGGGCAGGGTGGCGGTCGGCGCAGCGTTGGCCGGCGCCGGAGCGGGGGGCTGGACCGGTGCCGGGACGGGGGCCGGTTCAAGCGGCGCGGCCAGCAGGGCGGTCAGTCCCGGTGGCGGCCAGGGCGCATCTTCCACCGGGGCCTCCTTGTCGGACGTCGCGGGTGTGTCGGTCGCCCGGCCGGCCTCGGCCGCAGGGTTTTCCGCCTCGGTGGCTGTGTCGTCGTTGCCTTTGGCGGGGGCCGTACCGGTGTTGCCGTCCTCGGCAGCGACGCCGCTGTTGGATGCCTGCGCGGAGGCGGGCTTTTCCTGCAGCAAGGCATCAAAGCGGGACGGCTTGCCGCCGTCGCTGCCGCCACTGGCGCGGCTGCTGCCGGTGCCGCTGACAGCGTCGCTGCTGACCAGTGAGGCAGTGCCGAGCACGTTCATGCGCCGCTCCCGTCATCGCCGTTCCTGGCTTCGCGGGCGCGGCGGGCGCCGAGATCGTCCATCTCGCGCTGGTCGCGGCGGTTCTCTGCCTGCTTTTCCTGCGCGCGGTAGCTGGCCGCCAGCTGCTCCAGCACCTGCTTGTCGCGGCTGGCCAGCAGCAGGCGGGCGCGCTCGGCGTCCACGCGCTCGCGGTTGCTGTCCACGGTGCGGCTCTGCGCCTGCACCGCGTTGTCCAGGCGGTCGAGGAAGGCGCGGCGGTTGAGCAGCTGCGCGGCGCTGGTGGTGGCCAGCTGCGCCGAGGCGTACTCGTCGGCGTACTGGCGCAGCTCGGCCAGGCGGCTCTGGTGCATGTCCAGGGCCTGCTGGCGCTCGGCCAGGGCCTTGGCGACTTCATCTTCCTTGTCCTGCGCGCGGCGCAGCAACGGGTCCAGGCGACGGGACGGGCTCATGCGGGCTTCTCGCTATCTACCAGTTGTTGCAGGGCATTGAGGCTGTGGGACAGGTCGGCCGAGGCGTGCACGTCCTGGCCGAGGAATTCCATGATTTCCGGCCAGCGGTCCAGGGCCTCGTCGGTGACCGGGTCATTGCCGCGCTGGTACGCGCCGATGGCGATCAGGTCGCGGTTGGCCGAGTAGGCCGAGACCAGTCGCTTGAGCTTGCGGATGCGCGCGCGCCAGACATCGTCGGCGATGTCCTGCACCACGCGGCTGACCGAGGACTCCACGTCGATGGCCGGGTACAGGCCGCTGTCGGCAACCCGCCGCGACAGCAGGATGTGGCCGTCGAGGATGGCGCGGGCGGCATCGGCGATCGGGTCCTGCGGGTCGTCGCCTTCGGTCAGCACGGTGTAGAAGGCGGTGATCGAGCCGCGGCCCTTGGCACCGTTGCCGGCGCGTTCGACCAGCGCCGGCAGCTTGGCGAACACCGATGGCGGGTAGCCACGGGTGGTCGGCGGCTCGCCGACCGACAGGCCGATTTCACGCTGGGCCTGGGCGAAGCGGGTCAGCGAATCCATCAGCAGCAACACGTTCAAACCCTGGTCGCGGAACCACTCGGCGATGGCGGTGGCACGGTAGGCGCCATGCAGGCGGGCCAGCGGCGGCCGGTCGGCGGGACTGGCCACCACCACTGCGCGGCGCAGGCCTTCTTCGCCCAGCGTGGTTTCGACGAAATCGCGGACTTCGCGGCCGCGCTCGCCGATCAGGCCGACCACGATCACGTCGGCGGCGGTATAGCGGGTCATCATGCCCAGCAGCGTCGACTTGCCGACGCCGGAGCCGGCGAACAGGCCGACGCGCTGGCCGCGGCCGATCGGCAGCAGTGCATTGATCGCGCGCACGCCCACGTCCAACGGCTGGATGATGGGTTCGCGCGCCAGCGGGTTGATCGCCACGCCGGCCATGCCGACGTTGCCTTCGGCCCGGATCGGGCCCTTGCCATCCAGCGGCACGCCATCGCTGTCGATGACGCGGCCAAGCAGGCCTTCGCCCACCTCCACGCCCCCCCGCTTGTAGGAGGGCACCACGCGCGCATTGGGCAGCAGGCCGTGCAGTTCGGCACTGGGCATCAGGTAGGTGCGGTCACCGGAGAAGCCGACCACTTCGGCGTCGACCCAACCGCCGTCGATGACCTCGACCTTGCAGCTGGCGCCCATCGGCGCCTCGCAGCCGACCGCTTCCAGGGTCAGGCCGATGGCCCGGCGCAGGATGCCTTCGCGCACCAGGCCATGGCCGGCACCGCCGGTGCCATCCAATGTGATGCCATCCAGGCGCGCGGCCAGACGCAGGTTGCGTGCGGCCGCCCATTCGGCCGGGGCCGGGGACGCGCTCATGGGGTGGCTCCGGCGCGGCGCAGCACGGTGCCCAGCGCGGCGCGCAGGCGCGCGTCGAGGGTGCCGTCGATGCGCACCGACTCGGCGTGCACGCGCAGGTCGCCGCGGCTGAGGCTGGTATCCGGGGCCAGGCGCTGGCCCTCGGGCAGCGCCAGCAGGGCGCTGATGGCGGCGATGTCGTCCGGGTGCAGGCGCACCTCGACCTCGCGCTGGGCGCCGCTGACGGTCTCCAGTGCTTCGTTGACCAGCGCCGCCAGCAACGACGGGTCGGCTTCATAGGCCCGGCCGATCAGCGCCCCGGCGATGCGCACCGACAGTTCGCCGAGCGCGCCGACCACTTCGTTCTCCAGCCGCACCAGCGGCCGGCTGAAGTTGTCCAGGATGCCTTCGATCTGGGCGATCAGGCGCCGCACTTCGGCCTGTCCCTGGGCGTAGCCTTCGCCGTGACCCTGCTGGAAGCCTTCTTCCTGCGCGGCGTCGCGGATGGCCTGCACTTCCTCCAGGGTCGGCAACTGCAGCGGCGGCGGTGCCGGCTCGTGCGCGGTAATGGTCTCGATCTCGTCCGGCACGCCCATGGGCGCCGGCTGCAGGGGCGCCGAGCCGCGGGTGAGGTCCGGGGCGTGCCAGCGCACGACGTTGCTCACAGCATGGCCTCCGCGCTGCCGCCGATGGTGACGGTGCCTTCATCGGCCATGCGCTTGACGATGGCCAGGATCTCGCGCTGCGCGCCTTCCACGTCGGACAGGCGCACCGGGCCGCGTGCTTCCATGTCCTCGAGCAGGATCTCGGCCGCACGTTGGGACATGTTGCGGGTGATCTTGTCGCGCACCTTGATGTCGGCGCCGCGCAGGGCCAGGCCCAGGCGCTCGCCGCTGACCTCGCGCAGCACGAGCTGCATCTCGCGGTCGTCCAGGTCGACCAGGTCGTCGAACACGAACATCAGGTCCTGGATGCGGCTGCCCAGCGGGGCGTCCACGCGCGCGATCTCGGTCAGGATCACCTGGTCCTGGCCGCTGTCCATGAAGTTGAGGATGTCGGCCGCGCACTGCACGCCGCCGATGCTGGACGACTTCAGGTTCTGGTTGCCGGCGAACTGGCGCTCCATGATCTCGTTCAGTTCGTTCAACGCATTGGGCGGGATGCCGTCCAGGGTGGCGATGCGCAGCAGCACGTCCACGCGGGTGCGCTCGGGCAGCAGCTTGAGCGCATCGGCAGCTTGGTCGTTCTCCAGGTGGGCCATGACGATGGCGATGATCTGCGGGTGTTCGTTGCGCACCAGGTCGGCCACCGCGCGCGGGTCCATCCACTTCAGCGCATCCAGGCCGGTGGTGTTGCGGCCGAGCAGGATGCGGTCGATCAGGCTGCTGGCCTTGTCGCTGCCCAGCGCCTGCACCAGCATGTTGCGGATGTAGTCGTCCGAGCCCACCGACAGCGAGGTCTTGTTGCCCAGCTCGGCGCCGAAGTCGTCCATCACCTGCTGCACCTGCTCGCGGGTGACGTCGCTGAGGGTGGCCATGGCGATGCCGATCTTCTGCACCTCCTTGGGCTCCATGTGGCGCAATACCTCGGCCGCGTCGGCCTCGCCCAGCGAGAGCAACAGCACGGCGGCGCGCTGCACGCCGGACATCTGCAGGGTGTCAGTCATTGGCCACCCATCCCTTCACCACCTGGGCGACGCGCTTGGAGTCGGAGCGGACGGCCTCGCGCGCCATGCGCAGGCGTTCCTCGTAGGCATCCACCGGCAGCGCCAGCGGCGCGGAGCCGTCGAGCTGCAGGCGGTCGTTGCCGAGGGCATCGGGCATGCGCAGGTCATCGTCCATCACCTGCACGTCGGCGCGCAGCGGGTCCTCGTTCCTGGCCAGCGCCTTTGGGGGACTGGAGATCTGGCGCAGGGCCGGGCGCAGCACGCCGAACAGCAATGCCAGCACCACGATCGCGCCCAGGCCCATGCGCAGCCAGTCGCGCAGCTGCGGGTTCTCCCACAGCTTGGGTTCTTCCACCGGCAGGGCCTCGCGCACGAACGGGGCATTCATCACCGACACGGTGTCGCCACGTTCGGCGCTGAAGCCGACCGCCTGCTTCACCAGCGCCTCCACGCGGGTCAGCTCGGCCGCGCTGAGCGGCTGGTCGACCGTCTTGCCGTTGCTGCCGACGCGCGGCACGTGGTCGACGAGCACGGCGACGGACACGCGGTTGACCCGGCCCGCCGGCTGGCGGGTGTGCTGCAGGGTGCGGTCCAGCTCGTAGTTGCGGGTGGCGTTCTTGGAGGTTTCGGTCGGTGCGGCGGCGGTGGGCGCCGGCGCGGCGGCGGGGCCGGGCGGGGTGTTGCTGGCCGCGCCGGGCACGCCCTGCGGGCCGGCCACGTTGCTGGTGTTCTCGCTGATCTGTTCGCTGCGCACCTTCTGCGGCTCACCGTTGTACAGCTCACGGGCCTCCTCGGTGACCGAGAAGTCCATGTCCACGCTGACTTCCGGGTTGACCCGGCCGGCACCGGTCATCGGCTCCAGCAGCTCACGGATGCGCTGGTTGTAGGAGTTCTCCAGGCGGCGCACCTGGTCGAACTGGGCGGCGTTGAGCGCTGCATCGCTGTTGGGGTCGGCGATGGTGAGCATGCGGCCGCTCTGGTCGACCACGGTCACCCGTTCCGGGGCCAGGTCCGGGATGCTGGAGGCCACCATGTGCACGATGGCGTCAACCTGGTTGCGTTCCAGCTGCTGGCCGCCACGCAGTTCCAGCACCACCGAGGCGCTGGCCACGTCGCGCTGGCGGGTGAACGCGCTGGGCTTGGGAATGGCCAGGTGCACGCGGGCGTCACGTACAGGGCGCAGGCTGGTGATGGTGCGGACCAGCTCGGTTTCCAGCGCGTGCTGGTAGCGGGCGTTCTCCACGAACTGGCTGACGCCGAAACCGGGGTCGCGCTCCATCAGCTCGAAGCCGAGCCGCCCGCTGTCGGTCAGGCCGGAGCCGGCCAGCTTCAGGCGCGCATCGTGCACGTTGGCTTCCGGCACGGTGATGGCGCCGGTGGCCGCATCGAGCTTGAAAGGGATCTGCGCCGCCCGCAGCAGGTCGGTGGCCTGGGCCGTGGCCTTGTCATCCAGGCCGGTGTACAGCGGCACCATCGGTGCCTTCTGCGACCAGAAGAACACGAACAGGCCCGCCGCCACGGCAACGGCGATCATGGCCATCAGGCCCAGCCGGCGGGTGATCTGCAGGCTCTGCAGACGGTCGAACCAGGCCCCGGCCTGCTCGGTGTTCAACGACTCTTTGGACAGCGCGAATGCCATGCGTCTGGATCCTTACAGCGGCATGTTCATCACGTCCTGGTAAGCCTGGACGAGACGGTTGCGGACTTCCACGGTGGCGCGGAACGCCAGCTGGGACTGTTGGGCGGCGACCATCACCTTGGCCAGATCGGTGCCGGGCTCACCGCGTTCGAAGGCGGCCGCCAGCTGGCCGGACTTCTGCTGGGTTTCGTTGACGCTCTTCAGTGCGCCCTGCAGGGTCTGGCTGAACGACGTTGCATTGACGGCGTTGCCCCCGGTCAATCCCTCGATGGCGTTGCTGCGCGGCAGGTCGCCAGTCGGCGCCACCTGGCCGACCTGGTTCTGCAGGCTGCGGATCTGGGAAAGGACGGAGGTGATGGAGTGGGACATCGAAACGGGTTCCGGTAGCAGTCGATCTGCAGGGGAGGTTGCAAGTTGCGTGCCGGAACCCGGAGGCCTTGATCTACGTGAATGAGGATGGCGCGGCGTCGGGAAACCGACGGGCTGATGGCGCACGACGGTTCGCCGACTGGCCGACTGGGCGTGGATGCCGCCATAACGACGAACGCCCGCGCGGGGCGGGCGTCGGGGCGGCGACGGGTTCCAAGCGCGCGGCTCAGGGCAGCCAGGCGTTGCGCCATTCCTGCAGGTTCGCCCCTTCCAGCATCCAGTCGCGGTGCACGGCCTCGCGCAACCGGGCACCCGCCTGCGCGCTGGCAGCGGGGTCGGAGAGATGGTCGCGGATGGCCGCCACCCATTCGCGGTGACGGTTGCGCACGCCGGTGACCGGCAGTGATGGGTCCCGGTACGGTCCGACGTCGCTGCACACCACCGGCACGCCGCAGGCACCGTACTCGAGCAGGCGCAGGTTGCTCTTGCAGGTGTTGAAGCGGTTGTCCTCCAGCGGAGCGATCGCCAGGTCCAGCTGCAGGCCGGCCAGCGCACGCGGGTAGAGACGGATGTCCACGCCGGAATGGAACTCGGCCACGTACGGCAACAGGCGTTCCGGGCACATGCCGAAGAACACCCAGTCCACGTCCGCGGCAAGTTCGATGACGGCATCGGCGACCAGTTCCAGGTCGCCGGTATGGCCGACACCACCGGCCCAGCCGACCCGGGGCTTGCCTGGGGCGGGACGCGGCGGATGAGGCAGCGCCGTCCACCATGCAGGTGGCAGCAGGTTGCGTACCACCCGGATATCAGTGTGCAGGCCGTGCAACGCCTCGGCCAGCTGCGGCGTGGACACCACGCAGCGGTCCACCATTCCCAGCGCCCGGCGCATGCTGCGCAGGACATCCTTGGGCATGTGCTCGCGATGGATGTTCTTCAGCGGCAGGTTGGGCAGGTAGTCATCGATCTCGTAGACAGTGAAGGCCCGCGAAAAGCGGCGCATGCGCTGGATGCCGGCCAGGTCCGCGTCGCTGATGCGGCGCTGCAGGACGACCACGTCCGGATCGATGCGCGCCTGTTCGACCGGATCCAGCACGGTGGCGTACAGGGCACCCTCGGCCAGGCCGGCCTGCTTCAGTGCCTCCAATGGCTGGATCACGCGGTAGTGGCCGCTGCCCCAGGGGTCGGCTGGCTGCGCGAGGAGGCGTGGCAGCGGGCGCCAGGGCAGGGGCTGCCAGGAGAAGTCGGATTCGCCGAGGCGGAAGCCGCCCGGGACGTCCAGGCGCAGGCTGGGGTTGTAGGCCGGATCGTGGGCGAGTGCGGGGAGCCAGCGCTCCAACAAGGCCGACTCGGCGGGTTCCGGCAACGGCGCGGCCTGGACCGAATGCAGCAGCAGGGCGTCGGGCGTCCATACGGTCAGGTAGCCGCGTTGACGCGCGCGCAGGCACAGGTCCACGTCGGCGCCGTGATCGGCGAAGGTGCCGTGGTCGAAGCCGTCCAGCCCGGCGAACAGCTCCGCGCCGATCAACAGGCAACTGTCGGACACGGCCGTGTAGTCCTGCGCGACCTGCAGGCGGTGCATGTAGCCCGGCGCGTCCATCGGCATGCCGGCGAAGGCCCGCCCGCCGCTGCCGAGCAGGCCAGGCACCAGGCCTGCGTGGGTAATGCTGCCATCGGCGGCGATGGTCTTGCCGCCGACGACGCCCACCTCGGGGCGAAGTGCATGGTTCAGGAGCGCGTCCAGCCAGTGCGGCTGCAACGCGGCCACGTCGGCGCGCAGGAACAGCAGGAACGGGCTGCTCGCCTGCCCGGCGGCGACATTGCAGGCGGCCGCGTGCGGCAACGGTGGATCGAAGGCAAAGGCGCGGATGCGACCCCCGGCCAATGGTTCGACCTGCTGCATCCATTGGCTGGCGTCGGGCCCGGCGCCGTTGTCGATCAACAGCAGCTCGTAATGCGGGTAGGCGGTCTTCTCCAGCAGGGAGACCACGCAGCGCTCCAGCGACGCCAGCACGGTGTCCCGGGAAACGACCAGGATCAGGGTGACCGGCGGCTGCGCCCGGTGGCCATGGTCGACCCGGTACAGGCCGTTGCCGCGCGGGGTGACCACTGCATCGGGGTATCCCCGCGCGTGCAGGTGCGCGGTGATGACCTGTTGCCGGGCAGCGTCGTCGGCACGGGGCGGGGCGCAGCTGAGCAGGGGTTCGGGGATATGCGTGATGCCTTCCAGCCCGCCGTGCTGGACCAGGCGCAGGATCAGGTCGAGTTCGGCTGCAGCACCTGCATCGGCATCCAGCCCGCCGATGGCCAGCGCGGCATGCCGGCGGAACAACCAGTGCCCCGCCAACTGCGTCGGGTTTTCCAGCAGCAGGTCCAGGTTGATTCCTGGCCGCAGCGAGGGTGCCAGGTTGTGCTGCGCATCCACATGCCACTCGTCGCAGTACAGGGCGCGTGCGGGGGCATCATCGTGGGCGAGCGCCGCCAGCAGCCGTCGCAGGCCGGCAACATGGAACTCTGCGCCGGCCTCCACGAACAGCACCCAGTCGGCAGGGCTGGTGCGCAGGGCTTCGTCCAGCGTGGTCCCGGCAGCGAGCCGGCGGTACGCCGGGTCCAGTCCATCGGGCGCGTGCCCGGCGCCGAGGATGCAGCGGCAGACCACCTCGGCGGTGCGGGCCTGCAGTGGCAGGCTGCCCAGCGTCCTGCGCAGGGCACTGGCCGGTTGGCCGTCCGCGCGGATCACGATCTCCACGCTGTTGCGTGGAAGCTGCTGCAGCGCGGTGTCCAGCGCCTGGCGCTGCGCGGGGTTGAGCTGGCGTCGAGCCTGCCAGTCGTGCAGCGGCCAGCGTGCCTGCGCGATCAGCAACGCCTGTTCCAGCGCCGAGACCAGGTCCACCTTTTCCGCCGGCCGGTGCCCGTCGAGCGGTGCAATGGTTACCTGACGGGTGTCGCCGCCGCGATACCAGCCAAGATTGCGCAGCGCCTGGCGGAATGCCTCGTGCCAGTTCTCGGCGACACCGGGGCGATCCCGTCCGCGCTGGCTGAACTGGTGGCGCGAAATACGGAAGTCGACCAACGGGCGCGCACTGATCGCCACCGGGCCCTGATGCAGCAGCTTGACGTACATGGCCACGTCGGCCAGCCAGGCAATGTGGGTGCCGTCGAGCGTGGCCAGCTGCTCGCCCATCGCCAGCAACGGGGCGCGCCGGCATAGCGCGACGCTGGGCTCGCCGAGGAAGTTGAGGGTATGCTCACCGAAGAAGTCGATCAGGTCGCGGCCGTCGATGCATACGTCATGGTTGGCCGGGAAAGCAGTGGGAAGCTCATCGGGCAGCGGCATCCCGGCCTCGTCGATGAGCCGGCGACGGGCGGTTGCCAGCGCAAGGCCCGGAACGCGCTCGAACGACTCCAGCAGGGTTGCGATGCAGTCCTCGTGCAGCACGTCGTCATCGTGCAGGAACTTGATGTACTCGCCTTCGGCCAGGCTGATCGCACGCGCGGTGCTGCGCACCTCCCACAGGCGGGTGGGGTTGCGCGAGTAGCGCACCGGGAAGTCCACCCGTGCAGCGAAGGCCTCCACGGCCGTCTGTACGTAACCGGCAGCCGAATCGTCGCAGACCACGATCTCCAAGGGGCGATGGGTCTGCCGGCGCACGCTTTCCAGGGCCTGCAGCAGCCAGCGGGCCTTGTAGGCCGGGATCACCACGCTGACCAGCGGAGCGGCGGAGGGGGACGGGTTCATTGGCATCAGGCAGGGCTGTTTGCAGCGATCGCGGCGTGGATCCGTTGCACCACGCGGTGGGAGTTGTTGGCATCCAGGTGCTGGAAGAACAGGCGACGGGCGGTGAGGTAGCGCTCGTCCGGTGGGTGCTGCGGCTGTGCGAGTGCGGCGTCCAGCGCGGTGAGCAGGGCCGGGAAGGTGGTGGTCATCGGCCCTGGGAACGCCAGCTCCAGGTCGTACAGCAGCCCGTTCTGGCGGGTGCGGTAGTGCTCCAGGTCATAGGCGAAGCCGAGCACCGGCAGGTCCAGGTAGAGCGCATCGATGTAGACCGACGAGTAGTCGGTGATCACCAGCGCGCTTTCGCGCAGCAGCGGTGCAATTTCCTGGAAGTGCGCATGGCCCAGGTCCAGCAGCACATCACCATCGAGATGGCGGGCCGGGTCCAGTGGCGCCGGCGCGTTGACCAGATAGTGGCCGCGCAGGCCGAGCACCGCGTCATGGCGGCGCAGTACCTGCTTCAACTGCGCGACCTCGTCATCGCTGAAACGGTATGCACGCTCGGTGGCGACGCTGGCATCACGGTAGGTAGGCGCGTACAGCACCAGGCGCCGTTCGCCGCGCAGCGCCCGTACCCGGCTGGCTTCCTCGCGCAGGCCGACCGGCAAGGCGTCCTCGGCGATGCGCAGGAAGTCGTTGCGTGGCAGCCCGGTGACCCAGACATGCGTCGGCGGCAGCGGATGGAAGATCGCCGCCATCGCATAGGCATCGATGGCCGAGGAGGCCACCAGCCCGGTGTAGAAACGGCGTTCGCGGCGCCGATGCCGGTCACGGTCGCCGTGCTGGCGCTGGTCCGGGTTGGCCAGCGCGAACAGCCGCTTGAGCGGAATGCCGTGCCAGAGGTTGATGGTGACGCGCCGGTGCAGCCAGGGCCGAGGCGCAGCGTAGCGACCATTGCGCCACGGCAGTGACATGTCCAGGGCGGTGGAGTTGGTCAGCAGCAACACGCCGCAGCGGGCGAGCGACCACAGGCCGGCCAGCGAGTCCAGCCGGACCACGCGGACGTGCGCATCATCGTGTACGTCCGGCGGCCGTTGGCCGCCGCGCACGAACACCCGGCAATGGACGCGCGGGTCGTCCTTCACCTGCTCGAAGACCGCGCGCGCGTTCTCGATGAACTGGCCGGGCTTGAGCGGATGGTCGAAGAATGCCCAGTGATCGCTGCGCTTGGGGACCAGCAGGTCCAGCAGCCGCCACGCCAGCAGCAGCGGCTTCCCCAGCCATGCGGGCATCACGGCCAAGCTTCCATCACGCGGCGCGGACCCGCGCATGTGCGGTCAGCAGGTCGCAGATCCGGTCCACCTCGGCGTCCGGGAGGTCCGGGTGGATCGGCAGGCACAGCACCTGGCGGGCGGCGGTGTGCGCCACCGGCAGGTTGTCCGGTGCTGCGGACGGAAAGCCGCGGTACATCGGGAACTCGCTGATCAGCGGGTAGAAGTAGCGTCGTACCAGGATGTTCTCGGCACGCAGCAGGTGGTACAGCTCGTCGCGCTGCAACGGGTAGTCGTCGCCGACCAGCACCGGGAAGTAGGCGTGGTTGTGGCGCACGTCCGATGGCCGGGACAGGCATTTCATGCCGGCGATCCCCGCCAGGCGCTGACGGTACAGCGCATCGATGGCCGCGCGTCGTTCCAGCGCCCGGTCGATGTGCTTGAGCTGGAGCAGGCCGAACGCGGCGCTGACCTCGTTCATCTTGCCGTTGATGCCGGGCGCCACCACGGTGGTCTCGTTGACGAAGCCGAAGTTCTTCAGGTGATCGATGCGCTGTTTGGTGCGGGCATCCGGGCAGATGATGGCGCCGCCTTCGAAGGTGTTGAACACCTTGGTGGCATGGAAGCTGAGCACCGACAGGTCGCCGTGCCGCAGCACGCTGCCACGGGTATCGCCGACGGCGAAGGCATGCGCGGCGTCGTAGATCACGCGCAGGTTGTAGTTGTCGGCGATGCGGCCGATGGCATCCACGTCACAGGGCGTGCCGTAGCAATGCACCGGCATGATGGCAGTGGTCTGCGGCGTGATCGCCGCCTCGATCCGGGCCGGATCCAGGTTGAAGGTGACCGGGTCCACGTCCACGAACACCGGCTTGATGCCGTTCCACAACAGCGAATGGCCGGTGGCCACGAACGAATACGGGGTGGTGATCACCTCGCCGGTGATGCGCAGCGACTGCAGCGCGGTGACCAGCGCCAGCGTGCCATTGGCGAACAGCGCGATGTGCTCGACCCCGAGGTAGGCGCACAGGGCCTTTTCCAGCGCCTGGTGCATGCTGCCCCCGTTGGTCAGGATGCGGCTTTCCCAGATCCGTTCCAGGTAGGGAACGAATTCCTCCAGCGGGGGCAGCAGGGGGCTGGTGACCGGGATCGGCTTCTTGGTCGTCATCGCAGGCGGGCCCGGGGGCATGGCTTCGGCGGAGTGCCGGCGAGCAGGGACATGCAACTCCCGTGCCTGCGGGGGCGGCGCCGGTCAGTTGACGGCCAGTCCCATGCCACCGGCCTCGGCCGAGAACAGCAGGCTGCCCAGCGACGAGCGCAACGGGAGCGAGGCAGGCCATCCGGGCGGCACCATCGCCGGGCCGATCCGGTAGCGGCCGTGGATGCCGTCAGCGGTGCGATAGTGCAGGACCAGCCCGTACAGGTTGCCGGGCTTCCAGTCCGGCGCCCGCATGTCCAGCCGGTAGCGCCAGCGGTGCTCGGCGGTCCTGCCTTCGGGCTGGAACTCCCAACTGCCTTCGCCCTGGATCGCATGCAGCTCGAACCAGACATGGCAACCGGCCATGATCCGGTCGTGCAGGTCCAGGGTCAGGTCCAGGCTGTCCTCGTCCAGCGAGATGTCCCGGAGGCGGAAGAAGCCGATGTTGGGGAACTCCAGGCGCATGGCACTGCGCGGCAGGGCGATCTCCGGGTTGTCCAGGAAGGGCTGCTTCCAATAGCAGGCACCCTCGATTTCCGCGATCCAGCCCCGTTCACTGGTCACGCCGAGCAGGAAGCACAGGGCTTCGACCTCGCCGCGCCTGATCAGCTCCAGGTAAAGGCAGCGCCTGGCACCGAGCGCCCTGCAGTCCAGCTCGCCATACAGTGCGAGTAGTTCCTGCATCTGCGCGATGAACACCTTGCGAAAGCTCGGAGACGCCACGATGCCAGGCGCGGCGTGCAGGGCACGCTGCAGGTTGGCCACGGCGATCGCGCGCCGGTAGCCGGCCGCTGCGGGAACGTCATCGAAATCCTGCCACTCCAGCTGCATCGAGCGGATGCGGTCGATGAAGTTGTCGGCCTGGCGGATGTTCTGCGAAATGGACGCAATGGCGCCCTCGGGGCGCCGGCGCCAGTGGTACACCAGGTCCGGGATGATCACCGTACGCTGGCTGTACCAGTACGCGCGGTGGACGAACGGGCGGTCCGCGTAGAGCAGGCCCGGGACCATGCCCAGCCCGTTCTCCCGCAGGAAATCGGTACGGAACACCTTGTTCCAGTAGAAGCAGTCGTGGATGACGTCGGGGAATCCGTCCACCGAGTCGAAGCTGCGGCGCCGCGACCAGACATACGGCTCATACAGGAATGCCACCGACGAGAGTTTGCCATCCTGCAGTCGTGCCGCCCGGCCGATGACGATGTCGGCGTCGGCCTGCATGGCCTGTTCCATCAGCAGGCGGTACCCATCGCCGGTGACCACGTCATCGGAGTCAACCAGCGCCACGTAACGACCACGCGCCAGCGACACGCCGAGGTTGCCTGAAACCGCGCCACCTTCGTTGTTTTTGCTGATGCAACGGAAGTTCGGGTGGCGCGCCTCGTACTCCCGGCAGATCGCGAGGCTGTCGTCGGAGCTGGCATCATCGATGGCGATGACCTCGATGTTGCGATAGTCCTGTTCCAGCAGCGAATCAAGGCACTCCCGCAGGAACGGGGCGGTGTTGTAGACCAGCACCACGATCGACAGCAGCGGTGTCCCGTCGACGCGGGGCAGGGCAGCCTGAGTCATGCACGAACCTCCCTCAGCTGCTCCACTGCATCCACATCGAAGACCGGGATGCCGCGCGTGGAAGCCACGTCGGCGCGCTCGCGGTAGGCGTCGTCGATGAAGATGGCGGATTCGCCTGGCGGGATCACGGCGCTCTTGGGCGAGCCATCGCGCAGGTGCACGATCCGCTCGAACAAATCTGCGCAGATGCGATGCCGTGCGAGCGTCTGCACCGGCTCGGTGGCGTGCCGGGTCACCAGCACCACCGGGATTCCCCGCGTGTTCCATTGGTACAGCAGCGCCATCACCTGCGGCTCCGGCGCGCCCCGCACCAGCAGGGTGTCGTCCAGGTCCAGGTAGACACGCTCATAGGCCAGCTCCGCCCGCCAGCGGTTGCCGAGCGCGCGGTCCATGACCAGCGGGTAGTGCTGGGGCAGCACCGTGAAGGGCTTTCCCAGGTAGGCGTAGATGCCCAGCAACGGATAGTTGATGCCGCGCATGCGGTTCAACGCCATCGAGCCGGCGATGCGGGGGGCGACTTCCAGCAGCTTGGGCACGCCCTGCCGGTCACGTCGGGCCTGGAAGAACCAGGCGCCCTTCAGGCGCAGTTCCGCAGCGATGGCCAGTGCCATCGCCTCCAGCTCGGGGGCCGTGGCCACCGGCTCGGTGCGCACGCTGATCCCGGATTTGACCCGCCCGCGTACCCGCGCAGCGGCATGCAGCAGGGTGCCGTCGGCGCTGGAGATGCAGTCCACGGTGTACTCGGTGCCGGGCAGGTATTCGCTGAACACGTACTCGATGCCACTGCCGGCCAGCAGCCGATGGCGTTCGTCGTTATCCACCCGCTCGGCGCCCTGGCTGCCCTGGCCGACTGCCGGCTTGGCGAAGATCGGGTAGTCGGCGCTGCCCAGTTCGACGCGGCGCGGCACGATGCCCAAGCCCTGCAACCGCCCGTAGGTCAGGTTCTTGTTGCGGCAGGTCGCGGCCATGGCCGGCTCGGGCACCATCGCCGGGGCATGCAGCCGCTGCTGGTTGTCGGCGAGCACGGGGATCACGCTGTCATGCGCCGGCACCACCAGGTCGATGCTCCATGCATCGATCAGTGCGTTGAGCTGGGAAACCAGCTCGGCCGAGTCGGCCTGTGCCGTGATCTGGCGGTACCGCGCATAGACGAACTCGCCATGGTCCGGTACCGACGAAGCACCGTGCAGGCTGACGTCCTTGGCATGGCGCAGGGCAGCATGGATCTCCAGGCCGATCTCCGAGCCACAGGGGAAGACCAGCACGTTCACCGTCATGGCCGTGCTTCCTCGCAGGGCTGTGCCAGCAGGACGGCTTCCCAGCCCTGTGGCAGCTGCACCCACTTGAAGTTGAAGCGGTAGGGGATGCCGAGTCCGGCGATGAAGCGGGGGATGGTCAGCACGTCGTCCCACTTGTGGTACAGGCACAGCGCCAGCTTGGGGCGGAACCGGCGGATGGTCTGCACGGCCCCCAGCAGCGCGGGGATCTCCGATCCCTCGATGTCCATCTTGATCAGGTCCACGCGCTGCAGCCCGTGCTGGGCGACATAGTCGTCCAGGGTGATGGTGGCGATGCGTTCGCCCGGGCCGTCCCCGGCACCGACCGATGTGGCACCTTGCAGCCTGGCCTGCCTGATCAGCAGCGAGCCATCGCTGTGGTCGGACAACGCCCGCTTGTTGAGCACGACCCGGTCGGCCACGCCGTTGAGTTGCAGGTTGTGCTCGAACAGGGCGATGTTCTCGTCCAGCAGCTCGAAGGCGTGCACCTGGCAATCGTTGCCGGTCTTGGCGCAGAACAGGACGGCGGTGTCGCCGATGAACCCGCCGGCATCGATGATGACCTCGCCCGGGCGGACGCGGAAATCCTCACTCTGGTACTGGTCGAACAGGATGTCGTGGATGCTCAATGCCCACGCATAGCTGGCCAGGCGGAAGTCATGGCCCTGCGGGCGCAGGTCCTGCAGCACGTACTGGCCGTCACCGATGGTGATCGGCGGGCGGGGCTCGGCGCGGATGCGATCGACCTCGGCGAGGTAGTGCGCCAGTTCCCCCGGGGCAACGCGGTCGATGCCGGCCCAGCGCTTGAGGAACCAGACCAGGAAGCGCTCCTGCTCGGGAGGGCTCAGCCGCTCGTACAGCAGCGTTGAGATTGCCTCGGCGTCCGCCAGATAGCGTTGGATCAGGCCTCGCAGGCGCGCATCGTCTTCTGCCGGGCCGTTGCCAGCCAGTGCCACCAGGTCGGACAGGAACCGACTGGGTGACGGGAACGGGCCGAAGAACGCATCGACGACGCGCTCGGCGGCGCTGCCGTCGTTGAGCGCGCAGAAGCGCTCCCGGAAAGCCGCGTAGCGGTCCGCGTGGGTAGCCTGGACGGCGGGCAGGTCCGCCAACAAGGCCACCAGCTCCTCGGTGCTGCGTGCGATTGGCCCGGGCAGGTCCTGGGCCATGTCCAGGTAGAAGCCGCGGACCTGTTCGGCGTAATGCTCCAGGTCGTAGCAATAAAACAGGATCGGCCGGCCAGTGGTGGCGTAGTCGAAGAAGATCGAGGAGTAGTCGGTGATCAGCACGTCGGCGATCGCGCACAGCTCGCTGGCATCGTCCACGTGCGATACATCGCGCACATTGGCCGGAAGCGCCAGGTCCTGCAGCCCCGTGCTGACCAGGTGGTGGCCGCGCAGCAGCAGGATCTGGTCCGGTGCCAGGGCCGCGGCGACCTTCACCAGATCCAGCTGCAGGTCGAAGTCGAACTGCCAATGCCCCACCTGCTGGCTGTCGCGCCAGGTGGGGGCATACAGCACGAAACGATGACCGGACGGCAGCGCCAGCCGGGCGAGGGTGTCCTCCCGTGCGCTGACCGGGGCTACCAGTGGATCGGCCACGGGGTAGCCGGCTTCCAGGATCGGGCCGTCGTAACGGAAGGCCCGCCGGAGCACATCGCTGGAATAGCGGTTCTCGCTCAACAGCAACGTCCAGGCACGGGATTCGCGGTACAGGTTGTCGCGTGCCTCCACTTCCGGCCCGGTCACCGTGATGTCGTAGCCCAGCCGCTTCAACGGCGTGCCGTGCCAGGTCTGCAGGTAGCGCGTCTGCGGCTTGCGCCCGTGCGCGGTGAACAGGATGTTGTTGACACGGTACTTGGCCTGCGCGAGCAGGCGGAGGTACTCGGCGGAGCCGCGGATCACCCGCTGCGGATTTCCCGGGATCTGCTCGTCTCCGTTGTAGGCCCAGACGCAGCGCAGGTCCGGGCGCATCCGGCGCAGCGCCTCGTAGATATAGCGGGGGTTGCCGGCGTATGCCCTGCCGAAGAAGCTCTCGAACAGGACCAGGTCCTCCTGCAAGGGCAGTTGTTCGAGCAGGGAGGGAAACGCAGCGCGCAGGTTCTCCGCTTCGACGGTCATCGCGTGCTGCTCCAGCGGCGCGGTGAACAAGGCCAGCGAGCTGGCGCTGTCGCTCAGGTAGGCCGACAGCCCATGGGCCTGCACGGCATCACGGAAGAAGTGGCGGTCCGCGCCATCAGCGGTGGTTCCGATCAACTGCTGGAACTGACCCGTATTGCCCACTTCGATCTGCACATCCCAGCGCTGGGGGGTGTCTTCCAGCAGTGCCGGGCCGGGCAAGCGCGTGCGCGCGGCATCGCCTTCGAGCAGGACGTCCAGCGGCACGCAGCGCTTGCCGTCACGGCGGCGCAGGCGAAGGGCGCTGATGCCACGCGGGGCCGGCTGCAGGTGGAGCCACAGGTCGCGGCCCTCGCCGGCGAGGGCGTGGATATGGAAGACAGGCAGCATCAGCGCACTCCGGCGAGCAGGGCAGTGGCCTGCGGTGCATTGTCGGCAGGTGGTGGGTCCAAGCCATCCAGGCGGATGCGTGCCTTGAGGGCGGAGCTGGAGATGTCCTCGGTGCGCGGCAGATAGCGGACCTGGCAATGGCGGGCCAGCGCATCGAAGTGCCCGGTCCAGTCCGAGCCCATCACCAGGATGTCCGCGCCGTAACGCTGGATGTCGGTGGCCTTCTGCTCCCAACTGTCCTCGGGGAAGACATCGTCGACATAGCGGATCGCACGCAGCACGGCCTCGCGGTCGGCGTAGCACTGGGTTGCGGTCTTGCGCTTGATGGCGTTGAACCGGTCCGAGGACAGGCCGACCAGCAAGTGGTCGCCCAGCTCACGGGCACGACGCAACAGGTTCACGTGCCCCACGTGCAGAAGATCGAACGTCCCGTAGGTCAGAACAAGCGCCATGATGTGCGATTCCAGACGGCCATGATTGCCTTGTGACAGGCAAGATCCGTGCCGTGGGCCTCAATCGCGGGTGGCGTTCCAGTAGGCAGAGCGGGGGACGCTGTCCCCATCGGGCTTGTAGGGCGGCTGCGCCATCGACAGGTGCGGACGTTCCCAGGCGACGTCGCGACGCACCACCCGTGCCGGCGCACCCACGGCCACGCAGTTGTTCGGGATGGGCCCGGTGACCACGCTGTCCATGCCGATCACGCTGCCATCGCCGATCCGTGCACCGCCCAGGCAGCACACTCCGAACGCCAGCCAGACATGGGCGCCGATGACGATGTCCTCGACCGGGTTGATGCGCAGGCCGGTGTGGATATCGAAGATGGGGTGGGCATCGTCACCGCGCAACTGTACTTCCGAGGCCAGCATGCAGTCGTCCCCCACCGTCACCCGGCCGCCTTCGCTGGTGGCGATGAAGGTCCGCGCCGTGGTGGTCACCCCGGCACCGATGGTGATGACGCAATCCTCACCGAGGCGGATGAGCGCGGACAGGCTGCCGGCGGGGCCGGCGGCGCCGATCCGGCAGTGTGCATTGGAGCCGTGGAACTCGACGGCGGTGTTCACCAGGCGCGCACGCGGGTCGATTTCCAGCGTGCAGTTGTGGCCTTTGAACACGGTGGTCAGGCTGTTCAGCCCGACCGGTGCGATGACGCGGTTGCCACGTTCATCGCGCAGCTCACTGCGTTCGGGCGCGGCGAGTGTTGCTTGCCTGGAATCCATCACGATCAGTCTGCTACCTGTTCCCGCTCGATCCCGTACTTGCGCAGCTTCTCCACCAGGGTGGTGCGGCGCAGGCCCAGCAGCTGGGCGGCGTGGGCGACCACGCCCTGGGTGCGTTCCAGCGCCTCGTTGATCAGGGTCAGCTCGATGCCGGCCATGTGGTCGCGCAGGTCCAGCCCCTCGCTGGGCAGGCTGGCCGGCTTGAACGCCGCCGCCTTGGCCTGCGTGGCGGTCGGCGCACGGGCTGCCGCCAGCACCGCCTGTACCGCCAGCTCGTCGACCGGGTTGGCCGAGGCCGCCATGGTGCCGTCGCCGCGGTAGCGGCTGGGCAGGTCCTGCACCCGCACCAGCCCGCCCGGGTGCAGGACGGCCAGGCGCTCGACCAGGTTGGTCAGTTCGCGCACGTTGCCGGGCCAGGGATAACCGGCCAGCGCCAGCAGGGCCTCGTCGGCGAAGCGGACTTCGCCGCGGCCGGTGCGGGCCAGCTGGGCCGCGATGGTCTGCACCAGTGCCGGGATGTCGGCGGTACGCTCGCGCAACGCGGGCACGTCGATCGGGAACACGTTCAGGCGGTAGAACAGGTCCTCGCGGAACTTGCCTTCGCTGATGCGCGTTTCCAGGTCACGGTGGGTCGCGGCGATCACCCGCACATTGCAGCGGATGGTCTGGTTGCCACCGACACGCTCGAAGCTGCGCTCCTGCAGCACGCGCAGCAGCTTGACCTGCATGGGCAGGCTCATGTCGCCGATCTCGTCCAGCAGCAGGGTGCCACCCTCGGCCATCTCGAAGCGGCCCTTGCGCGCGGTCAGCGCACCGGTGAAAGCGCCTTTCTCATGGCCGAACAGCTCGCTTTCGAGCAGGTCCGGCGGGATCGCGCCGCAGTTGATCGCCACGAACGGCCCATCACGGCGCGGTGAGCGCTGGTGGATGGAGCGCGAGACCACTTCCTTGCCGGTACCCGATTCGCCCAGCACCAGCACGGTGGTGTCGAAGTTGGCGACCTGCTCGATCAGCTGGCGCAGCTCGGTCACGGCCGGGCTGGTGCCGGTCGGGCCGTTGTCGTCGATGGCGCTGGACTGGTGCTCGGTGTCCAGCCGCTTGAGGCTGGCACGGCGCAGCAGGGCTTCCACCTGCGCCAGGCGCATCGGCTGCTCCAGCGGCCAGACATTGGCTTCGTGCAGGCCGTAGTGGCGCGAGAACGCCAGCGGGTCACCTTCGCCCAGCAGGACCGGCGGCGGCAGCGGCGCGGCGGCCAGCCAGTTGAAGAAGCCGGCGGCCAGGTCGGCGTCTTCCAGCGTGCCGACCACCACGGCCATCCAGTCATTGCTGCGGTGGCGGCTGGTGTCGATGTCCTGCGCGTCGCTGACCCAGCGCGGGGTGAAGTCCATGAACTCCAGCAGGGACAGGGTCCGTTCGGCGCGAACCGCGTCGGCATCGATGACGAGGATGCGTGACTCACTCATCGCCTTGCTCCTTGAGGGCCTCCAGGATCGGCATGACTTCCTGGATGTAAGAGAGTTTGCTGACGAAGTTGTCGGCGCCGGCGCGCAGGGCGTGCTCGCGGTGCTCGGAATCGTCGAAGTGGCTGGCGATGACGATGTACGGCGCGTCATCCTGGGTCTTGATCAGGCGCGTGGCCTGCAGCCCGCCCATCTCCGGCATGGCCAGGTCCATCAGCACCACGCGCGGGCGCAGCGCCTCGGAGCGTTCGATGGCCTGCAGGCCGTTGGCGGCGCTGCCGATCACTTCCAGCCATTCGATGCGGCGGAAGTGGCGCATGGCGGCGTTGATGAAGCCTTCGTGGTCATCAACCAGCAGTACGGTGAGCTTGCTCATGGAATTCCTTTGTTCAGCCCACGCGGGCCAGCAGCGGCTTGGTGCCCTGGCGGCGGCGTTCGCGTGCCGGGGCGATGTCGAGTTGTTCGCGGTATTTTGCGACGGTACGACGTGCGATGTTTACCCCCTGGCGCGAGAGCAGGCCCGCGATGGCCTCGTCGGCCAGCGGCCGGCCGGCCGGCTCGGCGTCGATCAGGCGCTTGACCATGGCCTTGACCGCCTGCCCGGAGACGCTGGCGCCCTCAAGGCGGACGGCGAAGAAATGCTTCAGTTCGAAGGTGCCGCGCGGCGTCTGCAGGTACTTGCCGGAAGTGATGCGCGAGACCGTGGACTCGTGCATGCCGATGCTGTCGGCCACTTCCTTCAGGGTCAGTGGCGCCATTGCTTCATCGCCCTGGACCAGGAACGCGGCCTGGCGCTCGACGATCACCCGGGCGGTGCGGATCAGGGTGTCGTAGCGCATGGACAGGCCGCGGGTCAGCCAGCGGGCTTCCTGCAGCATGTCGCGCAAGGGCTGCGCGGCCTCGCTGCCGTTGTCGGCCAGGGCGCGTTCGTAGCCAGCGTTGATGGCGATGCGCGGGGTGGTGGCGGGGTTCAGCGCGACGCGCCATTGCCCGTCCGCGTGCCAGGCCACCACGTCGGGGAGGATGGCCTCGTCCTGCTGCGGCTGCAGGCTGTCCCCCGGCCGCGGTTGCAGCGACAGGATCAGCCGGAACGCCTCGAGGACGTCGTCCTGCTCGGCATCGAGTGCAACGGCCAGGGCGGCGTAGTCATGGTTGGCCAGCAGTTGCAGGTCGGCATCGAGCAGGCGCGCGGCCAGGTGGCGCGCCGGCACCACGCCGGGCAGCGCGGCCAACTGTGCCAGCAGGCACTCGCGCAGATCGGTCGCGGCCATGCCAGCCGGCTCGCCGTGCAGCAGGCGCTGGCGCACGGCTTCCACGTCGCTGGCGGTGCGGTCCAGGCGCGCACTGGCCAGGCGGGTCAGCTCGGCCAGGGCACCCTGCAGGTAGCCGGCGTCATCGCAGTGCTCCAGCCAGAAGCTGGCGATGGCCAGGTCGGATGCGTCCAGCTCCAGGGCCAGTGCATTGAGCACGCGCAGCTGCGGGTCGGTGGACTCGCCGGCGGCGATGCGCGCCATGCGGTCATCCTCGCCGTCATTCCAGCCGCCGCCGGCCACGTCCCACATCGAGCTCTCCGGCAGTTCGTCGAACGCGGCCGTTTCCACCCGCGCGTCGTTGCCATTGGCCGTGGCCGGGCTCTCTTCCTGCTCGTCCTGCAGCTCCAGCAACGGATTGCTTTCCAGCGCCTGGCGGACTTCCAGCTCCAGCTGCATGCCATTGAGCTGCAACAGGCGGATCGACTGCAGCAGGGCAGGCGTGAGATGGAGCTGCTGGCCCAACTGGGCAGAGAGTGTGGCTTTCATGCGATTCCCCGGCGGCGCTGTGTGAAGGCCGCGTTGTGGAACGCATCTTGCGTGGCGGAGTGCCGACGCTGAAATCAGGGAAGCCCTGAGGGCTGTCCTGATTGCCCCCACTTTGCGTAGGGGAAAACCTTACAAATCGTCATTTTTCTGGCGCGGCGAGCCGCGGAATTCCGGATAGGTCATTGATTCTTATCGTAGTTCCAGTAAGTGGCGACGGAAATTCGAATCTGTGACAACGAACATGCTCGGTCAGTGACCTGACGTCAGCCAAGATCCTTCTCGTGCCGCACGGCGAACAGCAACAGGTCATTCGCGCGCCGGCAGCCCAGCGCTTCCATCATGCGGGCGCGGTGGGTTTCCACCGTCTTGACGCTGATGCCCAGCTCGGCGGCGATCTCCTTGGTGGTCTGGGCACTGCCCAGCCGACGCAGGATCTGCTTCTGCCGTGGCGACAGCGCGGCGATGCCCGTGGGCCGCTCGCGGTTGATCAGCGGGGCCAGCATCTTGGCCGAGATGTGCGGGCTCAGGAACACCTGTCCGGCGTGCGCGGCGCGCAGTGCCAGCTCCAGTTCGGCCGGAGCGGCGTCCTTGACCACGAAGCCGACCGCACCGCGGTCCAGGGCGTCGCGGACGTGGCCGGCATCGTCGTGCATGGACATCATCACCACCCGCGCCTGCGGCTGGCGGGCACGGATGTCACTGAGCGCTTCCAGACCGGTGCGGCCCGGCAGCGACAGGTCCATCAGGATCAGGTCGGGAACGTGCAGCAGGGCCAGGTCCAGGGCCTGCGCGGCGTCACTGGCTTCGGCGACCACCTGCACGCCTTCGAAGCTCTGCAGCAGCCGGTTCAGTCCCGCCCGGACCAGGGTGTGGTCATCGACAATGAGAACGCGCACGTGGAACGGTCTTCCCCCTAGAAGTCCCTCACCTTAGCCGAGCGCGACGTGTGACGCCAGTCAACTAAAGGAGGGCAATCAACGATTGCGGCGGCTGTCGGCGATCTGCCGCCGATGCAGGCGGAACAGGTGCCGTTCGACCGCTGCGTTCAGGTTGTCGCCCAGGCCGGTGAAGCCCAGCCACAACCGGCTGCCGCCCTCCTGGGGGGCCTCGGCCAGCACGGTGGCGGGCAGTTCGATGTGGTCGGGCAACCAGTCGGCCGGCTGCAGCTGGATCACCCCGGCGCTGCCGGGTGCCAGTGCGGTGGTTTGCTCGAGATCCAGGCGCAGGCCATGCCGTGACCAGCGCACCGCCCGGACTGGCAGGGCCGGGTTGGCCTGCTGCAGCAGGCGACCGAGCAGGACCAACGCCAGGTCCATGCGGGCCTCCAGGCGCTGCAGCTGCGCGCTGGTGTCGCTGCGCTCGTCGCCGTCGTCGCTGCTGCGCGAATCCTCGACCAGCGCGACGCTGCGCAGCAGCATCTCCGAGGTGCCCGGACGGGCGACGCGTGCTCCGGCCGTGAACTGCACCGGCACGACGACATCGCAGCTGAGCGTATCGTCGAACAGGGTGCCTTCGGCAGCGGCGGCGCCATCGTGGCTCATGCCAGCGTACCGGCCTGCAGGTAGGCGTTCGCCGCGCGGGTGGATTGCCGCTCGGCACGCAGGTACTGGGCCGCTTCATCGCGTAGCTGGCGCATGCGCGTGGTCAGCGAGAGCTGCTGTTCGAGCAGGTTCTGCAGCGCCTGCGGAGCACTGTGGGCGCCATGGGCGTGGAGGTAGTCGCGCACGCGCTGGTCGTGTTCGCCGACGATGCGCTCGGTGGTGGCATGGTCCTCGGCCTCGATCGCGTTCTTGATCAGGTCCAGGTCCACGTGCAGCGCCTGCAGCAGGGCGCTCGCGTCGTTGTTCATGGCATCAGGCTCCAGGTGCGGTAGGCAGGGTGCGCTGTTCCTGGGGAATGGCGTTCCATGCGCTCTCGATCTCGCCGATCAACGACAGCGACTCCTGCAGCGGTACCGCGTCGTTGTTGAGGTTGGCTTCGGTCAGGCGCTGCATGACGTAGTCGTACAGGGCCGACAGGTTGCCGGCGATCTCGCCGCCGGCTTCGTGGTCCAGCGAACCATTCAGGTGCCCGATGATCGCACAGGCTTCACCGATCGCCTTGCCTTTCAATGCCTGGTCGCCGTTGGCCAGGCAGGCTTCGGCGCGACGGATGCGCTCGCCCGCGCCTTCAAGCAGCAGGGCGACAAGGCGGTGCGGGTCCGCGTCGACGACGCGGCTGGTGACGCCGACCTTGCGGTACTGCTCGGCATAGTGGCGGTTGGCACCGTACATGGGGTTCTCCTTGGGGCTTCGTCATGGCCGGGCCGGCGCTGGCGAAAAGTGGTCGTATTGGTGTGCGTGGGGAAGGGCGCTGCCGGCCGGTCAGCTCTTCTTGTTGAGCGCGCTGATCTGCTGGCTGAGGTAATCGCTGGTGCTCTGCATCTTCGCCACCACCGTGTCCATGGCGGTGAACTGGGCGGTATACCGCGCGGAGACCTTTTCCATCCGCGCATCCAGGTCGTCCAGGTCCTTCTCCAGCTTGCTGATCTGCTTGGTCAGCGAGTTGGTGCGCAGGGTCAGCGTGCCGTTGCTGCCCAGGTTGGTCTTGAGCATGGCGCTGAGGCTGGAGGTGAACGAGCCGTCGCTGCCCAGCAGCTTGCGGGCGGCGGACGGGTCCTCGGCGACCTTCGCGTCGAACGTGGTGGTGCTGAAGGCCAGGGTGCCGTCCTTGTTGACGGTCACGCCCAGGGCCTTGAGGTCGAGCATGCTGGCGCTGGCTTCGCCGCGCAGCTGCTGCTGCAGGCCGCGTACCAGCGAGTCACCGGTCAGCGCGGAGGCCTTGTCGTTGGTGGCGTCGTAGGCGCTGCTGCTCTTGAGCAGGCCGACCGTGGTGTTGTAGGCGGCAACGAAGGCCTGGGTGTTGATCTTCAGGCCGGAGTTGTCCGCAGCCACCGTCAGCGTGCGCTTGGTGCCTTCCTCGGCCTTGTTCAGGGTGAGCGTGACGCCCGGCAGCAGGTCGGTGATGGTGTTGCTGCTGGACTCGCGCTCGAAGCCGTCCACCCGCACCAGTGCGTTGGCCGGTGCGATGTTCTCGGTCATGCCGCCGCTGGTGCCATCCCAGGTCAGCGCCGACAAGCCACCGTTGCCGCCGCTGGCGGTGACCGTCAGTGCGCCTTCGGTGCCGCCATTGACCGCGTTCATCACCAGGTGCTGGCCGTCGTTGGCGGTGATGATGGTGGCGTTGACCCCCTTGCCGCCAGCAGCCTTGTTGATGGCGGCGGCGATCTGCGTCAGCGTGCTGCCTTCGGCGATGTCCACGTCCAGCGTCTCTTCGCCCCAGGCGAACGTCAGCTTTCCGTCGCCCACCTTGGCATCGGCGCCGAACGCGCCGGAGCTGAGCTTCTGGCTCTGCGCCAGCCGCACCACTTCGACCTCGTAGGTGCCGGCGGTGGCGTTGGTCTTGCCGTTGGAGTCGGTCACCACCGTGGCGCTGAAGCTGGTGGCGGTATCGCTGATGCTGGTCTTGTAGGCGCCGTTGGTGGCGCTCTTGGCCATCGCTTCCAGCGCCGACTGCAGGCTGCTCAGCGAGTTCTTGATGTTGCCCAGCGCCGACAACTGGGTGGTCGCCTTCGTGCCCTGGTTGTTGATGCGGGTCTCGGCCGGCTTGCGTTCGGCAGCCACGAGCTGGGCGACGAGGGTCGGGATGTCCAGTCCGGAGCCGACGGCAGCGAGGGATGAGGAGGCCATGTAGTTTCCTTGGTCGTGGCGTGCGGACGCCCGTACAGGCATCCTCGGTATCGGCACGCCCGGGCCGTTTCTTTAGGCGGGCGCGCGCAGGGCTCCCCGTGTGGATGCAAGTGGCGTGCCGTTGCCGCAGGCCGGCCCGGCGCCACCAACGCACAAACCCCCGCCTTGCGGCGGGGGTCTGCGTTTGTTGCTGCCTCCAGGGCCGCCTTGCGGCGGCGCCGGCGGGGATCAGCCCAGCAGGCTCAGCACGTTCTGGGTGGAGCTGTTGGCCTGGGAGAGCATCGCGGTGCCTGCCTGCTGCAGGATCTGCGTGCGGGTCAGCTCGGCGGTTTCCTTGGCGTAGTCGGTGTCGCGGATGCGGCTGCGCGAGGCCGACAGGTTTTCCGAGGTGGTGGACAGGTTGGAGATGGTCGAGCTGAAGCGGTTCTGGATCGCACCCATGTCGGCGCGCGAGCTGTTGACCGCGGTCAGGGCCTTGTCGACCACTTCCAGCGCCTGCTGGGCACCGATGAAGGTGGAGATGTCCAGGGTGCCGGCGACCTTCTGGCTGGACACGGCGGTGGCGTCCTGGGCGGTGAAGGCGGTGCCGCCGGAGGTCAGGCCGGTCGTCTGGCCGGTGGTGGCCGGGCTGATGGTGCCGAAGGTGAAGCCGGTGGTGAACTGGTTGCCCTTGACCGCCTTCAGGCTGATAGCGCCGTTGCTGTCGACTTCGGCGTAGACGCCGCTCTGGTCCATCTTGTCGTTGATGGCGGCAGCCACCTTCTTGTTGATGGAGGTGGTGCTTTCACCGGCTTCGAACTTCACGTCCTCGATGGTGATGTCCTTGGCGCTGCTCGCGCCAACGGCCTGCACGCTGACCTTGATGCCGGAGATCTTGCCTGCGGCGGTGGCGGCGGCGCCGGAGGCAACCACGCTGACGGCGGTGGTGTCGGCGGCGAAGTTCATCTTGCCCAGGGTGTCGATGTTCGAGTCGACGATGCTGTTGATGCCGATGGTCTGGCCGGAGTCGGCGCCGACCTGGAACAGCGCGCCGGAGAAGCTGCCGTCCAGCAGCTTGGTGCCGTTGAAGTTGGTCTGGTTGGCGACGCGGTCGATTTCCTTCAGCAGCTGGTTCACTTCCGAATTCAGCGCTTCGCGGTCGGTGGTCGAGTTGGTGGCATTGGACGACTGCACGGCCAGCTCGCGGATACGCTGCAGGTTGTTGCCGATCTCGACCATCGCGCCTTCGGCGGTCTGGGCCAGCGAGATGCCGTCGTTGGCGTTGCGGGTGGCAACGTCCAGGCCGCGGATCTGGGTGGTGAAGCGCTCGGAAATCGCCAGGCCGGCGGCGTCGTCCTTGGCGCTGTTGATGCGCAGGCCCGAGGACAGGCGCTGAATCGAGGTGGCCAGGCTGGTGCCGCTGGTGTTCAGGTTGCGCTGAGCATTGAGCGACATGATGTTGGTGTTGATGACTTGTGCCATGATTCGGATTCCTTTTTGGCGTTTGATCCGGCAGCTCAACCTGACCGGTACTGGATGCAGTGGGGGTGGCGTAGGGCGCCGCAGTACCGCTGCTGATATCAATAACGGCACACACCCCGGCAGCTTTAGGCCCCGACGACAAGGTTTTTTTTCCGCCGGGCAGGGCGCCGGAAAAGCAGCCGGCAGCGCCGGCAAGCGGGTGCCCCGGCATGGTCGCCCCCAAACGAAAAGGCCCCGGCATGCCGGGGCCTTTCCTGTTTGCCTCGCTGCAACGGTTACTGCTGCAGCAGGCTCAGCACGCTCTGCGGCTGCTGGTTGGCCTGTGCCAGCATGGCGGTACCGGCCTGCTGCAGGATCTGCGTGCGGGTCAGCTCGGCGGTTTCCTTGGCGTAGTCGGTGTCGCGGATGCGGCTGCGCGAGGCCGACAGGTTTTCCGAGGTGGTGGTGAGGTTGGCGATGGTGGAGGTGAAGCGGTTCTGGATCGCGCCCATCTCCGCACGCGAGTTGCTGACAGCGGTCAGGGCCTTGTCGACGATCTCCAGTGCGCGCTGCGCGCCGGTGAAGTCGCGGATGTCCAGGTCCTCGGCATGCTGGGTGGACATGGTGGTCGGCACCGTCAAGGCACCGCCGGTGTAGGTCAGGCCGGTGCCGCCGGTCAGCGTGCCGAGGTTGGCGGCGGTGATGGTCTGGCCGGCCTTGAGCGACTGGAAGGTGAGCTCGCCGGTGGTGCCGTCCACCGAGGCGTACAGGCCGGTCTGGTCCAGCTTGTCGTTGATGGCCTGGGTGAGCTTGCGGTTGATGTCGGCGGCGGTGTCACCCACGTCGACCTTGATGTCGTCGATCTTGATCTGGGTGGCGCTGCTGGCACCGGCGGCCTGGACGCTGATGGTGATCCCGGAGACCTTGCCGACGGCGGTGCCGGAGGCGGCCGAGGGCACCGCGCCGATGCCGGTCATGTCACCGGCGAAGCCGGCCGTGCCGATGGTGTCGGTGTTGACGTCGACGATGCTGTTGATGCCGATGGTCTGGCCGGCGTCGGCGCCGACCTGGAACAGGGCCCCGGCGAAGCTGCCATCCAGCAGCTTGGTGCCGTTGAAGTTGGTCTGGTTGGCGACGCGGTCGACCTCCGAGAGCAGCTGGCGCACTTCGGCGTTCAGCGCCTCGCGGTCGGTGTCGGAGTTGGTGGCGTTGGCCGACTGCACGGCCAGCTCGCGGATGCGCTGCAGGTTGTTGCCGATCTCCACCATCGCGCCTTCGGCGGTCTGGGCCAGCGAGATGCCGTCATTGGCATTGCGCACGGCCACGTCCAGGCCACGGATCTGGGTGGTGAAGCGCTCGGAGATGGCCAGGCCGGCCGCATCATCCTTTGCGCTGTTGATGCGCAGGCCCGAGGACAGGCGCTGGATGCTGGTCGCCAGGCTGGTGCCGCTGGTGTTCAGGTTGCGCTGGGCGTTCAGCGACATGATGTTGGTGTTGATGACTTGTGCCATGGGACTTCTCCGTTGTGTTCTATGCCTGCATCAGGCGATGCGGTGATTCGGTTTGGCAGTGCGGCTGCCGTCAGGTGGGTCAGCGGATCATGTTGAACAGCGACATCGACTGCATCTGGGTGAAGATGGTCTGGGCCGCCTGGAGCGCCGCACCCTCGAGCTTGTATTGCCCGATGGCCTCGGCGTAATCGACGTCGCGCAACTGCGACAGCGAGCTTTTCAGGGTGACGGTGTTGGCCTCGCGCAGCGAGGCGGCGTCGTCGATGGTCTTCAACTGCGCGCCGCCGGCGGCGCGTGCATCGATCATCGCCTCGGCCGCGCGCGAGACATCACGCAGGCTCGCCTGCAGCCCGTTCTGCTGCGCGGTACGGCCGGCTTCGGTGGACACGTCCATGTCCAGTGCCTGTACCAGCCGGTCGATGGTGGAGAACACGTCGCGGCTCTGGGCCTGCCCGGCGCTGAACTCGTCGCCCGCCGCAGGCTCGCCCTCGATGCGCATGCGCAGCCCCCCGAAGGTGATGTCGTCGCCGCTGGTGTACGTGCCGGTGCTGACCACGGTGTTGCTCGCGTCGACGATCTCGTAGCTGTCGGCGGCGGTGAAGCGAACGGTATAGCTGCTGCCGTCCCAACTGCCGGAACCGTCGCGGCTCAGGTCGGTGAGCACGCCCTTGCCGGTGTTGGTGGCCGCAGCGCTGCCGTCGACCGTCCCGTCGCCGGTGCGGATGCGCAGGAAGATCTCGCTGCCGGGCTGTGCGTCGCTGACGAACGTGCCCGGCGCCACTTCGACCTTGCGCTGGATCTGGTCGCCGTTGTAGGTGACCACGCCATTGCTGAGCGTGAACGGGGCATCGCCATCGGAGGCCCCGCCGAACAGGTAGCGGCCATTGCCGTCGGTGGTGTTGGCCAGCGCCAGCATCTGTTGCTTGATCGACTTCAGCTCGCTGGAGACAGCCTTGCGGTCATCGCTGGACAGCGAGGCGTTGTTGGCCTGGATGGTCAGGTCGGAGATGCGCTGCAGCAGTTCGCCGGCCTGGGCCAGGGCGTTCTCCTGCAGGCCCAGCCGGTTCTGGACGGTGTTGGCGTTGGCGCCGAGCTTTTCCAGTTCGGCCAGCATGCGGTCCATGCCGACCGCGGTACCGGCGCCGACCGGGTCGTCCTTGGCGGTGACGATCTTGCTGCCGGTGGAGAGCTGCTGCTCCAGGTGCGACAGCTTGCTCTGCTTGGACTGCATCAGCGCCACCGAGCGGTCGTAGATCATGCTGCTGGAGATGCGGGTATTCATCAGCCCACCGCCCTGAGGATTGTCTGGAACATGTTTTCTGCCGTGGAGATCAGCTGCGAAGCAGCCTGGTAAGCCTGTTGCAGGCGGAGCATGTCGGCCGCTTCCTCATCCAGGTTCACCCCGGACACCGAGTCGCGCGCGGCCTGCGCGTTGTCGTTGATGACCTGCTGGGCCTGCAGCGAGTATTCGGCCGAACGTGCCGCCGCACCGACCTGGGTGGTCAGGCCACCGAGGGCGCCGTTGAGGGTGACGGTGCCGCCGCTGAGCGCCTTGGCATCCTCCACGCCGGCCAGGCGCGAGGCGTTGCCGTTGTCACTGGAGCCGGGGCCGGTCTTGCCGATGGTGAAGGTGTCACCGGCGGCGGGCTTGCCGTCCAGCACCAGGCTCCAGCCGTTCGCGCTGATGGCCTGGCCTGGCGTGTAGGTGAAGGGACCGGCGCCGTCGATGGTGTACTGGTTGGCGTCGATGAACTCGATGCTGGCGGGGTTGAGCAGGGCCGGGTCGGAGGCGTCGAGCACATCCAGCTTGCCCAGCACGCCGGTGCCGGTGTTGGCCAGGTCCGCTCCGGCCTTGACCGGGTTGGCCGCGGCGATGCGCGAGGGATCGGTGATGGCCACCGACAACCCGGTGATCGCCGCGCCGGTGGGCTGCAGCAGGAAGCGATCATTCAATCCCGGGGTACCGCCCACCTCGAAGCGCACGCCATTGACCACGAACGGGTCGGCTGCGGTGCCGGTGCCGGTCATGGCGACGCTGGCACCGGTGTCGGCGCGGGTGGCCTCCCAACCGGTGCCGTTGTACTTGAGCAGGATGTTCTGGCCATCCAGGGCGGCCAGGTCGCCATAACTGGCGGTCAGGGTGGCGCTGCCGGTATTGCCGCTGTGCGCGCTGACCTTGGGCGCGCCCAGGTTGAAGAAGTCCGTGCCCATGTCCCCGTACAGGTCCATGCCCTCGGCGTGGGCCTGGTTGAACGTGGTGGCCATGCCGACGGCAATCCTGCCCAGTTCATTCTGGGCAGGGGTGAGGACGCGGTCGCGGAACTCGAGCATGCCGCCGATCTGGCCACCGAGCGCATTGCCATCCAGCACGATGGTCATGCCCTGGGTCTTGATCGCCAGCTGCAGGCGCTCGGGCTGGTAGGGGTCGGCGGCGGTGGTGATCTGCGAGGCGGTCGAGCCGACCACCAGCGCCTGGCCGCCGGCCGAATAGACATTGGTGATGCCGCCATCCTGGATCACCGCCGTACCCCCGGTGTAGCCGACCAGCTGGGTGATCAGCTGGTCGCGGCGGTCCAGCAGGTCCGGCGCGGCGGCATTGCCCTTGCTGCCGATCGCACCATTGAGCTGGGCGATCTCGGCGGCCAGCCGGTTGACCTCGGTGGTCGCGGCCAGCAGCCCGTTGTTCACCTCGCTGTTGAGGCTGTCCAGACTGTTGTTGAGCTGCTTGAAGCGATCGACCAGGGTGGACGCACTGTCGAGCATGTCGCGGCGTTCGGTGGTGGCCGCAGCGTTGGAGGACAGGCCGTTGACGGCATCGAAGAACTTGGACCAGACCCCGGTGACGTTGGTCGCGGTATCGGAGAGCAGCGCATCGACGCGATCGGACAGCGTGGACAGCTTTTCCAGCCGCGCCAGTTCGCCGCTGCTGTCCAGCAGCCGCGAAATGGCGAGCTGGTCGGCGACGCGACGGATGTCCACGATGCGGGTACCGGTGCCCACATCGCCATAGCCGACGTTGACCGAGGGCGCCGTGGCGAAGTCCACGGTCTGCCGGCTGTATCCGTCGGTCTTGATGTTGGCGACGTTGTTGCTGACCGTTGCCAGGGCGCGCTGGAACGCGATCAGGGCACTGGTGCTGGTGGAAAGAACACTGGACATGGACGTCTATCTCAACGACGGGTGAGGCCGGTCAACCCGGCGGCGGAAGCGAGGGTCTGGCCGAAGCGGTTGCCGACCTCGGCAATCGCACCGACCGCGCGGTCGATGGTCGGGCCGGCGGCAATGGCGGCGATCTTGGCGGCGTAGGACGGGTCGGTCGCATAACCGGCACGCTGCAAGCCCTGTGCAAAACCACGCACGTCGCCACCGGCCTTCAGCGCGGCCTGGTAGCGCGGGCTGTTCTTCAGCATCCGTACGTAGTCGTTGAAGCTGTCGGCCACCGAGCCATAGGCACGGAAGCTGGCGCGTTCGGAGCGGCGCTGGCCGTCCACGTACTCATGCGTGCCGGCGCTGGCGCGCTCACCGCTCCAGCCGGTGGCCTTGATCCCGAACAGGTTGTGGCTGCTCTGGCCGTTCTCCCGCTTGATGTGGCGCTTGCCCCAGCCGGTCTCCAATGCCGCCTGCGCGACCAGGGCGCGCGGGTTCACGCCCAGCTCCTGCGCGGCGCGCTGCGCGTGCGGCCAGATGCTGGCGACGAACCCCTCCGGCGTATGCGTGCCCAGGCTGCTGGCAGCCAGGTTGGCTTGCGTCGTGTCCACGGCGTCACCGCGTTCGGCGGCGGTCACCGCGCTCCAGCGGTCATCGGCCATTGCCCATTCGGCCTGCGCCGGCATGCCGCTGCCGTCGTACGGATGGGCGCTGCCCAACGCGGCGTGCAGCTCGCCGGTGTCACGCCCGGCGATCAGGTCCAACGCTTGCGATTGCGGGGCAAGATAGGCCGCGCGTTCGCTGGCGTCGAGCGCGGCGAACGGGTCTTCGCCGGGGCCGGGCTGCAAGGGCAGGGCAGGCGGGCGGATGTCCGGTGCGGCCAACTGGTAGGCGCGTGCCGCCGCGGCAGGCGTGATCGCCGGATCCACCGGCGCCGCGGTGGCCTGCTGTCCGCCGCCCAACTGCCTTGCGATCATCGCCGACAGGCCCAGGCCGCGCCCCCGCGTCATCGCCTCGGCGATGCGCTGGTCGTACATCTCCCGGAACATCTGGTTCTCGCCGGGGAACAGCGAGTCGCCGAAGCTGGCCTCGCGCATGCTCTTGATCAACATCTGCGCGAACTGGCCTTCCAGCTGGCGCGCGACCTTGTCGATCTTGGCCGGATCGTTGGCCGTGGCCGGATTCAGCTCGAACGGCGCAGGAGCGATACGCATGTCAGATGACCTCGAGATCGGCGCTCAATGCACCGGCCTGCTTGAGGGCTTCCAGGATGGCGATCAGGTCACCCGGCGCCGCACCCACCTCGTTCACGGCTCGCACGATTTCGTCCAGCGTCGCACCGCCGTCGAAGCGGAACATGCGGCTGCCTTCGTTGCTGGCGGTGATGGTCGATTGCGGGCTGGCGACGGTCTGGCCGTTGCCGAACGCATTGGGCTGGCTGACCTGGGTCGATTCGCTGACGGTCACCGTCAAGGAGCCGTGCGAGATCGCCGCCGGGCTGACGCGCACCTGCGAGCCGATGACCACGGTGCCGGTGCGGGAGTTGACCACCACGCGCGCCGGCGCGGTGCCGGGCGACAGTTCCACGTTCTCGATGCGCGCCAGCATGCCGATGCGCGCGCCCGGATCGGTGGGGGCCTGCACCGCCACGGTGACGCCGTCGACCGCGCGCGCCGCGCCTTCGCCAAAGGTGGCGTTCAAGGCGCTGACCATGCGCGAGACGGTGGTGAAATCGTTCTGGTGCAGGTTCAGGGTGATCTCCCCGGAAGCACCGAACACATCGGGCAGGGCGCGTTCGACCGTGGCGCCGTTGGGCACGCGCCCAACGCTGGGAATGTTCACCGACACGCGCGAGCCGTCCTTGCCCTGTGCGCCGAAGCCGCCCACCACCAGGTTGCCCTGCGCGATCGCATAGACCTGGCCGTCGGCACCCTTCAGCGGCGCCATCAGCAGCGAGCCACCACGCAGGGAGACCGCGTTGCCCACCGAGGACACGGTGATGTCGATGGTCTGGCCGGGCTTGGCGAACGGCGGCAGTTCGGCGTGGATCGCCACCGCGGCGACGTTCTTCAACTGCGGGTTGACGTTGGCCGGCACGTTGACGCCCAGCTCGCCCAGCAGGTTCTTCAGGCTCTGCACGGTGAACGGGGCCTGGCTGGTGCGGTCGCCGCTGCCGTCCAGGCCGACGACCAGGCCGTAGCCGACCAAGGCATTGCCGCGCACGCCGCCGACCTGCGCCAGGTCCTTGATGCGTTCGGCGTGGGCGGGCAGGGCACAGCCCACCACCAGGGTGAGGAGCAGGCAACGGAAGAGGGAAACGGTTCGCATGGTCATGCTCAGAACAGCGCGAAGGCGGAGTTGAAGAAGCGGCCCAGCCAGCCCATGGCGTTGGACTGGGCAACCGCGCCGCGACCGCCGTAGGCGATGCGTGCATCGGCGACCTTGCTCGAGGCGATGGTGTTGTCCGGCGCGATGTCGGCGGCGCGGACCACGCCCTGGATCTGCACCAGTTCATCGCCCTGGTTCAGGCGCAGGTTCTTCTGGCCCTGCACCACCAGGTTGCCGTTGGGCAGGCGCTGGATGACGGTCACCGTCAGGCTGCCCTGCAGGCGGTTGCTCTGCGCGCTGTTGCCCTTGCCGTTGAAGTCGCGCGAGCTTTCCGCCGAGGCTCCCAGGATGTCCTTGCCGCCCAGCGTGACCGGGGCACCGAACAGGGTCGGCGTGCCGACGTCCAGCTTGGAATCCTTCTGGATGGCGGTGCTGGCCGTGGTGGTGGCGGTGGTGTTCTCGATCAGGGTGATGGTCAGCAGGTCGCCGACGTCACGTGCACGCCGGTCGCCGTACAGGTTCAGTCCCGGGCCAGCGGCATAGATGGCGCCGGCGGTGGGGGCCGCGGAGGGGGCGATGACCGGCTGGATCGGCGCCATCGGCGCGTAGGGGCGCACGTCGCCGGCCAGCGTGCAGCCGGCGCTGAGCACGGCGCACAAGGCGACGGGAAGCTGACGGAAGAATGGGGTGCGGCTCATGGCATTGATCCTGTGGCGACCGGTCAGACGTTGCTGTTGAGGTAGCCGAGCATGGCGTCGGTGGTGGAGATGGCCTTGGCGTTCATCTCGTAGGCGCGCTGGGTCTCGATCATCGCCACCAGTTCTTCCACAACGTTGACGTTGCTGCCTTCCAGTGCACCCTGCACCACGGTGCCCAGCCCGTTTAGGCCAGGCGTGCCGTTCTGCGCCGGCCCGGAGGCCGTGGTCTCCACGTACAGGTTCTCGCCCTTGGCCTGCAGGCCCGCCGGGTTGATGAAATCAGTCAACGTCAGCGAGCCGATCTCCACCGATGCGGCCTCGCCGGCCATCTTCACGCTGATGGTGCCGTCGCTGCCGATGGTCAACGATTGGGTCCCCTCGGGAACCTGGATGCCCGGCTGCACCGGGTAGCCGCTGTTGGTGACCAGCTCACCCTGCGCGTTGATCTGGAAGCTGCCGTCGCGCGTGTAGGCGGAGGTACCGTCGGGCATCATCACCTCGAAGAAGCCACGACCATTGACCATCACGTCCAGCGCCTTGCCGGTCTGCTGCTGCGTGCCCTGGTCGAAGTTCTTGGACGTGGCGACCACGCGCACACCGGTGCCCAGCTGCAGGCCGGTGGGCAGCTGGGTCTGCGCCGAAGAGGAACCGCCGGGCTGGCGAACCTGCTGGTAAAGCAGGTCCTCGAAGCTGGCACGGTCGCGCTTGAAGCCGGTGGTGTTGGTGTTGGCCAGGTTGTTGGAGACCACGGACATGCGCGTCTGCTGCGCATCCAGCCCGGTCTTGGCGACCCACAATGCCTGATTCATGACGCGTTCCTCTGCTGCTGATGCCGGCCGATGCGGCCCTTGCCAGGTTCAATGCATGGGCCGTGCCAAAACCGGCGACGGGATGCCGTCGCGAGCAGATCACCGGTGGCAGCGGCCTGGGCCGCGAAGCAGGGAGCCGCCAAACCGTACGCATGAAAACGCCCGGACGCGATCTGCGCGCCCGGGCGACAGGGAACAACGACGACGTGATCGACCGGGGCCGGGATCAGATCCCGGCCGCAGGAGCCAATGGCCCGATCAACCGTTCAAGCGCAGCAGGGTGTTCGCGCTGCGCGCGTTCTCGTCGCCGTGCTTGATGACCTTCACCTGCATTTCGAACTGGCGCTGCAGCTGGATCATCTGCACCAGCGCGCCGGCGGCATCGACGTTGCTGGATTCCAGCATGCCGCTGTCCAGCGCCTTGCCCTGGCGTTGCGCGAAGGGCTGGGTGGGGTCGGTGTTGCGCATCAGCCCGTCCAGGCCGCGGGCCAGGCGTTCGTCGGGCGCCTCGACGACCTTCAATCGTCCGATCATCGCCATCGTCTGCGGGCCTTCGCCCAACGGGATGATCGACACGGTGCCGTCGTGGCCGATCTCCATCGCCTGGTGCGGCGGAATGGCGATCGGGTTGCCGTTGTCGTCGAGCACGGTGTTGCCTTCGGCGGTGACCAGTTGGCCGTTGGGTGTCATCGACAACGCGCCAGCGCGGGTGTACGCCTCACTGCCGTCGTTGGACTGCACCGCAAGCCAGCTGCCCGGTTGCAGCGATAGATCCAGCGCGTTGCCGGTGATCTGCTGCGCGCCGATGCGACGATTGAAGCCGGCATCCACGTGCAGTGCGTCCACGCGCGAGGCGTAACCCGGGCCCTGGATGCGGAATGCCTCGGTGTTGGCCAGCGCTTCCTTGAAGCCCGGCGTGTCGGCATTGGCCAGGTTGTGCGACACGGTCCCCTGCGCCTGCAGCGAGGCGCGGGCGCCGGTCATGGCGACGTAAAGGGCTTTGTCCATTTGGGGGCGGGGAACAGGAAGTAGGGAAGGGGAGGCGGTGCGTCACCGGCAACGGGAAAGGCGGGTGGGCGGTGGCTCCAGGCGATACCTGAGGCCCTCAACCCACCACCACGTCCTGTTCCCGATCCGGCGGTTAACGGATGTTGATGACGGTCTGCGTGATCTGGTCCTGCGTCGAGACCATCTGCGCATTGGCCTGGAAGTTGCGCTGGGCCACGATCATGTTGACCAGCTGTTCGGTCAGGTCGACCGTGGAGGCTTCCAGCGAGCCGGACTGGATCTGGCCCAGGTCGGAGGTGTCCGGTGCGCCGGTGCGTGCGATGCCGGACGCATTGGTCTCGGTCCACACGTTGTTGCCCATGCTCTGCAGGCCCTGCGGGTTGTTGAAGTTGGTCAGGGCAACCTGGCCGAGCGCGGTGTCGGCACCATTGGAGTAACGCGCGTAGACCACGCCGGTGGTGTCGATGCTGATTTCGGTCAGCTTGCCCGAGGCGTAGCCGTCCTGGCGGGTGTCCCGCAGCGCGAACTTCTCGCCGTACTGCGTGGAGCCGCTCACGTCCAAGGTCAGGTTGAGCACGCCGGCGCCGGTGGCGGGCGTGAACGGATCCAGCGTGATCTGGCCGTTGGCCGGATTCAGCAGCGCACCGCTGTTGGAGAACTCCAGCGTGGTCGGCGCACCGACGGACTGGCCGTCGACATAGTTGTAGACCTGCCACTCGTTGGCGTTGGCACCCTTGACGAAGTAGGACGTCTGGGTGTGGCTGACGCCCAGCGAGTCGTACACGGTCACGCCACCGGTGGACTGGTTGTAGCTGTTGGAGTTGCTCGGGTCGAACGTTGCGATGGTCGGTTCGCTGGCGTTGGCCGGCAGGGTGAAGGCCAGGTTGACCAGGCCGGTCTGCTTGGGCGCGCTGTCGGTGGCCAGCACCTGCAGGTCGGTCAGCGTGCCGTCGAAGCGGGTGCCATCGGCGCTCGGCGCGTAGACCTGAAGGCGTGCGCCCTGCGGGTTGACGACATAGCCGCTCTTGTCGGTCTGGAAATTGCCGGCGCGCGAGTACACGCGCGTGCCGTTCATGCTTAGCGTGAAGAAGCCTTCGCCCTCGATGGCCATGTCCAGGCTGCGCCCGGTCTGGTCGATGTTGCCCTGCGAGAACTGCTGCGCCACGCCACTCAGGCGCACGCCCGAACCGATCGCATTGCGCGAAAGCCCGTAGCTGGTCGAGTTGAACAGGTCGGCGAACTCCGCACGCGACTCCTTGAAGCCGGTGGTGTTGACGTTGGCGATGTTGTTGGCGGTGACGTTCAGGTCGGCGTTGGCGGCGTTGATGCCGGACAGCGATACGTTGAAGCCCATGGTGGTAACTCCTGGCGGGTTCGGGGGGCTCAGCTGACGCGGAGCACGTAGTCGAGCGGGGCAGTGCCCAGGCCCTTGAGGTTCAGGTAGAGGCCGTCGGAACCGACGGTCACGCTTTCCACCTCGGCCTGCACGTAGGTGTTCAGCTTGGTCGAGGCGCCGCTGCTGTCCGAGTGGGTGGCGGCGATGGTGTAGCTGCCGGCGGGCATGCGGTTGCCGCTGGCGTCGGTGCCGTCCCATTGGAAGTTGACTTCGCCGGCGGCGTCGGCCGGCACGCTCAGCGTGGTGACCTTCTGGCCGTTCGCATCGGTGATCTCGACGGTGACGGTGCCGGCCGATGGGGCCGCCACGGTGCCGCTGGTACCCCCTTCGCCTTCGAGGCTGAACTTGGTCGAAGGCACCATCACCTCGTGGCCGACCAGCGAGGCGCCCTTGAGGATCTGGTCGCTGGACATCGCCGACTGGAAGGTCTTGACGGTGGTGTTCAGGTCGGTGATGCCCTGCACGGTGGACAGCTGGGCCATCTGCGACACCATCTGGCTGTTGTCCATCGGCTTGGTCGGGTCCTGGTGCTGCAGCTGGGTGGTCATCAGCTTCAGGAAGTCGGCCTGGTCGAGGCTGTCGTTCTTCTTGGTCTTGGCATTGGCCGTGGCGTTCAGGCCGAGCGAGCCGTAGATATCGGAGGAGACGCTGGTGGTCATGTCGGTGGGTTCCGGTTGGGCGGGCGTCAACGGCCCATCGTCAGCGTGGCCAGGGCCAGTTCCTTGGCGGTGCTGAGCATCTCCACGCCGGCCTGGTAGTTGCGGGAAGTCGAGATCAGGTTGACCATCTGCGCCACCGGATCGACGTCGGGCGAGTAGACGTAACCGTCGCCGTCGGCCAGCGGGTGGTTGGGTTCATACCGCTTGATCGGCGCCGCATCGCTCTGCGTGACTTCCTTGACCTGCACACCGGTGAGGTTGGGATCGGTGCGGCTGGTCACGGCCTGGAACACCGGTTCCAGCGGCTTGTACACCGCCTCCGGCGAACCGGCGATGGAATCGGCGTTGGCCAGGTTGGAGGCGATGGTGCTCATGCGCACCGACTGCGCCTGCAGCGCGGAGCCGGCGATGTCGAAGATCGGCAGGTTGCTCATGGCATCGTCCCTTACTGGCCGGTGATGGCGGTGAGCATCGTGCGCACCTTCGATTCGACGAAGCTCAGCGAGGCGCGGTATTCCAGCGCGGCGCGGCCGTAGGCGGCGCGCTCGGCGTCGGGGTCGACGGTGTTGCCATCCAGGCTGGGCTGGGCCGCCTCGCGGGTGATCTGGAACGGGTTCAGCCCGTCCCCGCCGATGGCGTAGTGCTGTTCGGCCGTGGCGGCCAGCTGGCCATTGCCGGCCATGCCCTGGGCGTGGCGCAGGGCGGCATCGAAGTCGATGTCACGCGCCTTGTACCCCGGCGTGTCGGCATTGCTCAGGTTGCTGGCGATCAGCTTCATGCGCTGCTCGCGCAACGGCATGGCCTGGGCATGGATGCCCAGATAGTCGGAAATCAGGTTGGCCATGTGGTGGCTCCCACGGAACGTTGCCGGGGAAGCTGCAAGCCGCGTGCCAGAACGCCCGGCTCGGGCCCGCTCCGGCTCGGCCCGCCTCAGTCACCTATCGGGCAGCAGGTCAGCCAGGTTGCGGGGAAAGGCAGGAAACCGTTCCCTTCCCCCGCCAGCGGGGGAAGGTGCCCGAAGGGCGGCAGGGGCGCGCTTCCGGCCCCGGCTCAGGCCGCTTCAGCTACGTGCCGGAGGCGCTGCAGCACGAAGTCGGCCAGTTCGTGCGGGCTGTACTTGGCGACGAAGGCGTTGGCCCCGACGCGCTCGACCATGGCGTTGTTGAATACGCCGGACAAGGAAGTGTGCAGCAGCACGTACAGGCCCGACAGGCCTGGATGGCGGCGGATTTCCGTCGTCAGCGTGTAGCCGTCCATGGCCGGCATCTCGATGTCGGAGATGACCATGGCATAGCGTTGCGCCGGGTCTTCGCCGGCGGCCTGGATCTGCAGCAGGTGCTCCAGCGCCTGCTTGCCGTCGGACAGCAGGGTGGCGGTGACCCCCAGTTGGTCCAGCACGCTGCGGATCTGCTGGCGGGCCACGCGCGAGTCATCCACGACCAGTACCTGCATCGGCGGGGCGTCGGCTGGCAGCGCCATCGATGGATCCAGCACGGCTTCGCCGCGGACCTGGGCAATGTCGGCCAGCACGCTTTCCACGTCGATGACCTGGATCAGCTCGCCCTGGAAGCGCGTCACCGCGGTCAGGTAGGTGGACTCGGCACCCAGCTCCGGCGGCGGCTGGATGTCCTCCACCGCGATGTTGACGATCCGCTCCACGCCGCTGACCAGGAAGCCCTGCACCGAGCGGTTGAACTCGGTGACCACCAGGTAGCCCGGGGCAGTATCGGCTTCCGGCTCGCGCTCGGGGTGGCCGATCGCCAGGCCCAGGTCCAACACCGGCACCGAGCGCCCGCGCACGTCGGCCACGCCGGCGAACTGGCCGGGAAGGCCGGGCACCTGGAACAACGCCGGGCGCCGCAGCACTTCCTGCACCTTGAACACGTTCACGCCAAAAAGCTGACGGCCGCCAAGGCGGAACAGCAGCAGCGCGAGGCGATTGTGGCCGGCCAGCCGGGTGCGCTGGTCGATGCGATTGAGCAGGTCTTGTGACATGCAGCCTGTATCGGCGGGGGTCGGGGACAACTTGAGGCCGGCCTGGGCCGGGTTCTGGCACGCCGCTTGCCTGTGACCGGGCTGGAGTCGTTTGTCCGGAGCCCAGATCCATGCGCCTGTTCCTGTTGGCCAGCCTGCTGCTGCCGCTGAGTGCCCTTGCCACCGAGTTCCAGCCGGTGGAGAGCATCCGTGTGGCGGCGTTGTCGACCCTGGCGACCGGGGAGCAGGGCGAGGCCGGGGTCGACGCCGGCCTGCGCATGCCGCGCTGCGCGCAGGGCTTGCGGGCCCAGGCCACAGCCAACACCACGGTGGAGGTGAGTTGCCCGGACGCCGGTGGCTGGCGCCTGTTCGTGCCGGTCAAGGTGCGCCGCGAGCAGGCCGTGCTGGTGCTGGCACGCGGCGTGGCTGCCGGAGAAACCCTGGCCGCGGCCGATATCAGTACGGTCCGGCGCGACACCGCGCGGATCGCCGGCGCGGTACTCTCGGCGCCTGAACTGGCGGTGGGACGGGTCGCGCGGCGCACCTTGAGTGCCGGCAGCCTGCTCTCGTCCAGCGACCTGGTGGCCCAGCGGATCGTCCGTCGGGGCGATAGCGTCGCCCTGGTCTCGCGGCGGGGCGGGGTGGAAGTCCGGATGGCGGGCCGTGCCCTGGGCGACGCCGGCGAGGGCGAGCGGGTGTCGGTCGAGAACCTGTCTTCACGCCGGGTGATGCAGGGTGTCACCACGGCGGCCGGCGATGTGCTGGTCAGCCGGTAAATTTCCCTAAAGAACCCCCGGCCGCTGCCGTTATCGTTTTCGAACCGAATCAGGAATCCCATCACATGAGCCAGAAAATCGACGGCGGAATCGCAGCAGCGGCGCAGATGCGCAGTATTGCGGTCAACACCCGGGTCGCCCCGGCCGGCGAGTCCAAGGCCCAGGCGGTGCAGGCGGCCGACAGCGTCCGCCTGACCGGTGAGGCTACCCAGTTGCAGGCCATGCAGCGCGAGCTGAGCAACGCCTCGGCCATCGACCCGGCCCGCGTGCAGGCCGTGCGCCAGGCCCTGGAGAACGGCAGCTACCGGATCAACCCCGACGCCATTGCCTCGCGCATGCTGGACCTGGACCGGCAGCTGCAGGGATGAACCTCACCATGGCCGATCCGCTGCAGCGGTTGAGCGAGGCGCTGGAAGGCGAGCAGCGTGCCCTGGTCGAGCATGACGTGCCGGCACTGGTCGCCGCGACCGGCCGGAAGCTGGAAGCCCTGCGTGAACTGGAACGCAATCCGCCGCTCAACGATGCCGGCCGCCTGAAGGAACTGGCCGAACGCAACCAGGCCAACGGCGTACTGCTGTCGCGCCGCCGCCGCGAGGTCAACTGGACCCTGCGCCAGCTCGGACGCAGCGAGGACGCCCCGGCATACGACGCCAAGGGCCAGACTGAAACCCTGCAGGCACGCCGACCGTTGGCAGTGGCCTGAGTCCGGCCGCCCGCTGCGGCGGCTGTTGAAGCGCGCAAACGCGCAGTCCGGCAGCAAACGCCTGCCGGCATCCGGCTATAGTGACGGCCCCGTTTCAGTGCCGTACCGCCGTGACCCAGATCGATACCCCTTCCCTGGCCCCCCTTCCGTCGTCGGCCGCCCTGCGCGCCCTCGGTGAGCGGGTCAAGCATGGCCTGCTGGTGTTCAACAACCGGCTGGAGGTGAGCATCGCCAATGCGCTGGTGCGTGAGCTGTTCGGCGTCGATGAAGCCGGCAGCAGCGGCCTGGCCCGCGAGCTGGAACGGCTGTTGCCGTCCTTCGCGATCCCGCAGGTCCGCGAGAGCGGCAACTGGAATGGCAGCCTGCCGATCGGCGAGCGCGTGATCACCGTGCACCTGCATCACCACGCCGACGCGGCCGGGGAATCCTTCCTGGCGTTGTTCCAGCAAGTGGATGGCCCGGAGGACTACGAGCGCGAGCTGCAGCAACGCCACGCCGAGCTGCGCCAGGCCTACCTGCGCCTCAACGGCGCCCAGGAGAAGCTGCTGCAGTCGGAGAAGATGGCCTCCATCGGCCAGCTGGCCGCGGGTGTGGCCCACGAGATCAACAACCCGATCGGTTACGTGCATTCCAACCTGGGCAGCCTGCAGGAATACCTGCGCAGCCTGTTCACCGTCATCGAGGCCTACGAGCGCGCCTTGCGCGCGCCGGACCCCAAGGCGCTGATCGCCGAGATCGACGACATCCGCGACCGTCTGGACATCGACTTCATCAGCCGCGACCTGCCGCAGCTGATGGCCGAATCCCGCGAGGGCATCGAGCGGGTGACCCGCATCGTGCGCGACCTGAAGGATTTCTCGTACTCCGGCCGCGACGAGTCCTGGAAGCTGGCCGACCTGCACGCCGGCCTCGAGTCGACCATCAACATCATCTGGAACGAGCTCAAGTACAAGGTCACGCTGGAGCGCCATTACGGCGAGCTGCCGATGATCGAGTGCCTGCCGTCGGAGTTGAACCAGGTCTACATGAACCTGCTGCTCAACGCCGGCCACGCCATCGCCGAGCGCGGCAACATCATCGTCAGCACCGGGGTGGAGGGCGAGGAGGTCTGGGTGCAGTTCGAGGACGACGGCGCCGGCATCTCGCCGGAACTGCGCCAGCGCATCTTCGACCCGTTCTTCACCACCAAGCCGGTCGGCAGCGGTACCGGCCTGGGCCTGTCGATCTCCTACGGCATCATCAACAAGCACCACGGCCGCATCGACGTGGAGAGCACGGTTGGCGAAGGTTCGCGCTTCCGCATCGTGCTGCCGGTCCGCCAGCCCAGGTAGCAGCACCCCCGGGCGCGAAGCCGAACCGTCCGTCCACGCCGGCGCTACGTCGGAATCCCGCCGCGCTTCTCGTCGTGGGTGCGGAAGGCCTGGCGGATGTGCTCGCGCAGTTCGTCGTCGTTCCACGGCTTGGTCAGGAAGCGATAGATCGCGCCGCGGTTGATCGCGTCGGTGACGGTGTTCAGGTCGGTGTAGCCGGACAGCACCAGCCGGATCGTGTCCGGGTAGAGCATCTTCACCCGGCCCAGGAACTCGGTGCCGCTCATGTCGCTCATGCGCTGGTCGGACAGGATCACCTGCACGTCGTTGATCGCCAGCAGGTCGAAGGCGTCACGCACGTTGCCGGCGGCCAGGATGCGGTAGCCGTCGCGGCGGAACAGGCGCACCAGCGAACGCAGCACGTTCTCCTCGTCGTCGAGCAGCAGCAGGGTGCGGTCCGGGCGGGTCTCGGCGAAGGCTTCCGGGCGCAGGTAGCGACGGCGCAACGTCATGCCGGCCGCGTCGGAGGACATCGGCTCGCCGAACAGGTAGCCCTGGAACACATCGCAGTCATTGCGGCGCAGGAAGCCGAGCTGTGCCTGCGATTCCACGCCATTGGCGATCACGGTCATGCCCAGCTGGTGGCCCATGGCGATGATGGCGCGGCTGATGGCCGCCTCGCGGTTGGCCGCCGGCGCGCTCTTGATGAAGCTGCGGTCGATCTTGAGCTTGTCCACCGGATAGCGGACCAGCGCGCTCAGGCTGGAATCACCGGTGCCGAAGTTGTCCAGGCACAGGCTGATGCCTTCGTTGCGCAGGTTGGCCAGGGTCTCGTGGACGAAGTTGACGTTGTTGGTCAGCGCGCTTTCGTTGATCTCCAGGGTCAGCATGCGCGGGGGGACGCCGATACCCTGCAGCAGTGCCATCACCTCGGTGAAGAAGTTCGGGCGCAGCAGCTGCAGGGTGGAGACATTGACGGCGACGTTGAAGTCCTCGAAGCCCTGGTCGCGCCACAGCCGGGCCTGGCGCAGGGTCATCTCCAGTACCCACGCGCCGATCTGCACGATGATGCCCAGCCGCTCGGCGGTGCGCATGAAACGCTCGGGCACCAGCATGCCGAGGGTGGGTGACTGCCAGCGCAGCAGCGCTTCCATGCCGACCACGTGGCCGTCGCGCGCGCTCACCAGCGGCTGGTAGCGCAGGCGCAGCTCGCCGTTGTCGATGGCATCCACCAGTTGCCGCGAAATGATGCTCTCGCTGTGCGCGCTGCTGGGCTTGTGCAGCACGTGCACGTGCACCGCGTTGCCGCCCTCGCGCGCGGCCTGGTGCAGCGCATCCTCGGCCAGGTCCAGCAGGGTGGTGGGGTTGGTGGCATGTTCGGGGCACAGCGCCGCGCCGATCTTGCCGGTCAGGAACAGGGTGTATGGCAACACCGACAGGGGCAGCTCGATCTGCTGGCGCAGCTGTTCGGCCAGTTCCTCCGGTGGCGGCACATTACCGCCGCGCTCCACCGCGATCAGGAACTCATCGCTGCCATGCCGCCACAGCTTGCCGCGGCCATCCAGGAAGTTGCGCAGCCGGTCGGCGATCAGCACCAGTGCCTGGTCGCCCACTTCGGCGCTCATGTTCTCGTTGACCGAGGCGAAGTGGTCGATGTCCAGGTGCAACAGCATCATCGACGGGCCGTTGCGGCGAGCGGACTCGACCATCGCGGCGAACTCGGGATTGCCGGCGCCGAGGCGCACGGGGCGCACATCGTTGCGATCGGCAAGCACGGCGGCGGGGGAATTCCACATCGGCGGGGGGTCCTGGAAAATCGGTTAATGCGGGAGCGCGGGGCAGGGCAGGTGCAGGTCGATGCAGGTGCCTTCGCCCGGCGCGGTTTCGATGCGCAGGCGGCCACCGGCACTCTGCGCGCGTTCGCGCATCACGATCATGCCCAATCCGCGCGGTCCGTTGGGGTCGAATCCCTCGCCATCGTCGATCACCCGCAGGTGCAGGCCGCCTTCGGGGGCGTCCTGCAGCAACAGCGAGACCTGGCTGGCACGGGCATGGCGCAGCGCATTGGTCAGGCCTTCCTGGGCGATGCGGAAGCAGGCCTGCTCCACCTCGTTGCCCGGGCGCTGGCTGAGCGTGCGCACGTCCAGCAGCAGCTCCACCGGCGTGGAGCGGAACAGCATGCCGGCCTGCCAGCGCAAGGCAGCCTCCAGTCCGAGCGCGTCCAGCTGCGGCGGGCGCAACAGCATGGACAGGTTGCGCAACCGGATCACGGTGCTGTCGGCCAGTTCGATGATCTGGTCGATGTCCTCGCGGCGGCGTTCGGCCAGGTCTTCCTCGCGGGCGGCGAAGGCAGCCAGCTTCATCGCGGTGATCGCCTGGCCGATGTCGTCGTGCAGGTCACGGGAAATCGAGCGGCGTTCGTCCTCCTGCAGCGAGAACAACCGCCCGGCCATGGCCTGCAGTTCGGCATTGCTGGCTGCCAGCGCGGCGCGTCCCTGTTCCAGCTCGCTCAGGTCACGGATGACGAAGCGCTCGGCGGCCAGGCCTTCATGAACCACCGGGCCCGCGCTGAGCGAGGCCTGGAACGCGCCGCCGCAGGGATGATGCAGCAGCAGGCGCGCGAGCGAGGGCTGTTGGGTGCGCGCGGCGCGCAGTTCGGACAGTGCGGTGGCGGGCATCCCGGTGCGGATCCCGAGCATGCGCCCGGCAGAGGCGTTGGCGTACAGAACCTGGTCGGCGCCGGCGATGATCACCGCATCGGGCAGGTTGTCACTGATCTGCCTGAAGGACGAGGGCGCCGCCGGTGGGGTGAGGGCCTGCCGCATGCCGGACGGACGGCACAGCCAGCCGATCAGGATCCCGCTGACGGTCAACGCCACTGCGATGAACATCACACTTTCTGAAGGGCTGCCGGCGAGCAGCCGCATGAACAGAAATGCCATGGCCAGCACCAGCCCACACAACCCGACCACCCGCAAAAGCACGCGGTGCTGTCGCTGGAGGCGACGGACAGGCACGGACGCGGGTGGAATGGGGGCCTTGCCGGCTTCCATGTTCGACATGCTGGGTATGGATTGCGTGATGTCATCTTAACGAGTTGTCCGGGTGCCGCGCGACGTAATGCTCAATTCCACCGGATTGCTGCCGTTATCACTCCTGTCCCCGGATTCCCGGGCAGGAGAAAGAGCGCGTGGATCGCGGGGTAATCGCAAGCCTGCTTAACCACCCATTGAACGCGGCCCTGGTGCTGCTGGACGTGGATGGACAGCCCCTGGCGGCCAACGCCAAGGCCAGGGAATTGCGCCTGCACGAACGCTTGTCGCGCTATTGCGCGCAGTTGGCGGGCTGTCGGGCGCAGGCGCCCGGGCAGAAGGCGGTCAGCTGCCCGTTGCCGGATGGCCAGGCGCGGCTGGATGGCTGGCTCAGCGCCATCCACGATCCGGGCGGGAGCCTGCTCGGCTACCTGTATTCGTACTCCACCGACGCCTCCGCGCACGCCGCCCAATGGCTGGTGGCCATGGAGGCCGGTGGCAACGTCGCTTGGGACTGGGACGTGGCCGCCGACCGGCTCACCCGCCGTGGACCGCACGGAACCCACACCGAGCTGCGGCTGATGGACAGCGTGCATCCGGACGAACAGCCGCTGCTGCGCCAGGCCATCGCCGCGCACCTGCACGACCCCGCGCAGCCCTTCGCCTGCCAGTTCCGCATCCGTGACGCCCAGGGCCAGTGGCGCTGGGTGCTGGACCGCGGCAGGGTGGTGGCGCACGCGGCCGACGGCCAGCCGCTGCGCATGGCCGGCACCTACACCGACATCCAGCCGCTGAAGGCGCTGGAAGACGACCTGCGTGCGCAGCACGCGCTGCTGTGCCGCGCCCAGCGCGTGGCCGGCATGGGCAGCTGGAGCTGGGATTGCGGCCGGCAACGGATGCAATGGTCGCCCGAGAGCCACGCCGCGATCGGCGTGGAGGCAGGCTCCCTGCCATCGGGCTGGGGCTGGATGCGGCAGCTCGGGCGCGACGCCCGTCGCCACCTGCTGACGGTCTGGCGACGCCTGCATGCCGACCCGCAGGCCACCGAGTTCGAAGTGTGCTGGGGCCGCGAGCCGGTGCTGCAACAGCAGCTGCGGGTCTGGCTGGAGCCCGAGCACGATGCGTCCGGGCGGCTGCGGCGCGTGGTTGGCCAAGTACAGAACATCAGCGGCCAGCACCGTACCGACGCATTGATCCGTTGGCGTACCGAGCTGCTCAACCGCGTATCCGCGCTGGGCAGGATCGGGGGCTGCGAGATCGAGGCCAGCACCCGCGAGATGCAATGGACCGAGGAGTGCTACCGCATCCATGGCCTGCGCAAGGCACCGGTCACGCTGGACCAGGCGCTGGCCCTGTACACGCCGGACTCGCGCGACAGCTTCGAGGCGGCCCTGGCGCGCATCGCCCAGGGCGGGCTGCCCGAGCAGTTGGACCTGTGCTTCTATCGTCCCTCCGGACAACGTGTCTGGGTGCAGGTGCTGATCGAGCTGGACCGCCGCGACGGCCTGCCGGAGCGCCACGTGGTGCTGTTCCGCGACATCACCCGCGAGCGCGAGGCCGATGAGCGCCTGGAACTGCTGGCCCACTACGACCTGCTCACCGGTCTGCCGAACCGCATGCTGCTACGCGAGCAGGCCTCCGAGGCCATCCTCGAAGCGCGCGAGCGCGGCGCGATACTGGCCATGCTGTTCGTCGACCTGGACGGCTTCAAGGGCATCAACGACACCTTCGGCCATGCCACCGGCGACATCCTGCTCAAGGCCGCGGCCTCGCGCCTGCACCAGAATCTGCGCAACGCCGACCTGTTCGCCCGCTTCAACGGCGACGAGTTCATCGTCGTGCTGCGCAACCTGGCCGAGCCGGAGGACGCCGGCCACGTGGCCCGCAAGCTGATCGCCTCGTTGGCCGAGCCGCTGTATCGCGAGGACGCCACCCTCAAGGTGGGCGCCAGCGTGGGCATCGCCCTGCTGGACGAGACCCGCAACGACTTCGACACCTTGCTGCGCGCGGCCGATGCGGCCATGCACGCCGCCAAGGAAGCCGGCCGCAACACCTACCAGTACTACAGCCAGGATGCGCTGGCGCGCACCCAGCGGCTGCTCGAGATCGAGCACGCATTGAACGGTGCACTGGACCGGGACGAGTTCAGCCTGGCCTACCAGCCGCTGATTCACACCCGCGAAGGCCATGCGCCTTCCATCGAGGCACTGCTGCGCTGGAACACTCCGCGCATCGGTCCGTGCAGTCCGGCCGAATTCATCCCGATCGCGGAGAAGTGCGGGGAAATCATCCGCATCGGCGATTGGGTCCTGAACGAGGTATGCCGCCAGGCCGTGGTCTGGGAGCAGGCCGGGCTGCGTTTTGACCGCATCGCGGTCAATGTCTCGGCCATCCAGTTGCGCGAGCGTGGCTTCGCCGAGCGCGTGATCGCGATCTGCGACCGTCACGGCTGGTCGCCGCGGCGCCTCGAGCTGGAGCTGACCGAGTCGGCCCTGATCCGCGACACCGAGGCCCTGCGCCAGTGCTTCGACGTGTTCGAGCAGCATGGCGTGCCGCTGGCGGTGGATGACTTCGGCACCGGATTCTCCAACCTGCATTACCTCAACCGGTTCCCGGTGCAGCGGCTGAAGATCGACCGCAGCTTCGTGCAGGGCATGCTGCATGACGCCGGTACCGCCGAGGTCACCCAGGCCATCGTGCACCTGGGCCACGCGCTGGGCATGCGGGTGGTGGCCGAAGGCGTGGAAACCGCCGCCGAGGAAGCCATGCTGCGCCGGCAGGGCTGCGACGAGCTGCAGGGCTACCTGTACTCCAAGCCCTTGCGTTCACGCGAGATGATGCGCTGGCTGCGCGAGGGGGGCTGCGACACCAGCACGCCTCCTCCGGCCGAACACAGCCGGATCACCGCCACCCTGTGAGCGCGCAGGCCCGGTAGGAGCGCCTTCGGGCGCGAAACCACGACTGCCTCCGGAGCCGGTAGCCGCATTGCGTTACCGACGCACATGGTCTGCATCAACACCGGCATCGCGGCCAAGGCCGCTCCAACAACACCGGCCCGGTAGGAGCGCCCTCGGGCGCGAAACCACGACTGCCACCGGAGCCGGTAATTGCATTGCATTCCCGACACGCGCGGTCTGCACCAACACCAGCTTCGCGGCCAAGACCGCTCCAACAGCACTGACGCGCTAGGAGCGCCCTCGGGGGCGAAACCACGGCTGCGACCAAAGTCCAGGCGCGCTTCCGGCTTCCCCGGCCAACTGCCCCAGGGCAGCGGCAAGTCCCGCAGCCATGGCGACGACGCATCGCGTCCGTCGCCTAGACCACCGCCAGGTCCCACTGGATGCTGGTCACCAGCCACTCCTCGCTTGCCACGCCAATCCGTGCATCGCGGTACAGCGCCATCAGCTCGTCGCGGCTGGACTGCTCCAGTCGCTGCAACTGTTCGGCGCGGCTCAGGCAGGAGGGGGCGGCCAAGACCGCCCCGTCATCGGCTGCTTGGTGGCTCATCCGGGTCTCCCGTGATCCGCCCAGCGACGGACATGACAAAGCCCCGGCTTTCGCCGGGGCCGGGTTCTGGACGCCTGGTGGGGTATCAGAACAGCTCAACCGTACCTGCGCCCATGCTCTGCTGGGTCACCGGCTTGTGCGGCGGGCGTTCCCACTCGCTGCGCAGCTCGCGCAGGCGGCTGCCGGTGCGCTGCAGGGCGTTGACCAGTTCGCCATCGAACACGCCGCCATTGCGATGCAGCAGCTCCTGCAGGGCCACGGCTTCGCGGTTGATGGTGCCCAGGCGGTCCAGGTGGGTGTGCACGCCGCCCAGGGTCTGGGTGGCGATGTCCTCGAACTGCAGTGCACGCACCGCTTCGGCGACACTGCCGTCGATGGCGCGGCCGCACTCGGAGATCTCGCGCATGCCGTCGCCCAGCGACGCGTTGATCGCGGCCACGTTGTCGAGCATGGCGGCGGCTTCGTGGCGGGCTTCACGCGAGCGGTCCATGTCGCGCGAGGCCATGTGCGAGACGGTCTCGCGCACCTTGGCGATGGCGTCCTTGGAGCTGTGGGCCAACTTGCGGATCTGCTCGTTGAAGGTGGTCGAACGCTCGGACAGGTTGCGCACCTCGTCGGCCACCACGGCGAAACCTCGGCCGGCTTCGCCGGCGCGGGCCGCTTCGATCGCGGCATTGAGGGCGAGCAGGTTGGTCTGGTCGGCGATGGACTTCACGTCCTCCAGCAGCGAGAAGATGCCATCCAGGTGCTGGGCCATCTGGTCGATGTGCTGCACGGTGGTGCTGCTCTGGCCGCTGACTTCCTCCAGCGCCTCGACCAGCTGCTCCATCTGCTGGCTGGCGTGCTGGGCGAAACGGGCCACGTCCACGCCGGCGCTGCCGTCTTCACCGGCACGGTCGACCACGCGGGCCAGGGCCTGGCTCTGCTGGCGCGACTTGCGGTTCATCGCATCGAAGCTGCTGCCCAGCCCGGCGACGGCCTGGCGGATCAGTTCGCGGGCGCGCTCGACTTCATTGCGCGAGCCTTCGATCTCGTTGCTGACGAAGCTGCGCAGCTCGTTGAGCAGCATGTCCTGTTCGCGCATCACGCGGGCATGCTCGGGCGAGCGTTGGGTCTGCGAATGCACGCTCCACCAGGCAAACACCAGCCAGCTGAGCACCATGGTGGTCAGGATTGCCCAGAGCACCGCGGCGGGCCAGGTGAATGCCACGGCGAGCGGCAGCAGGAAAGTAAGGACCAGGGGGGCGGCCAGGCGGATTGCAATACGTGCGTACATGGACGTTCTCGGGAGAGTCACGGTTGCTGTATCGGCCGTGGGCAGGGTGTCTTTAGCCCTGCGCGCGCAATCCGGGGACATCGGCGTGAAGGCCTGCGGCCGGGGAGGGCGGCAGGCCGTTGCCTCAACGCACGCGGCGCTCGATGGCTTCGAGCATGCTCCGGCGCGAGAACAGGAAATCCCAGTAGGTGCCGCCCAACTGGCGCCACAGCACCGCCGAGCGCACCGCCGCCAGCAGCAGCGCCCGGATCTCCGAGACCACCGCGGCCTGGCCGAGGTAGTGCGGGTTGCCCTGGACCATGATCCGCGGCTTGAGCTGGCTGATGGTGTCGGCATACAGGGTGCCCATGGCCATCAACACGTCCGGGTGGCTGCTGTCGCCCAGCTCCAGGGCGCGGTCGGCGGTGCGGCGGATGCCGGCGGTCACCTTGTCCACGGCCGCGTCCTCGCGGACGAAGCGGCGCTCCAGCTGCATCACCGACAGCGCCAGGCGCGGCAGCAGGTCGTCCTTGCCCTGGTTGCGGAAGTAGTCGCGCACCAGGCGCAGGCCCGGCTCCACCTGCGTGACGCTGCCGTACACGGCGGCCGGGGAGGCCGCGTCGATGCGCATCACGCTGTCCATCGCGGTCCGCACGATGGCGTTGTCCGAATGGCCGGTTTCGGCGATGCGACGTACCTGCTGCAGCGCCTGGGCAATGCCGGCCACGGCAAGCACGCGGTCATCGATGGAAAAACTCATGGTTACCTCTCAAGGGGAAACGGGAGCGCCAAGCCGGCGTTCCAAGGGAGCATCGGTGGCGGCGATCACGGCGCCGCCCAGGCACTCGGCGCCGTCGTACAGCACCAGCGACTGGCCGGGCGTCACCGCTCGCTGCGGGCGGGTGAAATGCACGTCCAGCGTGCCATCGTCACGTACCTGGACGGTACAGGGCTCGTCCGGCTGGCGGTAGCGGGTCTGGGCAGTGCAGTCGAAGCGCCGCGCCGGGGGCGCGCCGGCAATCCAGTGCATGGCCTCGCTGCGCAGCCAGTTGGACTGCAGCCACGGGCTGTCATGGCCCTGGTCCACGTACAGCACGTTGCGCGCCACGTCCTTGCCGACCACGAACCACGGCGCGGCCGGACGGCCACGCACGCCGCCGATGTTCAGGCCTTCGCGCTGGCCCAGGGTGAAGTAGAACACCCCCGGGTGACGGGCGATGACCTGGCCGTCCGGGTCCTGGATCTCGCCCTCGCGGGCGGGCAGGTACTGGCCCAGGAACTCGCGGAAATCGCGTTCGCCGATGAAGCAGATGCCGGTGGAGTCCTTCTTGGCATGGGTAGGCAGGCCGGCCTCGCGGGCGATGCGGCGCAGTGCGCTCTTCTCCAGGTGGCCGATCGGGAACAGCGTGGCCGCCAGCTGGTCCTGGCCCAACTGGTGCAGGAAGTAGCTCTGGTCCTTGCCACGGTCGGCGCCGCGCAGCAGCCGCCAACGGCCGCCGGACTCCACCACCTGGGCATAGTGGCCGGTGGCGATGCGCTCGGCGCCCAGCTCGCGGGCCGCGTCCAGGAAGTGCTTGAACTTCACCTCGCGGTTGCACAGCACGTCCGGGTTGGGCGTGCGGCCGGCCGCGTATTCGGCGAGGAAGTGCTCGAACACGCCCTGCCAGTATTCGTTGGAAAAATCACGGAAGTGGAACGGGATGCCCAGCCGGCCACACACCGCCACCGCGTCGCGGCGATCTTCCTCGGCGCGGCAATGGCCGCTGCCGTCATCGGCCCAGTTCTGCATGAACAGGCCGGCCACGTCCAGGCCGTTCTGGACCAGGGTCAACGCGGCGACGGACGAATCCACGCCGCCGGACACCCCTACGACTACACCGGGACTACTCACTGCACCTGCCTCAACATCGACAACGGATAACGCTGGCCAGCCAGCCAATCGGAAACGGTCTGCCAGACCAGCGGACTGCGCAGGCGGGCCATGTCGGCCTGCAGCGCGGTCGGGGTGAGCCACAACGCCTGCACGATGCCGTCGTCCAGCGCCTGTTCCGGGTGGTGGCGCAACGGCTCGGCGGCGAAGGCGAAACGCAGGAACGGCGTGCCATCGCCGGCCACCCACTGGTAGGTGCCGATGAAGCCGGTCAGCTTCACCTCCCAGCCGGTCTCCTCGCGGGTTTCGCGGATGGCGGCTTCCAGCAGGGTTTCACCGGCCTCCAGGTGGCCGGCCGGCTGGTTCAGCACCCGCCGGCCGCCTTTTTCCTCTTCCACCAGCAGCAGTTGCCCCGCGCGGGAGACAACGGTGGCCACGGTCACGCGTGGCGACCAGCGCGGGGGCTGCGCGGTGTCCACGCTCAGTATTCGTCCGCCTTGGTCAGCTCCAGCTCGATCTCGTCGGCGCTGGCCGAGGCCGCGTCGATGGCATCGGAAAGCTGCTTGGCAGTGGCGTCGGCGTCGATCTTGACCACGAACACCGCCAGGTCCTGCTGCTTCACCCAGGCGCCCAGCTTGGAGGCATTGGAGTCCTCGAGCAGGCGGTTGGCGACGCTGGCCGGGAAGTCCGGGCTCGGCGACTTGTAGCCGGGCGACCAGATCTCGCGGACGTTGTGGGTGCCGTAGGACTCGACGTTGGAGCGCACGTAGACCAGCTGGGTACGGTCGTTGTCCAGCTCGAACACCAGCCGGTAGTCACCGTCCTCGTCGACCTCGTACTTGTACTCCAGTGAATCCAGCAGGCGACCGATGGCACGGTCCGGTTCACCGGCGACTGCGCTTCCTGCGGCTGCGGTCATCAGTGCTGCGATGACGATGCCGGTTACAGACTTCTTCATGTTTTCCCCGTCAGTGGTTGGTTGACCTGCAAATTGTGCGGGGGGCAGGGGGGTGTCGTCCAATGGCTGAAGGTCGAAGCCGGCAAACCGCTATAATTGCCCGATGCCCCAGAAGCCCCAACATGACAACGAGCACGGCCTGCTGGTTGCCCCCGGCAAGCCCGAGATCGCGCCGCCGCCGCAGTACCAGGTGATGCTGCTCAACGACGACTACACCCCGATGGACTTCGTGGTGACGGTGCTGCAGAACTTCTTCTCGATGGACCTAGACAAGGCCACGCAGGTGATGCTGCACGTCCATACCCGCGGCCGCGGCATCTGCGGGGTGTACAGCCGTGAGGTGGCCGAGACCAAGGTCGCCCAGGTCAACGAGTTCTCGCGGATGAACCAGCATCCGCTGCTGTGCACGATGGAGCGCGCCTGAGCCGCCCGCCGTCGCCGATCGCGCACCTGCCTGCCGGGCCGGTTTTCCAGGGCGCCGGCTGTGTCCCCGATGGGAAACACTTTCCCGCCTGCACCACCGTTGGCCGCCCCTCGGGGCGCAACGGCCGTCACGCCTTGCTCTTGAAGCTGAATGCCGGATTCACCGGGTGAACGAATCCCCACTTCCTGCTGACGTGGCCTCTACATGAACGCCGCTAGGGTGCTGGAAAACGTGCAGTCAGGCCGCATATTGTCAGCAACCGGAACCGGAGTGCCTCATGTTCAGTAAAGACCTCGAGCAGACCATTGGTCAGTGCTACAAGCGCGCCCGGGAAGCCCGTCATGAATACATGACGGTGGAGCACCTGTTGTTGGCCCTGCTTGAGAATGCATCCGCCCAGGCCGTCCTGAAGGCCTGCGGAGCCGACCTTGAGCGCCTGCACAGCGAACTGGAGAAGGCGATCAACGCCTCGGTCTCGCTGCTGGCGGAAGACGATGGCCGCGATACGCAACCCACCCTGGGCTTCCAGCGCGTCCTGCAACGTGCCGTCTACCACGTGCAGTCCTCGGGCAAGAAGGAGGTCACCGGCGCCAACGTGCTGGTGGCGATCTTCGGCGAGAAGGAATCCCACGCCGTCTACTACCTCAACCAGCAGGACGTTACCCGGCTGGACGTGGTCAATTACCTGTCCCACGGCGTGGCCAAGAGTGGCGACGAGTCGGACATGTCCTCGCCGCTGGAAGGCGAGGGCCGTGCCGAGGGCGGTGAGGGCGAGTCCAAGGGCGATTCGTTGACCGAGTTCGCCAGCAACCTCAACGAGCAGGCCAAGGCCGGTCGCATCGACCCGCTGGTCGGCCGGCGCGACGAGATCGAGCGCACCATCCAGGTGTTGTGCCGCCGCCGCAAGAACAACCCGCTGTACGTGGGCGAGGCCGGCGTGGGCAAGACCGCCATCGCTGAAGGGCTGGCCAAGCGCATCGTCGATGGCGAGGTGCCCGAGGTGCTCGCCGACGCGGTGATCTATTCGCTGGACCTGGGCGCGCTGGTCGCCGGCACCAAGTACCGCGGCGACTTCGAGAAGCGCCTGAAGGGCGTGATCGGCGCACTGAAGAAGATCCCCAACGCGGTGCTGTTCATCGACGAGATCCACACCATCATCGGTGCCGGTTCGGCCTCGGGCGGCACCATGGACGCCTCCAACCTGATCAAGCCGGCGCTGGCCTCGGGCGAGCTGCGCTGCATCGGTTCGACCACGTTCCAGGAATACCGCGGCATCTTCGAGAAGGACCGCGCCCTGGCCCGTCGCTTCCAGAAGATCGACATCGTCGAGCCGACGGTGGGCGAGGCCTACGAGATCCTCAAGGGGCTGCGCCCGAAGTACGAGGCGCACCACGGCGTGACCTACGGCGATGACGCGCTGCAGGCCGCGGTGGACCTGTCGGTCAAGCACATCGGCGACCGCCTGCTGCCGGACAAGGCCATCGACGTGATCGACGAGGCCGGTGCCCGCCAGCGCCTGTTGCCGGAAGGGCAGCGCAAGTCGCACATCGACATCGAGGAAGTGGAGACCATCATCGCCAAGATGGCGCGCATCCCGGCCAAGCAGGTCACCGCCACCGACAAGGACGTGCTCAAGCACCTGGAGCGCAACCTGAAGATGGTGATCTTCGGCCAGGACCCTGCCATCGACAGCCTGGCCTCGGCCATCAAGCTGTCGCGCTCGGGGCTGGGCAACCCGGACAAGCCGATCGGCAACTTCCTGTTCGCCGGCCCGACCGGCGTGGGCAAGACCGAGGTCACCCGCCAGCTCGCGCTGCAGCTGGGCATCGAGCTGGTGCGCTTTGACATGAGCGAGTACATGGAGCCGCATTCGATCAGCCGCCTGATCGGTGCGCCCCCGGGCTACGTCGGCTTCGACCAGGGCGGCCTGCTGACCGAGAAGATCGTCAAGACGCCGCACTGCGTGCTGTTGCTGGACGAGGTGGAGAAGGCGCACCCGGACATCTTCAACATCCTGTTGCAGGTCATGGACCGCGGCATCCTCACCGATACCAACGGCCGTGAAGCCAACTTCAAGAACGTGATCCTGGTGATGACCACCAATGCCGGCGCCACCCAGGCGGCACGTCGCTCGATCGGCTTCACCAAGCAGGACCATGCCACCGATGCGATGGAAGTGATCCGCAAGAGCTTCACGCCGGAGTTCCGCAACCGCCTGGACGCGGTGGTGCAGTTCCAGCCGCTGGGCTTCGACCACATCCTGCGCGTGGTGGACAAGTTCCTGATCGAGCTGGAGATGCTGCTGCAGGACAAGCACGTCTCGTTGTCGGCCACCCCGGCCGCCCGCGACTGGCTGGCCCAGCACGGCTTCGACCCGGAGATGGGTGCCCGCCCGATGAGTCGCGTGATCCAGGACAAGATCAAGCGTCCGCTGGCCGACGAGCTGCTGTTCGGCAAGCTGGTGGACGGCGGAAAGGTCAGCATCGACGTGCGCGACGGCGAGTTGATCGTCGAGACCCAAGCCGAGCCGGAGCACCTGCTGCCGGCCACGGTCGAGTAAGCCGGGCGGCTGACACCCGATGCCCGCATCCAACGATGCGGGCATTTTTGTGGGACGGGCAGGGGTGGCCTTGGCCGCGAAGCCTTGAATGCATCACCGCAGGAAGGTCCTGCACGCCGATCCTCGGCCTGCTTTCCGCGGCTAACCTGAGGCGGGGCCAGGCATTGCCCGCTCCGCGGCCGGGGCCATTCCGGCGGAATTTCGCCACGCAAAAAAGCCAGCGCGCGGGCTGGCTTTCCTGGCATAACGCCCGGCTTACCGCATTACTTCATGCGGTAGGTGATACGGCCCTTGGTCAGGTCGTACGGCGTCATCTCGACCTTGACGCGATCGCCGGTCAGGATGCGGATGTAGTTCTTGCGCATGCGGCCGGAGATGTGGGCGATGATTTCATGCCCATTTTCCAGGCGAACGCGGAAAGTGGTGTTCGGCAGCGTCTCACTGACGGTGCCTTCGAACTCGATGGAGTCGTCTTTCGACATGTAGTCCTGTGCGGTTCTGCGGACGGCCCCGAGGGCCTAAGGGCGGGCATTTTACGCCGGCGGGCGGATTCATGCAAAGTTTGCGTTAAACGCCGGCCGGTTCAGCCAGCGTGCTGGCGGGGAATTCCCCGAAGCCACGTGTCCACGGGCCAACATCGGCCGGTTCGCGGACCAGTCGCCGCACCTGGGCCAGGAACGGCGCCCGTTCCAGCCGTTCGGCGCCCATCCGCACCAGGTGCGGGTTCTCGACCTGGGCGTCGATCAGTGGCCAGCCCCAGCCGGACAGCGTCCGGGCCAGCGCGGCCAGGGCAATCTTGGAGCCGCCACTGCGACCACTGAACATGCTTTCGCCAAAGAACATCCGCCCGATCGCCACGCCGTAGATACCACCGACCAGGGCATCCCCGTCGTAGACCTCCACGGAGTGCGCGTAGCCCAGCCGGTGCAACTGGAGGTAGGCCGCGAGCATGTCGTCGGTGATCCAGGTGCCGTCCTGGCCCGGGCGGGGCGCCTGCGCGCAGGCCTGCATCACCTCGGGGAACGCGGTATCGGCGCGGACCCGCCAGTCGCTGCCGCGGAGTGCGCGACGGAAGCGCGAGGACAAATGGACCCCGTCGGTACGGAACACCATGCGCGGGTCCGGCGACCACCACAGCAGCGGCTGGCCGTCGGAAAACCACGGGAAGATCCCGCCCGCATAGGCGTTGAGCAGGCGTATGGGGCTCAGGTCACCGCCGACGGCGAGCAGGCCGTCGGGTTCGCGCAACGCCAGCTCGGCCGGGGGGAACGGCGAATCGCTGGCCTCGTCGAGCAGGTAGGGGCCTTTCGGGGTCATGGCCGGGGCTCGTCGGACTTGAACGGTGAGTGATGCTGCAGCGCCTGCGCGTAGCGGGCAGCATCCTCGCGCTCGCGGGCACACCAGTCGCGCAGGGCCTGCCGGAACTGCGGGTGGGCGATCCAGTGGTGGCTGCGCACTTGCGTGGGCAGGAAGCCACGGGCCAGCTTGTGTTCGCCCTGCGCGCCCGGCTCGAAGCGCTGCAGGCCTTCGCGCAGGCAGTATTCGATGCCCTGGTAGTAGCAGGTTTCGAAATGCAGCCCGGGCAGGGCCGCGCCGCCCCAGTAGCGCCCGTACAAGGTGTCGCCGCCGCGCAGGCACAGCGCGCCGGCCACCGGTTCGCCATCCTGCAGGGCCAGGAACAGCACCAACTGGCGCGGCAGTTGCGTGGCCAGGTGGCGCAGGAAGGGCAGGGTCAGCGCCGGCGCGTTGCCGTACTCGGCAAAGGTCTGCAGGTAGAAGCCGTGCATGGCACGCAGCTCGTCGGCACTGGCTTCGTTTCCGTGACGCGTCACGAAGGTGATCCCGGCGCGGGCGACCTTGGCGCGCTCCTGGCGGATGTTCTTGCGTCGCTTGTGGTCCATCGCGGCAAGGAAGTCATCGAAGGCCTGCCAGCCCGGCTCGCGCTGCCACTGGAACTGCACGTCGGTGCGCAGCAGCCATTGCCCGTCGAAACACGCCGTCTCCCCGGGCAGGTGGAAGTTGATGTGCGCGGAGGAAAGCTGTTCGGCCTGCACGTGCGCGACGATGGCATCGCGCAGGGCGCAGCGGTCCTGGTCATTGCGCGCTAGCAGCCGCGGCCCGGTCACCGGCGAATACGGCACCGCGCCCAGCCACTTGGGGAAATAGTCCAGGCCATTGCGCGCATAGGCATTGGCCCAGGCGTGGTCGAACACGAACTCGCCGTGTGAGTTGTACTTGCGGTAGCCCGGTGCGGCAGCGACCAGTGCGCCATCACGCCACAGGGTCAGGTGCTCGGGTTGCCAGCCCCAATCCGGGCGCAGGCAGCCGTGTTGTTCCAGGCCGCTCAGAAACGCGTGGCTGATGAACGGATTGCCGCCGTCGTGCAGGGCATCCCACGCGGCCTTGTCAATCGCGTCCAGCGCGGAAATGGCGCGCAGTTGCAGGCTCATGGCTGGAGCTGCAGCACGTCGATGGTGGGCGGGTTGAACAGGCGCAGGGGCAGGCCGATCTCCCCCAGGCCCCGGGTGGTGAATACCCGCACCGGGCCGGCAGGTGCGCGCGCGATCTGTTCGCCGCGATCAAAGTCGTATTGGGTCGGGATGACCCGGCGGTACAGCCACGGGATACGGATCTGTCCGCCATGGGTGTGGCCGGCAAGCACGATGGCGGCATCGGCCGGACGTAATCCCATGGCGCTGTCAGGGTTGTGGGCGATGACGATGGCCGGACGGGTGATGGCGTCGGCGACGCGCAGGAATGCGGGGTCGTCCTTTCCGGCCCAGCGATCGCCGAGCCCCGCCCATTGGCGGCCCTGGCGGTCGGTGATGATCTGGCCTTCGATGACCTGCACGCCATGGTGGCGCAGGGCCGTGCGCAGTGGCAGATCGATATCCGGACCGGGGGCTTGCTGGTCATGGTTGCCCAGCACGGCGTAGGCCGGTGGCTTCAGCCGGGCCAGTGGCGCGAACAGATCCTGCAGTTCGCTGGCCTTGGGTTCGTAGGTCAGGTCGCCGGCGATGACCACCGCATCGACGGGCAGTGCATTGATCCGGTCGACCACCCGTTCCAGAAAGGCGCGGTTCTTGTACACGCCCAGATGGATGTCACTGATCAACGCGACCCGCGCGGTGACACCGGTGCCGGGCAGGGTGGTCTGCTCGACCTGGATGATCTGCGGTTCGATGAAGCGCGCCCAGGTGAACACGCCGCAGCCCAGCAACAACAGCGCGAGCAGCCAGCGATGGCGGCCGCCACGCCAGCGCCACGACAGCCAGGCAATGGCAGGGAAGACCAGCCAGCTGCCGTGAAACAGCAGCTGCTTGATCAGCACCTTGTCCATGCCGGCAGCCGTGGCGGTCCGCGGTCAGAGGCTCTGCGCGTCCAGGAAGCGTTCGGCGTCCAGTGCGGCCATGCAGCCGAAGCCGGCCGAGGTGATGGCCTGGCGGTAGTGCTGGTCGGCCACGTCGCCGGCGGCGAACACGCCTTCCACGGAGGTCTGGGTGGCGTTGCCGCCCAGGCCCGAGCGGATTTCAAGGTAGCCGTTGTTCATCGCCAGCTGGCCCTTGAACAGGTCGGTGTTGGGCTGGTGACCAATGGCCACGAAGAAACCGTGCGCGTCGATGTCGCGGGTGCTGCCGTCCTGGGTGGACTTCACGCGCACGCCGGTCACGCCCATCTCGTTGCCGAGCACTTCATCGACCTGGTGGTGCCAGACGGTCTCGATCTTGCCGGCGGCCACCTTGGCGAACAGCTTGTCCTGCATGATCTTCTCCGCCTTCAAGGTGTCGCGGCGGTGCACCAGGTAGACCTTGCGGGCGATGTTGGACAGGTACAGGGCCTCTTCCACGGCGGTGTTGCCGCCGCCCACCACGACCACGTCCTGCTCCTTGTAGAAGAAGCCGTCGCAGGTGGCGCAGGCCGAGACGCCGCGGCCTTTGAAGGCTTCCTCGGACGGGATGCCCAGGTATTTGGCGGTGGCACCGGTGGCGATGATCACCGCGTCGGCGGTGTACTGGGCGTTGTCACCGGTCAGGGTGAACGGACGCTTGGACAGGTCGGCGGTGTGGATGTGGTCGAACACCACCTCGGTGTCGAAACGCTCGGCGTGGGCCTGCATGCGCGCCATCAGGTCCGGGCCCATCAGGCCATGCGCGTCGCCCGGCCAGTTGTCCACTTCAGTGGTGGTCATCAGCTGGCCGCCCTGCTGCAGGCCGGTGATCACCAGCGGCTTGAGGTTGGCGCGGGCGGCATAGACGGCGGCGGTCCAGCCGGCCGGGCCGGAGCCCAGGATGATCAGCTTCTCGTGGCGGGAGGGCAGGGACGGGTGGCTGGAAGTGCTCATGTATACTCGCGAAAGTTCAGGATTGGCGGCCCGTTGGCGTGCTTCCGCAACTGTCCGGGCAAGCCCATAGAGTGGCGGTCGGCTCCCGGTGAATCAAGGCACGTGAATGGAATGGCGCGGCCCGTCGGATACAGTCTCCCTTCTTCCTCCCGGTTGGCTTGCCCTTGTGCGGCGGGTTTCTGACGCGTTCCGTACGTGTGCATCGTCGACGGGGTGAAACACAGCGGTCCGTCGTTTAATATCAATCACTAACCGTGCATTTCTAAGGTCTGGTCAAAGGTGGCGAAACAGGTCCCGGAACGTGGCAAGAACCCCAGCGCCGGCAATGCCGCGCGCAAGCCGGCCGCCGCGGCGGACAAGCCGCGGCGACACAAATTATGGCGTGACCTTGCGCTGATCGCGATTGCCCCGGCGCTGCTGTATCTGCTGGCAAGCCTGTTCACGTATTCCCCCGCGGACCCGGGCTGGTCGCAGTCCGGCTCGGTGGTCGCGCCCGTGCACAACATGGGCGGCAGGGTCGGTGCGTACATCGCCGACGTGATGCGCCAGCTGTTCGGCTACGTGGCCTACCTGATCCCGCTGATGCTGGCGGCGGTGGCGTGGATCGCCATGTTCGGCCTGAACCGCGAGGAGCGCGGCCAGGACGACCTGGGCCCGGCGCTGCGGCTGGTCGGCATCGTCGGCTTCCTGATCGGCGCGACCGGCTTCCTGTACCTGCGCCTGCCGCCGGGGGATGTCGCCCGCGCCGGCGGTGGCCTGGGCGTGCTGGTCGGCAAGTCGCTGCAGACCGGCTTTGGCCCGGTTGGCAGCAACCTGTTCCTGCTGGTGCTGCTGCTGACCTCGATCACGCTGGCGACCGGGCTGTCCTGGTTCGTGGTGATGGAGAAGATCGGCAAGTGGGTGATGGCGCTGGGGCCGATGTTCGAGAAGAAGAAGGAACAGGCCAACGAGTGGCAACAGACCCGTGCGCTGCGCGAGGAACGCGAGGAAGTGCGCAAGGTCGACGCCGAAGTGCGCGCCAAGCGCGAGCCGGTGAAGATCGAACCGCGCCCGGCGCCGGTCATCGAGAAGAGCGACCGTGCCAAGCGCGAGACCCAGATCCCGATGTTCCAGGGCGTCAATGGCGATGGTTCGGACCTGCCGCCGCTGGCGCTGCTGGATGACCCCAAGCCGCAGCCCAAGGGCTACGACGAGCAGACGCTGGAAACGCTGTCGCGCCAGATCGAGTTCAAGCTCAAGGACTTCCGCATCGACGCGCAGGTGGTGGGCGCCTATCCGGGCCCGGTGATCACCCGCTTCGAGATCGAGCCGGCACCGGGCATCAAGGTCAGCCAGATCAGCTCGCTGGACAAGGACATCGCCCGCGGCCTGTCGGTCAAGTCGGTGCGTGTCGTCGACGTGATCCCGGGCAAGTCGGTGATCGGCCTGGAAATCCCCAACGTCACCCGCGAGATGATCTTCCTGTCCGAGCTGCTGCGCTCGAAGGAATACGACAAGTCGGCCAGCGTGCTGACCCTGGCGCTGGGCAAGGACATCGCCGGCCGCCCGACCGTGGCCGACCTGGCACGCATGCCGCACCTGCTGGTGGCCGGCACCACCGGTTCGGGCAAGTCGGTGGCGGTCAACGCGATGGTGCTGAGCCTGCTCTACAAGGCCAGCCCGAAAGACCTGCGCATGCTGATGATCGACCCGAAGATGCTCGAACTGAGCGTCTACCAGGGCATCCCGCACCTGCTCGCGCCGGTGGTGACCGACATGAAGGAGGCCGCCAACGGCCTGCGTTGGTGCGTGGCCGAGATGGAGCGCCGCTACAAGTTGATGAGCGCGGTGGGCGTGCGCAACCTGGCCGGCTTCAACAAGAAGATCAAGGACGCCATCGACGCCGGCCAGCCGTTGATGGACCCGCTGTTCCAGCCGAACCCGGAAATGGGCGAGGCCCCGCGTCCGTTGGAGCCGCTGCCGTTCATCGTCATCTTCATCGACGAATTCGCCGACATGATGATGATCGTCGGCAAAAAGGTCGAAGAACTGATCGCGCGCCTGGCGCAGAAGGCGCGTGCGGCCGGCATCCACCTGATCCTGGCCACCCAGCGCCCGTCGGTGGACGTGATCACTGGCTTGATCAAGGCCAACATCCCGACCCGCATCGCCTTCCAGGTCAGTTCGAAGATCGACTCGCGCACCATCCTGGACCAGTCCGGCGCCGAGGCCCTGCTGGGCAACGGCGACATGCTGTACCTGCCGCCCGGCACCGCCATGCCGGACCGCGTGCACGGTGCCTTCGTCTCCGACGAGGAGGTGCATCGCGTGGTCGAGCACCTCAAGGCCAGCGGTCCGGCCGAGTACATCGAGGGCGTGCTGGACGAGGTGCAGACCATGGGCGACGGCGTGGTGGTCGGTGCCACTGGCCTGCCGGAAAGCAGCGCGGCCGGCGACGAGTCCGACCCGCTGTACGACGAGGCGTTGCGGATCGTCACCGAAACCCGTCGTGCGTCGATTTCCGGCGTGCAGCGGCGCCTGAAGATCGGCTACAACCGTGCCGCGCGCCTGATCGAGGCGCTGGAAGCCGCCGGCGTGGTCACCCCGCCGGAGCACAATGGCGACCGTACCGTGCTGGCACCGCCGCCGCCGAAGTAAGTCGGCGGGGCAGGGCAGGCCGCCAGCGGGCGGCCTGCATGCCGGCGTGTCAATTGCCGGCGGTGAAATCCATCGACTTGAACAGGGCCGCCAGGGCCTGGCCGTCCTCGCTGCTGTGCGGGGACCGCGTGGACAGCCAGTGCACGTAGGCCACCGAGCGGTCATCGTTGCCCGCCACCAGGATCAGCTGGCCGGTGGTGCCATTGCGGATCATCGAGGCAGGGCGCTTGCTGGCTTCGGTTTCGGCCAGTGCCAGTTCGCCATGGGGCAGGGCCTGGATTTGAGCGTGCTTCAGCGTGAACACGACGCTGGCATCGGGAGCGGCAGGCAGCAGCTGCGGCGGGCTGCCCGGATCCACCACCAGGCCGCGTTCCCGGGCCGCCTCACGCAGCGGCACCTGTTTGACCTCAAGCACATAGTCGGCGAGTTCACGCCAGCCTTCGACCTGTCCCACCGTCGCGGGGGTCGGCTTGCCGGCGCGGGCGAAAGCGATGATGCACAGCGTGCCGGCCTCGCGTTCGGCGTCGGTGATCTCCAGCTGGCGCAGTCCGGTCGGGGTTTGGAACGATACTCCGCAGTCCGGTCGATCAACACGGGTGGCGGCGGCATGGCAGGCCAATGTGGTCAGCAACAGGCCGCCGCACAGCAGGAGGGTTCCCACGCGTTGGATCATTTCAGGTCTCCGGGATTTCCTTGTACTCGGCATGCACCTGAGTGGCGTCATTGAGCACGTAGTACGCATGCTGGAAGCCCTGCTGGCGGAAATCAAAATGCAGCTGGGCCGGATTGATTGATCGGGTGACGTTGCGCTGCGCGGTCTCGGCGATGCCGCCATCAGCCCAGGAGTTGATGCTTAGCTTGCCCAGAGGAACAAGCTTCTTCTGCTTGTTCTCGGTGTAGCGCTGCTTGCTGGCCCAATAGTAGCCCGAGCCATCACAGGTGTTGAAGGGATCGCTCTGCAGCAGCGGACTGTTCTGGTCATCGGTGAATGTCAGCCCGCGGTAAGCACCATATTGCCGGTAGTTGTTCCGCCCGGTCAGCTGGATGAGGCCGCGTCCCTTGAATCGCACACCGTCCCCCACCTCGGTGTTGCCCAGCTTGCGGCCTTGGTCAGTGCCCGGTTCATACTTGTCGAAATAGGAGTCGCCCCCCCCTTCGACCATGAATTCCAAGCGGCCCGTTTCGGCGGTCAGCTGCCCCCACAGGTGCGCGGTACGCACACGCGTGGCTGCGATGCCGTACTTGCGGGCCATCTTCTGCATGTTGACGTGTAAACCAGCGGGGCGGCGGGTGGAGGCGGTTGTGAGGCGTGCGGTGACGTCGGCCCAGCTCACGGTCACGACTTCCCTGCCGCCTTCGCGCAGAGTCTGGCGGATCATCCGCGTGGCTTCTCGCTGGCTGAGCCACCCACACTTGCGGAAGTGCTGGATGAAGCGTTTGGGATGGAAGTGCCAATGCGCCGCGTTCAGGTTGGGAATGGCGGCATCCTCCCAGAACGCCAACGCTTCGACATGACGTTGGAACTGCGGGAAGTCCGAGGCGGACAGGTAGGTGCTCGCCCCCATCGTCGGTGCGCTGCCGCGTGCAGATCCAGGGCCCTCGATCTTCAGCCATCCCCAGCGCGTTTCTATCCCGCTGCGTTGCCACTCAGTCGGGAACTTGCATACCAAGCCCTGCAGCTTGGGCTGCAATGCGGCGTCACGCAGACGCTGCTCGGCCTGTTCGGCGGTCGGTGCAGGTTCGCCTTCGCGCTCAAGCAGGCGCCGTACCGCAGCCGCATCGCAACGGCTGTCGTTGTCCTGGAAGTCTTCCACGATGGCCCAATGTGCCCATCGCGGTGCATCGGCGTCGCTGAACTTGTGCACATTGGCGGCGTTGAGATTCACCCAGCCCGTAGTGGGGCCCGTGGAGATCTGGCGCCAATGCGGCGTGTCGGCCGGAGTGAGGGTATCCGGACCGCCCAGGGTGCGGCCAAAGCGCAGCAGCTCGTAGACCGCCGCCCTGTTCGGTACCGCCGCTGCGCGGGCGTTTGAGTACGCGGTAACCGTGGCACCTGCGGTGTCATACAGGTTGTACTCGGCGTCAACTTCGGTCAGTTGGGTGCCGATGCGGGCGCCGTCCAGGTCGTAGGTCGTTACCTGTGCGTCGCCCCCATAGGCGCTCTGCGCATTGGCAGGAGCGCTGTAGCGGATGCCGACCACGCGTTCGGCCCCCAACGCCGCGCCCGTACCTGCGGTGCCACTGGTGGCATTGAGCGCCGGCCGGCTCGGGAAGACCGGGGTATCCGCCGGCAAGTGGAAGTAGACCTCGCCGAACACGGCGTCGGTGCGGCCATGATTGGCGACGTTGACGTCGCCGGATGCCCGTCCCAGCAGGCGAGCCATGTTGGCGTCGTCGCAGATGATCTCAAAATGGATGAGGTCAGCCTGGCCGTCGATCGAACCGGCATCGCCAATCTCCACCTTGCGGTAGATGCGTCGGCCAACCACGACGTTGGCGGTGCGGATGCGGGTCAGGTGCATGTAGATCGAATAGAACTGGACCTGGGTTTCCTGGTTGCCCGTGGCGCCAATGGCGGTGTCATGGCGGATGACGACGCAACCGTTGTCGGACCACCCCAGATATCCCTGCGCATGAGCGTCCACTTCGGCCGGGGTGCCGGGGCGTGCGGTCGCTGCCCGGACATACACCACGGTGCCATCGGCAATGGCACGGACCGGCTCACGGCCGTTGCCGCGCGCGGGAGCGCGCAGGTGCAAGCCACCATGCCAGGAGAGTTTGTTGCTGACCGGATAGTGCCCGTGTTCCACGGTCGACATCGCGGCATCTAGAAAGCGGGCGTCGTCGTCAGTGTCGGCGCGGGCTGGAAGAAACGGGGGACTGATGATCATGGGCATTCCTTTGCACGACGGTCCGGACCTGCAATGACACGGAGAACGTCGTTGTGATCGTGTAGTTCAGCAAGGCAGATGACGCGGTACTGACCGACTGGCCAGGCACCGGCGCAGAACATACCCCGGATAGTGTGGTCAGTGCTTTCACATTTCGTTGACATCCGGTGATTGCCCGCGCTCGGCGCACGCGGGAAGGCGCATAATTGCGCTATCACCCCATTCAGAATCGGGCGGGCAGACTGCGCCCTGGTTCATCACTTCCGGTGCAGACTCCCCGCATGAACACGAATTTCCGCCGCCATGTCATCACCTCCGCGCTGCTGCTCGCCGGCGCTGCCAGCACCTCGGCCTGGGCCGGGGCACGTGACGACCTGAGGTCCTTCACCAACGGCCTGCGTGGCCTGGACGGGCAGTTTGCCCAGCAGGTGTTCGACTCGCGCGGCCGGGTCAAGGAGTCGTCCAGCGGCCGCGTCGCACTGTCGGCGCCGCGCCTGTTCCGCTGGGAATACACCCGTCCGCACCCGCAGCTGATCATCGCCGACGGGAGCAAGGTGTGGGTCTACGAGCCGGACCTGGAGCAGGCCACGGTGACCCCGCAGGGGGCCGAGGAACAGAACAGCCCGCTGGTCGCGCTGATCAACCCGGCCCAGCTCGAGCGCCAGTACGACGTCAGCGAAGAAGCCGCGCCGCGCGATGGGATGCAGTGGCTGTCGCTGACGCCCAAGCGCGAGACCGAGACCAACTTCCAGTCCGCCTCGCTGGGCTTCGCCAATGGCGGGCTGGCGCGCATGGAGGTGGTGGACGCGGTCGGCCAGCGCACGGTCATCAATTTCACCGACTGGAAGAAGAATCCGGGCTTTGCCGCCGGTACCTTCCGCTTCGTGCCGGGCAAGGACGTGGACGTGGTCGGCGAGCGCTGATCACCACGTCGGGCCGCGAGCCCGGGTTGCGCCCGCGTTAGAATGCGGGCGTGGCCAGATCCCGAAACATCTTCATAGACGACGCCCCCGCCGACCTGCTGAGCGCGGACCGCGAAAGCATGCGCCCGCTCGCCGAGCGCATGCGTCCGCGCACGCTTGACGAGATGGTGGGGCAGAAACGCCTGCTGGCGCCGAACACGGCGCTGCGCCGCGCGGTCGAGTCCGGCCGCGTCCATTCGATGATCCTGTGGGGGCCGCCCGGTTGCGGCAAGACCACCCTGGCGCTGCTGCTGGCGCAGTATGCCGACGCCGAGTTCAAGGCGATCTCGGCCGTGCTGTCCGGCCTGCCCGAGGTACGCCAGGTGCTGGCCGAGGCCGCCCAGCGTTTCGCCGGCGGCCGTCGCACGGTGCTGTTCGTCGACGAGGTGCATCGCTTCAACAAGGCCCAGCAGGATGCGTTCCTGCCGCATATCGAGCGCGGCACCATCATTTTCGTCGGTGCCACCACCGAGAACCCGTCCTTCGAACTGAACTCGGCGTTGCTGTCGCGCTGCCGCGTGCACGTGCTGGAGTCGGTATCGCCGGAGGACGTGGTCGAGGCGCTGGAGCGGGCGTTGGGTGACAGCGAGCGCGGGTTGGGCGAACAGGCCATCCGCGTCACGCGCGAGTCCCTGCTGGAAATCGCCCGCGCCGCCGACGGTGACGTGCGTCGCGCCCTGACCCTGCTGGAGATCGCCGCCGAACTGGCCAGCGGCGAAGAGGGCGAGATCACCCCGGAAACCCTGCTGCAGGTGCTGGCCGACCGCACCCGCCGCTTCGACAAGGGCGGCGAGCAGTTCTACGACCAGATATCGGCCCTGCACAAGTCGGTGCGCAGTTCCAACCCGGACGGCGCCATTTACTGGCTGGCGCGCATGCTCGACGGCGGTTGCGACCCGTCCTATATCCTGCGCAGGATGACCATCATGGCAGTGGAGGACGTTGGCCTGGCCGACCCACGGGCACTGGAGATGGCGATCAATGTCTGGAGCGCCTACGACCGGATCGGGCCACCGGAAGGCGACATCGCGCTGTCCAACCTGGCCATCTACCTGGCCAGCACCGCCAAGTCGAACGCCAGCTACATGGCCTTGAACAAGGCCCGTGCCGACATCGCCGAACTGGGCACGCAACCGGTGCCCCTGCACCTGCGCAACGCACCGACGCGCTTGATGAAGACCTTGGGCTACGGCCAGGGCTACCAGTACGACCACGACGTCGAAGGCGGCATCGCGCTGGACCAGACCGCGTTCCCGGACGAGATGGGCGAACGCGTCTATTACGCCCCGGCCGAACGTGGCCTGGAGATCAAGCTGAAGGAGAAGCTGGACCGGCTGCGCGCGGCCCGCGAGCAGGCCCGTGCCCAGCGCAAGCCAGGCGCTGATCGATGAGCGGTGCGGTGGCCGGACATGCAGGGGAGGACTAGGCGGATGTGGCTTTCTTTCCTGGCCATCGGCCTCGGGGCGGCCATCGGGGCGTGGCTGCGGTTCGGCCTGAGCGTGTGGTTGAACCCGATGCACCAGAACCTGCCGATGGGCACGCTGGCGGCCAACCTGATCGGCGGCTACGTCATCGGGCTGGCGCTGGCGTTCTTCAGCTCGCGGCCTGAACTGGCGCCGGCGTGGCGGCTGTTCGTGGTCACCGGGATGTTGGGCGGCCTGACCACCTTTTCCACGTTCTCCGCCGAAGTGGTGGACCAGCTGCAGCGCGGACACCTGGGCTGGGCGCTGGCGACCATCGGCGTGCACCTGGGCGGCTCGCTGTCGATGACGGCGCTGGGCTGGTGGTCGTGGCGGGCCTTGCGCAACCTGACTTGAGGCCGCTTTCCAAACCGGGAAAGCATGACGCATCATTCCGCATCGATTGCCAGAGCATCTGAATGACATGCTGTACAAGCAGGAACAGGAATGAGCAGGCCTGAGGTAGAGCCCGCCGAACGGCCCCCCGCGGAATCGCCCGCGTTTCCCCCGACTTCTTCCTGTGTCATCGGTGCCGATGTGGGCGGGACCTATGCCCGCCTGGCCTGGGCTGAACTCCGCCCGGGGACGCCGCCGCGGATCCGCGACTTCCGCAAGTACGCCTGCGCCGAACATCCCAGCCTGGCCGCGATCCTGCGTGACTACCTGCAGCAGGTGCGGCAGTCACCCGGCGCGCCGGCGCTGGACCACGCGGTGGTGGCGATCGCCGGCATCGTCGATGGCGATGCCCTGCTCAACGTCAACCTGCCGTGGCCGGTCTCGATCGCGCAGACGCGCCAGGACGCGGGGCTGGCCAGCCTTGAACTGATCAATGACTTCGTCGCGGTGGCGCAGGCGATGCCGCCCGCCGAGCGCGACAGCCTGCACCTGGTGTGCGGCGACGCCAGCGCCGATGCGCGCGGGCCGGCCCTGGTGCTGGGCCCGGGTACGGGACTCGGCGTTGCCGTGCGCCTGGTCGGCGGACGGCCCTCGGTGCTGGCGAGCGAGGGCGGCCACGCGGCGCTTGCGGCCGCCACGCCGCTTGAGCAGGACGTGCTGCGCCTGTTGTCGCAGCGCTACGCCTACGTGGACAGCGAGCGCGTGCTGTCCGGGCCCGGCCTGATGACGCTGTACGACTGCCTGTGCGAACTGCGCGGGCAGCCGGTGCGCTGGCAGGCCCCCGATGCACTGGTCCAGGCCAGCCGCAACGGTGATGCCCTGGCCGCCGAATGCGTGGACACCTTCTGTGGCTGGCTGGGCAGCCTTGCCGGCGACCTGGCCCTGACCTTTGCCGCGCGTTCGGTCTACCTGACCGGTGGCGTGGCTGGCCACCTGGCCGCGGAACTGCATGGCGGCACGTTCGAACGTCGCTTCCGTGCCAAGGGAGGGCTGTCGCCCGCGCTCGCGCATACGCCGGTATGGCGCGTGGAGCACGGTGAACTGGGCGTGCTGGGAGCGTTGTCCTGGCACGCCGAGCAGCACGCGCGCATCTGAGATCCGCAACAACGAGGGAGTTCCGGGCATGAGTACACGCAGGCAGTTCCTGCAGACATCACTGCTGTTGGGGGCCGCCGGTGCGGCACCGGGGTTGCTGGCCAATGCGCCCGCCGCGACCGGTGCACGGGTGGTATCGACCTGGGATTTCGGCGTGGGTGCCAACCAGGCGGCGTGGAAGGTGCTGGCCGCCGGTGGCAGCGCGCTGGACGCCGTGGAAGCCGGGGCACGCTGGGCCGAGAGCGACCTGTGCAACCCCACGGTCGGGCGGTGCGGCAACCCCGACCGCGATGGCGTGCTGACCCTGGACGCCAGCATCATGAACGGTGATGGCCGCTGTGGTTCGGTGGCCGCGCTGGCCGATATCGGCCACCCGATCTCGGTCGCCCGCGCGGTGATGGAGAAGACGCCGCACGTGATGCTGGTGGGCGAGGGGGCGCAGCAGTTCGCCGTGCAGCAGGGTTTCCCGAAGCAGAACCTGCTCACCGCCGAGGCCGAACGGGCGTGGCGCGAGTGGCTCAAGACCGAGCACTACGCCCCGCAGATCAACGCCGAGCGCCGCGGCCTGCCCGGTGACAAGAACAACCACGACACGCTGGGCATGCTGGCCATCGATGCCAACGGACAGATGGCCGGTGCCTGCACCACCAGTGGCATGGCCTTCAAGATGCACGGCCGGGTCGGCGACAGCCCGATCATCGGTGCAGGGTTGTATGTCGACAATGAAGTCGGTGCAGCAACCGCCTCGGGCATGGGCGAGGAGATGATCCGCAACGCGGCCTCGTTCCTGGTGGTGGAGCTGATGCGCCAGGGGTTGTCGCCGGCCGAGGCGTGCCGTGAAGCGATCGCGCGCGTGGTGCGCAAGCGCCCGGAGGCCAGCCGCACCCTGCAGGTCTGCTTCCTGGCGCTCAACCGCAATGGTGAAGTCGGTGCCTACGCGCTGCACCGCGGCTTCGTCTACGCGGTCTGCGACGCCAAGCGCCAGGATGCACTGCTGGACTCGGACGCGGTCTACACGAGCACGCAGGCGTGAGCCCATCGCGCCTGCTGGAGATCGCCTGCAATTCGGCCGCCTCGGCGCTGGCGGCGCAGCAGGGCGGGGCGGACCGCGTCGAACTGTTCGAGAACCTGGAACAGGGCGGTACCACGCCGTCGTACGGCACACTCGCCGTCGCGCGCGACCGCCTGCAGATTCCGCTCTACGTGCTGGTACGCCCACGGCCGGGGGATTTCCATTACGGGCCGCTGGAAGCGGAGATCATGCTGCGTGACATCGCCGCGTGCCGGCAGCTTGGTTGCGATGGTGTCGTGATCGGTGCGCTGGACGCCGATGGCGGCATCGACCTGCCGCTGTGCCGGGAGCTGGTCAACGCGGCCGGACCGATGGGGGTCACGTTCCATCGTGCCTTCGACGCGGCGCGTGACTTGCCCGCCGCCCTGGAGCAGGTGGTCGGCCTGGGCTGCGAGCGTGTGCTCAGTTCCGGCGGACAAGCCGGTGCGCAGGCCGGCGTGGCCATGCTGGCGGCGTTGGTGCGCCAGGCCGGTACGCGGCTGTCGGTCATGGCAGGTGCCGGCCTGACGGCTGCGAACATCGGTGCGGTCGCGCGCGAAAGCGGGTGCCGGGAACTGCACGCGTCGGCCAAGGCCGTGCGACGCTCGGCGATGCACCATCACAACCCGGCGCTGGTCGGTTTGGAGCGCGACTGGCTGCAGAGCGACGCGACGCAGGTAGCGGCACTGCGGCAGGCGTTGTCGTCGCTGGATTGAGACAGGGCGCGGGGGATCTACGCGCCTGAGCCATAGCCGCCGCTGCCATGCAGGGCCCGGGCAGCGGCGACGATGACCTCCAGGGCAGCGCCCATCGCGCCGGGCCATCGGTGCCCACGCCGGGTGCGGCGATCCCGTGGACCTACTGCCGGTGACGAGGAGCCAAAGCCGTCTCAGTGAGGGCGCGCGGCGCTTCCACGCCGCGCTGGACCGGCCAGATGAATCCGCTATCGATGCATGCGGATTTCGTCCTGCTGTTTCGGCGCGGCCGGGAGTAAAAAAGTGCTGGACCCTGGACCTGGTGAAGCGCCATGGACGTGTATGTGCGGCTGTCAGCTGCGCTTGCTGACGATGCGGCCGGATCGGCATGATGCTGCGTCGGCAGGCCCGTGTGCGTCGCAACGCGATGAAGCAGGGCGGCCCGTTGCTGCTGGTCCCCGTGCTGGCCGGTTGCCATGCTGAGGGCAGCCCGAGCCTGGCGATCTTCGGCGCCTACTTCCCCGGCTGGCTGGTGTTGGCCGCCACGGCCATCGTGCTGGGCGTGCTGGCCAGGGCGCTGGTCCTGCGTGCGCTCGGGCCGGGGCGCGTGCCGTTTCCGTTGTGGACGTTCGCGGCCATCGGGTTGATTGCAGCGTGCCTGCTCGCATGGGGGGTGGGGCCCTGATGCGCGCCGCCGAAGCCATCGCTCCCTCTCCGTGGACACGTCGCGTCGCGCTGCTGTTGATCGCGGTGGCGCTCGTGCTGCTGCTCGGGCTGTTGTATCGCGCGTACCGCCTTCCTTCCACCGACGCGGCAAGCCTCGATGCCGAGGTGGTGCACATCGCACCGGAAGTCGGTGGGCGCCTGGTCGAGTTGCGCGTGCAGGAGAACAGCACGGTGGTACGCGACGAGGTGCTGTTCCGGATCGATCCGGCCCCGTTCGTTCATGCCGTTGGCGCCGCCCGCGCCGAACTGGCACTGGCCGAAGCCAATCTGGCGACCCAGCAGCGCGTGGTCGCCAGCCAAGGCGCCACCGCCGCGATTGCCGCGGTGCAGGCCCGCAAGGCGCAGACCGGCACCGGCCTGGCGCGGCGCACGGTGGAACGGCTGCGCCCGTTGGCACGCGATGGGTACGTGCCGTGGCAGCAACTCGATCAGGCGGAACTGACCGCCAGCGACGCGCAGCGGACGCTGGAGCAGGCGCGCCGGCAGCAGACGTCGTTGCAACAGGCGGTGGATACCACCGCCGCCGCGCAGGCGGCCGTGGAGGCGCGGCGCGCCGCCCTGGCCGAGGCCGAGCGGGCGTTGCGACTGACCACCGTACGTGCACCGCACGCCGGACACGTGGCCGGTCTGGACGTGACGACTGGCGAAGTGCTTGCGCCCTCGCAACCCGTGTTCACCCTGATCAGCAGCGAGCAGTGGTTTGCCAACGGCAATTTTCGTGAGACCGAGCTGCAGCGCATCCCGCTGGGCGCATGTGCGACGGTGTACTCCATGATCGACCGGTCACGCCCGTTGCGGGGCAGGGTGGTCGGGATCGGCGCGGGGGTACTGGACAGCGCCAAGGTGGATGTTCCGCGCAATGTGCCGTACGTGGAGCGCTCCCTGAACTGGGTGCGGGTCGCCCAGCGCTTTCCGGTGCGGATAGCGCTGCAGGACCCACCGGCAGGGCTGATGCGGCTGGGAGCCAGCGCCGTCATCGAGATCGGCCATGGCAATGCCTGCCGCTGAACCGGTGCGTGGTCGCTTCCTGCCACGGCTGCGCGACATCGTCGCGCCCCGGCCCGGCCGTACTGCATTCGCCGTGCGCATCGCGCTGATCTGTACGTTGACCGTGCTGGTCGGCGAGATCAATGGCATCCCGGAGATCGCTTTGGCCGCCTATGTCGTGTTCTTCATGAACAACGCGGACCGCACCCGCAGTGTGCTGGCCGCGACGCTGTTCCTGTTGCTGACCAACGTACTGATCGGCACCTTGATCCTGGTCGCCGGGCAGGTGCTGGATTGGCCGCCATTGCGGCTGCTGGCGATGGCCGGGTTCTCGGTGGCGCTGCTGTTCCTGGCCTCGGCCAGCCGGCTCAAGCCGCTGGCACCGATCATCGCGATGATCCTGGTCTACGCCTTGGATGCCATCGGCCACTTGCCCGGCGCGGAGCTGGCGACGCGTGCCTTGCTCTACGCCTGGTTGCTGATCGCACTGCCCAGTGCGGTGACCCTGGTGGTCAACCTGTTGATCGGGCCGGCGCCGGTGCCGCTGGCCCGGCAAGGGATGGCGGTGGTGCTACGCGATACCGCAAAGCTGTTGCGCCAACCCGACCCCGACACCCGAGCGCGTCTGCAGGCTCAGCGTGACCAGGGCTCCGCGGCGGTGCTGGCGTTGCTGCATGTTGCCGGCCTGGGCAAGGAGGCCCCGCTTGGCACACTGGCGGCCTTGCGCGCCGCGGCCGGCACGACCGAGGCCCTGCTGATGCTGGGCCTGGCCATCGATGCAAGTAAGGGTGTTCCCGATGCCTGGAAACACGGCGCCGCCGAAAGGCTCGACGGGATGGCCGCGATCCTCGCTGCCGGCAGCCATCCCGTCGACATCACCGCGGTTGCCTTCGATGCGCAGTGCGCCAACATGCCGGTGGCGCTGTTGCAGGACTTCAATGCCTTGCTCGTACAGTTCGCGACCGATGCATCGCACGGCGCCAACGCACCACCCGCAGCATCGCCCGGCTTCCTCGCCGCCGATGCGTGGACCAACCCCGCGCATGTACGCCACGCCCTGAAGGTGACCGCCGCGGCGATGCTGTGCTACCTGTTCTATTCGGCCACGGAGTGGCAGGGCATCCATACCAGCCTGATCACCTGCTACATGGTCGCGTTGGACAGCACCGCGGAAACCACCGAGAAGCTGCTGCTGCGCATCACCGGCGCCGTGGCCGGTGCGGTCGTCGGCCTGGCGTTGATCGTCTGGGTACTGCCCGAGCTGGATGACATCGGTGGGTTGCTGGCGCTGGTTGCAGGCGCGGCCTTCATCGGTGGCTGGATCGTCGCCAGTGGGCCGCGGGTCGGCTACATCGGCTTCCAGTTCAGTTTTGCCGTCTTCCTGTGCGTGATCCAGGGCACCGCGCCCGCGTTCGACCTGGCGGTGGCGCGCGATCGCATCGTCGGCATCCTGATCGGCAATGCGGTGATCTACCTGATGTTCGCCCACGTCTGGCCGGTCAGCATCGCCGGCGCCATTGATTCCGCCAGCGCGGCACTGCTGCGGCAGTTGGTGCGGCTGCCTGCCGGTACCGCGCGACTGAAAGCACTGGCCGCTGTGCGCGCGCAGGCGCAGGCCATTGCGCACCAGCTGGAGGTGGCGGGGCTTGAACCTCGCCGGCTGCGCAAGCCCTCAGCATGGTTCACGAAACACGAGCAGGTGTTGCGGGAAGCCGCCGCAGCCGAACAGCACCTGCTGCTCGAACCGGCCGTTGCGGAGACGTGCGTCCAACAGCTGCAGCAGTTGGCTGACACGCTGAATCACTCGCCCTCCGGCGACGCCGTCGATACGCCGGGAGCCGCGCGTCATGCGAATTGAGGCCTGCCTCCTGCCGTTGTTGCTGTCCGCGTGTGCCAGTACGGGGATCGACCGTGCACCGTTGCAACCGGATCGCCCGTGGGTGCCGCACACGGATGCAGATGGGGGCCTGTCGGTACGGTCGGCCGACGCTGTCGTGCAGCAGCACGGCTTTACCTTGCCGGCCAATCCCTCGGTCGACCTGCCTGGGGGTGCAACACCGGTGACAGGTAAACGCTATGCATTGGCCGACCTGATCGATCTGGCTCAGGAATTGAACCCGGAGACCCGCATTGCCTGGAATCAGGCCCGTGATGCCGCCCTGGCCGCCGGCATTGCACGCAGTGCCTACCTGCCACGTCTCACCGCAAGCGTACTGGCCGGCGCGCAATCCGAGCATGGCGGCAGTGCCGCACTTGGACAGTCGATCGACCCGCGCAATCGCGCCAATGGCTCGTTGGCGGTGCTCTCCCTGCAATGGCTGCTGTTCGATTTCGGCCAGCGTGAGGCGCTGTTGACGATGGCCGACCAGCACACGGTGATTGCCAACATCCAGTTCACCCAGGCCCACCAGCGGCTGATCCATGCGGTAAGCCTGGCGTTCCTTCGTCATGCCACCGCCCGCACACAGGTGGATGCGACGACGGCTTCGCAAGCCGATGCCAAGGGCCTGCTGGTCGCCGCACAGGCGCGCCTGCAGCATGGGCAGGGCACGGTGATGGACGTAGCGCAGGCACGGCAGCAGGTCGCGCAGGCCGCCTTGGCACAGGTCGCGGCGCAGGGCGAGCAGGAAGAGGCGTATCAGCAGTTGTTGGCCACCATCGGTATTTCGCCGTTGGCCACGCTGGAGATCACCGATGCGCCCGCCCGTCCGGTGTCGCACGTGGACGAGGCGCTGCTTGATGACGTGGTGCGCAGCGCGCTGCAACGACGGCCGGACGTGTTGGCCGCCGTCGCGGCGCAGCAGGCGGCCGGTGCCGGCGTTCGCGCGGCCCGCGCCGACTTCCTGCCGCGGTTGTTCGTTTCGGCCTCCGGCTCGCGCAGCAATGGCGACATGGACATCTCCGCCGTGCCGTCGGTGGGCGAGCAGGCCCCGACGGTCAACCTCTCCAGCCACCGTTGGAGCAGCAGCCTGCTGCTCGGCGTGAGCGTGCCGTTGTACAGCGGTGGTGAACGAAACGCGCGGGTCTCACAGGCACGCAACCGCGCCGCAATGGCGGCGGACAGCCTGGACCGGGTGAAGCTGGATGCCGTTGCCGAGATCGTTGCCGCACACTCGCGGCTGCGTACACGCCTGCAGGCGACAAACGCGGCGCAGGCGCTGCTGGAGGCATCACAACTGGCCCATGACGCCGCCAGCGCGGCCTACCAACGAGGCGTCGGCAGCCTGAGCGAAGTGCTTGCCGCGGACCGCCAGCTGCTGCAGGCCCGCATCTCCCTGGCCGATGCCGATGGCGCCGCCCGCGCGGCTTCGGTCGACCTCGCGCTGGCCTGCGGGAACCTGGGCACGGCACCGGGGCAGGGGGATTGAGTGCTTATTCGTGACGCGTCACGTTATTTGCCGCAATGCGTCCCCGGGTGCCGGGCAGGGCAAGGGCTCAGACCACCAGTGGCAGCAGCAGCATGCGGGCGAACGGTTGCTCGACCTGATCCACGGCAAGATGGTCTACGCGCCCATGCTGGATCTGGGATTCGAACTGATCGTGCGGGAAAGCAGCTGAGCTGCCTGCGATGACTGATCGCATTTTGGCACGATCAGGCCGGCCCAGTGATAATTTAAGTGATTCGTCACTTAAATTGATCCATAGAGGGCGGTAATGATTGGCCGATGACGAGGAAGTTGGTCGTTAGCCGGCTGCCGGCAATTAACGTGACTCGTCACTAAATATCCAAATCAGCAGCGTTCGCCAGGCACGTTCTCCCAGCCGCCCGGGATCTTCCGGAACGGTATGCCATCGATGCAACGCCACGAAGCGCGCTCCCTGGCGTCCTGTTCGACGCGTTGGCGCGCGTTCTGGACATCCCGCAGGTGTTCAACCGGATCGTCGGCTGAGACGTCAACGGGCAACGCCGGGGGTGCCGGTGAAATCCGGGCGTTTCCAGCGCGCTCGAACCGCGTATTCCACGCAATCTGCGTATCGATGTGCTGCTTGATCCCGAAAGCAGCCAGCGCGAGCAGGACGGCGGCGATGAAAAGCAGCCACGGAAAGCTCCAACGCCGAGGCTTGAGCGGTGGCAAGTAATCCGGCCGTTGTCGTTCCATGAACCCACCTGGATTTCATCCTGGGCGGATTGTAAGGCGGAGCGGAGCATGGGGCTGGGAAGATGGATGTGATGCGGGAGGTTCCGGGTTTCGCTACGGGCTCTTGGTTGAGTTGTTTTTACATAATATACATTATGCGAAAAAGTGGCACGGCGCATTGGATGGATTTGGCTGTGGATCACCTCTTGCCTGCCTCAGCGCAAACCCCGCAAGGTGATTGATGCGGAGGAAATGCCCCCTCTGCAGCGGACATCCGCCCCATCTACTGAGGAAACCTGCCCCGGATTTGGCGGAGCCTCGGATAAGTTGCCCCGCTTTTGGCAAAACTGAGCAAAAGCTGCCCCCATGTTCCACCGTCGTTGCAGCCATGTACTGGCAAACCGATGCCTTTGCTCACCACCTGACAAAGTCTTGGCGCTATTCTGAGCAAGACGGCTTGAAGAGGAGAAGTTCCATGCTTGGTTCTTTGGGGGTACTTGGAATGGCGCTCGTCCTGGGTGCATTGGGCTGGTGGGTGGATCACACCAACCGAAAGTCGATGAAGTCGCATGACGATGAACAGGACAAGAAGTCCCAGTAGTGCCGACAGAATGTGTCACGGTTAGCCCTTCGGAATCTTTTTCCCTGATTTGGCTGACCTCGGTCTGTCTCGCGCGCGGAAGGCCTCCTCGATCACTGAAGGAATCCGGGTCAGTTGTTCCTCCAAAACCTCGGATCTTGCGTGTTGCCTGTCGGCCTCTTTGACCGCCGCGAGCACTGCATCCTGGGCAGCATTCAATGCTTTCCGAAGTGATTGTTCGGTTGCAGCGTGGAGCTTTTCTGCAGAAGCCAACTTGCTCTGTAGATCTTTGGCCTGCTGACGAGCCTGGTCGATCTCCCGTGCTGCACGATCTTCAACAGAGCTGGCATGCTCCATCAGGCTCTCCCGCTCAGATCTGGCCAGTTCCTGCAGCTCCTGTGAACGGGCTTCCACAACCCGCCTTGCAGACTCCGCTTGTTCAAGGCGCTGATCCGTAGAAGCGCGTTGTCGCGTCGATTCTGCTAGCTGAGCCTGGAGCTGCTCCACAAGTTGCCGGAGCTCCGCCACTTGGGTCAGTGCCAGACGCTCTGATTGGACTGAGGCGATCGCTTTGGCATGGAGCGCGGAACCTTCATCTGCAAAGTTCTGTTGTTGCACCCGCAGCTCATCGTACTCGGCTGCAAGAGCCTGTCTGGTATCGGCGAGCTCCTCCAGAATCGACTCGCGGGCATGTTCCAGCGCCAGTGCCCACCACTGCCCGGCCAACTCGGCCAAGACCGTCGGCACGTCCTTCAAATCTGGTCGTTTCGGCTGCAGTCGGAGGCCCAGATTTTTCCACCAGGTCTCGAGCCAGCGCGTCACGGTGTTGGGTGAGCCCGTGCCCAGGTGGGCGCGGATGCGTTCTACCGTCGGGCGCTCGCCGCTGGCGACCAGCTCGTCGGCGGCGGTATGAACATCGGATTCGGTGATGCCGCGGGCCATGCTGACGTCTCCTGTATCGGCGCCCTACTCTATTGATCGCGTACTCGCGATAAGTGATGATTATCGCCAGTATGGTCCCTATTTCGTAGTGTGCATTACATACTATGAAGATAAATTCTATTCCATCAAGTCTGCCGGTGACGGTCAGCAGCTTGGTATTGCCAGAGCAACTTGCCCAAAAGGCCGCCGATGCGGTGCGTGAGTTGCTTGCAGAGGCCGCGGCGGCCAACACAACGCGCAGCTACGCCACAGCCCTGCGCTACTGGGCCGGCTGGTACCAGGGCCGCTATGGCCTCGACCTGAGCCTGCCGGTCAATGAGGCCGTGGTGATCCAGTTCCTGGTCGACCACATCCTGCGCAAGAACAAAACGGGCCTGGTTAGCGAGCTGCCGCCGGCGTTGGATCGGGCGTTGGTTGCGGCCGGCCTCAAGGCCAGAATTGGGCCACTCAAGCTCTCGACCGTGGTCCAGCGCGTGGCCGTGCTGTCCACGGCGCACAAGCTCAAGCGCTTGCCCAACCCGTGCGAGCTGCCCAGTGTCAGGACGCTGTTGAGCCGCGCCCGCCGAGCCTCAGTCAAACGCGGTGAGCGGCCGACCAAGAAGACCGCCATCACCCGGACCGAGCTCGAAGCCATGCTCGCGACCTGCGATGACAGCTTGGAAGGCCTCCGTGATCGCGCCCTACTCTGCTTTGGCTTTGCCAGTGGTGGGCGCCGGCGTAGCGAGATCGCAGCCGCGGCCATGTGGGACCTGCGCAAGGTGGGCGAGGACGGCTACATCTACCGGCTGGAGTACTCCAAGACCCAGCAGGCGGGGGTGAAGGTGGATTCGACTCCTGACAAGCCAATCCTGGGCCGCAGCGCCGAGGCGCTGGCGGCTTGGCTAGAGGCGGCAGACATACAAGAGGGAGCGATCTTCCGTCGGATCTGGAAAGCACGGGTTGGCCCCGCCCTTCTGCCTGGCTCAGTGGCCTCGATCGTGAAGCGTCGGGCGAGGTTGGCAGGATTAGAGGGGGACTTTGGGGCGCACAGCCTTCGGTCCGGGTTTGTCACTGAGGCCGGTAAGCAAGGCGCGCCATTGCCTGCAGTCATGGCCATGACTGAGCACCGTTCCGTGGCGAGCGTGATTGGTTACTTCCAGGCCGGAGCAGCAGAAGACAACCCTGCCGCTCGACTACTGAAGTAATTTGAGCCCGACCGACACTGGCCAATCCGCAGATCGCTGCCCCAGACCGACCATAAACATCTTGCCATCTGTCGCCGCCTTCGCCTAGTTAGCGGCGCAGCCACTCGTCGCGGATCTTATCGATCGCTAGATCCTTCCATTGCTCCTGCCAGAGATCCCAATAGGGAATATCAGTCGACGCTGGAGCCACGGTGCATGCCTCGATCTGGACTACAGACGGCAGCGCGATCGATTCTCCGACCAGCAGCGCCTCCCCCTGCTTGAAAGCCGGCATCTTATCGATGAGCGTCCCCAGCGAGTCCGGCAGCAACTTACGAACGTAGCCTTGGTCGACCGGATTGGTCAGACGCATTGCGATAAAATTGTTGCACTGTGAAAAAATCGTCTCGGAGATCTCCGAGGGCCGCTGACTCGCGAGAAGTAATGTAACGCCATATTTGCGGCCCTCCTTGGCGATGCGCTCGATCGACATCTTCGAGGCGCGGAACTTCGATAGTTCACTATTCGGAACATACTTGTGCGCCTCTTCGTAAACGAGAAGAATCGGTGCATCGTTGTTGATCTTTTCCCGCGGATCGGCGGCGCAACGCAGGCGCTTGTAGAAGTAGCCATGCTCGAAAATCAGGCGCGAGATCAGCGAGACTGTGATGCTCAAAACTTCGAACGGGACGCCGCTCAAATCGATAACGGTCACATTGTGCAGCTTGCCCGTGCTGTAGCCGAGAATGGACCGTAGCGTCTCCTCGAAAGAGATCGACTTGGATTTCTCGCCTAGGAAGAAGTCGAGGCGCCGGTCGTTGATCTTGCTCTCGAGGCGGTTCACGAAGTTGGTCAGTCGCCCATAAAGGCTGCCCTGCGTGAGCTTAGGCTGCCCTGCCTTTTCCTTATTGCTCGAAGCATATACCTCTCCGGTATCGACCATCTCCGTGTTGCGATGGTTGGCGTGATCCAGAACATCGCGAATATCGAACAGGAGCGGTGTGTCCAGGTGGATCCGGTTCTTGTCGTCATCCGCTCCAGTAAAGTGCGCCTTACGGCTCTGGATCACGGCATCCTTAAAGACGTTGCGCTGATTGTGATCATTCGCCTCGGTGTCGAGGAAGAACTCCTCCAACTCCTCACCACTCAGCATCCAGTAGGGAAGTACCAGACTGGAGCTGTCGATGAAATTCGCTTCCGGAAACGCCGCGCGATATTCTGAGTGGATATCGAAAATGATCACGTGCGAGTTGTTCAACGTATAGTCGCCCTTAGACCCGACCGCCTTCTGAACGATCTTTGCGACCGTGTGGGACTTGCCGGAGCCCGTGGAACCAACCACCGCGATATGCTTGTTAAAGAATTTGTTCCCGTCGACGGGAACCTCAACCTCTTTGTTCGTCGCGAGCCTCGAGAAGCAGAAGCGATCCTTCACGGGTAACGAGCTGCCATAGATCAAGCGAATATCGTCGATCGACGCCGGCTGGACCGTCTTCGGCGGGATCGCGAGGGCGTCTCCGCCGCGCTCAAACTTCTTATCGCGCAGAATGCCGAGCGGGAAAGCCTCGATCACATAGTCCTGGCTGCCGTCGTCGCGCGCCTGAATCTGGAAGTTCTCAATGATGGCGACCAGTACCGAATTCTCATTGTCGGCGATCTTCAAATATGAGCCGACCCGTAGAGACTCCTCAGCAATCCTGAAATTCTCGAGGTCATCGACGACGATCTTGACCTTGTTGGGAAAGACAGCGACGACTTCTGCTTTTACCTCACTCATAGCTACCCCCTAAATAATCTTGTCGATATCTTCGTAATTTGGAATCTGGAACCGGATGTGGCTTATAGCGCTATCACCAAATTCTTCAACCTGCTGACTGCGATAGAACTCGTAGATCTCGCGCGAGCGTTGGAACGATAGAAAGGTCTGCCTCGCCTCCGCAAGATCGCAGAACAGCCTCAGGGCCGGACCGGCTTGTGCGGATGCCGGTCGGGAGATCGACCGGGCATCGAACTTGGCACCCTTGAAATCGTAGCCGTCAACGAAGCGAACGTCTTCGTTGTGCAGCTCCTGCTTGAGACCGGCAAGTTCACTATCATCGATGCCCACGAGCAGCACGTAGGGCGAAAATGGCTTTGCATCTCGCCTGGAGAGCTTGGAGTATTTCCGGGAGATAGTCTTCAGAAGCGTCTTGACCACGTTCCGGCTGTATGTTTCGCCAGCCGGGTGGATGATGAAAAGCCGGTCGGCCGGGGAGACATTGACGCCCGCCGCGAAAAACTTGTTGCGTAGTTCGCCATAATATTTGGCCGTACCGAGCTTGGCGATGAACCACTCATCAAAAATGTAAGAAGATGTATCTATTCGCTTTATGAAGGCTGCCCTTGTTGTGGCGCGCAGAGCCTCGTCCGGCTCGATCGCCAGTTCCTTGATCACCCGCAGGGCGTTGTTATAATAGAAAAATTCTGCCACGAACGGTGAGCATCCGAACTGTTTGGCAAGACTATCGATGATCGCCTGAAACTGATCCTTGAATTTCGCGGCATTTACGTCGATTGAGAGAACTTTCAGGAATTCTTCAAGCTCCGTGTCACTGACGTCAAGCTCTTCGTGTTTTTTAACTGTCTTATCTTTTGATGCAGTTGTGAGAAAATTTGTTTTGAGGAAGCTGATGTCGAATGGGAGCGCCAACTTATCTTGCCCGGACGCAAAATGGCCGCTGAGCTGGTACTGGATCGTTGGCCGACCGGCGGTGAGGCCCGCTTTATAATGCGTGAGCATGAACATGATGGCGGGCTTGATAACTGAATGATTATATTCGGATTTCTCGTAATATTTGCACTGGACGGCAGTCGTTTCCGTAGCCGTGTGGATGTCGATATCCTCGATGCATTCGATCGATACCGAATCATTCGCACTGGATAGTCCCAGGATGCTGAGGATCGAGCGATCGAATTGATAGAAATAGCCAGAAATTGTCGAAACTGCGCTCCGATCGGCCACCATTACCCCCTGCGGTGATCTGCCGCGCGGACATCGCGTCCGCATTCGTTCATCATCGAAATCCCCATTTTCGGCTTCTCCCGTTTCTCGATGATTGCATATCGGCGATTGATGATTTCATTGTCACAATGCGATCCGATTTCCAGCGACATGTCGGAAGGCGCGATCACGGCAGGTGAGAAGGACGACCTGCATGCGGGTTGCTGCCTCCGACAGAATCTCGATCATCGTGTCGAGACGGGCATCGTCGGAGTAGACCAGCGGATCGTCTAGTATCAACGATACGGGCTTTCCCTGCTCCAACAGCATATCGGCGAATGCAATGCGCGTAAGGACAGCAAGCTGCTCTTGCGTACCGCGCGACAGGCTCGCGCAGCTTTCCTCCATGCCCGCACGGATCACGCTTTCGAGACCGAGATCCTCCGAAAAGGTGAGCTCGCATCCAGGCAGGAGACGCTCGATATGACGCTTCGCTCGCGCCGCCACCGGACCGACAAATTTGGCCGACGTCTCGTTACGGGCGGCATCGAGCGTGCTTCGTAGCACCTTCAGCGTTTGAGCTTCATCGGTGATGCGCTGAAGAGCAAGACGAGCCACCTCAACTTCCTCGGAGGCGGCAGCTGTTCGATCGGCGAGGCCGAGCCCGCCCTCGCTCTCGATAGTCCCTTCAAGACGCGCGATATCGGTCTCCAGCCGAGTTCGGGTTTCTACGGCCGTGCGCACCCTTGCATCGATCAATTCAATCTTACGCTCGATTGCCGCAACGTCGTGCGCAGAAGCATCGCGGAGCGCGTCTTCAACCTTGACCGAAGCCTCGGCGGCTTGCTCGCGCGCCTTGGCCAGATTTTCGGTAAGCGTCGTCCATTCAGGTCGCCGCTCGATCGCCTCAAGCGCGCTGACGGCGTTGGCAACATCGCTCGAGGCCCTGGCTTCTGCCGTCGCAAGCGGCGCTTCCTCCTGCTCGGCGCGACGCAGGGCCTCGATGGCGCTATCCTGGACCCCTTCGGCACGGGCTGCGGCGCTATCGGCCGTATCCATCGCCTTCGTGAGCGCCGCGATATCGGGAAGTTCCCCCTCCCCTATGGCATTTCCCGTGCCGAGCTCGGCGATGAGCAGCTTGAGCGCGGCGGATCCAGCGGCAAGCTGAAGGACATCATCGGCGGGAGTTGCCGCTTCGATGCGCGCCTCCAGGATTCGCAGTTCCGCTGCGGCATCCCTGGCAATCTCGTTGCAGGCTCTCGCGGCAGCAAGATCGACGACGCCGAGATCGTCGAGCGCCGTTTTCCGCTTACGAAGCGCAGACGCCAAAACCTCCGCGGCGCTGGTGGCAGACGCCGGCGGCGTGATCTGAAGCTCGGCGGCGCCGAAGCGGATATGAACTTCGCGATCAACGATGCGCGCGCCGATTGCCATTGGCTCGTCATCAATCGTAATTCCGTCCGCTGAGCCGGACAATGCAATCCGGGTTGCGCCGGCGTTTACCACCGCTTGCGCTTCCGCAACGGCGCGATCATGCGCTTCGAGCGACGTCAGCACTTTCGGGGCGATCGCCCTGTCGGAGAGCGCCTTCGCGGTGCTGTTTTGTTCCTCAAGCTTCAGGAGGTCGGCATGCCGCCGACGCGCGGCATGGATCGCGGCACCACGACGGCTTTGTCGGATCCGCTCTTCGCCTTCAGCCAAGGCTGTTCGTGCGGCCTGGCGGTCCGTGCGTGCGGAATCGAGTGCGGAGCGCGCATCCACCACCTTCTGCTTCGCCGCCGACAATGTGTCGATGACCCCGAGACGCTGTTCGGTTGCCTGGGTCAGCGCGGCGTTGGCATTCAACCGCGCCTGCGTCGCGTCGTCGTGGCGCTGCTGAAGGTCCGCAAGCGCCTTCACCTTGCCATTGACCGCTTCCTGCTCGGCACGACGGGTGGTGAGGATCTGGGCCGCCGCTCGTGCGATATCGAGCGAAGCAACCAGGCCGCTACGCGTCTGCGCGTCTGTGTTGTCCGACATCTCGCGCTGGATGATCTTCAGGCGGGCGCGAGCCGCCTCGACATCTGAGAAGCTGCGCTCCAACGTGGCCAATCGATCCGCGGTTTCGCGCGCGGTGGTCTCGGCGGCCTCGAGCCGCTCACGCGCGTCGGTTTGCCGGCCACGCATCTGGCCGGTCGGTGTCCAGTAGAGCTCATATTGAGCCTCGACCCGATCCCTGACGCGGCGATAGGCAGCGCCGCCCATGATCGATCCGACTTCCGCCTCGAGCGTGGATGTGATGCTGTCGCGCACGATCTGGCCGGGCGCGGTCACGGACAAGGCCTCGGTCTGGGCGACCCAAAGTAAACCGAGCGCGCCATAGGTCGCGACATCGCCGCCTCGGCTCGTGTCGCGGACCGAGCCGAGCAGCGCATTCAAGCGCGCCTCGGCCTCCTCCCCCTGCGCACGGCCCTGAGGCCCAGAGACCTCGACCGAGGGGCTGCGCAAGAAATGCTTGGTCACCGACCAAGACGTGCCATCGACATCGAAAGCGACCTCGACCTCAGGACTGACCGCATCGCCGTGTGGGGCGAAGGATTGGGCCAGCTGATTGCGCGTGTTGAAGCGGACGAAGAAGGCCGCGCGCAAAGCCTCGAGAAGCGTCGACTTGCCCGTCTCATTCGGCTCGATGACGACGTTGAGGCCGTCGGTAAGGCCCTCAATCACTACGGGTGCGCGGAATTTCCGGAAATTCTTCACCACGATGCGACGAATGGCGAAGCTCATGCCGACTCCTCCCGGCTATATTCGACGAAAAGGCGCTCAAGGGCCCGCTTCGCAACCGCCGCATCTTCGCCGCCACTTTCGATCCTGGTATTAAGCATCGCCGCCGCCGCCCCGAGCATGCCCTCGACGGCCAAGTTCGCAATGTCTTCTTCGCTCGGCCGACCCACCAGATCATCCGCGCGCACGTCGAGATACCGCAGCTGATGGCTAAGATCGTTTTCGAGCTGACCCAGCATGTCAATCCGGTCGCCGAGACTGGTGATACCAGCCAGCGTAAGGCGCAAAAGCGTTGTGGGCGCGTCGATCGCGCCGAGGAGCAATTCGCACTCGGCATCGAACGCTGCCCGGTCACTGACCATCCAGTCCCGCAAAAGCCATTGGAAGCGGCCCGTGCGGATCGGCGTGACGGACGGCTCCATACCGCTCGACAGCTCGACGACAAGGGCCTGTCCGGGATCGTCCCGCAGGAAGCGGTCGACTTCGGGCGTACCGGCATACCAAGTACGGCCATCGACGCGGAGTGCCCCGTGCCAGTCACCGAGTGCCAGATAATCGAGGTTCGATCGGCGTGCGCGATCGGGCGCGATCTGGTTCCTCGTTTCGCCCTGCGAGCCGAAGTCACGGATCGAACCGTGTGCGAGACCGATACGGAGGGTCGCGCCGGGCGTCTCCATGGAGTCGAAGCGGGCGGTTGGATCTTCGAGATTGTGGCGATGCTCAAGCGGCGCGGGCAGCAGCCAGACGCCGGGGTTCATCTCGATCGGCTCGGGCTTCGACAAGATGGCGATGTTTTCGCTCGCCCGTTGACGGACGCGATCCCATAATCCGCCATTGCGCGCGAAATCATGGTTGCCTGGAAGCAGCCACCAGCGACAGCTATGACGGCTCATCCGGGATATAGCTTGGACAATCGTCCTGTCCTCCGGACCTTCGGTGTCGAAGATGTCGCCGGCAACGACGACGTGCTGTGCCCCGTGTTCGACCGCCGCGCGCCCAAGTGTGTCGATTGCGTCGAACCGCGCCTCGCTGAGGCCGGCCCGGACTTCGGGCTCGAAGTACCGATACGGTTTGCCGAGTTGCCAGTCAGCAGAATGGATGAATTTCAATATGCCCCCCCTGGTCAGGATTTCCCTATCCTAGCTATGCGCGGGACGTTCTCGGCCGCCGCCGGCTCGATCTTAACCGACAGGACAATGTTCGGCACCCACAAAAAAATACTGCTGCCCCTTTGTTTGGGTCTTCGCCTAGAGTGTCACGTCGCGCTCCCGCTTGCCATTCGCAGACGATTACCGCCCAAACTGCGAAACGATCCTGAATGACCACCTCGGGTCGAATGCAGCCCATCCCTTCCCTACCCCCGATAAACATCCCTAATCCCCTTCCCTGCTAAAACTTCCCTCTCGGCCAGTTACAGGCATCAAAGAAATCATGCCGAGAGACCGCCTGGGCTACGAACGATTCCGCTTCGAGCCCAATGCTTCACTTCGACCCTTGACCGTCCCACGCAGGCGGGGGGCCATCGGAGGGGCCGCCAATCCGGCCAGCCGCACCTGTATCAGTTCCAGCAGCGCCCGGACACGTGCGGTCACGGAATGCCGATGGCTGTATGCCCCCAGCAATTGCAGCGGGGCAGGACGAAGGTCCAGTGGCACTTCCTGCAGTCGACCCGCAACAAGGTCTTCCTGGCAGGGATAGGCCGCCACAATCGCGAAGCCGATGCCTTGCCGTGCGCCGGCGACGGCCAGTTCCCCGCTGTTGACGCGGTAGCGGCTGCGAACCGGCACCTTGACGATGTCACCCGCTGCATCCTGGAACTGCCACGGTTGGCCCTTCAACGCACTGAGGGTGGTGATGCAGGGCAGAGACTTGAGCTCGCGCACATGGCGCGGAATGCCGGTCTTGGCCAGCAGCGAGGGGGCGGCAACCACGATACTGGGTAGAACGGCAAGTTCCCGAGTGATGAACGCGCTGTCTTCCTGATGTCCCCGGTGGAAGACGAAGGAAAGATCAACATCCTCGCGAAGCACTTCCAGTCCGGTCATCCGGGTATCGCACTCGAGCTCGATCCCCGGATGGAGGCTGCAGAATTCAGCGAGGATGGGACCCAGCAGCCTTGGCGCTTCGCCCGGCATGCACACCTTCAGGGGGCCGCGTAGTTCGCGCTGTACTGCACCCAGCTCCTCCTGCGTTGAGAGCAAAGTGTCGAGCAAAGGTTTGGTGCGTTCGTAGAGCGGCCGGCCGGCTTCGGTCATGCGCAGATGGCGGGTGCTTCGCTCCAGCAGCCGTGTGCCGAGTTTGCGCTCCAACGCGGCGACGTGGCGGCTGACGTTGGACGAAGGCATGGCGAGTAGACGCGCCGCGCCGGCAAAGCTCTGCTCATCAACAACCGCCGCATAGACACGGACAGCGTTCAGATCGAGTGCATCGCGCATTTACTGTCCCGTTTCCGATATGAAAGCATCCAATTTTTGCATGCTAGTTCGCCCAAGCGGCGGAATCTAGCATGCCCTTCCGGCGGATGTGACGCGGTGGAATGTTCACCGGGCACCGTTTGAACAGGAGGGCTTCAGCGTGGAAATTGGAATACTTGGCGGTGGCATTGCGGGCCTGAGCGTGGCACTGGCATTGCGCAAGCAGGGCTATAGCCCTCGGGTCTATGAGCGTCGCGCGGCGCCGGCAACCATGGGGGCCGGCGTGACGCTCTGGCCCAATGCCAGCTTTGTGCTGGAAGAACTTGGACTGCTGCAGGACATCGCGGCCATCGGCGGTCGGCCGCTGACAATGCGCCGCCAGGATGATGCCGGAAATGCGTTGGGAGGCCTCGATATCGGTTTGCTTGACCGGACCATGGGATACCCGACTCACACGGTGCTGCGCAGGCATTTGCAGGAGGTGTTGCTGGACCACGCGGCGCGGGCGCGGATTCCGGTGGAGTTCGGGCACCAGGCGGTTGCCATCGAACTGGATGCGCATGGCAGGGCCGTGGCGCAGTTCCACAACGGTACGTGCATCCGTCCGGATCTGCTCATTGGCGCCGATGGCCGCATGAATTCGGTAGCGCGCAAGTTTGTCGCAGGTGACAACGCCCCTATCTACCAGGGCTTCGTGAACTGGATCGGCGTGGCGCAAAGCCAGCATGCATTGGTGGACGATGGTGCGATTCTGGACTACTGGGGCACGGGTGAGCGCTTCGGTTGCGTACCGATTCGCCCCGACCTGGTGTACTGGGCCGCGGCGCAGGCTCGCCCCGTATCTCAGGCTATACCGAGCGCAGATATGCGTGGGGACATCGAGGACTTGTTCGCGGGATGGCCTGAGCCTGTCGCGGATATCATCCGGGCCACGCCCGCGAATGCCATCCGCTTGATCGCGGTGCATGACCTGGAGCCGCTGCAGACATGGGGTCGGGCGAACGTGCTGTTGGTGGGTGATGCCGCCCATGCGCCGTTGCCGACTTCGGGACAAGGTGCGTGCCAGGCGCTGGAAGATGCGTGGCACCTGGTTCGGTGCCTGGACAGTGCAGGTGGTGGCTTGGACGACGTCTTCCAGGCGTTTTCGAGAATCCGTGCCCCCAAGGCCGCAAGGCTGGCCGAACAAGGCCGGGGCTTCGCACGCGGATTGTTCGCCACCGATCCTGAGTCCTGCCATATCCGCAACGAACGGGCCAAGGCCTCCAATCCTGCGCGCGATATGCAGCTCTTGGCCGCCGGATGGGCACAGGGCCTGCCAATGCCGGGCGGCTCCGAGGGCATGCCCGCACAAACGGGAGGCGTTGACAGCCTTTACCGCATTGAATGATGTGCGCGGGACGTACTGCACCAGGTTCTATGCAGATACCCGGTTACACGCATCCAGCCGGTATGCGCCACATTGCAGGCATTGGTCATTGAATCTCGGACGACGGAAACGGGGCAGAAAGGGGCTCTCCCCTGCCCCGATAAACAACCATAGTCTCCGACCTGCTTGAATGCAGCTCCCGACAAGGGACTTCATCCGGGGCGGCAATCCTGCCGTGGTGCCGCGCCGACCGCTCTGCCTTTACAGAGGCGGAGTATTCATGAAATGCCCTGGCCTCCAGTGATGTAGTTTGATTCAACGAATACTGCAGTGTTACGGAGGGACTGACGCATATCCGGCTTGGCTATCCCATGCTTATGGCGGAATCGCTCCACCTCCGCCGTGTTGAAACGCACAGTCTGTATGAAGTCCAAGGATTCGGCACTCGCATTCAAATAGCGCGCAATGGGACGAATGCCCAGCAGGAGTTTCAACAGCCGGAGGGGAACGTGGTGTTTTGGTGGTTTTGCGCCAAGCTGTGTTGCCACCTCCGTCAGGAGTTCTCGCAAGCCGGGGCTTTGGCCGTCAAGCGCCAGCAACTCCTTTCCAGCCATGGCAGGATCAAATGCGCATGCCGCCGCCAGCTCAACCAGATCATCCACCGTGACCAGCGGCAGCCAATGGTCGGCAGTGCCGGGTACAGCCGTCAGCTTGCCCAGCACAAGATTGCGAATCAATTCGGCCAGCGGCTGGCCGTCGAGAATATGCCCGGTGCGACTGTGGCCGCAAACGGTAGCCGGATGGATAACGGCCATCTCCCCTCCCACGGCCGACATCACTCCCAAGGTCGAGAAATGCGCCTCCAGCTTGCTTCCTTCGTAAGCACCCACACGACGATAGACCGCGGACCAGTTGGTCAGCTCTGGATGGGCGATGTCGATTCCGATGCGTTGAAGGTGTCCAGCATTTTTCAGCATGAAGCCACCGAACATGACCAAGCGGCTATCCTGCTCTGCGGCCAGTAGTGCCACGCGCCTTGAGCCTTCCACGTTGACTGCACGGGCGTGTTCCATTGAAAGCCCCCAGGCGAAATGGGCGCCCAGGTGAAACACGACCCTGGATTGCCTTAGCACTTCCCGGTCCGCATGGCTCAGCCCAATGTTCTCCTGAGCAAGGTCGCCGGCCATGGCAAAAACCTTGGTTGCAACCCCTCCCAACTGGTCGACTTGCTCGCGCAACGCGGCCAGGCGCTCCGGGCGACGCATCAGCACCCGGACTGTATGACCTTTTGAACTCAGGCATGCAATCAAATGCTGCCCGATGAAGCCGGTTCCCCCCGTGACAAAACACTCGACGCTCACTTCCTCATTCCTTGGTAGGGTGAAAAATCGAGTGTAAACTGTCGACCTAACTCTACAGTCAAGCACTTCCTCATGAGAATCGGCGAGCTCGAGACCCGTAGTGGCGCCAGCCGCCATACCCTGCGCTACTACGAGAAGATCGGCCTGATCTCGCCGTCACGGCGAACCAACAACTACCGTGTCTACACGGCGCAGACGCTGCAGGATCTGGAGTTCATCCAGCATGCGCAGGGCATGGGCTTTTCCCTTGGAGAAATCGGCGAAATCCTGAGTGCTCGACGCAGCAAGGCGATCGATTGCGCTGCAGGCGTCGCAATCATCTCCAGGAAGATGGCGGATATTGAAAACAAAATGTCCCGCCTCAAGAGCATTCATGAATATTTGAACAAGGAGCGCGCAACGCTCAGTGCCAGTGCGGCCAGACAACTAGAGCTTCAGGCTAAGTACAATCTGTCCGAGTAAGCAGCCAACATCACCGTCCGGAGCATCCCCTGTCGGAAGGATGCGGCATCAAGACCACCGCAAGCTCGCACCGGTAGGGGGGCGGATGTCCGCTTTTGGGTGGAGTTCTGCCCTACCCCAACAATGGGCGCTCCGGATGCAGCCGGAAGCCCAGATTTGTTCACCAGGTCTCGAGCCAGCGCGTCACTCGGCATACGTCCAATCAGTGCACGGCAGACGCGGCGCTGTCTGTAACGGCGTGAATGGCGTCCACGATTGCAGCAGGATCTTCGCGATGGATGTTGTGGCCGGTCGCGAAGTAGCGGTGGGAGCCGCGTGCGAAACCCGCGAACAGCATTGCATGCTGGGCTTTCCAGACGGCTTTGCCTTGCACCGTTTCTTCAAGGACGAAAGGTTTGGCCGCAACTTGAGTGGAGGTGAGCAGCGCGACCGGTACATCCGGCATCGTGCGCGGCGTGGCCGCATCGGGCGCGTCCAACTGTGCAACCAGCGTTTGATAGTCGGCGGCCAATGTGGGCGGCAATATCCCCAGTAGCTTGGCATCGTCCGCCTGGACCCGTGCGCTGTCGGCCTGTTTGAGGGCATGCCGCTGCCCCATCGTCGTCGGATCGACCAACACCAAGCCCTGCAGGCGCTCCGGGTGACGGCGTGCGAACTCGGTGGCGAGCAGGCCGCCGTACGAGTGCCCCACCAGAATGACCTTGTCTGCGGGAACGAGGTTGTTGATCACGGCACCAAGATCACTGAGATGCGCGTCGATGGTCTTGGCCTGCCCATCGCTGCCCGATCCGCCCTGCCCCGCGCGCGCATAGGTGATGCTGCGATAACCGCTCCCCAGCGCAGCAATCACGTCCTTCCACACGTCAGGGCCTTGCCCGAAGCCAGACTCGAAGACGACGACCGGGCCTGTCCCAGCCTGCTCCGCCTTGAGCGTATACGCGCCCCGCTCGACAGAAACACCGTCCGCCTGTGCAGCCCCCGCTACGGCGATCAGGGCGGCCATCACCCACGTCTTCACGACCTTGCTCATCACTCGACTCCTCCGTGCCTGGGCACGCAACCACCCTTGGATGAAAGGCGCGCGCCTGCCTCGGCGCGGGTTGCCTAACGACTCTGCGTCGAATCGTGTTGGTAATGTAGTGATGTATAACACCATGGTCCCATGCTGGAAGTCATGGGCGTGGCGCCCCCGGCAATCACCCTACTGACCCTGCAGACCCGCTTGTACCGCAGCCATCAGTGCTGCGAACGAACGCCTTCGGGGGAACTACGTACTTGCAGCCCGTTGGTTTCGAATGCGACCGATTCGGTACGTCGATTTCAGGCGACCCAGCGCGGGAATTAGGCCGACCCGTGAAGCGGGTGAGGCTCGTATGAGTTGTTGGGCAGCGGCTCAGTAGCCGTCTGCCTGCAAACGAAGAACCATCTCTCCAGCCTCTTTGTCCGGTAGAAAATCGAGATCTACCAATGCCCCACGATCTGGCGAGCCAAATGTAGTTGAGAAGGATCCACTATGGATGTCTACGTTTTGGCCTGTTCCTGGCGCAGGAGCTAGGCAGTTAAGGATACGTTTGGCGTTGTAACCAGCGAACTCAGTAGAGCTGTGCTCCATCAGGTAACTGCACAACTTCTTGCCGGGCTCATAATCGTCGTGCTCACAGGTCTTCAAGCCCATTACGATGTTGTCACCTTCTACCCGTGCACCCCAGAACGTGCGCAAGGTGAGGCCGCGAGTCTCCTCCGGTTTCACAGATGTCAAGAAGCTCTCAAGCTCCGAGCAGAATTCGTCCGCTTCTTCGTGAGCGTAGGCCACGATGCTGGAACTGGCCAGAAGTAGGGCGAGTGTCAGATTCGAGAATATCTTCATCTGCCGGCTAAACCCGGAATTAAGCCGTGCCGCGTAGCGGCGTCGGCCTGAATGAACGGCTAGGCCTCATCTGTGGCCTCTATTTGAAAGACGCATTTATCGCCACGAGAATCAAGTGTGCGCAATAGGGGGACATTAAACGACTTGGCATACTCGACTGTCCGGGTTGGCGTCAGCGGGTTACCGTCACTCTCGTGTGTGTCAAGTATGGGCCGTACCGGAACAAGGACACTGCCGCATTTGACCTCAGCCACGTTATAGCTACCTGTAACTTTGCCACCACCCCAAACGGTATGGGTACCCCAGCCGTCGTACCAAGACAAGAGGGTTTGATTCTCTACCTGTCCCGCGACAGGAAACGAAGCCAGGAATGCCAGCCCAATCGCAATCTGTCTCATGAGGTCTGACTCTGGAATTGATCCGACTCGCTGAGCGGGTTCGGCTTGAATGAACTGTTAGGCCTCAATGTCAGGCCCGATTTCCGACTCGTAAGCCATCGCTTCGTAGCCAATCTGGCCGTTCTCTCGCACAAAGTACACAAGACAACCTGGTTCTCCATCAGGGAAAGTGAATCCCTGATCGAGCTGCACGACATCGCCGATCTTTGGTTCTATTCCATCCGGCGACGTGAATCGCGACGGTGGAATCTCAGCGATCAACGGCACCAACGGTGGCTTCTTCATCGCGAAACATGTCCTGTCCGGTGCGGGAGTACTTCTCGAAGCCTAACTCTGGAATTAAGCCGGCCCGCGTAGTGGGTTCGGCTTGAATTAATTGTTAGGCGACAAGCCAAATAGCCGTCTTGAACACCCACCCAAGAAGATAGAGGATAGCCAGCCCAACAAGCCATGCGAAACCCAATGCTCCGCGAGTGCGGATAAGGTAGTACGGCAGGTACAACGGCCAAATCAGGTAGGCCAGAAAGCCAAACTCATATGGACGATACACGCGGGCGTCTCCGCGACTGTCTGCCTCAATCCAAGTCCCGACAAGTAGACTAAAGACGACCGACCACGCAAGAGAGAGTCGCTCTGCTTCCAACCCGGTTTGGTAGAAAAGCACGGCTTCCGTGCCTGCGACTAATAAGCCAAGACCGACGATGGTCCGCATTATTGGCCGTGCGATCATTTTCCCCATTTCGCCTAACGCCTGAATTAAGCCGAGCCGCGAAGCGGCTTCGGTTTGAATGAGTTGTTAGGCTCCGTTGCTACGCTCCGGAGCCTAGTAAAGGTCAACAAGGCCATACCACAAATGCCACAGGCTACTGGTGCGAGTTTCCATTTCATTGAGGCACTTGTCTCTCTTGACTGAAGCAACTGGATCCTTCAGATCCTGGCCCGAACACATGCCAAGATAACTAGCGTAGTGATAGTTCTCGAGCCGAATCACTTGAAGCGATAGCCAGACGATGAGGACAGCTAGCACTGCAGTTGTTGCGTTCTTCATGGATGCTCCAGACGCGTTAAAGCTCAGTACGGGGCCAAACTACCTAATAGACAGACCCGTGGGTCCGGTTATACAACCTATCCACAAAGCACCGTATGGCGGGCTTTCCCTTGGTACGGCTCGATCTTAGGGCGGCTGGGTCCGGCTAACAAGCCGGCGTATAACCGGACCAAGCGCTAGGCGCGGGCGCGGCACAATGGTCGCTATGGCTCGGTACCAGTCCCGGAAAACTGACAGTTCCAACACGCATGCACTCAGCGATTTTCAAGCGCTTTCAGAATCCCGGGGATGCGCGTATCACTCGGCGCAAGCTCGGCGGCCTTTTTGTAACTGCGTATCGCTTGGTCGCGATCTCCGTTGGCACGATGAGCCTCGCCAAGGCTGTCGTAGACATTCGCCGATTCCGGGTGCGCGTTGGCGTTCCACTGGAAAACCGCCACGGCCTCCGGCACGCGCTTCATTCTCAATAGGCGATAGCCCAGCGAATTCAGTGCTTTCTCGGAAGTATCGTATTCGCTGGCGGCCGCACCCAGCCCTTCATAGGCCCGGGTCATGCCCGCTACGCCCTGCGACGTGGCCAGTGGTATCAGCAGGTTGCCCAGGCTTTTCCTGGCCAGCGCAATCGGCTCGCCGTGGAGCACTGCCATCAATTCCTTGCCCAAGGTCGCTACCGTCTCACCCTGCCAGTAATTGTCCAGGATGATCACCACCGACCGGTCATGCTCGGCGCGGAGCCAGTAGCTCTGATAGCCGGGAACGCTGCCCGTATGTGATTCCACCTTGTAGGCGCCACCCGCCGGCAAGGTCCAGTTCTCCACCTCCCAGCCGTACCCATAGTTCGAGCGGTGGTCTGTCCACATGGCCTGCCGGGAGTGTTCTGCCAGGAGCAGATCACCCTGGAGGGCTCGGTCCAGGCGAAGCAGGTCGTCAACCGTGGAGTAAAGGCCGGCTGCGGCGAACGAGACGCTCGGGTCGATCGGCATGGGCCGTGCCAGGCTGAGGTCGGGCCGGGTTTGATACCCCGTCGCCAACCGTGGAATGAGGTCACTGGCGTGATACAGCCCGCTGTCCTTCATGCCTGCCCTGTCCAGGATCCGGCTACGCACATTCGCCTCATAGCTGACGCCAGTCACCTTCTCGATGACCAGGCCGAGCAGGAAGTAGCCGTTGTTGTTGTATCGCCATTCCGCCCCCGGCGCGCTGACCAGGGTTCCGGGTATCCACGCCTTCGCGAAGTCTTCTGGCTCGAACGACACCCGCGCCTGCGTATTCCACCACGGGTCCTCGTAGCTACGCGGCAGATCCGCGACGCCGGAGGTATGGTTCAACAGTTGTGCCACCGTGACCGAAGCAGCGGGGGTGTTGGCGTAGAGCACCGGCAGGTAGTCGCCCAGCGTTCCCTCCAGCCGCAATCTGTTCTCCTCCACCAACTGCATCACCAGGATGGCGGTGATTGGTTTGGTCAACGAGCCAATGCGGAACACGCCTTCGCCCACATTGGGCACCTGCCATTCCCGGTTGGCCAGTCCATGGGCGCCGCGATACAGGATGCGCCCATGCTGGGCGACAAGAACCACGCCATTGAAGTCACGGTTCGCTGCGTAGCTGTCCACCAACTGTTTCAGCTCGGCGGGACCTGCCTCTGCCCTGGCCGGTCCGGAAACAACGAGCAGTGCTGCAAGGAAGCCTGCTGCCACAAGAATGGCCCGCCGAAAGGATCGGCTTTCTTTCAGGGAGAGCGACAAGATGGCGCGCGGCATCCACATATCCCATTCATAAAGAGCGCAGTGTAGCCGTGCCGAATCATTGCGAACGGCCGCGACTGCCATGACTGATGGCCTACGAAAGACCCGCGGGCCTGGCCTCCGGGTCCGCGCCATTGTCAGCTGGGTTCAAGTTCGCGTCTTCGATCGAACCCCTTCGATGCTGGCAGAATGTCGTGGCCACTACGTTCCTTCTCGAAGCATTGGCGTGATAGAACAAGGGCTTCCCGCGGCCCGGCCGTACCCGGCGAGAAGCACCAGAATCACGATGACTCCAATCGAACAGTTCCACAAACAGATATGGGCCGCCCTCGACCCGGTGGACGAGGCTGCCTTCGAGGCGATTGCCGCGCAGCCGCCAAGTGATGCGGAAGTACAAGCGGTTGAGGCTGTGCTCGACGCCCCGCTCCCGCCCGAATTCGTCGCCTTCTCGCGGAAGAGCAATGGTTTGCTCGTCGTTGCCCGGACCGAGCTCTGGCCGGAGCCGGAGCTCTACTCGGTCGGCCCTGCCTGGAAGTTCTGGCGCGGCGTCATGCTGTTCGGCTTTGATACCGGGGACCTGCCCGAGTGGGCCAGCCTCACCACGGCGGCGGCGGCGCTGCGCGACCTCGAGGTGAAAGGCGTTGCCCCGGTCTTCAAGGTGCTGGGGGACCACGATCGGATCTGGGGCGTGGACCGCGATGGCGGCTCGGTACTGGTCATGGATGGCGAAGTACAACGTCTGGATGCCCCGATCGTTGAACTTTACGCTGCGGAGATTGCCGAGCTCATGGACCGGCAGCAGGAGTACGTCCGGACAGCCCCGAAGCGGTAGCGTGCGTGGGGCCTGCGGAATGGCCGGCGTTCACATGCGGGGGTTCGCGTCGGGCGGGAAAACGCCCTACCCGCTCAACGTTGGATCAGAACGCCCGTGTCGGCGGACACGGCTGCCGGGTGCAGTTCTGTGACGAATCACGAAAAGGTCGTCGTACCTTCCGCCGCCGCGCGCCGGCGTGACCCGGCGCGCGAGGTATTGCCTTCGGTTGCTACGGGTGCCATCAACGCCCCGCCGGCGCCGCCTCGATGGACACCGGCACGGTGGTGAGCTTGCTGTCCAGGGCCTGCACCACTTCGGCAGTGAGGTCGTTGGCCATGTTGCCACCCAGCACCACGTTGCGATCGAGCAGCAATCCGCAGTTGTGGCGGGCGTAGACCTGCGCGATGAGCGGTTGCGCTTCCTCGGAGATGCGCTGCAGTGCCTTCACCCGTGCCTGCTCGATCTGGCGCGCCTGTTCGGCGGCCTTCTGCTGCAGGGCCTGATGCTTCTGCAGGCCGGCGCGCTGGGTGGCGGTCAACTGCGACTCCTGCACCGGGGCACCGGCCAGGCCCAATGCCTGCAGTTCGGTCGTGAGCGTTGCCTGCTCGGCGCCGAGCTGTTCCTGCGCCCGTGTGGTCAGGCGCTGCAGCTGCTCGGTGGCGCTCAGGCCTGCCTTGGCGTTGGCGAAGATGGCCTCACGGCTGATCATGCACACGCCCTGCACTACCGGCCCGCCCAGCGGCGGGGTGGCGGTCTGGGCGTGGCCGGCCAACGGCGACAAGGAGAGCAGCACGACGCCGAGCAGGAGTACGCGCGTGATGGAATTCATGGGATGTCGGTTCCTTCGGGAGTGGCGGTCCGGCTAGGCGCTTGCCCGGCCATGTCGGTATCAGTTGCCGCGCAGGTCAGCGAAGCGCGCCAACGACAGCAGGTGCGAATGCACCCGGGCCAGTGCGCCGTTGCGGTGCCAGTCAACCACGGTCTGCTCGGACAGCTGGGCGAACGCCTTGGGCGAGACCACCGAGAAGCCGGTGAGCGTCGATTGACCACCCTCCGGCAGGGTGATGTTGGCGGTGCGCTCGATCAGCAGGCCTTCGGCCGCCAGTTGGCCGACGAACGCCTGCGTTGCCGCGCTCTCGCGGGTGAAGGCTTCGCAGAACCGCAGCGCCTGGGTGGTGAGCTCGGTCGGCGTGCTGCCTTCGAACAGTGGCTGCCCTTCCTCACCCCCGGTCACCACCATCGGCGCTTCGGCGTCGATGGCAAGTGCGTAGCCGCCGGGCTCGCCCACTTCGGCGAACACGAACGGGTAGCGGCGAACGTAGGCCGGCACGTAGGTGTCCTGCCGCCAGGCGTCTCCATCGACGAACTGGTTGCGCTGCTCCAATCCCAGCACGGCCACCGGGGTGTATTCCGGCCCGGCGAAGACGATGGGATAGTGGCGCGCGGCGGCGTCGAATTCGCCGATCATCAACGGCACCGAATTCGATGCGGCGGCAAAGGCCACGCCGGCGGGCTTGATCCGCCATTGCGCATGGACGTCGGTACTGAGCAGCTCCGGCTTGCGGTAGAACAACGGCCACGCCGCAGCGTGGGGTGGTTGCGGGCCCGCGGTGGTCGTGGTGGGCTCGCGTTCCTGGACTTCAATCGTCATGACTCTGGATTCCTTGCGTTCGGGCGCCTGCCCATCAATGTCATTGCCCTGCGATCACCCGAGGTGATCCGGCACATGTCGCCGTGCGGGGTTCCTGCCCTTGCCTGCCTGCACGCACCCCGCACAGCCCAACCCGTGCTGTAGCGGATCCTCATCCTGCCCGGATGGCTGCCCGTGCATGGGTGCGTGCAGGCAGGCCCGCTTGCGCCGTGCCTGCTTGCGTGTGGCGGTCAAAACTTCGCATTGACCTCCAGCTGGAACACATCGATGGCCAGCGGCGGCCCGGATACTTCCTTGGCCGAGAACCAGCTGCCGGTCAGCCAGGCCCGCTTGTCGAATAGCCACGATGCACCCAGGTAATAGCCCTTGGCGTTGGTGCCGCCCAGGTGGAAGTCCGAGTCGTTGTAGCCATCGGGCACTGCATCGGCTTCGACACGGCGGTAACCGAGCCATGCGTTCCAGTTGCCCGGCTGCTTGAGCGCCAAGGTCCCGAAGGTCGCCTGCAGCTGCCATGCGGTGTCGCCGCTGTCGATGTCGCGCGGGCCGGCGATGCCACTGGCCGGGAGGGTCAGGTTGGTGACGATGCCGCCGTTGGCACGCGCCCACATTTCCCCCGGATCGTAGGCAAGGTTGCGGATCCAGTTGCCGTCCAGCTGCAGGCCGTAACCGTTGAACGCCGGCAAGGTGTAGCGCAGGTTGACGTCCACCAGCTCGAACTCCGAGGCCAGCCCCACGTACTGCGGCTGCGGCGTGTTGGCCGGGTTCACCGGGTCCAGCGCGATGTTCCGCAGCAGCATCAGCGTGTTGCCCTTCTGCATGAACTGCGGGCGGGTCCAGTCGGTGCTGCAGAAGGTGTCGCCGGCATACAGCGCGCACGGCTCGGAAAGCTGGCCGGTGATGCGGCGGAAATCGTAATAGGCCAGTGCACCGCGCAGGCGATGGTCCTCGTTGAACGCCCACTCCGCGCCCACCTGCAAGCCGTTGAGCCACTTGTCGCGGCTCTTCATCTTCTCGGTGCTGGTGCTCGGGAAGCTATCGCCGGAGTATTCCAACGGGGTCAGGCCGAGCGTGGCGAATACCGTCAGATCGTCGCTGGCGAAGCGGTCCTGGTACTGCACCGAGACGCCGTCGAAGTTCAGGTCGTTGGAGAACAGGGCCTCGGTGGACCAGTACGGGTTCTCGAAGCGGCCACCCACCACGCGCAAGGCATCGATGGGCGTCCATGCAATCCAGGCCTGGTCGATCCAGGCGTCCTTCTTGGCCAACCCGCCCCCCAGGGTCTGGGTGGTGGAGACCGGGCCGTCGTCGTTGCCGGTAGCCAGGCGCACACCGCCCTGCACGTGCTCGCCCAGGTCGGCGGTCAGGCCCAGCCGTGCGCGTATGCGCCAGGAGTTGTTGCGGTCCTGACGGGTATTGAGCAGCGGCGGATACGGCAGGTGGGTGTTGCGGTTGACGTCATAGCCGTTGCCGGCGTTGATGGCCGCCCAGTTGACCTGGATGTTGCTGTTGCTGTCGGAGTACAGGCGCGACTCGTTGCGTACGCGTACGTCGCCCTCCAGCCGGATCCGCTGCGTCCATTCCGGCACAGCGTCCGGCGCGGCCCAGCGTTCGTCCCTGGCCTGGGCCATGACTTCGGCCTTGACCTCTTCGCGGATCTCGTCGCGCACGGTCTGGGGAATGTACGGAACGCGCACATCGCCCGGCTGTGCCTGCGTCGAGGCGGCGGTCGCCGGCGGCTGTGCCTCGCGACGCGCCTCCTCGATCAGCAGGTCGCCGGCCTCCGCGGTGAGCGCTCCGCTCCCGACCAGGCTGCGGATCAGCTTGACCATGGTGCTGTCGCCGGCGTGTTGTGCCTGCGCATTGCCGGCCAGCAGGGCCAGGCTGATCGCGCCCAGCAGCGCCGTGCGCCGGAGCACGCTGGCGGTGTTGCGTTGTGCTGCAGTTGTCATGAAGGTTCTCGCGATGGGGAATTCTTGGATTGGCGGAGTCATGCCGCTGGCCTCCTGCCCTGCACCAGCACGCGGGCCGGGAAGGTCAGCGACGCCGGTGGCTGCGTGTCGAGCCGGCCATGGCTGCGCACGGCTTCGAGCACGGCCTGGTCGGCCTCGCTGTTGCCACTGCTGCGCACCAGCTCGGCACGGCTGATCGTGCCGTCGCGCTCCACCCAGACATCCAGGTGCATCTGGAAGGCCTCGCGGCGGACGCGCTCATTGCGCGAGATCGCCTGCTGCAGCACATAGCCCAGGTAGCGGCCGTAGCTGGCATTGCCCGCGCCACCGGCACCGGTCCCGGACATGCCGCCGCCGGCGCCCTTCTGGATGCCGAAGTTGTCGGTGCCTGCTTGCGCGTCGGCGTCCATGGTCACCGGGTCGGACGTGTCCGGTTCCGGGGCCTCGTCTTCGGCCGGTGTCGGCGCTTCGTCGAGTGGCTCCGGTTCCGGCAGCGGCTCTTCCTCGGGCTCGGGTGCAGGCTCGGGTTCCGGCGGGGGGGGCGGAGGCGGCGGAAGCATCAGCATCTGCGTGTCCGGCACCGCCCGGCGGGTGGTCGCCGGTTCCTTGAACAGCAGGTACCAGACCAAGCCCGCAAGTACGGCAACCACCACGACGCTGCCCAGCGCCGCCGGCAACCACGCCGGCAATACCCCTCGCCGTCCATCGGGTTTCTGGGAATGGGTGTTCACTGGCCATCACCCCTGTGGCTTGCCGGTCACCAGGCCGACCTGACGCAGCTCGATCCGGCGCAGCAGGTCCAGGACCTCGACCACGCGCGCGTACTGCACCTGCGCGTCGCCGCGCACGATCACCGGGAAGTCCGCGTTGACCGCCTTTTCCTGGCGCAGCCGCTGTTCCAGTTCCGGCAGCGTCACCGGGTAGGCATCCAGGAACACCTGCCCGGCGGTATCGATGGTGATCGCCTTGGTCTGCGGCTTTTCCAGCGGGATGCTGGAGCTGGCCTTGGGCAGGTTCACCTCCAGTCCCGGGATGGTCGCGTTGCTGGTCAGGATGAAGATCACCAGCACCACCAGCAGCACGTCCACGAACGGCGTGACATTGATGCCCTTCTCCCGCTTCTTGATGCCGAATGCCCGCTTGGCCATGACGTCCTCCTCAGCCGCGCGCGGCGGTGGCCAGGGCCAGCTTGCCGTCTTCGGACTCTTCGGCCAGGCGGGCGCTGAACTCGTCGACGAAGATCGACATGTCGGCGCCAATCGCTTCGGCACGCGCCGCCAGCCAGTTGTAGCCAAACAAGGCGGGAATCGCGACGCCCAGGCCGGCGGCGGTACACAGCAGCGCCGCGGCCATGCCCGGTGCCACCGAGTTGATGTCCACCGCACCGGCCATGGCCGCCACCGCGAACACCAGCATGATGCCGATCACCGTGCCGAACAGGCCCACGTATGGTGCGCCCTCGATGGTGGTGGACAGCCAGTTCATGCGCTTGGCCATGCGCTCGGACTGGCGGGTGACTTCGGCATCCAGCGTGGCACGGATGGCACCGATGGCCGAATCGGACAGGCGGGCGGTACCGGTATGGGCCTGGCGGCCCTTCACCTCGTTCAACGCGATGCGGTACAGGCGCCATAGCGTCGAGTTGTCCTGCACGTCGCGGGTGACCTGGCCGGATGCGGCAAGATCGGTCAGGTGCGTGATCGGCTGGCCGGCGGCGCTGCGGTAGTGGTCGGTGAAGGATGCATTGGCCTTTTCCACCGCGCCGAAGTAGCGGCCCTTGCCCAGCATGATGGCCCACGAGGCCAGCAGCATCAGCGACAGCACCGCCACCACCACCCACGCATCAACGGGCATCGCCTTGAGGATGAAGCCGAAATGGCTCACGCCCTCGGACTGTTCGTCCGCGCCGAATGCCACCAGCTTGGCATCGGCCATCTGCCCGGCAACGTCGGCCTGGATCAGGCCGGCGCTGCGTGCGACCTTGGACAGGCGCACTTCATCGATCATGCCGGTGAAGGCATTGGCAGGCTGGACCGGCGCCGCATCGGCCGCCAGCGGCGCCGCGCCGGCCGGCAATGCGTCGCCACCGACCAGGACGTCGCCGTCGAGGGCCGGCAACGCGGCCTCCAGACGCGCGGCCTCGCTGCCGTTGATGTACAGCACGACCTGACCGCTGCCGGCCGACAATGCGAAGTGCGTCCGCTGGCCGGCGGTGACTGCGGCGCTGCCACTGGCGCGCACACCGTTGACGGTGACGAACGGGACACCGGCATCCAGGCCGGCGACCAGGGCGCCCCCGCCGTCGCGTCGTGCATAGACTGCCTGGTTGGCGCCGAGCTGGTCGGGGCGGATCCAGGCCGAGAACGTCAGCGCCCCGCCCTGTGCCACCGCCAACGACGGCGACGCCGGGATGGCCAGTGCCTCGCCCTGCAGACTGGCGGCCCGGCCGATCACGCCGTCGTCCACCAATGCGACGGCATTGCGCGCGTGGTTGGCGTAAGCGGTGGTGTCACGCGGTGCCCCGTCGGCGTCGGCGAAGTGGAACACCGCCACGTAGTCCGGATCGAACGCCAACTGCGCGCTGGCCGGTGCCGGGGCATTGGCATTGCCGTAATACAGCCAGATGGATTGCGCAGCGCCGGTGCGCAGCGCCGGCACGTCCACCCAGATCGTCGCCATGCCCAGCGCGGCGTCGAACTGTTCGATCTGGTGGTTCAGCACGGTCCTGCCATCGCTGCCGATGAAACGCAGGTCGGCGCCGTCGGGGGCAACGCCGTCGAAGGCGAAGTTGGCGCTGTGCAGGCGCACCAGCACCGTGGCACGGCCTGCGTCGCTGGACAGTTTGGCGGCGGCCAGGTCCAGGGTGATCGGTTTGCGGTACTTCCAGTCGGCCTGCCACCAGGACGACTCTTGGGCGCTGGACGCGCCGGACATGGCAATGCCCAGCAGGAGCAGCAGCAGGGTAAGGACGCGTTGCATGGACGTGGATCTCCGGATCTGGCGGAAAGGAAGGACGGGAATCAGAAGCTCGTACCGATGCTCAGATGCAGTCGATGCGCGCCTTGTGTGGTGGTCGGGCCATCGCGGAGCGGGTAGCCGTAGTCGAAGCGGAAGCTGAGGTAGTCGAACAGGCGGAAGCTGCTGCCCAGGCCGATGGCGCCGAGCGTGAACGCGTCCTCCTGTTCGGGCATGGGACTGCGCAGGCGCAGCCACGCGCCATCGAGGTAGGTGTAGATGCGCCAGCCCTGCAAACCCCAGATGCCCAACGGCCGGGTGCGCCATTCCAGCGACGCCAACGCGCCGTAGTCGCCGATGGCTTCGGCCGAGCGGTAGCCGCGCACCGTGTACATGCCACCGGCGGCCATCTGCTCACCCGATACCAGCGGCTGGTCGGTGGCCTGCACCGACAACCGCCCGTGAAGCTGCTCGCCGCCGTCGAAGTTGAACGTGTCGCTGATGTCACCCTTGACCAGCACGAAGCTGGGATCGGCCTTGAAGCGCGCCCAGTCGAACTCGGCCTCGGTACTGCCGTAACCGAACAGGCTGCGGGTGCCGAACACCACCTGCGCCTCGGTGGAGAGCTGGTGCTTCTCGCCCTGGCGGAAGCCGCTGTAGCCCAGGCTGATGGGTGCGTACTTCAGCGGCACGTACTGGACATCCTGGCCCAGCATGCCGATGCGCTCCTCACGGTCGTTGAAGGTGACGCCCAGCGAAAGCTGGTGCCACCAGAGGCCGTTCATCGGCAGCACCCGGTTGAGCTTCACGCCCAGCGCATGACCCTTGCCGGTGACATTGGTGTTGCCCTCGGTGAGCACGTTGCTGTCGGAGCTGTAGCCGGACAACTCCAGCGTCCAGTCCGGGGAGCCCAACGGCATTGCATAGGAGCCGGACACGACATTGGCTTCGCCCAGGTCCTCCGGGGCGAAGAACCAGGTCAGCGAGGCCGAGTGTTCCCTGCCCCACAGGTTGTCGTGGCCCACGCTCAGCACCGAGCGCAATGCGCTGGTGTCGGCGCTGTGGTCGTTGTTGAGGGAGGCGCCGAACCGCCAGGGCGACTGGTCCTCGACCTTCAGCTGCACGTCCATGGTGCCCGGCGCGCTGCCCTGCTGTACCAGCGGGATGACCTGGCGCTTGCCGCTGCGGCCGAGCGCACTGAGCTGGGCCTGGGCCTGCGTGAAGTCGGGCACGCTGCCCTCCTGCAACGCCGGCACGCGGGCACGCAGGGCCTGCGGATCGTTGTGCCGCGCACCCTCCACGGTGACATTGCCCAAGCGGGTTTCGGTGACCTGCAGGAATACGATGCCGCCGCTGACCTGCTGCTCGGGCAGGTCCACGTACACCGATTGGTAGCCGCCGGACTGGTAGGCCTCCTGCAACGCCGCGCGGGCCGCTTCGATGTCGGCCATGGTCCGGTCCGGGCCAAGGTATGGCGTGATCGCGCGTTCGATCGAACGGGCATCCAGCACGCTGTTGCCGCGCACGATGTACTCGTTGACGTTGACCTTGCGGGTGGACGCGGTGGCCGCCACCGGCTCCTGCGCCGAAGCCACGGCGCAGCACACCGCGAGCATCAGGCCGGTGGCCTGCGCGAGGCAGGCTGGCCTGGTTTTGATTGGGGACATCGGATGGGGTCTCGGATGGCGATATGACAATGATCTGTACGCAAAGCGACAAGCCGATTGCGCAGCGTCTATCCGTAGGACGAATGTCGTGCGCGGAATACCGCAAAGTTTTTTGCGCGACGCGATGAAGCGCATCGTCGACATCGCCGGGTGTGACAGACCGGTGACAGCTGCGGCCACACGCACCGGTCACGTGCATGACGTCCGGGTGCCGGATCAGGGTTTGTGCAACGCCGGCGGCAATGACGTCACGGGGGGCGCTGGGCGCTGCGGCAAGGTGGACTTGCCAAAGGTGTTGCCCATGCGTTGGTGGGTGGCCTCGCGATGCGCCAGGCCCAGGGCCGTCGGGGCGCGCCGGCCCACCGCGTCGGCTTCCAACTGCGGCAGCGGGGCCGCGGGTGTCGTTGCCGGGGTCAGCATCCGCGACAGGCAGGCATAGTCCTCCACGCGCTGGCCGTCGACTTCCACGTCCACGCAGGCCATCGGTGGTCCTCTCTCCTGGGCCACCGCGGTGCCCGCGAGCACCATCGCCAGCAAACCGCAGGCGGGCCAGGCCCCCATCGTCATGGTTCCTGCGTCGCGGCGGGCGCAGGAACGAAGTCGGGATTGGGCTGCAAGCGCAGGCGCAGCACCAGCGGCTGGCGCATGTCCGCCGGTGGCGGCGGCAGCGGTCTGGATGCCAGCAGCGCACGCAGGTCCGCATCGGCCTGCGTACTGCCCAGCGAGTCGAACGCGCTGCGCTCCACCCTGCCCTGCCCGGAGATCCATACCTGCACCATCACCGGTCCCGGCACCGGGTGGTCGGCCCGTTGGGCCAGGTGCGCGTGCAGACGCGTAACCAGTTCGCCGGCGTCTTCACTCAGGCGCGCCTGCAGCGTTGTCCCGGCCTGGCGCGCGTACGCCACCCAATGCTCAGGCGCCACTTCCTGGGCCTGCACCGGCATCACCGCCAGTCCGGCAACGAGCACGGTGCCCGCCAGCCCTCGCGGCCGCGACAGCCGTGCACGCAGTGCGCGTGCCCAAGCCTCCCACCGCTTCTTCCACCTGCGCGGAGATTCGCCCATGGCCTTACTCCTGCCTCAGCAACTGGCGTTGCTCGGGGGTCAACCGCGAAACCACGGTGGGGTCGAGCTCGCCGCCCACGCCAACGAACTGCACCGGATTGGCCGGGTCGTAGGGCATGCGCACGAACTGGCCACCGGACGTGCCGCCGCGCGTGCCGGTGCTGGCCGACGGCGAGCCGAAGCCAAGCACTTCCACGCTGATGACCGACGGGCGCACCTGCTGCGTCTGGCGCTTGACCATGTCCTGCGCCGCCTGCACCGCGCTGTTGGCCGCGGCACTGGCCGAGGTCAACGCACTGATGTTGACCGAGGCGATCGCCGGCAGGCCCACCGACTCGCCCTGCACCTGGATGTTGTCGGCGTTGAGCACCTGCAGCGCGGCCAGGTTGACGTTGCCCGAGACACGGATACCGGCCTCGCCCGCGTCGATGGTGCCCAACGGCGCGATCAGGTCCACGTCGCCCGGTGGCACTTCCGGGATCGGGTTGAGGGTGGCGATGCCGGCACCGGAGGACGGCACCTGCGGGGCCAGCATGGCATTGCCCCACTGGTCATAGGTGCGGCGCGGCGGGGTGAACAGCACGGTGGTCTTGGCACCGCGACCGGCGTTGATGTCGCCCTGCTCCGACCAACCCAGGATCGAGCCGCCGAAGGTGGTCATGATGCGCGACAGGCCCAGCGACAGCGACTGCTCGGAGAACAGGGCGATATCGCCGGCGCCCTGCGTCATCACGCCCGCAGAGGCCGGCGGCACTTCACCCTGCACGCCCACCACGATCTGGCCACCCGGTGCCAGCATCTGGATGTCGCCGCCGAAATCGGTGCGCACTCCGGCGCCGCCGAACATCACGATGTCGCCGGTACGGGTGATGGTGTCGCCGTCCGCGTCCTGGTCCGGGAACAACGCGGCGATCATCTGTCGCCCCCGCAGGTAGGAGCCGAAGCGGGGGCCATCGGCATCGTTGTACTCGCGGCCACCCTCGCGCAGCTCGGCGTAGTAGACCGAGCGCAGGAAGATCCGCTGTTGCTCCGGCGCCAGTGCGTCGAAGTAGGCCAGTGCCTGTTCGCCGGTACCACTGAAGCCGAAGCGCTCGCCCAGCCAGTCGCCCAGTTCCTTGTCGTAGACCTTGACTACCTTGCCCTGGTTCTGCGGATCGGCCAGCGGGCGGGCCGGGTCGGCCAGGTTCCGCGGGTCGAGGTAGCGCGTGCGCACCACGTCCCAGTCCACGTCGGTCATGCCGGCCATCAGCGCCACGCTGGCACCGGCACGCGTGTCGCCGGGAACCACCGGGCCGATCGAGCGGAGGCTGGCCATGTCGTCCTGGCGGATCTGTCCACCGGCGATCAGGTCCAGGTTGCCCGGCCCGGCGAGGGTGACATTGCTCTGCACGATGTCACGACCGGCCTGCAGCAGCGACACATCGGTCACGTGGTTGTTCATTGCGGTCACGTCGACGCCCAGCACGTCGGTGCCGGCGCGCAGCTGCACGGCCTTGGCCATGTCGTACCAGACCGCATCGATCCTGCGCGGCCTGCCGTCCAGCCCGGGTCCGGTGAAGCCGGTCAGCGTGCTGCCCACCTGCAAGCGGGTGATATCGCCGTTCACCGCGTAGAAGCGCATCGGTTGGGCATCGTCACGGTGCAAGGCACTGGTCACGGTGTTCGGCCCGAAGGCGAACAGGTTGTCCAGCCCGTCGTTGGCCCGGTTGGAGAACTGAAGCTCGCCGCGCCAGTTGTTGAACACGAAGGCTGGACGGAACGGCGTGGACAGCACCTCCTGCGACGCGCCGGACATGCTGAACGCATAGCTGATCGTGGAAGAATGGATCGACCCGCCGGCAAGCAGCTCCAACGCGCCGTAAGGCGACGGCGCCAACAGCAGCGTGGCGTCGTAGCGCTGGCCGTAGACGATCGGCGACTCACTGATGCGGATGTCACCTCCCGGCGCCACCGCACGCAGGATCGACGGGTAGGTGTGGAAATAGCGCGGGCCCACGGACGTGTGGATCTGCGACGCCAACAGGTTGCTGCCCAAGACGTTGCCGGCACCGAACGACGCCGGCGCCAGGTCGCCGCCGGCCGAGAAAAGGTTGATCGCGGTGCCATCGGTCCACAACGAGAAGCTGCTCTGTCCCTTGCCTTCCAATGCATCCGAGCCGAACGCGTGGGCAATCGTGCCGAACTGGTCAACCAGGCCCGGATTGCCTGCGCCGGACAGCACCAGGTCACCGCGTGTATCCAGCCATGCGGTCGCGTCGCCCAGCATCAGTACCGGCCCGGCGATGGTGTAGGCGTTGCCCATCGCGAACGGATTGCCCGGGCGCAGCCCGCCGCCGTCACCGAAGGTGGGGGTCATGCCACCCATGCCGGCCGCGCTGAACGTCAGCGTGCCGCGCAGGTTGGTCAACACGCCGTTGAGGTCCAGGTTGTCCTGGGTGGCGCCACCGATATCGCTGGCGCTGGCTTGCTGGCTGGCCAGCGCATTGGGATTGAGGCGTCCGCCCAGGCGGATGTCCACGTCGCCACCACCGGTCAGTACCAACTCGTTGCCGACCACGCGACCCGTGGAGCCCACCGCCACCACCAGCCCCTGCGAACGTTCGGCGCGCTGCGTGGTGCGGCGCATGCCCTCGCCCCGGCCGTCGACGATGCCCGCGTCGCCGCCGGCCTGGATCGCCACATTGCCGCCCCCCAGCGCGCCAAACCCGGTGAACCCGACCATGCGTGCCGACTTGTCCGTGGTCGAGGCCACCACGTAGGCGCCGAAGTTGATCCACCAGCTGGTGTCGAGCGGGTCCACGCCGGTCGCGCTGCCGGTGCCCTGCCGCCACAGCCAGTTGCCGGCGCCACTGCTGGACACCAGCGCGGTGTAGCGGTCCTCGGGTTTGGCCGAGCCTGCCACCGGGCCCATGCTGTCGCCCAGGATGTTGCGGCCTGCCGACACCAGCAGGTTGCCGCCGTGGTCGGGGTACCAGGCCTGCCAGGCGGACAGCGCTGCGTCGTAGGCGCCACCGGCCTGGATGTCGCCCAGCACCTTGCCGTTCTCACCACCGCGCGGCTGGTTGAAGCGGCTGTTGTCGATGCCCTCGATGCTGCGCTGTGTGCCGGCGGTATAGACGCCATAGAGCGAGCGCATGGCGACGTCGCGCCCGGCGACGAGGTTGAGGTCACCGGTCCCGGTGCGCAGCACGCTGTAGGCCGGCGTACCGAACGCGTAGGAGTACTCGCGGATTTCCTTCGGTGGTTCGAACCCGGCCGGTTGGCATTGGCTGGGGTTGGCTGCGCAGAAATCGGGCAGCGTCATCCCGGTCATGTCGGCGAAGGTGGCCGAGTAGGCCTCCATCAACGCGGCGTCCAATGCTGCCGCGGTCAGGCCGACGAAGCGCGCCTCGCCGATCCAGCCCATCGCGCCGTCCATGTTGAGCGTGGGGTTGTCGAACGTACCGGTGCAGTACGGCTCGTTGCCGCTGCTCTTGCAGACGTTGGCCATCGATTCGCCATTGAACGCATAGTCCCAGGACATGCCCCAGTTCTCCTGCATCCAGGTGTCGATCTCCTGCTGCGTCTTGCCCGCCAGCGACGCCTCGCCGAAGTAGGCCAGCGCGCCTTCCTCGTTGAAGGACCAGCTCTTTCCGTCACCAGGTGCCTTGGTCACGCAGCCATCGGGCGCCATGGCGCAGTAGTCGGCCAGCGACATGCCCCAGAAGTCCTCGAAGGAGATCCCCATGTCCGCCATCAGTCGTGCATTCAGTTGCTCAGCGTTGAGGTCGGCATAGGCCGCATCGCCCAGGGCTGCCATGGCACCGTCGGCCGTCAGGACGATGCCACCGCCACCGCTATTGCCTCCCTCGAAACGAATGCTCACCTTGCCGATGGAACCGTAGTGGGTATCGGCCAGCACGATGTCACCGCTGCCCAGCGCATTGCGCATGCGCACGTCGGCCGAGCCCAGGTCGGCGCCGGCCACCAGCGTCAGGTCCCAGCTGGTGGTGCCCTCGGGCAACATCGGTGCCAGTGCCCAGTTGCGGCCCTGGCGCCCTTCGCTGTCAGCCGGGCGCAGGTTGACCGGCTGGTCGCCCACCAGCTCGACCTTGGTCATCGAGGGAATGAACGCGCCGCGCGCCAGCGTGGTGTGTTGGCTGGTGGTCAGCGCAACCGGCAGCTTCGCGCCCTTGGGCAGGGTGAACGACCCCACCCCCACCGCATCACGCAGCAGGAAGCCGGCCGCCAGGCGCGCGCCCTGCCCCAGCACCAGCGCGTCGGCCAATACCGTGCCGGCGCGATACAGGGTGCCGTCGGCGCTGCGCACGTCGGCGGACAGCACCTGCCCGGCCGGCAGCGTCATCGGCCCGGTCAGCGACACCTCGACCGGCACGGTCGCACCGGCCGGCAGGGTCACCGGTTTCACGGTGATCTCGTAGTTCAACACCGCGCCGGCCGGGAACACCGTGCCGGTGTCCAGTACGACGCCATCGATCGGCACCACGATGTCGCCACCGAACGGGGTGTAGCCATTGAAGTAGTAGCTCTCGCGGCCCTCGGTCAGCAACCAGCCCTTGTCGTCCGGGGTGTCGGCCGGCGGGGCGAAGCCGTCGTTGATGCTGCCATGGATGTTCACGTCGCCGGCCGCACGCAGCACCAACATGCCGGGCTCGCCGAAACCCCGGCGGGCCGGATCCAGGCGGTTCGCATCCGGGCCATAGCGATAGCCGGACAGGTCGATGTCACCGGCCACGGTCAGGTTGCCGTCCGGGTTGGTGAGCGCGTTGCTGATGACTTCCACGCCGGGACGCAGGCGATACGCCCCCAGGCCCGAAAGCCGCGCCGCCAGCGCGGCATTGCCCAGCGCCGCGTCCATGAAGGTGCGGCTATCGGCGTCGACGCCGTCCAGCCAGGCCTGGGTGACCAACTGCGGACGCGAGCCGGACACATCCGGCAGCGCCGCCAGCGGGGCATCGTCATAGCGGCGCATGCCGTAGACCGCGAGGGTTTTCGCACCACGCACGTCAACGCTGCCGCGCACATCCACGGCCACATCGTCGTTGCCCACGCGAGGGGCCACGAGCTCCAACGTCCCGCGCGCCACGTGGTCGGCGAACACCGACTCGGTGCCGGCACGCAGGTCCACCACCGCACCGCTGCCCAGCACCAGCGCGCCTTCGCCGGTCGCCAGCGATACGCTGGCCCGGTTCGGGGCGTCGATGGGCTTGCCGTAACTGTCACGCCGGATGCCGGTGGCATGCGCGTCCAGCGTGCCATGGACGGTGAGGTCACCCTTGGCGGCCAGTCGGATGCTGCCCACCTGTACACCACTGGCGTCGATCCGGCCGTTCACGGTCAGCGCACCACCGTCCAGCGCGATCTGCACGTCGCGTGCCTTCAGCTCGTCGCCGATGACCAGGTCGCCCTGCTTGATCTGGAAGTGGCGGGCGCCGAACACGCCCCCCTCGTTGAGGCGTTGGTTGAGGCCGGCGAAGTCCTCGAGCACCTGCGCACGCACGCCGAACCGGCCCGCATCGTAGGGCACCAGCGTGCCGCCCGCGTCGTACAGGCCACTGGCGGTGCCGCGCAGGCGGCCGAGCAGGTCGACGTGTCCTGCGCTCGCCCCCAACGCAGTCACATCGATGCTGCCGCCGCGGTTGTAGGCGGCCGAGACGTCGATGAGCGAGTCGGCGGCGGCATGCACGTTGCCCTCGCGACTGTTGATCTGCAGGTCGCCGCCCCAGCTGTAGCGCTTGACGTCGAACAGGGTGATCTCGCGCCCGGCCAGGTCGATCCTGGCGTCATCGCCGAGCGTCACGTCCTGCGCGGCGTCGAGCACCAGCTTGCCGCTGGGCAGCACCACGGCGGTGTCGAGATGGATGTTGCGGCCGCTGAAGCGCAGTTCCGCCCCCAGCTTATCGCTGGCGGCTGCCGCGCCGCCCGTGCCACCGCTGATGGTGATGTCACCACCTGCGTGCACGGCCAGTTTGCCGGCCGAGCCACCGCTCAACAATGGCGTGGTGATGTTCAGCGCGCCGCCCGAGTAACGCCAGCCCTCGCCTGCGACGTAACCGTTCTGCTCACGGTAGACATGCAGCGAGCCGTTGTCAGCGTCGGTGGAGATCAGCTTGCCGGCGGTCAGGTTGACCGTATCGAAACCCAAGGCGATGCGGTCGGAGGGTACCAACCGGACCGGCTGCGCGTTCGGCGCATAACCGAAGCGGATGGTGTCGGCGACGATGTCCAGCGTGCCGCCGCCCAAGCGGTCCAGGATCGCCGCGCCCGGTGGCACGGCGACGGCCTCACCGGGTCGCGACGTGGTGTTCGGGTTGCTCGGGCCGGTGCCGGCCCAGATGAACTCGCCGGTCCGGATCGTGGTGGTATCGCCAGCGGTGCCGTAGCCGTAGATGGCCGGTGCACCGAACACCAGGCGGTCCAGCCGCGACTTGCCGTTGATGTCCAGCGTGTCCAGGGTGACCGAACCGTAGACGTTGAAGCTGTCGCGCACGTTCAACACCAGCGATTGCAGCACCGGCGTGCCTTGCGCGGTGTTACCGTCGAGCAGGCTCGATAGCAGGTCCTGGTTCAGGGCCATGCCCGGCGGCAGCTGTCCCGCGGCGCCGGCCTGCGCCAGCGCTTGAGCACTACCAAGGTTCACTGCGGAAACCGCCAGCACCAGATCGCGCGCGCCGTAGCGGACCGAATCACGCAGGGTGAACGCACCGTTGGTGGCCACGCCGAAGGTGCCTTCGGTGAGGATGCGCGTATCACCGCCGCAGGTGCTGCCGGTCGTGCAGCCGCCGATGTCGATGGTCGGCTTCGTCTCACCGTTGGACGGCAGCAGGTTGATCCATCCGTTGGACACCACCAGCGCGCTGTTCGAGGTGCGGAAGTAGTAACCGTCGTCGGAGGAGAACCCCGGCTTGCCCATGCCGACCGTATCGATGGTCGCGCCCTGTTCCACCAGCACGCCGATGCCACCACTGGCGGCGGTGAGCACCACTTCCGGTGCCCGCAGCCTTGCCCCATCGCGCACGATGACGCCCTGCGCGCTGCCGGTGATCCCCACTTCCGCCTGCCCGGCGGAGGCGCTGGCCATGTTGCCGCCGATGACCAGGCGGTTGGCGTTGAAGGCGTTGAGCTGGCTGGCCTGGATCGCCGCGCCGCTGAGGTTGGCCAGCGGTGCCTGGCCATCGGCCAGGATCTGCAGGTTCGAGGCGCCGGCGCCCTGCGTGCTGACACTGAGGATGCCGCCAAAGCCCTTGCTGTCCTTGGTCGGGCCGAACAACGCGGTGCCGTCGAAGGTCAGCGCCGGTTGGCTGCCCAAGCCGGCGCCACTGCTGAAGGTGAGCGCCAGTCGACGCGCGTCATCGGTCAGCATCCCGCGTGGCGCATTGCGGCGCGCGGCGTCGGCGATGATGAATTCGTTGTAGCTGGTTTCGTTGTAACTACTGTGCCGGCGCACCACATCGGCCGGGGTGAGGATGATCTGGTTGGCCAGCGCGGCGCGGATGTCGGTGTTGGCCGTCCCCAGGTAGCCGGCTGCCACGTAGGAACCGTTGCCGGTGGCGCTGACGCCCGGGGGCATTGCCGGCGACGTCGCGCCGATCTCCACGCGGAAGGCTCCGGGCAGCAACGCATAGGACGCTGGCATCAGCGTGTAGGTGCCCGCCGGCAAACCGGGAACACCGTCGCCAAGGGTGACCTGCCGCCCCACCGCCGGTGCGCCCTGCCCCTGGCTGCCGCCGGTCGGCGCATGGCTTCCCGTGTAACCGGGCACCAGCGCGTAGACCGGGTTGCCGGACTGGCTGAAGGTGAAGGCCGGATTGGCATCGGCCAGCGCGGCGTTGAGGATGTCCACCGAACCGCCGCGCCCGCTGACGAAGCCGGCACCCTTCAGGTCGCCGCCGCCGGACATGTCCAATACGGCCCCGGCGTCCACCACGATGCGCTCACCGGCAATCCGCAGTTCGCGCTCGTCGCCAGCGCTCCCACCGCCGATGCTCGGCGGCTTCATCTCCTCGCCGTTCAACACGTACTTGATGCCGTCCACGGTGCCGCCATACGGCATCATCAGGCCTGCACCACTGACCGAGGTCAGGCTGCCGGCCAGGAAATGCACCTCAGGGTTGCGGTAGGCATCACCGATCTCGATCATGCCCAATGGTGCGCGCAGTACCCCGCCCTGCTCGATCACGCCCGCGTTCACATGCAGCCGGCCGCCCACCGAATACGGCACCGCTGGCGTGGGCCCGCCCCATGAGCGCAGGGTCAACGTGTTGTCCGGGGTGGAGGCCACCTGCACGCCACCATTGGTGTCGCCCACGCCCAGGTAGCCATCGGCACCGCTGGCGGCGTAGATCTGCGCGGCGGTGATGGTCATCCGGCCCGGTGCGAACAGCGTGGTGCGTCCGGAAAGCACCGTGTTCGGCGTGGACAGCAGGCGCAGGTCGCCACGGCTGCTGATCGCCACATCGTTGAAGCCAAGGAACTCGTTGCGGCCGAACACGTCGATGTGCGCGCCGTCCACGCGCAGGCGGTCGCTGCGTCCGGTCAATGCCGGCAGGGTGCCGGCATAGGCGACTTCGGTGCTGCCGTTGGCGGCGTACTGGGTCATGCCGAGGGTGAGGTGGGGGGCCGACAGCTGCACCGTCCGGCCGGGCTCGGCGTCGGGAAACACGCCGAGCGGGCCCCACAACCGCAGGCTCTGCCCCATCCTGAGACTCAGGTCGCCGGGGGTACGCATCGCCGCGTAGATCGACAGATTGTCGAAACCGCCGGCCTGGATCTGCTCCACCGCCAGCGTGGCCTTGCCGTAGGCCAGTGCATCGCCCGGGCGGGTGCCGTCGGCCAGGCTGTCGCCGTCCTTGTCCTGGGTGAGCACCAGCATGCGCGGCGTCAGCACTTCGGCACTGGCCTGGCTGCGGTTGTAGATGCCGCCGTTGTAGGTCAGCGCCAGCGTGCCGCCCGCCGCGCCCTTGCCGCCGGCGTGCGCCTTCAGCGTGCCGTCCAGGAACAGGCTGTTGGCCGAACCCAGCACGATGCTGCCGCCATTGCTGGCCACGGTCAGCGCGTTGGACGGGCGACCGTTCTCCGGCGACGGCTGGTCCAGCACGACGCTGCTGCCGGAGGCATCGAGCACGGCACCGGCACGGACCACCAGGTGCATGTCGGCGGGACGCCGTTGTACCGGCATGCCGTTCTCCCAATCCAACGCTCCGCCCAGTTGGATGGCGCCGCCGGCCTGGGCAAGCCCGTAGCGTTGTCCCTGTGCATCCAGCGCGCTGTAGGCACGCCCGGCCACGTCCAGCACCGCGTTGTCGCCGATCCAGATCGAGCGATTGTGTGCCTGCGGCGCATACAGCGCCGTGTTGGCGCGGACTTCGTCAAGCACGATCGCACCTCCCCATGCATTGAGCCGTCCCTCCACGGTCATCTGCATCGGGCTGGCCAGGCGGATGGTCGCCCCCGGATCGACCGACACGGTCGCGTCCTTTCCGATCTCCACGGCACCGCCCTGCGCCAACCGTTGTGAGCGCAAGGTCAGGTCGGCGCCCCCGCGCTGCACCAGACGGCGGCTCTGCGGCAGCGCTTGATGCAACGGCGGCGTCCACAGCTCCAGCGTCATCGACGCCGGCGTGCCGGTTGGCGTGGTCAGGCTGGCTTCGTTGAAGCGGTAGACGGGCTGCAGCACATCGAGCGTGGTGCCGTCAGCCACGGTGACGCCGTCCTGGCCATTGATGTCATACGCGGAGAAGCCGCTCTGGAAACGCGAGGTTGCCAACGTCAACGCATCGGAGGCCCCGGCCGTGGCATCGCCGATCATCACCTTGCCGGCGGTGACCAGCGACAGCGTGCCGCCACCCTGGACGCCATAGGCGCGGACATCGCCGTCCAGGCGCAACCGCCCCGGGCGGGCGCTGACCTTCTCCGAACCGGCGACCAGGCTGACATCACCGCCCTTGCCGCCACGGGTGTCCAGCTTCGGGAGTACCGCGCCACCGGAGGACACATCGATCCGGCTGCCCCCGGCGATACCCACGTCGCCACTGAACTCGATGCCAACCTTGCCGCCATCCAGGTAGGCCAACGTGGACAGGGCTTCCTCGCCGTTGTACCAGCGACCGCTGAGATCCAGGACACCGTTTTCCGTGAGCTCGAACCGTGCACTGCCATTGCGCAGCAGCGCCTGCAACACCGGCGTCGGTGCGCCCGGCGTGGCATTGACCAGGTTGCCCGCGGTGAACGTGCCGCCATGCGCGGTGAGCGTTGCATCCACGCGGATGTCCGCCGCGGCCAGCGATACCGCACCGCCGTCGGCCAGGGTCACATCGCGCGTGATCGCCAACGTGTCGCGCGTGGACAAGTCCAACCGTCCAAGCTGCTGGGCGTTGAGCCAGTCCGCGTCCAGCAACACGGTCCCGGCGCGTCCGGCCGCCAGCGCCTGGCTGGGCGCGGTCATCCCGCCACTGATCGGGGTGAAGCCCCCGATCTCGGTCCGGCTGGCAAACGGGAGATCGAAGCCGACGGTGGCCGCACGGCCCACCACCAGGCCGCCGGCACGGGCCACCGCGGTCTGCGCCTGCTTGTAGCCATCGCCCACCGCATCCCGGCCGCGGTTCTGCCCGCTGCCGTTGAACACGCTGGCGTTGATGTCGCCTTCCAGTACCGCGGTCGGCGCACTGACGATCAACGTGCCCGCGTCCCGGCCCACGGTGTAGCCGCTCTCCAGCCGCGACTGCGGCGCGACGAGCGGGTTGTAGAAGTTCTCGGTGACGCCCCAGCGACTGTGGTCCAGGTGATAGCCGGTGTACAGGCCATTGAAGGCCATCCAGGCCGGCGCATCCTTTGCGTTGTAGATCTTGCCGTCGGCACCGCGCAGCCAGGTCTGCGCGACCTGGCCGGTGGCCACGTCCAAGGTTCCGCCGGCAAGGTTGACCTGCGAGCCGCGCTGGGTGATGACCTCGTTGCCGCCCAGCGTGATGGTGCCGCCCTGCGCCGCCCATTCGCCGATGCCATGGCTCTGGTTGGAAACGTAACCGCCCACTTCCAGCAGGCCGCCGGGCAGATACCAGCGATCGGCGTCGTAGCCGCCGGTGCCGGCCGGCACCAGAATCAGGTCGCGGCGGTCCACGGCGATGTTGCTGTTGGCCAGCTTGCCGCTGTCGCGGTTGGCCGGCGAGTCGCGCAACTCGTTGCCCTGCACGTTGACGATGACCGTGTTGGACTCCATCGCCACGTTCACGCCCACCGCACCGGAGACGTCCAGGCGAGCGCCTTCGGCCACGAAGGTGCGGGCGTTGGCTTCCACCGCGACCTGGCCGCCGGTGGCCAGGGTCAGGCTGTCGCCTTCGAAATGCACGTTGCCGCCGGAGACGATTTCCACCCGCGACTGGTCGCCCCGGTCCGACAACCGCGAAAGATTGTCGAAGGCGCCGGCACTGCTGGTCAGGCGCAGCGCGTCCTGCCTGGTCGATGCGGCGATCAGCGCATCGCGCTGGCTGTCCAGTGCCGATGCCGCTGCATCCTTGTCACTCACGCCCAACGTCCGGGCCAGTTCGCCGTCGTCCTCGATCAGGATGGCGGTGGTGCTGCCCTCGCCCAGGGTGACGCTGCCGCCTACATCACTGCGTGCATTGAGCAGGTGCACGGTGCCGCGGTTGTTGACCGTGGTGGTGGCGATGGCCACGCCCTGCTGCTGGACCGTGTGCCCGGCCAACGTGACGTCGCCCTCTCGCGCCACGATCAGGCCGCTGTTGCTTGCCTGCCCGCTGGTGCTGCTGCCGGGGCGACGCACGGCCGCCACTTCATTGCCGCGCGTCGTCGAGGCGGTATTGCCATCGGTGGCCACGCCCTTGCGGATGATGAAGTCGTCGCCCGCGGCCAGCGTTGTCTGGCCCTTGCGGGTGGTGATCTGGCCGGCGTTGTTCACTTCCTGGCCGAGCAGCAGCACGTAACCGCCGCCCTGGGTCACCGATTGCGGCGCGTGGGTCTGGATCAGGGCGCCGGCCTGCACGTCCACCCCGCCCTGCGCCCCGCTGAAGTTGGGTGCGTAGGTGCTGCCGGTCAGCGCCGAGTACAGGCCATTGCCGTTGAACTGGCCATCGCTCATGGTCGCGGCGGCCGCGACCAGGTTGCGTACGTTCACCTGCGAGCTGCCACCGAACAGGATGCCGTTGCGGTTGAGGATGAGCACCGTGCCGGGGGCATTGATCTGGCCCTGGATCTCGCTCGGGCGCGCGGTCGGGTCGTTGACCCGGTTCAGCACCGCCCAGTTGGCCTGCTGGTCGAAGTTCAGCGTGGTATTGCGGCCGACGTTGAACGTCTCCCAGTTGAGGATGGCCTTGTCGGCGGTCTGCTTGATGTCCACGACCACGCGGCCATCCTTCTCCGACTGCACCGGCCCGTTGGCGTTGTGCCAGCCGCGGGTCAGTGCGTCATCGTCGATCTGCAGCCCGCCCTGGCCCAGTCCGTCGGGAATGCTGGATGCACGCACCAGCGCGGCGTTGCGCGCTTCGCGCTGCAGTGCCTGCTGCAGGGCAATAGCCTGCGCGGCGGTGTTGAGGTTGTCGATCGACATCTGCAAGCGCTCGCGTGCCGCCTGCGATTGCGGCTGCGGGCCGGTCAGCAGGTTGGCCGGTCGCCCATCCGGCAACAGCCCGGTGCTGGCGGCGGTGCCCTGGGTGGCGCCCTTCTGGTTGAACCATTGCGGGCTGAATGCCTGCTGGGCGCTGGCGCTGCCGATCAATCCGCCCGCAGCCAGGGTCAGCGCGATGGCGTGGGCGATGGGTGCGATCCTGAACCTGCCGGTGGGGGTGGAACTGCTCGCCGTAGGCTTGTCGTTGCGCGCGCGGATGATCATGGGTGTGGTCTGCCGAATGAGTGAGCCGTGGGGGGAGGCCCTGCGCCGGCACGCTCACGCTGCGGCGGGAAGCCCCCTCTGTACGGCTGACGAACGGCGCTGCCCGGATACCGCAAGATTTCTCCACCCCAGGACACCGCCCGCGCCGGCGGCGTCCATGTCACGTCATGGGCGTTTCGGTTTCATGAAACCGCATCGGCCGACGATGCGGAGGCACCCGTGCTCAGGACAGGATCAACAGCCCCGCCGGCAGGGACCGGGCCTTGAGCTCGAACGATTCCTGCAGCTGCAGCAGTGCCAGGTCCAGCGAGGCGATCTCGAAGCGGCCACTTACCGGCCGCTCGCCGGCAGCCTCGTTCATCAGCAGCACGCGGCCGTTGCGATAGCGGTTGATCTCGTCGATCACCTCGGACAGGCGCGCGTGGTCGAACACCAGCTTGCCGCTGCGCCACGCCGTGGCGGCTTCCAGGCTGACCGCGGCGGTATTGCCGATGGCATCGGCCTCGTACTGCACCTGCTGGCCGGCCATGAGCCCGCGCGTCCCGCCCGGGTGCTCCACGGTCACGGCACCGGCCACGCAGGTCACGCAGACCTTGCCATCGAGGTTGCGCACGTCGAAGCGGCCATTGTGGGCGCGGCTGCGGCCGCTACCGGCCAGCACGGTCACGCCCTGCCCGGCGCCGACATGCACCGAGGCTTCACCATTGATCAGTTCGACGGCGGGGTCGTTGCCGGCCTGTCGACGGATGCTGGTACGGGTGTTGAGGGTCACCTCCACGCCGTCGCCGACCGCGACCGTGCGCTGCTGGCCGGCGCCAGTGCGCTCATCGGCGCCCCATTCCTGGATCCCCGGCCACATGCCCAGTGGTGGCCGCACCGCAGCGACCGTGGCCACCACCGCGACACTGGCCGCCGCGCCCAGGAACGCACGCCGGTGGTAGAGCGGTACCGGCCGAGGGGGGGCCGGCACGGCGTCGGGGTGCTGCCGCAGCAACTCGCGGGCCGGAGCCTGGAGCAGGTCCCACCGCTGCTTGGCCGCCAGGTAGGCACGACGATGCGCCGCGCTGGACTGCACCCAGCGCTTGAAGCGCGCGCCATCGATTTCGCGTGCATCACCGGAATGCAGCAGGCGCAGCCACTGCCATGCCTGTGCCTCCAGATCATCACCGGAATGCGGCGCCCCCTGCTCGGGCGGTGGTGTCTTCATCGCGTCATATCCTACGGACAAACTCGGCTGGACGCAGGGTCAAACTGGATGCCTGCGCGTGCGCCCCGGGTCCCTCATGACGAGAGACGAACGGCGCCACCGGAAACCCGCATCATTTCTTTCCATCGTGCGCCGCGGCGTAGGCCGCCAGGCGCTGGTGCGCCTTCTGCAGTTCATATTCCACCGTCCGCAGCGACACACCCAGGCGCTGTGCCGCCGCCTTCTGGGTCAGCCCTTCGGCATGCACCAGCAGGGCCACCGCCCGCCGCCGCGCCGGCATGCGGTCCAGCAGTTCCATCAGCCCGGCCAGGTCCGAATGCACCTCGAAGGCGCGTGCCGGCTCCGGTGCCGGGTCGGCCACCCCGTCCAGCAGGGCATCGATCTCGGCCCCGGACAACATGCGGCTGTTGCGGCGCTGCACGTCGATGGCGATGTTCACCGCCATCCGCGTCAGGTAGGACGCCGGGTCACGCACGGCATCGATATCGCAGGCACCGTTGAGGCGCAGCCAGGTGTCATGCAGTGCGTCGCCGGCCAGCTCCCGGTTGCCGAGCCGGCGCACCAGGCGTTGCTTGAGCGCGGTGTAGTTCTGCCCAAAGTAGTCCAGCAGGCTGCCGGTACCCTGTACGTCTTCCATCAGCGTTCCCCCTGTCCAACGTCACATTGCGGGCCACCCGGGTCACTGGGCAGCACCACCATGGTCAAAGCCTCGCGCTGCAGCCGTGCAGGCGCGGTGCCAGGCACCCGCACGCCCATGAGGCGGCGCACCAGCGCGGCATCGCGGGCCGGATGGCCGGTGCCGTCCAGCAACGCCGCGTCACTCACCCGACCGTCCCCATCGATGCGGAACCGCAGCAGCGCCGTGTAACTGCCCGGCCGGGTCAACGGATCGCCGCACAGGCTGCGCCAGATGCTGGCCTGCGCCGCGCCGGCGTAGGCATTGCCGGCAAACAGCGGCGTCCCGATGCTGCCGGTGCCATTGCCCGGCCCTGCAACCGCTTTCAACACGAAGGTGCTGCCGCGTCCCGAACCTCGCCGGACCGCATGGAGCCCGGTACCCTGCAGCAGCATCTGCAGCGCGCTCTCCGGCGCGAACGCCCCCTGCACCGCGCTGGATCTACGCCCCACCAGCAGATCGCTGGGGAAGATCGCCGGGTAGCCGGTGATCTCGGCGTAGCGGTTCAAGGCTTCGTCCAGTGGCAGCGCCGGCAGGTCGAACACCGGATGCGTTTCGGCGCGTGCCTCGACACTGCCATTGCCAGGTTGCGCGCAGGCTTCATCGACGATGGCATGGGCAAGCGACATGACCAGCAACGCGGCGACGATCAGGTCACGGCCGCGCAAGCGCGCGCCGACCGCCCCGCCCCTGCCCATCGGCGGGGGTATCGATCCATTCCCGCTCACGCCATCCAGATCGCATGCGTCCACACTTCGTCAGGGGCCGGCACCCTTTGGTTGGGTCAAGAGCTTGTCAGCCGTTGATGACGGTTTGGCGACAACCCGGCTTCAGCGCGATCGTGCTCCCGGCACGCGCACGCCTCCCGTCATTGGACTTTCGCGGGCAGCTGCCCGGTGATGACCGACTGCTGCCGCCGGGACAACCCCGACAGTGCTTTGGCGTACGACCAGCCGATCAGTTCCTGCAGATAACCGGCGGGCACCGTAGCGACGTCGACGATGGTCACCCAGTGGAACCTGGCCATGTAGCGGGCCGGCTTGATGCCGGGCACATCGGTCAGCTCCAGGAACCGTTCGGAGGTGGTACGGAGGCTGAAGCGCCATCGCTCCGGCGCGCTGGTCTTGAAGTAGGCGAACTGGCGGCCCCCCACCTGGAACGCCAGCACGTTGCCCGGCGGCCCATGCAGTTTGACGGTCGCGCCCGAGTAGGCACTGCAGTGCTGCTTGACCTGTTCCACGTCCATCGGTGTTCTCCCGTGCATCTCAGGGGAATGGGGCACCACGACCGGCCGCCGTTCAGGCCGCCGCGGCGGCCACGTGCTGGATCGACAGCGCCAGGATGACCTGGGCCACGTAATAGAGCGGCAAGCCCCAGAGGCGATTGATGAAACGATGCGCCACGAAGCGGTCGCGCGCCACGGAAATGTCCGACACGGCGAACGCGATGGCCCCGACCGCGAGCAGCCAGTTGCCGGACGCCGCGCTCGCGGCGATCGCAAAGGCGCACATCGCGACGATGGCCAGCACATAGGCACCGACGGCAACGCGGTAGAACCCATCCAGATGCTTCCATAGCCAGGCAAGCACGCTGGCACCGATCACCGCCATGGCCGCCAGCCCGACCAGCAGCGCCGGCAACGGGACCCCGACCAACGAGAACGCCACCGAAAACGCCACGTGGGCCAGCAGGAAGCTGGTGATGCCGAGCAGGAAAAGCCGGTTCCGGTGTGACAGCAGGAACACGTCGCCCACCCAGCTGAGCACCAGCGCGGCGAGGATCACGCGCCCATAGGCCGAATGCACCGCATCGAGCTGCAGGGCCAGCGCGACGAATGCGGTGCTGGCGGTGATCTTGGAGATCGCCCGGCCCGGCCGCCATCCCCGGTACTCGCACACCACCAGGGCCGTGCACGCCGCAAGGCACGCAATGATCGTGATTCCCACACCGGTCAACATGAGCGTTCCTGCTGGAGGTCGTATGTAGCGCCCGCGGGACGGGCAAGGCCGGACAATCTACCAGCCCCGCCGGCGTTGGTGACGCCCGCAAGACGGCCTTTCTGGCGGGAACCCTGCGCCCGATCACCGGGCAGCGCGTCAGTCCCCGCGCAGCCCGCTCCGTTCAAGGAACGCAAGCAACTCCACCGGCGTGCGCACCCCGAGTTTGTGCATCACCCGCGAGCGGTGCACCTTGATGGTCTTCTCGGCAATGCCCAGGTCCCCGGCAATCTGCTTGTTGAGCCGGCCGGTCAGCAGGTAGGGCACCAGTTCCTTCTCGCGCGGCGTGAGCGTCTCGAACAGGGCCCTGGCGTCCTGGTGCTGGCGGGCGTTGCGATGCGCCGCCTCGTCCACGTCCAGGGCCTGGCGCACCGCCTGCAGCAATGCCTCCGCATCCACCGGTTTGGTCAGGAAGTCCATCGCGCCGGCCTTCATCGCGCGCACGCTGCTCTGGATATCGCCGTGGCCGGTAAGGAAGATCACCGGGCACCGCACCCCGTTCTCCTGCAGGCATGCCTGCAGCTCCAGGCCGGTCATCCCCGGCATGGCCAGGTCCAGCACGATGCAGGCGGGAATGCCGGGGTCGTGGCTGGCAAGGAACGCCTGCGTGGAGTGGCTGATCGCCACCCGGAAGCCTTCACTGCCCAGCAGGCGGGCCAGCGCCTTGCAGACATCCGGATCGTCATCCACCACATACACGAGGGATTCCATGGCTCAGCCTTGTGGCGGGAGATTGAAGGACACGCGCGCCCCCTTTGGCAGGACATTCTCCGCCTCGATGGTGCCGCCATGCGCGCGGATGATGGTGCGGCAGACCGCCAGGCCCATCCCAAGGCCGCTGGCCTTGGTCGTTTCGAACGGCGAGAAGATCTGCTCCTGCCTGCCTTCCGGGATTCCGCTACCGGCGTCGGTCACTTCCACGCGTGCCCCGCCCTGCCATGGCCGCGTGCGGATGCCCAGCACGGCCGCCTCGGTGGAGGACTGCATGGCGTCACAGCCGTTCATGATCAGGTTCACCAGTACCTGCTGCAGCTGGACGCGGTCGCCCATGCACGCGGGCACATCCTCGGCCAGGTCCAGCTCCAGCGTGACGCGCTGGTCATGCAGCTCGCTTCGCATCATCCGCACGCAGTCCGAGACGATCTCATTCACCGCCACCGGCGCATGCGCATAGGTCTCCTTGCGCAGGAAGCCGCGCATGCGGCCGATCACCTCGCTCGCACGGCGGTCGTTGTCGATGATGTCGGCCACGATCTCCTGGATCTCGGGCACGTCCACCGCATCGCGACGCAGCAGCCGTTGGGCAGCCTGCGCGTTGCTCAGGATCGCGGCCAGCGGCTGGTTGAGCTCATGCACCAGCGAGCCGGACAGTTCCCCCAGCGTGGTCACCCGCGACATATGCGCCAGGCAGGCGCGCTCGGTGGCCACCTCCTGCTCGGACCGAAGCCGCCGCAACTCGCTCTCCTGCAGTTCCATCACCATCCGCTGCGAGCGGATCAGCTCGCTCACCAGGCAATAGCTGGTGGTCACCACCACCAGCAGGAAGCCGCTTGCCGCCACCAACGGTGGACGCGGCAGCCCGAAGACCATCAGCACGGCCGACGCCACCATGATGCCCATCAGCACGAACCAGCTCCCGGCGACGATCAGCGCGGCACGGCGGTCGGGCCTGGGCTGCCGGACCGCGTGCAGGATGGTCTGGCCGATGTAGACCAGCACCAGCACATTGCTGAGTTGTCCCAGCGCCACTGCCGGGTTGGTCACGCCAATCGGGTGGGACACCGGGACGCCGAACCATACCGACCGGCCCACGTCCGTCACGGTCAGGAAGTTCAGGTTGTCGCCGACCAGGAAGTTCACCGCCAGCGCCAGCAGGCGCAGCGCAGCCGCGCCATAGGCGATGCGCACCGAGCCAAGGCCGAACCAGCGGTGCAGGATGTACAGCAGGGAAACCACCATCACGGTGATGGGCAGGTGCATCCAGCGCAGATAGGTCGCGATCTCCGCCGGCAGCCGCGCGGCATAGGAAGCGAGTTCGAGCAGGGCCAGGGCGGCGACGGACGCCGCAGCGAACGACAACGCCAGGTGCACCCGCTGGCCGGGACGCGCGATCCATATCACCGCATGTGCCAGGGCGACGATCAGGCTCGCACTCGCGAGCATGGGCCAGGCGAGTTCCATCCAGTTCATTGCGCGCCGGTCCGTTCTTCGTCCGCGGTGTTTTTAACACATCGGGCAGTGAACGAACTGCCCTTGGCCGGCCTCCGGAACACGCATGGAAGGACGCATTCACGTTCCCGTCCCGGCACCGGCGTAGGCCCAAGGGCCAATTGTCCGGGCGACGAGGTGCTACCTACCATCCCGCCCCATGCACTCCAGCGCCCTTCCCCTGCTGATCGCCATCGTCGACGACGACGATGGCATACGGGTCGCCCTCCGGCGCCTGCTGCGCTCGGCCGGGTTCGGGGTGCAGTCGTATGGCTCGGGCGGTGAATTCCTCGGCCAGGTGGCCGATGCCGTCCCGGACTGCCTGGTCCTGGACCTGCACATGCCGGGACAGAGCGGCTTCGAGGTGCTGCGTTCACTGGCCAACCGCCGGCCCGCGCTGCCGGTCGTCGTATTGACCGGCGATGACACGGCGGGGAACCGGCAACGCGCCCGTGCCAATGGTGCCTCGGCGTTCCTGGTCAAACCGGTGAACGACGAGACATTGATCGATGCCGTTGTCGCGGCAATCCAGAACCGCTCCCACGTTTAACCCACGGAAGCCCTTTCAATGAAGAATTCCCCCTGCCGGCACCGGCGGCCATCATGCGGCCTGCGGACGATGGCCATGCCATTGCTTGCCGTCGCCGCCCTGCTGCCACCCCAGGCACATGCCTCGTTCCTCAGCGGCGATGCGCTCGACAGCGCGGCCAACGTCATTTCCTGGTTCGCGCTGGTGATCGTCCCGGTGGTCCTGGTCACGGTGTTCTGGCTCGTGCATATCCTGCCCGAGAAGATCGCCGAACAACGCCGCCACCCCCAGCTTGCGGCGATCAAGGTGCTGTGCCTGCTCTCGCTTTTCTTCGGCGGGCTGCTGTGGCCGCTGGCCTGGCTGTGGGCGTACACCAAGCCGGTGTTCCACAAGTTCGCCTACGGCACCGACGTCGCCGACCACCCCGACCATGGGCAAGCGCTCACCCCGCTGCATGACGCCGGCATCGAACACCATCACGCGCGCGCCGCCGACGCAACGCAGGACGACCCTGGCGAGGATCTGGACGCGCTTCGCGGCCGCATCCGCACGCTGGAAGCGGCGCTGGCCGCCAGCACGGCCCGTGCGGGCGACCAAGCCACTACTGGAGAGTGACACCGTGGAAATCATCCTGCTCCTGATCTACTCGTTCTTCGTCTGGCTGATCTTCTTCAAGTTCAAGTGGCTGGCGTGGAACTTCGTTTCGCAGATCATCGTGGTGTCGTTGCCGGTGTTCGCGCTGACGGCGATGATCCTGATCCTGAACGTCGTCGCGCCGTCCTCCTCGGACATCCGCGTGGTCAACTATGTCGTCCAGATCGTGCCGCGCGTGGCCGGTCGGGTCATCGAGGTCCCGGTCGAAGCCAATCGCCCGGTGAAGAAGGGCGACGTGCTGTTCCGCATCGACCCGGTGCCTTTCCAGCAGGAGCTCTCCGCGCTGGAGGCGAAGGTCCCCGAGCTGTCGGCCAAGCTGGACACCGCGCAGGCCTACCAGCGCGAGCTCGACGAACAGTTGAAGTCGGCGCGTTCGGCGCAGGCCGCGGTGGCATCGCGGTTGAAGCTGGCCGAGTTGCGCGAAGGCCAGACCGCGGAGCTGGCCCGGATCGGCGCGGGCCCGAAGTTCGATCACGAGCAGGCACAGGCCGAAGCGGCCAGCCTGCGCGCCGAGCTGACCTCCACCTCCGCGCAGATGGCCCAGGTGCAGCAGAAGCTGTCCGCGCGGACCAGTGACGGTGAGCTTTCCGAGGTGGCGCAGGCACGCGCCGCCCTGCAGCAGTTGGACGCGCAGATCGTGCAGGCACGTTGGCAGCTGGACCAGACCATCGTGCGGGCACCGTCTGATGGTTCGGTGGTCAACCTCCAGCTGCGCGAAGGCTCGTATGCAGCCAACCTGCCGCTGACCCCGGTGATGAGCTTCGTCGAGCAGGAGCAGTGGGTGCTGGCGATGTATGCCCAGAACGAGCTGGGCAACATCGCCCCCGGCAACGAGGCCGAGATCGCACTGAAGACCCAGCCCAACCGCATCATCAAGTGCAAGGTCGACTCGGTGGTCTGGGCATCGGGCACCGGCCAGATGCCGATCAGCGGGATGATCCCGCAGCCGGGTGACCAGCCCATTCCCACCGGGCGCATCGCCGTGCGGTTGCGGCCGGCCGGCAAGGACACGGACCTGCTGCTGGCCATGGGCGCGCAGGGACAGGGCGCCATCTACACCGAACACGGCAAGCTGCTGCACATGGTCCGCAAGGTGATGATCCGGGTCAGCTCGAAGCTTGACTGGCTGGTCCTCAAACTGCATTGAGCCCTCACATGACCGACATTTCCCGCTCCCCCCTCACCCGCGCCTCGCACGTGGCGGTGGCCTGCCTGCTTGCCGCCCTCTCCGGTTGCGCCGTGCTGCCCGAGCCCACCCCCAGCCAGGTCCAGTCCGAGGCGTTGGGCCATGTCGACATTCCCGACGCGTGGGCATCGTCCGCCGCGTCGGCGGAGGTGATCGACGGCTGGCTGGCCAGCTTCAACGACCCGGCATTGACGCAGCTGGTGCAGGAAGCACTGGCGAACAACCCGGACCTGCAGATTGCCGCGGCACGCCTGGAGCAGTCCAACGCCCAGCTGGAGATCGCCCAGGCCCAGCTCAAGCCCGGCATCGGCGTGCTGGGCCGCGCCGGCACCAAGCCGGTATCGGACCTGGTGCCGCTGTTCAGCGGCGCCATGCTGCGGCTGTCATGGGAGATCGACCTGTGGGGCCGCCTCCGCTACGGGCGCAACGCGGCAATGGCCGCCCGCGATGCAAGCAGTGCGGACTATCAGTTCGCGCAGCAATCGCTGGCCGCCGGCGTGGCGCGGGCCTGGTTCGTGGCCTGCGAAACCGGGCAGCAGAAGGCGCTCGCCGACCGGATGGTGACCTCGGCGCAGGCGCTGCTGGAGCTGGCCGAGCAGCGGCGGCGCATTGGCGCCGGTGACGAAAGCGACGTCATCGCCGCGCGCGCAAGCCTGAGCGACTACGAGAACGCCCGGCAACAGGTCGAGCTGGCCCATCTCCAATCGCGGCGTGCGCTGGAGCTGCTGCTGGGACGCTACCCGGGAGCCAACCTGGCCTCGGGCACCGGACTTCCCACGTTCCCGGGACCGGTTCCGTCCGGCATCCCGATGGATGTGCTCAACCGGCGGCTCGACGTGCAGGCCGCGGAGCGACGGGTCGCGGCCGCCTTCGACAGGGTCGGTGAGGCCAAGGCCTCGATGCTGCCCTCACTCTCGCTGTCGGCCGGCTACGGCCGGCTCAGCAACGAGGTGCTGGAAACCCGCAGTGGCCTTGAGCAGACCCTGTCCAGCGTGACCGGCACCACCACGGTGCCGGTGTATGCCGGCGGCGCGCTCAGCGGGCAGGTGACGCTGCGCACCGCCGAACAGAAGCAGGCCGTCGCCGACTATTCCCGCAAGGCATTGGCGGCACTGGGCGAGGTGGAGGACGCGCTCAGCGCAGAGCGCATCCTCGGCGAGCGCGAAAGCACCCTCAAGGCCACCCGGGCGGCGACCCAGGAAGCGTTGCAGTTGGAGCAGTCGGCCTACCGCGTCGGCAAATCCGACCTGCGCGCGGTGAACCAGCGCCAGCTGGCCCTGCATGCCGCCGACGTCGCGTTGATCGCGCTGCAGAGTGACCGCCTGACCCGCCGCGTCGACCTGTACCTGGCGCTGGGCGGCAGCTTCGATACCGCCACCGGCGTCATCACCTCGGCATCTGCGGCAGGAGCGGAGTGATCATCCGTGCGGTTGCCAGGCAACCGGACGGTGCTACCGGCCGGCGCTGCGGGGCAACGCGCTTCAGCGGTTGCGTGGCCCGGCGTTCAATACCTGCATCCAGGCCTGGAAGCCCTCCAGGAATGTGCCCAGGCGCTTCTGGGTCGCAGCGTCGAATGCACCGGTTTCCGCGTCGCTGGCCTTGGCCGCCTCGGCAACGTACAGCTGCGGCGCCGTCATCGTGAGCGCCCCCATCGCCGCAAGGGCATGGCGGAGCTGCGACTGGGCGACCCGCGTCCCCCACCGGCCGGGCGTCGCGCCCATGATCGCCGCCGGCTTGCCGGACAACACTTCGCCGTACTCGGCGTCCTTGCGCGAAAGCCAGTCCAGCGTGTTCTTGAGGACGCCCGGCAACGACTGGTTGTACTCCGGGGTCGAGATCAGCACGCCATCGGCCGCGACGATCGCCGCGCGCAACTGCTTCACCCCGTCCGGCCCGCCGTGGGTCTCGGCTTCCAGGTCCTCGTCGAACAACGGCACCTCCGCGATGGTGTCGTAGACGGTCAGGCGAATGCCGGCCGGCGCAGCGGCTGCCGCTGCGTCCAGCAGGCGGCGGTTGTAACTGTGCCGGCGCAGGCTTCCGGCAAACGCCAGTACGTGGAAGGGAGTGTGCTCATCGGACATCGGGGAACTCCGTGGAATGGTCACGGCAACAGAACCACGCCGGCCATCCACCCGGCAAGCCCCCTCGTCATCGGCGAATCAGGACACGCGATGTGGACATGGTCCTGCCACGGATACGGTCTCAGTTGCTGCCGAGCCGGGTGAAGTCCTCGATCTCGTCCAGCCAGAGCAGTTGCACGCCTTCGCCTGGCACGTCGATCGGCACCTGTCCGTTCGTCCCCTCTTCTTCCTGCGGTCCGCGGAACTGCTGGACCGCAGGACGCTCGGTCACCGTGCCGGTGATTACCCGGCCATCCTTCATCCGCAACGCAACGACCAGCTCCGCGTCCAGTGCCAGCTGCAACGCCTTCAGATGTTCGATTTCCAGCTGCGCGGTATGCACGCGGGGCGCAGTCCTGGCCATGGGCTTCTCCGGGCCGTTGATAGGCGCACCCTAGGCGCCATCGCGCTAAACGCGGATGAAACCTTTGTGCACACCCTTTCACCTCACACGCCTGGGCGCTGTACGCGCAGGTATCGCCACATTCTGCCGACGGCGACGGCGTGCACGGATATCCGTGGGGATCAGGCTTCCTTCAGGTGCAGCAGCGGGAACGGATTGCCCTGCCCGTCCAACGGCGAACGCCCCGACACGACGAAGCCATTGGCGAGATAGAAGGCGATGGCGCGCGGGTTCTGCTCGTTGACGTCCAGTTCCAGTGCCCCTTTCAACGCGCGTGCGTGCGCGAGCAACTGCCTGCCGCCGCCCTGGCGGAAGCGGGTGGGCGACACGAACAGGGCTTCGACCTTGTTGCCATCCAGGCCCATGAAGCCGATGGGTGCGTCAGCGTCATCGCTGGCGACCCAGACTTCCAGGTGGGGCAGCGCCTGATCGCGCACGATCGGCAGCAGTGCCTGGATATCCTGCTCGGACAGGAACGCATGCGTGGCGCGCACGGACTGCTCCCAGATCACGAGCAAGGCCGGGAGGTCATCATGTTGCAGGGGTCGAATGCGCACGAACAGGAGGCTCCAGGGAGGCCGCATATCCTACCGTTTCCGGCCTTCCTTGCAGCGGCAGCGGAGGCGTTGCGCGGATGCGAACCCTCCACCCGGCACCCGCGGCTGGACTGCTGCTCAGGCCGCGGGAAACACCAGTGAGCGGTGCACCTGCGCGCCGGCCCATGCCCCATCCCCGACCGCCAACGACACCGAATGCGGCACACGGGCGGTATCACCGCAGGCGAATACACCGGGAAGTCCGGTCTGCTTGGTCTCATCGACCTGGATCTGCGTGCCCATCGGCGTACTGGCCAGCGGGCAGCCCAGCCGCTCGGCCAGCGGGGTGGATGGCGCGTTCAACGGTGCCGTGAACAGGCCCGCGAACGTCAGCCGGCGGCCATCCACCAGCACCACGTCGGCCTCACTCTCGATGCGGGCGACCGGCGTCGACTCGATCCGTACACCGCGTTGCTGCAGCGCTTCCCGCGCCGCGGCATCGGGTTCCACGGCGTTGTTCAACAACAGCGTCACCTCGCCCCACTCCGGCAGCAGCTGCGCCTGGTGCAACGACATCGGGTTGACCGCGATCACCCCGATGCGGCCCATCGCCAGCTCGTAGCCGTGGCAGTACGGGCAATGGAAAACGCTGCGTCCCCAGCGCGCCTGCAGGCCCTCGATCTCGGGCAAGGCATCGGAAACGCCCGTGGCCAGCACGAGGCGCCGCGCGCCGAACTGGCCCGAGCGCGCGGTGCTGACCACGAACGCGTCATGCGTGCCGGCGGCATCGACAGCCTCGTCCTCGCACCAGGACAGGCTCGGGTACGCCTGCAACTGTGCGCGGGCGATACGGGCGATCTCGGCCGGATCGGCGCCGTCCTGCGCCAGGAAACCATGCGAATGCGACGCCATGCGGTTGCGACGCTGGCCGGCATCGATGACCAACACGCTGCGCCGTGCGCGTACCAGTTGCAGTGCCGCGGCCATGCCGGCGTAACTGCCACCCACGATGATGACGTCGTACTGCTTCATTGCCTTGCTCCCTTGTATGCGGCATGCCGGCGCGCGAAATCCTCGGCCAGGTCGGCCAGCGAAACCGCCGCGAATCGCTCCAGCAGCAGTGCTTCGGCATCCGCGAACGCGGTGTCCAGGGCTGCATTGACCGCCTGTTCCACCAGGCACTCAGGGTGCTCGCTGCGGTTGCCGATGGCGAACAGCGCAGGCTCGCCCAGCGCATCGTGCAACTCGCGCAGGCTGACCTTTCGCAGGTCCGCGGTGATCCGCCAGCCGCCGGCATGACCGCGTTCGGCGGCAACCAACCCGGCGTCACGCAGCAGCCCCATGGTGCGGCGGACCACCACCGGGTTGGTGCGCAGGCACTGCCCCAGCGCTTCGGACGTCATGGGGGTTGCCTGCTCGGCCATGTGCAATAGGGCATGCAGAACGGAGGAAAGGCGGCTGTCTCGCTTCATGTAACTTATGTTGTTACATATTGAACGGGACGTCAAACCGTCCCGCGTTCATCCGCCGCGATGAACGCCACGACCTGGGTTACAACCTCCGGATCCTCGAGCAAGCGCCGATGGCCCAGTCCCTGCGTGGTATGCAGCCGCGCCCCCGGCCAGGTCGCGGCGATGGCAGCGCCCTCGGCATGCGCCACCTCACGGTCGTCGCGGTCATGCACCACCAACAGGCGGCCCACCGGCGTCACCTGCGGCAAGCCGGTCACGTCGAACGCGGGCCAGCGGCGTCCCAGCCGTTGTTGTACATCGGCCTCGAACCGCGCCAGGGCCCGTGCATCCGCACCCAAGGCACGCGCGAACGGCGCGATGGCTTCCTGCGGCCGGGCAAAGGGAGCAATGAACGCCAGCCGCGCCGGCATGCCGAGCCCTTCGCGCAGTGCCAGGGTCGCGGCAGTGCATCCACCGGAGTGCGCGACGAGGCCAACCAGCGGGTCCACCCCAGCGGTGACCTTTCCAATGGCGGCGGCGATTTCGACGAAGCTGACCCGTCGCCCACCCCAGTGGCTCGGCCCGGAGCTGCCATGCGCCGGCGCGTCAAACGCGAGCACTCGCAGACCGGCCGCGCACAGCGGTGCGACGAAGGCATGCATCTGTCCGGCGTTGCCGCCCCAGCCATGCATCAGCAAGACCGCTGGGCCGCTGCCCCACGACCATACCGCCACGCGGTTTCCGTCCACGTCGACATCATGCCGCTGGCCGGCCTCCAGGCGGGCCAGCGCGGCGGGCTTGGGCCGGGTCTGCGGGGCGGTGAACCACAACCGCGCCATCAGCCGCGCCGCCAGCGCCGGGCTCACCCATCCCGCCAGACGCATGCACGCGCGCATCGCCGCCAACCGCCAGTCTGCGTCGGCACGCCGACGTGGTGATTTACGAACGACCGTACTATTTTTGTCGTGCACGGAATCCATGGCGCTACTCCTCGAGCCTCAGCGGGCGTTGCGGGGGGGAATGAAGGGAGTGATCAGGCGCTCGAAGGCACGTAGCCCGCGCATGCGCGCCTCGGTGTAGTCGAACAGGCCGGAGTCGTGGTGCAGCACCATCGCAAAGCCGGTGATCTCGAACGCCAGTTGCGCCGGGTCGGTATCGACGGCGAGTTCGCCCGCGGACACGGCCTGGTCGATCACCCGCGACAGGTAGCCGCGCCATCTCGCCTGCTGGCGTGCCAGGTGCGCGCGGACCGGCCCCGGCTGGTCATCGAATTCGCTGGCTGCCGCGGTGAACAGGCAGCCGCCGCCAGTGCGCTCATGGCGGATCCAGTCGAACCAGCGATCAACGATGGCACGCAGCTGCGGCAACCCCGCCGGCTGCAGCGCCGCCGGCTCGATCACCTGCTGCACGAACCGCTGCGCGGTGGTGTCCAGCACCGCCAGTTGCAGGTCCTCGCGGGAGCCGAAATGGGCGAACACGCCGCTCTTGGACATGCCAACCGCATCGGCCAACACGCCGATGGTGAGCCCATCCAACCCGTTGACCCGCGCCAGGGCGCACGCCGTGCCCAGGATCACCTCCCGGGTCGCCGCACCTTTGCCTACTGTCGTCTGCCTGACCATGCGACAAATAAAAGCACAACCGTTCTTTTCATGCAAACACGGGCACGCAACCACGGCTTGCTACCGCCCTGCCCGTAAGGCTGCCCGCCATATATCCTGCATTGACCCTTTGCATCCGTGCCGGCCCTCACTCAACGTCGGTGCGGACGGCCCTTCCTCTACATGCCTGTTTGATGCCCTCCGTGACCACCCTTGCCCTGATTACCGACGCCACCAGCCTCGACGACGACTACGACATGCCGCCACTGCGCGATGCCTGCCAGGCCCTGGCGCTGGATGTCCGCATCTGCAACTGGGATGACCCGGACCAGGACTGGTCCCGCTTCAGCCATATCGTGCTGCGCTCTCCCTGGGACTACACCCGCCGTCCCGACGCCTTCCTGGGCTGGTGCGCGCACGTCAGCAAGGTCAGCCGGCTGGTGAACCCGCTGCCGGCCGTGCGCTGGTCGCTGGACAAGCATTACCTGGCAGACCTGGCCAGGGCCGGCGTGGCAGTGATTCCCAGCACCTTCATCGAATCGAAGGCATCGGCGCAGACGATGCTCGACGCGTTCCTGCAGGCGCACCCCGGCCTGGATGAACTCGTCGTCAAGCCAACGGTCGGTGCATCCTCGCGCAATGTGCGGCGGTTCCTGCGCGCCGGTGCGATGCAGGCACTGCAGCACGCAGAGACCCTGCTGGGTGCGGGCCACAGCGTCATCCTGCAGCCGTATCTGGCATCGATCGAACGGCAGGGCGAGACCGACCTGGTCTACATCAACGGCATCTATAGCCACGCGATCCGCAAGGCCGCGCTGCTGGCCCGCGACGGCACCACCAACGCCCCGACCCTGGGATTCCTTTCCGCATGCGAGGCGACCGCGACCGAACGCGCACTGGCCAGTGCCGCGCTGCAGGCAGCAAGCCGCACCCTCGGCCTCGATGCGCCGTTGCTGTATGCCCGGGTCGACCTGATCCATGCCGACGACGGCCAGCCACAGCTGCTGGAACTGGAGATCCTCGAACCGTCGTTGTCCTTTCCGTTGGCCGAAGGCAGTGCGATGCGCTTTGCCCGGGCCCTCGCCGGATTGGACTGAGCGCGTCGGCGTTACCTGACTGCGCCGGCGCCTGGACGCAATGCTGACCCTGCCCGGCTCAGTCCAGCACCCGGCCTTCGGACAACTGCACGACCTGCTGGCCGAACACCTCCATGTCCTCCGGGTCATGGCTGATCAGGAGCATGGGAATGCCGGTGCGGTCCAGCACCGCTTCCAGCTCCCGGCGCAGATGGCTGCGCAGGGTGTGATCCAACGCGGCGAACGGCTCGTCGAGCAGCAGTGCACCCGGGCCCGTGACCAAGGCCCGCGCCAGCGCGGTGCGCTGGCGTTGCCCACCCGAGATCTGGTCCGGGTACTGGTCGCCCAGATGGTCGATGCGAAACGCCTGCAGCCACTGTTCAACCCTCGGATCGCGCGCGCCACGGCGTGGATTGAGCCAGCCCGCGTGCAGGCCGAAGGCCACGTTCTGGCGCACGCTCAGGTGCGGGAACAACGCGTAGTCCTGAAAGACATAGCCCAGCCCCCGCCGTTGCGGCGGCACATGCGTGTGACCGGCGGCGTCGAACAATGTCTTCCCGTGCACCCGCACATGCCCCCGCTCCGGCCGCAACAGGCCGGCCACGGCCTTGAGCGTGAGGCTCTTGCCAGCGCCGGACGGGCCAAACAGCACCACCCGCTGCTGGGAGCAACGCAGCGCCACCTGCAATGCGAACGCGGATGTGCCCGAACCAAACCGCTGCCCGATATCCAGGTCAAGCCACATCACGCAGCCCTCCCTGACGGCCGCGCGCCAGGCGTGCGGCAAGCAGCAGGACCACGATGCAGACCACCGAGGTCAGCAGCACCAAGGCATTGGCCCGTCCGTCATTGCCCGCCTGTACGGCTTCGTAGATGGCGATGGACAACGTCTGGGTACGGCCGGGGATGCTGCCGGCCACCATGATGGTCGCGCCGAACTCGCCCATCGCACGCGCGAACGCCAGCAGCAGCCCGGCCAGGATGCCGCGCCACGCCAATGGCAACGTCACCCGCAGGAACAACGCAATCCCGGAAACACCCAGCGTGCGACCAGCCTGCTCCAGTTGCGGGTCGACGCCCTCAAACGCCGCCCGCGCAGGTTTGAATACCAGTGGCAGCGAAGCGATGGCCGCGGCGATCACCGCGCCCTGCCAGGTGAACACCAGGTTGATGCCGAATACCTCCTGCAGCCAGGCGCCGAGGGGACCGTTCCGGCCCACCAGCACCAGCAGGTAGTACCCGAGCACCGTGGGCGGCAGTACCATCGGCAGCGTCAGCAGCGTGTCCAGCAGTTCACGCCCGGGAAATCGCCGGCGTGCCAGCAAGGCCCCCAATGCGACGCCGACGACCAGGTTGATCGCCGTGGCCCATCCGGCCACCTTCAATGACAGCCACAGCGCGCTCCAGTCCAGGTCCATCGATCAAGGGCTGCCGAAGCCATGGCGCTGCAGGATCGCCTGCCCTGCCGCCGAACGCACGTAGGCAATGAAGCGCTGGGCCTGCGCGGCCTTGCTGCTTCCCTTCACCTGCGCCAGGGGATAGCTGATGTCGCCATCGACAGGCACCTGGAAAGCGCGTTGCACCCGGTCGGGCATCGCCTGCGCGTCGGTGGCGTACACAAACCCGGCGTCAACCTCCCCACGCGCCACGTAGTCCAGCGACTGGCGCACATTCTGGGTGGTGATCACCTTGGCCTGCAGTGCCGACCACAGCCCGGCCTGTTGCAGCGCGCCGCGTGCGTAGCGTCCCACCGGGACGCTGTCCGGATTGCCGATGGCGATGCGCTCGAAGCCGGCGCCCGCCAACGCCGCCAGGTTGGCGGGCCGCTGCCGGGCCTGCGGCGGCACCACCACCCACAGGCTGTTGTGCGCGAACACCTGGCGGGTACCCGGCTCCAGCAGCCCCTGGGTCGCCGCCTGGTCCATCGTGGCCTGGTCCGCCGAGGCGAACACATCCACCGGCGCGCCACGTGCGATCTGCTGCAACAACACGCCGGAGGCAGCGAAGTTCAGGTCCACCCTGGTGCCGGGGTGGGCCTTCTCGTAGGCCACCGCGATCTCGCGGAAGCTCTCGGTCAGGCTGGATGCCGCCGATACGGTCAGGTCCTCGGCCGACGCGGTGGCGCTGGTGAACAACAGCAGGCAGGCAAGCCAGGTGCGGATCATGTGCGGTTCCGTCAGGGATCAGGTGTGGGGGTCGTCGCTTGCCGCCATTTGTGCCAGACGTTCGGGCTGCAGCAAAATGATTTCGCGTTGTTTGACCGCGATGACGCCGTCGTCGCTGAGCCGCCGCAGCACGCGGCTGGCGGTCTCCGGTGCCATGCGCAGGTAGTTGGCGATCTCGGTGCGACTCATCGTGAGATTGAACCGGGTTGCGGAAAAGCCTCGCCGGGCATAGCGCGCCGAGGTGTCCAGCAGGAACGCGGCCATGCGCTCCTCGGTCCGGTAATTGGCCGCCAACAGCGCGGCCTTGCCGATTTCCGCGCTTAGCAGGCTGAACAGCTTGGCCTGCAGCCCCGGCATGCGCGCGGCCAGCGAGCTGATCTTGGGAAACGAGATGCGGCACAGGTGCACGGTATCCAGCGCCACGGCGTTGCATGGGTAGCGCGAGCCATGGATGGCGTTGAGCCCGATCACCTCGCCGGGAAGGCTGAAGCCGAGCACCTGCTCGTTGCCCAGGCTGTCATCGACGAAGGTCTTGACCATGCCGGCACGCACGGCCGCGATCGAATCGAAGGGCTCGCCGGCGCGGAAGATGTAATCACCGGCCTGGTAAGGGCCGACGTGATCGACCAGGACATGCAGTTCGGACAACGCGGCCTTGTCGTAGCCTTGCGACATGCAGGCATCGGAGAACGCACAGGTGCTGCAGAAATGCAGGGCATCGCCGTCACTGGCGGCGGCCGGGTTTGGCGTCTTTGCGGCGCTTGCACCGCGCGGTGGCTGGATCGGTGACATCTTTTGCATTCAGGTGGTTTCGGCGGATGGGCGAAAGCACGCGGCGATCATACGCCACAGCAGTTGGCCTTCATGTTGAAGGCGCAGCATGCGTCCGTCATGCCGCAGCCACCCCTGCTCGACGAAAGGTGACAGGCTGGCGAGCGCCTCCCCGAAACACTCTCCCACGCGCAGGCCGTTGCGCCACTCGAAGGCGGCCACGTCCAGCGCGTGGTCACAGGCGATGCTCTGTACTGCCTCGTCGGCCAGTCGCTCGTCCTCGGAGAGGATCAACCCCGACACAATGCCCGGGTGCCCGGAATCCAGCCTGGCCAGCCAGCGCCCCAGGTCCCGCTCCTGGCGGCACAGCACGTCGCCGATCTGGCTGCAGGCGCCCAGTCCGATGCCGATGAAATCACTGCGATCGCGGCGCGGCACCCCGGCCATGTCGCAGTGCCGGATCCCGTCACCGCGACGCTCCGGATGCGCGCAGTCCGCGCGCTGGTAGTGGTCTGCGCCCATTGGCAGGTAGCCGGCCGCCAACACGTCCTGCCAGGCGCGCCACCAGCCGTCCACCGCGGGGGCTGGCGGAAGATGACGCGGGGATGGCAGCAGGATACGTTCGGGGGCCAACGCCAGCACTGCGTGCAGGCGCGGCAGGAATGCCCGGTCGTCCTGCGACGGTACCGACAACTGGTAGTAGCAGGCGGTGAAGCGGGCCTGCTGGGCTCGACGCAGCAACGCCGGCCCGTCCGCATCGGCGCTATCAAGGATGTTCAGGCGGGTGCAGCCAACCTGGCGCAGCGCATCCGGCGCGATGCCGCTGCCGGCATCCAACCGTACCTCGACCTGCGGCCTCGCCACGGTCCGCAGGTGCTGCGGCACCGCGTCCAGCAGGTGGCCCAGCAAGGCCGACGTCAGCAACTCCGCCAGTCCGCGTCGCAGGACGACCGCCACCACCTCCCGGTCCTCGGCCAGCGCTGCGCGGTGCAGCTTCAGGCTGGCCAGCATGGCCTGCATGTATGCCTGCGCATCCCCGGCCGGTTGCCGCCGGGGCGCCTGGAATGCCAGGGTCAGCCCCCGTGGGATCAGGTGTTCGTTGCTGGCCCTGATCGCCGTCCGCCAGCCGGCGTCGCCAAAACCGGTGCTGAACTGGTCAGGCGACGGATACAGCACATGGACCGGCTGATGCAACACGCTGCTGAGTGACAGGGTGCGTTCCACCATGGGAGCCTCGAATGACGTGGCGTACATCCTTGCGTGCCTGTCCGGGGATTTCCCTGATCTGGATCAAGCGCGCGAGGATGAAGCCACCCGCGCGGCCTCGATCGCCTCGGGCAGATCGGTCTGCGTGTCCAGCTGCGGGAAGTTCCTGCGTTCCATGCGGCGGATCGCATGGTGCATCCACGCAAGCGCGGCGGCGACCACCACGAACAACAGCATGAAGCAGCTGCTCCAGATGCCGATGGCATCGTTCAGGGCGCCGAACACGATGGGCAGGATGAAGCCCCCCAGCCCGCCGATCATGCCCACCACGCCACCCACCGCACCCACGTGCTGCGGGTAATACACCGGGATGTGCTTGTAGACCGCCGCCTTGCCCAGCGACATGAAGAAGCCCAGCACGAACACCAGCACGGTGAACAGGGTCACGCCGATGGCCAGGTGGAAGCGCAGCTCGCCGTGGATGCCCTTCACCACGTAGACCGTGTCCGGATAGGCCAGCAGGAAGGTGCACAACGCCGAGACCCCAAACGTCCAGTACATCACCCGCCGTGCGCCGATGCGGTCGGACAGCCAGCCCCCCACCACGCGGAACAGGCTTGCCGGGATCGAATAGCACGCCGCGAGCATGCCGGCAGTTCCCACCTCCATGCCATAGGCCCCTACCAGGTAGTGCGGCAGCCACAACGCCAACGCCACGAAGCCCCCAAACACGAAGAAGTAGTACAGCGAGAAACGCCAGACCTGCAGGTTCCTCAGCGGTGCCATCTGCTCGGCGAACGGCATCGGCTTGACGCCATCGCGCCGGCGCTGCTCCAGTTGCGGGTCTTCCTTGCTGAAAAGAAAGAACAGTACCGCCGCCACCGCCAGACCGACCGCCCAGACCTTGGCCACCATGGTCCAGCCGGCGGCCACCATCACCATCGGCGCCAGCAGCTTGGTGACCGCCGAGCCGATGTTGCCGGCACCGAAGATGCCCAGCGCGGTGCCCTGCTTGCTGGCCGGGAACCACTTGGAAACATAGGCCACGCCCACCGAAAAGCTGCCGCCGGCGATGCCGACGCACAGCGCCGCGAACAGGAACTGCGGGTAGGTGTGCGCATAGGTGAGCATCCAGGTCGCTACCGCGCCACACAGCATCACCAGCACCAGCACCTTGCGCCCACCGAACTGGTCGGCCCAGATGCCGAGGAACACCCGGCTCAGCGAGCCGGTCAGCACCGGCGTGGCGATCAACAAGCCGAATTGGGTGTCGTTCAGCCCCAGCTGCTGGCTGATCTGGATGCCGATGATCGAGAAGATCATCCATACCGCGAAACACACGGTGAACGCGAAGGTACTCAACCACAGGGCACGCTGCTGCTGGCCGTGGGGGACCGATTGCAGATTCTGGCTCATCGCCACTCCTTCAGGAAAACAACTTACTCGGCCTGGGCCTCGATTTCGTCCAGCCCGCTGACCGGGTAGCGCTCGCGCAGTTCCAGCAGGAACTGCTGCACATCACGCTGGCGCACCTGCAGCTCCAGGTAATCGCGGATCTGCGGCAACACCTGCTCGAAGCCCAATGCCACCCCGGCTTCGTGCGCGTCCACGTTCACCACGTGGTATCCCCATCGCGACTCCACCGGAAACCCTGCAAGGCCCTGGCGCAGCCGGAATACCTGGCGGTCGAACTCGGGGGTAGTCTGGCCACGCTGCAGCCAGCCCAGCTCCCCGCCCTCGGTGCTTGATGGGCACTGCGAATGACGGGCCGCCAGATCGGCGAACAGATGCGGTTGTGCCTGCAACTCGGCGATCATTTTCTCGGCTTCGGTACGCGCCTTGAAGCGCCCGGCGACATCATCGGCCGGCGCCGCCAGCAGGATGTGCCGAACCCGGATGCGGTCCGGCGAGCGGAAGCGCTCCAGGTTCTGGCTGAAATAGCGTCGGCAATCTTCCTCGCTGGGAACACGATCCTCCAATACCTGTTCGATCAGGCGCTGGATGCGTGTTTCCTCGTCGGTCGGGTGGCCATCGCCCTGCCCCTCTTCCAGCCCGAGGCGCTGAGCCTCGCGCCGCAGCAGCTCGCGCACCACCAACGCACGGGCGGCGTCGGCGCGTGCCTGCTCCGGGCGCATGGCCCGGTGGAACTGCATCTCGCGGGCGATGTCGGCTTCACTGATGGCCAGGCCATCAACGAACAGGTGGCAAGGCGCCGGCTGCCCCAGCGAGCGTGGGCCTTGTCCCGTGTCGTCGTGGTGGTGGCCCGCTTCGGCGGGCACCGGCTGGGCCGAATCGATGATCGTGATCGGCAGGATCTTCGGCAGCGTGCCCATGGCTTACTCCCTCGGCCCGTAACGCAGCGTGGTCTGGCGGCGGCGTACCACCTGGTACGGGCGCCACAGATAGCTGACAGGAATGCTCCACACATGCACCAGCCGGGTGAACGGGGCAATCAGGAACAGGGTCAGTCCCAGGAAGATGTGGGCCTTGTAGACCCAGTTGACGTCGGTGATGAAGTCCGCGGCGCCGGCACGGAAGGTCACGATGTGCTGCGCCCACTCGGCCAGCATCACCATCACGCCGCCGTCCATGTGCCCGGCCGAGGCCTTGATGCTGTACAGCCCCAGGCACAGCTGCGCGAACAGCAGCACCAGCACCAGGGTGTCACCGATGTTGCCGGTGGCACGCACGCGCGCGTTGGTCAGGCGCCGCACCAGCAGGATGCTGATGCCGACGAAGCACAGCGCACCGAAGAAGCCGCCTACCACCATCGCCAACAGCTGCTTCTGCGAGGAGGTGATGAAGTGCTCGTACAGCGCATGCGGGGTCAGCAGGCCGACCAGGTGACCGCCGAGGATGGCCAGGATGCCAATGTGGAAACAATTGCTGCCGATGCGCATGCCACGGTCGGACAACAACTGGCTCGAACCGGTGCGCCAGGTGTACATGGCCCTGTCATAGCGTGCCCAGCTGCCGATCAGCAGCACCGCGACGGCGATGTAGGGGTAGTACTGGAAGGCGAACTGGTGCAGGTAGTAGCTCATCATGGCTGGATCTCCCGGTGCACGGCGCGTGCCGGTGAACGATGTGGCGGTTTGCAGTCTTCGGACGGGGCCTCACTGCCGAAGCGCACGGCTTCCTCCTCCCAGAGCGCATCCATGGCTTCGGCGGTGTCGTCGCGCACTTCCTCGCTGGCGCGCTGGCGCAGCAGGGCCAGGTCCACCCTGCCCTCGCCGGCCTCGACCAGGATTTCCAGCAGCACCGCATGCGGCAGTTCGCGCTCGGCCGCGCGGGCGGCGAGCATGCCGGCGATGTGGCCGATGTGGTGCAGCCAATCCTTAGCTTCGGCCTGTGGGCGATGCGAGAGGTATTCCAGCAGCAGTGGCAGGTAGTCCGGCAGCTCCTTGGCGCTGAGCGCGAAGCCGTTGCGGCGGTAGGCATCCACCAGGTCCACCATCGCCTGCCCGCGGTCGCGGGATTCGCCGTGGATGTGTTCGAACAGCAGCAGGCTCATTGCCCTGCCCCGGTCGAAGGTGGCCAGCCACGCCGACTGCGCATCCAGTGTGTCGCTGCCCAGCAGCTGGTCCACGAACGCCCGCAACTGCGCGCGGCGGGCCGGCGACAGCGCGGGTTCGTCGCAGGCCTGGCGCAGTTCCTCCCCGTGCTGCCACAGTTCATCGCGCGGATAGTCCAGCAACACCCCGATCAGCTTGAGCAGGCTCATTTGATCACCTCATGGCGGTGCTGGCGGTTGGGGTGCACCTCATAGGTGGTGCTCTTGCGTTGGCTGAACAGGTCGGCAGGGCTGTCGCCGTTGCAGCCGTTTCCAAACGTGAAGCCACAGCCGCCCCGCTCGCCGAAGGCGTCGTTGGCGTACTCGCGGTGCCCACTGGGAATCACGAAGCGATCCTCGTAGTTGGCGATGGCCAGGTAGCGGTACATGTCCTCGGCCTGGGCGACCGTCAGGCCGGTCTGCTCCAGCGCACGCAGGTCCTCCACCCCATCCACGTTCATCGCCCTGCGCCAGGCGCGCATGGCCATCAGGCGCTCCAGCGCACGCACCACCGGCGCTTCGTCACCGGCCGAAAGCATGTTGGCCAGGTAGCGGACCGGGATCCGCAGCGAGGCAACGTCCGGCAACTCACCATTCATGCCCACATGACCCCGCTCGGCGGCCGACTGGATGGGGGACAGCGGCGGCACGTACCACACCATCGGCAAGGTGCGGTATTCCGGATGCAGCGGCAATGCCAGCTTCCAGTCGATGGCCAGCTTGTATACCGGCGATTGCCGGGCTGCCTCCAGCCAGTTGTCGGGGATTCCCTCGTTGCGCGCGGCCGCGATGACGGCCGGATCGTTCGGGTCCAGGAAGATATCCAGGTGCGCCTGGTACAGGTCCTTCTCGGCGGCCACCGATGCGGCCTCGGCAATGCGGTCGGCGTCGTACAGCATCACACCCAGGTAGCGGATGCGACCCACGCAGGTCTCCGAGCACACGGTGGGCTCGCCCATCTCGATGCGCGGGTAGCAGAAGATGCACTTCTCGGACTTGCCGCTCTTCCAGTTGTAGTAGATCTTCTTGTACGGGCAGGCCGACACGCACATGCGCCAACCACGGCACTTGTCCTGGTCGATCAGCACGATGCCATCCTCCTCGCGCTTGTAGATCGCACCGGACGGACAGGCCGAGACGCAGGCCGGATTCAGGCAGTGCTCGCACAGGCGCGGCAGGTACATCATGAAGGTCTTCTCGAAGGCGCCGTAGATCTCCTTCTGCACCTTGTCGAAGTTGTAGTCGCGGGCGCGCTTGGAGAACTCCGTCCCCAGGATTTCCTCCCAGTTGGGGCCCCATTCGATCTTCTCCATGCGCTGCCCGCTGATCAGCGAGCGCGGCCGCGCGGTAGGCTGATGCTTGACCTCCGGCGCGTCATGCAGGTGCTGGTAGTCGAAATCGAACGGCTCGTAGTAGTCGTCGATCTGCGGCAGGTCCGGGTTGGAGAAGATCTTGGCCAGCATCCGCCAGCGGCCACCGGCGCGCGGTACCAGTTTGCCGGCACGCGTGCGTACCCACCCCCCGTTCCACTTGTCCTGGTTCTCCCATTCCTTCGGGTAGCCGATGCCCGGCTTGGTCTCCACGTTGTTGAACCAGGCGTACTCCACGCCCTCGCGCGAGGTCCATACGTTCTTGCAGGTGATCGAGCAGGTATGGCAGCCGATGCACTTGTCCAGGTTCAGCACCATCGCGATCTGTGCACGTACTTTCATCACACCACCTCCCGTGCTGCCACCACGGCGTCTTCGCCGTCCAGCCAATCGACCTTTTCCATCTTGCGCACGATCACGAACTCATCGCGGTTGGTGCCGCACGTGCCGTAGTAATTGAACCCCCACGCCAGCTGGGCGTAGCCGCCGATCATGTGGGTGGGCTTGAGCACGATGCGGGTCACCGAGTTGTGGATGCCGCCGCGGGTGCCGGTGATCTCCGAGCCGGGAACGTTGATGATGCGTTCCTGCGCGTGGTACATCATCGCCATGCCGGGCATCACGCGCTGGCTGACCACCGCACGGGCGGCGATGGCGCCATTGACGTTGAACAACTCGATCCAGTCGTTGTCCTCGATGCCGGCGCTGCGCGCATCATCCTCGCTGAGCCATACGATCGGGCCACCGCGTGACAGCGTCTGCATGATCAGGTTGTCGCTGTAGGTGCTGTGGATGCCCCACTTCTGGTGCGGCGTGATCCAGTTCAGCACGATCTCCTTGTTGCCGTTCGGACGCTGGTTGAGCAGCGGTTCCACCGTGCGCGTATTGACCGGCGGACGGTAGCCCATCAACGCTTCACCGAAGTCGATCATCCATTCGTGGTCCTGGTAGAACTGCTGGCGCCCGGTGAGCGTGCGCCACGGAATCAGTTCGTGCACGTTGGTGTAGCCGGCGTTGTAGCTAACGTTGTCGTCTTCCAGTCCGGACCAGATCGGCGAGGAGATGATCTTGCGCGGTTGCGCCTGGATGTCACGGAAGCGGATCGCCTCATGCTCCTTGCCCACGGCAAGATGCGTGTGCTCACGGCCGGTGAATGTGCCCAGCGATTCCCACGCCTTGACCGCGACATGGCCGTTGGTTTCCGGGGCCAGGTGCAGGATCACCTCGGCCGCGTCGATGGCCGTGTCGATGGCCGGGCGGCCCTGGCTGACGCCGGCGTCGCGCACGGTGTGGTTGAGCTTGCCGAGGAATTCCACCTCGTGCCTTGTATCCCAGCTCATGCCCTTGCCACCGTTGCCGAGTTTGTCCAGCAGCGGGCCCAGCGAGGTGAACTTGCGGTACAGGTTGGGATAGTCGCGCTCGACCACCGCCATGTTCGGCATGGTCTTGCCCGGGACAGCCTCGCATTGGCCCTTCTTCCAGTCGGTGACGCCAAATGGCATGCCCAGCTCGTTCGGGCTGTCATGCAGGGTCGGGACCAGCACCAGGTCCTTCTCCACGCCGAGCACGCCCGGCGCCATCTCGCTCACCGATCGGGCCACGCCCTTGAAGATCTCCCAGTCGCTACGCGATTCCCAGGCCGGGTCCACCGCCTTGGACAGCGGATGGATGAATGGGTGCATGTCCGAGGTGTTGAGGTCGTCCTTCTCGTACCAGGTGGCGGTGGGCAACACGATGTCCGAGTAAAGCGCGGTGGTGCACATGCGGAAGTCGAGCGTGACCAGCAGGTCGAGCTTGCCCTCCGGTGCCTCGTCACGCCATTTCACTTCCTCCGGCTTGATCGCCCCCATCTCGCCCAGGTCCTTGCCCTGCAGGCCATGGCGGGTGCCGAGCAGGTGGCGCAGCATGTACTCGTGGCCCTTGCCCGAGGAGCCCAGCAGGTTGGAGCGCCAGATGAACATCATGCGCGGGTGGTTCTGTGCGGCATCCGGGTCGGCGAAGGCGAAGTCCAGCGAACCGTCCTTGAACTTGCCCAGCGCGTAGTCGGCCGGGGCGACGCCGGCCTGCTCGGCCTCGCGCACCAGCGCCAGCGGGTTGCGATCAAGCTGCGGCGCGCACGGCAGCCAGCCCATGCGCACCGCGCGCAGGTTGAGATCGGCCAGGCTGCCGCTGTACTTGCTGGCATCGGCCAGCGGCGACAGCAGCTCGTCCACCTGCAGCTTCTCGTAGCGCCATTGCCCGGTATTGAAGTAGAAGAACGAGGTACCGTTCATCTGCCGCGGCGGGCGGCTCCAGTCCAGGCCGAAGGCCAGCGGTTGCCAACCGGTCTGGGGACGCAGCTTCTCCTGGCCCACATAGTGCGCCCAGCCGCCACCGGTCTGCCCCACGCAGCCGCACATGACCAGCATGTTGATCAGGCCGCGATAGTTCATGTCGTTGTGGAACCAGTGGTTCATGCCGGCGCCGACGATGATCATGCTGCGGCCATGCGTCTTGTCCGCGGTGCGTGCGAACTCGCGGGCGATCTCGATTACCTCGGCGCGGGGCACACCGGTGATGCGCTCCTGCCACGCCGGCGTGCCCGGCACGTTCTCGTCGAAACTGCGCGCGACATTGCCACCGCCGAAGCCACGATCCACGCCGTATTGGGCCAGCAGCAGGTCGTAGACGGTCGCCACCAGGGCGCTGCTGCCATCGGCCAACTGCAGGCGACGCACGGGGATGTTCCGTTCCAGCACGTCCTCGAACGGCGCTGCGGTCCAGCCGTCACTCTCCACGCCACCGAAGTACGGGAAGCTCACTGCTTCGATGCCTTCATGTGCGTCTGCAAGGCTCAGGCGCAGGCGTGTCGGGTGGCCATCACTGGCCTTCTCCTCGATGTTCCACTTGCCCTTCTCGCCCCAGCGGAACCCGATCGAGCCGTTCGGAACAGTGAGGTCACCGCTGTTCTCGTCGAAGGCGAGCGTCTTCCATTCCGGATTGTTGGTCTCCCCCAGCCCGCCCAGTTCACTGGCGCGCAGGAAGCGCCCTGGCACCTGACGGCCGTCGGCGCGCTGCTCGATGTGCACCAGCATCGGCATGTCCGAGTACTGCCGGCAGTAGTCCTGGAAGTACTGCGAAGGCCGGTCGACATGGAACTCGCGCAGGATCACGTGGCCGAAGGCGAACGCCAATGCCGCGTCGGTGCCCTGCTTGGGATGCAGCCAATGATCGGTGAGCTTGGCCAGCTCGGAGTAGTCCGGGCACACCGCCACGGTCTTGGTGCCGTTGTAGCGTGCCTCGGTGAAGAAGTGCGCGTCGGGCGTGCGCGTCTGCGGCACGTTCGAGCCCCAGGCGATGATGTAGCGGCTGTTGTACCAGTCGGCCGATTCAGGCACGTCGGTCTGCTCGCCCCAGATCTGCGGCGACGCCGGCGGCAGGTCGCAGTACCAGTCGTAGAACGACAGGCAGGCGCCACCCAGCAACGACAGGTAACGGGCACCGGCGGCATAGGACACCATCGACATCGCCGGGATCGGCGAGAAGCCAACCACGCGATCCGGGCCGTACTCCTTCACCGTGTGCAGGTTGGAGGCGGCGATGATCTCGTTGGCCTCGTCCCACGACAGCCGCACGAAGCCGCCCATGCCACGCCGGCGCTTGTACTCGCGCGACTTCTCCGGGCTGGCGACGATGCTGGCCCATGCCTCCACCGGCGACATCGTCTTGCGCGCCTGGCGCCACATGCGCAGCAGCGTGCCGCGGATCAGCGGGTACTTCAGGCGGTTGGCACTGTACAGGTACCAGGAGTAGCTGGCGCCACGCGGGCACCCGCGCGGCTCGTGGTTGGGCAGGTCCGGGCGCGTGCGCGGGTAATCGGTCTGCTGGGTTTCCCAGGTGACCAGCCCGTTCTTGACGTAGATCTTCCAGCTGCACGAGCCGGTGCAGTTCACGCCGTGGGTGGAACGCACGATCTTGTCGTACTGCCAGCGGGCGCGGTAACTGTTCTCCCAGTCACGGCTCTCGCTCTTGCTGAACCCGTGGCCATCGGCAAAGGGTTGTGGGTCACGCTTGAAAAACTGCAAGCGATCCAGGAAATAGCTCATGGTGAATCTCCCTTCGCGGACTTCTGCATCGTGGCTATGTGTGTGATCTGGCTGCGGTGCACTGCGTTGTCAGCAGGGGGTCTCGGCCCCGCGCCGGTAGTACCACCACCAGGTAACGGCCAGGCAGGTGATGTAGAACGCAATGAATCCGTACAGCGCCATGTCGGGACCACCGGTCAGGGTGATCGACGAGCCGTAACTCTTCGGGATGAAGAACCCACCGTAGGCGCCAATGGCCCCGGAGAACCCCACCACCGCGGCGGACTCGATGCTGGCCTGGTGCGCGGCAGCCTTCTTTCCATCGGCATCGGCGCCGGCCGACAGGCGTTCGTGCAGCGTGCGGAAGATCACCGGGATCATCCGGAACGTGGTGCCGTTGCCGATGCCGCTGAGCACGAACAGGGCCATGAACGACACCAGGAATCCCGGGAAGCTGCCGCCCACACCGTGGTTTGGCAGGAACTGCAGCACACCGAACACTGCCGCGATCATCAGCGCGAACACCCAGAACGTCAGGCGCGCGCCGCCCCAGCGGTCAGCCATGCTGCCGCCGACCGAGCGCATCAGCGCCCCGAGCAACGGTCCGATGAAGGCGTAGGTCATCGGGTTGACGTCCGGGAACTGGCTCTTGACCAGCATCGGGAACCCGGCCGAGAAGCCGATGTAGGAACCGAACGTGCCGATGTACAGCCAACACATCAACCAGTTGTGCTTGCGGCGGAAGATCACCGCCTGCTCGGAGAAGGACGAGCGCGCACTGGTCAGATCGTTCATGCCGAACCAGGCCGCCACCGCGGCAATCGCGATCGCCGGCACCCAGATGAAGCCGGCGTTCTGCAGGAACATCTGCCCGCTGCCATCAACCAGCGGCTGCGGCTTTCCTCCGAGCGCACCAAACACGCCGACCGTGATCACCAGCGGGATGACCAGCTGCGAGACCGACACCCCGACGTTGCCCAGCCCGGCGTTCAGGCCCAGCGCCATGCCCTGTCGCTGCTTCGGGTAAAAGAAGGAGATGTTGGACATCGACGAGGAGAAGTTGGCCCCGCCGAAGCCGCACAGGATGGCGATGCAGACGAACACCCAGAACGGCGTGGCCGGGTTCTGCACCGCGAAGCCCAGCCACAGCGTGGGCAGCAACAACGATGCAGTGGAGAGCGCGGTCCAGCGCCGGCCGCCGAAGATCGGGATGACGAACGAATAGAAGATGCGCAGCGTCGCACCGGACAGGCTGGGCAAGGCCACCAGCCAGAACAACTGGTCGGTGGTGAAATCGAAGCCGATGCGCGGCAGGCTGATCGAGACGGCGGAGAACATCACCCAGACCGAGAACGCCAGCAGCAGCGCGGGGATCGAGATGACCAGGTTGCGCGTTGCCACCCGCTGCCCTTTCCGCTCCCAGTAGGCAGGGTCCTCCGGGCGCCAGTCGGTGATGACGCGTCCGGCGGTGTCCTTGCGTGTTGCACGTTCGCTATCGACGGTCATACATGGCTCCGGGCTATGGAATGACGACGAGCTGCTGTGTCTGCGTGTTCCCCGTCGTCGTGGCGTCATTAGGCCGAGCGCGCCGGATGGCGGGGTTGATCTAGATCAATCGAATGCGCTTTCGGTGGGTATCTCTGACAAATGTCAAACGCAGTGCCGATGCGATGCTCAGGCGCGGCGCGCGACGCCTCGCTGGCGAATGCTGTCACGTACATCCACGTCGAACTCCACGTGCAGCACCTGCATGCCAGCAGGCACGTCCCACGCGACGCCATCACGGCTGGGCAGGCGCGCAGCCAGTGCGAGGACCCCTTCGCGTGGCAGCTTCAGCAGATACCCTTCGCCCTCGGCCATCAGTGCGGGATGGCTGTCGTCCTGCAGTTTCAGCGCCAGCGAGAAACCGCCGGCAGGACCGAAGGACGTAACGCTGCGAAGCACATCAGCGTCGAGCAGATGCGCAAGCTCCGCCTCGTCGATTCGCAGGCGGACCGATTGCTGCTGCAGCTGGATCTTCATGATGCAACGTCCTCCCATTGCGCGGGGGTATTGCAGTTGACCAGGTGTGCCGCATCAGTCGCGTCGAGCGGCAGCTCCAATACGCCCAGTTCCCGCTGCAGCGCCTGCAGCGAACGGGGCCCGTCCGGGTCCTGGAGCATGGACGCCAGAAGATTGCGACAAGCGGCATCAATGTTCAACCGCATTGGCAGCGGTTGCCCGACGAACCGCGCACAGCGGCTGTGGGGCGCGTCACGCAATTGCATCAACAGGCGGGCATCCAGTCGTGGCATGTCCACCGGCACCACCCAGACGGGTCCATCGACCAGCGTACGTACCGCGCTGTATAGCCCACCCAGCGGGCCGCAGCGCGGCACGCAATCAACGATGCCGTTCCACGCCGGATAGTCCCCGCTGACCCGGACCGGATCTGCACCGGCCTGTTGCAGCAACGCCTGCATGTGCACCAGCAACGGCACGCCCTGCCATGGCAGCAGGGCCTTGTCGCGGCCCATCCGCGAGGACAGGCCACCGGCCAGCACGATACCGGCGATCGCCCCGGCTTCAGCAGTGGGTTGGCTGGCCGTGGGCGTGTGCATGGCCATCCACTTCGGCTGTGTCCTGGCACAGGCTGCAGCCTTCGCTCCAGGCGCTGTCGCCATCTTCGTAGTGCTCCTGCTTCCAGATCGGCAGGCGGTGCTTGACCGACTCGATCAGTTGGCGGCACGCGCGGAACGCCGCATCCCGGTGCGGCGTTCCCGCCGCGACCACCACCGCAACCTCGCCCACCGCCAACCGCCCCTTGGCGTGGGCGACATACAGCGTGACGCGAGGGCCGAACTGCGCCTCCACTTCGGCGACCAACCGCCCGATCTCCTGCATCACCAAGGGCTCGAACAGGTCGTAGGTAATGCCCTGCACTGCACGCCCCTGGTTGAGGTCGCGCACCTTGCCGATGAACACGTCGATGCCCCCGAAACCCACGTCGGATACCGCGGCGATGGCCTCGGCCGGGTCGATGGCCGCGACCGTGCGGTCCACCACCTTCCACGCGTGTTGACCGCCCATGTCAGCCTCCGCTCACTGGCGGCAGGATCGCCACGCGCCCGTCCTCGGGCAGGCGATCGCCGTCCCGCAGCACCTGGCGCTCATCGGCGAACGCCGAATAGTCGAGCAACCCGGCCTTGAACTGCGGCCATTGCCGGGCCAGCAACGCACGCAGCGCCCGGCGCAGGTCGCCCACCCGCTCGCCTTCAGTCTGTACGACGATCTCGCGGCTCGGGTCCAGTTCCGAGAACGCGCCGAACAACTGCACCTGTATCTGCTTCATGACATCTCCTGCATCGACAACCACACCGGATCGCGGTGCCCCAGGCCCCGCACCTTCACGCGTGTCCCAGCGCGGACAACGTCGTCCGCGCCATCGACGATCGCCCAGGCGTTGGCGTGGAGCTGGGTTTTCAAACGAAAGGATTCCTGCCCGGCAAGCACCCTGACCGACAGGCTCCCCGTGGCATCAGCCACGATCTGGGCGCGCAGATGCACCCGCAACCCCGGCGGCTTGCGCAGGTCCGCCTGCAGGGGCAGCTGCAACGCCTGCTCGTCCACCATCGCGAGCATGCGCCGCAGCACCGGCTCCACGAAGAAGCGCTGCCCCACCGCAGCGGAAATCGGGTTGCCTGGCAGGCCGAAGTACAACGCGCCATCGGCAAGCCGCGCGAACAGCAACGGTTTGCCCGGCCGTATGGCGACCTTGTGGAAGACGATGCGCGCGCCACGGCCACGCAGTGCATCGGGAATGAAGTCATACCTGCCCTGCGACACCGCGCCGGTGCTGATCAGCACGCGGGCACCGGCGGCCGTCGCCTGGTCCAGGGCCTGCAGGAACGTAGCGGGTTCGTCCCCCACCGCGCCCTGCCACACGACATCCGCGCCGGCCTGCTGCAGGCGCCTGACCAGATAAGGGCGATTGCTGTCGCGGATCTGCCCTGGCTCCAGGGCCTGTGCCCCATCACTGACCAGTTCCTTGCCGGTGGTGATCACCGCCACCGGCGGGCGGCGGTGGACCTGCACGGTGGTGATGCCAAGCGCATGCAGCAAGGTGACCGCATTGACGTCCAGCGTCGTGCCTTGCGGCAGCACCACCTCGCCCTGTGCAACGTCCTGGCCTCTCAGGCGAACGTGCTGGCCCGGCCTGACCGCCTCGCGCAAGCGGATGCGCAACGGCCCGTCCAGATGCGCTTCCAGCACCTCCACCTGCTCCACCGGCACCACGCTGTCCAACCCGGCCGGCATGTGCGCGCCGGTCATGATCTCCCAGGCGCCCTTGCCTCCCTGTACCGCAGCATCACCGGCGGCCTGCCATCCCTGAACCGTGAAGCTGCTGCCGGCGGCGATCTCCACGCCATCGGCATGCAACGCAAAGCCGTCCATGGCGGAGTTGTCGAAGGGGGGGAGATCCTGCACGCTGCCCACCGCCTCGGCCAGCACCCGTCCTTCGGCATGCGCCACGTCGACACGTTCGACCGGCATCGGCCAGGCGGCGTCCATCAAGTGCTGCAAGGCGTCGGCGTAACTGATCATGCGTCCGCCTCGCGATGCTGGCCGTGGCCGAGGCCGTCCATCATCGCCAGCGCATGCCCCAGCACCGGGCGGATGATCTCCAGGCACTGGCCGACCGCACGCGGGCTGCCGGGCAGTGCGAACACCAGCATGCCGCCGACCTGCACCACATCGGCCCGGCTGAGCCAGGCCAACGGCGTGTGCTGCGCGCTCAGGCTGCGCACCATTTCCGCCAGGCCTTCCACGCGCCGCCCACCCACCGCCTGCAAGGCCTCCGGTGTGAGATCGCGCGGCCCCAATCCGGTGCCGCCGGTGCACAGGCAAACCCGCACGCCCGAATCGGCCAGGGCCTGCAAGGTGCCTGCAAGCGGCTCGATGCCATCAGCAAGCACCTGCGCCGCGTCGACCACGCCGCCCATCGCCTTCAACCCTTCGACCAGCAAGGGGCCAGACTGGTCGGCGTACGTGCCCTGGCTGGCGCGGTCGCTCAAGGTGAGCACCGCGCAGCGTGCCCCCTGCAAGCCGCGCGGCGGGCGCGGCTTGAAGCGTTCACGCTCCTCGTCATCCATGCCCTGCGGATGCAACCACAACCCGCGCTTCCCGCCCTCCTTGAACAGGAGGCGGATGCTGCCGATCTCCAACGCCGGCTCCACCGGCTTGCTCAGGTCATACAGGGTGAGCAGCGCGGCATTCACGCCCGCCAGCGCTTCCATTTCCACACCGGTACGGGCCTCGCTGGCGCATTCGCACCACACGCGGATCGCCTGCCGCTCCGGCACCGCCGCGCAGTACACGTGCACCAGCTCAAGCGGCAGCGGATGGCACAACGGCATCAACGCCGATGCCATCTTTGCGCCCTGCAGGCCGGCGATTTCCGCCATCATCAGCGCGTCCCCCTTGGGCAAGCGGCGTTCGACGATCAAGGGGTACGCCACCGGGCCGGCAAACAACTCCCCCACCGCCACGGCCCGGCGCCGGGTGATGCGCTTGTCGCGGACATCGGCCATATGGAAGGCTGCATTCATCGCGCCACTCATCGTGTTGTTCATCCTCCAATGGAAGCCAGGTGCGGGGTGAGCCCGGTCAGGCCCTGGTGCAACCCATGCCCGGCGGCCTTCAGGCCGAGCTGGGTGGTAATGCGTGCAAGCAGTGCGTCGTGGTCATCGTCGGACTGCAGCAAAGGTCGCAACGCAATGCCGAAATCACCAAACAAGCACAAGCGAAGGTCACCGCGCGCGGTGACCCGCAGGCGGTTGCAACCCTTGCAGAAGTCGCGCGAGTACGGGGCGATGATGCCGAAGCTGCCGCGGTAATCAGGATGGGTGAACTCGCGCGCCGGGCCGGCATCGGCCGCGCGTGGACGCTGCTGCCAGCCGGCCGCGTGCAGCTGTTCGATGACCACATCGGCATCCAGATGGTGGCGTTCGAAGTACGCCCGGTTGTCGCCGGTACGCATCAGTTCGATGAATCGCACGCTCACCGGCCGCTCACGCAGGAATTCCATCCATTGCGGCAGTTCGTCGTCGTTGCGTCCCCGCAACAGCACGGCGTTGAGCTTGATCGACTGCAGCCCCAGCTGCTGGGCCAACGCGATGCCCTCCAGTACCTCCGGGAGGCGGTCATGGCCGGTGATGGCATGGAACCGCTCGCGGCGCAGGCTGTCCATGCTGACATTCAGGGCCGTCAGGCCGGCGCGATGCCAGCCGGGCAGGCGGCGCGGCAGCAGGCAACCATTGGTGGTGATGGCCACCTTGTCGATGCCCGGCACGCGCGCGACGGTCTGGATCACCTGCTCCAGGTCCTTGCGCAGGCTGGGTTCGCCACCGGTCAGTCGGATCTTGTACATGCCCAGCGCGGCAAACGCCCGGACCAGCCGCCCGATCTCCTCCACCGCCAGGAACTGCGGCCGGCCATCAGCCTGGTACCCGTCAGGCAGGCAATAGCTGCAACGAAAGTTGCAGGCCTCGGTAAGCGACAGGCGCAGATAGGGAAAACTGCGACCGAAGCCATCGGTGAGTTGGCTCATGGCTGTTCCACCTCGTGACTCCACGCTTGTTCACCCGGCAACCCGGTGCGCCCTCATCGCATCAACTGGCTGCCAGCCTACGGGGGACAACCCGCCGGTGACATGACTTAAATCAATCCCTGCCCTGCCGGACTGTCCTGCGCTGTGGCAGCATGCCGGCACTGCCCCATGCCACCTGGCACAACCATGATGCTCAACGACTTTGATGGCCTGCTGCACGCGGCGGCCCAGCAGCAGCAACCCCAGCGTCTGTTGTTCGTCTTCGTGCGCGCGGACTTGCCCGAATCACCCACCTCGGACCAGCACCAGCGGCACGGCAACGGTGAAGGCGGAACCCTGTCCCCGGTACTGTGCGTGGACAAGGCCCCGCATGAACTGACGTCCTTCGCGGCCCTGGCAACCGAATCCAATACGACCGGCATCGCATGGGACCTGGTCTTCGTCGCCGCACTGGACGGGCGCGCAGGCATCCCTCCTTCCAGTGATGAAGCCAGTCAACCGTTACAGCTGATGGTCAATGCCATCAATGACGGCCAGATCAGCCGGTTCGCGGCCTTCGACCGCGACGGCAACCCGGTCCAGTTCTACTGAGCAACCTGCTGCAGGGTCAGGAAGAAGATCACCAGCACGGTGTTCAGCCCCCAGGCCACGGTCAGGCCGCGTGCGGCCACGCCATAGCTGGGGTTGTGCGCGGAAGGAGCGGCACGCCAAACGGTCGGGATGATCCAGCCGGTGTACACCAGCAGCACCCCAAAGATGCCCAGCATCAACGGGGTCATTCCCTGGGCCAGGGCCCACAGGGCCACTGCCCACAGCAGGTTGCTTGGAATCACGCCCAACAGCCAGAACACACGGCCCAGTGGCGAAGGGGATGGATGGCCGCCCGACGCCGGCAGCGGGCTTGCGACAGTCATGAGTCCTCCTGCTGGATGGAACCAATGCATGTGCGGCGAGCTTGCGCCTGAACACCGGCAGCGTCAACTTCAATGGCATGCAGCCACGATTCCGTCGTCGCCAGGCAGAACGGCGTGAACATGGCCTGGCCACCGATGCTGGCACAGTCGCCGGATATGGCAATGCCATGGAGCCCCGGCTCGAGACCGCCGCCGACAGAGATGCCTGTCCATCGGCTGTCCACCCGCAGCGACATCGGCCTGCCCCACCGCCTCCGGAATTGACAGCCCCACCATACGGACCGGCCAGATTTCTGAGCTATCCTCCGGCCAACGAGCCACTGCCCGGTCTCCACAGCGTTTAGCCAATCCGCCAGGTCGCTGCCCCGATGTCCGAATCCGACCCCGCTCCTGCTGATGACCTGCTCCCGGGAATCGTGGGTCGGCCGACGCTCCGCTGGCGTGCTGGCGAACGAAGCACGGTGATTGACCGTATTGCCGAGGAAGTCCCGGTTGCAATGCGCTACAACGGCGTTGCGTTCTCGGTCATGATGGCCACGCCCGCGGACCTGGAAGACTTTGCGCTGGGCTTTTCGATGAGCGAAGGCCTGATTCAACACGCCTCGGAATTACTCGGCGTGGAAGTCAGGCCCTGCATCGAGGGCATCGAGCTGTACATGCGAGTATCGCACACTGCACCGGTCACCTCGCTGCCGCCTGCCGCGGCACGGGGATTGCCGGGGCGCAGTGGCTGCGGGCTATGCGGGGCCCGACAGCTGGAGGATGTGATGCGCATGCCCCCGCCGCTGGAAAGTCCCGCGACATACCCGGTCGCCTCCCTGCGATTCGCCTTGGCTTCGCTTGGCAGGATGCAACCCCTGAACACGCTGGCCGGCTCGACCCATGCCGCGGCATGGGTGGATCGCAACGGTCGAATCGTCCTTGTTCGCGAGGATGTCGGACGACACAACGCGCTGGACAAGCTCGCCGGCGCGATGCACCGCCAGTCCCTCTCGACAGAGGCGGGCCTTGTTCTGATCTCCAGCCGGGCCAGCTATGAAATGGTGAGCAAGGCGGCGCACGCAGGGATGGCCATTGTCGCTGCCGTTTCTGCGCCGACAGCCCTTGCCATCGATCTGGCCAAGGCAGCAGGCATCTGCCTGGTCGGCTTTGCCCGTCAGGACGGATTCAATGTGTACGCACACCCCGAAAGACTGCTCGGCTTCGAGACGGACACTCCCCTTTGCTGAACATTGGCGAACGCGCCATCGGGCCTGACGTCGGCATTGTGGGCGCCGAGCCCCGGGGGGAAAGGACCGGATGCCCCCGTGCGGAAACTCACATGGAATCAACAATCCGGCGTTCAATGTTGCCGCCATGCCGAGGGGGCCGCACGCCACTGGATGGGGTCGTTCCTTTTTGATGGCCCCGGGCGCTGGTCTCGGCAGGCGTCTGGGCAGCAACGCAATCCGGTCGCCGCTGCAGTTGCGCCGGGCGGATCATGCCAGCTGAAGGCGCCACCACCAGCCGTTCCACCCGGCCAACCCTCCTTCGATGTACCTGGACAAGTGAGGCATCGTCATGACCGAGAAGGACATCCCCGGCATCCGCAAGTACGATGCGCCGGCAGGTGGCTGGGGAGCACTCAGGGCAACTGCCAAAGCGATCAGTGAGCAGATGGCAGCCCCGGAGGCTGCAGCCACGCTGTACCGGACCAACAAGCCCGAGGGATTCGATTGCCCGGGATGCGCGTGGCCGGACCGCAAGCACACCTCAACCTTCCAGTTCTGCGAGAACGGCGCAAAGGCCGTCACCTGGGAAGCGACCCGGAAACGGGTCACGCCGGACTTCTTCGCATCCAACACTGTTTCGGCGTTGCTGGAATGGTCGGATTACCAGCTGGAAGACCAGGGCCGCCTGACCAGCCCGATGGCCTACAACGCCGAGAAAGACATCTACGAAGCCATCGGCTGGGACGAGGCGTTCAACCGCATCGGGCAGATCCTGCGTGAGCAGCCCGACCCCAACATGGTCGAGTTCTATACCTCCGGTCGGGCCTCCAACGAGGCCGCGTTCCTCTACCAGATCTTCGCCCGGGAGTACGGGACGAACAATTTCCCCGATTGCTCCAACATGTGCCACGAGGCAACGAGCGTCGGCCTGCCGAAGTCGATCGGGATTGGCAAGGGAACCGTCTCGCTGGATGACTTCGACACGTGCGAGCTCATCATCGCGATCGGCCACAACCCCGGAACCAATCATCCCCGCATGATGGGAACGCTTCACGAAGTCGCACGGCGCGGCGCCCCCATCATCGTCCTCAACCCCCTGCGCGAACGTGCGCTCGAGCGTTTCGCCGATCCACAGGACGCGCTGGAGATGGCGACCTTTGGTGCGACGGAAATTGCTTCGTCCTACCTGCAGCCACGGATTGGCGGGGACGCCGCCGCCCTGAAGGGCATCATGAAGGCGCTGCTCGAGATGGAGGCCGAACAAGGGAAAGCGGCCGGCATCCTGGACCGTGAATTCATCCAACGCCATACCAATGGCTTCGATGCTTTTTCCGAGGATCTGCGTGCGACCTCCTGGCAGGGCATCGTGTCTGAATCCGGCTTGTCCGAGGAGGACCTGCGCAAGGTCGCGCAAGCCTACGCCAAGTCCAACGCGACCATCGTCACCTATGGCATGGGCGTCACCCAGCACAGCACCGGCACCGGCAACGTCCAGCAGATTGCCAACCTTCTACTCCTCCGGGGCAATATCGGAAAGCCCGGCGCGGGCATCTGCCCGTTGCGCGGCCACTCGAATGTCCAGGGAGATCGCAGCGTCGGCATCACCGAGAAACCCAGCGCCGAGATGATCGACCGGATCGAACGACGGTTCGGGTTCCGTGCTCCCGGCGCGCATGGCCATGATGCCGTTGCCGCCATGCAGGCCATCATTGATGGCCGCTCGCGCGTGCTCATCTGCCTCGGCGGCAATCTGGGGGTGGCACTGCCCGACGCGGAGGCCTGCTTCGCGGGCATGCGCAAGCTGGAGCTGTCCGTCCACATCGCCACGAAGCTCAACCGCAGTCACCTGCTGGTGGGCAAGCATGCCTTCATCCTGCCCTGCCTGGGTCGAACCGAGCAGGACATTCAGGACACGGGGCCCCAGGCCGTCACGGTGGAAGACTCCATGTCGATGGTGCATGCGTCACGTGGAAAGCTGAAACCGGCCTCCGAAGAGCTCCGCTCCGAGCCTGCGATTGTTGCGTGCATGGCCGCTGCAACCTTGCCGTCAAGCCGTGTGCAGTGGATGGACCTGGTGGCCGATTACGACCTGATACGTGACGCCATCGAAGCGGTGTTCCCGGATTTCTCGGACTACAACGCCAGGATCCGGATTCCCGGCGGCTTCCGCCTACCGCTGCCCCCCACTGAGCGCATCTGGCCCACGGCCTCCGGCAAGGCGGAGTTTCTCCGGTTCTCCGGCGTGGCCGAGGACCCCGTGGCGTCGGACGAGGCAGTCCTGAAGCTGGCCACCCTGCGTAGCCACGACCAGTACAACACCACGATCTACGGCCTGGATGATCGCTACCGTGGTGTCTTTGGCCGGCGTGACGTGGTCTTCATGAACGAAGAAGACATGCATGACCGCGGCATCCAGCAGGGCGACCAGGTCCGGGTGCGGACGGCACTGGACAACGAGGGGGACCGGGTCCTGGAGAACGTGATCGCCATCAGTTACAGGATCTCCAGGGGCTCCGTGGCGACCTACTACCCTGAAGGGAACTGCCTGATCCCGCTGAACTACATTGACCCGACGAGTGGAACACCTTCCTACAAATCGGTGCCAGTGCACGTCACCTTGGCATAGCCCTGTTCACCGCCTGTGGGCTGGGGATGCCCGGAAGCATCGGCTTCCACGCCTCCTTCCTGCCCTGTCGCTGCCCGCCGCCGGCGACGGATTCAATTGGCCGGGCGCCAGCGCGCCGCCGCCTCGGCGGCGAAAGCGGCATGGCTGCGCGGCGGCCTGCCCAACAGCGCCGTCATCCGGGCGACGGTCTGCGGGGTGGCCGGCGAACCCTGCTGCTGGAACCCCTGGAACATCATCCGCAGGTCATGCGCAAAGCCGGCCGGCACGTGGCCTGCCAGCTCCCGCTCGAAGCCCACCAGGTCATCACCCGCATAGGCGATGTCGTGGCCCAGTGCCCTGCCCCATCCGGCGCAGAGGTCGCTGGCGGTGAGGTTGTCCGGCCCGACCAGGTCATGACGGACCAACGGCAGTGCACCCGCTGCATGCTCGCGGCGCAGCAGTTCATCGGCGGCGACCTGGGCGATGTCACGGGTGTCCACGTATGCCATGCCTCGGTGCCCGACCGGATGCGGATAGCACCCCGCCTCCAGTGCATCCTTCAACGACAGGTCGTTCTGCATGAAGAAGGCCGGACGCAGAATGCTCGCCGCCATGCCGGTGGCCTCGATCATCCGTTCCGCCGCCACCTTGCAGGCGAAGTGAGGCACCTGCGGATGCAGCTCGCACTGGTAGACCGACAGGTAGACCACGCCGCGCACGCCTGCCTCCCGTGCGAGGTTCAGCACCGTCAGCGTCTGCTGCAGCTCATCACCAACATTGGGCGCCAGCAGGAACAGCGTGGAGATGCCGGCCAGCGCGGTGCGCATGCCCGCCACATCGGCCAGCTCCCCCTGCACCGCGGCAACGCCCGGCGGGAACCCCGCTGCGGCGGGAGAGCGGGTCAGCGCCCGCACGTCGGCGCCGCGCCCGGCCAGCAGCCGTACCACTTCACGCCCGGTGTGACCGGTGCTGCCGGTGACAAGGATGGTCATTGCATGTTCTCCAGGAAGTGCGCCGTCGTGCATCCGGTTGGATGACTTGACGATCGGAAGGCCCGGGAGAATATTGAGTGCCTGTCCCGGTTGGAAGTACGCACCGTTCGGTAAGTGCAATGAGCAGTCAGCAACCTCAACCCGATCCGGCACCGACACTGTCCGACCGCGTGCGTCGCGGTGACCTGTTCACGGGCCAGGACAATTGCCAATCACGCGAAGCTTTCGCGCATGTCACCAGCCTGTGGGGCGTACTGTGCCTTATTGCCCTGCGCGAGGGCACGCAGCGCTACGCAGAGCTGCGCCGCATGACCAATGGCATCAGCGAGAAGATGCTGGTGCAGACGCTCAAGCGCCTGGAAGCAGATGGTTTCGTGCGCAGGACCGCCCATGCCGTGGTCCCGCCGCGGGTGGAGTACAGCCTTACCGGATTGGGCGAGGAAGTGGCCACGCATGTGGCGGCCCTGGCCGACTGGTTCGAGGTGAACCTGGCGCGCATCCAGCAGGCATCGCAGGGATCCCCGCCGGACTGACCCGGCGCGCCCATGGTGCGGCGGCACCTACTTCAGGGCGTCGGCACCCTTGCTGTGGAAGCGGCGCACCAACTCCTCCAGGTACAGGTCCAGCGACGCATGCTTCTGGTTAATGCCCCAGCGCACCGCATCGATCAACGTGGCATCACGCATCTCCGCCGGCGGGCTGAAATCGTTGGCGCGCTTGGCCCGATAACGACGGGCACGTTCGGCCTGGGTCAGCGGTTCGCTGTAGATCTTGGGACGGCCACGCTTGCGCGGGGCATCGGCTTGTGGGGTGTTCTCGTCCTGCATTGCTTCATTTCTCCAGCGACCCGCGCACCTTAAAGTCACGCATCACAAATAACCAGCCCAACAGGAGCGACCAAGGCCGCGCCTGCTCAATGGAAGTCCCGCGATTCCACCTGCAGCTCCCCGAGCAGTTCGCTCAGGTCGTACAGGTCACCGGCAATCAGGTGTTCCACGCCATCCACCTTTTCCCAGCGCCCACGCACCGCCATCAGGCGTGACTCCAGCAACGCGCGGCGCCGGCGCAACGCTACATGCGGCCAGACGATCACATTGATCATCCCGCACTCATCTTCCAGCGTGACGAAGATGGTGCCCTTGGCCGTGCCCGGGCGCTGCCGCTGCGTCACCAGCCCCGCCACATGCACACCGCTGCCATGCGAGCGCTGGCGCAGCGCATCCAGCCCGGCGATGCGCCGCCGCGTCATCTCCGCACGCAACAACGCCATCGGGTGTTGGCGCAGGGTCAGGCCGGTGCTGTTGTAGTCGGACAGGATCTCCTCGCCGGTTTCCGGTGCATGCAGTTCCACCGGCCGCTCCTCCGGACTGCCCGGCAGCAGCGGCCGGCTGCGCTCGATGCCGGCCACCGCCCAGCGCGCCGCATTGCGGTTGCCCACCAGCGACTGCAGCGCACCGGCCTCGGCCAGCGCCTCGCGCGCCTTTCCATCCAACCCGGCACGCTGGCACAGATCAGCCACGCTGTTGAACGGCCGTTGCCGCCGTGCCTCCATCAGCGCCCGCGCGGCGGCCTCGGACAACCCGGCCACCTGGCGCAGGCCCAGCCGCAACGCCGGCTGGGCGCCCGGATCGGCATCGCTGCGCCACGCTCGTCCGCCCTGCAGCAGGTTGTCCCAGTCGCTGCACATCACGTCCACCGGCAGCACCTGAATGCCTTCGCGCGCGGCGTTGCCACGACGGGCGTCCTGCACGATCTGGCTGGCCGAATAGAACCCCATCGGCTGCGAATTCAGCAGCCCGCAGGCGAACGCGGCCGGCTCGTGCCGCTTGAGCCAGCAACTGGCGTACACCAGCTTGGCGAACGACGCAGCGTGGCTCTGCGGGAAGCCGTAGGAACCAAAGCCCTTGATCTGCTCGAAGATCTGGTCGATGAACGCTGATGAGTAACCCTTGTCCTCCATCAGCTCACGGATGCGTTTGCGATGCGGCTCCATGTCACCGCCGCGTCGCCAGGCCGCCATCGAACGGCGCAGCCCATCGGCTTCGTCGGCGGAGTAGCCGGCATGCATCACCAGTTCCATCACCTGCTCCTGGAACAACGGGATGCCCAGCGTCTTGCCGAGGATGTCCTTCACCCCTTCGGATGGATACGTCACCGGCTCCAGGCCCTGCCGCCGGCGCAGGTAGGGGTGGACCATGTCGCCTTGGATCGGCCCCGGGCGCACGATCGCCACTTCGATCACCAGGTCGTAGAAGGTCCTGGGCTTCAGCCGCGGCAGCATCGCCATCTGCGCGCGCGATTCGATCTGGAACACACCGATGGTGTCGGCGCGCTGGATCATCGCGTAGGTGGCCGGGTCTTCGGCGGGAATGCTGGCCAGGTCGAAGTCGCGCCCCCGGTGTTCGCGCACCAGGTCCAGCGTCTTGCGCAGGCAAGTCAGCATGCCCAGCGCCAGGCAGTCGACCTTGAGCAGGGCCATGCTCTCCAGGTCGTCCTTGTCCCACTGGATGATGGTGCGGTCGGCCATGGCCGCGTTCTCCACCGGCACCACGCTGGACAGTGCACTGTCGGAGATCACGAAGCCGCCCACGTGCTGTGACAGATGCCGCGGGTGGTCGCGCAGCATCTCGGTCACGTGCAGCACCTTGGCGATCAGCGGATTCTCCAGGTCAAAGCCGGCCTCGGTGATGCGCTGCTCCATCGGGGTCTCGCCGTTGCCCCAGCCATAGCAGTTGGAGAGCAGGCTGATCTGGTCCGGCGGCAGGCCGAACACGCGCGCCACGTCGCGCACCGCGCTCTTGCCGCGGTAGCTGATGACCGTGGCCGCCAACGCGGCGCGGGCACGTCCATATTTGCGGTAGACATACTGCAGCACCTCCTCGCGCCGCTCGTGCTCGAAGTCCACGTCGATGTCCGGCGGCTCGTCGCGCGCCTTGGACAGGAAGCGCGAGATCAACAACCGGTTCTCGCTGGGATCCACGGCGGTGATGCCCAGCGCATAGCAGACCGCCGAATTGGCCGACGAACCCCGTCCCTGGCACAGGATGTTGCGGTCGCGCGCGAAGCGAACGATGTCGTGCACGGTCAGGAAGAACGGCTCGTACTTGAGCTCGGCGATCAGTTCCAGTTCTTTCTCGATGTCATCGCGCACTTTCGGCGGCAGCGGCTTGGTCTCGTTCCAACGCTCGGCGATGCCCTCTTCGGTCAGCGCACGCAGGTAACTGGCCGGCGTATGCCCCGCCGGCACCAGCTCGGCCGGGTACTGGTAGTGCGTGTCGCGCTTGAGTTCAAACTGGCAACGCTCGACCAGCGCCACCGTGGCCTGCAATAACGCCGCCGGATAGATGTTGCCCAAGGTGCGCCGGGCGCGCAGGTGGCGCTCGCCATTTCGGAACAGGTGCGCGCCGGCCTCGGCCAATACAACGTTGTGACGGATGGCGGTCAGCGTGTCCTGCACGATGCGGTCGCGACGGCGCGCCATATGCACATCGCCACTGGCCAGCGGCACCAACCCGGTCGAGCGGGCCAACGCCAGCAACGCGGCCAACCGCTCGGCGTCATTCCATTCGCGGTGCAGCTCCACCGCCAGGAAGGCACGCGCACCGAACACCGCTTTCAACCACCTGCCCTCGTCCGCTTCGGGCTCGACGGCCGGCAACCACAGCGCGAACAAGCCGGGCGGCTGGTCCTGCAGCACGCGCTCCACGTCGGCCCGCCCGAGCCGGTACTCCCCCTTGCCTGCCGAACGCCGTCCATCCGTGATCAGGCTGCACAGCTGCCGGTAACCGGCCCCGTTCTCCACCAGCAGCACCAGCTTCAGGCCATCGGCCAGCGTGAACTCACTGCCGACGATCAGGCGAACGCCGGTCGCTTTTGCCGCTTCCCAGCCCCGCACGATGCCGGCCAACGAACACTCGTCGGTGATGGCCAGCGCGCTGTAGCCACATTCCCGCGCCCGCTCGAACAGCTTTTCGGCACTGGAGGCGCCGCGCAGGAACGAGAAGTCGGACAGGCAATGCAGCTCGGCATAGGCCGGGCTGCCATCGGCCGCGTGATGTGCCACATCGTCGTTGGCGGCAGCGGCCAGACGCTGGCTGACACGCCAGTTGCGCGGCGCGCGTGCGCCCGGTGTGTCCGGCTGCACACCCGGCGGCAGGTCATCCCGGCTCATGCGAACCAGCCCTGCAGCATCCAGCCCTGCTGTTCGCCCGGCGCGGCGAAGACCCAGGCGCGCTGCCCCTGCACGGTCTCGACCACGTAGTAATCGCGGCGCGCATCGTCACCGTCCCACCAGCCACTTTCCAGACGCTCCGGCCCGGACAGGATGCGCACCCGCCCGTCCCGCAGCGGCACCGGTTCGGGCAACAACCAGGTCGGGCGCGGTGGGCGCTGCGGTGCGGTCGTCTCCACCGCTGCATCACCGCTGACCTTTTTCCACGCCCGTTCCGGGCGCGGGTCGTCGCCGGCCGCCAGCCGATACACCGCCTCGTCCCCCAGGCGCGCCCGCAACCGCTCGCGCAGGTGCGGCCAATCCATCGCCTGCTGCGGGCGGGTATCGAACAGGTCACGCGCGGCCGGGATGAACGGCGGCAGCTGTCGCGCCAACAAGCGCATGCCCACCACCGGGCGCGGGATCTCCACCCGCTCCAGGCGGTTGCGCGACAGCTCGAACAGCATCGACGGCGAACGCTCGGCGGCCAGCAGGCCGACCTCCACGTCGGTATGACCTTCCTCGTGCTCCAGCCGCAACAGGAAGCGCTGCACGCCGCCGTCGCGGATGGACAGATAGGTACACAGGTCGCCGATCAACCGCCGCAGCGGGAACAGCAGAGCTGTATGCGTTTCCACCTCATAGCCCAGTTCCAGGCGTGAATCGAAATGGTCCGGCGGCGCGTAGCAGCTCAATGGGTCATCGGCTTCGCCATACAAGCGGCGCAGGTGCTCCAGCACCTCGCCACCGAAGCGGCGACGCACGCCTTCGCTGGGCAGCCCGCGCAATGCGGCCAGGGTACGCACGCCCATGCGATGCAGGCGCTCACCGGCATCACCGGGCAAGGCCGCACGCCGCACCGGCACTTTGTCCAGCAGGCCCTGCAACGCAGCCAACTGGGTAACCGCCATGCCATCGCGCAGGCCCACCAATACCCGCGCCGCACGCGGGGTGGGTGCCAACGCAATGCGGTGACGGAAGCCCAAGGTATCCAGCTCCTTGCGCAGGCGCCGCTCGAAGCGCGGCCACGGCCCGAACAACTGGAAGCTGGCCTTCACCTCCAGCACGATCGCGTGCGACCACTGCTGGCTCACCAGCGAACTGTGCCGGTATGCCCACGCCGCCAGGAAGCGATGCCAATGCGCCTCGGCCTTGGGATCGAAGTCCAGCGTGCGTACCTGGGCCAGCAACGCATGCGCCGCCGACAGCCGCATGCCCGGCGCCAGCCCATGCTGGGCGGCGCTGTCGTTGACCGCGTACAGGCGACGCAGCTGCGCCGGGCCATCCACCAGCGCCAGCGGCAGTTCCGGATCCGGCAGGCGGCGCAGGACAGCGTCCAGCGCCAGTTGCGGCAGCAGAATGCAGGCCCAGAGCATGGCGTGCGCTCACTGCACCAGTCGCAGGGGCTGCGACGGCACCTGTCCGCCGCGGCATTTGCGCACCTGCCAGGCATCCTGCGCCGGCAGGTATTCCAGCCGCAGCGCGGCCGGCGAGGCATTCACCGCATGGCGTCGATCACGCAATGCAAAACCACAGCAATCGCCACTGTCGGCCGCCACCTGCAGGCGTCGCATCGCCCGCGCATCGGCGGTCTTCGGCCACCCCAGCACCGCCGCACAGGCACCGCTGCGCAGGCATTGCTCGAACGCCCACAGCGCATCGCGCGGCTCGGCGTCCACCACCTCCAGCCCGGCCAGCGCCACGCCACCGGACTGCCACGCCGGCGCATAGGGAATGTATGGAGGCGCCACCAGCACCACCCGGTTGCCGGCCTGCGTCATCCGCGCCAGCGTCGGCAGCAGCAACGCGATCTCGCCCATGCCATCGGCTGGCAGCAGCAGTTCCGTCAGTGCCTTGCGCGGCCAGCCACCGGTGGGCAACACCGCGTCCAGCGGGGCGTGGCCGGTGGCCTCGCCCTCATGGTTGAGCGCACTGCCACGGCTGGCCCGCCATACCGTGCGTGCCGCCATCAGTTCGTCCAGGGCCAGTACTTCGCCCATTGTTCAACCCTGCCTGATCAGGCCGCAGTAGATGCCTTCGATGGCGAAGTCGGCATCGGCCGCCACCACGATCGGCGCATGTGCCGGGTTGCGCGGCAACAGGCGGATCCCATCGCCCCCCCGCTCCAGCCGCTTGATGGTGATTTCATCGTCCAGGCGCGCCACCACGATCTGGCCGTTGCGTGCCTCGCCGCTGCGCTGCACCCCCACCAGGTCACCGTCCAGGATGCCGTCGTCGATCATCGAATCGCCCTGCACCTGCAGCAGGTAGTCCGGGCGCCGCGCGAACAGGCCACGGTCCAGCCGCAGTTGCCGCTCCAGACCGATGTCCGGCCCGATCGGCTGGCCGGCCGCCACCCGGCCCAGCACCGGCAGGTTCAGCACGGCCTGCGGCTCGGCCCCGGGGATGCGGATGCCCCGCTTCTGCCCGCTGCGCAGCTCGATCAGCCCGGCCTCGGCCAGCGCCTGCACATGCTTCTGCGCGGCAGTGCGCGAGGCAAACCCGCAATGGGCCGCGATCTCGGCCAGGCTGGGCGGCGCGCCCTGGCCCACCCGCTCGCGCAGGAAGGCCAGTACCGCTGCACGTTGGGAGGACAATTCTGACATGGTGTACATATGTACACCAAAGGCATTCAACTGCCAATAACGGATTACAAAACCTGACAGGCACGTCGCCGGCAAGCGGTCTCCCCGCGCCCATTCACCTCACGCGCGCCACTGTCCATGGCCCCATCAACGCCATCTGCCGGAAACCAGACTGCAGCATCTGTAGGAATAAACTTACAGGGCGTCGGGCCTAACCCGCATTGTGTAAGGGCCATCCCGACGGGAACATTCCTAACTTCTGACAGGCAGCCACGGCGTTGGATGCTTTATGAGTTACGAAAACCTACAGGCCAGTTTTGACAGCCTGGCCCAGGAAATCGTCGTCTACGCCTTCGCCCTGCGCGATGGCGAACGCAAGCATATGATGCGCGAGCTCTGCCTGATCGCCGGCCAGATTGCCCAGCTGGTGCAGGGACGGGCCGATGAGGTCAAGATCCTGTGCGCGCTGGACGGCACCATCCACCGCGCCAACAGCATGGTCAACGCCGTGGAGCAGTGCGAGAACATCCGCGAGCGCACCGCGCGCCATTACCTCGGCAACCGGCACACCTGCCGCGATTGATCACCGCATCGTTGCGCCGCCGCTGCGTTACCCATCCACCGTTCCACCCTGCCGGCCCTGGACGAAGGCCTTGAAGGCATCGGCAGGCAACGCCTTGGCATACAACCAGCCCTGCGCGTATTGGACGCCGGCTTCCATGAGGTAACGCGCCTGCGCCTCGGTCTCCACGCCTTCGGCCACCATCGCCAGATTCAACTGGTGTGCCATGCTGATGATGTGGTTGACCACGATGCTCTGGGCGGCCTCCTGGTCGATAGCCTTGACGAAGGACTTGTCGATCTTCAGCGCATCCAGCGACAGCCCCTCAAGCAGCGACAGGCTTGAATAGCCGGTACCGAAATCGTCGATCACCACGCGGTGGCCCGCGGCGCGCACCTTCCGGATCGCCACCGCGGCAGCGGAGGCATTCATGAAACCGTGCTCGGTGATCTCCAGCCAGACCTGCGATGGGTCCACGCCTGCCCGGCTCACCGCCTGGGAAAGCCGGGGCAGGAAGCACGCCGTCTCCATGTCATCGGCGGGGATGTTGAGGCTGACATGCAGCTCGCCATGTGCACGGAAGAAGGCCCCCATTTCCTCCAGCGCGGTTTCGATCACCAGTTCCGTCAGCGCCGAAGTCAGGCCCTTGGCTTCGGCCAGGGGCAGGAACTCGCCGGGCAAGGCGATCCGGCCATCCGGCTGCGGCCAGCGCACGAGCGCCTCGGCCCCCCGGCAACGGCCGGTCGTAAGATCCATGATCGGCTGGTAATGCACCACCAGTTCGCGGTTCCTGATCGCCCGCTTCAGGGCTTTTTCCGGCGAGGGCTGCTGCCGCCACACGCACAGGATCAGGCCCAGCAGCATGGCTGAGATGACGCCACCGATGAGCACGGTGTAGCGCCAGTCCAGCAGCAGCGATGCTTCGTGCGCACCCTTCTCGACAAGCGCGAACGCGACCAGGCCCGAAACCGGGCGCGCGGCAAAGACGAACTGGTCGGCGCGCGGCGAATGGCCTCCGACCAGCAGCGCCTGCACGAGCTGCGGGTCAACCTGCGTGGAGGATTCCAGCACGCGCCCCTGGCGGCTGGCCACCCCGTACACCGTGCCCTTGTCCGCGACCAGGTCGGTGAGCCGCCCCGGCGTGATGAGCACGCCATAGTCCCCGCGCCGGATCTCGACGCGCGGGCTGCCCTTGAACAGGACCGGACGCTCGGCGTAGGACAGCCAGTTGCCACCGCCGATATCAAGGTCGGACGGATGCGCCGGCACCGGCGGATCAATGCTGCCCAGCCGCGAGCAGACCAGTTCCGAGTTCCTGAAGAAGCCCACGTCCTCGATGCTGCGCGAGTCCGCGGCCACCTGCCCCATCATCTTGCGGTGCGCGAGCGAACAGTCGGTCCGGTCGATGCGCTGCGCACGCGACAACGCCTGCCTGGCATCATCCAGCGTGCGTTCCACGCGTGATGCGGTCCAGGCAGCTGCATTGCCAACGTATTGTTCCTGCGCCCTCAGTGACTGCGCCTGCAGCAGCTTCGACACGCCAAGCAGGGGGAGCATGCCTGCGGTGATTGCCAGAAGCACTGCGCTGAACATTACCGATCGTTTTCTCATGCACCCTCGCAATGTCGGCATGCCCTCTCCCTTGGGCAAACCGTCATTACGATACACCCGCCATTCACCTCCATGGGGGAAGGGCCGTTTCAGCCCCGGGCCTGGCCGGCGCCCCATCGACGCCACGTCCGCCAGGCCTCCGGCAACTGGCCGCAAAAGCCCCTTGACGCTCGGCCTGCCGTCAGGCGCATACTGGCCAAAACCGTGACATCCGTTGCAGATTCAGGGGGCTGTGATGGGATTTGCAGAGCTGCGCGCAGCGCTTGAGGACTCGGCCTCCGAGCTGATCGCCCATGCCTATGGCATGTCACACGCCGAGCGGTCTTTCCACCTTCAGCGGGTCGGCCTGCTGGCCGGCCGGGTGCTGTCGGCCGCCGACGGGTTGCCCGATGCGGGGGCGGTGGCCGCATCGGTTGATGCCCTGCTCCACCGGGTCCAAAGCCATGTCGGGGCCATCGAGCAGTGTGAGCGGATCCTGCGAACAGCCCCCGGGTGGCTTACTCCGTCCCGGCGCCTGCCCTGACGAAAACGGCCCGGGGAACCGGGCCGTGGCGGTCGCCAGGCAGCAAGCCGCTGCCTGGCGTGGTCTGCAGCAGTCCCCAGGACGAGCGCTGCAGTGGTGACCGCCCAAAGCGGTCGGTGACACGCTTTGCTTACTTGAAGTCGAGCGTCTGTTCGAACGACTTCAGTGCGTGGCGTGCCAGCGCCAGGTTGGCGCGGGAGCGGTCCAGTACCACGTACAGGAACAGGTCCTGGTTGCTCTCCAGCGGGCGCAGCAGGTGGTACTGCTTGGCCAGGGTGATCAGGACATCGTCAATGGTGTCGGTCAGCCCCAGCGAAGCAGCGGCACGACGCTTGGCGCGCACCACTTCGGCGTTGCCGGCAGCGGCGATCTCCATGTTCAACGAACCGCCCCCGAGCAGGCCCAGGGCCATGCCGCTGCCGCTGTCCACCAGCGCAGCACCCACAAAACCCTCCAACTCGCTCAACTTGTCCAGCTTCACGTTTCCAGCCATCGCTTGATCCTTTTCGACTCCATGGTGACCCGCTCGCACGCCGGCAGGCCGGCCGCGCAAGCGATTGGGGCGGAGTCTAGGAGCGCAGGGGAACGGGCTTCACTCACGGATGATCGCAAACCGTCGCGCATGCTCTATTTCGATCACACGCAACGGCGATGGCAATACCTCAGCAGGCGACGGTATAGGCCAGCAGGCGCTTGCCCACCACGGCCAGGATGCGGTTGAGCAGTTCGACATCCGTGGGCTGGCCCAAGTCCAATGCCTGCTTGATGACGCGTTCGGGCAGGTCCAGGCTGGCGGCCGCCGCCCTGAAATCGCGCCCGCTGGCAAACATCTCGTTGATGACCATCACCTTGAGGGCCTCGCCGGGCGAGAGCCGCACGAAGAAGGAAGGCGAAGGCCGGGCCTTGGGAACACGGATGGGCAGCTTGGAGCGCACGCAGCGGGCGATCTCCGCCAACAGCGCACCCTTGAGCTCGATGAGCGGATCACGGCGGGCGGCAACGGAAACTTCCGGCCAGTCAACCAGCGCCACCTTCACTTTTCCCTGGCTGGCATCCACTCGTACCGCGTACTTGAACATCCCGTGATCTTGCTGGTTTCCCCGAGGCAAATCTAGCAAACGGAATGTGAAGAGAACTGTCCACGCAGATCACAAATCAGGGGGCGTGCTCCCCCACGAACACCCGCCGCCATTGCAAGGGAGAAGCCTGTAGCGCCTGCATGATCGACGCCATCAATCGATAGGACAGATGGCGGCGATGCAGCCCGGTCGCGGCAGGCACGTCAGATCGCGCCCGGGCGCAACCGCAGGCTGCCCAGCACCTGGTCCCAGGCCGCCAGTGCCTCGGCATCGTTGCCAAAGGCGGCGGCCGGCGCAGCCTGCTCCTCGGTCAACAACTGCAGCGAGAGGAACGGGAACTGCAACGACTCCGCGCGCCCCTGCGATTCCCACAGGAACGCGTACATGCGTTTGCCGCCCTCCTCGGCATGGGCAAGGATCTCCTGCCCTTGGATCGGCCCCACGTCGCGCTCACCGCGGCGCAGGTTGCGCATCTTCGCCTGGGCGGCGGCGTACTCGGGTGGCAGGTCGCTACTACGCTGCAACAGCGGGCGGTCCGGCCGCCCGGTCACGTACGACATCAGCGTCATCCGGGCGCCCGGATAAGCGCGTGGACGCAGGCCGATGGTCATCTCCTCGCTGTTGATGCGGTTGCCCGCGATGAAGCCCGAGTCGATGCAGAACCCGGCGGCGGTCGGGATGGTGGCGGGATCGCGGTAACTGATGCGCGGGCGCAGGGCGCGATAGTTCTCGATGGCGGCCGGCAGTTTGGCCGCATCGGTCTCGCCGCTGACCAGGTAGCGCACGCCATGCGCACGGTCCAGCACATACAGTTCCTGCCGATGGCCGGCCTTGCTGGTGTCGCTCACCCAGGAGGTCAGCAGCACCGCATCCTCGTCGATGCGGGTCTGGCTCACCGACATGCTGCCGCCCAGCCGATGCGACGCGGCCGCCAACGCGGCCTCGCGCGCGGCAACCTGCTGCCGGAACCGTTCGGTCGAAACGCCGGTGGCGGTCTCCACCTTCTTCTTCGCATACACGTAGCCAGGGTTGACCGTGGTACCGGCCGGGACATCCAGCAGGAATCGTCCAATGCACAATGTCTTCATATCGCTTTCCCGTTGTAGCGGCGCCGCACAGGCAACACCCGCGGCGCCAAGGGCCAATACCGTCAACGCCAGCAGGGCGCGCAGTGCCGGCCATCCCGAGGCCATCGTCACCCGCTCAGGCCCAGTCCGCGCCCTGCGCCAATCGCACCGCGGCGTACAGGGTTGCCCATCGCGTGCGTTCATCGTTGTAGCTGCCTTGGTGGTCATAGCCCTTCTTTCCCTTTTTCGCGTACTCGCCGGTACCGAGACTGCCTTGCCGGAAACACGCCAGCACATCGATTTTCGGGGCGGCACCTGAACAGGCCGGCACCGTGCCGTCACCGGGGTCCGCCGGGTCGGCGATCTCCAGTTTGATCTGGCCGCCTGGACCCTTGAGCTTGACCTTCCCGTTGCGGTTGTCCGACACCGTCTCCATGCCGTCGGCACTCATCATGCTGCCCCCGCTCCAATGCAACTCCCCCCAGCTCAGCTGCTTTGCATCGTCGCCGTAGTGCACGTAACTGGGCGCGTGGTACTTGCGGCTGATGTCCTTGTGGAAGAACTGCACGCCTTCGATGTTGATCTGGAACGAGGTGCGCGCCGACAACGTCGGGCCATCCTCCTCCTCGCGTGCCGACGCCGCTTCCGCGGTCGGCGCGGAAGGGTCGAGCAGCTCGGTATTGCCCTCCGGGACCAGCCCGTACCATTTCGTGTTGAGGTAGATCTCCTTGTACGGGTCACCGTTGAACGGGATCCGCGCCCCGTTGTCGCCCAGCTGCAACCATGGCTTGCCCTGGTTGTAGTCGGCGGCCGGCAGCAGTTCCAGGCCACCCGGCGCCTGCGCCAGGATCGCGATCACTTCCCCTGCATTGCGGCCCAGGATGATGCTGGAGACGCCGGTATAGCCCGCGCGGCAATGGTGATAGGTCGCGGCGGCGCCGGTCGCCGGCATCACGCCATGCGAGATCCCCAGCAGGTTGCCGTAGTTCTCCAGCCGCGAAATCGCACGCGATACCAACCCGCCCATCGAGTGCGTCACCAGCACCACCTTCTTGGCACGGACGCCGCGCTTGGCGTAGTACGGCAGGATCACCTGGTCGATGCGGGCAATCATGTCGCGGGCAGACAGGCGATTGCTCTGCAGCCAGTTGTAGCCGCCAGACCAGACCTCGAAGCGATAGTGCGCGGCCTTCTTGCACTGCTCCGGCGTCAATGCCGCGCTCATCCCGTTCTGCTCGCCGTACTCGGCCGGCGCGCGTACGCCATCGCCGCTCCACCACGGCTGCAGCTTGCCGGCGGACATCAGGTCGTTGAGCTTGCGGTGCATCTCGGCCATCACCGGGTTGTAGGCCGAGCGCATCAGCGAGCCCCATCCGCGTTCACGCGCCAGCGCTTCGGGGATGGTGCCCTCCGCGTCCAGGGAACCGCGCTCGTCCACCTCGGACGTCAACGGGTTCAACAAGCGTTGCCGGGTAGCCGCGCCCCGGAACAGGAACACGACCATCTGCCCCAGCGCCCCCAGGATCGCGCCCACGCCGTCGGTATTGGGCGGCCGCCACACCGGGTCACCGGTGATCGTGGACTTCAGGTTGGTCCCCATGATGCCGGGCACGAAGATCACCGGGATCACCGCATCGGTGTCGGCCTCGACCACTTTTTCGCGCTGGTCCTTCAACGCGGTCAGGCGTGCGCGCGCGACCGGGCGTCCGTCGGCATCCCAGTCGCCGGTCGGCAGCAGTACTTCGCCTTTCTCATCCATGCGTCACGCCTTCCCCAGGATCTTGATGACCACTTCATCGATGCCCTGCCCACGTTGCCGCGGCAGGCGTCCCTGCGCATCGGTGACCAGCTCGCTGCGCCCACCGTCACTGCGGGTGATCTCCACGCGCGTATTGGCCATGGGCTCCCCGGTCGCGCGATGGCGCACGACATAGAGATCGTCAAACTGCGCGTTGGGCCAGCTGTTCATTTCGGTGGACAGGTGCGTCGGCCCCACGAACCGCTTCCTGCTCGCATGCACGGTGATCTTTCCCGGGCAGTTGAAGCTGATGTTGCCGCCCTCGATCGTCACGCTCGCACCACCGGCGGTGGCGATGTGGATCGTCTTGCCGGCCGCCAGCTCCACCACGCCCTGCGCAC
>NZ_JACVBA010000012.1:0-528 GCF_014852135.1 Stenotrophomonas sp. STM01 | reverse complement strand
GCCGGCTGGGCAGCGATGGCGGGCTGGTGCGCTATCGGCTGTCGCTGGCCTCGTGGACATGGTGGTTGCAGCATGCGCGCAACAGCCGCGTGTTCCAGGACAAGAGCGTGCGCCAGATCGTCGATGAGGTGCTGCAGGCACACGGCGACCTGGCCAGCTGGCAATGGGCCGAGGGCTGCGATGCGCTGCTCGGCGGCCGGGTGCGCAGCTACTGTGTGCAGTACCGCGAGAGCGACCTGGACTTCGTGCAGCGCCTGTTGGCCGAGGAAGGGCTGGGCTGGCGGTTGCAGGACGATGCGCAGGCACGCTGCGGCAACGGCATGGAGATCTTTGCCGACAGCGTGCGTCTGCCGGAGAGCGCGGCGAGCACCGAAGGCGTGCGCTTCCATCGCAGTGATGCGACCGAATCCAGTGACAGCATCCAGTTGTTGGGCCGGCAGCGGCAGCTGACCAGCACGCGCGTGAGCGTGCTCAGCGATGACTACCGCCGGGTGAGCAGCATCGCGCGGCAGTTGCCGGTGGATGGCG
>NZ_JACVBA010000011.1:0-1153 GCF_014852135.1 Stenotrophomonas sp. STM01 | reverse complement strand
GTAGGAGTCAACTGTCTTTACCATGCTGCTCTGAAGCGGCTTTCCAAGGGGCATTGTCGCGGCGCATGGCATTAAGACGGGTGAGGTATTTGCGCATGCATGCCGTTACTGCGAGCTTTTTGGGTTTGCCTGCGGCAACCATGGCGCGATAGCTCTGGCCAAGGGCCGGATCCTTGCGGATAGCCGACCAGGTGGCCATGTACAGCACGCGCCGGACATCGGCCCGGCCACCGGAGATGCGCCGTTGTCCACGCCAGCGGCCGCTGTCCCGGTTGTAGGGCGCCAATCCGACCAGGGCGGCGATCTGGCGACGGTCCAGCGTTCCCAGTTCGGGCAGGCGCGCAGCCAAGGTCGCACGCAGGACCGGGCCCAGCCCCGGCGCCTTGCCCTGCAAGGGCAAGGTGGCCGACAGCAGCTCGGCAATGAGCGTGTCCAGTTGCTTGATCCGTTGCTGCAGGTCGTTGATGCATGCGTGCTGGATGGCATGGGCGGTGGGATCGGATATCTGCTGGAGTCGACGACGATGTGAATCGCGCTCGCCCACCAGGGCGGTTCGCAAGTGCACGCATTGGCGTAAACGCTCGGTGGCTTCGGGCAGGGGCTTGCTAACCGGGGCCGGCAGCAACTGGGCGGCCACCGCCAGCATCCGGGCATCCAAGGCGTCGGTTTTGGCCTTCAGGCCCAGCGCCTGAGCCAGTTGACGCGGGCGATCTGCCGAAATCCGCACGGCGGGGAGTGCGGCCTCATGCAGGACACGTAGCAGCGGGGCCTCATAACCGCCACTGGCTTCAAACAGCACCCGGTCAGCGCCCAATGCACTGAGCCAGGCCACCAGCTCCGCCCGCCCCTGGGCCGAATTGGCAAAGCAACGACGCTGCCCCTGTGGCAAGGCGTGGACGACCAATTCATTCTTGGCCACATCGATACCGACATGGATGCTCATGACGCGCTCCCGTTATAGGCTGACGGTGAGAGCGGCTCCCTCAATCCCATGCTTGTACGGTCCGGAGTGCAATCCGATCAACTGTTCGGGCTGATGAGGGAGTTTGGAGTGCGGCGCCCTGACTCCTACTCGTGCTGGTAGGCACTGCGACCTGACGGGCTGCCGCACTCCGCTCTCACCTGCAATCTAGTCGGTCCTTAGACACAAGCG
>NZ_JACVBA010000010.1:0-1970 GCF_014852135.1 Stenotrophomonas sp. STM01 | reverse complement strand
GCATGCACGGTGATCTTTCCCGGGCAGTTGAAGCTGATGTTGCCGCCCTCGATCGTCACGCTCGCACCACCGGCGGTGGCGATGTGGATCGTCTTGCCGGCCGCCAGCTCCACCACGCCCTGCGCACTGGCCGCGCGCAGCGCCTGCCGCGACTGGATCTGCACCTTGTCGTTCTGCGCCTGCACGTCCAGCTCGCCGGCACCGGTGACCACGCTCAACGCGTTGCCTTCCTTCACGCCACCGTCGACCGCGGCCGCCAGCATCCCGACCGCCTGCCCGGCATGCAGCCGCGCATCACCCATCACCGTGGTGTCGCTGTGCTCGCCGCTGGCCAGCAGCAGCCCTTCACCGGCCGTCCAGTGCAGCGCCTGCCCGGCCACCTGGGCGATGCCCGCCGGCGCGGCCAGGCCCAGCAGCGGATCACCGCTGTGCGGCACCCGCCCTGCGCCGGGTTGCGCCTGCCGCTCGGCGGCCTCGCTTCGGGCCTCGCCGTAGCCATCGCCACGTACCGTGGTGTTGACGCTGTCCTGCAGCGCCGCCAGCGGCGCCTTGTCGGCGATCAGCTGCGAGCGCGCCTTGCCACGCGCACCTTCCTGCAGCGCCAACGGGCTGGTCAGGTGGGTCCGCGCCGCTTCGCTGAAGCGCTGGCCCAGCTGGTTCACCTGCTTGAGCAGGGCCGACGGCTGCACCGCCTCGCCCACCGGCTGTGCACCGTCATGCGCATACGCACTGAACCAGCTGCCCGCCGTCGCACGCACCGCTCCCCAGCCGTCGGTGCGCAGCTCGAAGCCGGTGCCGCGCAGGCTGCCCAGGAAGTTGTCCGACTGGTGGCGCAGGTGGCCCAGCGTCAGCTGCGAGGTCTGCTGGCTGCTGGCCAGCTGCACCCGCAGCTGCTGGTCCGAGTCATCGAACAGCAGGTGATTGCTGCCCTGCCCGCCGTCCCATTCGCGTGAGCGGATGCCCCACACCGCACCGGCGTGCCGGTGCGCATCGTCACCCCCGCCGGCGGCATGCCAGGCCGGGGCGTGGCCACCGCTCAGGTTGCCCTGCGCACTGCTGCGCTGGTCCCCGGCCTGCCCGTAGATCGCGCGATCCGTCTCGCCCTCGGCCCCGGCCGGGGTCGGCGCCACGCCCGCTTCGCCGCGGCCGTTGTACAGCGCGCCCAGCACGATGGGCCGGTCGATGTCGCCTTCCAGGAACCCCACCACCACTTCCTGGCCGATGCGCGGCAGGAACTGGCTGCCCACGCCCGGCCCGGCGTAGCGCTGGGCCACCCGCAGCCAGGTGGTATCGCCCTGCGCATCCTGGAAATGGAAACGCACGCGTATCCGTCCCAGGCTGTCGGCATGGACGTCCTGCCCGCCACCGTCGTGGCCGGCCACCACGATGGCGGTCTGGTAGCCCGGCGCGGTCGGCCGGGGGTTCAGGCGCGCGCCGGTGGCATCGTGCAGCTGGGGCCGCCAGGGCAGCGTCCGCTCCACGGCGGTGAAGGTGTTGCCGTAGCCCACCTTCTCGGCCGAAGCCCAACTGGTCGTACTGCCGTCCATCAACACGGCACCCAGCGTCGTCTCCACGCTCCTGCGCAGGTCGGTCGGCAGGTTGTTGATGCCGGTGTGCTCCACCGCGACCAGCAGCAGCTCCGGCGATTCGGCAAACGGCGCCTGTTGCACCCGCACCCAGGTGCCGGACTGCAACCCACGCACGCTGCCCTGCCCGTGCCAGCACCGGCTGTGGGCTTCCAGCACCTGCGCCTGCAGCTGCGCGTAATGATCGGCCGTGGCGCCATCGGCGAAGGCATAGGCACCGGCCGGGTCGTAGTGCTCGCGCTGTGACTGCGTGCCACCGCCATCCACCGGCAACTGCCGCGCGATGCTGCTCACCCGGCGGTAGTCATCGCTGAGCACGCTCACGCGCGTGCTGGTCAGCTGCCGCTGCCGGCCCAACAACTGGATGCTGTCACTGGATTCGGT